>NZ_CP014690.1:0-261375 GCF_002005485.1 Gluconobacter albidus | reverse complement strand
GCAGGGCCCGCAGGATCGCAGTCGGCGCAATCTTGGCATTGATGGGAAAAGGCACCTCTTCATGGGCATCAACGGACAACACAGTATCAGTCCCGCAAAGGCCACAACTTGAATGCCCGGTCTGGGCACGGGGTCTGCGTCGTAGCAGGATTGAAAGACGGTCCCCTGAAATCGTAGCGTCCAAGGTCAGACCATCTTCACCATCCAGAACAGAGACGGAGCGGATCTGCTTTTTATTCGTAATGATTTGTTCAGTTAGGCAGTAGCCATAAGCAAAGTCCGTCAGGTGATCCGGGGTCATCATCATCACCCCGTGCGGAACAATGCCATTAAAGACGAGCCTGACCGGAACTTCATCGGCAATATTCAGAACGATCTCTTCCTCTGGGCGACTAAGGAGGGTTGCCGTTCGACTCTGAAATAATGGCGTCATACGCCTTTCTCACTGATACTGCCTGTCAGGAGTGCAACGCCCGCTCCCGGCAACAAAAAGCTTGTATATGCTCTCATAGCTCTTTCTTGCCGATACGGCTCCCACTTAGCCCGCAATTCGGATTGGGGCTGCAGACGTCACGCTTGGCACAACTTTAACTGGAATAGCCTTGGCCGCTGGCGTACCGCTGATTTCATCGAAAAAATCCAGCGGTAGAAGAGGATTTAACTCTGGATAATAACCCGCAATAGATCCACGAGGCATTGGATAATCCAGAATGGTCAGCCCATCGACATAGCGCCGATATCCATCGTCACTGTAGGTTTCCAGCCCCACGACAGCCCCGTTTTCCAATCCCCGCGCTTCACGATCTTCTTTGTTCATGAAGATAACCAAACGCGTGTTATAGACCCCCCGATACCGGTCGTTGTTGCTGTAGATTGTCGTGTTGTACTGATCGTGCGAACGGATTGTGGCCAGCCGAAGCATTGCCGGATCATCAATCACGTCGTCCACCGTTAGCCCCGGCAAAACAAGAAAATTCGCTTTTCCATTCGGGGTCATCCAGACACGACGACGAGGCGGAATATCGAGATGAAACCCGTGAGGGTCTTTCATTTTTTCCGAGAACCCCGTGTAAATCGCCGGATAAACCTCAGCAATCTTGTCCCTGATTAAACTATAGTCTTCGATATAGTCTGCCCACGGAATTTTTGACTCTGGAAGAGTGGCCATAGCCGCCCGACAGACGATTTCAGTCTCAGGCCGCACATCGGGGCTAACCGGTTCGAAAACGCCACGCGACGGCGTAACGTTCGACATTGCATCTTCAATGGTCACGAACTGTTCACCCGCTGACGTACGGATAATCTCTGAACGAGCCACAACAGGCAGAATAAGAGCTTCCTTGCCATGGATCAGATGCCCGCGATTGAGCTTTGTTGCGATCCCCACCGTAAGATCGAGCTTTGCCATGGCGGCATAAGACCGTTCGGTATCAGGAATTGCGCGGACAAAATTCCCGCCCATGCCGAAGAAAACCTTGGCGGTTCCGGCTTCCATGGCTTCAACAGCTTCAATCACATGATGGCCATGCTTGCGTGGCGGCTCGAAACCGAAAACATCCCGCACACGATCAAGATAGGCCTGTGTTGGCTTTTCATCGATGCCGACCGTGCGGTCACCCTGGACATTGGAATGTCCCCGGATCGGCGCAATGCCCGCGCCTTTCTTGCCGATATTTCCCTTGAGCAACAGAAGGTTCGCAACCTGCTGGACAAGTTGGGACCCTTCCTGATGCTGCGTTATGCCCATTCCATAACACATGATTGTCGCGTTGGATTTGGCATAAATCCCGGCAATCCGGCGGATCTGCTCTTCCGATATGCCAGAGATACGAGTGATATCTGCCCAGGAAACTGACATGACGTCAGCGCGCAGAGTTTCCAGCCCTACTGTATGCTCAGCAATAAAAGCATGATCCAGCACTGACTCGCCGCGATCTTCGGCCTCGAACAGCGCGCGCATCATCCCCTTAAAGATTGCCAGATCGCCACCAATGCGCACATGAACAAATTCACTGGAAATGGGTGTCGAACCAAACGTGCCCATCTGCAGGATATCCTGCGGTTCCGTAAAACGGATCAGCGCCCGTTCAGGCATCGGATTGATCAAAACGATTGGGATGCCGCGCTTGCGAGCCTCCACAAGGTTCGTCATCATACGGGGGGAATTGGTTCCGGTATTCTGCCCAATGACAAAGATGGCTTCGGCATGGTCGAAATCCGCCATGACGATCGTGCCTTTTCCAATCCCGATCGAGGAAGGCAGCCCGCGGGATGTCGGCTCATGACACATATTCGAACAATCGGGGAAATTGTTGGTCCCGAACTCGCGGACAAAGATGGAATAAAGAAAAGCGGTTTCGTTAGCCGTTCTACCGGACGTATAGAACTCTGCCTGATGAGGACTTTCCAGCGCCCGAAGATGCTTTCCAATCAGGGCATAGGCATCATCCCAGGCAATCGGCACATATTTGTCGCTTGCAGGATCATAGCGCATAGGCTCGGTCAGGCGTCCCTGCATTTCCAGCCAGTAATCGCTACACTCCATGAGCTCCGTGACAGTATGCTCTGCAAAGAACTCTCGTGTCACACGGGCTTTGGTAGCCTCATGCGCGAGGGCCTTTGCGCCATTCTCGCAGAATTCAAGTTTCTTTCGGTGATCCGGGTCGGGAAACGCACAACTGGGGCATTTGAAACCACCCGGCTGATTCATGGCAAGCAGGCCGCGTGATCCTTTGACCAGAACGCTCTGCTCCATCAGAACCTTCGCGGTTGCACCGGCCGCTCCCCAGCCGCCTGCAGGGTGATGATAAGGCTTAAACTCGGACTCTCTGTCTTTGCTCATGATATCAACCCTCCCCTTGAAGGACGCCAAACTCCTTCAACGCAGGTACAAAATTTTCGTTCTCATGTTTCAATCTGGCGAGCTTGATCAATGCGAAACGTTGAAGCGGAGTTAACGCAGCCCATTGTTCCGGTGTAGGTGATGGAACGGCGTCTGCCTCAGCCTGAGACGAAACTGCCGCCGGCATCCGATCCTTCTCTCGCCAGTCTTCAAATGTCTGCGACGGGAGGAAACTGACAGGCTCATCTGCTCGAACGTCAATCAGATCCTCGACAAGAGTGCGATAGGCGGTCTGTTCCTGAGCCGTCTCACATGGTGCCTCTACCAAATGGCTCCTTTCCTCGCGCAACAGACGGCTCCACTGACGAAGCGTCATTTTGATTCCCACAAGGTCGAGCTTCTGTCGTGCGATCATTGGAATACATCGCAAAGAGCCTGCAAAATCCCGCTCGAATTCAAAAATCATAGGATTTTCAGACATTGTATTTACCTTTGCGATCAATGTGACGAATGATAAATCGGTTAAAAAAATAATTTCTCTTACATTAATCAGTTATTGTTTTAATTAAACATTAAATACACTATGAGGAAATATTGAGTTCATATTATTCAAAATATTTTAAAGTGAGTCCTTCTTTGCTTCTTTCAAAAAAGGAGGAACGACCTGTTCGGAATGTCTATCAAGAGGCATGCGTTTGTTCTCAATGGAGACTGGGTGGTCGTCCGATCCTATCTCGATGACTTCTTTCTTAAATATTTTCAAACCTCTTCCAAGATCTCCCATAGTGGACGATAGACGTTTCCCGCCACCAAAAACAATAAGAGCCTGTTTGGAAAATCACGGGTGAGCATTTCTGCGCATGAGATTGGCGCCCATGGCGACGAAGATCATGGCCTGTGACACGTCGACGCGGCGTTCGTAGTCACGCACGAGCCGCCGCCAGCGGGTCATCCAGCCGAAGGTCCTCTCGACCACCCAGCGTCGCGGCAGCACCTCGAAGCCCTTTGCTCCGTCGCGGCGGCGGATGATCTCGACGATGAAATTCAGATAAGTCGCCTTGTCCATCAACTGCAGGCGGTCATAGGCGCCATCGGCGAACAGATGCTTCACCCATGGCCAACGCTTGCGGATCGCATCCAGGATCATCTGGGCGCCGGCACTGTCGGAGATGTCGGCCGGGGTCAGGTTGACCATCAGGAGGCGCCCGTCCGTATCGACGGCAATATGGCGCTTGCGTCCGACGACCTTCTTGCCGGCATCGTAACCCCTTGTCTTTGCATGAGGCGCCTTGATGCTCTGGCTGTCGATCACCGCCGCTGTCGGACTGGCCTCGCGGCCTGACTGCTCCCGGTCGAGCATCAGTTCAACGTCATGAATGGTCTGGAACAGGAACCGTCGCGCCAGTTCCCGAAACCAGCCATAGACCGTGCGCCAGTGTCCGAAATGGATCGGCAGCATGCGCCAACCGCAGCCTGAACGAACAAGATAACGCACCGCGTTGATCACCTCACGGAATTCGACTTCCCGTGGACGGCCACGACGCCCAGGGCCTGGCATCAATGGCGCAATCCGCTCCCATTCCTCGTCCGTCATGTCAGACGGGTAGCGTTTCGTCTTGCGGCTGATCCTGGCCATCCGGCCCCTCTGCTCTGGCGTCCACATCCAGAGCTTGAATCACATCAGACCGATTTTCCAAACAGGCTCTGAGCTGTAATTACATCAGAGAGAAGGCGTCTTCCCGAATGACTTCCAGAATATGCAGGTTACCAGACGTTCAGCCGTTTCTGCGCCATTATCCCATTAATTGTCTTGCTAAATATTTCGAGTGAAATAATTGAATAACCTAGAATTTCTTCTGATTCGTCCCTGACCTGGGTCAGCATAACAAGGTCGATGTCACCACTCTCCCGCGTAAACCTGTAGGGAGGATAAGGTAGACCGCGTTCTCTAAAAGACTTCAACCATTCGAGCATCGTACGCGTATCAGGCAGAAGCACATGGATATCGGCACCAATAACCTCTTTTTTGTCAAAACCAATCCGACGACAGAATGTCATACTAGCATCCCGGATGATATAGTCTCGATCTATAAAACAAATCGCAACTTCTCTCGAATTATAGAGAGATGATATTTGAAATGCCCTCTCTTCAATAGATAGTCTTTGATATTCGTTTTCCGTATGTACCACCGGATTGGAATTCGGGTTTCCAATCCTTTTTAATGGCCGAGGAGGACTGAACAGATACCCCTGCCCTTTCGTACAACCAATTTTCCGTAACAGATCTGCCTGCTCGACCGTCTCTATCCCTTCTGCAATCACGTCAATATCGAGGCTATTCGCCAAGCCAACAATCGCAGATATTATTTTTCTATCCTCCTTACGACTGACACAGGAATGCACGAATTTCTGGTCAATTTTTACACCTGAAAATGGCAAAGAACTCAGGATCGTGAGACTTGAATAGCCGGTGCCGAAATCGTCCATGACGAAGGAAATTCCGGTTGTATTCAGCTTTGTCATAAATTCAGTACAAAGCGCGAGATCAGAAATAATCACGCTTTCAGTAATTTCGATTTTGATGCGCTCGTGCGGGAACTCATAGAGGCTGATGAGGGACAGGATGCCATCAAGAATACAGGCATCCGATATCTGCGATGGTGAAAGATTAAACGAGAAAAACAGGTTGGGATTGAATTTAAGTCGGTGACGGAAAGTATATTCCAAAAGAAAAATAAGGAGTCCATCAAGGAGTTTTTTATTTTCGAACCGCTCGATACTTTTCTTGGTATCGAGAAGTTTTCCACAATCAAAAAATCTACTCAAAACTTCATAACCAATAATTTGATCAGATTTCATTGATACAATTGGTTGGAAATAAGGCAACACGGAAATCGTCGTTTCACCAATTTTGAAATGCCGGTTCATTGTCTTTCCCTTTTCAGGGTTAATACGGTGTAAAACGTTCCGATATCGTTAACGTATTATGCGTATCAACGTTTACTGGTCTTCCTCTGTTTTATTTTCATAATGTATCGACACTTACCTCTCCTCATATAATCAAGACTGAGGGTGCGCCAAAAAGTCTCTTAAATTATCGAGAAAAGTTTTAACGCGTAGAGGGACGTTGCGTCGACTGGGCATCGTTGCAAATAGCCCGATTGTTTCCCCCTGGTACTCTGGAAAAAGACGGACCAACCTACCGCGTTGCAGGTCGTCGCTGACGTCCCACAAGACTTTGAATACGATGCCTTTGCCCTTGAGGGCCCAGTCATGCACCACTTCGCCGCTCGTCGTCGAGAGATGAGGAGTTACCTCTACAATCTGAGCTTCACCCGAACGAGATAGTCTCCACTGGTCGAGCATCCCCAGTTCATGCCCCCGCATCAGGCAAATACAACGGTGCTCAGTTAACTGGGCAAGGGTGGTCGGCATGCCAAACCTCTCGAGATAGGCTGGAGAAGCGCAGATGACCCGTTCACTATTCATGATCTTCGTCGCGACAGTTCCTGCTTCATTTGGCATTCCAATCCGAATGGCCAGGTCAAGGCGACTATTAACGACATCCAGTCCTTCGTCTGACAGGAGGAGATGCACACGCAGCTTTGGAAAACGATCGGCAAATTTACTGACAAAATCAGCCAACCGACGGCGCCCCAGTTCAAGTGGCGCCCCGATCCGCAGGACACCACGAAGCTCCTTCTGATTGGCAGAAATCTCTGCTTCAGCCGCCTCGATATCAATCATGATCTCTGCAGCACGCTCATAAAACGTCTGTCCCTCGTCCGTCAGGTCGAAGCGTCTTGATGTCCTTGTGACCAGACGTACGCCAAGCCGCTCCTCCAGCCGAGCCAGTCTTCGACTGGAAGCTCCTGCCGAAACGTTGAGGTGACGCGCGACTGCAGTCAGATTCCCCGCTTCAACGAGAAGTACGAAAAATCTCAGATCACCGGCGTCATCGTGCATTGAGAGTACCATCTTTGCATTTTAAACACAGATACAATGTCTTTTATGTGACTACCAGCGCGATAAACACACAGCCATTGTGAGTACATCAATGAATGGAGACAGACATGACGTCCGATCGCACTGTACCTTCACTCCCTCCCCTTCTGGATGCGGTTCACAACCGCGAAACTGCCTTCACAAACGATGAGCGGCACAAGAATGGTACGCTCGGCCTCTTGCCAGACGCCGTCGAAACCCTTGATCGGCAGATGGAGCGCGTCCTATGGCAGCTTGACAGCAAGAGTAACGATCTCGAGCGCTTTCTCCATCTGAACGAATTGTCACAGCGTAACGAGACCCTGTTCTTCAAGGTTGTGATGTCTGATCCGAAGCGCTTTCTTCCCATTGTTTACGATCCGACAATCGCTGATGCCTGCCTTCAGTACAGCCGTCTCTTCGAGAGACCACAGGGTATGTATCTTTCGCTACGTCACAAAGGTCGTGTGAAAGAGATACTCGCCAACTGGCCCGAAAAAGATGTGCGCTTCATTTGCGTCAGTTCCGGCGGCCGTATTCTGGGGCTCGGAGATATCGGAGCCAATGGCATGGGGATCCCGGTAGGCAAACTGCAGCTCTATACGGCCTGCGCCGCCATCCCGCCTCAGGGCCTGATGCCAATGTTACTGGATATCGGTACAACCAATCAGGAGTTGATTGACGATCCACTCTATCTCGGTTTGCGGCAGGCACCCCCATCGTCAGACGAACTCGACGCATTCGTTGATGAACTCGTGGCAGCCATTCAAGAGCTTTATCCTCGTTGCTGCTTACATTTTGAGGACTGGAAAGGAGACGATGCCATCCGCCTATTGGCGCGATATCGTGACAAAATCCTTTGCTATAATGACGATATTCAGGGGACTGCGGCCATTACGATCGCGGGCCTCGACACCGCCCTGTCGATCAAAGGCGAGGCGCTGAAAGAACAGCGTATCCTGTTCTACGGTGCAGGGTCTGCCGGGATCGGTATCGCGAATATGATCGTGAGTGCATTACAGGACGAAGGTCTTTCTGAAGCTGACGCCCGCACCCGCATTTCCATGATGGATATCAACGGTTTGATCGAACCTTCGCGGCAGGATCTTAATCCGTCTCAGAAAGTGTTCGCCCACTCCCATGCCGCGACGAAAGACCTTGCGGCGGCAGTCAGAGCCATTAAGCCCACTGTTCTGATCGGCGTCAGCACCAACGCGGGTGGCTTCACCGAGGAAGTCGTTCGCACCATGGCGAGCATCAACGACAAGCCCGTTATTTTCGCGCTCTCCAATCCCACCGACAAGGCGGAATGTACCGCGGAGCAAGCTTATCGCTGGACAGACGGCCGTGCCCTCTTCGCTGCTGGCGTCCAGTTCGACGATGTTACTTTGAATGGCAAAACGCTCACCCCCGGACAGGCCAATAATTTCTATATCTTCCCCGCCGTGGCACTGGCTGTCTGGGCAACACAGGCACGACGCATCACCGACGAGGTCTTCCTTGAAGCTGCGAAGGCAACCGCTGAACAGGTCACAACGGAACAACGTACCCATGGCCTGCTTTTTCCGCCGCAAAAAGATGTCCTACGTGTGGAGATCAACACGGCCATCAAAGTCGCGCGTCAAATCTTCAAATCGGGCCTGGCTCAGGTCCCTGAACCCGAAGACATCGTGGACTGGATTGAAGCTAAGCTCTACCGTCCGGAATACTCTACGTTAGAGGAGAACTGATCCGTGGCTCTTCCGCTTCATCTGCGAGACACCCGGATCGGCCTCAACGTTTCGGGAACGCGTGTCGAAACAGACTCAATGGGGCGGATCGACGTCCCAGCCGACCGCTACTGGGGTGCCCAGACGCAGCGCAGTCTTGAGCATTTTTCCATTGGCAACGACCGGATGCCAATGGAAGTCTATCATGCCTATGGGATCGTCAAGAAAGCTGCAGCGCAGGTCAATGCGGCAGGTGGTCGCCTGACTGCTCTCAAAGCAGGTGCAATTACTCAAGCTTGTGACGAGGTCATTGCTGGCGAACTGGATGCTCATTTCCCGCTCTTTGTCTGGCAGACTGGATCGGGGACACAGAGCAACATGAACATCAACGAAGTGGTGTCCAACCGGGCGATCCAGCTTTTAGGTGGAACACTCGGTAGCAAAAACCCTGTTCACCCAAACGACGACGTTAACATGGGCATGTCGAGCAACGACAGTTTCCCCACAGCGATGCATATTGCGACACTTACACTGCTTGATAAGCGCCTGCTTCCGGAGCTGGACGCTCTGGCCACCACCATCGAGGAAAAAGCAGGGTGCTGGATGGACGTTGTCAAGATCGGACGCACTCACCTTGAAGACGCCGTACCGCTGACGGTTGGGCAAGAGTGGTCCGGCTATGCTCATCAGATCCGAGAGACCATCGCAAACCTGAAGCTGGGACGTGCAGGGTTATTCGAACTCGCGATTGGCGGTACCGCAGTTGGAACCGGCCTAAATGCACCTAAAGGTTTCAGCGTCGATATGGCCAATGCCATAGCCCAACTAACAGGCGAGCCATATGTTACAGCGCCGAATAAATTTTCCGCCCAAGGTACTCTAGATGCCATGGTTCGCATGAGCGCAGCTTTACGAGGCGTGGCCGTAGCACTCATGAAGATCGCCAACGACATGCGCTGGCTGGCTTCCGGGCCACGATGCGGGTTGGGTGAGTTGCGGCTACCAGAAAATGAGCCCGGATCGTCGATCATGCCGGGCAAGGTCAATCCTACTCAATGTGAGGCCCTCGTCATGATCGCGATTCAGGTCATTGGTGATGATACCGCGGTCGCTTTCGCCGGCAGTCAGGGCAATTTCGAACTCAACGCCATGCGACCGATCGTCATCAATAACGTCCTGCATGCAATCCGTATTTTGTCTGATGGTTGCCAGAAATTCCGTCAGTATTCTGTCGAAGGTACAGAACTTAATCTGAAACGTATTCGTGAAATGGTCTCACGGTCGATCATGCTGGTGACAGCACTAAGTCCTGATATCGGATACGATAAAGCCTCTGCCATTGCCCATGTGGCGATGGAGCAGGATATGACACTTAGGGACGCTGCTCTCAAAAGCGGCTATATTGATGAGCAGACATTCGATCGGCTCGCCGACCCTATGACAATGATCGGTCATGGGGTCGGGGGAGCCTGATGGCGATAGCACCCTAAAACTGCACAATTCCTCTTTTTCCTAGAGCCGAGTGCTTTTTAGTAAGAGCCGCTAATCAACATCGCGAGACTGTTGCTCGTAAAATATTTGGAACGAATCTCCGAGAGTTTCTATTTTTGCTCTAACGGGTGCATTGAAGTGTACACCCGTTACATATCGACCATTCTGGGAAAGCTCGGTGAGAATCTTACGACGTGTTTTTGCAGCCAAATCGGGAGTGTAATCGAAGGCAAATGTGGCGTCAGGACGTGCCACCTGAATATAAGGGAAATGCAGGATATCTCCCCAGACCAGGAGGGAGTCGCCTTCGCTTTCCAAAAGATAACCGGAATGACCTGGTGTATGTCCTGGTAAATGGACAGCTGTGATCCCGGGAAGCAGAACATCTCCGTCCTCGAAAGGTGTGAGCTGCTGCTGGTAAGCATCAAGGACGTTGCATGCCACGTCGAACAGACGCTGATAATCGGCAGATGCAACCTTGCGTGCCTCATCGTCTCGCCAGAAATTCAGTTCCGCCCTATGCAGGAAAACTTTTTTGACGTTACGGAAATGTTTTGTGGCGAGAGGACCGGCCAAACCTCCAACATGGTCGCTGTGCCCATGTGTGAGAAGGATCGTGTCGATCTGTAGGGGATCATAACCTGCAGCAACCATGGCAGGAACCAGACGTCCGCCCCACCCGTTGATATTTCCGGCACCCCCATCAATCAAAATGGTCTGTGTTCCGATTTCGACGATAAAAGCATTAATGAACATACGCGGCAAAGATGAGACATTCGCCGCGATCAAAAGTGATAATACCTCATCATTGTCGATGCCTTCAAGCATGTCGAATGATCCGTCCAGAGAGCCGTCACTCAGAACCGTTACGGCGAACTCGCCGACACGGTAACGGCTAATTTCAGGGGCCTGAAACATTCGTTTTGATGACATGAACTTGTCCCTTGGGTGCTCATTGAGTTGCGGACAGACGACAGAGTCCGCCCGCAACAATCCGACACCATGTCAGCAGTGCTTTACCTGATCAGACGACGCCGTTCAGTTTGCAAAGGACGGCATGACGAGCCGCTTTCACCGTCTCAGGTGTCGTGCGGTTGTCGATAGCCTGCTGCTTGGTTGCGGCATCGCCGCCAACGACCATATCTTCATCTTGCATGAGAGCGTCGACACCCTGCTGCGCTACGATATGCAAATCATTTTTCGGCCCGTGGTCGATCTTGCTGGTGGCCATGCCGGCATTCTTGTGAAAACGCGTGTTTGTTGCACCCGGGAGCAGAGCAGTGACACCCACGCCCGTATCGCGAAGCTCTTCACGCAGGGATTCTGCAAACATAAAACCGAATGCCTTGGAGGGACCATAGACCGTTTCGTAAGGCGTCGGTGTGGTTGCCGAGAGGGACGAGACAATCATGATCCGGCCGGCCTTGTTGGGCACCATGTGCTGCACTACACGCTTGGCCAGATGCACCGTCCCGGAGATGTTGATGGCAATGACCCGGAAATCATCTTCGAGCTTGTTATCAACAAAGGCACCGCCCAGGCCGATGCCAACATTGAGAACGGCAATATCGACGTTTCTGCCAATATCTTTCGTAAACTGCCAGAACCCTTCGACGCCGTCATAGGTCGCTGCATCCGCCTGAAAGGCATAGACTGTCACCCCGATCTTTTCGAGTTCTGTTTTGGCGTCGTGGATTTTATCGCTGGCCCCCGAGATGGCGAGATCATAACCCATGCCGCCAAGGATACATGCAATCTCGAAACCAATGCCCGAGGACGATCCGCTGATCATGGCAAGTTTGCTCATCTGTCTTCACTCTTCCCAAAGTTGGATAAAACGGAGTGACAAATCGCAAGGAATATCTACTGCCACTCCCCCCGGAGATAAGCGCTCAATTCTTAAAAATCCACATGATCGGCGAAGAGCTATAATCAACGGGGTGATCACTCCTGTTCACCTGGACTGCTGTAGACAGCCTTTTGTTCCTGTACCAGGCGAATAAGAGCCCGTAATGCTTCAGGTAGTTGCCGACGACTGGGATAATACAGAAAGAGCGGCGGTCCCATAGAAGCCCATTCGGGCAGGACCTTGACGAGCGACCCGTTTGCAATCTGCACTGCCGCCCGGCTTTCAAGGTTGTAACTGATCCCCCCATCGCGTTCGGCGATCTCGATAGACAGAACGGTTTCGTTGACGATCACTGACCAGTCCGTGTCCAAAAAGACTTTCTCCTCGCCGCGTTCCAGCTCCCAGTGATAGATTTTTCCGCTTCCCATCCGGATCCCTATACAGCGATGCTGGTGTAGGTCGGCCGGGCCTCGAAGGGGTGGAGCTGAAGCAAGATAGGCAGGCGATGCGACTGTCACCCATCTTAGATCGGGACAGAGCGGGACCGCGATCATGTCTTCCGGTATTGTGCCACCATAGCGAACACCTGCATCAAAGCCCTGTTCGATGATGTCTTCCACCACATCATCCACTGCGACTTCCAGACGCACCTCGGGATAAAGGGCGACATAGCCCGCTATAACGGGAGCCAGAATCAGACGGGCGGCATCCGTCGGTACGTTCAGACGTAACTGACCCGCAGGGCGGTCCCGATAACGATTGAGCGCTTCGAGCCCATTGGTGATTTCCGAGAGTCCTGATATGACATGCGAGAGCAATTCCCGTCCGGCCGGCGTTAGCGTGACGCTGCGATTGGTCCGGTTAAAGAGACGGACACCCAGGCGCTTTTCCAGTCCGCGGATAGCGTGGCTCAAGGCCGATGGAGAAAGATCCAGTTCTGCTGCAGTTTTGCGAAATCCACCTGTTTTGGCGATGGCGCAGAACAGGTTGAGATCTCCCAGATCTCCACGTGAAAGATGCATGATGCGTTTCGCCCGCTCGTTCATTCATATTTGTTGAATGTAAGCATACACCATGTGCTTTTTGACTCAATTCCAGGCCTTATGAGGTTGCGCTAGGATCCGTTGATAAATCACCTTTCTTGGTGCCCCAGACAGAAGGAGCAACGTGCATGTCAGAAAGAATGCGGAAAATCGTCGCAAAGGATCGTGTCGCAGTCATCACCGGTGCAGCAAAAGGCATTGGTGCTGCTCTTGCCCGAGAATTTGCGACCCGCGGGATGCGCTTGGCACTTCTTGATCAGGACGGAGACGCGCTGGAGGCGCTGGCGCCCACGCTTCCCGTTGACGTACTGACTGTCGTGGGTGACGTGACCGATGATACGGTGCTTCTGCGCTTGCGTGACGAAACGTTAACCCGCTTTGGGGACGTTGGATTACTGGTGAATAATGTTGGTGTGCTGAGCAAAGCCGGTCCATGGGCTTCACCAGATGAATGGGATCGGACTCTAAACGTAAATTTTCGCGCCGTCCTCAGCGCACAACATCTATTCGTGCCACATATGACCGCCGCAAAACGTCCATCGGCCGTGGTGAATCTTGGCTCCAAGGAAGGAATTACTACGCCGCCTGGTCACGCCGCCTATTCTGTCGCCAAAGCAGCAGTGAAGGTGCTCACGGAGCAGTTGGCCCATGAACTGCTAGTCTCCACGGGAGGAACTGTTTCGGCCCACCTTCTGGTACCAGGTTATACATGGACCCCTATGAATTTCCACGGCAAGGATGGGCCTCATGACCGTAAACCGGAGGCTGCATGGACAGCGGAACAGGTCGTAGATTATTTTCTGCAGCGGATATTCAATGAGGATTTCTACATCCTGTGTCCGGACAACGAAGTTACATCCGAAATGGATACACGCCGCATTCAGTGGTCGGTCGACGACATGATTCACAATCGCCCCGCACTCTCACGCTGGAACCCGGCTTGGGCGCAAAAATTTACGCAATGGATGAGAGCCGATGGTACAAACCGCTCCAAAGCCAGCGCGTATCCCGAACCTGTCGAACCGTCTGCCCTGCCTGATCGTCATCTTCGTCGGCGATAAGAAGTTCATCCAGGGTGCTATGGGTTCTTTCCATCGCCGAACTGCTGACGGCTTCGCGGCGGCTGAGAATACGACTGATTTGATAAGGGGCTGGAAGACGGACCAGACGCTCACGGACACCACCGGATAGCTCAGTTCGCTTCATGCCCCAAACCTTTATCAGAGAACTTGAAAAACAATCTTATTAAAGGTTGTACTGAAAACCTTTCAATAAAATTTTCTGTTGGAGATCTCTTAAAGGTTTGTGCCCATTCTTCTGCATATTTTCAGAACACAAGAAAAGCGACGGCGATATTTATGATCGCTCCACAGAACACGATCACAAGAAGCCGCTCGGTCGTCGCGGCCGACAAGCCAGATGACGCGGGGTGAGACTGGAGATATTTCAGTCGCGCATACCCCGCGAGAATTAGGCTGATCCCAACGGCTCCGGACACCATGGCCACACGGTAGGATAAGGCCGCAACTGTTGGCGTAGAAATTCGCTCTCTCCTAACGGGTGTGTCCGCAATGGACACACTACTGTTTCACATTCCCAGAGCACGACGGTAAATGTCCAGAAGGGTTTCCTGCTCCTCGACCTGGGCGGGCTCCATTTTCCGAAGTTTCAGGATCTGTTTGATGATCTTGACGTCGAAACCAGCCGACTTGGCCTCGCTGAAGATGTCCTTGATATCGCCAGCCAGCACCTTTCGCTCTTCTTCCAGCCGCTCGACACGCTCGATGATGGATCTAAGACGATCCGCCGCAATTCCTCCGGTCTGAGCTGGAGCCTTAAGAGCCGCTACGTCCTGTTTCTCATGTGCCAACATACAATTCTCCTTTCACTCGCCCATTCTGCAGATCCCATCTGCGACTGACACCTCAATGGTAGGTGCGGTCGGCCGAAAGATCTGACGCCAGGCCATAGAGCGTCCGGTCCAGAGCCAATGTACCGTCCAGATGACGCTCGATCATGGCCCGTAGCAGGCCACCGGACGACCGGACTTTGCCCTTTCGCGCCTTGGCGGAAATGACGCACACCGCGACAGCCGCCTCATATCGACCCATCACACTGCACGCCTGACGCCAGGCATGAGACGAAATCCCCAGAGAGCCAGTGAGCATCTCCACGGCGTCGATCAGTTCGGCCTCATGGGGACGGCTGCTGGTGCAGAGATCGCGCAGGTCCGGGACGAGCTGAAGGAGGAAGTTCGGTCCGGCCTTGAAGCCCCGAAGCGGCGAGGCCTTGGCAGGGGAGGCACTGTCAGACCCAACTACTCCTTCTTCTATGCCAACGCCGGCGCAGCCGGCTCCGCTTACAGTAACTTTAGGTATCGTATTTGGGTTTGTATCAGTATTGTGGGGTCCATCAGTGCGCCCCATGGGGTCCATTTCCACAGGGTCAGCACCTGCGATCAGGGCTTCCAGACGCTCGACCAGCCCCTCCATCTGCTCTACCAGCGGAGAGAGAATGTCCAGGTCGTGGTCATTGCCACGCAGCGCCAGGAGCTGATGCCCGTTCTGCTGGATGCTCATGACCTCTGCCTTGTCGCTGACCGTCTCAAGCGCCGTGGCAGAAAGGGCCGTGATGCGGCGGCTCAGGATCATGGCACGCTTGTGCAGGCGCTTTCCTTCGCGCTCCCGCTCTCTGAAGGCCTCAACGCGTTGGAGCATTTCGTCGTAGCGCCGAGAGAGCGGCGACAGATCGAACCCGTATCCCTCAAGGATGGCCCCATTGCGGCCGTCACGTCTCAACCAGCGCTGTTGATTCGGACTATCGCGCATGATGATCCAGCCTAACTCGCTGAGGCCTCGTAACCAGCGTTTGACCGTGGACCGCTCGATGCCGAACCGCTCGCAGATGTCACGATTGCGCACGGCGCAGATTGTGAGGTTGTCGTCCTCCCAGTCCACCGGCTTCGTGCGGCTGATCAGAAAGCCAAGCAGATCGGACTGGCGCGGCTGAAGGCCAAGCGCACGAGGCTCTGTGTGCAACGCACTGAGGATCTGCGCCTTGCTGGCACCACTTCGCGGCAGGGCCTCGCACTGCATCTCCGCGAGGATCATGGCGGCGGTGATGCGCCTCACGCCCGCCTGGTGGGGGTCATACGAAAGAGAATAGGTCATGGAAAACTTCTCAGGATTTCGGGGTTTCCGAAGCCCTGCTCTCCAACCCTTCAAACAAGCCCCTCCCGTTTGCAAGAAACTCTTGCATTCGAGGCTGAAATGTAGGATTGAAAATTCAGCAGTGAAATTTCAATCCAGTTCAATCGGTCGCCAAACCGATGGGACTACGTTCTTAGGGCCTCGTGAAAGCGGGGCCTTAAACGTATCTAGGCTCTGGCTAACTCACTCAAATAATTCCTTCTTCAAGCCCAAATAGGCGGCTGACTTGTATGCGTGTCCTGCAACGAGAAAGAAAGATCCTCATCACATTCTCCTCGCCGTTCAGAGAACATCACGGCGATCTGCGACTTTCATCTCTACCCTGCTCCCGCGCGGTCCTATTAGGACCTTATGAGAACAAAAGAGGCCTTTCATAACTTTTTTTCACAATTTGTTAATGAAGACTTTTTTCTTTTCACATCTCCGTGTTAGGAGAAAATTGAAGATAAAATAAATAAAGGTCGTTTTGGTCCGTACCTGGAACCCTGGTGCGGTCAGACTTTTGTTTTATATGGTATTAATAAAGGTGTCTGATGGGTTCTGTTGTGCTGAAATATAATAAAGAATTATATTCGATACTAAGCGTATGCGATGAATTATCTTTGTGCGCACAAGCCCAATTTCTTATTGATGGAATCCATAAAACCATTACTTTGATGTCAACGATGGTTTTTATATCTCCCGCCCTGATACGTGACTATATTGATCAGGTTGAAGAGTGCGCTCGCTATGTGGATGAGCTTAAAAAACTAGAGTGCCAAAACACTGTATTTCTCGAACTCAGAAGCGAATGTTTGAAGAAATTCAGTGCATTTGAAGCGGACATGGCTGGAGATCCCTTTATCATTCATAAGGAATCAGCTCGCGCTTTCAAAGCCTGAGACGTTTTTGCCACCTTAGTCGCAGATGTGCATGCCAGTTTCCATGATACCAAAGCGGAGACTGGTCAATGAAACTATATTTCCTACCTGCGATCGCATTTTTTGCTTTAGCGGCCTGCTCAGGCAACGTCTCGGCCGGTCATGGTCATGGCCCCAAGCCGCCCCCACTTCAACATGCTCGCTATGAGCCGGGCGCGGCCTACGGGTCGTCAAGAGCCGTCTGGGCACCTCCTGTCTATGACCGGCAAGGTCATATCGTAAAAATCGAAGATCCGCGTAATTCCGGAGGCCGTGAGGACTACGAACACGCGGGCTGGGCCGTTGATGGCCCCAACAATAATTACACGCACCCACCCGGAACCTTCTAAAAGAAAAGCGGCCCGTCTGGGCCGCTTCCTGTTTCAGGGCCGTCGAGGGAAAAGGGTGTCGGCCTCTCTGATATAGGCCAACATCCCAGCCTTTCGCCGCTGGCGAAACTGCCAGTTCAGCCAGCCATTCTGCAGAATATAAAGGCCCAGAGCGAACCAAAACGGCAGCATCTCGATCGCTGTCACGAGAGTCTGGCTGTGCCATGAGCCGCTAAGGCCTACAATGACCCATGCCGCGAGCAGAACCGCCCCGATGAGGGCTGCGGACCAGGCCCGTTGATATGTCTTGATCTGCTGGTTCTGGAGGTAGATCTCGACTGCGGCCGGACTGACATCATACACCTCTGCCGTCGCGGCAAGGTCGATGTGTCCCGATCCATCCACCTGAAACCCGTCTTCCGCCTCAGGCCGTCTCCGGACGATACCCCAGAGTGTCCGAAGCAGACCGTAGCCGTCACGGATACTCGTGGCCCCGACTGCGACGGATGGAGAACCCACAACAAACCGAGCGGCCCGGCCTGTTTTCGCCAGAACTCCCTTCTTTTCGCTCGCCCCGCTCACTGGCTGACGTCCGCAAGGA
This sequence comes from Gluconobacter albidus, assembly GCF_002005485.1. Lineage (NCBI taxonomy): Bacteria > Pseudomonadati > Pseudomonadota > Alphaproteobacteria > Acetobacterales > Acetobacteraceae > Gluconobacter > Gluconobacter albidus. Next base: position 243,419 of record NZ_CP014690.1, on the reverse strand, counting down.
ACTTGCTCAGATCAGGCGGTACGCCGTCGAGACGCCCCAGAGATCCGTCATGATGCTTCCAGAAGAAGGTCGGTGTGCCCGTCAGCGAGACCGCCTTGGCCGCTGCCATGTTCGCGTCAAGTCGTGACTGTGCTTCAGCAGAAGGCTGATCCAGAGCAGCGGAGAGGCCTCCGGACGTCCATGCCTGCACCATACTGGCGTCTGCGGGCAGGGAGGTCATGGCCCTGGCGTAACGCGTGCTGGCTCCCCCGTCTTCATAGTCCAGAAGCGACAGCGGCACGACTCTCAGGCGCAGCTTGCCACTATCAACGGCGGGCTGAAGGAGCTGCATGGCGCGAATCGAGAACGTGCAGCGCGGGTCGATGAACATGATCACCTCCGGCGCGCCTTTCTGTCCGATCACACCGGCGTAGATCTGTTCGGACAACGACCCGGCCGAGGCCTTTCCGCCCCCCGGAACATCAATCCGAACCGTAGGGACCGCCCCCGGAATGTAGCGGATCTGCTGTCGGGTGATGTTCTTCCCCGCGACGTCCCAGACAGTGCCGGCGATGGCAGCCTGACCGTCTGGCGTCGCATAGAGCACCTGAAAGCGGTCGCCATTGCGCACGAACATGCCCTTTGTTCCGTGCCAGACCTCAAGATCTGTTGCCCGTTTGCCCATCAGCTCGTGAAGGCGGTCATAAGAGACGGGAATAAGCGTCCCGCCAATGATGAAACTGTGATTTTCCGGGGTGAAGAAAACGAGAAGCTGGTTGTCCCCATGAGCCACGCCAGTCTGGAGACCGTGCTGTGGCTCTGCCCACAGGATCTCGCTTCCGGCCTGCACCAGGCGCTGAATCGCGTCAGTCGGCTGAGGCCCTGATGCTATGGCCTTTTGCGGTGCGGACGTCTGTGGAGCAGGGGAAGGGACGGCGCATTGGGTCTGCGCCATTGCCGGTCCTGCCAGGAGCAGAGATCCAGCGAGATAAAAAGAGGTACGAGAACGCATGAAGGGTCTCCCAAAGAATTAAGGAGACCCTACCGAGCGAAGATGCGACTAAGAGCTGCTTTTCTCTGTCGGAGGAAGAGGGCCGTAGAGGGCGCGATACCGTGCGAGTGAGGCTTCGGCATCGTCAGCCCAAGTCTTTAGGCGGCTCAAATTGCTGTCGCCCTTATCAGCATACTGTTCCCATTCTCTCGTCAGGACGCACTGACGCTCCAAGGTCTCTGTCACCTGGGCAAGCTGCTTTTCGAGATCGCTGATCCGAGCCTTCCGCTCTGCCATGATCCCTTCTTGCCATTTAATGTGATCGAGAAACTCATGCCCCTTAGCCACGAGTTTCTCGATACGAGCCTCATAATTGTTTTGGGCTATTCGCTGGCGTGTTCTCGCGACGAAGAGATTCCGTGACTGCTCTGACTCCGCAGCCATCTGGCCAAGGATATATCCTGCCCAGCCACTCATTCCAGAGCTGTCACTTCCCATCTTCATGCTCCGTTCAGGTAATCTTGTTCATCGTGGTATCTACCATCTGCTTTTCCTTAGCAGATGTCGAGTTGCCAAGCTTGCGCTGTGCCTTCTCCGGCATTGCGCTTGTCAATGAGTTCTGAATGCCTTTCAAGGTCCCTGCCATACCAATCACAGCAGCGTCCCTCGAAAACTGGTCCAGATCGACCCGGCTTCCTTCATGAAAGCCAATCATGGCAGGAACGCGTTCGGGAAGGATACCAATCAACCGGAAGCACATCAGGGCCAGCGTAATGTGAACCGTCACGTACAGGCCTAGCATCACGACAATGCCGACCAGATTGGTCACGATCCAGCCATGCGACAGCACGAACCCTGCGGCAACCCCGAACGTCTGGTGAACCAGCCAGGACATGGCGTCAAACACGAAATAGCCGAGGAAAAGTCCGAACAGCATCAGGGTCGGCCGAAAGAGGACGTTAAAGATCAGGGCGTATCCTGCCTTCGCGTGCCCATGAAGACCTTCACCCGACATTGTCATGTGGGCGAGCATCCAGAGCGGAACCGCAATCACACCTTCGCAGACCAGAATAAGCCAGCCCGCAACGGCTGCCATCCACATGATCCAGGGGACCATAGGCAGCACAAAGGCCAGCATGAGGCCGGGAACCAGGAGCGCCATGGACCCCGACAGAATGGGCGTACTGAGAAAACTGACAACGATATGCCCGACCCCAATACCCGTTGCGGCCGCAAAATTGCCCGTCAAAGCCGCACCAGCCGCTGTGATCGCGGATCCGGTGTCCGAGCTGAGAAGCGCTGCTGATGCCATGACCAGAAGGGCGGTCGTGACCATCCAGTTTCCAAGGCCCATCAGGTTCCCGAACGGATCCGTCCAGTAGCCCTCAGCACCAGACGGCTCGATAAATGCCATGACCGTCTGGAGCGTGTAGTCAGTCAGATGAAGAGACCGCGCCACCTGCGACAGAACGCCTGCGCCATCGCCTGTTGGCGTAACACCTGCGTAAAGGTCGCTGCTGCCGCCTGGAGCATTCATGCCGTCCTGCGTCGCGACCATGTTGGAGATATTGGCCAGAAGCGCACCAATGGACTGCATCAGCGGCGCGATGTCCCCATGCAGATCTTCGCCAAGGCCGACATAGGTTGGCGCGCTGACGCTCGGCGTTGAGGCCATCAGGGACATGGTTTCGCCGTTGAGTCGGGCGAACTCAAGATAATAGGCCCCTGCGCCCGTCCAACCGAGGCTATCCAATCGGTTCTTCGTATTTGCAGCACTTCCGTTCGTGCCGCTGTTCCACGCCTGGAAACTTGTGCTTCGCTGCATCACAGCGGCCTGAACCTGCTGGCGGATGCTGGCAGCCTTGGCCGTCAGCTTGCTGGTATAATCGTTCGTGGCCTGCGTCATGAGGGTTACGAGCGGTGCGAGACTGGACGACTTCTTGGTCTGCCAGAACTGGTTCGCAACCTGTTGGACCTGCGGCCGGATCTCGCCAACCAGAACGCTGTCGAGGATCTGCTGCTGCATGGCGGCGGTATCCACCGTCACGCCCAAGACCTTCGTCGCGGCCCGGGGCGCCTGAATGGTCACAGAGCCGCAGACCGGCTGACCATCCCCGGTTGTCATCTGATACGGGTAGGTGATGACGCCAACATCCGCGCCTGGAACAACCCAGACGCGCTGACCGGTCGGTGCTGGCACGAGGCTGGAATTGGACGAGGCCAGATTGACCAGATCCCGGCACATCTCATTGGCGATCAGGCCTGCCACAATGGTTTTCGTACCCGGCACCATGGGCTGCGCGATGGTTTTTCCGTCTGGCCCGATCGCCTGTACGGCTGACGTATAGACCGTCTTAGCCATACCGACGCCCCAGAGAGATCCCTGGACGAACGCGGCCTGACCGGCACTGAAGCCACCTGCCACCGGAAACATCATAATAGCCCCGAAGGCCATCCGCACGATGCTCATGGACGTCTGGTTTGAACCAAGCACCTTCGACGTTTCAGCCGAGCGGTGCATGTTCATCATCATGACGTATGAGACAAACGCCATGGCCAGCGCCATGACGAAACCGGACAGATCGCCCAGCATGGTTCCGATAACCGTGGCCTCGGTGCCGGTGGAGGTCGAGGACGACCCGAAGACCGGAAAGACCGACTTGATCATTGTCGCGGCCCAGTCATCACCGGGATCGAGCATGTTCCAGGTCACGCCGTAGGTGGAGTTCCCGGACGTCGAGTTGCCTGTGACCGACTGTGCGTGAGCTATCCCTGTTGCGAGTGAGAGAGGCAGGGCGCAGAGCGCCCAACCTGTTCTGCTGAGCCGTCTGAAGAAGATCATCAGTTACATTCCCGGGCTTGCGCTAGCGGACGCGGACGGAGACGGCCGAAAGACAGAGGCAACGGCCTCGACCGCCTTTTTCAGCAGCTCACGCGCCTTCTCTGAGAGATCTTCGACCATGCTGGTCCCGGCTTCCTTTCCCGGCACCCCCTTGGCGAGTTCGCCAATCTTGCTGTCCAGGCCGTTGAAACGCTGCTCAACCTGAGCCTCTGTCCCACGCTCTAGCCCAATGTCGGCGGCTTTTTCGCGGTGAGCGCCATAGGCCGCGACGGCTTCACCCGCTTCTTTCAGTTGCGCTGCGAACGCCTGGTTGGTGCTCCGCTCGGCTTGAAATCGTGATTGCAGGCCCTCATGCCGACCTCCCGGCCGCATTTCGCTCAACACGCCATCCATGCCGTTTGGCTCGGATTTTGCGGCGTCTGCAATTTCACGCATCACCGAAGATGCAGGCGTATTCTGCACGGCTTCCAGAGCACTCTGCGCCTTCAGGCCGAGGGCTTCCGTCCGATCCAGATGGTTGGCGTCCGCCTGCTGTCCATGGGCAGCGTTCATCGTCTGCGCCTTGGCCATCCAGTTAGACCCGGGCGTTACGGTCTGCTGCACAGCCTCGGGACGAATGGCCTGTGCGAGACGGGTAAAAAGACCCGGACCGCGCACCTGATAGACAACCTTTTCATCGTCCTTCTGCTCATGCTGGTCTTCTGCCTTTTCGGACGGACCAGTCTTCGTGCGGCTCCCTGCATCCTGCGCCGGACCAGTCTTGCTTCCCCCCTCAGGCTTCTGCGTGGTTGTGCTTTCATTTTGTCCTGCTCCGGTTGACTGAGGGCGGGCGCGGCCATCCATCTCGGGTTGACTGTTCCTGTCACCACCACCTGGCGAAGGGTGCATCCTGTTATCGGCGGCCTCGGGTCCAGGCGAACGCGCTGGAGCGACAGTCTCTTCCTCCTGCGGCCCTTCTTCGTGATCCAGATCGGGAGCATCCGGGACGTCTTCAAAAGGCGGTGGCTCAGGGCTCCCATCGAACTCGGAGGCCGGTTCCACAGGTCTGACATCTGCTTGTTCATTCTCTGTGACGGTCTGCGCTTCCGGGTCGTGCGTAGAGAACCGTGCGGCGTTGGCGACCCGATCCGTTAGCGAGTGCAGAACCTCGTCAATCTCCGGATTGCCCTGCTGGTCAGCGCCCATGGAGGCCACCTGCTCGGAAACGGAGCGCACGTTGTCAACCAGCCGCTGATCCATCAGATCGGGGGTCTGTCGCATAAAGTCCTTGAGGGTCTCGGACGTCAGGCCGGGCACGGTCATGGCGCGTTGCGTCATCTCTTCGCGCAGCCCGCTCTCCTGAGGCAGGACTGGACCGACCAGACGCTCAGCATCCTGAAGCACATAGGCCACGTTCGTCCGAAACCGGTCATTGGCGGCGAGGTCCGGATCCTGCTGCTTCTGCGCCAGCAGAGTGATCTGACCGGCAAGCTGGGGAGCCTCTTTTTCAAGTTGCGGCCGCACGCGCTCCAGGCTCTGGAACACGTCTACGAGGGCGGGGGGCTGGGTATCGTTCTGGGCCATGTCAGCCTCCGGGATTGACGTTAGGGGACGGGATCGGGGCAAGTCTCTTGGCCTCGCTTTCCTCTTCGTGCTGCGCCACCTGCGTTGCGGCGAGCGAGGACTGGAAAAGGCCGAGGCGGTAATTCTGCAGGGCGAGGTAGTTGGCCTGCGCCTGCTCGATGGCCAGCTCACGCATCACGGTGGCGGGCGGCATCTGCTGAAGGTTCTTGTTCCAAGTCACACCGGAGACACGACGGTTGACCTCAAGGCTCATCGAGGTCAGCCACGAGGCCTGATCCGAAACGGCCATCCCTTCGGCCTGCATCTCTGTTTTCTGCACATCCGTCAGGTTGATCGACGGGATCTCAAGCGAGGTGATGAAATTCATCACGTAGCGCGACAGCGACATGCGGGCGTTGTAGGCACGACGACGCAACGCGGCTTCGCGGCCGGACGTGGACGTAAGCTGCTCACCGCGCAGTGCGGCCGGTGCCACGGGTTGAATGAGTGTGGTGCTGTAATCGTTGGCAGCGTCCACACCGCCGTCAACCGACAGGGTATCCTGCCCGAACAGGGAAATAGCCCGTTGGTCCGCATTGGGCAGGCGGGAGAGAGCAGAGCACAGACCGGCCGTGACGTCTTCCTGTGAGCAATACCGCCGTCCGTGCAGCGCCATGCTTGAGGCCACGCCCTGGCCCTTGCCGTAATACGACGGCGTTCCGGCGTCGGCTTCTCCCCGACTGTCCGTAATTGTCGCAATGGCCCGTGTTGCCGTGCGCGCAGACTGCGAAGCCCCCTGGGTGGCCTGCGACCCGTCGATCCCCGTGCAGAACTCGGGGTTCATCATGTGCTCGTCGCGGATTGTCGTATCCTGCTGGCGCCGAGCGAACTCCGCCATGGCTGTATTGGACGCATCGGCGATCCGCTGCTCTGCGGCGACACCAGCCTTTTCGTAATTACTGAGTTGGGTGAACCCCTTGTTCAGCATAGAACTGACGGAGTTCGGGTTCGTCAGGCTGTCCATCGAGCTGTTCAACTGCGACGTCAGAGTCTTGGTCATTGACGACAGCGCACTGCCCGTAAACTTCTGTAGGGCGCTGATGGCCGCGACCACGGCCGCTTCACCGATGAACGCATTCGCAGGCTTCGGCATCGCGACAAGAACGGTCGTGCAGAGGAGCATCGTTGCGATTGTTGGATTGAGGCGGATCTTCATCAGAATACCCCATCCAGCGGTGTGCTTGTGTACCCGGTCGGCAAGCGTGGCTCACCACGCACATAGCCATTGGAATCCCCGTTCCCGAGACTTCCGGCCGCGAGCTGGGGACCGTTGCCGCCAAAGTTCAGGGACGGGCACATCAGGCCATTCCCGCCTGAGAGGCCAAGGCCGACATTCACACCGTTCAGGCTCAGGCCACACTGCTGCGCGGCCCCGACGGTGTTGTTCCACTCACTCTGGGCCGCAGAACAGATCTCTCCTTCGACCTGCCCGACAACGTCATTGATCAGCGCCGCAGGGTTGGCGATGTTTGTCAGGAGATTGAGGCCGGTCCCGTTAAAGAATTTGTCGAGACACGACAGGCCGCTGACGCTTTCAGGCTGCTTTTCGTAGGCATTGTTGGCCTTGATCCGCCCGTTGACGGCGTCCGCTGCGGCCCGTGTCAGGGTGGCGCAGGCCTGACTGCCCTGTGTTGCGGCGGAGGCACCTACGGGAAGCAACAAGGCAGCCGCGATAAATAGAAAGGGTGCCCGTTTCATGCGGCCGACCTTTCTTCTTCGGGGTCAAGAAGATCGCGCAAAAGCGCCAGACGGTCCTCTGAGAAAACCCGGGCAGAGAGTTCTGCCCGCTTCTCGCTATCGGTCCAGGTGACAAGGTCGGCACGGCTGGCGACAGCGGCTGCCACGAGATCCTCTCCACCGGCTACGGTCGAGATCACCTCGGACACAAGGGTCCGCCGCTCCTCATTGGGGAGGGACACGAGAAGATCGGCCAGAGAGGCCGTGACCGCCCCGTCGGTGCCGAACGTGTGTCCATTCCGGACACGGAAATGCTCAAGCAGATTGTGGCGTGCGAGAGCGAGATTGGGAGCCAGAGAACTCTGCGGGGTCTCCCTGTGCGGTGTTCGATCGTCTGGTGACATGCCTCTCTCCTGGGTAAGTCCCAGCAGAGAAGCAAGTCGATCTGCGACTAACGCTTATTTCTTCAAAATAGTGACGTGTGCGCGCCCAACCTCGATACGCTCACCGAGTGGGCTGACTGTGGTGGCCAGAACCTTGTTCCATTCCCGACCGCCCTGCCAGTCCACGGCCTCACCCGGATCGACGCCCGCGCCATAGGTCACGCGCACTCCTGAGGGGACGATTTGTCTGATCGCGAAGGAGAGTGGCACCTGATGACCATATCCAGCAGTCATGCGGAAATGATGGACTATCTTCGGCGGCGCAGTCTGGATGGACGGTTCTACAGGAGGCGCGAGAGAGACTGGTCCCGAGGGCGCAGGCTGCACATGAGCTGGAGGCAACATTACAAACATTCGGTCTCTCCTGAAATGACTTAAAGTTCTCAATCGCAAATCGACGTGCGACTAAGGAGAAATGTTAAATACGAACTCAGTTGTCAGGGGCGCTCTCGTTGGTATTTTGCTGTATCTGGACCCGAAATCTGGTGCGTAGGCCTGCCGAGAGAGAGAACTAGCCATGAACAAGAAAACAGAGACGCAGGTAAGTGACGGGCAATCTGACGAATACCTTGTGGACCTGGGACAGAGAATTAAGGATGTCCGGGAAGGCAAAGGGATGAATGTCGTAAATATCTGTTTCGTAACAGACTTGGCTGTCGGGACAATTTCAAATATCGAGCGGGGGAAAAATGTATCTTATGTGACCCTGCATAAGATACTTCTGGCCCTTAAAACCCCTCCCAACGAAATACTCCCACTTGATAATCACGATATATTGCCGATCGAAGTTACAATCAGCGAGGAGGAAACTCAGAAGTATCTGGAGCTCGCTGACGCTTTCCAGAAAACTTCAGGGTCTTTATCTCACCTCATCCAAAAACTTCATCTGGCCCGCGAACATGATGTTGCCGCCCGCAAGGGTGCCACCGCCTCAGAAAGCGATCCGCGAGAGCCTGTTGTAAAGCAGCTGGGTGAGAGAATCAGAGATATCCGACTTGCGCGTCAGATGAGTATTTCTGAATTAGGCGCAGCTAGCGGGCATCAGACGCCGGCTATGCAGCTCATTGAAATTGGTCTGCGAAAGCCATCAATTGAGTCTCTTCGACGCATCGCAGCGGCCTTAAAGATCGCTACAGCCGATCTGTTTCCTGGTCTCCCCAATCAGAAAGATATTTTTAATTCTCTCCGCACGCTCGGGCTCTACAGCAATATCCAGAGCGTCCGCGAACAGGTGGAATTTTTTAATGACAGCTTCATCGCATTGAGCGGCGCCATACAGAAAACCGTGAACTAACGGAAAACTTTTAGTCGTTCGGTGTTATATCGCTTGTAACCGATGATCTATCATCGGATAAGTCCTTATACGTTGAAACGTGATAGGGACTTCCGACGATGTTTGCACGCAGCCTCCGCTCCTCACTCCCCGCCCTCGGCAGCGTAGAAGAAGCGTTATTTCACTCGTCTGATGTTAAAAGTGAAAAAGAGCAGCACCTGATTTCTCCCGGAAAAAATTCCGAGGAAGTCAGGACACTCGTCATCAAGATGGCAATAAAAGGTGTGAACGTCGCGCATATCGCGGCTGCCCTTTTCATAAGCCGCCTCGAAATAGAGGCCATTGCGCAAAAGGAAGGACTAGATCTTAAACGCACCCCGCTCAGAAGCGGGCCTCGGGCATGGTCTCTTCGCGATATCAGTCGTCTCAGCCGCGCATGGGCCAAGGGCGAAGACCTCCCCGCCATCGCAAAGCGCCTCAACCGCACCGTCATGGCAGTACGCAAGAAACGCGCCGCCCTGGTCCTACCCGCACGGGAGCGTTATGCCGAGGCGGTCTGGACAGACGCTGACGTTGCCACGCTGTTGGCACACCGTGAGCGGCGCATCGGGCTCCAGCGCATTGCCAAGAAAATGGGACGCAGTGTCCGCAGCCTACAGCGCAAGCTGGTCAGTCTCCGCCCTGCTGCTGACCCTTTCGCCATTCCCGCTGACTCATCCGTCATTCTTACCTGGGAACAGGCGTCCCGTCTGACACCAGAAGAGCGTCAGGGCCGCAGATGGCAGGTCCGGAACTCTCCCACCGGACTGGTCATCGGCTTCAGCCGAAATGCCTGCACCACACGCTGGTCCGTTGAAATGCAACACGAACTGGCCATGCGGCATTTTGCCTACCAAGCCCCTCAGGCTGTGGCCGATGACTTTCTCTTGAGCAATCGCACCATCGTCAGCCAGTCCGGCTGGCTCCATCTCCCGCGACGTTCCAAAAAGGATATGCGCAAGACGTTCGATCCCAACCTGTATGAAATCTATCTGAACAAGATGGATCACATGCGCCGCGAGTGCCTGGGAAAGAAAGGGTTTTTCTTCTGGAGCCCACGTCGTGGCGGTCGCCGCACCAGTCGTTTGCATCAGCAGACTGCCGTCATGCGCTCAGGCGATTGATCCGCAAATTTCTCTGCTTTTTTCAGCTTCAGTCGCAGATCAACGGGTCACGGTAACGATGACACAGTCATCATGAGGTTTGAAATGCCATCCGCAGCCCCGCTGTCGCTCCACGGAGACACCGCGCCATGAGCCGCTCCTCGGGATCCCTGAGCCGCCGCCTGACCGATCCTGATTTTCAGGGAAAGATCGTTGAGCGTTCCTTGCAGACGTCCATCGCACTCGCCGCCGTCGTGGTGGTGCTGGCCGTGCTCCTGGCCCGCGCCTGGTCGTATCATCCGCTCCCGAAGTATTTCTTCGTGGACGGAATCAACGCCCCTCGCCCGGCTATTGCTCTGAACAGCCCGATCCTCAGTCAGGAAGACTTCCTGTCCTGGGTCATCAAGTGGTCGCTCAAGCCCTACAATATCAATTACCGGGATTACCCGTCGCAGCTTAACGCGGCTGGCGCGCATTTCACCCTGAACGGCTGGAACACGTTCGCACAGTCCTTTGTTCAGGACGGCAATCTGGCGAAAATGAAAGAAGCCAAGCTGCTCTGCTACGCGCAGCCGACCCGTGCCGCAACCATTCGCCAGCAGAGTATGGTCAACGGTCATCACCATTATGTCGTGCAGTTCCCGTTCGTTCAGACCTGCGAGAACGTCAATCTGGAAAGCTCCCAGACCCTGATTGCGACCGTGCATGTCGAGCGCGTCGATGACCCGGATCACCCTGACGGCATTGCCATTACCCAGCTTGTGGCCAGCCCGCAGTGAGGATCCGCACCATGACAACCCGCTCTTTTTCGCTGTCCCTCCTCGGCCTCCTGGGCCTGATGCCCTTCACCGCAATGGCTCAGTCGGTTGCGCCAGCTCCGGATGCCGCGCCCGCCGCGCCACACCTGTCGCCAGAGCAGCAGGACCAGCAGGCTGCCGAGGATGAAGCCATTCCTCTGACACCGGAGATGATTCATCGACTGGGTAAACGCCTCAAAGAGAACCAGAGGGCGCGTGAAGATGTCGCCACGGAAGTCGCGGCTCCGACCAGCCGACCAGCCATCCGCGTGTCATTCGCGCCCGGTCAGCAGACATCGCTGATTTTCACGACCAAGGGCTATCCCACGGCCGTCTCTTTCGTGGACCGCTCCGGCGCACCCTGGCCGATTGCGTGGAACACGACCAGCACATCCGCCAATCCGGACGGTCTGAAGAACTGCTCGTCGGACGGCGGAAAAGGTGGCTCTCCTGCCGTGCAGACGACAGGGTTTTACACCTGTGTTCCCTATGCTGGCAGCAACACCATCAACATCGAGCCACTGTCGCTGTCGCCACGCGGCGGCCTGCTCGTCACGTTAAAGGGCGCCATCAAGCCGATCTCCTTCCTGCTTCTGGCCGGTCGCGGCACCTATGACGACAACCTGACGGTCCGCGTCAACGAAGACGGCCCCAATGCGAAGCAGGAAATGGGTCCGGAAGCCGCCCCCGGCACGGCGGAGCCCTTCATGAACGCCATGCTGTCCGGGATCGCTCCGGCCTCCGCCGTTCCCCAGAGCGTCGAGGGTCTCTCTCCTGACGATGTCCAAGCATGGCGTATGGGCAATGAACTCTACATCCGCACGCGGCTGGCGCTCATGACGCCTGCCTGGGACAGTTCAGAGCGCGGCGAAGACGGCTACACCCTCTACGCCTTCCGCCAGACCCCCTACATTCTCCTGTCGGATTCCGGTCGGACCGTGTCCGCGTCTCTCAAGGACATGACGCCATGATCCCGAAACTGCCCAAGTTCAAATCCGTCCTGTCGAGTGCGACACGCGGCGGGAACCGACGCCTGCTCCTGCTCGGGGGTTCAGCCGTCTCGGTCCTCGCTCTTGTCCTCCTTGTCTCACACCATCAGACCAAGCAGATGCCCAAGTCCAATCCCGGGCATATTGCCGAGATGAATGCGCTGCCTGGTGGCACAAACACAAACCCGGAGCAGGACCGTCTGCGTCAGATGCAGAACACCGAGACTGCACAGAAATCCGAACGCGCCGGACAGTCCTATACCCCGGATCTGGCACCCGCTGTCACCCGGGACAAGGGCGAAAGGACCGGAGCGGTCCTGTCGTATGATGGCGCGCATGATGATCCAGCACCTGCCCGGCCGCAGGAAATCGGCTATGACGCGCCAATCGCGTCCCCGGCACCACCTCCCACGCCGCCCCACATCGAGACCGCTCCGCAAGCCTCGATCGTCCAGACCGATCCGGCCTACTCTGCGTCAGGCAATGGCGAGACATCCCAGGCCGAGCAACAGGAACGCGAGAAGCGCCGCGCCCGTTATGTCGCCGAGATTGCGCGCATCGAAAGCGGACTTCAGACCCGGCCTCCCGTCTCGGACCTTCAGGAAGCCGTCTTCAAGCCCGAGCAGGAGGCGCAGCCCCAGGCCGAGAAAGCGATGGCTTCGCATGGTGCGACAGGGGCATCCGCAGCGGCCACGGCCTCACATGATACGGCCGCCGCGCCAGCCCTGATCCCGGCCGGTCGCGGGATCTATGCCCATACCGTCACGGCAACGGACAGTGATCTGGCGGGTCAGATCGTGCTGGAGGCCGATAGCGGCCCCATTGCAGGCGACCGCATGATTGCAACGGTTGCGAGGGCACCCGGAAACGAGCAGCTTCTGGTCGTGCAGGTCAACAAGATCATTCATCAGGGCCGCACGCTATCGACGAATGGCGTGGTGATGGCGCCCGACAGCATGAAACAGGGTGTCGCCTCCAGCGTCGATCCCCTGATCATACAGCGGTTCGTCATGCCTGCCGCCGCAGCCTTCGTGCAGGGGCTTGGGCAGGCCATCGAAACCACGTCCAATGTCTCGGGCAGTTACAGCGCCCTGGGCGGCATGAACTATATCCAGCGTCTGAACATGGGCCAGCAGCTCGGCGTCGCCGCAGGAAGTGCGGCTTCGGCCGTCAACAGCGCCCTGACACAGGATACGCCAACACGCACGCGGATCATCCTCGCCGCCAACGTGAATGTCGGTGTGATGTTCATGGATCCTGTTCTTGATAAGCCCTGATTTTCCGCACTCAGTCGCAGATCGTTACCCGATCCTTCTGGCAGTCTCAGCCAGAAGGATCTTTTTTATGAGTTCCACAGTTCACCACCTGAACACCGAAGTCGCGCCGCGTCGGATGGAGCCCGTTCACGCAGCGCCACCACCGCCCGATCAGCATGACATCCTGTCTGATGATCCGGAGCGTCAGGACACCGAAACAACGGCCCACGACGACAGCCACGCGACGGAACCCGCACTGTCAGGCCCGGCTTCTTTTCTCACACCCCTCATCTCTCGCTACGAGGCTCTGACGCCGCGCCAGAAGCTCTATGGCGGTTCGGGCCTCGGGATCTGCGCGGTCCTGCTCGCGGGGATTCTTGCGACCAGTGGCCACCATCATCACCCTGTCTCGGCACCGGGTCAGGAAGTGGGCATGGACCAGACGGCCGCGCCCGTGGCTCAGGCCCCTGAACCTGCTCCGTCCGCACCGCCGCCCGCAAGCGCCGATCTGGCGGAAATGCAGACCCTCGGCCATCCTAAGACTGCCGCGGCCCCGCCTGCCTCCGTACCGGCCGCGAAAGCCGCGCCCGCTGCCGTCGTTGCAACACCGCCCGCACCGCCACAGTCCGCAGCAGCCCAGACGGATGCGCCTGCGGTTACACCTGCCGCGCCTCCTGCGGATCCCGTGCAGGCGGCTCATACTCTACAGGCCGCGCCCATGGCGACCCAGCAGCAGATCGACGTGCTTCAGCTCGTCACGGCCGAGGCCCGCGTCATCGAGCGCGAGCGGGGCGAAGTCGAAAAGCTGCGCCAGTCCCTTGCAGGACAGCGCAAGGCTGAAGAAGACAAGCTGAATGATCTGACACGGCGCATCTCCCTGGTCGAAGCCAGTCACGCCGTGACAGGTGCCGAGAACTCCGGTGCGGACGAAGCCGCTCAGGCCCATGCCGCTGCCGAAAAGGCCCGTGCCGCTCTAAGCGCTGCCATGAACGGGCCAGCGTCCAAGGCTCCGGCCCTCTCATCGTCGAGCGCCCCACCCGCTCCGGCCGCCGTCGCCGCACCGGCTCCAAAGCCTGCCTGGATCCATCATTACCGGATCGTTGCGGCCTCACCGCAGCTCGCCATGATCGAAGACAGCGCGGCCCCGAGCGGTCAGGACCGTCAGTTCGAGGTGGGTGTTGGCACGGTCATTCCGGGCTACGGCGCGGTCCTGACCATCAGCCAGCAGGGCGCCACCTGGGTTCTGCACACGGCCCATGGCGACCTGAACTGAGGAGGCCACCATGGAAGGCCTTGTCAATCTCGTCCACGAAATCGCCGTTGGCATGGGCTGGCTCCTGCCCACGGCCTGCTATGCGGCGGCCGTGTCCTGCCTGATCTTCAGCCTGATCGGGATCTATCAGTATTACCACCCGACCATTCAGGCCCTGCAGGACAAGCCCTGGCTGCCCTATCTGTCCCTCGTGCTGTGCGGTGTCTTCGCCTCGTTCAACGTCATCCTCACCAAAAGCACGGCCTCGGCCGGAACGGACGTGCAGGTCACTCTGGGCGACGCAGCCACCAGCTACAGCACGGCGGACAGCCTGATCACCGGCACCGGCCCCAAAGACGCAATCATGGCGATCATCAAGGACTTCGCCCTGTTCTTTCAGATGTTCGGGGCCTGGACGTGCTTCTTCGCCGTCCTGACCTGGTTTGCCATCCAGAGAGGCCGCTCGAACCGCGAACGCCTTGGCTGCGGCATCCAGTACGTCTTTGGCGTCATGCTCCTCAATCCGGTCAAGGACGCGACCTGGATCCTCTCTTTCTGGCCCTGAAACGGGCTGACGAAAAAAATACCTCTCTGCCGCCTCAGTCGCAGATCACGCGGTCAGATTGATCGGCAGAGGGGATTGTCCCTCACAACGGAGAACCAACTCATGACATCCCACACAACCCCGTCTGCTTCCCGCGCTCTCACGAAGATCGGCGCAACCGTCGCGACAGCCACCATGCTGCCGATGGTCATGGCCGGTAACGCTCTTGCCGCTGCTGGTGGAACGGCGTCGAGCAACGGTCTTGGACAGCAGATCCAGAACATGGCGCAGGAAGGCACGGACACCATCGGTGTCGGGTCTGCCGCAGCCCTTTACGGTCTGGCCATTGTCGCCCTCGTGACGGGCATCGTGCTGTTCTACAAATCCCAGAAGGAAGAAACCAAGCGTCCCGGCATGGCTGTTGCAGGCGTCGTCTGCTTTGTTCTGGCCGGTGTGGCTGCGACGGGTCCGAAGTGGATCAACAACTCTGCGAACACGGCCTCCAACGGGAATGCTGAAATCAGCAATACCGCCAAGAGCTACCAGTTCCAGTAAGCCGACATGACTTCCGATCCGTTCTTCCTCCAGCCTGGTCTCGACCAGGAGATCCGGCCCGGGAAAGACGGGTCGAATGGGTCTTTCACCTGCGCGTGCTGCGGCCTGCCGTCGCCCGGTGCAGGTCTCCCCTGGACCGGTCCCTCCTCAGAGGCCGGTTTCCGGGTCTGCCCGGTGTGTAATCTTCTTCAGGACACGTCGCGGGCAGCCATCGACGCCGAAGCCATGCTCGTCTGGTGGCCCGAAATGTCCCAGGCCCGCCTGATGTTCCTCGCCCGGACCGCCCATCAGACGCTCCGCCTGATGGCCCGCCAGCAGGGTCAGTCTGACCGCCAGTTCTGGGAAACCATCCTCAAGGCTATCCCGGACCCGTTGCTCGGCACGCAGTTTTCCCCCTCTTTCCGCACACCCATGACGCTCCTGCGTCTGCTCGAAAGTCGGCGCGCGGAAGCCGAGCACCGGCTGCAATCGGGCTCCATCCGTCAGGTCACAACGGCCATGCGCCTGTGTGGCAGCGCCGATGAAGCCGTCCGACGCAATCTCGATCTGCTCCGCGCAGGCCTTCGTATTCTGCCGACCGGCAGACTGCTCGACGCTGGCGCTGACGTTTATCCGGCCTTCCTCGACAAGGCCCTTGCTCTTACCCCATCCTGACGCGGAGTTTCCAATGTCTGGCTTTTTGACCGAGTTGCTTGCCAGCGCGAGCCTCTTCCTTCGTCAGCCCCTCGAATCCTTTTGCGACGTCGAGACCAATCACACAGATGCCGTACATCACGACCGGCTCGTGACGCTGCGGGGCGAGTACGTCTCTGTCCTGCGCGTGAACGGTCTGCGCACCATGTGCTCGCGTGCGGACGTGGAGGCCATCGCCGAGCAACAGCGCATCGAGCTGCAAGGCCTTCTCGAAGGCACTGGCCATGCGATCGAAGGCTGGTACATCTCCGATCCCGATCAGGCCCGCGTGGCCGTCGATCTGCTCGCGCTCAACGGATGCGAGCAGATTTCACGCATGATGAACGCCGACTTCCACGACATCATCAATGAGCGCCGCCTGCGGTGGCCTCAGGTGATGCGGTGGGAAGATGCCTGCTACATTCTGTGGACCCGACCGGCCGTTCTGACGCGTGAAGAAAAGAAGCAGGTGGCGGCGGAGCGGAAAGAGCAGGTCAAGGCGTGGCCAAAAGCGGGGAGCGGCCAGCGCTTTACCCTGCGCTCCGAACTGATGGCCGGTCGTCACGACGCCTTTGTCGCGCGCGTGCAGGACAGCATGTCCAATCTCGGTATTTCCACGACGCTTCTGCGCGCCGATGAATCCATCACGCTGGCGCGTGAGACGCTCTATCGCGAGACGGCCGGAAGCGGCTGGAAGCCGACGCTAGTAGGCGATCGTGTCATGGCGCGGCTCCCGGATGACGAAAAACAGAGCAAAAAGACTGAAAATCTGCTCTGGCCGTCCCTGCGCGACCAGATCTTTAATGCCGACGCCGAAAATCAGGGCGGTCAGCTCGTGACGGTCGGCGACTACACCTATGCGCCCGTGGACATGCTTCTCGGTCCCGAGGATCCGCGCCCGTTCTCCGAACTGCTCAACACTCTGGGCCGCAAGCGCCTACCCTGGCGGAGTTCCATCATCCTTGAAGGCGGTGGCAAGGCCGCGTTCGCGATCAAGGAAACGGGGGCCACGATGCTTGGCATGTTTCCGGGCAACAAGGACATCACGCGGGCGTTTCAGGCGATCAAAACCAAGCGCGAGAAGGAAAACCATAATTCCGTCCGGATGCGGATGACCGCCAGCACCTGGGCTCCGGTCGGCGAAGACAAGCTGCTGCGTCGCCGTGCGGCCGATCTGTCCCAGGGCATTGAAAGCTGGGGCGGCTGCAAAACGACCCGGGTACCGGGCGATCCGCTTGAGGCCGCCATGGGATCGGTGCCCGTGCTCTCTCTGGGCTCTACGGCCACCCCGTCTCTTGCGCCTCTGGGGGATGCCATGGGCATGATGCCGTGGATGCGAAGCGCCTCCCCCTTCCCGCAAGGCTCCATCCTTTTTCGCAAGCCCGATGGCGGGATCTGGCCGTTCGATCCGACTGGCGGTGGTGTGCGCGAACATATCGCGGATATTATCGTAGCCCCCCCAGGCAGCGGTAAGACCGTGCTCGGAAACACCATTCTTCTCGGCCTGCTCCTGAGTTCTGCCGCTATGGGCAATAATGGCGTCAAGCTGCCGCTGCTGGCGAAGCTGGACATCGGCCATGCGTCTCTCGGCTTCATCGAAATGGTCCGCAACGCGCTCGGGCCAGATCGTGCCCATGAGGCCATCTTCGTGGAAATGCAGATGGCTCCGGGGTTTGAGGTCAATATCTTCGACCTTCAGGTCGGCCTCGAATACCCGCTGCCGCTCGAAGAGGTCGCGATCGACAATTTCGTGTCGCTGCTGGCCACACCGCTCGATGGCATCCCGTTCGAGGGGATGGACCAGCTCGTCGGCGATGTGATCCCGGAGGCCTACCGTCAATGCACGGGCTTTGCGGGCGGCAATCCGAAGCACTACCGCGAAGGAATCGAGCCCAGTGTGGATGAGGCCATCCACCGCCTCGGCCTCCAGCTCCCGCACCACGCTGCGGCCGAAGGCGATCTCGACAGCGCGGATCCGACCTGGTGGCGGGACGTGGTGACGGCTCTGATCGCTGCGGGCGAGCATCGTCTGGCAGGGATGGCCCAACGTCACGCGGTTCCGATTCTTCAGGATCTGATTGCAGCGGCCCGCGCGCCGGAGATCTTCAATCGCTATTCCAAGATCATCCTGCCGACGCACGAGACGCTCATTGATGCGTTCGAGCGCTATATCATGGCGGCGATCAAGAAATATCCGACGCTCTCAGAGCCGACCCAGCTTGATCTCGGTGATGCCCGGATCATCGTGCTGGATCTGGCCCGTGTCGCGCCACAGGGTTCAGAGAGTGCAAACCGGCAGACGGCCCTGATGTATATGCTCGGCCGTTACCTGATCGGCCGTAACTTCTTCCTGCACCCGGAATATGCGGATCTGCCGGTCATGCCGGACGATGTGCGGGAGTATCACCGCAGCCGCTTCACCGAGATGAAAGAGACGATCAAGCGCCTCGATTTCGAAGAGTGGCATCGTCCCAAGGAGGCTCCGCAGGTCGATAAGCAGGCGATCCGCGACGTTCGTGAAGGCCGTAAGCACAACGTCCAGCTTTCGTTCATCAGCCAGCGCAGCGGCGATTTCAGCGCCGATCTCGTCGGCCAGTCCACGGCCCGCTGGATCCTGAAATGCGGCGACGAGCGCGAGGCCAACGAGATGATCGAGAACTTCAAGCTCACACCTGCCAGCGCCTATGTAGTGCGCAACCGCCTGCCCGGTCCAGGCCGCAACGGTGCGCCGTTCTTCGTGGTGATGAACGCGGCCGAGGGCAAATACGAGCAGCTTCTGGTCAATGTGCTCGGCCCCATCGAACTCTGGGCCTTCTCCAGCACGCCGAACGATACCGCATTGCGGTCGCGTCTCTTCGCCCGGATGCCCTCAAGCCGCGCCTTGCGGTGCCTTGCCATCGTGTTTCCAGGCGGGAGTGCGGAAAAGGAACTGGCACGCCGCAAGGCTCTGGCGATGAAAAGCTCGTTTCTTCAGGACGAACAGGCCCAACAGGGGGTCATGGACGCTTTGGTCGAGGAAATTCTCTCAGGTCAGGGCATTGCAGGCGGCTTGTACGAACGCCTGGAAGCCATGGACGAGCAACAACGGGCGGCGGCCTAGGACACACCACCGACAAAAGAAGGGGGCAAGAGCCCCCCTGTTTTCACAATCGGATTTTTGCAGTTTCATAAACTGCACTTTTGTCGCGCTTGCCGACAGCGATCAAAAGCACACTGATCTCCTGATCATGCACCTGATAAACGCCCCGGATGCCATCATCACGCAGTTTGATTTTATAACAGTTCGGCAAACCGCGTAGCTTGTTCTTTGGAACATGGGGGTTGTGCAGGATCTTGCGAAGTTTTTTTAAAAACCGTTCTGCAACGCTATAATCCAGAGCGTACAGTTCATCCCTTACGACTTCCGGGATGTCCAGAGAGTAGATCGTCAAGGCTCACGTTCCTCATAATTTCCCCCGGGTTCTTCAGGCGTTTCTTGACCAGATCAAGAAGAACGGCGTCATCGTCGCTCACGACTTCTTTGCGGATCGGCAGACGGTTGTTTCTGACGACATATTCAAGAACGTCCCGAAACAGGTCAGCAGGCGTCGTTCCGAGTTCCTTGACCTTCCTGAAGGACTCTTCTTTGAAATCGGCTTCGAGCCGCATTCCGAAATGGGCTGTGTTTGCAGTGATCTGGGGCATCGTGTCAGGATCTCTCTTTACTCTGCGGCACTCACTGGCACTCGCGTATCTTCTCTATCGGACCGACTTACTAGAAATGTTTGTCAAACATATGTTCAACAAAAGCAACACAAAAAAACGGGGTAAACAAGACTCATCCCTGAATGGCGATGAACCGCCGTAAGGTTTTTTTCTGAAAGTCGCAGATAGGCTCGCGATGATCCTTCCAACATCTGGAGGGATCCATGCGACACCACTACCTTCTGACACCCGTTCTTCTGCTGGCCCTCTCGGCCTGCGCCACCAAACCGCCCGAACCTGTTGCGACAACAGGCATGGCCAATCCCGAGCTTGCGCTGCAACGCGCCATCGCCACGACCGACGCGGATCTGGCCCAGCTCGGCACGTTGCGCCCTACCCCGCCGCCCATGACGCCGGATCCCGGCCTGCCCGCTGACCTCAAGCGTCAGGTCTGGTTCGTCTGGCAAGGGCCGCTTGAGCCTGCGGTGCGCAAACTCGGCAAGGACATCGGCTACAGCGTGACCGCGTTCGGCCCGCATCGAAAGGTCGCTGTCCAGATCAATGCCGTGGCCCCGGTGATTGACCACCTGCGCGCGCTCGGCGAGCAGGCGGGAGATCAGGCCACCGTCTCTGTCGATCCCCTCTCCCACGCAATCTCGGTGACGTACCATGGCTGATCGCGCCCTGCTCTGCGGCCTCGCAACGGCTGCCTTCCTCGCATTTCCCGCCCTCGCAGGTGCGGCCGACAACGGCACCATCATGCCGTCCACAAGCTCTCTTCCTCCGCCAGCCCGGAGCGGAACGCTCGTCTCCATGCCCAACCCGCCTGAACCAGGCGCGGATCAGGTCAACGCCAATGATGAGGCCCTGGGCAATCCGGCCAACACCCCGGTCACAGGCGCGCTTCAGCTCGACCGCATCACAGGCGGCGAGGCTCCGCCGTCTCTCGAAGCCTTGCAGGACGCGCGGCCGAACGATGAAGCAGGCGATGACCTGAAGCCGGGCCGACGCGAGCAGATCCGTCAGGCCGCACTGACCTACGGCGCACAGGGCGGACAGGCGGCGCGCTCTTTTGCCATCAATGAAATGCTGCGGCACAACGAGCCCATCCTCGACACGACCTTTGATTTCCGTCCCTTCGTCCTGCCGGTCGGTGATGGCCAGACCCTCATGCAGCCGCCGATCGTCAGTCAGGCGCAGATGGCCTTCGCCCTGAACGACACCGGCACCATCGCCCATGAAAGCCGCTGTGTCTTCGAGATTACCCGTGAGGCACAGCTCACCTCTGCCGCTCCGAACTGGCGCACCTATCTGATCCGCTCCTGGAACAGGCCGCGTCATCCGGCCTCATCCGCTTTGCCACACACCGACAAGGAAGTGCGGCACTGGAACGACTGGGTGGCCGAAGGCTGGGCCTCCGGAGAAAAGGTAGCGGATGAGATCTACCTGGCCGATCTCTCGCGCCTTCAGCGCGACATCACCGGCATGGCCCGCTACCGCGTCCTTCTGCGGGCCGGTCGTGTCGAAGAGCCGCGCGTGGTGTTCGAGAACCGTCAGGCCGTGGGCGGCGGGGACAGTCTGCATCTCGGCGACCGCGTGATCCGCATCACCGGGCAGCCCGGTCTTCAGGCCCGCACCCGTGTTGCCTATCCGGAGGACTGCCGATGAGCGCCGTCCTCAAACTGCGTGACGCTGACACCTGGGCGCACGAGCGGGCGAAGCGCGAATATCCCTGGGTCGCCGAAGCCCGGAAACATGCACCCGGTCTCGATGACTTCCTGAAATGGGCACACGGCCTCGGCGCGTCGCGGATTGACCTGCTGACCGGTCATCGCGCCACGCTGACGGTTCATGGCCGCAACCGCTACGCCACCATGGACCCCACGACATCGCTGGATCTCAAGCAGATCGTGGATCACGTCTATGGGGCGGACGGCTCGGCGCGTGTCCTGATCAGCCTTCAGCTCGATACGGCCTATAGCGTCACGCTCAACCGCCGTGAGTCCCTGCGCTTTCGGATCAATATATTTCCCGTACAGACCATGCGCGGCCCGGGCATGAATCTTGTCTTCCGGCCCATCCCGACCCTGCCGGACAGTCTGGATAAGCAGCGGGTCGAGCAGGAGATCCGCGACACCAACCTGCTCAGAAGCGGCATGGTGCTCACGGGAGGAGCGACGGGATCGGGCAAGACGACACTACAGTTCGGACTGATCCATGACCGGCTGATGGATCCGACCGTCTCGTGCAACATTTCCACAGGCGAGCAGCCGATCGAGTTCCTTTTCGACAGCCTCAAGCCCCCCAACGGCAACCGGATCACCCAGACCGAGATCCGCCCGCCCAATCTGACACCACCGCTGTTTGTCGAGGGCTCGATGCGCCGTGAAAACTCGGATCTGGTTCTCGGCGAATGTCGTGACGGCCCGACCATGGAGGCGGCCATCAACTGCGCCATTACAGGCGGCAAGCTCTCGACCACCATTCACGCCGATAACGGCCCGCTCATGATCCAGCGTGCCATTGCACTCTGCCCACGGGCTGAACGCGACAACCTCGTGAGCGCGCTGGCGCAGTCCCTGCGCTTTGTCATCAACCAGCGTCTTCTGGAGCGGGTCGGCGGGGGCCGTGTGGCTGTGCGCGAGTTCCTGACCTTTCATCAGGATCTGCGCCGTCAGCTTATGCGAACCGAAAGCGAGCTTTGGCCCGACCTCGTGGCGCAGGCCATCGAGAGCGACGGTCAGAGCTACGCCGTCGCTATCCGCAAAGCCCTGGAAGAGGGGCTGATTACTGAAAAGACGGCCAACGATGCCTGGAGGAGAGACGCCTGATGTGGCGCGCAACCGCACAACCTGTCCGTCTGGCTATCCTTGATGGCCGGGCCTGTCTCCCGCTCCTTGTGACGGTCACGTACTGGAGCTGGACGACGCTGTATATCGGCGCTCTGGGCACCGCCCTGTTTGCAACGATCAGCTTCTTTGGCCTGACGCTGCCGGCTGCCCTCAGAACTGTCCGTCGCCTCATCACCGGCCCCGTCCGGTCCGGGCGGCCGACCTGGAAGCGGAGGCGCTACGGATGACCCCCTCTCCTGCAGTCACGCTCCTGTCGGACGTTCTGGTCCGGGCCATCGACCGCAAGGGCCTCGGCGTCATTCTGAGCGATGCCACCAACTCAACCCCCTGCGCCAGTACGGTCGCGGCGTCCAGCAGCGGTTTCCTGCCAGCGTTCCTGATTACTGCCGAGGCGCTCTGGTTTGAAATGACTCGGCACGGCTTTGGGTTGAAGCTGGTCGATGATCCTGAAGCCGCCCTCGGCGTGACCGTCCTCGACCATGACGCGCAGTCTGCCGTGACGGTCCTGCTCTGTCTGCTCGACGTGCTGGATGCCCTCCCGGTTCAGAACGGGCAGATCAACCTGTGCGATCTGAACGGCCTCTGGCAGGCGAGCATGGCGCGTCTTCAGCCGGTCTCCGTCCAGAAGGAGCAAGCCGCATGAAAACCCGGATTTTCTTTCCGCTGGCCCTCGCGGCCCTCATCGCAGCCCCGGCTGCCTTGGCCGAGGACGATGGCGGACGCCAGATCGCAGCCTGCCTCAAAGAGTCAGCCCATAACGCGCATGTGCCAGCAGGCGTCATGCTGGTCCTGCTCTATGTCGAAGGCGGTCATCCCGGACAGGCCGTGCAGAATACGAACGGGACGTCCGATCTCGGCCCCATGCAGGTCAATACGATCCACGTCCCCGAGATTGCGCGGCACTGGCACACTACCCCGTCCCGTGCCTACGCGGCCTTGCGGAATAACTCCTGCGCCAATCTCGAAGCGGGCGGCTGGATCCTCGGGCAGGAAATGGCCAAGGCCCAAGGTGATCTCTGGCAGGCCGTCGCGGGCTATCACTCCCACACGCCCCGCTTTGGCACGGCCTATCTGAAGCGCTTTTACGAGATTTCCCAGACTCTGATCCGAACCAGCCATCAAGGAGACCCGGCATGAGCGGCACAGCTTCGCGGTCCTCAGGCTCGCGCTCGTCAGGCGAGATTACCCTGATGCTGGCCGGTGTTGCGCTGCTCGGCAGCGTTGTCCTGGCCTATATGGTCTGGTCAACCTTCCACACCGAGATCAGCCGCTTTTACTGCAAGGCCCTGATCTGGCAGATCGGCATCCTGCCGCGCACGCCTGAGCTGGCGCGTCTGAATCTCCAGCTTCATCAGGCCCTGCACCATCCGGCGTCCATTCGCCTGATCCAGCTCTATTACGGCCTGTCCATCGTCGGTCTGCAGCTCCGGTGGGTTGCAGTCCTGGTCGGCGGGATCTGCGCAGGTCTGTGTCTCTTCTTCGGGGAGAACAAGGCGCTGCGGGCTGTCCTTGATCTCGAAGGCCTGATTGCCGTGCAGGCAAAAATGTTTCCGACCCTGCGCGGGTTCGCCAAGCGCCGCATCACCCGGCTGGTTGCGCCTTCTAACGGGGCACCTCTTCCGGCCGACCCGGCCCTGACGGCTGACGAATGGCGCAGCCGCTTTGCCACGGCCGCCGATGGTAGTTTCAGTGAGGTCTGCGCGCAGGAAGCCTTCGAGCGTCAGCTCGGCCCGCGCTACACAACGGCCGGTCCGGGCGCGGCCCCACCTGCGGCCCAGGTGCTCTTTGCGGCCTTTGCGCTGCACAAACTCAAGCGTCGCGATGAGGCCATGACCCTGCTCGGGCAACTGTCAGAAGGTCTGACTGACGCAGGACTTGATGGCGATACCGGCCCGAAGGTCAGCCTGAAGGTGCCCGCAGCGGTCCTGAAGAACGCGCAGGACTTCCTTGCAGATCCCGATGTGCAGGCCACGATCGCGCAGAGCTGTAACCGTCACGGGTGGACCACGACCGCCCTTATGACGCTTCTGTGCGATGCCCGCTTTGAGGCTGGTGTGCTGGCGCCGCCCGCCTTCGCCATCATCAAGCTCATCGACCGGCCGCTTTGGTACGCCCTGCACTCTCTGGGCTACCCCAGTGAAAACCCGAACGAAGACGTGCATCCCAATCCCCGGATCGAAGCCGCTGGCGCCCGTGCCCACTGGTCCGAGGAACAGCGTCTGCGTCGCCCCCTCTACATCCCGGTGCTTGATCGCGCCCTCTCCACGCTCCGCTCCACTTGGAAGACAGTTTCATGACCCGCATCATTCTCCAGCACGGCCAGAACGCTCCCCTCACGCTCGACATCGAGGAGGGAAACACGGCCCCGATCCATCTCCATTTTCCGCAAGCCCTGCCACCCGCGGCCGTTCAGGCCGAGATCGTCCCGGCTGGAACTCAGGCCGTCGCACCTGGCCGGATCCGCCGCTTCCTGCCGGTTGCCGCAACAGCCGCCGTCTGTGCCGGTCTGTTGTACACTTTTGGGGGCCTGCACGCGTCGGCTCCCACCATGCCGGAATCCGCACCTCTTCCGCCGTTGCCCTCCAGCGGCCCGCTGGAGACTCAGCCGCAAGCTGCGGCACCCACGGCACCACAACAGATCCTGAAGGCGCTGCATCAGCCCGCCCATCTGGAAATGCCATCCCCGGCACCCGCGCCCGCGCAGGCCGGTTCGCCATTCGGTCTGGAGCACTGAGGCCATGACGGCTCGCAAGATTGGTGCCCCCCTTGGCCATCAGCAGGTCGAGCGGGGAAAGACATACCGCGATACCCGCCCGTTCTGGACGAAAACGAAGGAAGAGCTGCGTTCCCCTCTGGCCGGATGGCTTGGCTTCGTCGGGGTCGGTCTGGGCTGGTTCGTGCCCGCGATAGATGGCGCGCTGATCCTCGCGGCCCCGGCCGTCGCGGCTTGGGTGGTCCTCCGTCCTGAGCGCCTCCCGCTCCACATGCCGCGTTACAGCGGGCTGAAGGATGCGAACGATCTCAATCCCAAAGATCGCAAGGCCCGTCAGGCCAACGGCATTCTCTATCTCGGCACGGAAGCCCGCACCCGACGCCAGCTCTGGATGTCCTCTGACGCGGCCCGTCAGCACGCGGCCATTCCGGGCACCACCGGATCAGGCAAGACCACGGCCATTGTCTCCCTGATGACGAACGCCCTGGCCCATGGCTCCGGCTGCATCCTCGTGGACGCCAAGGGCGACAACACGGTCTACGGCGATGTGCTGGCCCTCGCAAGGCGGTTTGGGCTCGATGACCAGGTGCTGGCGCTGAACTTCCTCGCCGCCTCCGGCACCCGGGATTCCAACACCTTCAACCCGTTTGCCACCGGGAATGCGGACGCCATTCGCGAAATGCTGGTCAGCCAGCTTGGCGAACAGTCGGCCAATGATTCCAATGGCGTGTTCCGCGACCGCGCTGTCGGCCTCATCGGCACAGTGGTTCCGGCCCTCGTCTGGATGCGCGACACGCACGGCATCCCCATCAATATCGACGCCATCCGCTATGCGACCGACCTGCGCTGGATCGGCACCCTCGCCCGGCACAAGGTCTTCCTCATTCGCAATCCCGGTTCCAATCAGGCCATCGAGCGCAGGGTCGAGGATATTCCGGACGATGTGCTCTGGCCACTTCAGGCCTACCTCGGCGAGCTGCCCGGTTATGATTCCTCTCTGGAGTGGAACGCCCAGAAGGAAAATAGACCGTCCGAGCAGCACGGCTATGCCAAGATGTATTTCTCGCGCGTCTTCACCCAGCTTGGCGTGAGTTTGGGGCATATCTTCAGTGCGGAGACGGCCGACATCATCATGCGCGATGTGGTCCTGAACCGCCGCATCCTGATCGTCATCCTGCCATCGCTGGAAAACTCATCAGACAGTCTGGCGGGCCTGGGCAAGATCGTCGTGGCCTCGCTGCGCGGCGTCATGGCCCAGCTTCTCGGGGCCAAGCTGCACGGCTCTGCCAGCGAAGTGTTCAAGCTGAAGGCCGGTGCCGGCGATGCGCCGTTCCAGATCTTCTTCGATGAGTTGGCCGCCTATGTAACGGACGGCATGGACCGGATGCTCGCCATGGGCCGTGGCCTGAACTGCATGTTCTGGATCTCGTTTCAGGATCTGCCCGGCCTGACGGCCCGGATTGGCGAAAAGGCCTTCTCGCTTCTTGGCAATGCCAACCTTACCCATGCGCTCCGGCTTCAGGATGCCATGAAGACCCGTGAATGGCTGGAACAGCAGGCCGACAAGGTTGAGGTGACACAGGCCACCCGCGTGGAGAATGATGGCTACGGCTATTACAACGGCTCAGGGGCTGAGGTCCGCGAAGTTTCCCGTCTGCCCTGGAACGATTTGCAAAGCCTGATCGAAGGTGAGGCCGTGACGATGTTCGGCGGCCGCGTCATTCATTCCAAGACCTTCTTTGCCGACATCAATGGACGCTCCGGCGAGGTCCGCCGCGCCCGTCCGGTCATGCTCCCCTCTCCCAAGTCCGGGCATGGTGTGGATCCGGACGCCGAGACATGGGGCATTGTCGAAACGCTGGAGAATGGAGACTTCCAGATCGAGACCGGCAGCTCGAACCTCCCGCCAGAGGTCAAGGCCCTGATCGGCAAGATCGCGAATGAAAACCATCGGGACAGCAAGGCCCTCATGGGCGATGTCAGTACGCACCTGACGGAAATCGCGTCTTACCTGCGGACGGCGACGACACAGGTACAGGCGGACGGAAGCACGCCGTTTGCCGGGATGCTGGCCTGGGGCCGCTTCCATCGCGACGATAACAAGGATGAAAGCCTTGTGCCTGCGCAGCCCATGGATGGGGCCTTTCTGGGGAAGGTCGAGCAACTGGAGCGCCTGGTTGGGAGCAGGACGGGGCGGACGCCTCGTCGTCGTGCTGTGCTGGTGCTGGCGACGCGCGATCAGATCAGGGTCCTTCCAGCCAATACGTCCGGAGCGAAGGGGGCGAACGAAAAAGAGATACTGGCATCTTTCCGCAAAATTGGGGAGCGCCTTCAGGCGTAACGTCGATCTGCGCAAGACGACTTAAGAGCAATGCAGAACGCTTCGAAAGGCTCGCATTGTCCCCAGCGATCCAGCCATAATAGCCAAAACAAAGCAGCCCTGATCCGCTGTGGCAGCTTTATCCGGAGACCAACGGTTTACTGTCCGCGGACACCAAACATGATGAGGCCATCCGGATTGGGGCGAGTATTCACCTCGCCCTTCTCAAAAAGCCATTAACCAGGAAAGCCTCCAGGCGCCACAGCTCTTTGGGCATCTCTTTCTATTGCAGTCCAGCAAGAGGAGATACGCTGCTGCCTGCAATAATCGGCGTAGGCCAATCCAAAAGAAAACAGAGTCCGCCTATAATTACCATCGGTTACTTGTTGATTGACTGGTAGTTGTCTCCACCCATGAAAATATGGCCGCTCAGCATCCTCAACAAAACGTGCAGGTGCGGGTACTTGATGAGGATCAGGGACTACTAAAGGGTTCGCGCCATTCGGTATCTGCCCACTAGCAGCAAAATTTTGTAAAAAGGCAGAGGTAGAAAACGGCATAGCAGGGTCATAACGCAAACCCAAATAATTGCACAGCCTTCTATATTCTTCATTGTCCAGAAAAGCGTCAAAATGAAGATTTAACGTCCCGTAAAATATAAATGCAAACGGGTTTACACCGGTAGCCCCAAAAAGTAGGGCTAAGGGTTTGTTGTTTTTTCCGGATTCTCTAGTGAATACTACCGAGAAATGTACACCATTTCTCTCGTAGGGAAAAACGCATCGCTGAATACCCTGATCAACCATGCTATCCAGGAGGGGCCGGAGCTCATTCATCGCAACCATAACACATCTCTCTACCGCAAAGTTTTTGAGCTTCGGAACGAGCTCCCATAGTTCCACTTCTGTTCTATGTGAGGTCATTTCAAGTGTTTGGGGCGTCTTTTCGTCAGGCTTGAAAGCATTCCCAAGCTTAGCCGGAAGGAGAGAGATGCTCCGAAAGCTTCATTACCCGTCTTGCGCGCAAGTCGCGCTCTTCTTGAGACGCAACAGAAGCACTGGCTGCCAGAAGCTCCTCAATCTGACGGTCAAGATCTTTCAGTCTCGGCCGCGCCGTCTTTTCTAAGGTAATCGCCTGAACCCGGTCCGCGACCTCGCGCCCGTAGTCCCGGCCCTCCTGCGCCATCTCCTCCTGCATCTTGCCGAGACGGATCAGTTCCTGAACGTGCTTCTCCCGTTCCTCCTGGGACGTAAAAGGCAGATCCATGCCAAGCGCCTTATAAGGCTTGTTGGACATGCCCTTGGCCACATGGTTCCACAGATCGTCACTGGTGATCTCCGTCGTATCACCGAGCGCGCGCCCGTTGCGCACGGCCTCAAATGTCGCGCCGTCTGAGATCATGGTCCAGGTCGTGCCTTTGGCGCGGCTCTCCGCCACGTAGGACGTGAACCCGGTTGCCGTCGCGACACCTCGCGGGAGCGCGTTGATATGCTCGTCAGACGTGAGGCCCTGGGCGGCATCAATGGTCATGGCATGACCGAAGCCAAGCAGGATCCGGCCGGTCTTGTGGTCCTTCAGCCGACGCCACTCAACATCTGCCTCCCGACCATCCTTCATCCGGACGCGCAGGCCGTCCTTGCCGTGCGAGACAACCTCCACGACATCGCCATTGTTGCCAACGGTGGTCCCTTTCCCTTCGACCGCCCCCCAGGTGCGCCGGAAAAGGCGCAGTCTGTCTCCGGCCGCCACCTGAAGCTCGTAGGCCTCGCCGCGCTGATCGACCGCATCGAGCTTGACCTCATCGCGGGAGATTTCGCCACGCTCCTGCAGGATCCTGCGCACGGCGCGGCTGAGATCGGCCGCGTCCTGATTGGTCAGGGCCGACATGCTGATGCCACGCGTTGAGCCGGACGCGGCCAGGGCGTCGCGGCGTGTGACATACAGCTCGGCAATCTGTTGCAGCACTTCGTCCTGGTCGCCGCCGACCAATCGGATCGTGCCATCCTCACGCTTCATGTCGATCGCACGGCGCACCTCTTCGAGGTGAAAGGCGTTGCGGGGATCGTCCGAGTTCTCCTCGTCCCGGTTGGCGTAGGCGGCCTTCCCTTTGGGTCGAAGCGCTTCCAGCGCATCCGCACTCGGCTTCTCGCCACGAAACAGTCCGGCAATCTCACGATTGCGGGCGGTCGTCTGGCGGACCGTGGAGAGCAGCTCCGGCATGTCCTCCTTGGCCAGAACCCTGCGCAGGATCTCGACGGTATCACCGGCCTCAATGGACTGTGCCTGCTCCCGATCACCCAAGGCCTTGATGGTACAGCCGCTCGCGCGTTGCAGCTCCAGAAGCTGAAGCATCTGGCGCGGTGCGATCTGCCCGACCTCGTCAATGACCAGCACCGTGTTCTCGTCCACCGTCTGCTCGCCTTTCTCCAGGCGGCTCAGGAACGGCATCATGGCGTAGCGCTGATGAATGCCGGCATCGCCAAGCGCATCGGCCTGACGCCAGGCCGTCGCAAGGCCGATCATCTCACGGCCCTTCTCCGAAAACCGGGTATCGCGCTTCCAGGCATCCACAAGCGGCTTAAGCAGCGTTGTCTTACCGGAGCCGGCAACGCCCGTGAGCATCGAGATCTTTCCGGCCTTCCCCAGGGCATAGATTGCCGCCTTCTGGGATTGGCCGTGCTCGTTGTCAAAATCGAGGTCGCAGCGCTCGATGGCCTCTGTGAGTTGGGCATCCGAAAGGGAAGCGCTGCGATCCGCCGAGGCCCTTACGGCTTCTTTGGCGAGCGTCTCTTCGACCCGGATCTGGGCCGTATTGGTCACGCGGACCCGATCATTCTTCATGCAGGACACGAGGCTGACCTGCTCGCCCCGGACCTCAAGCCCCTTGTCCTCGATCAGTTTGACGACCTGGTCAATGTCCTCAATGCCACCTGAGATCCCCGCACCGATGAGGCCGCGTGCCGCGTACATCCGCAGTTTGTCGTGATCGAGCACGGCAGCCGTCTCGAACTCCTTGCCGAGATGCTTGGCCGCAAACGCATAGGCCTGCTCGTGTCGCTCCGCGACCGAGAGTGCAGGAGCTTCGGCTGTATCGAGAACGCTGTGATGCTCCCACCCGATCTCGGCGGCGCGCTCGCGCCAGGCCTGAACGTCGTCGGCGGATTCATTCTTCTTCTGCCGGTGCGCCAGACTGGCGGCCTTGAGCATCTTGTTCTTCAGCTCGGCGGTCATGGCGTTCCAGTCATGACCTTCTTTCTCGGCATAGGCTCGCGCGGCCCGCGTCACCTCGGCCGTGCGGCTGGAGAAGGCGTCACAGGCCTCCTGCGGAACAGCGGAAATAACAGTCGCCTGCTCTTTGGCGTCGTAGGACTGCGCAATCCCGAGTTTGCGCAGCTCATCCGCCAGCTCCGCCTGGAAGAAGGCTCCGAACTCGTGGACGCGGGACCGCAGGCGCTTCGTGTCCAGCGAGCCTACATGGCCGCTGTCGGTGACAACGACATTGTAGAGCGAATTATGGATGTGCATCTGCGGATCGCCCCCGGTCGGAGCCTCGCGCAGGTAGGTTGTATCGGTCTCGGCATCATGCAGGGTCAGGGTCGGTCGAGACGTGCGGTGCCGGTAGGACGTCCAGGCGACTTCCCCGGCCTCTTCTCCGTCTTCCCCACCATGGCCGCGTCGGGCAAAGCCCAGCTCACGGGCCACATACTGCATGGTCGCGTCGTTGGCCCGCTGCACTGCGTTCCAGATCGCGGCTCCTTCGGCCTGTGTTGGCGCAAACTCGGCAGCCAGAGTGACCGATTTGTGCGGGGCCATGGTCAGGTCGTAGGCGCTGATCTTCCGCTTGGCCTGAGACCATTGCTCGCCATTGTCGGCGCGCTTGCCTTCGAACAGGGCCGCAAGTGTTTCGGTCGTCGGCATGGCCCGCCGATCCACGCCAAGCACATCGGCCATCTTCTGACTCATGCCCGGATTGAACGACGCCCTGCCATCCCGGCCGAGGTAGTAGTTCGTGAGGCGCTGACCGTCGCCGTCAGGCACCTTGCCGGTATCCGTGCGAAAATCGTGCTCCGGATCCGGCGCGCCCTCGGTGAAGTAGGCGGCGACGAACCGGCCGTTGCACTCCGCCGAGATCTTGCGGAAGGTCATCATGACGGGCGGCCGTCCTCTGCTTTCGTGCGAACCTTGCGGCCTTCAAGCAGGTCATTGTTGCGGGCGGTCGTATGGTCGATGCGCCTGATGACCGGCTCCTGATCCTTCATCAGCTCGACCAGGCGCGCGAGAATGTCGTCCAGTGTCGGGCCGTCCCCCTTCTCCGAGGGGGTCAGAAGCTCAATGAGGATACTCAGCTTTTCGCTGATGAACCGGATCTCTTCCCCCTGCTCGTCAGAGCGGGTGATGAGATGCTGAAGAAGCTCCCGGTCCGTAATATCGGTCTCGGGAGCGCGGTCGGGGGTCTGGGTCTGATCTGTCATGCTGGCAGGATAGAAAGCCCTCATGCGACTGAGATCATTTCGTCAAAGCGTCAGGCCGTTCCCTCTCCTTCTGTGCGGTTGTTGCCGCCTGCATGACCCATTGCGCTAGTCGAGTGCTCAGAGAGATGGCCTGATCAAGCTGTTGGCCGCAGGAATTTTCGGTCACGGCCTTGTTCATGATGACGTCCTCGGTTCGGAAGTTTCGCCACAGGGATCCGACCAGTTGAGCAGAACTCACCAACGCCTGCACATCGGCCTGATCAACCTCGACAAGAATTTCTTCCAGATCTCGCGCTTCGATGTGAAGAGGCCGCCCCGGCAGGTTCAGAACCATATACCGGCCTGGCAGTCGGAGCCTCTCTCGAAGCCGCATCATCTCGGCTCCCTCAACACCGGCCTGAGAACGGTCTTTGCCGAGGTAGGAACCTGTCTCGAAAACTTCCGGCAAGACCGCGTCTGTAACCCATCGACGAAAGGCCTTTGCGTGAGGACAGCGAGAAACAAAGGTGAGGTGAAGGGCACCGCTTCTGCTAACCGCGTTGACCGTCTGCAAACCTCCATGGGTCATCATCTTCATTGAAGTGTGCTCGTCATCATCCAGCCGCAGCATCGCATCGCGTGAATTCGAGAGCCCCAGTACCATGCAAACCTGGCTAGCACGGAGCCATAGTTTTCCTTCGTGAACCACGCCCTCCAAACAGTGGTTTTGAAACATAAACTCGGTGGTACGGGCAGCATCATGAACTGCCTCTGCGGCGACAGCTCCCGCTTCGGTATCCCTGTCCTTGGTCATGGATGGTCGGCTCCTGATGAGGCAGCCCCCTCACTGTGAGGTAGGCTTCTCTTCCTCTTTCGGCCGCCATCGTGCTGGGTCTTTATGCGACTGAGATGCCTGAAATAGACGGCCTCTCGCGCTCTGGGAGCAGCAAAGGGCGTCGTTAGTTCCGACGCCCTTTCAAGCCCGCACGGCGCATCCGCCCGCACCAACGGTGCAATGGTCTATGAAGAAGCTCTTTTCTTTGCCTCATAGTTGCCTCGTCAATTCTCAATCCCGCCTTGCAGTCGCCTCGTACTAGCCTCGAAATGGCTTCGGAGACGCCTCGTAGATGCCTCCATGATGCCTCGAACTTGACACGGAGATGCCTCGCCTGCGAAAGAGGTCCGACGCACCAGAGGCCGTGAAAACGGTTCAGAGTGCGAGGTGTGTCCAGAACGGACACAAAGCGGGGGCGAAAGTGATCATGTCCAAGGCACTGAGAGAGATTCAGGAGGCACACAAGACACGCCCTGCTCAACCGCACTCGAAAGCCGTCTATCAGTGGCTCAGAAAAAATCAGGACATCGTGTCTGAACTTCGCGAGGCGAAAATCGCCACCTGGGAGATGATCGCCGAAGCCGCGAAAAAGGATGGTGTGGAGGTCGAACTCTCTCCGGTTGGACTTGGGGCCATCAGAAAAATGTGGTCACGCCTCAAGAGCGAGCGAGAGAAAATCACAGTCGGAAAACCGGCAAACGACGCACCCGATCAGACGCCAGAACCGCCGAGCCGAACCCCGGCAGACTGGCGGCCTGCCGCTGTGGAAGAGTATTACGCGGAACGTGAGGAAAGACCCGTCGCGCCGCCACCTGCCGCCACGCCACAGGTGCCCGCCATTTCGGCCGCCGTAACGTCACCGTCCTCCAGAAACGCGGACCCGCATACGAACATTTCTGCTGAGGGTCGCCAGTCTCTGGAACACATCCGGGCAAAGCTCCGGGCGCGCAGAGAAGAGAAAAGAAGGCTCACGCCAGACTGATTTTTTTCTGAGCGGCGGAGTTAAGTCGCAGAATGGCCCGGCACTATGGCGTCTGAAAGAGGAAGAGAAGCCCATCTCACAGTGAGGGGGCTGCCTCATCAGGAGCCGACCATCCATGACCAAGGATATTGCCGCCAAAGCCCCCACAGGCGCTGCCGACCAGAAGGCAGCCGCCCCCAAGCGCAAGCCGGTTATTTTTACGATCATTGGCCGTCAGCGGGTCGGGAAGACGACCCTGCTTAATGCTCTCGCCCAGACAATCCACGAGCAGGGCGGCACACCCGAAATCTGGAACACCGATCTGCTGAACCGGTCGCACTCCATTTCCAGTTTCCATGATGCGAAAAGCCCCACAGGCGGTGACACGAAACGTCAGCGGAAATGGCTGGAAGAAAAGATCCAGTCTCTCATGGAAAGTCGCCATGACGCCATTCTCGACATCGGCGGCGGATGGACAGCGCTGCATGAGTTAATCAGCACGGAATCACTGACACGCGCCCTCGACATGATGGGCATCACGCTCTCAGTGGCGTTCCTCATCGGCCATGAACGCGCAGATCTCGATTATCTGGAAGACCTCCAAACCAACAAGAAGTTCTCTCCCCGGAACGCCGCAGTCATTCTCAACGAAGGCCTTATTCCTCCTTCCCTGGACGTGGATGACGTCTTTGAAGAGGTTGCCATTCACCCTGCGGTTGTCGAAGCCATGGACAACGGCGCAAAGCTCGTCCTCTATCCGGCTGCCGAGCCCATGAAAGACGTCTGTGACCGAACGCTCACATTCCGCGCCTATGCCGAGGGCGAACAAAAGGACGGGTTCCCGACCACCTCAATCTTTGACCGGCTCGCGATTGACCGTTGGTACCGCCGTGACTTCCCGGTCTTCCTGCGGGAGCTAGGCGAGCCTCGTCTGCCGAATATGCCTAAGGGCCTCCCTGTTCCGGCCGAAAGTGACGTGTAATGTCTGACGGCCTTACCCAGAGGATTTCCGACTGTCAGGCCAGATTTGAAAGCTCACTGGATGCGCTCCGTGAGCAGACGCATCGGTGGACGCTTCGGCCGCGTTCACCTGAGGCCAAGGTTCTGGATGGCCTCATGATTCTGATGGAGATGAACAATCTTCATCAGGCCCTCCTCCTCAAGGATCGCGAACACTCTGAAGCAGCGCACAGAGCGCTGTTTCAGGAGGCCGAGAAGCGGATGGAGCAGTGTGTCGCGAAGTGTGAAAGCCTGCTGGATCAATGCACACGCTCGGCAACGGAGGAGGTAATTGAGGTCAGGCGTGCTCTTCATGAAGGCGTGGCAGCCTCTCGCCAGCTTCAGAAGATTGACGAAAAGACCGTCAAGGCAAAGGTCGCGGAAGTCCTTGGTACGGTCAAAGGCGAAATCGCCGAGAGCATGAAGGCCCAGATCGTGATGGCGGGCACCCGGGTTCGAAGGGACGAAATCAGCAAGCGGGCCGGATGGTTCGCCACCATGATCGTCGGGGGAACCGTCTTCGGAATTATCCTCGATCACCTCATTTAGGTGTGTCCGTTTCGGACACACCACCTCGCGCCATCAGGCAGCGTTTCAAACAGCCCTCAAAGTCGCAGACGACAGACGGATACTGAGCACCCCAACACAGGAGTGCCCAATGCCGCCCCCCGTCAAACAATCCTTCCTGATTACAGGTCTGGCTCTCTCAGCCGGACTTGGCCTCAGCGGTTCGTGCCAGGCGCAGTCGATCGAAGTGCCTAACGGCCTGCCGGAAGTCCCGCATGTCGTCTATCCGGAAGTCGGCCTGCCGAACTTTACGGTACCGGCCGGGACCGTCCAGCAGATCGGCGGAGACGGCAAGGTCATCCAGACCACTCAGCCGGTCTCGACGGGGTCAGACTCACTGCAAACGCTTTATAGTAAAGCGTGGGGCTATCAGGCCGCCGACAATGCCTCCTCCATCGGTGTAAACCCCGCTGCCTTGGCCGCGACATGCCAAGTGGAGTCCGGCTGCCAAAATGTCCATACGGCGAATAGTTCAGGAAACACGATTACTGGTGCCTTCCAGATGTCGAATGGCACATATTCCCAAGAGATGAGCAAAGCCCTTGCGGATAATCCGGGGTTAGCAACCAGCATTACGTCTGGAACAGCAGGTCAGCAAGATCCTGCTACGCAAGCCGTTGCAGCCGCACAATATCTAAAGGATGCCGCCCTGTCCCTTCAGGCGGCAGGCGTCACCAATCCTACCGCGCTAGACACACGAGGCTATTATAACTTCGGACCTTCAGCCGGAAAGCAGATTGCTACTGCTTCGGACGATATGCCCATGAGCGATATTCTGACCAGTTTTTCTTCGGACAAACTTGCGCAAAACGGCATATCGGCGGGAGAGACCGTGGGCCAATGGAAACAGGCTACCGCAAACAAAATGGGCACCGGGGCAAACGCCTCTGTACTCTCGTAAAAGATAGAGGGATCATATGTTGATGACTAAAGCTTTCACTTTTGCGGCCTTCAGTCTGGCACTAGCCAGCCTGTCCTCTGCCCATGCTGCGGGCAAACACCCCATCAAAGTTCTGCCAGGCTACACATGCATGGCTATCAACCAGACCGACGAAGAGGCGATGGATTTCAACCATCCCGCGCTATTCAAATCAGCACCGTCCGACACAGCGAGCGATGCAGGCCTTGCTGGCGCACAAATGGCAATCAAGACCGGGGCCTCACCAGTAAACGGTTATCTCCCCACGCTGCGGATTGATTTTAAGCCTGCATGGGTGAAAGCCACGCTGGTCAAACCTTATGCGGCCGCAGCCGACCCAAAAGCGCGTTGTGTCCCCGCCGTGATGTCTGATGGCACACAGGGATTCATGTATCCCCACAACTAATTCGCCATCACCACGACTGATGACGATCAGGCAGCCTCCGGGCTGCCTTTTTCATATCCCCTGAGCCTGGACGTGGAGACACCGGAACCTACCACTTCGCGGGCAATGTCACCCGGCTTTGCGGATCTCGGCGAGAATAGGATCGGCCTTACGTTGCCGGGGACAGGGATGGGCCAGATGAGCCGCTTCCAGATCCAGCAGCCACAGGGACAGATCAGCCGGAAGTGAGGACGTGCCCTCCAGGCAGCGCCGGAACTGGTTTCTGTGCATATCGCATTTCTCGGCGGCCTGACGCTCGGACCATCCGATCCGGAACAGGGCAAGAGACAGGCGCGGACCGGTCAGGTGCTTCGGGCGGCTATCGAGAGGGGAAAGGCTTTTCGTCATGCGAGCATCCTGCCGCTGTGTTCTGCGACTGAACGCAAAAAATCTCGCCTTGAAACACATCTTCAGAACGGCCACGAACCACCGGAAAACCTTGCCATTCCGGGCAAAAACCGCTATTTTCTTCTTATGAGTTCAGCCAAAACCCTCTTCGCTCCGACGCCTTTTTCCGCTCTTTCGGATGAAGAGCGCGCGCGCCGCCAGGACGCGGTCGAGTGGACTCTCGCGGCCCAGAGACGGCAGGGCTACACGCATGATCCCCTTATCGAGGATGCCTGCCAGTCGTTCGTTGCGGGGCAGATCGACCTTGCTGAACTGGGGCGGAGACTGAATCCCGCCCTCTGACGCGTCGATGCCTCCCGTCCACGGTTACACCTACCCGAACGTCTGCGACGATCCGGACCAGACAGACGTCCTGCGGAACCGGATCGGCCTTCGCCGCCATTCCGAACTTCACCCTGAAGAATACCGCCGCACCAGCCACAGGATTCTGGAAATCCGGCTTGGAATGGGGCCATCCGGCTCTTTCGATGCCGACCACCTGAAGGCCATTCATCGGCATATCTTTCAGGACGTCTATGAATGGGCGGGCCACATGCGCCACGAAAGGCCGGTCGTGGACGGGGCACGGGTCGAACCGATCGGCTCCATGCGGAAAGGGTCAACAACCTTCCTGCCCGGCTCCCACATCGACATGGGGCTGACCGAGGCCTTCAAGCCCATCCGCGACCCGGACGTCCTGAAGACCTCCACGCCGGAGCAGTTTGCGGCCATCGCCGGCAAGGTTCTGAACGAACTCAATTACGTCCACCCGTTCCGGGAAGGCAACGGCAGAACGCAGGAGGCGTTTGTCGCGGAACTCGGCCGACACTACGGGCATAATGTGGACCTCTCCGTCATCACGAGATCTCGGATGGTCTCCGCGTCCATTGCCGGCACGCAGGATCCGGACCATCCGGCCATGGCGGCCCTGCTGACGGACGCCAGTTCGCCCGCCCGCACCCGTGCTCTTAAGGAGCTGATGCAGGACATGGGCTCCGGTCCTGCCGCAAGGCCGCTGGATGACCTCGTCATCCGCACGGCCGCGCCTGGGGAAACTGTCTCGGGGATCTTCAAAACACGAACCAGCTTATCCGGTGCGTTTGAAACGCCTGACGGGATCGTGGCGGTGCCTGTCGCGGATCTGCGAAACGCTGTCCGAATGGACGGCGGGTACACCATCACCGTGCAGTCGGATTTTTTGACGGCCTCTGCTGCTCCGATGCTTCGGCCCGTACCGCGTCCGGTCGTCCCGGCTGTCTTCGGGCCTGCGGAAGAGAAGCGCGAAAACGCGCTCCTGGCACAGGCCAAGGAAGAAGGCCTTAAGGCCGCCGCCTCTCTTCATGCGTTCTGGTCGGCCCCGCCTTCCCTCGTCTGCCGCGACATCGAGGCCGCTATCCGCCAGGAGGGCGGCGATGCAGCACAGGCCTTTACCGGCATGAAGGCCGGAGGCCGTCATGCGGCGCTCGGGAAAAAGATCGAAAAGGAACTGCGCCACAATCCGACCTTCGCGCGCGAGCTGGGCAAGGTGCAGAAGGACATGGCAGCCTATGGCGACAGTCGGGGAAAGGCCTTTGCGTTTGGGGCCGCTCACGGTCGGGAAACAGAAATCCTGACAGACCTGGCCGGGACGGATCGGGAGATCGCCCGCCATGCCAGCCGGACTCCCACTTCTGAACCGGGCCGCGCCCTGATTCAGACCCTGACCGGCCAGCCCGCCCTAACCGCCACAACGGACCCGGCAGACCGCCCGTCTCTTTCGTCTGCCCAAACACCCGGCCCCGGCTGATCGCCCCCGGTTTTCCTAGACCCATCCTGCCTGTGCGGCGAGCACACTGACGGCGACGAAAGAGGAATGGAGGTGGCGTTTTCCTGAGCCCATCCTGCCACCGGCCAAGACGGGCGACGGGACAGGCCGTCGTCGGAAAAGAACGCGGGTGAACGAACCCTTCAGGGCCGCCCGGTTAAAGGAGCCGTTCACGGATGATTTTTCCGGCGAGTTCGATGGACTCATTGCTGTTGAGGCCACCCGCACTGGTGAGATGCGGGATCACGGCGAGAGGCGTCTCTCCGGGATAGAGCCTGATGCGTTTTGTGTGGTTTCCGACCTTGAACTCCGCGAGTTCACACTTGATTTCTGGTTCGGATGCGATGCTCACGAAATCTCGCTCGTGTGTTACGCCGACGCCAATAAACAGTTTTGGTCTATGCTCCTTGACCTGCGCTCTCATTGTCTTGAAGCAAACATTTCTGACATATGCGATGTAATCGGCCTTGCTTGCGAAGCCTGTACGCTCCTGCGCTTCAGCGGACCATGTATCGACGGTCAGGCAGTTTTCCGGGAAGAGGTTTGTGAGCATGTAGCCGCAGTCTGGAGACGCGAAAATGCTTCTTTCTTTTGCAAACTCGAAGGCTTCGCTGATGGGATAACCCTCGATGCAACAAAGCAGCTTGTGGGCTTTTCGATTGTATCCTCCGGGGTATCCCCATTGCTTTTCGACTGAAAAACCTTCTTCCGCGACCAGGGCGGGATTTGTATTTTCGGAATCACCAAACTCAATGCCACAGAGCCAGGTGGAAGGCTTTTCAGCACTTCCAATATCTCCCGGCCCATCAAACCGGTAGTCGTCCAGCCTCATCGTGTGACCTTTAACGAACGACGCATTTCTTGAAAGCATTATGGCCTCTCTGGAAGTAACTTCGTTCGAGACTAGGAAACCGCGTTGAGGGAGGCAATTCTACCCTTGCCTCTTTCGATTGCCTTAGCGCAGCCCCCTGTGGGGGGCGAGCACTGGGGGCATCACACTCCGCGCCGACTAGGCGCGTCCGCCTTTGCGGGAAAAACCGAGAGGGGGACACCAGAGGGCGGACGGGAGAAGAGGCCGAGGGCAGAGCCGAGGCCGTCAGCGCGGCCCCGGTTAGTGGCCGGACCTGCTGGCCCGGCTTGTGGGGGTTAGAGAACGGCCCCCCACTGTGCGGCGCGGACGTTCTCGGTGAGGCTGCGGGCGTTGTCCTTGACGTAAGGCTTCCAGTCTTCCCCGATCAGTTCGCGGTAGGCGTCACATGCGCCCTGAGCCAGGACGGCGAGCGCGTAAGCCTTGGGAGCCTGCTGTGCAGCGAAACGGACGGCCCGATCTACGCGGTTTTCCCCGCCGTCGATGCCTTGGCGGTCTTCGTCGCGGCTTTCGTTGCTGAAAGAGTTCTGTTCGTCGCGGGCAATCTGGCGCTTGTTCTCGTAGAAGTTGGCGGCCCCATAGGCAGAGCGGATCAAGCCGTCCACGATGCGGCCAAGGTGCATTTCCATGGCCTTGAAATTGCGCTCGCCCCGGAAGTCTGTGACGACAAGCACGTCCTCAAGAAGCGTGTACTGGTCGCGGATCATGCTCAAACCGGCCCCCATCAGCTCGTCATAATCGCCAGCCTCGAAACCGAAATGCTGAACAATGGCGGAAATCTTGTCATCATTGGGGGCGAGACGGAGAACGTCCGCCAGCGTGGGGGAGGCAATGGCCTTGGTGCGCTCGCGGGCTTCGTTGAAACGGCGGACGGCGGCGGGGCTGGCCTTGTTTGCAGCCTTGCGGTTCTGGGCCTTCGGTGCGATTGTGGTTGCTGCGTCGGACATGAAACTCACCTTTTCTAGTCTAGCGAAGTCCCGTTCGGTGCTAGAACACCGTTCGGGGCGCTTTGTCTTGAGGGGCAATCCCTTTCGACAAGTAAAAGATAGCCTTTCTGGCCTTTCATGACAAGAGAAAAAGCACGAAAAACCGCTATAAAACTCGCTTTATTTTTGCGTGACAAGTAAAAAGATTTCTTGATTACTTTATTAATACCTGTCGTTTTCCTAGACCCATCCTGCCCGTGCGGCGAGCACATTGACGGCGACGAGAGTGGAACGACAGTGGCGTTTTCCTGAGCCCATCCTGCCACCGGCCAAGACGGTCGACGGGACAGGCCGTCAAGCCCGGAGCGTCCTGAGCAAGGGTGGCTGGCCTGCGGCTGATGCGGGGTCGCGTGCGGCCCTGCAGCAGACGCGGGCCTGACACCTGCCGCCGAGGGTCGCGCAGTGGCTTTACGGACTGGCACGGCGACTGTCAGACTGAACGCTGGATGCGAGGCCGCCGTCGTGGAACGGCCCTCCCGGGCGGTCCTTCAGGACCGTTCGGGAGGGACGAGGAGCCGTCTCACGGTCGAACGTGCCAGACCAGGACCGTCCGTTCAGGAAAAAGAACGCGGGTGAACCGTTACCCGGATGGGCCGCCCCGACCCTTCTTCTGTTTTTTCTACCTACGGCCCTGATTTGCACCGGAACAGTCCCGCGTCAGGAAGAACACACCCCCACCCACGGCAAGCACCAGCAGGCCTCCCCGGACTGGATGCAAAAAGCCCTGCCAGATCAGGAGAAGAACGGCTGCCTGAATACTCAGTGCAACAATGCGGATTATGGTTTGTCGTGACATGAGCGCAGTCTAGCTCTTTCCGCTGCCCTGGCGCAGTCCCCCTGTGGGGGGCGAGCACTGGGGGCATCACACTTCGCGCCGACGAGGCGCGTCCGCCTGACTAAATCGGGCGAGCGGACAAAAAAAGCGGCCCGGAGGCCGCCTGTCCGTGTCACTGATGGGACGTTCGCAACTTTGCGAGCCGGGTGGCAATCGGTCCGATCGCAAGCCCCAGACCGATGGTGAAAACAGCGGCAGGAAGAAGAATAAACAGGATACTCTGAGTCACGTTATCCATTGGTTTTCGCCTCCGTCTTGTCCTCAGGATAAGGGATATAGGCCAGAAAAGTCAAAGAAATTGCCTCACGCGCCGCACCCAGAAAAAAGCAGGTGACGGCACGCATGGGGGTCAACGGTCCTGTCCCGGAGATGAGTGGGGTCACGATGCCGAGCCCCACGCGCTGAGGGCGAATGTCTGAAGGACGCTGGCAATCGCCTTGTAGCGGTCTTCCTTGTGTTTAGAGCGCTGCGGTGGGGGTAGCAGCGCCATGAGGCGGTCTTTGTTCATCTTACGCTATGCCCCTTCCCCCCGGCACTCAAAATGGAATTTCGTCATCGAGGTCGTTCCCGCCCGGTGCGTCCCAGCCCGCATTGCGGTTTCCGTTGCCAGACGATCCCCCAGACCGGCCGCCACCGTTTCCACCAGCAAAGCCGGCATCGCCCTCATCGCCATTGCCTCGGTTGCTGTCGATCAGCACCAGCTCACCCCGGAAACGGTCAACGACGACCTCTGTGGTGTAGTGCTCCTGACCACCCTGATCGGTCCATTTGCGGGTGCGGAGTTCGCCTTCGATATAGACCTTGCGGCCTTTGCGGAGGAACCGCTCCGCCACGTCACCAGCCCGCTCATTGAAGATGACGACACGGTGCCATTCGGTACGCTCACGGCGCTCCCCGCTCTGCCGGTCGTTCCAGGTGTCGGACGTGGCCAGAGGGAAACTCACGATCTTGGACCCGGACTGCGTATTGCGGACTTCCGGGTCTTTACCAAGGTTGCCAACGAGAATGACTTTGTTAACAGAACCGGCCATGAGAACCTCCAAGAATTAAGGAACGTATCAACTGGACTGTTTCGGCGTTATTGCCTTCGTCCATGAATAGATATTAGGTTTTTACTTTATCGCAGTCAACAAAAACCGCAGGAAACCGCCGTTTTTGAGAAAATAAATCTTCAATAATTGACGATTTACTTGTTGAATACTTAATGGATATTTGATGTTTTCCTAGACCCATCCTGCCCGTGCGGCGAGCACACTGACGGCGACGAAAGAGGAATGGAGGTGGCGTTTTCCTGAGCCCATCCTGCCACCGGCCAAGACGGGCGACGGGACAGGCCGTCAAGCCCGGAGCGTCCTGAGCAAGGGAGGCAGGTTTGCGTCTGCTGCAGGGTCGCGCGCGGCCCTGCAGCAGACGCGGGCCTGACACCTGAAGCCGAGGGATGTGCAGTGGCTTTACGGACTGGCACGGCGACTGTCAGACTGAACGCTGGATGCGAGGCCACCTCCATGGAACGTGCCTCCCCGGACGGTCCGCAGGACGGGCCGGGGAGGTTGAGGAGCCGTCTCACGAACCGATCCCCAGACCAGGGCCGACCGTTATTGGAAAAGGATGCGGGTGAACCGTTACCCGGAAGGGCCGAGACGCAGGGTCCAGACGCACGGTTGAGGGCGGCTGGACCCTGTGGCTCGGTCGAACTTGGCGACGCAGGAGCCTAGTAAGATAGAGTGAACGAACCCTTCAGGGCCGCCCCCAATCCTCTT
This sequence comes from Gluconobacter albidus, assembly GCF_002005485.1. NCBI lineage: Bacteria > Pseudomonadati > Pseudomonadota > Alphaproteobacteria > Acetobacterales > Acetobacteraceae > Gluconobacter > Gluconobacter albidus. The sequence goes on along the minus strand of NZ_CP014690.1, from coordinate 200,019 downwards.
TTCGCCTACCCTTCAAATCACCCACGGGTCAGTCTCGAAGAAAGAAAACATACTATCCCCTCTCTCCCCCTCTGCTTTCTTCATTTTCCTTCTCAAAACTCTGCGCTCCTGGCGCGCTTTCCGCCTCTTCTTTTCGTGGGCCTTCCAGCAGCCCCGCAGGACAGCCCGCAGCTCCGGACACGAGGCACTGATCTGTCCATAGGACTGACGCCGAAACCGGGCGACGCCACCGAACCGGTCGATCCCTGTCAGCAGGGTGCTCCTGCCGATCTCCGGATAGAAGATCACGCCGAGGCCATCCTGCGCATCGGGTGTCGAGGGCGGGCGGAGAAAGAGGGTGGCGAAGCCGTCCGTTGTCTCAACCCATCCCGGCACCGGCCCTACCAGTCGGCGCAAAGGCATCAGGTCAAAGTCAGGGCAGTTCTCGGCTACGGCGGGCGCGAGAGGCGCAGACCTGTGCCAGAAGCTGGCGCTACAGCCCGCCCAGTCTCTCGAAGGATCCGTTGGAAACAGGATCGAGAAAACGGTGATGAGGTCTGCTTCATACACGAGCTGACCGCCCTGCCATTTGGCAAAGCCCGGATCATCGAAGCTGTCGAAATACTCCATGCCCCGGATACTGACGTCCGGATAGTCGTCGGACAGCCCGTGACCGTGCCCGAGGAAGGACGTGCCGATCCCGTTTTCGAGGGTCATCACCAGCGTGGTGTCGTTCTCCCACGCCATCTGGCTTGGTGCACAGGTCCGGTAGGCGCGCTCTTCCGCGATCTGGCGCAGACGGTCCTGCGGGGCGGTGAGCGTAAAGACTGTTGTGACGGGACTAGCCACGAGAAGCATCCTTTTTCTCTTTTCAGATGCTTTCCCGCAGGCGCAGACGGCTGGACGGGACAATGGCGCGCCCTCAGGGCGCGGGCCGCGTGCGGCCGAACCATTGTGGCGGCCGGACGGCCTGTGGCGCGTCTTCCCTGTTTTTTCTTATTTACAAAGTGCGCGTCCGAGGAGTGTACGATTGACGGCTGCTTACGCCTACATCTCGGACGTGTGGGGCGTGGCTCAGCGCCTCCCCAAAGCAGACGTCGCCCGTTGCACGCGACGACGGGTCTGCTTGAATCCCGGTGCAGCTCAAACTCATTTTCGGGCAGGCCCTAAGAGGGTTCGTTCAGTTATTCCCTATCAGGGAACGGGATTATTTCTCCTTTGGGCGACAGATCGGCTGCCGACGACCCCGTGCGAATTTTGAGAGAAACAACTTCTGCTGGCTCCCGATCAAACCAACCGCTCGGTAGACTGCACAAGCTCTCGACATCCGACGCCGATATCGTGAACTCCGTTGCCAGAAGATCGGCCTTACCGCGAACTCCATGCTCGACAATCAGGTTAAGGCTGTCACGGAGCGCTTTCGGCGCCACAATTGGCCAATTGTGGTCCAGTGGCTCCCCTTTCGACCAACCTTTGGCAGAGTAAAGTTTATAAAGTTGCCGAGTATATTCCTCGGGAATGATCTCAAGGTCACTAAGGCGCTTGATCTGAGCCTTAATCGAGACACGCCACCGCTCTTTCAAATTGGTGAGCATCGCCAGTGAAGGGTATTTAACTTCGTGTGGATATGTCGTGGAAGGCATAAGAAGAGCGCTTGCCAAACGAAACGCCTGCCGTTCGATCATGCGAAGGTTATCTTGGAACTCCTCCTCCGGTACCTGGTGATGCAGTACGACATGGGCAAGTTCGTGAGCAGCGTCCATCTGCCGACGAGGAAAGGACATTTTATCGGTTGCTAGGAGCACATGCGGGCGCCCGTCCACTGGAGACCAACTGCAAAGACCGTCCAGTTTGGTCGTGCCCATCGGGATCGTCGCCACTACGATACCTATACGCTCCATGAGCACCACGACATCGCCACATGGACCTTCGCCCATGTTCCAGTGTTGGCGCAGCCGTAGCGCAATGTCTTCGATGTCTTCATCTCGAAGTTCGCCGTAGGTCGCCCCATCTAGAACATCGGGGATGTCGATTTCCGGCAGGTCGACATAATGTCCTAGCACGAAGCTGACTTCCTGAAGCCAATGCATTTGCGCCTTTTGGTATGCCAGATCACGCACAAGCGTGCTGGCCAAAGAGCGCAGAAATGTTGGACGTTCGCTATGGTAGGGCGGCCGAAGAAAAAATTCAGGCCGAACGCCTAACTCACCAGCAACTCGGACGAGCGTGGAATAATCGGGACTCTGGTCAGCCCCAAGATCTTCCCAACGCGATACTGAGGTAGGGCTGACACCAAGACGTCTTGCGAGCGCAGATTTGGTTGCAATCCGGCGAGCCTCGCGAGCTTCGGTCAGTCGGGCGGGTATAAATCCCGGAGTACCAATACGCATATTTCGAATCCCATCGGCTCCGTACCCAATGGATACGGAGCAAGCATACCTTGTCTGAAACCGGGTTCCGGTTAGTCGGTGGTTCCCTCAGCGATATCGCTGTCGGGCTGTGTCTCGGGTGGGACGAATATCTTACGGGTTTGACGCAGCTTCACAATCTTCGCTTCACAATCCGGACCATCTGGTGTGACTGGATCGGAAGCGTAACCGCCCAGGAATTTCTCCAAGGATTCGTAGAAGATAAAGTCTTTATAATCCGACCCGATTACCCCGATTGCGATTTCCTCGATCATCCCGGCGCGCTCGCGATCCCTCGCGGTCAAGAAGAGCGCGAAGATATCAGTTGGCCGCGGGCTTTTCTCATCAACGAGAAGGCTAGGCTGAAGATGGACGTTAAGCGTCACCCCGGCTGCTCTCGACATATTCTTGGCAGGAATCTTGCGCCGTTCCGGCATGGCGGCAAACCCGAGGATAACGCCAGATTCGCGACCGGCAAATCGTGCAAAGGGTTGGAACACCTTCAAGTCGGTACCGAGCATCACGCCATCGATAAGCAGATGCCCGCCATGAAGCTGAACGACCTCTTCGTAGCCTTCTTCCTGTAGACGGAATCGAATTTGACCTTCCGCTTCCCGACTACGCTTTGGGTTAAGCGTCAACTCTTTGCGCACCACCTCGTGTGCCTTGAGTGCTTCTGCCCGCAGCCTGTCCTCCAGATCGAGCAAGAGGTGCTTGGGTAGAGCGTCAAGAATGGTGCGGCGAATATCGGTCATAGGGTTTGTTTAGCGAATAAATGGATTTAATCCAACATTTTTCGCGTTTTGAATGAAGAATCTCTTGGAAATCGCGCTTGACAATAAGCAGCTCCCAGCGGGGGCGGGTTGAGCATAAGTGCATTGTCGTCTCCGCCTTCATTGCCAGTCGGAGGTGGGATGGAGCGAGTGAAATAGGAGGTCGGCAATGGTGGTGTCGGCGCTTCCGGTGCCAGAGGGCGGTAGCTCAGACTGCTATATCTAAGCGCCGTCACCGTCTTGCAAGACAAGTCGTTCGGACGGGAACACTTGGGAAAAACGATCAAGCGACCGGCACCACGAGGCGGCCGCCGGCGAAAGCCACACCGTGATTTGCAGGATCGCGGAATGGTGTTTTTCTAGGTCCCAGAACAGGATCGGCTCATGATGAGCGATCCGGTTGCGGAGAAGGCGGATCGGGGTCAGGGGGACTGACAGGCTCTTGCGCGTGAGACCCTTACCATCCTCGCGTCTGGCAATACGGTGCAAATCCGTCTGCCACAAATTCTCGTAGGGCTTGCCAAGCATCGTGGTCCAGAAGCTCAGGGTGAGGGCCGCTACGACGCGGCCAGGCGTGGCCTCCTTGCGCTGCCGCGCCAAGTCCAAGAGCGCGGCCGTGACCTGCTCCCTTTGATAGGGGCCGATTAGGAGATCTGGCTCCTCGAACCAACGGCACCCCTTGTGCTCCGCCAGCACGGCATGGACGCGATTACGCAACGCCACTTCAAGCACCTGAAGAGGGACGTAGAGCGCTTCGGATAGGCGCGTGTTAAGGGCGTAGAGGTCGAGCGCCCTCCGCCGATCGCCACCCGCCCAACTCAGGTAGCGGCTGAACCGCTCCAGCGAGAGGGCTTGTTCAAGTTCTTCGTCCACGATCATATACACGCTCCCGAAGGCGTCCTCTGGCCTTGCCCTAGGACGTCAGTTGATCTATATCTTTCCGCGTAAGCCCCGGTCCCGTCTCTGTCAGCAATGACATGCGGCCGGGGCAACCTGTTTCTGGGCTAGGATTTTGTCCTGACTCGCCGTCGGAGCGGCGATAGCTGTGCGTCCGACCGGGCTTGGCGGAGCGCCTTTTTCGCGTCTTTTTCCCGCGCGAAGTCAGGCTCCAGGGAACGCACCTTCTCAATCAGCCCATCCAGATGATAGATATTGCTGTCATAGTCGCCCGCAGCGGTGCGCCGCATCTCGCGACGGATCAGCCCGGCTTTCTCCAACAGAGCGATGTTGTTCTGGATCGCCCTCACGGTTACACCCATACGGTCCGCCATATCCTTCTTCGTGGGAAAGGGTGGGCGGCTCGCGTCGTACCAGTATTCCAGCAGCTGGATAATGATGTTGAATTGCATCGGGCTCAAGTTCATGCGCCCTTGGGAGCGAATGAGTATCGCAGGAACGCCGGCATAACCGTGGCTGACCACAGATTTGCCCCAAATCCCTTCCGTCGAGGAAAGCTTGCGCGTCGGTTTGGCACTCGGAAAATCAACGACGGTGTTAGTGGTCTCGCTCATATTACTTCTCCTGACGCCAACCTATGGATGGGACCGGACCAGCGCAACGCTCGCACAGAGTGGGGGTGGTGAAATCGAAGGGGCTACCCGATTAGGACTACTTGCGATGCTATCTCTGAACGCTGCTTAGGTAGCGCTACTTATGTGGTTGTTTGGAGGGGAGAGGTGGCGCACTAAATACCTAACAGGTAGATGAAAATAATTCTCTACCATCGGAGGAATTTCGTTCTGAAAATCAACCTTGAGTCGACAATCACTCCGGCTGATGAAGGAATACGTATGATCGACGCTCATGTTTTCCGCGGTAGGCGTTCGCCTTAGCCCGGGTCAGCTCCATGCTCGAACCCGTCATGGAGTAGACGCCGCGCGCTCCGCCGAAGCCGGGCCATGTCTCGACCACCTGGAAGCCGCTGCAATAATCGCTAACCGATCGACTGAGTAGCGGCGCGCAATTCGTCTCAAGCAACGTCAGGGCGGCCAACTCGACGATCACGCTGCTCCAAGTCAACACCTATATTTGAGGCGCTCTGGGATTTGCGAAGACGTCCGCTTTCAGAAGCATTCCATCCAAAACTCGATTGACCGGTTCCCCCCCCCCCCCCCGATCATGCCGGTCCGCGCTCCCTATCCGAGAGTGGATGTGCTGCTCTCGCCTACATGTCAGCCGTTAAGTTGCATAGCTAGCGTCATCCTTACCGGACATCAGTTCGAGGGAGCGGAAACATCGGGAACCGCCTTGAGCGCCTCGTCGACAACGACCTGAAGCTGTTCCTGACGAAAACCGTCACGCGCCTGAATAGCCATGCCCTGCATAACAGCCGTGACGTAAGACGACAGCCGTGTCGCGTGTTCTCGGCTGACCCATCGCTGCAATGTATCGGTCAAAAGCGCGCGAAACTGCGCGCGACGTTGCGCCAGATCGCGCGCCAGATCTTCATGGTCGGGATGACTCGCAATCATGCCGGTATTGAGCATACAGCCGACTTCACCCGCTGGATCCACCAGTCCGCGTGCCGTCCCTTCAAGGAGGAGGCGGACCGCCTCGCGTAGAGAGCATGCAGCTTCCATGAAGGACAAATCCGACGCACCACGCATATTTGCATACCGGTCCAAGGCCTCGCGATAAAGCGCTCCCTTGTTGCCGAACGCCGCATACAGGCTCGGTGCGCCGATGCCAAGTGCCGCCGTCAACTGCTGGAACGACACACCTTCATAACCGTATTTCCAGAACAAGCGCATGGCGGTTTCAAGTGCCGCATCGCGGTCAAAACTTCGGGGGCGCCCGCTGGGACGTTTTGACGCTATTTCCATAACGATCATTAAACATCGTTTGACAGCAGGAATCAACGAAGTCATTCTTAAACGATCATTACAGAATGGAAGATCGATTGATGTCATCCAGCAAACCGGTAGCTCTTATCACCGGCGCCTCCTCCGGTATCGGAGCCGTCTATGCCAATCGTCTCGCCGAACGCGGCTACGACCTTCTGCTGGTTGCGCGCCGCGTCGACCGACTGCATGCAATTTCAGAAAAACTCACAAGACAGCATGGGGTCGAGATCCGGACCCTCAAAGCTGACCTCACAGTTGAAAATGATCTTGTTTCGCTCGAGGATCTTCTGCGGTCTGACGAACGGATTGCCTTGCTTGTGAATAATGCGGGAAATGGCAAGCTCAGCAACACGGTTGATATGTGCGATGTTGATGCGAATGCGACGCTCGCACTTAATATCGTCGCCCCGACCCGGCTGGCTCGCGCGGTTCTTCCCGGCTTCGTCAAACGTAACACTGGCGCGATCATCAATATTGGTTCGGTGATGGCCTTCTGCGCGCTCCCGATCACGACGCTTTATAGTGCGACCAAAAGTTACCTTCTGACGTTCACCCAAGGCCTGAAGGCCGAGCTTGCCGAAACCGGCGTGCGCGTGCAGGCCGTACTTCCGGCCGGCACCGCAACCGAGTTTTACGACCACGCGGGAATCCCGCTTTCGGCCTTCGATCGGGCCGCAATCATGACGACCGAGAATCTGGTCGATGCCGCATTGGTCGGGTTCGATCAAGGTGAAGATGTAACACTGCCGTCGGTCCATGATGCGGGTTTGTGGTTGGCCTACGAAAACGCTCGCTCGACTTTGTTCGGTGCAACTCAAACAGGGGTGCCTGCACCGCGCTATAAAAGGACCTGAAGAACGCTAGATTTGCGGGGATGTCCGCTTCCCAGCGATCATGCTGGGATAGCGGACTTTCCGCTTTCCCCCCTAATTAGGCGTTGGCATCGGCAGAGTGTGACAGGTGTTCTCGCGATGGGGTGCTAAATAGACAGACCGCAAAGTCGCAAAGTACGTTGCTAGAGTCCGGATATCGTTTGCTAGACCAGAGACATGCCATGCGCTTTACCAACCCCCATACTTTCGCCTGGAGGCGCGCCTTCGTATGGTCCGCCTGAGACTTCGGCCGCGTGGCGGCCCCTCTCGCATCGAGCGTAGCGACAGCGCGCACGCAGCATGGAAGAGCCTTCAGGCGGAACTCAAGGGTGCCAAAGGCGAGGACAGGATCCGCACCCTCCTGAACGAACTGGGACGGCCCAGCCTCCATGACGTTCACCTTCCCAAGGCCTCTGGTGATGGCACGACCCAGATTGATCATCTCGTCCTCTTGCCCCGTGGTCTCATGGTCATTGAGACCAAGCACTTCGCAGGCCGTTTGAGCGGGCATCCGAATGACGAATACTGGCGCCAACGTCTTGGGAAGGAGGAAGAAGGCCGGCTGATCTACAGCCCCGTCCGCCAGAACGCAGGCCATTGCGCGGCCGTCCGCGCCATCACCTCGCAGGCCTGTCTGGATGTGGAGATCCTGAGCCGCGTAGTCCTCACCGGACGCGCCAGCGTCAGCCCGGCCCTAGAGTCCAGTGTCAGATCGCCGGACGCTCTGGCAAACGAACTGAGACAAAGTGGCGGAGAGGCTTCAGGAGTGATGATGGGCGTGTGGCAGAGGATTGTGCACGTCGCCCGTCATACAAGAAAATAGGCGCGCAGTGCCTTAGTCCGTGCCAATCCCAATCGCGGCGGCCGTATATCGGGTTGTCGTCAGGATCCGGACAACCGCCTCACCGCCAACATCAGAAAGATACAGCAGCCCGTCCTTCGGACAGCCCAGGGGGCGCCCATCCGGATCAAGCACCAGACGCAGGCTGGTGATCGGGCTGACTTCATAAACGTGATGCTCGTCCCAGGAGACGAACGCATGCGTCCGTCCCTTTTCGACCATGGTATGCAGCGTTCCCGGGAGAATCCCTCGGGTTTTCTGCTTCAGACGCTCTGACATGAACTGACCAACAGCCTCTTTCTGCTGCTCGGTCAGGCTCTCATATGTGCAGGGGGCGGGATAGATCGGTTCACCAGTCACGCGGCCAGTCCTTCCTTGCTGAGATGGATAAGGAAAGCGCCAAGGGTGCCTCCCTTATCGGGACAGGTCAGTGTTTTGCCGAGGCCTGGCGTTGTTCGTCAATAAAGTCCGTGACGTCTTTCAGGACGCCATCCGGAATTTCCTCACCGTCATCAAGATCGACTTCCAGACCGTCGGCCGGTGCCTCCGTGCTGCCAGCCGACAGGCCCAGGCAGAGATCCGGATCTTCGGGATCGTAATCGACCCGCACAGCCCATCCATCCGACAAGAAGACGAAATCGCTGAGCAGGCCGTCATCCTCAAGATCGTCGTCATCCTCAGCCTCATCGGCATCTGACGGCAGATCAGAGGCCTTGCAGACACCCGCATACAGGCCAGGAAACGCCGTGTTCAGCGCATCCACAACTTGCTGGGTCTGCGGACGAAAAGGTCCGGTCTTTGAGACCGGCATGACATCACTCATCAGTTCAGCTTCCAGCAGGTGGAGGTCACATGCTGACTGAAGGTCAGGCGTGTGTTGCCATTGTGATCACCGATCAACTCGCACCGTACCCATTTTGACGGGCAGGTCCGGTCCACGAATTTTTCAAGGGTCAGGATGTTGCCTTCTTCACCAGCCGACGTGCGAATGGAATAGCCGGCATCGAGCAGCGCCTGAAGGTTTTCGGGAATGGCTGCGAAGGGCGTAGGCACGGAGGCCGCATGGCCTTTGGCCGTCGGTGTCGGGGATGCAAACCCCATACTCCCAAGAGCCGGATCGAGGGCCATGGCGGGCGAAAGGGCAGCGGCCGTAAGGCCTGCTGCCAGGGCAAGAGAAGAAAGAAGGCGGGTCACGGTCTGTCCTTGCGGTTCACTGGATCTGAAAAGATCGCTTCTGCGACTTCCCGAAGAGACTCACCCCTTTGCAGGGCGTCCGCGACGCTTCTGTGGGATTTTCCGCACGAGCACCTCAGGCTCGGCCTCTTCGGGCTCAGGTGCAGGCTGGCTCCGACCACCCTTCGCGGTCCCAAGACCGATCTGATGCGCCAGTTCGGTCCGATGCCGTGAATATCCTGGCGCCGTCATGGGATAGTTGGACGGCAGTCCCCATTTTGAGCGGTACTCATCCGGGGTGAGATTATAGACGCTCTTGAGATGGCGCTTGAGCATCTTCAGCTTCTTTCCGTCTTCGAGACAAATGATGTAGTCCTCGAACACGGACCGCTTCGGATGGACGGCCGGGACCAGCTCAACTGGCTCTGGCTCCGGCGGCTGGCCGGCCGACGCAAGGGCTGTATGAACACTGCGGATCAAATCAGAAATCTGCTCTACGGGAAGTTCATGGGCACTCACATAGCTTTCCACAATATTGGCTGTCAGACGCCGAAAATCTGTCTCACTATTTGAGGTCATTGCAAATTCCCTTTTCAAATTTCGACTGTGCAAGATGGCACTCTATACAAAAGATAGCCTGACAAGTCACTGAGGCCGCGTGGTTCGCGGCATGGGAGCGGGCGCAACACCTCGTCCCAGATGACGATGTTCGGAACAAGAGTGTGTATCGCCCTTTGTTCCGGTGTACCCGAAAGCTGCGCCCTTCCCGCAAACCTCGCAGTCATAAAGCCAGCCAGACTTCGTCCTGGGCCGCTGAGAGGTGTAAGGCCTGTCGTCAGGACTGTGATGATCGGACATCCCTTAAAACCCCATGGCATCAAGAGCGGCCGCCGTGTAGCGGAACCGGCCCCCTGCCTCTCTTCTCTTTGATTGCCCCTGCTGGCGCAGCCAGCCCGTCACGCGATGCTCGGCGGGGATTTCCTCAATAAAGCCTGACGGCCTCGCTGAAACACCCTGACGATAGCCGACACTGCTGATCGTGGCCTGCTGCATGGCACGGGTCAGCGACACATAGGCCAGTCGGCGTTCTTCTTCATAGTTCCGCTCGCCCATCCCCGGAAAAACCGTCTCTTCCCAGGCGGGCAGGAACACATGCGGGAACTCCAGCCCCTTGGCCCGGTGCATGGTCATGAGCTGCACCCGATCGCGTCCGCGCTCATTCGGTGAGGCCGTGGCGAGGGCTGCGTGCTCCAGAAGATCCTGAAGCCGGGTCAAGCCCTCGGCCAGCCCGACCAGCTCGGACAGGTTCTGCAAGGCCGTCTCCCCTTCTTCAGACGCGGCCTCCCGCCACATCGTATAGTAGCCGGTCTCCTTCAGGAGCGTATCGAGGCGATCACAGAGCCGCATGTCCGGGATCTGCCCGATCCGGGAGACCGTCTCACGAAAGGCCAGCAGGCTGTCACGCACTTTCGCGGGCAGCGTTGCCGTGGTGACGGCCGCACACAGGCTGAGGCCGCGATCGTGCGCGTCCTGCTCGATCTGGCCAAGCGCCTTGGCGCCAAGGCCGCGCCTGGGCACGTTGGCCACGCGACGGAACGCCTCATCGGACTGGCGGCTGTCCGGACAGGCCGCCAGCATCAGGAACGCGAGCGCATCCTTCACCACGGCGCGGTGATAGAACCCGACATCGCCTATGATCTCGTAGGGAATACGCGCTTTGAGCAGTGCTTCTTCCAGGGAGCGGGATAGGCGGTTGATCCGGTAGATCATCGCCATATCGTGCCAGGCAACGCCTTCTGCCGCACGACGTCCCATCTCGGCCGCGATCGCGTCGGCCTCGTCTGACGCATAATCGTAGGTGAGCACCTCGATCTTCTGACCATCGCCCTTCTGGGTAAACAGCGTCTTGGGGATCCGGCCCGGGTCTCGCGCGATGATGGCATTGGCGGCCTGGAGAATATGATGCGTCGAGCGGAAGTTCTCTTCGAGCTTGAAAAGTCTGGCTCCGTCAAACTCACGAACGAAGTTCCGGATGAAGCCGATTTTGGCCCCACGCCAAGAATATATTGATTGCGAATCATCGCCCACGGCGAAGAGTTCCCGTGAGTATTCAGACATATAGGTGAGCCACAGCATCTGTGCACGGTTCACGTCCTGAAACTCATCGGCCATCACGGATGTGAAGCGCTGCGACCACCTATCACGATAGGATCGGTCGTTCATCAGGGCAAGCGTTGGCCACATCAGCAGATCGGAAAAATTGGCGGCATTCTGCTCGCGCAGGGTCGCCTGATAGATCTGGTACAGACGAACGGCGAACTCCCAGCCTTCGACATCGACCATCTGTCGGGCGGCACGGCGGCGCTCGATCAGCCCGCGCACCCAGGCCGGTGCGGCCTCAGGTGTGACAAGGTTCTCTTTCATGTGCCCGATCCGCTCGCCCATTGTCTTGACCTGCCGGACGTCACACTTCTTGCCTGTGTCCGGTTCGGGCACAGTGTCGGGATCCATGGCCTTCATGAGACGGCGGATCAGCGCTGTCGCATCGTCCGCGTCGCGGATATCGAAGCCGGGGTGTAACTGTGCCACCTCGGGCTCGGCCCGAAGCTGTCGCGCGCCAAGGCCATGAAACGTACCAAGCCAGAACGGAGCCTGTCCCTCGCCCAGGACGCTCGTGATGCGCTCACGCATTTCCTGCGCGGCCTTGTTGGTAAAGGTCACGCACAGGATCTGGGACGGCCGCATCCCATACATCTGGATCCGGCACGCCACACCGGCCGTCAGGGTCTTGGTCTTTCCCGTTCCGGCTCCAGCCAGCACGAGAACCCGGCCAAGCGCCATGGCGGCCTCACGCTGCACAGGGGTCAGTGGCTCCAGAACCGGAGCGAGGGTCTGCGGATAAGAGGTCATGCGGGCACCTGCTCGACGGGATAGACCTCAGACGCCACGGGATCCTCGACGGGAACGATATTGCTGCTGTCGGTAAAGAGGGTCAGAGGATGATAGAGGTTAAAGCCCTCATGAGGACCATCCCATCGTCCGGCAATCACGAGAGCCAACGCGCGGTTCAGGCCGCTACCCAGCCACACAAGCTGGTGCGGGACCGGCATTTCAGGCGCTTCAGGATCCGTACAGCCAAGACGGCGCGCATGATCCATCCAGATCGCCGAGGCCTTTTCATGGCCCAGCATGTTGAAGGTCAGGCCGGTCTTGATAACGATATGGTCGATATGCTGGCGGGCCGTGGATCGGGTGTCCTTATACATCATGACGTCCTCAAAAGCCTTGGGGCAGGCTGACAGGGTGAGCGTTGGGAGTTCAGGTCCGTTCAAACGGACGATCGTTGATTTTCGGGTGAAGACGATCAGCTCACCGTCGCGGTCCCAGGCGTCGTTCAGGCGATCACCGCCGATGACGACCCCCTGCACCAGTCCTTCGGGCGTCTGCGCCTCACAGAAGACTTCGGGGGCCGAGGTTCTCAGACCAGTTCTCTTCCAAACCTTGATGGCCTCTGCGTCCTGCCGCCACAGGATCAGTGTGACGGCCTGCCAGCTCAGACGGGATTTGCTCTGCTTCATGCCGCCACGTCCTGACGGGCGCGGCGCTGCAGAACGGCGTTCCAGTCCTTGTCTTCGCCTTTGGGTGAATACCGCAGGGGCTTGAGCCCGGCTTCGCGGATCATGGGCGCATAGATCTCCTCGTAACGGTCGCCCTGGGCATCGCCGTCCACGACGATCATGACGCGGCCGCCAGCCTCAATCGTGCCAAGAAGAGCGCGGAACTCCTCCAATGCTTCGGGGCTCATGCCGCCTCCGGTCGAGACATACAGACTGGGGTCTGCAAAGAACGGATCCATGGCCGCATAGGACAGGACGTCGATGGCGGACTCACCGATGACCAGACGGACGGGCTTCACTCCTTTTTCGCCAGTCCTCATCCGAAAGAGCATTTTGCCGCCGCCGCCCGAGGAGAAGCCGCGATATTCCGGCCCGCGCATCTCCATGCCCGTCAGGCGGCCTGCATTGTTGTGATGGGCGAACCAGGCCGTGCCCTTCATGCCTTCCCGCAGGAGACCCTGCTGGTTCGCGAGATGAAGAATGCGTTCCGACAAAGCCCGGTCGCGGGTCAGATAGGTCCAGGCAGCCGACCCCGGCTGGGGAGCCTGACGGTTCTTCCACATATAGTTTGGATCGCGTGCGGGTTTGCGCTCTTTCGGCTCTGCGACGTACTCGGCCCCACTGGGTGCCAGGCCAAGCATTCCACGGAGTTCGACGCGTGCGTTACCGAGAGACATCCCGGGATTGAGGAACCGGACCAGGTCGATGACCGAGCCTTTGACGATCGAAGAGGAATTGTGCGGATCCCACCAGCCCTTGCCGCCATGGGTGACGATGATGCTCTCGCCTTTCACGCGACGGAAACGCATGTGACGGGCCGAGCTTTCGGAGCGGACGAACCTGTAACCAGCCTGCTCCAGAACAACGATGCAACTGATCTCGTCACGAAACTTCTGGAGTTCCTCGTTCATCTGCTGGGGCGTGTTCTGGTAAGCCATGGCGGAATATCCTCCCGAACGTCCGTTACTTTCGATCTGTGGAAAGTATAGTAAATATCCGTTACAATATCCAATGAATACAACGGAATATCGCGGAATATATTTACTTGATTGAGTAAAATAGTTCTTGCGTCCCGAGCAACAAAAACCAGTTTTTCTTGTTCGTCCTGCGGGGGTTTCGGGGGCAGCGCAGCCCCCGGTGTTGCCGCTGAAAGGAGATGTGTGGAGACGTTTTTCTCGTCCCGTCCTGCCAGGAACACGACAGTTGCGGACCGAGGGTGTCAGGACCGGAAGACTGCGGATCGGCAAAAGCGGGTTGCGGGCAGCGCGGGACAAGGTCCTGCGATGAACGCGGCCCTCTTTTGACGAAAGACGCGGTCTGGAGCCCGAAGGGTTGTCTTGAGACCCTCGGACCGTGACTGTCACACTGATCGCATGACGGCGAGGTCGGAACACAGCTCCGTGCCACCCCGCAAGGGGTGGTTGAAGCGGCAACGTCTGATGATACGGCATGAACGGATCCTTCAAGAAGTATCGCCAGTCTGCCCGTGCCATCTGCGACTGAAGCCTTCGGCCTCAGCTTTTTTTCAGGGATGGCGCATCATCCCCCTGGCCGTCTTCCTCTTTCGTCTGCCCTTTCTGTCGCTCCAACTCCGCCAGCGTGCGTCTCACAGCCTGCGAGAACCGCGTTTTTCCCTCCCAGAAACGGCGGGAATAGTCGCGTCGGGTCATCACAGCCGTTCTCATGCCACACCTTCCGGACGATCGAGACTGTCCAGGAGCTTCTCCTGCGAGCGGCGGCGCAGTGTCGCGGCCTTGCGGCGGAAACCGGCCGTCAGGCGCGATGGCAGCATGACGGACTGATCCCTGTCTTCGAGAAAGACGGCCTCTGCCATCAGGCGGGCGCTCAGGGCGCGCGCCTGACTGCGGGGAACTGTGAGGGGTGCGGGTGTGGAATAGAACATAAAGCCTCCTGAGACCCGCCTCCGTCAGGAAGCAGGTATAAAAAGACCGGCTCCAGGGCCGGTTTGCATGTGGGTTTCAAAGAGAGAGGGGGTCAGCGTCCGGGATCGAAGAGGATCTTCACATCCCCGTCCTGCGCACTCACCACGATCTCGGGCTCGGGTGGCCCCTGATCCGTGCGGGCGCGGACTTCGTAAGAGCCGCGCACGAACACGAGCTGGCCCTTGCGGGCGCGTTGTTCGAGAAGATCGGTCAGAAAGTCGTTGTGGCAGACGACCCTGTGCCACACCGTCTGCGGGACGCGGCGACCCGTCGTCATGTCGGTGCGCTGGCTGTCGGTTGCCAGACGGAAGAGGGCCACACGGTGTCCGTCCTGCCCTGTGCGGATCTCGGGATCCGCACCGAGATTGCCAATGACGATGGCAAGGCTGAAGGTCTGAGCCATTGTTCTGTCCTTTTCGCTTGCCCGTGTCAGAAAAGCTCGGCCTGCACGGGCGCGACAGGGGGAGACTGATGTGTGGCTGGCAGGGCGATCCGGAAGCGGTCCGCCAGACGCGCCAGATCGGCCCGGTCGCGTGCCTCCTGCTCTGCGGCAAAGGCGCGCGTGTAGGCCTCGATCAGGCCGCTGCCGATGATGCGGTTGCGAATGTCGCGTTCGACGTCCGACCAGGTCCAGGCGGGATCGCCATAACAGCCGTACAGGACGATGCCGCGCAGGAAGCCCAGACGTGCCGGTGTCGTGGAGAACTGCGCGCCCCAGAAGCCGTGGATGTCGTAATGGGCGATATGCCCGAACATCTGGCTCAGGCGGTTGTAGAGCGTGCGGTTCCATGCGCTCTGCGGAAACCCGCGTGCGATGAATGACAGCAGCGCGTTCCCGATCTTCGCCTTCTCGGCCGCGTCGCTGAACTGCGTTGCCGTCAGGCCCTGAGGCTGGATCGGCGGCCGTCGTAGCGCGGGACACGCGAGGGACGCGGGCTCCGGCCCGTTCATGAGCGCACCTCATGGGCGAGCATCGCCTCGACCTGAGTGAGGTAGGCTTTGAACGGCGTCTCTTCAGGAATCACCCTGATCCAGTGTTCGGTGCCCAGAGACCCTTTCCAGCGGGCGTCGCAGAAGCCCTCGGGATGATCGCTCCCACGCTTGGGTGTCACAGACACGAGAAAGGAGGCGTCCGGGTAGTCGTCGTGCAGGCGTGCACCGTATTCGGCTACTGCCGCCCGGATCCCTGCAAGGTCAGCCGCCTCGATCCGTTTCTGTCTGTAGCGGTAGGGGGATGAACAGGAGATGAGGCTCCCGTGAGAGGCCGCAGGGATGGCAGCCAGGGTGTATGTCGGCATGGTGATCTCCACACAGGACACGGCTGCCCGTGAGGGCGGCTGATCTCGGATCGGGTCAGAGAAAGGCGGGAAGCACCACCACCAGAACGATGAAGGCTGCAAACAGCGCTGCACCTCCTACGAAGCCCGCGACTTCGAGCCATTCTGTGCGGTTGCGGGGACGCAGATCGGAAATGTCGGCCATGTCATTCTCCTGTTTTCTTCCATGACCCTTTCCGGCGACCGCAGCGGGGACTGGCTGGCAAAGGCGCTGCAACGCAGCGGGATCGGACGACCCGCAGCGCAGCGAGGACACGGCCGACCCACCCTTTGCCAGACAGGCTCCGGTGTGGTGCCTGCCCTCCCTTTTTTCCCTTCCCCCTATTTCTTTTCCCGCCTCCTACTGCGCGAGATTGGCGACCTGTCGCGCCAGACGGGCACAGAGCGCGCGCGTCACAGGATCGTCTTCGTCCACGATGGCCCCGGTCAGGACAGGAAGAAGGCGGCCCGCTTCAGGGGCGGAGAGATCCAGATGCCAGCACGCACCGAGCTGCGTGGCCACGGCGTCCGGCTGATCGACCGGGCGGACAGATACGGAGACTTCGTTACCGTCCACGTTTTCAGGTTCGAGAACGGTCTTCTGACCGTCCGGCAGGTGAACAGGGCGCAGCCCGCTCTCATTCGCCTCGTCGGCCGTCGCGTCCAGAACGAACTGACCGGCTGCCTCGGCGGTCTCGGCCTCGACCTCAAAATTGACGCGGTCGGAGAGAAGCTGGCGCTCGCTAAGCGTCACAATAAAAACGGGCATGTCAGGCTCCAGAAATGGAAAAGGCCGCCCCGGAGCGGGCGGCCTTGAAGGGCGGACGAAAAAAGAAAAGACTCAGTCGCTCACATATTCGGAGCTGCCGAACACGTCCTGCCAGGGACTGTTACTCGTCAGGTGGCAGTCGGACTGCCAGTCGTAATATCCGGACTTGAACCGCGAGGTGATGGCCTGGAGGGTCTCGGTCGCCGTCTCGTCCAGATCCTCCTCGGTCTGCACCGTCACACTCCCGTAGTCGCGTTTGCGGACGGAGAACTTGACCTTCGGGAACGCCTTTTTCAGCATCCGGCGGATGTTTTTGGCGGCCAACGTGCCGCTGCTGTCGTCGCCCTGCTCCAGATGGGCATAGTCCGGATTGACGCGGATTGCTTCGACCTCAGCGGCATGTTCGGCTTTGGCGCGCGCCTCAGCCGCGACCTTCTCAGCCTCCACCTCTTCGGCATGAGTGCGGAGAAAGGCAATCTCCTCGGGACTGGCCAGTCCCTTGTCGGCTTCGATCCGCCACTGGACACCGCGCAGAATGGCCTCGGGCAGACGACGGGAGATCGAGCCACAGGCAAAGACGATGTCATAGGAAGCGCTCCCGCCCGACACGATGGCCCCGCCACGCGACAGGGACCGGACGGTGGTCGGACTTTCCTCGCCGTAAACGGCCATGACGATCCCGGCTCCCCGGCTGTAGAGATGGGTGTAAACGCGGGTGCCGACCTGAACGGGAACGAGAGAGGGGACGAACATCGTCTGATCCTTTTCCTTTGGATTTTCGTGATGTCTTCTCCAGCGTCAGCGCGGGACGGCCGGGTCAAAAGCGGCGCGTGCGCCGGCACCGGAGGCGGCGAAGCCGGTGAGGAGCCACCTTTTGACCCGGACGGAGCGCGATGGCAGCGCCTCTCCCCTCCTTTCCTCTTCTTTTTCCTCTCCCTGCTTCAGGCCACGACCACGATTTCGAGATGGTCACGCATGAACTGCATGGCCTCATTGTGCGCCGTCTGCTCGGGCTCGCTCTCGGGCGCTTGCAGAGAGAAGGTCTCTTCCGTATCAGGCTCCGTCACCGACACGACAGGGCCGCTCGAAAGGTCAACCTCATCATCGGCTGCTTCCTCGAAATCATCTTCAGGCATCTCGTCCAGGTCCTCATCGTCCATCACGCTTTCCAGCTCCCGGATCTTCTCCTGTTTTTTCTTCTGCTTTTGCGTCCAGACGTCCTGCGCCTGCGCAAACGATGCGACCTCGGGCAACCAGTGGCCTTCCCCGACATGGTTCATCAGGGCCGCACGCATCTCCTTGCCCGTATTCTGCGGGGCAAGGCCTTCGGCCTGAACGGCTTTGGTGATGCCCGGCTTGCTGTAGCATTTGAGGAACGCCTCAAAGGCCATGCTCGGCATCTTCTGGTCGGCACCGAACAGAACGCCCACGAGCTGCGCGGGCAGACCGCTGCCGCTGTGCATCGACACATCGCAGTTCAGGATGCTTTGCAGGACGGTGACGGCATGGCGGCGGATCAGTTTTTCGTCACGGACAAGGCTGCCTTCGGGAAAGAGGTCAGCCATAGCGAGCGTGCGGGCGGTCGGTTCTGACCAGTTGTTTCCGCTGGCATCGCCATGCACCCGGACGTTCTCGGCCTCCAGCGCCAGCAGAAGGGCAGCGATCAGATCCCATGGGTCGGCTGTCTCGGATACCTGGCCGAGGGCTTCGCGCAAAGCGACGGTGCGGATCTCACCGATCATCTTGTGGCCAGTCCCGGAGACGTCCGGTCGCTCTTTCGGGGCCTCTGGCGTAGCAGAGCTGCCCGAGTGGTTAACCTTCGCGGCGCTGTAAGGACGGCAGCGTTCTTCCACGATCTTCAGGGTTCGGGGATTGAGGCCGTAACCGATGACCTCCCCCTCCTGTGTCGCCATCCAGGTGCCCATGGTGATGAAGCCCTCGGGGGCGCGGGCATATCCGTATTCGTCCGACGTCAGGACAATGGAGGTTTCGGGCCGCTCATTGTCCAGCCAGTCCTGCTGTGCGGCCGCGTAAGCCGTGGCATCGAGCGTATATCGGCTGTCCGTCCCGGGTTCTGCAAACAGATCCTCCATCCAGACAATGTTATGCTTGCGGGCAAGATCGTCGCCGAACCGGGCGTCGCGGGCGTACCATTCCTTCTGTTCGAGGTTTCGGGCCAGCGCGCCCCAGGCCACGGTGTCTTCTGGATCTTCGGCCTTTACGCGGTACTCGGCCGGATCCTCGTCGTCTTCGACGCTTTCGGAAAACATTTCCGCCCACGCGTTGCGCTGCTCGTCCAGTGAGGCCTGCGCGATAATTTTGCGCTGCCGCTCGTCAGGGCCTCGGCCGAGGGCGATGGCATCCAGAATAGGCGGGTGCAGCTTCGCCAGCAGACTGAGACGCTTGAGATAGCTCGGCGTGACCATCAGGGCGGCACAGACCTGCGGATCTGTATAGCCAAGCTGCTCGCGCAGGCGGGTAACGCTGTTCCACTGTTCCGGCTCTGTCATGTCCAGATGAATGAAGTTTTCACTGACAGCGGCCAGAGCGTCGAGGTCTTCGCTCTGATCGCCGGCATACACGTCGATCTCGGTCAAGCCCGCATAGATGGAAGCCTGCGTGCGACGATGGCCCGCCACGATCATCAGGCGTCCGTCTTCCAGTTCCCGGACAGCCGGAGGGTGGATAATACCAATCGCCCGGATGTTCAGGGCGAGTTTGCGCAGTTCCTCAAGGCTTCCGATGGAAGAGCGCGGATTGTTCGGATTGGGCACAAGGGTTTTCGGATCGACGCGGCGCAGCTCGGCCATGGGACGCTCTTTCTATAATTTTTCAGATGTCCCTCCCGCGTCACGGGCCAGCCAGCCGCGCAAGGCCGCGCGAAGCGCGCCCGGCCTGAGCCTTGCGCGGCTGGCTGGTTCGTGACAGCCCCGACTTTTCTTCTTGTCCTTCATCTTTTCAAAGCACTCTCCTGTCAGGAATTGCATCAGATCTGCAAATGCTGTATTTTACGCAAATAAAGGAGAACGCAATGCGCACATTCTCGACAAGCGATCTGTCCCGCAAATCCGGAGACATCATCGCCAGTGCCCTGCAAGGGCCAATTTCAATCAATCAGCGCGGCAAACCACGATTGGTCATGCTGAGTGTCGAACAATACGAGGCATTGGTCGGAAGTGCACCAGAGCGCACTGCCGGTGCCACTACGGAAATGCCTCAGGATTTGGCTCACGACATAGCAAATGCGATTGACGGGTACCTGCTGGAAACCCGCACAGAACCATGAGCCAGACTTTCCGGCCCGGCATGGTGCTGCGGTATCCTTATCTATGGCATTGGCAGAACGGGAATGGCGAAACAGAAGGACGCAAGGATCGTCCAACGGCGGTGGCCGCAGTCTTTATAGGTCGTGATGATCGTCAGTATGTCCTGCTGTTGCCCCTGACGACAAAACAGCCGTCTGCAACCCGCATTGCTGTTGAAGTGCCAGCGACCGAAAAGAAGCGTGCTGGCCTTGATCAAGCGTTGCGTCAATGGATCGTACTCGACGAGTACAATCTAGATCCGATCGCCAGCTCATACTACTTGCAGCAAACCTCATCCATCGGTCAGTTCAGTGACGCGTTTATGCGCCCTGTACTGACACAATTCCGGGACCTTCTGCCTACGGCACAACGCATTTCCCGCTATCCGTAAAGTGACCGCTTTCGCCTCCTTGTCGAACGTCAGAGCGCGGCACGACCTTTTCTCGAAGCAGACGTGTCTCATGGCGTGCAAGGATTGATTTTCGGCCGATCCTGACGCCGTTTAACCGGCGGTACACCAGGGTGTCGGTCATCGCCCTGCCCGAACTGCCCGCGCGAGACGCAGAAATTGGACATCTTCCATAACGCTGACGTGGCGGCCTGGCTAGATTCAGGGGCGTTGGTCTGCAGGTGCCGAGGCGGGCAAACGGCGGCTCCAGCCCGGTCGGCTAGCGCTCTCAGGGGTGCCAGGCGGCGCCTGTGTAGAAGAAGCGGCCAAGGCCTACGGTGAAGATCAGGCAACCATAGAGACTGTGTTCCAGGCAAGTCAGGCGGAGCGACCGGTGGCGTGCGTAGCCGCGGGCGAAGAGCAGGCCGCCGACGGTGGTCATGCCGATTGCGATCCAGTTCAGGAAGATCACATGGGCGAAGCCAAAAGCGAGCGCGCTTGCGATGATGATGCCTGTGTCGCTACGGAACAGCGGGCGATATCGGGCAAACAGGAATGCGCGGTAGAGCACTTCCTGCGGCCATACGGACAGTACCGGATAAAGCACCATGATCAGCAGCCAGAACCGCGGTTTCTGAAGCGGCAGGCTGAGGAATGTCTCGGGCCAGAACCATGCCGCTAGCGCCACAATAACCGGCGCGAGGATCGCGAAACGCACGAAGATGGCCCGTAGCTCGCGACGCACGTCATGAGGGTGCGGCTTTTCACTTCGGATCGCGAAAAACGCCACGATAGCCGCCACCCAGATAAGCCCGAACAGGATGCCGGGACGGCGGAATTCTAGGATGACAAGGGGGCCACCGAAATAGAGGACAGCAAATTCGACGGCGAGGCGAAGGAGAGGCATGTGTTTGGAGTTTGGCACATAAATGTAGCGACAGCTATCGCCTCATCTCGGTCATACGGTTGCTCATATCGCTTTCCACACAGCGGACATCAATCATACAGCGCTCGGCTGTGAATGGGATCTATGTACTGTTCAAATATTGTCTCCAAACGGTGTGTGGATACCTCCCCGCGATATTGAATGGCAATCAGTTTGGCCGGATCGGCAAGCACGAAATCGGGCTAAATAGGGGGCAAAATATCTTGTGCGTCCTATGCCTTCACGCGCGACCAGGGATTGCCATTCTGCTCCGCCTCAATCTTGATCGACTTCACGCGATACGGCGCGCAACTAACGATCTCCACTGCCGCTGGGTCGAATATCGCGACATTGTATCTCTTGTGCTCTCCGTCATCGCCGGAATGGCTCTTGTAGACAATTGCATCATACCCGGCGCTGCGAAACAACTCTGCGAGAATCTGCGTTGGCGCATAGTCCGCCCTGTCATCCGAGGTAGTGACAGGCTCAGAAAACGCATTGTCGATATCGATCCAGACCGCCTTTTCTTTCTCATCGGCTGTCAACTCCCGGCCGCCCATAACATGACTGAATACTGCACCGGCGAGCGAGGACTGACCGTAGCCTGGCGAGAGATCAAGTATTTTCATGTGCCTCAGAACCTTGCACGTTGCGACCGACACATCAGCTCCAACCCATGGCCGAACTTCGGAGATTGCCGTCAGGACCGTCGTGCCGACATACAGGACCGGGATCCCTCTGGGATTAGCCCGCCCTTCGCGGGCACGATCGGTGAGAGGCTTCATTCGGGAGGCCCCAAAGCCCCAAACGTCCTCCCCGATCCAGTTGCCTTCTCCATCGGTTTGCTCGACCCAATCAACGCCGTGTTGTGCACGATAGAGCGTATGTCCGGGCTGAAATTCGCCTTCTCGGTTTCGGATCGTTGCCAGTACGGTGTCCAGAAAGTTCCGCTCTTCGGCGCCAAGGACATAGCGGCTGGTGAACCGCACATGGCGCGCAAAGCGGGAATAACTGTCCCAGTGCGCGAATTCAGCGTTGCTCATACCACCTTTCACCCCTGCCAAATGGATTTCCGATCGCGATCTATGTCGCATCCCTTGGATCAGTGTCACGCTTAAATTCCTAATTTTGACATCGTCGGTTCTGCCGATCGTATGCCACGATGATAGATCCCGCCGCTGATGCGCAGTGCCTACTCATAAGACGTCAATGTCTTATACATAGAGATATACGGACATGCCTGATTAATCCCAAAAGCAAACTATTTATTCTAATTAGATTTATCTAAAACGAAAGTTGTAAATAAGTTAATTATCTGTGCTATTTCTAACTAGAAATTTTCTAAAATTATTATTGTCGAGATAGTAAAGGAGTATAAGCGATGGTAGCTGACCGAGACATAGAAAATCGGATCAACGAAGCGCGTAAGTTGGGACGCGTGAGCTCTTCCGAGTGGCAGTCTTACACATGGAAGAACGAGCTAGCCGAGCAGCGACGCAGAATTATTATGCACCTTGGCGAAGCATTTGCTGAGGTGGAAACCGATAACAACTCCTATCATATGCTAGAAAAGGCGGTTGGACTTGCCGCGATATGCATGAGACGGTTGATCGAATGCCGGCTGGTGACGGATCATTTTTGCGCAACGCCGCTGGAGGTTCACGAGATCATGCGTAAAAAGGATGCGAAATGGCGTGAACCGTTTGTAAGTCGCACTGCAAGCGAGATATTCAACAACTACGACATGACGGGGCGGCAGCTTGGTAGAAAAATGCCGAAAACAATCTCCGACAAAATGCTGCATGCACGGGTCATAGGCGTTCTTTGTGGGAGCACCTATTTGCCAGACGGCTTGTTGATCGCATCAGATACGCAGAGCAAGAAGCAGCTTTTTCATTTCTCACCACGCGAGATTACAAGTATCTTCGATGCATTTTTAGAAGATGAAGTCCGCCAGACCTATGACGGATATTTGGATCAGGATGGCCAGTTCTCGGGAACTGGGAAGGTGTTCGCGACTAGGAAATAGACAGAATTTGTACTCCGAGTTCACAGGTGCTCAATGCTCCCCGTTCAAGATATATGCTTATCGAAGCCTATCCATCAACAGCGGACACTCCGCTCTCCCTGTCCCCAATCTGCCTGCCCGCTCAGTAATACAAGAGCAGACTGGCAGCAGTCGCTTACATTCGGGTATACGCCCCCATGAACAGCTTCCCGCCTAGCGAACATGAGCAGCACGGCCTCTCGCGTCTGGCTAGGGTGGGAAGCCGACATACGGCGTTTGCCCGCCCGACACCGTATCTGACAGAGCCGCCTAGCCGAGCGAGAATATGACAGACGAAGATCACTGGACGCAAAAACAAATCAGCTTGTGCGCCGCTTGCGCCAAACATCCCGAGGTGAAAGCGCTTGTTGAGAACAATCTCGCACATGGTGTCTGCGGTGTCTGCGGGCAGTCGGAAGAAGGCGTATTCAATCCGGAACAGTTCGCACCGTTACGCAATCTGATCCGCGCGCTGATCCGGCTCTATTTCGATGAGGAGGATTATAACAGCCATTGGGGAGGGTCATCGATCAATGACATTCTGCTCAACGAGGAAAATCCGATCATCGAGACCGCCAAACCCGCAGGCTTTCCTGACGAATTAATCGACCGAATTACTTGGGAAGGTGGGATCTACCCGGAGTATGACCAAGGAATTTGCCTCTACGCCGGCCATGACAAACATGACATGAGGATGGTGCAATTCTCGATCCCAAATACGATCAATGCCCAACTGCGGAATATCGAGTCTCGGCTGATGCGCGAGAATTTCTACGCAGTGGAACCCAAAATGGAAAAGCTCGTTGATTCTATTAGCGCTGACATAGAGTCCGAGATCCCTCAAGGAACGCTCTGGTATCGCGGCCGGATCGGCTTCGAACATAGCGAAACGCACATTGGCTTTAACACGGTTACACGCATCGTCACGCCGTACAAAGGTGCCGACATTGGGGCGCTGCCACCCCCAAGGGCGAGCGCCGGCCGGATGAATCGTGCCGGTGTGTCGGTGCTCTATGTGGCGTCAGAGATCGACACCGCGCTTGCGGAAATCCGCCCGCATCCGGGTCATACGATTTCGGTCGCCGGGTTTCGGCCGACACGGTCACTCCGGGTCGCGCGCTTTGATGTGCCGATTGCCGGGTTTTCCAGCTCCGATAAGCGACTTAACGAATTTGCACTCATCTATCATCTGGACTCGCTACTCAGCATGCCGGTCATCCCGGAAGAACGGTACCTCTACGCCGCCACCCAACTCCTTGCCGACGTGCTGATCCGGCGAGGATTTGATGCAGTTTCCTATGGCAGCTCAGTCGGCACAGGCCGTAACCTCTGCGTATTCGAACCTGCGTTATTCACTTTCGATGAAACTGCATCCGCAGTTCGTTACATCGACAAAGTCAACTATCATTTCTCTGTTGTCGCGACGGAGCCGCCTGATCCCTTCTGAGCAGAGTGTGACGGATATGGAACTGCTAATTGAGATTTAATGGCTAGTTCTAACATGAAGCTACCGTTCAAAGCCCTATACGTGAATGACGCATTCTGGTCGGCAGGCATTATGAACATGAGTGTAGGAGCTGGCGGCTTTCCCTTTTCTTGTCCGAAAGCGGACTTGCTACAATCCCCTCCTGTAGCACCTGTCCGCTCAAGGAAAATGAAGCAGACAAACTGTTAGGAGAGCAGTGATAGACCACGATTGGGACATTTCTACCGTTCTCTCTGGTGCCCCTTGAACTCGATGAAAACACCTCTGCAGGGGACACCCGAGTTGCTCAGCCTCCGTCGTTCCAGAAATTAATCAATGCTGTCAAAAAGGTCTCGAACTGCTCCCGACGCCACGTAACGGGCGACGTAGGGTGAAGGAGAAAGTACTGCTCGTTGGCGCATTCAAGATCGGCCCGATTACAGCCATTCAGCCAATTGAGCACTTTGACCAGCGTGGCTCGGTAGCTCGACCCAAAGTTGGCGTCAGGCACGTTATAAAGCATACCTTCGATGAAATAAGACGGAGCGATCCCCTCCGCCAACCGGCCCTGATTGACCATAGCGTTGCGCATATTTTTGAGGATACGAACGGTCGGCTTGAACCAAGACCCAGTACGCTGATGCTTGCCCGTGCAGTTCGCCGAATGCAGCTTCGGGTAGTTGACGACTTGTGTCCCGTTCGGGAGCCAGAAACAGATGCCCTCGGCGTAGTGTTGATCAGAGGGACTGACGTAGTGAAAGTAGCGGCGAAACTCTGCTGCGGGCAGCACATCAGCATCACGACGTCCGCCATTCCCCTCGACATAGATCGCCTTCGAGCGGGGCTGAACGGCAGAGCCGTAAGCTTTGACAAGCTGTGTGATTACCTCTTTCCGAAACTCGGTCCAGCTATATTGCGCCGGTGAGCGATTGGTCTCGTAATTGGCCTTATCACTTGCAGAAAGTTCGGACAGGTCAGTGTAGAAGATTGAGTCAAGCCGCATGACAATGTCGACATCGCTGTCGGCATATATATTGGTGTCGTTGCCATAAGACCCCTGCAGGAAGGTCAGGTAGCTTCGCTGCGCATAGGGTGCGTCATCGCGGTCCAGCACGTTGCGCAGCGCTTGGTATGTCGCCGCTGACTGTGTGATGGAGCCTTGCCGCGACCAGATGTCGAGCTGCATTTCCGAGATGGTCATGATCTGAACTTACGTCAGAAGCGCCGTCAAAGCAGCCTCATTCTTCGCGAAAGATTCAGCTCCTCGTTGACGCAACAGATTAAGCTTGTTTAGGTCGTGCTCAAACAGGTCAGTCGCCATCTCCGGTTTCTCGAACGTGTCGCTGATCCGGACAGTAGGGATGTCGCCGTGCAGGATCTGCCGCAACTGGTCCATCGATTGCGTATTGATCTCAAGCGTCTTTTGAAGAAGCTGGATACTCAAGAGTCGACGAGCGAATGCCATTTTACTGAAGAAAGCCGGCTTTGGCTCGGGATAGACACCGACGCCCACGCTGACCACCCGTACCGCCGACCGCGGCTGAGCCAGCCCCCCCAGCGCGTCGGCGATCGCGTAAAGAGTTGGGTTGTTGGCGCAGTAGCCACCATCGACCAGCTCGACTCGGTCACCAGCGGCAGTGGTGACGATTTTGCGCTCGAAAAAAGGATAGGCTGAACAGGATGCTACGACAGCCTCACCAACAGAGACCCCGAAGCCGGGTACGAATGTACTGCGGCGGCCGTGCGCCTGAGCGGGTTGACCCTTGAAGATCATTGGTCGTTCGATGTCCCATTTGGTTGTGACAATACCCACACGGGTCCGCATACTCTCGAACTTAGTGTCGGCAAAAACGTCGCGGGCCAACGTATTTAGCGCCCCCGTCTTGTCCACGGGGGACTTACAACGCATGATCTTGACGACATGCTCGACGTAGAGTGCGTGAATCTCCTCGACGGAGTGGCCGAGCGCAAGGAGCGAGGCGATGATCGCGCCCGTGCTGGTGCCAAAAATCAAGTCGAAAACCTCGCACAACCGCTTGCCCGCAAGAGCCTCGATTTCACGAAGCACACCGAGCGAGTAGAAGCCCTTAGCGCCGCCGCCATCCAAGCTTAAGATGCGAAACGGTGTGGGCGCGTCCGCGCTCTGAGTGGCCTCATCGGTCATCACGTTCCCTTCTAGCAAACTGTGCGCACGGCAAGAAGCGCTTGAGCATCGCGCGTCGCGCCTACAAAACTATTCCTACCATGCCTAATACAATCAACTTTTTCATGTGGGGATACCAGACCCACTTTCGCGCTCAGCTTGAATACCGGGCCAAGAGCATTTTCCAACTGCTCGGGGCTGAAACCGAACCGCGAGTCCTGCTCGTCGGCATGCGACGTCCGGGCCTCTCGCAAGGACACCCCGTCTGCGTCGAGCCGGAGGACGGGGTCTGGCCATTGGCCATCTTCGGCGATTTACCCACCCGAGTGGAGCAAGCAATCCCCTCCCACCCCGCCCAGCTAATATTATACGGCGACGAACGTACGAACCGAGAAAAGCCCGAGCGCATCAGACAGGCGACCATCACCGACGAGGTGAAGCGTGCGCTTGACCGAGCCGACCAGATGACTGGCTGGCAGAGCTTCTGCAGCACGGCCCATCCGGTCGATGACTATGACGTGGTCTGCGTGCTGCAACTGCCTGTGCGTCTGTTCCGGCAATTCCCGCCGGTGTCGGTGACCTACAATCGCGAGGTCTACGAAACGAGCCTCACCCTCGCCTGCATTCAAGTACTTCTCCAAGAGGCTCGGCGCGGCCTCGGGCTACCCGAACCTGGACGAATGATTGGCGACGACGGTCTCCGATCGCCGGAGGAGATCACCCGACGGGCGGCTTCAAACTTCATGCGCTCGTCGTTCATCGCCGAAAAATTCTGCACCGTCGATCTATTCGAGGCGGTCAACCGCTTGTCGCAGCAGCGATACGAAGGCGATATTGGCATCGGCCGACTTGTGCTGGCGGCAGCCGACGATCCCAACGTCAACTATGTGTTGCGCCTGGCGTATCCGGTACGGATCACCGAGCCGCGTTGGGCGCGCAAGCTGCTGCAGATGGCGACCGGGCCGTCAGCATTGGTGGCGGAATACGACACGATATCGGGACTTGGAACAGTCTCCGACGTCAGCGCTTCGCCATTCTCGGTCGAGTTCCTCGATCATCACCAGTGGGATCTGTGTCGCGGCGAGCAGGTGCTCATGCGCTGCCGCTTCGGCGAGGTGCTGTTGCCACAGGAAACGATAGGCAAGGAGCGCTTTATCGACAACATGCGGCGCGTCTTTCCAGGGATTAACGAGCCAGCCATCGCTCGCTTCCGCATCGTGCTCGATCTGCTCGCGCAACTGCGCCACGGCAGCTCGCTCGTTATAGGTAGCGACGCGGAGGACGAAGCGGAGCGTCTGGTGCGGCAGGGCACAAAGATCGTTCGGACCCCGCTCACCAAGGAGCTACTCGAGCGGGCCACGGCAATCGACGGAACCATCCTTGCCGATCCGGCAGGCATCTGCCATGCGGTCGGCGTCATCCTCGACGGTCCGGCGAGTGAAGAAAGCACGCCTTCGCGCGGGGCCCGCTACAACTCCGCGGTACGCTATGTCGCCTCCGGCGACGTGCCGCGCATGGCGTTCGTCATTTCGGAGGATCGAACGCTCGACGTCATCCCGCTCCTTCGTTCCCGCGTATCCCGGAGCCGTATCGAGGAGGCCGTGGCGGAAATCGCTAGCGCCACGCTCGACACGTTCCACAACGCGCGGTCGTTCCTCGACGAACATCGATTCTACCTCGATGCCGAGCAATGTCAGATCGTGAACGAAGCACTGGATCGGATCGTGAACGAGCCAGTTGAGGTCGGGAGAATCATAATTCAGACTCCGCGATTCGAACCCCATCCGGCGTTCGATGAGACGTACCTGTCAGCCGATGATGGTGTTAGCCGTTAAGGCGCCCACTTCAATAGGGCGGCCCCAGCGATGATCAATGCGGAACTACGGTATCGTATCAAGTGGTTGCTCCGCCGCGACAAACGTACGGACGATTTCGACCAGCTTCGCCTAACCCTCTGCAATCTAGCCCGCGGGCGCGACCCGGTTAGGGAAACCGGCGACTTCGACGCTCACCGCGACGAATGCGACAAGCGACCGTCGACCGCGTAGTCCAGGACACCTTTAGCCGTCATGAAAATGAGCGCAGGGAATGGCTGCCTTCAGTTCTTGCTTGCCTATAGCGGACGTTCCGCTTTCCCCAAATTTCTGACTATCTTCCCGATTTTCACGCAGCTTCGAGCGCGGCCTTTGCTTCAGCCTTCTCCGCTTCCTCCCGGCGCTGCGTATCGGCTGCGAGATCCGCCTCAAGGGCCGCCATGGCCTCGCGCTTTTCCTGCAACAGCGCCGCCTCCGGAAACGCCAGACCCACGCGGGCGCGGTAGCCGGGGAGCTTGCGCTTGGCTTCCTCCACCTGACGGCGCGCGTCCGCCAGTTCCGCTTCGAACCGCAGCAGTGCGTTCTCGATGCGGCTAATCAGCCCGACCGGACTGGTCTCACGGTCGAAATTCATGCCGAGGATCCGCCCGTCCAGCACAAGGCTGAGGGTCGCGTCCCACGTCTCCTCGCCGTCAAAGCGGGTGCGCCAGGTCTCGCACAGGATCTCGAAGCCGCCAATCGTGCCAAGGGTCCACTTGCCTTTCTCCGCGGACTTCGCCGCGAGACGGGCCTGCCCGAGAAGCCACTGCCCTCCCTTCTCACGCTCGGTCATCTCCCGGTCCTTGCGCACCAGACGGAATGCTTCACCGCGTGTCGGCTCGCGCCGTGCGATGTCGTTCTGAAGACGCGGGATCACGGCCTGCGCCGTCTCACGGTCACGCTCGGCACGGTCGATGGCACGACGGACGTTGTACTGATCGTCGTGATGCGCGGCCTGCAAGCGCTCCAGGCGGGCCAGCTCGGCTTCCAGTCCGGCCTTCTGCATCAGGCGTTCGTCTCCCGACGCAAGGGCCTTGGCCATGGCGAACTGGTTGGCTTCTGCTCCCACATCCTCCAGACGGCGGATCGTCCGGTCTCCGGACATGGCAAGGCAGATGAACTTCTGCTTGCGCTCCAGCATCTGCCAGTTCGTCGCATCCACCGACCCTTTCAGGGCGTAGGCATAGAGCTGGATCACCGGGTTCTGATTGCCCTGCCGCTCGATCCGGCCCTCGCGCTGGATGATATCCGAGACCAGCCAAGGCACATCGAGATGATGCAGGGCGATCAGGCGCTGCTGCGCATTCACGCCCGTTCCCATGGTTGCGGACGATCCAATCAGGATGCGCTTGCGTCCGGAATTCATGTCCCGAAAGAGCGCCTGCTTGGCCGTGCTCTTCTTGTAGTGCTGCATGAAGGCGATCTCGTCGCGCGGCACGCCCATGCGGATCAGTTCGTCGCGGATCCAGCGA
The DNA here is from genome assembly GCF_002005485.1 of Gluconobacter albidus. Taxonomy (NCBI): domain Bacteria; kingdom Pseudomonadati; phylum Pseudomonadota; class Alphaproteobacteria; order Acetobacterales; family Acetobacteraceae; genus Gluconobacter; species Gluconobacter albidus. The sequence continues at coordinate 169,887 of NZ_CP014690.1, read as the reverse complement.
TAAGCCGAGAACCCGCGTGTCTCCAGCGCGGATTCCGTGCCCAGATCCGAGAAGATCATCTGCGTGGCACCGGACAGATCGTATTCCCGTCCGGTCTCCGGGTCGGTGTAGCGATTGGCCGACGTGTTCTGCCAGATCTGGAAGACCTTGCGGATCATGACGTTCAGCTTGTTGCTGTTGTCATTCGCCGCCCAGTTCCGCACGAAACGCAGGTCGATGGCAGCGTGCCGGGCATCGGTGATGACGGACAGCAGGATGTCGTCACCCTTCTGGGGCTTGCCCGTGCGCTCTTCAATCGTCTTGATCCGCTCGGCGAGCGTCTTCTGATACTCGCGGAAGGCGTCCCCGCTATCAGCCACGACGATCTCACGCCTGCCGCCCGCAATCTCGGGCAGTTTGACGTAGCGTCGCAGGTCGTCCTGCTGCACGACGTCGGCAAAGTCGCGATACATCGCCATCAGATCGGCGACGTTCACGAACTCGGAGAAGCGCGTGACCGGCTTGTAAAGACCGCTCGGCTGAAGCTCCAGCTCCGTGCGGGTCTCGCCAAAACTTGCGGCCCAGGCGTCGAACTCGTGCAGGCCACGCTCGACAAGGGCTGGCAGATCCATGAAGCGCTGGATCGAGAACATCTCACCCAGGGTGTTGGTGATCGGCGAGCCTGACGCCATGACCAGCACGCGCTCTGGATTGCGCTTGGCGAGGTAGCGCGTTTTGACGAACAGATCCCAGGCGCGCTGGCTGCCGTTCGGGTCGATCCCCTTCAGGTCGGACTGGTTTGTGCCGAAAGACAGTTTACGGAACTGCTGCGCCTCATCCACGAGGATCTGGTCCACCCCGATCTCGCCGAGATGCACGAGATCGTCCTTGCGGCTGGACAGGGCTTTCAGCTTGGCTTCCATCCCTTCCTTAAGGCGCTCGATGCGCTTGCGCGACAGTCGATCATCGCGGCTCACATTCTCCAGAAGGCTTTCGTAAGAGGCAATCTGGTCCTCGACCATCTCCTGCTCGAACGCGCTCTCGACCGGCACGAACTTGAAGGCGTCATGCGTGATGACAATGGCGTCCCAGTTTCCCGTGGCCGCCCGGGCCAGGAACCGCTGGCGCTTGTCCTTCACGAAGTTGGTCTCATCCGCCACGAGGATCTGAGCGTTCGGGTAGAGCATCATGAACTCACGCGCCATCTGCGCAAGGCAGTGGCCCGGCACCACGATCATGCCCTTGGAAATCAGGCCGAGGCGCTTTTGCTCCATCACGGCCGCGCACATCGAGAACGTCTTCCCGGACCCCACCGCATGAGCCATGTAGGTGCTGCCCTTGGCGATGATCCGCCAGATCACCCGCTTCTGATGGTCGCGCAGACTGATCGCCGTGCTGGCTCCCGGCAGTTTCAGGTGAGAGCCGTCGAACGTGCGCGGGACAAGGTTGTTGAACGCATCGTTATACAGCCGCACCAGACGCTCGGCGCGGTCGGTGTCCTGCCAGACCCATGTCTCGAACGCGGTCTTGATCGCGGCCAGTTTCTCCTTGGCCGCCTCTGTCTCCTTCGTGTTCAGCTCACGGTGTTCGCCGTTCACATCGCGCCAGGTGTCCCAGATTTTCGGGCTGGCCTGATTGAGCGCATCGTCCAGCAGATCCCCGGCATGACGACGCTGCGTCCCCCAGACCGAGGTGGCCTCGGCCTTGCCGGAAAAGCCGCTTTTGTCCACGCTCCAGGTCGCCACCTCCAGCGTGTGGTGAATGGTCGTGCGAACCCCCATGACCTCTGCAACAAAGGCCTCAACATCCAGCACCGGGATCCATGGGGCTCCCAGACGGGCGGTAATGTCGGACGGGCGCAGGTCTTCGGGCTGAACCTCTTCAAGGGCGGCGACATTGCGCAGATAGCGTCGGTCGCGCTCGGCAGCCTCCCGGGCCTGCGCCAGCTTGGTGCGGACCGCGCCTGACAGGGCTTCGTCGGCCGTCACCCAGACCTCACGGCCGCCCGTGCTGCGGATCGGATCGAGATAGACCGAGGATCCGAGTTCGGCGAGCACTTCTTCACCGGGACGGCCCAGAAGCTCCGCCATGCGCTCGACATCCACGCCACCCGTCTCATGCAGGGAGACCGCCAGCGCGTCATGAGCGCCGTGAACCTCGGGCTCGGACAGGGCCTGAATGACGCGCTCGCTGAAGATCGGTCCCGGACGGCCGGTCTGGCTCTTCTCGTCATACTCCTCGATCGAGCTGACCAGCCACACATCCGGATCGTCGTAGAACGGCTGAAGGTTCGGACGGCGCTGTGTGGATTTCTCCTCTCCCGTCTCTTCATCCACCCGCGTCGTGGTGTTCGTCAGATTGATCGGCCCGAACTGACGGCTGAACGCCTGATAGGCGCGCTTGAGATCCGCCTGATGCGCGCTGTAGGGCAGGTTCTCCACCTGAGCGCGCAGCACCAGACGGGCCGCGTCCCTCACAGGAATCAGACCTTTGATGATGGCCGCGTGCTTTTGGAAGATCCCTTCCTTCTGCTCGCCTTTCTTCACCTTCACCAGCACGGTTTCGCCGTCGATGATCTGGTGCAGCGCGCCTTTGTGCAGCAGATAACTGCCCTCTTTCAGCAGGGCACCGTCTGCGGCCGTTCCGACCTCGGCGGCATGATTGTCCTGCACTGTCGCGACATCGAGCGTCTGCGGGGTCGGGAAGCGGGCGAGCGAAGAAAGACGGCCGAGGGCGAGCGGCAGGGCCTCGTCCAGCATCTGGAGCGGGTTGGCCTTGCAGGAGTATTCCGGGCCGAACTGACCGCTCGTCCAGTCGTGCCGACCGAGAACCTGCTGGCCGTTCTCCGCAAAATAGCGGTTGATCCGCAGCGGACCTTCGCCCTGATCGGTGTCCTCCAGCGCCGCCACGTCCAGCCATGTCGCATCGCCCGCATCCTCTCCCGGTGCGCGACGGCGGAACACGAGCACGTCCACCACGACATCCGTTCCGGCATCGTCGCGCATGGCGCCGGCTGGCAGACGTGCGCCGCCCACGAAATCGGCGGTCTCGAAGATCGTCCGCCGTGCGCCGGCATCGGACTTGTCCATCGTCCATCGCGACGTCACGAACATCGCCACGGCTCCGGGACGCAGACGGGAGATGGACCGGGCGATGAAATAATCATGCAGGGACAGACCAAGGCGTCCCAGCTCGTCCGTGCCCCGGACCGTGCGGTTGCTGAACGGCGGGTTGCCGATCACCAGATCGTAGCGTTCGGCCAGCCTGGCTGTCGTGAAATCTTCGCCGCGGACCCACTGGTTCGGAAACAGTTTGCGCGTGATGCGGGCCGTCAGCGGGTCGTTCTCGATCGCAGTCCAGGCGGTTTTCGGGGCCAGCTTCGGGGGCACGCTCGCCATGAAGAGTCCGGTGCCACAGCCCGGTTCCAGCGCACGGCCGCCCCGGAACCCCATCTGGGCCACCAGATCCCACATCGCATGAACAATCAGCTCGGGCGTGTAGTGGGCGTACTGCGTGGCCCGTGCCAGACCCGCCCGCTCCTGCTGGCTGGTCAGTTCCTCAAGCTGGCTGCCGATCTCTTCCCACCCGGACCGGAAGGTCTCTCCGGCACGCGGAAACAGGCTGTTGGCCAGCTCTCCCGCCCCGAACCCCGTAAAGCGGGCAAGCACGGCCTGCTCTTCCGCGCTGGCGTTGCGGTCTTCTGCTTCCAGTGTGGCCAGAAGGCGGATCGCTGCCAGATTGTCGCGGGCGCGCTCTTTCCAGCCCGGGGCGAGGCCACGCGTTCCGCTCAGGACGAAATCCACCTTCGGCAGGACAGCGGGGATCGGAGCCGGGGCCTGTGTCGCCTGTCGGACCGCAGCGGCGGCTTCCTCAAGGGCGCGGTCTCCGGGAAGATCACCCCAGTAGAGATTGGACTGGCTGCCGCCGAGTGCTGAGGTATCGAAAAAGCTCAGTTGGGACATGGACATGGGAAAACTCCGGACAAGCGGCAGCGCCCGGTGCTGCGCGGAGGCAGACCGGGGGGCCGGAAAACAGAATCAGTGCGGGGAGAGAGGCGTCAGACCTCCCGGATCAGCGCGGGGTCAGAGGGGACCAAAGCGCAGGCGGATCTGCTCGCGCTCGTTCTCGGACAGGCGGGACAGCGCCTCACGGTGGTAGGCTGAACCCTCGCCTGCCTTCCTCGCCACGCGCCACCAGGCCTGCGGATCGCTGCAATGCAGACCCACCAGACGCGTCTCGTCATTGTCGGGTCCGCAGCCTTCGAGGATCGTCCAGCCCTCTTCGTGGGCCTGTTTGAGGTCGAAGGCGTGCGCCTGTGCGGGACGTTCGAGGGTGTCTGACATTGTCTTTATTTCCTTTCCTGACCCTCTCCGGCGAGCGCAGGACAGTGCGGCCTGCCAGAGCGACGCGCAGCGTCGGGACCGCCCGGCCCGCAGCGGAGCGAGGACACGGACGGACCCACCTCTTGCAGGGCGGGCTGGCCTGTGCTGCCCCCCCTCCCCTCTTTTCCTTTTTCCAACCTTCTGTTTTTTCTTCTTTTTTTTCAGGTTGCCCCCCCGCCCTGCCCGAACGCTCCGGCCGGGAGTTCCCAGGCTGGTGTGAAGACGGTCGGGATCGGCCGCGCCGACAGGCACGCGCGGGCCAGATCGGGTTCTGCCAGGGCGGCGGCATACGGCCTGCCCTGCTCGGCGAGCTGCTCCAGCGACACGGTGCGCTTGATCGTGCAGCCGAACTGCTGCTCGTACTGCACGAGACGGTCAAAGCGGGCCGGATCGAGCCAGCGGATCGTTGCAAACTGCCGCACATCGCCAAAAATACAGGTGGCACAGGACAGTCTGGAGAAGCCGATGCGGTATGGCAGCGCCGGCATCACGTTCCAGCGTTTCAGGCTGTTCCAGACCTGCGCCTCGCTCCACTGGTGGACCGGCCGCCAGTGATCGACATGACGGCGACGTCGCGTGCCGTGCCGCGTATCCGTGCGGTGCGGCTCAAAGACGGCATAGCGGGCACGGTTTGGGCTTTCCCCGGCACGCTCGCCCGTTACGAACAGCGTGCGGCGGTGCAGGAAGCGGTCCTGGCCGCGTAGCGCGCGGTCGGCGACGTCGATCTTGGTGACACTGGAGCACCAGCGCGTCGTCAGGCTGGCGGAGACCTGGGGAAATCGCAGGCGCATCCCGTTCGGCCCCTGCCCGTCTGCGCGGATCAGACCCTCAGGGCTTTCGAAAAGAACAGGGGCTGTCGGTGCATCCTTGCGGAGCATCTCCCGCTCGAAGCCGCCCTCGCGCCAGGAGCGATAGAGCGGCAGGCGAAAGTCCCGCGCCAGCGCGCTCACATAGGGCGAGGTGGAGGGCCAGTCCATGAAGGATGGCCCCTGCCCGTCCACCTCGTGGTGCCATAGTTCCAGGCGGTCCTTCGAGGCACCGGCTTCAAGGAGGGCAAGGAGACAGGCAATGCCGTCTTTTCCGCCCGATACGGCCACGATGATGCTGTCATACGACGTCAGATCCGGTGTCATGACACGAACCTGCTGACCGGGGCACCTGTCCGGACAGAGCGGCACATCAGAGCACTGGCGATCGGAGCGTCACGCAGGAGAAGCGGCTTCACATGCCGGTTGCCCCAGCTCAGGCCTTCGCAGCGTGAGAGGAGTCCAAGCTGGGTCGCTGCCTCATCCCGGCACGCGCAGACCCGCTCATTACCGCCCGCACTGCGACGGCAGGGCTCATGGGCTGGCGCGTTGCAGCCCGTACACGGGATCGTCAGAGCCGGATCACCGCCAGCCCAGTGCTCATTGCACTTGCGGCAGGACACCGGCTCCTGCGTATCGGTCCACCGCATGGGCGGCCTTCCGCGTGGTGTTGGGACGTAAGGAAGATAATGACGGCGCATGATGCTCGATCCATTTCTGGTTTTTGAACATCGTCGCGTCCGGCTGGGGGCTGTTCAGACTGCAACAGTGCCGCGCAGCGGCAGGATCAACGCGGCCCGCAGCCACGCGCAGACGGCGCAGCCGGCGAGCGTGGCGAGGACACGCGTTGACCCACCTGTTGCGGGCTGGGCAGCTCCCGGCCAGCCATTTCCTTATTTCCCCTCTATTTATATTTCATAATTACATGTTGTTGTGTACATGTTATTGTTTACATGTTGAAAATTACAAGTAATCTTGGTCATTTCTTGCTTTTGCTCTGTAGGTGTTGCACCGACGGCAGGACATGAGTTCCTAAGTATCGGTCCACCGCAGAAGAGGCCGACCGAGAGGCACTGGAACACAGAGGAAATTGCAACGGCGCATGGTGCTCGATCCATTTTTGGTTTGAGCATCGTCGCGCTCGGCTAGGGGCTGCGCGGCTCCTAGCCAATCCTTTTTTTCCTTTTCACTTCCTATTTATGCGTCATTGTTTACATGTGTTTATTTACATGTTGTGAATTACAAGTAATTCTGCCTATTGGTTGCTTTTGCTCTATCGCTCCAAGGCGGGTTTAAATCAGGGGATGGAGAACACTCATAACCTCAAAAGCAGCTAAAGGTACATGTAGTTCTCAACATGTACCTTTAGTTCAAAGACTTAGCGCCGGCGCCTTTTACGCTTGTCCTCAATCAGATCAGCCTCCCTCACTTCATACCCGGCTTCAGAGAGGGCCTTAAGAACAAGATATTGCTTTGTGACTTTAGCTTCCGCAGCCTTTAGCGATAGCTGTCGATCCACATACTCTGGGATAACCATCCGCAAAGATGTCATAGCAGGATCGGGCTCATCTAATGATGTCTGTGCGCCCCATTTTGTGCCTAACGCACGGCTGTTTTCTGAAACGCTACTGTCTTCGACAATCTGTGGGGCCTTGAGATCACGAAGATTAGGTCGTTTAGCAGGACGAGGCGTCAGCGCATCGGTGATGGGCGGTAGAGGCGATTTTGTCATCTGGCACTCTCCGCCAGAGCCGATAGCTTCTCAAGAAGCTCCTCGGCAATAGCTTCTACATTCTGGGCCGCGGGAGACGCACCGGCATTTTCAACCGGACTTGTGCCGGTGATGTGCATCTCTCTGAAGGCAGCTCTTTCCAGCATCGCCGCCCTAAAGACTGGTACATTCTGCTGCTCCACACTCTCCCTAACATGCTTCGCTGCTCTGGACTCAAAGCCAGGTAACACACGGCTCCAGATGAGAGCACGGGGAATAGAGCTTCGCGCTAGGTCTTCTGCATCGTCTATCTGAGCGATAGTTTTGAATGCGTCCCGCACGTCCGGAAGGCTCGCTTGGCATGGCACAAGCACGAAGTTGGAACGCTGCAACGCTTTTAAGGCTAGGGTGGAGGATCCACCAGGAAGATCAATGATCGTCAGGTCACTCTCGCTTTCCGCAGTTCGCACCTCAGCCAAAATATTATGCTCGTCTATTGACGGCCTAACCGTGAGATCCTGCATCTCGCTTTTGGCCCCGAACTCGCTAGCGTGCTGATTTAAGTCACAGTCTAGAAGGCGGACCTTGTACCCCTTTTGAGCAAGGGCAGTTGAAAGAATGATCGACAAGGTGGTCTTCCCACACCCGCCTTTGGCCGAAGCTATAGATAAAACAGCCACAGAAAATACCTCACGATAGAGCCGGCACTTACAGGTTTACATGTAGTGACTGACATGTTGCTGGTTACATGTCAATGGTTACATGTCTTTTCTTACATGTATTTGTGTACAAATATACATAATTCACACCGTTGCGAGGTTGGTAATTTTTCTGCTTTTTTCAAATATTTGCAGAAAAGTGTCCACTGGTTTGGTTCCAGACACCAAGATTTATGTTGCTTAGCCTGGAAGTTTGTTCTCTTTATGTTCTCGTTAAGGAGAACATAAATGACAACGGACGCCGTGGCGCGACTGCGCGAGCAGGTCCGACGCCTGGAGCGTCGAGACCTGCCTCACTCCCAGACTGACATACTCGCCACGGGGCATTCTGCCGTCGATACCCATCTCGGCGGCGGCCTCAGGACCGGCAGCCTGCATGACTTCCTGCTTTCTGATCCTCTGGAGATCGGGGCCAGTCTCGCCATGCTGCTGCCCATCCTGAAAGAGGGCAGGGGGCCTGTCTTCTGGATCAGCGATACACCTGCCGAACTGAATGCCTGCGGACTGCATCAGTCCGGTCTGTCTCCAGAGACTCTGGTCTGCATTGAAACGGATCCCGCCAGTCTACTCGCTGTCGCCGAAGACGTGTTGCGCGGACCAGAGCGCGCACTGGCCGTCATCAGTGGCAGCCACGTCCCAAGCCTCAAGGAAATCCGGCGTCTCAATCTGGCTGTGGAGGCGAGTGGCAACACAGGCTTCTTTCTGCGTTCGGCCCCTCTCACGCGCGCTCCCGGGAAAGATCCCTGCGCGTGCGCCACGCGCTGGCGGATCCTCTCTCATCCCTCATCGCCTCAAGCGCTTCCGGGACTGGCCATGCCGCTTCCCGGTTCCCGACGCCTTTCTGCCGCGCTGTTGCGGGTGAGGGGAGGCCACCCCGCTCACTGGATCCTCGACTGTACCGATCATGCGCCGCTTTCTCGCTCTCTGGATGCCCTTCTGGCGCACCGAGCGCCTTCAGCTCTCCCGCCCGGAAGACTTCCCGACCGACAGGCCCCTGGCCGTGCACGCGCCAGCGCATAACCGCCACACCGTCACGGGTGTCAGTCCGGCTGCGCTCGCGGCCGGACTGACACTCGGAATGCCGCTGGCACAGGCACGCTCTCTGGTGCCGGATCTTCTGACGGCAGAAGAAGACGCCGAAGCACAGAGGGCCGCGCTGACCGATCTGTGCTCCTGGCTGATCTGGCTGTCGCCGCTACCTGCATTCGACGCTCCGGACGGGCTCTACAGCGATACCACCGGCTGCGCCCATCTTTATGGGGGTGAGACGGCCATGCTGGATCTCGTCAGGGAACGCCTGAAGGCGAGGGGGCATTCCTGCTCTGTGGCGCTGAGCGATACCGCCGCAGCCTCACGCGCTCTGGCCCGGTCGGGGATCGACCGGGTCTGTCTCGTGCCTTCCGGTCAGCAGAAAGAGGCCTTGCACCCGTTACCCTGTTCAGCGCTTCCTCTGACAGAAAGGACACTCTCCAGCCTGGCACGGCTCGGACTGAACACGATCGGCGCGCTGGCGGACCTCCCGCGCGCACCTCTGGCCAAGCGCTTTGGCGCAGACCTCCTGACCTGTCTCGATGAGGCTCTGGCACGACAGGTCCGCCCGCTCAGCATCTTTCAACCTGCGGACCGGATCTCCCTGACCCGGTCTCTGGTCGAGCCGATCAGCACACCGGAGGCCATTGCCACGGTGATTGCAGCCCTTGTGCCGCTTGTCTGCGAAAAGCTGGTGGCACGCGGGGAGGGGGCGCGGCAGCTCGACTTTCTCTGTGTGCGCGTGGACGGATCCATCCAGGCCGTCCGCGTGGGGACGTCCGATCCGACGGCTGATGGCACGCGTCTGACGCGCCTGCTGAAGGACCAGATCCCGCAGATCGCGCCCGAGTTTGGAATTGAAACCGTCATCCTGACCGTGAGCGCCAGCGAGCCGCTGGAAGCCGGGCCTGAGCGCTCTGTCCTGCCGGACGAAGCGGGATCCTCTGAAACGGGCCTCCCGGCCTCTCTGATCGACCGGCTGCTGAACCGTCCGGGCGTTGTTTCGGTCCACCAGCTCGCGCCCCGGTTTTCCGCCTGGCCGGAGGACGGACAGGCTCGCGTTTCTCCAGGCAACATGGCAAAACCGCCTCTCGCGAGCCAGATGCTCTGGGCGCGGCCGAACATTGTGTTCGATCTGCCCGTCCGGGTGCAGGTGACTGGCCTGCTTCCGGACGGTGCGCCCCGCCAGTTCGTCCTGAAGCGACAGACGCATCGCATTGCAGCGGCCGACGGCCCCGAACGTCTGCTGGGCGAATGGTGGCAGACGTCCGAAAGTTACGGCGCGATCCGCGACTATTGGCGGGTCGAGACCACGACCGGCCTGCGCCTGTGGCTGTTTCGCAAAGGGGACGGCCGCCACGACTGGTCCGGTTCGGGCGAGTGGTTTCTTCAGGGGATGTTCTGATGGCCCCCCGCGATGATCTGATCCCGGCCAGCACCTCGGATGTGGCCGAAGTCCTGATGCACGCGCTGTGTTACGACGGACGCAGGCGAACGCATGACGCCGCCGAGCTGATGGCGCGTCTCGTAGCCGAGCGTCTGGTCGCTTATCTCGAACGCTCGGGCTTCGTGGTCATGCGCGCGCCCACCAGCAACGCGCCTGACAGCAGCCGACATCCCCATCCCCACCGCCGCTAGGCCATGAGCACGCCTTACGTCGAATTGCAGGTGACGTCCTCGTTTTCGTTCCTGCGCTCGAGCAGCCAGCCGGATGAGCTGATGTTCCAGGCGAAAGCCCTGGGCTATGACACGATCGGTCTGACCGACTGGAACACTGTAGCTGGAGCGATCCGCGCCCATCTGGCAGCGCGCGAGGCCGGTCTGCGCCTCCTGCCCGGATGCCGCCTCGCTTTGCGCGATGGCAGCGCGCTCCTGGCCTATCCCCGAAACCGTGCGGGCTGGGCAGGTCTCTGCCAGCTTCTGACCCTTGGCCATCACCGGGGCGAGCGGGAGGTCTTCCTTCTGGGCTGGGAGGATCTCGTCGGAGCGGCACCGGATCTCCTCCTGATCCTGTTGCCGCCCGAGGATCTGGCAGCACTTCCCGGGCACGTTCAGAGCCTGCTGGATCTGCCCGGACACAGGGAAGGCGAAGAAGAGACCCGGTTTGTCGCGCTGACGGTGCTCAGGCAGCCGGGAGATCTGGCGCGGCTTCACGCGCTCGCGGGCTTCTGCACAGCGCGCGGTCTGGTCTGTGTTGTGACAGGAGATGTTCTTTACCACGATGCGCGCCGGCACGTTCTGCAGGACGTGATCACAGCCATCCAGGAAGGCTGCACTGTCGATGCTCTCGGCAACCGCCGTCACGTTCACGCCGATCGCCATCTGAAGGCCCCTGAAGAGCAGGCACGCCTGTTTGCCGTCTTTCCTGACGCTCTGGCCAACACACGGCGAATTGCCGAGGCCTGCACGTTCAGTCTGGATGACCTGACCTATCAGTATCCGACCGAAACCGAGAGAACGGGCGAAAGCGCGCAGGACACCCTGACACGCCTGGTCGAAGCCGCACTGCCGCGTCGCTACCCGGCCGGGGCGCCCCCAGAAGTCGAGACGCAGATCGCCCATGAGCTGAGGCTGATCGGCTCTCTCGCCTACGCGCCGTATTTCCTGACCGTACATACGATCGTGCGTCATGCCCGCTCACTCGGGATTGTCTGTCAGGGGCGCGGATCTGCTGCGAACTCGGCCGTCTGCTATGTCCTGGGCATCACGAGTATTGATCCGGTTCGCTCGGGTCTGCTGTTCGAGCGCTTCATCTCGGCCGAACGGCAGGAACCGCCCGACATCGACGTCGATTTCGAGAGCGACCGCCGCGAAGAAGTGATCCAGTGGATCTATCGTCACTATGGCCGTCACCGCGCGGCCCTGTGTGCCACCGTGCAGCGTTATCAGCCCAAAGGCGCGTTGCGTGAGGTCGGCAAGGTGCTGGGCCTGCCAGAGGATCTGACCGGCCAGCTTTCCAAACATATTGCCTCGTCCCTGCCGGATCCGGACCTGTGCAAGGCGCGCGCTGCCGATCTTGGCCTGAACCTGAAGGACAGACGCCTCGGCCTGACGTTTCATCTCGCCCGCCAGCTTCTCGGCTTCCCACGCCAGCTTGGCACGCATCCGGGCGGATTTGTGCTGACCGAGGATCGCCTGGACCAGCTTGTTCCCCTGATGCCGACCGCCATGGACGGCCGTCAGATCATCGTCTGGGACAAAGACGATATAGACGTGCTGCGCTTCATGAAGGTGGATGTTCTGGGTCTCGGAATGCTCGGCTGTCTGCGTCGCGGGTTCGAACTGCTGCACACCGTGTATCAGACCCGCATGGATCTCGCTTCGATCCCGGCCGAGGATCCGCAGACCTATCGCATGATCCAGCAGGCCGACACACTCGGGACATTCCAGATCGAAAGCCGGGCGCAGATGTCGATGCTGCCGCGCATGAAGCCCAGGACCTTTTACGACTTGGTGATTCAAGTGGCGATTGTCCGGCCGGGGCCAATCCAGGGCGACATGGTCCATCCCTATCTCCGCAGGAGAGAGAAATTGGAGCCTGTCACCTATCCGTCCGAGACCCTGCACGGCATTTTGGGGAAAACACTGGGTGTCCCGCTGTTCCAGGAACAGGCCATGCAGGTGGCGATCCACTGCGCGGGCTTTACGCCAGGCGAGGCCGACCAGCTCCGCCGTGCCATGGCGACGTTCAAAGCGACAGGCGGGGTCTCGCCGTTCCGCGACAACTTGGTGAACGGGATGCTGGCCAATGGGTATGAGCAGGGGTTTGCTGAGCAGACGTTCAGCCAGCTCGAGGGGTTTGGCAGCTACGGCTTCCCCGAAAGCCATGCCGCCTCGTTTGCCCTGATTGCTTACGCCTCGGCCTGGATGAAATGTCATCATCCGGATGTGTTCTGTGCCGCCCTGCTGAACAGTCAGCCCATGGGGTTTTATGCGCCGGCCCAGATTGTTCAGGACGCGCAACGCCATGGCGTCGAGGTCCGGCCGATCTGTATCAATGCTTCCAGATGGGATTGCACCCTGGAGCGCGGCCGAAACGGACGATACGCGGCGGTCCGGCTGGGGTTCAGGATGGTGCGCGGCTTGGCGAACGGACACGGGGCGGCCCTGATCGCGGCCCGAATGCCGGATTATGAGAGTATTGATGACGTCTGGCGGCGTGCGGATGTGCCGGTCTCGGCCTTGGAATGTCTGGCGGAAGCGGATGCGTTTCGAGTGTTCGGGCAGATGCGCCGTACTGCGCTCTGGTCGATCAAGGGGTTAGCGGACACGGCCCTGCCGTTGTTCGAAGCGGCGGATCGGGGGCGGAACTTTCCACTGCCGGAAGTAATCGAGCCGGAGATTGCCCTGCCGCAGATGTCAGAGCGGGCGTCGGTGCATGAGGATTACCGGGCCACGGGCCTCAGTCTGACAGGTCATCCCGTCGCGTTTCTGAGGGAGGGACTGCGAAAAGAAGGGATCGTTCGTTGCGGGGATCTTCCTTATCTACGGGATGGGCGCCGGATCCAGCTCAGCGGATTGGTGTTGATGCGGCAGAGGCCAGGGACGGCCAACGGCACCATGTTCGTCACGATCGAAGACGAAACGGGCACGGCCAATCTGATTGTCTGGAAGGATGTGCAGGAGAAATACCGCCGCCCTCTTCTCGCGTCCCGTCTTCTGGCCTGTAAGGGCAGGCTTCAGAAGGAAGGCGATGTGATCCATGTCGTTGTGCTCAGTCTGGAAGACCGAACGCCATTGCTTCAGGGATCGGAGCTGCTGAAGGCTCGGGACTTTCGATAGGAGGGTAATCGGTTCGACCGATCTTATTTGAAAAATATAGAAATACTTGTTGGTGTTGAACTTGTGGACTTGTGGGCAGAGCCGCGCCTGTGGTCAGCCTGCAGGGCTGTCCATCAGGACGCGAGCGACCGTAGAGCGGCTGTCCATAAATCCATAGGATTTACGCACGTCGAAAATTAACTCGTCACATCATTCGTGCGGTTGTGACGGCGCCTCCAGCTTCACGCCTGAGACCCGGGCGTTCGAGTATGGCGTAGCGGACGGATCAGGATGCGTGATGATGTCTGAACCCGCAGCGGCGGCAAGCAAAGTGCCGAAATACGGATCGTTTTCTTCTGCAATCGAGAGAACCTCGTCCGCGCTTACCGGCGCTCCAAACTCTTTTCCGAGTTTGCTCAGGATATAATTGTCCAGCACCGCATGAATCATGAATGGCTGGTTCCGGAGAGACAGCAGAGCTAACAGATTCTCTGGCATGTCTTCGTCAGGCTCAGCCTCCATAACGGCATCCACGTTATCGAGCAGAACGTGCAGCACGACCCCATATATCGTGATCTCCAACACGCGCTGCCCACTGATCTCTGTATCGGTCATTCCTGGCTCTCCTGTTTGGTGACAGGACGATAGTCGGATCGCATTGTGCGACTGAGAAGGGGCTATCAATGATAGGAGGAAGGGAGCTGTCTCAAAAGGGGGGGAAGCGGTCCGTCTGCTTTTGGACAAATTTCATTGGAAGAAGACGTTTTGTTGCGATATTGACACGGCGTCTCGCCCGTAAGAGCATCAGGATTGTCGCAATAGAGCGAGCGGACGCTGAGTAAAATGAAGTTGATCCCGTGCTTGATGACTATTCTAATCCTGCCAAGCAGTGCCGTCTCTCAGACACCCAAGCAGATTTCCTGTAACGCTCGTAGCTGCAATGGAACCTTGTTTGAGGTTTTCGACGCCATACGTACTGAAATGGAGAAACCTGCTCCCCGACTTGCGAATATTTTCTCACCTCCGCTCCAACAGAAGCTTCGGCAGGGAGGTGATATAGAGACCAGTATCCGCACACAGGATGCCTACATAATTCACGGAATCGAAGTACGTCCGTTCACACTTGGGCGGTATGGTATGGTTTATCTGCGCCTGAGTAACCGCGATGAAGGCCGTTGCCTTGAAAGAGACAACGTGAAAAAGTATTATAAATTTACTAATAAAAATATTTTTATAGACGCTGCCGATCCACCGCCCCCGCAAGGCTGGGGGTATAAGAAAAAGTATTCGTCAGCGACTATCTACGTTGGTTTTTCTGACGGGCCGGCCAACTGTGCGAACGGGCTATCTGTTCACTTAGGTGAGTAGTACTCACGTTTGCATCTTTAGATGTAGTGTCCCTCATTCTCTGAGGTAACCTTTGCGGCGAGTTAACCGCCCGAGATTGGCGAATACTAATTGCGCCCAAGAAATTGCGTCGGCTTTGGAGAAGAAAAAGACTACTCATTTACGTCCGACTTGAAGGCGACAGCAGTCTGTCTGCTCAGTTTGAATTAAGGAAGGGGCTATCAAATCGTGTCAACGCTTTTTTGCAGGGGATAACTGTAACCCTGAATATAAGAATAAAGTATAAGATAGTATAAAGCACTTTCGTACTGTTCTTGTATTGTAAAAATATATTAAACTCAGGATTTGTTAATTGATTAAATTGAACGGTTTTCTGTGATTCACAGTTTTACTGATGGAGGTGAGGCTGTGAGTGACTTTTTTTTGCTGTCTGAGAGACAGATGGAGCTGATTGAGCCATTTTTCCCTCTGGCGCATGGAGTGCCACGCGTGGATGACCGGCGCGTTCTGAGCGGGATCGTTTATGTGATCCGCAACGACCTTCAGTGAAAGCATGTAGAATGCTCATCTTTGACAGCGGGTCAACATGAACAACCGGCACTCGAACATCTCGCCGAAATTGAAGATAATTACTATACTACCGCAGATAACATCGATATGGCAGCGTGAATCACAACCAAACGCCTCCAGCAGGTCCGGGGCGGTTCGGAGCCGTGACAATGTCGTCACTGTGTGCTTTGGGGAGGCAAACGAACGCGCATGGCGAACTATGCGAAGATCGACATGATCATACATCGCGAAGGTGCCGACGCGATGATGCATTCTGCGCGAACCGACAAAAACATCGCCGTGGCGCCGAATACCGCGCATGTGAGCCTAGCGCCGTTAATCGCTGTTCGTTCAAAGATCCTTGACAGCTTCAAGGGCGGTGAGAAACTAACCCCCGCGGAACTCACTGAAATCGGCGAGAAGATTGCAGAGGTCTTGCTCGCCGGCAGTGTCCGAGATCTGTACAACGGGACAGCGAACGGCACATCGGTTCAGTTATCGCTATGTGCGTGCGACCCTGAGCTAAAGGCCATACCTTGGGAATTTGTCGTCTGGCCCGACCTAAAATCGGCGCCGCACGACAAGCGTTCTATTTGCCGTCTCGTCGAGGGCACGACTACTAAGGCGCTACCCGCGCTCAAGCTGGATGCAGGCATCCGCATTATGCTTGTCGTGTCGCAGCCAACGGATCAGCCCGCGGTGGAGTGGATCGAAACGCAAAAAACTCTCAGCGCGCAAATCGAAGTGTACACGCCCGCGGTCGTCGGAGAGAAGATGACGTTCAAAGTATGCGAGGCTTCCGCAGCTGCAGCCGTGCGCGAAGAGGTTCAGGCATTCGACCCGCACATCGTCCACTTCATCGGTCATGGGCGCCCTGAAGGGCTCGTCTTTACGAAGCACAAGACCACGACTTCGAAGCTGGTGGGGGCCGGCACTGTATATTCGGTGCTCGCCTCGAAATCGACGCGGCTCTTAATACTCTCGGCCTGTGACACGGCCAATGTCGGCTCCGACATCGCTTCGCTCATCCCGATCGCTGAGCGCGTCGTGCAGGCCGGCGTGCCTGCCGTTGTCGCCAACCAAATGCCGATCTCGCTGCGTTCCATTCACACCTTCTGCGGCGCGCTTTATGGCGATCTGCTACGCGACGGAAATATCGATTGGGCCGTCAATGTCGGCCGCATCGCGATGGGCGTTGCTTTTGACAACCACAAAGTCGCTGCGGTGGAATGGGGAGTGCCGGTGCTTTACCGCCGTCCGGGCTGCAGCCAATTGTTTCAGAAAGGAGCGGGCGCATGAACATCAAGCGTCCAACCAATCTTTTGTTCGCGAACACCGCGACGAGAAACGCCACGTCATCACCGCTTGCGCGCACTCGCAAGGTGCGCACGCGCGTACACTCCGATACCCGCAAGATTGGGATATTTGACGTAAGCGCCCATGCGGGCCTGTTGTTCGACTTGCTCGAAATAATCAGCCGGCGCCAAAAAATGTTCACCTTCTACCAGGTCGAGACATCGGTCCCGATGGGCCTAGGGACGATTGGGGAACTGTGGCTCTCGGACCTCAGACCCACCTGCTCCGATGACGAACTGAAGGACATCGGGGATAATATCATCGCCGAGGAGTATTTGCCGTTTCTGAAGCACGTGCGTGAGGTGGTCCAGGTCGATGTCATGGCAGGCCTATTCTCGCCCATGCTGGCTTACGTCGACGGCGAGGGAGCCACGAAGCAGTATCACTGGAACTATTTCTCCCTCGGAGTGGGCGTGGAGGTCGCGATCTCTGTTTACGGCCTGCGCGAATATGCGCAGCGAGCAGGACGTCCGTTTGAGGCAGCGGTGGCGATCCTCACCCTCGCGCAAATATGGTCAGCACTCTACGGCGCCTCGTTCCACCCGCAATCGCGGGGGTGCGCGTTCGACTTCTGCCAGAATCGCGACGACCTTGTGGAGGTAATCCGGCAGGTTAAACTCTGTCCCGACTCGATCGCAGAAATTCCGCTCGACGCGCGTGAGAGCGTCGAAAAATGCCTCCAGGTGATCCGCGAGTACAGGCGGTGACCCAAGTCCTCGTCTTCGTGCCGGGCCTTATGGGCTCGGAGCTGTGGGATGCCGACGGCAAGCTCTGGCCAGGCACTGCGAGAGACTGGGCCTTCGGATACGCGGACGTGAAATTCGACAGGCTTTGTGCAAATGACTTGGAGCCGCGCGATATCATCCGTAAGGCAGTCGGCATCGTCAACATCTACGATTGCTGGATCTCGGCTTTCTCGAACCTGTCCGACTATCACACCAACGAGCCGCTATTCGTCGAGAGCGGCGATGTTCCGACGCTCTTCACCGTGCCTTACGATTGGCGGAAGTCCATCGCGGTGGGGGCAATGGCCTTGGCGAAGGTGATTGCGCGCGTCGCGGACCTGCACGGCGTCGACGCCGAGATTCATCTCGTCGCGCACAGCATGGGGGGCCTCGTCGCGCGGTACTTCCTGCAAAGTGATGCATTCCAGGCGACGCCGGGCCTGGACCGCATCGTGTCGTTCCTCACCTTTGGCACTCCCCACCGGGGCGCGGTCGTGGCGCTTGCGGCGGCGCTGGGGCATAAGCGCGCCGACTTCATGAGTGTCGAGCAGTCGAGGACACTTGCTAACGACCCTCGATTCCAAGGGCTTTATAACTTGTTCCCGCAGATGGGGGCACGCCCGATCTGGGAGCGGGGCGGCGCTGGCCGCCTGCGCGCTCACGACGTGTTCGAGCCCGACATTGCGGGCGCTCTGGGCCTGAACGCGCAGAGCCTCTCCGACACCTCGGCGGTCCATGATACCCTCGCCACAACTTGGCCGGACATACGCACATTCATGTTCGTCGGTACCCGCTTCGAGACAATGACACACATTCTGTGGGACGGATTTAACAGCGTAGTCGTCAAGACGCGCGACAGCGGGGACGGTACGGTCAACCTGCATGGCGCTATGCTTGAGAACCAGCAAATCCTCTTCACGGACAAGAACCACGGCGCGCTTATTAAGTCCGACGAAACGCGAGAAGCGCTGCAAGATATTTTTAACGCCTATGGCATCCTGCTCGCACGCGACGCCATGGTGTCGCTGACGGTTTCTGACCACTTTATCGAAAGCGAACAAACAATCGAGATTCTGGTCACCGTGAGCAGCTCCGGTGCCGCCATCCACGGAAAACTTTATCTCGAACGGGCTCGCATCGATCCCAAGCTCGGCGATGAGCTCTCGGATTCTGACTTCGACGCGTCGGCGGGGGAGTTTGCCAGAGAGCTACGTTACGACGGGCCTGATCTCGTCATGATGAATGTTGAGTTCGAAGGCGTGCAGGGTCCGGCCGCATTCCGCCCTGTATTCGAAACTGACGAAGTCACGCCACGTCGTTTCGTGGGCACTCCGTTCCTCGTCAAGGCACCTCACTGACCCCGGTTTTGTTGCGTCCGTTTGTGTAATGCGCGGCCAATACCCGCTGGTCGGCTTCCGGTTTATCTCTACCGTTCTTCAGTTCCTGTCGGGCCGACGCCGGATTGTCAGTTCCTAGGCAGACCTGCCGTTCGGCACGCTGTTATGGGACGGCAGAAATGTCCCAAACTCGGTCTACTGCGGTCCGCCTAACAATGTCAGCTTTCGGGCAACTATCATAGCCGCTTGGATGTCTGACATGTAGGCGTATTCGGCCTGTCTGCTTCATATTCCTTGAGCGGACAGACATTACTGGGGGAGAAGCGGAATGTCAGCTTTCGAACAGAAAAGTGAGACAGTCGCCATGATCATCGAGCTCAGACAGACGCAGCGGATAGGCGGCAGGCCTCGGCATAAACTGAACTTGCGCCAGAACAATAAGATGCGCATTTAGAAACGCATGGCAGGCGCCCAAAAACACTCTCAATATTCCGCTGTGCAGCGATCGTTCCGCGATCTCGGGCGAGAGGAAATCACAGACCTCAACAAGCTTGATGCGCTCGAGGCTATGGGATTTGGCGGCCGTCTCACATGGGATGATTTGCTAGTATCGTCTAGGGTTTTGCTGATTTCGGCTGCAGGGTCGGGTAAGACTCATGAATGCCGGGAGACGGCAAAGCGGTTGTTCCTCAATGGAAAGGCTGCGTTCTTTCTCACCCTCGAATCTGTTGCGACGACTGAACTGTCGCTCCTGTTCAACCGAGAACAGATGATGCGCTATCAGCAGTGGTTGGCCGACGGCCACTCCGAAGCGCATTTCTTTCTCGATTCTGCCGACGAACTCCTATTGTCTCACGGCAACTTCCGGCTCGCGTTGCACAAACTTACGCGCGCGATAGATGGTCAACTTCATCGAGCAAAGATTGTCGTCACCAGTCGGCCGATCGCGCTCGATCTTGATGCATTTGCCAGTGAAGTGCCTGTCGTCGAACCTGCACCGCCGCCAGATATTGTCGAAGATTCTGATGCAGAGTTCTGGCGTCTAATCAGCGGCGAGGTACTCAAGCAGCGATCCCAAGCGAAGAAGACACCGGTCGACCATGACCCGCAAAGCGGCGTCCGCATCGTCGGACTTACGCCTTTGAGCGAGGTGCAGATCAAGCAGATTGCTGAAGGCAAGCAAGTCAGGAACATTGCTGGGCTGCTAGCGGAGATCGGCCATAGACGCGCTTGGGAGTTCGCTCGGCGCCCTCAAGAACTGATTGAGATATGTGCCTATTGGAACGAATATAAGCGTCTTGGAACCCGCTCTGAACAGATCGCCGAAGATATCCGTCATAAACTTCAGGAAGCAGGGGAGCGCAAGCGCCACATTTGCCTGTCCGATGCACGAGCCCTCGAGGGCGCCGAACGATTAGCTCTCGCGCTAGTGTTGACTCGCAAAAGGACCATTCGTTTTTCAGACTTGTCGCTTGATGCACACGAGGTAGAAGCAGCGCTCGACCCTTCGATCATTCTTTATGACTGGTCGGACAAGGATCGAGTTGAATTACTGCAGCGTCCGTTGTTCGGGTTTGCCAGCTATGGACGTGTCCGCTTTCACCATCGCTCAGCTTCCGAATTTCTCGCGGCCAAGCGACTGCGGCGCCTCAGCGCCCACGGCCAAATGCCAAAGGCAGCGTTGTTTCGGCTCCTGTTCGGCGAATGCTATGGTCGGGATCTGGTATTCCCTTCGATGCGCCCAGTCGCGGCTTGGCTGGCAATAACGGACGACGCTGTACGCGATGAGATGGTGCGCCGAGAGCCTGAAGCCTTGATGGATGACGGTGACCCGGAAAGTTTTTCCACGAGCGCGCGCTCCCGCATCCTCGCGGCCTATGTCGAACGCTATGGAGGCGATGGCTGGCGCGGGGTGCGCATTCCCTACCCTCAAGTATTGCGTTTCGCATCGTCCGATCTGTCGCCCACCGTCCGTAGGCTTTGGCAAGAACAAAGCACCAGCCCAGAAGTTCGCGAACTGCTGATCGATCTCATTCGGGCGGCGCGCATGGACGATTGCTGTGATATCGCAATAGAAGTAGCACATGATCCCCAAGCGTCACTGACTGACCGTGTAACGGCTGTCACAGCTCTTGCAGAGATGAAGGCCCCGGGTGAGCTGGCAAGCCTGATCGCGTCATTACTAAGCAAACCGCACTGGCCATCGCGTGTGAAAGAGGGGGTGATTGATCCACTTTTCCCCAAACATCTTTCAGCTGAGGATTTCGTCCGGCTTCTCGGACAGATTGATGTCGACAAACGTAGTGTTGGCGGGATCGAATGGACACTGCCAAGGCTGATATCGCATTGGATGATCCCTGAAACGGAAGTCACTTTACTGCGTGATTTGTTGGCACGGCTGATCGAAGACAGCATCGAGCGTATTAAACACTGGCCGCTTTATACGAGCAAATATCGATACCTCACGTCGGCGTTGGCAGCATTTTGCCTGCGTCAGTTCGAGGATACTCATCTACCTACTGAGGGATTGCTTAAGGCCGCCATAGTCGCGGCTCGACTGAAAAACGATGAATTTGGCGATGAAAAGCCCGTAGAAGAAGTGATCGAGCGGCTCCGCCATGCCCCAAGAATTTGGCGAAAATTTATCTATTTAGCGGAGGGACGATTTTGGGCCGCACATGTTCCGCCCCGCAATGACAACGAATTCGGAATGAACATCGCCTACGCCTCTACCGTCGGTGCAATTGACTATGACGATTTCGACTGGCTGTTGGAGGTGGTGGCCGACACAGGCTGTGATCAGCGCATCCGCGCCGAGGCTTTCTACGATGCTCTACAGCTGCTTCGTGTGGATGGTCAGATACTTGAAGGTCGGGCCGCAGCTTTGCGCGAGGTTGCGAAGGATAATCTCGCCTGGATCGAAAGGCTGGCGCAATGGCTCGTCCCTGCGAAGTTGGATCGGTCCCACGCGGCGCAGGAAGCGAAGTGGAAGAGGCAGGCAGCTGCGCGGCAGGCCAAAGAAGCTGCGGCCATTCAAACTTGGATCGATTGGCGGCAGGATGTCTTGCGTGATCCCGATGCCTATTTCTCAAAAGCGAGCATTGCCAGAATAGTTAGTGATTTTGGGTATGTTCTTAATCATGATCTCAGAGACGTGGGGCAGCGCTCCCATTGGAGCGGCGCATTAATCTCGGGCCATTTTAATGCTGCGATCACCGAATGCGTGCGTACCGCCTTCTGCACCTATTGGCGCACCATCAAGGTTCCGCTGTACAGCAAGCGCCCTGCGGATGAACGAAATACTGTTTGGAGCGCCTGGATCCTTGCGCTAGCGGGGGTTTATGCTGAAGCAGAACACACGGGCTGGGCACGTGATCTCAAACGCAAGGATGCCGAGACAGCTGCTTGCCTGGCTTCTGCCGAGTCCGGCGGCTTCCCCCCATGGATAGTGGATTTGGTCGCGCATCAACCTGAGGCCGTCGAGGCTACGCTTGGTGAAGAGCTTTCAGCACAACTGGGTGATGCCGTCAGTTTCGAATTCCCGGGATTGCTCGCGGACTTCTCCCAGGCTGACCAGCAGGTCCTTGAGCTCTGCGCACCGCGCGTATGGGCATGGCTGTCGACGACCGAGGCTGCGTTCGCCGATGACAGGCAGCAGGCTCGAATGCATGATCATCTTGAGAGGGCGATCGACTACTTGCTTCGGAGTTCATTCGATCGGTCCCTTCTGATCACTCTGGCGCAAAACCGGCTCTTGGAGGGTCTTGGCGAACCTTTCACGCTGCTCTGGTTGATGCTTTTGCTGAGCACCGCGCCGCGAGAGGCTATTGGGCTGTTGGAACAGCATATCGGAACGCTTGATCCGCCAAGCCGGTATCGTCTGTGCGAAAATCTATTCGCCACGTTCGATGACCGACGCAGCGTCCGCTTCTGTCTCGATCTCTCTGGTCAAGATTTCACCCCTGCGGTGCTTCTTTCGCTGCTTAGGCTGGCTTATGCTGAAATCCGCCTCCGTGATGACATCGACCGGGCGGGCGGCGGAGTCTTCAGTCCGACTGCGCGCGACAAGGCGCAGGATGGGCGGGGAGCCGTGCTGAGTGCTCTGCTCGCCTGCACTGGCGCTGAGGCTTGGGCCATCAAGCAGGACATGCGGAATGACCCTTTGTTCGCCCACTTCAAAGACAGGCTCGACCAGCTTGCGAGCAAGAAAGCGGCCTGTGAAGCTGAAGGCCTCCCACTTGCCGATCGCGATATTTCGCAGATCGAGCTTTATGGCGAAGCCCCGCAGGCGGACCGCAACGGCATGTTTCGGATGATGATAGATCGGCTTACCGATCTTCAGCACGATATTCGCGCACACGAGTTTTCCGAGCGATCAATCCTGGTCGGTATCCAAAAGGAAAAGGATATGCAGGTATGGTTCGCCAAGCGTCTGCAGGAGCGCGAGAATGGAGCTTATCGTGTTGATCGTGAGGCGCTGGTGGTCAATGATAAGGAAACGGATATCCGTCTCCTTTCAGTGCGTTCGAATGTGAAGGCCGTGATCGAATTGAAACTTGCCAACAATGGGTATTCCGTTGTCGATCTCGAACGGGCTCTGGAAGACCAATTGATCGGTCAATATATGCAGCATGATGATTGTCGTGCAGGCTGCCTACTTGTGACCATGAGCAAGCACCGCACTTGGCGATGCCCGAATACTGGATCTGTGATTGATTTCTCGAGCCTTCTAAAGCGGCTCCAAAGCCTTGCAGCCAGCCTTGAGGTGAGGCTGAACTACCAAGTGAAGCTAGCGGTCGTGGGAATTGATTTAACCGCCTAACGCTTGCTTCACCTCGGCAGCTTTTCTCGTGACGACTAGATTGCGTAGTTAACCAACTGCGTAAGCTAGCCGAGAGCATGGGGGACGCCAGATGGCCTAATCTGGAAAGAAGCAAAGAATTTTAAGGGTAAGCATCCGCCACCGAAGCCTGCGGGCAGCCCTAAAGCGCCTGCTACCATGGACAATGGAAGCGTTCGCGTTCGGCCGCTGTCGATTGCCGAGGCAAAGCAAGGTTTGGCTGCATTCTACAATCTGGAACCTGAAGCGATCGAGATCGTAATTAGAGGATAGAGGTTTGATTATGAAGAAGTGGGGAGAACGAAAGCGAGATTATGCAAATATTTTAGCCGTATGGCCAGTTTACGAACCGGCTTCAGGGAACTGGTATCTGCACGAACTTTATGAAGACGATGACCTACCACCAAAATGGCGGTCCCGACAGATTGAAGGACCTGCAGGTAATCCTCGAGCAGATGGGTATCGCACTCGTGAGGAAGCATTTGTAGCGAGAGACAGCCTGAATGAGCAGTATCGTCAGACCCTTGCTCTCAGAAACGTGCCAGAAGTCCAGAAACGCTCTCTCCAACTGAAAGTCGAAAAGGCTCTCACAGCGAAAACGAGGCTGATGGACGAGGAACTGTTGATGCTTGTAGCTGCCAAAGGTAGAAATGCGGACTTGACGGTCGATACGTCAAATATTTCGTTCGCTGGGAATCCTAGATACGTTGATGACGAAATGGAAGCACTAAAGTCAGAATTAAAAAACCAGTTAATAGAAATGCCATATCTGAAAGCGGCATTGGTTAGCCTAGGAAATTTCTACCGGTATGTGACTTTTAAGATTGAAGACAATATTTGGTCAGAACCAAGGTATGCAGATAAAAGATGGGCATTGAAGGTTTGGAGAGCAAGAGTATCCGACGGATTCGATTTGGACTTCCGAGAGCATTGGGGACGAACAAAAGCTGCTATCCGGGAAATACTTCTGCCTGATGCAACGAAGGTGCTGTTGCGAGCCGATGTGAAAAAGATGTTGGACCAAGCCCTCGTGCAAGGCGAGCATGTGCTGGTGAGTGGCGGGTTCGTGTTCTGGTATGAGCCAGACGACGATATCGGCTGGCAGGTTAAAGTGACGTCTTCTGAGTCATCGGACGAAGGACGCACGATCTGGCATGAAGGGAAGATCATCTCCAAGAATTACGGGAGAATAGTTGTTCTTCCTTATATTAAAGAAAGTGGAGAGGGCGTGAATGGTCATACCAAAAACGTGGCGCACGATGGTCCAGCTATGCCTAGGCAAAAAAAGAACTATCGGGAGATCCCATTCAAAGAGGTAAAGAGCGACTTGATGATAGGTCTGTTTGGGGAGATCTATCGAAAGGATCTCATGTGAGAAGGCGCTGTGCGCCTCGTATTCGGTGATTTGGTATAGTCTGTTATCTCTAGCGCCGACTATTGTCTACATGTCTTAATTATACCTGACGTGGGCGCACAAGACCAATCGGTTTATCGGGTCGACTTGGGCTTACCGCTTTCACACCGGGTGAATGACGACCTCTAGCGAGCATAACCCGTTCATGCTGACCCCGGTCTGCGAGCCGTCGACCGCATGGCAAAACATGGTTTACTGACGCCATACGAAGCTGGTTTCGACCAGTGACAAGCTGGTGCCCAATCTGGACAGTGCGCGGTATGATCTGGAACTGATGCAATTAGGGGCCGAAGTTGTAGAGCCGGGAGATCGGTGAAGTTCTGTAATATCTAAAGTCCGCTAAAGGAATTACGATTGTGCTACCTAAAAGTCCCGAATGAGGCGAAAGCAGCAGGTCCGCTTACGCCTCATTTCGGTCATTCATGCTACAACATTGCTTTCCACATAGCGGACATGATTAGTTTGAGGCCCTGCCACCAGATTGGACCTGTAGGGGCATGTCTTGTTTGGGCGCAGACGAGAAGATACGCTCACGGGGATGACCCGCTGCTCGGACGCTATGCTGGCTCAGTCCTAGAAGCGACTCTCCTGACCGAAGCGATATGCTATCTGCTGATGCTGGCCGGTCTGGGCTTCGATCTGGAACCGGACCTCGGCACAGATCGCGTGCTGACGGATAACTTGACGCGGCTGAATCGGCTGGCGCGCGCATGGGCCGCGACAAACGCTTCTGCCTCGACGTAGGCCGGTGCCGAAGGTCTTACCTTCAGGGCAGATGGACTGCTGATGCTCCCGAAGGTAGAGTTCGCCGACGATGTAGCATCATCATCTGATCGGCATAGCTTGGACACGGTCGAAGCCATGTCAGCCCAAAGCATGCCAAGCCGCTTCAGTCTGAAACGTGCTGGGAGCACTTGTCCTCAATCATAGGGGCACGGACGGTGGTAAAGCCATCGGCGTCATCAAAAATCGCTGAGACGTGGTCCGGGGCTCGACAGCCGGGAATAGCTACTACATTGGTGCCCTGTGCAAGAACCCAGGCCAGTGCCCGGCGCGCGGAGGCCTGGGCCCCAACTTCGATATCGTCGCCAGAACTACCCTTGTGGCAGCGCCCGTTCGTGGAGAGCTGCGCGAAGGCCGGCATGGATGTCCTGAGATCGTCTGGCCGTGACGGCTTTGAGCCTGTCAGGATGCCTCGTCCTAATGGGGAGAAGGCCATGAAGCAGGCTCCCCGCGCAGCCGAAGCGGCAACCTCCGCTCCCTTGGGACCGGTCGCCAGGGAAAGCTCGTTCTGCACAGCACCGAGGGCGCATCCCATCGGCTGCCTTGCGATCAGGTCAGCGGAAACACTTGAGATCCCGAACTCGCCCACCTTGCCTGCGGAGATCAGATCCTCGATGCAGGCCTTAACGTCGTCGTCAGGCGTATCGGGATCGGTGCGGTGCTGGATCAACAGGTCGATGCGATCGCGCCTTAGGCGCGTGAGCGAGGCTTCGACTGACTGCCTGATCTGCGCGGGCCGACTGTCGCGATAGAGACTGCCCCCGGCATCAGCATAGAGGCCGAATTTGGTGGCGATGGTCGCATCGGGGCGGCCGCCCAGCACGTCGCCCAGCAACGTCTCGTTCGCGCCGTTGCCGTACAGCGGGGCGGTGTCGAAAAGCGTTACGCCATGATCGAGGGCTGCGATGATCGTCGCGATGGCTTGCTCACGGCCAACGGAGCCATAAATCCCTGTCAGCGCCATGCAACCGAGGCCGATGCGACGCTCGCCCGCCAGCCCGATCGCCCGGTGTTCGGCTATCCTTGCGGGCACGATCCGCTCGAAGTCCATCATGAGGCTTCACGGTCGTAATCTTCGAACGCGGCGATGGCGAGCGCCAGGGCTGCCTCCGCGCCGTCATGACAAAGAAGGTGGCGGTCGGGCATGAACCTGTCGACCACACGGGTCACCTCCTCGGCGGCCCGCGCGCGGAAAAGCGCATCCTCGTCACGCCCCGCACCGAGTTCGACCGATGGATCGAGGACCGTCAGGAATGCGAGGTCGTATTCGGACGCCCAGGCTTCGCAGATCCGCTCCAGAGCCCCGGCGCGGGCGGGAGCAATCGACCTGTTGGTGTGCCGCAGTGCGGCCAGAAAGTATCCGAGAGCGTCGGCGATGGGACGGTCCACGAGGATGACCTCTGCCGCGAGGGTGGCCTCGGCCTCCAGTTCGATGGCCCTCGCCATCAGCCACGCCGTGCTGTCGAAGGTGTGGTCGGCAAGAATCGGGAAGCCCTTATCCTTGGCGTTGACCGCGCTATCGTGGACGTAGGCCACGGCAATCCCGCGCTGCTCGAATAGTTCCTTCAGCCGTGTGAGGAAGGTCGTCTTGCCGGTGGAGTGCGTTCCTGCGACCGCGATGCGGAATGGTGGCCGCCTCACAGGAGCGAGCCCTGGGCGCGTCCCAGAATGTCCGCATCGGCAAGGATCGACCTTCGGTCATGCTCTGTCTGGTCACGCAGCATGTGGTCCAGAAGCAGAGCCGACAATACCGCGTCGAAGGGGGCGGAGTGCGCTTTCCCGCCGGTGATCTTTCCTGCCTCGGGGCTCAGGCCCAACTTGGATCCGAGATGCTCCAGACCATGCTTCTCCTCGGTGGGGAGAAGGCGCCGCGCGATCTTCAACGTGTCATAGGCAGCGGCGGGCTCCCACCCTTCAAGCGCCTGGCTGAGGATGTCGACCTCGACCTTAACGTTATGGCCAACGATGGGCTTGTCCTCGAGCCACAGCAGCACGTCATCGACGACGTCCTCGAACTCGGGCGCATCGGCCACGTCCTCGTCCCAGATCCCATGGATGCGGGAGGCGATGGGGGAGATGCCGTTCTTTGGCCTGAAGCGCCAATGCTTGCTGCGCCCGGTCAGAGTCAGCCCCTCCATCTCGGCGATCGCCAGTTCGACGATCTCAGGGGGTGACTTGCCGCTGCCTTCGACATCGACGGCCCACATTATCTCGCTCAATTCCAGCCCTCCTCGGCGCGGCCGTGGCGTTCCGGCAGATGCGGCTGAGCGCGATCATGCACCTGAAAGCCTAGCGAATGCTGGATAAAATAGCGCTGCTGCTCGGTGCTGTCCTCGACAATCACCTTTCCCGTAGCGATTTCAATTCGTCCCGGGTCTAGGCCGACCGCCTTCGCGAGCGACGACAGCCGCTCACGCGATGGCTCATGGTGACCTGCGGCGCATAGCCTGATCTGACCGGTAGGGCAGATGTCGCATATCTCGCGGATGCCGTAATGGCCGTTGTAGTCGGTCTCCCCATAGACGTAGGCGATGCCGCAGGAGGTCTTGCGGAAGATCGGCGCGCCGGAGTAGCGGCGCAGGACGTGCTGCTCGACCTCGCGCGGGAGGATCTTCCGCCTGGGTACGTCGGCATAGAGATCCTCAATGCCAGCCGAGCGGAAGTGTGCACGAATCTGCTCGCGGTGGAACAGGCCTGTAAAGACGGTGGCGTCGGCCAGTCGCGACAGCGCGCTCGCCCTGTCGATACAAGCGTCGGTGTCGTTGACACCGGCTATGATGGGGCGCCAGTAGAGTAGCCTCTTCGTCCGGCTGGCATGTTCGGCTAGCACCTCGAGCGACCTTTCCGCGATCATGCTGTCAACCGGTTCGAGACGGGGGTCCGCGATGCCAGACCAGGTCACAAGAACCGTGACCTTTAGATGCCGCAGGCGTTCGAGGCGTTTGACGTCCTCAGGCGTGACCTTCCAGCGGGTGATGACAAGAACGTGATTTCTGAGGCCGTGCCCATCGAGCAGTTCGAGGGAGTGTAGCATGTGCTGCTTCACCACAGGCAGAAACGGATCGGTCGCGCGGTTGAATATCTGGACCGGGGTGACGTGGGGCACGAAGGCCCAATGCGCGATCAACGTGGCCACGGCCTGTTCATCGTCCATCACGAGGTGAGGACGCTTCATCTCGAAGTTGTCGAATAGGTGGCGCACGCAGTAGCCGCAATCTAGCGGGCACCCGACGACGTGGTTCAGGCTGAGACCGGATTTCCTGTATTCTACGACATTGCCAAGGCTGGATGGCAGATCAGCGGGTGCGCTTCTGAGATACTTTTCACGTTCAAGATCGCCGACCGCTTCCATCACAGCTTCCTTTCCAACACGCTGCTCATTCCGCCCAAAGAGGGAATATTTCTATTCTAAATAGATATTGATGAATAATTCGCTCGAGGAACTATGCCGAGAAAGCGGACCAGGCTTTCCGGGGCCACGATGTTCACACCTGTTCCCCGCTCACGCACGCCAGCAGTTACAAGGCGGCTGAAAATCGACATCCGGCCAGGATCCATCGCCATTCCGGCCCAGACTGCATCCTGGATGTATCGTGCGACAAAGCCGGCCAGGACGTCGGCGATCTGGATGCCAATGCAATCGTGGGAGCGCACGAACTCCAACTTCGCGGCTTCCGAAAACTCGAAATCCGCGGTCTTGAATGCAGGTATCACATCCTCGTTGGTAAAGGCCTCCATCACCATTTTGTTCTGACGCAGGATGTCGCCGAACTGCAGTTGCTCGTCATGGAACAGCGTCACGCCCGACACCCGCTTTTCAAGGAACCGGTTGATCCGGGCATAGATGTGGGTGAAGGACGTCAGGTTCGGCAGGACCCAGAGGAGCTTGCCTTTAGGTGAAGTGTCCGAAATGGGCAGCGCGCGCTCCACCGCCCTTGCCTTGGGGAGTTTCCGAAAATCCTTGAGGCTGTCGCGAGTGAAACGGACGAAAGCATCGGCTACACCTTCGGTGGGAAGCCGACATGACTGGGCCCAGCGGATGATCTGCTTGTAGAAGTCGCGGACCTCGACGTAGTCCCGGCTCTGACAACAGGAGATGAAGGCTTGGGCTAGCTCAGGCGGCCCGTGGGTCGCCATGTGGTCCGCCATCACCCCCTTCATCCATAACGCGCCTGGCTGAACGTCGCACCCCCCAACATAGGGCACGACAATCCGATCTATGATGTTAGCGATGACGAAATAATGCTTGTCGACGGCCTCGATGAAGATCGGGGATCCTCGCTCCTCCAGCAGGTCGAGGAGGTCGGAGACGAATTGCGGCCGCTCATAGCTTTGTCTAGACTTCACTTCCTCGGACTGGATACGATGGGCCACCTTGAGGGCCTCGAACCGGTCCTTGAACGGCTGGTCCAGATCGCAACCCACGGCGGCAAGCGTGAACATGCGCTGCTCCTTGCCGTAGGTTTCGATCTTTGCCGTGGTCAGGTCGCCGGTGTTCCCACTCTCATCGATGTAATAGGTGGCAGGACGAGAGGTACGGCAATCCGATTGTGCTACAGTTTGCTCCATACCGCAGAATTCCTTTCACCCCTCACCGTTTAGTCGCACGATCGCCGAGGTGAGTCACCCCGGATTTGCGGGATTGTCTATCTATTGAGTGGTGGATGGACGAAAACTCGCTTTCGATGCTGGTGAATGAGTCTGTGGATGTCGGCTTTCAGAATATCTCACGGGTTATTTGAACGATCGGAATAGGATAAAAGCCTTCGCGAGGGTCGTCCGTGTGCGTGGCCGGTTTTACCGATCGCCCTACACAAAGCCGACATTCGGCTGTCCCCCATGTCGGCCGTCTGAATGAGCGTATCGGGACCTCTGTTTTTCAGCGAGCGGCAGGAAGCAGCTCACTCACTAACGACGGTCGCTTATCCAACATCGCCAGCAAAACCTGAGCCGGTCCGGTTGGCTGACGACGGCCATGCTCCCAGTTCAGAAGGGTCCCCTTGGCGACCCCGATGCTTCTGGCAAACTGTGCCTGAGAGAGTCCGGTCCGGGTTCTGATGGCCGCCACGTCAACCGACGGAACACGCACCTGGTGGGTCACACAGTCGTCAGCCGGAGCGTCCGAATAGGCAAGAGCCTCATTTAGCCCCTGCAGAATGCTGTCATAAGCGCTCATGATGGTTCTCCGTATTTCGCAACAAGCGTCTTGCTCAACCCTACCAGGGCGGCCTGTTCAGATCGCGTCAGATTGTCTTTCTCGTTTTTGGCAAAAACAGTCAGGAGAAACAGAGGCATCTGTCTTCCACCAAAAACGTAGAGAGTTCTGTACCCTCCCCTCTTCCCACCATTCTCGCGGGAAAAGCGGACCTTTCGCAGACCGCCGCCTAAAGAAAGGCCAGCATCTGGCATCGCAGCGAGCATGTTAATCAGAGCCATACGATCGTCGTCTGACATCAGGGCTTTTGCCCGCTTTATGAATTCAGGCAGTTCGACAACGGTCTGCAGCTTTGACATTCACAATGGAATATATGCCAATAGCATATACGTCAACGGCGTATAATTCAGAGAGGCAAGCAGTATGGCGGGTATTCAGACAAAGAGCACCCCAAAAACTGCACGAAATCTCCAAAACCGGCAGTTTTTCGCCATAAAATCTATGTCCGTTTTTTTACTTTATCGGACATAGGGGGTGAAGCACCCAAAACAACCAGCAAAGCTCTCTTCGAGGCGTGTTCCACAGACCTTCGTCTATGAACAAAGGCGCCTCCGGGAAAGACAGTCTGATCGTCTTTGGCTCGCGACTAACTTGGGGGGGAGTGCGGTCTGTCTGCTATTCGACGCAAGGATTTAAAAGCCGACGCCTCTCCCAATCTCGGTGCAGTTCATCATCGAGCGTGGGCAAAACATGACCTCGCAGCGTGGTGCGCCTATAATCTCGACATGACCTACTATCTACGTGACACCGGCGGCCAACGCATTCGGGCCTTCATCGACCTTGAGAACGGCGCGGTAAGGCTTCATAGCCGTGGCGGTGCGACTGGAGGCCGTGCGGAGAGAAATCCCGGGTATACTGATGCATTTGACGCTATTTTTGACCGCTTGTGCCCGCAAGACGCGGTCATTCGGCGTGTTGTTCTTGACAGCCAAAAGGCACGGAAGGGCAGCACGCCCGTCGTTCTAGCTGAATCAAGTGACTTCCGGCGTTTACCCCTTGGACAAGTTAAAGCGCAGATACGAAAGCGTATGCGAGAGCACGGTCGTGCGCCGGATGCAGTACCAAATCAGGGTAATTCGACAAAAGCAATACTTGTAAAAGTTTCTTTAAGTAAGAGCGAATTGATCCGAAGATTGCTTGCGGATGAGGTCCATGAGGCAGACTCGAAGGTTACCGTAGTTCCAGAAACTTACGTCCTCGGTTCACCGGCAAAGTACGATAGTAAGGGATCGGATAAGCACAGCACAGGCTCTGAAAATAATGCCCGTGATCGCAAGGCTGATGGTTCTTATGATGACTATGATGACGTTCCCCCGCCGGAAGAGGATAGGGAGTGGGCCGAAGGTCATCCAAGGCGAGTGGCACACCTGAAAAGGGAGCGTGCGTCTGGCCTCGCTGACCAAAAACGCAGGGCGTTTGTTGAAGATCATCAGCACCTAGCGTGCGAGTGCTGCGGTTTAATCCCGAGTATGACTCTCGGAGTGCACGGTGACGCGGTAATCGAAGTGCATCACAAGCTGCCGATCGCGCAGATGTCAGCGGGGCATCAAACTCGTCTCGAAGACCTACAATGTCTCTGTGCAAATTGCCACAGGATCATTCACAGGCAGATGAGCACAATGTCAGATTGAATGCTTTGAGCCGCCCCGGGATTGGCAGGGGCCCCGACCATGTACGCCACGTCCGCTTCGAGGAAGCCTTGGGCTACGCCGTAGCGTCCGATATGTAGGCGATGCCGCCTGTCTTGCTTCTACATCACTGAGCGGACAGGCATATCCGGGGGGGGGGGGGGGGCGGGAAGTCCGTTCTGGGAAATTATTTCACGATAGTGATTCCCTGCAAACAGTTTGTATTGTATAATAACGTAAAATTGTATTTCAATTTATCATATCATGATCTGGGTTAAAATGAAGTATTTTTCAAATGAAAGAGTCCTATTTACGGTATTTTTATCAATTTTCTTCTGCATAATTTTTTCAATATTAATTCCGTTATTGGGTTTTATTCATCATGTGATGGAAAATACAATTATGGATATTTACGGTTTGATATATAGATGGCAGACTGTTTACCAAACATGGATCGAAATCCTAATCGCATTACTCGCAGGTTTTGGAGTTTTGTGGCAAATATATACAGAAAAAGAAAAAATAGAATCTGAAAAAACAGCAAAATTAAAGGGCATTAAACCACAAGCACTATTCAGTCTTGTGAATATAAGAGAAGTCCTAGATCTTGATAGAGAAGCATGCCTTCGTACTTATAATAATTTTAATTATCTTATAGAAAATAATATTTTAATTGGACAAGAAAAAAATGATATAATGCGCAATTCTATTTCTCTGGAATTAATGAAATCGTTATTCGATATACTGCCTGTCAGCGACATCGACGCAAGGAAAAAAGTAAATGCTTTTTGCAATATAGTACAAGCTTACTCGTATTGGACTGGGTATATTCAAAAAAAACCATTTGTGCGCCTTGATGAACTGTGGCCAATTATATTCTATAATGCTGCTTTGATAGATATTTCTGAGTCTTTATTTCCATATCTACGAGATAAAGACGAAAAAATAACAATATCAATTGATAAAAATAAAGTGGAATCATATATAAAAAATAATTACCCTCCAGAGATAGTCGAGCAGATGGATAAATTTCGTCCGGACTCGGCAGATAATTATATATCTGCGATAAAAACCTTCTTATAATATTAGTCCTATCAAATCGGTAACGGATTTCGTCGGGGTCATGATAGCACTGGTTTCAAACTGACCCCCTTCATTTTCCGCAAAGCGACTACGCGCGAAAATGAGCATATCCTCTTGCGCTAACTCATCGCCGCTCATCCTGAGGATTTCGATCGAGATACGAGCGCACTGGAGATGTTGGTCAGAATGCAGCATTTCTCGCTGCCTACGCGGCTACTTGATGTGACAATGAAGCCGCTAGCAGCACTTTATTTTGCTTGCGAGACGGTTAAGAAGCGCGTGCCTACCTCAAATGGCAAAACTATGCAGAAAGATATGGACGGGCACGTTGTCATGCTCCATGTCGTCAAGCGACGGGTACGACACTTCGACAGCGATACAGTAAGCTGCCTCACAAATCTCGCGCGACTCTCTTTGGCCTATAAGAGCAAAATAAACACGAAGTTGTAGTTTGGAAAGTTCAATGAAATTACACCCTTCAAAAGACTAATTCATTTCATTAGGGCAGGAAAAGAGCGGCTTTCTTGATGAGATCGAGCCCAATGATCTAGATTTTGTCATCTTAGTGAAGCCAAAGCAGAACAATAAGCGCATTCTAGCGCAGGCGGGGGCATTTTTTGCCTTCGGCTTAGATGAAGAAATCAAGTCAAACTCTATCGACAGGATTAAAGTGGAGCATATTTCATCCCCGCCGGCGCTAAGGAGGATATTCTCAGAGAACTCAACAAGCTCGGCATCAATGAAAAGACTATGTTCCCGGACATCGAACGCGCCGCACGTTACATCACGGGGATGTTGTCCTCCGGCAACGCGGCGACAAAGGTATTGCAGCGCCCTTCAAGATAGGTCCATTTCGTAAGAAGTTGATCGTGAGCCACTGCTAATCCCACCCAAGCAAACGGGAGTTGTGCCCAATAATGCGCTCCGAGGCGAGCATTCCACAACCGTCCTAGGCCGGATAATGTGCTGTGATTTAAGTCATGTCCGCTTACGAGAATACATGTTGTTGTGTCCTATGTCTGCGTTGAGGGCGTAAACGGACCTGCTGCTTCCGCCTCATATCGGTCATTCGCAAAGCTCTATATAGCAAGTGAAAGCGGAATTCTGATAATTGCTCTTGTTACATGTGGAAGGCATCAGTGACACCTCACTTGTTTGGCCTGCATTTTCAGCATGGCAAAATATCTTGCGGGCGTGATATATTCATCTAATAGTCAGAATTCATCATGGTTTTAATAAAGGCAATACGCAAAGGAAAGTGCATCGTGAAATACAAAAACTATTCCTGTTCTTCGCAAGCAAAAAAACCCGAATACAATATTCCATTACTTCATGATTATTGCATCACTGGTGCAGATCATGAAAATAAAACAAACCATTGCTTCTCAACGTTTCATTTGTGGAGATTGGTTTTAAAGGAAAAAAATGGTGAATTTATCGAAATGTGGAAAGACATGGATTGGGTTTCTCCTAAAGAAATATTAGATATTTTAATTACTTCGACAGATAATTTGTATTCCGGTAAAGAAAATTTTGCGAGTATTGAAACAGGTGAAAAAATAGAGCTTGAATTTAGAATTGCGCATAATGCTAGCTGTTTTGATTTAAGTAAGATGCCAGGTAAACCTCAAAAATAGATACAGAATAGAGCTTTCATAATGAAAATAGTCTGTTTCCTGAATCGTCTCTACAACCGTAGAAGCCGCTCAATCTATGTATAATGTCATCCAACGTCAGGTTTTGCGCCTCAATTGAGAGATAGGAGACATTCCGCTTCCCCCCCTTCTGCGACATTTCCAAAGAACGGGTATTACGGTTTTTAATCCCTTTGAAAGCGTATCAGTTCAAAAGGAGCAAGCAGCGCTTCCCTATAGATGAGGCGTGTCGTGTGCATCTTTCATACGGCGCGCTTCATTTAGAGCCATGGCGAAGCGAGCGCGCGTTGCCTGTCCCATACGGCTCATGCCGCAGGCATCGCGCATTCTTGCAATGGCATCCTCGTCTGGGCAGTCGATGGCGATAGCGCGGCAGGCGAGGTCTACGAGGGCTGCAAGAGGGACTAGCGCCGGGTCCAAGGATTTCTCAGCCGGTAATGATGCCAAGGATAGCCGTGAAACGACAGGCTGTCGATCCGACCACAGAAAAGTGCCAACATCTTCCTCGGTGCGCGCCATTGATGAGGGAATAGCGCGTTGGACGCGTTCACGAATCTCCCTACCGACGCGACTGAAACCGTGTGCCCGTGACAGGGTCTGAATAAGGGAATCTTCCCGAATGACCCTTGCCTGATCGATTGTGCGAACGACAAGGCGAGTCAACGTCGGCAAATAATCGTCCTGCGTGAATCTGGATGGATCAGCCTCGACATCCGAACTGGTCGCATCATCTGATGGAATATGTTCGGGTGCCTTTGCATAAAGGGGCTCTAAATGTTTGGTTCCTTTAGGTGATGTCTCTGAGACGGGTTCGTCAGCAACGGATTCAACTTTCGGGATTTCGGTCGAAACAACAGGTTCTTCTTCGCGCTCATTTACAGTCGCGTTCAGCAGTGCCTCAGCTTTTGCTGCATCCTGCTCTGCCTGATCAGCGCGCTTCTGACGGGCAATCTCCAGAAAGCTCTGTAGGGCAGCATCAGTCCGTTCAACCTCACGAGGGGCGTTCGTCCACCAGTCCGTGGACCAGATACGCAGAATATTCCAGCCGAGGTTCTCAAGCACAGCCTGTCTCAGGCGATCTCGATCGCGTGCCGTGGCACTCCGGTGATATGTGGCGCCATCGCATTCGACGCCTGCGAGGAAAGTGCTAGGTAAATCGGGATCAATGACCCCAAGATCCACGCGGAATCCGGAAACACCGACCTGTGTCGTGACCTCCCATCCTTTTGCTTGAAGCATCGTCGCAACTTCGACTTCGAAGAGACTGTCATACCCTCCAACAGACCCTGCATGCGCGCCGGCCAGAGCCATTGGGCCTCGTTCAGCGAACAACAGGAAGCGTCGCAGATCCCTGACACCGGCGGCGCGTGTTCGTTCTATCGCAATCTGATCCCCCCGCAGCGACCCAAACACGATTAACTGTTCACGAGCGCGGGTGATCGCCACATTAAGACGACGTTCCCCACCGTCACGGTTCAGGGGGCCAAAATTCATGGAGATTTTGCCTGCGATATCAGGCCCGTACGTGAGTGAGAACAGCATGACATCACGCTCTTCGCCCTGCACGTTTTCCAGATTTTTCACAAGTACCGCTTCATGAGCCTGCTCGCCCGTGAACCTTTCAAGCGCAGGGTCTTTGCGGACTTCAGCATCCAGAAGATCGACAATCAGTTTTTGCTGCTCTCCGTTGAACGTAACGATACCAACCGAGCGATCGGTACCATCGCGCATGATCCGGACAGCTTCGGCGATCACCATCCGCGCCTCCGCAGGATTAGTGTGCGACCCATTTTTGCCGGGTTCATAAATCCCTTTCGGGACAAAGCGGAAAGAGACTGCCTGATCCGCCGTGACCGGTGACGGAAAGGTGACCAGATCGCCACCGTAATAAGCCTGATTTGAAAAAGCGATCAGGCTTTCGTGACGACTGCGATAATGCCACTCCAGACTGATGGCCGGGATACCCGCCCCGAGGCATTCGTCAAGGATCGAGTCAAGATCGGTCATTTCGTCGGATGTATCAGCATCAGCCGCCGCTCGACCCGCGGTGAAGAAGTCCGTGGGCGGTAGTTGCTTGGGATCGCCAACCACGATGACCTGCTTGCCACGACCGATGGCGCCAATTGCGTCCCATGTTGCGATCTGGGACGCTTCGTCGAAGATGACAAGATCGAACGGATCTGCGTCGGCGGGCAGATACTGAGCGACCGATAACGGACTCATCATGAGACAAGGCGTGAGGGTCCGAAGGGCGCCTGGCATCTTTTCAGCCAATTGACGGAGCGGAAGATGACGGGTTTTCTTGGCAATCTCGCGTGTCAGAACTTTGTATTCTGGATCGTGCTGCCGCGCGGCTTCACCGGGGATACGTCCGGCAAGGCGTGCACGGATCAGACGAATGGCCAGGGTTTTCAGCTTTTCGTCCAGTTCGCGGAACTTGATGATGCGCCCTTCATGGGTTGCAGCCACGAAACTACTCAGCAGAGCAGAATCACTGACGGCGTGCATGGTCCACCAGCGCGCATAATTGGCTTCGAAAACGGCCAGCACGTCGTCCTGCGCGACTAACCCGTGTTCGATGGCTTCGATCATGGGTGTTAGACCGAGTTGCGTGGCTTGATGGCAGGCGCGACGCCATGAACACCAGTCACGCAGTTCACGGGCCGCCTCTTTCCAGTCCCGCAGCTTGTCAGCGGTCTGTTCGAGCCAGGCAGGATTTTCGGGGTAAATCAGGCGGCTAGTGTCGCTGGCGCTACAACTTCCCAGTGTTTTCAGGGCGGCATCAAGGTTGGCAAATGCCGCGAGATAACGGGTCAGGGATGCGTGGATTGTTCCGCCAGGGGCCAGAAGATCCTGACCTTCTGCCAGCAGCGTCCTGAGGTGGGCGCGAGCAGTGAGCAGTTCTCCCGTTTCGGCTGTACAGCCCGCAAGGCGAGTGCGTGTTTCCTGTCCCCAGCCAAATGCGGCGTTGATTGCGTCGAAGTCAGTCTCCAGACCCCGCCACATCGGACCGATGCTTGTCTTGTGAGAAGCATTCCCGAGCTTTTCAAGAAGGGCCGCACGTTCGACAAGAGCCTCAAGGTCGTTTTCGCAGTCTTCAGGCAGGGCGATGGCATGAGGCTCAAGCCGCTTACGGATAGCTTTTTGCCCCATGGAACGCGCAAGCAGCCATTTTTCCTTGGTGGTACGCCATTCCGCAAGTGTTTCAGCCAGCGAAAGAGATCGTATGCTGTCTTTCCAGCGGGTATCAAGATCTGCTGTCAGGGCGTGGCACCGCGCAACAGATTCCTGTTCCAGTAATACGGCATCGCGTGTTTCGCGGGCGCTTTCCGTGAAGCTCCATGCCACTGCGTGGGGCAACAGAAGATGGGAGCAAAACGCTTTGATCTGCTCAAGTCGCTGATGGGAAAGATTGTTCTGAGGCAGCGAAAGCGCCTTGGTAACGCTCAGCGCCGCCTCTCTTAGCGTGTCGAGGGCAGAGAGTGCTTCCTTGACAGCGTCAAGCAGTTTGCCTTCCCACAGCGGTGACCAGTCCGTCTGTTCAAGACCTGCCAGTCTGGGTGATACGACAACATCTCCGATACGGGCATAAAGGGTCGACAGATCTTCAACGGACTGGACCAGCGCATCGTAATCGGTTTTTGAATGAACATCCGCATTGGCCCATTCCAGAGGGATGCGGGTAATGGAGGATTCCTGAGCGCGAAGAGTGACGCCAATTCCGCGATAGGGCGTCCAGCCATTGCGACGGGGCTTATGGAGATCGCGGACGTAGGCGTTAAGTTCGGTACGAATGGTGTCAAGCGTCTGCTTTGTGCGCGAATATTCCTCAGGTTGGAAATCCTCAAGCGCAGCCTGTGCGGTCTGGAACTGTTGCAGCACCGCCATCTTGTTCGCCTTTGGCGAGAATAGATCCAGACAGAACTCAGCAATGCCTAGTTTGGCCAGACGCGCACGGACCACTTCAAGGGCCGTCCGTTTTTCAGCCACAAAAAGGACCGTACGACCCTGCGCGAGCGTGTTGGCAATGATGTTGCCAATGGTCTGGCTTTTCCCTGTACCGGGCGGCCCGATCAGGACAAAATTTTCGCCCGCTGCTGCGCGTGCGATAGCCTTGAGCTGAGATGAGTCGGCTTCCATCGGGCAAACGAGATCGGCTTTGGCGAGAGCGTCGTCGAGATCGCCAGCAGGATTAAAGCCCTCCGCCAGTGCAGAACCGGTCTGTCCGCCGTCTTGCACCCCGTTCAGCAGACGGCTGGCAACGTCATTTGTCGCGAGATGCTCTTTCCGTTCCAGCAGGTCCTTCCACATCAGGAATTTCGCGAAGCTCAATGTCGTCAGACTGACATGTTCGCGAATTTCCCATCCCGGAATATGTCGAAGATGCAACCGGAAGGCTTCGATAATTTTTGGAACATCAAGGCCGGACTCATCTTCCGGAAGCGCATCACCTTCCAGCAGGGGGATCCGGATATCGTATTCGGCACGCAGCATTTCCAGCAGCGTTGTGTTGATACGGGTTTCATCCCCGTGCGCCCGTAATGTGAATGGTGACTTGATGCTGGCTCTTTCCAGAATGACCGGCACGAGAATGAGCGGAGCGAGATACGGTCTGGATTTGTCCTGAGATGTCCAGGCCAGCGCCCCGATGGTCAGGAAAAGTACGTTCGTGCCGCCTTCCTGTTCGGAGCTTCGGGCATGACGATAAATTTCGGTCAGTGCGGTCTGAAGTTTGTCCTCTTTCCGCTGAACGACGATCTCGCGCCGTTTGAGAGCTTCCAGCGCATACGCTCTGGAAGCGTCTTCGTGATGTCGTCCCTGATGGAGAGCCTTGTTTCTGGGATCATCGTCGTCCATGAGCCCCGGGGCCGCGACAAAACGAAGCGGTTTGGCACTGCTGCCGGCGCGCATCTCCGCCACCATGTCTTCCAGCGCAGCCGCATCCGGGCAGTCGAGTTCAATCAATTGCCGATCGGATTTAGGAAGGTTCAGCAGCCGGTTGCGCGCGGACATGTCGAGCAGGCGATTGCACCATCTCTGCACGCGATCTGCCGGACGATCCGGCAGGCGCTCTTCCTCGCGGTCCTCACGTAACGGGGGAGGAGCCTCGAATGCCGGTTGTCCCGCTGACTCATCGAGGGCGGTTTCTGCCGCGTCGTCAGCCGGCGTGGCAGCAGAGGTGGAGAGGGGACGAATACGGCGCAGGCGTGCCCGGTGAATATCGATAACTTCGCGGAACGCGTCCTGATCGTCATCGTCTATGTCGCGCAGATGGGCCTCGCCCCGCTCGCATGCTGCGGCGAAGCTGGGTTTGCGTGCTGCCGTCGCCAAAGTTGTTTCAAAGACACGTAGATCGTCGAGCTTCAGGCGGTTGCGAATGCCAGGCAGATCCTGGACTACCGAAGAACCCGCATCCTGCTGGGCCAGCCACAGGCCCGCGAAGGCGTGCCCGCGCGTCAGGACGATCAGGGGACGCAGACCAATGGCTTCGAGACATGCGGCAAACAGAACGGTCGTATCGAGACAGGTCGCCAGACGTTCCTCGACAACCTGTGTTGGAAGACGGATACGCTGGCCGTTTTCAACGAAAGACGCAGGCGGATTGATGTAGGTGATATCCAGCGCACAGATGGCGCACCACAGCGCCTGAGACTGCGCCCATACACGCGCCTTGTCCCCCTGATAACCTTCGAGGGAAGGGGATTGCCCCGCTTGCCGGAGGATTTCGGATGCGCTGCGCAGGATACGGGCAATAGCGGGGTCATTGGGAAGTACAAAAGCGGCGAGGATGTCGGGGATACCGGACAGGCCACCCCATTCATTGCGGGCAAGCATCCGGACATCGCGTGTTACCCTCGCAAGTTCCTGTTCTCCCGCACGGGCGACAATGGTCACGACGGCCCTTGATGCCTCGGTCTGGGCCGAAAGCAATGAGCCATCCAGTGTCAGGTCACGATCGTTCAGAACCCGAAGTTCATCGGGACCGATCTGCTGGAGCATCCACGACCGAGGCGTCAGAAAATGCGGCTCGCTGGTAATGGTTATTTCAATAACCGGATATGTATTTTCGCTTCTGTTGTCGAATTCCAATTCTTCAAGGATCGGGACACTATTCTCCCACAGGCTAGCGTTGACCGTTTCCTGTAAGACGATCCGAAGTTCGGGCTTTTTTTCCTCTGTGGTGATTTCAACGTCCTCAGCAATCTGTTCATGGTCGGCTGTCACTGAAATCTCCACAACGCTCAATAATCTCACACATGCGCCTGTGATCTCGTTGAGCGCAATATGAAGAAAATCCATACTTCGTTACAGAAGACTGTCGGGGATCAGAGCGTGATTTTCAAGTGATCTTCAGGCGATCGACAGCGCCATCTGCGCGACGGCACATATCTGGCCGCGCAAGATCGTTCAGCCCGGATCGAAGAAATCCAGATCGAGCTTCTTGATCTCTACCGCGCGGCTGACACGCACACCCACGCCATGTTCAATCATCAGATCGGCCAGGGTTGCTCCATCGATCAGAATGACGCGCTGGCTCAGATGGTGGACGAAGTCCATTGCCGGGGCGCTGAAGGATGAGGTAGTGACAAACACGCCTCTGCTCGACCCATGCCCCACAAGTAAGCCAACAAAGATCTGAATGTTGGGGCGATCGACGCCGATATTTGTTGCATGATGCTTCGCTGGCACCTCAAGGCCCAGATGCTAATTGATGACATGCTTTGATGATTTTGCGGACCTTGTTCGCATTGGAAACAGCTCGAAGCTGACTTCAATCCGCATGGATGTCTGTTATTTTGAATTGTGACCCGATAGCCAACAATCTGCTTTCCCCCAGAGGAGCCTCCTTGGCAAACGCATTGTCCTGGTATTCGATGCCGCGAATGGCTAGCGAGAGGCGACAGGAGAAGCAATCGGTTGAAAGAGGCTCTGCTGCCGATGGTAGATCGTCGGCAAGAAGCTGGTGGAAAGATATTCTGGTCCAGCAGAGTTTCACGGGTGCCCTTTGCTGAGCCTGCAAACCTCCGTAAATCCAGAAACTAGCGTGCTGAT
The DNA here is from genome assembly GCF_002005485.1 of Gluconobacter albidus. Lineage (NCBI taxonomy): Bacteria > Pseudomonadati > Pseudomonadota > Alphaproteobacteria > Acetobacterales > Acetobacteraceae > Gluconobacter > Gluconobacter albidus. Next base: position 127,515 of record NZ_CP014690.1, on the reverse strand, counting down.
AACATGAAGTTGGTATGGAGCAGAGAGAGGAGCGCGAACGCCGTTCAACGCAGACTGAAAATGTGTTGATGAAGACTGAATGCCAATCCGACCGGAACTAAAGCCGCTATATCCTCCGAATTGATTCGGTAGGAGTATCTGACAATTCTGTGTGGTCGGCCACATGGCCATCGCTTTCAAGTACTGCTAGGTGGCCTGTGGAGGCATCCTTATCAGGATACTGGTTTAATGGCCGGGGCAGGGGTCTCTCCCGTCCTGATCAAGCTTCTGCTGGTGTGCTAAATGAAAATGTTTCTAGGAAAAGTAAAGCAAGTCAATTTACCCTAACGACCAATCATTCGCTTTTCTGGTACGGGTGGTGGAGAAGGATAAAGCAATATTCCTGTTTCTTGATCAAACTCCACATGGGCTTCCGGGTAGACAGAAAGAGCAAGCTTAAGCGGAGCTATAATATCTCGCTTGAATCCCCGCAGTTGACTATACTCAGATCCAAATTGTCCCTTGAGTGCAGCCCACGAAATATTCACTGGATCTTTAAGCACATGAAGGCGGTAGGCAAGCCAAATATAAATATCTATGGCCTTTGATTTGCTTGATATTTGCCTTATAGCAACCTCTCTCAATGGCAATGGATGATCAATAAGGCTTTCGTAGAAACTCTCATCCAATCTAACCACCTCTCTCCATAAAGAAGGTTGATTAACGTCATTATCTACGGGAAAAATTGCGTCCCTAATAAAGGCACCATTACTTACGAGTTCTTCCCTACCATTGTTTCGGAAAAATGTTAGTCTGCATCGGCTAATGCGCTTTGCTTGGTCTCTAACAGCATTATAGGTATTACCTCCTACAGTAATACCCATCGCTTTTAACCAAGCATTCATCGACGCACCAAGTTCTACTTCACGTGATTTAGTTTTAACTGCTTGTGTCTGCAGATAAAGTAAAATCATACGAGCCATTGATCCATAAGGAATTCCAACGGCGTCTTTATTTTTATCTAGTCCACTTTCGATCAGGAGTTTTATATTACCTCCGTCACGTTCCCAAACTGTTTCGGTAGTTTTTTTATGAGGAAGTGCTGCCATCGCGAAGCCGGAGTGAGTGATACCTATCGAAATTGCTTCATCAGCCATCACTTCATGTGCGGCATCCACGCAGTAGCGTTGCACCTTGCTTTCTAAGGATGCTTGGCGTCGTGCCTCTTCTAAACCATGCAGTTCGAGAAGGTTGTGGATTTTTCCCATGAGCAGACCATCGGCGAGCGGAGGTATTGTGTCAATTTGGACTCTACGCACAGCGCAGTGCTTGGATTCTACACACGCTTCGGTTGGACTCTGCGCACGGTGTTCTAGAAAAAGATATTAGTAATCTTATTAGATGGTGTGCGTAGGGTCCAAGGGATAACCCGGTTTTGGTGAGTACAGTCCAAACATGAGGTGTGTAGGGTCCAGAGGATAACCAATAAGAGCAGTTTTCTGCCTGTGAATAAGTTTTTTTGTCGATGACGTCGGTGTGTGTGTAGAGTCCAATACCGAATCTAGTGCAGATATCTGCGAGCTGGGGCGTGTGTAGAGTCCAATTCCCAATTGCCTTCCTAGCCGTGTGTAGAATCCAATGCGACCTATGTCCTTCTCAACATACGTTTGTGCTGGGCTTTGGACTCATGATCTTAATTGGTTCGCGGCATGTCAGCTGCTCAAGCAGCAGCTCTTTTTTTCTGGCCAACTCCAAAACCGCCGAAAGATGAATAACCCACGTTGCTTTGCGCTGCATTAGGCTTTGGAAACCTTCTTTAGAAGAGCGACTAATCACGCCCTCGATGAGGTCCCACGTGCTCTCCGGATGGTTCTGAACCATCTGGTGCCACCATGCCATGGCATCCTGAACAGAAAGTCGGGGTTCAAAGTAGGGCTGGAAGATGCTCTCTTTAGGCACAAGCTTCTCCCGCCGACGGGACACTGACAGAAGTGCGTCCAGCACATCCCGGATGAGAGGTGAAGACGCTGTTTCAACAGCAAAAGACGAGGGAGGCAGTTCCCCCCGTCTAAAAACACTTTCGCCCAGCACAGGCCGAGTTTCAAAGCACTCCACGGCTCGCAAAAGCGTGTCCTTTCGAAGTAGGGCGCGTTGGATCTGCTCGGCAGCTGAGTGGGCGGCAAGGTGCTCTTCAGTATCTTCCCGAAGCAGAAGAGCTGAGCGCATTTGAAGAAGGGTCGCTGCCAGAACAAGATCGTTGGCAGTCTGCTCAAGCGGACGGTTTTTAAGCTCTTCTTCCACGCAGATCAAAAACTGGTCAATCAGCTCTGTCAGCGGAAGCGTCCGAAGGTCGAGCGCGCGACGGCGTACGGCCTGCAACAACGCGTCTAGCGGACCGTGCCAGACGCCAACCTCCAGAAGGATTTCATCAGACATCGTAAAGCGGGCGGATGGAAATGCTGAGGTCGGGCCATCGGGTCGCAATGGCCTGAAGGGCCCCCCAGGGCGTCCAGTCTGCCGACCAGAATGAGATGCTCCAGCGGGGTGTATTCTCTTTCGGATGCCCCTCCATGACTTCGACCTGCTGCAGCGGTCGCGAGGTTCCCCAGTGCTGCCACAGCCAGGCCTGTGTTGCGGGGGAGGCGGGGCCGAGGGCGAGCAGATCCAGAGGCATAGGGCAGAGAGCATTGAGATCAAACGGGACGAACCCAGATCCCGCCTCTCGGGCGAGAAGGGCCTTTTGGCTCTGGACAATCTGGTCGATCAAAGCAGTCGTCCGGGCATCCTGGGGAGGAAAGATTCGGCCCAGATCTTCGGGGTTGGTAACATCCGGTCCCCACGAGAGACGGCCAGTGCCCTCTGCTGCCGCCCGGAACTGACTTAGCACGGCCTCTGGGCCAGCGACGGTCAGGACATGTGCCAGCCAGTCCGGCTGGGGATTGAAAAGGGGCGGAGAGGGAAGGACCTGCGGTTCTGCGAGCCCTGACCCCGAGATTGAAAACGCCGTGCCGCTCGCGGGTGGTCTGGGGGCATGGCGAGGAAACGGTGGACGGGTGGGAAGACGAAACCCGGCATCTGGTTCCTCATGCTCCGTCAGGGTCTGCTCACTGTAGCGGTGAGCAATCGGCCGCGCTTCGAGCTCCAGCCGATAAGCTTCCAGGCGTGCGACCGTGGCATCAACATCTGCGATGATCTCAGCAGTCGTTTGGGGCACGACTTACAGATCCAGAAGATGGGCGGGAGAGTCCAGATCAAGGCGGGCTCGACGGACATAGCGGCGCATGCTGCGCAGGTCGCGGTGGCGGGTGTGTGCCATGATTTGTTCATCCCGGGCATTCGCCCGAAAGGCTTCGGTGACGAAGCCAGCGCGCAGTCCATGCGGGCTGAGGCGTTCTCCGGAAGGAACCTTCAGCCCGGCCGCCCTGGCACGGCGCAGCAGGATCTGACGAATAGCATCCGGATGCAGGGCATCACGTCCGACCTGCTCCCAGCGATTGATGGATCGGAAGAGAGGACCATCCGTAATCTCGGCTTTCTTCAGCCAGCGCTCCAGAGCCAAAACCGGGCAGGTTTCGCGATGCTTGCCCCGGGGAAGGAAAACCTCTTCACCGCGATGCTCGGGGTCGGTCTTGCTGCGGGCGATGTGGAGCTTCAATCCTGTGCCGACGATCCTGACGGTCTCTGCTGTAAGGGCAACTAGCTCTGAACGACGCAGCGCACCCGCAAAGCCGATCAGCAGAAGAGCCCGGTCGCGCAGATCCGCCAGCGTTTCAACGGTTTTGCTCTGTTCGGGTGCGACGAGTTTGCGGAGTTCCTGGGACGTGAGGGCAGCGGCCTGTTTCTGGGGCGTGCCATACACACGCCCTGCTGCGCGCAGAGTGGTACGGATGGCAGCGTGACCAGAACTCCACTCCAGCCCCCGCATGCGATGCTGATAGCCAATGGCCGCCAGTCGACGGTCGAGGGCCGAGCGGCTGAAATGTGGCGCCAGACTGTGCAGCCAGGCTGCGACGATAGGAGGGGCGGCCGGAAGCGGGGACGTCTCGTGTTCGTTGCACCAGTGGCAAAAGGCCTGCCAGTCATGGGCATAGGCGCGCAGGGTCTCGGGCGCATAGGCTGCCGTTCGGGCACTGTCCTTTGCCGCGTCCAAAGCACTCTGCAGAGCGGAAGAGGGGACTTCGGAAAGACGCTCTGCAGGCTCTGTCGAAGCGGTCATGCCGTTATTCTTCCTTTTCAAGTCCCTTGGAATCTGCCGCAGGACGATAATTAAGGCAACCTTACTTTAACACGCGGTAAGAGGACATTACCACGTGTTAGAATGACGAAAGAATAGTACCCAAAGCCCCGCAGAATAAGCCCAAAACGGCCTAGAGCGGGCCTCTCAGGCCTTCGAGGAGCGGATCCAGTTCCGACAGCGACCGTAGACCATAGGTCACGAGGAAGGTCTTGGTCGTGGCCCAGAGCTGGGGCTGGCCTGGGACTGGCTTGCGGCCAACGCTGCGAATGAGGCCTTTCTCTTGCAGCAGGGTGAGGGTCTTCTGCGGCAGGATGGCATCCCGGAAGCTTTCGATCTCGGGTCGTGTGACGGGCTGACGCGCGGCAATCAGCAGGAGCACTTCGAGCACGGCCCGGGGCAGACGTTCTGGCGGTCGCTTCAATACCGCCCTCAGGGCCCCCGCGAGATCGGGGGCGGTGCGGAACATCCAGCCGTCTCCGGCCGCGACCAGTTCAAATCCAAGCCCCTTGGTGCGTCTGGACACCTCGCTCACGATTTGAGCGATCTCCTCCTCCTCTCCCAGAGCCCGCGCCAGCATCGCTCGCGACACTGGACCGCAGCTCTGGAACAGGAGGGCTTCGGTCAGACGGACGGGATCGAGTGAAGAGGATGTCATGGTCGAGAGCATAAGGCTTCTTCGGTGTCGTCGGCCAGAGTTCGGAACGCGCTGTCAGTGGAGTTGATCCACGACCTCGGGGATCAGGACCTGCAGGAAGTCTCTATCGGACTATGATTGTGTGATAGGAAACGGGAATGCCGATCCGACCGGAACTGAAAGCGCTTTACCCTCCCAACTGGCCTGAACTGAGCCGACAGGTCAGGTTCGAGCGGGCAGGGGGCGTGTGCCAGCGCTGCGGTCGGCCGCATGGCCATCGCCTTCAGGTACTGCCAGGTGGCCGGTGGAAGCATCCTGACACAGGATACTGGTTCAATGGCCGGGGCAGGCGGGTGTCCCCTCCAGACTTGATCGAGCATTTGGAAATGCGACAGACGAAAGTGTCCCTAGCCGCGGCTCATCTGAATCACGACCCCACCAGCAACCGGTGGCGCAATCTGCGCGCGCTCTGTCAGCGCTGCCATCTGCTGCATGACCGGATGTATCATCTGGCCCAACGCCGTCTGACGTTGCGACGGCGTCTGGCCCTCGGGGATCTGTTCGAAGGGCCCTATCGAATTGGAATGAATCTTAAGGAGTATGAAATACACTATGACTGATCTTCTTCGAGGGAAGAGGGGAAGTCTGATCTCGGCGGAAAAAGATTAAGAGCCGTCGTATATTTTGATGTTTATTATGGACGTTGCCTTTCAGGATAGTGACGGAAAATAGTCCAATTTAAAGCTGAACGAATGTTGTTGGTATCAGATCAATTTATGGATATACGTTCAGGATATCCCATATGGAGGATGCCATGCTTGCCCGCACAACTCTCTTTCTTTCCAATCGTTCTCAGGCTGTACGGCTTCCCAAAGCTGTTGCCTTTGACCTTAGTCTGAAGGAGGTCGTGATCATTCCCGATGGCGTACGACGCATTATTGCGCCCGCGCATGCCGCATGGGATGATTTTTTTTCGTCCTCCGGCACTGAGTTACCCGAACGCAATCAACCTGCAATGCAGGAACGCGAAAGCTTTTGATGCTACGTTATCTTCTGGATACAAATTTTTGTATCCGCGTCTTGCGTGACCGTCCAAAGGGCTTACGCGAACGTTTCAACGATAACGCCGAGGCCCTCTGTATTTCAGATATTGTGCTTTACGAACTCCTTTATGGGGCGGAAAAATCTCAAAATCCGGCAAAAATCCGACGTGAGGTAGAGCATTTTTCTGGACGTTTGTCTGTTTTGCCATTTGACGATGATGCGGCAGCACATACAGCAGAAATCAGGGCTGATCTGGAAGCCCGTGGGTGTGTTATCGGACCGTACGACTTAATGATTGCGGGGCACGCCCGGAGCAAAGGACTGGTCGTTATAACCGGAAATCTACGAGAATTTACCCGGGTAAATGGATTACGTTCTGAAGATTGGACGCCGGATTAACGAGAGAAGGTCGCCGCCATGCCGGCGACAGCCTAGCGCTTCCACTGGGAAATCATTGCCCGATGCACACCGTGCTTCGACGCCAGTTTGGAAAGCGTCTGCTCGCCTCCAGCGCAACACGCGACTTGAACTCGCCCGAATACCTCTTCCGCGTGACCTTGCCTATAAACCTGTCTTTTCTCACAACGGTCTATAGCGTATGCCCCTGTCTGAAAAACGGGGGGCAACCTCTATCGGATGAACCGGACAATAAAGGAAGCAACCGTTAAACGCTTCCAGTACGACAGCCATGAGCAGCTGAGGAGACACCTTAACGACTTCATGGCAGCCTATGACTCCGGGCGAAGGCTCAAGACCCTCAGTGGCCTCACACCTTACGAATATGTCTGCAAAATATGGACTTCAGGGCCAGAAAGATTCATCATCAATCCATCAAATCCGGGAATTAAATACCTAGCGTGTGGCGACAAGATCAACGGCATCCTGTGTTTCCTGCTCGGCGGCCTTAACCCGGGCAAGTTGTTCTGCTGTCGGATTGGCAGCAGCCTGGTTTTTAATCTGTTCCAGATTTGCAAGACTCTTCTGTGCGGCAAGATAGGCAGAGGATTTCGAACTGGAAGCTTTGGCTAAACGCTTCCTGTATCCACCGATGCGACTGTTCATAGCTTGTAGCTCAGTTCGTGTTTGAGCAACGCTTTTCTGTGTCTCCGCTAAGGACTGGTTGAGGGCCGCGCTCTCGTTAGCGGTCGCTTGCGCGCGCTCATGCCAGGCATCACGTGCTGTTTGCAGTTGCTGGTTTCGCTGCTGGTAGCCATTCCCGACCGAACATCCGATACCTGAGAAAAGATTGGCGGTGGTCGGGTCACATTGCTGGGCAGAACACGCACTCAAACAGAGTGCGCCAAAAAGGGGAAGAATCGTAAATTTCCGATGCGACATCACGAGGCAGCCCTTTGGAGAATGAAAATTCAGGCTTTGGCGGCAGGCATTGGCTCAGCCTGTCCGACGTCCTGAGCCATAATGGACGCAACTTCTGCGAGCTGCTTTGACTGAGCCGCGCTCTGCTGGGAGGCAAGGGCTGCACTAGAATTTCCGTGTGCATCGGCAATCAACTTCATACTGTCTGCCTGCTTCTGCCGCATACTGGCAAGATTTTGCAGAGCCTGCACATCTTTCTGATAACCGGCAATCTTGGCTTGATAGGCTTCAGCAGAAATCTGTCCCTGAGCTAGCTGTTGACGGAGCTGTTTCAGATTGTTCTGCGTTTCCAGAAGTTCTTTCTGTGCATCCTGAATGTCAGTCTGAGTTTGTGCAATATTTTTTTGTTCGGTGGCGATCTGCGATTTAACCTGATCTTCACTCAGCTCTTGAGCTTGGGCACGATTAGCAACAAGTGCGCCTACAGCCCCGCCAACCAGAGCGCCGGCTGCACCGGCGAGGGCTGCATTTTTGACACTTCCCGTTCCCAGGCCAACACCAAGAGCAGCAAGGCCACCGAGCACTGCGGCGCCCTCTCCAATCATATTGTTCTGCTGGGCAGAGCGTTGGCGCAGACGGTTCTGTTCCGGTGTGAGTGAGGAATCATAAGAAGGAGCGCATCCGGAAACAAACACGCACATAGCAACAGAAGCAGCGGAGATACGAAAGGGCGAAAGTGACACGGAGCAACCTTTTTACATAATGTTTCATTGTGAATAAGAAAAAAGCATTCTCTTGGGAAGTGAAAATTTACACGAAAAGAATTAATGAATTGCTTCGATCTGCGATTTTATAGTCTGCCCTGTAGGGAGTTTTCCGGAATGACTGCTTTGAATGTTCTGAGCAGTAACCATCAGGAACTGTATTGCCCGATCATCCTGAAGTGCTTTGATAGCATCTGCCTGCTGTGCTGTGATGGCGGAGAGATCGGGCAGGGCCTGACTGTTCGTTACGGCCTGAAGAAGACTGATGTAACCATTGATGGCGCCTCCAAGCTCCGTCTGTCTGGCCTGAAGGTGATTTGCGATTTGTGCGGTCTGGGCCGGTGTTAGAGGCGTTGGTTGCGACTTCAGAATATCGGCCGATTTCTGAATAAGCTGTATGGCATGGTCGACCTCCCAGATATCCGCTGCCAGGGCAACTAGTGCCTGAATTTGTGCGGCCAGCGCCTGACGATCTGCATCGAAACGGGCACGGGAGTCGCTGGCCATGGCGGTCTGGATCAGCTTCAGACCGTTGAGTGTGGCCGGGTCAGTCGTGTTTTTCTGAAGGCCTGCAAGCGCGGTCTGGGCGTCTGCACTTGCAGGCAGGGTTTTGTTCATCAGGGTGTTGAAAGCGTTCTGGGCCTGTTCCGTTCCGTGAAGGGAGCCGATAGCATCTGTCGCCAGAACAAGGCGGAATCCCATTTCAGGCAATCGGGTTGGTTCACCCGTCTGCGGGCTATAAAGCGGAACTTCGGCGCGTGAATTGGTCGTAATCTCATCGGGGTTGGACAGGTAATTTCCACCGCAGACCAGAATTCCGCCAGCCAGACCCTGAAGGCGGCCAACGCGGTTGAGGCGGTACGGCTCCAGCATCATCTGGCTGGCTTCCCCAAGCATATCATACAGACCCAGCGGGTTTGGTTTCATCTGCCCGACGCGCTGCATGCCGCCAAGGTCTGGCCCTGCGGCGATATACTGGTCTGCACCTTCCGGCATGGGCCATGTGGGAGCCATGAAATCGGTCGGGCTGACATGCATGCCGCCACGGGCAGCATAAGACCATTCGTCGTCGGTGGGTAGACGCACAAAGCTGGTTGCTCCGTCATGGTTTGGCAGCGGAATCTTTTGGGTGTGAAGCCACGTTGAATATTTCGTGGAGAAGGTAATGGCCTCATCCCACGAAATATGCGTCTTGGGATGCTGTCCATCCAGGGTAGGGGGCGCGCAGGTTCCGCTCAGGCTTTCAGCCTGATTTTGGGTTACATCATATTTGCCGAGATAGTACCGGCGCAATTCCGGATGCTGGCTGACGGCGAAAGGGGCAGCCACATAGGCGTGGCGCATAAACTCGTTGTAGCCATCCTGTGGATCGCTTCTGCCCAGAATAATGGCATCGTCATCGAGTAGATTGTCTCCTGTCGGAACGTCAACGGGACGGAACGTCATTGCGCCACCGCAGGGCATAGGCAGAACCAGATCATCCGGCAGGGGATGTGGGTCGACGAATTTTTTGTCCCAACTCTGTGCGGCAGCCGTTTGTAGAGACAACACGGGTGCGAAACCCAGCAAAAGCAGGGCTGTGTGATGGGTTTTCATGGTGTGCTGACTCCCTCCCAGGGATCAATGCGGCGAAGGCTTCGGGCGGCGGCCAGGGCGGCCAGAAAAGCTCCCAGAGCGGTTATGAGGCAGGTTTCAAGCCACAGACCAGCCCCGATTCTGCACAGCGTATGTCCGGGCGGCAGGGTCTCTGCAAAGACATGATTGATGGCGCTGCCTACGATCAGCGCACCTGTCAGAGCCAGAAAAATACCGGTCAGCGCGAGAATTTGTGCCTGGATGACGGGAAAAATCGTTAGACGCTGTACGCCGAGAAAGCGCAGGGTTGCGAGAGAAAGTTGTTTGCGTTCCACATTGGCCCATAGCGCGGCGGTGAGACTGGCGAAAAAACCGGTCACTCCAAGCAGGGCTGTCAGCCGGAACAGCACGGTCAATCGCTGGTCCAGAAGAAGAAGGTCCGAGACATCTTGCGCCCGATCCGAAATATCCACGCCTGCTGCACGCAATCTGGTGTCAAGGGCGGGGATGGTGTTGATCTGCCGGGTGTAGAGACGGAAGCCGGGATAGGACGGGGCTGGCGTGGCCGCCTGTGCCCAAGCATCGGACCATGAAAGAGAGTGCTCTCGATATAGTTCTACGGTCTGAGCCAGACGCAGCGATACGAAAGCTGCATCCCGGTTAAGGGCGCGTTGCGGGGTAATCGCCTGAACATGCAGGGGAATCCGAACTGTTTCCGGGCCGAGGCCTAGACGGGTGACATGCAGTTCGAGGAGATCACCCGCCTGAATATGCAGAGAGGCGGCGGCACTTGCGGAAAGCAGGATGGTGCTTTCGTCTGCGGGCATCGTCGTGGGTGTGGTCAGGGGATCACCCGTGTTGGACGGGATCAGTTCGATGCGTCGACCCGCAAAGGGGTGGCCGGGCGGAACGAGCAGGACACTGGCCGCAAGAGTGCGTGTTCGGGGCATGACAAAAACGACATCCGGTTCTTTTCGCAGGCTATCCAGCCAGTCTGCTGTAAAATCCCGGTTGCTGGCGCTGGAAATCTCACGCACATGCGGGTCTTCCAGAAGGACGGTTCTCAATCCTTCAACAAGTCCGCCTCGCAGGCCTGACAGGATAATCAGGGGGGCTGCCGTCGCTGCTAGACCGATGATAAGGCACAGTGCCAGAATTTTTTCGGATAGAAGATCGTACCAGGCCAGACGGGCCGCCAGACGAATGTCATGAAATATGAAGCGCCGGTCTGTCATGCTGTAGCGATCTGGGTCGTAGAACCGTTCATCGAGACTGGAAGCAGCGTGAACCCGGCTGCCGCCGCGCGTTCGGCGTCGTGCGTCACCATAACAACAGCTGCGTGCCGTTCAGCCTGCTGATGCAGGAGTGTCATGACATGTGTTGCCTGTTCTGGATGCAGGGACGCAGTGGGTTCGTCGGCAAGAATGATATCAGGCTGATGCGAAAGTGCGCGGGCAATGGCGACACGCTGGCGCTGCCCGACCGACAGTGCAGCGGGTCTGTTTGTCCGTAGGGAGACAAGGCCCAGACATTCGATAAGATCGTTGATGTGATGAGGATTTTTAATGTTCATAACATCCAGTGGTAGATGAATGTTGGCTTCGACGTTCAGGAAGGGCAGCAATGCGCTCATCTGCGGAACGAACCCGATATGTCGCGCCCTGAGGGCGGTCAGACGCCCCTGTCCGGGTACGCGCCAGAGGGATGCCGTGGGACTGCCCATAATGTCCAGCACGTCGACACGGTCTGGACGAAGTGAAAGGGAGAGCAGGCCCAAAAGCGAGCTTTTGCCACAGCCCGATGGCCCTACGACCGCATAACGGTCACCTGGGTTCAGGCGAAAATGAGGTACTTTAAGCGTGAAATTTTGCCCCGGTGCCTGCCAAGATAGGTTTTCTGCAAAGAGCAGGGATTGGTCGGGGTTCAAGGTAACGCTTCCAGGGGTACCGGATAGACGCGCTCTCCATCATCGTGAGACTGCCCGATCTGCCCCCACAATGACGGGTCGGACTCATATTCCTGATAAAGACGCAGACGACTTGCGATATTGTTTAGGATGGTACGCTGTCCGACGGCGCCCATGGCGAGCCATGATTCCTGTGTGATAGATGTTACGTCGGACTTATACGGCAGGCCATCCAGATATTCGCCAAGCAGCGGGCCGATCGTGTCGATATGCGAGAAAGCATTTGGATCACGGGCCGAAGCCGCAAAGGCAGATTGAAGCTGGGTGAAGAAATTTTCCGGTGCGGTTCGACCGGCTAGCCCGGCATCCAGAATATGCTGAAGGGCGTTGGCGAGATCGGAGAGCTGGTTGCGTGTCAGGAGCACACGGATGTTCAGGGTTCTATGCAGCGTATCGGCTGGATCACGATCGGAGGTGAACGCGTTGATAATATCCGGTGCGGCTGTGTGCTGTGTGTCGCCAAGATAGGCCAGACGCATGGCCTGACTGACGACTGAGAGTTTCGTATCGACTTTCGCATCCTGCGGGGTTAGTCCGGCGACGGGGCGGCCGGTCATGTCCGCCACTTGCTGGAGCATGGAGGTAGACATGGTTTGGATAACAGGCCGGAACGCGTCCGGGCTACCTCCCGGGACAGGATAATACAGGCTGCCAGCATTGTTGAACTTCGAAAGATTTCGATACTGCGTTGCGGCTTTGCCGTGATCATTCGCCGCATTCCCTGCTGGGGTCAGCAGATGAATGACAAACAAGGCAATGCCTTTTGACGCGGCAAGGTGGTTCATATCCTCGATGTTGAGATGCGTCAGGCTATGGGGGTCGTCATTGCTTCGTGCCCCGGCATCGGTGATGAGAACGATATAACGGCCGTTGAACGTCTGCCATGGAACCTGATCGACTGCGGTTTTTACACCGGCAATCGCATCTTCATCAAAACTGCTGGAGGACACGCTGGCGTCGTGAACCGTGGAAATGGCCGGAAGGATTGCATCCAGAGACTGGGAAAAATCTGGCGACGCGTAGAGTTTTGTCGCGTACTCCAGCCCAGGCGTGTCTGCGAGACTGTCGCGGTAGGCGACGAGGCCGAAGCGAAAATTCTGCGAGACCGCCGTATTCTGGACGGAATGAATGATGCTGGAAATCGCAGCTCGCGTCTGGTCGATATAAGGCTGCATGCTGGCTGTTGTGTCGATGACGAAGACCAACCCGGCCTTGAACTGCTTCAGGGTCTGTGGCGATGCTGTCCGGGCGGTATTGCCCGTAGTCGTGGAGGCGGAAATGACATGTAGCATTCTGATTGCCGGACCACTGTCCCGCTCGATCTGCGTGGCATCCAGCACGGGAAGCAAATAGAAATTCTTGGACGGATCGACGAAATTTTCCGGTTCCATAGCGACGACCGGCGCTGAATGACCAGCCTGAACACCCTTGGTCAGAGCATCGACGCGCGCCGCAGAGTCCGCAGCGGACAGGAGATCTTCCTCGTGTTGAGCTGTGTCGAGGAAAAGCGCGCGGTTGCGGCCCGCGGGATTTGTGAAGGTTGCCACCATGGTGTGTGCCCAGGGGATTGTGTGGTCATCATCAATCCATCCCTGAACCGGGCCCTGGGCCGAACTTCCGATCTGAACCCGCCCCTGAGCGCGACCGAATACATAGAAGACTTCGAAGCCCGGCAGTGGTTTTGCGTCTTTTCCACTCGCATCACTGAAGAGAGATGCGCCGGGGCGGGTAATGATCCGCTGATAGAGCGTGTGTTTCCCCGGCTGCAAGAGCGGGGTGGCGGCGTGTACGGCGGTTGCCAGTCCAAGCAGCGAAAGGCTGCATAGAGTGGCTCTAGCGATCTGGCGAACGTCCGGGATCATGGCCAAAAATCCTTCAGGGCAAGCTGGGCTGTCATGTCGTCGTTGGCAGATTGCTGCTGCAGGGCGGTATGGAGGCGGGCACGGTCCTGTGCGCTGCTCGTGTCGCCGGCCTTGGCGGCCGATTGATAATAATGGGCGGATTCACGCACATCCGGGCTGGGGATAGGCCCTTTCGGATCGAAGGTCGTCGGATCGTAAAGATGTCCCAGATGGTTCATGGCAGGAGTATCTCCGCGATCAGCGGCGGCTTCCAGTAGCAGGACACCATCATCCGTCTTGCCGTTTTTCAGGCGGGTTTCACCTTCTTGCCTGATTTGGACGGCTGTTCCTGCCTCTCGGATCACATCGGGCACGGATTTGTTGGCGAAGGGGTCGCTGTCCGGTGCGGTCGCATTCAGGGGCGCGGCGATCGGACTGCGAGAAGAGGCGACCTTATCCTGGCCGGGGAGGGTGGGGTGATGCAGAAGATAAAATGCCAGAAATCCCAGAATGCCTAGCCCGATCACCCCCCCACCCAGAACAGGAACGAGGTGTTTGCGTTCGGTCTTTTTTTCAGGCGGCCCGACGGGTATTTCGGAATGGATCATTTCATCCTCTTCCGAAGTGGGTTTCGTCGTAATTTTTTTTGGAAGTATGACGGGACGAGGTTCGACTACGATGGGACGGGCGCGCAGTACAGGCCAGTCGAAGACATCGCCGACGATTTGGAGTTCAGGGATTTCCAGCTGATAGCTCGCATTGGCCTCGAACATGGTCGCGAATTCCCGGGGGATATGCACCAGAAGATCTGCCCCCTGGGCTTCGAGACGGCCTGTAGCCCGACTTTCAGGAAAATAATCCGGCGCACGGATCGTCACGTGCTCCCGGCTGGCATCCGCGGCCCGGCCGGGGAGGTGAAGGATGGCTTCCTCAACTTCGTGGCTAGCAGAAACGTGTAGTTCAGTGTTCATAGCGGTGAGGTCTCAAGTCTGGAAAGCAGCGCTTCAAGGGCATGATTGGCATCCACATCAAACTGTGGGCCACCCTCTTCGAAACGGGAGCGCAGAGCGAGTACCCAGTCACGAAAGAAGGTATCGAGATAGACGGAAGGTTGTTCGCTCAGGACAGGATAATCACGGGGGGTGGGCGGAGCACTGAAAATGGCGATGTCGCTGTTACGCTGACGGGGGCGGGCCTCCGACGCCAGATTGGCATAACCGAGATAGGTTACGAATCGGCCTATCAACTCCGCACAGATGAGCGCCTGTTTTTCACCGGACTGGTTCAGCGTGCTGACATGGTTGCACTGAAGGCGCAGCCTTTGGGCGATCGCCTCGCGCAGGTTCAGGGTTTCGGCCAGTTTCTGAAGGCGCTCAATGAACTGCCGGGCAACAGACAGGTCCAGATTGAAGACCGCAAGCTGTTCGGGATGCGCCAGTAGGCTCAATAGGCGGTCGTTGATCCAATGTTCGATAATCAGGCTGGCGAACCGGTCATGCTGGTCTTCCTGAGGGGCGGAAACTGGGATCGCATCGCCCAGAATGTCCCCCAGCAGATCATCTACGGGCACGGGCGGCGGGGTATGATGGATCGTGCTGCTGAAATCGCGCCACTGTTCGATGATTGCAGAGCGGTCCAGTTCCAGTCGCAGCAGGAATGCTCCGAACAGACGATTGCGGTGCAGGCTCAGCAAGGCCTGTGCGATTTCAGACGCGGCTCTGCGGGCTTCTGCGCCGGACTCTATTCCGGCCGGATCGTGATAGAAAGGCCGCATGAGGGACAGAAGATTGCTGGTGCAGGCCTTGAGGCGGGCGGCGAGCTGTTCGTTCTTGGTTTTGCTTTCGCAAACCGATTTCAGCCGCTCGGCCAGATAGCTGACGCCACCGTCATTTGGCCGGATCGCCTCATCGAACGCGCGGGGGGCATGCTGGATATGCCGATCCACCGTCGTGCTGGCCAGATACGAGTTGCGGCGCCTCTCAACCCGCAGGTGATTTTCGGGAAGCATTTCGGTTTCGCGTTTCTGGGCGTCGCGGCGATACAGGCTCCCAACAGTTGAAGCGCGCAGCCACTGGACATTATTGAACGGTTGGCCGGGCTTCCATTCCGTTACCCAGGGGGCATCGAAAAAATTGATGAGGGATGCTTCGAGACGCTTGTCCCAGACATCGCTGCTGTTTTCGTCTGCCCCGCCCTTTTCCTCGAACTGCCGGTCGAATTTCGTCAGGATCACGAACAGCGCATCAGCCTGATTTTTACGTTCTCGGGGCGTTTTGCCGATCGTGTCGTTGATCCACCCCTCGATCATGGCGGGAAGCCCGGTCACCTCCTGAGCTGAATCCGCCACGCACAGTAGGGTGGACGTGACTTCCATATCGGCCTGATACAGCTCGAACAGGTAATCGACCTTGCCGCGCAGGAACAGTTTTCCGCAGACCCCTGCGACATCCGATAGTTCGCGGATTTCCAAGCGGGACCGGGCTCCGGGAAAGTCGAGCAGATCAGTCGTTTTCACAAACTCCCAGCGGCTCTGCGCCATGGGAACGACGAGTTCGGAAACGATGGCCGAGACGATGTTGCGTGGCAGCGTGACGGTGGAGCCATTTTCACCGACTAGCCGCAAAGGGGCCATGCCCATGGGAGGGCGAAACAGCGTGGAGACGTTCAGAATGCTGTCTGAACGCGGGACCAGCGCCTCAACGTCGCAGAAGGCGAGATTGACCTGGCCAAGCGAAAGCAAGGCCGAAACCAGCTCGGTGGCATAGGTGGTCAGCTCGGGTGTCTGCCCCCACAGCGGAGACAGGGCGGTTATCAAGGCCTGCAAAGGAAGCTCTGGCGCAGCGGCGGCAAGCCAATCCCAGTAGGGTTCGCCTAGGACCGACAGCCAGATGCGGTCTCCGAACTTCCGAGTGAAGTATTCCTCCAGAACTTCGATGTCATCAATGGTGAAAATACCCCCGCCAGCAGACCGGGGAAGGGTTTCCAGCATTTGTGACGTCTCGCGCCATTCCCTTGGCTTGATGCCGATCAGTTTGAAATCTGACAGAAACGTATTACCGACGATCCGGATGATGTCTGTCACCGAGAGCAGGCGGACGGGAATGGGGGGAGCGTTGGCCGGTGCGGCTGGAGGATTGAGGGTAAAGCGCGAAACCAGTCCAGACGACTCATCGCCCCCGGGTGGGTTCATGTCCATCAGGAAGTCGAGCGTATGCTGACCGTAGCGGATAAGCAGCGGTCCCTCTGCAGGACTGGAGAGGCTCGACATCAGATAGGATTTTCCAGCCTGGGACGCCCCGTAAACTGCGACAGCGGCGGGGCGGGAGGCCGCAGCCTGAAGCCGGTGCGCCAGACGGCGTTCGCGGCGCAGGGCGGCACGACAGGAAGGGCTTGCTCCCGCAGCATGGTGCTGCACCCAGTCGGCACATGTGGTCGCCAGAGAGGCAAGGGTGCGGGTTTGGGAAGCGAGGGTCACAGGCATACTCATTTCAGAATCAGACAGCCGGTATCACGCCAGTGACCTTCGGGTGTCAGGGTCGTTTGAAGGCGCAGTTTAACAAGGCTCAGACTGTGATCCTCGTCGTTGGCGTCTGTAATGCGGGTAATTTCAAACATCTCGCGATTGGAAAAATCACCGCTTTCATCTTCGTCGTCTTCAATGAACTTGCGTTCCAGAGTAACGGTCAGGGGCATAGCGCATTCGGCGAGGTGTTTCTGTTGGCTCAGGTCGAATTCCACGCAGTAGAGCGCGCTTGTGGTCCAGCGCTCGAGGGGAAGCTGCCGAAAGCCGATCATGGTAGAACCGCCAAAATCCTTCAGGCAGAACCCAACCTCATCCCCGGCGGGAGGGCCGCCAAGATCAACATTTTCCAGCAGCATATTGACGTTCCGGATTTCGCTCGACTTGTCCATCTTGCCAATGAAGCGGGCGGTCGAGCGCATCGCGAGGCTCTTGGTACGAAGTACGAAGTTCTGGAGCTTGCCTTCAGCCTGAACGCACAGGGCCGCCCCGACGACGACGGTAGTTTTTGGATCGTTGATTCGGTTGAGCGAGTCTGAAAATGGGTAATGTTTTCCGACGGTATAGTCATGCATGGCAATAATGCGGTGAGGCGCTACGGGCATGGCCCCCGTAATGAGACTGCGTACCCGGCGCAGTTTGGACGGGCGGCCCGATAGGAGCAGTACATCACAGTTATAGGCCCAGACACTTTCGGTCAGGCTGGAAATGATGGTCTCCAGGGTGCTGCGGATGGCGCGGTCTATGGTTTCGGTATCGACCTGAATTTCAATGCTGAACGGATCGAATGATTTCGCCTCAAAAGATGTGGTCTGGTCTTGCAGATGGGCGGCAATCTGTTCGTGCAGAAAGGCAACGCAACGCGTGCGCTGGTCGGCATCGGCCTTGCGCAGGGTCTCGTCTCCGAGAGGAAAACTCCCCAACGGTCCCTGCTGCCAGTTATCAATCTGTTCATACAGTTCAAGCGCATGCAAAGCCGCCGGTTCTAGAACCGTCGAGACGAACAGCTTGCGACGGTGCCGGTCTTTTTCGTCCTGATTGCCATGGTCTTTGCTCAGGGCGCGGTTCAGGAGCTGGTCCGCCAACGGGACGCCCGCTTTGGTCAGGGCGGCTTCAAGTGGTGGGATCACCACAGTTGCGATCACACGTTCCAGCAGGTTGTCGCCAGCGATATTGAAGCTTTCGCGGAACTCCTGCCGAGGGGAGAGGGCATCCCCGCCTTCAAGTGTGTAGGTCGTGATCATCAGGTCCGTGGTGCCGCCGCCAATGTCGATGCTGGCAACGCGAATAGCCGGTTTTTCGCCTTCGGCCGTGGGTTGGCCGTACAGTTCGAACAGGGCTTCGACATGGCCGCCCAATCTCTGAGTGACTTCGTTGTGGAGCCATACAATCTGGGTTGCTGTGGCTTCGTCCAGTCCTGCCCGAAGAGCAGGTTGCGGACCAGACTGCTGGGCGGCTTTCCAGGCAAACGAGATCGCGGCTTCGGCGCGAATACGAAAGACTCTCTGTTCTGCGACGGGCATTCCCGGCGGCATCGTAAGCATGACAGAGCGCAGGCGACGCGCCCGGCCACTGTCGCGGCGGCGGGAGCGGAACCCCGGTGCGTTCATGTAGGCCATAGCTTGAACCAGAACCTCGTTCAGCATCAGAACAAACAGCAGGCTACGGGACATGACACCCGGGCCGATGGGGTTGACAGCCTTTCGATCTTCAGGTGCGGCGCGATAGCGACCTTTTTCGAGTGTTTCGGCGAGCATTCGGCGGAACGGCCCATTAACCGGTGGGTCCGAGATCTGTCCTGTTGCGCCCTTGCCATTGTTGAAACGCCATCCTTGATCGGACGGACGGGTGTCCCACAGATAACGTTTCGGCGTGGCAAGTCCGGACAGACCCTCAGTACCGATCCGGGCGCCCATCATTCGTTCTGCTTCCAGACCGGTCCGGACAGGGCTTGGCCATGAAAAAGCATGGGGACGGCCCGATCGGCGAGAATAGATGTCGTATCCGAACAGGGCACGCCCAAATTCGATCCGGCTCGAAAACGGGTCGCTGTAGGTGAGGTCCGGCGAGGCGAGATCACGGAGTTCAAGAACGTAGCTGTCTGCTTCGCGGCGCCCTTCTCCGGGATGTTCTTCGATCAGAATACCGCAGCTCCGGAAGTTTCCAAGATCGAGAACAAGATCGACATCAACGGGTTTCTGATCCTTGATGCTCAGGAGCCGGACGTCGGGGAGTGGCGGTGTCGCTTCAGACAGGAACTTCAGAAAGGTCTGATAAATGGCCTGGAATTTGAGAACCGGAAGCTGTTCGTCTTCATCGTCGGTTCGTGGGCGGCGGCGTTTTGGAATGGCACTTTGCGTAACGCGATATAGTTCGCTAATCCAGTCCTTGAGCCAGTCACTGTCGAGAAGCCAACTTATATTGTGCGGTTCCGAAACGAAGGCATATCGCTGTTCCCGGCTTTCGTCTTCGGCCGTTGGTGCCAGATAGGAGCTGTTTTCGTCAGACGAGGCCAGTGTCGTATCGAAGGCAATGTTCAGAAAAATTTTCTCCCCCTCGAGGGTATCGGGGTCTTCCGTGCGCCGCAGGCGGCCGCGCACCCAGTTTGATGGCCCCGGGCGAAAACTCTCTCTGTCACCGTCGCCGATGATGGCCAGAAATGGAAGTGGCACCCACTGGTTTTCAAACATTTCAAAGACGTCTTTGCGTCCGATCGCATAGCCGCAGTCATCGGGCACCTTATGAAGTCGACCTTTGCTGAAAAAGACCATGTCTCCCGTATCGGGATCACGTTCGAGCATGCGCAGTGTAAACTCGGGAGCATCTGTCGCATCGGAGCTGGCATTATGCTCAGAGGGTTCTTCCCAGAAACTGACGCGGCCGTTGCCCCAGCCTTTCGCATCCAGATCGTGTGTTTCAAACTGGATCAGGCTGTTCGGAATCAGGGAAATCAGGTTGCCAGACATCAGAACGGCTCCGGGAGGTTTATTGCGGAATGTGTCATTGATTTACTCCGGTTTGATCCGCTCAAGCAATCCCTCATGGGCCTGATGATACCCCGCTGGCAGTTCGCTCAGAGGAGCATCAACATGAATGATGCACGCGATATGTCCGCTGTCGTGTTGATGACAGGTCAGGGTGCGCGGCAGATAGATCAGAGATGGAAGCTGACAGGCTTCGGTCTCAAGAACGGTCTTGTCGCCGTCGAAATGGGAGGTCGCTTTTGCGGTACAGGGGGCCTGGTTGGCGAGTTCCAGCCGGAGTGATCCGTTCTGTCCGTCCGGCTTCATGCAGACTTCCCAGAGTTTATAATCACTCGGTGTCAGAACGTCGTTACTGGCTGCACTCATGTTGTTCGCGCGCTCCCAGCAGCCTGCCATAACGGTTGGATCATGGTGCTTCCAGCGTGCAATATTGTCTGCGAGAAGGCATTGTCCGTTTTGGGGGAGTGTCCAGATCAGGATCGCAGCAGCGATCAGGCCGAAGAGAATGGCCACCAAAGCTGTGATCAGAAGGTTAGGGGAAGCCGGAAATAAAACGCGTGCTGCTTGGGGGGGACGGAAATCATCGAACCGAGACACCCAGGTTGGCGTATAGGGCGTCTGTCCCCATCGGGCTAGAACGGGCCGACCGTCGACCACAAACAGACTGCCATGATCCGGAAAGGAGCGCAGACGGTCTGCATAGGTGCGGAGAATGCCTGGTTCGCTCTGGGCGACCCGCCGGAGGTCCGCGAGAATAGACCCGGCATGGGCATAGAGGGCTTCTCGTGTTGTGGTCGGTAGCTCTTCGGCGGCAATTGCCTGTGTGCCGGTCGTCATCCATTCCGTGCCGGTGGCCGAGACATCGGATTGTGGTAAGGAGAAGAGGGCAGCATGTGCAGCCCCAAGCCTGAGCAGAACGGCATCATGAATCTGACGCGCGAAAAGAGCATCGGCCGGTCGTGCGTCCCGGCACAGGATCAGAGGCGCACTCATCAGGGTGCCTCTCGCTGAAAAACGCCGGTAGCAATTTTATGCTTATGATCAGTATAGTCGGGAACGGCAGGGTCCGCATCATGACCGGGACAAATTGCCTGTCCTTCCAGCCCGCGCGTACAGCGAAAAATTGTCCGGACCAGAAAGGTATGGGGGGCCGTGTAACAGCGTTCGGCTTTTACGGCGAGTGTATCGTTTTCGAAAGCAGCGGAGATCGGGCCCGTGCACATGCTGCCATCCGTATAGGTTAGGTGCTGCTGCCCACGTGAGCCGTCTTCCGAAAAGCAGAACGTCCATTTTGCAACACTTTGAACCGCACTGGACTGGATATTCTCGGTCTTCATGTTGCTGATACGGAACCAGCACCCCTTCATAACCGAAAGGTCGTGCTGCTCCCACGCGCCCTGCGGCAGTTCGTTAACTGCAATATGCTCTGATGCCGCAGGATGGGGCACGCTGGCACAATAAGGCGTCGTTGCACTGAACCAGGTCAGGATACAGGCCAGACAAAGCCCCAGTAGCGCACCTGCCAGACCCGAAACCAATAAAGAAGGATGCGTGGGAAGTCGGGTCTGCTGGATGAGCGGAAACTGGCCATCGTCATAGGCAGCGAGGGGATCGATCTGTGTTGTTGCAAGGCCCCATTGACTGAGAACCGGGCGGCTATCGACGACATAAATACAATCGAATGACGGGATGCGCCGTGCTTGGGGAAAGAGCCTTCTGAGATCTCCCTCTTCAACCTGCGACATGCGGCGGATGTCGGACAGTGCGGTTCCAACATAGCGGAGGACTTCCAGACGTGTTGTTTCAGGCAGATCCCTGAACGGCACGATGTTTTGCCCCTCTTTGATCCAGAGTGTCTGGTTGGGAGGGTGAGGGGTGGGTACTGCGAATAGCGCTGCATGATCTGGCCCGAATTTCTGAGTGAGGGCAGCCAGAAAAGCCGTATGGCCAACGGTATTCAGCGGTCCGGTTTGATCGAGAATGGGCATCAGGACGAAATACGGAACTGGCAGACCGACAGCGTGCCCCGTGTCTGCGATACGATGCCCTGTCTGGCCACAAGCACGTGCCCGTTATGGCGTACCGTCAGACGGAAGCGAGTGTGCGGGCAAATGGGCATCGAGAAAGGATCGACTTCTACCGTGTAGAGTCCGGGAGGAGGTGCTCCCTGCCAGACAATGTTTTCAACGGCTCGCTTGGTAGGTGCCACGGCTCCGGTCGTTCTGGCATTTGCATCGTGGTCAAGCATTCCTCCTCCATGGCTCCGGTTACCAAAATAAATACGTCCACCATCGGGACATAGGACATGGAGATCGAGGTCATTGAGGTCGTCCCAGGCCAGAACGATCTGCAAAATTCCTGTCTGTGCCCCGACACGGCCAACGCGCCGGAAGTCCGACCAAGTGCGCCAGGGAAGGAGCAGGAGAAGCAGCAGGCCAATAAGCAGGACGAGTGGCAGAGTGATCCAGAGCGGAAAGTTTGGATAATGACAGATCCAAGAACCAATCCATCCGCCCAGACGGGATAAGAGCCACAGAATGCATGCCAGTCCGGCGAGCTTGGCGAACAGTTGAAGCCAGCTTTGCCATGGCCCCCAGAGGCGCATTACGGGCGGTTCTGGGGGGGGAGGCAAGATGGTTACCGGAGGCTGGGCTGCCGTCTTGGTTTCAGAGGCCGGAGGATCGGCCTTCGGACGTGGAGGCGGGCGCTTGCCAAAGCCTTTCAGATCGACCTGTTCGATTCGGGTGGTCACGGGCTGATGGCCCCAGCCAATCAGCACAGGACCATTCGGGCCGGATCGCAGATAGTCTGGGCTTGGAATCTGGATTGCAAAGAGCAAGAGACTGAGGAAAGTTCTGTCCGTGTCCGTGGTGGCTTTCTCCGGGTGTGCTCCCAGCGCTTCTATTTTTGTCTTAATGGCCTCGTATTGTGCGAGCAATTCGTCCTGTGGAATTGGAGTTCCAGTTTCGCCGTACCAATCAATGCTGCCATTGTCGTGAAAAGCTGGTTCTGCAAGCAGCGACGTGCCCTCAACTCCAAAATGCTGAGTGAGCAGGCGGCAGAAATCAGGCCAGTATTCAATGACCCGCTGGCCCTGTGCCATGAGCGCGACGACGTCATGTCCAGTGGTTTTTCCCAGGAATTGGCGGCTCATAGATGCGTTCCAAACATGACATGACCGAACATGGTGATGAGTTTCGAGTGACTCGCGAATGCCAGAACTGCCCAGAAAGCCAGAGCAAAAAATGCCGTAAATGTCAGGACATGCAGAATGATGCGTATCCACAACGGCAGAAGCCAGGGGAGTGGTGCGGAAGAAGCCGGGAAGGGCGCTGTAACGATAGAAGACTCGTCGTGAAGTCGCGCCTCGAAAGAGGTCCCGACCGATGTCGTACCGGAAAAAGGATCTGCTTTTTGCGCCGGATAAGAGGCTGTTGCCCCCTTTTGGGGTGCGGAGGTATTCAGGAAGTCCGGGTTTTTTGAGGAGGGTTCAAGCAGAGCCCCCAGAGGGGTGCGGGAGAAGGTATCGGGGAGTGCGGGATCAATCCGGTGCGTGGCATCCTGCGCGCCCCACGGCGCCAAAATTAGTTGGGTTCCGTCTGTGAAAACAGCTTTTAGGTTCGGAACAAAAAGCGCCTTTTCAAGAAGCGTGGCGTAGCTCTGCGGATGACTGCTGGCGACCCGCTGGAGCTTTTGCAGGCAGACTGTCAAGTTTTTGAGCAGGGCGTCTTGCTGTAGCGGGGGATAGTCCGTCAGAGGCCGGAACGGGTGCTCGACAGTCCCGTACCAGGTGATCTGGCCCGGCTTGTCATCGACAACCCACTGAACGACGGGTTCAGCGAAAGAGAACGGTAAGGGGCCAGCAGCGTCGATCAGGCGCAGCAAGGTCGTATAGTGCTGAACGGTAGGTTGTCCTTGCCATTCAGACAAAGAAAGATCAGACAGGGCGCTACGTGAGAGGACGGAAATAGACAATTTTTTACTCTAATCGAGATTAGTATTCTAATATATCACTTCAAAGCGTTTCTTGGAATAAGTTTTCTGTTCCCAATACTGAAGAGCGGTAGAGTTCTCTTTTTCGAAATGAGATGGAGGGATCGAAGAACCGTTTGTTGATATGCCTTGGTTCTGATTTTGGATTTTGGGCGTACTGATTGACAGTTTCTGCGATGGCATCCGGTCTGCGTTTTGAGCAGATCGGGTGTTGTCCCCCGCTGGAGGACTACGCGCTCGCGTTCATCCGCTCCAGGAAGAGAAAGCGGCGCATATTATAGACGATATTGGCCAGCCCGATCCTGGTGGTGGCTCGGGTGATGCCAACGGTTCGGACGAACAACCCTGTCTGTGATTTCTGATCCGCAAAGACATGCTCGACGCGTGATCGGATCACCGATTTCCATGCATTGGACCGCTGGATATGGCGGGGCATGGGCTTGAGATGCGGCTTTTTTTCTGTGAACCTTTGAGACAAAGTCCTGCTTTTCCATGAAGTCTTCATTGGCTTTGGAGCGATACGCCGTGTCTGCCCAGACGCTTGAGGCCGTATTGGTTTTATCCAGCAGCCCCTCTCTCAATCGCGCACCATCACTGGCGGCGGAATCTGTCGTCTTCCATTTGCGGATGAACCGGAACTTCCGGTCGATGGAAACATGCGATTTGTAGCCAAAGAACGGAATGGCAAGATCCGTTGTGGGGATCGTCCCGTCATCCTGCCGCTTTGCTTTAGTGAACTTCAGTGTCCAGCGCGCATGGCGACCCTTGTGGCACAATTTGGATGGCTTATCCTGCCAGTCTTCAGGAATACGCCCTGCCCGGATCAGCGTTCGTGTTGCGCTGCTTTGGGGCGGCTACGAGCGTGGTATCCAGGATCTGGCCCGACATCGGCAGATAGCCCGCGTTCCGCAGGGTCGCGTCAAATCGGTCAAACAGCCTTTCAATGGCCCCCGCCTGGGTCAAACGCTCGCGGAACAGCCAGATCGTTTTGGCATCAGGCACACGGTCCGACAGCCCCAGGTCAAGGAAACGCATGAAGGAGAGGCGATCGTTGATCAGATATTCTGTCAGTGCATCAGACACATTGTTCAGCGTCTGGATCATCAGGATCCTGAACATTATCACCGGATCGAACGGGGGACGGCCGCCTTTGCTCCTGTCTGAGTAGGCCAAATCCTGCTCCAGATCAGGACGGAGCACCTCAAAATCCACAAAGAAACCAGCCTGCTTCATAGCGCCATTGCCTCAGTCAGAACCAGACAAATGGAATCACAGAGCTGGTTTCAAACCCTCCAAGTCCGTGGTCCGCTCGCGTGTCGAGCATGTCTTTGTCGATCAGAAGTCAAAGACCGGGCTGTTCGTCCGAACAGTCGGCATCACCCGAGCCACCATGAGGATCGGGCTCGCCAATATCGTCTACAACATGCGCCGCTTTCTCTTCCTCGAAAGATTGAACGCGAGCGCGTAGTCATTCAGCGGGTAATAGCCCCCGATCTGCTCAAAACGCAGTTCAAAAACGAACCGAAAAACCGTCAATCAAACGACAAAGCCCAGACATTATGAGCCAAGCGCATCAATTAACGGTTCTTCGATCCCTCCACCTTAAAGGGCACCCCAACCCGACAGTCTGCCAGAGACGAAGTCCCGAAAGCAGACATCCTCGCAATTTACATCATTCGGACGATTTCTTAAGCACTGCCGCAACACTCTCCGCAAGGGACGTCGGTGGCCGTCCGATCAGAGCCGAGAGCTGCCGTCCGTCATCAAAAAGCGCGCCCTGTGACGCGGCGATGTCCCAACCCGCAATGGCGTGTGCCAGTCCATCGGGAAGACCTGCTCCGATAAGCGCTTTGGCGTAATCGGATTCAGTCAGATTACAGTATGGAATATCCTTTCCGGTCTGTCGCGAGATCTCTGCCGCCAGATCGGAAAGCGTCCAGGCATCGTCACCTGCGAGTTCATAGACTTTCCCGACATGGCCCGGGCCTGTTGCAACGACAGCAAGCGCTTGTGCATAATCAGCGCGAGCCGCAGAAGAGATACGACCGTCTCCGGCACTCCCGATGAAAGCCCCTCCTTTCAGTGCAGCTCCAACGGAACCAGTATAATTTTCGGTGTACCAACCATTGCGCAGGATCGTGAAAGACAGGCCGGACAATCTCAGGTCGGCTTCGGTCGCACGATGCTCGTCAGCCAATGACAGAACGGACGTGTCCGCATGCAGGACACTGGTATAGAGAATGGTCCGCACTCCGGCCGCCTTTGCGGCTGTGATCACATTGCGATGCTGGGTGACACGCTGGCCGATTTCGTTCGATGAGATCAGGACCAGGGTTTCCACTCCCGTCAGACCTGGAGCGAGTGTCTCGATTCTCGTGTAATCGAATTCTCGCGTTTCGATGCCCTTAACTGCGACTTTTGACGCCGTGCGTGCGAGAGCGACGATGTTTCCCGCGTTTGTCCGGCCTTCAAGAGCGTTGAGAACAAGATGACCGAGCTGACCGCTCGCACCGCTAATCGCTATCGTCATGGCTTATTTCCCTGATCGTCATTTGTGACGTGTCCAAGGATAGGACTATTGCTTCTTATTCGTAAGTACATACATAAATGTAAGTATGAAGAAAAATTCAAAAGTTCAGGGAGAACCCCTGTCGGCACAACTCCGTCGAGGCGACCTGATGGTTGCTCAATGCCCTTCGCGTGAGGTCCTCAAGCACATAACCAGTCGTTGGGGAGTTTTGGTTCTGATTGCGCTACAGAATGAGACACATCGTTTTGGCGAACTACGTCGTCTCATCGGCGGAGTGAGTGAGCGTATGCTGGCTCAGACACTTCAATGGCTTGAAAGCGACGGCCTTGTAGATCGGGTCGCACTTAATGTGGTCCCGCCCCATGTCAAATACAGCCTTACGCCGCTGGGGCAGGAGGCGGCAGAAAAAGTCTCCGCACTTGCAGACTGGATTGAGACGCGGCTACCCAGCATCCTCGCGTCAAAAGGCGAAGAGCCATGATCCGACGAATGACAGATGTCATTGCGAGGCGGCAGAACGCTATCATAACCATGAATGCTATGTCTGCTGTCTTCAGAATACGAGCTACGCTGTAACCGATAAAAGTAGGTGTCGGATGAAGGGTTAGGGCTCGCCATCTGCGATGCCTTCTCACGAGAGGAGGCTTCTGGACAGCAGAAAATCAATACTCCTTCGGAGTAGTTTTTTTCTTACTGGGGCTAACGAAAGGAAACGGGTTGTTCTCCCGTACAGCGTTTGAAACCAGTGGGCATGATTTTGTATAGATTATCGTTCAGGTTTGAGATGTGCCGTAACAGTTATTGTCGAATTGGATGAAGTCCGCTTTCAGGCTATGCACCGTTTCTGATCTATAATCGAGATGTAGGCGACTGCCGCCTGTCTGCTCCTGTATCGCTGAACAGACAGGCGGATCAGGGGAAAGCAGAAAGTCCCGTTTGGGTCAAAAAAGGCAATCTGACCGTTACCCCGCTTCCCCCATCATATCTCGGGCATGATTGGCGAGACGATGCAGATCGCTATCAGGCGTGTCTGCGACCATGCTGATCCCGAGCCCGTCCTGCGCCCAGATATAGCCCGGCATATGTCGCATAGGGCGCATGGGAGCCGTCATGTCATGGCCGTACATGGGTCGAACGAATAGGGTAATCCGGTTGCCATTACCTTCCTTGTAGAAAAAGACGCAGGCAGGACCATGATCCGTCGTGACCAGTTGTCCGCCTGTGAGTTGATAACCCGCTGCCGACAGATCGGGGGGACGAACCGGTCGCCCGAGCGTCCGACCGCCCCATGCCGCCAGTTGCGCGACATTGCCTGACGAGATTGTGCTGCCCTTACCGGCGTCATGCACGATCGTCGCCTCCTGCTCGACGGAGGCCAGGCCGAGGGGCACTTCCCGGTCACGAAGCATCCATCCGCCGCCCAGTCCCAGAGACAGGGCCAGCACGACAGAAGCTGCCATCTGCGGCATGCTGAAACGGCGGGCTCTGCGTCGTTTCAGCCGGGTGATGTTGAAACGCGCCGGTACGGGCTGTCGGAGTTCGGCATCCATCGTCGCCCGCAACAGATCGCGTTCCGCACGCCATGCCGTGACCCGCGTTCGTGTATCGAGGTTGGTATCCAGCCACGTCTCTACGGTTCTCCGCCGTTCGGGAGACAGAAGATCATCGACCCAGGCTTGGAGATCGTCCTCAGTCACGGGGCGGTCGGGCCGTGTCATTTTACCCTCCTGAGCATGGGAAGCTCCTCATGTTCGACAAGCCGGTGCAAGGCCGTCCTGGCCCGCGACAGCCGGGACATCACTGTACCCACCGGCACCCCCAATATGTCCGCGACCGTCGCGTATTCCAGCCCTTCGACACCGACCAGTATCAATACCTGTCGGTGGTCGTCGGAAAGACGTTCGAAGGCGCCCGCCACTTCCTTCCATTCCAGATGGGGAATCTGCCCCGCCTCCTGCATCGGTTCCGGATCGGTCGTTTCCATGAAGGAAACCAGACGCCGCAGACGCCGCCAATGGCTGACATTGAGGTTATGCGCGATGGTGAACAGCCAGGGCCGCAGGTCCGGCCCACAACGCACCTGATCCATCCGGGTCAGGGCACGCTCCAGGCAGTCCTGCACCAGATCGTCGGCCTGATGCGGGTCACGTGTCAGCACACGGGCATACCGTCTCAGGGCCGGTATGGCGTTCTGCAACCTGCTATCATCACCGTCGTTCAATCCTGCACGTGCCTCATATGGTTTCCGGTATCGCTGCTGATGAAGACGCCTCTGGCGTCTGTTTATTCCCGCCCGGACAGGGCGACTGCAAAATATTTCGCAATGCACGCAGCACAAAGGGAATAGATCCGTTCTGTCGGGCGTCTTGCCATCAGACGCTTTCAAAGGATCGAAAACCATGGCAACGAAGCCACTCGTGCCCTCTGCCTCAGCCTTACGCTGGCTCGGTGTGATCGCGGCACCGACGGCCCTGGCGCTGAGTTTCCTGTGGGCCGGCGGCGGGCTGACGCCCCATCGCCTGACACAGACCAGCCTGCTGGATGCCCTGCGTGCAGTGGACGGCACGCACCCCGGCTTTCGGCGCAATCACGCCAAGGGTGTGTGCGTGACGGGCTGGTTCGAAGGTAACGGCAATGCTGCCAGGATTTCGGCGGCGTCCGTCCTCCAACCGGGTAGAGTTCCCGTGATCGGACGTTTCGCCCTCGCGGGCGGTATGCCCTTTCAGGCTGATGCGCCCGCAAAGGTCCGCAGCCTGGCGCTGCGCCTGAAACCAGCCGATAGCCAGGAGTGGCGCATGGGCATGAACGACATCCCGGTCTTTCCCGTCCGGACCCCGCAGGAGTTTCAGGACCTCCAGCTGGCGTCGCGCCCCGACCCGGCAAGCGGAAAACCAGACCCCGCGCGGGTAAAGGCATTCCGGGCGGCTCATCCCTGGTTGCAGGCGGCAGGCGCACAGATCACTCATCGGCCTCTTTCGTCGGGTTTTTCTGATGACACCTATCGTAGTCTAAACAGTTTCCTGTTCGTCGCTAAAGACGGCGCGAAAACAGCCGTGCGCTGGTCCATGGTACCTTTGCAGCCCGTCACACCGGCCGATGGTCACGCGGACGATCACGATTACCTCTTCCGCCAATTGATCAATGACCTTCACGCTCACCCCCTGCAATGGCGGCTGATGGTGACACTGGCGGGTAGCGGCGACGCGATTGATAACCCGAGCAAGGAATGGTCGCGGGATAATCGGCAGATCGATGCGGGAACCTTGACCCTTACAGATATTAAGAGTGAGGAAAACGGCCCATGCACCGGCATAACTTTCGACCCGCTTGTCCTACCCCAGGGCATGATGCTGTCAGGCGATCCGATCCTACAGGCCCGATCTGCGGCCTATATGCGCTCGTTCTATCTGCGTTCCGGCGAACGGCCGACTGCCCCTGCTGTTTCGCCTGAAATGACGGTTCCGCCTACCAACGCGAAAGACAAAAAGTCATGAAAAACGTGAAATCTGGAGGGTTCGAAAAACCCTCTGGTTTTGAAAGCAGCTCTGTGATTCCATTTCCTGTGAGTTGATTGGGATATGGAAAATGAAGCAGGCGGGATTTTTTGACGTTGAAGAGCGACTTGCTCGATTGAGCGGGCTTGGTGATCAGCTCGAAGCATTTTCCCGGACTGTGGATTTTGAAGTGTTCCGTCCTGATCTGGAGCAGGCTCTGGCCTATTCAGACGGAAGCAAGGGCGGGCGACCGCCGTTCGATCCAGTGTTGATGTTCAAAATCCTGGTGATCCAGACGCTGAACACTCTGTCCGATGAACGGACGGAGTATCTGATCAACGATCGCCTGTCGTTCATGCGCTTCCTTGGCCTGGGGCTTTCAGATCGTGTTCCTGATGCCAAAACACTCTGGCTGTTCCGTGAACGCCTGACCCAGGCCGGAGCGATTGAAAGGCTGTTTGATCGTTTTGATACCACCCTGCGCAACGCCGGATATCTGCCCATGTCAGGCCAGATCCTGGATGCAACGCTGGTGGCTGCTCCAAAGCAGCGGAACACCAACGCAGAGAAAGCCGATCTCCGGGCGGGCCGTATTCCCGAAGACTGGCAGGACAAGCGGGCAAAGCTGTCGCACAAGGATCGTCATGCGCGCTGGACGCTGAAGTTCACGAAGGCGAAGCGGCAGGATGACGGGACGATCCCGTCAACGAATCTCGCCATCCCGTTCTTTGGCTATAAATCGCATATTTCCATCGACCGGAAGTTCAGGTTCATCCGGAAATGGAAAGCGACAGATGCCGCCGCCAGTGACGGTGCCAGACTACGCGAGGGCTTGCTGGATAAAACCAATACCGCCTCAAGCGTCTGGGCCGATACCGCGTATCGCTCGAAAGCCAACGAAGACTTCATGGAAAAGCAGGGCTTTGTCTCAAAGGTCCACAGGAAAAAGCCGCATCTCAAGCCCATGCCCCGCCACATCCAGCGGTCCAACGCAGGGAAGTCGGTGATCCGGTCGCGTGTCGAGCATGTCTTTGCCGATCAGAAATCGCAGACGGGGCTCTTCATTCGGACTGTCGGTATCACCCGGGCCACCATGAGGATCGGCCTGGCCAATATTGTCTACAACATGCGCCGCTTCCTCTTCCTGGAGCGGATCAACGCGAGCGCGTAGTCCTCCAGCGGGGGACTACACTCGATCTGCTCAAAACGCAGACCGAAAACGACCTCAAGAACCGTCAATCAAATCACCAAAAGCCTGAAATCAGCACCAAGGCACATCAACCAACGGTTCTTCGATCCCTCCAGGTGGGAGCGATCGAGGGTCTGTTCAATCGCTTTGATACAACCCTGCGGAACGCAGGCTATCTGCCGATGTCCGGCCAGATCCTGGATGCCACACTGGTAGCTGCTCCAAAACAGCGCAATACCAACGCTGAGAAAGCCGACCTCCGGACAGGACGTATTCCTGCAGACTGGCAGGACAAGCGGGCAAAGCTGCCGCACAAGGATCGCCATGCGCGCTGGACGCTGAAGTTCACCAAAGCAAAACGGCAGGATGACGGAACAATCCCCACAACGGATCTCGCTATCCCGTTCTTTGGCTATAAATCGCACTTCTCTATCGATCGGAAATACCGGTTCATCCGGAAATGGAAAACAACACATGCCGCCGCCAATGATGGCGCGCGATTGAGAGAGGGGCTGCTGGATAAAACCAATACGGCCTCAAGCGTCTGGGCAGACACGGCGTATCGCTCCAAAGCCAATGAAGATTTCATGGAAAAGCAGGGCTTTGTCTCAAAGGTCCACAGGAAAAAGCCGCATCTCAAACCGATGCCCCGGCATATCCAGCGATCTAATGCAGGGAAGTCGGTGATCCGATCCCGCGTCGAGCACGTCTTTGCCGATCAGAAATCGCAGACCGGACTATTCATCCGAACTGTCGGTATCACCCGGGCCACCATGAGGATCGGGCTGGCTAATATCGTCTATAATATGCGCCGTTTCCTCTTCCTCGAAAGATTGAACGCGAGCGCGTAGTCATTCAGCGGGGTACAGCCCCAATCTGCTCAAAACGCAGAGCAGAGAGCATCGTAAAAACCGTCAATCAAATCGCCAAGCACATCAATCAAGGGTTCTTCGATCCCTCCATTTTGCGAAATTCCACAGTAAAGCAGAATCCTTCAAAAAACGAACACTAGTTGGCATAAGAAATATTATGCGACCTAGTGGTGGCTGCCCAATGCTACAAAAACAAGGCCATGTGCGTCATGGCGTTCGGCTTCACCACCATCTATAACAAACAACCCATGCGGTGCCGCCCCGTGTGCTCAGGTATGGGATTATTTTTCCATCAAATGGTGCGCGATGCCACTGAGGGTCTTTCGCCTCGCCTCCTGAGAATATAACGGCGTACCGATCAGGAGTTCATCAGGCCTGTACCGCTCTGCGAAAGCGGAAATGTTTTTTGTGACGTCTTCTGCGGTTCCTACGAAGGTATAACGCAGTGTGCTGTCAAGGAGACGCTGTTCCTGACTATTCCAGGACACTGACCGAGGTGCAGGAAAAGTCGAAGGACGTCCCTGACGCAGAGCAATGAAATGCTGCTGTAGAGATGTTGCCGCCTGCTGTGCTTCGATCTGCGTCTCTCCGATGACTGCGTTGATGCCCAGCATGGCATAAGGTGACTGCAGTCGCTCCGAAGGCTCAAACCGCTCACGGTACAGCGTCAGAGCCTCTTCCATCAGATCAGGAGCGAAATGGCTGGCGAATGCGAATGGCAGTCCCATGATGGCGGCCAGATGAGCGGAGAACAAGGACGATCCCAGCAGCCAGACCGGTATAGTCAGCCCCGCGCCCGGAACGGCAAAGACTGCCTGACCCTGTTCCGGTTTTTCAAAATAACGCAGCAGTTCGAACACGTCCTGTGGGAAGCGGTCAGCGGAGGCCGGATCACGACGCAGCGCGCGCATTGTGGCCTGATCGGAGCCGGGCGCGCGTCCAAGCCCAAGATCGACCCGGCCCGGATAAAGGCTTTCCAGCGTGCCGAACGCCTCGGCAATAGCAAGCGGGGCATGGTTTGGCAGCATGATCCCGCCTGCACCCACCCGGATGGTTTTCGTAGCGCCTGCGACATAGCCGATTACTACCGCAGTCGCAGCGGAGGCAATGCCCGCCATTGAGTGATGTTCAGCCAGCCAGAAACGCTTGAAGCCCAGACTTTCCGCATGCTGCGCAAGATCCGCACTCCGATGAAGCGCCTCGGTCGCCGAACTGCCTTCGGTGATGAACGCGAGATCGAGAATTGAAAGTGGAATCATGTGCAACGCCCTGTCAGCAGTTTGCCCATACAGGTGGGGTGAACTGTGGGATGTGCCAAGCAGAAAGGGCCAACCTTCTAAAACTCGAGAATGTTCTTCTCCGATCTCAGAAAGGAATACTGTTCCTGCCACCCTACAGGATACGGTCTATAGAAAAATCAACGATATCTCTCATGAGCCGACGGTAGTCTGCCTCAGCACCGCAGGATATGCATCCGATTGATAGGTTTTTTTCTTTAGAGCTACGTTTTAGAAAATAGATTTTTGATGAGGTTCGAGCCATGAATGCTCGGCTGAGACCAGTTTAGGACCATTATGACGACTTACGCTGCAGGAAAGATTCGAACACGTTGGGCTACGAGCAGCGATCTTCCTGCGTTAAAAAATCTCATCAACAGATCTATCGACGCATTACAGGTAGGATTTCTCACTCCTGAGCAAATCATCGCCAGTCACGCCGTCATGGGTCTGGATACCCAATTGGTTCAAGACGGATCCTATCTCATAGCCGAATATGACGGGGTTTTAGCGGGATGCGGAGGATGGAGTAAGCGCGCAACGCTTTACGGAGGTGATCACAGCAGCGATCTTCGTGATCCTATTCTACTCAATCCTGAACGAGACCCTGCGAGGATCAGGGCAATGTACACCGACCCCGCGTTCACGCGAAAAGGGATCGGCAGTCTTATTTTGAAGCAGTGCGAACAAGCTGCAGCAGATCATGGTTTCAGAACTGCTGAGCTCATGGCCACTCTCAGTGGAGAACCCCTCTACATCGCCTCCGGTTATTACCCTTTAGAAAGAGTTGAAGCCACAGGGGATGGAGTGAACGTTCCACTGATACGAATGCAAAAAAAATTAAAGCTTTAGTCTTAGCTGGCAGGTCTGTACAAATTTTCCAAAAAATAGACCCCTCCCCACCCCCTATGTCCGTTAATTTCTATTATCGGACATAGGGTAGTATGCATGAAATCGTCTCTAAAATGCTCTTCCTATGTGCTGATTTGGAGCCCTTGTCCTCGGACAAAAACAACTCTGGAAAAGATGGTTTCATCGCCTCTGCCATTCCGGGCGTGAGGAATTACACCCCCGCATAGACCCACAATCCTTTATCGGTTGTGCAGCGGCTTTGGGGGGGGGAAGC
The DNA here is from genome assembly GCF_002005485.1 of Gluconobacter albidus. Taxonomy (NCBI): domain Bacteria; kingdom Pseudomonadati; phylum Pseudomonadota; class Alphaproteobacteria; order Acetobacterales; family Acetobacteraceae; genus Gluconobacter; species Gluconobacter albidus. Next base: position 93,173 of record NZ_CP014690.1, on the reverse strand, counting down.
GAAAGGTCTGCTTTTAGATCCTATTACAAACAAGCAGACATCGTTGATTAGTCTCCTTCGCTTCAAACGAAAAATTGATTACTTAAGACTCTCCAAATCATCTAGGTGTTTAGTCCCGTGGTTTGATGGGTTGGATTATGGAAGCGTTTGACGGTTGCTTCCTTGATTGTCCGGTTCATCCGCTCAACCTGACCGTTCGTCCAGGGATGATTGGGTTTCGTCAGACGATGTTCGATCCCGTGAGCTTCGCAGATCATGTCGAAGCGCATGGGGCGAGACCAGGCCGTATTGCGGTTACGGGGCTGATCAGCGAACTGGATGCCGTTATCGGTCAGAATGGTATGGATCCGGTAAGGAATGATGCTCAGGAGATATTCGAGGAATTCCCAGGCGGTCTTCCGATCGGCTTTCCCGACGAGTTGTGTGACAGCGAACTTGCTGGTCCGATCGATGGCGACGAAGAGATACAGCTTGCCTTCAGCAGTCTGGACCTCGGCAATATCGATGTGAAAAAAGCCGATGGGATAGCGTTTGAAACGTTGTCGTCTGGGCTTGTCTCCCTCGATATCCGGAAGCCGGGATATTCCGTGGCGCTGCAGGCAGCGATGCAGGGCCGAGCGTGTCAGATGGGGAATGCTGGCCTGCAGGGCATAAAGGCAGTCATCCAGCGGCAGCAACGTATGCCGGCGAAACGCCACGATCATTGCTTCGTCCGTCTCGGACAGAACTGTGGATCGCGGCTCTTTGGGACCTGTCTTCTGATCCTCAACCGTTTGACGCTTCCGCCACTTTGCAACTGTTTTCGGGTTGACCCCGAACTTCTTGCTCAGCGTCGCGAGCGAAGCCTGCGATCGCTGTATTGCTGCTCGCACGGCGTGCGTGGTCGTGGCGCTGCCATGACGTATCTGTCCCATAAGGCTTCCTTCCACTCGCGTGAAAATACCACACCATCAAACCCCGGGACTAAACACCTTATGTGTTTCCAGCCTGTTATGATGACCTCATGAACGACCCTGGCCAGGGTCGTTCATGAGGTGAGATACAGCGCTTAACACCTGGTAGCCTGACCACGTTTTCTAGCAGGCTGATCTCGCCTCTCTTCACCGTCTCGAACAGTTGACGGCGGCCCGGTTCCGGGACCGCGAACATAAGAAAGAGAGAGAGTGATATGTCTTCGGAAACGGTCATTGGAGTAGATGTGTCTCGAGACTGGCTTGATGGCTTTTGCCTGCCAGAAAAGCAGAGATTTCGTTTTCAGAATTCACCTGATGGCCATGCCAGATTACTGGAAACTCTTCAGAGTATGCCGGACGGTCTCACGGTTGGATTTGAAGCCACCGGTGGACAGGAATGGGCACTCTGGCGTGTTCTCATCAGTATGGGACTCAATGCCGTCCAGTTGCCTCCAGCACAGATCAAAGCTTTCGCACTCGCCATGGGGAAACGCGCGAAAACCGATCAGATCGATGCGGAATTGATTGCGCGCTTTATGGCTTTTCGTCCAGAAGCAGGACGAACACTGCCGGATGAGAAGCTCCAGTTTCTGCGGGCACTGACGGTGCGCAGAGCTCAGATGGTGGAGGCACGTAAACGGCTTTCTGCCCAGATTTCGGCGCGCCGCAAGCAAGGTGTGAGCGCTGAACTGGAGGAGATGGACAGCAGTCTCAAAGCATTTCTCGAAAGCCAGATCAGCGAGCTTGAACAACGGATTGAAAAGCGTTATCGCAAAGGCAGAAGAACTCTCCGCCATAGCAGAGCCTCTCCGTTTCATTCCTGGTATGGGCCCGGTATCAGTCGCCATGCTTCTCGCAGAAATGCCAAAGCTCGGCCCCATGACAGCGACAGAAGCCGCTGCCATGACCGGACTTGCGCCAATGGCTCATGATAGTGGCGCGATGCGTGGGAAACGGGTCATTTCAGGGGGAAGAAGATCTCTCCGCCACGTGCTGTTCCAGGCAGGATTGGCAGCTGCCTGCCATAATCCAGTTCTGAAAGCTGTTGCCAAGCGCATGAAAGAGCGGGGTAAACCACATAAACTAGTGATCGTCGCTATCGCACGGCGCCTCATCACAATCGCCAACGCTATCCTCAAAACTGGAGTGCCATGGCGCATTAGCTCCGCCGCTTAAACACAGTTGCTAGGCGGCCTTGCCCATTTTACTGGTCTGCCGCTTATCGATCTGCGGGGTGACGTCGCGATTGTCACATCCTACCTCATGATTATTCATCTTGACCATGAAGGTCATCGACGCGAACTGCCAAATCATGGGGCCTCGACGGGATACCGCATTCACCGCGTGGTCGTGAACCGTTGGGAGCTTGAACGGCACAAAGGTCGCTGGATGATTGCCAGGCGCACCCTTCTGCCCGTCGACGGGTCGGCTGAGCAGCAGGAGCTGCTGCGCAGGGGTTTGAATGGGGTGTATCGCAGATCATTGGGATCTGAAGAGAACGAAGACCCGATCGACGGATAGTTGATGGTGTCGCAAAACGCCGCAGGTTGGTCAGTTTCTTACAACGATGGCCGACCAGAGACAGCAACGCCGCCCAAAGCCAGAATAATGGCGGCTATGAAGGCAGAACTTATATTGCCAGGGAGATATTCCAAAAACGATGACAGGAATTGCCCCATAAAAATGGCAACAGACAGGTAGGCAAGTGCTGAGCCGCGTTCGACAGAGTGGGTGCGTTCGATCGTCAGGTGATTGACGAGGGGAACTGTCAGTCCGAAACCGGTCCCGAGCATGATTGCAGCGCCAATCATCGGGACTGCCGTCATCATGGAAGCAAAAAGTGCATGGGCGGCTGCATAGGCCAGAAAGCCCGCCCGCAAAGTGTTTTGCTCCCCGATACGCCGACAGATTTTTGGGAGAAACCACGCTGCTCCTACAGCGACAAGAGAGACGAATGACAGAAAATACCCTGTTTGCGCCTCGGAGAAGTGAATGCCTTCCAGCCGTCTGGGCAAGGAGATGATCGCTGTGAAGAACACGGTCATGGAGAGGAGAGCGGCTATATATATTCGCGCCAGTTTGCCCAGAACAGAACCTCGATCTGCTTCTGTTTGGGGTGACGCAACGGGTTTGACTGGCGGATACGGTACGAACAGTTCGACGAGGACGAGAAAGACCCAACTCATCAGATAGAGCGAAAACGGCCATTGCCATCCCATACTGGCGAGGAGTCCTCCCAGAGACAGGAAGATAACGCCTCCCAGTTCAATGGCCATGCCCTGGAGTGCGATCATCTTGAGCCGCGCGTGTCCCTCAAAAAAATCTGATAAAAGCCCTGTGCCCGAAGCCATCACGATCGCTGTTGCTCCCCCGAGCAAAAGCCGGTCAGAAAAGATCAATACTGCGTTGCTCAGCCATATACATGCCAGCCCGAGCGCTCCGTACAGAGCGAGGCCAATACGCAAGGCCTGGCGAGAGCCAAGGCGTGTAATCAGGTGGCCGGCAAAGGGGCCAAAGATCACTACGCCGAGTGAGGGCAAGGTGACCAGCCAGCTTGCTTCCTGGGAGAGACCGAGAGCCGTCGCGATGCCGGGCAGGCCAGGTACGATAACGCAGCCGACCATGATCGTCAGACATGCGACACAGAGCAGAGCAAAGACGCCCCTTCGCTTTAACATGGACATTTCCTGTTTGGGCAATCTAAATACGAGACCAAGGTATCATAATATATACGAGACCGGCGTACCGCAATGACGAAAATGACAACCTCTACTCGCTCTCCGGGGCGCCCGCGCGATAATAAAGTTGGGCCAAGCCTGTTGGCGGCAGCCCGGCAGCTCGTCCTGCAACACGGATATTGCGGTGTCAGCATCCAGATGATTGCAACAGAGGCTGGTGTTGGCAGGCAGACGCTCTATCGCCGATGGCCGAGTAAGGCTGAACTCGTTCTGGCCGCGTTCCTGGAAAGCGCTGGTGATGCGGACGTTCTATCGGACGGCCGCGCCGAGAAGCGGTTGCTGCATTTTCTGGTCAACGTGTTCAGGAACTTGCAGCAGGATGGACCTGCGATCAGGAACCTGATTGCGTCCGCGCAGGACGATCCCGAATTTCTAAAGAGTTTCCGGGCCGGTTTTGTTGAGCCAAGAGCGGAAATCGTCGCCACCATTTTTCGTGACGGCATTGCAAACGGAGAAATCCTGGAAGATGCCGATGTGGAAATGGCGGTCGCCGCGTTTCATGGTGCATTTTGGTATCACCTTCTTCTGGGAGGCAAACTTGATGCTGAATTCGCGCAGCGCCTTACGAGGCTCATTATGAAAAGTATTTCAAAAGAGCCTCGTGAAGAGGAACTATTGAAATAGTTCATTCACCATGTGGACAGCGTCCAGATAAAATTATTTGAATTTATTCATCTATGTTTGACCGTATCGCCTGAATGGGAGCCATCGTGCCGAAGACTCTATCCCGGCGGATGAGCGCGTGGAACAAAGCGGCTGCAATATGAGCGAGGATATCTGCTGAAGTTCTGCGGAAGTCGATCAGACCGTTTGCTGATTCAGTCTCTAGCAACTGTGTTTAAGCGGCGGAGCTAATGCGCCATGGCACTCCAGTTTTGAGGATAGCGTTGGCGATTGTGATATGAAACACCGAAACGCTTCTCAATCACCCGCTTCAGATCAATACTGCGCCAACGGACCACACAGCCTCGGTTACGATCAGGTCCGGCGACGATCAATGCCGAGAGCTCCGCCTGCTGGTCCGCCGTCAGGCGGCAGACAGAGGCATTGCACCATTGATACCGCAGGCCGGCTGGGCCTGCAGCATTGAACCGGAGCACCCAGTCCCGCAGGGTTTGCCGGTCCATGCCACCGATCCGCGCCGCTTCGCCTCGACTGCTACCCTCACGCACCGCAGCCAGAGACAAAAGGCGCCTTGCAACATTCGCATCCCGTGTACGAGCGGCCAGCCACCGAAGCGCATCAGCCGTATAATCCGTCCGTAAAGCAATCGCTCTAGCCATACCCGACCCTCCGTCCAAGGACTGAATCAGAACAGCCTTCGGTATCATTATCAGGTGGACGTGTGGCGCGGGAACTGACGGCCCTGGTGGAAAGATATGGCAAACCCTCATGATTGTCAGTGACAACGGTACGGAGTTCACATCCCATGCCATCCTGAAATGGGCGGATGAGATGAAGGTTGAATGGCATTATATCGCCCCCGGGACACCGCAACAGAGCAGTTTTGTCGAAAGTTTCAACGGCCGGTTGAAGGATGAATGCCACAACGAGACGCTGTTCACGTCTCTCAGCCATGCCCGACAGGCTCTGGCTGACTGGCGGGAAAGACTACAATACGGTGCGCCCCCATTTCCAACTGGGTGGCAGAACACCGGATCAGGTTGCCAGACAAGTATCTCGGGGGCACGCCCACGAGATACTTGTCATCCCATCAACCCAAAGCCATAAAAAACGGGGTACGTCAAAAAGAACCGTCAATCAGAACGTCCAAAGCCGCGAATCAGAAACAAGACACATCAACCCAACGGTTCTTCGGTCCCTCCAGCTTCGTCCCTTAGCGCGTTGCCACTTTGCGGCGAGCTAGAAGAAAAATGATAATCAAAACAAACAATCCTGCAGCAGCTATTCCTGCAACACTCATGCTATGAGCGTAGCGTGCTATAAAGGGCTTGGGGCCGCCACGTTTGAGCAGTTCGACATCGCTAGCGCTGACATGCAAGGCGTCATTCCCAAATCTGGAGAGAACATAGTTTGCAACAGCGGCAACCTGCTCGTTGTTCAACTGGCCTTCGAAGGCTGGCATCGCAACGGTTCCGTTGTTGGTGGCACGGTCCACGCCTTTGAGGATGGCCATAACCAGGTTCTGAGACGTTGGACCACCGACAATGGTGTTCGAGGTCAGTGAAGGATAGAACTGGTCATGTGTCCCCTGCCCGTTCAACTGATGGCACGAGGCGCACGCACCGGTGTACAATTCCGCACCATTGGTGCTTGTTCCCAGTGTCATCGCATCAGGGCTGCGGTCGATCGGTGCGTCAAGCTTTGCGAGGTCTGCGAGCTTTGGCGTGCTGAAGCTGAAGCCCGGAGCTTTCTGGTTCGGGTCCCGAACAGGCTTGACGGTACGCAGGTACTCGACAATCGAGGTCAGGTCAGAATCAGTGAGGTGACGCAGACTGTGTTCGACCGCTTCTGCCATGCCTCCTGCCGCCTGGCTTTTGCCATGAGCACTGCCGTCACGCAGATAGGACTTGATGTCTTCGTCACTCCATCCGCCAATGCCACTGACAGGATCCGAGGTGATATTTGGTGCGTGCCACCCCCCGAGGTCCGCACCGCCGAGAAAGCGGCTCTGGTCTTCAGACATGGCAATGTTACGCGGTGTGTGACAAGTCGAACAATGAGCCAACACGTTGACCAGATACTCACCGCGCTTGGCGCCCCCCTCTTGTGTGGTTGCGGCGGGCATGGGCTTTCCGCTCGCATACAGCACGTTCCATCCCGCCATCAACCAGCGCTGGGAAAATGGAAAGGGAAGGTTCGTTTTCTTGACCGGGGCCTCATCGACAGGCGCGGTACCTTGCATAAAATACACATATAACGCGTGAATGTCAGCATCACTGATACCGGAATATGAGGTATAGGGCATCGCCGGGTAAAGATTACCTTCAGGGGCGACGCCTTCACGAACGGCTTGAGCAAACTGGCCTTCGGTCCAGTTGCCAATACCGTAGGTTTTTGAAGGCGAGATGTTGGAGGCAATGATGTCCCCCAGCGGTGAAGAAATGACGTAACCGCCACCATAATCTTTGCCACCCGGATTGGTGTGGCAGGCCATACAATCTGCCGCGCGGGCAATGTAAGCTCCCTTTTTAATGAAATCGTCAGTGCCATCCTGAGCCATCGCGAAATGCGGGATGGCGGCAAGGGTGAGAAGGCCAAGACCAGCGATGAGAGAACGTGTCATGACTCAGACTTCCTTGGCGATAATATCGGCAGCGCGAATGGCGAAGGCTACGCCTGTCAAGGTCGGGTTGACGACACCGCAAGCCGGGATGACGCCAGTTGTCGCCATGAACAGGTTACTATGGTCCCAGGCCCGGCAGTCCTTGTCGACCACCGAGGTCTTGGCATCATTACCCATAATGACGGTTCCCATGATGTGGTCACGGTTCTGCCAGCCGGTATTGTCGTTAATAACTGTACCACCCATCGTCTGAACGAACTTTGCGTAATCTGCCTTGGCTTTGACAGCTCCGCGCTCAATGTAATCATCGGTGTTGTAGTGGACGGTCATGGTCGGAATCCCCAGCGCGTCCTTGCGGGTCGCCGAGGGCTGAATGCGGTTTTCAGGGTTTGGAAGCAGTTCGAACACCGAGGAGATATCCACCCAACGTGCCGCCCAGTCCTTGATTTTTTCATCGAGTTCAGGTCCCACGATACCCTGGGACAGAAGATGCTGTGTGATGGCTCTGTTTGGCACGGTGTTGGTCAAGGCATGTTTGATGGCAGAGTGTTCACGACGAAACTCACCATCACGCCAGTTGAAGATGCCACCTTGCTGAACCTGCCCGCGACCTGGCCACAGCGGTTCGTCTGCCAGGAACTGCAGCCCCATGCCAGTATGGTCCATAATGTTGCGCCCGACCTGGTCGGACGAGTTGGCAACATCAGACATGAGCAAAAGTTTTGGGGTCTCCAGGCCGTTTGCAGCGATGATGAAATACCGTGCAGTCAGGCGGATGTCTTTGTGATCGGACGTTCTGTAGTGCGCTGCGACAATTTTGCCGTCCGAGCCCTTCTCGAGCTTATAGACCGTGGCGTCCTCGATAACTTTGCCGCCCATTTTTACGACGTGCTTAGCATGGACATCGCCGGAATACATGGCCCCGATGGGACAGACGGGCATGCAGTTGTTGTTGCCTGAGCAGCCAGGGCGACCATCCCAGGGCTGATTGGTGCGTGCGTTGGGCTCATGGATGAAGTTGAACCCTTCCGGAGCCAGGCGGGCCTTAATGCGCTGGAAGTAGTAGGTTTCCGCTTCGGGAGGCACTGGATACGGTGTGGAGCGGTGTGGAAACTGGCCTGCTCCGCCCTGCCCGGACTGATCCTGCGTGTCGCTGCCGGCCACACCAAGATTGAACTCGGCGCGTCCGTAATAAGGCTCCAGTTCATCATAGGAAATAGGCCAGTCGCGCCCGACACCATAAAGGGTCCTGAGCTTCATATCGTTGGGCAGGAAGCGCCAGGTGGCCGCTGCCCAGTGCCAGGTTGTACCACCGACCAGGCGGAGCATTCCGGGAAGGAATTTAAAGCTACCTGTGTTCTCAATATAATCGGGTGAGAAAGATGTCGGCGCCCAGGGTTGGTTCGGGTAGGGGTCGTTATGGTTGCCTTTCCGCGGAGACGAACGAAAGTTCTCAACGATTTTCCAACGCGGGATCCACCTGCCGGATTCCAGGACAATGACAGACTTGCCCTGTTTGAGAAGTTCATAGGCTGCGTTGCTGCCAACTGCGCCTGAGCCGACGACAATCACGTCTGCATCGTATTGAGTGGTCATGATTCTACCTACCTGAAATCAGCAATCAACCAGCGCTCTGGCTGGCGGGTGGGTTCACCCAGTAATTGGTGTGACCACGGGAATAACTTGGGATGACGGTTGTGTCGGCTGTCGGCGCGTACATCAGGGCGCCCACATAGGTGACGAAGGTTGCGTCATCGACAGGATGGCCCACGGCGGGCGTGGCGTCCATGAGGGGTGTGCCCGTATAGCCCAGATACCATGCGGAAATGATGCTCATCGCAACAGGAGCCTGATTCGCATTCTGCTCAGCAAACTGCTTGAAATCGGACATGTCCTTCAGACCATAGGTCTTCATGGCGCTGATGAGGCTACCGACCTTCTGGGGGAAGCTGCTGTCCAGGGCCGTCAGGGCTGTGAGGATCCTGTTGGAAATTTCAAGATTGAGTCCTGACTTTCCTGTCAGGGTTCCACACAGGTCATGAAACTGCGAAAGGGTGACGAGACCGGCTGCGCGCGCAAAGCCCGGAAGGCTGCCGAGAGCTGGAAGCGTCAACGAGGTTGCGAGAACCTGCCGGCGGGAGAGACCCTTTTTTGTGAAGCGCATAGAGATAGATCCTCAAGTTCTGAAATACCGTTCTGACAGTGACGCAGGCTTTAACACCCTCAACATCCCGTCTTCCCTAGAAGGCAACATTCAAAGCACTGCTCAGTACAGCAGCGTCGTTAAAAACCGTCGTTCCACCGACATGGTTGACGTACTGGAAGTCGCCCTGAAGGGTGACACCGGTCCGGACATGATAGGTGTAATACGCTTCATAAATGGTCTCATGGCCCTGAATGCCGTATGGCGTTCCGAAATTGGCACCGACCAGCGCCAAACCGTTGGCAAGAGCAGCCTGCTGGGACAAAACCGCACTGCGGGAGAAATGGGCCCACTGGAAAGCGATGCCGATACCGTCCTCCGGGCGGCCCCACAGATGCCCTGTATCCATAAGCGCCGCGACGATATGGTGGTTGATCTGTGAGGTTTTACCGTCTGCGTAGGCGTATTGAGCACCGAAGACGAGGCCGTTGGATGGGCCATCGCCGTGTCGAACCAGCATCTGGTCTGCCATGACCCATACAGACGTCTGACCGCTTTGTTTGCGAGCGGGCAGACCCGTGACAACCCATGGCCGCCCGTTGATGTCCTCATACAGGTTGTTGTAGCGCGAGTTGTCGTACATCACTCCAACCTTGTAGTGACCGATCAGCTTGTCGTGTCCGAATTCAGGAATCCAGCCAATTTCAGCTTCCGTTGAAAGTTTGCCCAGATTGGATTGTCCCTAGGACCAGCCGGAGATACCGCCGTTATATGAATGTGGCGAGACGGCGAAGACACCTCCCATGACATAAACATGAGGATTGGGCATCAGGCGCAGCACCCCACCGATATTGCCAGAAGGCCAGTCCCGCCCGCCTACGAGGTACTTCGTCGGCGTGACGTTTCCGCACATCCAGACGTTCATGAAGTTACACACCCAAGGGGCATTGTTGAAAAACGTCCCGGTCGGGATCCAGCCGGTGGCCAGGTCGATTTTATGGTTGAACCAGGATTTCTCGAAATATGCCCAGACGAGATGGGCAACGACGTTTCCACGCGCACCGTAGATCTGCTGAACCTGATTGCCGTTATCACCAAAGGAGCGGCTGAGATTGGTTCCGTGCCCATTGACGATGAGGGTGTGCAGCCACAAATCATCTGACCACTGACCGGTTCCAAAAAGCTTGCGAAAGTCGATATCGACGGTGCTGCCAACCTGACCTGCAACGGTGTAAGTTTTCTTGCGACCTCCTGATACATTTCCGGAAATCCCTTCGTACAGGGCAAGAGCGACATAAACGCCGTGCTTTTGAAGCCAAGGCTGTATCCCGCCCCAGTCTCCGAGGGCGTGCGTCGTCCCATATGGTGCACCGAATGATGGGGCCCCATAGGGCGATTGCAGAAAACCGGGGATAGTCTGCTGCAGGTTTGTCATTTTCACAGATGCAGGCGAGCTCTGGGTGTTGGTCGCATTATCAGCGTAAGCTGCGGACGAACTCGCAAGCAGTGTTACAGCGGCAGCGAGGCAGCAGCGCCAAAGACGGTTAGAGCTCATACAAAGACAACTCCAGCGCGTCAGAGAGCGTTAGCAGCGGCATGGACGACTGCGAGATCCTTCGAGCCATCGGGAGTGCTTATGGCAATGGAGCCGACGACGGTTTTGCCGACGAAGAGCGGAACACCACCTGGGTTGCTTGAGAGATCCGGCACAGCGAGATTGTGAACCTCTCCTTTGACCAGCCCTTCATAGGACACGTTGGTGTCTGTCTTGAAAATGGCGGCCGACTTGGCTTTTCCTAATGCTGCAGAGAGACAATTGGGAGTAGCATTCACCTGACGCTCGACATAGAGAGGAACGCCATCAGGGTCCGCGATAACGATACAGCCATTAATGTGCTGCTCGGCTAAAGCTTTGCGGGCGGCCGACGCCATCTTCAAAACATCTGCGTCCTCGAGTGCTGGCTTTTGCTCAACAGCCAATACCTGGCTTGCAGAGCCAAGGAACGTAGCGATTAAGATAGATGAGGTAACAAAAAAGTTGTTTTTCATAACATTCCTATGTTCGATTCGCTCTGCATACGACATTGAACATAATACGACGCTTGAAAATTCCGTGATCAGCACACAGTTGCGTTTTTATTTTAATGCCTGAGCCTGATGGGCTCGTCGAAAAACGGACCACCGGAGGATATGCGGGACCCGGATCTGGGCCTGGGTGATTTTCACGACGAGGCGACGGATTTCCTGAATTGACCACTGGATAAGCTTTTGCGCGTTGGAAGCGGTCTTTTTTTGAGCGCAAGGACGTTCGCCTGGGAGCGCACGGCGGCCATCATGGCGTGGGCGAGCATGACCAGAGAGACGTGGCGGTGCCAGCCGTGCCAGGAACGGGTCTCGTTGTGGTCAAGGCCAAATTCGTTCTTGGCGGTCTCAAAGCCTTCCTCGATCCGCCAGCGCGCGCCTTCAACGCGGGCCAGCGTTTCAAGCGGCGTCCCCTGGGGGCACCAGGTTATGAAATAGCGCAGATCGCCATCAGCGGGATTGCGGCGGACCAGCAGGCCTCGGGTCCATGTTCCGGTCAGGGTGTCAGCATATTCCGACGCGTGGAGATCGGCCATCGGGCAATACAACCAGTCATACCATCGCTCGCCCTTGGTACCGTGCCCGGCCGAACACCGGACCCAGGCTTCGTCAGGCAGGGTGTTGATAATCTCGCGGGCCTCGGCGACCCACATCACGTCAGGTCGCCAGGAGTAAAACCAGTGGTTGGCATTCACGCCCAGCACGAAACCTTTGCCCGTGCGGCGTAGAGCCATTTCCAAATCGCCGACACCATACACGCTGTCGCCCGCGACCCAAGCGAACGATATGTCGGCATCCAGCGCACGTCCGATCATCGTAGTTGCCAGCGCCGGTTTGGTGGCAAAGCGGATATCATCAGGAACATGCGCCGCTGGTGGGCATGTCGCGCCCTGCGGGTACTGCGGACACTGGCGGATCGCCTATAACAGCTGCCGCAACCGTCACTGTCCGCGCTGTCAGGTGAACGCCGCGCGGACATGGCTGGCCGAGCGGGAGGCCGATCTGCTGCCGGTCGGGTATTTCCATGTCGTCTTCACCCTGCCGGCACGGATTTCGACCGACGCCCGTCTATAGAGAGAGGAAGGCCCACGACGAAAATGAGAAATGCGGTAGTCCAAGGTTGGGATGCACAGTTTGCCCGACATTACGCAGAATCCATCGCCTGTCAGATCCTAAATTTAGCTGCGTCCGATTTTGGGAAGTTGCAGACACCGTCTGAACGACCGCTTTGAAGGCGTAAGCCGCCTGTCTGCTCCTACATCACTGAGCAGATAGGCAGTTTAATGAAAGTCAGCCTGAGATCAGTTCGTAGAGTCGGGATTGCGAACATATCACCATATCATCACTATTGATCAACTGCCTACGCGCTTCCCTCGATAAGTGAACGTAGGCCGACCGTAGCAACCGCTGCGACCTGCTCCAGACATACACAGCTGACACCATCTCGCGCAGCAGCCGACATGCCGGCCATTGTCACCGTCACGACGTCGGTTGCGATTAATGCTACCGCTGGTGCCCCGCGGGCGATGAAGGCTTGCAGCTTTTCACGACGGATCTGAGCAACGCGCATAGCGATGCGCCTTCCTTCGCCGCTACGATCGGCCCGCAACGCTTCAAGGATCAGGCACCCTGCTTGATCACTGCAGGTCGTGTATGTGCGTGCGGCTTCGCCCAGCAGCTCGGCAATACTGTCGACAATCGGACAGTCATCACGAAAGAAGGCCTCCAGCGGCAGAACTTCGGCCACATACGCTTCTGCAATTCGCTCGAAATAGGCGGCCTTGCTCCCAAACGCAGCATAGAAGCTGGCCGGCCGGATACCGAGTGCCTCGGTAATGGCGGCAATACCAAGCGCTTCATAACCGTGCGTGTGAAATAATGCGCGCCCGGTGATGAGAGCGGCATTTGGATCGAACCGGCGGGGGCGGCCACGCGCTCCTTTTGATAATAAATGATCGGTCACTCAAAAATCCTTGACGTTAGTGCTTAATGAATTATGTAGCGATCAATCAACAAATTCAAGGAGCTCCTAATGTTGGCTTCGGCAACACGCAAAATTCTGGTCATCGGCGGCAGTCGTGGAATTGGGGCGGCGATCGTCGCGCGCTTTGCTGCAGAAGGCGACGACGTGTCATTCACCTGGGCTGGATCGCAGACAGCTGCGGAGGCAGTCGCGGCTCGTACTGGCGCACACGCGATCCGCAGCGACGCTTCAGACCGCGATGCGACGATTGCCCTCCTGCGCGAGATAGGGCCGCTTGATGTTTTGGTCTATAATTCCGCCCTTCTGTTGCCAGGCGACCCGCTAACGCTGGAGCCGGATGCAGTAGACCATCTGATCGACGTCAATATTCGCGGCCCTTATTTCGCATCCGTCGAAGCTGCGCGTCAGATGAGTGAGGGCGGCCGGATTATCCTGATAGGTTCTGTGCATGGAGACAGAATGCCGTTCGAAGGTCTTACGGCTTATGGAATGAGTAAATCGGCATTGCAGGGTCTTGCGCGTGGTCTGGCACGAGATTTTGGCGCGCGTGATATCACGGTTAACGTGGTGCAACCGGGTCCGACGAACACCGACATGAATCCTCATGACGGTCCCCTCGTGCAGGCGATGCATGACGAGATGGCGCTCAAACGGCACGGCACAGCAGAAGATGTGGCACACTTGGTGGCCTATCTCGTAGGTCCGCATGCGAGTGGGATCACGGGCGCCATGCACACGATTGACGGCGGGTTCGGCGCATGAATGAAGCGGTCTTATATGTGATCTATCGCGGCACACCAGCCGATCGTTTCGACCGGGTATACTATGTGGAGCGCCACCTGCCGCTGGTGAGGAATGCCTTTGGTGCCTATGGGCTTGTGTCGCTCGCAGCATTCTACCCAGCGAAGGACACTTCCGAAACTGTCGCGATCTGCGAGTGCCGCTTTACCGATTCAGCCAGTATCGAGGTCGCATTCAGCAGTCGGGAAGTTGCGGCCGTCATGGCGGATGTGCCTCGCTTTACCAATCTTGAACCACTGCGCCTGCGCGTATTGCCTCTCTGAGGTTCTGATATGAATTTTCATCACCCATGGTCGAATGCACCGCTACGCAGTATTCGCCGAGGCCATTTCTGGATACCAGGCGAGCGCGTGGTCCAATCTGGCCGCACCTATCAGCGTGCACCGATGTATGTGGAGTGGGAGGCACCCGAACACGTTACACGTCCTTACCCGATCGTTTTGATGCATGGGGGCGGGTTTCAGGGGACGGAATGGTTCGATACGCCCGATGGCCGAGCGGGATGGGCGCAGCGTCTGGTTGAAGCAGGTTATGCAGTGCTAGTGATCGACCGGCCGGGGCACGGGCGTTCGCCCCTGCATACGGACATCACCGGGGCAATGGGACCGCCGTTTTCCTATGAAGGCGGCCGTCAGATCTATTTCCCTGGTACCAATCCGCGCCATACACAATGGCCGTTTGCTGCGGATAACGAGTCGGCAATGGACGATTTTATCGCGGGTTATGGGCCATTGCCCGCTGATTTGTGCGTCTCCCAGACGATGGATGCCGACCGGACCGCAGCCCTTTTGGATAAAATTGGCCCTGCGATCCTGCTGACGCATTCTGCCTCCGGCCCGGATGGCTGGCTGGTCGCTGATCGGAGACCTGATCTCGTGCGGGGTATCGTTGCGATCGAGCCAATGGGGCCGCCTTTTGCGACCATTCCCAACATCGGACCGATGACGTGGGGCGCTGCTGCCGCGCCACTGGCGTTCGAACCGCCTGTGAGCGATGCAACGGTCCTGCAAGCTGCAGAGCCAGGTACGTATCGCCTGCCGTCTCTGGTCGAATTGCCGATCCTGATCGTGACCGCCGAGGCTAGCGACTTTGCCGCCGCAAGCCTGCCCACTGCTGCATTTTTGAATAATGCGGGGGCTTCAGCCGAGTTGATGCACCTGCCGGATTATGGCGTGCACGGCAACGGACATGGCTTGATTTACGAGAAAAACTCTGACGAAGCACTGGCTCCAGTACTGGCATGGCTTGCGCCGAACACAGAGGCGTTAGCATGAAGATAGCCTTTATCGGCCTCGGTGCGATGGGTCGTGCTATGGCCACCAATCTGGTCCGCAACGGCCATGACGTTTCCGCTTGGACTCGCTCGGGCCGCACGCTTGCAGGTGTGACCACGCTGGAAATACCGGATAAGGCCTTCGAGGGCGATGTCGTACTGACAATATTGTCAGATGATACGGCTGTTCGCTCCGTAATCGTCGATCCAGATTTGCTGTCACGCGCAAAATCAGGTGTGATCCATGTGATGATGTCCACGATTTCGGTCGCGTTTTCGCGCGAGCTGACGGCGCTGCACAACCAAGCCGGGGTGGCATTTGTGGCAAGCCCTGTTCTTGGCAGGCCGGATGTTGCGGCAGACGGCGCGTTGCAGATCCTGACGGGTGGCGATCCAACACATTTGGCCAGGCTCGTGCCCGTATTCGAGGTTTTGAGCAAACGTATTTGGCCGATGGGGGACAAACCTTGGGGAGCTCATGCGGCTAAGATTGCGTGTAATATGATGATTACCATGGCGATTGAGGCGATGGCGGAGGCAGTTGTGCTGACAGAGGCTAATGGTGTCGCACGCGAGGTATTTTTTGATCTGATCCTAAATACGCTGTTTGGCAGTCGATCTTATCAGGTCTACTCGAAGAATATCACGAACCGGGTTTACGAACCCGGCTTCCGTGCGGCTCTCGGCCTCAAGGATCTGAGGCTTGCGACAGAAGCGGGTGCTGCGACCGGTCGTGAACTGCCAATGCTGGCTGCGATCTTCGGACAGATGGGAGAAGCCATTGATGCTGGGCATGGAGAAAAGGACTGGTCGATCGTCGCGGCGCAGACATTGGGTGAGGCAGATAAGAATTCCTGAGAGATTATGGGATGCATAGTCAGGCGTATGAGCGGTAGTTAGACGGCATACAGAAAGCATGTCTGCTTTTGGAAATTCTCTACGGCGCTTTGCATGTCCGAGATGAGGGCGTAAGCAGCAGGTCCGCTTACGCCTACACGCCGAACATCAGCCGCGTTAAACGGCCATCCGGAAAGCGGGCATTAATAGAAACATTATGACAAGGTAGCGCATCGCTACAGGCTTGTGTGGGAGCCTGCCTCATTCAACAAAGAGGAATGAGCGAATTTTCTGTTCCGTCCACAACGCATATCCGACGTTTTCTGGCCTCTCCCGCAGGTGGGGCGTCTGTTCTCCTGCTGGCATCCCTGTTGGGTCTTGTCCTGGCGAATTCGTCATGGGCGTCGGGTTACGGCACCCTGATAACAACGCCCATGAAATTACCCATCTTGGGAGAGCGGGGGCCAGAAAACATTGATGCATGGGTCTCTGACGGACTCATGACCCTATTCTTTCTGGTGGTCATTCTCGAAATCAAAAAGGAAATTGTTTCCGGGCACCTCTCATCACTACGCAGCATCGCCCTTCCGCTTATCGGAGCGTTGGGGGGAATGATCGTGCCGGCCCTTACGTATCTGCTGGTAACATGCGATCATCCGGAAGCGACACGCGGCTGGGCCGTTCCTGTTGCAACGGATGCCGCGTTTACGTTGCCAATCATCCTTGCTCTTGGAAGGCATGTCTCGCCGGGAGCCAGGGCCTGGCTGATGGCGCTTGCCATTTTCGACGATGTGCTGGGGATTGTGGTGATCGCCCTATTTTATGGGAGCGCTCTGTATTGGCCGGGGCTTATCGCGGTCGTGATCGTGACTGCCGCATTGGTCGGCGCGAACAGGATTGGGATCAGAACTCTCTGGAGCTACGGCATCGGTTGCGTCCTGTTATGGGTGGCGCTTCTGGATGCCGGCCTGCACCCGACGCTTGCTGGAGTCATCACCGGCCTATGCCTTCCAGCAGTCACCTCAGGAATGGATGCCAGACAAGCTACGCCACTTGATCGGACATCTTCTGCGTTGACCCCTTTCGTTACCTGGGTCGTTCTACCGCTGTTCGGTTTCATGAACGTGGGTGTTTCACTAGCTGGCGTTCATCCGGACATGATGCTGGAGGCTGCTCCGCTCGGGATTATATTAGGACTGATTGTTGGCAAACCGGTCGGCATCTTTGGTATAACAATGCTTTCGACCCGCCTGAAGATCGCCACGCTTCCGGCTGAAACGCCGACGGGGATGCTGTTTGGGCTTTCGTTGCTATGCGGCATTGGGTTCACGATTAGTCTGTTTATCGCAAACTTGGCATTTTCCGGATCAGATCTTGTGACACCAGCTAAGATGGGCATCTTTGCTGGCTCTGTTCTGTCTGCCCTGATGGGATGGCTTTGGTTACGCTTCTTATCCCAACACAACCGGCTACCCCCCCATTCCTGACAAATTATAGTAGCTTTGTTTTTAAGCCTATATTAGGACCTGCCTCAGCGAGGCGTCTATCAAGAGTGCATAACGTTGCTCCGTGATCGGCGCAGACGGCAAGGTGTAAGGCATCACCTGCACGCAGCCCTAACGCATACTGATCAGAAAAACGCGCCGCTGCCCTGAACTGCTGTGTCGTTATGGGCAAAATCTGAAAGCTTTCAGCGGACAGACGAGTAAAGAGGGCTAACGCATTTGCACGGTCAGCAACGTTGATCTGACCGCTCCGTAGTTTGATTGAAAGTGCGGAAGAAAACTCAGTCGCGACCCAATCACTTATAAATAATTCGTCTGGATCCTGACTGGAAAGCCATGATTGCATCCGGTCTGTCTCTGCCTCGTTGGTCAGCGCGGCAACCAGAACGGACGTATCGATATAAACGCTCAATATCGTGCCTCGTCTCGCATATCCCGTACCATTTCTCGCGCGGACACAGCCTGGACTGTCATATTGGCTGTAAGCGAGCGCAGAGCGTTCAAATCAACAGGCTTGCGCTTGCATGTGACTTTGTCGATTTGTGCGACGATTTTCCCCCGACGCATAATGCGAACGGGTTCGCCCTGCATGGCCTGATCGACCAAACGACTGAGGTGGGCTTTTGCGTCCACCAAATTCACAGTTTGCACATCGAATCTCCTGACCATTAAACTAGTCACTTCATAGCACGGAGATTTATTCTAAGGTAGACAAATTAAGCGCAACCAGATCGCAGCACAAAGTTTCGTGTCCGCTTTTGTCATATCTGCGTGCATAGCCGACCTGCCGCTTCCCCCCCTAAACAGCCTGTCGGCTCATCAACAACAGAGCAGACGGGCTGTAGTCGCCCTCATCCCGGACATACAAGCCCCCATTCGCCAAGCTCCTAAGCGGACAGTCCGCAATCACCATGAGCTGATGGAGTTTCCTCCCACCCGAGTGCATTCTCCGCTCGGCTGCATAAAAGCAGCCCCTTCTGAGAACGTATCATAGAACAAGACATGTCAGATGGGGTGGAAGGCCTCCTTGCGGCATTGATGTGCCATACCGGCGGTTGATAAGCCTTCTGAAGGAGACCGCCCACCCCAACTGACAGCTAGCGGCGCGACCAGGACTGGTGGTGGAACGACAATGGGTGGTCCAGCATAAATCCACGGCCAGGCCTCCGCCGGAGCGGCAATCAGCATGGTCGCGGCGAATGCCACGGCCAGCAACTTCCATCCGATACTATCAGGCATTGTTCTGGTCCACTCTGAACACGCGAACGATTGAGGACGCCCAAACCTGCCTTTCTGCATTTTTGATACCTCTTGACACCATGCACGGAGTGCCCAGATTGAATCTGCCGGCCGCCGAAGGGGTCGGCAGACAGAACTATCAGTTTTGATCTTGTGTCCATGTTGCTCAAAGGAGGATATGGCTATGAGAGCCACCGTTGATTTTGCTCCCCTGTTCCGTTCGAGCGTGGGTTTTGACAGAATGCTCAACGCCCTTGATCTCGCCAGCCGGA
The DNA here is from genome assembly GCF_002005485.1 of Gluconobacter albidus. Lineage (NCBI taxonomy): Bacteria > Pseudomonadati > Pseudomonadota > Alphaproteobacteria > Acetobacterales > Acetobacteraceae > Gluconobacter > Gluconobacter albidus. The sequence continues at coordinate 74,099 of NZ_CP014690.1, read as the reverse complement.
TTCCGGCGGTCGATAACTGGCCGCCTTACGATATCGTCAAGACCGGTGAGGATGATTACCGGATCGACATGGCGGTTGCCGGACTTGCCGAGGCCGACCTTACGATCACACAGGAGCGCAATACTCTTGTCGTGACAGGTCGAAAGGCGCCGGAGCCGCAAAGCGCCACCGAATATCTCCATCGGGGTATTGCGGGCAGAGAATTCGAACGCCGCTTCGATCTGGCCGAGCATATGAAAGTCACCGATGCGCACTTCGAGAACGGACTTCTGTCCATTACTCTGAAACGTGAGATACCCGAAGCGATGAAGCCGCGTCGTATCGCGATTACGTCCTCTACAGCACGTGCGGAGGAAGCCGTGCCCCAGATTGAGGCGCGGAAAGAGGCAGCCTGATGGCGTGACGAAAACTCTCCCCCGGCCATTCATCCGGCCGAGGGAGAATCTCGAAAGGTCATGAGCATGAAGAGGATGAAAATATCTCTGTCGTGCGCTGCTCTGAGCTTGTCTCTACTGAGCCAGTCGGGCGCACATGCTGGTGATGTTGTCCGGACGACTGCAACATCGTTCGATGCAAGGGCGACTGAGGGAACGTCCACAATCCCCGAAACCGGGGCTCGCACTCATTACGAAGACGGCACAGGTGATATGCTGGTCGACAGCTTGAACGCAAGCCAGTTGGATCAGAACTACAAGGGACCGGTCTACTCTCCCGGACAACCCATTCCGCCGTTCCGGCCCATCGACACAGATCATCTGGCACCGTCAGGGCCAGAGACGGCGAAGAAGACGTCCTCATCGCACGAGACATAGTGGGGATTGAGTAAAGGCGGCGTTATAGACCGCCTTTACTTCGATTCTTCAGGATGAAGACCGTTCAGGCTCACAGCGGGCCGCAGGATTATCTTCAAGATGCGCCTGTTCTCTGGCATCGCGCGCGACACGCGCATCCTGCTCGCGGACCAGCCAGTAGACGGCACCCAGCGCCAGAACAGCCGCCGAGAGAGCGAACAGTTCCATGGCAGTCACATCATGCAGATCCAGCAGGATGAATTTGCGGGCAATCGCCAGGAGGGCGATCAGGACGATGGTCCGTACCCGGATGACGTTCTCATGCTGGGCAAGAACGACCAGCAGGGAGTGTTTGAATTCAAGGGCGATGATAACAGTAAAGATCGCGCCAAAAATCGCCTGGAAGATCGTCTGGTTGATCGGATCGATTCCGACATCGACGACCAGATGCCATACCGCGCCGATCAGATGAATCGTCGCGATGGCGGTGACCAGCATGATGAGCGCAATCAGGGTCAGAATGATCGCCTGTTCAAAACGCTCGTAGAATGTCAGGCCCCTGAACAGCTTGATGAAGTGGGACCAGTCCCTGCTCTGCCAGGAACGTTTCATGGAGAGGTCTTCCATAGCCGTTTTCCCATCTATGAATTGCGTTATAGTTCCCACGCCCTGGGTCTGGTTTTTCTTTTAGAGCAGTTCCACTGATCCAGAGTTAAAAGGACTGGTCGAACCGCTTGATCCCTCGGATGTGGATGCGAACTCCCCTGCGGACTGAATCAGTCTCTGGAAGGGCTCATGGCCCTTCCGGCTTACATCCGGTGCCAGCATGGCAGACAACAGGACAATATTCTGGCATGATCTCGCACGGCCTTTGGCAAGGCCAATGTCAGTTGATTTTCGAGGTCTCCCAACGACTAGCCCAAGGCCTTGGCCATGTGCGTGCGGTCAGCGACAGGCAGGAGTTTTCGGACCACGGCGTTGGTCGGGTCGTCGCTTCCGGGTCTGGCGCGGTTCTCCAGCGAGATACCAGGTGGTAAATCAGATGGTCAGCCGCCCGATGCATGAGGCCGCCGTATCCGCGGTCTTTTTCCTCGTAGCTGAGATAGTGGGCAAGCAGGACCGCCAGTTCTGTGCTGATCTGAACGGTCGGAAGCGACATAATTTTGTTCGGCCTGTCCGTATGAAGAGTCATGGTGCACTCCTCAGGCCGGACCGCGTGTCACCCGATGTCAGAGCCGTCGCATCCAGAGGACTGACGCTCAAGCCAGAAACAGTGGCGGTGACGTCGATATGCACGGATCCGAACAGATGCAGGAGGGCGGCCTGAGGCGTATAGGCGCCCTTGACGGCTGCCGAGGTCCTGCCGTCCATAAGGATCGGGTCGATTAGGACCGGGCACCCGGTCTGCCGGCTCAATATCTCTATGGCGCGGGCCAGTGGCATGGATGGAATGTTTACCGGCTGCTTTTCTGTCTCGCACGACAGCATACCCTGCGGTGCATGAGCTGATGTCGGCGAGACCATTCCGACCAGCAGCATGAGGATGAGACCGACAGCGACATGTGGCCTCTCCCGCTGCCGAAGGTGCCGAGGTTGCTTGGCTGTCTGTTCCGCTCGCTCCGTCTTTCCCGCGGAGTGCGACCAAACTGGCCGCATTGTCCCCCGTGAACGGGGCACGGGGGGATGGTTATTCCAATAGTGCTGAAGCGCCTTCAGGTTGAGAAAATGAATAAAACTCGACATCTCCCTGTTCTCGCTGCTTTTGATTTCATCTGCAGAAACGCGGGACCTCCGATGGAAGGCCCCGCTCCACCCTCTCATTCGTGCGGTCGTTCCAGAAAAGATGGCGCTTCCGCTCGGAGAAGGCGTTTCTGATCTACCCGGCGCGGTTGTGCCTTACGCCGCGATCGGAACTGGCGGTGCGGCTCTTGCCCGCATGGGGACACGGAACGCGAGATCAGAAGCCAGAGGATCACACCCGGCAGGGGTGACCGTGCCCGCCTGGACCAGGCATTCCAGCGTAGAGCGAAGTCTGATCCCCGGTATACCGGTATGGGCCACCAGAGACGTCAGCATCACGCCACGTCCGTCATGACCGAGGCGGCGGAGCACGGAGAGGACACGCGGAGCTAGCGGATCGTCTCCAAAAAGGGGGCGCGTTACCATGATACGCCTCCCTCCAGTCGGTTGCGCCATCTCCGGGCGGCTGTGCGCAAGGAGCGGCGATAGCGGGAATAAAGTCCTTTCAGTGTCGACATCCACATCCTCCGATTAAAGCAACATGGACTTCAGTTGTCTGGCTCACAGAGCCTATGCCGGACCCGATGGCGTCCAGCGAAAGAAAAATTGGAAGAGATGCTTGCCTCGTCAAGAGGGCACGAAATGCAGATGGAGGGATCGAAGAACCGTTGATTGATGTGCTTGGCCCGTGATTTCTGGGTTTTGGCAATCTGATTGACGGTTCTTTGGGGCGTTTTCTGTTTGTGTTTTGAACGGATTAGGGGCTGTCCCCTGCTGGATGACTACGCGCTCGCGCTGATTCGCTCCAGGAAGAGAAGACGGCGCATATTATAGACGATATTGGCGAGCCCGATCCTCATGGTGGCCCGGGTGATACCGACAGTTCGGATCAGCAGTCCCGTCTGTGATTTCTGATCGGCAAAGACATGCTCGACACGAGATCGGATCACAGACTTTCCGGCATTCGATTTCTGGATATGCCGGGGCATAGGTTTGAGATGCGGCTTTTTCCTGTGAACCTTGGAGACAAAGCCCTGCTTTTCCATGAAGTCTTCGTTGGCTTTGGAGCGATAGGCCGTGTCTGCCCAGACGCTTGAGGCCGTATTGGTTTTATCCAGCAGCCCCTCTCTCAATCGCGCGCCATCGCTGGCAACGGCATCCGTCGTCTTCCATTTCCGGATGAACCGATACTTCCGGTCGATGGAGACGTGATCTTGTACCGAGAGCGCAAGCAATTTTTCCGGTTTCAGGAGTTCTTTTCGATCCGATTGGAACGACGTCCTGCTCTACTGTTTTCTCCGACAGTATAGCGCTCCAGAGTGATAGCTTTTGCTTCACAGAGGGTGATGCTGTTTCCCTCCCTGTCGCGCACTTCATAAGGCTTTCCTCGTTTGAGAACGCTGAAGATCCGGTTCACAATACGATTGGCAACGGCACATAAAGCCTGTTTGTGATGATGACCTTTCGCCGTCATCAGCCTCCAATAAAGTTCTGCCAGTTCAGGATCTGTTTTTCGTGCCGTATCAGCAGCAAGATAAAGTGCATGTTTGATGCGGTTATTGCCACCCTGGATCAGGGTCTGGCCCGCTCGCTCCACACCACCACTATCAGCCCTCCTGGGAAACAGGCCACAGAACCACCGTAAATGTTTTTCGGAATGAAACCGCTCAATGTTCTGCAAGATACCGATCAGGGTTGGCGCGAGATGACGGCCGACACCCGGAACACTGAGCAGAAGAGCCTGTGGGTCGAGGTGTTTATAGAGATCTGCAATATGCTGCTCAAAATCTTCAACTGGTTGGATTTTCTTCAGAACATTCTCAATTCCCGTCGCGATTTGGAATTGTAGTTCCGAAAAATCAATGTGTGTCCCATGAAGGTCTTGAGCGTATTGCGCCGCTTCACGTAACCCTGTGATCAGCGTTTCCACAAAGGGCCCACTGCGCGGATGGTTCCCTCCCGCATGAGCTCCAACATATTTGGCGAATGTCGTACGACGCGCCTTCAAAACATCCGAGGGGTGAAACCATTTCTGCAACAGGGCCAAAGAGAGCCGTGTTCCTAAGTCGGGCAAGACTGCTTCAAGCCTGGGGGATGCCCAACGAATGAGATCAAGCAGGCGCCGCCTGGCATCCGCGATCTCGTTCTGAAAGCGGCTTCTCTGTTTGATTAGACGTTGAAGAGCGTGGCTTTGCGGATCCGGAATGTGGACTGGATCAAGACGTGGTCCACCAAATGACGGTATGGCCGCCAGGATCTGGGCATCAGCCATATCCGTTTTGGCGTGTTCGGAAAGGTAACGGCGTAGAGCCTTGACCCGTTTTCCCTTGACACGAGCCACGGTGACGCCAGCATCTGCAAGATGGTGGGCAACAGGAAACCAGCTCATGCCGGTTGGCTCCATGATGGCCTGAATGTGGTCATCCGCTCTCAGCCCCATCACGGCTGTCTGAACAAAAGCGGCGAGTGAGGGCTGATCGTGCCTGAAACGAATTGCACGGCCATTAGGGCGGCCATCGTCATAGATCTGAGCGAGGTGATCTCCGCGAATGGCCAGATCAATACCAATGATACGGAATGTCATGGTCGGTCCTTTCTGGTGAGGGAACCAACGCTACGGTCACAGTCAGGTGTGTCATTCGTGGCCGATCAACTTCACTCAAAGCAGACGCCACAATCTTGTTACTCTTGCCCCGTCAGCGCGGCCGGACCGGGTTCATGCTTCACAAAAGACGAGACGATCGGCGGATCTCTCAGGGACTTCAGCCCCGAACCGGCCTGGTTCGCTCTGAGAGTATAGACCCGGTTCCCGGCATGCTGGGAACCGGGTCTGATCCACAACCACGTCTCCGAAGCCTGCGCTTCTCCGACTTTCTCCATGGCATCAAACCCGGCCCCGCTATCGATACCTGGGATTTGTAGCCAAAGAACGGGATGGCGAGATCGCTGGATGGCATGGTTCCATCATCCTGCCGCTTCGCCTTCGTGAACTTCAGCGTCCAGCGCGCATGGCGATCCTTGTGCGACAGCTTGGACGGCTTGTCCTGCCAGTCTTCGGGGGTACGTCCTGCCCGGAGATCTACCTTCTCGGCATTAGTATTGCGCTGCTTTGGAGCAGCCACCAGCGTTGCATCCAGGATCTGACCCGACATCGGCAGATAGCCTGCGTTCCGCAGGGTCGCATCAAAGCGCTCAAACAGTCTTTCAATGGCCCCCGCCTGTGTCAGGCGTTCACGGAACAGCCAGATTGTTTTGGCATCAGGCACCCGATCTGAAAGCCCCAGACCAAGGAAACGCATGAACGACAGCCGGTCGTTGATGAGATATTCCGTCCGTTCATCAGACAGATTGTTCAGCGTCTGGATCACCAGGATCTTGAACATCAGCACCGGATCAAATGGCCGTCGCCCGCCTTTGCTTCCATCTGAATAGGCCAGGGCCTTCTCCAGAGCAGGGCAGAACGCTTCAAGCTGATCACCAAGCCCGCTCAATCGCGCAAGCCGCTCTTCAACGTCAAAGAAACCAGCCTGCTTCATCTTCTCCCTCAATCAATGCAGGAGAAATGGAATCACAGAGACAGACTCAAAACCAGAGGGTTTTTCGAACCCTCCAGGTAGCCCTGACGATTGGCTTCTGGCTTCGCGGGGGCGGGACGATACGATAGAATAGTCCTAACCACCCTCCATCTGCCATCCAGAGCGGGGTATTCCCCCACTATTGAGCTTTCTAAAATTAATTAGGCAAAACAATGCGAAGCCAGTCACCTTGGAATGCACGTCTCCCAGACGGAACCGGATCGTCAGCAGAGCGTCTAGCCGACGTGCTGGGATCAGACATACTCCATGGTATTTTGTCTGTTGGCGATCGACTGCCAGCACACCGTGACCTCGCGTGGCGTCTGGGCATCGGCATTGGATCCGTTACGCGCGCTTATGCCATTCTTGAAAGACGCGGATTAGTGCGGGCCGAGCATGGGCGTGGATCTTTCGTTGCAGCACGGGCGGATGATCGGTCGATTTTGCTGGATATGTCCACCAATATGCCCCCGCCCATGTTTAGTGACCGAGCACTCGCTCGCACCCTGTCACGTCTGGCCCGTACCGTCGACGCCGCCCTTTTTAACGTTTATCCACCTGTTGCTGGACATATCGAACACCGTCGAATTATGGCGCACTGGCTGACAGGTTGCGGTATCGAAATCGATCCGGAAAATCTGTTACTGACTGGTGGAGCGCAACAGGCACTCAGCGTGGCGTTCACCGTCGCGCGCCCACATGTGGGCAGCATTATAACCGAAGAGGTGACCTACCCCGGCATGCTGGACACAGTGCGTCGCGGAGGAAAAACCTTGCAAAGTATTGCCATGGATGCGCGCGGGATGATGCCTGATGGGCTGGAAGCCGCCTTATCGTCACCCCAAACTGGACGGGCATTAGTGTATGTAACGCCCACCCTGCATAATCCAACCACCGCTTGCATGGATAGCGATCGAGTACATGCCATTGCCCAGTTATGCCGCCGGTTCGATGCTCTGGTCATCGAAGATGGTGTCTATGCTGGACAGAGCAAGCTAAACCACACTCTCGCGGCGCTCATTCCGGAACGGACTTTTCATGTTTCCAGTCTGTCAAAAATCATCAGTCCAGGTTTGCGCATAGGCGCGCTTGCCCCCCCAGCTGCATTCGCAGCGCAGACACTTCCAGTACTGCTTGCATCATCCCTGATGATCGCTCCCCTGTCCTATGCGATGATGGCTCAGTGGTTGAGCGATGGAACGGCTAGCAGCGTCCGTCAATCTTTACGTGCCGAAGCCGCAAGACGACGGAATCTTGCCCGTAATATATTGGGCAAACGCATGACAGAACCGGGTGGAGACGGCTTTCACCTTTGGCTGCCCATGGATGCATCCACAGCAGAGAACGTCGCTGAAAACGCAAAGGCACTCGGTGTTTCAATCGCACCACCGAGCGCTTTTGCCAGTTGCGACACCCTTCAAACAACAGGCGTAAGGCTCGCCCTGGGTGCCGTATCCTTCAAAAATCTGACCGTAGCGCTGACGCGCATACGTCAGGCATGCGAACTAGTAGAAAGAAAAGTGTCACGCGACACTATAGTCTTAGGCTGAAAGTGTCACTCCGCGTTAGTCTGACAAGAACAGTCAGGCGGCGGAGAGAAAGCATGTCAGACCTATCAACAAATGTCCTTACTATCATTGCCGAAATCTACATCCGACCTGAACACAAAGATGCCGTCCTCGGCGCAGTTGCGGCATGCGTTATCGCGTCGCGTTTAGAGCCGTCCAATATCTCCTATGACTGCAAGCGTGACCAAAACAACCCGCAGCATCTCGTGTTTATCGAACAGTGGGAGAGTCTCGACGCGCTTCTAATTCATGAGCAGACGGCACATTTCCTGGCCATGAAAGAGACGTTTACGGCAGGACTGGAAAGACCACTGACGGTCACATTGCTTGAGCCGTGTCCCCGGATGGCCTGACGATGGCAAAATACGTCTATATCATCGGAACGCGAGACACCAAGGACGCAGAACTCCGTTATCTGCAAACCAAATTGTCGGAACGTGGTGTGCTCTCCAGAGTTGTCGATGTCTCCACAGGACACAATTGCACCGGTGTCATTCAAGCCACCGATGTCGTGGCATGGGACGTCGCATCATGCCACCCGCGTGGGCCCGATGCCGTATTCGGGAATGTCAGAGGTCCAGCAATTGCAGGAATGTCTGACGCGTTGTTGCACTATCTCTCCTCGCGCCCTGATGTGGCAGGAGTACTGGCACTAGGGGGGTCTGGAGGCAGCGCACTGGTAGCACCTGCTTTGCAGGCAATGCCCATCGGTATTCCAAAAATTCTTGTGTCCACCGTGGCATCTGGAAACGTTGCGCCTTATGTTGGTGGATCCGATATAGCAATGCTGTATTCCGTGGTCGATATGCAAGGGCTGAACCGTGTGTCGCGGCGAGTGCTCGAAAACGCAGCGAATGCCATGGCCGGTATGGTGCGTTCTGCGACGCATGAACCCGAAGACCAACGCCCTGCGATTGGCTTGACGATGTTTGGTGTAACGACACCCTGCGTCACACACCTGACTGATACCTTGCATCATCAGTTTGACTGTTTGGTGTTTCACGCCACCGGCACGGGTGGTCGTTCGATGGAACAGCTTATTGATCGTGGAGTCATACGCGGTGTAATTGACGTTACAACAACGGAATTCTGCGACCTCATTGCGAATGGTATTTTTCCTTGTGGAGAAGACCGGCTCGGCGCAGTTGAACGCACTAAAGTGCCTTATGTCGGCAGTTGCGGTGGTCTCGACATGGTCAATTTCGCTGCCCGAGATACGGTTCCACAAAATTATAGAAATCGTGTTCTGGTAGAGCATAACCCACACATCACACTGATGCGTACATCAGCCGAAGAATGTCGTCAGATGGGGCAAATGATTGCCGAACGCCTGAATCACTGCGAAGGCCCCGTCGCATTCTTTATACCGGAAGGCGGCTTTTCTTTACTTGATGCGGCTGGAGAGGTCTTTTTCGATCCCGAAGCCGATGAAGCATTCGTCGCGGCGTTATCAGGGATGCTGCGCGAAAGCGCAAGGCGAAGGCTGATACGCCTGCCATATGCGCTCAATGATTCTGCTTTTGCTCAGGCAATGGCGGACGAATTTCAGACAATGTTCAAGGAGACCGAATTCAATGCCTAGCATTGCACGCGAAACTATTCTTGGTCGTTTGCGCGGCCTTATCGCAGAAGGGCGCCCCATCGTTGGGGGCGGAGCAGGAACAGGTCTTTCCGCCAAATGTGAGGCGGAGGGCGGCATCGATCTGATCGTCATTTATAACTCCGGTCGTTACCGCATGGCTGGACGCGGTTCACTTGCGGGCTTGCTTGCTTATGGCAACGCCAATCAGATCGTTATGGAGATGGCACGTGAGGTGCTGCCAGTTGTCCCAAACACGCCAGTACTTGCCGGCGTGAATGGTACCGATCCATTTGTGGACTTTGATGTATTCCTCGACGAAATACGCAGGGTGGGTTTTTCTGGTATACAAAACTTCCCGACAGTCGGGCTGATTGACGGTACATTCCGAAAAAACCTTGAAGAAACCGGCATGAGCTATGCTATGGAAGTGGATGTCGTCGCTCGGGCCCGCAAGAAAGATTTGCTCACGACCCCTTATATCTTCGACCCAGAGCAAGCTGTCAGCATGACAAAAGCGGGCGCGGATGTTCTGGTTGCCCACATGGGCCTGACAACTGGTGGCAATATTGGTGCAGAAACAGCATTCACACTGGACGACTGTATAACGCTGATCAACCAGATGACGGATGCTGCCAAAAGTGTGAGAGACGACGTCATCGTTCTTTGCCATGGCGGACCGATTGCAATGCCTGAAGATGCCCAGAAAGTCCTCAAGGCTTGCCCTGATTGCCATGGATTTTATGGTGCATCGAGTATGGAACGGTTGCCAACCGAACGCGCGCTGGTCGAACAGACACAATTGTTTAAATCTATGACGCGCTAGTATTCTTCCTGAAGGGCATGTTAGGAAATAGTAATGTCTTAAACATGCCTTTCTTTTTCCTTCCGTACATTTGAAAAATTCCATGAATAGCCATATAAATCAGGAGCATAGACATGATAGGAAGCGATATCAGTGATGCTATGCTCCGGCCCCAGTCTCGGGAACAGATCCCCGACGATGAAGAGATCGCCAGTCAGCGTCACGGCTGGTAGTGTGTATGACACAAGGCGATCTCATGAAACCATTACCAGCCCTGATACATGGTAGATCATACCTCCCAAAAAGAATGTAGTGTTATGGCGCCTCGCATCAGCAAAGATGCCATCACCCGAAATGAAACTCTGTAGGCCTACGGCTATCCCGGACGGGCCAAGGGGAACGATGGAACACCCATCAGACGGGCCGTCTCATAAGCCTAAGCACCCTTAATGCCCTCTCCGCGTTGACAGGGTAAATTGTACAACAGAGCCACACAACAGGAGAAATGTCATGCCCCTCGACGTCGCCAGTGCCATTCTGCAACGCCGCGCTACCAAAGTCTTCGATCCCGACCACCGCATGACGGACGCTGAACTCGACACACTGCTCGGTCTCGCCCGCCGTATGCCAACGGCGTTCAACATCCAGAATTGGCGCTTCGTCGCCGTGACCGATCCAGAACTGCGCACCAAGATCCGCGCCGTCGCATGGGATCAAGCTCAGGTTACCGACTCTTCCGTGCTTCTGGTTCTCTGCGCTGACATCAAGGCGTGGGAGAAATCCACCACGCGCTACTGGGAAAACGCCTCCACCGAAGTGCAGCAATTCATGACCGGCGCGATCGATCAGTATTATCGTGGACGCGAACAGGTCCAGCGCGACGAAGGCATGCGCTCGTGCGGTATGGCAGCGGCAGCCATCATGCTACAGGCCGAAAGCATGGGCTACGGCACATGCCCGATGGACGGTTTCGACTTCGACGCAGTGGGCAAGCTGATCAATCTTCCCGAGGACCATGAAATCGTCATGTTCGTCGCGGTCGGTAAATGTGCCAAGTCCCCTCACCCGACCGGCGGCATCCTTCCGACAGACGAGATCATTTTCAGGAACACGTTCTGAGCCGCCACTCGCCTCAAAAGTTGCCAGAAGGCCGCCCGTGACAAACGCTACCGCTCACACGACATTCCGCCTGACACCGGCGATAACCGGACTGTTCGCCGGGGTGTGCGGCCTGACGGTCGCGAACATCTACTACGCGCAGGCTCTGATCGGCCCCATCACGAGTGCACTGGCCATTTCCTCCACATGGGCGGGAAGTATCGTCACGCTGACCCAACTCGGCTACGGGGCTGGGTTGGTCCTGATCGTGCCGCTCTGCGACCAGTCCGAAAACCGTCGTCTGATCCTCCTAACGATTGCCGGGCTTGTCGTCAGTCTGATCGGAGCGGCGCTCAGCACCTCAGTCGCGACATTCATGCTGTTTTCCGTCACCATCGGTCTGTGTTCCGTGGGATCGCAGATTCTGCTGCCGCTCGCCACGCATTTCGTGGAACCCGGTCAACGTGGCAGAACGATCGGCAATATCATGGGCGGTCTGCTGTCGGGGATCATGCTCTCGCGGCCCGTCGCAAACGCTATGGCGGCCGCGTTCGGCTGGCGAGCCGTGTTCTGGGTCTCTGCTGTCGTCATGATGCTCGCGGGTCTTGGGCTGGCGCGCGTTCTGCCCGTTCAGGCCCCAACCCGTCGCATGTCTTACGGAAGCCTCTTGCGGTCGATCATGCATCTTCTGGTCCAATACAGGACGTTAAGGGTTCGCATCGCCTGTCATGGTCTCGTCTTCGCTGTCTTCAACATGTTCTGGACCGCCATTCCGCTTTTGCTTCATGCCCAGTTCGGCTTTAGCCAGAGCAAGATTGCCCTCTTCGCACTCGCGGGAGCAGGCGGCGCACTGGCCGCTCCTCTCGCAGGACGCTTGGCTGACGCCGGACTGACCCGTCCGGCGACACTGAGCGCAATCGCACTCGTAGGCGCAACGTCTCTCACCTCGGGCTGGGCCGTCGCTGCAGGTTGGATTATCGTCCTCGCGGTACTTGCGCTGCTGCTGGATGGTGGGGTGCAAACCAATCAGGTCATCAGCCAGCGCGTGGTTTACAGTCTCAACGACACTGCGCGCGGACGCCTGAATGCTGCTTATATGGGCGGTGTGTTCGTCTGCGGTGCGCTCGGATCGTCTTGCGGGGCCGCACTCTACAGCATTGCAGGTTGGTGGGGCTTTGCGATCGCAGGAACGCTCATGTGCCTCGCCTCCCTCGCGCTCTTTGCCGCCACGAATGGTAGGCATGCCGCCTCATGAACCCTGCTCCATTCTCTCCGTCCCTGATCTGGTTTAAAATGCACGAACAGATAGAAATTCAAGACTAGTCTGCTTACCGGCGTCGACCTTCTTGATTCATTCGTTCAGCGTATGCGTCGAACAATCTACCTTGGTAGTACTCGATCTAAGTGATATCGGCTGAATTTTATTATCGGTGTCCTCATTCGGCTATCAAATTCAGAGTTCCAGAAAGACAAATTACTGGAGAATTTCGTTAAATTCCAAAACGTTCCCGTCTGGATCACGAATAAAACAGACGACGCGTCTGTCATGCCCCATATGCACTGGGCCTTCTGTGATCGTAATCCGTTCCTGTTTCAGCCAGGCCACAAGACCCACCATACTTTCGATAATAAATGCCGCATGTGTGTATCCTGGATATTTGACAGGAACATCCATCAGAATATTACCAGCCGGGTCTGACACACCATTAAAAATAAGATGAATACGAAGCCCGGATGGGTGATGTAGACCACAGGCTTTCACCGCTGGAGCGTATTCTTCTGGATCACGGATGAAGCCAAATTTGGCATAAAACCGTTCGGAAACGGCGAGATCCGTCACACGAATGCCTACATGATCTAGACTCAGATGAGAGAAGTTCATTGCGCCTCTCCTGTTTTTAAATCCGCTACAATATTCGCGAATGGAACAAATCCCTCCAGGCGTTCCGTGCGCTGCAACCATCTACCAATGGCCTTGTATTCTGATAGATCAACATTTCCTTCCGGAGCTCTCGCGACATAACTGTAAAGCGCGACATCCGCGATTGTCGGTTCTTGGGTTCCTGCGATCCAGGTCCGGCCCAGCAAGGTTTGCTCGATCACTTTGAGTGTGTCATGAGCACGCTGGATGACCTCTTCCGGATTGAAGGGGGCTCCAAAGACTGTCACAAGACGCGCAGCACAGCATCCATATGTGATTTTTCCTGCCGCAACAGACAGCCAGCGTTGAATTTCCGCCTCTGTTACTAGGTCCTCTGGCAGCCAATGAGATGGCCCCATTTTTCGCGCGACATAAACAAGGATGGCATTGGAATCCGCAATGATAGTCCCGTCATCATCTAGAACGGGAATTTCTCCAAAGGCGTTCAGCCTTAAAAATTCCGGAGTTCTCTGCTCACCCGCGGCAAGGTCGACAAGCGTCAATTCGTGAGGCAAGCCGACAAGAGAGAGAAAGAGGTGCGCCCGATGCGCATGCCCCGAAAGGGGATGATAATAGAGCTTCATGGGGAACTCCCGAAAAAAACGGTTGAACAGATACGTTGTCTTCTCACGCAACAAAGCGTGCGATAATCTACCAAAAGCGCACTTCATTATTACGTTTTGTGGCTATAATTTGTTGATTACAGGAGAGAGATCTGATCGACCTTCCGGCATTGCGGATCTTTATGGCCGTGGCCGATCACGCCAGTTTTGTCGGAGCATCCCGAAAGCTGGGTCTTTCCGCAACAACGGTAACACGGACGGTGAGAAGCCTCGAGACAGCTCTCGGAATCTCCTTATTCAACCGTACAACCCGCTCTGTACATCTGACCACTGAAGGCGTGGTGTTTCTGGCTCGGTGTCGGGCAGCGATTTTCGACCTAGATGGTGCGATTGCTATAGCGCAAGGTGCGAGGACTGCTCCCCAAGGAGTATTGTCGATTACCGCCCCCGTTATTTTTGGACGGGTACACGTCCTTCCCGTTGTCACAGAACTTTTAAAAGCCTGGCCGCAATTGAACATCAGGCTTTTTTTGACAGACCGGGTTGTTCATCTTGTGGAAGAAGGAGTTGATCTCGCCATCCGGATTGCGCCTCCACAAGACAGCGCCCTGAAGATGCAGAAAATCGGAGAGGTCCAGAAAATTTTTGTTGCCAGCCCAGCTTATCTGAAGAAACACGGAGAGCCACAGGTCTTTGAGGATCTCGCAACGCATAGCCTCATTGAGGTTAATGAATATGCAGCGGGATATTCTGAGTGGCGACAGGGCGGGAAATCTGGTTTTTCGATAAAAGTCTCGCCCCGGCTTTTCGTGAACAGTGTCGATGCGGCTCTCACAGCCGCCACCGAAGATCTAGGCATCGTCACGGCATTATCCTACCAAACTCACCAATTTGTTGAAAATGGGCAGCTTCGAAGAATTTTGACTGACACCCCCGCCTCAGTACTTCCGGTCTTCATCCTGTTCCCTGCCAAAGAACGTCAGTCCGTAAATGTTCGAACGTTTGTTTCCGCGATGAAAGACAGGTTTATGGCAAAAAGGTCTCTCAAAGCACACCTCACATAGAAGAAGGGTCCCCTGCAAACAGCCGCTACCATTTTTATGCATTGTGCGGCTTTACGTTTGAGCTTCATTCCATCGAGTAACTGCAAAGCTTTTTGAGCTCTAAAGCGGCAGACTACCCTGGTTCAGGGAGAGCTCGCACAAGACGCAGAAAAGCGCCGGTCAAAATCTTTGGCGATTGCTGCAAGAGTGACCTCGCCTAGTTGAGCAATCAGAAGCGCCTCAGCTTTTTCGAGTGCGCTCGTCATTGACGCATTTACGGCCTGCTCGACGAGGCAATCGGGCGCCGGGTCGGCCAGGCCAATTGCGAAAATACGTGGCTGCCCCACGGCTTTGTAGACATCAAGCATCGAGATACTTTCCAGCGGCTTCAGAAGCGTCCACCCGCCAGCGTGCCCCTTGATGGAACGAACGAACCCCACATCCCGCAGGCCTGCCATCGTACGCCGAATAACAACCGGATTGGTATGCAGCATTTCCGCTGCTTCACCGGAGGTGATGGGCCCATTCGCGCGATCCATATGGATCAGCAAATGCATCATTCTCGATAATCGCCCGTCCAGTTGCATCGCCTGCCCTTTAGGCTCTTCTATCATGTCACATCAAGAGTTGCAAAAAGCTGATATGCATATATGTAACTTCAGACATTACATATGAAGTTGAATAGGATTTAACCATGTATGATGTGATCGTGATAGGCGGCAGCTTTGCCGGACAAGCGGCAGCTATTCAGCTGGCACGGGCTCGCATGAGCGTTTTGCTGATCGATGCTGGCTTACCGCGAAACCGCTTCGCAGACGCGTCTCATGGTTTCCTCGGCCAGGACGGCAAAGCGCCGAACACCATTATGCGTGAAGCCACTGCACAATTACGGCGATATCCAACTGCGCAGATCTTGCAGAACGACGCGCAGAAGGTGGCACGGAATGGCAAGACGTTTACTGTGTCTCTAGCCAACGGAGCAAAATTTCAGGCGAAGCGGCTGATACTCGCTACTGGCGTTTCCGATACTTTGCCCGATATCCCTGGTGTAGCGGAACGATGGGGCAAGACCGTTCTTCATTGTCCTTATTGCCACGGATATGAGGTCCGCAATCATCAGCTTGGAATTATCGCCACAAACCCAATGTCAATCCATCAGGCAACATTAATACCCGATTGGGGGCCAACAACTTACTTCACTCAGGGAATTTACGAGCCTGATCCAGAGCAGGCAATGTTGCTTAACAAGCGCGGCGTCGTGATCGAACGTACTCCAATCATTTCTCTCATCGGAGATGCTCCTGGTTTGGATGCCGTGAAGCTGGCGGATGGACGGCTCATTGAAGTCGCAGCTGTGTTCACGGTACCGAAAACCAGACCTGCCAGCCCGATTGCCGAGGATCTGGGCTGTATTCTGGAAAACGGACCTACCGGTCCGTTCATCAAGGTCGATACCTGGGGCGCAACCTCTGTGTCCGGGGTCTATGTAGCTGGGGATGCGGCTAGCCCGATGCATAATGCAACGGTCGCAGCAGCGTCGGGTGTCCTGGCAGGTATAGCGGCGCACCAATCTTTAGCCAGGGCGTGATCACGCGGTAACGCAATCCGCTGCTTGTCATCGAATACTCAGTTTTCTTTTCCATGCCCGAGCCGATGGCCAGGTCGGAACCCATAGGAGCGGGCTTGCCATGCGATCAGGAAGCTTACAGCAGCGAGTGCCATCACAATCCAGGGGAATGACAGAGCTCCCCACGTTTCCAGCAATACACCACCCAACAGGCCACCGCCGGCTATGGCGCTGTTCCAGACGACGACATTCATCGATAACGCAACATCTGTACCCTCCCCGGCTGCATCAGCCAGAGCCGTCTGGAGCAACGTCGCGGCCCCTCCGAAAGTCAGACCCCATATCGTAACGCCAATCATGATCACCGCAGGCGATGCTGATCCAATTGCAAAAAAAACTGCAACAGCAGCGAATATTGCCAGACTGACCAGAACAGAAAGCCGGAGGGCATGATCGACCGTGCAACTGGTGAGCCAGATGCCTGCAAGGGCAGCAAGGCCAAAAAGCAGGAGGATGCGGTCCGCCTCTCCTGCCAGCCCTGCCGGTGTAATGAACGGTACGATATAAGTGTAGAGAACGTTATGCGCGAGCATCCATGTTACCACGACGCCCAGAACAGATCGCACCCCCGGTGTTCGCAGGACATGACCGAACGGCTGGCGCTCATGATGTGCAAGGCCTGGAAAATCAGGAACCTTCGCCAGAACCCAGACAATTAACAGCAAGGTGGCACCCGACATGATCCAGAAGGCCAGTCTCCATCCCACAGCCGCGCCCAGCCAAGTGCCCGCCGGAACACCTACAGAAAGCGCGATCGGCGTGCCAACCATGGCGATAGCCAGAGCACGTCCTTGCTGAGCGGGTGTCACCATTCTGCGTGCATAGCCGGCCAGCAGGGCCCAGGCGAGCCCTGCCGCTGCACCCGCGCCATATCGCGCCACGAGGGTCAGGTCATAATCCGTCGAGAATGCTGTGATGGAGTTAAAAACTACAAAACCAATGATCGCCAGCAGTAGAACCCGCCTTCTCCGCCAGCGCTGTGTGGCCAATGTTAGCGGGATCGCAGCACTCAGGGAGCCCAAGGCGTAAGCCGTGACCATCTGCCCTGCCAAGGCGGGGGAAACATGCAGCCCAGCCCCGATCTCAGGCAGCAAACCTGCAGGAAGAGTTTCAGTCATAATGCAGATGAAGCCAGTCATCGCCAAGGCGAGTAAGCCGGCCATAGGTAATCTGTCATCGGGACTTCTGCGAAGGGGTATCGTCTTGGAGGTCATGCGGCTCTCATATATGGATCGAATGATCTATATATGAGAGCGTAAATTCTTGGCAATTACTTCTGGATCACTTAATATGAAAATCTTTCAAAAGGAGCAATACCATGGCGCGAACAGGGCGTCCCCGGGAGTTTGACAGGGACAAAGCACTCAATGCCGCCATGACGCTTTTCTGGGCGCAAGGCTACGAACCGACCTCCCTGACACAGCTCAAATCCTGCATGGGCAATATTTCGCCGGCAAGTTTCTATGCCGCGTTCGGCTCGAAGGAAGCCTTGTTTCGCGAAGTCGTGCAGCATTATCTGGCGACCTACGGACAGGTGATGTCGCCCTTATGGGACGAAAACCTGATACCGCGGGATGCGATTGAACGGACTTTGCGCGGTTCAGCGCGTATGCAGGCGACCCGGACGCATCCCTGTGGCTGTCTGGTCGTCTCGGGCGCCAGTAACTGTTCGCCCGAAAACGAAGCCGTTCAGGCCCTTCTCGCTGCAGAGCGCCAGCGGACGCGGACCGGAATCCGGGTCTGCGTGGAGCGCGCGATTGCCCGCGGCGAACTGCGCGATTGCGCGACAACAGCGGCCCTGCCCGATATTTTCGCGACATTTTTCCATGGCATGACATGCGAAGCGCGGGACGGGATGACGTCAACACATCTGGATGCCGCCATCACTTCGCTTCTGACCTTATGGGATGCCAACGCGCTGCTCACCACGCCGTGAAACGGTCTGCCAGACATTGATGAGCCTGCAACAGGCCAAGCCTTATGCCGTTAATTCCATATCGACCACTCCATAACTCCTTGACCCTGTTTTGCGCACATATTATGGACCATCCAGTACGGAATTAAATTCCGGAACACATCGCCGTGTCTCGGCCAAGGAATCCAGTTATGAGCAAACAGGACATCGCATTCGTCACGGGTGCCAATCGCGGCATCGGATACAGTATCGCGAAACATCTGATTGCCTCGGGCATCAACGTGATCGGGACCTATCACTCCAACGAAGACGAGGCGAACGCTGCCGAAGCAGCCCTCGTCGGCCAAAATGCAAAACTGCGCATGCTGAAGCTGGATATCGTGGACCATGAATCGTTCGCGGATTTTTCCGGACAGGTCAGAGCACTTCTCTCACATGAGTTCGAGCACAGTGCACTGAGTTATGTCGTTCAGAACGCAGGCAATATCATTCACACTCGCTTCGATGCTGCGACATCCGAACAGCTCGATAACCAGTACAACATCCATTTCAAAGGCCCCTATCTTCTGACGGTGGCCCTCCTGCCCCTGATTCGGGACGGCGGTCGTATTCTCAACATTACCTCTGCCGCGACCCGTTTCTACCTAACGGATCATGGACCTTATTCAGCCATGAAAGCCGCTACCGAAGTCATCTCACTCTACATGGCAAAAGAACTGGGAGAGCGAGGCATTACCGTCAACGCCGTCGCCCCTGGTGCGATCGCCTCGGACTTCGGTGGTGGTCTGGTCCGTGACGATGCCACGATCAATAAAAGCCTTGCAGACATCACACCCCTCGGGCGTGTCGGACAGCCCGACGATATCGGAGCTGCGGTCCGTGCCCTTCTGTCGGACGACATGCGCTGGATGAATGGCCAACGCATCGAGGTGACGGGAGGGCAGTCGCTATGAGGGCCACACAATTCCAAGCGAAGCCAGCCTCATGATCCACGTTATGGCCAGTAGTATCATTCCTGCATCCCTTCCCTCTGTCTGGCGGCTGGTCCGTAATTTTGGCGCCCTTGGACGCTGGTTGCCGGGCGTCAGAAGCTGCGCGATCGAAGGCAATGAGTCCGGTGACCGCGTCGGCGCAATCCGCTTGGTTGAGATGGGGGATGTCGGACTCATCCGCGAACAGCTTCTGGCACTCTCCGACGTGGATCACGCGGTCACGTTCTCGATCGTTGAATCAGCCCTGCCGGTCCGGAACTATCGCTCTACCATCAGCCTTCTTCCCATAACGAAGAGCGACCACACGTTCATCCAATGGCGGGGGCAGTTCGAGGCCCCAGCCGAACATGCCGCCAGTATGGAGGCCCGGATGCCGACACAGATCTACCAGCCAGCTTTCGACAGACTGGCCGAGATACTGGCCTCAGAGACGACATTGTCATGAAGGAACCTAAACCCATGATCCAGTCCCCCTCTAACGCTTCCCGATCAGGCACATTCAGGATTGGCGGCGATCTCGGCATCAACCGGCTTGGTTTCGGTGCGATGCGCATCACTGGCCAGGGTATATGGGGACCGCCCGCCGATCACGACGAGGCCATCCGCACACTGAAGCGCCTCCCAGAACTCGGCGTCAATTTCATCGACACGGCGGATTCCTATGGTCCGGACGTCTCCGAATGGCTGATCAGGGAAGCTCTGCATCCCTATCCCAAAGGATTGGTCATCGCGACGAAAGGCGGCCTCACCCGCTCCGGCCCCGACATCTGGAAACCGGTCGGACGCCCAGAATATCTATTGCAGCAGGTGCACAAAAGCCTGCGCAACCTCGGCGTCGAGCAGATTGATCTGTGGCAACTCCACCGGATCGATCCCAGAGTCCCGGCAGACGAACAGTTCGACGCGGTCCGCTCCTTCATTGATCAGAAACTGATCCGTCATGCAGGACTGAGCGAGGTCTCTGTCGACAACATCAAAACAGCATCGAAATTCTTCGAGGTCGCGACCGTCCAGAACCGCTACAATCTCGTCGATCGCACCAGCGAGGACGTACTCGACTACTGCACGCAGCAGAACATCGGGTTCATCCCGTGGTTCCCTCTCGCCGCCGGCGACCTCGCCAGGCCGGGATCCATATTGGACACGATGGCGAAGAAATACGGCTCGCATCCAAGCCAGATTGCTCTTGCCTGGGTCCTGATGCGCAGCAAGGCGATGCTTCCGATCCCTGGCACGTCCAAGGTCGCCCATCTGGAACAGAATGTCGCGGCTGCCGACATCACACTGTCCGATGAAGACTTCGCGGCGCTGGACGCAGAAGGCCGCAAGGCGTTCCAGTCAACGCCTTAAGGAAACGCGTCCGGACAGTTACAATCCTAGCGTCGAAAGACCGGGGTGACTGTCCGGACGCCGTCCCTCAGGCCATCGGAACAGACGGTCGGTCGCCGAAATGGGTTGGTCGTTGATTGACGCTGCGCGGTAACGCATCAACCCGTTTTCATCGAACTCCCAGTTCTCGTTCCCATGGGACCTGAACCACTGTCCGGCCTGATCCTGCCACTCATAAGCAAAGCGGACCGCGATCCGGTTATCCTGAAAAGCCCAAAGTTCCTTGATAAGGCGGTATTCCTGCTCGCGCTCCCATTTGCGCGTCAGGAACGCAACGATGTCCTCGCGTCCGTGGATGAATTCCAGGCGATTGCGCCACTGGCTATCGGTCGTATAGGCCTGCGCCACCTTTTCAGGATCCTGGCCATTCCAGGCATCTTCCGCGAGACGGACTTTCTGAACAGCAGTTTCAGCATTGAAGGGAGGCAATGGGGGTCGGGACATTGGGAATTCCGCCTCTGGTTCGGGGACGGATCACGAGTTGATCCGAGACCTGTCAGTGTTTTCCAAAAGAGCATTTGACGAAAGGACAACGATCCCTCATTTCAAGCCATGACCAGACAGATCGGTATTCTTCTCTATCCAGACTTCCAGTTGCTCGACGCTGCCGGAGTGACGGCAGCCTTCGAGCTTGCCGGAGGATTTGGGGCGGCTCCGTATGAGATGACGCCCCTGTCCCACCATGGTGGTCTGGTCCGGTCGTCTTCCGGGATGACGATCGAGACGGTTCCGCTCGCGGCGGCAGGGTCGTTCGATACGCTTATCGTTGTCGGAGGCGAAGGCCACAGGCAGGCTATGAGCTGCCCAGAATTACTGAACTTTATCAGGCATCAGGCCAGAAATGCGCGACGTATCTGCAGTGTGTGTACAGGGGCTTTCCTGCTGGCAGAAGCTGGCATGCTTGATGGCCGTCGTGTGACGACACACTGGCAACAAGCCCCGGCCATGGCAGCACAGTTCCCTAAAATCCGGGTTTCGGCAGATGCCATTCATATTCATGATGGCCTGATCTGGACATCTGCGGGGATCAGCGCTGGCATCGACATGGCGCTGGCGTTGATTGCCGAAGATCTTGGGGCCGATATTGCCCGTCGTACGGCGCAGCAAATGGTGGTGTTCTATCACCGTCCCGGAGGACAGTCCCAGTTCTCGGCACTCCTCGAGATGACGAGCCCTCAGGAACGCTTTGCCGAACTGTTGGGATGGATCCGGTCCAACCTGGAACAGCGCCTGACCGTGGATATTCTGGCCAGTCAGGCCGGCATGAGCCCCCGAAATTTTTCTCGCAGTTTCCGGGCAGCGGTGGGGATGAGCCCCGCAAAAGCAGTCGAACGACTGCGTCTCGAAGCCGCACGCGAGCAGGTGGAGAGATCTACCCTCCCCATTGAAGCCATCGCCGTCATGACAGGCTTTCATGATCCCGAACGGATGCGACGCGCCTTCCTGCGGGAGTTCCATCAGCCGCCTCAGGCTATCAGGCGAAATGCTGCGGCCGAGGCGACCTGAGAGTGCTCATTTTTCCTGGACGAGAAAGCAGCTCGTTTTGCAAGCAATCCCGACGAGATCCACTTCAATGATGGATCGCGTCTATCCCGCTAGAACAGGTCAAACACGCGGCAGATCAGGACACTTCCTAGAATTTAACCCTTTGAATGAGGGGCAGTCCGCAGGAAGATCAGAATTTCTTCAAGCACCTGCCATCGGTTCCTTTCCATAACCACCATATGCGTTCCTTCCCCAATCTCCGTCCAGCGACGATACGGGGCATTGAGAAAACGTGGAAACAGGTTTCCCATCTGCTGAGTAGTTACATCCAAATCCCACTCAGCATGAAGCAGAAGAACCGGGACCGTGATCTTTTCGGGACTGTAAAACGCCTTCCCTGCGGACCAGTAGTCACGCACATCCTGAATGACACCCGCAGGCGCCCGGATCACTCCATCCTGCTCTGCGGGATCGCTCGCAAGAATAACTGCGGCCCACTGTTCAAACCACCCTGCTGGCAGAATCTCTTCGCGTTTCTGCTCAGGTGCGCCTTCAAGCCAGCGCTGGCGAAATGCCTGAACATTAAAGCGGCGATAAGCAGGCACTGGACCACCCGGATCCAGACGAGAAACCCCGTCATTGATCCATTGCGGTGCAATCAGCGTTAATTTCTCCACCTTGTCATTGTGAGCAGCCGTATATGCGCCGGTAACCGTGCCACCCCAGGACATTCCGATCAGGCAAAGACGTGGGATGGCAAGCGTTGCGAGAAGATAGTCAACAGCAGTACTCAGATCGCGTACTGCTGTTTCGGTCCTGACCTGAGGCAGCGCAGCTTCAGGTGCACCTCCCATTCCATCAGGACGCGTTGATCCTCCGAAGCCCCGCACGTTGAGCGCATAAACGTCAAATCCTTCCCGCGAGAGAACATCCATGAATGCCCCCTCCCCAACAGGAACATCGAAAAGACTTTCTGCCGGCAACGTCGCGCCATGCATCAGCAAGATAGTGCGCTGTGAACCAAATATCTGGATGTCTGCACGTCGTTTATGGCGCAGATGAAGCGAGATATTGTCCGTATCACTCGGAATGAACAGGTTTTCCATAAGCAGATTTGTCATCTGGCGTCTCCTACATTTAGTTGCGCAAATTCCCATGCAAAACCTTCTGGACGACGCCTGACATATCCGGCACCCGTTTCCGCGAAATGACTGGTAAAGCAGAGACTCCCGCTTTCCGCCGCTTCTCCAAGAAACCACTGCCGCGAGCGCTCGGCAGGCTGAACGAATTCGCAGTAAACGGACCGCAGATCCGGACGATAAACCTGCAGAGGATGGTGCATGACATCTCCTGTAAACCACGCGTCTTCACCATCCGACCGCAGCCGGATCGAGGCATGATCGATGCTGTGCCCAGGGGTCGGATGAAAAGAGAAACCTGCAAGAAGATCTTGACCGTCGATGATAATCGCCTCTCCCAGCCCGGCTTCGATAACGGGGAGCATGCTGTCTGTATAGACACGTGGGAGTGGGCGATGGTCCGGGCGCCCTAAGATCTCTGGAGGTAGGTCTGGAGCAGGGTCAATACCGTCATTGCTGGCGCCGTATCGGGCCTCAATCACTGAGAAAACATGACGGGCTTTCGGAAAGGTCGGCACCCATTTTCCGTTGTGCAAACGCGTATTCCATCCAACATGATCGGCATGAATATGCGTATGCAGAACGGTATCAACCTGCTCCGGTTGTACGCCTGCGGCTGCAAGATGTTCGAGAAACGACGTATGCAGATGATCCAGTGCCGGTGCGGCAGGTAACGGCTTGTCGTTTCCTGTGGCGGTATCAACCAGGATATTGAGACCAGAAACCTGAACAAGCCACGCATGAGTTCCCTGCGCGAGCCCACCGGTCACGGGGTTAAATGATCCTGGCGTCAAATACGGACCGAATATTGCAAGTGCCTCAGCGTCGATATCCGGATACAGTTTGTGAGGGCGCGCGTTATCCCAATGAAGTTCGGGAATACGCGTGACACGGGCGTCACCCACTTGAAAAGCTGCTGCCATGATTGACTCAATACGATTGTTTTACGTCGCATCAGACGTTAGGGTGCGCGCAAACATCATACAAATCGATTTGAAATATGAAACCCATTGATCATTTCAATCTTCGTTCCTTCGATCTCAATCTTCTGATTGCTTTCGACGCCCTCGTTTCAGAACGCAGCGTCACAAAGGCGGCACGACGCCTTCGCATTCAACAACCCGCAATGAGCCATGCACTCGCCACCCTCCGAATGTTACTGGACGATGATGTGCTCGTCAGAACCGGTGCTGTCATGCAACCGACCGCCAAAGCGTCAACCATGGCGTCACATGTTGCGGAGTTGTTAAGGCAGGCTCAGCACATCCTGATGTCTGAGGAACAATTTGATCCTGCGACGGAACAGCGCATCTTTCGTTTCGGCTTTTCGTCCGAACTTGAAGTCTTTCTGATGCCTAAACTGACGGCCTATTTGCAACGGCATGCACCTGGAATACGACTGCTGTCACGTGGATCTCCTCGGAGTGAGGTCTATACATTACTGGATACGGGGGCGCTGGATATCGCAGTTGGGTGTTTTGATTTCGGTTTGGAACGCCATTGTGGGGTATCGTTGTATGAGCAGTCTCTCGTCTGCTGCTTCAACCCGAAGCTGATCGATCCGGATGCTCCAATCACGGTTGAGCGTTATCTTGCATTGCCCCATGTTCTCATGACGCTGAAAGATGACATCCAGGGATGCCTGTCAGACGCACTGATGCAGATTGGTCAGGAACTCAACGTGGTCCTCGCTGCATCAGATTTTCTGACGGCACTTGCTGCCGCAGCAGCCGCCCCCGTTCTGGCTACGCTTCCCAGCCGGATCGCTCAGCAACATGCCGCGCATTTCGGTTTAACGATCCGTCCCGTTCCACTGAACTTGCGTATCCCGGCAGTATCGATGATCTGGTCAGCCCGGAGTGATCGTGATCCTGCCGCAGTATGGCTGCGCGATGCTGTCGCATCAGTATTGGGTAGTCATGTAAAGTGAGATTTTTAATGGGCGCTCAAAATAGCTATGACAGATAAATCTCTCCAGAAAGAGATAGGCTGTCATAGCTTCCCCAAAGCACGAGGAGTCATGACGACTTACATCAGCAGAAATTCTGATTATAGAAAAAAATGCGCAGTCATCTTTGTATGAACGTCAAATTTTTACCAATTTGATTGCGCGCTCAGGACATGCTTTCACACACAAACCACAAGCACGGCATTGATCAGCATGCGGGGTATAGGCGACCATCCCTCCGTGGACATAGCTCTTGATTTTGCCCACAAATGAAAGATCGCGATAATCGGACGGATCGATCTTGCGCACTTCAAACACGTCGTAAGGACATACGGCGACGCAGGCGTCTTTTCCCTCACAGCGATTAAAGTCTACGACCGGCATGACCCGTCCTGTTTGGCCGTCTTTCAGACATTTAGGTGTGATCATCGCTTTATTCCCTGACCCGCTCATTTCGCGCCTTGTTGTAAATGCCGACTTTGCCGCAGCTCCTGCGCGAACATCTCGAGCGTCGTTGTGGGCTTGCCCAGTTCCTGCCAGATTTTTTCGGCATAGAACGGATCTTCGTGATCCCCGAAATACGCAAACAAATGCGCGACGAACTTCATTTTCGGATTAAAAAGACCGATCATCCGCATGATCCAAAGTGGAGCCACGCGAATTTTAAGTGTCGGATCATAATTTCGGACAAACCGCTCCAGCGCCTGCCTGACGGAGATCGCTTCCGGCCCCTGTACGGGGCAATGTACAGGCATTGCCTCAGGATTCTGAAACGCCTCAATCACCCAGCGCGCATAATCGGCGGAGCTGATCCACCAGATTTTGATGTGTGTATTCCCGATCCACTGGAGCGCTCGACCGCTGATCATATTTGGGAGCAGGTCCATGAAATGGGTCGGCGCGAAAAACGTATGACGAATACCGGAATCCGCGATGATTTTGTGCCCTTCCATCCGAATAATATTGGGCACGATGTTATGTCTGATAGTGTTGAGCGCGGGAGGATAGGCGCCCAGAGCACCGATTTTAGCAATATAATTAATATTCAACCCTTTGATGGCGCTCATCAAGTTCCGCACACCCTCCCTCTCTTCGTAGAAGGGAAGCGTCAAATCCGCCGTGTCGGTCGCAAGGTTGAGATAGAGCGCATCCACCCCGTCGAGCGCCTTGTGCAACCCCGCAATGTCCCGCAGATCTGCCTGGGCGATTTCGACATTAGGCGGCAGTATCCTCCGAGCTTTGTCTGGCGAACGAACGATTGCCCTCACCTGAAAATGTTTTGCCAGTTCCGCTGCAACTGGCGCGCCAAGCCGCCCCGTTGCACCGATGACGCCTATAGTCCTGATCGGTTCCATCATATTTTCTGATCCATTGATATAATGATCATCTTGAGTTTTTTCGGGTCGTAATGCCGGTCTATGACGGCGTTCTGGAGGCCGAGCCCGCGCAACAGAAACCGGATAGTGTTCTCGACCAGCTTGTCTCGTGTGATGCCGTATTCAACGACCGTGATGTCGGGCAGGCTGATGAGATGCAAAGTATTCGCTAGATGATGGACGAACCATATCTCTGCATGACCGATATGAATGCCAGATTCGACGTCTCCCGCGTCTTGAGCCGCCCTGAATGATTGCGAAAAAACGCTGACCCACGGCTTTACATGCTGGTCGAGGAACGCCTTTGCGAACTGGCCATCGCCAAGCAGGCTGGCCGTCACAAGGCGTTTGGTGTCTTCGTGAGACTGCGCATCGCCAATACCGGGAAACACTGCGTGCACGAGTATGGCGACACCCATGACCAGTGTTTCAGTTGAAGGCGTCACCTCGGCGAGAATACGGCTGCCAACTGCATTCGCTTCAACGCAGTGAGTTTCAAGCGCCGCATAAAGCACGTCCTTGCTGGTAAAGTGCCGATAAAGCAAAGCTTCGGAAACACCAGCGGCTCTGGCGATTTCCTTGGTCGTCGCACCGTCCCGACCGAGCCGGGCGAAAATGGGAGCTGCAGCGGACAGGATGGCCTGCTTGCGGTCAGTCGCGGACAATCTGGAACGGCGTGAGGTCGGCATGGGTTCTCCTTACGGAAGTACGGTAAGTGAACGCTCACTTATATTCAAGCGCTTATTCCATTTTTCCGTATAAGATCAGGCTCGGGCGGGCATCGACGGCTTGAGAGTCTGTTTGGAAAATCGGTCTGATGTGATTCAAGCCTTGGATGTCGACGTCAGAACAGAGGGGCCGAGTGGCCAGGATCAGTTAGAAAAAGAAACACTATCCGTTTGAAATGCCAGGACTTGATCGTATTCTGGCAACAGAAGCCTCTGCCATGGCCGGACTTGCACCAATGGCTCATGACAATGGCGTGATGCATAGAAAACGTGTCATTTCAAGGGGAGGAAGATTTCTCCGTCAGCCCCTGTTTCAGGCAGGATTGGCAACTGCGTGCCATAAACCCTTCTGAAAGATGTTTCCAAACCCATGAAACAATCGGGTAAACCACACAAACTGGTGATCGTCGCTATCGTACGGCGTCTCATTGCAATCACCAATACAGTCCTCAAAACAAGGCTGCCATGACGTATTAGATCCGCCGCTCCAACATAGTTTCTAACATCTGAAATTTCCTCGCGAGATTATGAAAAATGACCAGATCGGTTCCGTTTATCTCCCGCATTCTGATCTTTCCGATTAAATCATTGGATCCGGTGGAAGTCACAAATGCGCGGGTTCTTACTAGCGGGGCCTTGGCAGACGACCGGTGCTGGGCTCTATTTGACGCACAGGGGCGTGTGGTTAACGGCAAGAACCACGCAGAGATTCATCGCATCCGCGCTGGTTTCGATCTTGATAAACGGACCGTAAGCCTACGAGATGACTCTGGTCGAGGTCTGCCTACTGTTCTGTTCAATCTTGATGGCACTGCAAGACCAATAGAGGCATGGCTAAGTCGGTTTTTCGGTTTTCCAGTCCACCTTCGGGCGGATACCACTACGGGACATCCTGATGATACGGATTCGCCTGGTCCGACTATCATCAGCGTTGCGACGCTAGAGACGATTGGAATATGGTTCGGGTTGCCAGTCGAGCAAGTTCGGGCCCGCTTTCGGACCAATATCGAGATCGGGGGCGTCCCGGCTTTTTGGGAAGATGCACTGTTCGGAGGACTTGGAGACGAAGTCGAGTTTCACCTTGGTGGCACAGAGTGGTTGGGAATAAACCCCTGTCAGCGTTGTGTCGTGCCGTCTCGCGATCCGCTAACTGGTCAGAGAGACAATGCTTTTGCCCGCCGCTTCGCAGAGTACAGGCGCCGGACGCAGCCGGCATGGTCTAATCCCGCGCGCTTTAATCATTTTTTTCGTGTAGCGATCAATACTCGGTCTGCACGCACCGGCGTTAACACAAGGATCGCACTGAACGATATCGTTACAACGTATAACAATGCAGCGGCATGCACGGCGTTGGAAGAAAACAAACGCCCCGCAGGATTCTGAGCGGGCACCATGTATATCATTCACGTGCGAGCCGAAACGCCAGATATCCGTTCGTTCAGACGACGCCCGCTGGTAGGTGAACGGCTTCCCTTCCGTTTTATAGCCGATCATCATATGCGCATTTGCGGCCCAGTTGCTATGGTCGCCGCGGCGCTTGTATTGTGTGATGAACTCGGGACTTCACCTGAACGGATCGCCTGTGAATCGTTCGGCGGCGTTCTGTCGCACGGAGATAACCTGCCGGACACCAAGGAATATCCGATCAGCTTCTCGCTATCGGGCACAACCTACACTGCAAAGTCAAGCTCATAAAAGGCACCATCACAACCGGTTGCGAAGTCGGTCTATCGGCGGCAGACAAGAAGGCGGGCTACATCCTGGCGTGTCAGGCAAAACCTCGTGGGCCACTGCTCATGGTACGATAGTGTCCACTTAGCAGATGATCGCCAGATATGCGGTTCCAACTGGATTTCCTGGCGCCCGTGGTGTTCACCGAACCGACAAACCGGAGGGCTCTAAAAACCCTCCGGTTTTTCCAGGAGAATAAGGTCCCCATTCAGCCAAAATTGGTTCGTACCTCTTTAATTGCGTCCCTTGACGGAAGTTTTAAAGTTGATTGGCTATACGTCGATAGGAGTGTGCCAGACTAACATTCATCTCCGCGACGCTCTCAGAAAATGCCGTCGCATCCTGAGTGACCTGCGTAATCGTCAATAGATCTGTATTCGAATGAATTGTTGTCGTGGACGGAATATAAAACTGCTCCGGCAAGACGCAGTCTTCGACAACGGAGTTATGCCTTACCACGCAACCCCGTTCGACCGTGCAGTTGAAGATCACGGAATTGAAGCCTATGAATACCTCGTCTCCAACAGCGCAGGGACCGTGAATGATCGAGCGATGTGCAATGGACGTGCGCGACCCGATCGTCACGGCCGCGCCATCTTTTGAGTGGATGACCACACCGTCTTGAATGTTCGACCCACTCCCGATCCGGATGGGCTCGACATGGCCGTCTTCATCGGCTTCATCGGCGCGAATAACGGCATAGGGACCGATGAAGACATCGTCCTCGACAATCACATGACCGCACAGGATCGCGGTCGGGTCGATAAAGGCGCTTTCAGAAACTACGGGGAAATCACCACGTGGATTTGGTCTCAGCATAGCCACATTTCGTCTCCTTAAAGATCGGTCAGAATTTTGCCAGGTAGGTCATTCGACATGGTTTCGCCCGGCTGATAATGCATGACAGAGCGAATGGCCTCTCCCCGATGCAGAAGATCAAATGCCGTATTGATCCGGTCATGAGTCATGTTGTGGGTGATGTAAGGGTCAACGCTAAACTTCCCCGCCAGCCATTCATCGACCATACCGGGTAACTGCGAACGCCCTTTTACACCCCCAAAGGCCGTGCCCCGCCAGACCCGTCCCGTGATCAGCTGGAAAGGCCGCGTCGAGATCTCCTCGCCAGCCCCAGCGACACCGATGACTGTGCATTCACCCCAGCCTTTATGGCAACACTCAAGGGCCGCTCGCATGACATCGACCCGACCGATCGCCTCAAAGGAATAATCCACGCCGCCACCCGTCATCTCCACGATAACTTTCTGGATTGGATCGGTATGATCGGTCGGATTGACGAGATCGGTCGCCCCCAGATTTCGGGCCAGCAGGAACTTCGCCGGATTGGTGTCGATGCCGATGATCCTTGCAGCACCGGCCATGACAGCCCCCTGAATGACGGCCATGCCGATCGCACCGAGACCAAAGACGGCCACAGTCGATCCCGCTTCCACTTTCGCGGCGTTCCGCACGGCTCCCATACCTGTCGGGACGGCGCACCCCATGACGCTGGCTTTCGCAAGCGGCGCCTCTTTGGTGATCTTCGCCACGGCAATTTCGGGCAGCACGGTATATTCGCTGAACGTGCTGGTGCCCATGTAATGAAAGATCTGGCGGCCCTTGTATGAAAAACGGCTGGTGCCGTCTGGCATCAGACCGAGCGCCTGTGTCTCGCGGATAGTCGAGCAGAGATTGGTTTTGCCCGAACGGATCATCGGGCAGTTCGGGTCTTCGGGAATATAGAGCGGAATGACATGATCACCCGGAGCAACAGAGGTAACACCTTTACCCACATCCTCGACGATCCCGACCCCCTCGTGACCGAGAATACATGGAAAACGTCCTTCCGGATCATGCCCCGACAGGGTAAACATATCCGTATGACACAGGCTCGTGGTCACGATACGGACCAGAACCTCGCCGTCTTTCGGGCCTTCGAGATCAACCAGATCGATCTCAAGCGGCATGTTAGGTTCCCACGCAATTGCAGCTCGGGTTTTCATGAAAATATTCCTCAATAATAGCGTGTGGGAATTCGTTCAGGCCGACTCAAGACTTTCCGACTGGCGACGCCAAAGCGGAAAGGGATCAGGGAGGCGTGCATAGCGTGACGGCTCAAAAGCGGTGTCTCCGAGATCTGGAACAAGACAGGCATCAAGTTCCTGCCGAAGACCGGATTCATCCATATCTCCATTGCCGATAAAGACGATTTCCTGACGACGGTCGCCGAAGACCGGATCCCAGTTTCCCAATACGAAGTCGCGCCACTGATCAGTATCCGGCCACTGATTTTTCGGAATCGCAGCCCACCACAGCCCCATCGCCTCGCTTCGCACCAGGGCTCCAGCCTGACTCATTTCACCTACCCAGTCCGGGCGCGTAGCTAACCAGAAATGGCCCTTGGCGCGTACGACGCCAGACCAGTTCCGATCAAGGAAGGCCTGGAATTTCGCTGGTTCGAACGGACGGCGCGCACGATAGACAAAATTACGGATGCCATATTCGTCTGTTTCAGGAACATGGCTGGAAAAGCCGTAAAGTTCCTTGAACCACAACGGATGCTGATGTGCCTTGTCGTAATCGAAACGGCCTGTATTCAGGATCTGCTCAACAGGAACAGACCCCATGTCGGTCTCGATGATATCAGCGTCCGAATTCAACGCACGAATGATCTGCCTCGCCGCATCAACCTGATCCGATGTAGCGGTGGAGACTTTGTTGATCACCACGACATCCGCAAACTCGATCTGCTGGACGAGCAGATCGACCAGGGCACGCTCGTCGTCCTCCCCGGCCGTTTCACCCCGATCCTTCAGGAAATCGCTGGAAGAATAATCGCGCAGGAGATTGACCGCATCAACGACCGTCACCATCGTATCCAGCCGTGCGATATCGCTCAGGCTGACGCCACTCTCGTCACGAAACTCAAACGTTGCGGCTACGGGCAGCGGTTCCGCAATGCCTGTAGATTCAATGAGCAGATAATCGAATTTCCGCTCCTCTGCGAGCCTCCGTACTTCCTGCAACAAATCGTCGCGGAGCGTGCAGCAAATGCAGCCATTGGTCATTTCAACCAACTTTTCATCGGTACGCGACAGATTGCTGCCGCCCTCGCGCACCAGAGCGGCGTCAATGTTGACCTCGCTCATATCATTCACGATGACCGCGACCTTATAGCCCTGGCGGTTATTCAGTACGTGATTGAGCAAGGTCGTCTTTCCCGCGCCAAGAAAGCCGGACAGCACGGTAACGGGAAGTTGGTCATCCATGGGGATTTTTCCTCTAAAGCTTTGTCGGGTTTGGGGCGTCGCCATAGACGGCGAGCGGATCGAATATTTTGTGCGTTTCGCAAAAGAGGAGTGCTGCCGATGATGACGGAAGGCCTTCCTCAGAAGTGAGATCAACACGCCGATAAAAACAGCTTCGATAACCCACATGGCAGTTCGCTCCTGTGCCCGCAGTGTGAACGCGCAGCCAGATCGCGTCCTGATCGTCGTCGATCCGCATTTCGAGGACATGCTGGACCAGCCCGCTCGTGGCGCCCTTTCGCCAGAGACACTGACGGCTCCGGCTCCAGTAATGCGCCTCACGGGTTGCGATAGTGCGTGCGAGCGCCTCTGCGTTCATGACGCCAACCATCATGACATCACCGCTTTCTGCGTCCGTTGTGACCACGGTCAGCAGTCCGCTG
The DNA here is from genome assembly GCF_002005485.1 of Gluconobacter albidus. Classification (NCBI taxonomy): domain Bacteria; kingdom Pseudomonadati; phylum Pseudomonadota; class Alphaproteobacteria; order Acetobacterales; family Acetobacteraceae; genus Gluconobacter; species Gluconobacter albidus. The sequence continues at coordinate 41,398 of NZ_CP014690.1, read as the reverse complement.
GCGTCGAAACGTGGGGCGAGATCGCTCCCCTCCTCGACCTGCTCAATTGAGACGCGCGACCCAAATGCCGTGGACACAGAAGATACAGTTGTGCCCATCACACGCCACCCATTCCCGCCATAGTGAAGAACTGGCGCCGCAGAGATTCCGACGTCTCGAACTCGCCCAGCAGGCGGCTGGTCACCATACTCACGCCTGGCTTATGTACTCCGCGTGTGGTCATGCACTGGTGAGCCGCGTCGATCACGACCGCGACGCCACGCGGTTGAAGCACGCCCTGGATTGTATCCGCGATCTGGGCCGTCAGTTTTTCCTGGATCTGTAGACGATGGGCGAAGACGTCCACGAGACGCGCCAGCTTGCTGATGCCAACTACCCGCTTGTCGGGCAGATACGCCACATGCGCCTTACCGATCAGCGGAATGATATGATGCTCGCAATGGGATTCCAGACGGATATCGCGTAGCACCACCATCTCGTTGTAGTTACCGCTCTCTTCGAAGGTCCGCTCCAGAAGAGCGACCGGGTCGTCATGATATCCCTCGAAAAACTCCTCATAGGCCCGCACCACGCGGTCAGGCGTACCGGCAAGCCCCTCGCGATCAGGATCATCACCGGTCCAGGCGAGCAGGGTTCGCACCGCCTCTTCCGCCTGAGCCCGGGTCGGCCGGGTTCTCACTTGCCGTGGAACGTCCATCAGTGTGTCCATTGAAGTTTATCTGCTATTGACTATGTTATGTTATAACGTAACCATAAAGACGTTCGCCACCTATCGTCAAGCTCGGGAACCATGCCCCCTCCCTCACAGCAACATTCTGTCTCGACGGATATGACTCCACCCGCGCGCGCGCCGAAGGAAAGTCTCGGCGCCATGCTATTCATTGAGAGCTGGCCCGCGCCAACAATCGACCCACCGGAAAACAGTACTCTGGGCCGTCTTGCACCGCATGTGGTCGCCTGTGCCCACGCGACAGTCGTGATGGATCTGCAGCGACCGGATGTCGATATGGTCGTGTGGGGGCGCCGGATTCCGGCAACATGGGAAGGAACTCTCACAAACTGCTCACAAGCCCCATCTGCTCTCACTCTCGCCGGCACACCTTCGGAAATCGCAGATTCCCTTGTAAACCCGGCTTTACATCAGGACTGGTCTCCCCTCATCCTGACTGATGTCAGGGACTTGTCCGCACTGTTCGGTGCGCTGACAGGAGGCGTCCGGCAGCACATCCAGCTAATAACGCCATCCCGTGGGGAGACTGCGTTCGAGTTGCCCCCCGATGCACTTCGGCTGATCTGCGCCTATGGAAGCGCTGGACCAGAGTGGTGCGGCAGCCAAAATCCAAAGAGTGGTATTGTCAGTACCCTGACACCGTTCGCAGTAGTGTTCATTAAAGGGGCGGCTGAAGGCAAACTCGGATGCCTTCATCGTCTCCCGGCAAATATCGCAAACGGTGCAAGGCCTGGGCCGGTCCTCGTGATGGATACAATTTCCCGATGATAGAGCGTGTCATGCCGCCGTCTCGCGACGCACGTCAAGGTTGCGATGCCTTCAAAAGGCGGACCACGTCTTTACGGAATGATGTACTCGACGTGCTGACGAAGGCAAACGTCCCACTTTCGGCTTACGACATCCTACGGTGTGTCAGTCATTCGAATTGCCCGCGGATTGCTCCGACTACAATTTACCGGGCTCTCGGAAAGCTGATTGCCAGCGGGTTAGTGGGACGGCTCGAAAGTCGAAATGCCTTCGTGCGGATCTGGGCAAACGATCCCTCTCACCTCGTCTACTGTATCTGCGATCGATGTGGTGCCGCGCAAGCGGTGGAAAATACGCTATCCTGTCAATTGATCGACGCTGCGGCCGAGACCCTTGGATTTCAGGTCCGGCATCGGGTCATCGAAGTTCAGGGCGTCTGCGCACGATGCAGCGTCTGCCCGTCTTTCTTGCCGACACAACAAAAGCACAAGCTTCCGACACGCGCGCCCAAATGAACCGCGCCCCCTCGCCGCTCTTCTCCGTTAAGGCTCTCTCATGTTACCGACCACCATCTCTTCCCGTCCTTCATCCCACCCACCAAAGGATATGCTCGCCTGCCGTGTGAACGGCATTATCAGCGATCTTTCCTCCACAACTGGTGACCAACGGGCTGACCCTGTCTTCCGGTCGGACGCCGATGCGCTTTCCCTGATCCGTCACGACACGGCCCATGTTCTGGCACAAGCCGTCAGTGAGTTGTATCCCGGCACCGCGCTTGCGACAGGGCCCGCCACGGAACAGGGATTTTTCTACGATTTCGCCGCTGAGCACGCTTTCACCGATGATGACATCGCTCGGATCGACGCACGGATGCACGAGATCGTCGACCGGGACGAGCCGATCATCCGGGAGGAGTGGGATCGCGAGAGAGCACTTGCCTGGTGCCGGGAGAATGGACAGCCCTACAAGGCCGAGATCATCATGTCCCTGCCTGCTGATGCCACCCTGAGCTTTTATCGACAAGGCGACTTCGTCGATCTCTGCCGAGGGCCACATCTCGTCAGCACAGGACAGATCGGACACGCCTTTCGACTTCTCGGTACGGCTGGTGCCTATTGGAAAGGTGATCGAAGCAATCCAATGCTGCAGAGGATTCACGGAACGGCCTGTCGTGATGCCGACGAACTCGCCGCGTGGGAGCAGCGTCAGGAAGCAGCAGCACGGCGTGATCATCGTCGTCTCGGCCGCGAGATGGATCTGTTCCATTTCCAGGCCGAAGCTCCAGGCGCGGTGTTCTGGCATCCGAACGGCTGGACACTGTTCCAGACCCTGCTCGCTTATCTGCGCGAACGTCAGAAGGCCGAGAACTATGTGGAGATCAATACGCCCGACATCATGGATCTGTCGCTCTGGCAGGCCTCTGGCCATTGGGAAAAATTCGGGGAGAGCATGTTCACCACCGAAACCGAAGGCCGTACCTACGCCCTCAAGCCTATGAATTGCCCCGGTGGTGTGCAGGTTTTCCGCCAAGGCCTGAAGAGCTATCGCGACCTGCCCCTGCGGATGGCCGAATTCGGCAAAGTCCATCGCTTTGAACCGTCAGGAGCGTTGCATGGCCTGATGCGCGTACGTGCATTCACGCAGGATGACGCACATATTTTCTGCACACCGGAACAGATGGAGGCCGAGACGCAGCGGATCTGCCATCTCGTGCTTTCGATCTATAAGGACTTCGGTTTTGAAGATGTCCGTATCAAATTTTCCGACCGGCCTGACAAACGTGTCGGATCGGACGAGATCTGGGATCGCTCGGAGGAAGCGTTACAGCGCGGGGTCGAAGCTTCAGGCCTCTCCTACACACGCAATCCAGGAGAAGGCGCTTTTTACGGTCCCAAGCTGGAGTTCGTACTGCGTGATGCAATCGGCCGGGACTGGCAGTGCGGTACCGTTCAGGTCGATCTCAATCTGCCTCAGCGTCTGGACGCGCATTATATTGGCGCGGATGGAGAAAAACATCCGCCCGTCATGCTGCATCGCGCCCTGTTCGGTTCGCTTGAACGTTTCATCGGCATTCTCCTTGAACACCATGCCGGCCACCTGCCTTTCTGGCTTGCACCCATTCAGGTCGTGGTGGCAACAATCACCGGCGCTGCAGACGATTACGCAGTCGATCTGATTAAAGCGCTCCGCCAACGTGGAGTCCGAGCAGAGCCCGATTTGCGCAATGAAAAAATCGCTTACAAAATCCGCGAACACAGCCTCGCGAAAGTACCCATGTTGCTGATCGTCGGGAAGAAGGAAGCACAGGCAGGCACCGTGTCTATCCGGGAATATGGAAGATCAGAAACACCAATGTTGGACATGGAATCCGCTATCAATTTAATCGCCAAAGCATCGGAGTCTCGTTTGGCACAAGTCTTTTAGCTTATCGACACGATTTCTTTGGTTGTTAGATATCATTGGGATAAGTGATTATACGAATAATATTTATAATAATTTCTACATTTCTGACTTCGCCCCGACATCTATTTCGAAATCCCAATATATACAAAGAGGCTATTGATTATTTCTACGCAACTTAAGTCCGGGATCGAATACGTTAGTCTTATGCTTGACGAATATTGCGATGTCGGGTTATTTGTGATGTTATAACGTAATGATAGCCACCGAAAATAAAGTGTTTCGACGCGAGTTAACATACTAAAATTCGTTAAACAAGGAACGGGAATTATTACAATGTAAAACGTCAAGTAAAGTTATGTTTCCGTATCTTTAAGGTTCTTAATTCGGGTTTATTTATGAGAAAAAAATCAATTTTGTTTGCAATTATTCCTGCGTTTATTGGATCTGCTCAGGCTGAAGAAGGCATGTGGACGTTTGATCATTTGCCTATTCGGCAGATGAAGCAGCAATATGGGTTTGAACCCTCTGTCGAATGGATTAACCATGTCATTCAGTCTTCGGCACGCTTGGCGGAAGGCTGCTCTGCCTCGTTCGTATCAGGTGATGGTTTGGTGATGACAAATCATCATTGTGCCAATACGTGTCTCACGGATCTGTCTGACAAAAATCACGATTATTTCCATGATGGTTTCTCGGCTCGAGAGGTCTCAAAAGAGCCTCAGTGTCCGGGGATGGAACTGGATCGTCTGGATCAGGTGAAAGATGTAACGGGTCGTGTCGCAGAAATGACCGCAGGAAAACATGGTGCGGAATATGGCAAAGCTTTGCAGGTTGCCAATAGTGTCCTGACCAAGGAATGCGCGCTGGGTGATGCCTCACACTGGCGTTGCGATGTCGTGACACTCTATCATGGTGGACAGACGGCGCTTTATCGTTACCGCCGTTATCAGGATATCCGTCTCGTGATGGCGCCCGATCAGGATATAGCATTCTTTGGTGGTGATCCCGATAACTTTACATTCCCGCGTTATGATATTGATCTATCGATGCTGCGGGTGTTTGAAGACGGCAAGCCGGTTCATACGCCGTTTTTTAAATTCGATCCAAAGGGCCCCAAGGCTGGTGATCTGGTTTTCACATCCGGAAACCCAGGACGCACACAACGGTCCCTTCCGGCCAGCGCATTGGCATTTCAACGAGATGTCAGTCTGCCAACCATTATTGCTGCTTATTCGACCCTTGAAGGAGCGCTGTGGCAGTATTCCAGAGAAAGCAAGACCCACCTAATTGACGCACAAAATACGCTTTTCGGTGTTCAGAACGCACTGAAATCTCTGTCTGGTACAGCAAAGGCTTTGCGTGAACCTGAAGTGATAGAAAAGCGCGAGGCGGAAGATCAAGCCCTTCAGGCGTGGATTGACGCAGATGCAGAACGTCGCAAGACTTATGGTGATCCGTACAAAAAAGTGGAAGCCGCTCTTGCTGTGCAGCGTCAGTATTATGTGCATGATTTTGCCATAACACGCACAGTTCATGGTCTGCTGGGGGACGCTGTTATGCTGGTGTCAGCGGCGCATGAACGAAAGAAGCCAGATACAGAGCGTCGGTCCGGTTACCATGATGCGGAATTAGCCGCACTTGAAACCGAGATCGCTGCGAAAGTGCCGGTGCATACTGAATTGGAAACTACGACTTTGGCGTTAGGTATGACGACCATGCGCCAGATACTCGGTGAGGATGATGCAGCGGTCCATCTGATTCTGGGAAAAAAAAGCCCGGATGAGCGCGCCGTAGAACTGATACAGGGCACGAAACTGGCGGATCCCGCAGAGCGTCTCGCGCTTTACAAAGGTGGCGTCAAGGCCATTGAATCATCCAAAGATCCAATGATCGTTCTGGCACGTCACTTAGAGCCGGTTCTGGACACGATCCGCAATCGCAGCCGTGACCAGATTGAAGCACCGATGCACGAAGCCCAGGGTACGATTGCACGGGCCCAGTTCGCGCGTGCTCAGGCAGAAGGAAAGGCAGATACACTTTATCCGGATGCCACGTTCTCGCCGCGACTATCTTACGGCACAGTTAAAGGCTTCCAGGATGGCGCAAAGGTCATTGCACCCTTCACGGATTTTGCAGGGATGTACAAACATGCAACGGGCAGTGATCCGTTCCGTCTGCCGCAAGTCTGGTTGGATGCGAAGCCACATCTAAACCTCTCTACGAAGCTTGATTATGTGTCGACCAATGACATTGTCGGCGGCAATTCAGGCTCCCCTGTTATTAACCGTCAAGGCGATGTCGTTGGCCTGATTTTTGACGGTAACCTCGATAGCCTGGCGGGCGATCTTTATTACGACATCGAGCGCAATCGTGCTGTTTCCACGGATACAAGTGCCATCATGGCTGCATTGAGGACGGTGTATCACGCTGATGCTCTTGCTGATGAACTTGAGACGGGGAAGCTAAAGTCGCGTCCGGAATAAAAGTGGAAAGATAATAACTTGAACAACTCTATACCCGTTCGGATTGCCATTCTGACTATTTCAGATAGCCGGAATTTAGAAACCGACATTTCTGGTAAGATCTTGGCCGACAGAGTCATGGAGGCAGGGCACGTTCTTGCGGCTAGGTCGATTGAAATAGATGATATCAATCGAATTACTGACGCGCTCAATATCATGATCGATAATAAGGATGTTGATGTTATAATTACCACAGGAGGAACTGGATTAACCAAACGAGATGTCACTCCGGAAGCATTCGATCTGGTTTTAGATAAATACATTCCCGGTTTTGGAGAGCTGTTTCGAATGTTGTCTTATAAAAAGATAGGGACCTCTACAATACAATCTAGATCCATGGCGGGAGTGTCCCGTGGGAAATTACTATTTGCGCTTCCCGGATCACCAGGCGCAGTCAAAGATGGGTGGGATGATATTTTAAAATATCAGCTAGATAGCAATCACAAACCGTGTAATTTTGTCGAAATTATTTCAAGGATATAAATAAACCCGCAACTGTGTCTAAGCGGCGGAGCTAATGCGCTATGGCACTCCGGTTTTGAGGATAGCGATTGTGACGAGACGCCGTGCGATAGCGACGATCATCAGTTTATGTGGTTTACCCCGCTGTTTCATGCGTTCGGCGGCAGCTTTCAGAACAGGATTATGGCAGGCAGCTGTTAATCCTGCCTGGAACAGCACGTGGTGGAGAGATCTTCCTTCCCCTGAAATGACACGTTTTCCGCACATTGCACCACTATCGTGAGCCATTGGCGCAAGTCCGGTCATGGCAGCGGCTTCTGTCGCTGTCATGCGGCCGAGCTCTGGCATTTCTGCGAGAAGCATGACGACTGATACCGGGCCGATACCAGGAATGGAACGGAGAAGCTGTGCTTTGGCGGAGAGTTCTTCTGCCTCTGCGATAACGATTTCAATCCGTTGTTCAAGCTCGCGGATCTGGCTTTCGCGAAATACTTTGGGCTGTTGTCCATATGGAGGGATCGAAGAACCGTTTGTTGATGTGCCTTGGTTCTGATTCTGCGATGGCATCCGGTCTGCATTTTGAGCAGATTGGGGGCTGTTACCCGCTGGATGACTACGCGCTCGCGTTGATCGGCTCCAGGAAGAGGAAGCGGCGCATGTTGTAGACGATATTGGCGAGCCCGATCCTCATGGTGGCCCGGGTAATATCGAAAGTTCGGACGAACAGCCCTGTCTGTGATTTCTGATCGGCAAAGACGTGCTCGACGCGGGATCGGATCACGGACTTTCCTGCATTGGACCGCTGGATATGGAGTGGCCAGATCCGTTGTGGGGATCGTCCCGTCATCCTGCCGCTTCGCCTTCATGAACTTCAGTGTCCAGCGCGCATGACGATCCTTGTGCGACAGCTTTGCCGGCTTGTCCTGCCAGTCATCGAGGATACGTCCTGCCCGGAGGTCGGCGTTCTCAGTGTTCGTATTGCGCTGCTTTGGAGCGGCTATCAATGCTGCATCCAGGATCTGGCCTGACATCGGCAGAGAGCCTGCGTTCCGCAGGGTTGTATCAAAGCGATTGAACAGACCCTCGATCGCTCCCATCTGCGTCAGGCACTCACGGAACAGCCAGACCGTTTTGGCATCAAGAACACGATCTGAAAGCCCCAGCCCAAGGAAGCGCATGGACGACAGGCTATCGTCCGCCCGTGCTTCCATCGGAATAGGCCAGAGCCTCCTCCAGATCAGGACGGAACACTGCAAAATCCACAATCTGGGAAAAGGCTTCGAGCTGATCACCAAGCCCGCTCAACCGGGCAAGCCGCTCTTCAACATCAAACAAACCAGACTGCTTCATCATCCACGCCCTCAATCAATTCAGGAGAAATGGAATCACACAGATAAACTCAAAACCAGAGGGATTTTCGAACCCTCTAGCTTATTCAAGCCCGAAATTGTCCGGACAGACGGGTCCACCTATTCCCTCAATGGAAGTGAATAACTGACCGAATAGATTTTCCTTCATGCATGAGATCAAAAGCCTTGTTAATCTGATCCAGATGCATCGTGTGCGTGACGAAGGGCGCAAGTTCAATATCCCCCTTCATAGCGTCTTCGACCATAGTCGGAAGCTGGGAACGTCCCTTGACACCGCCGAAAGCAGAGCCTTTCCAGACACGTCCTGTAACCAGTTGAAACGGACGTGTCGAGATTTCCTGCCCCGCTCCGGCGACACCAATAATAATAGACTGTCCCCATCCACGATGCGCGGCCTCCAAGGCTGAGCGCATGACATGGACATTGCCAATACACTCGAATGTGTGATCGATGCCCCAGCCACTCATCTCGATCAGCACCTCATGAATTGGCCGATCAAAATCTTTGGGGTTCAAGCAGTCTGTAGCACCAAACTGGCGTGCTAACGCAAATTTTTCCGGATTGGTGTCAATGGCAATAATGCGCCCTGCTTTCGCCTGCCGTGCCCCTTGAACCGCAGCAAGACCAATACCGCCCAGGCCGAAGATCGCAACGGAATCCCCCGGCTGAACATTGGCTGTATTATGCACTGCGCCAATACCCGTCGTGACACCGCACCCTAAAAGGCAGACGTGTTCGGGATTGGCCTCAGGATTGATCTTAGCCAACGAAACTTCTGCAACAACCGTATATTCGCTAAACGTCGAGCAGCCCATATAATGATACAGAGGCTGACCATTATACGAAAAACGCGTTGTTCCGTCAGGCATCACACCTTTGCCCTGAGTGGCACGAACAGCAATGCAAAGATTGGTTTTCCCAGACAGACAAAACTCGCATTTCCCACACTCCGCCGTGTAAAGCGGGATCACATGATCTCCTGGGGCAACACTTGTGACACCTTCGCCAACCTCGACGACAATGCCAGCGCCCTCGTGCCCCAGCACAACTGGGAAAAGCCCCTCCGGATCATTGCCTGACAGGGTGAACGCATCTGTATGACAGACGCCAGTATTCGTTATCCGAATGAGCACCTCTCCTTTACGGGGAGGCGCAACATCAATTTCGACAATTTCAAGCGGTTTCCCTGCTTCAAAAGCAACAGCAGCCCGTGACTTCATGTTCAGCTCCTTAATTATTTTATTGCTTCATTTGATGGCACTGCGCAGTCTTCGGGCTGCGTCCTGAGGATCCTCCGCGTCATAGATTCCCCCTCCCACGATAGCAACTTCGGCACCTGCATCCCGAACTGTCACGATTGTAGAAGCATTGATCCCACCCGCTACGGCGAATGGAAGCACGCTTCCGGAAATTGTCTTGAGCAGATCAACAATGCTGTACCCAGGTAAAGATTGCTCATCCAATCCCGCATGGAGTTCGACGTGAGAAACCCCCAGATCTTTTAGTTCGGAAATCCGGGAGAGACGGTTCTGTGGAGGCACACCAATCAAATCAGCAACGACCCGTTTTTGATACGTATGTCCGGCTTTAACGGCACCTGCGATCGTAGCATCGTTCGCAAGGGCCAGCACGCCAACGGAGTCAGCCCCCGCTTCAAACGCCATGGTGGCTTCAAGCTCCCCGGCATCCATTGTTTTATAATCTGCGAAGAGTTCTTTCTCTGGATAAGCAGTCTTGATAGCCCTGAGAACCGCTAAACCCTCTGCTTTGACGAGCGGTGTACCAATTTCGATAATATCAACATATGGCGCAACCTTTCCCAGCAGAAGGAGAGCATCTCGCGTGCGCAGAAGATCCAAAGCAATCTGAAGTTTCATGACATTATTCCCAATTTGCGTGACGGGCCCAAAGCACGTCCTTTTCGAGGTGGTTGGCCTGCCAGATGGCATGAAAGAGGCTGTCCAGAACCAGAATGGCCGCCTGTTCGAACAGCGACCCGGCGTACTGAACCGTGGATCCTCTATGTGAACTTTGCTTCCCAGCAGCATCTATGATGATCGAGACAGTCGCGATCTGGCTCAAGGGACTGTCCGCTGCTGTGGTCAGGGCAATCACATCTGCTTCCGCACGGACCACTTTACGAGCGATCGCGAGCATACTGTCCGTGCTCCCGGATCCTGACGGAATAATTACGACATCTCCGTAACTTACGGCCGGTGCCGTTGATTCAGACAGCATGTGGACCTTCAGTCCGAGATGCATGAACCTCATTGCGTTCATTCCCATCCCAATGCCACTGCGACCGGCACCTGCAAAATACAGGCGCGGCGCAGATGCGATCATGCGTGCTGCCCTTTTACAGTTCTCAATACGTACAGAGTGTAAGGCATGAGAAATCTCAGTCACGATTGTCGACAGAGCGTCGGAAACAGCCTTCGTATCGGGCGATATAAACGCCATGCTTCCCCTCCCCTGATTCTTTTTGATTGACTGGCTTATCTGCCCCAGAGCCGTTGCCAGAAGATAAGAGAACAGCCAGGATCAAACAAACAAATGAGGTCAATGGTGGGTATCGATCATATCAATTTGGCTGGGCTCGATTTGAATCTTCTGATCGCTCTGGATGCTCTTCTGGAAACGGGAAGTGTGACAAAAGCTGGAAAGCTGATGGGGATCGGCCAATCTGCCATGAGCCATAATTTAGGGCGTCTTCGAACTCTTTTTGGAGACGAACTGTTGACACGACATGCGGGCGGCATGCGACGCACCCCGCGCGCAGAAGCTCTCCGCCTACCCGTGCGAGAGGCCCTCAGTAGTCTTCAGGCTTTGTTAGGGCGTGAAACACCATTTGATCCAGCCACAGCTGAACGTCTTTTCAGGATTGCAGTCCCAGACAGTATCGAAATGCTTCTGATGCCTCGATTTCTAGCGTACCTTCAGGAAAAGGCTCCAGGAATTCGCCTGCGCCTACATAACGTTGATCCTGAATCCGTCCTCAATACGCTAGATGAAAACAAAATCGATCTCGCGATTAGTATAGGACCCTTCAGTGGTGCACAAACCCACCATAAAAGCCGTCTTTTAATGCGGGATGAATATCTGGTTCTCTTCAATTCTCATATCACAAAATTAAAAACACCACTTTCTCTCGACGATTTTCTTAAATTCCCACATCTGCTGACAAGCTTGCGACCTGGGGAGCATGGTGTGGTTGATAAGGCCTTGGCGCTCCTGGGATTGAGCCGCTCAATTGCCCTGACAACGCCAAGATTTATGAGCGTTGCTCCTTTGCTCGTGCAGGCTCCCGTGATAGCGACCATGCACAGCCGCCCTGCGCAAATGCTGGCAAAGATCTTCAATCTTACGACCAGTCCGCCTCCTGTAGCACTCACAGATGTCAGGATCGACATGATCTGGCATGGATCCTACGGAGACGATCAGGCGCACTGCTGGATACGCGACACGCTATGGAAGATGGCGCAAATCCCTTAAAAATTTGTTCCTCAGTTATGACGGTATTATTTCTAAGAAACAGGAAGATGATATCTCATGGCTTCTACCAACGCTGCAAAAGCTGGTGAGTGTAATCGCCTGCTGGGATAATACAGATAGGGGCCTTCACACTCTAAGCTCCATTCAGAAAGCACCTCAACCAGTTGTCCCATTTCAATATCGGGCTTTGCCAGATCATAAGGAACGTAGCCCAACCCAATCCCATCAATAGCAGCACCGAGGACCAACATAGAGTTGCTAAACGTTGTTTGTCCTGCCACACGAAATGCGATTTCGCGTCCTGTCGGTTCACGAAACTCCCACTTCAGGTTTCCTCCAGCAGTCGTCATCCGCATATTAATACAGTTATGACGGCGCAAATCATGAGGCGTTGCAGGGGGCAGATGACGGTGAAAATAATCCGGTGATCCTACGACGCAAAAGCGCCAGTCGGGGCCCACACGCGTCGCGACCATGTCTTTCTCGATGGCTTCCCCGATACGGACTCCTGCATCAAAGCGTTCTGCAACGATATCAACAAAAGCGTAATCCATGCTGAATTCGATGTTGATGTCGGGGTATTGTTGGAGAAATTCGAGAAGTTTAGGTCGAAACACCAGTTCTATGGCCGCATCGGTGCATGTGATACGAATTGATCCGGCAGGCTTGCTACCAAGAGACGCAACTGAGTCGAGTTCGGTAGAGACCTGTTCAAGAAGGGGCCCGACACGCTTTTGAAGCTGCTCTCCGGCATCGGTAGTTGCAACATTTCTGGTCGTTCTAGACAGCAGGCGAACTCCGAGCCTTTCCTCAAGTCCTCTCACCGTGTGGCTCAAGGCTGAAGGCGTGACACCGAGCTCGGCAGCGGCTCGCGTAAAGCTTCGTTCCCTGGCAACCGCGAGAAAAGCCGTCAGTTCATTGATATGATCGCGTGGCATTGCTGAGCTTATTTCAAAGGTTCATGCACGTTATATGCTCTAATCGAGTTCAGCAAGATGGAGGGTTCGAAAAACCTTCTGGATTTGAGGGTTCCTCTGTGATTCCATCTCTCCTGCGTTGATTGGGGATGATGGCAGATGAAGCAGCCGAGTTTCTTTGATGTTGAAGAGCGGCTGGCCCGGTTAAGCGGGCTTGGCGATCAGCTTGAGGCATTTTCCCGGACTGTGGATTTTGAGGTGTTCCGCCCCGATCTGGAGAAGGCTCTGGCCTATTCAGATGGGAGCAAATGTGGACGACCGCCGTTTGATCCCGTGTTGATGTTCAAGATTCTGGTGATCCAGACGCTGAACAATCTGTCCGACGAGCGAACGGAATATTTGATCAACGACCGCCTGTCCTTCATGCGTTTCCTCGGTTTGGGACTGTCGGACCGGGTACCTGATGCCAAAACGGTCTGGCTGTTCCGTGAGCGTCTGGCCCAGGCGGGAGCTATTGAAAGACTGTTTGACCGGTTTGATGCCACTCTGCGGACCGCCGGTTATCTGCCAATGTCCGGCCAGATCCTGGATGCGACATTGGTAGCCGCCCCAAAGCAGCGCAATACGAACGCTGAGAAAGCTGACCTCCGGGCAGGGCGTATTCCTGAAGATTGGCAGGACAAACCCGCAAAGCTGTCGCATAAGGACCGTCATGCGCGCTGGACACTAAAGTTTACCAAAGCGAAGCGGCAGGATGACGGGACGATCCCAGCCACGGACCTCGCCATTCCGTTCTTTGGCTACAAGTCCCATGTTTCCATCGACCGGAAGTTCCGGTTCATCCGGAAATGGAAGACAACGGATGCTGCTGCCAGTGATGGTGCCAGACTGCGCGAGGGCCTTCTGGATAAAACCAATACGGCCTCAAGCGTCTGGGCTGATACAGCGTATCGCTCGAAAGCCAATGAGGACTTCATGGACAAGCAGGGCTTTGTCTCGAAGGTTCACAGGAAAAAGCCGCATCTCAAACCTATGCCCCGGCATATCCAGAAATCGAATGCTGGAAAGTCGGTGGTCCGATCTCGTGTCGAGCATGTCTTTGCCGATCAGAAATCGCAAATGGGTCTGTTCGTCCGAACTGTCGGTATCACCCGGGCCACCATGAGGATCGGTCTTGCCAATATTGTCTACAACATGCGCCGCTTCCTCTTCCTCGAAAGATTGAACGCGAGCGCGTAGTCCTCCCACTGGCGATGGACCGCGATCTGCTCAAAACGCAGAGCGAAAGTCACCCCCGAAACCCTCAATCAAAGCGCCAAAAAACTAAAATCATCAGACAATCGCATCAACAAACAGTTCTTCGATCCCTCCACCTCGTAAGATTGATCTTCGCCACAAAAGTCTGGACGAGCAGCACAACAAATAACATTCACCGATAAGTTCGGATGGTAGCAGGATCCACGTCGAAATGGGGCACCAGTTTGTAATGCCGCCCCCCGAATCTCATCATCTTGCAGCGTCAACTCGAATATTGATTGCGACAACCCCATTTTCCATAAACTGGGCGGAAATCGCTCGAAAGCGCACGCGGGGAAAGCGTTGTTCAGAGAAGCGAATATCTTGTGTCATTTGAACCACCGTTTTCTGGACAACATGCGTAATTTGTTAAGACACCAACCGAACAGCTATGAACAGCCTATCCTTTCGATTGAGTAATGCGTCATCTGGCTATCTCCGGACAAAAATGACGCCTGTTCACACAGTGCCTGCGCCATAAGCAGATGATCAAAGGGATCGCGGTGATGCATGGGTAGGCCCATCAGCACTTTCAGGTGCTCGGGGGTAATCTGCAGAAGCGCGAAACCCTCTGTGGGAATAGCATCGGTGATCTCGATAAGATCTGCATCCAGCTTCCCGATCCGGATCTTGATAGCAATCTCCCAAAGAGAGACAACACTAACCAGAATGTCATGGGCTGGATCTGCAATGATCTCGCGTGATGTAGGCCCCAATTTTTCGGAATCTGACAACCACCATAGCAGTGCATGTGTATCGAGCAGAACCTTCACAGGACCCCATCCATGCTGTCGAGCATATCCTGCGGCGTCTGATCGAAATCATCACTCAGCTTGATCCGCCCGCGCAGCGCACCTGGCTGGCGACGGGGACGATAGGACGGGGACGGTGGGCGCAGTTCGGCCACGATCTCATCATGGGACGTGACCAGAATCGTGCTACCTTGTCGCGCCTGACGAAGGTAGGCGGTCAGATTGCCGCGGAATTCTCTTACGCCGATTTTCAGTGGCTTGCTCTGGCTGCCAGAAAGCTGTTCGCTCATGTGCCCCTCCCTATGTGTCATCATAGCATGTACACATAGGGAGGGAGCAAGCGGCAAACGTAGGAGACGTCACAGGTCCGTCGCCTCCGACAAAGCCAGGGCATCTTCAACATCGACACCCGGATATCGAACCGTGCTGTCCAGCTTGGTGTGACCCAGCAGGATTTGCACCGCACGCAGATTACCTGTGCGCTTATAGATCATCGCGACTTTCGTCCGACGCATGGAATGCGTGCCGTATTCGCCGGGGATTAAGCCAACCGCCTCCACCCACTCGTCCAGCAAACGGGCATATTGCCGCGTGCTCAAATGTGCCTTCGCGCTCAGGCGGCTGGGAAAGACAAAATCCTGGAGTGAGCCACCACGATGCTCCAGCCAGGCGCGGACACTCTCGCGCGTCGTTTCCGTGATTTCGAATTGAACCGGACGCCTGGTTTTCTGTTGCACGATCATCGCGCGGCTCCGGATCTGACCGCTGGTAACGACATCGCCGATGCGCAGCGTCACGAGATCGCAACCTCGGAGTTTACTGTCGAGGGCAAGATCGAACAGCGCTCGATCACGGATCCTGCCCTCATGGACCAGCCAGAAGCGGATGGCCCAGACGTGTTTCTCTTTCAGCGCCCGTTTGGCGCCGACCATTTTGCCAGCGTTCCAGGGGGTTTGGGTTTTCAAGGTGGGTGATGGGAAGCGTATGCCTTGTTCCATGACACGTTCTCCAGAAGGGCTGCATGTATGCAGCCGAGCGGAGAATGCGCTCGGGCGGGAGGAAACGGCATCAGTTCATGGTGATTGCGGACTGTCCGCTTAGGGGCGTGGCGAATGGGAGGCTGTATGTCCGGCATATAGGCGTAAGCGGACCTGCTGCTTTCGCCCTCATCTCAGACGTGGGAGAGCTGCCTCATGCTTCCTCGAAGCGGACGTGGCTCATGTCGCGCGAGGAATAGTCGCCGTCAATCCCGGAGCCGTTCACTTCAGTCATTCCGCTCCGCATCCGCGACGATTCCACTTTGGCTTGAAGGTCCGGATCAACCCTTCTTCTAAACCGGCGACAGGATCGACGGGCAATACGCCATTCAGCCAGAGGGGATCTTCAGGTACAATCACATAAATATCGACGTCTGTGCTGTGAGAAAGCCTTTCCAGAACTGCCTCTCGGATACGACTGGCTGTTCGCAGGTGGAGGGATCGAAGAACCGTTGGTTGATGTGCCTTGGTTCTGATTTCAGGCTTTTGGCGATTTGATTGACGGTTTTTGGGAGATCTTTTGATCTGCGTTTTGAGCAGATCGAGGATTGGCACCCGCTGAATAGCTACGCGCTCGCGTTCAACCTCTTCAGGAACAGAAAGCGCCGCATGTTGTAGACGATATTGGCCAGGCCGATCCTCATGGTGGCCCGGGTGATACCCACGGTTCGGACGAACAGAGCCGTTTGCGATTTCTGATCGGCAAAGACATGCTCGACACGCGACCGGATCACCGCTTCCCTGCGTTGGACCGCTGGATGTGGCGGGGCATGGGCTTGAGATGCGGCTTTTTCCTGTGGACCTTTGAGACAAAGCCCTGCTTTTCCATGAAGTCTTCGTTGGCTTTCGAGCGATACGCGGTATCGGCCCAGACGCTTGAGGCGGTATTGGCTTTATCCAGCAGGCCCTCGCGCAGCCTGGCACCATCACTGGCAGCGGCATCTGTCGTCTTCCATTTCCGGATCAGTCGAAACTTCCGATCGATGGAGATGTGCGATTTGTAGCCAAAGAACGGGATGGCGAGGTCCATGGACGGCATGGTTCCATCTTCCTGCCGTTTTGCTTTCGTGAATTTCAGCGTCCAGCGCGCATGCCTGTCCTTGTGGGACAGTTTTGCCGACTTGTCTTTCCAGCCTTCGGGGATCCGTCCTGCCCGGAGATCTGCCTTCTCAGCGTTTGTATTCCGCTGCTTTGGAGCTGCCACCAATGTCGCGTCCAAGATCTGGCCTGACATGGGCAGATATCCGGCGTTGCGCAGGGTGGTATCAAAACGATCAAACAGCCTTTCAATCGCACCAGCCTGCGTCAGGCGCTCGCGGAACAGCCAGATTGTTTTGGCGTCCGGCACACGGTTCGACAGTCCCAGACCAAGGAAACGCATGAAGGACAGGCGATCGTTGATCAGATACTCTGTCCGCTCATCAGACAAATTGTTCAGCGTCTGGATCACCAGAATCTTGAACATCAGCACCGGATCAAATGGCGGACGCCCGCCTTTACGGCCGTCCGAATAGGCCAAAGCCTGCTCCAGATCAGGGCGGAACACCTCAAAATCCACAGTCCGGGAAAATGCTTCGAGCTGATCGCCAAGCCCGCTCAACCGGGCAAGCCGCTCTTCAACATCAAAAAAGCCAGTCTGCTTCATAGCGCCATTCCCACAGTCAGAACTGGACAAATGGAATCACAGAGCTGGTTTCAAAACCAGAGGGTTTTTCGAACCCTCCAAATGGGTCTGTTCGTCCGAACTGTCGGTATCACCCGGGCCATCATGAGGATCGGGCTCGCCAATATCGTCTACAACATGCGCCGCTTTCTCTTCTTGGAGCGCATCAACCAACAGTTTTTCGATCCATCCACCTCTATTCGAACTATCTATATTATAACCGTACAGACTATATCATATAGTTTGTATTGTAGTATCTATATTATCTTTCGCAAACAATTTTAGCTCATCAAGAAAAATACGAACACTCCTTTTTACATATGACTTCGAAGGTAATACAGCATATAAAGATATAATTTCTCCGTTATAATTAGGAAGTATTCTTACAAGCTTTCCTGTTTGTAAGCTCTCCGATAAATCCCAATATAATTTATATGCAATTCCGTTACCGGAAAGTGCCCATCTATGTATAATCTCTGCACTCGTACTGCTAAATTTGGGCTCAACCTTAATGATAAATGATTCTTCATTGTTTTCCATCAACCACTGATTAATAGCTTCCATGGTTTTATAACGTCTCAAACATAGACATGTATGCTGCTGAAGCTCTTGTGGAGACTTGGGCTCACCATGTATCCTAATATATTCAGGAGAAGCACATGGCACACGAATAGTCGATGCAATTTTTGTGACGATTGCGCTTGAAGACTCTGGAAGTCCTATACGAATAATTATATCTAAATAGTCATCGAAATTATATGAGCCTTCAGTCGCCACTGCAAGATTAACATTGATGTTCGGATATTTCTTCACAAATTTTTCAACGAATGGCGCTATTTTATTTGATCCAAGCTCTAATGGAGCACCTATGCTTAAAAAGCCCTCAATTTTTTTGTCTGAAGAAGAAATTCTATAATCAAGTTCATCAATATCTGATAATATCAATGATCCTTTTTCGTAGTAATAATGCCCATGATCGTTTAAATGAAAATGTCGTGTATTTCTTTCTATAAGTTTTATTCCGAGTCTTTTTTCTATTTTACTTAGACGCCTCGAAACAGAAGGTGGTGTTACACCAAATCTCAGTGCCGCGCTTGTAATACCGCCTGCGTCTACCAGGTCGACAAAAAATCTTAAATCGCTGATTTCTTCGAGACTCATCTTCAGTATTCCACAGCAACCGAAATTTCGATATTAGAAGGTTATAGACATTCTTCCACCGAGAGTATTACCGGAATTGTAACCGATATACAAACCATGTGTATTTAAAACATTAGCATGCGTAAAATTAAACATAAAACGAGCGTAATTCAAAAAATACCAATTAACTCCTAATGTAACGGTAGATGCATTCGAACTACCCAAGCTCCGGGATACACTCGCACGATCATATCGAAGAGAAACTTCCCACGCACCCAATCCGCCTTGTGTTACTGGATGGAGAACTCTTGGTGCAGCCCAAACACCTGAATGCGCGAAGTAATTAGGCGTCTCACCCGTCAAAAAAACGCCTCCTTGAACACTAAGGGCCTCTTCGGAGCCAGATTTTCCGGCCCAAAGAGCATAATTTGGATACGATGAATACGTGCGCCTTAGCGATAACTTTCGTAAGCCAAACTCGAATAATGCCCAAAAAGATTTCCAAATACCAAAAAGCTCAACGCCACCAGATAAAGAATGAGAAAGAGGAGCTGTTGGTCCGACCTGAAAATTAAATGCGTTATCCGTATAATTTAATAAATTCACGTTCTGGGTAAAATTTTGTGTCGGTTTTGAATCTTCGTAGAACCCCCAAAACCCTAAATGAATTAACGATACCTTATCCTTGAAAGGTATATAGTGAGCACGCAGAAGATACGTTAAATCATCTCTAACGTTGTTAGTATTATTTGTTGAATTGACTTGATCGCCAGATATTTGCGTCGCAATATGCCAGTTTTTACCATATATCTTATATGCACCGCCTAAGCCGTACCAACCCATCATGGGCACTAACAGATTGGCAACAATATCTCTATTAAGAAATACGGTATCACTCGACCCCGTAGAGCCATCAAAACCTCGTTCAGAAAATTTATTTCCGATTGTGTATTCTGATAGTAACCCAGCTGTTTTGTCAGTCCAGGTTGCAAATGCACTCATGAGTTGCAATGTATTGCTAGAAAAATCCCCTTCCAATACCCACGATAAATTACGGGCCCTACCTTGAACCCCTAGTCTAGCCGCGCGAAGTATTGTTCTTGAAATATTTTGTTGCGGAAAGCGGCTCGAAAACGACGCACCATAATCTGCCAATATTCGACCACGAACTCTGAAGCTATAATTGCCATCAGGCGTCGAGAACGATGGTAAACCTTTTCCCCATTTTAATACTAAACCATCAAACTCAGTAGTTCTATTTGGTATTTGTGATGATATACCCAAAATAGAACCGGAATTTGAAGGCATATTTGAGACGGCTCCAAATGTTCCTGGAGGAGATGCAACCAATGGAAAATTTATATAATTATTATTAATTTCTCTATGTGAAATTTTAACAGACCTAAACTTCTTCTGCTTATAATATGGAATGTCTAATATTGAATGATCATTATAATTATTTTTTACTTTCTGCTTTTGATAGGAATGCCCTTGCAGTTCAATAATTTCTTTTTCTAAATATCTAATTCTTTTATCTTGTTTTTTTAATTCATTGACCAATTCAGATATTCCTGAATTGGTCTGGGCGAACGATACGGATGTTGAAATAAAAAAAGACAAAAATGAAAAAATGAAAAAAGATTTTTTCATCGTAATAATTGCCAAATCTTTATTTATTCACGATGTGAGAGCTATGAGTGCTCCCATCGTGAATATGGACACCACTGTAGAAAAGAATACGGTTGATGCGGCCTCTCTCTCACCTTTTTTAATTTGATTTGATAAAATCACTATCACTGATGCTGAAGGCATAGCAAATGTTAATACTGCTTCCCTTAAGTAAAAAGGAGAAAGGTGTGCAGCAATAGCTAACCCCCATGCGACCATAGGTGCTGCGATATTTCTGAAAAATACCGATGTAATGACCATCTTGTTGATCATTGGTTTCATAAGGCAAAGTAAAATGCCAGCTGCGAACATCGCAGCTCCGCCAGTTGTCTTTCCAAGCATTATGAAAGAAATATCAAGTAATCTTGGAATCGGAATACCTGATAAAACCCAGATAAATGCGCAGAGTGGTGCTAAAACGACAGGTTGTTTTAGCGCATTTTTCAAATGAGAAACCCAATTCTCGCCATTCCCCATAGTCTCCTTATTGTCACTAGACAGTAAAAAAAATACTACAGGAATAAGAATAACATTTATTGTTAAGCTCGCCAAAGAAACGGCAAGCGCACTTTTCCCACCGAAAAGAAATCCCAAAACAGCAGATCCCACAAATGGGACCGACGGATTTCCGATAGCCAAAGCCTGAAGTGTCGCAAGCGACACTGATCGCTTAAAAACAAAACGCGAAATCCAATAGGTTATAAAAAAGCTGCCAATCATCCAGAAAATAATAATTGCTGCAAAACTACCAGAATGTAAAATTTGCGTACGATCAATTTTAGAAATTCCAACAAATAAATCCATTGGAAGTGCAAATTTAAGTACCATTCGATTTATCGCAGTTGCTTGATCGCGATCAAACATACCCATAGAAGCACCGAGATATCCGAGCATCATCGATATTACAATCGGGAAAATAGCTCCGCAAATAATCTCTAACATACGCTCTCTCCATTCAAGAAATAACGCTCGAAATCAACAAGAAATAACGCTCGAAATCAACAAGAAATAACATCACGGACAAAAGGTCGGCACTTCCACCTGGGCTGATATTCCGTGAAATAAATGCAGTATTCATCTCAGAAACCTCTGTTTCAAAATTTCCAAAACCTTTTTCCCGCAAAGTATTTAAAGCTTTTTTGGAGAAAACCTTAGCGTAGTTCAATCCATATATTCCGGATCTTGAAATAACATTTGTGTCATTATTGTTTGATATTAAAGAAATAAGCGAAATTAACTCGGATTCAACTGCGGAGTATCCATCGCACAAGGCATCGCGATAAGCGGGAAGCGCATAACGTTGAACGGTTAAGAAGCCAGATTCTGCTTCAGCTCGTGCACCACCGAAGCCGTATTGTCGATAAATAAGCTGCCCCGCTGTAGGGGGTGCGCATCTTTCATTTCCCGATCTTAAATCATTGTGCAATAACCCGTCGCAGATCCGGCTTACTTCGATGCAGACGTTTTCTATAGTACATTCCTGATTGTTAGAAATTAATCTTCCTGATGCACCACATAAAAGACCAAGAGCGAAAATCCCACCTTTATGGGTATTGACTCCATTAGTCGCGGAAAACATTGCATTTTCACATTTCACGCCGACTTTACGCAAATCATTAAGCGCCTCTTTCGAAGACGTCGACGCACAGCCGGATTCATAAAATAACGAAAAAAAAGGACTTATTGCATCTATGCTCTCTAAAAATAGAGCATGATCCATATCTGAATGGGCACCGTTATCAAAACGATCGACCAGCCCTGGCTTAGGCGAAAGATTAATTTCTTTAAGCAAAGCACATCGTGCTATTTGGGATATCTTCTCTGACGTAATCAATTTTTTTTCTCCTTTTCGAAGAGAAAAAAAATCCGCTTCATCTCTCTACGAAGGTCCTCTATGGAGTGTTTTCTACTTCTCGCACAATTCATTGCAATATCGGAACACAAAAGACATCTACGCGCAGGGAAATCAAAATTTTCTCTAGAAAGGGAAAATTGATCTGGTGCGATAACATCCAGATCCCACAACCTGCCGAGAGGATGCGTTTCCTCTAATAGCATAGTCATTTTCTTGATATCGATTTGAGACAAAGCCGATACCACAAAAATCGCCTCCGGCCCCGACGAGCTTACACTTGCTTCTTCCAGCAAAACACGTGAGCCCGAACTTTTAACAGTAGAGCAAATACTCTTACGCGCTTCGGAAAATATTTCCATTATGATAGGAGAACATTTATCACTCCCTGGAGAAACAACCGTTACCGAAATAATCGGGCGTTCGAAGCGTCTCAAAATAAATAACTGCCTGCGAGCGCGCTCTTCGCGCGCTCGCAGGATAGAATCAAAAATCTCAGGACCTTCTGTCATTTCATCAGGTCTCCGCGCTATCGTCTTACGACGCAACCTGACGAACGATATCCATCACACTTCCATCGCGATAGCGGACTACAGCAACTACTTTATCTGTGTACTGAATAGGATCAGGTTTTCCGGCGAGGAGAATAGCTTTTTTCTGAAGCTCCTCAATAGTTGTAACAGGAAGTCTCGCATCTACGAGGCGTTTTTTGAGATCTACATTATTCGGATTAACGGCGATCCCATGATCCGTCACCACTACGTCGACAGTTTTTCCTGGTGTGACCACCGTATTCACACAATCAACAATACAGGGCATTCTTGCTCGAAGAAGAGGCGTAACAATAACCGTCAAATTTGCAGCTGCAGCAACGTCACAATGCCCGCCAGAAGCCCCACGTAGTACGCCATCTGAGCCAGTTAGCACGTTAACATTAAAATCGGTGTCTACTTCAAGCGCACTTAGCAAAACAGTATCTATACGATCGACGTATGCACCCTTTGACGAAGGATTTGCATATTCATTCGCGGAAATTTCGGTGTGAGCTGGGTTATCTCTTAATGACTGAGCTGCGTCGACGTCAAAGGACTGTACATCAGCAATCGCTTCAATCATGCCTTTTTTTAACAAATCAACGATAGAACCCGTTACACCGCCAAGCGCAAAACTGGCTTTAATATTCTTTTCAATCATCTTCTCTCCCAAGAAGATGGTAGTTGCAGTTGCAGCACCACCGGATCCTGTTTGAAGAGAAAATCCTGCTTTGAAATAACCTGAATTCTCAATGACAGATGCCGCAATTCGTGCCAGCAACAGATCTCGAGGGTTTTTTGTAAGCCGAGCTGCGCCAACACTGATGAGAGATGGGTCTCCTACTTCGTCAACCTGCACAACCGCGTCTACCTGGTCTTGAGAGAGGCTTGCTGGATAATTCGGAAATTCCACTATATCTTGTGTTAAGACCGCAACATAGCGTGCGTATGCAGCGTCAACCTTTGCATACCCCAACGATCCACAGCTTAGCTCACCATGACTTCCATTCGCATTTCCAAACTCATCTGATGATGCAACGCCCAGAAAAGCCACATCAATTGAAATTTCGCCCGTTTGAATAAGATGAACACGCCCACCATGAGAATGAATCTGAACGGGTGTGTTCATGATCCCCTTAGAAATAGCTTCTCCCAACTCACCACGCAGGCCTGACGTAAAGATTTTCGCAATCACGCCCGATTTAATAAATTCAAGAAGTCCATCGTGACAATTCAACAGCGAACTGGGAGCAATGGTGAGATCTTTAAAGCCCATTTCGGCAAGTTTTTTTACAACCTGCAAAACTACTTTATCGCCTTCGCGAAAGGCATGATGAAAAGAAATCGTACCGCCATTCTTTAGACCTGAAGACTTTATAACGTCCTCAAGAGAAGGCTTTAACTTACGCTTCTGTTTCGTCGTAATGTCTTCCAGCTGCGGAGAATTAGCGAAAACTCCTTTAAAAGCTGGGATATTATTCTTTGCCGCATAATCTTCGGCTGCTTTTTTATTGTAAGCCATTTCTTTCCTCCTCAAGAATGTTCAGCTAGGAGAAGTACACGCTGCGCTTCATGCACAACCGGCGGATCAATCATTTTTCCATCAAGTGAAATGACCCCAAGACCTTTTTTTTCGGCATCTTCAGCTGCCGCGACAACTTTTCTAGCGTGATCGACATCTTTCTGGGCCGGAGCATATGCTTTGTGTAAGAGCTCGATTTGGCGAGGATGAATCAGCGATTTCCCGTTATACCCAAGATTTTTTGCAATCTCGACTTCGCGTAAAAATCCCTCTTCATCATTGACGTTTCCATAAGCGACATCGAATGCGTCAATTTTTGCTGCTCGGGCAGCATGCAGTACTGCAGCTCGTGCGTAAAATAGCTCGGGCTCACTGCCTGAGCTCCGGGAGGTCTGCATGTCAACCAAGTAATCAAAACCCGCCAAAGCAATTGCCACCATACGCGGTGTCGATTTTGCAATGGCGACTGAGTTTACGACGCCACAAGCAGATTCAATAGCGGCCATAATTTTTGTATCGCCGATTGTGCGTCCACAATCTTTTTCAATTTTTGCGATACGTTGCTCGAGCTCTTTGACTTCTTCTACAGTTTCTGTTTTAGGCAAGCGAACAATCTGCACACCTGCTCTTACGGCCATATCAAGATCGTCTTCCCAAAACGGCGTTTCTACCCCGTTAATGCGAACAACAGTTTCAATATCGCCATACAAGTTTTCTTTTAATGTATTGAATACCAGAAAACGTGCACTATCTTTTTCTGTCAAACTCACTGAGTCTTCCAGATCAAACATCACTGAATCAGGTTTGTAGATATATGAATTAGACAACATTCCAGCGTTAGCTCCTGGAATGAACATCATACTACGGCGAAGTCTCATGACAGATCTCCAAATTTTACGGTTTTTTCGTCAGAAGCCCGGTAAACAGCGGCTTCAACACGCGCTCTGATTACACAGTCCAACGCACCCTGATCTCTCACGTCAACTACTGCTGACAAAACACCGCATTTTGTGAGTGTATCTTTGACTGTTTTTCTGATCGAAGAACCGAATTGTTTTTCAACTTTACTCTGCACAATCAATTTTATTTCTTGAGAATCATGGGGATTAATTACCACCATGACATCACTAGACTCTAGCGTGCCTGCGATACCACGTTTGTTAATTTTCATGACACGATTTCCTTTCTTCTTTTTCATTCACAAAGAATTTGTTGAGATATAGATATGTTGACTTTGGAACCAAATCCGCAGTTTCTCTATATCTATTTTCCTGAATTAGGCTTCTTACACGAGAAGCCGATACAGCTATATCTTGAAATTTTACTCTTTCTATCTCTTTTAATTCGATTTTCTTATCTGAATAAGAGCAATCTTCTAAGAACTTCTTCAAAACAACGTTGTACATAGCTGTTGTTTTGTCCGTTGGCTCTGTCCCAACATACCTGATATTTATATTTAATGATGGCGCGATATATTTCCGAAACATTAAGGCATCGATTGCAGATGCTTGTTCCGTGATTTCTTCGTCCTTTTTAAGAAAATATTGAGGAAATGTTGCGTGAGAAATAATATAATCAGAACCCTCATGAACAACGACATTTCTTAAATCGGAAACTCCGTCTCTGACGAGAGTGAGGCGAGTGTCATACGAAAAAAAGGAGACATCTTCTCGTACTAGAAAAACATGTACCCAATCACACTCTTTAGACGCCTGCTCTACCAAATATCGATGGCCATTTGTGAAAGGATTAGCATTCATTACTATGCTTCCTATACGCTCTCCTGCCCTTAAGGTTGATTTCAAAGTATAAAGATAATATTCTAACTGCGTAGAATCATAATCCATAAACGAGACTACATTTGGAATTTCAACTAGGGACTTAAATCCCCATCCATCAAAAATCCTAGAATTTATATATTTTGTGAATAAAAAAAGGTCATCGTAACCTTTAGACAATCCTTGCATTATAACTTCTGTACCAAGGCGCACACTCAGACCAGAACCACGAAGCTGCTTGTCAACGCAAACACATTTAACAACATTCTTGTCCAATCCAGCACAAGCGACAATCCGTTCATTATCCTGGCTCAAGGCAACTACGAACGTCGTAACTTGATCATCGATACGCAGATCCCCGGTCGCTAAAAAATCGATGATATCGTGTTTCTTTCTTTCAAGGTCAGATCCCGAAAGAAGAGAAATCGAAATATCATCTGAGTTCCGATACATATCGATAACTGTTTCTAGTGTGCACGGACGAATTTAATGATACTGCGCGACATTTGATCTTTTGCCCAATTAGGCATTTTTCGCCACGGAGTCACAACCTGAGCTGTATCACCCTCAATTTTGACAGTACGACGCTGTTCCGTACCCACCCATTCAGGAGCCCATGCAGTTTGTACCGTCGTGACCCACTGATTGCCTTCAATACGATAGCGACCAATATAAGCAACCAAAGTTTGCATTAAACGAGAGCGTTCCGCATCGCTATGCGCCGGCTCCCGGCCGGTGCCCTCAAGGTTAAAGGCAATCCAACCATCGTTTGTAAAAATCACTCGACCACGGGGGTGGTCACCCATTGCGTCTATAAATTCACCCGTGGCCTGCAATTCCACTTGGTAAGAAACAAGTTGCCACGTTCCAATGATTTGCTCCGCAAGCTCCATTGACGGTGTTTCCTTCACATGAAGTGAGTTTTTCATTCCTACCCCGTGATATTTACTGCCCTTCTTTCATTCAACTTAATACATCCCCCTATGTATTCTAGATCTAATTGACGTAAATAACTATTACGTTTGACGTAATTAATTTCTATTTTAATAATTGAATGTCTTTCTACAAATTTGTGAGGCGTCCCATCAATACCAAGGAATGCTGCGACTGATTCATCCCTGAATAGAGTTAGCCTGGTTTTTTAGACTGAAGGCTACGCTAACCCAGCCTGATAGCCCTTTTGGAAATTCACGGATGAGCGTTTCGCGCGCAGCATGGCTTTCTTAGCGTTGGTATGGTGCGACTTTGTAGCTGCGACCAGCGTTGCATCCAGGATCTGGCCTGATATCGGCAAATAGTCGGCGTTGCGCAGGATTGCGTTGAAGCGCTCAAACAGCCTTTCAATGGCTCTCGCCTGTGTCAGGCGTTCACGGAACAGCCAGACTGTTTTGGCATCCGGCACTCGATCTGAAAGCTCCAGACCAAGGAAGCGCATGAGCGACAGGCGGGCGTTGATCAGATATTCCGTCCGTTCATCAGACAAATTGTTCAGCGTCTGGATCACCAGGATCTTGAACATTAACACGGGATCAAACGGGAGACGACCGCCCTTGCTTCCACCTAAATAGGCCAGAGCCTTTTCCAGATCAGGGCAGAAGACCTCAAAATCCACAGTCCGGGGAAAAGCTTCGAGTTGATCACCAAGCCCATTCAGGCGGGCAAGTCGCTCTGCAACATCAAAAAAACACGGCTGCTTCATGATCCATGCCCAAATCAACTCGGGGGAAATGGAATCACAAAGGCAGCCTCAAAACCAAAGAG
Source organism: Gluconobacter albidus (assembly GCF_002005485.1). NCBI lineage: Bacteria > Pseudomonadati > Pseudomonadota > Alphaproteobacteria > Acetobacterales > Acetobacteraceae > Gluconobacter > Gluconobacter albidus. The sequence continues at coordinate 13,753 of NZ_CP014690.1, read as the reverse complement.
TTTTCGAACCCTTCAGTTAATCTACAAGATGAATTTCCTATACTCAGACAGGCTTACGGGAATTCGCAGCTGCAACAAATTTACCCCACTGCACGAGCGTTTCGGTGCAATCGGTCTGATCAAGCTTACATTCGATCAATGTTGGCCCGCGCGTATTCTTCTTGGCCTTTTCAATGGCATCAGCCAGTTCTGCACCTGTCGTAGCGTGCAAGCCCAGTCCGTATTTACCACTTTCTACGCCGGGAACACCCTGGTTGAAGACCTGCATCAGAGCGGCATAGTCCCAGTTCTGGATATAATTATAGGGGCCGTCATGAATTTTGATCTCAATGACGTAACCAAAATTATTGATAAGGAAGATGATAACCGGCAGTTCGTAACGAACCATCTGCGCCACTTCCTGTGCCGTCAGCTGGAACGAGCCATCGCCAACCATCAGAACATGCTGACGCTCAGGAGCAGCCAAGGCATTACCGAAAATAGACGGTACAGACCAGCCGATATGTCCCCACTGCATTTCCGACTCAACTTTAGCACCCTCAGGCAGATGCATGCGTGTTGCATTGAACCAGGAATCACCGGTCTCGGCGTATAGCGTTGTGTTGCCATCAACCAACGCATTGATCTGACGGGTCATCTCATCATTAGTGAGCGGCTTGGCAGCGTCAACAACTGGCAACGCAACGGGAGTATACGGCTTCACCAGAGAGGCAGGCTTACTGGACACCCGCTCCGTCAGAGCAGCCACAAATTCCTTCAAACGGAAACCTTCAAAAGTCTTTCCGCTCACCGTGACACGACCCGGGTCCACTTCAAGCACACGCTCTCCACGCACGGAATCCCGCCAACCGACAGTCGAATAATCATTCCAGACCGGGGCCAGAGTGATAACAGCGTCAGCGCTCTTGATGACATCTTCAACGCCAGGGCTGCTGACCTCCCCCCAATAAACTCCGCGGAAACCCGGATGCGCTTCAGAAAAAAAGCTCTTGGCCGCAGCCATAACAGTCACAGCACAACCAAGCTTGTCTGCGAGAGCCACTGTTTCAGTGAGTGCCTCACAAGAGCGTAGCTTGCTCCCGACAAGAATGGCAACATTCTGCGCTTTTTCAAGAAACGCGAGACTTTCTTCGATCGCCGCTTTGAGGCTAACTTCGTCTGCTTCCAGGTGCGACAGAAGCGACGAGACCGGACCTGGTCGAACGCAAGGCTGACTCGCAACGTTACAGGCGATTTCTAGATAAGCTGGCTTCTTCTCGCGCAGTGCGGTCCGAATGACGTGATCGATTTTTGCAGGTGCAGTGTCTGCCGAGGTGATGCTCTCAGCCGCACACGTAACGTGCTTCACCATCTCCATTTGATAATTATAATCTGTCGTGCCGATCGTGTGGTGCAGGACATGGCCCGACCCATGATCATTAGAGTTCGGCGCACCAGAAATCAGAATAACGGGAAGATTTTCAGCATAAGCCCCACCCAGGCCATTCATTGCTGAAATTGCACCGACACTAAACGTCACGACAGCAGCAGCAGCACCATTTTCGCGTGCATAACCTTCTGCCGCAAAGCTGCAATTCAACTCATTGCAGTCATAGATCTGCTTCATACCGCCATGCTCAATCAGTTGATCAAGCAGGATCAAGTTGTAGTCACCAGCAACAGCAAAATGGTGCTTCAAGCCGATTTGCGTTAGCCGCTCAGCCAGATAATGCCCAACAGTGAAAGCCATAACTCAGTATCTCCAACAAAAATTCTTCGGACAGAATGGAGGCCCCCTTTTCAAACGTCCAATATATATTTTGACTGATTGTCATACGTGTATCATATGGATATATGGACCTTCGTCACCTACGCTATTTCGTGGCCATCGCAGAGCATGGCAGCTTCACAAAAGCTGCGGAGACGCTTCGCATTGAGCAGCCTCCTCTCAGTCAGCAGATCAAATCCCTGGAAACAGAACTGGGAGTGCAACTCTTTATACGGTCCAAACGTGGAGCCGCATTGACGGATTTTGGAGAGCAGCTTTTTGAAAAAGCCCAGACAATTTTGCGTCTTGAGCAGCAATTTCACCTTCTAGCCAGGGGATTGTCCCTCGGTGAACAAGGACGCCTCAGGATCGGCATGGCAGGTGCCGTCGCACTTCTTCCTCTGATACCCAAAGCCATACGGGCATTTCGTGAGCAGTGGCCGGATATTGTGATTACACTCGAAGAAAGTAACACTCCTGCTCTCTGTGAGGCCTTACGGGAGCGCCGGGTGGATCTCGCCATTGTGCGTCCACCAGCGCCAGATCCGGACATTGCACTCCATCCCCTCTTTGATGAACCAACCCTGATCGCCATCCCAAAAGGCCATCCACTGTCCAAACGCCACACCCTCAGATTGATTGATGTAGCAAAGGAACCATTTCTTATTTTTGATCGATCACTCGGTCCCGGTTTCTACGATGCTATTATCTCGGCCTGTCAACAAGCCGGCTTCACTCCGCGTTTCGGACAAGCTGCCCCTCAGATCGCTGCAACAATCCCGATGGTTGCAGCTGGGCTAGGTGTTGCGATTGTCCCTGCCTACTTAAGTCAAATCCATGCCGATGGCGCAACATTCCATCCAATTTCAGGACCCTCACCTCGAGCCAGCATCTCTCTTGCCACTCTGGAAACAGAGTTGACTGGTCCAAGCGCCAACTTTCATCAAATTCTTCTTACTGCAGGAGATAATAATCAAATTCTAACTTAAGAGCCTGGCCGAAAATGAATTGCGCAATTCCAGTGGTTTGTGATTCCTCGGTCTTTGCAAAGAAAAGGAGTGAATTGTGGCCTAGACTGAACTCACCCGTCGTCAGTATCGTCGCGATGATCTGACCTATGAAAGCGATCTACGCGATCGGAAATGGGCGCTTCTGGTTTCTCTGATGCCGTTCAGAAGAACGGAACTCTGGCGGGTTGTTGAGGCGGTACTGTACATCGTCTCGACGGGATACTAGCACTACTTTGGCAGAAGTATATTTTTTAGGATTCCCATGGGGCTGATTGCGTGATTCATGGTGAGCCAGCTTTGACGGAGGCTGGCATTGGAAGAAGACTGGCAAGCGGATCTTGAGCAATGGCTCGTCCCGTATCTGGAAGGTCTTGGTAACAAGACGCGGCGTAAAATATGCCCGGCCTATATCGCAGGTCTGATCGGGCCAGGAGATCGGCTTTGTTGCATAAATGGCGTGCGGGGATTTCGGTTTTGCCTTGGGTTTATTATCTGAGGGGATGAGTGCAGTGACCCCCACGCGCTACCGCACGACGAACTGGTCTTCCTATAATGCGGCGCTGAAAAAGCGTGGCTCCCTGACGGTGTGGTTTGACCCATCCATGCTTTGGGAGGGCATGGCGACGGGGCGTCGGGGACGGCGGCAGAGTTATAGCGATGCTGCGATACAGACCTGCCTGACGCTGAAAGTCCTGTTCGGTTTTGCACTACGGCAGACGACGGGTTTTGTTGAAAGTCTCCTACACCTGGCGGGACTGCCGTGGTCTGTTCCAGATTTCAGTACGCTGAGCCGCAGACAGGAAAGCCTGACGGTCGATATCCCCTATCGTGGTTCGAACGGCCCACTTCATCTTTTGATCGACAGCACCGGGATCAAGGTCGAGGGAGAAGGTGAATGGCACACCCGCAAACATGGCGGTTCGAAGCGTCGGATCTGGCGTAAACTTCATATCGGGATCGACGAAGGATCAATGGAAATCAGAGCCGTAGACATGACAAGAAACACTGTCGGTGATGCTCCGGTTCTGCCCATGCTTCTTGAGCAGATCCCTGAAGATGAAGACATTGTCAGTGTCACGGCTGATGGCGTGATAGAAAATTCGTCATGTAGAAGAGAGGCATGTCCATTTTATTGATTTTTCTACTCTAAACCGGACATGCCGCTTCCCCCCCCATATCGGTCGTCTGAATGAGCGTGTCGGGACCTGTGTTTTCTCAACGAACGGCAGCAAGCAGCTCACTCACTAACGACGGTCGCTTATCCAACATCGCCAGCAAAACCTGAGCCGGTCCGGTTGGCTGACGACGGCCATGCTCCCAGTTCAGAAGGGTCCCCTTGGCGACCCCGATGCTTCTGGCAAACTGGGCCTGAGAGAGTCCGGTCCGGGTTCTGATGGCCGCCACGTCAACCGACGGAACACGCACCTGGTGGGTCACACAGTCGTCGGCCGGAGCGTCCGAATAGGCAAGAGCCTCATTTAGCCCCTGCAGAATGCTGTCATAAGCGCTCATGATGGTTCTCCGTATTTCGCAACAAGCGTCTTGCTCAACTCTACCAGGGCGGCCTGTTCAGATCGCGTCAGATTGTCTTTCTCGTTTTTGGCAAAAACAGTCAGGAGAAACAGAGGCATCTGTCTTCCACCAAAAACGTAGAGAGTTCTGTACCCTCCCCTCTTCCCACCATTCTCGCGGGAAAAGCGGACCTTTCGCAGACCGCCGCCTAAAGAAAGGCCAGCATCTGGCATCGCAGCGAGCATGTTAATCAGAGCCATACGATCGTCGTCTGACATCAGGGCTTTTGCCCGCTTTATGAATTCAGGCAGTTCGACAACGGTCTGCAGCTTTGACATTCACAATGGAATATATGCCAATAGCATATACGTCAACGGCGTATAATTCAAAGAGGCGAGCGGTATGGCGTGTATCCAGACAAAGAGCACCCCAGAAACTGCACGAAATCTCCAAAACCGGCAGTTTTCCGCCATAAAACCTATGTCCGTTTTTTCTTATTATCGGACATAGGGTAGAATGCATAAAATCCTCCCCAAAAGGCCCTTCCGATGTGCTGGCCTGAAGCCATCTTCAGTAGACAATGGCGCCTCGTGGAAAGTTGGTTCCATCGCTTCTGCCATGCCGGGTGTGAGGAATTATACCCCCGCACAGGCCTGCAATCCTTTATCGGTTTTGCGGCGGCTTTGGGGGGGGGGAAGCCGACAGTCAGCTTTTGAGCAGTGGCTGGAGATAGCTGCCGTCCCGAAGACGATGGTGAAAGGGAGCCGTCGTCGGGATCAGCTGTTTTGCTCCCCAACGGAGGAGCGTCTGTACAATAATGGAACACAGATCAATGGTATGACTTTTGCAAAGGGGCCTAAGCCTCATCATCGCTATGGTCATTTGGAATGACATGCATACCTCTTGGATGTTCAAGAACCCATCTATGACCGGAGCGTACTAAATCTCCATGAATAGTCACCATCTGACGTGCTTCATGAGCACGTACAGCCTCTTCATAGTGATTAGAAGGTAAGGTCGTTTTTATAGACATCAATTGGTTGTCAATATACGCTTTCAGGGTAACACGACCACTATCAGAACCAAGCTGTCTGTCCAATCCTACGACAAAAGCTTCCAGATGCTCGTCGGGACGAGGCTCCATAGCCCGCAGCACTCTAGCAGCCTCACGAAATATTTCACCTTCTGCCTCTGAAAAGCTAATAACGCATCGTGCTTCTGGTGTTGGCCTTGTTCGTGCCCATGTGACGGATACTTCTAGGCCCTCGTTACGGGAAATCAGGATAGACAGAGCATCGCAAAGATTGGCGCTTACTCCATCCTGAATTGCTTGATGAAACGCACTGCTTCCACTCCCACGGACGATTGCTTCAGCGGCTCGACGGGAGGACGTGAGGGCTCCAACCAAGGTGCGTGTTACTTTTCGATCAAAGGGTTCTTCAGAAGGAAGAGGCCAAAAAGAAGCTTGGGTTCCTATGTCCAGAGCGGGTGGCACTGGAGCTAGTAATGATATGATAAAGCTGCCTTGCTCTGTTTGGCCAAGTTTTACTCTTTCCATATACTCAGAAGCGTCTTTAACCTTGCCAGCCCGGTAAGTTGCTCGCGGCTCCTTGGCCGCGCATGCTGCAGATAGAAGCAAATCTCGTCCTTGAATGACGAGTTCTACGCCTGCATCAATCGAGATTGCTCCATCACTATCCGCATATGGAGATCGTAAGCGGACAACATCTTTGTCTGCACTCACAAGATCTCGATAAATTTGCAACTCGTCCCGATTTTCTTGCTTTGATAGCAATCGCAGGATATCACTAACAATTGTAGGATAATCTGCAAGATTGTCTGTACCAGGTAGAATTAACTCAGGTTTTCCAGCACATTCATATACGTCACTATGCTGGCCGTAACTATCGGTACGATACCAACCTTCTGCTCTCACATAAGCGACCATCGCGGTCGGTGAGACAGCTTTCAAAGCCTCTAAATCTATAATTTTTGTTTTCATCAAACGGTACCGCTTCGTGATCGGTCCATTAGGAGGCGTAGCGATTGAATGTGGAATCTATTTGTTGTCGGTATGTAAATGGTTTGTCCGGTTGCATTTTCACAATCCGGGTAACCACGAAGTGACATCCAGTAAGCACAGTGCCTGATCACTAATTGATCACTGGAGAGATTTATCCAATCTTCCCTATTTTTCGGTAGTTTCATAACTAGTAGTAATCTTGGTGTTTGTGTCGCTATGTTCAACAGGTTATAATTTCTTTTTCGGCAGAAATAAGAGATCGTCTCAGCGCTATCATCGATATTTATGCTTGCCTTTAATTGTAAATCTATTTTTGGTCGAAACGAGTCTCCGGCTTCGATAGTTATGTCGATACCATCACGGTCAAAATTCTTATGAGCCACTACGTAGCCTGCCATGCTGGCTACGGCAGTCACGTAAGCTTGGGAAAGCGCTTCTTCAATATCGGTATCTGCAAGAAGGGTATCGGGCATGGTGTCATAGTTAGTGACATGGGAGTATTGTTTCTACAAGAAATTATCTTCCTTCACTGAACCGTCCCAGGATCGGTGAAGACCGGCTCCTTGCGCGTCCTGAGCCACTTCCGCTTCGAGGAAGCGGCCTGGCCGTGCCACGGCGTCCGAGAAGTAGGCGGAAGGAGCCATCCCCCAACGATCTGGGTAGTCTGTTACGACTTAATTGCTTTTTAGCCTGCGAGGACGGAATTTTTTGCCTTGCGTTCGGCAAGGGATTCCAAGGGGCTGGAAAGCCCGGTGTCCGGCGAGTTATCCGCATATTCTGGAATTTTCCTATTGGCTTTCGGGTCGTATTTCTTACCTCCCACAAAGAGATTTAGTTTGTCGGTGCTAGATGGAGGATGTAATTGGAAAAAAACATAAAAGATGGTGACGCAGAACAACTACTGCCGCGGCAGATCAGGTTGGTTCAGTCCCTCGCTGATTTCCAGATGGCATGCAGTGCCATGGAATTTATATGTGAACTTGACGAAGATCGCCTCGTTACTCGCGTTGAGCGACGGCGCTATCGATGTTTTGAAGACACCGCTGTAATTGCCTATGGGCGCGCCTTCACAAATGCTAATAATTTGCCTTTGCTTAGTTTCAAACAGATCAAGATTAGCCCCAGCTCTGACGAACGTGCTCTGCATGAGCGACTGTTAGAGCGGCGCAACAAGGTCATAGCTCACTCCGATGCTGATCGGCAGCGCATTAGCTTCACAACCGAATGCTTCAGTTTGGAAAACAAGCTGGTAATGATGCCACGTTGGGACTTCGACGATGCGCTGGAATTTTTTGCTGAGCGGGAGGCGTTGGTTGCGTGGTTTGGCACCCTTATATCGGCGACTAGCAAACGTCTATTTGAACAAGTGCAAAGCATGTCGGAGATACGCTTCGTTCGTGATCATACTTTGATTGTAAGTTCCGTGCAGAAGAGGGCTAGGATTCAAAGGTACTATGTATTCGCCTACGGACTAAGATCACTAATTAATCGGGCACAAGGCCAATACGTTACCAAAATCCTAAGCCTCGCGTGAGGAAATGTAATAGATCACAGCGGGGTGTGAGCCACCTCTCGGCAGAAAGAAGTAATGCGGGTGTTGCTCGCCAATATCCCCAGCTACTTTATGATGGTCGTAACGGGGCTGCGTGTCCGGTCGTAAACGAAAGTCCGCTTTTAAGACGGGCTCCAAAGAGCTTGAGCGTCCGGCATGAGGCGATTACCGCCTGTCTGCTGTGTTTTTTCTGAGCCGACAGACGGTCAATCATGACGAGTAAAAAACTCATTCATGAACTCTTCTCTCATCCGTGCAGCGCAGATCTGATCCGTCAATATGCACACCAGGTCCACACTGAAGAACTGGAGGCGTCTGGACTGTAAGCGTGATTCCAGAGGCACTTCCGCTAACATGACTAAGCTGAAGCCCAGTCCGGGCCGACAGTCGAACATGTCTCAGAGTCAGCCGCTCCATCGGTGCCTCGGGCAAGCCCAACACGACGCCAGCCGTCTCGGCATCTGTCGCAGCTATATCTGTTATGGTGACATCATGAATATGCGGGGTCGTGGATGTTACCGGAGCAGCGGGATCGTTCATTAACGCAGTCTGCTGCATTCCCCCCGGCTGCCCTGCATAATAATCACTGATCGACAGCGGAACCCGGACATGGTCCATCGTCAGGTGTTCCGCACTAATCCAGCCAATATCTCCGCCGCGATCCCGCCCAGACTTAATCCGCAGTCCGGACAGCGTGCTCTGAAACGAGACGTCAGAAATTCTGATATGATGGGCCCCATTGGCCAGTTCACTGCCAATGGACAGACCGTGTCCTTCGCCAAAACGAGACTGTGTAATGCTAATATCGCTCGCAGCCCGGCCCGGCTGCATCAAACCGGACTTGATGGCGATGTTGTCATCTCCTGTCGCAATATCGAGAGTACTCATCGTGACATGATCCGAGGAGACAAGATCAATACCATCGGTATTCCGAGACGAGGCCGGGTTGCGGATCGTGAGATGATCGATCCTGATCTGACCGGAATCCCTCACGACCACCGTCCACATCGGAGAATTGGTCGCCATAACCCCTGAGATCCGTCCATGCTGCACATGCGAGAACTCAATCAGCCAGGGGCGTGGCATACCATTCGCAGCAGGAACTCCCGGATAGTCTGGCCCGTAAGGTAAAGGACCTGAGGTCTGCGTCTTGTGCGCCTGCACGGCTTGAGGCCACCAGACAGCAGCGCCATTTCCATCAATATGACCCTGACCAGTTATGGCTACGTCCTGAACGTCAATCGCAGAAATAAGGGCTTCACCGGGTTGCGCTGGATTCCCCAGAAAGGCCCAGTGGAAAAGATGAGTGTCCGAACTTCCCAGAAGGGTACTTCCCTTCTCTAAGTTCAGCGTGACGTGGTTTTTGAGAGATAAAGGGCCGCTCAACCATATTCCAGACGCCAACGACACCACACCACCGCCAGCCTCGCTACAGGCTGTAATGGCACGTTGAATGGCCGGACCGTCATTGGTGCGGCCATCATGCCGTGCACTATAAGTAACAGGATCACAGCGAGACGAAGCGGCATGACCGGTCATGGGCATGCACAACAACGCCGCGACCACTCCACCTAAAACGAGGCGCCTGTCTCTCATAGAACAGCTGCCTAAAACAGATTTTTGGTCCGACTGGTTGTGTTGTTGGCCAGCAATGCCTGTCACTTCCGCAGCCCCTTGATACCCAGCTCTTCCCACATCCAGTCAAAGCTGAAAGAGGACCCTGCCCCCTCACGCCCCAAGCCTGCTGTCGTGGCTTCAATCTGCTTCAACCAGGCCGCAACTTTCTTTTTCCCCGCCGCTGTTTTAACAGCCTGCCTCGGCGTGACACGCCCAAGCCCCGGAACAACCTCATCCAGAACACGACGATAATGCTGCTCCAGAACAGCAGCCAGAATTTCCGCTTCCTCTTCAAGCGGGATCTCATCTTCACGCACGTCCCCTCGGCCAGAGGTCCGCTGCTCTTCTATAGCCTGCTCAGCAGTCATAATCTGTGTCAGAGGAGATCCAATCAGACTCCCCAAGGTGTTGCGGAGTAAAGCTGTACCTTGCTTAGCCCGCGTTTCTGAATCGACCTGCAATTTCAGCTGACGGCCTTTCAGTTCAAGGTTCCCCAAAACAAGACCACCATCATCCAACGTCGTGCTCAAAAACTGAGCTTTGCTGTCTCCTGCCTTAGAATTGGCCTCAGGAACATGGCCACCCGCCTGACGCGTCCAATTCCAGATCATGCGCCCCGCATGCTGCAAACAAGGTATCGTCTTCAAAACCTCAGCAATGCTCTTCTGAGTGCTTCCCTTGCTGAGAGGAAAACACACGTCATGAAAGACCAGGTCTTCGCCATCGCTGTTAAACAGAACGGGTGGCTCGGAGGCGCTCAGCATGTTTTCCATAGTTCTAAAGAGCCAGGTCAACGTGAAGACCGGAGCCAGATCACGAAGCACATCTGTTTTGATCTTTGGAAACTCAGCCTGCCCCCGCTTACGCTTGAGAACCTCGCGTAAATTCTCAGCCAGATCTTCGCAAGCCTGCTGAGAATATGCCAACAGACCCCCTGCCAAAACCATTTTGCCATCTTCAGAAACAAGGCGTGCGGCGATGCGTTCCCAAGGCTTTAGGGACTGTGTGGCTGAGCGCTCATGAACCAGAACAGGATCACCACCCCGCAACAGGTCACGAACCATCATGCTTTGACCCGGCACGATCTGCGAAACCTCATACAGGCTCATGACGGCCTCTTTGAGGCCCCGCATATAAGCGCTTTTGCGTGGACCTTCTTTCCAGCCCCGTCGTTTCAGATAGACCTCAACGAAATTTTCGTTATCCCAGTTCTGCCCCAAGAAATCTTCGAAGGCACAGCCCCAGAGTGACATGGCCGCACCCTGCCCTAGGATATCTCCCAGGTCTTCGAAGCTGATATCCGCCGCCTCCAAAGCCGGTCCCAGATGCTCACCCAACACCTCTTCAAAACAGGATTGCCACTGATCCTGCTTCAGATATCCGATAAGCCCTGTCAGATTGTCAGCGTTCATAAATGCGACGACCTCCACTATTGTTCTGCGGCGGAACGGCAAACACCCTGTTTACCCGAGACAAAGAGAGTATCGTGCATAGCGGTTTTCTCCCGTCCGATTAAGGGCACCGAGAGATACCAGATCGGCCAGATCACGTGTCGCGGTGGCAGATGTGGCGCCGGTGATGGAACGATAGTTCTGGGCACTCAGACCGCCTTGGAAGCCGTCAGGCCCTTCTGCCAACATCCGAAGCAGAACCTTTTCCTGACGAGTGTTCAGCTTGTCACGGAGGCGATCCAGAAAACGCGTTTTCTCAATCAAAAAACGAATATTCTGAAGCGTGCGAGACTGGGCTTCCAGAACGACATTTCCAAACCACCCCATCCACGCATCAATGTGATTGGTTTCGCTGGCACGATGCAATTCGAGATAATAAGCTTTCTTGTGTGCATTGATGGTTGCAGCCAGTGCTGTAAGCGTCGGGGCCTCAAGGCTTTGCGCTAATGCTTTCTCAGCAAGAGCCCGTCCGATACGGCCATTGCCATCTTCGAAGGGATGGATGGTCTCAAACCACAAATGTGCAACCGCCGCCCGTTCGATAGCAGGGAGAGGCTCCGCTCCGGTTGGCGCTGTTTTGTTAAACCACTCAACAAACTGCGCCATCTCGCTCGGCACATTTTGTGACGGCGGAGCTTCAAAGTGGATATGCGGCGCATGGAGAGGGCCTGAAATAATCTGCATAGCTTCTGCATGCGCCCGATATCCGCCGATGATTTCCAGATCACGCCGCCCATTCATCAGCATGGCATGCCAGTCGAACAGGATTTGGTCGGTTAAAGGAGCCGCATAATGCCGATAGAGATCGGCCATTAATTCCGCAGCCCCAGCCTCCGCTGGCGTGGAGCGCCGCTTGTCTTTAGCAAAGCCTAATTGTCGGGCAATCGAGGATTGCACACTGGCCCGATCAAGCACCTCACCCTCAATGGCGGAACTCTCGACCATCTCCTGTGAGATAAGCTGAACAATGAGCTGCTGATTGGCGTCTTTGTCCAGATGCTGCATCGCGCCCACGACAACGCCTGAACCTTTCAGGAACTGCGTTTCAGCTTCGCGCAAACGGCTTTTCTTAAACTGAAATTGCGGCCAGTCCGGACGCTGCCAATTCCAACGCATGATCGATACCCCAACCTTCTATCAACCACTTTAACTGCAAATTATGATTGATAGAAGTGCAATCTATCCATCACCTGGAGGGATCGAAGAACTGTTGGTTGATACGCTTGGCTGGTGATTTTTGGCTTTTAGCGCTTTGATTGACGGTGCTTTGGGTTATTTTTGATCTGCGTTTTGAGCAGATCGGGGGCTGTTACCCTCTGGATAGCTATGCTTTGGTGCTGATCCTCTCGAGGAAGAGGAAGCGGCGTATATTGTAGACGATATTGACTAGCCCGATCCTCATGGTGGCCTGAGTTATACCGACAGTTCGAATGAAGAGCCCCGTCTGCGATTTCTGGTCGGCAAAGACATGCTCGACGCGTGATCGGATCACCGACTTCCCTGCATTAGATCGCTGGCTATGCCGGGGCATCGGTTTGAGATGCAGATTTTTTCTGTGAACCTTTGAGGCAAAGCCCTGCTTTTCCATGAAGTCTTCATTCGCTTTTGAGCAATACGCCGTGTCAGCCCAAACCGTTGAGATCGTATTGGTTTTATCCAGCAGCCCTTCTCTCAATCGCGCACCATCACTGACGGCGGCGTGCGTCGTTTTCCATTTGTGGATGAACCGGAACTTCCGGTCGATGGAGACATGGGACTTGTAGCCAAAGAACGGAATGGCCAGATCCGTTGCGGGGATCGTCCCGTCATCCTGCCGCTTCGCCTTCTTGAACTTCAGTGTCCATCGTGCATGACGATGCTTGTGGGACAATCTGGATGGCTTATCCTGCCAGTCCTCAGGAATACGTCCTGCCCAGAGGTCGGCTTTCTCAGCGTTGGTATTGCGCTGTTTTGGAGCAGCTACCAATGTCGCATCCAGGATCTGGCCGGACATCGGTAGATAGCCGGCGTTCCGCAGAGTTGCATCAAACCGGTCAAACAGCCTTTCAATGGCTCCCGCCTGGGTCAGGCGTTCACGGAACAACCAGACCGTTTTGGCATCAGGCACCCGATCTGAAAGCCCCAGACCAAGGAAACGCATGAAGGAGAGGCGATCGTTGATCAGATACTCTGTCCGTTCATCAGACAAATTGTTCAGCGTCTGGATCACCAGGATTTTGTACATCAGTACCGGATCAAAGGGCGGAACACCTCAAAATCCACAGTCTGGGAAAACGCTTCAAGCTGATCGCCAAGCCCGCTCAATCGAGCAAGCCGCTTTTCAACATCAAAGAAACCAGACTGCTTCATCTTCCAGCATCCCCAATCAACGCACGAGAAATGAGATCACACAGAAAGCCTCAAAACCAGAGGGTTTTTCGAACCCTCCATTTGCCTCGCTACAACCGTCATCTTCTGGCTACGAGTCCTGTTTCCTAATCAACCGCGCTTCACCACAGAAAACGAACTGCCTGTCCTGTCGTGCAATTGCAATCAGTGTCTGATTCATTTTCTGGGCCAATCGAAATGCGCGATCCGTCGGAGCTGAAACGGCGACCACCGTCGCCATACCCGCGCGCGCAGTTTTAAGTGCCATTTCGTATGAATAGCGACTGGTCAGAAGACAAAATCCATTTTCAAAAAGACGATCATCGCACATCCATGCACCAATCAGCTTATCAAGCGCATTATGACGGCCGATATCCTCACGGATTAAAAGGATTTTCCCATTCTGGTCGGCCCAGGCTGCTCCATGAACCATGCGTGTCGCTGCATTCAGGGTTTGCCACTTTTCAAGATCAT
>NZ_CP014689.1:3105000-3107922 GCF_002005485.1 Gluconobacter albidus | reverse complement strand
AGGTGCAGTATCATAGGCGCTGAGGGATTTCACGGCCGAGTTCGGGATGGGATCGGGTGTAGGGCCCTCGCAATGGCCACCAGGTCTTCCAGCCCACCCTGTCTTTTGAGAGAGGGTGGAGGTTGGTGCGTTTTTATGAAGAGAGTGTGGCTGATTTCTGTGCATGTGTTTGATGTGAGAAGTATGAGCGATTAGGACCGGTTAGCTGCATGCATTACTGCACTTTCACACCCGGCCTATCAACGTGATGGTCTCTCACGGCTCTATGAGACCTAGTTTTGAGGTGGGTTTCCCGCTTAGATGCTTTCAGCGGTTATCCCGTCCATACTTAGCTACCCGGCTGTGCCACTGGCGTGACAACCGGTGCACCAGAGGTATGTTCATCCCGGTCCTCTCGTACTAGGGACAAATCCTCTCAAGTCTCTTACACCCACGGCAGATAGGGACCGAACTGTCTCACGACGTTCTAAACCCAGCTCACGTACCACTTTAATCGGCGAACAGCCGAACCCTTGGGACCTGCTCCAGCCCCAGGATGTGATGAGCCGACATCGAGGTGCCAAACCTCCCCGTCGATGTGGACTCTTGGGGGAGATCAGCCTGTTATCCCTAGAGTACCTTTTATCCGTTGAGCGATGGCCCGTCCACGTGGGACCACCGGATCACTATGGCCGACTTTCGTCTCTGATCGAGCTGTCACTCTCACAGTCAGGCGGGCTTATGCCATTGCACTCGACAGCCGGTTTCCGACCGGCCTGAGCCCACCATCGCGCGCCTCCGTTACACTTTGGGAGGCGACCGCCCCAGTCAAACTGCCCACCATGCAGGGTCCCGGACCAGGCTTACTGGTCTCGGTTAGACATCAGAAAAATTCAGGGTCGTATTTCAAGGATGGCTCCACCGGTGCTGGCGCCCCGGCTTTCAAAGCCTCCGACCTATCCTACACAGAATGTCTCTGATGCCACTGCAAAGCTGCAGTAAAGGTTCATAGGGTCTTTCCGTCTGACCGCGGGTACCCCGCATCTTCACGGGAATTCAATTTCGCTGAGTCGATGCTGGAGACAGTGGGGAAGTCGTTACGCCATTCGTGCAGGTCGGAACTTACCCGACAAGGAATTTCGCTACCTTAGGACCGTTATAGTTACGGCCGCCGTTTACCGGGGCTTCAATTCAGTGCTTGCACACCTCCTCTTAACCTTCCGGCACCGGGCAGGCGTCAGGCCCTATACGTCATCTCACGATTTCGCAGAGCCCTGTGTTTTTTACTAAACAGTCGCTACCCCCCTGGTCTGTGCCACCCAATCATGGTTGCCCACGGTTGGGTCTCGTTTATCCCGAAGTTACACGAGCAATTTGCCTAGTTCCTTCAGCATCGTTCTCTCAAGCGCCTTGGTATTCTCTACCAGTCCACCTGTGTCGGTTTCGGGTACGGTCTATACGCCAGAGCTATTTCCTGGAATGATTGAAAAGCCTGTTCAATCCGTTAAGGACAGACAACATCTCTCATTCGTCACTTCTGGCAGGCCCAGTAATATTAAACTGGTTCCCATCGACTACGGCTCTCGCCCTCGCCTTAGGGGCCGGCTCACCCTGCGTGGATTAACCTTGCGCAGGAACCCTTGGACTTTCGGCGACAGTGTTTCTCGCACTGTTTGTCGCTACTCATGTCAGCATTCGCACTTCCGATATCTCCAGAGAGGGTCACCCCGTCTCCTTCGCAGACTTTACGGAACGCTCCGCTACCGCGCATTCAAAGAATGCACCCACAGCTTCGGCACGTGGCTTGAGCCCCGTTACATTTTCGGCGCAGGGTTTCTAATAGACCAGTGAGCTATTACGCTTTCTTTAAAGGATGGCTGCTTCTAAGCCAACCTCCTGGTTGTTTTGGAATCCCCACATCCTTTCCCACTTAGCCACGATTTAGGGGCCTTAGCTGGTGGTCTGGGCTGTTTCCCTCTCGACAATGGACCTTAGCACCCACTGTCTGTCTGCCGGGCTATACTCCTGGGTATTCGGAGTTTGGTTAGGTTTGGTAAGGCTTTGGGCCCCCCTAGCCCATCCAGTGCTCTACCCCCCAGGGTAAACACCCGACGATCTACCTCAATAGATTTCGCGGAGAACCAGCTATCTCCGAGTTTGATTGGCCTTTCACCCCTAGCCACAGCTCATCCCCGACTTTTTCAACAGGCGTGGGTTCGGCCCTCCAGTGCGTGTTACCGCACCTTCAGCCTGGCCATGGCTAGATCACTCGGTTTCGGGTCTTCTGCCAGCAACTCATTCGCCCTATTCAGACTCGCTTTCGCTACGCCTACACCTAACGGCTTAAGCTCGCTGCAAACAGAAACTCGCTGACCCATTATACAAAAGGTACGCCGTCACCCCATAAGAGGCTCCGACTGCTTGTAGGCGTCCGGTTTCAGGTCTCTTTCACTCCCCTCATCGGGGTGCTTTTCACCTTTCCCTCACGGTACTTGTTCGCTATCGGTCACTAAGGAGTATTTAGGCTTGGAGGGTGGTCCCCCCATGTTCAGACAGGGTTTCACGTGCCCCGCCCTACTCGAATCCTCATCAGAACACTACGCATACGGGGCTATCACCCATTATTGCCGGACTTTCCAGACCGTTTTGCTTCTTCCTGATCAGGCATTGGCCTGCTCCGCGTTCGCTCGCCACTACTAGCGGAATCTCTGTTGATGTCTTTTCCTCCAGGTACTGAGATGTTTCAGTTCCCCGGGTTTGCCTCATACACCTATGTATTCAGTGCATGATCCTCTTGCGAGGGGGTTGCCCCATTCGGACATCCACGGATCAAAGCCTGTTCGCGGCTCCCCATGGCTTTTCGCAGCGTACCACGTCCTTCATCGCCTCTTAGTGCCAAGGCATCCACCGAACGCCCTTCTCATTCTCACACCATTCTTTATC
>NZ_CP014689.1:2957500-3102500 GCF_002005485.1 Gluconobacter albidus | reverse complement strand
AGCGCCTCAAAGGCGCTTTTTTGGGTCATTTTCTTTGAATTACCCAGTTTGGCGCCCGTTCAACATCTGTCGGGGCCCCGAGGCGCGTCCTATCGCGTCTTACGCTTCGTATAGCGCTGTTGGAGAGAAAGCCTTTTCCTGCCTGCGGAATAAACCCTTAGGCAAAGTTACGAGGCTTCTGAGGAGAGGCAGCCAGTTTCCCACCTTCCAAGAACTCCTATACACGGCCAGATAATATGCTTGATGGTTGGGCACGGAGTCATTTCAGACGCCGGGGCATGCCTGCGAATGTAGAGCCCTGGAAAAATGGCAAAGAAAAACCCGCTTCACCTTACGATGAAGCGGGTTTTTGCAAACCTGATCTGAACAGACCGTTCAGGTCGAGCCATGTTCCTGAACAGCTTCCAGTTCAGCGCGAACCGATTGCAGTTCACGGCTGATCTGATCGTGCATGTCCACGTCGTTCGGACCGATTTCGGCCCATCGGCTTTCCAGATCCCGTAGACGGCTCTTGGCCTCATCCACGGACAGCTCACTCATGAGCTGTGCGGAATCGGCCAGAATGGTGCAGTGATCAGCGCCCATATCGGCAAAACCGCCCGTCACGAAGTAACGGTCAACGATCTTGTCACCCTGATAAAGGGCCACAACGCCGCCCCGCAGCTGAAGCATCAGCGGTGCGCGGTCCGGCATGGCTGCAATATCGCCTTCCATGCCCGGGACCACGGCCATGTCGACGTCACGTTCGACAAGGCGCTTTTCCGGGCTGACGATCTCGATGCGAAGCGGCATCGGATCAGGCCTCCTGCTTCATCTTCTCGGCCTTCGCAACGGCCTCGTCGATGTCACCGACCATGTAGAAAGCGCCTTCCGGCAGGTGATCGTACTCGCCAGCCACGACAGCCTTGAAGGAACGGATCGTATCTTCCAGAGACACCAGCTTGCCCGGAGCGCCCGTGAAGACTTCGGCCACGTGGAAAGGCTGGGACAGGAAGCGCTGGATGCGACGGGCGCGGCCAACGATCTTCTTGTCGTCTTCGGACAGTTCGTCCATGCCAAGGATCGCAATGATGTCCTGCAGGCCCTTGTAGGTCTGGAGCGTCTGCTGAACCTGGCGCGCAACCTGATAGTGTTCTTCACCAACGATCTTCGGATCGAGCGAACGGGATGTCGAATCCAGCGGATCGACAGCCGGATAGATGCCCATTTCCGCGATCGAACGGTTCAGAACCGTCGTTGCATCAAGATGCGCGAAGGTCGCGGCAGGCGCCGGATCGGTCAGATCGTCAGCCGGGACATACACGGCCTGAACGGACGTGATGGAGCCCTTCTTCGTGGACGTAATACGCTCCTGCAGGGCGCCCATCTCGGTGGCCAGCGTCGGCTGGTAACCCACTGCGGAGGGGATACGGCCCAGAAGTGCGGAGACTTCGGAACCGGCCTGCGTGAAGCGGAAGATGTTGTCCACGAAGAACAGGACGTCCTGACCTTCTTCATCACGGAAATATTCGGCAAGCGACAGGCCTGTCAGGGCGACGCGCGAACGGGCTCCCGGCGGCTCGTTCATCTGGCCATAGACCAGCGCAACCTTGGACCCCTCGGTCGAGCCGTCTTCGGCAATCTTGATGACGCCTGCGTCCTGCATTTCGAAATACAGGTCGTTACCTTCACGCGTACGCTCACCAACACCGGCGAAGACGGACACGCCGCCATGGGCTTTCGCGATGTTGTTGATGAGTTCCTGAATGATGACCGTCTTGCCGACGCCGGCGCCACCGAACAGGCCGATCTTACCACCCTTGAGGTACGGGCAAAGCAGATCGACGACCTTGATGCCGGTCACGAGGATTTCGGACGCAGCGGCCTGGTCTTCGAAAGCCGGGGCCGGACGGTGGATCGGGAAGCGCAGTTCGCTGCTGATCGGGCCGCGCTCGTCGATGGGCTCACCAACGACGTTCAGGATACGGCCGAGCGTTGCCGGACCAACCGGAACCATGATCTGCGTGCCCGTGTCACGGACTTCAGCGCCACGGACCAGACCGTCGGTCGTGTCCATGGCGATGCAGCGGACCTGGCGCTCGCCGATTTCCTGCGCAACTTCCAGAACCAGCGTATGATCGCCGTTCTGGACGTGCAGAGCGTTCAGGATGAAGGGAAGATCGCCTTCGAACTGCACGTCCACGACGGGGCCGCGCACCTGGGTGACGCGGCCGACCACGTTGTTGGCAGCTCCGGCAGAAGGGGTAAGGGTTTCGGACATCGGATTCGTCTCCTGCGTGATCTCAAACGGCTTCTGCGCCGGAGATGATTTCGATCAGATCGTTGGTGATGTTGGCCTGACGCGTACGGTTGTACTTCTGCGACAGACGGTCGATGGCCTTGCTGGCGTTACGGCTGGCATTGTCCATCGCGGTCATGCGCGCGCCCTGCTCGCCAGCAGCACTTTCCAGCAGGGCCGAGAAGATCTGGACCTGAAGGTTGCGCGGCAGAAGCTGCGTCAGAAGCGTCGTCTCGTCCGGCTCGAATTCATACTGGGCCGTGTCGGCATCCGGAGCGGCATTGTCGTTCTCGGGAACCGCGAGCGGAACCAGAGGCGCCTGTACCGGAACCTGCGTCATGGCATTGAGGAAGCGGTTATAGACCAGCGTGCAGCGGTCGATCTCGTCTGCTTCCAGCATGGTGACGATCCGGCTGCCGATATCGGCAGCCTTGTCGAACCCGACATCCTTGCCTTCGGTTCCGGCCAGACGGTCAACGACCATGTCCGGATAGTGACGCACGAGGATATCTGCCCCCTTGCGACCGACCGGCAGGATGCGGACCGTCTTGCCTTCCGATACCAAGCTATCGACCAGCTGACGGGCACTGCGGACGATATTGGCGTTGAAGCCGCCGGCAAGGCCACGGTCAGAGGTCAGCACCACCACGAGATGGGTCTGGTCCTTGCCCGTTCCCGCGAGAAGGCGCGGCAGGCTTGTCGCGTCCTCACCCCGGGTCGCCGTCGCCAGCTCTGCCATCATGCGACGCATGGCGTCGGCATAGGGGCGAGCCGCTTCGGCCTGCATCTGGGCGCGTCGCAGCTTGGAGGCTGCAACCATTTTCATCGCGTTCGTGATCTTGCGCGTCGATTTGACGCCCGTGATCCGTCCACGCAGTTCCTTCAGCGAAGCCATGGGCTATCCTCAGGCCGAAAAGCGCTTGCCGAATGCTTCGAGCAGCTCCTTGAGCTTGCCTTCCGTCTCCGGCTTGATCTGACGGTCATTGCGAATGGCCGTCAGGATGTCAGAGCCCGCACCGCGCAGCTCGGACAGGAGAGCGGCTTCGTAGGCCACAACCTTGTCCACGGCGATCGGATCAACGTAGCCACGCGTACCGGCATAAAGAACAACAACCTGCTCTTCGACGGGCAGCGGGGACGTCTCGGGCTGCTTCAGCAGCTCGACCAGACGGGCACCACGATCAAGCTGCTTGCGGGTTGCGGCGTCCAGGTCGGAAGCAAACTGCGAGAATGCAGCCATTTCACGATACTGTGCCAGCTCCAGCTTGATCTTGCCGGCAACCTGCTTCATCGCCTTGATCTGGGCTGCGGAACCCACGCGGGACACCGAACCACCGACGTTCACGGCCGGGCGGATACCCTTGTAGAACAGATCCGTCTCAAGGAAGATCTGACCGTCGGTGATGGAGATCACGTTGGTCGGGATGTAGGCAGCCGTATCGCCAGCCTGTGTCTCAATGACCGGCAGGGCCGTCAGAGAGCCGCCACCATTGGCGTCGGACATCTTGGCCGCACGCTCCAGAAGACGGGAGTGCAGGTAGAACACGTCACCGGGGAAGGCTTCACGCGCCGGCGGACGACGCAGCAGCAGGGACATCTGACGATACGCCACAGCCTGCTTGGACAGATCGTCGTAGCAGACAAGAGCGTGCATGCCGTTGTCACGGAAGTACTCACCCATGGCGCAGGCCGTGTACGGTGCGAGATACTGCATCGGAGCCGCATCGGAGGCCGTAGCGGCAACAACGATGGAGTATTCCATCGCGCCATGCTCGGTCAGCGTGCGGACCAGGTTGGCCACCGTGGAGCGCTTCTGACCGATGGCGACGTAGATGCAGTACAGGGACTTCTTCGGATCACCTTCGGCATTGACCGGCTTCTGGGCGACAATGGTGTCGATCAGGATCGCGGTCTTGCCCGTCTGGCGGTCACCGATGATCAGCTCACGCTGGCCACGTCCGATGGGAACGAGAGCGTCGATGGCCTTGATGCCCGTCTGCATCGGCTCGCTGACCGACTGGCGCGGCATGATGCCCGGAGCTTTCACTTCGGCGCGGCGGTATTCAACGTCCGTCAGCGGGCCACGGCCGTCGATAGGGTTACCCAGACCGTCAACCACGCGTCCGAGCAGGCCCTTGCCGACCGGAACTTCAACCACGGACTTCGTACGCAGGACGGTGTCGCCCTCGCGGATGCCGTCGCCGTCGCCGAACAGAACCACACCGACATTGTCGGCTTCGAGGTTCAGAGCCATGCCCTTGAGGCCGGTTCCTTCGAACTCGACCATTTCACCGGCCATGACGTTGTTCAGGCCGTAGACGCGGGCGATGCCGTCGCCGATGGACAGGACCGTTCCCGTTTCGGAAACGGTCTCGACCTGGTCGAAAGACGCGATCTGCTGCTTGAGGATGTCCGAAATCTCGGCGGGACGGATATCCATCACGCGGCTCCCTTCATGGCGTTCTGCAGGCGGGTCAGGCGCCCGGCGATCGAAGTATCAAAGAGTGTGGAACCGATCCGTACGGTCATGCCACCAAGGAGGGCAGCGTCCGTATGTTCGGTCATGGACACGCGGCTGTAGCCGGCTTCGGCCAGTCGGGCCTGAAGCTGGCTGCGCTGCGTGTCGTTAAGAGGCTGTGCGGAGCGGACTTCGGCCACGACTTCGCCACACAGGGCGGAATCAAGCGCCAGAACACCGTCCAGAATGGATGCAAGATCAGGCAGGCGACGGTTTTCGGCGATGACGCCGACGAACCGGCGCAGGACGTCTCCAAAGCCGAGCTTCGACATCAGGACATTCGAAACCGTCTGACCCTGACGGATGTCCATCCGGGCGTCAGCCAGGAATTTCCGCAGGTCGTCGCTTTCGGAAATGGCGGTACGCAGCGCCTTCACTTCACCCAGAACATCGGGAAGATTCCCCTGCTCCGAAGCAAGATCATAAAGCGCACGGGCGTAGCGCTGGGCCAAGCCCCCTGTCTGTCCAACCTGCGGCACCTGTGTCACCGTCACACGCGTGTTCCGTCTCACTAAATCCGCCGCAGAGTGCGGCCGGAACCGGCTTATCCGGTTCCTTGCATCAAAACTGTCCGGACCGGGCATACACGTCCCTGCGCAGGATTCGTCTGAAACCCGGTCCTCCACTTGGCGCCGCCTCTAGCACGCTGTCCCAGCCCTGCGCAACCAAGAGGATCGCAAATAGGCCTGTCAGACATGAGGATCGTGGCCCGGGTTTGCGTTTTATGCGCCCGAACTGGCATGACGGGCGTTTCACGGCAGCTTTCCGGATAATTTTCGTCCGACCCGCGGCCTCTCCGCGAAAACCCGCGACACAAAACCCCAACACGAAACAACGGAGATTCGATGTCCATCCAGAAGCGCTTTTTTCTCCTGCTCGGCGCCCTGTCGGTTTCCGCGCTGGACACAGCGGCCCACGCGGCTCCCATCGAAGACAAACCTTCCTTTCCCACCATCTCCTACTGGGACAACTGGACCGATCCGCAGGGCACCACGCATCTGACCAAGTGCAAGATGTCGACCTTCCATGAAGACTCGATCACACCAGGTGGTGACAAAATCATGTTCAGCAGCCCCCATGACGGGCCGGCGAGCGTGACGCTGCGCGTTCAGCCTCCGCACTGGAAAGGGGGGTGGAGCGAAAGCCATCAGGTCCAGTGGATCGTGCCGCTTTCGGGAATCTATTTCGTCAAGGCCATGGACGGAACCAGCGTCGAGCTGAATCCGGGCGACATCCTGCTCAGCGAGGACGTAGCGCCGATCGCTCACGGTTCCGACCCCAAGGGTCATCTGTCAGGAAATGTCGGCGACGCAGCCGTAGCGCTTCAGGTTCTCCAGTTCGGAGATGCCGCGCCATCTCATATTCCCTGCCAGTGGCAGTGACATAAAAGAGCTGGATTTTAAGGAAATCTGGAGCGGGCGAAGGGAATCGAACCCTCCTAAGAAGCTTGGAAGGCTACTGCATTACCACTATGCTACGCCCGCCCTGATTGGGAGTGTCCTTACTCCATCTCCTGCCGAACCCGCAAGAGGAGAAAATCCAAAATGGAAATTCCACAACAAAGATCTTCAGGGCACTTGACTTTTAGTCCTGAACATTCTCTTTTGCGGCCACTGTCGCTGGCATGACGTTCGCAAGACGCCCTGCACGACGATAGGGGTGTAGCTCAATTGGCTAGAGCGCCGGTCTCCAAAACCGGAGGTTGAGAGTTCGAGACCCTCCGCCCCTGCCACTCCTTCTCGCCGGATGTCCCCCCGACACCGGGAGCGGGACTTTCACTTGATTCGAGGACGATGGTGTCGGTCAGTACCCCGAAGGACGAGTCGCGAAAGACAGCGCCTCAAAAGAACGGATCCGGCTTCAATCTGGTCGCTTACGTCCGTGACGTCCGCGCCGAAGCGAAGCGCGTCACGTGGCCGACCCGTCGCAACACCCTGATCACGTCAGGTGCCGTGCTGGTCATGGTAACCGTGACCTGCATCTTCTTCTTCATCGTGGACCAGCTGATCGGCCTTGGCGTCCGCGGACTTTTTGGCGTCGGAGGCTAGGTTCGCACCATGGCGAAGCGTTGGTATGTTGTTCACGTCTATTCCGGATTCGAGAAAAAGATCGCGAGTCACATTCAGGAACAGGCGGCACAGAAGGGCCTTTCGGACCATTTCGAACAGATCCTCGTCCCTTCCGAAGACGTGACGGAAATGCGCCGCGGCCGTAAGGTCAATGCGGAGCGCAAGTTCTTTCCGGGCTATGTCCTCGTCAAGATGGAACTGACGGACGAAGCCTGGCATCTCGTCAAGGACACCCCAAAGGTCACGGGCTTCCTCGGAACCCGCAACCGTCCGACCCCCATTACGGCTGCTGAAGCCGACCGGATCATGAAGCAGGCACAGGAAGGCGTCGAACGCCCCCGTTCGAGCCTTTCTTTCGAGATTGGCGAGCAGATCCGCGTGGCAGATGGTCCGTTTACGTCCTTCACCGGCATGATCGAGGATGTCGACGACGAACGTCAGCGCCTCAAGGTCAGCGTTTCCATCTTCGGTCGCTCGACCCCTGTGGACCTCGACTTCACGCAGGTTGAGAAGCTCTGACGCTTTTCTTTCTGCCGGTTCTTCCAACAAAAAAGGCTCCCATTCCGGGAGCCTTTTTTGTTTGTGACTTCTGCTAAGCCTCGTCAGTTCGTGAGGGGGGGCGGAAGGAGACGCAGCTTTTCGGCGGCCTGATCGGCAATCGCAGCTACCCCCTGACTCAGGGCCGCAGTCAGCTTTGTCGTGTTGGATGCCACGACGTCCTGCGACTGCCAGACCAGCGGCGATGTCAGCACAGGACCAATCATCTTCCCCGCCGGATGAACCGACAGCGTACCCGTCACGAGAGCATGGCCTGCCGAATCGGCTTCGAAATTACGAAGGGTCAGCTCGACATAGGCTGACGGCGTCGTGCTCACCGCGTCATTCTCGGCAAAAACAGTCGTACCCGGCAGGCGCTGGGCCAGATCGCCCGTCAGCGTGTGACCCACCATGTCCGGAAGCGCCTCGCTCCAGCTTGTGCCGGTTGCGAGCCGCGTCTGGTAATCCTCATTGGCCCTGACAATCGTGTCACGATCGAGCCGCCCGCTGACAACAGGCGTCCGGACCTCGACTACGACAGGACCGCCTGCCTGTGCCACTCCGGGCACAGGAGCCAGCGTATAGAGCGTCGGATCACTGCTGCAGGCCGTGAGAAAGCCCGCCATTCCCAGAGCACCCATCAGGGACAGGAGACGAAGGCGGGGCATCGAAGACTGTGTCATGGCTCAGTTCCTGCGGCCGGTGATGAGAGCGGAGGGGTGGTGGTCCAGATAATCCGTGAGGAAGCGCAGGGAGCGCGACATCTGGGTCAACTGGACGATCATGCCCTGGAGGCTGCGGTGGAAATCCGTGTCGCCGCCATAAGACCCCAGAACCGATTGCGCACTGTTCATCGTACTCTGAAGGCTCTTCATCAGTTCCGGCAGGTTCTGGTTGGCAGTTTTCGTCAGTCTGTTCAGGTTCTGGAGCGAATCGCGCAGAGCCGCGAGGGACTGCGTGACTTCAGGACTGTTCAGACGGCCATCCGCATGCGCCAGAAGATCGTTCACGTGCCCACCGATTTCGGTCAGCGGCATTGCCGCGATCTTGTCGGTGATGGTGGAGACGGATTCCATGATCCCGTCCATGCCGCCAGCCTGGCTTGGGAGAACGGCGACATCGCCTTCATAGGTCAGAGTAGTGACGGGCGCGCTCTTGACGAATTGCAGGGCAATCATTGATTCGCCCGTCAGGAAGCTGGCGCTCTGGACCGAGGCGCGCATCCCTTCGGCCACGAAAGCCTGAAGATATTTCTCAACCGACGCATCCTTGCTGTTCTCGACCCGCTCATCCCAGTTCGACAGCATACGCTCGGGCTCAAGCTCCATATCCACGCGGACACGAGGCAGCTTCGTCGGCCCCTGAAGGAGGAGACGGACATCCGTGACGGTGCCAATCTGAAGACCGAACATCGTCACCTGACTGCCGTTCGTCAGACCTTTGACGGAGGAGTTGATGTAGGTCACGACCCGCAGGTGTTTGTGATAGCGGGCGTTATCGGCATCGGCCTCGCTGGCATAGAGCTTGAAGACGGAATTAGCTGGAGCATTGGGCACGTCGATGGCAAGGCGCTGCTCGGGCAGACCAAAAGCAATGCCGCCGGAGAACAGGGCCTGAAGCGATTTGAGCTGGACCTTCAGCCCTCCCGCACCAAGACCGACCTGAACGCCTGAGACGTTCCAGAAACGGCTGTCCGTCCGCAGATAGTGATCGTAAGGCGCTTTGACGAAAGCCTGAATGACGATCGGCCCTCTGCCACCCGGCGGCATCGTGTAGCCGAGCACCTCACCCACCTGAAGATCGCGGAAGAAGACCGGCGAGCCCGGGCCGAGCGATCCCAGTGAGGGAGACACCAGCCAGAAGGTCTCACCCGGCTGGTCCGAACGGACGCCGGGCGGCGATTCCAGTCCCTTGAAGAATTTCTGGTAGTGGCCGTCATCCGTCCCTGGATCCAGAGCGATATAAGCTCCCGAGAACAGCGTATCGAGGCCGGTGATGCTGGCGCCGTTGATGCGCGGGCGCACAACCCAGAAACGGGTGTGGTCGGTGAGGATATGGGCGCTGTTGGCGTTCATCTGCACCGTCACGTCAACATGTTTCATGTCGTCGCTCAGGGTGATGTCCTGCACGGTGCCAAGCGTCACGGCCTTGTTTTTCACCTGCGTCTGGCCAGGTGTGAGGCCATCCGCCGTTTCAAACGTGATGGTGATTTCGGGACCACGCGTGGCGAAATGCTCCCACGCCAGCCATCCGGCGATGAGAATGGCCACCACGGGAATCAGCAGAATGAGAGAGAAACGGGTGCGGCGCACCGGGGCTTCCTTGGGCGAGACCGGCTGCTCCCCCCGGTTGTTTCGGGAATCGCTCACGCGCGTTCAGGCTCCATGTCGTTTGGGTCAGAAGAAGGCAGTTGCGGAACAGGCGCGGTCGGAGACTCTGTCTCAGGGGGCGTCCCGTCCGCCAGAGGAGGTGCGACCACGCCATTGAGACCGGCTGCATCCCACATGCTGCGGGGATCGAAAAGCTCTGCCGCAAAAATGGTCAGGATCACGACCAGAGCAAAGCATACCATCCCCGGATCGGCCGTGACATTGGCCAGAAAACCGAAATGCACGACGGCAACGAGGATGGAAATCATGAAG
This sequence comes from Gluconobacter albidus, assembly GCF_002005485.1. NCBI lineage: Bacteria > Pseudomonadati > Pseudomonadota > Alphaproteobacteria > Acetobacterales > Acetobacteraceae > Gluconobacter > Gluconobacter albidus. The sequence goes on along the minus strand of NZ_CP014689.1, from coordinate 3,092,456 downwards.
ACGTCGATCATCGACCAGCGGCCGATGATGACGACGAGCCGGTAAAGCTTCGAGAGATTGCGCAGGTGCCAGCGGGAGCCGAGCCGGGTGCCGATGATCATGATGGTCAGGGCAACGATCTTGAGGACCGGCACGGTGATACTGGCAAAGAGCACCAGAAGGGAAAGCGGGATCATTCCCGCCTGCCACAACTCGATCACACCGCTGATGATGGTGCTGGGGGCTCCCTGCCCCACTTTTGTGTAGGTCATGACCGGCAGGAGATTGGCCGGCAGGTAGAACACGACACCTGCCACCAGAAGACAGGTGGCCGAGATGAGGCTCTGTGGTTTGCGGCGGCGCAGGATCTGTCCGCATCGCGGGCAGTCACCCATGTCCTGCTCCTGCGGCACGGCATGATCGAAGGCCAGCACCAGATCACAGGCATGGCAGGAGAGCATGTTTTCCACGGGCGGAACAACGCCGTTGCGGGCATCCAGATGCGCGACATCCAGACGGTGTCCGTGATGGCCTTCAAGCGTAGGGCGGATGTCGCGGCTGCGCCAGATCCGCTCGGCGTCGAACGTGGAATCCACGGCGGCCATGCTGAGCATCAGACCACCCAGAAGGTAAACACCAGGCTGAAGGATGACGAGCGCAAGGTCAACGAGTTTGGTGTAAGCCACGAGCACGCCGAGGACATAGACTTCCACCATCGACCAGCCACGCAGGCGGTCGTACCAGGTGAGAAGACGCGGGGTCCAGTCCGGCATCTGCGGACGGGAGGCTCCATACAGAATGGCCGCCATCAGGGCGATGATGACGCCAGGCATCAGGACTGTCACCAGACCAACGAGAACGCCAATCATGCCGTACCCCTGATGCCCGAGTTCGATCGGACCGCTCATGAGGGAGACGGTATTTTCGCGCCCATAGACATTCAGCGTCATGAGAGAGCTGATGAGGAGAGTGGCGTAAAGCGCGGCGGATGTGATGCAGAAGGCGGCCGGGGCGCCGATCAGGGATGTCTTGCGACGGCGCGCAAGCTGGCAACCGCAGCGCAGACACTCCGCCAGATGACCAGGCTTGAGGCGCGGAACATGCTGGAAAAGGCCGCAGGTCGGGCATTCACGCAGGCCTTCCACCGCGTGGATGGAGGCGTGGGGCTCCTGACTGCGGGAGAAGCTGACGGCATTGCGCCACAGCCGTTTATGGAAACGGTCAGACATCGGGCTCCTAACCTAGCGCAGGGAGCCGTCTTTTGACAGTCTGCCCTCCTCCGGGCAGTCCTCTGCATCGGGAAATCGACACTTACCGTAATCCCATCGCAGGCGGATTGCCCATAAGGAAGCCGATCGTATCGGCAATATTTTGAAAAAATGTGAAGATCCGGGTTCGGAACATCAAAATTCCGGCCCCGTCCTGAATATGGCCAGTGGACTTTGCGATCCGGAATTTTGAGAAGACCTTGATGGTGCCGGTGAAGAGATTCGAACTCCCGACCCCATCATTACGAATGACGTGCTCTACCAGCTGAGCTACACCGGCGCACCCATCAAGGTGGCCGCGTTCTAACCGAGCCCTTCGGGGTTGGCAAGCCGGAAAATGCAAAAACCGGCCCGCATCTTCAGTAGCCGCGTCCTGTGTCGATGACGCCGGTCATGGACTCGCCGGCTTCGTAGCGGCGCAGATTGGCCAGAACGACCTCGGCCGCGCTGTCCGACTGTGCGGCGCTGGCGATATGCGGTGTCAGGAAAATGCGGGGATGATCCCAGAACGGGTGTTCGGCGGGCAACGGTTCGGGCGTGGCGACATCGAGAACCGCCTGCGACAGCTGGCCACTGTCGAGGGCCGGGATCAGATCGTCCTGCACCAGATGGCCGCCGCGTCCACAGTTGATGATGCACGCGCCTTTCGGCAGTTTTTCGAACAGGTCGCGGTTGAGGATGCCGCGTGTAGCTTCCGTGAGCGGGACAAGGCAGACCAGAATGTCGGTCTGCGCCAGAAACTCGTCCAGCTCCGCTTCTCCGGCAAAGGATGTCACGCCCGCGACCTCCCGGCGGCTGCGGCTCCAGCCCCGGCAGTCATATCCGAGGGCGACGAGCTTTTCCAGAACGGGGCTGCCCAGTTCTCCCATTCCCATGACACCGACGCGATAGAGCCTCGCAGGCCGGTTGTGCGAACCGTTCCAGACATGCTCACGCTGCTGCCGGGCATAGCGGAACATGTCACGGTGGCAGGAGAAAACCGCCCACAGGACATATTCGATCATGCCCTCAACCAGACTGTTCTCCACCATGCGGATGATCTGCACACCGGGGGGAATATTGGCCAGGTTAAGCTGGTCGATTCCCGCGCCCAGCGAAAACAAAACCTCGAGATTGGGAAAAAGCGTGGCGAGATCGTCCGGCGTCTTCCACGCCACGAGATAGCGGACATCCTCTTTCGGGCCGGTTTCAGGCCAGACATGAAACGGCATGTCCGGTCGGGCGCTGGCGAATTTCTCTCGCCAGATGGCGGCGCGTTCGGGCGTTTGATGGAAGACGAGCGACATTCTGCGTGTTCTCCGACCGGAAATATGTCCGGAGATGGTCGCGCCATGCGGGATTCGGATCAAGCCCGCTCCCCTGCCCTCACACCTGTTTGTGTAGGGACACAGAACCGGGGAACGCGTGCCGGGTTCGAGCGTAGAGAAGGCCGGATCTCATGCAGGAGGGCAGGATCATGCCTCGTGGGGACAAGTCAGCCTATACCGACAAACAGAAACGCAAAGCGGAGCATATCGAGGAGAGCTACGAAAAGCGCGGCATCTCCGAAAAGGAAGCGGAGCGCCGCGCTTGGGCCACGGTCAACAAGGACGACGGCGGCGGAAAGAAAAGTGGTTCAGGCCGGAAGAATCATCCGAAATAGAGCTTCCGGATAGAGTTTCCGGCCCGAAAATTGCTCAGGCCGCGTCCCAGGCAGCACGGGCGGCATCCACGCCCGCACCACGATTCAGCGTCACGCCTTCGCCGGCCAGAACAGAATCGAGCGCGGCCAGCGTGAGAAGCACCTTGTCCTTGCGGGCGTTGAGACCCATTGCCCCGATGCGCCAGATTTTCCCGGTCAGCGGTCCAAAGGACGAGACGATTTCGATGCCGAAATCGTCTCGCATCAGTTCGCGGATGCGGGCATTGTCCACGCCGTCCGGCACCCAGACGCCGGTGACGTTGCTCATTCTGGTGGTGTCGTCACCATAGACCTTCAGCCCCATGGCCCGCAGCCCGGCAACCATGGCGCGTCCTGCCCTGACATGGCGCGCGACGCGCGCCTCCACGCCCTCTTCCACGACCAGACGCGCCGTCTCGCGGGCGGCGTAGAGCATGGAGGTCGCTTCGGTATGATGGTTCATCCGGGCCGGAGACCAGTAGTTCATCAGCATCGCCAGATCGAAATAATTCGACTGGATGACCGGCCCCTCACCCTGAGGCTGACCGGTGGCGATCCCCGCTTCGTCGTGACGGCGCCTGAGAATGGCGGCGACGGCACGATCCGACAGCGTGATCGGCGCGGAACCCGGAGGGCCATTCAGGCATTTCTGAAGCCCTGCCGTAGCGACGTCGATATTCCAGGCGTCGGTCTCGAACGTCATGCCGCCGAGGGTGGCAGTGGCATCTACATAAAACAGCACGTCATGCTTGCGGCAGATCCGGCCGATCTCTTCGAGCGGCTGGGCAGTGGTGGTGGACGTGTCACCATGCACGCAGGCGACCAGACCCGGCTTGTGTTCGATGATGGCGGCTTCGATGCGGGCCGGATCGACAACTTCCCCCCACTCCACATCCACCGTGCACGGAATGCCGCCACAGCGATGGACGATTTCCGTCAGCAGCAGGCCGAAGCGGCCAAAACGCGGAATGACGACCTTCATGCCCGGCGAAACCAGCGACACCAGAGCGGCTTCGATGGCCGACCGGGCCGAGCCGTTCACGAGCAGCGTCCAGTGGTTCTTCGTGCGGAAGACCTCGCGGTACAAGGCCATGACCTCATCCATATAGGCGGTCATTTCCGGGTCCATCTGCCCGATCACGTCATAGGACATGGCGCGCAGGATGCGCGGATGGACGTTGGTTGGCCCCGCCCCCATCAGCAGGCGGGACGGCGGGTCGAGCTGTGCGTAAGTTGAGGGCTGGCTCATGAGTGGAACTCCTTGACGAAGGCGAGCAGGGCGCGGTGGGCGAGCTCGACGTCTCCCACACGAACAGTTTCATCGGGGTGATGGCTGAGGCCGCCGGGGCTGCGAATGAACAGCATGCCCATCGGACACAGATCGACCATGGCCATGGCATCATGCCCCGCACCGCTGAGAACGCGCTGGGCCGGACGGCCGGTCACGGTCGTCACGGCCCGGGACAGGCCCTCCACAAGTTCGGGCGCGCAGGCAGCGGCAGGCAGGACCTGCGGCGTGTCGAACGTGATGCCGACACCACGGCTGGCGGCGATGGCATGCAGATCCGCGCGGATGGCCTTCACCATCGCATCCCGAGCCGCGTCGGTTTCAGCCCGCATGTCGAGCGAGAAGCGAACTTCGCCGGGGATGACGTTCGATGTATTGGGCACGACCTCAACCTGACCGACCGTAGCGACCTGCGTGGCCCCTCCGGACCGGCCATTACGTTCAACGGCGAGGATCATTTCGGCCACCGCCGTCAGGGCGTCCTGACGCATGGTCATGGGCGTCGTACCCGCATGGTCGGACTGGCCGGTGACGGTCACCCGGTGGCGGGTCTGGGCGGCAATGGCGGTGACGACGCCAATTTCTCCGTCCACGCTCTCGATCGCCGGGCCCTGTTCGATATGAGGCTCAATATAAGCGATCAGCTCATCCGGGCGGCGAACGGCTTCACTCAGGCGGGCGGGGTCGAGGCCATAACGGATCATGGCTTCGGCCATGGTCACGCCGGACGAATCCGTCATGCCTTCGGGAATGGAGCCGATCAGCCCGGCCATGGCGCGGGAGCAGATCATGGGGGCGGCAAAACGGGACCCCTCTTCATCCCCGAACCCCATGACTTCGATGGCGAATGGCAGGCGAATGCCCTCTTCTTTCAGGGCGGAAACAAGCTCGATCCCCAGCATGACGCCCAGATTGCCATCAAACGCGCCGCCATTGCGTACGGTATCGAGATGCGAGCCGATCATCAGGGCCGGAGCGTCGGGCACGAGCCCCTCGTAGCGTCCGACAAGGCTGCCGGCAGCATCCAGACGGGTACCCAGACCGGCCTCTTCCATCCATTCTGCGACCTGTGTGAGGGTGCGCTGATAGGCAGGGCCGAGCCAGAATCGGAACAGACTGCCCGGCGTCTCGCTGAAAGGACCATCCGCGAGAATACGGCACCGCTCTACGGCGCGGGCTCCGTGGGCTGTCATGGGGGCTCCTGTCCGGGGTGATGGGTCAAGCAGGGGAACTTTGCGCTCATAACGGAATCAGATCAAGTTGACCTGCCAATAAATATGGTCCCACATATTGGCATGAAAGATCAGATGCATCTCGATCCGTTCCATCTGCAATCCTTTCTCGCCGTCGCGGAGACGCTGCATTTCACGTCAGCCGCGCAGAGCCAGGGGGTGAGCCAGTCCACCATCAGCCAGCATGTCAGCCGGCTGGAGGAGCAGCTTGGCACGCGCCTGCTGGCCCGCAGCACCAAAAGCGTGCGTCTGACCGAAGACGGCATGGCGCTGATCGGTCTGGCCCGGCAGCTTCTGCAGTGCGAGGACAGCATCCTGTCCCGCTTCCGGCAGGAAGCGCCGCGCGGGACGATCCGGCTGGGTGTGACGGAAGACCTTCTCCTGACGCGCTTTCCCGAAATTCTCGGCACATTCCGCGCCTCCCACCCCTCCCTCCAGATCACGCTGACCGTGGGGCTGTCGGCTCATCTGGCGCATCTTCTGGAACAGGGGGAGCTGGATGTCTGGTGCGGAATGCGACGCACGACCGAAACGCGCGGCCAGAAACTCTGGACCGAAGACATGCGCTGGTATGCCCCCGCCGGTACCGAATTTCCGGCCGAACAGTCCATTCCGCTCGTCACATTTCCCGATGGCAGCGTAACGCGCAGACTGGCGATCGAGACGCTCAACAAGAGCGGAAGGGCGTGGCATCTGGCCTTTACCAGCGGCAGCCTCGGGGCGCTTCTGGCTGCCGTCCGGGCGGGATATGGCGTCACCCCCCAGCCCGCGTTTCTGCGGAATGTCGAACATCTGCCGCATTGCGCCCCGGGCCTTCTGCCGGACATGCCTCAGGTGGAATTCATCGCTTCCACCCGCCATCAGACCGCGCAGGGCCCCGAAGACCTGCTGATCCGGACGCTGTGCGCGCATGTCCCGCGCCTTCAGCCCGAACTCCTCCCAGTTTAAGGACGAAACCATGCTCACACCCAACGCTCTTGGCGGAATGGTGACGTCGCCCCACCATCTGGCCAGTCAGGCGGGGCTGGATGTCCTGCGCGAAGGCGGCACGGCCATCGAGGCCGTGGTCGCCACGGCATCCACGCTGGCCGTCGTGTATCCGCACATGACGGGGCTGGGCGGCGATGCGTTCTGGCTGATCTGCCATCCGGACGGCCGCACCGTGGCGATTGACGCCTGCGGAGCGCTGGCGATGGGTGCCGAACACGCGATCTATACCGAAGCCGGGCACACCGTCATTCCCTGGCGCGGCGGCCTTGCAGCCAATACGGTGGCGGGCACGGTTTCGGGCTGGGAAACCGCGCTGGAACTGAGCGCCGAACTGCGCGACCCCCTGCCGCTGGACCGTCTGCTCCGCGACGCCATCCATTACGCCGAACATGGCCGCGTGGTTTCCGAAAGCGAAGGCGCCCTGCTCGCGCAGAAACAGCACGAACTGATGTCGGACCCGACACTGGCGCGGATCTGCTTCCCTGAAGGCAAACCCTGGACGGCAGGAAGCATCCGCAAATCGCCGGAACTGGCCCAGACGCTGCGGATGCTCAACCGGGACGGCTTGCGGAGCTTCTATAACGGCCCGCTCGCCCGCAGTCTGGCGGCGGATCTGGCGGCGGCGGGCAGCCCGGTCCGGTCGCTGGATCTTCTTGCCCATCGGGCGGAGGTCAAGGAACCGCTTCAGGCCCAGACGAGTGACGGCACCCTCTACAACACCGCGCCTCCCACACAGGGCGTGGCGTCGCTTCTGATCCTCGCCCTGTCGGATCATCTGAGCCGCGACGACGGACCGGAGAGCTTTTCGCACATCCACGGACTGGTCGAGGCGACCAAACAGGCATTTCTCTATCGCAACCATTACACGGATGGCAGCGAACATTCCGAGGCGCTGGCGCGGAGCCTGCTCGCCGATCCGGCACGGCTGGAGGCGATGACCGCCCGGATTTCCATGACCCATGCCATGCCCTGGACGGAACAGACGCAGTGGGGCGACACGACCTGGATGGGCGCGATCGACCGCAATGGCGTGGCCGTCAGCATGATCCAGAGCCTGTATTTCGAGTTCGGCTCCGGCGTGATGCTGCCGCAGAGCGGATTGTTCTGGCAGAATCGCGGCTCGTCTTTCCGTCTGGCCCATTCGGGCTGGAACATCCTGCGACCCGGCGCCAAGCCGTTTCATACGCTCAATCCGGCCGCGGCCCGGCTCCGCGACGGACGCACGATGGTTTACGGCACCATGGGCGGCGAAGGGCAGCCCCAGACACAGGCGGCGGTCTTCAGCCGTCACGTCCGCCACGGCGTTCCGCTTCAGGAGGCCATCCGCCGACCCCGCTGGCTGCTCGGACGAACATGGGGGGAAGAGAGCCTGTCGCTCAAGGTGGAGCCCGGCTTCAGCCCGGATGTGATGTCGCAGCTTGAAACGGCCGGGCACGTCGTCGAGACGCTTGAAGAACAGTCCATCATCATGGGTCACGCCGGTGCGCTCGTCCGTCATGAGAACGGACGGCTCGAAGGTGCGACCGACCCCCGGAGCGACGGAGCTGTTGCAGCATGGTAAAGTATTTTGCGGAAAGCCTGTTCGCACAGGTCGTGCTGGCGACGGTTCTGGGCCTTGGCGCCGGGCTGTTCTGCCCTTTCCTTGCGGATGACGTGGGCTGGATGACAGCGCTGTTCATGCGCCTCATCATCATGGCGGTCGGACCGCTGCTGTTCTGTATCGTCACGCTCGGCATTCTGGGCGCGGGCTCCCTGAAGACGGTAGGGCGTCTTGGCGGATGCGCGATGCTCTATTTCGAACTCATGACCACCGTGGCGCTTGTCGTGGCGGTCGTGGTGGCGATGGGGCTGGGAATCGGACAGGGCGTGGGCTTCGTTCCCACCGCGAGCGACGCCCGGATGATCGCGTCCTATGGCGGCCATGCCCAGAACCTACGCGCGGAAGGCTTCAGCGGCTTCCTGCTCTCGCTCGTCCCGCACACCCCGGCCGAAGCCTTTGCGCAGGGCAATGTTCTTCAGATCCTTGTTTTCGCGATTCTTGTCGGATGCTGCCTGAGCGGCATGGGAGACCGGGGCCTGCCGCTGGTCCGGCTGATCGAAAGCGTGTCCGACCTGTTTTCACGCATGATGGGCCTTATCATCCGCGTGGCTCCGCTGGGCGTCTTCGGAGCAATGGTAACGACCACGGCACGATATGGCCTCGGAACAATCGGCCATCTGGCCGGATTTACGATCCTGTATTTCCTGCTGGTCAGCGCATTTGTCGTCTGCGCGCTCGGGGGAGCCCTTCGGATCGCAGGTGTAAACCCGCTGCGATTTGCACGATATTTCCGTGAAGAACTGCTGATTGTCGCCACGACCACAGCGTCCGATTCGGTTCTGCCCAGCCTCATGACCAAGCTCGAAAAGCTGGGCGTCGAACGTCAGGTCGTCGGAATTGTGGTGCCTGCGGGCTATTCGCTCAATCTGGATGCGCTGTCGATCTATCTGGGCCTGTCCGTCATTTTTCTGGCCAATGCCACCGGGACGCATCTGACGGTCTGGCAGATCGCAACCCTGCTGGTGACGGCACTGATCACGTCCAAGGGCGCCCACGGAATTCCGGGCTTTGCGATCGTTGTTCTGGCGGCGACGCTGGCCAGCGTTCCCTCCATTCCACCCGGCAGTCTGGTCATGCTGCTGGCCGTGGACTGGTTTGTGGGGATCGCCCGGGCTGTAGGCAATTTCGCCGGTAACTGCGTGGCGCCGGTCCTGATCGCCGCGTGGGAAAAACGCCTCGACCATGCCGCCATGGCCGAGGCGCTGAAACAGCCCTGAGTCAGACCAGACGCGCTTCGGCCAGCCCGTCCGTTTCCAGCTTTTCCGCCAACGCAAAAAGCTGGTCCTCGCGCCCCGGACGCGCGATGAGCTGCGCGCCGAGCGGCAGGCCCGGAACCGCCATCGGAACCGTCAGAACCGGGAAACCAGCCAGCGTCAGCGGCTGCGTATACAGTCCCAGATTGGCGCGGGCGGAGACCATCCTGCCACCGATCTCGATTTCGGGCTGATCGAAGCGCGGCGCTTCCCCGACAAGCGCCGGAGCCAGCAGGATGTCGGTCTTTGCAAACGCCTCATGCATCCGGTCCCGGAACCAGTGCCGCAGGCGATGGGCCTGAAAAACGAGCGTGGAGGGCAGAAGCGCACCGGCCAGAAGGCGGTCGCGCACGGCGGGATCGTATTCCGCAGCCCGCGTCCGCAGCCGCCCGAGATGCTGCCCTGCCCCTTCGGACGCACTGATGACAAAAGCTGCTGCCCGCGCCCGCGCCACCTCCGGCAGTTCGACCACATCCGTCGCCCCCAGCGCCATCGAGAGCCTGTCGATGGCCGTCTGCATCGGAGGAGACATGTTTTCACCGAACCAGCCGCCAAGCCGGGCAATCCGCAGGCTGTCCGCTTCCACAGCCGGAAGCGCCTTTGCGCTGAGGGCCTCAAAACAGGCTTTCAGCCCGCCTGCACTGTCCGCAAAGGGGCCGACCGTATCGAGACTCGGCACGAACGGGTAACTGCCTTCGGTCGACAGGAGCCCCTGCGTCGCCCGAAGGCCCCAGATACCGCAAAGCGAGGACGGAACGCGGATTGAGCCATTCGTATCGGACCCCAGCCCGATGGAAAACAGCCGCGCCGCCACACCCGCCGCCGAACCACCCGAGGAGCCTCCCGCCAGGCGGTCCAGCGCATGCGGATTGCGGGTATTGCCGTAATGCGCATTGATCGTGGCGAACCCGTAGGCGAATTCGTCCATGTTCGTCAGGGCAACGGGGATGGCCCCGGCCGCGATCATATGCGCGACCAGAACCGCATCCTGCGTGGCGGGCGGATCATTGGCGAGGACCCTGGACCCCGCTGTCGTGATCTCTCCACGGACATCGAACAGATCCTTGATACCGAAAGGCACACCCGCAAGCGGTCCGGGGTCCTGCCCCTGAAGCACCAGACGGTCCACCCGTTCGGCGGCCTCCAGCGCACGCTGCATCAGAAGGCGCGTGACGCAGCCATAGGCTCCGTCCCGGCTTTCGATATCGGCCAGAACCTTCAGCGCGAGTTCACGGGCGGAAATCTCGCCCTTGCGAACGCTCGCGGCGAGCGCGACGCTGCGCTGCTGAAGGCCGCTCATGGCTCGTACCGGAATGCGGGCTCGAGGCGATCAGGCAGTTCCAGCCCTTCGATCAGCGCACCATAACTGCGCAGAAGATCCAGATTGCTGCGCACGCCTGCATGGAACTCGACCGGAATGACCAGCCCGTTCGCAGTGGCGAGCACCGTGATTTCAGTGTCATGGGGATCTGTCATCATACGAACTCCGGTTTTGCGAAGAAAATGATAATTGCCGATTATGCCGCAGGGCTTCACGCCGTAATGCGATAACGCCAGTCGTTGAGAACCGTGACCAGCGTCTCGCTCCAGGCAATCCGCGTGGACCAGCCCAGTGCCTCATGCGCCGCTGCCGGATTGCCCTGCATGGAGGCAAGGCCGGACGGCGACGCCAGGGCCGGATCCACCCTAAGCGTGGCCGAAACACCCGCAACGTCCAGAAGATCCTCCGCTATCGAACGGACGGTCCGCGTCACACCGGAGCAGATATTCAGAACGGTGCCATTGGGCAGCGGACGGAGCGGAACGAGCGCACTGATACAGGCGTCGCAGGCATCACGCACATCGGTGATGTCAAACCCGGCATCCGGTTGGCCAACGGTAATGACCGGCGCCTGTTGGCCGGCCTCGATCCGCGCAACCTGTGCCGCAAGAAACGGCAGAATCGCCTCTTCATCCTGCCCCGTTCCGGCCTGTGTGAAAGAGCGCAGACGCACGCCGTGCAACCCTTCCTGACTCAGATTGCCAATCGCCAGGTCCGCCGCTGCCTTGCTGGACGCATAGGCATTGACCGGCGCGATAACGGCCGTTTCATCAAGCGGCTGTCCTGACGAAAAACTCGCGCCGTAGATCTCGGCGGTTGAGACGAACACAAAACTGGCCTGCGGGGCATAAGTCTCGAAAGTCTCGGCCAGAACGAGCGTCCCGTCCAGATTGACGGTCCAGGCGTCATCCGTTCCAGCCTCGGCGCGCGCAACCGAAGAGACGGCCGCCAGATGCAGACAGGCATCGGGTTTTTCGCTGCGGACAAAACGTTCGACCGCAGCCCGGTCCCGGATATCCATGGGATCTTCCAGCAGCACATGCCCAGGCAGACGGTCCTGAAGCCGGGCTTTGAGGTGTTGCCCGACAAATCCCTGCCCACCCGTCAGCAGAATCCGCAACCCCATGTCAGGAGCCATGAGCGAACGAACGACCCACAACAGAAAAGACAGCAACAGTCGGCATGGGGTATTCTCCCGGCAGAATGGCCCAGACTGGCCGAATGTCATCCCAGACCGGACTCTTTTCGGCCACATCCGCGAACAGGGCAAGGCCGCATCGGAAGCAGGACCCGTCTGGCGGACGATCAGCGTCCATCAAGCCTTTTCAAGGTACGGCAAGCCGGGCGTCTTAACAGGTTTTTTACCGTTATCGTGTTTGCTGGGGATCATACGGAACTGACGGATCTCAACTTTCCCATGCGGCATCCTCTTCGACATTCTGTGCGCACTCTGGGGCTTCTGGGCCTTTTATCGGTCCTGTCAGCCTGCAATTCGCTCGCTCAGATGTCCGAAATCGGGCGCCCCCCCCGCATGACATCCATCACCAATCCGACGCTGGCTGCCTCGTATCGGCCGGTCAGCATGCCGATGCCCGCTCTTCAGCCCCCTCCCGACGAGGCAGCCAGCCTGTGGCGATCCGGCAGCAAGGCCTTCTTCAAGGATCAGCGCGCCTCCCAGGTCGGGGATCTGGTCACGATCATCGTGGACATTACCGACAATGCAGCCTTCAACAACGGAACAACGGCCGACAGGGCCGCTGACGAAAAGTTCGGCATTCCCAACCTGTTCGGCATCAAGGGAAAGATTATCAGTTCGATCACCGGTGCGGACAGCCTGAATACGGCCAGCAGCAGCGATTCCAGTGCAACTGGCAAGATCACCCGCAACGAAACTGTTACCCTGCGTCTGGCCGGGACCATCACCCAGGTCCTGCCCAACGGCAATTTTGTCGTGATGGGAAAACAGGAAGTCCGGGTCAACAGCGAACTGCGGGAACTGGGTGTGAGCGGCATTGTCCGCCCGCAGGACATTACCGCCGACAACACCGTCACGCATGACCGGATGGCCGAAGCACGGATCTCCTACGGTGGACGGGGAACCCTCACGCAGCTTCAGACACCACGCTACGGACAGCAGTTCATGGACACGGTCCTACCGTTTTGAACAAAAAAAAGCCGGGGAAGAACCCCGGCTTTTTCTGTGGTCGAAAAGAACGCCTTACTTGGCAGGCCGCGACAGCAGCAGCGACCAGAGTTCAGCCACATCACGGGCCGGTCCGTTTCCGGAAACGGACTCAAAGGTCTTGATGGCTTCGGCCTTCTGGCCGCCGTCCATCTGCGCCATTCCGTATTCGACCTGAGCCAGATCGGGATAACGCGGATTCTTTGCCAGACCGGTCTTCATCAGGGCCAGACCCGCATCAACCTGTCCGTTCAGAACCTGATTGTAGCCAGCGGTCAGAGCCGGTCCTGCATTCGGTGCAGAGGCGGCCTGCGTCACGGCAGCAGCAAGCTGGCTCCGGCTGGTCGCAGCCTGCTGCGCAACGAACGCGTGGAATTTCGCATCAGCGGCTGCAGTCGGACCGTTGCCGAGCGAGTGATTCGCATAGCCCTGATTCAGCAGGTTCAGCGCAAGCTGGGGCAGACCCATCTGCACCGCACGCTCCGCCATGTCCTGATAATCAGACGGATCTTTCAGCACACCGGTCACCAGACGCAGACGCTCGACATAGAAGATAAGCGGCGGCGAAAGGTTCGGATTCGCGACCAGATCATGGATCAGCATCGACCAGTAATCAGGCTTCGAATAATACTTGGCCAGCAGAACGTAAGCATGCGTCTTGGCATCCGCATCCTTCAGGTTCGTGTAGGCCGTCGCCAGCATCTGAAGCTGGTTTTCGGCCGGCACCTTGCCAGCCTTGATCGTGGCATCAACCTGTTCCTGCGCGGCCTTGGCCGTGCCTTTCCAGTCCTGCTGCAGATAGTAGCACTGGATCAGCATGGTCTGCATGCGCGGGTCGGCGCCGTATTCCTTCAGATAACGCTCGGTCGCCGGAATGGCGCGGGCGTACTGCTTGGCGCTGTAGGCCATGGTGGCCTGTGCCATCAGCATCTGACCCTTCGCAGCCTTCGGCGTACGCGAGCTATTGATCAGAACGTCATAGGCCTTGATCGCGGCGTCCGTGTTCCCGGACTGTGCAGCGATCGCGGCGCGCATCTGGGCCGTGGTGTAGGCTTCGTAATCGGTCTTGCCCTTGACCGCGTCCGCGGCGTCGACGGCTTCCATGGCCTTGGCATAGTTCTTGGATGCCAGAGCACTCTGGGCCTGCTGCAGATCCTTGCCAACGGCCTGACCGAGGACATCATCGGCGTGGGCGGAGCCGGCAAGTGCGGCAATACCAAAGACACCGGCCAGCAGAAGATTACGGGCGCTCAGACGGCGGTAAAGGGACAAAGACACGAATTACTGTCCTTCCATGAACTGATCCAGACCGACAATTCCCAGCTTGGTCATGCCGAGACGCTGTGCATCCGCCATAACATGCGCCACGGTCTTGTAGTCCGCAAGACGATCCGGGTGGATATGCATTTCAGGCTGGTCCGGCAGTGCTGCTGCGGCCTGAAAATGAGCCTGGAGAGAAGCCTCTGACGTAATCGGCTCGTTGTTCCAGGAAATGCTGTTGTCGTAGCCGATGCTGACGGTCACGAGTTTGGGTTGTTCGGTCGATGGGGGAGGATTGCCCTGAGGCAGATCGATCGCCACCGAGTGTGTCTGAAGCGGAATGGTGATGATCAGCATGATCAGCAGCACCAGCATCACGTCGATCAACGGCGTGGTGTTGATATCGACAATGCCTTCGTCTTCGTGCGTGCTGTCAGATCCGACGCTCATGCCCATGACGGCGGTTCTCCAAAAAGGTGACGTGAAAGCTTTGTCGGGCCGTCCTGTCCGGAACGGCCCGACACGACCTCAGTTCGAGTGAGGCTGCTCGGTAATGAAGTCCACGTGGGCGATGCCAGCTTCCTGGCAGGTCGCGACCACCTGGCCGACTGCCAGATACTTGGCAGCCTGATCACCGCGGATCTGGATCTGCGGCTGGGGCTTCTGCTTTGCCACCTCAACGAGACGGTTCAGCAGGTCAGTGTGGTTCGCAACCGGCGTCGTGTCCCAGAACACCTGGCCGTTTGAATTTACTGCCAGAACGATGTTGCCCTTCCTGGTCTGGGTAGGCGTATTCGCATCGACCGGCAGCTTGACCTTCACCGAGTGTGTGGCGACCGGGATGGTGATCAAAAAGATGATCAGCAGCACCAGCATGACGTCGACGAGGGGGGTGGTGTTGATTGCCGACACCACCTCGTCGTCACCGCCGCCTCCTCCGACGTTCATTCCCATAGGATCAGATCCGCTCGCTGGTGGTGATGGTGGTCGGAACAGCCATGCTGCCCTGTTCCGGGCTGACGCCGTGACGGAAGCCGCCGATCAGGACGGACTGGATGTCGGCCGCGAAGTTGCGGACGCGATCCATGGCACCCTTGTTGCGGCGAACGAGCAGGTTGTAACCCAGCACGGCCGGAACAGCGGTGGCAAGACCGATGGCCGTCATGATGAGGGATTCACCAACCGGGCCTGCAACCTTGTCGATGGACGCCTGACCAGAGATGCCGATGGCCGTCAGAGCGTGATAGATACCCCAGACCGTACCGAACAGACCGACGAACGGCGACGTGGAACCCACCGTACCGAGGAAGGCGAGACCGCCCTGCATACGGGTGTTGATGGTGTCGACCGAGCGCGAGATGGACATTTCGGTCCAGGACGGCAGGTCGATCGAGTCACGCATGGAGCCTTCGTGATGCTCGGCGGCAACGATGCCCGTCTCAGCGATGTAGCGGAACGGAGAAGACGCCTTCAGGGATGCAGCACCCTGCTGAACGGACGGCTTGGTCCAGAACTCGCGGGCAGCTTCCTTGGAAGCGGCGAACAGACGGCCCTGCTCCAGGAATTTCATGACCATGATGATCCAGGTGCCAGCGGACATGATCACCATGATGATCAGAACGCCACGGGCAATCGCGTCACCATTGGCCCACAGAGCGCCGAGGCCATACGGGTTGCCCTGCGGAGCAGGAGCTTCCGGCGTCGCGGTTGCGCTCTCGCCCGGCGTTGCAGCCGCTGCGGGGGACTGGTCGGCCGGAGCCGTTGCCGGAGCGGTGCTGTCGGTCGGAGCGGTGGCGGGAGCAGCAGGAGCGCCCGCATCGTTCGGAGCGGCGGCAGCCGGGGCGCCGGCCGGATCGGCGGACGTCGTCGGGGTTGCCGGATTGGCGGAGGGGTCAACCGGAGCCGCTGCGGGAGCGCTCTGGTCGGCAGGAGCCGGCTGGGCGAAAGCGACGGCCGGTGCAACTGCACCGGAAGCCAGGGCCAGCGTCAGAGCCAGTGCGCTGGCCCGGACGGCACGCGCCTTCGTCGGAACGGCAAGGGCAGGAAGGCGGAACAGTCTGGTCATGAACTCCATATCCTCGTTATCGATGCCCGTTTCCGGAGCTTTTAGTGGGGTGTCGGCCATATGGAGACCGGCCCTTTTCTGAGCCCTGTCAGGTTCTGAAGATCCTGACAGGGCAATTCTGTTTGATGGCAGTCGAAAGATCAGTCGTCGCCCATCGTGAAGTCGATGTGCAGGACGTGGTGATGTTCAATTACCGGAACGCCATTGACAACGGCGGGCTGGTAACGGGCCCGACGAAGGAAGTCGAGCGCACTTTCCACGAACTCATGACCACCGCTTGAACTGGTGATGGTGCAGTTCGCCGTCTTGCCTGTCGGAAGAATGTCACACGATGCGGTCACGTGACCTTCGCGGTTTTCTTCCATGGCCTCGTCCGGATAGACAGCCTGTGCACCGTTGATCGGCCGCGCGCCTGCCTGATGATCTGGCACTGCGTCAGCTGGCGGGCCCTGCGGCGGAGCCGGAACGGGCTCTGGCGACGGGGTCGGGCTGGGCGGCACCGGATGCGGCGGCTTGGCGTGGGTCACGCGCTGGATCGCCTTGGGCGGCGGCGGCACGGAGATCTTCGGCGGCGGAATAAACGGCGGCGGCGGCTGCTCCATCTGCGGCGGCGGCGGCGGCGGCGGTGGTGGCGGTGGCTTGGGCTGTTCCTTGATTACTTCCGTCTTGATAGGCGGCTTTTCCTGGACCAGCTTGCTCACAGCACCACTCATGAGCGCATAGATCACAGCGCCCATAGCCAGCACGGCCACGACGATCGCGACAATGTAGTCTGTCGGCTTGCGCTGCTGTGCGGCGTAGCTCTTCATGTCGAAACCTTCTTACCCCTCACTGACACCGGCATTGGTCCACATCTGCCGGGTGCGGTGCCCCGATTTCTGTGTTGCCATCAGGCTTTCCCGATGCGGCCACATGAAATGCCTCATATGCCGTGGGAACATACCCGATATGCTGATTGGGCAGTCTAACCCCCATGCTGTCAAGCCGGTGATTGCCTTTATCGAAACGATTTTTTCATATTGCCGACATATTCTGCGGCTAAAGCTGTATCGAAACAAATAAAAATATCTTCTGAAACCACTGAAACGCAACTTCAATCCGCTGCGTTATGACAGATTCAAGAAAAAAGGCGCCGGAACAGTGGACTGTTCCGGCGCCTTGGCGAATCCGTCTCAAGGGCGGCAGGGCCTAAACAGGGCTTACTGGGCCGAAGCGCTGGCTTCCGAGCGGGTCGCTCCGACGCTTTGCGCCAGCGAGGCCGACATGAAGTCGTCCAGGGCACCATCGAGCACCGCGCCCGGATTTCCCTTCTCCACACCCGTCCGCAGGTCCTTGACGAGTTGATAGGGCGCCAGAACATAGGACCGGATCTGATGTCCCCAGCCGATATCGGTCTTGGAGGCTTCCGTCTGGGCGGCGGCGGCTTCGCGTTTCTGCAACTCCGCCTCGTACATCCGGGCCCGCAGCATTTCCATCGCCTTGGCGCGGTTGCGGTGCTGCGAACGGTCGGTCTGACAGGCCACCACGATCCCGGTCGGGATATGGGTGATCCGGATGGCCGAATCCGTCTTGTTGACGTGCTGTCCACCCGCGCCCGAGGCCCGGAACGTATCGACACGCAGGTCCGAATCGTTGATGTCGATCTCGATCGAATCATCCACGACCGGATAGACCCACACAGACGCGAACGAGGTCTGGCGGCGGGCCGCCGCATCGAATGGTGAGATCCGGACCAGACGGTGCACGCCGGCCTCGGTCTTGAGCCAGCCATAGGCGTTCGCACCACTCACCTGGATCGTGGCGGACTTGATGCCAGCCTGCTCGCCTTCACTGCCTTCGATGAACGTGACCTTGTAGCCATGCTGCTCGGCCCAGCGCGTATACATGCGCAGGAGCATCTCGGCCCAGTCCTGGGCTTCCGTACCACCGGCGCCCGCATTTACCTCGACGTAACAGTCATTGCTGTCCGCCTCGCCCGAGAGCAGACTTTCGATTTCGCGCTTGCGGACGTCCTCGGCGATGGTCCGCAGGGTCTGCACGGCATCCTGAACGAGGCTGTCATCCCCTTCCATCTCCGCAAGTTCGACCAGTTCGAGCGTGCCTTCGACCTCGGCTTCGATCTGCTGGACGCCTTCGATCTGGTTGGCGAGCGTCGTGCGCTCGCGCATCAGCTTCTGGGCAGCTTCCGCATCGTTCCAAAGGTCGGGGTCTTCAACGCGGTGGTTCAGTTCCGCGAGGCGTGTTGTTGCGACATCCCAGTCAAAGATGCCTCCTCAGCAGTGCCACCGACTGCTTGATCTGGACGGAAAGGGCCTCGGTTTCGGCCGACATAGTGTCCTCCACTCATAAGGGGGGTCTGTTCTGGTGGCCTTAGTATAGGCCGCCCACGCCAATGTCACCATCGGATGGAGCAGGTTTCTGGGCCTGTCCTGGTGCTGCGGACGACCCGGTTCCAGGTGTGCCGCTTCCGGGCTGGTCCGGCATCTGGGCCATGCCGCTTTCGGAATCCGAAATCACGCTATCCGCGCCCGTATCGGCGGCGGTCAGAGCCTCGGTTCCCGCGCCGAAGCCATGCAGCTCAACAGACGCCCCCGGAACCTGATCAGTCTTGAAGCCATCGACGGCCGAAATGCGTCCCGTGTCGTAGCTGGCCAGCGTAATACCGTCCGGCACACGGAAGTCGAGCTTCGGACGGCTGGCCAGAGCGACCTTCATGATCTTGTTCCAGATCGGCCCGGCAATACGGCCACCATCAGAATTGCGACCCAGCGTCTGGGGTGTGTCGAAACCAACCCAGACCACCGTGACGATATCGGGGGAAAACCCGGCAAACCAGGCATCATGGAAGTCCTGACTGGTGCCGGTCTTGCCCGCGACGGGACGGTCGATGCCAACGCCCGCCATACGGCCGGTGCCCCGGGCGATCACGTCCTGCATCATTTTCACGATCTGGAACGTGCTCTGCTCGCTGGCAAGCGTCGGGCGCGTATCGGTCAGGGAGGGCACGGATACGCTGCCGGGTACTGGCGTGGCCAGGGCGACAGTAGGCGGAGCGGAAGTAGGCGCGGCGGGTGGTGTCGTCCCGGCCGCCGGGGTACCGTCCGCAGGAACAGGCTGCTCGCTGGGCGGAGCCTGCATGGCGGTGCCGAGCTTCAGGCCGCCAGCCTGCCACAACACGCTCCCGGCACGGTCCTGAATGTCGTCCACGAGGGTGGGCGTGACGATGTGGCCGCCATTGGCGATCGTGGCGTAGGCCGCAGCCTCGCGCATGACGGTGGTTTCGACGGCGCCCAGCGCTGCGGGCAGAACATGCGGCATTTCCGCCACGAGCCCGGCGCGGATGGCCGTATCGGCGACCGCCTTCATGCCGAGATGGGCGGCGACACGGATCGTGACGAGGTTGCGGCTTTCGCGCAGCGCGTCATGCAGCGTCGTCGGGCCCCAGTTGTCATGCTCGTAGTTCTGCGGATGCCAGTCGCCATAGGAAATGGGCGAATCGTCGAAACGCTCGGACGGGGAAATCCCCTGTTCCATCGCGGCAAGATAGACGAACGGCTTGAACGACGACCCCGGCTGACGCAGCGCCTGCGTGGCCCGGTTGAACTGGCTTTCATGGAACGACCAGCCGCCGACCATCGCCAGAACGCGGCCCGTATGCACATCCAGCGTCACGGCCGCACCTTCGACCTGCGGGATCTGGCGTAGGGCCGCCGAACCGCCTTCCTGCGGTTCGATCATGATGACATCCCCGGCACGCAGCGAATGCGCCCGGCGCGCCCAGCTGATGTCGGTCCCAAGAAGTGCGCCTTTGCGGGGGCTGCCTTCCTCGATCCAGCCGACATGCGTGCCACCCGGAAGCACAACCGCCAGACGCCACTCGCGCAGCATCCCGCCGGGCGGCGTGACATGATCGAGCGCGCTCTCCCAGCCGTCATCCTGAATGTCCGACAGGTTGCGCAACGGCCCCCGCCAGCCACTATGGGCGCGGTCGTAATTCATCAGCCCTTCATGCAGCAGGCGCGTCTCGGTGGTCTGAAGGTTCTGGTCGAGACTGGTGTGGACCTCCAGACCGCCCTGCGCCGCACGGTCCTGACCATACTGGGCGATGAGCTGACGGCGGACTTCCTCGCCGAACCATTCGGAATCCGGCAGAGGACCAAAACGCTGCTTCTGCTGCGGGACCAGCGGCTCCTGCTTTTCCTGATCGGCCTGCTCACGGGTCAGAACGCCTGCTTCAACCATCAGGTCCAGCACAAGGTTGCGGCGACCCATTGCGGCCTGCGGATGCAGGAACGGATTGTAGTTCGTGGGCGATTTGGGAAGTGCTGCCAGAGAGGCGGCTTCGGCATCGTCGAGCTGGTCGAGCGGCTTGTTGAAATAGCTCTGCGCAGCCGCGGCGACACCATAGGCACCGTTCCCGAGATAAATGCCGTTCAGATAGATTTCGAGGATCTTGTCCTTGGACAGCACCTGCTCCATTTTCATGGCGAGCAGGGCTTCCTTGATCTTGCGGTCGAGGCTTACGACGTTGCTGTTGAGCAGCATGACCTTCGCCACCTGCTGGGTGATGGTCGAAGCGCCCAGCGGGCGGCGACCATGACGCGCGAAAATGTCCGTCAAGCCCGCACGGCCGATCGCCATGAAATCCACGCCGCCATGCGTATAGAAATTATGGTCTTCCGTGGCGATGAAGGCATTCTTCACGCGCTCGGGGATGGCGTTGATCGGCACGAAGATCCGGCGTTCGTTCGCCAGCTCGGCCATCAGACGGTCATCGGCAGCATAGATGCGGCTGACGGTGGGCGGCTGATAGGCGCGCAGGCTGTCCACGCTGGGCAGATCCGCCACCAGCTTGGCATAGGTCGTCCAGCCCAGAACGCCCGCCCCGGCCACGCCTACAAGCCCCACACCGGCGATGATCGCCAGGGACTGCCGGTAGCGGCGGAAACGGGGAGGGCGTGGTGGCGTGGCGCCCGGACCTTGAGGGTTACCAGAACCCTGGTGGCTACGGGAGCGGAAAGAGCGTCGCGTCATGCCCCCTGCATAGCATTATTCCGCCCCTTTCGTCGCCCCGTCTAAAAAGGTCATTTCATGAAAGAGGCGTAACCCCGGGACCATCATCCCGAAACGTTCAGACGCCCTCAGCCCAGAAGACGCCCCACCATCCGCGCGGTATAGTCCACAACAGGCACGATCCGCCCGTAATTCAGACGGGTCGGGCCGATCACGCCAATCGCCCCCACGATTTTCTGGGCTTCGTTGCGGGCAGGCGCCACGATCATAGACACGCCCGACATCCCGAACATCCCGCTTTCACGCCCGATATAGATCCGCACCCCTTCGGACGCATCCGCCAGTTGCAGCAGTTGAAGCATGGTCTCTTGCGTCTCCAGATGGTCGAACAGCATGCGGATCGTCGTCAGGCGCTCGATTTCCGTGATGTCGGCCAGCAGCTTCCCCTGCCCTTTCACGAACAGCGTCCCTCCATCGGCGTCCCACGTCGCAAGACCGCTTTCGATCACACTGGCCGTCAGGGCATCGAGTTCATGGCGGCTGGCATCCATTTCGCTCCGGACCCGCTCGCGCAGCGTGCCGAGCGTCAGGTCACCAAGACGGGCGTTCAGGTAGTTCCCGGCCTCGACAAGAGCGGAAGGCGGCACGCCGGGCGGGGTCTCGATGATGCGGTTCTCCACCTGCCCGTCCGAACCCACCAGAATGACCAGAACCCGCCCCGGACCAAGTGCTACGAACTCTATATGCTTGAGCGCGGCATCCGATTTCGGCGCGAGCACCAGTCCGGCAGCGGAAGACAGGCCCGACAGAAGGGACGACGCTTCAGACAGGATATCCTGATAGGACCGCCCGTGAATATCGAGCCGGCTGTCGATGCTGGCGCGGTCTTCTTCCGTCAGGGTGCCGAACTGGAGCAGGCCATCCACAAACAGGCGCACGCCCTTTTCGGTCGGCAGACGCCCGGCTGAAACATGCGGGCTGAACAGCAGCCCGGCCCGCGCCAGATCCGCCATGACATTGCGGATCGTGGCCGAAGACAACGCCGGTTGCAGGCGCTGGGCCAGCGTCTGGCTGCCGATGGGCTCACCCGTTTCGACATATTCCTCAACGATTTCACGCAAAATCGCGGCTTCACGATCTCCCAGACCGTGCGGCATCGGGATGGAAGGGCGGAACAGGGGAGGCTGTGGTCGCATCATGGTAAACCCACTGTCGGGGCTGGATGGGTCTGCGTCAAACGCGCTAGAGGCGGGACATATTCTTCCACGGGATCTTTTTTGACATGACTGACACCGCACGCAAGCGTCCATCCGGGCGGGCGCCGGACGAAAACCGCATTGTTTCAATCGAAACAGGCTTTGCCCGCCATGCCGAAGGCTCCGCGCTCATCCGCGTGGGCGGCACGGAAGTCCTGTGCACGGCCACGGTCGAGGAGCGTGTTCCGGCGTTCCTGCGCAACAGGGGGCAGGGCTGGATCACGGCCGAATACGGAATGCTCCCCCGGGCGACGCATAATCGCGGCCAGCGCGAAGCGGCCAAAGGCAAGCAGTCCGGCCGCACGCAGGAAATCCAGCGGCTGATCGCACGCTCGCTCCGGGCCTGTGTGGATCTGAAAAAACTGGGAGAGCGGACCATCACGCTCGACTGCGACGTCCTGAACGCGGATGGCGGCACGCGCTGCGCCTCCATCACGGGCGCCTGGGTGGCGCTGGCGATCGCGCTGAATACAATCAAGCGCTCACAGGCTCTCACGGCTCAGGTCGCGGCAGTCTCGTGCGGGCTGACAGAAGCCGGAGCCGTGCTGGATCTGGACTATATTGAAGACAGCAGCGCGCAGGCCGATACGAATTTCGTTCTGACGGCGGATGGTGGCATCATCGAAATTCAGGGAACCGCCGAGGACAAGCCGTTTCAGGAGAGCGAATTTTTCGAACTCCTCCGACTGGCAAAGCTCGGCACGACCCGACTGTTCGACGCCCAGAATCACGTACTGGAGACTGCATGATGCGGACATTGTCCCGCGGTTCGAAAATCGTTCTGGCCAGCCATAATGCCGGCAAGCTGCGCGAATTTTCCACCCTGCTGGCCGAGAGCGGGATCACCGTCATCTCGGCAGCCGAACTGAACCTCCCGGAACCCGAAGAGACGGAAGAGACCTTCACCGGCAACGCCGCCATCAAGGCCCTGGCCGCGGCCAGGGCCTCCGGACTGCCCGCGCTGGCCGATGATTCCGGCTTCTGCGTCGCGGCGCTGGACAACCGTCCGGGCGTCTATTCCGCGCGCTGGGGCGGCCCGACCAAAGACATGCAGATCGCAATGGACCGCGTACATCGGGAGATGGGCGACAGTGCCGATCACCGGGCCTTTTTCGTCGCGGCCCTGTGTCTGGCCTGGCCGGATGGCGAAACGCGGACCGTGCAGGGTGAATGTCACGGTACGGTCGTCTGGCCTCCACGGGGCGCCCATGGACACGGTTATGATCCGATGTTCGTACCGGAAGGCGGAAACCGGACCTTTGCGGAAATGACGGAGGCGGAGAAAAATGCCATCAGTCATCGCGGCAGGGCACTGGAGCAATTCCTGAAGAATTTCATCGCCTGATGACTGGAAAAAACCCAGTCTTTTCAAAAGAAAATTCCGGGTTTTCATTCTCCTCAAAGAGAGTTATTTGAAAAAAGAAACATAGAATTATTCATTACATGGAAATAAAAAATTACCCCAATTTTTTTGATCCATGTTACCCTGAACGGACCTGAAACAAAAAAGGGATCGTCATGGGGAATGTGACAGCACTGTTGGCGGATGCATTTATATTTGTCCTCGTTCCGTGGGGACTGTGGCAGCTGCTCAGACGCTCCATTCCGATTGCCATCCTGCCCATTCTGGTCGGCATTCTTCTGGCGGTCCTGCATTTTCCAGCGTCAAAAGTCGGTATTCCCTCGCTTTACGGCGATTATATCGGCTGGCTGGCCGTTCTGGTTCTGGCGTTCACTGCCGGGCTGGAAATGTGGCAGAACCCGACCCATTCTCCCGAAGCCGAAAACCTCCCCTCCCCGACGCTGGGTCGCCTGCTGGGCGGAGCACTCGTGGCGCTGGGCGTTCCGTTCGTCATCGGCACCATTCTGGTCAAGCTGTTCTTCCTGCCTTTGCACGGCTGGCAGGCCCCGCACGGGGATGGCTGGATCGGTGCCATGTCGATCGGGCTGTGCATTTCCGTCAGTGCGCTGCCGGTTCTGATCGGCATCGTGCGCGAACTGGAGCCTGTGTACCGCCCCGTCGGACAGCTTGCCCTCAAACTCGCGGTCGTGGACGATGCGGCCCTCTGGATCGGGCTGGCCATCCTCCAGTTCGCGGCACGCGGATCGGATGCGCTGCATGGCTGGACCGGATTTGAAGGGCTGGCCGTCCTGCTTCTCGTCGGCATGGCGCTCCTGAGCAGCTGGGCCACGCGAAACCTGAAAAACCCGCCGATCTGGGTGATCTGGGCCGCTGTTCCGGCCTATCTGGCCGCCGGGTCCTGGGCGAGCCACGAACTGGGGCTGCACGAGCTGATCGGTGCCTATTTCGCAGGTGCGCTCATGCCACCGCGCTGGGTCCGTCGCCTGCCGGTCGAAGCTGTGGGGACGTTCTCGCTGATCTGGCTGGCCCCGATGTTCTTTGGCCATAGCGGATTGCGGATCGACGGCGATGCGCTGACCTGGCCGTCCGTTCTGGCATCCCTGCTGCTGGTCGTCATTGCGATCGTCACGAAAATCCTTGCCGTATGGATTTTCCCGCCGGCTCCGGGCCTGACACACCGTCAGGCACTGGGTATCGGCTCCCTGTTGCAGTGCAAGGGGCTGATGGAAATCGTGGCGGCAACCATTCTGCATGCGCATGGCATGATTTCGGAATTTGCCTTCGCCTCGCTGATGGTTCTGGCCGTGATTTCCACGACGCTGACCGGGCCCATGTTCCGGCTCGTCTCGGGACGTTCACGCCCCGAGACCGTAGTATAATCAGTCCTTCGAACGCACGGGGCCGTGGCTGACAAGCGCGCCCCGCTGCCAGACCTGATCAATCTGGTCCACGGCGGCGATGTTTTCATCCGCATTGCCATCCACGATCAGCAGATCCGCCCGGCGGCCGGGCGCAATCACACCCCGGTCTGACAGATGCAGCAGGGCCGCGGCATTGCCCGTAGCCAGACTGATGGCCTGCACGGGGGACAGCCCGGCCTGCACCGTCAGATACAGCTCACGATGCTCGGCAAAGCCGGGAATACGGGTCGGTGCGGCCCCGGAATCCGTACCGAAACCAACCTTCACCCCCGCCCGATACAGAACGGCGAGGTTCTTCTGATTCACCGACAGCGCATAATGCGAGGCCTTGGTCAGAGGCTTGGCCAGTGTCTCCGCGCGCCATTTCGGATCCGTAAACTGGCGGCGCAGGGCCGGGTCCATGCCCGCCAGAACGAACGGATTGGAGAGCAGCTCCGGCTGCTCGGCATAGAGATAATTCGCCTCGTCCAGATCCAGCGTCGCAATATACCATGTGCCCTGACGGAGCATCGCCGCGATCAGATCATGATCCACCGGCTGGTCCCGCACGCCATGCGCGAGAATATCGGCTTTTGCCGCCACGATGGCCTTGGCGACGGCAAGATCGTGGATATGGACCGCAACCCGCGTGTCGTGCTGGTGCGCCTCGTCGATGACGGCCTCATAGATGGCGGGCGGCAGCATGGGATAGGTCTTGCCGTCCGGGACGTCATTGCGGAAGTCGTCTACCCAGAGCTTCACCAGATCCGTGTGTTCCGCAATCATCTGGTCCACGTCCTTGCGCGCCTCTTCCGGCGTGGTCGGACGGAAGACCTGATCGGGACCAACGCCCTTGACCATGGCGGCCGGTGGCACACCATCCGGCGCACCAATCCCCTGATCCACGCCATAGAGATCCGCCCCCGGATTGCGGCCCTCATGCTGTTCCTGACGCAGCGTATCGAACAGCGGAGAACGGTTCAGACCCAGCGCCGTGACGGTCAGGACGCCATAATCGGAATACTGCTTCATCGCGGCGAGAATATTGGCGCGGGTATAGTTATCGCGGCTGGCCCCCGTGCCCTTCACGAGGCCGACATGACTGTGATCGCTGATGAGAGCGGGCATCAGCGTCTTGCCCGTCAGGTCCACATGCCGCGCATCGGCGGGAGCCGGGATGCCGACCGAAAGAATCACACCATTGTCGATGACCACCGTGGCATCCGGCTGCGCCGAGGCCCCGGTTCCGTCAATCAGCCGCGCGTGGTCGAACGCGACCGGTTCGGCCAGCGCATGTCCGATACTGAAAACGGCAGGCGTTGCGAGCAGCAGGGCAGTGAAGGCGGAACGGATGGTCATGCGGCGGTCTCCTGTATAGCTCCCGCCGAGCTTCTTTATCGGGCATCCTGTGGTCCGGGCGGAAACGTCCATGAAGGACGAAACGCCTTCAGACCGGGAAAGATGCCGAAAAGCAGACCCTTTCCTTCCAGCCTCAGCCCTCCAGCGACTGAAGCTCGAACAGGCGGCGGTAGATCCCGCCCTCGCGCGTAATCAGTTCGGCGTGCGTTCCGTCTTCTTTCAGCGCGCCCTGACTGAACACGAGGATGCGATCCAGTTCCATGACGGTCGAGAGACGATGCGCCACGACAATGACGGTCCGGTTCTGCATCAGGCGACGCATCGCGTCCTGCACAAGGGATTCGGACTCGGAATCGAGGCTGGACGTCGCTTCGTCGAAAATCAGGATGGGCGCATCGGCCAGAAAGGCGCGGGCGATGGCAACACGCTGGCGCTCGCCACCCGAGAGCTTCACGCCACGCTCTCCAACCATGGTTTCGTACCTCTCGGGCAACCGCTCGATGAACGGCGCCGCATTGGCCAGACGGGCGGCGTCTTCGATCTCGGCACGGCTCGCATCGGGGCGCGCATAAGCGATGTTTTCCGCAAGTGTGCGATGAAACAGCACCGGTTCCTGCGGAACGATAGCGATATGCGCGCGCAGGGACTCCTGCGTGACATGGGCGATATCCTGCCCGTCCACCACGATCCGGCCGCCGTTCACGTCATAAAGGCGCTGGAGCAGCTTGGTCAGGGTCGTCTTGCCCGAGCCGCTCGGCCCGACAAGCGCCACGCGGGACCCCGGCGCGATGTCGATGCTCAGGTCGTTGTAAAGCGGTTTGACCTGCCCCGGATACTGGAAGTCTACATGCTCGAAGTGAATGGCCCCTGTTGTGAAACGGGCCGTCTGCGCATCGTTTGCGTCCTGAATGGCGGGATCGCGACGGAAAATCGCCACGAGTTCCTCCATCTCATTGACCGAACGCTGCACCTGACTGACCTGCTGTCCCAGATCGCGCAGATACCCCTGCACGAGGAACATCATCGTCAGCACATAGGCCACGTCACCCGGACCGGCCTTGCCGTCCCACCACAGCCAGACGGCCAGCCCGATCAGCAGCATCCGCATGGCGAGCGAGGCCAGCGCCTGAAGATTGGCGCTGTTGGTGCCGCGTACCCAGGTTTTCAGAGTGCGCTGACGCCAGCCACGGATGATGCTGTCGAGCCGGTCGTCCTCGCGGTTTTCCGCACCGAATGCCTTGACGACCGGATTGCAGGTCACGGCATCCGCCATGGCCGCACCCATTTTCGTGTCCCATTCATTGGACGCACGGGCGGTCGGCGCGACATAGCGCAGGGTCAGAAGGATGGAGAGCGTGGCGAACAGCACCACCGAAACCGCCAGAACCGACCCCATCAGCGGCGAGCGAACCATAAGAACCGCCGTCGTCCCGCCCAGAACCAGCACTTCCGGCGCGATCAGAAGCAGGAGCGTGTCGTCCAGCGTATCAATGGCCCACATGCCGCGCGTCAGCTTGCGGACGGTCGAGCCGGCGAAGTTGTTGGCATGCCAGTCCGTCGAGAAGCGCTGCACCCGATCGAACGCCTGATTGGCGACGCGGTGCATGATGGCGAGCGTGAGATACGAAATCCCGATGAAGGAGGAGCGCCGTCCGAACAGCCCGACCAGCCCGAGGACGATCAGCCCCGCGACCATCAACCCCGCATCGTCGCGCAGATGCAGCAGTTCCGAGGTTTTCTCTACAGCGGGACCGGCGGCATGGCGGGAAATATCCTCCACCAGACGCCCCGCGAGAATGGGCGTGCAGACATCGGCCAGCGTGGCGAGGGCAACGCCACCAAGAGTCTTCGCCAGCAGGAGAGGATGGTCACACCAGCGGCTGCAGACGAAAGACAGGACGTCCGTGAAGGACACCTCCTGCTTGCGGCCCTCCTGCTGCTGGCGGCTCATGGGAAAAGAGGTATCGGAAACGGTATCAGACACAGGGTGCTCCGCCGTCTGCCGGTCTGCAAGGTCATGCAGAACAGGCCACGGTGTAATGACATGGGGTGTGATGGCATGGAATTTTCAGAACTTTGCCGTATCTTGCTGTGTGTCCGGACCAGACGCAACACACCTCCGGCAACACACCCTACTGGAGTGCCCGTCATGACCGATGCCCCCGCAACCGCGAAGCGGGCCATGAGCAAGGCGGCCGCAAAAGCCTTCATCACAGCGCTTGCCGAAGCCAATCCGGATGCGGAAAGCGAACTGGTGTTCCGCAATCCGTTCGAACTTCTGGTAAGCGTCGTGCTGTCGGCACAGGCGACGGACAAATCCGTCAACAAGGCGACGAAAGGCCTGTTCGAGGAAGCCCCCGACCCGGCCTCCATGGCGGCCATCGGCGAAGAGGGCATTGCGCGGCACATCCGCACCATCGGCCTGTGGCGGGCGAAAGCGCATAACGTGGACCTGCTCTGCCATCAGTTGCTGGAGCGTCACGACGGACAGGTACCATCCGACCGGGCCTCGCTCGAAGCGCTGGCCGGTGTCGGGCGCAAGACGGCGAATGTCGTGATGAATGTCGCATTCGGCGCGGATACGATGGCAGTCGATACCCACATCTTCCGCATCGGCAACCGTACCGGCCTGGCCCCCGGCAAGACCGTGCGACAGGTCGAGGACGGGCTGGTCGCCCGCATCCCGAAAGACATGCTCCGCCCGGCGCATCACTGGCTGATCCTGCACGGGCGCTATGTCTGCAAGGCCCGCGCGCCCGAATGCTGGCGCTGCCCGGCCACGACATGGTGCCTGTATCCGGACAAACGCATGGCGGCACCCGCGCCCCGGAAAGCCGCCGCGCGCTAGACACCCCTTCAGAAAATCTGGACTTCAGAAAATCTGGGCGGCTGTGCGGCGCGGGGCCTGATAGGAGACGGAATAGAGCACGATGCTGTTGAGGACGCGCATATGGGTCGTCACGGAAAAGCCGTTTGCATTCCAGGTGATGTTTTCCGTCATCGGCGCGCGCACATCAAACTAGGGGCTGACCGTATTTCTGACGGATGGCACGGCCCCATTCCTCGGCACAGATACGGACATCACCGGAATCCGTGTCCGTCAGGGCATGAACTTCGACAGATGCCAGACGCCCGCCCAGAAAATTCACATCCACCGTCGAGAGACAGGAGCCGATGAACGGCCCCTGCATGACGTAGCGCGCAAAACCGGGGCGCGGCACCGGAGAGGGCAGCGCCATCAGTTGTGGATGGCTGATCTGCGCTTCCGGGACGCTCATGCCCAGCGTCAGGCCCTCCCAAACCGCAACGGGCGCGGCATGGAGCGGCCCGGCGGCTGTCAGTGACAGGCCAAACAGAATGGCCCCTGCGGTTTTTTGCGCCACGATAACGGATCTCCTTGTGCGACGATCCTACAGGGCGATTGCTTTCCAAAACGTTGAGACACGCCCTATTCGGATGGGGCTAATGGCAGATTGGGCATGCCGTGCCAGCCCACGGGCGGAACCCAGAGCCGGCTCCCCCGCCAGCTCCGGTCCGAAACAATCGTGAGGGCACGCCCGCCGAACACAGTGTAAGCCCCGTCGCGCCAGACCGAAAACCGGTCGATGGACGGCACATCCGCGCAGCCTTTGCGGGCGGGAGACGCGCTGATGAACAGGCTCACCCCGTCGCATTGCCGCGCGTCCGGAAGAATGGCGCCATCCGATGAGTCGCGGGGACGCAGCAGGACAGTCTGCACCCCGACGCTGATCCGGCATAAACCAGCCAGACAGTCCGGCGGCAGGGGCGCCACCGGAAGCGCAAGGGCCCGCTGCCAGTCTTCCAGCGTGCGGCGTTCCAGACCGGAATGCGGACCAACCAGCAGGACGTCCGGACGGCGCACCGCCATCAGCCCCGCATCCGCCGAGACGAAAATATCGGGCTTCGGCGCCAGCCAGATCGACGCCACCCCGATCGCCACCGGTAGAAGACCGGCCAGGCAGACCCGGCCTTTCCACA
This sequence comes from Gluconobacter albidus, assembly GCF_002005485.1. NCBI lineage: Bacteria > Pseudomonadati > Pseudomonadota > Alphaproteobacteria > Acetobacterales > Acetobacteraceae > Gluconobacter > Gluconobacter albidus. The sequence continues at coordinate 3,061,968 of NZ_CP014689.1, read as the reverse complement.
GGCACAGAAAACACAGCCCAAGCATCACGAGCAGCAGCCCCCAGCCCGGCATGGCCGGAACAGGCTGATGCGCCATCGGAAACGCCGCCACCCGCTCCGCCAGCACCTGCACGATGCGGATGCCCACACCCATGAGTTTCAGAAACGGCGCTTCGGCATGAAACGGCATGGCGACAAGCGCCAGAAGCCCGACCGGCATGATCCAGACAGCCGCCAGCGGCACGGCCACAAGATTGGCCAGCACGAACCATGGCTGAAGCGCGCCAAAATGCGCCATGCTGACCGGCAGGGTCGCCAGCCCGGCGAGAAGGCTCGTCAGCGTCAGGGCCGCGCCATAGGACGCCACAACCCTGTACCAGTCCCCCTCCCCGCGCAGCCGCATGAGCGGCTCGCGCAGCACGCCATACCCCGTAATCAGCCCCATCACGGCGGCGAACGACATCTGGAACGACACATCAACAACCGAAACCGGCGAGACCAGCAGGATCAGCAGCGCCACGATGGACAGAGACCGCATGGACAGGACGCGCCGCCCGGTCACGATGGCCAGCGTCACGAGGCTTGCCATCCCCAGCGCCCGCAGGCTGGGCAGATGCGCGCCCGTCAGCAGCACATACCCCGCTCCGGCCAGCAGTCCGGAAACGGCTGCGATCTGCCGGCAGGGCCAGCGCAGGGCAATATATTCGATAGACGCCAGACCGCAGCGCAACGTCACAATGACGGCGGCCATCACCAGCCCCAGATGCAGCCCCGCAACGGCAAGAAGGTGCGCCAGCCCGGATGCAGAAAACGCCTCGCGCGTCTGCTGGTCGATGCCCCCGGCCTCACCCGCCAGAAGCGTAGCGGCAATGGCGGCGGTCTGGTCGGACAGCACGGCCGCCGTGCGGAAAGCGACGGTTTCGCGCAGGGTTTCGATCCGCGAAGGCCGGGAAGGAGCGCCTGTAAGACTGGCCGGCCCCAGCGCGTACCCGCTTCCCGCCAGTCCCGAAAACCATGCCTCCCGCTGAAGATCCCGGCCGCCCGGCCATGACGGCGGGGGCGGCGGTCGCAGCATCGCGCGCAGGCTGATCGTGCTTCCCGGCTCCGGCAACAGGTCGTCATCGTCGCGCAGACGGATATGCAACATGCGGCGCAGCGGCGCCATTCCGGCATCCACGGGCGTCTCGAACACGGCATCGGCCAGAGTAACACGATGGCCGTCATCCTCATCGTCATTGCGGGGCGGCAGAATTTCCAGAGACTGAACACGACCGGTCAGAACGGTGGCATGGGTCGGCAGAACCGGCATAGGCGGCTGCATCCGGGCCTGTAACGCCAGATCGCCAAAACCGGTCACGACGGCCAGAAGCGCAAATCCCAGAAGGCGCGGAAAAAGCCGCTGCCAGCCCCACCACAGGCACCCGGTTCCCGTCAGGCTAAACAGGAGGGTGACAAGCATGACGGACAGGATGGAAGGCTCGAACGGCAGGGCAAGGTAGGTCACGCCCCCAAGCCCGACAGCGACCGGGAGCCAGCAGATCATCTGCCGCCCCTGATCCAGAACAGACCGGATCACGGCAGGCGGCGGCCGCAAGGAATCCAGGCGTTCCTCGCGCACCAGAAGTTCGCGCGGATCGAGGTCCGGGACGGAAAGGGGTTCTGTCTTCACAAACAGAACCGTAACGGATTTTTCCGCAGGACGCGCCTCCCCGATTAAGGTCAGCGCCTCCTGCGGCCCAATCTACTGCGGAAGGTGCAGCGCCTGTTTCAGACCGGTAGCATCCCGCTCCAGTTCAAACCCCGTACTTCCCGGCTGAAACAGCCTTGCGGTTGCAAGATTGCCGGTCACGACAGGATCGAATCCGGCCGCCTTCACCAGCGTCGTCACCTGCGACACGGCCTGCGCATCATCCCCCGCCACCGGAACCGCCAGAAGCGGCGAAGCGCGATGCGCCTCCGAACGCAGCGTGGTCATGTCGATGGAGTTGAACGCCCGCACCACATGCGCCGAAGGGAAATAACGCTGTGTCGTCACCCCTGCCCCGTCCCGCTGCGCCGTGTCCGCAATCGCCCCATCCCGCCAGGGATAGGGATTGGACGGATCGAGCAGAACCTTGTCCAGCAGTGTCCGGCTAAGCTGTGGACCAAGCTGCGGAATGGCGCCATAGGGGACGGCGAGGACCACCACATCGCCATAAGCCGCCGCCTGCGCCGGGGTTCCGGCCGTGGCGAGCGGGCCCAGCGACGTGGCCAGAGACTGCGCCTCGCTCAGGGAACGCGACGACACCATGACGGGATAACCCGCATGGACCCAGAGTTCAGCCAGCGTTGTGCCGACATGACCTGTGCCGATAATGCCGATCCGCATTTTCTGGCTCGTTGCCTCGACCGCACTGGCGCTGCTGACCGTGGCCAGCCCCGCGAGCGCTGCAAGGAAAGGACGGCGCCTGAGAGGAAAACCCGTCATGATGGGTGCCACTCCCGTGCGAGAACACCTGCTGCGCCCTGAACCGGATCGGTTTTCGGGAAGGGCAGGCCGTGAATACGGGCACTCTGCTCCGCCGTGGGGGCGGCGCGGAGGATGTCGAAAGACTGGTTGGGCGGATAGGCGCCGATGACGGTGAACTCCGTGTCCGATCCGAGATTGCAGTGCCCCGTTCCGGCCGGAAGCACGGCGATGTCGCCACCGCGCACCTCGACCGTCCGGGCATTCGGCCCTCCCAGCATCAGGCGCGCGGAACCGTTGGAAAAGCCCAGAACTTCATGGCCAAGGCTGTGATAATGATGAAACGGATAGACACCGTTGCGCCACTGCGGCGGCCAGCCGTTCCGGCTGAACAGGTCTTCATACACCGCCTCGCGATCCGGCCCGGCTTCGAGCGCATTGCGATAGACGATGACAGGCAACTCCGGATTGTTCGGAACCCAGTTATTGGCGCGCAGCGTAAAGACATCCACACGGGAGGTCGTGGCACTGGCGTGACGGATCTTCCCTTCTCCGAAGGTCAGACCCAGCCCTGCCAGCAGGGCATTGAAATCTCGTCTGTTCATTGGAAAGGCACCACCCGGACTATTGAACGTCACAATAAGCCGCTTCGGGAGGCGGCTGGAAATCACACGCGCTTGAAGAACCTTAGCTTTTTGTAAAGCGATGGTGCGTGACGAAACGCCGCAGACCCGCTCGTGCTGGCGGATGGAAGCGCGGGTCAGAGCGTGATATGACGGCGGCATGACCATCCGTACGCGATTTGCCCCCTCCCCGACGGGTCTGCTGCATGTCGGCAACGCCCGCGCCGCCCTGTTCAATTTCCTCTTTGCCCGTCATCACGGCGGCGAATTCCTCCTGAGGATCGAGGACACCGACAAGGAACGCTCTACTCAAAAAGCCGTGGACGTGATCTTTGACGGCCTGGCCTGGATGGGAATCGAGGCGGATGCGGAACCGGTTTTCCAGTCCGCCCGGCAGGACCGCCATACGGAAGTGGCACTTGAGCTTCTGGAAAAAGGTCAGGCCTACAAGTGCTTCTGCACCCCCGAAGAACTGACCGCCATGCGTGAGAAGGCCATGGCCGAGAAGCGCCCGCCCCGTTATGACGGCACATGGCGGGACCGCGATCCGTCCGAAGCGCCCGCCGGTGCACCCTATGTCGTGCGCCTGAAGGCCCCGCGTGACGGCGAGACGATCATCAAGGATCTGGTGCAGGGCGAAGTCCGGGTTGCAAATTCCGAAATGGACGACCTGATCCTGCTGCGTTCGGACGGTACGCCGACCTATCTGCATGCCGTGGTCGTCGACGATCACGATATGGACATCACCCATGTCATGCGCGGTGACGATCATCTGACGAACACGTTCCGTCAGGCCATGATCTATCGCGCCATGGGCTGGAACCTGCCACATTTCGCGCATCTGCCGCTGATCCACGGGCCGGACGGCGCCAAGCTGTCCAAGCGACATGGCGCACAGTCGGTCGTGGACTTCCGCGAGGAAGGCTATCTGCCGGAAGCCCTGTGCAACTACCTGCTGCGTCTGGGCTGGGGTCATGGCGATGCCGAAGTCCTGTCCCGCGAGGAACAGATCAAGCTGTTCGATCTGGATGGCGTTGGCCGCTCCCCGTCCCGGATGGATTACGTCAAGCTGGCGCATCTGAACGGGATCTGGATGCGTGTTGCCGATGATGCGCGCCTGACGGATGACGTCATGCAGCGCCTGCAGGGCCGCGACGGCGTTGTCACCGATGAGCGCACCCGCGCACGCATTCTTGCAATGATGCCAGGCCTCAAGGAGCGCGCAAAAACGCTCGTGGAACTGGCGGACAACGCCGCTTTCGCAGGCTTCACGCTGCCCCTGACCTTCACGCCCAAGGCCGAGAAGCTGCTGGGCGAGGATGGGCGCACGGTTCTGCAGGGCGTCGGCAGGGATCTGGCCGCGCTTTCGGACTTCACGCCCGAAACCGTCGATGCAACGCTGCGCGCCTATGCTGAAAAACATGAGATCAAGCTCGGCTCCGTGGCCCAGCCGCTGCGCGCGGCCATGACCGGCTCCACGACATCTCCGGGTATTGACCTGACGCTCGCGGCGCTGGGACAGGACGAGGTTCTGGCCCGCATCGCAGCCGTTCTCGCCTCCGCGTCCACCGATGGCTGAGCGGCCCTCCGTCCCCCGGCATCTCCTGGGAATCGAGGGGCTGTCTGCCGAACAGCTCGTGCCGTTCCTCGATCTGGCGGAGAGCTATGCGCTGCTGAGCCGTTCGCGCTCCGCGCCGCGTGATGCGCTGCGGGGGCGGACGGTCATCAACCTGTTCTACGAAGACAGCACCCGCACCCGCACGAGTTTCGAACTCGCGGGCAAGCGGCTTGGGGCGGACGTCATCAACATGTCCGTCGCCACAAGTTCGGTGAACAAGGGCGAGACGCTGCTGGATACTGCGGCAACGCTGAACGCCATGCGCTGTGACCTGCTGGTCATCCGTCACGCGCAGTCCGGCGCCCCGGCCCTGCTGTCGCAGAAAGTCGAAGCCAGCGTCGTCAATGCGGGCGACGGCACGCATGAACATCCGACACAGGCGCTACTGGATGCGCTGACCATCCGCCGGCATTTCGGCCGCCTTGAGGGCCTTACGGTCGCCATCTGCGGGGATGTCGGGCACAGCCGGGTGGCACGCTCCAACATCCATCTGCTGACGGCATTCGGAAACCGGGTGCGGCTGGTCGGACCCCCGACGCTGCTTCCGGGGGCTATGGCCGGGCTCGGCAATGTCGCGCTGTATTCCGACATGGACAAGGCGCTGGCCGGCGCGGATGTCGTCATGTCCCTGCGCCTGCAGAAAGAGCGCATGGGGGCGGGTCTGGTGCCGAGTGCGCGGGAATATTTCCATTTCTTCGGGCTGGACCGACGCCGTCTGGCGCTGGCCAATCCCGGCGCGCTCGTCATGCATCCGGGGCCGATGAACCGTGGCGTCGAAATCGCCTCGGACGTGGCGGATTCGGATCAGAGCGTGATTTCCGAACAGGTTGAGATGGGCGTGGCTGTGCGGATGGCGGTTCTGGACCGTCTGTCCCGGGCACGGATGCCGGTATGAGTGATATCGTTTTTGAAAATGTCCGCCTGATCGACCCGGCGTCTGGTCGCGATGAGACCGGACGGCTTGTGGTGCGCCAGGGGAAGATCGTCGCCTGCGAAGACGGGTCGGTTCCCGAAGGCGCGCGGGTCATTGATGGCGCCGGAGCCGTGCTGTGTCCCGGTCTGGTGGACATGCGCGTCGCACTCGGGGAGCCGGGGTCGGAATACCGCGAGAGCGTGTCTTCCGGGGCGCGGGCTGCGGTCGCGGGTGGCATTACCACCATGGCGGTCCTGCCCAACACCTCGCCACCGATCGACAATCCGGCCCTCGTGCATCTGCTGCGGGTCCGGGGTGAAGAGACGGGTATGGTCTCGATCCACCCTTACGGCGCGCTGACGCGCGGCTGCGAGGGCGGCGAAATGGCCGAACTCGGGCTGTTGCGTAACGCCGGAGCCGTGGCGTTCACGGACGGAACCCGCGCGATTTCAGACGCCAAGCAGATGCGCAACCTGCTGTCCTATTCGCGCTTTCTCGACGCCATCGTGGTGCAGCATCCGGAAGATCCGTCTCTGGCCAAAGGCGCGTGTGCCACGGCCGGAGCCCGCGCGGTGCGAATGGGTCTGCCGCAGGTTCCGGCCGAAGCCGAGGCCATCATGATCGCCCGCGATCTGCGTCTGGCGGCCATGACCAGGGCGCGGCTGCATTTCGCGCATGTCTCGACGGCAGAGGGATTGGACCTGATCCGTGCGGCCAAGAGCCGGGGCGTACGCGTGACCTGCGATACGGCGCCGCCCTATTTTGCCATGACCGAAGACGATATCGGCGACTTCCGCACCTACGCGAAACTCTCGCCCCCCCTGCGCAACGACGCCGACCGGCAGGCCGTCTGTGCCGCGCTGGCGGATGGAACGATTGACGCCGTAGCCTCGGACCATGCTCCGGCGGATGCGGATGACAAGCGGCTTCCTTTTGCACAGGCCCGCGCCGGGGGCACCGGACTGGTCACGCTGCTGGGTGTAACACTGGGCCCGGGACTGCCGCTTGTGGATGCGTTGCGGCTGGTGACGTCCGCTCCGGCTGCCCTGCTGGGCCTTGATGCCGGAACGTTGGCCATCGGGAGCGATGCCGATCTGTGCCTGTTCGATCCGGAAGGATCATGGACAGTGGTCGCCGGAGAACTGCCGGGACGCGCACAGAACACACCGTTTGACGGCCGGAATCTGAAAGGCCGTGTCCTGCGGACGTTCAAGCGGGGCGTGGAAGTCTTCACCGCTGATGGACTGGCGGAGGCACGGTCGTGAGCGGTTTTCAGGCACAGCTCATCCTGCTGTTTCTCGTGTCCTACGTCATCGGAAGCATCCCGTTCGGGCTGCTGCTGACGGCGCTTTCTGGCGGCGGGGACATCCGCAAGATCGGTTCGGGCAATATCGGCGCAACCAACGTCCTGCGCACGGGACGACGCGGTCTGGCTGCGGCCACGCTGCTGCTGGATGCGCTCAAGGGAGCTGCGGCGGTCCTGATCGCACGGTTTTTCTTCCCCGGCGCAGGCGAGATGACCATGGCCGTGGCAACCGTCGCCGTCGTCCTCGGGCACTGTTTTCCGGTCTGGCTCGGCTTCAGGGGCGGCAAAGGCGTCGCGACAGGGCTCGGAACGATCTGGGTCCTGTCCTGGCCGGTCGGGCTGGGCTGCTGTGTGGTCTGGCTGCTGGTCGCACGCCTGAGCCGGATTTCCTCAGCTGGCGCTCTGGCGGCGTTTCTGCTCGCGCCGGTGCTGATGGTGCTGCTGTCCGGACGCACGCTGCACTCCCCCATTCCTGTGGCGACGCTGCTCGTCTCGCTGCTGATCTGGGCCCGGCACTGGAGCAATATTGCGCGCCTTCTAACGGGCCAAGAGCCGCGCGTGAACGTGGACCAAGCGCCCCGTTCCTAAGATTTTAAGTGCCTATTAAGGAATCTGCCTTAAGGAGAAAGACCTTATGACAGCTTCCGCAGCCCCCTCTCCCGTCATATCCACCACAGACCGAATCGACACGCTACGCCTGTCGCAGACGCCGGGCGTCGGTCCGGTCAACTTTGCGCGACTGATGACGCAGTATGGCAGCGCGGGAGCTGCTCTGGCGGCCCTGCCGGGACGGATGCGCAAGGCGGGACGTCAGGATGATCCTGCCATTCCGTCCGTCTCCCGCATGGCAGACGAACTGGAGCGCCTTGAAAAACTGGGTGGGAAAATGCTGCTGCGGGGGGATGCGGACTATCCGCTCCTGCTGTCGCGGGTGCCGGATGCGCCCCCTGTCCTGTTCACGCTCGGGAATGTCGACAAACTGTCGATGCGGTCCGTGGGGATTGTGGGAGCACGCAATGCTTCGGCTGCGGGAATCCGGATTGCCGAAAGCCTTGCGGCCGAAATGGCCCATGCCGGAATCTGCGTGGTTTCAGGGTTGGCGCGGGGCATCGACTCGGCCGCGCATGCCGCTGCCCTTTATCCGGGCCTGACGGTGGCCGCAATCGCCGGAGGGCTGGATCATGTCTATCCGCCGGAAAATGCATCCCTTCAAGAGCAGATTGCCGAAAAGGGCTGTCTGGTGACGGAAGCCCTGCTGGGAACCGCGCCGCTGGCCCGCCATTTCCCACGACGAAACCGCCTGATTGCCGGGATTTCGCTGGGCTGCCTCATCATTGAGGCCGCGCTGGACTCCGGCACGCTGATCACGGCTGATCTGGCCCAGTCCTACAGCCGCGAACTTCTGGTCGTGCCGGGTTCGCCGCTCGATCCGCGGTCACGGGGCGGCAATCATCTGCTGAAAACGAGCCAGGCGACCCTGACAGAAAATATTGACGATATTCTTCAGGCCTTGCCGCTGGAACTTCCCGCACGCGACCCCGTGCCCTGGCAGCGTTCAGCAGGCCACACCCCGCCTTTGACCGGGTTTTCCGAACCATCGTCCGCATGGGGCGACATCCCCGATGCCGGCTGGATTGACCCCGATCTGGTGCAGCAGAGCGTGCGGCCTCTTCTCTCCGTGACGCCTGTAGCAGTTGACGATGTGGTGCGCCGCTGCCAGTTCTCCGTGTCGGCAGTGCTTGCGACGCTGGCCGAGCTGGAGCTCGGCGGGGTTGTGGAGTTTGTGCCCGGCGGACGCGTGGCGTTGCTGCCGAACTGAAGTGACGCGGAATACCGGAGTGGCGATGACGGACGTTGTGGTGGTCGAGAGCCCGGCAAAGGCCAAGACGATCAACAAGTATCTGGGAAGCGGATATACCGTGCTCGCTTCATTCGGACATGTGCGGGATCTGCCGCCCAAGGACGGAAGCGTGCGCCCGGACGAGAACTTTGCCATGAGCTGGCAGACGGATGAACGCGGCGCAAAGCAGATCTCCGCCATCACGAAGGCGCTGAAGGGGGCGAAAAACCTCTATCTCGCCACTGACCCGGATCGCGAAGGCGAAGCGATTTCGTGGCATGTCCGCAGCGTTCTGGAAGAAAAGAAGCTTCTGAAGAACGTGGACGTCCATCGCGTCACCTTCAACGAAATCACCAAATCGGCCGTCACGGCGGCGATGGCGGCCCCGCGTGAGCTGGACCGCCCGCTGATCGACGCCTATCTGGCCCGCCGCGCGCTGGATTATCTGGTGGGCTTCACGCTGTCTCCCGTCCTGTGGCGCAAGCTGCCGGGCAGCCGGAGTGCCGGACGTGTGCAGTCAGTGGCGCTGCGTCTGATCTGTGAGCGCGAAGCCGAAATCGAGGTTTTCCGCCCCAAGGAATACTGGACCGTCACCGGCGGCTTCACGACGCCCGGCAAGGCCGCTTTTCAGGCCCGTCTGACGCATCTGAAGGGTGAAAAACTCGACCAGTTCGACCTGAACAACGAACAGCTGGCATTCGGAGCGCGCGATACGGTTCTGGGCGGCCAGTTCACGGTCCGCTCTGTCGAGCGCAAGCGCACCAAGCGCAATCCGCCGCCACCCTTCACGACGTCGACCCTCCAGCAGGAGGCCTCCCGCAAGCTCGGGATGAGCGCACAAACGACGATGCGCACGGCGCAGCAGCTTTACGAAGGTGTGGATCTGCGCGGCGAAACCACCGGTCTAATCACCTATATGCGAACCGACGGTGTGACGATGGCAAAGGAAGCCATCGGATCCATCCGCGGGCATATCGGCAAGGCGTTCGGGGGCGACTATGTGCCGGATTCCCCGCGGGCCTATTCCACCAAGGCCAAGAATGCGCAGGAGGCCCATGAGGCCATCCGCCCGACGGATGTTTTCCTGACGCCCCAGGACGTCGCTCATGCGCTGACACCCGAACAGAAAAAGCTGTACGACCTGATCTGGAAGCGCTCCGTCGCCTCGCAGATGCAGTCGGCGGAACTGGATCAGGTCGCAGTGACGCTGGCTGATGCCAGCGGTCAGACGCTTCTGCGCGCCACGGGCTCGACCATCGCATTCGACGGCTTTCTCAAGCTCTATATCGAAGGCCGGGACGACACCAAGGTCGAGGACGAAGACGGTAAGCTCCTGCCACCGATGAAGGAAGGCGATCGCCTGACGACCGGCGCCGTGGATGCCGAACAGCATTTCACCCAGCCGCCTCCGCGTTATTCGGAAGCCTCGCTCGTCAAGAAAATGGAAGAGATCGGCATTGGCCGTCCCTCGACCTATGCCTCCATTCTGGGCGTGCTGCGGGACCGCAATTACGTGCGACTGGATGCACGGCGCTTCATTCCCGAAGACCGTGGACGGCTGGTCACGGCGTTCCTGACGTCCTTCTTCGAGCGCTATGTGGATTCGGGCTTCACGGCCTCACTTGAAGAACAGCTTGACGACATTTCGGGCGGCCGTGCCGACTGGCACGACGTCATGGCAGCGTTCTGGCATGATTTCTCCGCTGCCGTGGCGCAGACCAAGGACCTGAAGATCTCGGACGTCATCGACGCTCTGGACGAGGACCTCGGGCCGCATTTCTTCCCGCCCCGCCCTGATGGCGGCGATCCGCGCGTCTGCACGTCCTGCGGAACCGGGCGGCTGGGCCTGCGGCTTGGCAAGTTCGGCGCGTTCATCGGCTGTTCGAATTATCCGACCTGCCAGTTCACCCGCCGTCTGGTGGCCGAGGAAGGCGATACCGAAGGACTGAATGACGGCCCGAAAGTTCTGGGACAGGACCCGGACACCGGCGAGGATATCTCGATCCGTCGCGGGCCGTACGGGCTCTACATCCAGCGCGGCGAACCCAATCCCGAGGACAAGAAGGCCAAGCCCAAGCGGACGACCATTCCCAAAGGCCTCGACGGCAACACCATGACCATGGAACAGGCGCTGGGCCTGCTGTCCCTGCCCCGTCTGGTCGGCCTTCACCCCGAAACGGGCGAAAAGATCGAGGCCGGCCTCGGGCGGTTCGGACCCTATGTGAAGATGGGGGCCATCTACGGCACGCTCGACAAGGACGACGACGTCCTGACCGTCGGGCTGAACCGGGCCGTGGATTCGCTGGCAAAAAAGCTCGCCTCCATCCGCAATCTGGGACCACACCCCAAGGACGGAGAAGCGGTCATGATCCGCAAGGGGCGGTTCGGCCCCTACGCCCAGCATGGTCAGCTGATTGCCAACCTGCCGAAGGGGCAGGACATGGAGGAGGTCACGCTCGATGAAGCGGTGGCGCTTCTGGCGGAAAAGGGCAAACCCCTGAAAGGCGGCGCAAAAAAAACTTCCGCGAAAAAAGCGGCTCCGAAAACGGCGAAGGCCAAGAAAGCCGTTGCGTCTTCGGAAGAAGGCGAGGCCGCTCCGAAGACGGTAACGAAGCGTATCCCGGCCAAATCTGCCACAAAGACGAAAACCACAACGCCGCGGAAGCGTAAGACTGTTTCCGACACGTCGTCGGAAGACTGAAAACAGATCGGGTCGGCAGTGTTGCCAGATGGCACTGCCGACCCCAGATTTGATCTGGCAAGTCTTTACCGTGGCTGAAGTTTGTGGCGTGGTCGCGTTACGGGAGCAGCCTTCTTTTGCCGTCCCGTCTCCAAGGACCCCGTCTTGCGTCATGCCGCCCGCCCTGTGACCTTTTTCATGCCGCGCAGCCGCAAGGCGGCATGTCGTGTGGCGCTGTGTCTGGCGTTCTGCATCTTCGTCCTTGCCCTCCACAGCCGTCGGGCGGAAGCTCAGGCACCGACCGGGGCCGGACCGGATGCCGCCCGTCCTGTCGAAGCCACCCCTGCTCCCGCCACGTCAACGGCCGTGCCTCCTGCTGCGCCAGTACCTCCCGTTTTTTCGGCATCCATCACGCGGGACGTTCTGATCGCAGCTCTCGGTTTTCTGGAGCCGCGAACGCTGGAAGCCCATTCCGCGCGGGATTTCTGCGTCTGGGGGCTGGATGGTCTGACCGCCATCGACCCGACCCTGTCCGTCACGGTCACACAGCCCACGACCGCGGCACCTGCGGTCGTCCATGCCCCCGGAACGGCCACCGCAGCTGACAAACCCGTCGATGCGCCCCTCCCTGCGACACTGAGCGTTCTTCAGGGGCAGACAGTGCTCTTCAGCCGGGCCCTGCCTGCTGCGGGCAGTCACTCCGCCTGGGCGGATCTGGTTACCGCAGCGATGCAGGCGGCCTGGCAGCATTCCTCCACATTGCGGGACGCAGGGTCAGATGCGCTGTTGCAGGGGTTCTTTGACGAGCTGTTCAATCATCTCGACCCCTATTCCCGCTATCTTGGGCCCTCCCCGGCCACGTCGGACCGGACGCGGCGCACGGGCAGCACCGGGACAGTAGGGCTGAGCCTCGGGCAAAGTGGACGAACCATCGTGATTACGGCCGTCAACGCCAACGGTCCCGCCTGGGAAGCGGGTGTTGATACGGGCGAGCATCTGGTCTCCGTCAATGGACGCTCCACGCATGGTCAGGATGCCGCAACCGTTCAGGACTGGCTGGAGGGAGACGAGCACAGCTCCGTCACGCTGGGGATCGCGGCAAAGGGACACCGTCCCACGGCCTACAGGCTGCAACGGGTGCAGGTTCCACCGGAAACCGTGTTTGCATCCACCGAGGGCCCCTTCACCGTTCTGCGTGTCTCGTCCTTCTCGACCCAGACGGCCGAGGAAATCAGCCAGTATATCGACCAGGTCGTGGACGAACCGACCCCGGATGCTCCCCCTCCAGCGCCAGGGAAGGGCAAGGCTGCGGGCATCATTCTCGATCTGCGCGGCGATCGCGGTGGCGTCCTGCAACAGGCCGTGACCACTGCGGCCCTCCTGCTGGATCATGGCGTCGCCGTAACCACGCAGGGCCGGAATCCTCTGGCCAACCATATCTGGGCCGTTCAGGGCGGGGACATGACCAACGGAACCCCCGTGGTCGTCCTCGTGGACGGACGGACGGCCAGCGCGGCCGAGATTCTCGCTTCCGCACTGGCGGATCACCGGCGCGCCGTCGTGATCGGGAGCGAGACGCTGGGCAAGGGGCTCGTTCAGGTAATCGGCCAGATGCCGAATGGCGGCGAACTGTTCGTGACGTGGAGTCGCAACCAGGCTCCGCTGGGCTGGCCAATCCAGGGGCTGGGCGTGATGCCGCAGATCTGCACGTCCCTTGGGGCGGAGGCGCTTCAGGCGCAGCTTTCCGCCCTGAAAGCGGGAAACAGCCTTCAGGGCGAGGCCGTACAGATGGCACGGAGCGCCCGCTATCCGGTTCCGGTCGCGAAAATCCTCGAGATCCGCAAGCACTGTCCGGCCGCCATCGGCTCGGACGCCGATATGGACGCAGCAAAGGCGCTGCTGTCTTCCCCTGCCGCTTACAAGGCGGCCCTGGAGTCTGTTCCCGACGAGAACAGCGCGCCCCTCCACTAACCTTGCAGGACGAACGGAAACGGTCATGGGCGCACGATTGAAAACAGGGCTTTGGATACGAGCTGTCCTGCGCCGTATTTCCTCGGATGGAACCTCTGCCATGGTTCTGAAAAAGGGAGACGAGGATGCCGGTGCGGTCCTGATCGTCCTGACGGACCGTTCGGGCGGGACCGGCGTGCTGCGGGAGGACGGATCGGGCTGGACCCGCGTGGATGCCACTGATGCCGCCAGCGTGGACGCCTATCTGGAGCGGCAGAAACAGTATGATCCTGATCTGTGGATCATCGAGCTTGAGATGCGCGACGTTTCCCAGCCCATTGAGCGGACCCTCGGATCGCGCAGGCTCGATCTGGACGAAGAGGCGTAAACTGTGGGAGTGAAGACACAGCACATGGCGAACCTGCCATAAAGAAAACTGCATGATGCGGCATTGTGCCGTGTGATGCGTTGCCATCGTCCGAGCTTTCGGCAAGAACACACACGGTAAGGTTGGCAGATTTGGCTGGTTGGAGAAAAATGGACATGACGCACCGATCCGTTGTCAGGACCTGGCTGACCCGTGCCGGGTTCACTGCAGGCGTTTCGATGCTTGTCACCGGGCTTGTCATGGAAGCCGCAACCGCACAGCCCGTCAAAGGGCTGTATGTTGCAGGTGAGGGCGGCGCGAGCTTCAACCAGGACCAGACAGCACGCCTGTCACCTGTCTTTCCGAGTGGACGTGACCATTATCAGGCTGGCGTGACCGGAATCGGCAGTCTGGGATACGGCCTCGGGAACGGATTCCGTGTTGAGGTCGAGGGCAACTACCGCAACAACCGTCTGCAGCAGTTCCGCTCCAGCACCTTCCCGTCTTCTGTCGGCGGGCGTCAGCAGGGCTATGGCGTCATGGCCAATGCGCTGTTCGACATGGATATCGGCAAATCCTGGGTCTTCCCGTATTTCGGCGCTGGTATCGGCTATGGCTGGCAGGCGATGAACACCTATGTTCATGCTCCGAACGGCGCCTTCGACCAGCATGTGGGCGGCACGGCCGGAAACTTTGCCTATCAGGGCATTTTCGGCCTGTCCTTCCCCGTTCCCTGGGTCGTGGGTCTGTCGGCCACAGCGGAATACCGCTTTTACACACTGATGGGGCCGAACGGGCACCATGCCACGGCGACCGGGATTTATGGGGGCTGGGACAAGACGAAGGAATTCGGCGTGTCCAGCGGCAACCGCGACACAAGAACAGACTTCAACCATTCACTGATGCTGGGTCTGCGTTACGAGTTCAATCCGGCTCCGCCGCCGCCGAAGCCTGTTGAAGCCCCAATGCCGATTCCGGGACCGGCGCCCACCCGCACCTATCTGGTGTTCTTCGACTGGGATTCGGCCACGCTGAGCGCACGGGCGAAGGCTGTGGTCGCGGCAGCGGCCCGCAATTCCACGTCCGTTCAGGTCACCCATATCGAAGTCAGCGGCTATACCGACAGTTCGGCGGCCCATCCGGGCCATCGTGGCGAAGCCTACAACATGGCGCTGTCCCAGCGTCGTGCCAGCGCCGTCAAGGAAGAGCTGGTCCGGGACGGCGTGGCTGCGGGCATGATCACGACACAGGGTTTTGGCGAGAGTCATCCGCTGGTGGTCACGGCAGCCAATACGCGCGAGCCGCAGAACCGGCGCGTGGAAATCGACTTCAAGTAAGACCTGCGAACAGGTCCTGCTTTCCAGTCAACCGGCGGCTTCCTGTGGAGCCGCCGGTTTTTTTGTGTCTGTCAGGCATGAAAAAGGGCGGAGAGAATTCTCCCCGCCCTGTTCCGGTCCATCCAGAAATGGATCTCTTATTTCTTACGGCGCGTCGTGTGACGGACGGGGGTCTTCTTTGCTGTGGCCTTCGTCGGTGTGGGGGCAACGACTGCGGGCGGCTTTGCGACAACCACACCGGTTGCATCGACCGTGGCGTGGATCGTCAGATGCTCGCGCTTCTGACCGCCACCGGGGATCAGCTCGGCCGTGAACGAATCCGTTCCGGCATAAGCCGTGGCGGGCGTGTAGTCCACGTAGGTCTTGCCGTCATAATTGTAGAGGAAAGCCTTGCCATGTGTCGGCGGGGGATTGACGCCGAAGGACGCATAATTGCCTCCCATCGGCTTCTGGATGGCGATGGAGCACAGTCCGTCATCGCTGCGGACCGTCATGTCCACACTCATCGTTCCATCGGCAGCCTTCTTGACGGCGGAGACGTGGCAGACGGCGGATGCCCGCTGGTAACCGAAAGGATTCGGAGCCACGGAACGCTGAACGATCGGCTGCTGGGCACAGCCGGAGAGAAGCAGGGACACGGCAAGTGCCGAACCCAGGGTAATGGCAGAACCTCGCAGACGCACGGTCAACTCCAACGCATCGTGACAGGACAGGCCGCGTTTCCGCAGCAGACAGACGTTCGCATGTAGAGCAGGACGGCACGGCGCGAAAGGCTGCATCCTGATGCTCCGGCCTTTTTGACGGTATTTTGTGCCACAGGGCCGATAAATTGGCGCCAAGAGGCATGGCGCCCCTTTTCTGCCATGAAATCATGTTTCGGATGAAGGGCTTGCCGCACGTTCCTCAGACGCAGAATCAGCTTTCGCCGGGGGTCGACCGCAGGTAGTCTGTTCCAGTGGTTGTGGCCGGTCGATCCGGTCTTGTGGAGTCTGTCAATGCCGTCGATCTTCCGTCGTTCCGTCAAGGGCCTGCTTGCTGCCGGGCTTTCCTGCGCTACGCTTGCTGCCGTTCATCCCCTGTCCGCCCGCGCTGCGGACTGTGGTAACTCGCCTGCCCATGAGGCTTTCGATGTGGCCGGCCTGAAGTCCGAACTGATGGTGACGGCTCTGTCGTGCAAGGCGCAGGACCGCTACAATGCCTTCGTCAACAAGTTCCGTCCTGCCCTGCTGAATGCGGACGAGCGCCTGAACAGCTATTTCCGCACGACCTATGGCCGTCGCGCGCAGGTCGAGCATGACGACTACATCACGCAGCTTGCCGACATCCAGTCGCTCGGCGGACTGAAATCCGGCACGGTGTTCTGTCAGCAGCGCGAGGCGATGTTCGACGAGATCAATGCTCTCGAAAGCTCTGCCGACCTGGCCCATTACGCCGAAGCCAAGGATGTGGCCCAGCCTGCCTCCTATGAGAGCTGTGAAGCCCCGGCGACAGTGGATCGCCATTCCCGCAAGGGCGTAACGAAAAATACCGCAACACGCCGTACGAACCGCGCCTGAGAGCCTGTTCTGAAGCCAACGGTCGCCCTGCCCCGAAGCGTTTGCTTGACGTTCCGTAGCGGGGCGGCGACAACGCAGACATGAGCGATCTGTTCGAGTCAGGCAAGACAGGCAAACCCAAGACCGGAACGTCCCGCAAGGGGCCGGTCGATACGGAATATGGTGCCCACGACATCGAGGTGCTGGAGGGGCTTGAGCCTGTCCGGCGCCGGCCAGGCATGTATATCGGCGGGACGGATGATACCGCGTATCATCACCTCGCCTCCGAAATTCTCGACAATGCGATGGACGAAGCGGTGGCGGGTCATGCCACCACCATCGACGTGCGGCTGCAAGGCCCGCGCACGCTCATGGTGCGCGATAACGGCCGTGGCATCCCGACCGACCCTCATCCGAAATTTCCAGAAAAATCCGCACTTGAGGTGATTTTCACCACGCTGCATGCGGGCGGAAAATTCTCGGGCAAGGCCTATGACACCTCCGGCGGCCTGCATGGCGTGGGCAGTTCAGTGGTCAATGCGCTATCCGAGAAGCTGGAAGTCGAGGTCGCGCGGGACAGGACGCTGTACCGGCAGGACTTCATGCGCGGTGTCTCGCTGGCGCCGCTGGCGGAAGTCGGTAACGCGCCCAACCGGCGCGGCACAACGGTGCGGTTTACGCCCGATCCGGAAATCTTCGGCAACCATCATTTCTCCCCGGCCCGGCTCTACCGGATGTGCTGCTCCAAGGCTGCCCTGTTCCGGGGGGTGACGATCCAGTGGAAATGCGAACCTTCCCTGATCAAGGCAGGCGACGAGACGCCGGTTGAGGCCACCATCCAGTTCCCCAACGGGCTGGAAGATGCCCTTTCGGCGGAACTCGGGCCTGATCCGGATCTGCTGACACCGCTCTGGGCAGGCGACGTGGACCTTCCGGTTGCAGCCGACGGCCGCACGGGGGGGCGTGTGGAATGGGCTGTGGCGTTCCTTGAGAGCGGAACGGCGACGCTGTCCTCGTTCTGCAACACGATTCCCACGCCTCAGGGCGGCACGCATGAAGCCGGATTCCGGGCCGCGCTGGTTAAGGGCCTGCGCGCCTGGGGCGATCAGCGCAAGGTCAAGCGGGCTGCTGCGATTTCGGCTGAGGACGTTCTGGGCTCCGTGGCGGCCAAGCTCTCGGTCTTCGTGCGCGACCCACAGTTCCAGGGACAGACCAAGGACAAGCTGACCTCGCAGGAAGCGTCGCGACTGGTCGAAGGGGCGCTCCGCGACCGCGTGGATCACTGGCTCGGCGGTAATCCGCAGCAGGCGGATAGCCTGCTGGCCTTCATGGTGGAGCGTGCGGAAGAGCGCCTGCGCCGCCGCGAAGTCAAGGACACGGCCCGCAAGAGCGCCACGCGCAAGCTGCGCCTCCCGGGCAAGCTGACAGACTGCACGCGTGAAAATGCTGCGGAGACGGAGCTCTTTCTCGTGGAAGGCGAATCGGCTGGCGGGTCCGCCCGTCAGGCGCGCGACCGCGAGACGCAGGCCGTGCTGCCGCTGCGGGGCAAGATCCTCAACGTGGCCTCCGCCACGACCGACAAGCTGCGGGCCAATCAGGAACTTCGGGATCTGACGGAAGCTCTGGGCTGCGGCATCGGGGCGTCGTTCGATATCAGCCGGCTGCGCTATGGTCGTGTCATCATCATGACGGATGCCGACGTGGACGGGGCGCATATCGCGTCGCTTCTGATGACGTTCTTCTATCGCGAAATGCCCGAACTGATCCGTCAGGGGCATCTGCATCTGGCCCAGCCTCCGCTCTATCGCATCACGCATGGACCAAAGACGGTCTATGCCATGAACGATCAGGACCGGCTGCGGCGGATCAAGACCGATTTCAAGGCCAATGCGAAGGTCGAGGTCTCCCGGTTCAAGGGTCTGGGCGAAATGCCGGTGAAGGATCTCAAGGAGACGACCATGGACCCGGCCCGGCGGACGCTTCTGCGCGTCATTACGCCACCCGAGGACCGTCTGACGACCAGCGAGCGTGTGGAAAGCCTGATGGGCCGCAAGCCGGAGCTGCGGTTCCGCTTCATTCAGGAACACGCCCGCTCCGTTGACGAGCTTGACGTCTGAGCGTGTCGTCACCGGCCAGCTCCACGGAGTCTCATAGCCAGCTCAAGGCCGTCGGATGTCTGATCGGGGGAATTTCCTCCTTTCAGATCGGCGCAACGCTAGCGAAAGGACTGTTCCCGCTGTTCGGTCCGACCGGCATGGTGGGGCTGCGTGTCTGTCTGGCAGCTGTGATCCTGCTGTGCATCTGGCGCCCGACACGCGGTACGCTGACGGTCGAACGGCTGAAGCTCCTGCTGCCTTACGGGGCCGCCGTTGCGATCATGAATTTCTGCTTTTACGTGGCGCTGGTCCGGCTGCCTCTGGGTGTCGTCGTTGCTCTTGAGTTCACCGGCCCCCTGACGCTAGCGCTGGTCGGCTCCCGCCGCTGGCTGGATCTGTGCTGGGCTGGGCTTGTGGTTGCGGGGCTGTTCCTGCTGCTGCGCCCCGAAGGATCGACAGCAGGTCTGGCGTCGCTCAACCTGTTCGGCGTGGCGGCGGCCCTTCTGAGCGGGTGCGGCTGGGTGGTCTATATCCTGACCGGCACGCGGATGGGGAAAATGTTCCCCGCACCCGTCGCCACGACACTGGGCATGAGCACGGCGGCCATCCTGCTTCTGCCCTGCCTGATCCCGACGATCCCGACGGTCCTGACCCACCCCTGGCAGGGCGGGGCGGCGCTGAGCGTGGCGGTCCTCTCTTCGGCGGTGCCGTATATTCTGGACATGATGGCGATGCGGACCCTGAGCCCGCGCGATCTGGGGATCCTGCTGAGCATGGAGCCGATGCTGGGCGCTCTGTCAGGATTCGTGTTTCTGCATGAGGCCCTGTCCGCAATGCGCTGGATGGGCGTACTGTGCATTGCTGCTGCCTCGGCGGGGAATGTGCTGACCGGTCGGCAGAAATCCCTGCACTGACGCAATGCGGGCCCTATAATCGGCTGAAAACAGACAGAAATATAGGGTCGGGACGTATTTCGCGCTC
Source organism: Gluconobacter albidus (assembly GCF_002005485.1). Classification (NCBI taxonomy): domain Bacteria; kingdom Pseudomonadati; phylum Pseudomonadota; class Alphaproteobacteria; order Acetobacterales; family Acetobacteraceae; genus Gluconobacter; species Gluconobacter albidus. The sequence continues at coordinate 3,042,297 of NZ_CP014689.1, read as the reverse complement.
TTGACCGGTAGGGGATGCGGGCGCCAGATGCGGGCGTCATGTCCCGCCTCTTTCCCCCTTCGAACCGACGCTCCGGTTTGCCTGCGCTGGCAGTCATCGCCGTGGTTCTTCTGGGGTTTCTGGGGCAGCTCGTTCTTCAAGGATGTTCCTATCCCGAAGAAAGTCCCCGGGCGACGATCGAGCGCCTGACGGGCATCGACATTGCACCTTCCCCCATGGTGATGATGGAGCACATGTCCGGGCCGATGCCCGGCATGACCGCTGGACATCAGCATCATCACCATTCGCATGACGGCACCTGCCCGCTCTGTCCGCTGTTGCAGCTTCTGGCGGTCATTCTGGCCAGCCTGCCTATACTGCCGGCCTGTGGGACCATAGGACGTCAGATCCGCCAGACGCCCGGGGCGCCGCGTGCGCCTCCCGCGATCTGGCGACTGCTTCCCCCCTCCCGAGGGCCACCTCGCCTCGTCTGAACCCCATTGTGGTCATGGCGGAGGACGAAAGTGCCTGCGGTCTGTCTCTGTTGGGACAGTCTGTGGGGCGTGATCCGCCGTGACTGGATTTCAGATCAGTCGAGGATGTGGACCATGCTCCCCCATTACAGGACCCGCACGGACGCAGGTTATGCGCGCCCGTGCCTGACGGCGCTTTTCTTTACCCTGACCGCCTTTTCAGGAGCATCCGCACAGGATGTCCTCTCCCCGCCGGACTCCGTCGAGTCTACCAAAGCCGAGCAGTTGAACGTTATCGGCATACGCCAACCCCAGACGACCAGCGCGGATACAGCGCATCTTCTGGACCATGCGCTCGGTTACAGCACCTATTCCGCAGGCGGCGTCTCCGCCCTGCCCGTCCTGAACGGTATGGCCGACGACCGGGTAGCGACGCTCGTGGATGGGATGCGGATTGATGCTGCCTGTCCGAACCATATGAATCCCGCCATGTCCTATGTCGATCCCGACAGCGTTTCGCGTGCGGTGGCCATTGCGGGGATCACGCCCGTGAGTCTGGGCGGGGACAGCATCGGCGGGACCGTCGAGATCGAACGCAAAGACCCGCTCTTTGCCAAAACGGGCAATATCTTCGTGACCGGGCATGTGCGGGGGGATTATCGCAGCAACGGTGGCGGTTCGGGGGCTTCAGGGTCCCTGACGGTTGCCAATGACATGTTCAGCCTGCGTTATACGGCGTCCTATTCCCATGCCAGCGACTATCAGGCAGGCGGGAGCGGGAAACAGGTGCGGTCCACCAAGTATCTGAGCTTCAACCATGCCGTGACGCTGGGCGTGAAGAAGGCCAACCATCTTCTGGCCCTGACCTTCGGTCAGCAGGACATCCCCTATGAGGGCTTTCCCAACCAGTACATGGACATGACCAACAACCGCTCCACCTTCGTGAACGGCAAGTACAAGGGCGACTTCGACTGGGGCACGCTCGATGTGCGCGGCTCCTGGCAGCGGGTGACGCATGTCATGGACATGCTTTCGGACAAGGGCGGTCACAGCGCGACCACGGGTATGCCGATGAATACGGATGCGCGGACGGCGACCTATGCGATCAAGGCGACCATTCCGCTCGGGCTGAAGCACACGCTCAAGCTGGGCAGTTCCTTCGACCATAACGGACTGAACGACTGGTGGCCGCCGCTTCAGGGCAGCATGATGATGGGGCCAGGCACCTATCACAACATCAATAACGGCCATCGGGACCGGCTGGGTCATTTCGCGGAATGGGACGCGCAGTGGCTGCCCCGCTTTTCCACACAGCTCGGATTCCGCAACGATCTGGTGATGATGAATACGGGCAAGGTCGCGCCCTATTCCTGGACCGGGATGATGGCCATGGCCGATGCGATGGCGGCGGAGCGGTTCAACCAGGCGTCACGCGGGCGCACGGACGTCAATTTCGACGTGACCGCAACGGGCCGCTGGAAGCCGCTGGACAGCCTGTCCATTGAAGGGGGCTATGCCCGCAAGACGCGCTCGCCAAACCTGTATGAGCGTTATGCCTGGGGCATGGGCAGCATGGCGACGCGGATGATCGGCTGGTTTGGCGATGGCAACGGCTATGTGGGGAACCTGAACCTGTCGCCCGAGGTCGCGAATACGGCTAGTGTCACGGTGGACTGGCATGATCCGAACCCGACCCAGCGCTGGGATCTGAAGATCCAGCCGTTTTATACCTATACGCACAATTACATTAACGTCCGGCGGTTGAGCAGCTTCTCGAACGGACTGTCGATGCTGGGTTTCGTCAATCACAACGCCCAGAGCTATGGCATCAACGCCTCAGGCTCCGTGCGCCTGTGGGACAGGACGGCTTATGGACGGGGCGAGCTGGTCGGGAACATCAACTGGGTGCGCGGTGTGGATCTGGTCACGCATTCGGGCCTGTATCACCAGATGCCTGCGAATGGCCTGATCGGGCTGCACGAGACCTATGAGAACTGGACAGGTCGCGTAGAGGTGACGCTCGTGAAATCCAAGGACACCGTGGACTGGCTACGCAACGAGCCCCGCACGCCCGGCTATGCTCTGCTGGGGCTTGGGGGGAGCTATCGCTGGCGGTATTTCACGCTCAATGCCGAACTCGCGAACGTGCTGAACCAGCGATATTACCTGCCGCTGGGCGGCCTCTCGCTGGGGGATTACGACGCTACGGGTGTTCTGGGGCCGTTGCCGGGAATGGGGCGGTCTTTCAACATGAACCTGACCGCCGCATTCTAAGGAGAGTCGGGAGCGTCAGACGCTCTCGGCAACCCAGTTCCGGGTCTTTGTCGCAAGGCCAATGCCCGGATTGAAGCAGTTGCACGGATCGAGGCTGCGGTAATGGGCGACCATCTCGTCCGGCGCCTTGTAGAGATGCCCGACATTGTGTTCCGCCGGATAGCGCGCGCCGCGGGCGTCCAGTCCGGGGAGCATGTCGTGCTCCACCTGCATGGCGTTGTAGCCCTTTTTGATCACGTAATCCTGGTGCATCACGTGGCAGAAGAAATGACCGTAATAGAGTTTGACGATGATCTTGTCCTCGATCTCCTTCGGCAGAACCTCGAACCACTCACGATCATTGCGGCGCAGGGCGACATCGAGCGCCACGATGTCTTCGGCCGTTTTCGTGTGGATTGCGCGGTACCGCACGGCAGCACCGGCCGCGGCAAAGCGGTGCAGGAAGGCAAGCTTGCCTTCTTCGGGCGTACATTCGAAGAAAGCGCCCCCCGTGCCTGAGGCCCACTGTTCCAGATAGGTCCGAACGGGCGCGGTCATGGGGGCCGAGACCTTGAGCATCAGGTGATGCTCGAAACGGTCACGGTATTCGCACATGCGCCGGGGAAGCTGCTTTGGCAGGAAGTGGCTGAGGACCTGCATCGCCAGATCGCTGAAATGATCGGACAGGAACGGCAGTTTCTGCGCGAAAACGTCGAAGCGGGACTTCATCGAGAAGAATTTCGGCAGGTATTTCGTGCCGAAATAGCGGATGACCGCAAACGTGTCCTTACCGTATTTCTCGGCGATGTCGAACGCATCACGGTGCAGGTACTCACCGGCGATCGGCAGTTCGTCAAAATGGGTCAGGGCATGACGGCGCAGGTCTTCAAGATCGGACGTGCTGTTCGTCCCGATATAGAACACGGCCGGGTTTTTGTTCGCCTCGAATGTGTCCAGGCGGACCGCAAACACGACCAGCTTGCCCGCGCATCCCGCGGCTTCATACCAGCGGTTGGGATCGGCATTGAACCGGGCGGGCGTATCGGCATCCACGTCCCGGACATGGGTGGCGTAATTTTCGTCGTGACCGCGTCCGGCGTTCCAGTCGATGGCGGCTTCGGGAAGCTGTCCGGCCTGCACGGCGGCGAGGATCTGTTCCGGGTTGCCGTCCAGACGGATGCCGAGATGATTGACGAGATGCAGTTTGCCGTCCGGACCCATCTGGCCGAACAGCGCCATTTCGGTGAAGGCGGGACCACGCTGGACCAGCGCGCCGCCGGAATTGTTGCTGACACCGCCCAGAACCGACGCACCGATACAGGACGACCCGATCACGGAATGGGGTTCGCGGCCGATGGCAGCGAGTTTGTCTTCCAGATCATGCAGGGTGGAACCGGGCAGACACACGACCTGCCGCCCCTCGCCAATCAGGTGGATGCCGTCCAGACGGTTTGTGCTGATGATGACCACGCCCCGGTCATAGTCGTTGCCATCAGGGGTGGAGCCGCCCGTCAAGCCCGTATTGGCGGCCTGCATGATGATGATCCGGCCGGATTCGGCGCAGAGCTTCGCGGCACGCCACAATTCGACAAGGCTGCCCGGCTGAAGCACCGCCACCACGTCTCCCATGCCGAAACGGAACCCCTTGCGGAAGCGATAGGTCGCCGAAGGTGTCGTCAGGACATGTCGCGCCCCGAGAATGGCGCGGAGAGAGTGGATAAGCGAGGCATCGCTGACTTCTGAGCTGGCCTCGGAACTGCCTTGTAGTGACGCTGACATTCTGTTGTCTTTCCTGTCGGCAAAGTGATCGCCGCTGGTCCTAACATGGGGCTGCAAGAAACCACTCTTCAACCCTGCGTGTTATTTTACGCGCCCAAAGAGGCGTTCAAGTTCCCGTCGTGTCAGTCTGAGCCATGTGGGCCGTCCATGCGAGCAGGTATTGGCGCGCGGCGTACGTTCCATCTCCCGCAGCAGGGCATCCATTTCTTCAGGCTTGAGACGACGACCTGCGCGGATACTTCCATGACAGGCCATGCGCGCGAGAATGGCATCCAGATGATGTGCGAAACTTCCCGTACTGGCGGCATCCAGATCCGGATCGCTGGCCAGTTCGTCAGCGACGTCCTTCAGGAGGCCCTGAATGTCCTGCGCGCCCAGAAGGGCCGGAACCGACCGCAGCAGCACACTGCCGGGGCCGAAGGATTCGAGGTCGATCCCGAGTCTGGCCAGATCCTCCGCCCGTGCCATGAGGGCCTCGGCCTCGCGGCGGGGCAGATCCACCACTTCGGGCAGGAGGAGGGCCTGCGCACGCAGGGTGCCGCCGCTCGCGTATTGTTCGCGCAGACGCTCATGGGTCAGGCGTTCATGGGCCGCATGCTGGTCCACGAGGATCAGGTCACCATCGGGCGCAAGCGCGAGAATGTAGGTGTCGAAAACCTGCGCGATGGACGCGCCGAGCGGGAACGCCGGATCGAGCGCCTCGGGCTGCTGCGGGGCGCGGGCGGCGGGCGCGAAAGCGGGGTCCGTTTCCGCGAAACCCTGACGGGGCGCGGCCTGCGGGGTTTGGGGTGCACGCTCAGACCCTGACGTCGAGGCTGGGGGCAGGCTGGCCTGCAACGGGAGCGACGTCATCGTCTCGCGCGGTTCCGGCGGACGGATTTCTGGTGACCGGGGCGGATAGACGATGGAAGACCGCGGGGCGAAACTCGCATGGATGCCGCCTCCGCCCTTCGAGCCATGCCCCAGCGCCCGGCCCAGACCGCCGATGACGAGGGAGCGGATTTCGGCTTCGTCGGCGAAACGTAGTTCCGTCTTGGCGGGATGGACGTTCACGTCCAGCCGTTCCAGCGGAACTTTCAGATGCAGCGCCATGACCGGGAAGCGGCCGCGCTCGATGACGGGACGATAGGCTACACGAATGGCGGTGCGAAGCATCGGGTCTGTCACCGGACGGTTGTTGACCAGAATGAACTGCCCCGATCCGGTAGCGCGGGTCCGGGCCGGACCACAGGCAAAACCCGACAGGCGCACCGCACCGCGCTGTTCGTCGAGCGGGATCAGCGTATCGGGCGTGGTCTCGAGGATGGACGCCGCACGACTGATCGGGCTTTGTTCGGGCAGATCGAACAGGACCTTGTCATCCAGCAGGACACGCATGGCGCACTGGGGCGCGGACAGGGCCAGCCGCCGCATGACGGACTCGGCATGCCCGTTCTCAACGCGCGCACTTTTGAGGAATTTGCGTCGCGCCGGGGTGGCGAAGAACAGATCCGTCACAACCATGCGTGTGCCGACAGGGCCGGAAGCGGGCTGTGGTGGGGTGATGATGCCGCCATCAACGCGGATGCACCAGGCGGTATCGGCATCGGGCGTGCGGGACGTGATTGAAAGCCGCGCGCTGGCGCCGATGGAGGGCAGAGCCTCGCCCCGGAACCCGAGCGTCCGGATCTGGACGAGATGGTCGTCCTGAAGTTTGGAAGTGCAGTGCCGCTCGACAGCCAGTTCCAGCTCAAGCGGGCTCATGCCGCAACCATTATCCGTAACGTCGATCCGGTCCGTCCCCCCTGCACGCAGCGCGACCACGATGCGGGTTGCGCCGGAATCAATGGCGTTTTCGACCAGTTCCTTCAGCGCGGCGGCCGGACGTTCGATGACCTCGCCCGCTGCGATCAGGTCGATCACATGACCGGACAAGCGACGGATTGTTGGGCGACTTGGGGGGCGGGGAAAGGACGGGGCCTCGGTCACGATGCCTCCTCATCGTCCGGACTGGAGCCGGACGGCAGACAGGGCCGTTCCTTCTGCCCCGTCAGGGAGCGGAAGGAACGGGCATACTCAGAGAACGCCGAGGAAGGCTTTCTTCTTGCGGACCGTCGGGGTGGCGCCCGTTGCGGGGTTGCGGCCCAGAGCCGAGTTCTCGCGGATGCGACGGTTTTCGCCGTCACCATCGACGACGGACCCGGCATTGCCGCCTTTCCAGAACATCAGGTTGTCCACAAAGCCGGCATCGGCCGCGCCGAGTTCGGCATTGTTCGGCGCATTGGCGGACTTGTCCACCTGTCCGACCAGTGCGGTCTGCCCCGTGCTGCCTTTACCGGAGTCCGGATGCAGGGCCGTGTCCGGCGAGAGCGTTTCGAGCGCCTGCATGCGCGGGCTTTCGTCCGGGCGATGGGCATCCGCCGCGCCGGGGAGCTGCATCTGCTCGGAAGGCGGCATGGAGAGCGGCGCGCGGGTTGTGACGGTGTACTCGTCGGGCATGGCCCGTTCGAGACCGATCGCGCGGGAGACATCGGCGCCCGAGCAGCCCGAAAGCAGCAGGCCGACGGAAGCCATGGCACCCATCTGGACACTGAGACGGGCAACGAAAAGACGGTTACGACGCATGGAGGGCCCCTGGGACGCGATCATGATTGGAACACTCCTACAGTTCACACGGCGCGGGAGCAAGGCCGGACCAGGACGTGGAAACAAGTTCCGCCAGCGTATCACTTCGTGTTCGAAGCTCTGGCGGCCTGACGTTCGGCGAGAAGGGAGTCGATCAGCCAGACGGCCACACCGCAGACGATCCCGGAATCCGCGACGTTGAAGACATACCATGACCAGCCGAAAGCATGGGCATGCAGGAAATCCACGACCGCGCCATAGCGCAAACGGTCAATGGCATTGCCAATGGCGCCCCCGGCGATCGCACCACACGACGCCGCCACCAGCGTGCGCTTCGTACGCGTCAGCGTCCAGACCAGAAGCCCCACCGCAATCAGCGAGACAGCGCAGAAGATCCAGGGACCCCGGCTGCCCAGACCGCCGAACATGCCGAAAGTTACGGCATGGTTCCAAACCATCGTAAAGTTCAGGAACGGCAGGATCTCGACCGAGCCGCGATCCGGCAGGTGATAGGCATACAGGATCCAGTCCTTGCTGGCCTGATCCAGAACGAGAACCAGAAGCAGCAGAACGAAGCCCAGAACCATGCGCCCCGTGCGGCTCATACCGTCATGCCACAGGGACATCAGGCGCTCACCACGTCGATGCAGCGGCGGCACAGGGCAGGATGTTCGGCATTTTCGCCAACTTCCGGCAGGACTTTCCAGCAGCGGGCGCATTTATGGCCCGGCGCACGCTCGACCTGCGGGCCGCCATGGGCCGTGTCGCCCGGCAGCAGCTCGGTTTCGGCATGGGACGTGATGAGAAGTTCGGCCCAGTCGAGCCCCCCCAGAATTCCGGCTTCTTCCTGCGACAGCGGCAGCGTGACGCTGGCTTCGAGCGAGGAGCCGATCGTGCCGTCACGACGGGCCGTTTCCAGCTCGGTCGTGACAAGGCGGCGATAGGCGCGGATGTCTTCCCAGCGGTTGCCGAGTTCGGGGTCGTTCCATTCAACGTCCGGCTCAAAGAACTGCGCAAGATGCACGCTGTCGTTCTCGCCGAAACGGGCCTGCCAGGCTTCTTCCGCCGTGAAGACGAGAACAGGGGCCAGCCAGGTGCAGAGCGCGCGGTGCAGGACGTCCAGAACCGTGCGGGCCGCGCGGCGCGTCGGATCGGATTTGGCGTCGCAGTAGATCGCGTCCTTGCGGATGTCGAAATAGAACGCCGAGAGGTCGGTGGTGCAGAACCCGTGCAGCGCCGGATACACACCCACCCACTGATGCGTTTCGACCGCGCTGGAGATCAGACCGCGCAGTTCCGACAGGCGGTGCAGGATATACTGCTCTAGCGGCGGCAGATCGGCATAAGACACGGCTTCTTCAGGCGTGAAGCCATCAAGCGCGCCGAGGAGCCAGCGCAGCGTGTTGCGCAGGCGGCGGTAGAGCTCGCCCTGCTGCTTGAGGATTTCCTGCCCGATGCGAAGGTCTTCGTTCGTGTCGGAGTTCAGGACCCACAGACGCAGAATATCCGCGCCGAGACTGTCCGTCACGTCAGACGGGGCCACGACATTGCCCAGCGACTTGGACATCTTGCGGCCCTGCTCGTCCATGACGAAGCCGTTGGTCACGAGCGCCTTGTAGGGCGCAACGCCCATCGTGCCGACGCTTTCCAGCAGGGAGGACTGGAACCAGCCGCGATGCTGGTCGGAGCCTTCAAGGTAGACATCGGCGGGGAAGTTCAGCCCCTCCTGCCCCAGATCGAAGCGATGGGACGAGCCGCTTTCAAACCAGACATCCACGATGTCGAAGACCTGTTCATAATCGGCGGGATTGCGGTCGGCGCCAAGGAACACGGCCGGGTCGGCTTCATACCAGACATCAGCCCCCTTCTCCCGGAAGGCCTCGACGATGCGCTGCATGACGGCGGCATCGCGCAGGACCTCGCCGGTGCGCTTCTCAACGAAAACCGCGATCGGCACGCCCCAGGCGCGCTGGCGGGAGATGCACCAGTCGGGGCGCTGTTCGATCATCGACGTGAGACGGCGGCGTGCCGCTTCGGGGACGAAGGTGACGTTATCCAGCGCGCTGAGGGATTTTTCGCGCAGCTTCGTCTCGCCATCCATCGCGATGAACCACTGCGGCGTCGCCCGGAAAATGATCGGGGCTCTGGAGCGCCAGGAATGCGGGTAGGAATGGCGGACCGAGCCGCGGGCCATAAGGCCGGTGGCGGGTGCGTCGTCATGTTCGGCGGACTGGCGGGCTTCCGTCAACAGGTCGCAGACCGGATCGGCGGCCTTGAAGACGTGAATGCCAGCCAGATGCGGAACCCACGGCGCGTAACGACCGTCGTCTTCCACCAGTTCGGGGACTTCGATGCCGTACTGGCGGCAGAGTGCAAAGTCGTCCTGACCATGCGACGGCGCCATGTGGACGAGGCCCGTACCGGCATCGGTCGTGACGAACTCGCCCGGCAGCATCGGCACGTCATATTCATAGCCACGGCCGCGCAGCGGATGGGCGCAGACCGCACCTTCGAGGCCATTGCCCGGCAGGGTGTAGAGAATGTGATGGGCCGTGATGCCGGCATCCGCGGAGAACGCTTCCACGCGGTCTTCAGCCACCAACAGTTTCGCGCCCTGCGGAACGACACTGTTCTCGTTCGTCTCGTCAACGCGCAGAACCACGTAGGTGATGTCCGGACCGTAAGCGAGCGCGCGGTTGGCGGGGATGGTCCAGGGCGTGGTCGTCCAGATGACGGCCGAGACGCCACTCAGGGCGTGGGCCGGCGTCGGGTCCTTGATGACCGGGAAGGCCACGAAGATCGTGGTGGAGTCGATATCGTGGTATTCGATCTCGGCTTCGGCCAGGGCGGTCTTCTCGACCGGGCTCCACATGACTGGGCGCAGGCCGCGATAGAGGCTGCCATTGAGCAGGAACTTGCCGATTTCATCGACGATCTTGGCTTCGGAGCTGAAGTCCATCGTCACATAGCGGTTGGCCCATTCGGCCTGTACGCCGATGCGCTTGAAGTCTTCAGCCTGTTTCTGGACCCATTCGGCAGCGTACTGGCGGCACTCGGCGCGGAACTGGAGCAGCGGCACCTGGTCCTTGTCCTTGCCGGCCTTGCGATACTGCTCCTCGATCCGCCATTCGATCGGCAGGCCATGACAGTCCCAGCCCGGAAGATAACGGACCTCGTAACCCGACATGCGATGGGCGCGGTTGACCACGTCCTTCATCACCTTGTTCAGGGCGTGTCCGATATGAATGTGACCGTTGGCGTAGGGGGGGCCGTCGTGAAGCGTGAAGACGGGACGTCCCTTCCCGGCTTCGCGGATCCGGTCGTCCAGCCCCATCGCAGCCCAGCGGGCGAGCGTCTCGGGCTCGCGCTTGGGCAGGCCGCCACGCATCGGAAAGCCGGTGCGGGGAAGGAACACGGTATCGCGGTAGCGGTCCTGCTGTTCCTTGAATGCGGCGACGGAAGGATCGGGAGTCTTATCGGACATGGGGGACGGGCCAGTTTCGGTCATTCACATTAAGGGGGACCATATGGAGATCGGGAGCCAATCCGGTCAAGTCCAGGGTTGAGGGCGGCAGCAATGCAGGGCCGCCTCAAAGCGGGTTGCCGGGACAGCAGGACTGGCGGATGATGCGGGATATGGCGCTTTTTTCAGAAGGCAGGTCCGTGCGGTCACATCGTTTTTTCCAGTCTGTTGCAGGGCTTGTTCTGGTTTTCTGCACGGGGGCCCTGGCACAGGCGCCCCGCTGTCCGGCGGCGGCGAGTGTGCCGGAAAAGGCCCGGATGGGGCAGATGTTCCGGACGGCTCCGGACCGGGGCTTTTTGTGGAAAGTGACGAAGGACGGGCATTCGTCGTGGCTGTATGGGACGCTGCATGTCGCGAAGCAGGACTGGCTGATGCCCGGTCCGCTGACACGCTCTGCGATCCTGCACAGCAGTAAGGTCGCGCTGGAGCTTGATCTGAACGCCCCCGATACTGCGACCATCTTGCGCCAACCCGAAGATGCGGTGCGCTGGGCGCATCTCGTGCAGTCCGGACGCAAGGTGAAGGTGGATGCCCTCATGGATCAGCAATGCGTGCCCAGCGCGGCGTTCGCGCATGTGGCTGTGGGCGTGGAGGCGGCCGGGGTCGAATCCCTGGCCTCACGCTGGGACGGATATTATCCGGATTATGCCGTGGATGCCGTGCTTCAAGGCATGGCGGGCAGTCTGAAAAAACCGCTGATCGGGCTGGAGACGGTGCAGATGCAGCGTGACCTGCTGATCGGGCCGGATCAGGCGGATGAAGATGCGTTCATCGACGACATCGTCAAGGGCGTGTCATCGGGCAAGACACAGACCGAAAACCGGCGGCTTGCTGAAATGTGGGCATCCAGTGACGTGAAGCGGCTGGATGCGTACCGGGACTGGTGTGACTGTCTGAACACTGCGCAGGAACGGCGCTTCATGTCGCGGCTTCTGGACGATCGGAATGTCGGCATGGCGCAGAAAATCGAACAGCTTCATGCCGGTGGGGCCTCCCTGTTCGTGGCGGTAGGCTCCCTGCATATGGCCGGGCCGAAGGGACTGCCCGCCCTGCTGCGAAAGGACGGATTTGAGGTCCAGCAGATCGTGCCGGCACTCTGATGAAGCGGATCGTTCGGAAATTTCTGGGCCGCAAAGCCCGCCCCCGTCGTCCTGAGGCCCCTGTCCTGCCACCGCAGATCGAAGAAATCCGGCAGGGGGCGCTGAAGGGTCAGCATCTTCAGATCGTGCAATGGGGGCAGGTGCTGCTGGACAGCGTGCATGTTCCGCGCGATCCGGCGGGGGCGCTGGACTGGTTCACGATCGCGGCCAGTGCCGGGTTCGGGCCGGGGCACAACATGCGCGGCCGGTGTTTCCAGTTCGGCTGGGGCTGCGAGAAGGATCTGCAACAGGCAGCGCACTGTTACGCCGCCGCCGCCACTGCGGGCGACGAATGGGGCCGGTACAATCTGGGCATCCTGACCATGCGCGGGATTGGCATGGACGCGGATCTGCCACGGGCGCTGGATCTGTTCCGCACGGCCGCCGGTCACGGTCATGCGAAATCCATGAACCTTTATGCGCGGTTTCTGGAAGAAGGCTGGGTCGTGCCACAGGACCGGGCGGCAGCGCTGGACTGGTACCGGCAATCGGCCGAGGGCGGCGATTACCGGGGGCAGCACAATTATGCGACGGCGCTCGTGGATGCCGGAAAAACCGAAGAAGCGCTGGGCTGGTGGCGTCAGGCGGTTGTGGATGCGACGTCCGACATCCTGCTGGCGATGGACCAGAAACTTACAGCGCTGGGGCCGAAAGGCGATGCGGACCTGCTGGAGCGGGTCCGCACGCGCCTGAAAGAGATGGGAATTTCTCCTTCAGGCGAAGCTGTTTCGGCTCAGTAATTCGCCGAAAGGTTGAAGAGGAAGGACCGTCCGACAGCCGGAGTGGCGCGATCGCTGAACAGATTGCTGTAATTCAGGCGGTTGTCGAGGTTGTAGCCGTTCATGGCCACGCGCCAGTGCTTGCCGAAATTATGGGAAATCACGGCATCCCACTCCACGGTCGCGGGCACATACCCTGTATTTGTGGCATTCAGATAAACGCCGTCACGCCAGGTCAGGCCTCCGCCAAACGTGACGTTCCACGGGCGGTTCGGCGCGATCGTATAGGTAGACCAGATGGTGGCGGAGTTTTTCGGAGCATACTGGATGCGCTTGCCGACATCGGCGGCCGTCAGGGACGAGACGGTTGTGGCGTCGTAATAGGCGTAGGTGCCGATCATGGTCCAGTTCTTCAGGATCTCACCCGACACACTGAGTTCGACGCCCTGATTGCGCTGGCGATCGCTGGAAGACGACACATCGCCCGTTGAAGGATCGGTCATGAGGGCGTTGCCCTTTTCCAGACGGAAAACGGAGGCCGTAAAGCCCATGCGGCCATGGAAGGCGTTATACTTCGCTCCCAGTTCGTACAGACTGCTGCGCTCGGGGCTGAAGCCCTGCGTGGAGGATTTCAGGGGTTCGGAGCTGTTCGTCACATACAGGCCCAGCGGCGTGGTGGACTGCGCCCAGTTGAAATAGACCATGAGATCGCTGGTCGGCGTGTACATCAGGCTGACGGTCGGATTGAATGTGTCCTGCTGCTGCCCGTAGGCCACGCCTGCGCCGATCGTGCCGCCATTGGCCGAATAGTGACTGTCCCAGTGGTCCCAGCGAAAACCGCCACGGATCGAGAATTCCGGCAGAAGCCAGATCTGTTCAGAGAAGAACGCGCCCACATCGGTGGCATCACCCGTTTTATAGAGCGCACGGCCAACGCCGGGGATGCTGACGAGGGTACCGCTATACTGGCCCAGTGTGCCGAGCAGCAGTCCGGGCTGTGTGGCGGAGGGATGGAGCAGGCTTGTGGTATCGGTTCGCGTGCCGTTCTGGCCATTGAAATTATAGGCGTAATTGGTGCGGCGGTCATAGATATGCGCGACATCGACGCCGGCGATGATCTGGTGCCGGATGCTGCCCGTGGAGAATTTCGCAACGCCCGAGAAGACGTTCTGTACGGACCAGTCATCCTGCTGATAGGGCTCGGGACCGCCCAGATGACCGCGCCGGTTGACGGTCGCCGCCTGGGGGTTGTTGAAATAATTGGCCACGCAGGTCGTATCGCAGCCGGGCTGTGAGGAGGAGAAGTACCGGCTGTACATGCCGCCGCGCAGGTCGTCATACAGAGTGATATGCCTGTTCAGGTCGAATTTCAGGCGGCCTGTCAGCATGTCCACGTTTGAAGCATCCTGATCGTAGCTCGTGCCGTACCAGTTGTTGCGGTTCAGGCCGTATTCCGTCAGGGGCTTTGCAATGGTCGTGCCCGGCTTGGTCACGACCGGCACACCATAATCCGGCACGCGGTTGTCGGTCTGGTGGAAATATTCCAGCGTAAACGTCGTGCGCTTGCCCAGACCGAATGCGATCGACGGCGCGATGCCCCAGCGATGCGAATAGACGTTGTCGCGGCCGACCGTGTTGTTCTCGTTACCCATGCCAGTGATGCGGATGGCCGTGGAATCCCCGATCTGTTTATTGAAATCGAGCGTGCCGCGATAATAATCAGCGGAGCCTCCCGAGAAGCTGCCGCCATAGCTGTCGGCGAGATGGGCGACCTTGGTGGTGATGTTGATAGCGCCGCCCGTCGTGCCATTGCCGAAGACTTCGGAAGACGGTCCCTTGATGACCGAGACATGGTCATAATCGAAACTGTCGCGGGTATAGACGCCGAAATCGCGCAGGCCGTTCTCGTAAATGTCGTTCTGGGCCTGAAAACCGCGGATGAGGAACTGGTCGCCCGCCATGCCGCCCTCACCCTCGCCGACGGACGCTGTAATGCCCGGAACGTTGCGCAGGGCTTCGTCGAGGGATTTGACGTTCTGCTGCTGCATCAGAAGCTGGGGGACGATGTTGATCGTCTGCGGGGTATGCAGCGCATCTTCCGGCATCCGGCTCAGACCCATGGTCTCGTGCAGGATGTTCATGGGGGAACCGACGACCTGGAGGTGCTCTTCTTCCTCAGGGGCGGCGCTGATGCTGTTATCCGCCGTTTTCGGAACAGGCGTCACACTCTTCGGGGCCACAGGCCGCGTTTCCTGCGGGTGCAGGGCGTTATTTTTTTGGGGGGCCTGACGACGGGCCTTGTGATGGTGCCGGACATCAGTCTGCTGGGCATGGGCTGCGGTACAGACGAGCGTCAGGCCGGCAGCCAGAGAGAGCGAGCCCAGAGGCGGGCGAGGTGTTCTGGACGACATCGGATCATGATCCTGCAAACGAAAACTGATGCTGCCCTTAAAGATTTATTGAGAATTATTCTCAATACCGATTCCATAAAAATGCGAAGGATTCTCATTCTCTCTTCAAAGACGTGGCAGAAACGACACACAATGTCATACTGCAAAAAAAAACCCTCCCCCGAAAACGGGGAAGGGTGACGGTCCGGCGGGATTCAGAAGACTGGAGAAAGTTCAGTCAGCCAGAATGGAGCGGGCCTGTGCGGCATCGGCAGCAATCTGGGCCTTGAGTTCGTCCAGACCGGAGAATTTCTTTTCCTCACGCAGCAGCGCGATCAGCGCAACGCTGAGGGTCTGGCCGTACAGGTCTTCGTTGAAGTCGAAGAGATGGACTTCAAGGCGGCTTTCCCGGCCGTCATTGATCGTGGGACGACGGCCGATATTGGCGACACCGGGGATCACCCGGCCATCGGGCAGTGTAACGCGGGCGGCATAGACGCCGCGCGCGGGTTCGAGATGCTGCGTCAGGGGAATATTGGCCGTAGGGAAGCCGAGAAGACGCCCGCGCTGGTCTCCGTGCATGACAGGACCGGTGATGCTCCAGAGACGGCCCAGTTCCTCGGCTGCGCGCTCAGGATAGCCTTCCTGCAACAGGCGACGGATGCGGCTGGAGGAAATCGGGCCCCCGTCATCGACAAGCTGGGGCACGATGGTCAGACCGATTCCATGGGGCACGAGAAGAGCCTCAAGACGGTCGATATTGCCGTGACGACGGTGGCCGAATGCGAAATCCGCACCACAGGCCACATGCGCCACACCGAGGCCCTTCACGAGAACATCGTTCACGAACCGGTCGGCGCTCAGACGGGAGAATTCCGCATCGAACGGGATCTGGAAGACGTGTTCAACGCCCTGGCTGCCGAGGGCTGCGGCGCGGACATCCGGCAGCATCAGGCGGAACGGCGGGTCCTGCGGGCGGAACAGTGTTCGGGGGTGTGGGTCGAACGTGACAACCGAGAGCGGATGATCGGGCCGCGCCATCCGCAATGTTTCGAGGAGATGCACATGGCCGCGATGTACGCCGTCGAAATTGCCCAGCGCTGCCACCGTATTGCGGGCGGAGGCAGGGATATGGCGCCAGTCCGTGTGCAGGATCATACGACGGGCAGGCCAAACTGGCTGGAAACGGCGTTCAGGTCGGGAGCCTGCGCGACACCCGGATGCGGAATGGTGCCGTCCCGCTCGCGGACGAGCTGACAGACGCTCATCCCTGCGCTCTGGGCGGCATCCAGCTCTGCGCCGATATCGGACAAGAACAGGATTTCGTCTGCGGGAAGGCCGACGGCGGCGGTGATCTTTTCATAGGAGGCCGCGTCTTTTTTCCCGCCGGTCGAAAGATCGAAGAAGTCTTCGAACAGGGGCGTCAGATCGCCTTGTGCCGTATGGCCGTAGAGCAGTTTCTGCGACGGGATGGAGCCGGATGAGTAGACGGCCAGACGCAGGCCGCCTTTCGACCAGGCCTTCAGGGCGGGTGGCACATCCGGATACAGGTCGGCCTGAAGGGTGCCGTCCTCGAAACCCTGACGCCAGGTTAGGCCCTGAAGCGTCTTGAGAGGGGCTGCCTTCACATCCGCTTTCATCCAGTCCTGACAGACTGTCAGCGGGTCCTGTCCCGGATATTCCACGGCGATATCCGCCCGCGCCGCCACGACCGTCGGGTTCGTGTGGTCCTGAAGCAGGGCCGGAAGGGCCTTGGCCGCATAGGGGAACATGACGTCCCGCACGAAAGAGATCGGCAGGGTTGTGCCCTCGATATCAAGCAGGACGAGACGGATCATGGGGGACTTTCAGGGAACTTCAGCGGGAAAGCGGTTGGCGATGTCATCGCCGGTATATTGCGCGATCCAGCCGGTCGTGTCGGTGAAGACGCGCAGGGCCACCACGTCCGGCTTCGGCCCGGCGTCGAACCAGTGCGGGATGCCTGCAGGAACGGAGATCAGGTCCCCTTGGGTGCATAAAACGGAATAGACGCGCCCGCGGATATGCAGGACGAACGCGCCCTGCCCGTGCACGAAGAAACGGACTTCGTCTTCGCTGTGGGTGTGTTCGGACAGAAACTTTTTCCGGAGTTCCGGGAGGTTCGGCGTGGACGCGTTGATCCGCACCACATCCGCGCTGCCTGCGCCCGTCTCGCCCATCAGCGTGTCCAGATAGGGGCGGTAGGCCTCCAGAACCTCTTCCGCCGGGGCGTCAGGCGCCGGTGTAACGGGAGCCGACCAGCGGTCGAAGCGGATATTGTGGGGACGCAGGGTCTCCGCAATCTCGCCGGGCGTGGTGACGTCCAGCAGGATCATGTCGGGAGCATCATCGCGGTAAACGGTCAGGCGGCTCATGGTCAGGCCTTCTTCTGCAGACGGGCGAGTTCGCAGGCCAGCAGGAACTCAAGCCCTTCGAGGCGGGCCAGGGCCGTGAACATGTCCTTGCCCCAGACATAGACGCCGTGGCCGCGAATCAGATAGCCGAGGCGCATGTCCGCGAGCTTTGGCGCAACAACCGTGGCCAGCCGGGCGATGTCCTGATCGTTGTGAAACAGGGGCAGTTCCAGGCTCGTGTCATGAGTCGTCTGGCCTTCGAAGACCTTGAGGACTTCATAGCCCGCCAGCGTGATCGCGTCGGACGGTTCATCCATGGAGAGGATGGTCGCGGCGACGGAATGGCCATGCAGAACGGCGCCGATCGCGGGGTCATGGGCGTAAAGCTGCGTGTGCAGCAGCGTTTCCGCACTCGCGCGATTGGCGGGATCGACCGGCACGCCGTCCGGCGTGATCTCGATGACGTCGCTGTCCGTCAGAAAGCCTTTGTGGCCGCCGGAGCGGGTAATGGCGATCCGGCCATCCGGCAGGCGACATGACAGGTTGCCCGCCGTTGCCGGAACCCAGCCGCGCTGGTCCATCCGCTGGCCGGCCTGCACGATCTGGCGGCTGGCATTGCCCCAGCTTTCATCAACCTTGAGGTTCTGCATCAGACCTGATTGCGGTGTGTTTCGCTGTTGGTCGTCTGGCTATAGCCGGGGTTCTGGTTCGGCGGCGAAATATGACCCGGAGCCTGCGGGGCGTCCGTCGCGGTCATGGATTCATCGTCGGCCATGTTCTTCTTGAAGGACTTGATGCCCTTCGCAAAGTCTCCCATCAGGCCGCTGATCTTGCCGCCGCCGCCAAACACGACGAGCAGGACGACCGCCAGAATCAGCCAGTGAACGGGGCTCATGCTACCCATAGTGTGTTACTCCGAAAAGCGAGGGCATCCACCCGAGGCCTCATCATGTGGCAAGGCTTGAACGATTGTGCAAGCATTCCTCTCAGGAAGCGTCGTCACTGTCATGCGATGAAATGAAGCCGTAGGTCGGATAAGCGCGCTTTCCCAGACCATGAACAGGCGCCCACCAGACCCGCACCAGCGTCCAGTCATTGCGGGCGGACACATCCGTCACAGGGACAGCGTGGTCGATGCGGCCGGGCTCCCAGTTGGCATGATCGACGAGGATCGTGCGGTCTGAAACCTGTCGGCGTACGACGGAAACATGGCCGCTGGGAACACGGGATGTGGCGCGGAAAACCAGCACTTCTCCGGGACGGGGCATATGGGTATGGGCATAGCGTCCGGCAGACTGCCCCCACCATGAGGCCGCACTGCCACTCAGTTTCAGCCCGGTGCGTTCGCGGGCATAGGGCGCGCATTGCAACGGGCCGTTGAAGCTGGCGCGGCTGTATTCGTAGCGGTTGCCACAGGCCGCGAGGAGCGCAAGCAGGCCGAGCGGCAGGCAGCGGAGAATGCGGGCCATCACTGTCACAGACTTCGGAAGGCGATGATGCGGTCTTCCGCCTCATCGGGGTCCATGTCGAGCACGCTCTGCGCGACATCACGGGAAAAACCGTTACGGGCGAAAACACCCATGGTCTTGAGAGGATCTTCTTCCTCCCGGTCGGGTCTCTGGAACGGGCCGAGGCGGCGTTTGCGGGCCAGAACGAGGGCGGCAGCGAGTTCGGCCTCCCGTGCGGTGCTGTCCGACCGTTCGCCCAGCGAGTCGTTGAGGGCGTCGCGGACAGTCTCCTGATCGACACCCTTGTTGGCGAGATGCGCTTCCACCGCACGACGGGAGCGCCCGGTCCGGGTCAGGCTGGTGGCGCGGCTGCGGGCATAACCTGCGTCATCCACGGCGCCCAGATCGGTCATGGACGCGACGATCCCGTCAATGGCGGGGCGCAGGGCGGCGATGGCGGATTCGATGTCTTCGTTGGGCAGACCGGCGTGCGACGCACGCACGCCCCAGCGGCGCAGACGGCGGTCCAGCACCTGACGCAGACCCTGTTCGGTCGTGGCGAAGCGGGCGAGATGCGCCAAGGCGGCCTCACGCAGGGACGCGGCATCCGGAACGGGGGGCGGGGTAGGATTGTCCTCCATGATGGGACAATTATGCCGGGTGAAAGGCATTTACGGCAAGCCGGTCTGGAGCCATCTTTCCCTCCATGAGCGATTCACTTTTTACCCGTGTTGAAGCGGCTGTCTCCGCCCTCCCTGCCCGCTTTCCCGGCCCCGGCGGGGCCGTGGCCGTTCTGAAGGACGGCGAAGTTCTGGTCCGGCATGGCTGGGGCTATGCGAATGTGGAGCGTCGCATTCCGTTTACGCCGTCCACGCTGTTTCGCATGT
The DNA here is from genome assembly GCF_002005485.1 of Gluconobacter albidus. NCBI lineage: Bacteria > Pseudomonadati > Pseudomonadota > Alphaproteobacteria > Acetobacterales > Acetobacteraceae > Gluconobacter > Gluconobacter albidus. Next base: position 3,022,731 of record NZ_CP014689.1, on the reverse strand, counting down.
GCTCCATCACCAAGCAGTTCACCTGCGCCACACTGCTCGATCTGTATGACGATCCGTCGGAACTGGACGCGGATGTGGATGCGCGGCTGCCGCAGCTCGATGAGCCTTCGCCGGGCCTGCTGCATCTCGCCCATAACCAGTCGGGCCTGCGGGATTACTGGGCCGTAGCGATGCTGCATGGCGCGCCCATCGAAGGGGATTTCGGAGACCGCGAGGCCCGGCGTGTCATTGAGGGAACGCGGACGCTCCAGTTTCAGCCCGGCACGTCCTATTCCTATGTAAACCAGAATTTCCGGCTGATTTCCGACATTCTTCAGGACCGGACGGAACGCAGCTTTGCCGAGTTGCTCCAGACATCCATTTTCAATCCGGTGGGCATGGAACGCGCCATTCTGGCCGCCGATACGCGTGCCATGCCGGATGGGACAGTCGGCTATGAAGGAACCGTGGAGAGCGGCTTCCGTCCGGCGGTCAACAATGTCATCTGGACGGGAGATGCCGGGCTTGGGGCGTCTCTGGAAGACATGATCGCCTGGGAGCGGTTCATTGATGCCACACGTGAAGCGCCGGACAGTCTGTACCGGCGTCTGACCGCGCCGGTGACGTTCAGCGACGGTCAGGCCGCGCCTTATGGATTCGGCCTGCAACGCAGCACGATGTTCGGACGGGATGTGACGATGCATGGCGGCGCGTTGCGGGGCTGGCGCTCCCATCGACTGCACGTCGCGTCCGAGCGTCTGTCAGTCGTGGTGATGTTCAATCACATGAGCGCGGCACAGGTTGCGGCGGCGCAGATTCTGGCAGCGGCTCTGGGCGTTCCCTATGAGCCGGACCGCAGCACGCAGCCTCCGACTGCGCTGTATGGGACCTATCTGGAGCGGGAGACGGGACTGTCGGCCCGAATCGAACCTGCACCCGGTGGAGCAACGCTGCGCTATTTGATGGTGCCGGAGGCTCTGGAAGGGATTTCGGCAACGCGGGCCGAAGCGGGATCGGTCGTCGTAAAGGCGCAGGAGACTGCGGAGGGGCCGGAAGTCGTGGTGGAGCGTCCGGGAGAAAACCGGACGAGCCTCCTCATGCGCTGTGACGAGACGCCCGGCGAGGATATTGCCGAACTGGCGGGCGTCTATCGCTGCGAGGAACTGGACAAGGCCGAAGTGACCATCACACTGACGGGTGGTGTGGTTTATGGCGGTTTTTCGGGAATACTGGGCGATGGACGGATGGAAATGCTCCAGCGTCTGGCAAAGGATGTGTGGGTTCTGCCCTGCCCGCGCGCACTCGATCACACGGCCCCCGGAGACTGGACCCTGGCGTTCGAGCGGCAGGGCGGCAGCGTGACGGCAGTGCGGGTCGGGTGCTGGCTGGCGCGGGATCTGCTGTATCAGCGGGTCTGATCTGCCGGGTTGACCGCCACATTCCGGCACGCCGGGGTTTGACGGAACCCCGTTCTGCCCTTCACTATGCACGGGCGGAATTTGAAGCCCTGCTCCGGGCAACCGGAGCAGGGTTTTGCGATTCCGCATAAACCGTTTCGTTTTCAACCAGATATTCAGAGATCCATCATGATCCCCGCGCTGATGCCGAATTACAAACGTGCCGACCTCGCTTTCGAGCAGGGCGAAGGCGTCTGGCTGACGGCGACGAACGGGCGACGATATCTGGATTTCGGGGCCGGCATTGCCGTGACTTCGCTGGGACATGCCCATCCGAAACTGGTTAAAACCATTGCGGAACAGGCCGCGAAGGTCATGCATGTCTCGAACCTGTACCGGGTTCCGCAGGCGGAGGCGCTGGCGGAACTGCTGGTGCAGAACACGTTCGCGGATTCCGTGCTGTTCTGCAATTCGGGCGCCGAGGCCAATGAAGGCATGGTCAAGATGATCCGCCGCGCCCAGTTCGAGAACGGGCATCCGGAGCGGACCAGCATCCTGTGCTTTGACGGGGCCTTCCACGGCCGGACGCTCGCCATGATTTCGGCGACGGGCAATCCCGCCTATCAAAAGGGCTTTGGCCCTGTGGTGGAAGGGTTCGACCATGCGCCGTTCAACAACACCAACACGCTGCGTGAGGCCATTACACCGCACACGGCGGGCATCATCGTCGAGCCCGTTCAGGGCGAGAGCGGTATCAAGCCTGCGACCCGCGAGTTCATGGAAGGGCTGCGCGCCGTCTGTGACGAATACGGGCTGTATCTGGGTTTTGATGAAGTCCAGACCGGTGTGGGCCGGACGGGCAAGCTGTTCGCGCATGAATGGTATGGCATCCGTCCGGACGTAATTTCGGTGGCCAAGGGCATTGGTGGTGGCTTCCCGCTCGGTGCCGTTCTTGCGACGGAAGAGCTGGCGCGACACCTGACACCGGGCTCCCACGGGACGACCTTTGGCGGCAATCCGCTGGCTTGCGCAGCCGGGGTGACCGTTCTGGAAGAAATCCTGAGCCCCGGCTTTCTGGAGCATGTCCGTACGGTTGGAGACGCGTTCGGCAAGATGCTGGAAGACGTTGTCAGCCGCTCGGAAGGCGTTTTCGGCAATGTGCGTGGTCTTGGGCTGATGCGCGGCCTGCACTGTGTGCCGCCTGTGGGCGACGTCATGCAGGCGGTTCTGGATCAGGGCCTTCTGACCGTGAGTGCTGGAGACAATGTGCTGCGTCTTGTTCCGCCGCTGGTCGTGACGGAAGCCGAGTGCCGCGAGGCCTGCGAGCGGCTCGTGAAGGCCGCCCTGTCCCTGAAAGCCTCTGCCACGCAGGAGAAAGCATCGTGAGCACGACAGCAGCGACTCTGACTCCGAGACATTTTCTTGATCTGCGCGATTTCAGCCCCGAAATCATCCGGCAGATCATCGACCTTTCAGCGAAGGTCAAGGCCATGCAGAACGGGCGCCGTCAGCCTCTGCATCCGGAGCGCCCGTTGGAAGGCCGTACCCTCGGCCTGATCCTCGCCCAGCCTTCGACGCGCACCCGCGTGTCGTTCGAGGTCGGGATGGGGCAGCTTGGCGGGTCCGTTTCAGTCCTTTCGCCGGGCGACATGCAGCTTGGCCGGGGCGAGACGGTGGCCGACACGGCCCGCGTCCTGTCGCGCTTTCTGGACGTGATCGTGCTGCGGACCGGGAATGACGCCAATCTGCGCGAACTGGCGAAATGGAGCTCGGTTCCGGTCATCAACGGCCTGACGCCCGTCTCCCATCCGATCCAGATTCTGGCGGATGTCCTGACGTTCGAGGAACATCGCGGGCCGATCCGCGGCAAGACGCTGGCCTGGATCGGCGACGGCAACAACGTCGCGACATCCCTGATGGAAGGCGCGGCCCTTCTCGGCTTCAATGTCCGCCTGGCAACGCCGGAAGGGTTCGCGCCCAACCCTGACGCCGTGGCGTGGGCAAGGGCCCATGGTGCGACGATCGAGGTTTTCCGCGACCCTGCTGAAGCCGTCACGGGCGCGGATGCCGTGCTGACGGATACCTGGGTCAGCATGGGGGACAAGGACCGTGAAACGCGCCTCAAGGTGTTCCAGCCCTATCAGGTCGATACGGCGCTGATGGCAAAAGCTGCGCCCGATGCCCTGTTCCTGCACTGCCTGCCTGCCCATATCGGAGAGGAAGTGACGCCGGAGGTCTTTGAAGGCCAGGCGTCCGTTGTCTTCGATGAGGCGGAAAACCGCCTGCACACGCAGAAGGGCCTGCTGCTCTGGGCTCTTGGGAAAGAAAACGGTTGATGGATACACCACCCTTCCTCGACACGAACCGGCCTGACGTTCCGAACATGGTCGTCTCGGGCGGCGTTACGCCCTTTTATCTGGAACGCTCCCCGGTGCGGGGACGTCTGGTGCGGCTTGGGCCTCTGGCAGATGCCATCCTGTCGCGGCATGACAATCCCGATGGGGTTTCGCAGCTTGGGGGAGAGGCGCTGGCCCTCGTGGCGGCCATGGTGTCGGCCCTAAAGTTCAAGGGGGCCTTTTCCCTCCAGATCAAGGGCGACGGTCCGGTTTCAATGCTGGTGACGGATGCCACAGACAGCGGGGATCTGCGATTCTTCGCACGTCTGCGCGAGGATGCGGACCGGGATGCCCTCCCTGAGACGGCCAAGGGCCTTCTGGGGGACGGCTACATGGCGTTCACCATCGACCAGGGGCCGGACATGGACCGGCATCAGGGCATCGTGGATCTGACCGGCACGACGCTGGCGGACATGGCCGTGAACTATTTCCAGACCAGCGAGCAGCACGACTGCTGGATCCGGCTGTTCTGTGCGAAATCGGCGGATGGATGGAAGGCCGGAGCGCTTGTTCTGGAGCGGATCGCGGCAGAAGGCGGGATCGAGGCGTCCGAACAGGATGAGGACGCCTGGGAAACTGCCTGCACACTAGCCGGAACGGTGACGGAGCAGGAAGTCCTTGACCCGGACCTGTCCAACGAGCGCCTGATCCAGCGGCTTTTCGGGACGCTGGACGTCCGCGTAGGGACGCCGCGTGCCCTGGCTTATGGCTGCCGGTGCAACCGGGCGAGGCTGGCCTCCGTTCTTGAGACATTCCCGGAAGACGACCTCGACCACATGGTCGAAAATGGCGCCATCACGATGAACTGTGAATTCTGCAATGTGGGTTTCCGCTTCACCCGCGGGGAACTTGGAGAACGGACTGCATGATGATCCCCCTGCTTGATGGCGTGAAGCTTGATGGCTTTCCGGTCGAGCAGCTTTATCCCTGCTGGAGCGCAAGCAGCCGGGAAATCGTGGCGGATGATTTCAGCGTGGTGGTTTTCACGGAAGACGCCACGGGGAAGCAGGCCTGCTGGTGGCTTGAAGGAGGCGAGTACCGCGCAAGCCATGTCCTGTCGCTCGAAGCGTCCGTCCGGCGGCGTCTTCTGATGGCGATGGATCCGGTGTTCTGGCCGCTCGCGACCGGAGTGCTGGGCGCTCCGCTTCCTCCGCAGACCGGTCCGTCATGCGACACCCTGCCTGAAATCGCCGTCAATGAACTTTCCGGCTCCTGGCTTGGAGGGTTTGCGCCGCATACGCTTCTTCTGCCGTCGGGCCATGCCGATAGCGGTGAAGCACTGCCCTGCCCGAACGGGCGGCAGATCGGCGAAAACCGGATCACTGCGCTGCTGGCAGCCCAGCGCGGGCAGGGCCCGCTGATCGTCTCGTCTCCCTTCACGGCGCTGCCCCTTCTGGCTCAGATCACCTTTCAGGTGGGGGCGTTCAGCGTAAGCCGCTTTCAGGACGCCGATACGGTTTTTTATCTGATCTGGAACGAAACGCTTCCGGCCCTGCGCCCGTCTTTTTACTATCCTGACGCTCCGATGCTGATCAGTGACGATCCCGCAGCGGCGATGATTCCGGGGCTCATTCTGGGCTGGTATGCCCGTCATCCCGAACATGTGTCCCTGATCCGGGACGCCCGTCCGTTCAGAGCGGAAGATTTCGGCGTCGGGCAGGCTTTTGGTCTTCGTCCCAGTGTTCCGGACGAAACACCACCACCCCCTTCTCCCAAGGCAGCGCCATCTTTTACGATACCACAGCCGCCAGCGTCCCCTTCTCACCCTCCAGCATCTGGACAGAGACTGAAAAGCCGGATCAAGTCCCTTTTCAGTCGTCAGTAACGCCTTCAGGAGACAGGATATGCGCATACGTTACTGGACCGGTCTGGGGAGCCTGATGCTGTCTCTGGGCATGGCCGCCTGCTCGGACGGGACCGCGGACGAGACATTCCCCCCGACCGATTACAGCTATCTTCCCCAGATCCATCTGAACGTGGCCTCGATTGACGTTCAGGACGAAGCGCCCGCCGCACCGGATTCTCTGTCGGCCAAAGCGCCCATCGCGCCGGATCAGGCACTCAAAAACATGGCCGGACAGCGTCTGGTCGCAAGCGGAACGTCGGGCAAGGCGGACTTCATCATCAAGCAGGCCTATCTGAACCGCGCGGGCGACAACGCGGTGACGGGCGCCATGGATGTACAGTTGAACGTGTCGGATGCCAGCAACCAGCATACCGGATTCGTTCATGCCCGCATCACGCGCAAGCTGGACGCCGGCGACCGCGATCCGACATCCCGCAGGGAACTCTATACCCTCACAAACCAGATGATGCAGGACATGAATGTGGAACTGGAATTCCAGATCCGCAAGAAGCTCCTGTCCTGGATGACGGATGCTGCGGGAACGCCCATCGTCAACGGGGGCGTACAGCAGCAGACACTCGGAGTTCCGGGCGCTGAGCCAGCGGCTGCACCCACCACGCCCGCGCTGGCTGCACCGGACACCGTCTCTCCTGCTCCCCCAAAAACCACAACCCCTGTTGCGACTTCAAATGCGCCGGACGCCATTTTTCCGACAGGGGCCGAGACCGACACGGCAGCCACACCCACCACCGTTCAGCGCTCGCCCCAGCCCGGAACCCTGCAACTTCCTTCAACAGGCAGTTCAGCAACCCACTAAAATCATCCAGAGGATTCAGATCTCTCGTCATGTTGTGATGAGGGATTGTCTGGCGGTTTTCGTCTGTTTTCGTTAGAAAACGGGTTTGTAAATCACCCGTTTCCAGATCTTCTGTGCCCCTGGTTCTATCCCCGGAGAAAGCTGTGCCCCCCATGGAACCGACACTGAACAATCCATTCCGCCGCAGTGTCGTGAAAGGACTTCTGGGAACCACGTCATTCTGGATGGCTTCAGGAAACGCCCGGTGGGCCGAAGCTCTGGCTGCTGAAGCGGCCCAGCCCTATCGTCCGGTTTTTTTCGATGCTGCGGAATACCAGTTTCTCGAATCCGCCTGCGAACGTCTGTTCCCCGCTGATCATAACGGCCCGGGCGCAAGGGCGCTCGGTGTTGCGGAATTCCTGGACCGGCAGATGCAGACCCCATACGCACGGGGTGAGAACTGGTACATGTCCGGCCCGTTTGAACAGGGCCCAGCCAATCTGGGCTACCAGCTTCCTTTTGTACCCAAGGACCTGTATCGCAAGGGGATTGCAGGCGTGGAGCATTACGCCCGCCAGCAATACGGGAAGGGATTTGCCGCTCTGTCCGCCATGCAGCAGGACGAAATCCTGACAGCCCTGGAAGGTGGCTCCGTACAGCTTGGCGACATTCCGGGACGAGTCTTTTTCGAACAGCTTCGGACCAACACGCTTGAAGGGGCTTTTGCCGATCCGCTTTACGGTGGCAATCGCGGCCTTGGGGGCTGGGTCATGCTGGGCTTTCCCGGCGCACGGGCGGACTTCATGGACTGGGTCAATCAGGAAGGGGCGTCCTATCCCATTGGTCCGGTCTCTATTTCCGGGGAGACTGCCTGATGGTCAAACATGTCGATGCGATCATTGTAGGAGCAGGCTGGGCCGGCTCGATCATGGCCAAGGAACTGACCGAAGCCGGTCTGTCGGTCGTCATGCTTGAGCGGGGGTCGGAAAGAACGACTCCCGTTGAAGGGGCCTATCCGGAATCCATTGACGAACTGCGCGGAGCCATCCGCAAGCGGCTTTTCCAGAACCTGTCTCAGTCGACCGTGACGATCCGCAATACCATGGACCAGACGGCCCTGCCGTACCGGCAGCTTGCAGCCTTCCTGCCCGGCGAAGGCGTCGGCGGTGCGGGTCTGCACTGGTCTGGCGTTCATTTCCGCGTTGCCCCGGAAGACCTGAGGCTCCGAAGTGCCGTGATCGAACGGTATGGAGAAAAATTCATTCCCGAAGGCATGAATCTTCAGGATTATGGCGTCACCTATGACGAGCTGGAACCTTTTTTCGACAAAGCGGAAAAGGTCTTCGGCACTTCGGGAGAAGCTTACAGGGTCCAGGGAAAAATCGTTGGAGACGGGAATGTTTTTTCTCCGGATCGTTCCGATAATTTTCCACTCCCTGCGATGAAGGATACTTTCTCAGCATCGGTTTTCCGGGATGCCGCGAAAAATGCCGGATATCATCCTTACGCGCTTCCTGCGGCCAATGCGTCGCGTCAGTATACCAATACTTACGGCTGCCAGATGGGGCCGTGCAATTTCTGCGGTTATTGCAGCGGGTATGACTGCTACCTGTATTCAAAAGCCTCACCCAACGTGAACATCCTTCCTGTCCTGCGGCAGGATCCAGGATTTTCCCTTATCGCGGATGCCCATGTTCTGCGCGTCGATCTCGACAGTACGAAAACAAAAGCGACCGGCGTCACTTATCTGGACACGAAAACCCGGAAAGAAATCTCGCTCTCGGCGGATCTGGTTATTCTGGGAGCGTTCCAGTTCAACAATGTGCATCTGATGCTGGTCTCGGGCATCGGAAAACCCTACGATCCGGTCAGCAATACCGGAACGGTCGGACGCAATTTCGTCTACCAGACGATCACGTCCTCACGCGTGTGGCTACCACCTTCGACCTATACCAACCAGTTCGTAGGGGCGGGGGGCGCCGGGGTTGCCATTGATGATTTCAACAGCATGAATTTCGATCACGGGCCGCTCGGTTTTGTGGGGGGATCGCCTGTCTGGGTCAATCAGGCGGGTGTAAAACCGATTGCCGTCGCACTCGGCGCCGGAGGGGGAGGCACGCCACGCTGGGGCTCCGCATACAAGGACTCCCTCGTCAATACTTACAAACATTCGCTCGGTATCGACGCCCATGGCAGCAACATGGCGTATCGGGATGTCTATCTGGATCTCGATCCAACATGGAAAGACGCTTACGGACAGCCGCTGCTCCGCATGACCTTCACATGGAAGGACAACGACATCCGCATGAACCAGTATGTCGTGAGCAAGATCGAACCCATTGCCCGCGCCATGGGGGCGACGAAAATGAATCTGGTTCATCTCAACGCGGGTCAGCCCTTCGACACACGCACCTATCAGACCACACATCTGGGAGGCGGTGCCATCATGGGAGATAACCCCCAGACCAGCGCGATCAACCGCTACCTTCAGAGCTGGGATGTGTCCAACGTCTTTGTCATCGGATCGAATGCGTTTCCGCAGGGCATGGGATACAACCCGACAGGAATGGTAGCTGCGCTCGCATACTGGGCCGCACACCACATTCGTGCGACCTATCTCAAATCCCCTGGTCCGATGGTGAAAGCATGAAGTGGCGCCTGTTTGTCGCCTGCCTTCTCGGAGCCGGGCTTACGGGATCTGCCACCGCGCAGGATGCTGACAAAGCCACTGCAGAAAAAGGACGCTATCTGGCGGCAGCCTCTGATTGTGCAGCCTGCCATTCCGTTCACGGAAAACCGGAATATTCCGGAGGAGTATCTTTTTCCCTTCCTATGGGGAAAATCTACTCCACCAACATCACCCCGGATCCCGAACACGGGATCGGAAGCTATACGGAAGCACAGTTTGGCCGCGCCGTACGGGAAGGCATCCGGCGTGATGGCTCAACCCTTTATCCCGCCATGCCTTTTCCCTCTTATGCCCGGATGACAGACAGCGATATCCACGCACTGTTTGTCTATTTCAGAAAAGGCGTTCCAGCAGCTTCCGTTCCGACGCCGGACAACGAGATTCCATGGCCGCTCTCCATGCGCTGGCCGCTAACGGTCTGGCGCTGGGTTTTTGCCCCCACGCCTCACACGGCCATACCCCGGACCGCCGGAGAATTCACTGATCCCAAGCTTGCGCGAGGCGCCTATCTCGTGGAAGGGCCTGCCCATTGCGGAGCCTGTCATTCTCCACGCGCCATCACGATGCAGGAAAAAGCCCTGACGGCCGATGGTGGCAGTCTTTATCTGTCTGGTGGGGCCGTAGTGGATGGCTGGACTCCGCCCTCCCTGCGGCAGGAAAACCGGACCGGACTGGGCCGCTGGCGCGAAGAGGACATCGTGGCGTTTCTCAAGACCGGCCGCGCCGAGACCGGAAGCGTCTTCGGTTCCATGACGTCTGCCGTGCTGCATGGCACACAGAAACTGACAGATGAGGATCTGCGGGCTATCGCACATTACCTCAAAAGCCTTCAGGCTGCCGACCACTCCCAGACACCCTGGACCTATGACCCCACCATTACGGACCAGCTTCACAAAGCGAATCTGTCATCACGGGGGGCACGGGTCTATATTGACCGTTGCGCAGCCTGCCATCGTACGGACGGCAAGGGATATCCTGCGGTTTTCCCCCCACTGGCGGGCAATCCCGTCGTGATGCAGAGCGACCCGGTGTCGCTCGTTCATATCGTTCAGGCGGGCGCGACCCTCCCCGCCATGATGGCCGCTCCATCCTCCATCGCGATGCCTGCGTTCAACCACAAGCTAACCGATCAGCAGATCGCCGATGTCGTGACATTCATCCGCAAGGCATGGGGAAACAACGCTTCCCCTGTTTCGGCGGACGACGTGAAACAGTTCAGCAAAAGCATGCCACCCTCCGATATGGCGGATGACACACCTGCGCTGAACTGAACCTGTCAGGGCAGGAAACGATACAGGACACAGCCCTGATATCCCGTGCCACCACTGGACGATGCACCGTCGGTCGTCGCTGAATAGGAGCCTCCGCCACCCGCACCATACCGGGTGGCGGTGCGGCCTCCCTGATTTCCGCACCGCCCTGCGCCGCCCCATGGACCATCTCCTCCATAGCCGGAGAACGTGTAGGCGTTGCACTGCCCGTCACCACCCGACGTTCCGCTCTGGTTCCAGACGGTGCCGCCCGATGCGTTTCCGCCAACTCCACCCGCAGAGCCCGTGGTGGAATAGAACGTGCCGCCCTGTCCGCCTTCAGCCTGCAGCAGTGTCTGCCCCAGATAGCTGACAAGAGACGTGCCACCTGTCTGTTCGGATCCACCGCCGCTTCCGACCGTAATCGCCAGTCCGTTGCCCTGCGTCGGGCTAACGGTATAAATACCCCAGGCATCACCGCCGCCGCCGCCGCCGCCGCCAGAAAAAGAACTGGCGGTCGTCGTCGCCTGCGAGGCCGCCCCGCCGCCGCCGGCACCGATAGCGCGCAGTTCCACTCTGGACGCCCAGGCCGGAATGGAAACCGAGCTATTTCCGGTCACAAGTGTCATGGGTTCGGTAGAGGCTTTCAGCAGGGCCTGCGTCGCCAGCTCCGGAATGGTCGGCCAGAAAACCTGACCCGGCTGAACCGTCACACCCGCCAGCCCGGACGCCCCCTGCGGTACAGTAATCGTATAAAGTGCCACGACACACCCGCCTGCCGGTGGAACGGGAGGGTTGGTCGCAGCGACCAGGGTCATGGTACCCGTCCGGCGCACAGGGAGCGTACCACCATCGTTCTGGAGACCGGCCTGTGTCTGGGAAGGATTACTGGCATTGAAGAACGGAAGCACCGTCGGATCAGCATCCTGCTCGGAGCAGAGGGCATAAATCGTATAGGTATTGCCCGAGCCGGGAAGCGTGATGGTCTGCGACGCCGCGCTGATATACTGGCATGTAAGAGCCGTCGCATCCGCTGCCAGACCGCCACCATTGCCACCAATGGCAGAAGCATCCATGACGCCGGGAGCCAGAACAGAACCCGCATCAATCGTCAGGTTCAGACTGCTGGAAGATGCCGAATACCCCAGACCGGACGCCGCCATGACATTGGGTCCATAAAGCATCGAAGCCAGATTGCCGAACGCTGCTTTGGTATACCGCCCGGCCCGCAGAAGATCCGTATCGAGCGGGATTGATCCCGCATAAACGATTGCCCGATCCATTAATTTTTCACCTTGATCCAGCCGGTAACGCCCATAGCTGCCGTCTGATCGACGACACGGCAGACTGTTGCCAGATCTGCGGCTTTTCCCAACTGTGTTTCCACAAAAAACTGGCCGCCCTGAAGGCTGCCATAACGCAGGGCCTCCGCACCATAACCGTATCCTCCACCCATGGCAGGAGCTGAAGCGCAGGCGAGTGCATGGCAGTCGGACGCATTCAGGGTTTCGATAATAACCGGCTGCACGCCTGTCGCCGCGACAAGTGCGTCCGTTACGGCCTGACGGGTGTTGCGTTCGGCAAACAGAGAGGCCCGGATGCGTTTGCGATACATGACATCTGGCTCGGAAGACTGACGGACCAGTCCGCCGTCACCGAAATAATCCTCAGCCGCCATATCCAGAAAGGCGCCACTCATCGTCGCAAGACGCATCTGCAGGGAACATTCCTGCATCAACTGCCAGATACCGGACAGAACCGCGCCAAAACCGTGCAGAATCGCCGCCAGTACCGGCGCGGATTCTACTTCCAGACCTTGAGGCGCCGGCGGAAACCACCCTGTCGGCAAAAGACGCCGGAACCGCCCCGCAAAATCCTCTACCGACCCAGGGGCTGGCCCCGTATCCAGCAGGACGCTGCCATCAGAAGCCCGAAGGATATCCTGGTCTTCATCGTAGAGAACCGCCATCCCATCATCCCCCGACCTGGTCTGGAGACATCAGCGGAATACGATAATCTGCCCCATTGATGTTGATATGCAGGAATCCACCATTGGCAACCGTCGGCACCGTCCCCCCTGTCCCCGTCACCGGAGACGTAATCTGCAACTCCCCGCCACTTGCAGGGAACAGCCCCAGATTTCCGGATCCTCCCGTTCCTTCCTGCACATACAGACCCGCGGCCTGTGTCCCGGCGCCTGCCTGAACCTGAAGCGCATTGGTCGGGCTGGGCATGCTGGCGACCGAGAACAGCGTTTCACCTTCAATATTGCCAAACAGGATCCCGTTATCCGTAAATTCCTGACGCATGCCGTTGGTACGTTCCGTCACTGTAGAGCGGACAAACGCACCGACATTGGCCCCGGCCACGCCGGAAACGGTTTCAGGCGTATGCCATTCCACAGCCTGGTTGCGCGCAAGGGAAACGGCCGAGGCGTATCCGGAGTCCTTGCCGTCCGTTCCGGTCAGGGACTGGGCACCAAAGACGATGCCCGCCTGCCATGAATTCGGATTGGAAACGAACACCATACCCGCTGCAGCATCGGAAGTACCCGACGTCTGGCCACCACCCGCACCAAGCTGGATACCGTACACACCACCGCCAACATTCGGCGCATAAGGCGTCGACTGTCCCACCGCGAGGCCACCAAAATTGACAGCCTCAAGCTCCATTCCGAAAGTCGGCTGGTAATCTACTCCGGCCAGACGCCAGGCTTCGCCATAATAGGCATAAGCCGTCGTGGTTGTCGGGTTGGACGTGTCATCGGAAATTCCCCATGACGCCACCCCGATTGAGCTCGGCTGAAAGCCCAGCAATGACTTGCCATTTACGGCATCGGAGGTACGAGACCCTGCGACAAACGCACTGTTGCCAAACTGGGCAAGCGACGCACACTGGGCATCCTGCAACGCCCAGGGCCCAATCGACGTTGCCCCCATGGTCTCTGAAAGCCAGTCATCCTGCGACGAACTGGCCCTGTCGCTCAGAGTTGGATTATCCGCCGCCACGCCAACCAGAAGCCGGTCCGCAAACCGTTTTACCTGTGCTCCCTTGTCGGAATAGAACTGACCGCTGGCCGTGACACTGACAGGCGCCTCGATAATCTGGGAGACGGTCGCCGTAACGGTTCGCGTGCCGCTGGAATCAGCCAGAACTATAACTTCTTCCCCCGTCAGGGAGTCGAGTTTGGGATATGTATTAAATACAGCCATAAGAAGTCCTCATCCGCCCAAATATTTCAGAATTCACCCCCTCAACCCTGAGTGACATTGATCTGAATACTTCCAACCATGAGAGCCTGGTTTCCGTTTGCGGGAATATCAGCCTGCCCACCGTTCAACCGGACATTCAGAACAGACGTCACGGTAATGCCCGCACCGGCATAAGCCAGATAGGACAGGCGGCTGTACGGATAGCCATCACCCACCGTCATTGACGCAATATCCTTGGACACAGCCGACTGGATGGCACTCACAGCCTGCTGAACCGGAACAGACGAAGGCACCACGACATCCATGGACACATTCACCGTCAGATCCTGAGGCGCCTGCACGGCAAAACCGACCCCGAGGGCCCGCACCGAATCAACGGCATCATAGACGCTCGATAACAGCTGGTCCGAAGGAACACCGCTTCCATCATTCACCACAGCCGTAAAATACCCGCTGCGTGCATTTCCCGCCGTATTAAGACCATCCCGAAGCGAATAGCTCAGATCCGTCTGGACATTGGCAATAGCATTCCCAACCGCAGCCCTGCTGGCAGAGGCCTTTGCCGCCAGCCACAGCGGAAAACGTGCCCTCAGCTGACTATCCGTTTCCTGATCGGAACCATTAAGGAACGGCGCATTATTCGTCACCGTATCCAGCCCCGCCACAGCCGTCCCCATCAGGCAGATCGCACCGACCGAAACGTTTCCGGACTCCCCCACCACCTGACATGCGACAGGAACCGACAAGGTTGAAACGCCAGCTTCCCGCACATATCCTCCCGCAGAGGCGGACCATGTCGGCAAAGTCTGATCCTGCGTCACCGCAAAGGAGATTCCCCCGACCGTCCTCACGATCACTCCTGGAGGAACAACCGCCGACTGGTCGCTGGCCAGAAAAGAGGCAAACGTCACAACACCTGTCGCTGCCGTACCGGGCAGTCGGCTCATACCGAAATCATAGACAAAACTGTCGCAGTCGGACCCCGTAGACGTCGACAGACGGGTCCGCAGCAGCGACTGCAACACTAGGTACTGCAACCACAACCCAACACCGCCTACACTTTCCATCAGGGCCCGAACAGGAGATCCGATGGAAACGTCCAGCAACTGGGAGCAGGATGCCTGTGCCGTTGTCACCGCAGTGGAAACGGTCGTGGAAAAGGAACGTAGGGAGAGAGACATCGCATCCTCTTGGAGCGGTTCAATACTGTGCCGCTCTCATCATTTCAGTAGGAAAAAGACAGGCTCTGCTGCTGGCCGGACCCGGCATCCACATACGAAACATCACATCTGCAAATGCCCAGCCCCTCATCCGTCACGGTCACAGTCACGACCTGTGAAGGGTTCACGTTGGCATCTTCCTGAACCTGCGCCCGGATGACGGATTCCATGGCTTCCGGAGCAATGACCTGCCCCACCATGAGCGGAAGCCCCACCCCATAATCGGGCTGCCAGACATAATTTCCCGCAACCGTCAGAAGCCTTCTCAACAGACCCTGCCTCGTGAGTTCCGTACCGGAAACAGTCTGAAGCCCCCCTTCGGACAGAACCAGATCATTCCCGAAAACATGTGAAAGAGCGATCATCCAAGCGGCCCTCCCGTTTTCTGACTTCCTGCCAGATGAATATGCTCATTAAGAGAATGCTGGTTGGTGCGAATATCACCTCCGGAAAGAGTCAGTCCGGCAGATGTCAGCGTCATATCCGTTCCACCAACAGAAAGGCTTATAGTCCCGTCCTTGATAAGGAGAGACGCATTTCCTGCACCCGCCGCAACACCATCCAGACCAATATGCAGCCAGCCCGCACTCGAAGATGACGCCCCCACACTTCCCGACGAAGACAGCGGCGGCAGACCGCACCCGCCTTTGACAAGCAGTTCGCCAGGTTGTGCAACCTTACCCGTCAGCGGAGACACGGGCGCCATGACCACCGTGTCATACACGCTTCCCGTCACCACCAGATGCTCCCCATCCCCTTCAACCGGCTGCAACACAACATGCGTTCCCGGAGAAGACGGACATGCAATCCGCAGATCTCCCGCATGCACGCCGCACGCATCCGGGATCCAGCCTGTTTCTATGTTTTCAGGCTGGATCCGGACTTTTACGGCATGATTGACCGGATCAGCAGCAGACACGATCCCAAACATTGTATGCGCCGTTCTGCCTTGCAGAGCGGCCGCATCAAAACGGGCGTCATTCATGTCTCACCTCCGCGATCCCTTAAAACGACATGCTGCACAAACCCCTTCTCCACAGAAAAGTGGGAAAGAACCTGATCAACCCCCAGAGTTTTTTCGCTGCTTCCCACCGCTACAGTCATGAAATTCCGCGGTGCAATTCCAATAATTCCAGGAATTTTAATTCGGACAGACAACGCATGAGCCGCAATGCGAGCATGTTTGCCCCGTGCCAGCCTCTGCAAGTCTTCCAGCCGACGTCCAGGAACACGAAATGTGTGGATACTGAAATTTCCCGATGGCGCGTCCTGAGAAAAAGAAACACCATCGTAATAAACATGTGTCGTACTTCTTTGCCGGGAATCCCAAGACGCCATATGAACGACCACGCCAGCCAGCAACTGCAAATCGCGCGCAATACCGGTTTCAAGAACCGCATGACGCATATCCGTCACCTGCGCACCCGCATCCGAAGCAGCTCCCAGCGGCTGACAGGCAAGAGAGGTTCCGTCGGCATAAAGATCGCAAAAAGCGTCCCTTGCAATCGTAAACGCGAGATCCGCCGCAGTCTGAAAACGGTGCTGCCCCATAAGAGCGCCCCGTTTGTGTTCAATCTGCCAGAACTGACCCGCCATCAATGTGGCCTGATCCGAAGGCAAGGTAATCTGCGCCTCAAGCCCCGCCGCCTGCGCCATGATTTCCAGCAGTTCCTGCTGGGTATGGTTGAGCCACGCATCCTGAACACGCAGATCCATCAACGCCGCCAGCGCATCACGGCATTCCATCTCCAGAATGGCGTGCTCCGCCACATAGTCGATATGATCAAGGCGCCCCTGAAACAGGGTCGTCCAAGCGGCAGCAATATTCTGGGTATCCCGCATCTGAAGTGTCACCCATTTCCGCGTGGGCTGCTCCCCCTCAAACCAGGGCGTTTCCGCTCCCTGTTTTCTGACAGCTAGACGGAGAGTGGCGACATCGCATGCCTCATACCGGCTGGCATCGATTTCAAACTGCACAAGCGCCAGAACAGGATCGACCTGACCGTCAAAAAGAATCTGAACCTCCAAGTTTCTGACACTCATTCCAGTGCTCCATCAGGCAGACCAGACACCAGATCAGGCTCAACCGACGGAACCTTCAGAACAACCGTTTCAGAAATTCTTCCCAGATCCGGGTCAGCCATCCCGTTGACCTGCGCAATTCTCCACCACTGCGACGCATCCCCAAGCTCACGCGCCGCCACATGAAACAGGGAAATATCCGCAGCACTGACAATAATATCCTGCATCATTTCCTCATGCGAAAACCGACGGCAAAGCCGTCTCCTGCCCTTGGGCCACCGCAATATTCGCCGCAGACCGGTTCACCAGCCCCCCTGCATCAGCCGCAGCACTCAGAAGTGCAGCATTCTGACCAAGAGTATTCAGCGAAACACTGTTGACCGGCTGGATGGCCTCAACATTCTGTCCCGCCCCGGCAATAATGGACTGCAAACCGCTTCCCGCATTTTGCAGCCCTCCCGCAACAGACGCCAGCGCAGAGGGAACGGTCGCGAGATTCATCCCGCTCTGCGCCACGCCATTGACCGTCCCCAGCGCATCCGTGACTTTCGAAGCAAAACCGCCTGCACCAACCAGACTGGCCAGCGGCATCACCTGCCCGACAACCGAAGACACCTGTCCCGCCGGCGTAAAGACCCCTTCGGAGATACCCGAAACGGTCCCGGAAAAACTGTCGAGAGCACTTCCGACGTCATCTCCCAGCAAACCGGACAAGGTCGACAGACTCTGAACGGACGCCGTTTCCTGAGGCCTCTCAAGGACCAGCTTATAGGAACAGACAGCCCCCTTCGCCTGATAGGCATAGGTAAACTGCGCAATCCATACCTGTACGGAGAGGCCCGCCGCCGAGAAAGCAACCTGCGCGCCTGCCATACGCATGCGCTCGACTGCCTGCGCCCGCATCTGCGCATCAGGGCCCAGAAAACGTCCTCTGAGTTCCAGCCGTCCCGGATCATTACCCAGCGCATCCACAACCCGTCCACCACCAGGCAGACGGTGCACAACCAGCATCTGACGGCCACCAACCTGAAGCGTATCCGGAACTTCAATTCCCGTCAGAACCAGGTTTCCCAGTATGACAGGCGACGACGCGCCCAAACGCCCCACCGTGCCAATGGCATTTTCTATGTCAGAAAGGCCAACACCCATCAGGGAATATCTCCTCTGTCAGAAAAACCCGATACTTCGACCGGGATACTGAGGCTGCATGATCTCATCCACGCCCCCGCCGGACCGACGCGCCGCCAGACGAGCCTCACGATGACCCAGCAGAAAATCCCCGCTCCTCACCTCATGTTCCAGACGATCATTCACAACCTCAGTGTCGTGATATGTTCGGGATCCTGAAAAAACATGCTGTGAATCCTGCTCCCGCCCGGTCGTTTCGTACACTCGGTCTTTCGCAAACAGAGCCCTGGGCGGCGGCACAAACAGCGAGTTTCCAGCTCCTCTCGTTGCCCCACAAATAACAGACTGCATATCAGTCCCCGTCCGCCTGACAGGCTTCGGACGGGAGATTTTCTCCAACACTCCCGTCGGTCTTGCCGACGAGGATCCTCCCCCAGCATCAAGGCCAAAATGTTTTTTAATCGAAACATATTGACCCTGTTTGACACGAGACTGAAACACCTGCCGCGCGGAAACCGAAAGAGCTGATACCCGCTTAGCCCTTCCCTTGTTCCCCACTGAAGCAACAACAGGTCTGACAGAAGAAGAGCGGGGCATCGAAAGCTGAATTTCTTTCCGCCTTAAGGAAAGCGCTCCATACCGCAATCCTGTAGGTTTCCCCGTGCCAGGCGCTTCCCGGTTATTGGACACTGCCTGCGTTTCGGAACGCGTGATCCTGATGACAGAGCCCAGATGGCTTCTGGCGCGAAGCGTTGTAACACCACCCTGTTTTCGCAGACGGGGTACAGCTGAAACTGACTCTCCCCTCCGCAGCAACCCTCTGGCAGACTGATCGAAAAATGTCTTGACCAAGAGAATATTCCGCCAGATGGCCTCCCGCATCATATTTCTCCCTGATAACGCATCATTCCCCAATCAAAACAATGCCCTTCCCGTTCACCGGTAATGACACACGCAGCCAGACGCCGCGCCCCTGACCACCCTCGCAAAACATCCCACGGCACCCCGTGATCCAGAAGATAAAGCATCTCCTGAAACCCGGAGTGCCGACTCAGTTTTTTGCGACGTCCCGGATATCGTCATCCGCATCACGTTCAAACAGCGGCGTCAGCGCAGCAATCCCAGACTTTCCAACGCGCCGCGCAAGGTCGCGGATTTCGTCCTTGCTCTGTGGCATCTGGACCGGCACACCATCAATGGCCGTCACGGAACAGATCATTTCCGCGTAGCCCAGCCACGCAGACGCCGAAGCCCCATTAATGGCACTTCCTGCCGCTTCGATCAGATCCAGCATGTCCGCCGGATCAATCTCGCGCAACGTCAGACGGCGCTTATCTGACAGAACAATTTCCTGCGGAAAATCACTCACGAAATCTTCGTCCTCGTAGAAGCAAAGAACTGAACTGTCTGATGGATCATGTGATCCGCCTGCCAGGGATCACTTTTCAGCTGCATGGAAACATTGCTGAACTCCCAAGTGCTCGTCGAACCATCCGGTTCCGTAACGTACTGGTAAATCGTCCCGCTTCCGACCGTTCCCGCATTCCAGTAGGCTGCTTCCACAGCCGCCACCAGATTGTCCAGCGCCGCATTGGCGCGGGCGATCTGAAACGCTCCCCGCCAGCCATTCGGAACATTGAATTCCAGCGGGACACCATTCAGCGGATTGGCACGCAGAGCATGCGTTTCCTGCGCCGCACTGAAAGACGTCACATCCCTCAGATCAACCCGCTGACCATTCCATAGAACCGTAATCCGGCAGTCCCGGCCAATGCTGTATGGATTTGCCATTTAGCCGACACTCCCCGACGCAGACGACACAGTGACAGACGCGCCGCCCTGCAGATTGACAATGAATTTCTCGTTGATACCCTGATATCGAACAGCCACATCCGCCTGCACATATCCGAGCGCCGTGCGGGACTGCGGATTGTTGCTCGAATCACAGACCACACTGTAGGGCAGTTCACCATTCTGAACGCCCAGAATACCCTGAGACAGCAGAGACGACAGAAAACCCAGAAGCGTCGAGCGGATATCGCTGAACAGCGTGTCATTAATGACTTCGCCGACATAACCACCCATACCCCCCGCAAGCGAAGACGCAATATAGTTTGTCAGACGTGTGTAGTTGTCGCCATTCATGGTGCTCTTGCTGGACGAATTATGCCCACACCGCACCGCCCAGTAACTTCCGCCCGGCGCCGGATTGCAGATCACGTCAATTCCAGCCGTAAACAGCACCGACAGTTCCGCCATGGAATACGTCGCACTGCTTCCCGTCAGACCGGCCTTCTGGCTTCCCACAACCCCCGACAGCGCCTTGTTCAGACTGGACTGTTCAGGTGAAAGCGCGGCCAGCCTGCCCCCTGCAAACGCCTGCGGGCTCACGAGAATCACGCCATTGCTGTCATCATTCCACCACAGCCAGTCCCCGAACATGAGCTTGACCGAAGCCGCATCCAGACCACTTGATGCCTTGACGGCAATCGCGTTCGTCACCGTATCCGCAGCGGGCCCCACGGCGATCATATAGACCCCCTCGGACGTTCCGAACGCGGCCTGCGCCGTATAGGATGTACTGTCCGACACACCATGCAGCAGCCCGACGGCACATTCCTGCCCCCGCAGCGCATACATGCCTGTCCGGACCGTGCTGTCCTGCCCCAGGAACTGTGCTGTCGTGGGAACGCCGCCGTCCGTGCCGCCTGAGAGCGTCACGCTCGCAGCCGCAACGGCCGGCACCGTTTCTGGCAGCACAACCTTCACGAGCGCACTCAGATCCTGCGCCACAGCAGCGGCAATCCCGGACCAGTCCGCACCGGCATAGGTCCTTGAACCCAGCTCGGCATGAGTCACCGCAAGCGCATAGCCGGACCCCGTAGCCGTCACTGCAGCAACAAGGCCATTTCCCGCACTTCCGGTGCAGACAGCCTGAACCGTCACCCCATCAAGCGCACCGGAAGCCGCCACATCCGTCCCATCCGTCACACGGACAACCACGAATGTCGACGCTCCCTGCATCACGGCGATATTGACCGCCAAACCCGCATCCGTCGTCTTGTTCTGCTTGGCGCCGAACGCAGCGACATAATCACTCATGCCCCCGATCGGCAGAGGCATTCCCACCGGTCCCCAGCCAGCGGTTCCCACAATCCCCAGCACCGAAGATGACGCGCCGGCCAGGGCCAGCGTCTGCGGCTGGGCAATCTGCACATAAAGATTTGGCACGGTCAGTGCCGTGGTGTTCAGCGTTCCCGCCTGATAGACCAGAGACATCCCCGGATCGCTCTCCAAAATGCAGAAAGCGGGCACCTCCATGAAGGTCACCCGCTTTCCTGATGAAATTTCAGCCTTGTGACTCAGCTTCTGCGTCAGCCGCCGAGCGCAACCACCGTCCCAAAACGGTCGACGCCCAGGCCCGGATAGGCCGAAGCTGCAGCCTGCGCCGCAACCACAGCCTGCATGGCATCCAGCGCTGCCGTCACCGTCTGGTTCGCCGCCCCGGGCGCCAGAACTCCGAACGGTGCCGACAGCCCCTCCCCCGCGGACAGGGTGCCAATCCCGCACAGCATTTCGGACGCCCACTGCACCTGCAGGGTGTCGAATACCAGCTCATAGAAATAATCCCGCCGATACAATGCTTCGTTCTGCATCGTGTCGACATCTTCCACGCTCTGGAACCGGAGCTGAGCCTCACACCCGTCCAGAGTAGTGATCCAACTCTGCTCCGCCAGCGCGGTATCCAGAACAGATGCCAGCGTTTCCCGCGCCGTCGCATCCGCCGTCCAGATCGAAACCCGATAGAGCTGCGCCTGCCGCCGCGTCACCCGCACCGACTGACCGTACCCACCGGCATAACCATTCAGAACCCGCCCCGGCACACTGACAACCGCACCATTCGCCACACCGCCAGTCAACGCCGCCGCCAAAGCCGCAGCAACCGTTTCAGGCGTATCCTGTGCCATCACCGCATAGGCCGCAGACGGCTCTCCTCCCCGCGGCATATCATCCAGCCAGACCGCCACAACTCCCACAGGCGTCGCAGTCCCGGAAAAGACGATCTCAACCGTCGCTCCCGTCACGACAACCCCGACCGTAGGCTCAACCTTCTGCTGGACACGCCAGGGCCGCCCTAGTGGCTCCGCCCATTCCGGCATTTTCCGGGGCGCCATCGTAACGGTTACGAAATCGGTGTTGTTGCGAATATTCTGGGCTGCGAAAAGATCGCTCGGCAAAAGCCATCCCCGCCGCAACACCACCTGCCGCCCCGTTACCGAAACACCTGACGGCCCCTGCGGATAAAGAACCTGCGCACAGTTATAGGCGAGCGCCAGCCCGACTTTGGAGGCATCCGTCATTCTTCTCCCCCTCAGACCTGCTGAAACGACATGGTGCACCGGATACCGAACCCGGATATTTCCACCGCATTGACCGTATAAGTCGTCCCCAGATCGGTCGTGACCGTCATATACGGCGTCAGCACAACTCCCGGCAGAAGCGGAAGATACATCACGGACTGACCCGGACGTGTCGCCCCCGGAACACCACTTCCCGAAGATTCTCCCTTCGCGCGCATGATGATGGCCGCCGGACACTCCGAGACGAGCGTCTGCACCACTCCCGTAACACCACTGACCGAGACCGTGCGGCTGCACACCACACACAGCGGCGGCCGCAGAGGCTCCACAGACGCCACGAAATACGTCCGGCCACTCGCAGCAAGAATATCGCCCACCTGCGTATCATCCCGGCGATCCGTCAGAACATATTCCGTCGGAATCCCCCATCCGATCGGACGCTCGAACGAAAATCCGGCATCCACATCGAAAGCCAGCATGGGCTGCGCATAAAGCACATCCATCGGCGTCAGACCGCCCGAAGGACGATACTGCTCGCCCGAAGCCCCGAGAACCTGGGCCGCCTTGGCATATCCCCTGGAGAGCCGGGCTGCGATCATTGCCTGCTGCACACCGCTCTCCTCAAACCACGATCGCTCGGCCGTCCTGCAGTTCCAGTCCACCCGTCACACCCAGAAACGCACACAGACGACGACGCCACAGCGTAAACAGCATCATCCGATCCTGCACTTCGCGACCATTATGATACCAGCTTGCTGCCCGTGCCGTATCCAGATTGTCCGACGACGCCGTAATCGCCGTCTCCAGCGGATAAAGCTGCGACAGATAAAGCCGGATCTGCTGTAATTCCGCTGCAGACAGATAATTCATCCGCCATTCCAGCGCGCCTTCCACCTGAAAGAAACGCCAGGATTCCTGGTTCCCCTCCCGCGATCCGATCGCGGGATATCCACAGAACCGACGGACATCCATTTTCTCTCCTTCCGAGAGAATATCCGTCGATAAACCAACCGTTCCGGACATGTCATTCCCCCCGCAAGAAAGGCCCCCGCCTCAAAGACAGGGGCCGAAAAAAGGTCAGAACGTCAGACCAAGCGCATCCGTACCAAGGCTCTCGATCACAACACCCCGCTTGAGATAGCTGTTCGTCGCCGTCGGAATGACAGTCATGTCCGCCGTCACGTCGGTCGGCAGAGCAAAACCGCCAATCCAGTACCAGGACTGCGCAATGATCTGACGCAGTCGATCCAGCGGCTCACGCGTCACCATCGCCACGCTGTCCACCATCTCGATCAGCGCCCGCTCGGCATCCGGAATGTCGGAATGACCCGTCAGCGCACAGTCGCCCTCGATCAGTGCGCCTTGGCCGAGAAGAAGCGCGCGATGAATGGAACCCGCTCCAAGCGACGCCTGCTGCGGCGCTTCCGTCGTCGGAATAAACCGTACCCCCAGAAGCTCAATCACTTGTCCGGAACGATACTCTTCCGAACCGTAGGCACCACGATACAGATGCTTGAAGTCCGGATCACGGAAGAGCGACAGAAGCTGCAGATCATCCAGATAACAGTGATACGCACCATTGATCATCGGCACGTTGTTACGCCGCAGTGTCGCCACACCGGCCAGAACCTGCTGAATGCCCAGCGTATCTGCCAGACCGTTCGCACTCGCCGTCTGCAACGCCGCAGTTGTCAGACGACCATTCGGACGGATTACCATCGGCGCAGTGGACGCCACAACGGCCTGACCTTCCGTACCATCCGCAACCGACACGGAAGCCGAGAACGTCATCTGCCCCGAAATACCGCCCGGCGCCGTAGATACGTTCGTTCCATCGGCCACAACATTGACTAGCGTATAGACATCGCTGCCGACCGTCACTGTCATGCCGTAGGTCGCACTGAGCGCTGTGACCTGACCATTGACGATCACGGACTGGAAACCACGGATGTCATCAACCGAAATGGTATTTCCAGCGCTCCCGAGCGTCGCCGTCACACGTGTATTGCCGCCCAGATAGCCGCCCACACCATTCTGCGCGCCACCAAACAGCGTATTGCGCGCCAGCCGGTCGAGAGACTGCATCGCCTGCACACCGTTGGTGTTGGCATTGGCCAGAAACTGCGACGCAATCCCCACACCACTGGTTACCATGTTCAGGTCAATCGTATCGCCATACTGGTTGATCGACAGCGTATACTGCTCAACGGCCCAGCCAGAAGGGCTCAGACCATTATCAAAATTGGTATTTCCCGTCGGATTAAGTGGCGTCGTCACAGGCGCCTTGAGGCTCTTGCGGGTTTTCGTCAGCGTCTCGCCAATGGCGTTCGGGAACACTTCGCGATCGGCAACCTGGCGGAAACCCAGACGGGATTTCAGGCCATTCTCAAACTCGCGGGCCAGAAAACCCTGCTGGATGGCGGCCTGAAGCTGAACAGGAAAATTATCAATGCTCATGTATTTTTTCCGTAAATGTGTTGTCTGAACCCGGCCTGCCATCAGACCCGGTCAAATATCGTCCCGAAGCTCACTTCTGAGCCAGAAACTGCCATTTGCGCGTTTCGTAATCCGCCTCGCTGACGGCCCGCGCATTGAACGGTTCCATCCCACCCGGACGAGGCGCAGCCTGCCCGACCGTCGTCCCGCTCGAATATCCAGGCCTCAATACCTCACCAAACAGATAGGCCCGTTCCTGACGGGCCTGCTGCAAAGCTTCGGACACACCGACCACCGAGCCGTCTTCGCCCCGCTCGATCCCGTTGAGATCAATCAGCCGCACAACATCATCAGGATTATGTGCACCATTGCGGATCGCTTCCGCCCTGAGCGCCGCCACAATAACTTCCCGGTTACTGTCCTCCCGCATCCGGGCCAGCGCTTCTTCATGATTACGCTGAAGCGTCTCCTGCCGCGTCACAACATCCGTCATTTCCTGACGGACCGCCTCAACTTCGCTCCGCGCTTCATTCAGCGCCTGACGCAGAGCATCCACATCCTCAATGGTGTCATCAGTTCCGGACATCATTCCCCCGTCAACACTCATGCTTGTTCAGAAGCACACCACTGCTCCAGCATTTTCCATTCCGTATTCGGATCAGAATTTCCCGATGCCATTGCAAACATCCGAACCGCAGTCTCGCGGCTCAGAATTCCATTGGAGACCGCCACCACCAGTCCCTGCACCAGAGACAGCAACTCCGGGTCCGTGGACGGAAACCACGCCGGCCACCGCAAACTCATGCGGCAATATGGCAGATCCTTGACCAGTTCGCCCCCAAGCCGCAGCCCGTTTTCCAGCACACAGGAAAAGCGACACGCCATCCTGTAAATCGACAGCAGCGCACCTTCCCCATAGGAATGCCGCAGACGATCCACCAGCCAGATCAGCGGCTGACACATCATCTCCATGGCCTTGCCGGACTGCGCCCCGCCAACCCGGTCACCATGCGCACGGTTTCCGTGAAGCTGCTCCAACACCACCAGCCGCAGTTCCCGATAATGATCGAGCACCGCACCCGCAGCATTTCCGTTGATCTCCAGAAGCTTCGCATCTCCCTCAGGCGGAAGCGTCAGCGCCGAAGCCGCACCGCCCTGATGCGCCACCCCGTCGGAAAAACCACCCGTTTTCAGGACCAGCGTCGGATCGGAGCCATATTTCAGCCCCCGCCCCGCCTGAGACAGCAGATAATCCGCTTCGATCACCGTATCGATGGCCCGCTCGAACGTGCACTCGCCTTCAGGATCGCGCCCACAGGGCCCACCCAGATTGCGCGTCCACACAATTGGCACAAACCCCAGCCCATGCCGAACGGACCGGCTTTCATCCCGAACGCCGCCATCCATTCCCACCAGCCAGGGCACGGACACCGCACAGTCGACCGGCGTCCAGACCCGCTGCCACCAGAACTGAGCGCCCAGAAGCTCACCCGCAATCGGATAGCCCTGCGCCGCCAGATCCCGTCCCCGAACCAGAAACCTTTCCTCGACCCGCAACAGTTCCCCCGTCGCATCATCCCAGAACGGCGTCAGATACGCCGTCTCCAGAACAGACAGCTTCGGAACCCCAGCCGACACTTCGAACAGGATCGCAACCGATCCGACAGAACCCAGCCGCGCCGCCTCCATCAAAAGCGATGCCAGCCTAGTCTGCGACGCGAATGTGCTCATGGCATGCGTTACACGCGCATCATCCGTCACCAGCCCGGGCCAGTGCGTATCGCCAAACAGCAGCGAAACCGACTCATCCACAACCGTCCGGCACAGATTGGTCCGGACCGAAGGACGGCGACTGGATAACGGAATATATTCGCCCGCTCCCGACTTCTCCATCGAGAACGGATGCGACAGAGCATCATACTGCGTGCCGTCCAGAACACGCTTGAGCGCCAGCAGCCGCGCCGTCCGCGCGGACGCACCCGCAGGAACAGCATAACGCTGTTGCAGGGACAACCAGTCCATGTGTTCTCCATTGTTTCAGGCCGCTTACCGACCTGAAAAGGTCGGCTCAACGCGCCAGCGAAAATCCAGACGGACTCCAGCCCGTCATGCCGCCACTTCCGGCAAGCATCAGTTCACTCAGCCCCCAGACCATCGCATCCGCCCGATCCGGAGATCGTGGCCCGCGATATCCGCTGACCGAGAAGTGACAGAGCTGATCCTCCAGAGCCGTAAACCGGCCATGGTGAACAACCCTGCCAACCTCATAGAGCGCTGCAACCGGCTCTGCGCGTGCCGCCTTCCCCCGCGCCGCCGTCACCAGCTTGACCGAGGCATGCGCCCGCACACTCCGGATCGTGCCCTCTACCAGAGCCCCGCCGAAGTTCCGCTCCGCAACAATGCGTTCAGCACCCCATTCATCAAATGCCCGCAGGGCCCTGGCAGCCCAGCCCGCCG
This sequence comes from Gluconobacter albidus, assembly GCF_002005485.1. Taxonomy (NCBI): domain Bacteria; kingdom Pseudomonadati; phylum Pseudomonadota; class Alphaproteobacteria; order Acetobacterales; family Acetobacteraceae; genus Gluconobacter; species Gluconobacter albidus. The sequence goes on along the minus strand of NZ_CP014689.1, from coordinate 2,995,542 downwards.
GACTATCCCTGGCAGACAAATCTTCCAGAACATGCCCCACACCAGCCGCATCAACGCCGCAGACCACAATCCCGATCTCGTCGGACCTGTAATCTTCCGGTCCCGCAGCGCCCGAAGGATCAACAGACACCAGAATACGCCGCATCCGGGCCGCGACATCCGCCCGGCTCTGCGCCGTAATCGCTGTCTCACGGCGGAACATCTCCAGCCGCCACAGCGCACCCTCGACAACGGATTGATATTCACCATACAGAAACCGCCGCTTTTCCCGCTCGGGAAGCGCTTCAAGACTGACGAGATAATCCTCACTCAGATTGTCCCGGTTCGCCTGCGGATTCAGGATCATCGTTGCATACAGCGACCGATCCTCCAGCGGCTCCCCCGACTTGGGCTCGATCCCGCTTTCGAAAAGCGCATAAAGCCAGTGCCCCATGCTCGGCGGGTTGGCATCGATATATTCCTTGACCGCAAGATCCGTCTTCTGCGCCAGACGCGTCAGAAGCATATTCCGCGCGCCATAACTGATCTGACTGGCCTCGTTCAGATAAACCGTCGCAAATTCCAGACCCAGAATCTTCTCGGTCCGCTGCTCGTCATCCAGCCCCCCGAAAAAGATCGTCGATCCATTCGGGAACGTCACAACACAATCCTGCCGGTCCAGCTTCCACCCGACCTGCGGAAAACACATCCGCATGACCTTCGGAAACGTATCCCGCAAAACCGACGCCTTCAGCGCCGTCAAACGATGACGAAAAATGCCATGTCGACTTTGCGACGCCTTCAGCGCCCGTATCACAACCGCCCGAACCAGAACAAAGGTCTTTCCCGACCGCGACCCACCTCTCAGAAGAATATGCCTTGCTGGCCCACCAAGCAGCCGCACCGCCTCACGCTGCGAGTCATTGAGCCTAAAGGGCGCTGTCATCACTGCTGATATTGATCGAGATCGTCCCCAAACGCCCATCAGCCTCCATGCCAGTCCTGAAACGGGACGGACGATGCGCCCGAAGCAGAAACGCCATCAAGCCGTCGCTGTAGCGTTTGCGGACAATGGGATTTCCCGTGTCCGGATCACAGACAACACGTCCCGCATACGTAATGGGTTCATCATATCCCTCTACCGCCCTGCGCCGCGCTTCCGCTTCCAGAGCGTCCGCAGCCTCCTCAAGAGCATCCTCCCAGCGGGATGAAAAATCCTTATCCGCCTCTTTCCAGAGATACAGCGTACTCCGCCGGACCTCCGCGACACGTCCGGCTTCCGAAATATTTCCACTCACAGACAGATGCTCGAGAAATCTCTTTTTCCGTTCTTCTGACTGTCCCCGCCGCAAGGAACACTTACCGGATATTTCTTCACCCATCTGCTTCAACCTTTTCCCCAGATCGCCCCGAGAGCCGACCATCAGCCCGCTCTCAGCGCAGCCTCCCTGCGGCTCATCATCATGCCCCCCTCCAGCCAGACAGTCCGGACCGGCTTGGGCCGCGAACGTCCGCTCTGACACGTTCCTTTCCGTGCCTGGGTCTCCACATTGCGCTGCGCCTGCTCCCGTTCGGCCCGCACTGCCACACGCGCAAGGGTCGCCGGCGCAACCTGCCCAATCATCCGGACGGAAAGAACCGGGCGCTGACAGGGAATGGACCTGCACCTCACATCCAGACGTGAAAGACCGGCATCCACCAGTTCATGCCACTCTAGAGCGACATCAGCCCGATGAAGCGGCTCCCCCTCATAAACAAGAGGACACCCCACGATTGAGTCTGATTTTTTTTGAAGGACAATAAATGTCTGGCGACCAGACAACACAACGCTACCAGAAGAAATGTCACATTTTTCCATCGATCAGGAAACTTCCAAAATAAAAGCCGATCTCCTTTTAAGAAGATCGGCTTTGGATATTTATGTATAATTCTTCAGTATGCATTCTTTATATCAAAACTGCGCTCAGATAGCAAGCGATAATTTATCGTTAACAGGATTTTTTCCTGTTCTTCTTTTTGGAAATCACATCATAAACATGTGCAAGCTGCTCCAGAAGCAGCGCGCACTGGGCCGAAACCTTCATCCGCGCACGCCCCTCTGACAAAGCAGGATAAAGATGACGCGCCATGGCCGAAAACGACATCTCGCGCGCCAGAAGCATCTCAAGACGAACATGCGCACAAAGACCAAGCATCTCGCGGATCTGGGTCATCCGCGCAGAACACTGCCCGCGCCCGATCATCCATGTGTGGATGTCACCCCGCTCCCGGACACGACCGTCAGACGATGGATTTTCCATCACCCCAAGAGAGGCAAAAACATATTCGCGATACCAGCGATCCGCAGCCGCCAGTTCCTCATCTCCGATATCGCCCGCATCATACATGGACTGCACCGCATTCACGACCCGGAATATCTTGTCTTCCTCACGGATCTCGGAATGCTGATACCGTTCCGCAGTCGGCTTCACCATGACTTCAGATCCCCCATGACCACCTGCCAAAGGCACTTCCTGCACCAGGCCGAACATCAGTTGATCTCCATGCCGGTGTCACGCCCACCCATCGGCTGCAATCCCGGAAAAACCGGCACCAGATCGGCTCCCCACAACGCATTCCAGGTTACAGGATGCCCCGCAGGAAGAGCGTCGGTCGTCTCCCTGTCCGTGATCACTCGCGTCCGCAGCGACGATGCCCCGGATGTTTTCTGAGCGGAACGACGACGCCCCTTGCGCGCACTTCCACGCTCGGGTAGCCAACCATCAGATGCCAGCATGGCAGCAAGGGAGCTTGCGGATACACGACGCGGTACGGAACCTGATTTGACCTGCCTCATTTCAATATCCTTCCTTAATACGAAACTTTGATTAATTTTGGCAAAATGCCACAGCATGTGATAAAAAAAACTTCTTCTGGATTTGGCATAAAGCCATTGCTAAAAAGGCCTCATGGCCAAACACAAGCGCCCTGACTCTCTGACCACACTCCAACGAGCCATCGGAACTCGCATTTCCTGGGCCCGTGAGCTCGTCATGCCCAACCAGAGCGAATGCGCCCGCCTGCTGGGCGTGGATGCTTCCACGCTGAACAAGATCGAACGCGGCGACCGTGCGCCTAGCGTCTTTCTCATCGCGGCGCTCTCGAACCGGCTGCGCGTATCGACCGATTTTCTTCTGAAAGGCGTCCTGAACGGTCGTACCGACGAAGAACTGGCCCTGCGGCTGGCTGCCCTGCACCCAGAACTGGTGCTCCAGCGGCAAGACATGGCTCCGAACACGGACAGAAACACGTCTTCCGACACACCTGATCCGCCCAAGAGACCAGATGAGGAGATCCATTAGTGGCCGTTTCACTGGTTTCCGTACGCATCTAAGTGCCCCCATTCGATACAACACGATCAATTCGCTTCATCGATGGAATGAACAAATCAGAAACATTTCCGGTCATCAGATATTCCAAACTCATGACCGGCTCCCTTCCTTCCTCGTCAGCCACCCCCATGGCGACTGCCGATTAACGATAAATTAATGGCACTTTGCCACTGGGTCAAGAAACAAATGTGGCTTTGAGCCATTATGACAGGTTTTAGCTGCTACCACTTTCTCGCATTGCAGCCATGCTCCAGGACAGAAAACACCTTCTCCCTTTCGCGATTTTCCCGCAAAACTGATGGGAAGAGTTTCATATTTCAGCTTTTTTCAAGCGCGGGATTTTCGTGAAAATCGTACCGGTTTTATATTAATTAACCGATTGCGACGTTCTGTGTCTGCTCTTTAATCGCGGAATTCTCGAAAAGGCCGTAACGATTTTACCGCCTCTAAAGCGCGCCCCATTAACGGGACACCTTTCCTAAATCGCGATGTTTTTCACAGTACTCACCCTCTGCGGAGCGCTACTCGTGAATAACGTCCAGATCCCCAAATCGGGTATATTCGCCTTCGAAATATAACTGGATCATTCCAGTAGGCCCGTGCCGCTGCTTCTCAAGAATCAGCTCAGCCTTGTTATGCACCAACGCCATCTTGCGCTGCCATTCTTCTGTGGCGACCTGAAACTTGTCGTTGCTGTCATAGGCACTGTCTTTGGGCTGACGCTGCTGCAGATAATACTCGTCGCGATAAACGAACATGACCGCATCCGCATCCTGCTCGATGGAGCCCGATTCGCGCAGATCCGACAGCATCGGTCGTTTGTCTTCACGCGATTCGACCTGACGAGACAGCTGGGACAGCGCAATCACCGGAACAGAAAGCTCTTTCGCAATCGCCTTGAGCCCCTGCGTAATCATCGAAATTTCCAGAACACGGCTGTCAGGCTTGGTCCCGATCGCAGGCCGCATCAACTGAAGATAATCCACAACAACAAGGCTCAGTCCCTGCGTCCTAGCCAGACGTCGGCAACGCGTTCGCATGGCGGACAGGGAAATCGCCGGCGTATCGTCAATATAAAGCGGCAACCTCTGAAGCTCCCGCGCCACACGGACAAACCGGTCGAATTCCTTCTGCCCGATATCGCCACGTCGGATTTTCTCACCCGAGACCTCAGCCTCGCCCGACAGAATACGGGTCGCCAACTGCTCGGACGACATTTCCAACGAGAAAATAGCGACCGACCCCTTGGGCTTTTCCCCACTATCCTCAGCATCCCGCAGAATCGACCGAGCCGCCGAGAACGCAATCTTGGTCGCAAGCGCCGTCTTGCCCATCGCAGGACGCCCTGCAAGAATAATCAGATCGGAAGGATGCAAACCGCCTGTCCGCTTGTCGAAGTCCCGCAAACCCGACGTGAGCCCCACCACATCGCCTGTCCGCTGATAGGCCTTGGTCGCAACTTTGACTGCTTCCGTCAGCGCATTGGTGAACGAAACAAAACCGCCTTCCTGGCCCCGCTCTGTCGCCAGTTTGAACAGCGCTTCTTCGGATGCCGCGATCTGATCCGATCCGTCCAGATCCGGCCGCGCTCCAAAAGCATTGTTCACGACCGTCTCACCGATATCGATCAGCTGCCGCCGCACCCAGGCATCATGGATCACCCGCCCATAATCACCCGCATTAACGATTCCGACCATCGCCGTCAGCAGCTTGGCGAGATACGCAGGCCCACCCGCCGCATCCAGAACGCCCGTATGTTCGAATTCCGCCCGCATGGTCACGGGATCAGCCAACTGCCCCCGCTCGATCCGACGAGCAATCGCTTCATAGATCCGACCATTCAGCGGATCAGAAAAATGAGCTGGCTCCAGAAAGTCCGAAACCCGCTCATACGCCTTGTTGTTCGTCAGGATGGCGCCCAGCAACGCCTGTTCGGCAGCCACGCTGGACGGAGGACTGCGCCTCAGCAGGAGACCCAGATCTCCATCGTTCGAGGAAACATCAGAAGCGGACGGAGAGGAATGCAATTCGATCATGTTCACGCGCCCTTCTAACATCCCGCGCTGTCACCAGAAACGGATTAACTGGCGATCCAGCCATCCTCTGCCAGAACCACACCCGCCAGATAAAGGCTACCACAGATCAGCACCCGGGCCGGAGCACCCCCTTCGGCAACCAGACGCTCCAGCGCCTTTCTGACCGTCGGCCCGGCAATCGCACGTCCGCCAGAAGCTGCAACGATTTCCTCAACTGACATCGCCAGATGCTGCCCCGGCTCTGAAACAGCCTGAACCGACGTCGCCCTTTCAACAATCGGCCTCAGAAAACCCGACGCATCCTTGGTCTGTTTCACCCCCGCGATCACGTGGACAGGCCGATCTTTCCAGCCGTCGAGAACCGTCCCCAGCACCTGCCCGGCATCGGGGTTATGCCCGCCATCCAGGTACAGCTCCCACCCCTCAGGCAGCATTTGGGCCAGCAAGCCGTCCAGCCGCTGCAAGCGTGCAGGCCAGAATGTCCGGGCAATACCCTGATAGGCGGAAGGCGGCAGCTTCAGTCCAGACACACGCAAAGCCGCTACGGCCAGCGCCGCATTCCCGTCCTGATGCTGGCCTTTCAATGCCGGCAAAGGCAGCGAAAGCGTCCCGTCCGCATCCCGGTAATCCAGACCATCCATTCGCTCAGTGACGAAAATATCCTGTCCCACCACCCGAAGCGGCGCATCCAGTTCCTCAGCACGGTGCCGAATGACGTCCAGAGCATCCGGCGCCTGAGCGGCCGAAACAACCGGAACTCCGGCCTTGATGATTCCAGCCTTTTCCCCGGCAATCGCCGCGACAGTGCCACCCAGAAACGCTTCATGATCCAGACTGACCGGCGTAATCACACAGACAGCAGGCTTCGGCACGACATTGGTCGCATCCAACCGCCCCCCAAGCCCGACTTCCAGAACCACCAGATCCGCAGGCACCTGCGAAAACAGCAGAAACCCCGCGGCCGTCAGAACCTCGAAAACCGTAATCGAAGCGCCTGCATTGACCTGCTCGACTTCCTCGAGCGCGGCAACCAGCACATCCTCATCCACCAACCGTCCGGCCAGCCGGAACCGCTCGGTCACGCTCACCAGATGTGGACTGCTCATGACATGCACCCGCAACCCGGCTGCTTCGGCAATCGCCCGCAGATTGGCGCATGTACTGCCCTTGCCATTCGTACCCGCCACATGAATGACAGGCGGCAGATGACGCTCGGGATGGCCCAGCTTCGCCAGAAGCACCTCAAGCCGTCCCAGCGAGAGGTCAATCAGCGCCGGATAAAGCTCCTGCAAGCGCGCAAGCACGGCACCCGACCGCCCCTGATATTCGCCGGACAGCCGAACAGGCGCCCCACGCTCCGCAGTCATCAGATCGCCGAGTCAGAAACGGTTTTCTGGCGCGTCATAATGCCCAGAATCCGCCCCAGCAGTTCCGGAAGCTCGGACCGCTTGGCTACGATATCGACCATCCCATGCTCGCGCAGATACTCCGACCGCTGAAAGCCTTCCGGCAGTTTCTCACGGACGGTATCCTGAATGACGCGCGGCCCCGCAAACGCGATCAGCGCGTTAGGCTCGGCAATATGCACATCCCCCAGCATCGCAAAGGATGCCGAGACACCGCCCGTCGTCGGATTCGTAAAGACGACAACATAGGGCAGACCCGCTTCCTGAAGCATCTGCACACCGATCGTCGTCCGGGGCATCTGCATCAGACTGACAACGCCTTCCTGCATCCGCGCCCCACCCGAAGCCGTGTAGACCACCAGAGGCGCTTTCTGCAGAACAGCCAGACGACAGGCCGCCACAAATGCCTCACCCAGCGCAGCCCCCATGGTCCCAAGCAGGAACTCCGGCGCCATGACCGCAACCACGGCCTTCTGCCCCTTGATCAGACCATGCGCAACCACAAGCGCTTCATCGAGATGGGATTTGTTCCGCGCATCCTTCAGACGGTCCGTATAACGCTTGGAATCCTTGAACCCCAGCGGATCGACCGGCATCTTCGGCAACTCGATGGTGGTGTATTCTCCGCCGTCAAACGTCCAGCCCAGACGCTCCTTCGCCGTCGCACGCATATGATGGCCGCAATGCGGACAGACCTTCTCGGAACGCTCCAGCTCCTTGGTGAGCATCATCTGCCCGCAGGATTCACAGTTGGTCCATAGATTGTCCGGCACATCCCGCTGAAGCAGGCCACGCAGCTTGGGTCGGACGTAGTCGGTCATCCAGCTCATGTCGTCTCATTACTTTCTGCCCGCCTTCAGAACAAAGGACGGAGTAGGGGGTAAAGCCCGGCGAAGGGCCACATTCTCTGGGCGCGTTTTAACGCCAGGCCATCGATTATGCCAGCCCATCCATCAGCTGCCGCACCTTATCTCTCCCGCCGACCATACAAAACATGTCATCCTCCCTGATACGAACCACGATATGACGCGTTGTGTCCCAAAACCGGCAGGCCCTCCAACACCGACCAGCCACTACAGACCCTGTTAACAGACCACGCTTCCAAACGGAGAAACCCATGTCCGACAGTTTCAAAACCCTTCGGTTTACCAATCCCCAGGGCCTCAAGCCCGGCTGGTTCATTGGCTTCGGCGCTTTCCTGATCGTCCTCGGCATTCTGGCCGCCCTCGATACCATCGCCACAACCCTCGCCAGCATGGTGATCCTTGGCGCCCTGATGATCGTCGGCGGCGTCGCACAGATCATGCAGAGCTTCGCGCATCGCGGCCTTCCCGTCCCGAACCAGTGGCTGTCCGGGCTGATCGGCGGCCTTTACATCTTCGGCGGTATCCTCCTGATCGAGGAACCCGCAACCGGCTCGATCTTCATCACAGCCATTCTCGCAGGCTGCCTGATCTTTGCAGGCCTCGCCCGGACCTTCTGGGCAGGAGGCCATCGCAACAACAGAAGCTGGATCATGCTCGCCTTCAGCGGCCTCATTACACTGCTCGTCGGCATCCTGCTCTACATGACGCTGCCCTGGTCCGGCCTCTGGCTGATCGGCATGTTCATCGCTGTAGAACTGCTGATGGCAGGCTTCTCAACCGCCCTGTTCGGACTGTCCCTGCGTAACAACACCTGATCAGACCTTTTCCGGCAGGCCCTGCCTGCCGGAACCACATCTTTCAGACCCGAAGATCAAGCTCTGACAGCCGCAGCCAGCCCCTCAAGCTGCTCCAGAACAACCGGAACGGTCCGCTCCGTCGCCTGTCCGTCTTCAAGCGTACCCGCCATGGTCTTGATCAGCGCAGAGGCCACAACAGCCGCATCCCCGATCCGCGACGCCGTCCGCGCCTGTTCCGGCGTGGAAATCCCGAAACCCACGGCCACAGGCAGACTGGTCGCTTCCCGAATGCGCGGCAGCGCTTTCTCCAGATCCGCGGCACTCGCGCTGTTCGTACCGGTAATCCCGGTAATGCTCACATAATAGACAAACCCGGTCGCATCCCGCAGCACATGAAACAGACGGGAATTTGACGTCGTCGGCGCCACCAGAGAAATGATGTCCAGCCCGGCTTCCCGCGCATGCGCATCCAGCAGGTCTGCCTCCTCGGTCGGCATATCGACAACAATAATCCCGTCCACACCCGCCTGCGCCGCATCGAAACAGAACTCCGCCGGACCGTAACTGTCGATCGGGTTCAGATACCCCATCAAGACAATCGGCGTCTCACTGTCCGTCTCACGGAACGCCCGGACCATCTGAAGCACCAGCCCCAGCGTCGCCCCGGCCTTCAACCCACGCAGGGCAGCCGCCTGAATCGTTGGCCCATCAGCGGACGGATCGGAGAACGGCACACCGATCTCGATCAGATCAGCCCCTGCCGCCGGCATCGCCCGCAGCAGCTCCAGCGAGGTGTCATAATCCGGGTCACAGGCCTGAAGATACGGAATCAGCGCCCCGCGCCCTTCCTTTTTCAGAGCTGCAAAACGTGTCTGGATCCGGCTCACAGCTTCACTCCCAGATGATGCGCCACAGTAAAGATATCCTTGTCTCCACGACCCGAGACATTCAGGACGATGATCTGGTCCTTCGCCATCGCCGGCGCGATCTTCATGACATGCGCCAGTCCATGCGCACATTCGAGTGCCGGGATAATGCCTTCCGTCCGCGTACAGACCTGAAACGCCTCAAGAGCCTCGTCATCCGTCACACCGACATACTCGGCGCGACCAATATCGTTCAGCCAGGAATGCTCCGGCCCGATCCCCGGATAGTCAAGCCCCGCGCTGATCGAGTGCGCTTCCTCGATCTGCCCGTGCTTGTCCTGGAGCAGATAGGTCCGGTTGCCATGCAGCACGCCCGGCCGCCCACGGGAAATGGACGCAGCCGTCTTCCCGGAATCCAGCCCGTGCCCCGCCGCCTCAACACCGATCAGCTTTACATCCGCATCATCCAGAAACGGATGAAAAATCCCCATCGCGTTCGAACCGCCACCAATGGCCGCGACAATCACATCGGGAAGACGCCCCTCGGCCTGAGTGATCTGCTCCTTGGTCTCGACCCCGATCACGGACTGGAAATCACGAACCATCTCCGGATACGGATGCGGCCCGGCCACCGTGCCCACGAGGAAATACGTATCCGCGACATTGGCCACCCAGTCGCGCATGGCTTCATTCATGGCGTCCTTGAGCGTGCCCGCACCGGCGGTCACCGGCTTCACTTCCGCACCCAGCAGATGCATCCGGAACACATTAGGCTTCTGCCGCTCAACGTCCGTCGCGCCCATGTAAATGGTACATTTCAGACCGAACAGCGCACAGACCGTCGCCGTCGCCACACCATGCTGCCCCGCACCCGTCTCCGCAACAATCCGGGTCTTGCCCATCCGCCGGGCTACGAGGATCTGCCCCATGACGTTGTTGAGCTTGTGTGAGCCCGTATGGTTCAGCTCCTCACGCTTGAAATAGACCTTGGCCCCGCCAAGCTCTTCCGTCAGGTGCCGGGCAAACCACAACGGGCTCGGACGACCGACATAATCTTTCAGGTAATAGTCCAGCTCCTCACGGAACGCCGGGTCGGCCTGCGCCGCGCGATAGGCCTCGTCCAGTTCGAACAGCAGCGGCATCAGCGTTTCCGCAACGAAGCGACCACCAAAAATTCCGAACCGTCCCCGTTCGTCAGGGCCGGAACGAAGCGAATTGGCCAGAGAGGAAGATAGGGGGGAAGATGTGTTCGTCATACCGCACTCGGTTCCACTTCAGGGCTCCAATGCGATACCAAGAGCAGCCCCTGCCGTCCATCCGTCTCGCCGTTTTCAGGCATGTTCCGCAACAATTCCCGACCAGGACCTTGCGATCCCGCCTCAGGCAAGACATGAGGAAGCCTCACAGCCTTTCCATTGCCCCCAAGGATCCGCCTGATGTTCCTCGTGCGCCCCGCAGGCGCTCCGGCCCGGGAAACCGGACCGGACGTCGATATCTCCAACGCGGTCTGGCTCGACCTCATCAACCCGACTCTCGACGAGGTCGCCCGCGCAGAAAAAGCCCTCAACACCCATATTCCCCGCCGGAACGAGCTTGAGGAAATCGAAAGCTCCTCCCGCCACCACGAACAGGATGGCACCCTCTATCTTTCGACCCCTCTCGTCCGGCGAGAGGAAAATACGGCCTTTTCCCTGCCCATCGGCTTCGTCCTGACAGACAGACACCTCATCACGGTCCGCTATACCGACTATTATGGCTTCGACATCGTTGGTCGCCGTCAGGCCGAACGTGATCCCGCCAAAGGCAATCCTTCCGCCAACGAAATCCTCGTTGAAATCATCGAGGAAGTCATCAATCGCCTCGCCGACATCCTGGAAGGTCTCGGCCGGGACCTCGACGCCATCTCCAAACGCGTTTTCAGTACCGGCAGCCCCCGCGATCCGGCCAGGGCTGCCGAAATGCTGCGCGAAACCCTCCGCCGCCTCGGTCACAGCGGCGACCTCGCCTCCATGATCCGCGACAGCCTGCTCGGCCTCGACCGCGTCCTCATCTATCTCGGTGACAGAACCGAGAGTGAGCCGCAGGCCCTGAAAACCCGCATCAAGGTCGCAGGACGGGACATTGCGTCCCTCAACGATTTCGATGCCCAGACCGTCAACAAGGTCCAGTTCCTTCTGGACGCCACACTCGGCTTCATCAGCATCGAACAAAATGACGGTATGAAGGTCCTGACCGTCGTCAGCGCCATCGGCATCCTGCCAACCCTGATCGCAGGCATCTACGGCATGAACTTCCACGACATGCCCGAACTGTCATGGAAATACGGCTACCCCTACAGCCTGATTCTGATGGGGCTGTCGGTTATCCTGCCTCTGCTCTGGTTCTGGAGACGCGGCTGGTTCGGCGCCCGTTAAGAGGCTTCCTCAACCCGCAGCCCTGGCCCTGCGGAGCGCTCCGGCAGAACCGACCGCTGATATGCAACCGGAAACTGCCGAAGCTGCTTCTCCCAAAGCCCCGGATCCCCATTGCCGTTCTTCGGCAGAACGACACTGTCGACCCCACACCGGCGCAGAAATGCCGCCTGATCCGGAAGAATATGCCCTTCCGCGCGGATCTCGCCGGAGAACCGCAGATATTCCCGCAGCTCCCGGGCCTGCGTGAACCCACGCCCATCCCTGAAAATCGGGAACCGCAGCACCACAAGATCCAGCCGGTTCAGATAAGGCCGCAGAAGCGTCGGATCGTCCGCACTCTCCAGCAGAACAGCCCGCGCATCATCCCGATCCGCCAGCTCCCCAACCGTCACCAGTACGTCATGGACCTGCGCGGTCCGCTCACCGAGTTCAAACAGCTTCATATGCCGCCTCCCTGAAAGGCTCATGCCCCAGACGCGTCAGAGTCTCCAGAAACGTCTCTCCACTCTCCCGACGCCCGAGATAGCAGTCCACCAGCCGTGCGATCGCATCCACAGTCTCGTCTTCCGGAAGTGCAGCCCCCAGAATTGTCCCGATCGCCGCACCATTCTCAGCCCGGCCACCAACCGTCAGCTGGAAGAATTCTTCTCCGCGCTTGTCCACACCCAAAAGCCCGATATGCCCGGCGTGATGGTGTCCACAGGCATTGATGCAACCCGAGATATTGATCCGCAACGCCCCAATTTCCGCCTGAAGCGCCGTATCCGCAAAACGCGCCCCCAGCTTCTGCGCAATCGGAATGGACCGCGCATTCGCCAGCGCACAGTAATCCAACCCCGGGCACGCCACGATATCGCCGATCAGCCCGATATTCGCTTCCGCAAGCCCGACTTCCGACAGTCCAAGCCACAGATCCCGCAGCCGGTCCTTGCGGACATGCCCCAGAACCACATTCTGCAAATGCGTGATCCGGATTTCCCCAAACGAATACGCATCCGCCAGATCCGCCAGACGCCCGATCTGCGCAGAAGTCGCATCCCCCGGAATCCCGCCCGCCGGCTTCAGAGAAATAGTCGCAATGATATGCCCCGGATCGCGGTGAACATGCGTATTGCTCCGCACCCAGCGATCAAAGAGCGGATCCGCGCGCCGCTGCTCCGTCAGAACAGCATCCGCATCTGCCGGAGCCTCCAGCAACGGGACGGCAAACCGCGACCGGATCGCCGCAACCGCCTCGGGTGTCAGCCGATACCGCTCCAGATCCATCTGGGCGAGTTCCACCTCGACAGCCTCGCGATAGGCCTCAACCCCGATCGCCTGAACCAGAATCTTGATCCGCGCCTTGTAGATATTATCGCGGCGCCCATGCGCATTATAGACGCGCAGAATGGCCTCAAGCGTCGCCAGCAGGTGCTCCTCGCGCACGCTGTCAAACAACTCTTCGCCAATAACCGGCGTCCGCCCCAGTCCCCCGCCCACGAAAATCCGGAACAGCGGGGCACCATCCTCACCCGGACGCGCCAGAATCCCGATATCATGAAAGCGCGCGGCCACCCGGTCATTCGGACTGCCCGAAATCGCAATCTTGAACTTGCGCGGCAGGAACGTGAACTCAGGATGCAGCGTGGACCACTGACGCAGGATTTCCGCATGAACCCGCGGGTCCACCAGCTCATCCGCCGCCGCCCCCGCATACTCATCCGCCGTCACATTGCGGATGCAGTTCCCACTGGTCTGGATGGCATGCATGTCCACCTCAGCCAGCTCACGCAGAATATCCGGCGTATCCTCAAGCCGGATCCAGTTGAACTGGATGTTCTGGCGCGTCGTGAAATGCCCGTAATCACGATCATACCGCCGGGCGATCTCCCCCAGCTTGCGCAACTGCCGACTGTCCAGAATTCCATAAGGAATGGCAACCCGCAGCATATAGGCATGAAGCTGCAGATACAGCCCGTTCATCAGCCGCAAAGGCTTGAACTCGTCCTCGCTCAGCGTTCCGTCCAGACGGCGCTTCACTTGCCCTTCGAACTCGGCAATCCGCGCCTGAAGAAAATCCCGGTCAATCCGGTCATACTGATAATGGCCGACAGGAACGCTCACTGTGCGGTCTCCACTGCAAATTCCGGATGAACGGTCGGGCCATGCGCCCGGATTTTTTCACGAACAGTCACAGGCTCCGGAGGAACAACAGGTAAAACTGCCGTGTCATAGACCCCGACAACCCCTTCACGCTGGGCCTCTTCCACCGCCCGGGACAGCGCTGCCTCAGCCCCGTCCGCATCCAGCAAAACCGCATACCCGATCCGAAGATCCCAAGCCCCGTCCTCCCGCCACCACACGGTACGACCGTCCAGAAGCCGGTTGGCCGTCAGAACCAATTTCTGACCGGGTTCGAGTCTTACAGGACGTTTCATCAGCGCTCACCTTCCTGACGAATGCGGACCTTGCCCTGCGGCTGGCCCCGTCATGAATGCGTCCTCATCCTCACTTCCAAACGGCAAGCAGAGGAAACAGCAAGGACATGGAACTCACCACACCAGATCAATGATTGATCTCTTATGGTAAGATATCCAGTCCTCTAAAACCTATTTTGTGGTTTTTTCAAAATACTTTTTTATAATGTTATATGGAAAAAGAAATGGGCGCCCGGTTGGGACGCTGCATTCCGGCTTCCTCCGCATTCTGAAGCAGATGCTCCAGAGTGACGGACGCCATCTTTTCCGATACCTCCTGATCCATCTGCTGCCAGAACGGCTCAAGAACCTTGGCCCGCAGAAGGTTGACACCCTCCTCAGGCATATCCGGATCTTCAGTCACAGTCCGGACAATTTCGTTCAGTGTGATGGTCCGTGGTGGCCGTCCAAGACGATAGCCCCCCTTCGGCCCACGCACGCTGGCAAGCAGCCCGGCCCGCGACAGCCCCTGTAACACAGGCTCAATCCCCCGCCGCAGCATGTCGCCACGACGGGCAATATCCGCGCCGCTCACCACCCCGGATCGCCCCGCATGGAAAGCGACATCAAGCATGATGGATACAGCGGTCAAAGCTCTGTCACGACGGAGATACATGAGAATTCCGATTTGCTACGACAGACGATGTCATCATGACATAGTCCGATTTCAGTTCGTCTATCTTGTTTTCCATGCTGGAATGTCAATCGCCCTTTTGGGACGTTTCTGCATTTCCAACATATTCCCGGCAAAAACGGTGCCCCAGAGACGTCAGGACCTCGTACCCGATTGTCCCTGCAGCCTCCGCCACATCATCCACACTGCGCCGCGGGCCGATCAGATCCACCATCATATCGGCCTTCAGCCTTCCCTCCGGCACATCCGAAATGTCCACGATCAGGGAATCCATCGAAACACGCCCCAGAATGGGCAGACAGATATCCTCAAACCACGCACAGCCCTGCCCGCTCCCATGTCGGGAGAAACCATCCGCATATCCGACAGCCACGGTGGCAATCTTCCGCGGTCGATCGGGACGATATGTCATGCCATAGCCCACACCCTCACCCGGCAAAATCTCACGGATCTGCAGGACATGAGCCTGAAGCCTGACAACCGCAGACAAGGGGTTAGGGCCAGTCTGATTGGGCGCGATTCCATAAAGTGCCGCACCCGGACGAACGACATCCAGATGATAGTCCGGCCCCAGAAAAATCCCCGACGACGCAGAAAGACTCAACGGCGCAGACGGTAACCGCGCCGACATCTTCAGCATCTGCTGCTTCTGGGCGCCATTGGCAGGGTGCTCCGGCGCATCCGCACAGGCCAGATGACTCATGACCAGACTGACCTTCAGCCCATCCATAAGCATCTCGTCCTCATGCAGTACATCAAGGTCGCCGTCGGAAAGTCCGAACCGTGACATCCCGCTATCGACCTGAAGCACCGCTTCCAACGGTTTCCCTGCCCTGACCGATTGCGAGCGCCATACCGCAATCTGATCGAGACTGTTCAGAACCGGCCTCAGACCATACTGTACGCATTCTGCCGCCGCATCCGGCCTCGGGCCATGCAACACCGTAATCCGGACCTTTTCCGAAACCACGGAACGCAGCCTGATCCCCTCATCAACATGCGCAACGAAAAATTCTTTGGCACCGGAGCGTTCAAGAACCGGTGCAACGCGCTCGATACCCAGCCCATAAGCATCCGCCTTGATGACAGCCGCACACGAAGCGCCCGCAACGAGTGTCTGAAGATAACGATAATTGGAAGCAATCGCGTCCAGATCCACCGTCAGGCGGGCTCCAGCACGAGAGGAAGGCCACAGAGGATCGGAACATACGTTCATCATGAAAGATGAGACTACAGCCATACACTCTAGAATATCCTGCCGGATAATCGCATAATCTGCCGATAAGCGAAAAATATATGATCGAAACTGCGAAAATAGACCGATAGTTCCACCATGATCTTCGACCGCATCACCGAATCCATCCTGCGAATCCTTCAGCATGATGGACGCCTTAGCAACGCCGACCTGGCACAGCGTGTCGGACTTTCTCCATCCGCGTGCCTGCGGCGCGTGCGCCTGTTGGAAGAACGCGGCATCATCCGCGGCTACCGCGCAGTCATTGACGAACGCTCCGCCCAGAAACTGACCACCGTCATCGTACAGATCACGCTCGAGCGCCTCACGGACGAAACGCTCCGCCGTTTCGAAGCCCGCATCCGGGAGTGCCCGGATGTCCGGGAGTGTTACCTCATGACAGGTGAAGCCGATTATCTTCTCCACGTCGCCGCCCGTGACCTTGCCGACTACGAACGCATCCACAAGGAAGAACTCTCACGGCTTCCAGGGGTCGTCCGCATCCAGAGCAATTTTGCCATCCGTCCTGTCGTTCAACGCTGGATCAGTCAGGACACACCTTAAAAGAAAAATGAGTTTGCGAACCATTTGCATTTAAGGTAAGCTTTCTAGATCGGATCCCGCGAATGAAAGCCTGCTTTTTCATGATCGTCTGCTCATGCAATGCGCTGTCCCATCACGACATCGAAATCGCAATCCACAACGGAGCTTCCCGTCCAGCAGAAATCTATTCCGCCCGGAAATGCACGGCAAAATGCGGCAACTGCGTCCCCGGAATCATCTGCCTGCTACGATCCGCCATTCAAAAGGCCCAGTCTGAACAAACGCATTAGGTGTAAAGCAGCGCCGCAACCACACCACACTGCGGCAGACATTCACCCAAACGTCAGGCTGTTTCAGCATCAAACTGGAGCTAGAGAGCAAAAGGAGAACGCCCTCCCCTGCTCTCTGCTGAAGAGGCTAATTTTTTTCTAAATCGGGCCGCCGAGACCATTCCGGCGAGGAACCCTTGCATCGGTATAAGATAAGTCCGATTGATTCATGACAAATTTCACAAAAACACCATCTATCACGACAATAAAATAACGATAACCAAACCCCACATAGTTAACAGGGTATTGCTGACAGCATAGGGGACAGTATAGCCCAACATAGGAACATTGCTTTTTGCAACATCTGCCACCATAGCGACAGAAGCCGTGCTCGTTCTCGCTCCTCCGCAGCATCCGAGATTTATAGCTGGATCAAATCGGAAAATGTATTTCCCGATCAAAGGCGCAAGAATCATGGGTACTGCACTGGCAAAAAGTCCCCACAGAAATACACTCACCCCGGCGGCCTGAAGTCCTTTAATGAAGGTTGGACCTGCAGAAATTCCAACTACAGCAATAAATATATTGAGCCCTACCGTGTTCATAAACCACACCGTAGCGTTCGGTACGTTTCCAATCTTAGGTGTAACGCCGCGAAGCCATCCTAAAACAAGGCCCGCAATCAAAGCTCCGCCAGAAGCTGAAAGCGTAATAGGAATACCTGCTATAGGGAGAACAATTGAACCTACCAGGCCACCAACAAAAATTCCGCCCCCAACCAAAACCATACTGGTCACATCTGTTGGCCGGTCTGCGTATCCAATTTCACCAATCAATTTATCTATATTTCTACGACTTCCAGTAATATTTATAATATCACCTCGAAAAATATCAGTTTCTGACAACAATGGAATTTCAACATTCATAGAGCCTCTGTGAATATTATTAATATAAATTCCACGCGCATACTCCGCCTCAGCTAAAAATCCCAGACGCTGGCCATTAATATTTTTGTTTGTAATGACAACATTAACCGTTTCAATTGGAATATTTATCAAATCATGATCTGAAACTTCTTCAGCATTGTTGGACCAATAGACCAACGCATCATGCGGTCCAGATACCGCAACACAATCTCCTACAGATAAGATTGTATCTCCGTCAAAAGGGATTATTTTTCCATTGCGTCGAATATTTTCTACAAAAATTCTATCCTGAGCTAATTTTTCGGCAGAAGAAACGCTTTTCCCCGCAAATTTTCCTAAAGTTTTTAACCGGTATGCACGCATGATATATTGGTGCCAGCCTGTCTCGGAATTACCGTTAACAGGATTAATATTCATTTCCCGTTCATATCGCTGGCATTCTTCTTCCAGATTAACTCTGAGAAGCTTTGGCCCCAAAAACGCAAGTATCCAACCCGTACCTACAGTTCCGAATAAATACGTTACAGCATATGCAACAGGTATGGCATTTAACTGCTCTTGAATGTGATCAGGCGACAGACCGCTACGATTAATCGCATCCGTTGCAAGACCTATTGAGGCCGAAATCGTTTGAGACCCTGCCAGCAGACCTTCTGCCATACCTGGTCCGTATCCAGAAAAAATTGCAGCAATATAGACGCAGGCTAGACACAAAGATGAAATAACAACTGCGAAGAGCGCTTGAGATAGGCCGTTATTTGCAATTCCGCGGACAAACTGCGGCCCAACCCCAAACCCGACACCGAACAAAAACATAATAAAGAAGACTGATTTTACCTGAGGAGAAATGACAATTCCCAACTGTCCAATCAATACACCAACCAGCAATGTCCCTGTTACTGCTCCAAGACTGAAACTCCCAAATTTTCGGGAGCCAATCCAGAAACCAATAGCCAGCGCCAGAAAAATTGCCAGCTCTGGGGATGAACGTAGCGTCTCCGCAATCCAATGAAAAATCATTCTAAAACATTCCTTATTTCACGAAATGCGAGAGCCGCCTTTCAGACTATGAATTTCATTCAGCAATTTTTTTCTTTAAAAGCTTCAAACCTAAGTCTTTATTAAATCCGTGAATTTCTTTTACGTCCAATTTCCTCATAAACGTAATAATTTCTTCGGTTATGACTTGACCAGGAACCATGATTGGAAACCCTGGAGGATATGGAATAACAAAATTAGCCGAGACCAATGTCGGGCCTGATTCTAATCTTTTCTCGATTTCAGAACTATTCAGGAGAATATACTCACATCCAGACTCATCATAGGCGTCATAAAATGCACTACGAATATCCCCATGCAGTGTATCAGATTCCGGATCATCACGATAACGATCATCAAATCTACTGAAATTTGGCAGATCTGGTAAGTTGTATATCAATTCATCAACAGAATACTGGAAATTATTTTTATACTCGCTTCCATTTTTTTGAAATTTATTTTCAATATCTATGGAAATATCATTCAATACCCCAATAAGCAAAGCAATATCGCTTCTATTATTGTTTATGTTTGATTGAAGAAGAACACTGTTTCTTGATGTTTTATTGAGCTGAATATTGAATTTATCGGCAAGTATATTTTTAAATGTGGTGCCATCGAAGCCTGCATGGCCACAAGATAACGTCATTCGACTTGGATCAATAATAAATTCATCGTTTTTGATCGCCTCAACAGCTTTTGACCAGCTTATATTTTTATCATTATACTCAGAAAGACCGGATTTTCTAAATACCTCGGGAATCATTTCAGAATTACTAAGAACTTTAAAATATTTTGAAATTACTGGGTGGTTATTAATCTGCTTGCGAATTTCTAAAGAAATCCTCATCGCATTGGCGACAAGACCGTACCCTTCTAGCTGCATCTGCCGCCGTGCGACATCCAGAGACGCTATAATCTGCAAATTGGGACTTGTTGATGCATGCGTGAAAATAGCTTCATGAAACTGCGATTCAACATGCTCGAATTTAACATCCTTAACCAGTACAATCGACCCCTGACGCAAGGCTGACATGGATTTATGGATGGAATTAGTCTGATAAACGCGAACATTTACTCGCCGAGGGTCAGGAACGAGACGAGTTTCCAGCAACATGTCATCACTGGGATTTTCACCAAGTGTCTTCTGTTGTTCTTCCCAGGCCGCCAACGTCTCAGGCCGCGTTAGAGCCTCACTAATAGCTGAAGCGGCTCCCATGGCCGTTCGTTGACGCAGTAGCGGTGACCAATGAGCAAAACCAAACCACGCTTCATCCCACAGAAAAATCAGATCTGGCTTAATTGCCAGACATTCTTCCATGACCCGACGCGTATCATACACATGACCATCAAATGTACAGTTGGTCAGATCGACCATTTTGACGCGATCGAGTTCCCCTTGGGATTTCAATTTTAACAGGCTTTGTTTGATTGTTTTGAGAGGAACCCCCCCATACATGGAGTATTCAACAAGAGGGAAAGCTTCAACGTAATAGGGCTGAGCCCCTGATAAAACACAACCATAATGATGGGACTTATGACAGTTCCGGTCCAGTATAACGATGTCCCCAGGCACCAAAAGGGCTTGTAAAACCATTTTATTGCTTGTGGATGTCCCATTAGTGACAAAAAACGCGCGATCAGCCCCAAAAGCTTTCGCAGCCATCTCCTGTGCATCTTTGATATTACCCGTAGGCTCTAACAGACTATCCAGACCGCCGGTCGTGGCAGAACTCTCTGCAAGAAACAGGTTGGGGCCATAAAACTCGCCCATATCACTGATCCAATTGGAGGTGAAAACAGACTTCCCTCGCGCGATCGGCAATGCATGGAATGTTGCTATTGGCCGTTCTGCATAGCGTTTCAAATTATCAAAAAAAGGCGTTCTATAACGAACGTGTATCGCTTCTAAAATTGAAAGATGGATCTCTAAAGGTTCTTCCATCTGATAGAAAATACGACTAAAAATACGGCTTTCCGGTTTCCCCGAAAAATCTTCAATACTTTGATCGCTTAAAAGAAAAATATCCAATTCTGGTCGAATTTTCTTTATCGCCTGAGCCAAACGCAGTGATAAAAAATCGCCCTCATCTAAAGATGAAAAATCAATTACTTCTTTGAATACTTCCAAAAAAGAATCTTTTCCGTTAGATCCTTTTTCAAATCCTTCATATAAAACCACTGACCCAATATCTGAATTTAATAAAATTCCCTTAAGAGCATCGGCAGCATTACCAACAACAACCGTTTCATAAATAAACTCATCTTCAGTTCGGCGCACACCTCGTGTTTCTTCTTTTATATGCTGCCAACGCGAACGAGCATGAGGCACCACACTTAAAACTTCAAAATATGGTTTTGCTCTTACGTGCGATATTGCCTGAGGCAGCCTATTAAAAGGATCATCCTCATAGTTTTCGACGTCCCAGACCGAAACATCACGATGAAATTTTTTTGAAATGATAGTTGTTGAAATTCGTTGCGAAAGACGCAAAAAGCCTTTTGAGTCATCTTCTTTTAAATAATCAATTAAACGATTAAAACAAACAGATCCTGGGTACGCAAAATATAATTCTATTTCTTCCAGATTTTTTAAAGCAGATAATATCTTCTCTTTTATTGATTCTTTTTTTATTTTTCCCCATTTCCTCGCCAGATAAAGTACCGATATCCATCGGTCTGCGCGTAATTCAGGGGTAGCCAAAACACCACTAATCATTGAATGGGAATTATGATTTTCAGAGATATTAACAATCATTAAAATATTTCCTTTTTCCTATTTAACGTTGAACAACCTCTGAAAGTTTCGTTTAGACTCAGAATGCACAAAAAACTGATAATTTTGACGAGACAACAACCCGAAACAACGTGCGGATATTTATCCGACCACTTCGCGATACATACTCAGGCCTGAGCAGGCTAAAAACGATCAAATGCCGTCTCGACGTGCGTCTTTCCAGTTGTCGTCTGTAAAAAATTTCCTGTGTATTTTTTGTACGGAAATGCAGAACCCGATCCCCGTTTGCTCTACACCACTCCAGTACCAATCACCGTCATAATCCGAAGCCTCAAAATACGGACTACCCGGCAACAAACGTCAGAATATCCGCATTGATGATGGCCGCATGTGTCGTATGCATGCCATGCGAGTAGCCTGAATAGATTTTCAATGTACTGTTATGAAGAAGCTGATTC
Organism: Gluconobacter albidus; assembly: GCF_002005485.1. Lineage (NCBI taxonomy): Bacteria > Pseudomonadati > Pseudomonadota > Alphaproteobacteria > Acetobacterales > Acetobacteraceae > Gluconobacter > Gluconobacter albidus. The sequence goes on along the minus strand of NZ_CP014689.1, from coordinate 2,973,512 downwards.
TGGAGAATGGCCGCATTTTGGTAAGGGACAACCTGATCGTCGTCACCCTGAAGAACAAGCGTCGGTACGGTTATGACCTTCAGATCCTCAGTCTGATCCGTTTCTGAAAATGCCTTTATCCCGTCATAATGGGCTTTCGCACTTCCCATACTTCCCTGACGCCACCAATTCCGGATCGTGCCTTCTGAGATCTGCGCCTTTGGCCGATTAAACCCGTAAAACGGGCCGGTTGGGACATCAAGAAAGAACTGCGCACGATTGGCAGCAAGTGCGTCACGCAGGCCATTCAGAGCTTCTATAGGCGTTCCTTCAACACTCCGTTCCGTTTTGAGCATGAGGGGCGGTACAGCGCTAATGAGAACGACTTTGGCAACGCGATCTCGGGGCTGCCCATATCTTGCGACATAGCGTGCCACCTCACCACCTCCTGTGGAGTGCCCGATATGAATGGCGTTTTTCAGATCAAGCTGCTCGACAAGTGCCGCTACATCAGCGGCATAATGATCCATGTCGTGACCATCACTGACCTGAGCCGAACGTCCATGTCCGCGACGGTCATGAGCGATCACGCGAAATCCTTTGTGCAGGAAAAAGAGCATCTGGGCGTCCCAGTCATCAGAACTGAGGGGCCAGCCATGATGGAAAACAATCGGCTGAGCCTCTTTCGCCCCCCAGTCTTTGTAAAAAATCTGTACGCCATCGGATGTGCTGATGAATGACATCAGAGGATTCCTTATTAATGACCTGTATTTTTAGGAAGTCAGTAACGACACCATGTTTTGTGCCCGACATGAAACTTAGGCTGCGGAATGAGAGACTTATACAGAAATAATAGAAATAAATCGTTTCCGTTTTTTCTATTTGTTATTTGTCCTGATTTCGAAACGTCTATCCCTATGTAGCAATCCCTGTCCCGGCATGACGTTCGATCAAAAATATGGAAATACTGCCTGACGTTCAGTTCTGAGGATTGCTGTTATGAGACTGCCGGATTTCGAGGCCTGGGCCATTTTCGCCAAAGTTGCCGAACGTGGTTCCTTCGTGCGCGCTGCGGAAGAGCTTCAGCTTTCCAAACCAACGATCTCGAAAGCCATCAGCCGTCTGGAGCAGTCTCTGGGCGTTGCGCTGTTCAGCCGTAATTCCCGTCAGATGTCCGTGACGGAAACGGGCCGTATGCTGCTTGGACACGCCAACCGGATACTCGCTGAAGCGGAAGCTGCTGAAAGCGAGGCGCGCGGAGGTACCCATCGCCCCTCAGGCCTGATCCGGGTCGCCGCTCCCATGACTTTCGGAATCAGACATCTCTCGCCCGCACTTCCGGCCTTTCTTGAGCGATATCCGGATATCGACATCACCGTGGATTTCAGCGATTCCCTCGTCGATCTCGTGGCTGAAGGCTATGATCTGGCCTTAAGGATCGCATCTCTGGCGGATTCATCCCTGCGAGCTCGGCATCTCTGTGGAGTACGCCTGCTTCTGGTCGCAACTCCGCATTATCTGGATCGTATCGGACGCCCGGCGCATCCCCGTGACCTCGAAGGGCAAAAAAGCTTCGTTTACACAAATACCTCCGCCCCCGGTACGCTGCGCCTCACATCCAAAAAAACCGGTGAGGACTATGTTCTGTCGCAGGCTTCACGCTTTAGAGCCGATAATGCGGAAGCTTTTCTGCCAGCGCTGAAAGCGCATCTGGGGTTCGGTCTGTTTCCGGAATTCATGGTCTGGGATGGCCTGCAGGAAGGGCAATTCGAACAGATCCTGCCGGACTGGGATGCCGCGAGCATTGCGCTTTATCTCGTGACATCCAGCAGCACGCTCCGCCCCTTCCGGGTCAATGCCTTGATGGAACATCTGGTCTCGGCATTCGAACATCCGCCCTGGGCCAGAACAACCGCATAGGTTCCAGCAAACCCGGTCAAAATTACGCTCTCATCGACGCAGGGCGTCCACAGAGAAACGACCGGATCCTGAAGCCGCAAGAGCGAGAAGACCACCTGCGATACTGAAATTCTTGTAAAAATGGATCCACATATCGTAACGGGCCACCCCGTCGAACGTCCAGTAATGATGCCCGATGAAAGCCGTAACGATGGTATAAATCGCTAGTAAAAGAGAGAGCGGTCTTGTCAGGAAACCAACGACGAGCGCCAGACCAATCCCCAGTTCGGTGACGATGGCAATAATGGCGGACACAGTCGGAACCGGGGCGCCCGTGCTGGCCATATACCCTACGGTTCCCTCAAAGCCCGTCAGTTTGCTCCATCCCATCAGCACGAACAGAAGGGCCAGAAGAAGACGTGAGGCAAAAAGAACCTGATCGCGCGGAAAGGACGTGTTCATCGGTTTGTCTTTCATGTTTGAAAGTATCTGACATTCGGTCGGAGATTTGATGCATTGTTCTCCTAAACCGCTGATGTCAGTTTTATCCTCGCCTCGGACATCAATAAATGGAAATGAAAGAAACTATCTGTTTCCTATTTTTTATTTATTGAGCCTCTGAAGACCCGCTCCGGAAACAATCGCATGATGCTGACAGAGCGGATAACGACGTCATGGATTCCCTGACGTCTGGTTTGCTGTGATATCAATGGTCACCCCGACCTGAAGGGCGACCCACTGTCCGGTAGCCCACGGTCCCTGACCAATACCAAAAGCGGAGCGGATCAGGTCAAGATGGCCTTTGGCGTGCGCTGTCGGACCGTTGATATCGAGTGTGAAAGGCAGAGTTTCGGGCCTGCTGACACCACGGATCGTGAGCGTCCCAACAGCTTCGTACGCATTGCCCCCTTTGGCCCGGAAGCTGCGGGCTTCAAACGTCGCGGTTGGGAAACTGGCGACATTGAACCAGTCACTCCCGGGCATGGCACCATCACGCTGCCTGTCCGCTGTCGTAGCACTTGCAATATTGATCGTGATTGTCGCATGCCCGTCTTCGGGATGAGCAGGATCGAGAGAAACGGTTCCGTCGAATTTTCCGAAATGTCCTGTAAAGGTATTGCCAGTCTGCGTTCCTGAAAAACCAATGATGCTGTGAGCAGGATCAATCGTCCAGTCTACGGCGAAAACAGGTGTCGCGGCCAAAAAGCTCATGGCAAGCGCTGAAAAGGCTGCTTTTTTAAAAAAAGCCATGATGTCAGTCTCCATGTCTGGAACCAGATTTTCTGCCTATGGCAGGAAGCATCTGTCGCAGAACGTGATCGTTCAGAAAGAAATGATGACGAAGGGCCGCGGCAACGTGCAGACCAATCAGCGCCAGCAGAAACCAGCCACCCCAATGATGAACGACTTTCAGTGTGGCTTCGACGGGCGGCTTGTCCTGCAACGTTGAAAGCACGGGCAGATCGGGCCAAGGAATGGTCCCATACAGAACGGTAGGAATCCCCAGAACGGACACCGACACCATCGCCCATCCACTCAGTGGCATGAGCATCTGCAGGCCATACAGGGCGGCATGCGTCAGATGGGCCCCCATGCGCTCGAAACCCTTCATGTCAGCGGGAAGTCCCGGCGCTCTGTGCGTCAGGCGCCAAACGATCCGCAGGGCAATCAGGATCATGACAGTAATGCCAATCGACTTGTGAAGCTGGTACAACTGGAAAACCCGCATCGGGTCGATAGACAGATGATCCATAACCAGTCCCAAAACGATCAGGGTCAGGATCCCCGCAGCGATCAGCCAGTGAAGGATGATCGCCACACCGGTATATCGCTTGATCCCGCGGCTCTGGTTTGCGGGCACGGCCATAGAACTCAGCCCTGCTTTTCAAAAGCGCCGGCGATCCGCAGCTGCACGGCATCGCTGACATACGGGACATACATCTTCACACCGAAATCGCTGCGCTTGATGGTGCCCGTGGCTTCAAAACCGATCGTATATTTCTTGTCGAGCGCGTTCACGCCTGCACCAATGAAATGAACCTTCAGCGTCTCGGGTTTTGTGACACCATGTAGCGTCAGATTGCCCGTCACAATGGCATCGGCCTTGCCCGTGCGTCGGACGGAGGTGGATTCAAACGTCGCATTCGGATACTGCGCGGCATTGAACCACTGGTCGCCCTTGAGTTCTTCGGTCAGCTTGGCGCTGGTCGTCTGAACCGATCCAACCGGGATAGTCACGGAAAGATGGGACGCCGCAGGATTTTTATCATTAAGATCCAGCGTACCGGAAACATTCGAAAAAACGCCCTGGTAGTTCGTGAAACCAAAATGCAGGACTGAAAAACCAACCTGTGTATGGCTGGATTCGACGTCATAGGTGCCGGACTGAACCTGCCCCGAATCCGTTACGACCTGAGCCGATGCCGGATGGGGAATGCCGGATGCAAAAGTCAGAGCGACTAGGGAAAGCAGGAAAAAAGAGGATTTCATGTCGGGAATCTCTGGTCAGAATGAAGAAGCAGGGACAGAGAACCAGGCCCCCGGAAGAGCCTGTCGTGCATCCTTGTTGACCCGAGAATTACGCGAGACGAATTGAGCAATAAATAAAAACAACAGAAACTCATTGTTTCCTGATTTTAGTGCATGGAACGCGGCACCATTTCCAGGTCTCCAATCACTCCCGCTACAAAATCCGAGAAAGCCCGAGCCTTGGCGCTCGTCAGCCTGCCCGAAGGATAAACCACCCACAGATCAACAGGCGGCAGGGACCAGTCTGTCAGGCAGCGCACCACCGTTCCGCACTCCAGTTCCGGCCGGAACATCCAGTCCGCCGCAATGGTCAGGCCCAGATCTGCAAGTACGGCGGCCCGGATTCCTTCAGCCGCGCTCAGGTTCAGGCGCGGTCTCAGGGTTGCGGTCATCTCCCTTTCCTGCTGGCGGAACGTGTATCTGACCCCATCATCCCGCGCATAAGTGACAGCCTGATGCAGACCCAGGTCTTCCGGCGTCTCGAGAACAAGGGACTGTTCCAGATACCGCGGCGTTGCGAGAACGGAACGGCGCCCTCTCGCAAGGCGCTTTGCAATCATCGTGCTGTCATTCAGAGGCCCCACGCGAATGGCAACATCTATCCCTTCCATCACGAGATCCACCCGCCGGTCATCGAGTTCAATATCCATTTTCAGTCGGGGATGCTCCTTCAGAAACTCTCCAAGACGGGGCACGATCTGAATGCGTCCGAAGGTTGTCGGAACCGCCACCCGGAGCCTTCCCTGCAAACTGAGCGTACTGTCACGTGCAGCAGCATCCGCGTCCTCTGCATCGGACACGATCCGGACAACATGCTCGAAATAACGCTGTCCTGCATCGGTCGGTGTCAGACCATGTGCGGAGCGCAGAAGAAGCTGCACACCCAGCTGCCGTTCAAGCTGGGCGACGGCCTTCGAGACCGCCGGCTGCCCGAGATGCATCAGCCGCGCCGCAGCGGAGAAAGAGCCACTCTCAACGACCCGTACAAAAACGGTCATGGCCTGCAGACGATCCATTTTAGTATTCCATTATGGAATTCTATTTATACTGGAATAACGACTGCCAATCCAATGCGGAAATATCCATCCTCTGGAACACGGCGCCGATGGCGCGTTTCACACAGGACTGTTTCCCATGGCCGATCTTCTCTTTTCCCCGAAATTCGTAGGCCCCATGCGGCTTGAACACCGCATCATCCTGGCGCCCCTGACCAGAATGCGCTCAAGCATCGGCAATCTGCCCAACGACCTGATGCTCGAATACTATACCCAGCGCGCCACGCCGGGCGGTCTGCTCATTTCCGAGGCCTCTCCCGTTGCCCTGACGGGATATGGTTTTGAACGTGCCGCCGGAATTTACGATGACGCACAGATCCCCGGCTGGAAACGCATCACGGATGCGGTCCACGCCAAAGGAGGACGCATGTTCCTGCAACTATGGCATGTCGGCCGTCAGTCCGCCCGCAGTCTCCAACCCGGTGGCGCGGCACCTCTGGCCCCCTCCGCCATCAGGGCGGATGGCACGGCATGGACGCTCGACGGCCCGGTCCCGTACGACACCCCCCGCGCTCTGGAACTCAATGAAATCTCCTCCCTGATCGAAGCCTACCGTCAAGCCGCAACACGAGCCCTGCAGGCAGGATTTGATGGCGTGGAAATCCACGGCGCCAACGGCTATCTGCCCGATCAGTTCCTGCAGGACGGCACGAATACCCGCACCGACGCCTATGGTGGACCGATCGAAAATCGCGCTCGTTTTCTTCGGGAAGTTACTCAGGCTGCCATTGACGTATGGGGTGCCGATCGCGTCGGCGTACGCCTCACCCCCAGTGGATCTTACGGGTCGATGTCCGATAGCAACAGACACGCCACATTCAGCTATGTCGCCTCGATGCTGCAAACCATGGGCATCGCCTATCTGCATATCGTGCAGCCAAGGATCGGCGCCGATGCGGAACCCGACCCGGTCGATGTGTCTGTCCTGCGTCCGCTCTTTTCCCGAACCATCATCGCGGCAGGCGGCTTTACGAGCGAAAGCGCCGAAAAGCTTCTGGAATCTGGCGATGCAGACCTGATTGCATTTGGACGCACCTTCATCGCCAACCCGGATCTGGTCCTGCGGCTACGGAATCACTGGCCATTAAACCGATATGACCGTTCAACATTCTATGGCGGTGATTTTCATGGCTATACGGACTATCCGACATTCAGCGATGAAGAGAACGAACCGTCAAACCTCTCATCTCGGCCGACAATCAGATAAGGTATTTACCGTGATGGACGACGCATCCCTTCAGAATTCCGCAATACGCGCTTCCGGAGCAGGTCGCAAACCGGCAGCGCCTCTTTCCGGATTTCTGACGCTGGGAATGGCTGTTGCGGCCGGTGTTGCGGTCGCCAACATCTATTACAACCAGCCCATGCTGGGCGTCATGCAGCGCGACCTACCCGGCCCCTTCACAGGCCTTATCCCAACCGTTACCCAGCTTGGTTATGCCGCAGGGCTCTTCCTTCTTGTTCCAGTAGGCGACCTTCTGGAACGCAGGCGGCTGATCGCCTGCCAATTCATGCTGCTGTCTCTCGCCCTCGCAGGAGCAGCTTTGGCGCCCAGTGCCGCCATCCTGCTTGTCGCCTCCCTTGCCGTGGGAGCCATGGCAACCGTGGCACAGCAGATTGTCCCGTTTGCCGCACACCTGTCTTCTCCTGAACGCCGTGGCCATACAATTGGCATCGTCATGGCGGGGCTTCTGGGCGGTATCCTGCTAAGCCGGACCCTGGCAGGCGTGGTTGCGACATATTCCGACTGGCGCGACATGTTCTGGCTGGCCGTGCCGATTGCTCTGGGTGCCGGAGCCCTGATGGCCTGGCGGCTACCCACGAACCGCCCCGCCGATACCAACCTCAATTACGGACAACTGCTGGTGTCCTTAGGCGGATTGTGGAAGGAATTCTCCGCCCTGCGCCTCGCCGCTCTCACGCAGGGCTTTCTGTTTGCTGCTTTCAGCGTTTTCTGGACGACGCTTGCCCTCCGCCTGCAACAGCCCCGCTTTGGCCTTGGGGCTGATGCCGCGGGCCTCTTCGGTATTGTCGGAGCAGTTGGAATTCTCGCCGCGCCCCTTTCTGGGCGGATCGCAGATCGGCACGGTCCCCACCGGATCATCATTCTGGGGGCAGCATTGACACTTGTGGCGTGGATTATCTTCGGTTTGTGGACCTCACTGGCCGGCCTGATCGCAGGCGTCATCGTGCTGGATTTTGCGATCCAGAGTGCTCTCATTTCCAACCAGCATGTTGTTTACGCGCTGCGCCCACAGGCCCGCGCACGACTGAACACGATCTTTATGGGCACGATGTTTCTGGGAGGGGCAGGCGGCTCGGCTGCGGCGATCTGGACATGGCAACCATATGGCTGGACTGGTACCGTCATGCTCGGCATGGCACTGGCCCTGTCAGCCACCCTGCTTCAGCTGCACGGTCAAACGCTGTCAAAAAAGCAGCCTGAACAGATATAACATTCGAATATTATTTCCATTCCGACAAAGAGCTCTAGCCGGTCGGTTTCCAGGCATTTTTGCAAAAAACCCTACCTACCGGGAACTTTGGAACGGCTTTTACATAAATATCGATGCCGCAATATCAAGATCGGCACGGCAACAGATACATGAATTTATTTACGGAGACTTAATAATGAAGAAAACCTTTTTAGCCTCACTTGTTTGTATGGCTGCACTTTCTGCCTGCGAATCCCCTCAGCAGATTGCCACTCAAAAAGACGATCACCTCGCTGCGGCAGGATTTCTGTTGAAACCCGCCTCAACGCCACAGCAGATTGCCATGCTGAAGAAACTCCCAGCGCATCATTTCGTGCGCCGGATACACGGCAACACAGTCACCTATGTCTACGCCGATCCAACAGTCTGCGGGTGCCTCTATGTGGGGAATCAGGCCGCTTACGGTCGCTACCTTGCGTACCAGCAGCAGCAGAGCATCGCCAACGAACAGCAGACGACCGCAGAAGACTATCAGGATGCTCAATGGAGTTGGGGAGACTGGGGCCCCTGGGGAGACGGCTTCGGCCCGGACTATGGTTTCGGCCCGGGTTGGGGCTGGTAAAACCCAGTCAGCATAATATTTATGCGATAAGCCCTCATGAACATGAGAGCTTATCGCTCAGAAAACGACCCAGCCTGACAAACCCTAGCCTAACGAACCCGTTCCAAAAGCCAGCCCCGCAGCCGCAATCAGCGCGGCATAATAAGCATCCGATCGACTGATATTGGCATCCAGAAGCCCATTCTGCGCCAGTTCAGCCTGCGTCACTGATCCAGTTCCCGCGCGATAGGACACCAAAGCTGCATCAAAATTCGTTTGTGACGCCACACGAAGTTTGGACGCCGCCTCGTAGGCCTGAAGGCTTGTATGAAGGGCATTCTCTGCCAGAACGATCTGCTGAACCGCGCCATTCACTGTCTGCCGAAGCGTGGCTTCTGCGCTGTCTTCCTGATCCTGCGCACGTTTGACAATGGCAGAGCGCAAACCACCATCAAAAATAGGAACGCTGATTCCTCCGAGAATCAAGGTGCTGAAACGATTTCCCGAAAGATTGAGCGTTGGAGAAACACTGTCGCTAGCACTCGGTATGGAGGTCAGGCTTGTTTGCCCTGTTGAATACGCCACGTTACCCGTCATAAAAACACTTGGAAGAAATGCTGCCCGTGCTGCAGAAATACGGCTGTGAGCAGAACGCGCTGCCGCATAGGCAGCCAAAACATCCGGGCGACGCCCGACTGCCTCCTTCACCACCTCGTCGCTCAAACGCACGTCTTCCAGCGACAGGGAGCGGCCGGATACATCTTCAAGATTGAGATGCGAATTCGTTGAGACACCCATATTGTTGAGTAACGCGAGATAGGTGTTCTGTTCCTCACCCTGGGCCTGCACAAGACGCAGATTAACCTGTGCGGTAACCTGCCGTGCCTGTGTGACATCCATAATTGTTCCCTGCCCCTGCTTCAGCCTTGCTTCTGCTGCTGCTTGAACATGCTCTGCATTTTCGAGAGATATTTGTAAAAGTTGGGCGCGAGTAGATGCCGCCGCATGTGTATAAAAAGCAGTTGTGACGCTATAAATTATTTTCTGATGAACGCCAGTAAAAAGAACGTTCGTGGCCAATTGCGCCTGACGTGCAGCGCCAATCAATGCTTCTCTACGCCCAAAATCAAACAGCAACCAACGCAACCCTACAGTCTGCACTTCCGCAGTGCCTGAACTGTGCCGCCTCGGAGTACCGTTAATACCGATAGACCCATATTCATCTGTATCAAGAGACGCATCGGTAGTCTGACTTCTTGCCCGAGACCATCCCCCTACAACGGTTGCTGTCAATGTGGGTAGATACGTACTTTTAATAATTCCAACAGCCAGCGCAGCATCCCGCGCAGCATCCCAAGCCTTTCTTGTCTGCGGATTAGAAGATTGTGAAATATCAATTAATTCTGCCAAAGTATAAATTGATTTTTTTCGATCATCGATCAGTGGCATACTCCCCTGAACGATAGCATCTGGATTTGAAGGAAGAGTATATTTTCCTGGAAATGATAACTTTGATACTTTTCTTGCTTTCCCTGGAACAATCACACCTGCAGAAGTAACATTAGGCTGCCAAGGATGATCAGGAGCAGAGGGAGCAGTATCCAATTCGGAAGATGCACACCCCGATAAAATAATTGAAAATACAGTAATGAAAAATAATTTTTTCTTATGATTTATCAATTTAGTTTCTCCTGAATTATGTTTTATCCTTATAATATCAAGGTTAAAATTTATTATATTATATATTTCCCCATTTTCTCAAATAACTGTGCAAGCTGGATAAATCATATTCGCTTGTCGCTCTATTGCCAATCCAAGGCCTGCGCATACACATTTTCCGTCTACTTACAGGAATTTAAAGCCATTTGGGGAAAAGCTCGACAATATGGGTAGTCCGCCCGTCAAACGGGAACCGATCGCGAGCGGTACCAACCCACAAAGTAGAGAACGAGCGGAAAGAAGCCAGATATTAATTAGGTTTTTTTATTTATTTACAGGTATCGTTACAATTGCTCCCGAAGATTGAGTAGTCTTCGATAACTCTAAAAGCATTTGAGTGATTGTGAAAGCGAGCTTGCTTTTAAAATCTTGTCTATCAATCCAGTAATAATATCTATCATAATACACAGAAACAAATTGATTTTGTGGTTTTATTTTTCCATATTTGATATTTACAATGGAATTTTCTTTATCATCTATAGCTTTTGCCGTCCCTCCTGAAGATAATTCATCTTCAGGAATATTTATTTGGTATGCAATCTGCCCCAATATTGACAGCATGCTTCGGGATAAAATATTGATCTCCCCTGGCTTTGGAGTTCCAGAACCATATACAACCTCCATATGTTTGTATTCAGGAGAAAAATTCAATAATTTTTTGGTATTTTGCGTTATTTTTTCTAAATTAGGATTTTTTGTCGGGTATATATTTAGAAAAACATGGCTTGTTTCATAAGATTTATCTTTAATTTTTGGAGATTTTTGAAGCTGGATTTCCAACAATCCCGCGGCCTGAAGTAATCTTAGATTATGTATTAATTCAAAAAATTCCTCTATTTTATAATTATTATTACTATCCATATCTCCAGCATTTTTTGAAAATGGTCTGTTATTGCTCATTGAATTGATTGATTGAGCTGAAAGCTGCAACAAAACATCAATTGGCAACCCTCCCATAGCAAGAGGTAATAAGCTGGCTGGAGAAAGAGGACTCAAGAAGCTATGCGCGTAAGCATCTCCAGTAACAGGCTGAAACGTAAATGTTGGATTCTGCTGCAATTGCGCAGCTATTCCTCCATTTGGACGAATGGGGAATGTATCTGAAGCAACCCCCAGGAAAGCACTTTGCTGAAACTGATAACCTGAGATTAATTGTGTCGTGTCTAGAAGACCGGGAGTATCAGCATATCGCAGCCTGATAAGATTTTGCAGTGTTTGTCTTTTGTTAGATTCTATAATAGATATGGAATATTCATCCTGGTCCTTACCAAGCCTTTGGGAGCCAATATTATAACATCCCCCTAAAATTAAAGTGGAAGATATATAAATTGCTTTTTTAATTTTATACATTCGACAGTCTCTATGTTTTAGTATAATTAATCTTATTTAATTGAATAAATTATAATAATAAACAATATTTCCCTGTCAAGAATATTATTTGTTTATTGCAATAAGTATATTTTTGGTTAAAATAATAAAAATTTTCTCAGTCGGTTTGATTTTTCGCAGGAGTCTGCAAAAATGAATTATGAGCGCTATCTTTCACGTGACGAGGGAAATGCAGTCCAAAAACTTTCAGCTCCAAATTTCAATCCCTGTGTACGGCCGCAGGATGTATGACTATTGATTGAAATTATAGCCACTAATGTGAAACTGATTAGCCTATGAGAAAAACAGAGTACTGGTCGAAACAACGCGCCTTTATCACGGTTTGATGAATTTGAATGCTCGCTGGGCAGGCGTTTTGAAGAAATCCACTACAAAATGCCGCGGCAAGAATTCAGATTTCGTAGAGATATAATTTTCTTTTATGAGCTTTTTTCGATAAAATTTTATTTTTAGGGAGTCTAGAAAATGGCTATTAAAGATCCGGTGGTTATCGAGCATCTCAATACGCAGCTCACAAATGAACTGACAGCAATCAATCAGTATTTTCTTCACGCCCGAATGTTGAGACACTGGGGAGTGACTCATCTCGGCAAAAAAGAATATGAAGAGTCTATTGAGGAAATGCGTCATGCAGATTGGCTGATCGAGAGAATCCTATTTTTGGGTGGTTTGCCAAATGTGCAGCGCCTGAATTCAATTCTCATTGGTCAAACAGTTCAGGAAGTTCTCGAATGTGATCTGAAGCTCGAAGAGAAAGCCATTCAGGATCTTAGGGAAGGTATCGCTTACTGTGAAAGTGTACGTGATTATGTTTCACGCGATTTGCTTTTAAAGATTCTTGTTAACGAAGAAGAGCATGAAGATTTCATTGATCGGCAGTTCGATTTAATCAAACAGATTGGAATTGAACGTTATATTCATAAAAATTCTGCAGCTGCTCCCGATCAGGAGTAAGCACATATTTTTTCAGGCAACTCGGTATCGTCCGGGTTGCCCTTTATGCGACGAGGCGTTGAGAGACATGATCAGCCTCAAGGCTAAAAGAAGAAAAGAACTACCCATTAACAAACATGTTTTGAGCCTACCTGCTATTCCACGGTCTAAGCTTAGTCCACGAAGCGAAACCCCGCCTGGTCATTGACCTGGCGGGGTTTTTGCGATTTCAGATGGTTGCGGGGGCAGGATTTGAACCTGCGGCCTTCAGGTTATGAGCCTGACGAGCTACCGGGCTGCTCCACCCCGCGGTGGTGTTTTTGATGTTGGGGTATTTTTTGTGGTGTGAGTGGGCTGGGGGACCTGGCGGCGACCGACTTTTCCGCACCTTAAGGTGCAGTATCATAGGCGCTGAGGGATTTCACGGCCGAGTTCGGGATGGGATCGGGTGTAGGGCCCTCGCAATGGCCACCAGGTCTTCCAGCCCACCCTGTCTTTTGAGAGAGGGTGGAGGTTGGTGCGTTTTTATGAAGAGAGTGTGGCTGATTTCTGTGCATGTGTTTGATGTGAGAAGTATGAGCGATTAGGACCGGTTAGCTGCATGCATTACTGCACTTTCACACCCGGCCTATCAACGTGATGGTCTCTCACGGCTCTATGAGACCTAGTTTTGAGGTGGGTTTCCCGCTTAGATGCTTTCAGCGGTTATCCCGTCCATACTTAGCTACCCGGCTGTGCCACTGGCGTGACAACCGGTGCACCAGAGGTATGTTCATCCCGGTCCTCTCGTACTAGGGACAAATCCTCTCAAGTCTCTTACACCCACGGCAGATAGGGACCGAACTGTCTCACGACGTTCTAAACCCAGCTCACGTACCACTTTAATCGGCGAACAGCCGAACCCTTGGGACCTGCTCCAGCCCCAGGATGTGATGAGCCGACATCGAGGTGCCAAACCTCCCCGTCGATGTGGACTCTTGGGGGAGATCAGCCTGTTATCCCTAGAGTACCTTTTATCCGTTGAGCGATGGCCCGTCCACGTGGGACCACCGGATCACTATGGCCGACTTTCGTCTCTGATCGAGCTGTCACTCTCACAGTCAGGCGGGCTTATGCCATTGCACTCGACAGCCGGTTTCCGACCGGCCTGAGCCCACCATCGCGCGCCTCCGTTACACTTTGGGAGGCGACCGCCCCAGTCAAACTGCCCACCATGCAGGGTCCCGGACCAGGCTTACTGGTCTCGGTTAGACATCAGAAAAATTCAGGGTCGTATTTCAAGGATGGCTCCACCGGTGCTGGCGCCCCGGCTTCAAAGCCTCCGACCTATCCTACACAGAATGTCTCTGATGCCACTGCAAAGCTGCAGTAAAGGTTCATAGGGTCTTTCCGTCTGACCGCGGGTACCCCGCATCTTCACGGGGAATTCAATTTCGCTGAGTCGATGCTGGAGACAGTGGGGAAGTCGTTACGCCATTCGTGCAGGTCGGAACTTACCCGACAAGGAATTTCGCTACCTTAGGACCGTTATAGTTACGGCCGCCGTTTACCGGGGCTTCAATTCAGTGCTTGCACACCTCCTCTTAACCTTCCGGCACCGGGCAGGCGTCAGGCCCTATACGTCATCTCACGATTTCGCAGAGCCCTGTGTTTTTACTAAACAGTCGCTACCCCCTGGTCTGTGCCACCCAATCATGGTTGCCCACGGTTGGGTCTCGTTTATCCCGAAGTTACACGAGCAATTTGCCTAGTTCCTTCAGCATCGTTCTCTCAAGCGCCTTGGTATTCTCTACCAGTCCACCTGTGTCGGTTTCGGGTACGGTCTATACGCCAGAGCTATTTCCTGGAATGATTGAAAAGCCTGTTCAATCCGTTAAGGACAGACAACATCTCTCATTCGTCACTTCTGGCAGGCCCAGTAATATTAAACTGGTTCCCATCGACTACGGCTCTCGCCCTCGCCTTAGGGGCCGGCTCACCCTGCGTGGATTAACCTTGCGCAGGAACCCTTGGACTTTCGGCGACAGTGTTTCTCGCACTGTTTGTCGCTACTCATGTCAGCATTCGCACTTCCGATATCTCCAGAGAGGGTCACCCCGTCTCCTTCGCAGACTTACGGAACGCTCCGCTACCGCGCATTCAAAGAATGCACCCACAGCTTCGGCACGTGGCTTGAGCCCCGTTACATTTTCGGCGCAGGGTTTCTAATAGACCAGTGAGCTATTACGCTTTCTTTAAAGGATGGCTGCTTCTAAGCCAACCTCCTGGTTGTTTTGGAATCCCCACATCCTTTCCCACTTAGCCACGATTTAGGGGCCTTAGCTGGTGGTCTGGGCTGTTTCCCTCTCGACAATGGACCTTAGCACCCACTGTCTGTCTGCCGGGCTATACTCCTGGGTATTCGGAGTTTGGTTAGGTTTGGTAAGGCTTTGGGCCCCCCTAGCCCATCCAGTGCTCTACCCCCCAGGGTAAACACCCGACGATCTACCTCAATAGATTTCGCGGAGAACCAGCTATCTCCGAGTTTGATTGGCCTTTCACCCCTAGCCACAGCTCATCCCCGACTTTTTCAACAGGCGTGGGTTCGGCCCTCCAGTGCGTGTTACCGCACCTTCAGCCTGGCCATGGCTAGATCACTCGGTTTCGGGTCTTCTGCCAGCAACTCATTCGCCCTATTCAGACTCGCTTTCGCTACGCCTACACCTAACGGCTTAAGCTCGCTGCAAACAGAAACTCGCTGACCCATTATACAAAAGGTACGCCGTCACCCCATAAGAGGCTCCGACTGCTTGTAGGCGTCCGGTTTCAGGTCTCTTTCACTCCCCTCATCGGGGTGCTTTTCACCTTTCCCTCACGGTACTTGTTCGCTATCGGTCACTAAGGAGTATTTAGGCTTGGAGGGTGGTCCCCCCATGTTCAGACAGGGTTTCACGTGCCCCGCCCTACTCGAATCCTCATCAGAACACTACGCATACGGGGCTATCACCCATTATTGCCGGACTTTCCAGACCGTTTTGCTTCTTCCTGATCAGGCATTGGCCTGCTCCGCGTTCGCTCGCCACTACTAGCGGAATCTCTGTTGATGTCTTTTCCTCCAGGTACTGAGATGTTTCAGTTCCCCGGGTTTGCCTCATACACCTATGTATTCAGTGCATGATCCTCTTGCGAGGGGGTTGCCCCATTCGGACATCCACGGATCAAAGCCTGTTCGCGGCTCCCCATGGCTTTTCGCAGCGTACCACGTCCTTCATCGCCTCTTAGTGCCAAGGCATCCACCGAACGCCCTTCTCATTCTCACACCATTCTTTATCCGAAGACAAAGACACATGCACAGAAACCAGCCACACCATAAAGATGCTGCCGACTTCCGCACTTATGCGGTGTCAGTCACACTTTTCTTCACGCTGTCTGAATGTGTTCTCCATTTCCTTAACGTCCCTTCAAAGCCTAAGCTTCAAAGCAACGGGTCAGAC
>NZ_CP014689.1:2305000-2955000 GCF_002005485.1 Gluconobacter albidus | reverse complement strand
TTTCCCGCTTCTGGCGGCTTGGCAAAAACCTTCACCACACCTCTGACGATGTCATCGATATAGGTGAAATCGCGTGAAAGATCCTTCCCTTCATAAAGGGTGACGGGCCGATCTTCTGAAATCGCTTTTGCAAACCCGTAATAAGCCATGTCAGGTCGTCCCCACGGACCATAGACCGTGAAAAACCTCAGCCCGGTCTGAGGGATACCATACAGATATGAATAGGATTCCGACGTCAGTTCGGCGGCACGCTTGGTGACCGCATACAGAGAACTTGGCTGTTCGACCCGATCCGTTTCCCGAAAAGGGGTTTCCTGATTGCGCCCATAGACCGACGACGAAGACGCATACACAACATGCGTCAGTTTTTTCAGACTTCGGCACGCTTCCAGAAGCGAAACCTGCCCCATCACATTGGAAGTCACATAAGAATAGGGATCCACCAGAGAATACCGGACACCAGCCTGAGCGGCGAGATGGATCACGCCCTCCAGATCGGAATGTAGCCCGATGACATCCTGCATGGCCTGGGCATTGGCCACATCCACTTTCAGAAAGCTGAATTTGGGATGAGGCTCCAGCTGGCCTAACCGCGCCATTTTCAGGGAAGGATCATAATAGTCGTTGAGAACATCAATCCCAACGACATCCATCCCCTGCTTCAGAAGGGCTTCGGCAACATGAAACCCGATAAATCCGGCAACTCCGGTAACCAGAATCTTCACAGGCCCATCAGTGCTTCAGGGCAGAACTGGTAACAACATCCCCCACACGGATCCCCAGCTTCTCCGTCACACCCCCCGCGAGCTCGAGCGTATTAGCAACTACACCACCGCTCCGCAGGATAGCTTCGCTCAGGGGAACAGCATTTTCCGCGATGGCATGAATATGATTTGTGGAATCAATGAAAACAATGTCCAAAGACACAAGCGTATTGCGCATCCACATGTCTGACACCTGCGGCGCTGGCCACATGAACAGCATGCCCTCGTTCTCAGGCAGATGCTTACGGAACATTTCTCCGACTTCCTGCTGACGATACGTCTTGGCCAGTTCCACCGTGAACACATGCTTCTGCGCATCACGTGTCGTGATCGTCAGGCTATCCGTTGGCAGACGCGCCTGCGCCTGCGTGATCGGATCTTCCGCTCTGGCAACGCCAGCACTCATTCCAACAGCCGCCAGCAGCACAAAACTTAAAATTCGCATGAGGATATGACTTTCAGGTTCAGGAAATCAGGAACGGATTGGTACGACGCTCTTCGCCGATGGTCGTCGGCATTCCGTGCCCACACAGAACCACGGTATCATCTGGCAAATTCAGAAGATGGGTCCGGATGCCATCGATAAGGGAGCGTGAATCCCCATAGGCAAAATCCGTACGGCCAACCGTTCCGCGAAACAGCGTATCCCCCGCCAGAACCCGCCGGTTGCCATGGTCCACGAAAACGACATGCCCCGGAGTATGACCCGGAACATAGGCCACATGCAGGTCCTGTCCCAGAAAATGCAGAACCTCACCTCCTTCAACGAAGCGATCAGGAACCACATTTTCCATGCCGGTGATCCCGAAAACCGCAGCCTGTTTCGTAATACTCTGCAAAAGGAATTCGTCCCGCCGATCCGGCCCTATAACCGGAACACTCTGATTCTGCTGTTTTTCAAGAGCTTTTTTCAGGGGAGCGGCCCCACCGGCATGATCCAGATGACCATGCGTCAGGAGAATGGCCTCGACAGACAGGTCGCCCAGTTCCTGAAGGATATCATCAACATCCCCGCCTGGATCCACCACGACAGCGCGGCCCGCGTCGTTCGAGAGAATGGTGCAGTTCTGCCGCAAGGGCGTAACCGGCACCCGCTTCGCATACAAAGGAGTCATCACTCCTCCTCCCAGACGGTCCGTTCTGATGTGGCGATACAGGCTCCGCCTCCGCACGACAAGTCAATCAGGGGATTGCCGCGCGCAGATCATTGACCCGTTTTCACAGGAAGGTCACTCTTGCCCTTTCCTCTCCAGACCAAGGTGTCATCATGAGCCGCATCATCCGCACGGAACCCAACGCCATCCTGTCCAAGGCTGTCGAATATCACGGATTCATCTTCACTCAGGGCGTTGTGGCCGCGGATCTTTCTCAGGGCATTGAAGAACAGACCCGCAGCGTGCTCGCCCAGCTCGACCAGATTCTTGAGGAACATGGCACCGACAACACGCGCATTCTTCAGGCCCAGATCTGGGTGAAGGATATCGCCGATCGCGCTGCGCTCAACACGATCTGGTCGGCCTGGCTTCCGGAAAACGCAGCACCCGCCCGTGCCTGTGTTCAGGCGGTGATGGCCGACCCGAAAATTCTTGTCGAGATCATGCTCACAACAACGAAGTGATCTGACCCGAACGATTGTGGCGAGAATGCAGCACGATGTGGTGTCAAAAAGATTTTCCATGGAAATGAAAATTTAACACACAGGTCTGCATTCTGCTCTTGTCAGGGTTGCAGGAAGGTTGTTACCTCCCTGTAACCCGAACAACACACAACCAATCAGGATCCTAAAGATCGTGAAGCATAAAAGTTGCCGGAAAACCTTTCTCTCCGCTCTGGCGCTCTCCGCTGTCGCGTTCTTTTCAGGACAGGCCCAGGCCCGTCACAGTTCGGCTCATCATGGACGGGCTGTTTTCCACGCCCACCGTTCCATCAGTCACCACCATTCCTATGCTCACGTCATCCAGTGCGTCGCCTATGCCAAAACGGCCTCCGAGGTCGAACTGCACGGCAATGCGCGGGACTGGTGGTATAATGCTGCTGGCGTTTACGCGCGCGGGTCTGCACCGCAGGCCGGATCGGTTCTGAACTTCCGGGCTATCCGCCGCATGCCACTCGGCCATGTCGCTGTCGTGCGTTCGGTTGAAGACAGCCGCACGATCTATATTGACCAGTCACACTGGGCCTCGAACGGCATCGCACACAATGTCCGCGTCGTTGACGTTTCTCCCAACAACGACTGGAGCGCCGTTCGCGTCAGCCTCAATGACCGCAGCGGTCGACTGGGCAGCATCTACCCGACATACGGCTTCATCTATCCCCACTCCGACGAAGGTGACCGCAGCCCGGCCCCGCATGTTGTGCTGGCCCGTGCTTCGGCCGCCTCGGGTTTCCGTCACAGTGCTGTCGTGAATGGCTCCGATGCCCTGAGCCATCCGATGCTCAGCACGGAAGTTGCCGAAGCGCCGGACGACGCCTTCACCTCGGACGCGCCAGACCGCTCGATTCGCTGATATAATCGGGGAAATATAACCCGGCGCTCAATCCGGCCGGGATTCCCGATGATAGGGATGGCCGGTATTGATGGCCTGGGCCCGGAAAACCTGTTCGGCGATCAGAACCCTGACCAGCATGTGCGGCCAGGTCAGTTTCCCAAGGGAAATCACGGAATCAGCGCGCTGGATCACGCTCGAATCCAGCCCTTCCGCACCACCGATCAGAAAATGAATGGGACGCCCCGACTCCTGCCAGCGGGACAGCATCTCCGCCAGACGCAGACTGTCAGGCGTCTTGCCGCCCTCATCCAGAGCCACGATCAGCGCATTGTCGGGACAGGCCCCCAACAGAGCCGCAGCATCCTTGCGCTTCTGCTCCTGGACGCTGCCCTTTGACGGCGCGAGTTCCGTCACCGTCAGGGCGGGCCGGATCCGGCCCGCATAACGTTCGAACAGTTCGCGCTCCGGCCCGGCTTTGAGCCGGCCGATTGCGAGCAGTTTCATTCAGTCCTGCTCTTCGCCCTGTCCGACCGCGACTTCGTTTTCGCTGCCATCCAGATCCGTGCCCCACATCCGCTCCAGACCATAAAGCTCGCGGCTTTCCGGCTTGAAGAGATGAACAACAACATCACCGGCGTCGATCAGGACCCAGTCGCTACCATTCGCGCCTTCGATCAGGATACGCTTGATGCCGATCTCATTGAGTTTCTTCTCGATATGATGCGCCATCGCGGAGATCTGGCGGTCGGCAAGACCGGTCGCAATGACCATGCGGTCTGCGAAGTTCGCACGGCCGACAAGATCCAGCACAACGATGTCTTCACCCTTGTCTTCATCCAGACTCGTGGTGATGACCGTAAGCATGCTGGTCAGAACGTCCGGCTGCACGGCTTCGCGCTTGACGGCCGTTTTCTTCGGTCCGGCGACAGCAGCCTTCTTGCGAGCCGTTCCCGGCACCTTGGCAGCCTCGGCCAGTGCCGCATCGGGGGAGCTGGTTTTCCGGCGCACAGGCTTTTTGGCCTGCGATTCGGGAGAGGTCGTCTTGGTGATGGTTTTTACTCCTGATCGGACTCCGGACGAAACTGGCCGGACTCACGCAACGCTGTAGCCGATATATCGTTCTGCGGCGCAGAAAGGAACGTCCATGCGTTGCCTTTTCGCTCCGCAAGCACCGGAGACTCCCGCGAAGGCCGTCTCTGATGCCGTAAAACAGATGCCCCAGCCCCTCTGAGCGCGGGCGAAACGCTTCCCGGACGCGGAGCGACGGCTATGGGAACCATCGCCGCCAGGCGCCGCCAGCGCTTCCATCGCGAGAGTTGCGCCAGGCCGTCCGCCCCCATCAGCCAGACAAACCGCACATGCGGAAAGCGCTGCTTCAGCAACGCCACGGTCCTGACAGTAAAGCGCTGCCCCAGACGGGACTCGATATCGGTCGCAACGATTCGCCCCCCATCTGCAATCCGCTCCGCAGAGGCAAGCCGCACCCTGAACGGCGCCATCCCCTTGCCCGGCTTGAGCGGATTCCCCGGCGAGACCATGAGCCACACCTGATCCAGCCGCAGCGCCCGCAATGCCCGCCGTGCCACCATGAGATGACCGGCATGGGCGGGGTTAAAAGATCCCCCCAGCAGGCCGATCCGCATGTTCCGGCCGTCGCCAGACGTCGGAATACTGCTCAGCCCCGCACCTGTCCGGTGCCGATCACCTCGTAGCGATAGCATGTCAGCTGTTCGAGCCCCACCGGGCCGCGTGCATGCATGCGGCCAGTCGCAATCCCGATTTCCGCTCCGAATCCGAATTCTCCACCGTCACAGAACTGCGTGGACGCATTCCACATCACAACCGCACTGTCCGTTCCATTAAGAAACCCAGTAGCAGCCTCCGCATCCTCGGCAATAATGGCCTCGGTATGCGAGCTTCCATGTCGGGCGATGTGATCCAGAGCGTCCTCAACGCCATCCACCACCGCAATCGACAGCACCGAATTCAGCCATTCCGTTCTGAAATCTTCAGTTCGGGCCGCTTCAAGTGCCGGCACAATCGCGCGGGCCCGGTCATCAGCCCGGAACGCGCATCCTTTCGCCCCCAGATCCTGAACCAAGAGCGACAGGAGTGTCGGCGCAATCGCAGCGTCAATCAGCAACGTTTCCGTTGCCCCACAGACGCCCGTCCGGCGCATTTTCGCGTCCAACAGCACCTTCCGCGCCATGGCCGGATCAGCGCTTGCATGAACATAGGTGTGATTCAGGCCATCCGCATGGGCAAGAACCGGAACGCGGGCTTCGCGCTGCACCCGCTCCACAAGGGATTTGCCACCACGCGGAATAATCAGATCAATCTGCCCCGAAGCCTGCAACATGGCTCCCACCAGAGCACGATCGGCAGATGGCAGAATCTGCACACAGGCTTCATCCAACCCGGCGGCCCGCAATCCATCTTCCATCGCAACCAGAATCGCGCGCGCCGAGTGCAGGCTCTCCCCGCCCCCGCGCAGAATGACGGCATTACCTGACTTGATGCACAATGCCGCCGCATCCGCGCCGACATTCGGGCGGCTTTCGTAAATCATGCCGATCACGCCAAGCGGTGTCGCAACCCGGCGGAAGTGCAAACCATTCGGCCGATCCCACTCTGCCAGAATACGTCCCACCGGGTCCGGCAGACGCGCAACATCCTCCAGACCCCGCGCCATGGCCTCGATCCGCTCCGGCGTCAGCGTCAGACGATCACGGAAAGCTGCATTCCGGTCTTCGGAGAGGGCAGCCAGATCCTTCCGGTTGGCCGCAACAATCCCGGCAGACCGCTCCCGCAAAGCTTTTGCAGCCTCAAAAAGCGCAAGATTACGGGTTTCCTCGCTGGCGCGCGCCAGATTCCGGCTGGCACGGCGGGCCTTCTCCGCCAGACCGCCCAGAATCCGGACGGCGTCTTCCCCCGTCTCAGACATTGAAACGGAACAGCAGGACGTCTCCATCCTGCACCACATATTCCTTGCCTTCGATCCGCAGCTTGCCGACTTCCTTGGCCCCGGCCTCGCCATTGCAGGCCACGTAATCGTCGAACGCCACGGTTTCGCAGGCGATGAAGCCACGCTCGAAGTCGTTGTGAATGACAGCAGCGGCCTGAGGTGCCTTCGTCCCGGCCGTAATCGTCCAGGCGCGGGATTCCTTCGGTCCAACCGTGAAATACGTCCGCAGACCCAGAAGTTTGTAACCAGCCGCAATCACACGATCCAGTCCGCTGTCCGTCAGGCCCAGACCGTCCAGAAATTCCGTACGGTCTTCATGCGGCAACTGACTGACTTCCGCTTCAATGGCGGCCGACACCACGACAACGCCCGCACCCTCGGCTTCGGCCCGCTTGCGCACGGCTTCCGAAAACGCGTTGCCGGTGGACGCCGAGGCTTCCTCGACATTGCAGACATACAGAACAGGCTTCGTCGTCAGAAGCTGAAGACGGGACGCCTCAACCTCCTGTCCCTTCGGAACAGCCGTCCGCGCCGGCTTGCCATCCCGCAGAGCCACAAGCAGCGGCTCCAGGAGTTCAAGCTGTACCTGTGCCTCACGATCGTTGCCGCGAGCGCGTTTCTGAAGCCCGATCTGGCGCTTCTCAAGGCTCTCCAGATCCGCCAGCATCAGTTCAGTTTCAATGATGTCCGCATCACGAACCGGATCAACGCCACCTTCAACATGCGTGATGTCGTCGTCTTCAAAGCAGCGCAGAACATGCACAATGGCATCGACTTCACGGATATTGGCAAGGAACTGGTTCCCAAGCCCTTCGCCCTTGGACGCGCCGCGAACCAGACCGGCAATATCCACGAACTCAAGGCTTGTCGGAACCTTGCGGATGGACTTGCCGATCCGCGCCAGTTCATCCAGCCGCGCATCCGGAACGGCCACACGCCCCGTATTCGGCTCGATGGTGCAGAACGGGTAATTCGCAGCCTGTGCAGCCGCCGTTTCCGTCAGGGCATTGAACAGCGTGGACTTGCCAACATTGGGCAGACCAACGATGCCGCAATTGAAACCCATTCGTGCTCTCCATCATCATTAAAAGACCGCTCGGACGCGAACGACCCGTTCCAGAAAATTCCGTTGCCCTGTTGTTCGCAGAAACCGGAGAGGCTCACAACCTCCCACCCTCGCGAAACAGGCTTCAGCCCACGATTCCCGCCAGATCCTGCAAGGCCCGCACATGCGCCTTTAAAGCCGCACGCCCCTGTGCCGTCAGAACCAGCCAAGTTCGCTGCCGCCCCCCCAGAGGCGCCTTGCGCAACCGCACATAGCCCGCTTCCTGCATCTGCGCGAGATGTTTGGACAGGACCGAGTCACTCACGCCCAGAAGGTCCCGCGCCCGGCCAAATTCCATGTCGTTCACTTCCGACAGGGCCGCAGCAAGCTGCAAGCGGACAGGAGGATGAATAACAGGATCGAATTGGGGAACAGCCTTCACAACCGCGCCGTCATACCAGCCTGCCAGGCCCTCCGCCAGAGCAACGCAACCCCATAGCCGATCGCAAAACTGCCCAGCGTCGCAATCCACGGCAGCCACGCTAGATGAAGTACCCTCGCCCCCGCTCCAGACAGCGCCATCATCGCATAAACCCCCAGAATCATACCGATTGCGATCTTCCGGGTGCGCCCCCGACGGTATCCATTGACGAAATATCCCATCTGCCGCCGCGCGAGCGCGTAGAAAATGCCCATCAATGCGACGCACAGCCCTTCCAGCAGAAAAATGAAGGGCGGGTCCAGACTCATCGCAAAGGTCAGAAGCGCCAGCAGACCGCCCATGACCGGCGCATTCCACCACGGACAGACCAGCTCCTTCGGAAGCCTGTTCCTGAAGGCGTCCAGGGCTTCCAGCTGCGCACGCGCATCGTCCCGACTCCTCACATCCGTAGTTCCGAATCCATCCTGCTGCATGGCCTTGACTTTCCAATATGGAAAATGATGATCTGACTTTCCAATATGGAAAGAGAACCCATTCATGACAATCCTGCACGGCATCTTCGCAGCAAGAATTCTGGCAATCCTCTGGCTCGCATTCCTGCTGGCCGCCTGCGTGCACCACAGCCGCAGGGGAATGCAGGAATGGAAAATCTTCCGCACTGCCCCCCATACTCAGGAAAGACGCCGCTTCTATCTGAAATGGCTGTTGCAGAGCGTCCTGTTTTTCGATCTTGGGGGTCTCGTGACGCTCTGGATTCTGCCTGAATCCGTGAAGCCCACATCCCTTATCCAGCTACGCCTGTCCGCACCGGCGACACCGGTCAGCACGACGCCTCCTGAAATATCACCCGCATTTTTCGCAGGATTCACCTGCGGGCTTCTGATCCTCGCGGGCATGTTCATTCTGCTCCGCAAGCTGAAGCGGCCCGCACTCCTCAACCCACTTGGTGATTTTTCTGCCCTGATCCCACGCACCCTGCCCGAAGCCGGGCTGGCCTTTCTGCTCTGCCTGAATGCGGGTCTGGGAGAAGAGCTTTTCTTCCGTCTGGCACTTCCCCTGCTCGCAGGCCAGCTCACCGGGAGCCTGATCGCAGGCGCAGCGCTCTCAACACTGCTGTTCGGGGGAATGCACTGGTATCAGGGGCGCAAAGGCGTGCTGATCACAACGGTCATCGGCCTGATCTTCATGCTCCGCGCCCTCCACGGAACCCCCCTGATCTGGCTGATGGGATTTCACGCCCTGATGGATGTCATGGCCCTGTTTGTCAGACCCGCCCTGACCGGCCATTTCAGCCGGAACACCGTTACGCCGCCAGCAGGGCAACCTTTGTCATGAAGGCTTCGTGCTCTTTCTTCGCAAGGAGGGGCGCTGCGTCCGCCATGGCCTCAAGCCAGCGCTCGAGTTCCGGCTCTTCCGCCTTGGCGAAATTCCCCAGCACATGACCCGTCACACGATCCTTGTGCCCCGGATGACCGATTCCCATCCGCACGCGCCAGTAATCCGGCCCCGACAGACACTTGTCCATCGAGCGCAGACCATTATGCCCGGCGGCGCCACCACCACGCTTGATGCGCAGCTTGCCGAAAGCAAGATCGAGTTCGTCGTGAAATGCGGTAATATCGTCCGGCGCAATCTTGAAGAACTGCGCGGCCTGCTGAACACTGTCACCCGACAGGTTCATATACGTCATCGGCTTGAGGAGCAGAATCTTCTGCCCCCCGATGACGCCTTCGGAAGTCTCCCCCCGGAAGCGCTTGCGCCACGGTGAAAAACCGTGGCGCCTGGCGATCTCGTCGACCGCCATAAAGCCGATATTGTGTCGATGACGGCTCATCCCCGGCTCGGGATTGCCGAGACCGGTCCAGAGCCTCATGACATTACTTCTTCTTTGCGCCCGGCTTCGTAGCAGCGGCAGCTTCAGCAGCGGCCTTGGCAGCAGCTTCGGCTTCCATTTCGGCGTCGATGGTCGGTGCCGCGATGGAGGCGATAACCATGTCCGCAGCCTGACCACTGGCCAGAACAGCGCCTTCGGTGCCCTTGAGGTCCGTCCAGCGCACGTTTTCGTGGATGTCGAGGCCGCTCAGATCTGCCGTGAAGTGCTCCGGAATGTTGGCCGGATCAGCCTGCACGTCGATGTAATGACGCACAACGTTCAGAACGCCGCCACGCTTGATCCCCGGGGACTTCTCTTCGCCAACGAAAGCGATGGAGACTTCCACGTGGATCTTCGTGCCAGCCGTAACGCGCTGGAAGTCCACATGGATCGGGGCATCGGAAACCGGGTGCAGCTGCACGTCGCGGATCAGGGCCGCAACCGGCTCTGCGCCTTCGACAGCAAGGTTGTACACGCGCGAGGACCAACCACCGCGATGCAGTTCCTTCATGATCACGCGCGGATCAAGTGCGATGATGGAGGGCTCTTCCTTGCCACCGTAGATCACGGCCGGCACCAGGCCCTCACGTCTCGTTGCGCGCGCTGCCCCCTTACCAGCCTTCGCACGCGTCGAGACAGCAAGTGTCGTCAAATTAGCCACTGTTACGCTCCTGCGTATTGAATTTCGTCAACACAGACCTCCAGGGGTGCCTGTGCGAGGCGCGGAGTAGCGGAAAACCGCCACCGATACAACCATTTTCGGACTCAACGGTCCTGCTGCACCCCTCTGGACCATCCCGTCCCGCGACCGCTACGATTGCGTTCCGTTTCCACAGTTCCCGGCAGATATCCCCTCCGATGAGCATCGCCGCCCGCATCGAATGCCTGCCCTTTACCCGCTTTCACTGGAAACTGCTGTTCCTCGGCGGCCTCGGCTATACCTTCGACGGCCTCGATTCCGCCATTGTCGCCTTTGCGCTGCCCATGCTGAAAAACCAGTGGCATCTGAGCGGCCCGGCGCTGGGCCTGCTCGGAAGCGCCACCTATCTGGGCTACGGGCTGGGCGCCCTGCTATCCGGCTGGTGGGGAGACCGATCGGGCCGCCGCCGCGTCATGATGAGCGCGCTGGCCATTTACGCCATCGGCTCGCTCCTGTCCGCCGGATCGTCCTCCTTCATCGCCTTCTTCCTGTGCCGCCTGCTGTCCGGGATCGGGGCCGGTGCGGAAGCCACCATCATCGCACCCTATCTCAGCGAATTCGTTGCCGCCCGCTATCGGGGCGCCTTCACCGCAGCCCTGACCGGGTTTTACTCCTTTGGCTACGTCACGGCGGCGATTCTGGGATTCATGCTTGTCCCGGCCATGGAAGATGGCTGGCGCTGGGCTCTGGCCCTGACAGGCTTTCCAGTCCTCATGCTGCTGTGGTGGCGCCGCGCTCTGCCCGAATCCCCCCGCTGGCTCGACGAACGGGGCCACACGGCAGAGGCCTGCCGGATCGTCGGCGATATTGAAGAAAGCGCAGGCCTCGCGGTCGGCCTGACCACCACGACCGACCGTGGCGCTCCTTCCCTGCGCCCGGTCCGGGATCTGTTTGCCCCGAACCTGCGGCGCTCCACCTTCATGAGCTGGGCCATGTGGCTCGCCATCACTTTCAGCTTCTACGCCTTCTTCACCTGGATCCCGACCCTGATGATCGAACGGGGCATGACCATCACCCGAAGCTTCGGCTACGCCATCTCGATCTATTTCGCCCAGCTCCCTGGCTATGCCTGCGCCGCCCTGCTCACTGACCGCCTTGGACGACGCGGAACCGTGGCCCTGTTCATGCTCGCCGGAGCACTCAGCGCCATCGGCATGGCCGCCAGCCGGACCTCCATGGAGGTCCTGATCTTCGGCATCCTGCTATCCTTTTTCATGAACGGCACTTTCGGCGGCATCTACGCCTACACCCCCGAACTCTTCCCGACCGCCCTGCGCGCCCGGGGCATGGGCCTCGCTTCCGCCATCGCACGCCTCGGCGCCATCGCCTCCCCCGTCCTGATCGGCTGGCTTTACCCGCTCGCCGGCTTTCCCGGCGTCTTCGGCCTGACCACCCTGATCCTCCTGTCCGGCGCCACCGTCACACTCCTCTTCGGCCCCAGAACGGAAAAACGTCCCCTCGACGAAAACCAGACGTTCGCACAGACCTGATTTTTGCCTCAGCCCGCCTCATGCCGCATTCCGAACGGAATCATGCCTGATTTTCATTACAGAAGTGTTCTGCTTTTGCAGAATGGGATCTCAGAGTGCAGACAGTTACGACAGGCGCACAACGCAATCCGGGGATCGACCTGCTCAGGGGCATTTCCATTATCCTCGTCGTCATCCATCACCTCGCTTTGCGCATCCCCCTGATGCACACCGGCCTTTCCACCGTCTTCCCCGACTTTCTTCTGAAAGCCCTGACCTGGGACGGCGCCAAAGGCGTGAAGATCTTCTTCGTCATTTCAGGCTTTCTGATTACCGATCACACAATGCGCCGCTGGGGCAGTCCGGGTAAAATCAACGTCTTCGCCTTCTCCGGACGCCGCGCCTGCCGCATCCTGCCATGCCTGCTGGCTCTGTTGGGAATTCTCGCGGTTCTCAAAATCGCGGGCGCGCCTGACTTCCGCTTCCATCACGACAGCCAGACGCTGCCCGGCGCCATTTTTGCAGCCCTGTTCATGCATCTGAACCTCTATGAAGCCCGGACGAACTACCTCCCGGCCAACTGGGACGTATTGTGGTCGCTGTCGGTCGAGGAACTGTTCTATCTCGCCTTCCCGATCCTCTGCCTCCTGAGTGGGCGCGTTCCAAAACTGATCGGCCCCGGACTGCTTGTCTGCATTTTCGCACTGCTCGCCCTCTCCCTCCCGTTTGCGGAATGGCAACTCCGGGACGCCTCGGAAATCTGGCAGGACGAAGCCTATGGACCGGGTATTTCCGCAATCGCCATGGGCGTCTGCACAGCCCTGCTCGCACACCGGATGCCTCCTGCCATGTTTGCGCGCCTCACGCCTTGGCTGGGCTGGGCCGGAACCTTCGGTGTCGGGCTCTATCTGCTGGACAGCCATATCCTCTGGCAGACCCTGAACTACGGCGCTCCGCTGTTCTTTACATTATCCTGCGCGGTCCTGCTGCTCGCCTTCTACAACGGCTGGGGCAAGGCGACTGCAAGCCGGTTTCTGGCATGGCCGCGTCAGTGGGGACGACTAAGCTATGAAATCTATCTCAGCCACATGTTCGTCGTCATGCCGATGGTCCACCTGTTCAGAGCCACCGGAGAGAACTGGACGTTCGGCTGGGTCTGGTTCCTCCCGACCCTCGGCCTGTCCTTCTGCCTCGGCGTCCTCGTGGACCGTTTTCTCTCACGCCCCGCCGATCGCTGGCTGCTGGAGAAATCCGGCCTTCGCCGCCCTCAGCCCAGTGGAGAGGCCAGCGGGCGGATCGCCGAAATCTGATGCCCGATATGCCCACCGCCTGCGAGTGTGCGGCGGCGATGGCTGAAGAAACGCGGATCTGTCAGCGTATCGACGCCCAGAATCTGTACGGTCCGGACTCCGGCCTGTTCCAAGCGAAACCCGCAATAGCCCGGCAGATCAAACAGGAAATGCCCGGCGCGGGGCGCTGAATGGAAAAAGATTTCCCCCTCCGCCCCATAAGCCAGAACAGCATCGCGCATATCCGGCCCGACTTCATAGCTCGCCGGTGCAATGCAAGGCCCGACAACAGCCCGAATTCCCACAGCCCCCAGCGCAACCATCTGCGCTACCACGGATTCGAGAATCCCGCCCGCAGCGCCACGCCAGCCCGCATGGGCCACACCCACGATCCGTCCATCCTCAGAAGACAGCAGCACCGGCCCGCAATCCGCCGTAATGACGCTCACGCCGATCTCCGGACGGTCCGTCACCAGCGCATCCCCGACCTCCCCGGCCCCCGCGACCCAGAGGGACGTTTCGGCCGTCACAGGCACAGTGATGTCACTATGCGTCTGCTTCAGCCCCAGCAGATGATCCGGCTCCACCCCGATCGCCTGTGCCACCCGGGCCCTGTTCTCCGTCACATTCGCCAGGTCGTCCTGCGAGGACAGCGAACAGTTCAAACTGTCATACGGCGCCAGCGAGACGCCCCCGAGCCGCGTGAAGAACCCGTGCGGCACCCTGAGAACCGATCCCGTCAGCACAGCCTCAGACATGTGCCGACACCTGCGCCGGGCGCCGCATCGCATAAACCATGAGCCCCATCCCCGCGAGCGCCATCGGAATGCACAGCAACTGCCCCATCGTGGTGCCACCGGACAGGAACCCGATATTCGCATCCGGCTGCCGGAAAAATTCGCAGAAACTCCGTGCACAGGCATAGCCGAACAGGAACAGCCCCGACAGGAACCCGAACCGCTCACGCGCCGCCGGACGGCTGGCTGCAAACAGCATGACGCACAACAGCAGCACACCCTCGGTCAGGGCTTCATAAAGCTCGGACGGATGCCGCGGAATCGGCCCACCCGTCGGGAAAATCATCGCCCAGGGCAGATCCGGAGACGCCGGACGCCCCCACAGCTCCCCGTTCACGAAATTCGCACAGCGCCCAAGCCCCAGCCCGATCGGCACCACCGGCACGATGCGGTCCGCAAAGGCCAGAAAGCTCAGACGGTTCTTCCAGCTGAAATAGGCCAGCGCCAGAATGACGCCCAGCGCCCCACCATGAAACGACATCCCACCGTCCCACGTCTTGAAGATTTCCAGCGGGTGCGAAAGATAATCCATCGGCCGGTAGAACAGGACGTAACCCAGCCTCCCCCCCAGCAACACACCAAGAATGGCGTAAAACAGGAAGTCGTCGACCTGCTCTTTCGTCGCCACTTCCGGCGCCAGACGGTTCAGCCGCTTCGCAATCGGCAGCGCAATGATGAACGACACCATATAGGCGAGCGCATACCAGCGCACCGCAAGAGGGCCGACATGAAAGGCAACCGGATCAAAATCAGGAAAGATCAGAGGATGGCTCACAGAATCGGCTCTCAGAGATTGGGGTGGGAACGGGAAAGATAGTCGCGCACATACTGCCCGATTCCGTCTTCAAGAGACGTAAACGGCGCATCATAGCCCGCAGCGCGCAGGCGGCTCATATCCGCACAGGTAAAGGACTGGTACTGCCCGCGCAGCTTCTCGGGCATGTCCACGAATTCGACATCCCTCGCCCGCTTCGCAGCGTCACAGACCGCATGTGCCAGATCGAGATAACTCCGCGCCACACCGGTCCCGCAGTTGAACAGCCCGCTGACCTGAGGATGATCGAACAGCCACAGCATGACGCTGACAACATCCCCGACCCAGATGAAGTCCCGCTGCTGCTGCCCGTCGACCAGTCCCGGCACATCCGAGCGGAACAGCTTTGCCGCACGATCCTGCACGACCTCATCGTATTTGACCTTCACGACCGAGATCATTGACCCCTTGTGGTATTCGTTCGGCCCATAAACGTTGAAGAACTTGAGCCCGGCCCATTGCGGCGGCACAGCCGCTCCGCTTTCGATTTCCCGCTTCACCCACAGATCGAAAGCCTGCTTGGACCAGCCATACAGGTTCAGAGGCCTCAGGCCATCAATGCCATCCAGCCCGTCACGGAACATCTCCGGCCGGTCCGCCGCCCCGTAGGTCGCGGCAGAAGACGCATAGATCATCCGCACCCCCCGCGCCGCGCACCACCGCCACAGTTTCTGCGACAGGGCCACGTTGCTCGACCAGACAAGATCTCCGTCCCGCGCCGTGGTGGCGCTGATCGCCCCCATGTGAAACACGGCTTCCACATCCGGTTCGGTCGCAAGGAAACCTTCCAGCTCATCAGGCGTGATGATGCGATCCGGCGCATGGGACGCCAGATTGCGCCACTTCACTCCGTCCCTGAGCCGGTCAACCACAACCGTCCGCAAGCCCCGGCGACGCAGGGCGGCATGAAGACACGAACCAATGAATCCGGCCCCGCCGGTGACGATAATCATCCTTCCTGTATAGTCTGCCCCCGATAACGATCCAAGCGACGCGCCCGACACGACACGCCGCAGAACAGCAGGACCCTCACCATGGCTGACAGACCCCGCTTTTTCGACGACCTCGCTGGCCTTGCCGGTAACGCATTTTCCGCCGTGACCGGCGCCCGCGAAGAGCTTCATGCCATCGTCCGCACCCGCGTGGACGAAATCCTCAACAGCCTCGACCTCGTGCGACGTGACGAATTCGACGCGGTACAGGAAATGGCAACCCGTGCGCGCATGGCACAGGACGCAACAGAACAGCGTCTGGCCGAAATCGAATCGCGTCTGGCTGCTGTCGAGGAGCTTGCAACCGAAGAAAAAGGCGGCCCACAGGGCTGATCTGCAACAGTCCCCGAAACCAGTGTGACTTTTGCAACGCGTAATGCTTGCACCCGAGGCCAAGGCTCCATAACGTAACTGATGTCGGGAGCGGATTTTCCGCTTCCGGCCGCAGACATCTGGAGCGCCGCACCGGCGCCAGGCCGGTGCCAGGCTCCACGGCCTTGGGAGACCCGCCATGCCTGCCCTGAGCACCTCACTCACCAATGAAACAGAATCCCATCCGCTCGACCTGATGGAACAGGTCATGGGCCTCTATGAATGGGAGTTCGAACGCCTCGGCCCGTCCGAAATGGCCGCCCAGGCCCCCGGACAGTGGTGCGACTATTCCCTGTACTTCACATGGTCCGACGAACTATCGGCCCTGCATCTGAACTGCATCATGGACCTGCGCTCCCCCGCAAAGCGCCGGCCGGCCGTCCACGAACTCGTTTCCCTCGCCAATAACCGCCTCTGGATCGGCCATTTCGCCGTCGACCCCGACACAGGCACGCCCTCCTACCGACATACGCTCCTGCTGCGCGGCGTGCAGACGCTGCCAGGCGAAAGCATGGAAGACCTCGTGGAAATCGCGATGTCAGAATGCGAGCGTTTTTATCCTGCCTTCCAGTTCGCACTCTGGGGCGGAAAATCACCGCAGGAGGCCATAGACGCCGCCATGCTCGACTGTGTGGGAGACGCCTGACAGTGCCATCCGTCCCTTCAATCCTTCTTGCAGGGTGCGGCAAGCTGGGAGGCGCGCTCCTCGACGGGTGGCTCGCCTCCCCCACTCCGCCACGCCTCGTCGTCCTTGACCGACACCGAACCAGTCCGGACGATACGATCACCGTCGTCCGGACAGCCGCCGAAATCCCTGCCGATTTCCAACCCGACATCATCGTCCTCGCCGTTAAACCTGGCGCTGCCGAAATCGTGATCGACGCGCTTGGAAAAGCGCTGGGGCCGCGCCTGAACGGGGCCGCTCTTCTCTCAGTCATGGCGGGTCGTACCTGCGAGGCTCTTTCGGAAGCAGCCCGGCTTGCAGGCGCGGAAATTCCGGTCCTGCGCGCCATGCCCAACACCCCCTCCTCGGTCGGTGCCGGGATCAGCGGTCTCTACGCTTCGGCCGCAGCAACCCCGGAGCAGACCTCCATCTGTCACGATCTGCTTTTCGCGGTTGGCGACGTCGTACCGGTCGAAAACGAAAACGATCTGTCGGTCGTCACGGCCATTTCCGGCTCCGGCCCGGCCTATGTGTTCCTTCTGGCCGAACTGCTGGAAAAAGCTGGGCAACAGCATGGTCTGGCGCCGAATGTCGCCCGCCGTCTGGCCCGTGGAACAATCTATGGCGCAGGACGCATGCTCGACGATCTGCCCGAAAGCGCAGAAGACCTCCGCAAGGCCGTCACCAGCCCCAACGGCACCACTGCCGCGGCTCTGGCCATCCTCATGAAACCTGATGCATGGCCCGAAACGGTTCCAAAAGCTATTGACGCTGCTACAAAACGGGCCGACGAACTCGCTGGCTGACGGTTTCTTTATGGGAGAGAGCTTGTCGGCGGACCGCAATGCTCCCACCAATAGACCAGAAGCTTTCGACAGGAGACCCGTATGGACGGACGGCAGGACCCCTTTGAATCCGACGACATGGCACTGAGTGGTCCGCCGGACATGGCGCAGGAAGCCTTCGACGCCGCCCTCCTCCAGTCTGCCCTGTCGCTCGCCGCAAGCGAGGGATGGCACCGCTTTTCACTCGTGGATGCCGCCCGGGACGCCGACCTGCCGGTCGAGACAGTCCGCAAACGCTATCCCGTCAAAGCCCTCCTCCTGCTCCAGCTCGGGCGTCTGGCCGACGCCAGCGCCCTGCGTGACGATGGTAATGGCGGCACGCTGCGCGAATATCTCTTCGACTTGATCATGCGCCGCTTCGATATTTTTCAGGAATATCGCGAAGGGGTGCGGGCAGTCTTGCAGGCTGTTCCCTACGATCCGGCTCTGGCCGCCTTTCTGGCTGGCACAACCCTTGATTCCATGAAATGGCTGGCAGAAACAGCCGGAATCGACTGCACGGGTTTCGGCGGCGTATGGCGCATCAATGCCCTTGCAGCCGTCTGGGCACATGCCATGCGGGCCTGGGAAAAAGACGAAAGCCCGGACCTGGCGGCGACCATGGCTGCCCTCGATGGCGCACTGGACCGTGCCGAGCGATACGGGATTCTCAAGCCCTCAGCCCGGCGCAAAATGGACGAGGCCCTGAACAATACCGGCCTGCCAGACCACGATCTCGAACTGGAGTCCTGACTTCGGACTTTACGAAGACAACCGGTTCGGACTAGAAGTCCGAAAGCATGCGCTCCAGAGAGCGCATCGATTGGGGTGTAGCCAAGCGGTAAGGCAGCGGATTTTGATTCCGCCACGCGGAGGTTCGAATCCTCCCACCCCAGCCACCCTCCATTCAGACAGACTGCTTCAGTCCCGGACTGGCTTTGAACCGCACGGTCCGTCCCGCAGAAACCGTGACAGACTCTCCGGTTCTCGGATTGACGGCCTGCCGCGCCCTGGTTTCACAGACCGTGAATGTTCCGAAGGATGGCAGCGTAAATCCTCCTTCTTCCCGTAATTCCTCGATAATCGCCTCAATCATGTCATTGACGGCCCTCTGGGCAACAACCCCAGTGCAATTCATGGAATCCTGAAGAACTGCGGCAAGAAAAGCTTTGCTCATGAATGAAACTCCGGATTTACTGAATACAGATCGGGTCTTTCCAATACAGAAACGCCGCTCAAGCGCATCAAGGGGCAAGTTGTCCATCGTCTCGAGATGTCATAATATTTCATATAGATCTGCTTCAGAAACAACCATAATATCATGAATTTAACGTTTCTTTCTCCCTCTGGCGGGTCCGCAACGATGCCTGTCTGCCTGTTTGCCTATTACAGTCCGGATTCCAGACTCCCGCCCCACACCCGGCATCTGCTCAGCCAGATTGCCTCCTGCGGTTTCACGATTCACATCGCAGCCTCAGGCCTCTCGGACGCTAACGCCCACCTGCTTCAGAAAGACCTTGCAGACCCAGCCGATCCGATCGCCGCGACTGTCCATCCGCGCCCCAATACCGGGCTGGACTTCGGAGCCTGGCAGTTCCTGCTTGCCAAAGGATGCGCGGACAACGCGTCAGAAATTCTTTTCGCCAATGACAGCGTCTTCGGCCCGCTCCTCCCCCTGCAGCCCATCATGGAGCGGATGCGGGAAAAGGATTTCCAGATCTGGGGCATGGTCCGATCCGAGGCGGTCGTGCCCCATCTCCAGTCGTGGTTCCTGTGCATGACGCGCGACGCCCTGAACCACCCGGCGATCCAGCGCATTTTCAACCAGCCCTTCAACGACATGACCAAGGACGAAATCGTCCTCCACGGAGAACTCGGCCTTGGGCTGGCCATCAAGGCATCCGGTCTGTCCACGGGAGCCTCCTGGGGCAGCACCCGCGGCCTTGCCCGTCTTCTGGCCCTCAACCCCATGCATGCGGACTGGCGGACTGTTCTGCGGTCGGGCAACGCTCCGTTCATCAAAACCGAGCTGCTGCGCGACAATCCAAGCGGCATCGCCTCCATCCATCTATGGAGAGCGGAAATCCCAGATCCGACCTTTTTCAATCCGGACTGGATCGCGGCCTATCTGGCCGCAACCCCACCCCGTAACAGCTCTGGCCGGGCAAGCGTGCGCGCCAGAGCGGTTCAGGCGTTCGCCAGCGAAGACCGCCGCCACGCCCTCACAGCCCTGCTCCTCGGACGCTAGACCCTTCGGCCCGAGGCCTGTTTCAGAAAGCCATAAAGCTCATCTGCCTGTATGTCATAGGTCGCAAGCCGATCTCGAAAGGGGTTGGCGTAAGCCTCAAAACGCTCGGGTGCATCCAACAATGACGAGACAGCCTCGGCCAACGTCCTGGCTTTGCCGTCCAGCGGCAGGCAGGTTCCGTTCAACCCGTCTACTACGTCCTCAGACTGCCCCCCCGGAGATGTCGTCACAACCCAGACATCCCGTGCCAGCGCCTCACGCACCGTCAGGCCATAGCTTTCTTTCCATTGCGACGGAAACAGCAGCACGTCGACCTGATCGTAAAAATCGTCCAGCCCTGACTGCGTATAGGCCGGAACAACACGAAGCTGCCCCCGCACCGACCAGTCTTCAGGAAAAATCGACTGGAAGCCCAGATTGAGCTTGTTATCAACCAGCACAAGCTCCCAGTCACTCCGGGACAGAGACTGCATCGCTTCTTTCAGCAGACCATAGCCCTTGACGGCCTCCGTCCCCCCGACAAACCCGAACCGTAGCGGTGTACCGGCAGTTCGCTTCCTGCGCGGACGCTCAGGCCAGCGAAACCCGTTCCGGTTGACCACGATCCGCTCGGGCGCAATCCCGTTCGCCAGATACAGCTCACGATGCGCCTGTGACGGGCTGATCAGCAAAGCCGCCCCATTCAGCGCCTGTCGCATCACCACAGCCCGATCCGCGAGATGCCGTGCCCCTGGCACACAGGCCTGACAGACAGCCGGATCAATGGTCGTCTGGAAGCAGTAACGCCCCTCAGCCCGAACCATGAACTGACGCTCACACAACCACCAGGCATCATGCAGCGTCAGAACATAGGGAACCCCCTTCTCCTGACAGACCCGCAAAAGCCCGGCTCCAAGACCCTGCGCGGCATGAACATGAACGACATCCGGCTGACAGGCCTCCAGAATTTCCGAAAACCTTGCAGCCATGGCCGGATTGTCCAGTTGCCCCAGGCCCCCCTGATCATCAGGCAGAACCGAGGCAAAAACCGTCATGCCATCCACATCGTAGCGAATATCGCCATCAGGAAGATCCATAACGCTCGGGCGGGACGTCAGAACACTGACCTTCACCCCTTTGCGCACCAGCCGACGCCCCATCTCCTCAGCCACGATCGTGGCCCCCCCAAAAGAGCGGGGAGCGAAATAGACATTCGCCATAAGAACCCTGAGGTCCTGCGCTTCCCGAACGACCGGAACACCGAACAGAAGCCGGGCCTGTGTCTGCACCATCGCCTTGGGCGCATAACGGGCCATCACGTCTTCATAAGCCGCCTCTGCCAGACGCCTGCGGTAACCGTCGTCCCGCGCCAGCCTGAGAAAGGCGTCCCGCCATCCCTCGGCATCCGCCGCCAGACACCCATTTTTGCCATCCCGCATCACACTCAGAAAAGCCGCGCGGGGCGAACAGATCGCGGCTACCTGAACAATGGCCGCTTCAAGAAACTTGATATTGCTCTTGCAATCGTTGAACAGCGTCGGTTCCAGCGGTGCAATTGCAATATCCGTCTGCGACAGAGCTTGGAGATATTCAGCATAGGACAGTTCGGTCAGACGTTCGACCCGCTCTCCAAACCGCTCAAATACGGGGGAAAGCTGCAACTGCCCGATCACCCTCAGGCAAAGCCGGGGCTCCTCAGCCATCGCAGCCAGCAAGCCTGACTCTGCCTGCCTGAAATCTGCATCATGGGTATTTGTGCCTGATCCGTAAGACACCCACACACGCCCGGACCCTGAATGCGCAGGCAGGGACGCTGCAATTTTCAGCGTCTCCACATCCAGAGCATTCTCCAGAACCATCACATCCGACAGACCCGCCCTGCGCATGGCACCTGCAAGCGCCTCGGTAGAAGCAATGCCCCCACCACAGGCCAGCATACACCGGCGAAACAGCACCACCCCCGACAGCAGAAGATCGCGCTCCTCCGCAGGAAGAGCTTCGATATTTCCGTTCTGACGATATTCCTCTTCATCAAAAATCAGATCATCGACCTCCCAGCGAGGAGCAAGCTCCAGCCGATGAGCCTCCTGAACCAGCTTCAGAACATCCTCAAACCCGGGGACCCGATAAAAAATGACCTGTGTACAAAGCTGCAACGCCGACATGGCATCAGCAATATCGCGCCAGTCAACAACCTGAACCAACCAGCCCAGCGCCGTCAGAAAATCCCGCTTCTGCCAGACACGATACTTGGCACACTGTCGCAGACTGAGTTCCGCGATGATCAGAACCTTCGGTCGCAACCCCTCTGCCTGATGTCCGCAAGCGGCTTTGTAAGGATGGGGCTGCCCCGTTTCGCTACCGGCTTCAGGAAGACCATCCCGCACTTTCGCGCCAACCCGTTGCAGACGACGCAGGCGATGGACGACAGTCTTCTGAATCCCAGCCAACCCGTCCCGCCCCCACAGACGCAGAAACCGTCCCGGAACCTCCCGCACAGGTCTGCCGGACAGCAGTTTACCCAACATCAATGCACGAATAGCGCGCAGAGGAAGCGTCACACGCCAGGACAGGGAGGTCTGAATCAAAGAAAGCTGCCGAAGAAGAAGCTGATTTTCCTTTTGCAGCTGCTCGGCCCTCAATCCATTCAGCCGGGCCGCACTTCGATAGCTTTCAGTCAGTGTATCACGCGCGTCATCGCGCATTCCGTCAGGCTTTCAAAAAGGTCAAAAACACGAAAGGCCGGACCCTTGCGGATCCGGCCTTCCTGAACACCACAGATCTGTCAGATGACAGAGCCCATGATCAGCTCAGGGTGAAGTTCGAAGCGTTCAGATCGCTGACGCCAACGAACGTGATCTTGGAGCTGTCGGACAGTGCGATCGTGGTGTTACCACCAGCAACCGTAGCGCTCGACAGAACATTCGCCAGCCCGTTGTTGTTCTGAAGGCCATACTGATACAGAGCCATCAAGTTGCCGGCAGCGCTGCCGAAGTCGGTGATCGTATAATCGCCACCAGCAGCACCCTTGGTCAGGGCGAACAGGTTTGCAGCGCCCGAACCACCCGTGAGGGTGGCAGAACCCGATCCACCAACCAGCGTATCGGCAGAAGAACCACCGATGATGGTTTCGTTGCCCTTGCCTGCGAAAGCGTGCAGCGTGCCATTGGAAGATGCAGCCGACACGGTCTCGTTGCCATCACCACCAACGAACAGGTTGGTCGAGCTTGCAGAACCGCCAACCAGCAGCAGGTCGAGGCCCGAAGCGCCGAACAGCGTGGACGTACCAGCGGAGACGGTCGTTGCACCCGTGCCGTTCAGGAACGTCAGGGAGCCCGAGGCCGTGATGGAATTGGACGTACCGCGAACCTGCCAGAGGTCGGCAGAAGCCGAAATCGTGTCATTCAGGCCGCCCGAGACGGTGCTCATGGCGCCGGTCGAGAAGTACGTGCTGGAGCTGCCGCCCGTGATGAAGCTGTTGTTGCCGCCCGAAACAGTGTTGTGCGACGTCGTGTCGTACACCGTTGCATTGGAACCCAGCGTAACCACGGAGCTGCCGCCGAGCAGCGTAACCGTATCCGTACCGGTCAGACCGTCGATGGTGTCCTGACCCTCGGAGCGAACGACGTTCGTCCCGCTGCCCAGAACGATGCTGTTGTTGCCAACACCACCGCTGATGGTGTTGTTACCGCTGGTACCCGTAATGGTGTCGTTGCCGTCACCCGTCGCAACGGTCCAGTTGCCCGAGGAACCGGCGCCATTGAACGTATTGTTGCCAACACCACCAACGAACGTACCGTTCTGGTTGCCAGCCTTGAACGTAACACCGGCATAATCACCGGCAAGAACGCTGATGCTGCTGGCCGTGCTGCCCGAAACGTCCAGGCTCACAGCTGAATTCAGCGTGTCCTGACCAGATTCGGAATAGCTGCCAACGGAAATGTACTGGGTGGTACCGCCAGAAACGGAATAATCACCGCCCTGACTGATCAGACCATGGCCAGGATTGGAACCCGTAGCAGAGTTGCTACCGGCGACCAGGTCATAAGATTCGAGACCGCCACTGGTGTGGAGGGTGGAAAGAGCAGTCTGGTACTGCTGCGCCAGAAGCTGGGTCTGACCACCATTGACCGTGACCGCAAAGGTCTGGCCGGAGGCGCCAACGACTGTAGTAATGTTAGCCATTACCATGCACTCCTAAAATAAGGTTGCCTCGCACCGGCGGCCCTCGGACCACCCAAATGATCGAGCGACGAGTCTTGCACATACCAGAGCCGGATTATCAAAGGCAATCAACTTTGCGCATGATACAAGGATTCACGATCCAACATTTACAGATTCGAAGGCAGCGCCGACAAAGAGTTCTCCATTTTCATTATATGAAAACGGAAAAGAGCGGATCACCCAACTCTTCAATCAAATCCTTTTATATCGCAAAAGTTCCGTGAATGTTAATTTGATAAGAAATAAATATTAAGACTACCGCTTCAGTCCTTATGGAAAACGGCATGTCCTTTTTTCAGGATATGCTGCCCTCCGCAGAAAAACCGACCCGCACAGGCCTTCTCGTGAATTTTTCCAAACCGCCTTCTCTCCCCTCTTCAGAGGCCGACCGTTTTCTGGTCCGTCTGGCGCTTCTCCTGACATCAGAAAAGACCGATGACCATATCACTTCGAACCGACAGGATGTGGCCGATCACGTTCACTTGATCACCTGGCTGACGATGATCCTGACCGAGGAGAAGGGCATCTCAACCGCCCGGATCGAATACTCACCGCGCCTTCCCGGCCACACCGGGCAGAATCTCCGTCAACTTCTGGACACACACCTTCCGGCCAGCGACATCCGGATCGTGCCCCACCCGCCCCGGAATAACGAAGTGTCTCCCCCCGTCCTGCTTCAGGTCATCGGAGACGCAACAGAAGGATCTGCCTCATTTCCTGTTTTACAGTTCGGAGCTCATCACTCTGAAGGGTCCTTCGCTTTCACTCCCGAAAATGTCCTGATCCATGCAGGCGATTCCCCCTTTCTGGGATGTCTACTCTCCGACACGCCGGAAAGCAGACATTACCGACAGGCCATCCAGCAGCTTCTCCGCAACGACCGAAAAACGCGTCTCCTGCAGACACGGACACAGAAGGTTCAGCAGGAATCTCTGGAAAAGACACACATTATTCAGGATCTGCGCGTTTCACTTCGCATGCTGTCCAACAGCAAGGCAGCGACTCTTGCAGGCATACATCCGAATAACCCTGCGGAAGAGAACACTGCACCTTCCGTCGAAGCGGCTTCCGTTCCGGTGCCTCCCCTGTGGCTCCGGGCCTGCCGCCGCCTGAAGCGCTCCCTTCGTCCCCGGCCTTCGCCCAT
Organism: Gluconobacter albidus; assembly: GCF_002005485.1. Lineage (NCBI taxonomy): Bacteria > Pseudomonadati > Pseudomonadota > Alphaproteobacteria > Acetobacterales > Acetobacteraceae > Gluconobacter > Gluconobacter albidus. The sequence goes on along the minus strand of NZ_CP014689.1, from coordinate 2,929,906 downwards.
CGACATTCCCGCTCCGAATCCCGCTACTGACGAGGACGCCACACTCTCTTCTCCAGCTCCTTTCTCCGTCTCCCGCGTCCTTTTCATCGCCGGCGAACCGGGCACACCCGGCGTTCTCTACCGGTGCGACAGGAATGCAGCTGCAGCCCGGGATGCGGGCTTCGAGGCCAGAGTCGTCCCCTGTGCCTCTGTGGGCTTCGACGATATCCGCTGGGCAGACGTCATGGTGTTCTGGCGCGTTGAATATAGCGGTCATGTCAGTACGATTTTCGATCTCGCCAGATCCGAAAACGTCATGACCATTTTTGACGCGGACGATATTGTCTTTGTGCCGCATTACGCACGCGTCGATCTGATTGATGGTATCCGCTCGATCGGCGCTACGGAAGAACAGATCGAGCGCTGCTTCTCGGACATGCGCCGCACCTTCCTGCGCTGCGACCAAGGCTCTACCACGACGGCGGAACTGGTGTTTGCCATGCACAGCCTTCGCCCCGTCGTTCACCTGCTACCCAATGTCTACGACATGACCTCGCTAAAGCGCGCCCGGATGGCGCTTCGCATGCGTGGAGAGCCGGGCCGCGTCAACGCCGAAGACGGACTGGTCCGCATCGGCTACGCCGCAGGCTCCCGGACACATCAGCGGGATTTCGGCCCCATCTGCACTACCATCGCGGACATCCTGCACGAACGCCCGCAGGTCCGGCTTGTCCTGTTCCGCGAACCCGACACACATCGCCCCATTCTGCTCATGGACGAATTTCCCAGCCTGATCCCTGTGCAGGACCAGATCGAATGGCGCGACATGGTGCCGCTCGCGGAGCTTCAGGACGAATTTGCCCGGTTCGACATCTCCATCGCCCCCCTGGAAACAGGAAATGTCTTCTGTGAGGCAAAGAGCGAGATCAAATTTTTCGAGGCCGCCCTGTCCGGCGTGGTGACGGTCGCCTCTCCCACAGGTCCGTTCCAGCGCGTCATCCATCACGGAGAAACCAGCTTTCTCGCCAACAGCCCGACCGAATGGCACGATGCTCTGATCGCTCTGATCGACAACCCCGAACGGCGCATCCGGATGGCGCGGGATGCCTATCATTCCATTCTCTGGCCCTTTGGTCCGCAGGCCCAGGCCCGGCGGATGAAACTTGCGCTGACTTCCCTAAATGGCGACGACGCAGCGGCCCTCGCCGTGGAAACAGGCCTGGCCAGAGATCGCCTTGCACCGTCAGGCCTGCCCGTCATTCCCGCCAGCCGGACCCTTTTTCACCATGATGCCCTGGGGGAAGCACCGGTCACGGTTGTCATCACGTCCTATAATTACGAAGCGCATCTTCTGGACGCTCTGGAATCCGTCGCCGCTCAGACCCTGCCGGTACTGGATCTGATTGTCGTGGATGACGGATCGTCCGACGGCTCGCTTGCTTTGGCGACAACATGGATGGAACGGCACCGCGAACGCTTCAATCGCCTGATCCTGCGTCAGTCCCTCACGAATGCCGGTCTGGGTGGCGCACGCAACATCGGAATGGATGCAGCCGAAACAGTGCATGTCATGCAGCTCGATGCCGACAACACCCTGCGCCCCGAAGCCTGCGAAACCCTTCTAGGCTCCATGAATGACGGCACAGCCTATGCCTATCCGCTCATCGCCTGTTTCAACGAAAACGGCCCAGTCCTGATGGACATGACTGCTGACACCCAACACCAGCCAGGCACTCCAGAACTTCTGGGAGACCTGCCCTTCAACCCGCTCTCCCTCGTTTCCGGAAACCGCATCGACGCGATGGCCATGGTCACGAAATGGGCCTGGGCCGCCGTCGGCGGCTACTATGTTTCACGTGAAGCAATGGGCTGGGAGGACTTCGATCTGTGGTGCTCCATGGCAGAACGCGGCCTGCCCGGCCATCACGTCCCGCAGATTCTGGCTGATTACCGCCAGCATGAGACATCCATGACGAATGCCTCGACTGAAAAAGACGCCCACAAGGCCCGCGTCGTGGCCTTCGTTCAGGCACGCCATCCGTGGATCCGCCTCAGCGCTGAACAGGCAAAACCCCGGAAAAACTAACCTTCCCCTCCAGATCACCCACAAAAAAAACCCGTTCCCGGACAGCTCCGGAAGCGGGTTTTCATAACCTGAAAGATCGAACCGGGCTCCTCGAAAGAAGCCCGACACGCCCCAATCAGAACGGTGCGTCGATATCCACAACGTCGATCAGCTTGTGATTGACGAATTCCTTGATCCCCAGACCAATCAGCTCGCGGCCATAACCCGAACGGGCCACGCCACCGAACGGCAGATCAGCCTTCACCATCGTCGGATGGTTGATATAGACCATGCCCGTATAGATCTGCTCGGCAACCTTCACGCCGCGCGCGGTATCCTTCGTGAAGACCGAACCACCCAGACCGAACGGCGAGTCATTGGCAATACGAATGGCGTCCGCATCGTCCTTGGCACGATAGAGCTGCGTCACCGGACCGAAGAACTCCCAAAGACGGGCTTCATTGTTCTCGTGCAGGTTGGTCATCAGCAGCGGCTGGAAGAACGCACCCTTCTCCGGCACCGACGGGCCAATCGCCTCGACAACCGCACCATGCTTCTTGGCTTCCTCGACCTGAGCCTTCAGATCGTCCGCAGCCTTCTGCGACGACAGCGGCGCCAGCGTGGTGGACGCGTCCATCGGATCGCCAGCCTTCAGCTTGAGAACTTCCGCCTTGTACAGCTCAAGGAAACGATCATAGACGGCATCCGCCACGATCAGACGCTTGGCGGACACGCAGACCTGACCGGCATTCCAGTGACGGCCGAAAGCCGCCCATTTCGCGGTCTTCTCCAGATCAGCATCGTCCAGGACGACGAATGCGTCAGAACCGCCCAGCTCCATCGTGGACTTCTTCAGGGCCTGCGCTGCAATCCCGGCAACAATGGCGCCTGCGCCTTCGGACCCCGTCAGAGCCACGCCACAGACGCGCGGATCCTTGAGGATCGTCTCGGTATGATGACGGGCGGCATACAGGTTGCGGAACCCGCCCTTCGGCAGCCCGGCTTCCTTCATCAGGTCATCGAACGCAGCCGCGCACTGCGGCACGTTGGATGCGTGCTTGAGAATGACCGTGTTACCAGCAGAGAGCTGCGGCGCAATGATGCGGGCGATCTGGTAGAACGGGAAGTTCCACGGCTCGATCGCAAACACGATGCCCTGCGGCTGGTGGATCAGAACGGCATCGCCCGAATTCGGGTCCGCAACCGGCAGCTTCTCGGATTTGAGAAGCTCTTCGGCATGTTTGGCATAATATTCGAAGATTTCAGCCGACAGGATCGTCTCGGCCTTGGCTTCGGCATAAATTTTGCCCATTTCCAGCGTCAGAAGACGGGAATACTTGTCGATATCACGACGAAGGATATTGGCGGCGGCGGTCATGATCTTCGCACGCTCGGCGAAAGAGGTGTGGCGCCAGCTCTTGAACGCATCATAGGCTTCGGTCAGCGCGGTCTGGACTTCCTGATCGGTGGCATCCGGGAAAGTCTTGAGCGTCTCACCGGTATAAGGGTTGATCGTAGCATAAGCCATGACGGGTCATATTCCTGTATGGTGACGTGTTTGCGACATATTGGCACGAATGCCGAAAGACAAAACCCCCTAACATTCCTCCCTCCCGAAAGTTCACAGAGCTGTGTTCGTTTCGGGGAGATTATCCCATAACTCCTCAAGCCACGCCGTCGCCGTACTGTCAGAGGGCGCGCGCCAGTCTCCCCGTGGCGAAAGAGAGCCGCCCGCGACCAGTTTCGGCCCGTTGGGCATGGCGGAGCGCTTGAACTGGCTCGCCCCAAAAAACCGCCGCAGAAAAATTTCCAGCCAGTGCCTGATTTCGGCCAGATCGTATGAAATTTTTCGATCTTCCGGATAATGCGCGGGCCAGTCTCCGCGGGATGCGTCCCCCCAGGCAATCTCAGCCAGAAACGCGATCCGGGACGGGCGGAACCCATGACGCAGAATATGATAGAGCGTGAAATCCTGAAGCGGATAGGGCCCGATCGTCTGCTCCGTGCTCTGCACACCCTGCCCGGTATCAGGAACCAGCTCGGGCGTGATCTCCGCGCTGACAATCCGCTCCAGAACGGGCCCAACACCTTCACCCAGCTTTCCCTCACGCGCCAGCCAGCGGATAACATGCTGGATCAGAGTCTTCGGCATCCCGGCATTGACGTTATAGTGGGACATCTGGTCCCCCACGCCGTAGGTGCACCAGCCCAGCGCCAGTTCCGACAGATCGCCCGTCCCGATCACAATCCCATTGCGGTAATTGGCGATCCGGAACAGGAAATCGGTTCGCAACCCCGCCTGCACGTTCTCGAACGTGATATCATGAACCGGTTTTCCTTCCGCAAAGGGATGGCCGATCCCCGCCAGCATGGTCTGCGCCGTAGGCCGGATATCCAGCTCATTCACTTCAACACCCAGCGCCTTCATGAGCGCATGAGCCAGAGAGCGGCTTTCACTTCCCGTCGCAAATCCGGGCATCGTGTAGGCCAGAACATGCGTCCCCGGCCAGCCAAGCTCGTCCGCCGCCCGCACCGCCACCAGAAGCGCGAGTGTGCTGTCCAGCCCGCCCGACACCCCGATCACGGCCCTTTGCGCCCCGCTGGCCTGCAATCGGCGCCGCAGCGCACTGACCTGAATGGTCCAGCCCTCGTAACAGTCCCGCGCCAGCGTCCGCGCATCGGATGGCACGAACGGAAACCGCACAACCTCCCGCTTCAGCCCCAGATCCGTCATCGGAGGCTGAAGCATGAACCCGACAGCCCGGAACTCCTGACCCGCCTGCCCGAACTGCCCGGTCCGCATCCGCTCCTGCCGCAACAGATCCAGATCCACATCCGCCACAACCAGCCGCTCGTCCTGCGGAAAACGGTCCGACTGCGCCAGAAGTCGCCCGGCCTCATGGACCGATACCTGTCCGTCCCAGGCCAGATCCGTCGTGGATTCCCCCTCGCCTGCCGCCGCATAGGCATAGGCCGTGAGCGTCCGCATGGACTGCGCCTGGCATAGCAAAGACCGGTCATCCGTCCGCCCGATTGTTACCGGCGAGGCAGACGGATTGAGAATGACCGTCGCGCCCCCTTCCGCAAGCTTCCCGCTCGGCGGAGACGCAACCCACAGATCCTCACAGATTTCCACGCCGAGCGTCAGGCCGCGCTGATCTTCTGCCTGAAACAGCAGATCCGCACCAAACGGCACGTTCTCCTCAAACAGGCAAATGCTCCCCGACGTACGCAACCCGGACGTGAAATGTCGCGGCTCATAGAACTCCCGATAGCGCGGCAGATGAGATTTCGGCACCACGCCCAGAATCCGCCCCCGATGCACGACCGCCGCACAGTTATAGAGCAGTCCGCCCCGCACCAGCGGCACCCCCACCACCGCAACGGACAACAGATCCCGCGACCCCGCCACAACCCGTCGGAGAGCCTCAAGCGCTCCCTCCAACACCACATCCTGAAACCGCAGATCGTCCAGCGTATAGCCCGTCAGCCCAAGTTCAGGGAAAACCACCGCCGCCACACCCTGCCGATCACAGTCCCGCAGAACATTCAGCGTCCGTTCCGCATTCTTCAGCGGATCAGCAAGCATCACCGGCAGCGTACAGGCTGCGATCCGGGCAAACCCCTGATGATACAGGGAACGGAACAGGGTCATGACAATCCTCCGGCAGGCAGGCTTCACGAAAACAGGAACCGCGCGCCCGGCCCCCACATAAAACGGATGCTGCGAAAATGAACCCGTTCATCCCGCCGCCGTTCAGCCTTTTCAACACCCGCTTCTCCGTCGGAGGGCGCGACTGACAAAGGAGACACCCCATGGACCTGCTACGCTGGACCATTGCCTTCCTGATCCTGGCCCTGTTCGCCGCGGTGCTGGGCTTCGGCGGAATTTCGGCAGACTTTGCCTATATCGGCAAGATCCTTTTCTTCATTTTCCTGGTACTGCTGGTCATCAGCCTCATCTTCGGGCGCGGACGCGGCACCCGTCTCTGAGTACAGCCTTCAGCGGCGGGAGCGTCCCATGCGGACGCTCCCGACCAAGGCAACCAGAAAGACTGCTACAGCATACAGACCACCGAGTTCCGTCATGGAAACCGGCAGACCGAACAGGTAATCCGGCGAATCACACGGCTTGTTCGGCCGGGCTGGCATGGCCGACATCCAGTCCTTGAAACTGCCACCATGAAAAACCGGTGCCCGGCATTCGGGGGCGGGACTAGGCCAAAATTTATGCTCCACGCCCGCATGCAGCACCGCCAGCCCGATGCTGGTCATCAGGCATAAAATCCCGGCAAAAACCGTATAACGCGCATAACGTCTGGGCAGAACGATCGTGACAATCCCGATCCCGATCAGTACCCACCACGGGCGCCGCTCCCAGAGGCAAAGCTCGCAGGGCGCGAGCTTCAGCCAGTGTTCAGCAAACCAGACAACCCCGAGCGCCACCGCGCCGGCCAGAACATAAAACCCACCCAGCGCAGACGTGGAAACGGGGCGACGTGGTCTGTTCATGGGCACGAATGGATTTCCTCCAGACTATCAAGGAACTGCTTGGACCAGCTTCCTGCGGTATTGCGCGACACTTCGCCATACATCGCCGACCATGCCGCATGACGGGCCTTGACGTCCATGGTCAGGCCAATATGCAGCGCATCCGCCATCCCTTCGGCATCCAGCGGATTGATCAGCAGCGCCTCCGGCATTTCCGGAGCAGCCCCCGCAAACCGCGACAGCACCAGCACGCCGGGATCGTCCTCGTCCTGCGCCGCAATGAACTCCTTGGCCACCAGATTCATGCCGTCGCGCAGGGGTGTGACAAACCCCACATCCGCCATCCGGTACAGACCAGCCAGAATATCACGCCCGATCGGCCAGGTCGTATAGCGGATCGGCACCCAGTCCGGCGTGCCATAAGCGCCATTGATCGTCCCGACCAGCCCGTCCAGTTCTTCCTTGAGCAGCCGGTAACTCTCCACCCCGCCACGCGAAACCGGCGTGACCTGAAGGAACGTCACCTGCCCCCGATGTTCAGGATAATTTTTCAGAAGAGCCTCGAACCCCTTCATCCGCTCCGGAAGACCCTTGGAATAATCCAGCCGGTCCACCCCGATGATCAGCCGCGTGCCTTCCAGCGTATCGACGATCTTCACAACCTCGTCCGAAGCCGCACTCTTGATCGCCTGCTGGCGGAAACTCACGGGATCAATCCCGATGGGCACCGCCTTGACGGCAGCTTTCAGACCATAGGCCTCGAAACATCCCCTGAGATTGGCCTCATCTTCCGGCGTCTGCACCCCGATCAGATTACAGGCCGCCAGACCGGTCAGCAGCATGTCGAGCTTGGGCAGAAGCCGCGCCACACTCCAGGGCGGGAACGGAATATGCAGGAAGAAGCCAATCCGCCCCGTCACGCCCCTGTCACGCAGCATCTGCCCCAGCGGGAACAGATGATAGTCATGGATCCAGATCGTATCGCCCGGCTCCAGAAGCGCGATCAACCGATCCGCAAAAACCCGGTTCGCCTCATAATAGACGTCGCAGTCCTCGCGCGTGTAGCGGATCAGGTTGGTGCGGTAATGGCACAGGGGCCACAACACACCATTGGAAAAATTAAGATAGAAGCGGTCGTACTGCTTCTGCGTCAGATCAAACGTCACATAATTAACGTTCCCGACCTGCTCACGCTGGACGGGCCGATCGGCCGCATCCGCATGCTGATGCCCCGACCACCCGAACCAGACGGTCTCCCGCGTCTGGACCGCGTCGTACAGGCCAACCGTCAGCCCGCCTGCAGGCTGCGTCCGCTCCCCTGGCGCGGGTGTGCGGTTCGATACAATGATCAGGCGCCCCATCCGCGTCCCTCCGAAAGATCGTGCAGCCAGCGTCGGAACGTGGCCGCATCTGGAAAATCATCCGGAATGAGCCAGCCCTCGCCACCCATCTGGCGCGCAGCCCTCACCCCGTCCCGGTCCGTTACGTCATCGCCGGCAAACAGCGGAAGGCGTCCCCTGAAAGGCGGTTCCGCCATCAGTTCCTCAAGCGCCTTGCCCTTGTCGATCCCCAGCGGCCGAAGCTCGATGGCCATCTGCGCATCCTGAAGATGAAACCCGTGGCTCTCCACGGGCCAGACCGACGTCAGTTCCCGGAACGCCGACTCCGCCTCGGGAACACGGCGATAATGCAGCACCATTCCAGCTTTTTTGTGTTCAATGCTGGCCCCGGGATAACGGACGGCAAGTTCCTCGCTTTTCGCGGTCCAGTCGGCCGGAACCAGCGGCAACACGCGCTGGCGCACGTCCTGATCCGGCGCCGGACGCACGGCAACACCGTGCTCACCTGCCACAGCATAGGGAATACCCGGCAGGAAATGATCAATCTGGGCGATGGGTCGCCCCGTGATGATCGCCAGCGCACCGTCGAGCATATCGCGCAGCCGCTGCAGATCGGCCGTCAGCCCGTCCGGAACACGGACGGCTTCAGGCGTGGGAGCGATATCTACAAGGGTACCGTCAAAATCAAGCAGCAGGGCTGCCCGGGATGGGGAAAAGGGAACCTGAATCATGAAGCTGTCATTTCTTCCTGTTTCTGGGTCATTCCGCCCCGTCCCATCCTCATTCGAGGCCGGGATCAGCCTCGGGAGGCGCCAGGGGCTGCCCTGAAGGCGGCGCCGGAGCAAGGGACGGTGCCGCACCTGTGGAGGGCGCGAGCGGAATGGGATTATGACTGTCCGGAGCAAGCGGTACAGGACCACCCGAGGCGGAACCGGGCGCAGATACCGGAGCATCGCCGCCTTCTTCCACCGGAACGTCCGCACCGGCGAGCACGGGCGCCTTTACCGCCGGCAGGGGTCCCGCCTGCGGTGCCGTCGGCACACCCGCACAGGAGACAACGCGCACATCGTACAAAGGGCTGCCATAAGTTGCGACAGAAGGTTCCTGCGCCAGCATCCAGCCATCAAAAGGCGGCCGTCCTGGGTCGCTGCTGTCCTTCAGATGCAGCAGAGCCCCTGCATCCGCCGCCAGCGTCTGCGGCCGGCTGACACAGGACTCAACCTCAACCGAAAGACTGCGATAGGTCGCACTCCCGCCCACAGGAACCGTCAGAAGTTCCAGATGGCCGTCCAGCCGATCGAGAACACGCAGCACCGCCTGTGACTGCCCCTGCCAGGTCGCAGCCGGATACATGACCGGCGGCGCCACGCCCACCGCAGCCTGCGCTGCCCCCGACAGACACGCCCCGGCAATGCCGCACAGAAGCGCCCGGCCCATAATACGCCGTTTCATCATGACGGTTCTCCTCCGGAGCGCCCCTGCAAAGGATTCTTCAGATCCGATAACATGGCCTGAAACGTCTGCAACATCGCCTGGGGCGCAACCCCCATCAGAATCCCGTCTTCAAAAGCATCCTGTAGGGCCTGACGCAGTTCCGCATCGTTCTCGCGCAGGATCTGCACCTTCTCCACACAGGACACGGGGTTCCCCTCATGGTCGACCCACAGAAAAGCACCTTCCCGCACCTGCGTCATGACTCAGGGCTCGTCCGACAGACTGCCCGCAGCCGGCTTGGACGCAGCAGCCTTCTGGCTCTTCTGCAAAGAATCGGTCACGGAGAAAATGAACTTGCTCAGAAGCTGCTCCAGACTGATGGAGCCCTGGGTTTCCGTCATGACACCGCCGGGCTTTACCAGCGAATCCGCCCCACCCGGAGACAGCGCAATATACTTGCCACCCAGCAGGCTGTCAGACGTCACGATCGCAGCGGAATCCGTGGGCAGCTTCACATCTGGCGCCAGCGTAAACGTCACCTGCGCCTGAAACGTCTTCGGATCGACCGTCGTACCGGTCACATGCCCGACGGTAATTCCGGCCAGACGCACATCGGACCCCACATTCAGCCCGTCGATCTGGCTGAACGAGGCATGAACCGGATAGCCTCCGTCGTTACCCTGATGATGCCCGACCATCGCCGCCACCAGAAGTCCCGCAAGGCAGACAAGGACTGCGAACCCGGCCAGAAGCTCCAGCCGGTCATGGCGGACCGTAACAGCGGTCATGACAATACCCTCGTGAAAATCATCCTTCCTGCACTACCCGACTCCGCTTCCCGCGTCCAATCCCCCCGCAGAAATCGTCCCGATCAGGCGTGGGAAAAATGTTATCCCCCATATCCCCATGTTCCCACCCATTAGCGCCCGTCGAGAGGCCCTTTTCCGGCTTACGGCCCAACCGGCACAGGGCGTAGATTTACACCATGACAGCTCGCCTTCACTGGACCGGCGTTCGCATGAGGACGCTTCAGGTCATGACCGACCCCGACGACAGCGCCATGCGCTCCGTCACCCTTCCCGCTGCCTGGGATGACGAGGCCGCACAGGCCCTCGCGCGCATCACCCTGAATGGCGGGCCGGTCAGACTTGCCGCCGAAGCCGCGCGCTGGGTGGACACGATCGACGCGTGCCCCCCTCTGCCCGGCACCCCGGCGAACACCCCCGCTCCGGGGCGCAGCCTGTCCTATCTTCTTCTGATGCAGCAGATGGCGCCCAATACGGCGCTTTGGCAGTGCCAGCCGGACGAAGCGCCGGGCTTCACCATCCGCCTGTCCAGCTTCGTACAGGATGCCGGATTCGCCACGGAACATTTCGTCGCCTGCCTGCGTCTGGCCTGCGACGCCCTGCGCCGCCTTCATGCCGCAACACGGATCGAACGCACCGGCGAGCTGCCCCTGTTCGATCTGCCCGCGAAGCCTGAAGACGAAGCCGCAGGTCTCGTCCTCCTGACCGATCTGGACGCCTGCCTGGCGGCCCTCGGTCTCGACTATGACAGCGACGACGCCCGGAACGCGGCCCGCGCCCTGTCCGCACTCGCCACCACGGTGGCCCGCGCCGGGACGAAACTGCCGCCGCCCGCCATCCCGGAATCCCCGCTGACAGACCTCCGCGCCGCTGCATCCTCGGCCTACAATACGCAGGAAGGTCGGCATTTCTGCCCGATCGAAACCGGCTTTTCTTCTCCCGGTCCGACCGAGGGGCTTCTGGGCGTCGAAACCTGCGGCCTCGCCCCGGCATTTTCTCCCCTGCGCGAGGACGGACATCTGCGCGCCTCCACGCTGGCCCGGCTGGCCTGCCGCGGCCTGACGCCCGAATCCGCGCTCGCACTGGCGCTGGCGGGCGAAACGCCACTGCCGCCCGTTCGCCCCGAAGCACAGGGCGCCATGCATGCCGCCCTCAAAAGCGTTGTGGATTTCCTGCCCGCCGTCCCCGAACCCGATCTCGCCGATCTTCAGGCCAGACTGGCCCGCGGCGTGCGGCGTCCACTCCCGATGCGCCAGACCGGTTTCACCCAGCGCGCCGCAGTAGGAGGGCACAGCCTCTTCATGCGCACCAGCGAGTTCGAAGACGGAACGCTCGGCGAAATCAGCATCACCCCGCCCCGCGAAAGCCCCATGGCCCGCGGCCTGATGGACTGCCTGGGTCATGCCGTCAGCATCGGCTTGCAATATGGCGCGCCGCTGGAATCCTTCGTGGAGCGATTCGCCTATACGCGCTTTGGCCCCGCGGGCACCGTGGAAGGCGATCCCTCCACGGCCTACGCGACCTCAATGCTGGATTATGCCTTCCGCACCCTGTCGGACGCCTACCTCGGTCAGCCCATGCCCGACGCCCCACGCCTCGAACCCGGTTCGGAAGACCCCGCCCCCATGCTTCCCTTCGGACGAAGCTCGGGCGAGAGCCCGGAATGGAAAGACCGCGGACGCCGCCTGAAGCTGGTCAGCTAGGGCGAAAACGGGTTTCGATGGCTCCGGCGAGCAGAATACATTGACAGTCAACGGACTCGCCGGTAGCTAGCGCCTGCGCTGAGAAGGAATCCGGTTGAATGACCGGGTGAAAACGATGCGTACAGGGTAAGGGATCAGATCTCATGGGACACGCCCCTGCCGGTAACGACGGAAACTTCGACGAACGCCTCCGGCGCGCCCGTCAGAAGCTCGATCCCCGCTCAGGGGAATTCGCCGTAACCGACGCGGGCAATGATGACAGTTCCATGTCATCCTTTGGACTGGCGATCCGCGTGGGAACCGACCTTGTGGCCGGGCTCGCGGTCGGTGTAGCCATAGGCTACGCCTTGGGTCACTGGTTCGGGTACAGGGCTTTGTTCCTGTCCGTCTTCGCCCTGGCGGGATGTGGTGCCGGCATGTTGAATGTCTGGCGGGTTTTGAAGGATTCGGACATGGTGTCCGGACCGAAAGATGACGGGAGAAGCCAGCGTGGCAGCCGGATCGACGATTGACGCGCTCGGACAGTTCGAGCTCCATCCGGTTCTCGGACATCTGGGAGAAGCCCTGCGGTTCTCGCAGTCACCACTGTTCATGCTGATCGCCGTCGCCATCGTTCTCGTTTTCCTGTATGTCGGAATGCGTCCTGCCGCTGTTGTGCCGGGTCGCCTTCAGGCCGCCGCCGAAATCAGCTACGACTTCGTACATGACCTTGCCGTCAGCACGATCGGCGAAAATGGCGCGACGTTCTTCCCGTTCGTCTTTGCGATTTTCTTCTTCATCCTGGCCGGCAACTATCTCGGTCTGCTGCCCTTCTCCTTCACGTACACCAGCCACATCGCCGTGACCTTTGGTCTGGCCATCATGGTGTTCGTCATCTCGATCCTTGCTTCCATCCGTTTTCAGGGTGTCGGCTTCCTCAAGCACTTCCTGCCCGCTGGAACGCCTGTCTGGCTTGCTCCGCTGCTGGTGCCGATCGAGCTCATCTCTTTCCTTTCGCGTCCGGTCAGCCTGTCGATCCGACTTTTCGCCAACATGGTGGCGGGTCACGTGCTTCTGGAAGTGTTTGCCGGCTTCACGATCATGCTCGCCGGTCTGGGCGCATTCGGCCATGTCCTGGCCATCGCCCCGATCGCGATCAATGTCGCGCTGACGGCCCTCGAACTGCTGGTGGGTGTGCTGCAGGCCTATGTGTTCGCCATCCTCACCTGCATCTATCTGCGTGAGGCCGTCGCTCACTGAGCCACACCGCTTCGCACTAACCCTTTAATCGACCCAACAAGGAACCTGACAATGGACGTTCAAGCCGCTCACGAATTCGGCATCAGCATCGCCCAGGCCGCCCGTGACCTCGGTGCCGGTATTGCCGTTTTCGCCCTCGCCGGTGTCGGCATGGGTCTCGGCAACATCTTCTCCACGCTGATCAGCTCGGTTGCCCGCAACCCGGCTTCGCGTCCGCATGTCTTCGGCATCGGCATGCTGGGCTTCGCGCTGACGGAAGCCGTCGCGCTGTTCGCCCTGCTGATCGCGTTCCTGATCCTGTTCGCCTGAGGTCGAACATGTACCGTACGCCACGCCTCTTCCTGTTCGCCGCTCCGCTTGCGGCCGTGCCGGGCCGTGCCGTGGCTGCGGGCATGCCACAGCTGAACTTTCACGATCCGCTGCTGATCGGACAGGTCGTCTGGGGAGCCGTCATTTTCGGCGGCTTCTATCTCGGCCTGAGCCGCTTCGCACTGCCGCGTGTCGAACGGGTCCTGACCAACCGTCGGACCCGCATCCAGAGCGATCTGGATGTTGCCCGCAAGGCAAAAGCCGAGGCTGACCGCGCCAGCGCGGAACTCCTCAGCGCCCGTCATGAAGCAGCCGAGCAGGCCCGCGCCCACGTGGAGCGGATCCAGAGCGAAGCCCGCGCCAACGCGGATGCTCACGCTGCGGAAACGGCCAAGCGTCTCGAAACCGAGATCGCAAACGCCGAGACCCGAATCACCCAGTCCCGTGAACAGGCCCTGTCCAGCCTGTCCGAGATCGCCACCAGCACCGCCCAGGATCTGGTTTCGCGTCTGATCGGTACACAGGACGAACAGTCTGTCGCCAGCGCCGTCAAACGCGTCAGCGCCTAAGGAGACGATGATGTTCCACGATCCCCGGTTCTGGACCGCCCTCGCCTTCGTCCTGTTCTTCGTCATTTTCGGGCGCAAGCTCTGGGTCGCCATTACCGGCCACCTGGATGCCCGCGCTGAAAGCGTCCGTCACGACCTCGACGAAGCAGCCCGCCTGCGTCGCGAAGCCGAGCAGATGCTGGAAGATGCCACCCGCGAGCGTGAAAAGACCCTGGCCGAAACACAGGCCATGCTTGCACGCTCCGAAGCCGAGGCCGCCGGTCTGGCAGAACGCGCCCGCAAGGATGCTGAAGCCGCCGCAGCCCGCTACGAGAAGATGGCGCAGGATCGGATTCACGCTGCCGAGCGCTCGGCCATCCGTGAAATTCAGGATCGCGCTGCCCAGATCGCAGTCGCCGCAGCCCGCGACGTCGTGTCGACCCGCCTGACGGAAAGCCCCGACATCGCCTCCAGCCTGCTCGACCAGAGCATCAACAGCCTGCCGGAAGCCCTTCGGCGCTCCGCTGCCTGATCCGATGCCCGCCTCCACGGTGCAAGGTTCCTTTCATGACGACGGACAGCCCATAAGGCTCTCCGTCGTCATGGCCGTTCTGAACGAAGCGGACAATATCCTCCCTGTCTGTCAGGAACTGGCTGAGACCTTCGGTACCGACCCTTCAATAGAAATTCTGGCCATTGACGACGGCAGCACTGACGCCACCGTCCAAAAGCTGCTGGAAGCCCGGCAGACCCTGCTGCCCCGCCTGCGGATCATCAGCCATCCGAAGCGCCTCGGAAAATCAGCTGCTCTCCGAACAGGCATCACCGCCGCGAAGGGACAATGGATCGCCACCATTGACGGCGACGGGCAGGATGATCCGTCCGCCATCCTGACAATGCTGGAGCGTGCGACATCGACTCCGGACGCCCCGCCTCTGGTGGTCGGCGTCCGGCGCAAGCGCAACGACCGCCTCTCACGCCGGGTCGCCACGCGCTTCGCAAACGGACTGCGCCGTCGTCTCCTGAACGACGGCTGCCCCGATACAGGCGCACCGCTCAAGCTCTTCCCGCGCAACCTCTTCCTGAAAATTCCACAATTTGAAGGCGTCCACCGCTTTCTTCCCGCCCTGCTGGGACATTACGGCGCACCGCTGATCTGCATCGAAGTCCAGCATCGCGCCCGACTGCATGGCAGCTCGAAATATACCAATTTTAACCGGGCTCTTGTGGGTATCCGTGACCTTCTGGGCGTCATGTGGCTTCAGAACCGCACGCATCTGCCCGATCACCTGACCGAACACTGAAACCGTCACCGGGTCACGCTTTCGCGGCTCCCTGCCGCACGTCCGGCCTGACAGAACGGCGCGGAGAGTGCCCATGATCCTGAACCTCCGGCATTATGCTTTTCTGGGGCTGCTGGCCTTTCTGCTCGCCCTGCCAGGCCGCATGACACTTCCGCCGCTTGACCGGGACGAACCGCGCTACATGGAAGCATCGGAACAGATGCTTCTCTCGCACAACTTCATCGACGTCCGCTTTCAGGACAAGCCACGCTATCTTCAGCCAGCCGGAATCTATTGGTTGGAAGCGGCCTCCACCGCTACCGCCGAAAAAATCTTTGGCCCATCGGTGCTGCGCAAGACCTGGCCGTACCGGATTCCCAGCCTGCTCGCCGCCACGATGATCGTGCCATTGACGGCCTGGATCGGCGCAACCCTGTTCGGAGGCCCCACCGGCCTGATGGCCGCTGGCCTGCTGATGGTCTCGACCCTGTTCGTCGCCGAAAGCCATATGGCGACCATCGACACCGTCCTGCTGCTTGATATCCTGTGTATTCAGGCCGCACTTCTGTGCGCCTTCACCGATCGACAAAAAAACCGCCCCACCCATCTCCGGGTCGCGGTTGCCTACTGGCTCGCTCTGGGTGTGGGTCTCATGCTCAAGGGCCCCGTCGTCCTCATTCCGGGTTTCGGCACCCCTCTGGCCCTGTGGCTGATGGAGCGGGACCGGTCATGGTGGTCACGTCTTCGCCCTCGCTGGGGCTGGCTCATCATGCTTGCCGTCGTCGTTCCCTGGTGCGTCGCCATCGAAGTCATCAGCGGCGGAGACTTCTTTGCCCGTGCGGTCGGACGCAATTTTCTCGGCAAGGTGGCCCATGGTCAGGAAGCCCACGGACTGCCCCCCGGCTTTCACCTTCTGGTCTTCGGACTGGCCTTCTGGCCCGGATCGCTTTTCGCCGCCCTCGCCATCCCGGCCGTCTGGAAGAACAGAAAACTTCCACAGGTCCGCTTTCTGCTGAGCTGGATTCTCCCACACTGGCTGGTATTTGAACTGATCGCCACCAAACTCCCCCACTACGTCCTACCGACCTATCCCGCGATTGCCATTCTCACCGCAGCCAGCCTGATGATCTGGCCCATTCCCAAAAGCCCGCGATGGGCAAAAGCCCTGCTCGGCGCTTACGGTGTTGTGTGGACAATCCTCGGTGTCGGCTTCTGCTTCGCTGGCAGTATTGCTCTCTACAGTCTTGAGCACACAGTCTCTCTCTCAGCGCTGATCGCTCTGGGCGGTGCCCTGCCGCTGGTGCTCGGAGCTGTCATGCTGCTGCTGAAACGGGACCGCAAACAGGCTGCCTTCTGCGCCATGGGCGCAGCCGTCATTGCTCATGCCGGCCTTTTCCTAGGCGTCATCCCTAATCTGCAAACCATCCGCCTCAGCCCCCGGATCGCAGACCTCTTCGAAAACGTCCGTCCCTGCCCTGACAGCATCCTCGTCTCTTCATCCTATTCAGAGCCAAGCCTCGTCTTCCTTGCAGGTCCCAACACTCAGCTCATAGGCCCCGCAGCCGCAGCAGAATATCTGCACAATCACCCGCAATGCAGTCTGGCGTTGATTGATCGCCGGGATGAACCCATTTTTAATAAAGAATTAACCCAATACGGCCTCGACATTGTCGAGTATGGGCGCCTTCAGGGCATCAATTATTCAAACGGACACCATCTTGATTTAGGGCTTTTCGCCCCTCGATGACTGTACACATCGCAGAATTCAGACGATACTGGAGAAAATATGGGATCTTAATGGCGCGTCCCGCGTATCATAAAATTGAAACCTCGCGTGTCTCACGCTCTGATATTTGATAACAAACAGTCAACATAACCAAGTCTTTGACGGCGCCAGTTTTTATCCTAAGCTTGAAATACTATGTCAGAATCAAAGCATTAATGATTTGTCAGGAGAAAATTAATGATTATCTGCCAAATTGATGAATTTTCTGTTAACGGTATACGGGGATGGGCAACAGATACTGAAAATCCCTCGCAGCCCGTATTCCTTCACGCTTTGGCAGACGGTCAGGAATTCCTTCAGTTTCATTGCACGGATCTGCGTGAAGATGTGCATGCCTCCGGTATTCCTTCACTCAATACCGGCTTCCAGATCCCAATGCCGCACAGCCTTCTTGACGGCAAAACGCATACTATCACCTTCAAAAACCGCCTCCAGCAGATTGAAATCTATTCACAAGGCCAGGGGCTGGAACATATTTCCTTCTCTGGCAGGCTCCCTGTAGAAACCCATTCTTTCGTCGATGGCCTGAAACAGGGCGTTCTGAGTGGCTGGGTCGTTCGTGGCAATGCAGCCGAAGGATGGAAGGGGGGCCAGCAAATTCTCGTGACCTGTAACGGTCAGAAAATTGCCCAGATCGAGGCCAACAGATATCGAGGCGATGTTGGAAAAGCCCTGTCCTGTGACCCTTATTGCGGCTTCCAGTTTTCGCCACCAGACCTGTACCGCAAGCCCTACGAGCAGGAATTCCGTTTCTACGTCCTGCCCGATATGCTGGAAGTTGCCAACAGCCCCTGTCTGACCAGCTTTGTCACGGACGCCAACGAATCCCTGATCATTGACGTGATCGACCAGATTGACGCGCTCCATGTGGAACTGACGCGCCTGCGCCGCAAAGTCAGGGAAATTCTCCCGCAACCCGGATTTACCATCGCCGATTATCATTCCTGGGCAACAGCCTACTTCCCGGTTCTTCGCAAATATGTCGACCGTACCCGCAACAATGACCTTATCTTGGGAAACCCGCTGGTCAGCATTGTCTGTCCGGTCTGGAATCCGGATCTCACGGATTTTACAGCAGCAATCGAAAGCGTCCGCGCCCAGACATGGCAGAACTGGGAACTCATCCTTGTTGATGACTGTAGCAAAAATGCTGAACTGCGCGCCGTCATCGAAGATTTTGCCAAAGCTGACTCCCGCATAAAGCCGCTTTTCCAGAAACAGAATGGTGGCATCAGCATTGCGACTAATGCGGGACTTGAAGCCGCCCAAGGTGAATGGGTCGCGTTTTTCGATCACGATGATCTGCTCGCGGATGTCGCCGTCGAATACATGCTCCGGGAAGCCACAAGAAGCCGCGCCGATCTGATCTATTCAGACGAAGATAAAATTGACGCCAGCGGTTATTACCGGGAGCCCGCTTTCAAAACGGACTGGAACTACAGGCTTCTTCTTGGCGTCAACTATGTCTGCCATTTCGTGATGATCCGTCATTCTGCCCTGCAGAAAGTCGGCGGCCTCAACAAGGAATATGACGGCGCACAGGACCACGATTTCCTGCTTCGCGCCTCCGAGCACATTCCTTCAGAAAAAATCCATCACGTTCCTGAAATTCTGTATCACTGGCGCATCACTGCAAATTCAACGGCTTCCGACATTGGCAACAAGCGCTATGCCATTGATGCGGGCATCAAAGCGGTGAACGACCATCTCGAACGTCGCAATCTGCCCGCAAATGTCGATTCCCAGATGGGAATGACGCTTTACACAGTGAACTGGCAGTTCAATCAGTTTCCGTCGGTCACGATCATCATTCCCTACAAGGATGAAATTCCCACGACCGCCCGCTGCCTGGATGCCATCCAGAAATATACACGCTATCCGAATTACAAGGTTATTCTGGTCAACAACTGGTCGATCACAGAGGAAGCGGAGGCTTTTGCACAGAAAGTCGATGACATTCCCAATGTTGAGATCCTGACCGTCAAAGAACCTTTCAACTACTCCCGCATCAACAATCTCGCAGCAAAAGACGAAACATCCGATTTCCTTTTATTCCTGAACAACGACGTTTTTGTTGAGCAGGAAAACTGGCTCGAAATCCTTGTCAACGAAGCCCTTGCAGATCCGCAGGTTGCAATCGTCGGCGGCAAATTCGTCTATCCCAATCAGACCGTGCAGCACGCCGGGGTCCTGCTCGGGATCGGTGATGTCGCCGGGCATGCCCATGTCGGCATCCCGCGGAACGAAGGCGGTTACGCAGGTCGTGCCTACTTCCCACAGGAAATCTCGGCTGTGACCGCCGCCGGAATGCTGATCCGTCGTCCAGCCTTCGAACTGGTCGGAGGCTTTGACGAAGAGCACCTCAAAGTCGCGTTCAACGATATTGATCTGTGCCTCAAGGTGCGCGACGCTGGCTACAAGGTCATCTGGACCCCGGATTTCTGTGCAGAGCATCATGAAAGTCTGAGCCGCGGCAGCGATGATCGTCCTTCAACAGAACGCCGCTTCTTCCACGAAACGCAGTTCATGATTGAAAAATGGGGCAATACGCTTCGTGCGGATCCATTCTACAATCCGCATTTCACCCTCGACAGACAGGTCTTTTTTGACCTGACAATCCCGGGCGTGGATGAAACGCGATATCCCCCTCTCGAATCTGCGAGAAAGAAAATTCGTCCTCTCTGGGACACTTCAACGCTCACAGCAGAATCAAAGACATCTCCTGCCACGAAAAAGCCCGTGACTAAAAAAATCCAGACCAAAACCCGGATCAAGAAACCCTCTGCTACAATCGCAGCCAAAGCGGCTGAATAACACCGAAGTTCTTCGATAAATAAATTCAACCGGCCATGGGCTGCTGCATGCAATAATGCAGTCCATGGCCTATTGGGTATGGCCAGATCGAAAAACCGTTTCCTGACAAATCAACGACAAGAAAAAAGCAGTTTTCAAAAACTGTCTTATTATAAGAGAAAGAGATGACCGTGGTGGAGCTGAGGGGAATCGAACCCCTGACCTCCTCATTGCGAACGAGGCGCTCTCCCATCTGAGCTACAGCCCCACGGTCAAGCAATAGTTCTCCTCTTCCCACACACTGTCAAGCGGAGCTGCGCGCAGGATGTTGTTCTGTGCTACTGCTATGGCTACAAGCTTTTTCCGACCGGCCTTTCGGCTGCCCCGACCGACATTCGACGAGGTTTTACATGGTTGCCCTGCATGCCATTATCCTGATGCTGATCCAGGCTTTCGTATGGATTCTTCTGGCGTATTGCATTCTGTCGATGCTGCTTGGTTTCGGGATTCTCGATATCCGCAACCGCTTTTTCTATTCCATTTTCAACACACTGGCCAAGATCGTAGAGCCCGTGATGTCGCCAATCCGAAATATCCTGCCAAATACGGGTGGCATAGATTTTGCCCCCATGGTGGTGCTGCTGCTGATCCAGTTTCTGGTCTATCCGGCCGTAAACCGGATCTTTTTCATGCTCGCAACCCAGAGCAGCTTTTAAAAAGCTTTATCTCAGGGAGCGCCACACCTCTTCAAGCGCCTCAATGAGACTGTCAGCAGTTTCCTGATGCAGCATCCCGTCCGGACGTTGCATCAGGACCGACCACTTCCCTCCCTGCGGGCGCTCCATCTTGATGCTCCAGTCCTCGGGAATACGGGAAAAAATCCGCTCCATGCGCGCTTCAGCCGTTAACGGCTTTGCGTAGTTATGTCCCATCGCTGATTGCTTTCGCTTTTCCGACCGAGATTTTTCGAAGGTCAGCCCGTACCACCCACCGTCAGACCGGAGATTTTCAGGGTCGGCTGCCCAACACCTACCGGCACACCCTGCCCAGCCTTGCCGCAGGTTCCAATCCCCGGATCAAGCGCCACATCGGACCCGATCATGGAAATCTGGTTCATGGCATCCGCCCCGTTTCCAATCAGAGTCGCCCCCTTTACCGGACGGACGATTTTCCCGTCTTCCACCAAATAGGCTTCCGAGGCCGCAAACACGAATTTTCCCGACGTAATATCAACCTGCCCGCCGCCGAAATTCACGGCATAGAGGCCCCGTTTGATCGAGCGGATCATCTCGTCCGTCGTGGCACTCCCTTCCAGCATCAGCGTATTGGTCATGCGGGGCATCGGAGCATGGGCATAGGACTGGCGACGCCCGTTTCCGGTCGATTTCGTTCCCATCAGCCGGCCATTCAGACGGTCCTGAAGATATCCGGTGAGAATCCCATCCTCAATCAGCACTGTCCGGGACGTCGGCGTGCCTTCATCATCAACACTAAGCGACCCCCGACATTCGGGTAGCGTTCCGTCATCAACCACGGTCACGCCTGGAGAGGCCACACGCTTGCCGATCATCCCTGAAAAGGACGACGTTCCCTTGCGGTTGAAATCCCCTTCCAGCCCGTGACCTACGGCCTCATGGAGCAGAATGCCCGGCCAGCCCGGCCCAAGCACCACATCCATCTCGCCCGCAGGGGCCGGCGCTGCATCCAGTGTGATCAGGGCCTGTTTCAGCGCCTTGTCGACAGCATCCCGCCACGTTTCCGGGGCCAGCAGACGGTCCAGTTCGTAACGACCACCCAGACCACAGCTTCCACTCTCGCGCTGACCATCCTTTTCCACAACGACCGACACGTTCATCCGCACCAGAGGTCTCAAATCCGCAACATCGCCCCCGGCATCTGCCCGACGCATGATCTGCACTGCCTGCCATTCGGAACTCAGCACGGCACTGACCTGCACCACACGGGAATCCAGCCCCCGTGCATAGGCATCAATTTCGCTCAGAACTGCAGCCCGGGCCGCAAAATCCGTCCCTTCAAGCGGACGGGAGTCTCCATAGAGCCGCTGGTTTGTCGCCTGCGGCCCCGGCGCCATAACGCCACTCCGTCCCTGCCGAACAGCCCCCACCGTACTGACGGCCCGCGCCAGAGCATCGCGACTGATATCGTCAGCATGAGCAAAAGCCGTCTCCGTTCCCAGAACGGCCCGCAAACCAAACCCTGAAGACGTGTTGAAGCTGGCCGAACGGATCGTCCCGTCATCCAGACTGATACTCTCGTTTTCCCGATATTCCAGAAAAAGCTCGCCGTCATCCACACCCTCAAGCCCCCGATCAACGAGTGCCTTGGCATCGTCACGGGTCAGCTTTGAATCAGGCCGTCCGAAAAACAGGGCATCGGTCGTCGCAAGAGCGCCCAGAGCATCAGCAGCAACAGACATGAAAAATCTCCAGACAGAAACAGAAAACGGGTGGCGGAACCGTGCTTTTAAGAAAGGGCTTTTTCCAGCCGTTTCAAGGCTTCGGAGAGGATCTCGGGCTTTTTGCAGAATGCGAACCGGATCAGGTTCTGCGGTGGAGCATCCCCCTCAGGGTCATAGAAGGCTGAAACCGGAATCGTCGCGACCCCTGCATGCTCAACCAGCCAGCGCGCGAAGTCCACATCATCGCGCCCATCCGCATGACGTGAGATATCCGCCACGATGAAATAGCTTCCATCGGCGGGCAATGTCTCAAAGCCCAGACGATGCAGACCGTCCCGCAACAGATCCCGCTGCATTTCCATCTGCGCCGACAGAGCCTGGTAATAGCTTTCGTCCTTGTTCAGCCCATAAGCCACAGCCCGCTGAAGGTTCGGAGCAGTCGCGAACACCAGAACCTGATGCGCCTTCGCCACCACCGATGCCAGCGCGGCCGGCGCGGTCACATAGCCGACTTTCCATCCCGTCAGGGAGAAACTTTTGCCCGCACTTCCGATCCGCATGCACCGCTCCCGCATTCCCGGCAGCGTCATCAGAGGCATGTGTTTCACGTGAAACGTCAGGTGTTCATAAACCTCGTCACAGATCGCATACGCATCATACTCCCGCACCAGATCCGCAATCAGTTCAAGCTCCTCGCGGACAAAAACCTTCCCGGACGGATTCATCGGCGAATTGAGCATGATCGCCTTGGTCTTCGGCCCAAACGCCGCCCGCAATTCCGCTTCCGGCAGCGACCAGTGCGGCGGCTGGAGCCGCACACAGCGTGGAACAGCTCCCAGAAGTCTGAGTGCGGGCAGATAGGTGTCATAAAGCGGCTCGATCACCACCACCTCATCCCCCGGCTCCACCACCGCCATCAGACAGGCCGCCAGTGCTTCGGTCGCCCCGGACGTCACCACAACTTCCGTCGCCGGATCGACCTCCAGCCCATAGAAACGTCGGTTGGAAGATGCCACAGCCTCGCGCAGCTCCAGCAGCCCCGTCAGCGGCGCATACTGGTTACGCCCGTCCTGCAGCGCCTCCGCAGCCACCTGAATGATATCCTGCGGCCCCTCCGTATCCGGGAATCCCTGCCCGAGATTGATCGCCCCATGTTTTACGGCCAGCTGGGACATGATCGTGAAAATGGTCGTCGGAAGACCCGCAAGATACTGATTCGGAGTTTTCATTGATGAGGTCCAGAACACACGAAAAACACAAAGCGCCTCACCATTGCAGGCCAGCGCGGGGCTGAAAAGCCTTTAGTCCCGCATCCGTGTTTTCCGACGCATATCGCGCAGCAGGATCTGCCCCAGCCCCCGCATAAGAAGCATCGCCAACACGATCAGAACAATGCCGACACCACAGGAAACAATAGCTGCCGTCCAGGAAAGGGGAACGGCATTTTTCGGTGCACCATCCGTCGTGATCGTGAACGAAAACGCTTCGTCATTCATAATGAACACGTCCTGCGGAACAAAGAACCGCAACGCGGGCATCGCCGCCAGCAGAACCCCCGCCAGACCGAACACAATGACCACCAAGCCACCAGTAAACGCCAGAAGGCTTCCCGCAGCCAGCCGCAACACAACCCACAACAGGGCAAACGGATTGGACTGCTGCACCCCGACCGACAGCTCATGCCGGATCGTAAAGCGTGCAGCGAGCCTGCCCGGCTTCCCCAGCTTTTCCAGAAGTGCCTGTACGGCGCCATCGCCCAGCCGCGCCTGCGCCGCAACCTGCGCCCGCACTTCAGCAACAATCAGGTCCCGCTCGCTCTCGGGCAGGCTCAGCAGGCCGCCCCGGAATTCATGCAGATAACGCTCAACCGGCAGGGACAGAAGATCACTGTCTTTCCAGCCATCCAGAGATTCGGCAGCACGGGTCATGAGGATATTTCCCAAAAAGAGTCTCGCTGCCCTCTTTCCATGCAAGTTCCGGACCAGACGTGGAAAGCTTTGATCCGCTTCCGCAAGATTCTACCTCAAATCCGCAGAATGGCGTAATTTCCCATACTCGACAGACGGGCATTTGTCGCTTAATCGTTTTGCAGCCGTTTACACGATGCAAGGCGACAGATCGATGGCCAAGAAAGCCCCCACTTCCTCTACCGCGACACCGAAGGCCGCCCCGGCGCGCCGTACCTCGAAGGCCGCAGCGCCCAAGGCTGCCCCCGCAGCTTCAGGCAAGCCGCCCGCTCCGAACCCGCAGGCCGTGGCCCGCGTCTTCGAGATGATCCAGGAGCACGCGGCGGAATTCGTCGATCTGCGCTTCACCGACCCGAAGGGCAAGTGGCACCACACGACCCAGACGGTCTCGACCATCGAAGACGACACCTTCGTCGAAGGTTTCATGTTCGACGGCTCGTCCATCCAGGGTTGGAAAGCCATCAACGAGTCCGACATGGTCCTGCTTCCGGATCCGGAAACGGCCGTCATGGACCCGTTCTCCGCCAAGCCGCAGCTGATCCTGTTCTGCGACATCATTGATCCGAAGACGGGCAATTTCTACAACCGCGATCCGCGCTCGACCGCCAAGCTCGCAGAAGCCTATCTTAAGTCAGCCGGCTTCGGCGACACGGCGTTCTTCGGTCCGGAAGCCGAGTTCTTCATCTTCGACAACGTGCAGTTCGGCACAGGCCCGAATTTCGGCACGTATCAGCTCGACAGCATCGAAGGTCCCGGCGCCTCCATGAAGGCCTATCCGGAAGGCAACATGGGCCATCGCCCTGTCGTCAAGGGTGGCTACTTCCCGGTCCCGCCCGTGGACAGCGAGCATGACCTGCGCGCCGAAATGCTCTCGACGATGGGTGAAATGGGCCTGCCGATCGAAAAGCACCACCACGAAGTCGCACAGTCGCAGCACGAGCTCGGCACGAAGTTCGACACGCTCGTGAAGTCCGCCGACTTCATGCAGATCTACAAGTACTGCGTGCACAACGTTGCCCATTCCTACGGCAAGACAGCCACGTTCATGCCGAAGCCGATCTCGGGCGACAACGGCTCGGGCATGCATGTCCACCAGTCCATCTGGAAAGACGGCAAGCCGACCTTCGCCGGTGACAAGTATGCAGACCTGTCCGAAGACGCGCTGTTCTACATCGGTGGCATCATCAAGCACGCGAAGGCTCTGAACGCCTTCACGAACCCGTCCACCAACTCCTACAAGCGCCTGATCCCGGGCTTCGAAGCGCCCGTGCTTCTGGCCTACTCCGCAGCGAACCGTTCGGCTTCGTGTCGTATCCCGCACGCGACCAACCCGAAGGCCAAGCGCGTCGAAGTCCGCTTCCCGGACCCGATGGCAAACCCGTATCTCGCGTTCGCCGCCATGCTGATGGCCGGCCTCGACGGCATCCGCAACAAGATCCACCCGGGCGACGCCATGGACAAGGATCTGTACGAGCTGCCGAAGGAAGAACTGGCCCAGATCCCGACGGTCTGCGGTTCGCTCCGTGAGGCTCTCGAAGCCCTCAAGGAAGACCACGCATTCCTTCTCGAAGGCGGCGTCTTCACCAAGGACCAGATCGAAAGCTACATCGACATCAAGTGGCCGGAAGTCTACAAGTTCGAACATACGCCGCATCCGGCAGAGTTCGAGATGTACTACTCGGTCTGATCCGGGTCAGAACATCACGTCTACGGAAAGCCCGGCCTTCGTGCCGGGCTTTTCTGTTTTCAACACACCACGTCAAGACGGCCCGATGATCCCTCCCGCCCTTCAGGCCTTCTCCTCCTCCGCTCTGCCCGTCCTCGACATCGCAGGCACGATCGTGTTCGCGATTTCCGGCGCGATCGAGGCCGCACGCGCGCGCCTGACCATCGTGACGTTCATGTTCTTTGCTGCCATTACCGGCGTCGGTGGTGGAACCGTGCGGGACCTGCTGATTGGCGCCCCCGTCTTCTGGATGCACACCTCCATCCCGATTACGGCCTGTCTGCTGTCCGCCATTGCCGTGTGGTTCACCCCGGCCCGCTTCTGGCCAGCCCGCGCCGTGGAATGGTTTGACGGTCTCGGGATCGCAGCCTATGGCGTCTTCGGCTCAGCCAAGGCGCTGGCCTACGGCATCCCGCTGATCCCGGCGGCTCTCATGGGAATCGTCAGCGCCTGCATGGGCGGTATTTTCCGGGATGTGCTGGCAGGCGTGCCGTCCATCATCATCCGGCCGGAGCTCTACGTCACGGCCGTTGCCCTGGCGTCAGGAACCTATGTCTCCCTGACGGCGCTGGGTCTGAGCACCACAATTGCCGCAGATCTCGCCGTTCTGGCCGGCTTCAGCCTGCGCGCTGCGGCCCTCATCAAAGGGCTCGGCCTGCCGCATTACAAACGATAGGCGGCAGGCACATTCAAACGCCTGTCAGGCGATAACGTCGAACCCGACATCTTCCACGACATGCTGCAACGCCACCGGCGTCACTTTCTGCTCATCATACTGAATGGCAGCCTGTCCCGGATCGAGCGTTACCTCCGCCGACGACACACCCGGAACGTTGGACAGGGCGGACTGTAACTTGCCCGAACATCCGTTGCACGACATCCCGTCAACCTTGAACGTCACCATCGAAACCATAACAGACTCTCCTGTCTTCAAAGGCTGCTCCGCAAAACAGCCGATCCACGAGTGGGACATATTCCCGCAAAAATGCAAACAGCTTTTTCAGGCTGCGTCAGCTGACTCGTCCAGCGGCTGGACCTTCATGATTTCAGCCTGCGCTCCACATTTCGCAAGCACCTCACCCAGAACCTTGAAATGCGGTGACGCCAGATGCGCTTCAAACCCGGCTTCCGAAGCCCAGATTTCGTTGGCAACGAAGCGGCCAGCCTTTTCCGTATCCCGGCTGATCACATACTGGCGGCAGGCCTCCTCCTTGCGCGAAGAGACAACACAGGCCGCAAAAGCCTGCTCGGCAGCGGCAGCGTGTTCGGCGGCAACCGTAACAACGGCCGTGATGTGAACCGTCTGGCTCATGATGGAACTCCTCATCAACAATAGAAGCTACCCCATCCGCATCTTCCGAAAGCGGGCAGCGTTTCACGTGAAACCATACCTCACCACTTTGTGAGAAAGAACCCATGCCGGGTATCACACCCACAAAGACCGAACAGCAAAAAGGCGCCTCCCCGAAGGAAGGCGCCCTGTCCCGAACACCAGACGGAAAAAGCCGCTCAGCCTTCAGCGTAGGTCGAAATATCCGGGCAGGAACAGATGAGGTTCCGGTCCCCCCAGGCATTGTCCAGACGCCCGACCGGCGACCAGTATTTCGACGTGTCCACACCGCCTGGGAAACACCCTGCCTCGCGGCTGTAGGAACGGTCCCACGCGCCTGCCAGATCCGCCGTGGTATGCGGCGCAAAACGCAGCGGGCTGGCGTCCATCGCCACGCGCCCGGCTTCGACTTCGGCAATCTCCGCGCGAATGGCGATCATCGCATCGCAGAAGCGATCCAGTTCGCCCTTCCCTTCGGATTCCGTCGGCTCAATCATGAACGTCCCCGCCACCGGGAAGCTGACGGTTGGTGCATGGAACCCGTGGTCGATCAGACGCTTGGCGATATCATCCACCGTCACACCGACCGTGTCCTTCAGCGGCCGCAGATCCACGATGCATTCATGCGCCGTAAAGCCGTTGGTGCCGCGATACAGAACCGGATAATGCCCTTCCAGACGCGATGCGATGTAGTTCGCATTCAGGATCGCCATCGTCGTCGCCTGACGCAGTCCCTCGTCGCCCATCATCATGATGTAGGCCGCGGAAATCGGCAGAATGGACGCCGAGCCGTAAGGCGCTGCGGATACCGCAATGCCATGCTGCCCCGGCAGATACGGCGCAAGATGCTTGCCCACGCCGATCGGCCCCATGCCCGGACCGCCACCGCCATGCGGGATGCAGAACGTCTTGTGCAGATTGAAATGCGAGACATCCGCGCCATACAGACCCGGCCGTGCCAGACCAACCTGCGCATTGAGGTTCGCGCCATCCAGATAGACCTGACCGCCGGCGGCATGAACCAGTTCGCAGATCTCCACGATCCGCTCCTCGAACACGCCATGCGTGGACGGATAGGTGATCATGATGGCCGCCACGCGCCCGTCATGCTGCGCAATTTTCGCCTTCAGATCCTCGACATCAACATTGCCGTTCTCATCGCACGCCACGACGACAACCCGCATTCCGACCATCTGGGCCGAAGCCGGATTGGTCCCGTGCGCGGACGCCGGAATCAGACAAACGTCGCGGTTCTCATCCCCACGCGCCCGGTGATAGCCACGGATCGCCAGAAGCCCAGCATATTCGCCCTGCGCACCGGAATTCGGCTGAAGCGAGACGGCATCATAGCCCGAAATCGCACAGAGCGTGCGCTCCAGATACGCGAACAGCTCGGCATAACCCTGAACCTGATCGGCGGGTGCGAACGGGTGAATCCGCGAAAATTCCGGCCAAGTGATGGGGATCATCTCTGCCGTCGCATTGAGCTTCATGGTGCAGGAGCCCAGCGGGATCATCGTCCGGTCCAGCGCCAGATCCTTGTCCGCCAGCGCACGCATGTAGCGCAGCAGATCCGTCTCGGAACGATGGGCATGGAACACAGGATGCGTCAGCAGCGGCGCCGTCCGGGACAGGCCCTCCGGCAGCGCATCCGTCACATCGAGCCCCTGCTCGACAGACGCCAGATTCGCACCCTCGCCCGCGAACGCCGCCCAGACCGCACGGATCGTTTCCGGCGTCGTGGTCTCGTCACAGGACACACCAATCCGGCCATTCCCCGCATCGCGCAGATTGATGCCCGAGGCCACGGCCCTCGCCAGCACCTGCGGCGCAGCAACACCCGCCTGAACGGTAATCGTGTCGAAGAACACCTCCGTCTCGACGCTCGCGCCCAGAGCCTTCAGCCCGGCAGACAGGATCGCCGCCATCCGGTGTGTGCGTGCGGCAATCGCCTTCAGCCCTTCCGGACCATGATACACCGCATACATGGACGCGATGATCGCCAGCAGCGCCTGCGCCGTGCAGATGTTGGACGTCGCCTTCTCGCGGCGGATATGCTGTTCGCGCGTCTGAAGCGCCAGACGATAGGCGGGCTTGCCCGCACTGTCGCGCGACACGCCGACCAGACGCCCCGGCATGTGCCGCTTGAACGCATCGCGCGTCGCCATGAACCCCGCATGCGGGCCACCAGCCCCCATCGGCACGCCATAACGCTGCATCGAGCCAATCGCGATATCCGCGCCCAGCGCACCAGGGCTTTCCAGCACCACGAGCGCCAGCGGATCACAGGCCAGAGCCGCAATCGCACCCTTCTCATGCAGCGCCGCAATCACGCCGCGCAGATCCCGCACCTGCCCCGAAGACCCCGGATAGGACAGCAGCGCGCCAAACACGGACGATGCGTCCAGATCCGTCTCCGGATCTCCAACCACAATATCCCAGCCCAGCGGCTCGGCCCGCGTGCGGATCACGGCAACCGTCTGCGGATGCGTGTCCGCATCCACGAAGAACGCCGTCGCCTTCGACTTGCCCACCCGCTGCGCCAGCGCCATGGCTTCCGCACAGGCGGTGCCCTCGTCCAGCAGGGACGCATTGGCAATGTCGAGCCCCGTC
Source organism: Gluconobacter albidus (assembly GCF_002005485.1). Taxonomy (NCBI): domain Bacteria; kingdom Pseudomonadati; phylum Pseudomonadota; class Alphaproteobacteria; order Acetobacterales; family Acetobacteraceae; genus Gluconobacter; species Gluconobacter albidus. The sequence goes on along the minus strand of NZ_CP014689.1, from coordinate 2,900,075 downwards.
AGATCTGCCACCAGCGTCTGGAAATTCAGCAACGCCTCAAGGCGGCCCTGGCTGATTTCGGGCTGATACGGCGTGTAAGCCGTGTACCAGGCCGGATTTTCGAGAATGTTCCGCTGGATGACCGGCGGCAGAACCGTATCGTAATAACCCTGCCCGATCATGGACGTCAGAACCTGATTGCGCGAGGCGATCTGCCGCAGACGCGCCAGTGCATCCTGCTCGGTCAGGGCCGCACCGATCCCGTGATCCCCGCGATCGAGAATGGCGGCCGGAATGGTCCGGTCGATCAGGTCATCAAGGCTGGAAGCCCCCACGACCCGCAGCATCTCTCCGATTTCGGAAGGGCGCGGGCCGATATGGCGGGAGCTGAAATCTTCGGTCTGGGCAGGCCACAAGGTCGTCACAGGCAGGTTCTCTGGCATTTCATGAAAAGCGGAGGCAGAAATTCGGGGCGGGATGAAAGAAAAACGGGGTCTGCCAACGCAGACCCCGCAAGCCTCAGAGGCTCTTGTACTGCTCGGCCGTCAGCAGGCCCTTGAGGTCGTCCGGGTTGGAAACCGTCATGCGGAAGATCCAGCCCTCGCCTTCCGCATCGCGGCCCACCAGCGTCGGATCATCGGACAGCGCTTCGTTAAAGCCCGCCAGCGTACCCGCCACCGGCGCATAGATGTCGGACGCCGCCTTCACGGACTCGACAACCGCAGCCGCGTCACCGGCGGCAACTTCCGTGCCCTCGTCCTTGGCTTCAACGAACACCAGTTCGCCCAGCTCTTCGGAGGCATGCGTCGTGATGCCAACAGTCGCCTGCTCGCCATCGACGCGGATCCATTCATGGGACTTCGTGTAATAGGTCGTCATTGCTGCTTTTTCCTGATCTGAAATTCGACTGTAAGTTCAGCGCTTGAAACCGGGTGCCACGAACGGCATCGCCCGCACATGCAGCGGCACATACTTGCCCCGCAATTCCGCAAAGACGAGTGTGTCCAGCGCCGCATGATCCGACGCGACATAGCCCATCGCAACAGGAGCCTTCACGCTCGGGCCAAACGCCCCGGACGTGACCACCCCGATTTCCTTCTGCCCCTCGGCGTCGGCAAAAAGCTTCGCCCCCGCCCGCACCGGAGCCCGACCTTCCGCCAGCAGACCCACGCGCCTGCGCGACACGCCATCGCGCGTCTGCTTCAGCACAACTTCCGCCCCCGGATAGCCGCCAGCGCGGGAGCCGCCCTCACGACGCGCCTTCTGGATCGCCCAGCCCAGCGAGGCTTCAACCGGCGTTGTCTTGACATCAATGTCATTGCCATACAGGCACAGCCCGGCCTCCAGACGCAGCGAGTCCCGCGCGCCCAGACCAATCGGCAGCACATCCGGCTGCGCCAAGATCGCACGTGCGATTTTTTCAGAATCCGCGCCCGCACAGCCGATCTCGAACCCGTCCTCGCCCGTATAGCCGGACCGCGACACCGTCACCTTCACGGGCCCAGTCGCAGCGGCCAGTTCAGTCTCGATCACATCCATGAAGCGCATGTCCTTCACGGCCGGGCAAAGCGGCGCCAGAGCCGCTTCCGCAGCCGGCCCCTGAAGCGCCATAAGCCCCCGATCAAACTGGCGCGTCACAACACACCGATCAGACAGCGCGGCCTCGATCCGGTCTGCGTCCTGAACCTTGCAACCCGCGTTCACGACCACCAGAAGATCATGGCCCATATTGGCGACCATCAGATCGTCCAGAATGCCACCCTCTTCATTGGTCAGCAGTCCATAACGCTGGCGCCCGGCGGCAAGTCCGACATAATCCGCCGGTACCAGCGTCTCCAGAGCCGCAGCCGCGTCCTTCACGTCGCCGCTTTTCGCAGCAATACGGATCTGCCCCATATGGGACACGTCGAACAGACCAGCCTTCTCGCGCGTATGCAGATGCTCCGCCATCAGTCCCGCAGGGAACTGGATCGGCATCTCAAAGCCTGCGAACGGCACCATCTTCGCGCCAAGTTCCAGATTCAGATCGTAAAGGGGAGTACGCTGGAGGGAATCGCTCATACGAAAAAGCCCGGTCCATTCTATCTCAAGACGTGAAGATGCAGACGCCCCCGGCTTCCCGCAGAATGCGGCCGGAAAAAACGTCGCCCCTTCTGTCCTTTCGCCTGAGATCGCTATCCCGTCGGCGGATGCGTCAAGCGCACCTCTCTCCAGAATGTCCTGACCGCCTCGGTCCTTTGGCCTGAGAGTTTCCGGGGCGGTTGCTCCTTCGGCGCCAGCCTCTCGGCCGGTCTCTCCCGTGTCGGTCCTTCCGATCCTGCCAGTTTCCGAAAAACTCCGCAATCGTTACGATCGCTCCTGCGTTGTGTCCCGAGACCTTAAATGCACAAAGGAGAACTCCATGGCTGGCGAACTGACGGTCATTGCAGAATTCGAGACCACACCGGCAACCTATGACAGATTTCTCAAGGTCTGCGCCTATGACAGCGAACGCTCCGTCGCCGACGAATCCGGCTGCCACAGCTTCACGGTCCTCTCCCCCGAAACGGAAGCCGATACCGTCATCCTGGTGGAAGTCTATACCGACCGCGCGGCCTTCGAAGAGCACCTCAGGACCCCGCATTTCGAGGTCTTCGCAAACGCTGTAAAAGAACTGGACATCAAGGAACGCAGCGTCCGCTTCCTGAAGAAAAGGGCTCCCTGAGCAATGCATCTTTCAAGCACGAAACGCCTCCTGGCCATCACCCTCCTGTGCGGCACGGTGTCCGCGTGCGCTTCCCATCCGCAGCACAATCCGCGTACCCGCCTGATCGGCATTCCCAACCCCGCCAGCGTCTATTGCACGCAGCAGGGCGGCCGACACGGTGATGTCCGGACTGCAGGCGGCGAAACCGGCACCTGCACCTTCCCGCCCAACCAGATCTGCGACGAATGGACGCTCTACCGCGAGCACCGCTGCGTCGCCCCACTGGCCAAAATGACACCCTGATTTTTCAGCCTGGTCAGATCAAGCCCGGTCAGGCCCGAAAGAGCCGCCGGGTTTTTTCATGGCCTCAATACATAACATGTTATGTATTCTATCCACATGATCCCCGGAATCCGCATGACCGTCCCCTCTCCCCTGAGCGCCCTGACCACCCGCAACACCAGGCTCTTCACACTCCTGCTGGAACGCGAACTCAAAAAGACCGGCCTCCGGATCGGCCAGCTCCCCGTGTTGCAGGCTTTGCAGGACGGAAAGACCCTCAATCAGAAAGCGCTCGCGGATTTTGCGGATATCGAACAGCCGGGCATGACGACACTTCTCGCCCGGATGGAACGCGACGACCTGATCCGGCGCGAACCAGACCCAACAGACCGCCGCAGCACACTGGTCACACTGACACTGGACGGTCAGCGGAAAAGCCGGAATATCGTTCCTGTTATGGAACATTTAACCGACACAGCACTCAAGGGGTTTACACCCCTCGAACGCGATATTCTCGTAACACTTCTGGAACGGATCAACAGCAGCCTGAAAGAGCAGCTGTAACCGCCTGCCCCTTTAAGGAAGAGGCAGGCGCGGGATCATTTTCCGGTCTTCGGAAGATGCTCGGCAATATAAGGCGGCAGGTTGAACGCCCCGACATGGATCGCCGGCGTCCAGTAGCGCGTCGTACCCACGATCTTCGCAGCATCCGCACGGGCGCGGATCTGCTCGACCGTCTGCGTGTTCGGTGCCTGCCCCTTGGAGGCCACACCCAGCGTCATGAACCCGCCGACATAGGTCGGAACAGCCGCCACATACGCACCGACATGCGGGAAGAACTTCGCACGACGCAGGCTCGTCTCATGCAGTTCATCCGCCTGCATGAACGGAACGCCACACTGGTTCACGATCAGACCTTCGTCCGACAGGATGCGCGCGCAGTTGCTGTAGAACTCATCCGTGAACAGCACTTCGCCCACACCGATCGGATCGGTGCTGTCGACGATGATCACATCAAACGCGCCATCAGCCGCCTTCAGAACATAGTCGATGCCGTCGCCGACAATGACCTCGGCCCGCGGGTCGTTCCAGGCATCTCCGGCAATGTTCGGCAGATACTGCTTGGACAGCTCGATCACCGCACCGTCGATCTCGACCATGACAGCCTTCTCGACCGTCTCATGCTGCAACACGCGACGCAGAACGCCACCATCACCCGCACCGATGATCAGAACGCGCTTCGCACAGGGATGCGCCAGCAGCGGCACATGCGTCAGCATTTCCTGATAGACGAACTCGTCACGCTCGGTAATCTGGATAACGCCGTCCAGAACCAGCACGCGGCCGTGGCTGGAACTTTCGAACACCACCACATCCTGAAAGTCGGATTTTACCCGTGCGAGTTCGCGCGTAACGAGAAAACGCTGTCCCCAGTCCGGGTACAGTGTCTCGTTGAGCCATGTTTCAGCCATGGATCATCGTTTCCTTGTCGGAGTATATTGAAAAAGGGCCGGTGACCCGGCCCTTTCATCAGTTCAGACCGCTTTTGCGGCCTTGTCCTGCACGCGGCCGCGCCGCACGGCATCGACCTCGATCCGGCCGGCCTGGAACAGGCGCTGCATCACCGGAATCGACAGGTTCGGATCACACACGCCGCACATGAACACGTCCACAGCGGCATAATTCCGCTCCGGCCACGTGTGGATCGAAATATGGCTTTCCGCCAGCACGATCACGCCCGACACGCCGCCATTGGGCGTGAAGTGGTGAAAATGGCTGTGCAGGATCGTCGCGCCAGCCGCAACCGCAGCTTCGCACAGCGTTTCATCAATCCGCGTCGGATCATCGAGATTCCGGGCGTCCCAGAAATCGATCAGCAGGTGATTGCCAGCAAAACGCTCGCCATCACGCTCAATGAAGTAATCCTTGCGCTCATCTTCAACAAAGTGAGCGTCGCTGTTCTGGATATCTCTCGGGAATTCCGATACCATCCCCAGTTGAGCAAGTGCGTTCATCACGTACCCCCAAACCAGTAGACAGCCTGTTGGGCAAAAAATGCCCCCTTGGGCCAGGAAGCGCGCTAGTTAGCGGCCCCTCCCCCCTGATGCAAGCACTTTATGGGGCGATTCCCCAATATGTCACATATCTCCCCCGCCGCATGTCCCCATTGCATGAGAAAGAGGTTTTCCCTTTCCTGCACACAGGGCTGGAACGCGGAAAATTCTTGAATCCAAGACCCCGCATACAGTTCGGGCGCCGGATCTGCGGGAAACGAATCCCACACATCCCGACGCCCGACAGACGATGATACGTCCCGTTTCCGGGAAGCCGAATCCGGCCTCCCGAACCCGCCTGATCAGTTCTTGCTCTTGTCGACCAGCTTGCCCTTGGCAATCCACGGCATCATCGCACGCAGCTTCTCACCGGTCTTTTCGATCTGATGCGCGTCGTTGCGGGCGCGGATGGCCTTGAAGCCAACGCCACCGGACTGGTTCTCAAGGATGAAGTTGCGAACGAACGTGCCGTCCTGAATGTCCGTCAGGACGCGCTTCATCTCAGCCTTGGTTTCCGCCGTGATGATGCGCGGACCCGTCACGTACTCGCCATACTCCGCAGTATTGGAGATGGAGTAGTTCATGTTGGAGATGCCACCTTCGTAGATCAGATCCACGATCAGCTTCATCTCGTGCAGGCACTCGAAATAAGCCATTTCCGGCGCATATCCACCTTCAACCAGCGTCTCGAAGCCGGCGCGGATCAGATCGACCACACCACCACACAGGACAGCCTGTTCGCCAAACAGATCGGTTTCGACTTCTTCCTTGAAGGTTGTCTCGATGATGCCTGCACGGCCGCCACCATTGGCGCTGGCATAGGACAGAGCGATTTCGAGCGCATTGCCCGAAGCATTCTGCGCCACGGCCACGAGGGACGGAACGCCACCACCACGCTGATATTCGGAACGGACCGTGTGGCCCGGGCCCTTCGGCGCGATCAGGAACACGTCCAGATCCGGACGGGCTTCAATGATGCGGAAATGGATGGACAGACCATGCGCGAAAGCAAGGGCTGCGCCCTGCTTCAGGTTCTTCTCAAGGCTGTCCTTGTACAGGGCGCCCTGGCCTTCATCCGGCGTCAGAACCATGACCACATCGGCCCACGCGGCTGCGTCTTCCGGGGACATGACTTTGAAACCGGCCTCTTCAGCCTTCTTGACGGCAGAAGACGTCGGACGCAGGCCGATAACGATGTCCGTCAGGCCGCTGTCCTTGAGGTTGTTGGCATGAGCGTGACCTTGGCTGCCATAGCCGATGATCGCGACTTTCTTGCTCTTGATCAGATTCAGATCGGCATCGCGATCATAATATACCCGCATCAGACAGGCTCCTTTTTAAGGTGAAAGACTGAAGGACCGCGCCCGATGGCGGCAATCCCGGTGCGCGAAACCTCGGCCAGACCAAGGGGGCGCATCAACTCGATGAACGCGTCGATCTTCTCGGGCGACCCCGTCAGCTCGAACACGAAACTCGTGGCCGTCGTATCCACGGGCCGCGCGCGGAACGAATCCGCAATGCGCAGGGCCTCCGTCCGGCGCTCGCCGGACGAGACGATCTTCACCAGCGCAAGCTCGCGGCCCACATACGGGCCTTCCTGCGTCAGGTCGCAGACGTCATGCACCGGGATCAGGCGCTTGAGCTGCGCCTTGATCTGCTGGATCACCATCGGCGTGCCCGACGTCAGCACCGTGATGCGCGAGAGCTTCTGCTCCGCATCCACCAGCGCCACCGTCAGGCTCTCGATGTTGTAGCCCCGGCCGGAAAACAGGCCCACCACGCGGGCCAGCGCGCCACTTTCGTCCTCGATCAGGACTGAAATGACCGAATTCTGGATCGTCTCCGTCATCAGACCAGCATCTTCCCTTCTTCGGTCAGTCCCGCCGCTTCGGAATCCTGATCCGGACCCAGCAGCATCTGGTTATGCGCCGCACCCGATGGAATCATCGGATAGCAGTTCTCGCCCTCGGCCACGCAGATATCGGCCACGACCGGCCCGTCATGCGCCAGCATCCGGCGGATCACGTCATCCAGCTCACCCACATGCGTCGCCCGCATCCCGGTCGCATGGAACGCCTCGGCCAGCTTCACGAAGTCCGGCAGCGCCTCGCTGTAGGACTGCGAATACCGCGAGCCATGAAGCAGTTCCTGCCACTGACGGACCATGCCCATATAGTGGTTGTTCAGGATGAAAATCTTCACCGGCAGGCGATACTGCGCGATCGTCCCCAGTTCCTGGATGTTCATGAGCGTGGACGCCTCACCGGCGATGTCGATCACCAGCGCATCCGGATGCGCCACCTGCGCGCCTACGGCAGCCGGCAGACCATAGCCCATCGTCCCCAGCCCACCCGACGTCAGCCAGCGGTTCGGCTTGTCGAACTGGAAGTGCTGGGCTGCCCACATCTGGTGCTGACCAACTTCGGTGGACACGAACGTATCGCGACCCGTTTCCTTCGCCAGCTCATACAGACGGCGAACCGCATGCTGCGGACGGATGACGGCAGACGGCGTCATGTCCTGCGTAAAGCCAAACCCGTCCACACTCCGCCAGGACGCAATCTGGTTCCACCAGGTCGACAGATCCGGCGCAGGGGTCTCCCCCCAGCCCTCGAGCAGCGCTTCAAGCGTATCGCGCACATCGCCTTCGATCCGCACATCCACCGGCACGATCTTGTCGATCTGGCTCGGGTCGATATCGGCATGAACCTTGAACGAATTGGGCGAGAACGCATCCACACGCCCCGTCACGCGGTCATCGAAACGCGACCCCAGAGCGATCAGCAGATCACAGCCATGCGTGGCCATGTTCGCCTCGACCGAACCGTGCATCCCCAGCATACCCAGGAACTGCGGATCAGGAGACGGAAACGCCCCCAGCCCCATCAGCGTGGATGTCACCGGGAAACCGGTCTTGCGCGCCAGACGACGCAGCAGGTCCGACGCTTCCGGCCCGGAATTGATGATGCCACCCCCCGTATAGAAGAGCGGGCGCTTCGCCGTCTTCATGGCTTCGAGGGTCCGGGCGATCGCCTCCGCATCCGGCCCACCCTGATGGCGCAGCCGCTGGAGGCGCGACAGTGCCGGCTTCGTCAACGGCGCCTTGCCAACCGTGATGTCCTTGGGCAGATCCACCAGAACCGGCCCCGGACGCCCCGAGCGTGCCACCTCGAACGCCTCACGCACGGTCTGCGCCAGTGTTCCGGGCTCCCGGACGAGATAGTTGTGCTTGGTCGCAGGGCGCGTGATGCCCGTCGTGTCAGCTTCCTGAAACGCATCATTGCCGATCAGCTTCGTCGGCACCTGTCCCGCCAGACAGACGAGCGGAATGGAATCCATCAGCGCGTCCACAAGCCCGGTCACGGCATTGGTCGCCCCCGGACCCGACGTCACCAGAACCACGCCAACCTTGCCCGTCGAGCGCGCATAGGCTTCCGCCGCATGAACGGCGGCCTGCTCATGACGCACAAGAATGTGTCGAATCCGGTCCTGCTTGAAAAGAGCATCGTAAATCGGAAGAACAGCCCCACCCGGATATCCGAATATGACCTCCACACCCTCTTCATCGAGAACGCGCAGAAGCACTTCCGCGCCATTCAGCGCCTCGTTGCCTGTTCCTGCGTCTCTTTCAGCAGCCGTCACCGTTTCCTCCCAAGGTATGAGCGGCGGGATTTAGGACGACAACGCGGCGGCGTCAACTCGTTCCGATATAAAGTTCTCTATTTTTTCATAATGACTTTCCGATTCTTGCGCAAAATGGGCATATCTGCGCAACGAAATCATCGCGTCACCCTCTTTTCCCAACGCATGATGCCGGAACCACGTCGCCTGCCGTCGCGTATAGCGCCCAATGGCAAGGACCGCGGATTTCCGCGCTTCCTCAAGCGTTTCCTCCCCCCGTAGAACGGCTGCCAGTTCAGGCACGCCATGCGCCCGCATGGCAGGCAGAACCGGATCGAGCCCCCGCTCCAGCAGACGGGACACTTCCTCCAGAGCTCCGGCCTCCAGCATCAGCCCGAATCTGGAATCGATCGCCCGGCGCAACCCCTCCCGCTCCGGATCAAGCTGCACCGACACAAACCGGCAGGACGCCGGCGGCAGACCCGGCTGCGACCGCCACCAGGCCAGTCCACGCCCCGTCCCCGTCCAGACCTCCCAGGCCCGCGAAATCCGCTGCGTATCGTTCGGACGCAGGCCGGACGCCGTTTCAGGATCAACCTGCATCAGCCGCCCATGCAGCACCTCCGGCCCGATCTCTTCCGCCAGCCCCCGCGCTTCGGTCCGCGCAGCGTCTCCGGGATCCGGCACCTCCACCAGACCATCCGTCAGCGCCCGCAGATACATCCCCGTCCCACCACACAGGACCGGCAAACGCCCCACGGCCCACGCCTCGTCCATTTCCCGCAGGGCTTCGGATCGCCACCAGGCCACACTGCCCGGCACAGCCGCATCCAGAACCCCATAAAGCCGGTGCGGGACGGCCGCCTCATCCACATCGTCGGGCCGGGCCGTCAGAATCCGCAGATCGCGGTAAACCTGCATGGAATCCGCGTTGATGACCGTGCCGTCAAAGCGTCGCGCGAGGTCGAGCGCCAGTGCCGACTTGCCGGAGCACGTCGGTCCGGCCACAATGATCGCAGTTTTTGTTGTCTTCGGGGCGTTCATTCTCCCCTCCTGCCACACGTGCCGGACCGTTACGAGATCTCATGTCCCTTCCTGCCGTCCTGACCCTCATCGCCGACCGGAAATCCGGTCCCCTCAAACCCGAGGCCATCGACATGGCCCGCGCGCTCGTCAAGGGCAACGCGCCCATCGTCCTGTCTCCGGGAGAAGCGGTAGACATTCCCTGCCCGCCGCCACGCCCCGGATCGGCCAACATCACCACGATCCGCGCAACACTCGCGCCCTATCGTGTCGACGCCCTGCTTCTCAAAACACGCGGTCGCCGCCGGGCCGTCCTCGTCGCGGACATGGACAGCACCATCGTCACGGGCGAAACGCTCGACGAACTGGCGGACCTTCTGGGCTGCGGCGAAGACGTCGCGGCCATCACCCGCGCTTCGATGAACGGCGAACTCGATTTCGAAACCGCGCTCGAACAGCGCGTGGCCCTTCTGGCCGGAAAACCTGCTTCTGTTCTCGAACAGGTCTGGGAGTCCGTCACCCTGACGGAAGGGGCCCGCGAACTCGTGCAGACCATGCGCAGGCATAATGGCCGCACAGCTCTCGTCTCGGGCGGCTTCACATGGTTCACCCAGCGCGTCGCCGAACTGTGCGGATTCGACGAGAATTACGGCAATGAACTGGAAATCGCAGACGGCAAAATCACCGGCCGTCTCGCTGGCCCGATCCTCGGTCCCGATGCCAAGCGCGACCACCTCGAACGCCTGACCTCAGAGCGCGGCGTACAGCTTCGTGCGGCTCTGACAACCGGCGACGGCGCCAACGACATCCCCATGCTCGCCAGCGCGGGTCTTGGTCTGGCCTTCCACGCCAAACCCAATGTCCGCCGCATCATTCCCACACAGATCAACTTCGCCAGCCTGCGCGCACATCTCTTCGCACAGGGCTACAGTGCAAAGGATTTCGTCACGGACTGACCGGACCTCAAACCCTGACGATACGAAAAAGCCGCCGGAGAGAGATTCTCCGGCGGCTTTTTTTTCGATCAGTATCCCCAGGTATAGGGCGGCACATTGGAATAGGATGGCACGGCATAACCAGGAGCATAGCCCGGCGCATAACCATATCCGCCGCCATACCCTCCACCATAACCATAAGGCGAGGCCTCGATCGCCATCCCGGTCGCGACGCCAAGACCAACACCAAGGCCCCAGCCGCCCCAGCCCCAGCCGCCGCCCCAGCCCGGCATCCCCCAGCCATAGCCAAACCAGCCTGGTCCACCCCAGCCGTTCCAACCACCCCAGCCCGGATAGCCCCAACCGCCAAAGCGAGGGCCACCCCAGCCTCCGCCCCAGCCGCCACCACGGAACCCCCATCCGGGACGGCCACCGCCATAGCCACCACCACCCCAGCCTCCACGATATCCACCGCCGCCGGGCGGGCCGCGAAACCCGCCGCCACCGCCCGGACCACCATGAAAACCGCCCCCCATACCGCCGGGTCCCATACCACCACCGTGAAAGCCCCCGCCGGGCCCTCCGCCGCCGCCATGAAAACCTCCGCCCCCCGGACCTCCCCCATGCTGGGCAAAAGCGGGAACGGAAATCGTGGATGCCAGCAAGGCCAGCATCAGTGCGGCGGCCGGTCTGTTTGTGAAGGTCATGGCAAGTCTCCTGCGGGAAAGCCCGATCATGTTTTCCATATCGGCATTACCAGATCGTGTAGGAAGAGGGCTTTCCATGACGAAACAACTTGTTTCACGTGAAACACTTCCGTCACTTTCGCCTGCGCTTCGCGCCCAGATGCCCGCCCAGGCTTTCCAGCGCCAGACGAAGCTCCTCGTCCTCGATATCCGGTACTTCGATCTGCAACGGTTTCGGACGCTTCGGCGTCGGTCGCTCGAACGCCACCAGATCCTGAACAATCTTCAGACGCTCGATCCCATACTCGCCCCGCAGCCCACAGGCCACATTGATGCGCTCGATGATCTGCGGCGCCAGATGCTGAAGCTCCATCGCGATCGGCCCCGCACAGGCCAGCGTCAGCGTCCCCGCAGACAGACGGCGCGGTTCGGTCTGTTTCCCCAGACGCGGGCCGACAAAATCCGCCCAGTCCATCATCAGACGCGCCAGAACCGGCGGCTTCTTCTTGAAGACTGGCTGCGTCAGCGCCTGCACGAAAGACCCGATCTGCTTCGTGCCCGAACGGCGCGGCGTCCAGTTACGATCAGGCGCGGGCACCCAGCCATCAGGCTCCTGCGCCGGTTTCTTTCGGGCCGTATTTCGTAACGGGCGCTTGTCCGAACCGCGATCCTTCGTCATATCCGTTCCCGTGACTCCTGATGCATCCGCCCTGCTGCGCTGGTACGACCACCACCGCCGCGCCCTTCCCTGGCGCAGCCTGCCCGGCCAGCGCCCGGATCCGTACGCCGTCTGGCTGAGCGAGATCATGCTCCAGCAGACAACTGTCAAAGCCGTCATATCCTATTACGAGCGCTTTCTCACGCATTACCCCACAGTTCAGGATCTCGCAGCGGCTCCGCTCGAAGATGTCCTGCATCTCTGGGCCGGCCTCGGCTACTATGCCCGTGCCCGCAATCTCCATGCCTGTGCGAAACGCGTCTCCGAACGCGGCGGTTTCCCAGACACGGTCACAGAGTTGCTGACCCTTCCCGGAATCGGCGCCTACACAGCCCGCGCCATCGCCGCCATCGCCTTTGGACGCCCCGTTGTCCCCGTTGACGGCAATGTCGAACGCGTCACGGCCCGCCTCAACGCAACCGAAGAGCCGCTCCCGGCTGCACGCCCCCTTCTGGCAAAACAGGCCGCGCTCCTGAACGCCGACCCTGTCGCACAAAGCCGCCCGTCAGACTTCGCTCAGGCCCTGTTCGACCTCGGCGCAACGATCTGCACGCCCCGCAACCCTGCATGCCTGACCTGCCCCTGGCAGACCTCCTGCATCGCCCATGCCCGCGGTATCGCGGCCCGACTCCCGGCCAAACAGCCCAAACAGACACGCCCCACCCGCTACGGCGCACATTTCCTCCTGCACGATTCCAACGGCCAGATCCTGCTGCGGACCCGCCCGCCCACAGGCCTTCTGGGTGGCATGGACGAACTGCCGGGAACAGACTGGCGCAGTACGCCCTGGAGCGAAGACGAAGCCCTCGCCCTCGCCCCCGGCCTGACCGACTGGACCCGCAGAGGCGAAATCCGCCATGTCTTCACCCATTTCACCCTGTTCCTCACGGTCTATGAGGCTTGCCTTCCACAGGGCCATAATGCAGGGATCGATTCCTCTTTCGGCACGTTCCGCTCAACGAAGCGCGCCGCGCTGCCCGGCGTCATGAAGAAATGTCTGGCCCTCACCCAACCGCCTCCGGAGACATGATGACTGAGACCCCTCCGACACTCCGCCTCTGGTTCATGGACTGGTTCGGCTGGATGCTCGATCATAATTCCCTGAAAGACGCGCTGTGCCGCACTCCTTTTCAGGAAGGCCGCCTTCCGGGCCTCAGCGCCAGCGTTCCGCTGCCTTTCCAGCTTCCCTGCCGTCCGCTACTGGAAAAACGGATTTCAATGCCCCGCCCCTTTCCCGAAATGGAACTGCGGGAACATGCCCCAAACCGCGTGGTCTTTTTCCTTCCACAGAGTGGAACCTATCTGAGAAGCGCCCCAACCGGCGCGGATTCGATAGATTTCGGAGCCCCCGAGCCAAGGGAATGGGAAACGTTCTTTCCCATGACAATGGAAATGCTGCGCGGGCTTTCCCTGATCCTGAAGCCAGACATCGTAAGCCTAAAAGACGACGCGGGACACAGCCTTCCCGCCCCCGCACTCCAGCACGGCTTCACCCTCCAGTTCGGTGACAGATCCCTCCCCCTGTTCCTGAATACGGCGGCCCTGATCCAGATCGGCCAGATCATGCCTGGAAACACCACCAGCCTCGCACTCACATGGAGCGCCGACGCCCCGCCAACTTCCGTCACCGCTTCCCGCGAAGCCCCCACCCAGCCGCCTTCCCCTTAAAAACAGCTCCTGATCCACAAGGCGCAGACATACCTCCTGCACGCCTTGCGGATCAGGAGATGCTCCGTTGCCTGTAATATTTGAACAAGACCTTTCTGGTCCCCATCGGTTCCACGGAAATTCCCTGTCTGTATTGGATTCTCCCTCATGAGAAAGGGTTTTTTCAATTAATTGTAATTTTTGATTGATGTCCTTCACAGACAGAATTTTTGTTCTAAACATTCATGCGTCTGGAGCAGACAGGTATTTCATACGAAGCCGGTCTGCTTTCCGGCTGTCATGGGAAGATATGTCGCCAACAGGTTCTTTTCTTGCCGCGTTCAGGGGCCGTCCTTACGGAACGGACCGTTTATTGTCTTATACTGTTCATTATTTAACGACAGACAATCGCTATCCCGGCCTTTACGATTTTCCACTCTCCCCTGACGGCACGTTACCCCCGACACCCTGCTCCAGACACCAGCCCGCAACCTGCCATCCGCCTGTCTCTGGTCAGATGACTGCATGGTCCTGTCAGCACGCCAGACCATCCAGTCATCTGACCGTCCCTATGGCTTCTGAGGTATCGAAATCATGACCTACACTGTCGGACATTATCTTTCCGAACGCCTGACGCAGATCGGCCTGAAGCACCATTTCGCCGTCGCGGGCGACTACAACCTCGTTCTGCTCGACCAGATGATCGAACAGGGCGGCACCAAGCAGATCTATGACTGCAACGAGCTGAACTGCAGCTTCGCCGCCGAAGGCTATGCCCGCGCCAATGGTGCCGCCGCAGCCATCATCACCTTCAGCGTCGGCGCGATTTCCGCCATGAACGGTCTGGGCGGCGCCTATGCCGAAAACCTGCCGATCCTCGTGATTTCCGGCGCGCCGAACACCAACGATCACGGTTCGGGCCATGTCCTGCACCACACGATCGGCACGACCGAATACAGCTACCAGATGGAAATGGCCAAACACGTTACCTGTGCGGCCGAAAGCATCACCTCCGCCGAGACAGCTCCGGCGAAGATCGACCATGTCATCCGCACCATGCTGCGCGAGAAGAAGCCGGCCTATCTCGAAATCGCCTGTAACGTCTCGGCCGCACCCTGTGTCCGTCCGGGTCCGGTGTCGTCCCTGCACGCCCACCCACGCCCCGACGAAGGCAGCCTCAAGGCCGCTCTGGACGAAAGCCTGAGCTTCCTCGACAAGGCCACCAAGGTCGCCATCCTCGTCGGCACCAAGCTGCGCGCCGCCGAAGCGCTCAAAGAAACCGTCGAACTGGCCGACAAGCTCGGCTGCCCCGTGACGGTCATGGCTGCCGCCAAGAGCTACTTCCCCGAAACGCATCCCGGCTTCCGGGGCGTCTACTGGGGCGATGTCAGCAGCCCCGGTGCCCAGGAGATCATCGAAGGCGCCGACGCCGTGATCTGCCTTGCTCCCGTCTGGAACGACTACTCCTCGGGCGGCTGGCAGAGCATCATCCGCGGCGAAAAGGTTCTCGAAATCGATCCGGACCGTGTGACCGTCAACGGCAAGACCTTCGACGGCTTCCGCCTCAAGGAATTCGTCAAGGCCCTGACCGAGAAGGCCCCGAAGAAGTCCGCAGCCCTGACCGGCGAATACAAGCCCGTCATCCTGCCCAAGGCCGATCAGGCCAAGCCGCTGACCAACGACGAAATGACCCGCCAGATCAACGATCTGGTCGACGGCAACACCACCCTTTTCGCCGAGACCGGCGACTCATGGTTCAACGCCATGCGCATGCATCTTCCCGAAGGTGCGAAGGTCGAGACGGAAATGCAGTGGGGCCATATCGGCTGGTCCGTTCCGTCCATGTTCGGCAACGCCACCGGCTCGCCGGAGCGCAAGCATGTGCTGATGGTTGGTGATGGCTCCTTCCAGCTCACCGCGCAGGAAGTGGCCCAGATGGTCCGCTACGAACTGCCGGTCATCATCTTCCTGGTGAACAACCACGGCTACGTCATCGAAATCGCCATCCATGACGGCCCGTACAACTACATCCAGAACTGGGATTACGCCGCTCTGATGCAGTGCTTCAACCAGGGCGTCCCCGGCGAGGAAAGCGGCAAGTACGGTCTCGGCCTGCATGCCACGACGGGCGAAGAACTGGCCGAAGCCATCGCCAAGGCCAAGAAGAACACCCGTGGCCCGACGCTCATCGAGTGCAAGCTCGACCGGACGGACTGCACCAAGACACTGGTCCAGTGGGGCAAGGCCGTTGCAGCCGCAAACTCCCGCAAGCCCCAGAACACCTGATCAACACCTGACCACAAACAGGTCTCCAAAGAAAAACCCCCGTGTCAGACACGGGGGTTTTTCTTTTGTACCACATGAAAACCTGACGACCGTCAGAGCAGACGCGCGACCTTCATGAACAGAAACGTCACGCTCATGAAGACGAAACAGACAATGCCTGCCTCCACGGTCCCCAGCGATCCCTGAGCCAGAAACATCCCGCCGGTATTCATGCCGAAGAACCCGGTTACGAATGTCGCGGGCAGCATCAACGTGGTCCCGACGGAAACGATATACAGCCGCCGGTTGGTCTCTTCCGCCTGATTGGACCCGAGTTCGTCCTGCAACGACCGCGCACGGTCCTGAAGCGCGATCAGATCGTCCAGAGCCGCATGAACCTGCCGTTCCGCCCGGTCCCGCAGTTCATCCTCGGCCCAGTCCGGAAGATCCAGATCTTCGTCTTTCAGAACACGGTCGATCGGCGTCACAACCCGGCGCAGCTCGGTCGCACGACGGCGCACCTTGCCCACGATACTACCCAGATGCCCCAGATCGGAGCGATGCTCGATCAGCAGAAGCACATCTTCCGCCCGGTCCAGCTCATCATCCAGATGCCCGAGCTGACGCCGCACGGTCCCAGTAAATTCCCGCAAGGCACGATCAATGATCCCCGCAGGCGTCCTGGGGATCTGATCCGGCCGCAGGGAACGATAGGCCGCTCCCAGCACCGGAATGGGATTGCGCCGCGTCGTAATCAGCAGATCCGGGCGCATCGCAAAGCGCCAGGCACAGATCTCCCGGTCTTCTTCAGACAGCGCATCGTCAAAGGCGGGCAGCGCCCCCCAGATCAGATCCTCGAACGCCTCAAGCGCAATCCCATATTCTGTCTCGGCCAGCATCGCGCAGACGTCTTCGGGCAGATCTGGCAGATGTGCGACATACCCCCTCGCCGAACTATGCACCGTATCGAAATGCAGCCAGTACCAGCCTTCGTTCTCAAGCGGACGTCCCGGCGCCAGGAGCGCCTCCACCTCGGCCGATCCCAGCGTCCGCAGATCCTGCCCTGGAACGGCATGTACGGCCCAGACAAGCCCGTTTGCGAACGCAGGCGCGCCGGTTTCCTGATGCTGTGGGTCCAGAACCGTGAAGGGGAAGTTGTAGGCAGTGCTGTCTGACACGACATCCTCCTGTTTTCAGGGGGTTCAGGACCGGCAGAACCGGCATGCAGGTTCAACAGAAACGACGGGGCAACGCGCCCTCTCCGGCTTCTCGCATGCCCTGCATACAGACGCAATATACCCGTCTTTCCGCACCGAAACCGTCCCGCGAATGCAACTCCACCCCAAACAGACAGTTAAAACACCATATCGCAATGAGTCAGCCCTGACACACGGGCACGCTCCTCCGGAAAGGAACATTCATGTCCATCCGCACAGCTTTCTTCGCCAGCAGCCTCCTGCTCGGCACTGCAATCGCTGCTCCTGCAATGGCCCAGGCGGTCAGCGCTCCCAGCAACGACCAGCCACAGAGCTCGACCTCTGCGATCCAGAAAGCGCAGAACTCCACGGTCAGCCAGCCGAACAACGCCCTGCCAACCAACCCGCGCACCATAACCGAACAGCCGGACCAGCCCGCTCCCGCCGCGCCCAGCCCCATGACCCGCAGTACGAACGAAACGGGCCCCGTCCCGTCGGACCAGAAGGACGTGCACAAGCTTCCCGGCAAGCATCATCACACGCATAAAAAGACGCCTGCTCCGAGCAAGACGTCGTCGCCGGAATAAGACGGAAAAGCCTATTGCCGGGCCCGCCCTTTCCGCGGGTCCGCCAAGCCTTTATACAGGCAGCCATCCAAAGATGGGCAGCAAGGGCCATTTCATGACGACGCAGGATTACAAGGTTCGCGACATTACTCTGGCAGACTGGGGCCGCAAGGAAATCTCCATCGCCGAAGGCGAAATGCCGGGCCTGATGGCTCTTCGCGAAGAGTACAAGGACACACAGCCGCTCAAGGGTGCACGCATCGCCGGCTGTCTGCATATGACCATCCAGACCGCCGTTCTGATCGAGACACTGATCGACCTCGGTGCCACGGTCCGCTGGTCCTCGTGCAACATCTTCTCCACGCAGGATCACGCCGCCGCCGCCATCGCCGCAGCGAACATCCCCGTCTTCGCCTGGAAGGGCCTGACGGAAGAGGAGTTCAACTGGTGCATCGAGCAGACCATCCACGGTCCCGATGGCTGGACGCCGAACATGATCCTCGATGATGGTGGCGACCTCACCATCATGATGCACGACAAGTACCCCGAAATGCTCAAGGACGTGCGCGGCATTTCCGAAGAGACGACAACGGGCGTGCATCGTCTGTGGGAAATGTCCAAGAAGGGCACGCTGAAGGTTCCGGCCATCAACGTGAACGACAGCGTCACGAAGTCCAAGTTCGACAACCTGTATGGCTGCCGCGAGAGCCTCGTGGACGCGATCCGTCGCGGCACGGACGTCATGATGGCCGGCAAGGTCGCCGTGGTTGCCGGTTACGGCGACGTGGGCAAGGGCTCCGCTGCTTCCCTGCGCAACGCAGGCTGCCGCGTGCTCGTGACCGAAGTCGATCCGATCTGCGCTCTTCAGGCGGCCATGGAAGGCTATGAAGTCGTCACGATGGAAAACGCAGCGCCGCGCGGCGACATCTTCGTCACCTGCACCGGCAACGTGGACATCATCACGATCGACCATGTGCGCGAGATGAAGGACCGTGCAATCGTCTGCAACATCGGTCACTTCGACAGCGAAATCCAGGTCGAAGCCCTGCGCAACTACCGCTGGAACAACATCAAGCCACAGGTTGACGAAATCGAGCTGGCTCCGAACCGCCGCATCATCCTTCTGTCCGAAGGCCGTCTGGTGAACCTGGGCAACGCAACGGGCCACCCGTCCTTCGTGATGTCCGCATCCTTCACCAACCAGACCCTCGCGCAGATCGAACTGTGGACGGCAAAGCCCGGCCAGTACGAAGTCAAGGTCTACACCCTGCCGAAGTCTCTGGACGAGAAGGTCGCTGCCCTGCACCTCGCGAAGGTCGGCGCAGAACTTTCCAAAATGTCACAGAAACAGGCGGACTACATCGACGTTCCCGTCAACGGTCCGTTCAAGCACGAAGAATACCGCTACTAAGACGAGGCGGATCAGGAAGGGCGGAATCCTGATTGCGCCCTTTCCGGATTTCCTTAACCAACAGGAGTTACACTCATGGGTCTTTTCAGCACGATCATGTCCAAGATCTTCGGACATGCAGAAGCCGCCACACCGTCCACCACAGCCGCTCCGGCTGAAGCAGCCGCAGCTCCGGCCACCGCAGCAGCAGCCCCGGCAGCAGCGCCCGTGGATGTGGACGCCGTCCTGTCCGGTCTGGCCGCAAATGCAGGCCAGCCGCTGAACTACAAGACTTCCATTGTGGACCTCCTGAAGCTGCTCGGCCTCGACAGCTCGCTCCAGTCCCGCAAGGAACTGGCCGGCGAGCTGCATTATTCGGGCAGCACGGACGACACCGCGACGATGAACGTCTGGCTCATCAAGCAGGTCTATGCCGAGCTGGCCAAAAATGGCGGCAAGGTTCCGGCTGACTGGACGCACTGATCCGCGTCCCGTCCGCACGGACACCATAAAAAAAAGCCCGGCTGTCACCAGCCGGGCTTTTTTTATGAAACGCTGATCTCAGGGAAGGATCGCATTCCCCGGCTCAAGCGTCTGCATCGAACGCTCCACCCCGGACGCCTGCCCCGCACGCAGTTCCTCAAGAGACTGATGGAATATCCGCACCCTGACCTCAACATGCCGGTCCGGATAACGCCACTGCTCGAACGCCAGAACCGTATCCGGCGCCGTGCTGTCCGGCTGATCGTCAAACGTCCATGACAGCCCGAAAATCGCCGCCAGCGCATCCTGGTTCGTATCGTGCCCCGCCAGAACCAGAAGCCGCGTGGAATCCGTCACACCCGGAATCTCCGTCACCGAACGGTCCGCCAGAAACGCCCGGACGCTCTCGGCCATCACCCCGTTACGCGCCGCCGCCACAACAGGCAGACGTCGCAACATCCGGCTCTCTGCTTCATGAACCGGCAGAACGGTTTTCAGCAGCCCCGGAACATCCGCTTTCGCAGACCCGAAAACACCCTCTGCAAAGCCTTCGGAATACAGCAGCAGCAGACTTTCCGCCGCCATGCCACCCGTCGCCACCCCTCCCGAGAGACGCGGCGCGCCTTTCTTCCATTCAAGCACCGCATCATCGCGCAGACACCACGCCGTATGCGCAACACCATCACACGCGCCGGGCGCCATCAGTGTCTGCAAAGCCTGCAAACCACCCCGAACATCCGAACGCTTCGAGACAGGCAGCATGGAGGCAAACGCCTGCTCCGTCTCCTGCTTCGACGGCACCGCGCGTCCAGCCGAAATGGCATTGAACACTGGGTCCGGCCCATGCTCCTGCCATTGCGCAGAAACATGACAGTCCGGAGCCAAACCACGCGCCCAGACCTGCCCGGTCTGCTGCGTCCGATGATCCGCGCCATCCGCCCAGATCCGCACGCCATTGGAACAGGATCGTAACGGATCAAACCCGAGACCCATATAATGCGTCCGAACAGCCTGAACCATGGCCCCAAGCGCCACAGCCCCATGCGACGTCATTTCTCCGGGCGCGACAGACCATTCAGGCCAGTTGAAACCGGTCTTCTCCCGCAACGCCGTTGCAGACGCCGTCGGACTGCGGATCCCGTGCCGCGACAGCAGCACGACTTTTTCCAGAACAGGCCCCGACGGCACGGAAGCACTCTCCGAACATCCCGTCAGGAACAAGGCCCACAGAAGAATAAAGTGCGTCTTTTTCACGGGAAGGTCGCCGTCATGTTGAAGAAGACGCTGCGCCCGGCCAGGCGCCAGTAAAGCGGCGCATCACCATAAGACTGGTTGCCCGCAAAATCGCTGATGGAGCGATTGTTGAAGAGGTTGGAAATCTTGAGGCTCGGCGTCACGTCGCGCATGAAACCACCGATATTATGAATGCGCCACCCCAGTGCCAGATCCGCAGTCACATTGCTGTGAATTTTGTACTGGTTTTCAAACACAGCATTTCCAGCCGCATTTGTGGTGCTGTCCAGCCCCCAGTGATGCCCGACATATTTCCCCATCAGCGAGAAATACGGCCCCTTCGGATTTTCATAAAGCAGACCGAACGATGCCAGTGAATCCGGCGTCGTCGCAACGCGCACGGTGCTATGTTTGTAGCGCGCATCATTTACGCTGTAATTGCCGTAAAGCGAGAAGCCATATCCAATGACATACTGCCCCTCAAGCTCGATCCCCTTATAAATCGCGCCGCCACTGTTCACGTATGTAGACGTGGTTCCGATACCATCAACCTTGATCTGTGCGGATGCGATATAATTGGAAAAATCGATATAATATCCATCCAGTGACAGCATCCAGTTCTTGCCGTGATAGACCGACCCCACCTGATAATTCAGTGTCGTTTCGGGCTTCACGTTTCCAACCGACTTCACCTGGAAAACCGACATTGGAGGTGCCAGAAAGCCTCGCGCGATCTGCGCATAAGCGCTCCAGTTTTTCATAATCCGTTGATTGATCGCAATGGATGGCTGCCAGGATCCATAATGCTGCGTATCATTCAGCGGCACCTTCGTGGACTTGTTAATGGCTGCATCATAGTCCCTTGTGAACATGGAATATTTCACACCCGGCTTGATAACTGCCCCTTTCCAGGGGTGAATATCCAGTTCGAGATAGGGCTGAATGGTCGTGTTCAGATCCGAAATATCATAACTGTAAGCCGACCCTGTTTTGGACGGAACCGGTATCGCATTTTTACTCAGATCGAGTGCATAGGTGTATCGGCGATCCTTCTGCACATCCGCCCACACACCGAACAGAACATCCCCGTAAGACGTATGCGCCTTAAATCGTAACGTATCGCCATAGGAACGGAATTTGGCGTCCGCATATTTCCCGGGAATATCATTGGCATAGGTCGCCACCTTCTTCCCGGCCGTATTATAGAACGTCACGCCATTCGCAGCGGTGCTCGTCTGGCTGGCATCCGTGCTTTCCGTATAATCATGCTCGAAGCCGCTCGTATAAAGCTGGTTCTCCATCGTCAGCCACGACGCAAGACGGCTTTTCAGACTGACGTAATCAAAATCCGACGTGTAGGTGCTGGGATTATATCCATAATAACACTGCGCGGCCGGGTCGTTGCACAGCCCATAATTCTTCCCGTATTTCGCATATTCCGCGAGCGTCGCGCCCTGCGTCGTAAACTGCCATTCCTTGTTATAGGTCGCCTCGAATGTCAGCGTCGTCTCGGGCGCAAGATCAATCACGTCCTTGAACATCAGATTGCTCCGGCGCTCTGCCGAGTTCGTCAGATATCCGTTCGTCTCCTCGTGCTGCATGTCGAGAAACGCCCGACCAAAACGCGTCTTGCCGCTGTCAAACTCGATCCCACCGGCCCGCGTATTGAAACTGCCATACGTCCCATAGAGCGACACGCCCCTCTTGGCCGGAGGCGTCTTGGATGTGAAACCCATCGTGCCACCGAACGTGGCATTTCCGATCGTCGAGCCCGTTCCCGGACCGCGATCAATCTGCGCCTCCCCCAAAAAATGCGAAATAAACAAAGACGAAGTCGTGTGATGCAGATCAGTGGCATCGCCAAACGGAATGCCATCGAACGTCATGTTATACTGACCATCCTGGAAGCCACGTAGGCTCATCGCCTCCGCCTTACCCATTCCGGGACCGTTCGGATTCTGTGAATAGACGCTCGGCTGGAACCGGATGATATCGTCAATGCTGGCAAGCGGAATAATATTGTTGCTCAGAAAGCCGGACTGGATTTTTGATGTCGGCTCCGTAATGTCCAGAGGAACCGTGGCAGGCGCAATCCGCGCCGCATGACCCAGAACGGTCAGGTTTTCCACGCCAGGCGTAGCGTCTTTTTCTTTTCCGGCTTTGTGTTCCTCATGCTTCTTCTGTTTTGCATCAGAAACATCAGCCTGGGCGCTTCCTCCCAGCAACAGGGCACCGGCAAAGCACCCGGAAAGCAGGATATGGTTACGCATCTTGAACGTCATGGGGAGTGGGCTCCAGTGATTGGCGCGCACTCCATACGGAAGGCTTCAGGTCAGGAAAACTGCTTTACCGTTCCTGAAATAAAACATTCACACGTTTTACTTCAAATCTTCATACTTATTTTGAAATATTTCTTATTTTATATTTACGGCAATGGTCTTTTATCTGCAATAGGGTCGATTTTCGGCTCGGTCAGTGGTCCTGAATCCACCACGACCACCAGATCTCCCGCAATCGGCGTGGGCTGCCGGTCTTTCGGAAGCAGCGCCTGAAAACGCGGATCGTAACTCGCAGCCTGCTCATACAGAGCATCAATCAGGCCATAATGATCCATGAATTTGTTCATGGTCGCCGGAATACGAATGCAGCCTTCCGACGCCGGATGCCCCAGACGCCATTCAAGGAACTGCGGATCCGTCGCATGGATCTCCAGCCGGATCTGCCCGGTTTCATGTCGCGGCAACCAGCCCTTCATCGCCGTCTGCCACCCCATGTCCCACACGCGCGATCCCTTGGCGCCGATGCCACGAATCCCGTTCTTGTTCTTCGTCCCTTCCGCCCGGTAACCCAGACGGTCCGCCGTGTTCTGGAAAACACCGATCGGGGTGATGTAATAATATTTACGCCCCGTTGTCCCGGTCGAAACCGGCGTCCCCCCAAGAGACTCCCACGGAGCATCCGGCAATGCCAGAACGTAATCCAGGTGCTGGATCTGCTCGTTCCGATCCACAACCATAATAAGCTGCGGCCGCGCAATCGGCATGTTCGCCTGCGTCACCTCGTCCTTCGCAAGCGTCAGGAACGCCCGGCGACGCTCGGGCGTATATGTGCTGAACCCTTTGACGGTATGCTTCATCAGCACCGCCAGGCGTGACGCCTCTTCCCGGGCCGCTTCGTCGGACACAACCGGCAGATCCGGAATATCCAGAGGCGGTGGCGCCAGATCTGGCCGCGGGGGCGTATCGGTCGGCGGATTGCTGGCCGGCGGTGGCACCGACGCTCCCAGAGAGGGTGTCGTATCCGGCTGATGCGTCGACAGTTCCGGACCTGCGCCATCCGGCCGTGCACAGGCCGCCAGCGGTGTCAGCCCCACGACCATCGTCGTGGACGCACATAACAGAACTGCAAACCGCGTCAGTCTGGAAACATCACGCATCTTCAGGGCACCATCCTCGGGTTCGGAACAACAGACAGAACGCGAGGGAACAGAGACCTGTCCGGCGTTCGGCATGACTGAAACGTCTTCAACGCACCAGCCACGCAAAAGGCATCACAGATCCAGAAGCAGACGCCTCGGATCTTCCACAAGCTGCTTGATCCGAACGAGAAAGCTCACCGCCTCCCGCCCGTCTACGATCCGGTGATCGTAGGACAGCGCAACATACATCATCGGCCGGATCACGATCTGCCCGTCCCGCACGACCGGACGGTCCTGAATGGCATGCATCCCCAGAATGCCCGACTGCGGCGTGTTCAGGATCGGCGTGGACAGCAGCGAACCAAAAATCCCGCCATTCGTGATGGAGAACGTCCCGTGCGACAGTTCCTCCAGCTTCAGACCGCCCGTCCGCGCCCGCTTGCCGTAATCGGCGATGCGACGCTCCAGCTCGGCAAAGCTCATCTGATCGGCATCATGCAGCACCGGAACCACCAGCCCGCGCTCCGTGCCCACCGCAATGCCCAGATTGACGAAATCGCGATAGACGATCTCATCGCCTTCGATCTGTGCATTGATCGCCGGATAATCCTTCAGCGCGCCCACAACGGCCCGCGCGAAAAAGGACATGAAGCCCAGACGCGCCCCGTCATGCTTCTTCTCGAACTCGTCCTTGTATTCCGCCCGCAGCGCCTTGGCGGCGGACATGTCGATCTCGTTGAACGTCGTCAGAATGGCCGCCGTGTTCTGCGCCGCCTTCAGATTCCGCGCGATCGTCTGACGCAGACGGCTCATGGGAACCCGACGCTCCCGCGCCTCATGCGAAGACAGCTTGGGAGCCGGTGCGGCAGAAACGAGCTTCGGCGCTTCCGGAGCGGGAGGCGTGACGCGCGCCGGGGATGCAACAGTCGATGCAACAGGCTCCGAAGCCGCAGTCTTGGGAGCAGGAGCCGGTTCAGCCGCGACAGGTTCAGACGCAGCCGGTGCCTCTGCCGTCTCGTCAACAGCCCCGAGCAGCCCGCCGATCTCAACTTCCGTGCCCACCGCCACACAATCTTCCAGACGCCCGGCGGAAGGCGCAGTCACTTCAACACTGACCTTGTCCGTCTCCAGCTCCACGATGGTCTCGTCATGCTGCACATAGTCGCCGGAGTTTTTAAGCCACCGCGCGACAGTCGCAGTCGTCAGGCTTTCTCCAAGCGCCGGAACCCTGATTTCGACCGTCATGCTGCTTCCCTGTCTTGCGTCCCGCCGCGAAGCGGGGAAATGTCTGTGCCGTACCCGGCACTATGTCCGGAAAAGGTTAAGAATGCAGGATACTGCATCTTCGTTCCCAGCGGGAGGCGGAACCATCCCCATCGCCGGACTTTGAAACCAAAACACAGGAGGCCGCAATGTCCCA
This sequence comes from Gluconobacter albidus, assembly GCF_002005485.1. NCBI lineage: Bacteria > Pseudomonadati > Pseudomonadota > Alphaproteobacteria > Acetobacterales > Acetobacteraceae > Gluconobacter > Gluconobacter albidus. The sequence goes on along the minus strand of NZ_CP014689.1, from coordinate 2,874,473 downwards.
CCCGCCCGACCGTCCTGAAATTCTGGACTCCGACCACCTCTCTGTCCGCACCCGCGAGATCCTGACATCCCGGCTTTCCATCCCAGGGACGCAGCCCCGGACGCTGTCGTTGCAAGCCTATGCCGTGCTCGATGCGCTTCTGCCCATTCTGCTGCCCCTCGACGAAATTCTGCCGCTGGGCACAGACACCAACATGACCGCCCGGATCGACGCCGCGCTTTCCGGCCCCCGCGACGGCTGGCGTTTCGCGGATCTCCCGCCTGATGCCGAAGCCTGGGAATCCGCCCTCCTGACCCTCGACGACGTCGCAGCCGACCAGCACGGACTCCGCTTCATCCATCTGGCCCCGGGCCTGCGCGGCCCCCTGCTCGACGCCGTCATGGACGGGCAGATCGGCCTCGACCGCGAAGGCCGCCTCACGGCATCACAGATGAAACGCTGGTCCGGAGACCTGCGCGGCGAGGTCGTGGACTGCGTCATGAGCGACCCGCGCATCCAGCAGGCCCTCGGCATTTCCTCCAGCCTCACCGGCGGTGACACCGTCTTTCAGGGCTTCACGAACGTCGGCCCCGACAGCCGCGAAGACTTCGAACCCAAAGACACTGCCCCCCTTCTCCAGATGGCAGACTCCAGCGAATGAGCAGTACGACCGTTATGAAGACATTCGCCGAAACGGACATCGTCGATGCCCTCATCATCGGCAGCGGTGCCGGTGGCGCGCCGCTGGCCGCAGAACTCGCCCGCAACGGCAAAACCGTCGTGGTGCTGGAAGCTGGTCCCGCCTTCACCGCCACCGGACACACACCCGACGAAGTCGCCGCCCGCGAACTGTACTGGTTGCACGAACGCCTCTCGGCCGGCACGAACCCGCAGGCTTTCGGCGGCAACAACAGCGGTACCGGCCTCGGCGGCTCCCTGCTGCATTATGGCGCCTTCATGCCCCGCATGGACGCCCGCGACTTCCACCTGCACACCGAAACCGGCAAGGGCGTGGACTGGCCTTTCGGTCTGGATGAACTGCTCCCCTATATAGAGCGCGTGGAATCCTTCATCGGCGTCTCCGGGCCCGCCCATTACCCATGGGACCCAGACCGCCGCTACGCCTACCCGCCTCCGTCCGCGAACTCCGCCGCGCTGAAAATGCGCGAAGGCTGTGACGCGCTCGGCCTGCGCCACGCAGACGGGCCGGCCGCCCTCATTACCCGCGATATCGAACAGCCGCATTTCGGCACCCGCCATGCCTGCGCGAACTGCGGCGCCTGCCATCAGGGCTGCCGCAACGGCGCCAAGTCGGGCGCGGACAACACCTGGCTTCCCATGGCCGTCGCCTATGGTGCCGAACTCCGCCCCGGCTGCTTCGCTCACACGATCGAACGCGACAGTTCAGGCCGCGTGACCGGGGTGGTCTATCGCCAGAACGGCGTCGAACACCGCCAGAAATGCGCGACCCTCGTCCTCGCCGCCGGTGCCGTCGAAACCCCGCGCCTGCTCCTGACTAACGGCATAGCCAACAGCTCCGGTCAGGTCGGCCAGAACTACATGACCCATGTCTCCACACAGGTCTGGGGCGAGTTCGACGAAGACATCCGCCCCAATCGCGGCTACCCGTCCCTGACCATCACCGAAGACATGATGCGCCCGAAAGACGCGGATTTCGTCGGCGGCTATCTGGTGCAGTCGCTGGGCATGATGCCCGCAACCTGGGGCCAGAACCTCGCCCGCAGCACCACAACACGCGGCCCGGCCTTCGCCCGCGCGCTCGCCGGATACAACCGCTCCGCCGGCATGGGCATCAACGGTGAATGTCTGCCCCGCCCCGAAAACCGCGTCACCCTTTCGGACGAAAAAGACGCCTTCGGCATTCCAAAGCCGCTGATCGAGCACTCCTACGGCCCCAACGAATGGGCCATGCACCACCACGCAGCCCGCCTGCTGACGCAGATGTGGGAGGCCGTGGGCGCAAAGGACATCCGCGTCATCGACCGCGCCGCTCACATGATCGGCACCTGCCGCATGGGCACGGATGCCGGGAGCAGTGTCGTCAATGCGGTCGGCCGCAGTTTCGATATCGACAATCTGTGGATCTCCGATCATTCGATCTTCCCAAGCGCCGCCGCCGCCAACCCGGCCCTGGCCATCATGGCGCTTTCCCTCCGCACTGCGGAGGCCATGCTGAAGGCCTGATTGAAATCTGACATAGATCAAAGTGATCCGGAGCCTGCGCAGGAGCCTTGACACTGCTTCGCGCGCTCCGGTAAGCGAAGGACGACTTTCCGGTGACGTCCCGTCACCCGGTCTCCCTTTCCTTACGGATGCTTCCTGCTTCCCCCGTCCTGCGAAATCCTCACAGATCACCGCCTGACACAAGCAGTCCCCGTTCAGTGGCCCCGCCTTCTGTACGGTCGCGCATCCCTCCCCCTATCAGGTCTGCCACTACCGGCACATCAAGGCGCGTCTTTCATGCATCTTGCCGAACTCAAGAAAAAATCCCCAGCCGACCTTCTGGATTACGCAGAGGAACTGGAGATCGAGAACGTCTCGTCCATGCGCAAGCAGGACATCATGTTCGCCATCCTCAAGACCCTTGCCGAACGCGATCAGGCGATCTACGGCGAAGGCACACTCGAAATCCTGCCGGACGGCTTCGGTTTCCTGCGCAGCCCGGAAGCCAACTACCTTCCCGGCCCCGACGACATCTACATCTCCCCCACGCAGGTCCGCCGCTTCGGCCTGCGCCCGGGCGACACGGTTGAAGGCCAGATCCGCGCCCCGCGCGACGGCGAGCGCTATTTCGCGCTGCTGAAGGTCAACACCATCAATTTCGAGGCCCCGGAAACCGTCCGGACCCGCATCAACTTCGACAACCTCACGCCGCTCTACCCCGAGCGTCGCCTGAAGATGGAAGTCGAACAGTCCGAAGCCGCCGTCACGGAAACCTCCCCGCGCGGCAAGGGCAAGAAAGACCAGCGCGACTACACTCCGCGCGTGATCGACCTCGTGACGCCGATCGGCATGGGCCAGCGCGCCCTGATCGTCGCTCCGCCCCGCACCGGCAAGACCGTGATGCTCCAGAGCATCGCCGCCTCCATCTCCGCCAACCACCCCGAAGTGTTCCTGATCGTCCTGCTGATCGACGAACGCCCGGAAGAAGTGACGGACATGGCCCGCTCGGTCCGCGGCGAAGTCGTCTCCTCCACCTTCGACGAACCGGCAACCCGCCACGTCCAGGTGACGGAAATGGTACTGGAAAAGGCCAAGCGCCTCGTCGAACACAAGCGCGACGTGGTCATCCTGCTGGACTCCATCACCCGTCTCGCCCGCGCCTACAACACCGTCGTCCCCTCATCGGGCAAGGTGCTGACCGGCGGTGTGGACGCCAACGCCCTGCAGCGCCCCAAGCGCTTCTTCGGCGCCGCGCGTAACATCGAGGAAGGCGGATCGCTCACGATCATCGCAACAGCCCTGATCGACACGGGCTCACGCATGGACGAAGTCATCTTCGAAGAGTTCAAGGGCACCGGCAACGCCGAACTCATCCTGGACCGCAAGCTGGCCGACAAGCGCACCTTCCCCGCCATCGACATCACCAAGTCGGGCACACGTAAGGAAGAACTGCTGGTCGATCGCGCCGAACTGTCCAAGATGTGGGTCCTGCGCCGCATCCTCGCCCCGATGGGCACGATGGACGCCATGGACTTCCTGCTGGACAAGCTCAAATACAGCAAGTCCAACAACGACTTCTTCGAAGCCATGAACAACTGATCCCGGATCAGCATGGCCGACATGAAAAAGGGGAACTCCGGCTCCCCTTTTTTGTTGCCCGGAATGACGGGAAAAAGCCTCCCGTTACAGCACACCTTCCAGATGCAGCATGGCATGCTTGTCCGCGATGCCACCGAGCCCCGAATACCCGCCAAGCCCCGCCCGGCCGACAACCCGGTGACAGGGGATCAGGATCGGAATCGGATTCGCCCCAACCGCCCCACCGACCGACCGTGCAGACCCGCCGACCTCGGCCGCAATGTCCGCGTAAGTCCGTGTCTTCCCATAGGGAATCCGGCGCAGCGCGTCCCAGACCTTCTGGCGGTACGGAGTCCCGTAGGGGCGATAGGGCAGCGCGTCGAAATCGACCGATTCCCCGTCAAAATAACGCTCCAGAAGATCGCGGGCCTTCAGAAGGAGTGGAGTCTCCTCCTGATCGCGCCCCCAACCCCAGTCCAGAGCGACGATCTGGCCCTCATCTTCACTGATGGTAAGGGCCCCGAAAGGTGAGTGGCAGGATAGCTGTGGCATGAACGACACGGTGCCCGAGCCGCTCAAAACCGTCAATCCGGCAGTGTTACCATTAAGACCGAGGCTTTTTAGCCATGCGCTTAGCGCATATCGCGTGATACCAATATGCGAAATAAACATACTGGACCGCTTCAGTAGGCTTTTCAGCAATACTCTGTAATGTGTTGGAAAACTGCCCTTTTTTGTATCGGAAAGGGGGCCGGAAGTTTTCCGGAACGCCTGTGTAATCATTCGCGGAGCCACATCATAGCCCGTTTCAGGATCATCCTGCCCCGCCCCTCACGGAAACGTCAGAAGCCGTGTTTGTCTTAAACAATAAAATAGGGTCAGTAAGTTCTCATGCTGACGGTATCTGGTACTGATCGTTGGATTGAGAGGACAGGATTTTCCCCTAGCCCTTTCAAGACTGCACAGGTCCAGAATATCACAGCGGAAACAGTCTTTACAAAAAGGACAGTTGGATCATGACTTCTGGTCTACTGACGCCGATCAAGGTTACGAAAAAGCGCCTTCTCAGCTGCGCGGCCGTACTGGCACTCTCAGCTGCTGTTCCCGTCGCTTTTGCGCAGGAAGATACGGGCGCAGCAATTACAAGCGCCGATAACGGTGGCAATGTCGGAAACTGGATGTCCTACGGGCGGTCCTATTCCGAGCAGCGCTTCAGCCCGCTCGACCAGATCAACAAGGACAACGTCGGCAAGCTCAAGCTCGCCTGGCATTATGATCTGGACACGAACCGCGGTCAGGAAGGCACGCCTCTGGTCGTGAACGGCGTCATGTACGCCACGACCAACTGGAGCAAGATGAAGGCGCTGGATGCAGCGACCGGCAAGCTCCTGTGGTCCTACGATCCCAAGGTTCCGGGCAACATCGCCGATCGCGGCTGCTGTGACTCCGTCAACCGCGGTGCTGCCTACTGGAACGGCAAGGTCTATTTCGGCACGTTCGACGGACGCCTGATCGCACTGGATGCCAAGACCGGCAAGCTGGTCTGGAGCGTCTACACGATCCCCAAGGAAGCCCAGCTCGGCCACCAGCGCTCCTACACGGTTGACGGCGCACCGCGCATCGCCAAGGGCCGCGTCATCATCGGGAACGGCGGCGCTGAATTCGGTGCCCGTGGTTTCGTGACGGCTTATGACGCCGAAACCGGCAAGATGGACTGGCGCTTCTTCACGGTTCCGAACCCCGACAACAAGCCCGACGGCGCAGCCTCCGACGACATCCTGATGTCCAAGGCCTATCCGACCTGGGGCAAGGGCGGAGCCTGGAAGCAGCAGGGCGGCGGCGGTACCGTCTGGGATTCGCTGGTCTATGACCCCGTGACGGACCTCGTCTATCTCGGCGTCGGCAACGGCTCGCCCTGGAACTACAAGTTCCGCTCCGAAGGCAAGGGCGACAACCTCTTCCTCGGCAGCATCGTCGCGATCAACCCGGATACCGGCAAGTACGTCTGGCATTTCCAGGAAACGCCGATGGACCAGTGGGATTACACCTCGGTCCAGCAGATCATGACGCTCGACATGCCGGTCAACGGCGAAATGCGCCATGTGATCGTCCATGCCCCGAAGAACGGCTTCTTCTACATCATTGATGCGAAGACCGGAAAATTCATCTCGGGCAAGCCCTACACCTACGAAAACTGGGCAACAGGTCTGGACCCCGTCACGGGCCGTCCGAACTATGTGCCTGACGCCCTGTGGACGCTCACAGGCAAGGCCTGGTACGGCATTCCGGGCGATCTGGGTGGCCATAACTTCGCCTCCATGGCCTACAGCCCGCAGACGAAGCTGGTCTACATCCCTGCCCAGCAGGTTCCGTTCCTCTACGATCCGCAGAAAGGTGGCTTCAAAGCCCACCACGACAGCTGGAATCTCGGACTGGACATGAACAAGATCGGCCTGTTCGACGATGCCGATCCGCAGCACAAGGCCGACAAGGCGCAGTTCCTGAAGGATCTGAAGGGCTGGCTTCTGGCCTGGGATCCCGCAAAGCAGCAGGCAGCCTTCACGGTTGACCACAAGGGTCCGTGGAACGGTGGTCTGCTCGCAACGGGTGGCGGCCTCCTCTTCCAGGGTCTCGCAACCGGCGATTTCCATGCCTACGACGCTACGAACGGCAAGGATCTCTTCAGCTTCCCGGCACAGAGCGCCATCATCGCGCCTCCCATCACCTATACCGCCAACGGCAAGCAGTATGTCGCGGTGGAAGTGGGCTGGGGCGGCATCTATCCGTTCTTCCTCGGTGGCGTGGCCCGGACATCCGGCTGGACCGTCAACCACTCCCGCGTGATCGCTTTCGCGCTGGACGGCAAGGACGCACTCCCGCCGAAGAACGAACTCGGCTTCCTGCCGGTCAAGCCGCCTGAGAAGTGGGATGAAGCCCGTACGAAAAACGGCTATTTCCAGTTCCAGACGTATTGCGCTGCCTGCCATGGCGACAACGGCATCTCGGGTGGCGTTCTGCCTGACCTGCGGTGGTCCGGTGCGATCCGCGGACAGGAGAAGTTCTACAAGCTCGTCGCCAAGGGCGCTCTGACCGCCTACGGCATGGACCGCTTCGACACGTCCATGTCCCCGGCCGAGATTGAAGACATCCGCAACTACCTCGTGAAGCGGTCCAACGAGTCCTATGAGGACGAAGTGAAAGCCCGCGACAACAAGCAGGGCGTCCCCAACGACCAGTTCCTCAACGTACCCCAGGGTCCGGTTGAGCCTGCAACGGCGGACCATCCGTAACGGGCGACCGTTACGGTAAAAGGAGGCACGTGACATGCTCAATGCATCAATTCGCGACAGGCTGGTATCTGAGATGAAACAGGGATGGAAATTCGCGGCCGCAATCGGCCTCATGGCGGTGTCGTTCGGCGCCGCCCATGCCCAGGACGCCGATGAAGCGCTGATCAAGCGTGGCGAATATGTCGCCCGCCTGTCAGACTGCATCGCCTGCCATACGGCTCTGCACGGACAGCCCTATGCGGGCGGTCTGGAAATCAAGAGCCCGATCGGCACGATCTATTCGACCAACATCACGCCGGACCCGGAACACGGGATCGGCACCTACACCCTGGAGGACTTCACAAAGGCCCTCCGCAAGGGCATCCGCAAGGATGGCGCAACGCTTTACCCGGCAATGCCCTATCCTGAATTCGCACGCCTGTCCGACGAAGACATCCGTTCGATGTATGCCTACTTCATGCATGGCGTGAAGCCGGTTGACGTCGCCAACAAGGCGCCGGACATCAGCTGGCCGCTCTCCATGCGCTGGCCGCTGGCCGTGTGGCGCGCCATGTTCGTCCCGAGCATGACGCCGGGCGAAGACAAAAGCATCAGCGACCCGGAAGTCGCACGCGGCGAATACCTCGTCGACGGTCCGGGCCATTGCGGCGAATGTCATACGCCCCGCGGCTTTGCGATGCAGGTCAAGGCCTACGGAACGGCCGGCGGCAACGCCTACCTGTCCGGCGGCGCACCGATCGACAACTGGATCGCTCCGAGCCTGCGCAGCAACAGCGACACGGGTCTGGGCCGCTGGTCTGAAGACGATATCGTCACCTTCCTCAAGAGCGGCCGTATCGACCACTCCGCCGTCTTCGGCGGCATGGCCGACGTGGTGGCTTACAGCACGCAGCACTGGACAGACGACGACCTGCGCGCCACGGCCAAGTACCTGAAGAGCATGCCGGCCGTTCCGGAAGGCAATAACCTCGGCCAGGATGACGGTCAGACGACCGCCCTGCTGGACAAGGGTGCTCAGGGCAATGCCGGTGCGGAAGTCTATCTGCACAACTGCGCCATCTGCCACATGAACGATGGTACGGGCGTCAACCGCATGTTCCCGCCGCTGGCTGGCAACCCGGTCGTCATCACTGACGATCCGACGTCGCTCGCCAATGTCGTGGCCTTCGGCGGCATCCTGCCCCCGACCAACACGGCACCGTCCGCTATCGCCATGCCCGGCTTCAAGAGCCACCTCACCGACCAGCAGATGGCCGATGTCGTGAACTTCATGCGCAAGGGCTGGGGCAACAAGGCACCGGGAACCGTGTCCGCTGCCGATATCCAGAAGCTGCGCACGACCGGAGCACCGGTCTCCACAGCTGGCTGGAACGTCTCCAGCAGGGGCTGGATGGCCTACATGCCGCAGCCTTACGGCGAAGGCTGGACCTTCTCTCCGCAGACCCACACGGGCGTGGACGACGCACAGTAAGCGTTTCACACTCCCTGACAGTCTGAAAAAAGGGCGGATCGGAAACGATCCGCCCTTTTTTCATACTTTTCATACCCGCACGCCCTTCATTGCAGGCTAACCATTTTCACCACGGGGCCTCCTGCACTACATAGAACCCCATGACGCGCTCTTCCCTCCCGGACCACACACCGCAGGTCATTTTCGCACTGGCAACCGGCCCCTCCCGTGCCGCCATCGCGATCATGCGCGCCAGCGGCCCCGGCAGCGATACGATCCTGCGCGCCCTGTGCAACGGACATCTTCCCGAACCCCGCCGCGCCAGCCTGCGCGCCCTGCGCCATAACGAAGACGTGCTCGATCATGCCGTCGCCCTCTGGCTCCCCGGCCCGAAGTCCTACACCGGGGAAGACGGCTTCGAGCTGCACCTCCATGCCGGCCCCGCCATCATCGCCCGCGTCGCCGACGCCCTGACCGATCTCGGAGCCCGCCCCGCCGAACCCGGCGAGTTCACCCGTCGCGCTGTCCAGAAAGGACGGCTGGACCTGCTTCAGGCCGAAGCCATCGCCGACCTCGTGGACGCTGAAACCGAAAGTCAGCGCAAACAGGCCCTGCGTCAGGCCGACGGCGCCCTGAGCCGCCTGTACGACAACTGGGCACAGCGCCTTCGCCTCGTCCTCGCCCATCAGGAAGCCCTGATTGACTTCCCGGACGAAGACCTGCCGCAGGACGTAGAAGACGGGCTGGTCGCGGAACTCTCGAAACTCCAGACCGAAATGTCTGCCCATCTTCAGGACAATCGCGGCGAACTCATGCGCCAGGGCCTGACCGTGGTGATCGCAGGCTCGCCCAATGTCGGAAAATCCAGCCTTCTCAATACGTTATCCGGAACCGACTCTGCTATTGTCACCCATCGCGCAGGCACCACACGTGACGCCATCGCACTCGACTGGGTTCTGGACGGCGTCCGCCTGCGTCTGATCGACACGGCAGGTCTGCGGGAGACGGAAGACGAAATCGAGGCCGAAGGCATCCGCCGCGCGCTGTTTCACGTGAAACAGGCGGACGTGCTTCTCCACCTGATCGGCCCGGATGAAAGCCTCGACACCCTTTCCGGACAGGAAATTCCCATCCGGACGAAAATCGACATCGCACCAGCCCTGCCCGGCATGTTAGGGATCAGCACGCAGTCCGGCGAAGGACTTGATGCGCTGCGGCAGGTCCTGTCCGAACGGGTGTCCGAACTGATGGCCGGTTCCGCCGCGCCCCCGCTGACCCGCGCCAGACACCGCGCCGGAATCCAGGAGGCCGCAACCCATCTGGACCGTGCCCGGACCGCGACATGGCCGGAACTGCGGGGCGAAGAACTCCGGCTGTCCATGCTGGCTCTGGGGCGTCTGACCGGACGTGTTGATGTTGAATCCCTGCTCGATGCGATTTTCGGGCAGTTCTGTATCGGGAAGTAGGTTGTGAGCGATTTCGACGTCATCGTGATCGGCGGCGGTCATGCCGGATGTGAAGCTGCAGCGGCATCGGCCCGTTTCGGCGCGCGCACCCTGCTGCTCACCCATCGGCTTGAAACGATCGGCGCCATGTCCTGCAATCCGGCCATCGGCGGAATCGGCAAGGGCCATCTCGTGCGCGAAATCGACGCGCTCGACGGCCTGATGGGTAAAGCCGCAGACCGCGCAGGCATCCATTTCAAACTGCTCAACCGCTCCAAGGGGCCGGCCGTTCACGGCCCCCGTGCCCAGGCTGACCGCTCTCTTTACCGGGCCGCCATTCAGGATCTGCTGGCCGCCACGCCCAATCTGACGATCCTCGAAGGCGCCGCCGGAGACCTGATCGAAGAGAACGGCCACATCACAGGCGTCATCTGCGAAGACGGTCGCGCGTTCCGCTGCGGCGCCGTCGTCCTGACCGCCGGAACCTTCCTGCGCGGCGTCATCCATGTCGGCCACACCCAGACAGACGCCGGACGCATCGGTGAGGCTCCGGCCAAGCGTCTGGGCGAACGGCTCTATGCGCTCGGCCTCCAGATGGGCCGCCTCAAGACCGGCACACCGCCGCGTCTGGCCAAAGACAGCATCGACTGGGAAAACCTCCCGGCCGATCCCGGCGATGCCGAGCCCGAGGCCTTCAGCCCCATGACGACGGCCATCACCAACCCGCAGGTCGTCTGCCGCATCACCCAGACCACCGCCGAGACCCACAGGATCATCACCGAGAACCTGCACCGCTCGGCCATGTATGGCGGCGCCATCGCCGGTCGCGGCCCACGCTATTGCCCGTCCATCGAAGACAAGGTGGTCCGCTTCGCCGACCGCAGCTCACATCAGGTCTTTCTGGAACCTGAAGCCCTGCCCGGCAATCCGGGCGGCGATCTGGTCTATCCCAACGGTATCAGCACCAGTTTGCCCGCCGACGTGCAGGCCGCCATGATCGCGACCATGCCCGGTCTGGAAAACGCCCGCATCGTCACGGCAGGCTATGCCGTCGAATATGATTACGTGGACCCGCGTGAGCTTCTGCCATCCCTGCAACTGCGCCGCCTGCCGGGCCTGTATCTTGCCGGACAGATCAACGGCACGACCGGCTACGAAGAAGCCGGTGCACAGGGCCTCCTTGCAGGCCTGAACGCCGCCCGCGCCACGGCCGGAAACGAGGCGCTGACGCTAGACCGAAGCGACGCCTATCTCGGCGTCATGATCGACGACCTGACGCTGCACGGAATCAGCGAACCCTATCGCATGTTCACATCCCGCGCCGAGTATCGTCTCACCCTGCGCGCGGATAATGCCGACTTACGCCTGACGCCCAAAGGAATCGCCGCAGGCTGCGTCCTGTCCGAACGCGAAGCCGCTTTCACCGCCCAGAAAGCCGAACTCGACGCCGCCATGGCCCGCGCCGCCGAAACAACCTTCCTGCCGCAGGCCCTCCGCGACGTCGGTTTCGAAGTCTCTCTGGATGGCCGCCGGCGCACGGTTCTGGATGTCCTCGCCAGCAACGGCGACCACACGATCCTGAACACGCTGGCCCCGTGGTTCGGCGAACTTCCCCTGCGCGTCCGCCGCCATGTCGAGACCGAGGCCCGCTATGGCGGCTATCTTCACCGGCAGGATCGTGAAATTCGACAGCTCGCATCGGAAAGTGCCATCGCCCTTCCGGCCGATCTGGATTACACTGCCATCGGCGGCCTGAGCAGCGAAATGCGCGAGCGTTTTTCCCAGGCCCGCCCGACCAGTTTCGCCGCAGCACAGCGCGTGCGCGGGGTCACACCTGCCGCGCTGGTCGCCCTGCTGGCCCATGTAAGGACCCTGTCATGACCACCGTTTCACGTGAAACACACGAAAGGCTGGAGCGCTTCGCCGACCTGCTCGTGCAGTGGAACGCGAAAATCAATCTCGTCAGCCCGCGGGACATTGCCCAGCTTTGGCCCCGCCATATCGAGGACAGCCTCCAGCTTGCCGAACTGATCCCCGAAGGTGCCACCATCACCGATCTGGGTTCGGGCGGCGGTTTTCCGGGCATCATTCTGGCCATCGCCACAGGAAACCCCGTCACCCTGATCGAATCGGACCAGCGCAAATGCGCCTTCCTGCGGGAAGCCGGACGCATCTGCGACGCGAAGGTGACGGTCATCGCCAAACGTATCGAAGCCGCCAGCCCCCCTCCGGCCGACATCATCACGGCCCGGGCGCTGGCCCCCCTCAACAGGCTCCTGGACTGGGCACGGCCATTGCTGAAAGAAGACGGGTTCTGCCTGTTTCTGAAAGGTCAGAAGGCGCAGGCCGAGTTGACCGAGGCAAGCGCCGACTGGCACATGAGCCACACCATTGTTCCCAGCCGCACCGACCCCGGCGGAGCCATCATCAAGGTCAGTGATTTCAAGCGTGTCGTCTAAAACCGAATCCCCCACCACCCGGATCATTGCTGTCACCAACCAGAAGGGAGGCGTCGGCAAGACCACCACCACCATCAATCTGGCCGCCGGTCTCGCCCGTCAGGGACAGCGCGTCCTGCTCGTGGATCTGGACCCGCAGGGCAACGCCTCAACCGGCCTGGGCATCGACTACGACCAGCGCAACACCGGCACCTATGCAGCGCTGATGGTGGAAGCCGAACCCCATGCCCTGCCCCAGCCGACCGCGTTCGAGAATCTCTCGATCATCACGGCCAACAACGAACTGGCCGGCGCAGAGCTTGAAATGATCGGGGACGAGCGCCGCGAATACCGTCTGCGCGACGCCCTGCATGCGCTTGAAGGCCATTACGACACGATCCTGATCGACTGTCCGCCCAGCCTCGGCCTGCTGACGCTCAACGCGCTGGTCGCGTCCGACAGCGTGATCGTGCCGCTGCAATGCGAGTTCTTTGCGCTCGAAGGCATCAGCCAGCTCGTCCGCACCATCGACCGCGTCCGCCGCGCCTTCAACGCAGACCTGCATCTCGAAGGCATCATCCTGACGATGTACGACCGGCGCAACAACCTCTCTGAACTCGTGGCGCAGGATGCGCGCGGCTTCTTTGGCGATCAGGTGTTCGAGACGATCATCCCGCGCAATATCCGCATTTCCGAAGCCCAGAGCCATGGCAGCCCGGTGCTGGATTACGACGCCCGCTCCACAGGCGCCATCGCCTATCTGGCGCTGGCGGACGAGCTGATCAAACGCAACAAGAACAAGACAAAGGCGTAACCGGCGATGGCCAAAAAGGACAGTTCCCCGCGTCTTGGTCGCGGCCTCGCAGCCCTTCTGGGCGATCAGGCGCCGCAACTGGCCCGCGCCACACGCGCAAACGCCCAGCCGCAGCAGCATTCGTCCCTGCCCGTGGATGTTCTGGCCCCAAGCCCCTTCCAGCCGCGACAGGACATGAACCCCGAACGCCTGTCCGAACTGGCCGACTCCATCCGCTCACGCGGCGTCCTGCAACCCCTGCTCGTCCGCCCCGATCCGGAAAAGCCGGGTCATTACCAGATCATCGCCGGTGAGCGCCGCTGGCGCGCCTCACAGCTTGCAGGCCTGCACAGCGTCCCCGTCCATATCCGCGAACTGGACGATACGGACGCTATGGCCGCAGCTTTGGTCGAAAACCTCCAGCGCGCGGATCTCAACCCGATCGAAGAAGCCGAAGGCCTGCAACGCCTCGTCACGGACTACACCCTGACGCAGGAAGAACTGGCCGGAGCCGTCGGCAAGTCCCGCCCGCACATCACCAACACCATGCGCCTGCTGAACCTGCCGCCGGAAGTCCGCGCGCATGTCCGCAACGGCGACCTCACAGCCGGTCACGCGCGCGCCCTGCTCACCCATTCCGATCCGGTCGCTGCCGCCAAACTCGTCATCGCCCGCGGCCTGAACGTCCGCCAGACGGAAGCCCTTACCAGCGGCAAAGAAACCACGACCCCGGCCAAAAAGGCCCGGGACGCGGAAATCCTGCAGATCGAAAACGACCTCTCCTCCCGCCTCGGCCTGAAAGTCCATATTTCCTATAACGGCAAAAAGGGCGGCTCCCTGAAGATCGACTATACGTCCCTGGAGCAGTTCGAAAGCGTCATGCGCCTCCTCAACCGGAAATAACACACTGAAAAACAAGGTTTTTCTTCTTTTTCAGACCAGACGCGAAGAAAAGAAGAAAAACCTCTTGCAGCTTCCCGCAAAATCCCGCTATAAGCCGCTCCACCGGTAGACGGGCCATGGGCACATAGCTCAGTTGGTAGAGCAGCTGACTCTTAATCAGCGGGTCCAAGGTTCGAGCCCTTGTGTGCCCACCATGCCCGTCTCCGGTTATTCCCTTGAAAATCTGCGATTTCTAGACTGTCCCAGCAGCCTACAAGGCTCTTGCTGGATTGTGGCTTTGCGGACTCTGTGGATCTTCCGGACTCAATCCGGACTCATCTGAAAAAGATTGACCATCTCTGCTGTCAGCATGCCTCGAAGGCAACACGACACCGAACAGCAGCAGCAACAACAGAAACCCAACTTTCAGTTTATGTTGAGACCCTCGCTTACCGGGGTGCGAATTACCCCCGGATGGAAAACCCTCTAGGAGGGACCCAAGCATTTTTGAGAGATATGCGTTTGATGCATATGTCAGAGGGCTTTGGCTCTGTCTTTCTCTCCCTTAGTCTGAAAACGGTGTTATAGGTGTTAAGGTGTTACTCGCCTCATAAGGTATTGTTTTATATAAGTTTTCCAATAACACCTTTCGAGATTGCCGCGTAACACCTTCTAAAAGGTGTTATTGATCGTTCGCACATTTTCCCGGAAAACTGCGGTTTTCTCGTCTCGACAGCTTTTGGACTACACTCCACTCTGTCAGCCCAGAACGGGCAAGCCATGCTTTATGCGCATAACAAGACAAAATCGCGGGAAGGAAACTTCCTGCGCTGACCGCGCAGACCACACATCCGGGCCGCGCCGGACCAGCCCGATCTCAGGACCCAGCAGACAGAATGCGATAGACACTAGCCCTGCCAATGCCCAAGCGCTTCGCAATCTCAGCCGGTCCGATTCCCTCGTCCTTCAACTGATGCACCTGCTCAGAATCAATGGAGGACTTCCGGCCGGTATAGATCCCGCGTTCCTTTGCAGCCTTGATCCCTTCCAGCTGACGCTCACGCCGCAGGTTCGTCTCAAACTCGGCAAACACCCCAAGCATGTCCAAGAACGCCTTGCCCGCCGCCGTGGTGGTATCCACTGGCTGCTCCGTGCACCGCAAAGCCGCGCCCTTATCCTTGAGGGTGTGCATGATGGTCTGGAGATCCGCGATAGAGCGCGCCAGGCGATCAATCCGCGTCACCACAAGAACATCACCAGCCTGGAGGAAGGCGAGCAGGGTTTGCAGCTCTTTACGCCCGGCGGTGGAAGTCCCCGACACCTTCTCTGATCGAATGACCTGACACCCGGCCGCCTGAAGAGCCTGCTCCTGAATTGTCAGATCCTGATCGGTCGTGCTGACGCGGGCGTAACCGTAAATGGTCATGAGGCGGCTCCAAGTGTCTCGTTTGGGTCTAGACCTTTCTTATAAAATGTCTCATATAGAAAAATCAACCCAAATGAGACAGAGAAAACCGCCAATCCTGTGTCTCATGAAAATGTCTCGTATCGGTATACTCAAAAGAGACACCTACAATCCATGCACTGAGCGCATGGCAACAGGAGACCGCCTCAGCGGTCCCCCTCCTCCGTTCCGAGGATAGATGCCTTCACCTCATAGGCCCTGACGTTGCGATGACCAGGCGGAGAAATGACAGCAGAGTTCTTTGCCTTCCCCGGCAACAGATATCCCGTCTCAATCAGCGTCTGCACAGCATTGCGCCGGTTCAGACCCGCCAGAGCTTCGGACATCCCTTCAGCGGTCAGGAAGTAGCGCCATTCATACCGTCCGCCGTCTCCCTTCATCCAGCGCTTCCAGCCTGCCCGGTTCTGAGTGCGGAACCGTTCGCCCGGCGGCTGGCTCTCTTCTGATTGCGCGGCATCCCCCTGGACAGGATCAACCCAGCGTTCAAACCGGGCCTCACCATTCTTGGCAATGAAGTCGCGTAGCTGAGCCACGGCTTGCTCATCCTCCCGCCGTCCAACCGTGCCCCGTTCTGCAAGCCACGCCTCGAAGCAGATCCCAGCCATCACGCCGGGCGTATCGTGGTCCCAGCCGGTCAGCCCGTATTGCGTTGCCAGCTCACCGGCCGCCGCCACCATCGCAAACCGGGCGGCAACACTTCGCACCTGTCCCGAAGCCTCAGGGTAGGGCTGCAACCATCCCCGCATGATCTCGCCTATTCGGGACCGAAGCCGATCCTGGACAACCTCATTCCCTGACTGCGCCAGATCCTCTGTGAGCCGATGAAGAAACGCACGCAACGGTGCACCAAAATATTGCCCCGTGACCACCCGCAGATGACGGGCAAAGGCGTCCGGCGTGTCGTGGTCATGGACATGCTCAAACAGTCCCTGTCCATGTCCGGCATCAGCAGGCAGATCCGCAAACCGCACTTCCTGCCCGGCCTTTGTCGCCTTTCCAGCCTCCCGGTTCAGATCGGCCAGTCCGAGCTCACCGGTAGATAGGAAAAGAATGCGAAACCGCGCCACGGTCCGCGCTCCACCCGTGCGAGACGCGCGCGCCTTGCCCTGCCCGTTTGAAAGCAGATAGGCGACCTCACCAGCTTCACGCGGATCCAGCTGTCCAATTTCATCCAAAGGCAGCAGCACATCACAGCTCGCCAGCGCCGTGCTTTCGATCCCGTTGCCAGTAGAGCGCCAGGAGCGAATATAGCCTCCTGCCCCGTTCTGAGGCGTGCCACCACAGACGGACGCCGCCACCCTTAAAGCCGTGCTCTTGCCCAATCGACTGGAGCCCCTGAACGAGATGCCGCCGCCTTCTTCACCCAGCAGCCCCAGAAGCGGCGCGGCAAACGCACAGGACGCGGCAAAGACCAGCCGGCTGTTTTTCATGCACAGCGCGCCAATCTGGATCTTCCAGTCCTCAACCGTGCCGGCCACCCCGAACAGCGATGCTTCACGATCCAACGTCTGCAACACCACACGCTCAGAGGTCTCCCCCAGCGTTTCATCTGGCAGGACAAACACATCTCCGCCGCCAAACCGATGCCAGCCGATCCGCGTGACACTTCTGGCCCGCTGAGAACTCTGCAAGCTCGCCAGCCACTCCAGGAAAGCCGCCTTGGCTTTAGCGCCTGCGCCCAGCGTCAGACCACCATCTGCCAACCGTGTCCGGATCTCATTGCCATCACCAGCGAACAAGGCACGCGCAAAGGCTTCCTCATGCCGATGACCGTCACGATCCTGCCAGGCAAGAAGCAGCCCCCAGTTCTGCCCGGCTTCATCACGTGATTCCCCCAGCACCTCGACGGACCCACAGAGGAAAAAGGGCGCGCCATCACCATTTCGACGCCAGATCCCATCATCTCGATAAATGAACCGCCGGTCTTCACTGACCTCCTGCGCTTTCGCGCTGCCCTGATTGGCTTCTGGAAATTGGACCACCTTGGCGTTCTCAATTCCCTTGCGAATATCAGACCGGCCGCTCTGGCTTCCCGTCTGTGTCTTTTCCCCGGAGGACATCGTTCCAGTCTCCATGTACGATTTCAGGCATGGCGAGCCGAACTGTGCGGCCCTGCGATGCGAATTTCTTGAGAGCGGCTTCCAGAGCGCGACGGGCTTTTTCATTCCCGCTGTCATTGTCAGCCGCGATGATGATGTCTTTGAGAGTGTCCGGCAGAGCGACGGCCGCCATATTGCTGAGCGACACCGCCGATAACACCCGGAACTCAGGGCAGGCCACAGCCACGGATAGCGCCGTCTCGATGCCTTCCGCGATGACCGTCACGTCACCTTCCGGAGCTACACCCAGCGCCTTGCCCGATGCCCCACGCCACAGGCGCACGCATCCGCCCGCGAATGATCCCAGCACTTTCTTGGCGTTCTGAAGGTCGGCCTTTACCCAGCCGCCGCCTGGCGTTTCACTCAGCCAGGTCCGATGAACAGCCACCAGCTTTCCGGATGGCCCGCAGATGGCAGCGATCATGGCGGGAAGCGGTCTCTGTACCTCGGCACACCAGAGAGACGGATTAAACCGCAGCGCACCAGGAGCGCGGCCCAGTTCACGCAGAACAATGCCCCGCCCGGCGAGATACGCCTCAACCGGGGTTCCGGCGATACCGGCCGGGGTGTCATGCCAGAGCTTTCGCGCGGATGCCCGCTTGCGCTGGGCCTCCTGATCCAGATCCTCACGCCCGCGATCCGGCGCAACCTGCCTGCGCTCAGGAGCCCGAAAGGTCGGTGCAGCTCCGTCACCCAGCCCCAGCCAGCTGACAGCCCACTTCATCGCTTCCCGCCGATCTCCCGCGAACAGAACGGCCGCCACTAGATCCAGTGCGTCCCCGCGCTCACCTGAGCTGAAATCAGCCCAGACACCTGCCCGAGAACCATTCAAATGGACGGCAAGGCTTTGCCCCTTCTCGCCAGCCAGAGACCCGCACCGCCATTCCGCACCATCCTTCCGGCCGTTTGGCAGCAGCTCCCGCGCTAGAACACCGATGCGCTCCGCCAGCATCCGTGAGAGCGTGCCCGCGTCATGCTGCCTCATGCGGGTGCAGGCTCCAGACGGGGCCACGCCATGAGAACAGGGCAGCGCCCTTGCAGCGCATCCGAGAGGGCAGCGCAAGCGTCACGAAGATCCGGCACGTCATTGACGACACCACCTTCACGCTCACGCAACACATTCAGACGGGCTTTGGCCTGCCGTATAAGATTAGACGCTGCCCTGATCGCCGGATCTGCATAGGCAAAGCGCCGCCGTTCCAATTCCACCAGGAGCCATTCCGTTCCCCAGAGCAAAGGAAGCGTCAGGTCATGAACCTGCCCGCAACACGCGCCGTCTGGCCCCGTCATCATCCACGTTAAGGGCCACCACCCCGGTTCCCGCACATGGGCTTCCCACTGCGCCTCAGCAAGCGCATCCCATCCGGCGCCGGGCGGAACGAGCAGATCATCACCCTTTTGAGCCACCAGGTCAGCAGCCCGGCGAAAGATCGCCCTTTCTTCCACAGACCATGAGGGCAGATCGTCGCATTCTGCAGGAAAGAGCAGCCCCAGGATCGCCAGTTCGGCAATCCCAAGGCGAGAGCCTACAAAACCGCCACTCATGCCGCATCCTCCAGAGCAGGGAGGATGCGTGCCATGCGCGCCAAGCCCTTGGGGGTCACCACCACCTGAGGACGGCTCACCAGATGACCCTCAGGATGCGTCTGCTCAAAATGCTTGTAGGACAGGTATCCAGCCCGCTCCTTGTCCGCATAACCAATCCACCGGCCCTTGTTTCCAGCCCGATAGATCCAGCGCATTTCATGAAGAAGGGCCATGAACCGACGCGGCGGCCATCCACATTCCTTGGCGGATTCCGTGAGCGTCAGCAGCCCATCCATTCCGGCAATGCGATCATAGGCCAGAGCTTTCGGAGCCAGCGCTACCAGTTCCGCATCTTTCCGCTGGAGCGCTTCCTGAGCTGCCAGAACAGCACGTGCCATCAGCGTCTCGGATGTGTCGCCCACAGCAGACGCGACATAAGCCCCAGTCCGGCGAATTGAAGGAATGACCTCACCTGTCACCCACTTCTTGAACCGCTTTGCAGCAGACTTCCGGCTTGTCAGGACCAAAGACCAGAGACCGGATTCATTGATGAGGACAACGGACTGAGCCCGTCCGTCAGCAAAGACCCCGCCGTCCCGGATGCCCTCGCTAATGTTTAGGGTATCCTTTTCGTCATCATCCAGACGCCGACCCGCTACAGACGGATTGCTATGGCCGAGCAGTCCGCACACATCCGCCAGTACCCACCAAGCGACACCCTCACGGTTCACGACCCGGACATTCTGACCTTCAAACTGGAAAGGCATCACCTGGATCATACCGCGCCCTCCCGCTGGACCGCAGGAAGCGCCGCAATGTCCCCTTCCGCACCGACAACAGCTCTCCCGGCGATCAACTGCTCCGCTGCCTGATCTCGCTTTTCTGCCAGCGCAAGAATGTCCTGCCAGCCGATTGCATCCAGCCAGTTCCGCGCCTCTACCGTGCGGACATCCCGATCCAGTCCGACCCGAAACCACATCAGAGCTGCTTTGAGGGACTGGAACTGATCCGCAGCATCTTCCGGCGCGTTCGGCTGGACCAGGGCAAGAAAGGCGTCGTCAGCCAGCAGGACCTTCCGCAGTTCTGCCCATGCCGCAAGAAGGCCCACCACAGCGGCCTGAGACGGCATCGGCCGGAACTCATGCCGACCATGCAGGCGCATGGTCTCACTCATGTCACGACGCCAGGGACTGTTCTGCACGTAGTCGTCACAGCCACGAAAGAACGTCAGGAGGCGCGTGAGAAGATCCGGCTTGGCATCCTCCAGGCAAGGCCAGAGCAGACCACCGGCCCGGCGCAATGATGGCGCACCCACAGGAACCGTATGAGAGGCTGTCAGCATGACGCGGCCTCCCGCTGGGCGCGGACGGTTGCCTCTGCCGTAGAACGCACAGAGCGCTCAGAAATCCAGCGTTCCAGCTCAGAGAGCGCATAACCAATCCGGCGCTGCGTCAATTTGATAAAGGCGGGTCCGGTCCCCTCCAAACGCATGGCCTGCAAGGTACGAACAGAGAGCGAGAGCTCTTCCGCTGTCTCGATCTCGGACAGCACCAGGCGACGAGCACTCACACGCGCTCCTCCACGGCTCCGCTCTTCACGGACAACCGACATTTCCATTTGCGATACTCCGCTCCTTCCAATCCGCCTTATTGCGAACTGGTGCGGCTACTCAGTGGAACGACACGCCTTCTCATTTCTTCGGAGAACTTCTCAGAAATGAAAAATGAGAAGTATGAGGGGACCGTCGATGCCCCCAAAACGCTCAGTCTATTCTGAATATTTTTCTTTGAATTTCCGTATCAAGCGTTTTTCCCTCGCCTGTTCCTCTGTGCTGCCCATAGCCTCAGAAGCGCACGCGCAGGCTGCCTGCCAGAGATTCGGATATTTCCCGCTCTCAAGACTGGCTTTCATCTTTTCCAGCACTTCATCATCGTCATATCCGCGCTTGCCCTGCCTAACAGCAGGTTCAGGGGCGACAGTCTCTACCGCCCGGAATATCTGGATGAATTCCACCGGGATACGATCGGACTTCCCACGCTGCATCCAGCAAGTCCTGAAGACATCTTCAAAAGACGTTGGATCTGCTCCAAAAGGATCGCGCCACAGAGCATATCCTTGCCAGAAGCCACACGGAGGTTCGACGTAATCGCCTGTGTTACGCTTGTAGAAGCGTACGCGCTCTACTGAGGAGCACAGACATAAAGTAAGCTCTCCTGATAGTTGCTCCAGTGCGGCCCGCATGGTTTGGAGTTCCGGAGGAACCGAGGGCTTTAGTAAATTACGCACGGGCGATGTAGAGCCGCTAGTGCGAGCCCAATAGGCAAGTTTCGCCCTTTTAAACTCCCTCGCCAGAGCAGCATAACCGCTCTTCGCCTGACAGCCTTCCCAAGCGGAACGGCATTGATCCCAGACCTGCGCAGAGACGATATCGCGCAAGGTGTCAGCCAGCCCTACCCATTTGCCGGTAGTTTCTTCCATAGCCGCCCCACGCCAGCCGTCCCCACGCATGAACTGGAGCGGCGCGGCGGGCCAGACGTGGGGTCCCGGCGTTCGGCGGCCAAACCTAGCCGCGCCAGCGGTCACCATGCGCCCGGCGCAAACGGGAAACAAGCCGTGAACAGAGCCCGAGGACATGGAGCCGACCGATGACGACATGGCCCCGCTCACGCCGTCACCTCAGCACCCCGCCAGAGCTGCCCGAACAGCCCATGCTCCTGCTCTGGCATCTGGAGCGTCACCGCATCCACCACATCGCTCAGATCGCGCTCACTGGCTTTCATGAGAACCGGCAGGGCAGACGACAGGCACCTGACCACCCGCGTCACATTCTCCGAACGATACAGAGGAGCGCTTCCCCCAACTGGCTCCAGATCCACCGCTCGGAGCGTTTCCAATGCCGTAAAGACCTGCACAGCAGCGTCAGCCAGAGACCCGGACGGCAAGAGCGGCAGCATATCGTGCAAGGCGAGTTCCACGCTTTCCGCCGCAGCCGCGTCCAAAGCAAGCCGCCTCTGCTGCACAATCTCTCCAGGTCCCGTCAAAACCTCTGCAGCGTCTGTCCGCTGATCCTTGAGACGCTGGGCCCGGCGCATCCGTTGCGCGGTCTCATAAGGCCCAGACATAGCCGCAGACACGGAGACAGACGATTGCGCCGGGCCATCGCGCATGACCCGCGCCTGATCCCGCAGGATCGCCGCAGCCACCTGCCCGAACCAGTCCGGAGCCTCGGCAATCAGACGGTCATAATCCATCTGAGGACGTCCCAGCGCAGCCAGAGCTTCCATCTGAGCCTTATGCCCTTCCGGCGCTGTCGCCCTCTGCACCAGGAGATCATCCAGCAGCTCACGCGCCCGATCGGAGACAGCCTGCGCCTCAGGGCTGGCAGGATCTATATCCATTAGCTCATCCTTAGCCCGCATCACCTGGACGAACTCACCACACAGACGGACCAGGACATCATCAGCGCCCTTGCCACGGTTTGAAGCAGGCACACGCAGCGCATCACGCGCCAGCGCGGAAGAAAGCCGCTCTGTAGGCGATGCCTCGGTGTCGTCTGCAAGACCGCCACCGATCAACTGCAACGCCTCTGCCCGTGCCCGTTGGCCCTCAATCGTCAGAGCAGGCAGCGAACAAGCGCAGTCCAGTGCTCGGCGGAAGTTCTTCTCCCAAAGAGCCGAGGCCGCAGGAAGCGCCATGGGATCGGCCTCTTGCTGGATGCGTCTCCGTTCAAGTCCGATCACCTCCTGACAGGCTCGGATCAGAGCCTCATCCGGCCGTCCGGACGCCACAGACACATCTTCAGGCCCGGCAGCAATCTCTGCCCTCTGCATCGTCTCAACCATCACAGAAGCCCTCCCTGCATGTCTTCTAGGAGAGAGCGCATCAGGGCTTCCCGCATGTTGCGCGGCACCACAGCGTCACCCAGCACCAGCCGGACAGCGCGGGCCTTGGCTTTGAGGCCGTCCCGACTTGCGGCCTTCGTTTCGCAAACGTCGGCAATCAGAGCCTGACGCTGGGCCAGCAATCCACCCAACTGGACAGCCGGAAAATTGCACCTCCCTGCGAGCCGGGATTGCCGCCACTGTTCTATCTCGGTCAGATCCGCACACAGTCCGACCAGACGCGCATCAGCAGGAGGCGCACAGAGCGTCACAGAGTCTGCCGTGATGGCCTCTGCTCCTGTCATGGCAGCAAGCCCGGCGAGACGGGCCAGACCCGCCACAGTCGCCGTTCTGGCTTTGGATTGATTGTGCGTCATGGCCGTGCTCCCCCCGCTTTCGCAGAAGCCAGCAGAAGCGAAGGTCTGGCATGATGATGAACAGATTTCGCTGGGCCGTGCAGATGTTCCGGCTGGGCCAGAGTCAGAACGGAAAGCAGGAACAGACCTGCACCCAGAGCAGCAGGGGCCGCCTCAGATACAAGATGCACAGACGCAATCACTGCCCGGCATAAGCCGGACGTGGTAAAGGCATGAATAGCCATTGCCGAGCTCCAATCTCGGTTTGTGGTTAAGCACGGTCTAGAGCTCCAATCTCTGGGCCGTGCTGCTTGTCAGCACCCCAACGCTATGTCATATTTCAGGACACTTGCAAGCGGAAAATGTCATGAAACAAGACATTGCGCCCGCTCAGTTACGAGCTGCGCGCGCATTGGTGGACTGGAGCCGTGAGAAATTGGCGGCGGAAACAGGCACTACAACACGCACCTTGGCCCGCCTTGAGGCAGGCGAAACAATACCGCGTGCCAGCACGATCACAGCCATCCGCAAAGCCTTGGAAGCCGCAGGCGTAGAGTTCATCCCCCAAAACGGAGGCGGCCCCGGCGTGCGGCTGAAAGAGGTGTCCTGTGGGTGATTCTCTAACTTGGGGAAGCATTCTAGTTAATCTGGCATCTGGTCTTTTCGGATCCGGCATTGGTGCAGGAATCTCAATTTGGACTACCAAATGGTCCATTGCTGAGAAGAATGCCTCAGAACAACGTGCAGAAAATGAGGTTATTCTTCACACGTTAGTGTCGGTTCGATCGGAACTAGACGCAGCTTATCAAAGATATTTTTCTCAAACAGGGAAAATGTTTGCAAATACTCCGCCGCATAAAGCCCAAGCAGTGTACCTTCCGGTACAAGAAGAGTATTTTCCTATTTACAAAAATAACACGCAAATAGTAGGAAAAATAAGAAACGAAAAAACCATCGAAACCGTAGTATCCTGCTACATATGCGCAGCAGGAATGATTGACTCCATACGATTTAATAACTCTTTATATGAAAAACATGAAAAAATATCTTACGAACTTATGACTTCCCAAAATCCAAATGAAATACAAAAGCTCTCAAAGCAGAAAGAAATTTTGATGGGTGAAATTCGTGAGTACTGGGAAAGGCTCCAAATCCATCATCACGAACTGCACCGTATTGCTTCGCTGGCATACACTGGAATGACCGAAGAAATTGATCGTCGAAAGACGGCACTCAAAGCATGACAAGCACCCCTCAGATGTCAGCAGGCTGGCCTTTTATCCCTCGTAAAACCTATCGCCGGCATCTGTCCCACCTGCCACGGACGCATGCATCATGGTGCAGATGCGGCCGAGGTGAATAGAAAGATGCAAGCCGTTGTGACGGAAAAAGAACGCCTGGCTGATTAAAGGCTGTTTCCATTTCCGTCATTTCCCCGCTGCCAACTGTCAGGAGACATAGAATGCGCAGCCCTAGTTTTCGCTTCCTCATGGCTCTTGCGCTGCTCTCTCCTGCCACCGCCCTGGCAGACGGCGTTTTTCATCCCGCCGGGCAATCCTTTGCCTGTGTGAATCCACGAGCCACGCGCGCACTCGCCAATCACGCGGATCCGCGCCAGAACGATCCCGGCTGGGTCCATTTCGTCATCACGGACGGCCGCTGCTTTCAGGTGGACCCCAGCGAGAAATGGGAACAGATCAGTCAGGAGAACGGACTGCTCCTCTTGCGCCGCGATCCGCCACGCGCTGGCATGCCGCCACTGTTCTTCCTTCCCCAGCAGGTATCGGCCGGCCTGCCCATACCTCCTCAGCCTTCTGCCGAGACCCCAACAGACGGTCCGGTGCAGCTTGCCCCTGCAAGCCCAGATCCAGAGACGCCACAGGCTTCTGACAAGGCCACCGATGTCCTGCCGAAGGGATGGGAGAAACCACGGCATGACGCGGAACCGGCAGCGAGCACACCGGCGGAAGACAACTCCGCACCAGGTGATCCCGCACCTGCCACCCCGCCGCCTTCTGTTTCCAAATCCGCACCAAATCAGAATTCAGGATCTGGCGGACTGCTGATCCTCGCTCTGTTTGTAGGAGGTGTGATCGGGTTCTTCGTATTACGCGCACGTCGCCGGGCCGCCCGAGAGAGCCGGGCATGGGGGATTATCGACAAAGAGATCCGCGATCAGGCTACGGCCTTGCAGATCCGCCGCCTGCAACTGGTGACGACAGATGCCTATGGCACGATCCATCTGACCAAATGGGCCAAGGAAATCGGCTATTTCTGCAATACCCGTATTCTGCCCCTCCTCCAGGTTGAAAGTCTGACGGACCAATGGCCGCTTCTCAAAGCCCGTGCAGAAGCCCGGATTGAGGAGATCGCCCAGCGTACACCGCCCGGCGCTGTCCTCAATCAGAAGCCCCTGAGTGATCCGCGTGTGTTCGATCCTCAGATGGACCCCTTCGACTACGAACGACACTGTGCCCTACTCTTGGAACAAGCTGGATGGGACGCCCGCGTAACACAGGCCAGCGGCGACCAGGGCGCGGACATCATCGCCACCAAAGGCGGCCGGAAGATCGTGGTTCAGTGCAAGCTCTATAGCCAGCCGGTCGGAAACAAGGCCGTGCAGGAGATCTACACCGCCAAGCAGCACCAGCAGGCCGATGAGGCTATCGTGGTCTCAAACGCCGGTTACACCATCCCAGCCCGCCAGCTCGCAGCCACAACGGGCGTACATTTGCTGCACCATCAGGAACTGGCTTCGTTCTGTGAGCGAAGAGAAGTTTCATAGGAGAGATTCTCCTTTAACAGACAACTTATCATTCTTGGGTTGAAAGCGCCTTCAGCGTGCGAAAGATCATTCCCTTATAGTAGTCCATACAATACTAAAAAGCTTACCAGCAGGAGAGCCATCGATCATGAACGCATCGTCCCTTACGCAGCGCCCACCTCGCCGTGAAGCACCTTTGATCGCCCTATTCAATCACAAGGGTGGCGTTAGCAAAACCACAACAACTTTTAACTTAGGGTGGGCGCTGGCCGAGCAAGGGAAAAAAGTACTTATCGTTGATGGTGATCCTCAATGTAACCTAACCGGAACTGTATTAGGCTTCGAAGGCATAAGTGATTTCTCTCACTTCTATACATCAAGACCTAAATCCAACATAAGCTCGTGCTTAGAAGCCGTCTTTCGAGGAACAGGACACCCCTTAGATCCTGCACACCCGGTAGAAACTTCACATCCAAATCTTTTCCTTTTAGCTGGGAACATTGACCTCGCAGCGAATGAAACCCAGTTAGCTGTTTCATTAACCACTTCTACAGCCATTCCAGCGCTCGCAAATATGCCTGGATCTATAACCGAATTATTAAGACTTACTGCAAAATCCAACGATATTGATGTTGTACTTATTGATATGAGCCCTAGCGTAGGAGCACTAAACGAATGCTTCTTAATGGGAAGTGACTATTTTATAGTTCCAACTTCACCGGATTATTACTGTAAACAAGCGATAACTTCCTTATCCCAAGTTGTACCCCAATGGAATATTGATGTTGGAAAATTTAGAACTCCTAGCTTGAGGTATCATTTCCCGCAAACGCCACCAAAATTTTGTGGAATTATTTCACAAAGATATAGACCGCGATTAGGGAACCCAGCAAAATCGTTCCAAAGGTGGATTGATATTGTCAAAGAAACAGTAAATAATGAACTTATTCCAGCATTAACTGCTGCTGGGATGTGTGTGACCCGGGAAGAATTTCTAGCAGCCCACCCTCAAGATACACCTTACAATCTCGCTAATATTTCCGATTTCAACTCTCTTATAGCTCAGTCTCATCAGCATAATAAACCAGTATTCGCTCTATCAGATGCAGAAATAGATCAAGCCGGAACTATATTAGAAAATATGAAAAAAAGTCGTGATTCATTTAAAGAAACATTTAATTTGCTTGCCACATCAATAAAAGAACTAACAAGCATATAAAACATCAACTGCACTCTTTAAATATTAAGAGTGCAGTTGAACCTTATATATATGTTCTGCCCAAATATTGAGTGCGTGAGCCCTTTCTCTGAGAAATTCATGCCGCTGATAAACGGCCGCCACTCCCTTGATCGTCCCTTGCACATGGTTCAGTACCCGATCAGCCACATGCGGCCCGACTCCAAGACGAGCCATGACCTGTCACACCCGTCCGTCTCAGGTCATGTAACCGCCAGCCCGGCGCGGACAGGGTGCAGACTTCTTTTCCCGGCGAATTTTGGTCCCCCTCCATCTCAATCAGCTTTTCCAGCCGTTCCTTGGCTCCTGAGAAGTCCGAAATGGGCGTTCTACCGGTATTGGTGAAGACATAGGCAGAGGTGGCCCCTGTCTTTGGATCTGTCTGCCTGTGTAGCGCCGCCAGGACATGCCGCGCCGGTTCTGAGAGATGGACGATATGGGCTCTGCTGTTCTTCGTCCGTTCGGCCGGGATCGTCCAGGTCATCAGATCCGGCGAGATCTCCTCCCACCGCATCTCCGCAACTTCTGTCCGGCGCTGCAGGGTGAGCATCAGCAACCGAAAGAACGGCCCGAAGGGGTAGGCCATCTGTCCGGCCGCCCGCCATATCTCCCCGATTTCCTCATCCGTCAGAACGCGATCCCGCGAGACCTCCCGTCCTTCCACGATCAGACTGGCAAACGGATTATCCTCCACCAGCTGACGCTTCACAGCCCAGGCATACATGGCACGGGCATAGGCTTGCAGACGCCGGGCCGTGGTGGGATGCTCTGCTGCGATCTCATCCAGCCGCGCCTGAAGTTCAAGGACGGTCAGGGACTGGGCAGGACGATTCAGAAACTGCTGGAAGTTATACCGGATGCGTTGTGGCCCTTCCCTCCTGTAGACCGCGCTGTGCTCCCTGAGCGCCATACTGGCCCAGCGATCAATCAGGACATCCAAGGTCAAGGCATCTATCGCGGCCTGCGCTGCCCGCTCCTGAAGTGAGGCTTGATAAGCCACCACCTCCGCCTTGCGCTCACCCACTGGATCTCCGCCAGCCAGGACGCGCCCACGAGCCTCCTCAGCCATCTTCCGAGCCTGGGCAATGGTGACAGCCCCATACTCTCCCAGCTTAAGGCGACGGACCTTCCCCGCGTAGCGATACTGAAAGAGGAAGATCTTTGCCCCGGTTGCCGTGACACGCACCAGGAAGCCCTTGGTCTCCGTATCCGAAAACAAAGCGTCCCGTTTACCCGGCGGTCAGGTGAGGGCGTCTATTTCCCGTTTTGAAAACCTCATGCCTGAGGCTCCATAACACCTTTAACACCTTCGAAATCGAAAGGTGTTAGTGGAAAAACCGGATAAAAACACAATGAAATCAGTATATTATATATGTGAGTAACACTAATAACACCTATAACACCGTAATTGTGTAGCTCCCTGAATTTCATTTTGCCCATTTCCCCTATCCGGACCCGCTGACGTGTTTTCGCGGACTCAATCCGGACTCATCTGAAATAGCAACCGGTGCGTTTGGGTGCATCTCTTTGCATGAACCGTCCCAGACGCCTTCCCGTAAGGCGTTGTTATTGCGCGGTTTTGCGTTTGCCTGCGTCTTAACTGTATTTCGCCGGGCGTAACTCTTAATCAGCGGGTCCAAGGTTCGAGCCCTTGTGTGCCCACCATGCCCGTCTCCGGTTATTTCCAAAAAAATTCATACTGAATTTCCAAAGCCCGCCCAAGGTCTTTTTGTGCTTTTCGGCAGCCCCTGAAAGCCAGAGACTGCCCCCGCAAGTTCAGCCCCGGAAATCTGGCAGTTCGTTAACCGTCACGACACGCCACAGGCAATCGATACGCTCCAGAATGGTAATGGACAGGTTCTGGATCGAAAACCGCAGCGCCGTATCGGGATGAACGCCCAGCGCATGCGCCAGAGCCGCGCGGATGGCCCCCCCATGACTGACGACAACCATGTCCTCACCTTCATGGGCATTCGCCAGATCCTCCAGACCATGCGCCACACGCGCACAGACATCCAGCATGCTCTCGCCGCCTGGCGGCAGTTCACAGGCAGAAATGGACCAGAACGGATTGGGCGGCAGACGCAGCAGAGACATGAACTCCGTATGCGGCGTTCCATGCCATTCCCCGATCGACTGCTCGATGAAACGGCTGTCAATCGTCACATCCTGCGAAAACGCCCCAGCCCTGCGGATTTCGCTCGCCGTGTCGCGCGCGCGCTGGAGCGGTGAACTGTACCACAGCGCATCAGTCGGCAGACGCCGCGCCAGCGTGGCATAGCCGCCCTGCTGGCTTGCCATCGCTTCCCGGCACAGCGGCACATCGAGCGCCCCATACATCGTCTTGCGCGCACTGGCTTCCACGACCGCGTGGCGAATCATCCAGAACCGGGTAACGCCCTTCGGCAGTTCCGGCGTATCGAGAAAATGCCCGTGCGGGACCGCTTTATCTGTCTGGGTCATGCTAATGGGGCGTAACGGGGGACAGGGTTCGCGTCCAGCAGAACATCCCAGTGTTTCAGGATCAGTTCCAGTTTTCCAAGCACCCGGCGCGCATCCATGCATTCGCGCTGCAAGCGGCGCTCCTCGTCCAGCCCTTCATGCGACGGCTCTCCCGAAACCAGCCGCGCGCCCGCACACAAACGCAGCGCCCCCGCCGGTCCATCCAGCATCGGATGCGGCACCGGGACGGGCTGCCCCAGAACACAGAGCAGACTGCCCTCCCCTTCCGTCACCCAGGGCGACAGATCCGCATTCAGCCAGCGATGCAGCCGTCGCGCATCTTCCAGCGCAAGGGGCTCGCCGGGCGCATGCGGGTCCTCCACCAGAAACGACAGGATGGTCGGAACGGCATCCCAGCGCCCGTCATCAAAAGGCGTTCCCATGGGCAGGATGGTCAGGACGGGACGGGCACGCACCATGGCAACGGCCTCCGTCATGAACCGCGTCAGACGATTGCGAATGACCGGATCGGGCAGAGCAAACAGCGCGTCCATTTCGGCCAGCGCCGCATACCAGCGCAGGGCCAGTCCGATATTGTGACCGTTATTGAGCGCCGAAGCATCTGCACCTTCCGGCCACTCATCGCGGTTGCCATAGGCCTGCAATCCCTTCGGAAGTGACAGGGACCGCAAACGACGGCGGATTTCGGGGGGAAGGAGAATAGCCCCGCAAAACGGCGGCCCGGTAAAGAACTTGGAGCCGGTCACCATGACGATGATTCCCCGCTCCACCCAGTCCGCCACCCGCGACGGACTCAGTCGCGCCTGACAGACATCCACAACCACGCTGAGCTGATCGCCCAGTTCGCTACACAATTCCCAGACAAGATCCATGTCCGGCGCCGCAAGCCCGGTCTTGGACTGATCCAGCCGATGCAGCAGCACATGCCGCCCCTCGGCCGCTTCGCGTCGCACAAGAGCCGCACATTGCGCATTGATCTCCGCAACGGGCCGCGCCGTGCCATCAGCCGCACGGATATCAACACCAATCAGCCGCGTCTCCGGAGAAAACCCTTCGATCACCTCGCCTTTGCCCACCAGCGTGGAACAGGCACTGTCCGTCGCGAAATGCCGTCCACAGGCCGCAAGAGGCACCCCGCTGCCCGTTTCATCGGGGGCCAGAAGGATGGACGTTACCGGACGCTCTGTCCCCGCCGCGACAAGAGCCAGAACTGCAAGTTCACAGTCCGTCCCGGACGCCGACAGCAGAACCGCATCTTCCGGCAGCTCATAATGGGCCCCGATCGCCGCGCGGGCCCGGCGCACAACACCTTCCTGCACCAGATCCGGGTCCTGCTTGGCCAGAAGCGCACTCATCATGATGCGTCGGGCGGCCTCCGCGCCCCCAAATCCCCGTTCGGACAGCGAAGACGCCGTCGATGACCCAAAAGTGATCGCCCAGGGCCGGGGACGATGGGAGCTGGAATACCGGTTCAGCCCGGTATGCGGATCAACGGCCAGCCGGGAATCCCCGCCCCCACTCATCAGGTTTTCGGCGGGCGCCAGAACAGGCCACAACCGGGCCAGAATCCCTTGCAGACGTCCGGCTTCGGCCAACGTGAAAGGCGGCAGATCCGGCAGAAACGCGCTCAGCGTCTCCCAGCTCTGCAACAGGCTCGGCACGTCGGGCACGTCGCCCGCAAACACGGCCAGCCAGGACGGAAGCGGGGCGACATCTCCGGTATCAAGCGCATGAAACAGCACCGCCACGCGCGCCGCGGCAAAACTGGCCAGAAACGGATTGGCGCCCGGCTCCAGCAGTCGTATCAGTTCAATGGCATGACGCAGGAAAGTCGGCGTAAGGCGCGGCGCCTCAAGACACAGCGCGCCGAGCTTGAGCGTCGCCGTGTGCAGACAGAAAGCCTGCCCCGGCACCAGTTCTCCCTCGATCCGGAACGGAAGCGGCAGTGACACATCCAGGATCGGAACCAGCCCGTCCGCAATCACCCGCAGATCGGGCCGCTCCAGAACATCCGTCAGGGAGCGTGTCAAAGTATCAGCCAGCATGCCTGCCTCTCCTGCCTCCGCACGACTGTGGGATTAGCCCATCAGACCGACCAGCGCGAGAGGCGAAAGCAGTCCTTAAAAATCATCCGTGCGATGTTACAGAAAGTATCGCAGCGTTATTTGCGCCGTTTCAACAACGCTGTAAGATAAAATGACTCTGCAGGGGTTCAGACCCTGATTTTAACCAAGAGGTTCAAATGCGGATTTTGCTGACAGGCGGTTGCGGCTTCATAGGATCGGCCGTGATACGCCATCTGATCCGGAACACGGACCATTCGGTCCTGAATGTTGACTGCATGACTTATGCAGCATCGGAAGATACCGTCAGCGAAGTCGCAGGCGATCCCCGTTACTCTCACGCCCGTGCCAATATTGTGAACGGCGTGGAAATGCAGCGCCTGTTCGAGGAATACCGCCCCGACGCCGTCATGCATCTCGCGGCCGAAAGCCATGTGGACCGCTCGATCGACGGCCCCGGCATTTTCATCCAGACAAACGTCGTCGGCACCTACTCCCTGCTCGAAGCGGCCCGCAAATACTGGAACACACTGGGAGACTCCGAAAAGCAGGCCTTCCGCTTCCATCATATTTCCACGGACGAAGTCTTCGGCCATCTGGAGCCGAACGATCCGCCATTCACCGAAACCACCCCCTACGATCCCCGCAGCCCGTACTCGGCCTCCAAGGCGTCATCCGACCATCTGGTCCGGGCCTGGTTCCACACCTACGGCCTGCCGACCTTCGTCACCAACACCACCAACAATTACGGCATCTGGCACTTCCCGGAAAAGTTGATCCCGCTGGTCACGATCAATGCCATCGAAGGCCGCGATCTTCCGGTTTACGGCAAGGGCGAGAACGTCCGTGACTGGCTGTTCGTTGAAGATCACGCCGAAGCTCTCGTCAAGGCCGTCGAAACCGGAAAACCGGGCGAAACCTATGCCATCGGCGCCCGCCAGCCCCGCACGAATCTTGAAGTCGTCAAAAAGATCTGCGCCGTCCTCGACGAGCTTCAGCCCGACCCGGCTGGCCCGCGCGAGCGCCTGATCCGCTTCGTCACCGACCGCCCCGGCCACGATTTCCGCTACGAAATCGACCCGTCCCACGCCGAGAAAGAACTCGACTGGAAAGCGACGCACGATTTCGAAAGTGGCATCCGCAAGACGGTCCAGTGGTATCTCGACAACCGCGCCTGGTGGGAAGGCATCCGTTCCAAGCGCTACACAGGCCAGAGACTGGGAGCCAGCAAGTGAGCACCATCGAGACCAAGCCCATGAAGGGCATCATCCTCGCCGGCGGTTCGGGCACACGCCTGTATCCGATGACGATGGCAGCCTCCAAGCAGTTGCTGCCGGTCTATGACAAGCCAATGATCTACTATCCCCTTTCCACGCTGATGCTGGCGGGAATCCGGGACATCATGATCATCACGACGCCCCATGACATGCCGCAGTTCCAGCGTCTTCTGGGTGACGGCTCGCAGTTCGGCGTGACCTTCGAATACCGCGTCCAGCCCTCTCCGGACGGTCTGGCACAGGCCTTCCTGATCGCCGAAGACTGGATCCAGGGCGCGCCCTGCGCACTGGCGCTGGGTGACAACCTGATTTTCTCCGAACATCTCGGCGTCCTGCTGCGTGCAGCCTCCAACCGCCCCGAAGGCGCAACCGTCTTCGCCTATCAGGTCCGCGATCCGGAGCGCTACGGCGTGGTCTCCTTCGACGAGAGCGGCCTCGCCCTCAAGGTCGAGGAAAAGCCGACCCATCCGGACTCCAACTGGGCCATCACAGGGCTGTATTTCTACGACCACCGCGTCGTGGACTTCGCCAAGAAAGTGAAGCCCAGCCCCCGTGGCGAGCTGGAAATCACCGACCTTAACCGCATGTATCTCGAAGAAGGCACCCTTCAGGTAGACCGTCTGGGCCGCGGCTGCGCCTGGCTCGACGCCGGCATGCCCGACAGCCTGATGCAGGCCGGAACCTTCGTGCAGACCATCCAGTCCCGTCAGGGCATGCTGGTCGGCTCTCCCGCCGAGGTCGCCTTCCGCAACAAGTTCATCAACGCCGACCAGCTTCGCGAGCACGCCAAGAACATGGGCAAGACCGAACTCGGCCGCCTGCTTCGGGAACTGGCCGACAGCTGATTGCCCCCCGGAGATTCCAGCCCGCATCGGCCGGCGGGCGGACCCTCTTTCTCTTGAGCAATTCTCAGAACAGGACTTCAGCATGAAGGTCGAACGTCTTTCCATTCCAGAGGTCATTCTCGTTACGCCTCCCCGTTTTGGTGACAATCGCGGCTTCTTCTCCGAAACCTATAATGTGGATCGCATGAACGATGCCGGCATCACGCTGCCCTTCGTTCAGGACAACCAGAGCCTGTCCCGCCAGAAGGGCGTCGTCCGTGGCCTGCACTGCCAGCTTGCCCCCTACGCACAGGGCAAGCTGGTCCGCGTCACGCGCGGTGCCATCTGGGACGTGGCCGTCGATGCCCGCACGGGATCGCCGACCTATGGCAAATGGGTCGGTGCTGAACTCTCTGCCGAAAACTGGTCGCAGCTCTGGGTTCCGCCCGGCTTTCTGCACGGTTTCGTCACGCTCGAGGAAAACACCGAAGTCCAGTACAAATGCACCTCGCTCTACAGCAAGGTGTCAGAACGTGCGGTCATCTGGAACTGCCCGGAACTGAAGATCGACTGGCCCGTTTCCGAAGCTGATGCCGTCCTGTCCGACAAGGATCTGGTCGCACCGAATTTCTCGGAATCCAAAGGCTGGTTCCAGTACGAAAAGTGAGCATGGCCATGTCAGGCACAGGTCCCATCCTCGTTACCGGCGGCAACGGTCAGCTCGCCACGTCGCTCCAGACGCTCGGCGATGAGCGCGTCATCCGCATCGGACGGCCGGAATTCGATTTCGACCGTCCGGAAACGATTTCCGCCGCCTTCGAAAAGTATAAACCCTCGGTCGTGGTGAACGCGGCCGCCTGGACGGCTGTCGATCTGGCCGAAACAGAAAAAGAGGGCGCTGCCCGCGCCAACACGTCCGGTCCGGCGGCGCTGGCGGCCGCCTGTGCAGAGGCGGACATCCCGTTCATTCACGTCTCAACGGACTATGTCTTCTCCGGTGACAAGGGCACGCCCTATACCGAAGACGACGCCACGTCTCCCGAGACGGTCTATGGCAGCACCAAGGCTGAAGGTGAGCAGGCTGTCCTGACCGCCAACATCAAGAGCATCATCCTGCGCACGGCCTGGGTCTATTCCGCCCACGGCAAGAACTTCGTGCGCACCATGATCAATGCGGGCGCGAAAAACCCCGTGCTCAAGGTGGTGGGAGATCAGAGCGGCAACCCGACCAGTTCGGACGATCTGGCCGAAGCCATTCTTGCCATCATCGCCCTGATCGAACGCGACGGCTGGAAACCACAGTACAGAGGCATTTTCCACGCCAGCGGCTCCGGCGAAACCACGTGGTACGGCCTCGCCGTCGCAGCGCTGGAAGAAGCCGCGAAACACGGCCAGACCATACCGCAGGTCAATGCCATCCGCACCGAGGACTGGCCTACCCCCGCCAAGCGTCCACAGGATTCCCGGATGGACAACGACAAGCTCCATCGCGTTTTTGGTGTGAAAATGCCAGAGTGGCGCCACAGCGTGGCGCGTATCGTTCACAAGCTGTTTTCTGAAGCCTGACCGACTGTTGCCCTCTCCCGTCAGGGGGCAACTGCCTGTCTTTCTCTGGCGTTGCGTTGGAATGATTCCCTTTTTCCATCTTTCGGCCTTAAGCCCGGGGGCCGAAACATGACACAGAAAAGGGCCGAACCTTCCCGGCACATCGCCATTCTCCTGTCATTATACAACGGCACAGCCTATCTGG
This sequence comes from Gluconobacter albidus, assembly GCF_002005485.1. Classification (NCBI taxonomy): domain Bacteria; kingdom Pseudomonadati; phylum Pseudomonadota; class Alphaproteobacteria; order Acetobacterales; family Acetobacteraceae; genus Gluconobacter; species Gluconobacter albidus. The sequence continues at coordinate 2,838,728 of NZ_CP014689.1, read as the reverse complement.
ACGCACAGCTTGCCAGTCTCCTGGCCCAGACCCATACGGACTGGACCCTGTACTGGCGCGACGATGCTTCCACCGATAACTCAAAAAGCCGGATGCGCGCTTTCGCCGAAGGCCCCGGACAGGGACGATGCATCGAAATCACAAGCCGTCATGAACGTCTTGGCGTCGCCGGGTCCTATGCCCATCTGCTCGACGCCATACCGGATACACCCTATGTCGCCTTCGCCGATCAGGACGACATCTGGGAACCGCAGAAACTCGAATGGGCAATGAATGCCACACAGGATGCCGCCAACCATCACCCGGTTGGAACGCCGCTCCTGTACTGCGCCCGACAGTATCTGACGAATGCGGATCTCGTGATTTTTCAGAAATCCCCGCCCCTGCGACACAGACCGGATTTCCCGGCCTCCCTGACGCAGAACATCGCCACAGGCCATACGGTTCTGCTGAACGCCGCCGCACACCGCCTGCTGCGAAACAACCCGCCGCCGCCGTCGATCCTGCATGACTGGTGGGCCTATCTCCTGACGGCCGCTGCGGGCGGAGACATCATTTTCGACACCCGCTGTGTCAGCTACTACCGGCAGCATGCCCATAACACGGTCGGCGCCACCGGCTCCTTCATCCGACGGGCCTGGGCCGCCTGCCGACGCGGTCCCCGCGCTTTCATGACAATCTTTCATGCGAACGTGCAGCATCTTCTGAACCAGCCGGAAATCCTGTCCGCCCCGACGATGCGACTGCTGAACGATATCGCGCAGGCCCGCACCTTCCCGGCCCGTCTACGCCTACTGTTCAGATACCCCACCCTCCGGCGACAGCGGTTTTCCGAAAATACGGTGTTCCGGATCTGGTATCTGTTCTCACGCTAGTCCCAGAAACCGGCGCATGGCCTCCATGAACGGACCATCCTGCTCCACACTGGACGGACGCGCGGCCTCATAATCATAAACCGTCCCCGCCGGACGTGTGGCTTTTTCGGGATCTTCGGACGCATAGCGCGGCACGATATGCGTATGCAGGGACGGCGCCAGATTGCACCAGGTCTCGTAATTGATCCGCACCGCGTCAGTCACCGCCAGAAGCGCATCCCCGACCGCCGCCATATCGGCCAGATACTGCGCCCGCGCCTCACCCTGCAGATCATTGAGTGTCGGCACAACCGGGTCGGCCAGAAGCTGACAGTATCCCGGCAGAGGCTGCGTCTCCCCGATCACCAGCCAGCCCGATTTCATACGCCCGATAACAGAAGGGTTGCTGCCACGTCGTGCGGCAGCAACCCTCTGTGCGATAACATCCGTCATGGTCAGTTCCCCTTCTGCGTGAAGGGGAGAGCGTATCATGCAGCTTCTTCGACGTCCTCGTCTTCGCTCTGCACGATCCGCGTATTCCCGCGCGTGGGGCGGAAACGCTTTTCAACCAGCGCCTCTTCAATGTCTTCCAGAGACGCACCGGCCGTTTCCGGCACGAAGAAGAACACAAAGATGACAGACGCCAGATTGACGAACGCATAGAACCACATTGTCCAGCTCAGCCCGATGGCTTCAGCCATGCTCAGCGCCGTGCTGGTTACCAGCAGATCAGCTCCCCACAGCGTCGCAGCATGCAGCGACGTCGCCTGTCCGCGCATCGAGAGCGGGAACATCTCGGCCCCCAGCAGCCAGCCACAAACCTGGATACCGCCGGAATTGAACATCATGAACAGCAGCAGGAACACCACGATCAGATAGGCGCCCGTGCTGCCCGGAGCCGGATGGCTCAGGAACATCACGCCAAGCCCTACGAGCGACAGCGCAGCCCCCGGCCCCATGATGAGCATCAGACGACGGCGGCCGATCCGGTCCACGAACATGCAGCCCAAAAACGTCATGATGCAGTAAATCACCGCCACACCCAGCGACGCCAGAAGGGCGGAGGACGTGCCGAAACCCGCATCGTTCAGGAAGGTCGGGGTATAGTAGATCATCATCTCCAGCCCGCCGCACTGCGTAAAGAACGCAACGCCAAGGGCGGCGACAAGCGCAGGACGCACCCAGGGCTGGAACAGACCGCGCCAGCCACGGTTCTGCGGCTCGATCCCTTCCGCATTCTCACGGATGGTCTGGACTTCCCGGCGAATAGCCCGCTTGGTCGTGCGGATCCGGCCGAGCTGGATGATGGCACTCTTCATGCCTTCGTTCTCAGCCGCCCAGCGCGGACTCTTGGGCATGAAGAACATGGAAACGAACACGATCGCGGCCGGAATGGCGGCAATGCCCACCATCGGGCGCCAGCCCCACGCCGTACGCTGGGTGAAGCCGATGATGTTGGCAATCAGAATCCCCAGACCGATCGCCACATTGAACATCGTGACCAGCGTGCCACGACGCTCCTGCGGCGCCAGTTCGGAAATATACATCGGCACAACCTGTGTCGAACCACCAACTGCCAGACCCAGCACGAAACGCGCCGCAATCAGGCTCCAGACATCCGGCGCAAAGGAACACGCCGTCGCCCCCATCACGAACACGCCGCTGACCAGACAGGTGGTGTTCCGCCGTCCGAATTTCTCCGACAGGCTGCCTGCGCCAAAGGCCCCGAAAATCGCACCCAGAAGGATCGCGGAGGCCACCCATTCCTTCATGGTGGCATTCAGATGGAAATCATCCCCGATCAGAGGCAGCGTGCCCGAGATGATGCCGGTATCATAGCCATACAGGCCACCGCAGATCGCAGCGACCACAGCCGCCAGAATCAGCATCAGCTTGGCATTGGGAGAAACTTCGATGGACGCGGGATCAATATGCTCCCGTCCGGTTCGGACTGTTTTCGTATCGTTTTCCATAGAAGGATAACATATCACGAAACGAATGGTTTTTCAGGTTTGGCAGAAAACAGCCGAAAAATATCCTCAAAATACGTTCAGGATTGACTATTCCCCCCCAACACCGTCAGGATACGCGTCATGCAGACACCCGATACAACCAACGATGTTCCCGTTATTGGTACGAAAGCGCTGATCATCATGCATGTGATGCTGGCTGCATTCATCGCTCTGGTGCATTTCAAGCTGACGAACGCTACGGACTTCTGAACCGCCGCCACAGATCGGCCAGCGCATAGGACAGGGCAGCCCCAAGCCCGATCCAGAACGGAACCGGCGCATCCGTCACCCAGGACAGCATCAGTCCACCCCACGATAATCCCAGCGCCAGCCAGACCGAAACGGCAATCCCCGCCAGCGGTCCCAGCCCGAGCTTCAGCGCCGTCGCGGCAGGCCCGATCATCAGACTGAACGCCAGAAGCGCCCCGGCCACTTCCGCACAGGCCGCACAGGCCAGCGCCGCCACGGCCATGAACACTACCGACACCAGCCGCGCCGGAACACCCCGCGCCCGCGCCACTTCCGGTGCCAGACTGGCAAACAGCAGCCGACGCCCCAGAAACGCCAGCAGCCCCAGACACAGCACGGCCACCCCGCACAGCGCCTCCAGCGTCGGCACATCAATGCCCAGAACATCCCCGAACAGCAGCGTGGTCGCAAGGCTGGAGCCCCGGTTGCTCATATGCAGGAACCACGCCCCAAGCCCCAGACTGGCCGCCAGAACAAGCCCGATCGTGCTGTCCCGCTGGGCGGGAACGCCACGCTCCCCTTCGCGCTCAGCCCCGATAACGAACCCCGCCATCAGACTAAACGCTACCATTCCCGAAAGCGGCGGAAAGCCAAGCCAGACCGCTCCGGCCGCCCCGCTGAATCCGATATGCGACAGCGCATGGGCCGCGAACGCCTGACGCCGCAGCATCAGGAACCAGCCCACCGTCCCCGCCAGAACAGACACAACCGCCGCGCCCACAAAGGCATGGCGCATGAAATCAAACTCGAACATGCAGCCCCCCTTCCGCAAGCTGCACAACCCGCGTCACAGCCCCGGACAGGGCCTCGGTTTCATGAGACGTCAGAACAATCCCGATCCCCAGGCGCTCCGTCAGATCCCGCAACAGACGCACCGTCCGCTCCTGCCCCGCCTGATCAAGCGCCGCCAGCGGCTCATCCAGCAACAGCAGATCCGGATTTCCTGCCAGAGCCTGCGCCAGCCCGACCCGCTGACGCTCCCCGCCGGACAGCAGCCCCAGCGGACGATGCGCAAACGCCGAAGCCCCCGTCAGCGCCAGAAGCCGGTCCGCCTCTTCCCGCCGAGACCGCAGACGCAGCGGCAGCCCCCAGCGCACGCCGTCCACCGCCGCCCGCACATGACTGACCGCCGGAAGCAGCAACGCCGCATCCGTCACACTCTGCGGCATGTAACCGATATGCTGCCGGGCCTGCGCCGGCGACAGACCATGCGTGAGAATTTCGCCCGCCTGAAGCGGGATCAGCCCCAGCATCGCCCGCAGCAGCGTGGACTTCCCCGCCCCGTTCCGCCCCGACAGAAGCGTCATGCCCGAAAGCGGCACCGTCAGGGACGCCTCCCGCAACACACAGGTCGATCCCGCCATGAGCGTCACATCCCGCAAAACCAACCCACGCTCCGGCTGACAGCAGACCCGTTTATTTTTCGCCATCACCCAGCGCCTGCTCCACCGTCTGAAGAATGCCATGAACCCAGCCCTGCCAGGACTGACCCGGTGGCAAAGTCTCCCCAATCACCACGACCGGCAAGCCCACAGCCTGCGCCCGATCCACCAGCCGGTCGATCTGCGGCGAGTGAATGGCCGGATTGGTCATCAGCATCCGCACCTTCCGCCCGTCAACCAGCATATCGACCTGCGCCACATCGCGCGGCGACGGCTCCGCATGGTTCATGATCGCAAGCGCAAAATTCTCATCCACAACCGCCAGCCCCGCATCCCGAAGCAACGTCTCCCCGACCGGCTCCACCGCCGCCACGGGCACGGCATCATGACGGGCCTTCATCGCCGCCAGACGGGCCGTCACGCCCTCCAGCTCTTTCCGGAACGCCGCCAGCCGCTCCGCCACGGCCGGTGCCGAAATTCCCGGCTGATGCGACAGCCTGTCCGCAAAAACCTGCGCGACTTTCCCTACCGCCACCGGATCGAGAAAGAGATGCGGATTGTCGCCGGGCCGCCACCCCGCCAGAGACGCCACCACGATCCGCTCCGGCACGGAAGCCGTAAAGGGAAGCGCCCAGTCGTCATAGGTCGCGCCATTCACCACCGCGATGGTCGCCCCTGCCATGGCGCGTGCCATGGAGGGCGAGGGCGTCAGATCATGCGGATCAATCCCCGGCGTCGCCAGAAGAGCCTGTGTCTGCACATCCGCCCCCCCGATCTGCGCCGCCACATCACACCAGGCCGCTTCAACGCACACCACACGCACCGGAGACAGGGCCGGAGACAGGGCAGGAACCTGCGCCGGCTCGGTCTGAGCAAGGGCTACAGGTCCTGAAATCAGTGCAGCCAGCAGAAAAGCCGGAAAAAAACGCATCATGGTCCTCGGGGCAGGGGTCAAGGCTCAGGTGTTATAAAGTAACATTTACGGCCTGGCCATCCTCACCGGAACGCCTTATCCCTGACGCAGATAAAGTGCCGCCGCCGCGGCCACAACCCTGCGCTGGTAATCCAGATTGAGCGGCAGCGTGCGGGAATGATAATCCCCGATCGCCTTCATCAGATTGCCATGCTCCTCATTCAGCGCCCTGCGCAGGATCATCGCCGCCGCCGCGATATTGAAACACGGCTCCAGCGCCAGACGCGCCGCAACCTGCGACACGGGCTGACGGGTCATGGAGGCGATCGGCAGAATCCAGCGCGAATTGATCTGCATGAGCCCGATATCGACCGAGCCGTCCGTATTGGTGCTGACATGCCCTATCGTCCCGCCCTCGACCCGCTGGATCGCAGGCAGGATGCGCGGCGGCAGATGGTAATGCAAAGCCGAAGCCAGCATGCAGGCCAGCAGACCTCCAGCCATGATTATGAACGAACCACAGGGTGAATCATGCCCCCGACCCTAGCATCGGACGCGCCTGCCTGCCATCCTGAACCCCTCGTGATGACCGCAAAGGACAGGAGGACACGTGCAGGACACATCCGCGACCCTGACACTGGACGCTCTCGGCATTTCCTATGAACGCCATGTCTATGACTACGACCCCTCAGCAGGGAAACTTGGCGTGGCCGCCGCAGCAGCGCTGGGCCTGTCGCCGGATCACGTCCTCAAGACGCTGATGGTGCAGATCGACGGACGCCCCGCCTGCGTGGTGCTGCCCGCGGATCGCGAACTGGATTTCGCCCGCGTGGCACAGGCCTTCGGAGGGCGGAAAGCCAAGATGCTCTCCCGCCCCGACGCCGAACAGCGCACCGGCTACCGCATCGGCGGCGTGAGCCCCTTCGGACAACGCAGCGCCGTCCCCACGGCCTTCGAACAATGCGGCATGGACGGTCCGCCCGTGGTCATCAACGGCGGACATCAGGGCCTCCTGATCGAACTGTCCCCCCAGGATGCCCTGACCGCCACCGGTGGCCTCGTGGCCGATCTGGTCAAACCCCTTTAAGCGGCCACTTCAAACAGCGCCATATCCGTCCGGATGGTCCACACGCCAGCGCAGGGCCGTCTCGACGATATCATCAAGCTGGCTGAACTTCGGGTCCCAGCCCGTTTCCTTGCGGATCTGCGAAGAATCCGCCACCAGAACCGCCGGATCTCCCCCACGGCGCGGCGCCCATTCCCAGGGCACTTTCCGGCCGCTGACGCGCTCGACACTCTGGACGACTTCCAGATTGGTAAAGCCCAGACCATTGCCCAGATTATACGTCACGGACCGCTCATCGAGCTGCCCCATGGCGCGGATATGCGCATCGGCCAAATCCGTCACATGGATATAATCGCGCACACAGGTGCCATCGCGTGTCGGATAGTCATTCCCGAACAGCTTCAGCCCGGCCCGACGTCCCAGCGCCGCGTCGATCGTCAACGGAATGAGATGCGTCTCCGGCCGGTGATCCTCCCCCAGACGTCCCTGTGCATCCGCACCCGCCGCATTGAAATAACGCAGGCACGCGCTCTTCATGCCGCAGATCCGGTCCGCCCAGACCAGCGCCCGCTCGATCAGATATTTGCTCTCGCCATAAGGCGATCCCGGATCCACCGGCGCATCCGCCGAAATCAACGGCGGGCGGTCATCGCCACCAAACAGCGCCGCCGTCGAAGAGAACACAAAGCGCTTTACGCCATGCCGCGTGCAGGCCTCGATCAGGTTCAGAGCCGTAATGTAATTCCGGCGCAGATAGAGGAAAGGCTGGCTCATGCTTTCGCCCACAAGCGACAGCGCCGCAAAATGCAGAACCGCATCCCACTGCCCAGAAGCCACCGCCCGGTCCGTCGCCTCTGCATCCGCCAGATCGACATGAATGAACTGCGCGCCCTGCGGCACGGCTGCCCGATGACCCGTGCTCAGATTGTCGAGAACGACAACCTCATGTCCGCCATCCACCAGAGCCTGTGCCAGATGACTTCCGACAAACCCGGCCCCACCCGTAACGAGATACTTCACTGATCCAGTTGTCCTTTTTCCAGAAATACCCAACCCGCCATGACTGATCCATGACGGGCCGGCTCAAGTAAGAGAAGACCAGAACAGGTCAGAGAAGATTCTGGGCGCGGTTGAGGATCATGCTGCACAGCTTCTGCTTCATCTGCCCCTTGAGGCTCGACAGCGACAGCGGATTGCTGCCCCCCGTCAGAAGCTGCCCCTGCTGCCCGGCGGCATAATCGCTGGAGGACGTCACGTCCTGCTTGCCCGTCAGGCTGCTCAGGGCCGAAGTGGCGCTGCTGCCGCTCAGATAGTTGTTCTGCACACAATAGCTCAGAACACCCGCAACATTGCCCGTGCTGGCGGAAGACACGTTCGGCAGCATGCTGCCCATGATGCCGCTGCCCCCGGTCATGCCACTCATGCCCGACATGCCGCTCATGGCATTACCCGCACTGCCAACACCCGGAATGGACTGGGCATGGGCCGAAGACCCAACAAGAGCAGCGGCCACAAGACCCGCGAAGAGACCGTTCGAGTAACGCATCCTATTTCTCCTTCAGAAGACGCTCAGGGCAGCACCTGTCAGAAGTCACCGTCGCTGCCGACATGTTTACCGGAAGTGACGCTAACATAGGATTGCAACGGGTTCACCCGTCTAACGTCCACAGAACTCCCGCGCCGCACCATAAATATGATAGAGCGAACTGGCGGGCACGTCTGATACGGTCGCGTTTCCGAAGGCGTCGAAGCGGTCCACCCACAAAGCGCTTTTCTGGTCGGAACTGAACGTTCCAAAGAAATGCTCCGTCAGCCCCCGCAGAATATCCGGCCTCTCATTCCGACAGACCAGCAGACGGCAAAGCTCCGTCTGCGGCCAGATCCGCGTCGCATTTTCAACGGTCTGCCCCCCATCCGTCACGGCATCCCGCACGACGGCGCCCTCCCCGACCCGCGCCAGGCCATGCGCCATTCCGAACGCGAACAGCCCTTCCGCCGCCCGGCCAATCGCCCCGGCTTCCGGCGTCCCAGGCTCCAGACGCAGATAGTCCCGCAACAGCCAGGACCATTCGAAAAGATGCCCCGGCTCCACGCGATTGCCCCCGGCGGGGGCCGTCGGGCGCCAGTCTGTCATGAAATCTTCAAGGAGCGCCCCCGATCCGGGCTGGATGAGCTTCCCCAGAGCCAGCCGCACCAGAGACCGCGCCTCGCCCAGATAAAAGCTGTCCCCCGAAACCTCGAACAGCACCAGAAACGCCTCAAGCAGATGCATGTGCGGATTCTGGTGCCGGACCGCACCTATCAGCGGCACCTCGTCCAGAAACCCGCCATGCTCCGCCCGGAAAATCTGATGCAGCTCCAGCACGGTCTGCCGCGCCACCGCCAGAAAATCCGGATTGCCGCTCAGGCGATACGCCCAGCCATAAGCAAACAGAATGAAAGCATGTGCATACAGGTCCCGCTTCGTCCCGACCGGGGTTCCGTCCGGTGCGACGGAAAAGATCCACCCCGCCTGCCCGTCCCGATGGCGATAAAGCCGCTCGACCTCTTCCAGACACATCAGCGCCTGCCCGGACGCCTCATGCAGCCCGTCCAGCGCCGCACGACAGAATGTCGAAATCTGCCGCGCCTGCACCATCAGCCGCGATGCCTCCAGAACCAGAGGCTCCCCGGCAAACGTCAGACGCTCGTGATACAGGCGCCTTGTGCGATCAAACCCGGCATCGCTCCAGAACGGCAGCACCGTCCGCGTCAGCCAGCCGCCCCAGAGCGACCGCTGGTCAGCATCCATGAGGGTCGGCAAAGAGGCGTAAGGCGTTCCGGTCTGCATCCGACTGCCGTATGAGAGCTGAACGCCCGCGTCAACAGACACAGACCAGCCTCGGCAGAACCAGACCGGAAATTTCAGATTTTAAATTTTCAGGGATAAGGAAACTGGTGGAGCCAATCGGGATCGAACCGACGACCTCCTGAATGCCATTCAGGCGCTCTCCCAACTGAGCTATGGCCCCACATGTTTCATCTGCGGCCCCTTTGGGACGGAGCCGGATGAGGGCGGTATATCGTCATGATTTCGCCCTGACAAGCCTGAAAAACAGATTTTGACAGCAGTTTTTCACGCCGAAATCGCCTTCAGCCTCCGCAGTTCCTCCAATAACGGAAGCAGCGGCAGCCCCAGAACGGCATCCTGCGCCCCTTCGACAGCCGAAAAAAGCTGTATTCCGGGGCCTTCCAGCCGATACGCCCCCACACAGGACAGGATCGCCGCCCCTTCCCGCTCCAGATAGGCCTGAAGGAACGCCTCCGAAAACGCCCGCATCGTCAGACGCGGCGACGCCAGATGCTCCCAGATTTTCTCACCCCCCTTATAGAGAACGACCGCCGTGCGCAGAACATGCGTCCGCCCCCGCAGCCGGCGCAGATGTTCCCCTGCCTCAGCAACAGAGCCCGGTTTGGCAAACGCCACCCCGTCCAGATCAAGAATCTGGTCCGCCGCAAGCGTCAGATCATCAAAGCCCACATCCCGTGTCGCGAGATCGGCTTTTGCATCCGCCAGAGCAATCGCCGTTTCCGAAAGCGTATGCCCCTGCGCCTCGCAGGACCGCCGCAGCGTCTCCTCATCGAGATCGACCGGTCTGGCCTGCACGGTAAGACCCGCATTTTCGAGCAACATGCGCCGGGCTGACGACCCGCTGGCAAGAATCAGGGAAGTACTGAAAGACATCATGATGTACGACTCCGTACTATCGACTGTAAGAACGAGGGCGAGTACTGCAGGAAACCCTGTGAAGGCATTGCGTCAGTACTGGGGTACATGGGGATAGTACCTGCCCTCCCGAAAGGAGTACCGAGTACCGTGGATTGTACGGTACACCAGCCGGAACTGGGGGTTGTACACAGCCTCTCTGTGGGCAATTCGGGATAGAATCAACGACTCCCTTGCAGACTGCGGCCTCCAGAGTTGTACACAGTGTGAACAAGACGGGGTACATTTTCAGAAAGCCGGGTACCCCGGTATCCACAGGGATCATCTTAACCTCCAGCATTTCTTTCTTTTTTCTTTTATGATTAGTGGGCGGCATGATTTCGGAAAACGCACCTTCCTCACCCTCGTCGAAACCGCTTCTGCGGGCCCTCCGTGGTGAAGCCGTCTGGCCGCCTCCGGTCTGGCTCATGCGTCAGGCAGGCCGCTATCTCCCCGAATTCCGCGCCATGCGCGACAGGGCCGACTTCCTGACCCGGTGCATGACCCCCGACATGGCCACCGAGCTGACGATCCAGCCGATCCGCCGCTACGGCATGGACGGTGCCATCCTGTTTTCCGACATCCTGATCCTGCCCTGGGCCATGGGTCAGTCCCTTGAATTCATCGACGGCCGCGGCCCGGTCCTCGGCGCCATCCGCTCCGAAGCCGACCTCGCCCGGCTCGATCCCAAGCGCGTACAGGACGCCGTTGCACCAGTGCGCGAGACCTTGTCCCGCCTCGCCAAAGAGCTTCCAGACGTCACGACCCTTCTGGGCTTCGCAGGCAGCCCGTTCACCGTCGCCTGCTACATGGTCGAGGGCGGCGGATCGCGGGATTTCGCCGAAACCCGCCGCATGATGCAGACCAACCCGGCCCTGTTCGATCGCCTGATCAACACCCTGACCTCGAGTACCGCCGAGATGCTCTGCGGCCAGATCGAAGCCGGCGCGGAAGCCGTGATGCTGTTCGATTCCTGGGCCGGAATCCTGCCCCCCTCCGCATTCCGCCGCTACGTGATCGAACCGACACGCCAGATCGTCGCGTACATCCGCGCCCGTCACCCCAACACTCCGCTCATCGGCTTCCCACGCCTCGGCGGCATCATGGTCCGCGAATACGCGCAGAAAACCGGTATCAACACGCTGGCGCTCGACACGGTCGCCGACCCGGCCCAGATTTCCGAACTCCTGTCCGAAGCCGTTCCCGGCCTCACCCTTCAGGGCAACATGGACCCGATGATCCTGTTCTCCGGCGGTGAGAAAATGATCCGTGAAGCCCAGGCCATTCGCGACGCAATGCGCGGAAAACCCCATGTTTTCAATCTCGGACACGGCGTCATGCAGCATACGCCTCCTGAAAACGTAGCGGCCCTCGTCGAGGCGGTACGGTCCGTATGACAACCGCCCTGGATCCAGCAGGCCAGCTGAAACTGGTCATTTTCGACTGTGACGGCGTTCTCGTGGACAGCGAAGGCCCGTCCTGCCGGGCCACGGCGGAATTCGCCCGATCCAAGGGCATGTCCATCTCCGACGAAGAGGCGCATCAGCGTTTCGCAGGCATGGCCCTGCCGCAGATCGTAACCGAACTCGAACACGAAATCGGTCATCCCCTGCCGGATGAAACGGCAGTCATCCTGCGCGAAAATCTCGTACAGATGATGCAGAAAATCGCAGAACCCGTAGGCGGCGCGCCCGAAATGCTGGCAGGCGTGCGGTCTTCAGGACTGCCGGTTCGCGTCGGATCGAATTCTTCCGTCCGTGAGATGGAAGCCAAGTTCGAAAAAACCGGAATGTCGCAGTATTTCCCCGAAAACCGCGTCCACTCCGCTAACGATATGGGCTGCCCCAAGCCCGCTCCGGACGTTTATCTGTACGCCGCAAAAACCGAAGACGTTCTGCCAGAATGCTGTGTCGTCATCGAAGACAGCGATACTGGAGCAGAAGCTGCCTGGAAGGCTGGCATGGCCTGTGTGCTGCTTCGTCCTGAAGACATGCCCGCACCGCCCTTCTGGCCCGTCGAAGGCTCGGTCCGCATCGCCCATCTGGACGAGCTGGTACCGCTGCTGCGCCGGACGCTTGAAAGCCAGAAACACGCATGACCGACTTTCTCGCGACGTATCAGAGCTGGATCCTGTCGGTGCACATCATGGCGTTCATCGCCTGGATGGCCGGGACGTTCTATCTCCCGCGCCTGTATGTCTATCACTGTCAGGTGGTACCGGGTTCTGCCGAGAGCGAGCGGTTCAAGGTCATGGAGCGCAAGCTTCTGCGTCAGATCATGACGCCCGCCATGATCGTGACATTCCTCGCAGGCGGCGCCCTGGCCTCCATTCCCGGGCTGATCGACTGGAACGCGGGCTGGTGGTGGACGAAGCTGATCTGCGTCCTCGCCCTCGCCGGGTTTCACGGTGCCTGCGGAACATGGCGTCGCGGTTTCGCCGAAGACCGCAACCAGCACCCGGAAAAATTCTACCGGATCGCCAACGAAGTCCCCACCATCCTGATGATGGTCATCGTCATCATGATCATCGTCCGCCCCTGAGAAAGATCCCGAACAAAAATTTTTGGGTGTCGCCTTTTTTCAAAAAAGTGACAGTCTTCGAAGCTTTTTGAAAAAAGCTTCACCAAAAACTTTTATGACTTTCAGATCAGGCCGTATTTTACGCCGGTCATCTGTTCCGAGACGGTCCACAGACGCGCGGCCAGTTCGGGTACATGCGCCAGAGCCGGCAGCCCCGCGATCCCCGGCACACCACGACGTTCTCCCGGCCCCTGCGGGCCATAATAGCTGCCGTCATGCGCCTGCGGACTGGCAAGAGCATAGAGCAGCGGCCACGCCCCCTCCTCGACCGTCTGCCCCATGGCATGAAACACCGGCCCGGCGACACTGCGCGCCAGACTGCGCATGAACCGCGCGGCTTTGTTGGCGGACTGGTCCAAACTGCCGTTATTCGCGACGATATCGCTCGCCGCCCAGCCCGGATGCGCCGCACGCGAATGGATGGGCCAAGGCGCTTTCGCAGCCCGGCGGTTCAGTTCGAGCGCAAACAGCAGGTTGGACAGCTTGCTCTGACGATACCGCACCATCGGATTGTAGGAATGCCGCGCATTCAGATCACCAAACGGGATCTCACCCTTCAGCGCCGCCAGAGACGCCACTGTCATGACCGTCGCATTCCCCGCCGCCAGCAACGGCAGCAGCCGCCCCGTCAGAGCGAAATGCCCGAGATGGTTGGTGCCGAACTGCAATTCGAACCCGTCTTTCGTCGTCAGACGCGTCGCAGGCCCCATGACCCCGGCATTGTTCGCCAGAAGATGGATCGGCTCGCCCCGGCTGCGCATCGCGGACGCAAACGCCTCGATCCCGGCCAGCGACGCCAGATCCAGCAGTTCGAACCGCGATTTGACGAACGGCACGCGCTCATGAAGCCGTGCCAGCGCCGCCTGTCCCTTGTCATGACTGCGGCCGCTCAGCACGATCGCAGCGCCCTGCCTGGCCAGCCCGCAGGCGACCTCGAACCCCAGCCCCCCTGTCGATCCGGTGATGAGCGCTGTCTTTCCGTCCAGACGTTCAAGAGAGTCGGTAGACCACTCGGGAGCGGAGGGCTGTGTCATGACGTCTGTCCTTCCAGTCTGTGTCAGCTCGGTTTCTTGTCCACACGCGATTCCTCGCGCTTTTCGTCTTCCTCGGCCTGCCGGAGTGCCTCATCCGTCAGGCGCTTCTCGTTTTTCTTGAGAAAAACGAGCGCCCCGATCAGGCAACAGACCCCCACGACCGCCATGGCGATCCCGACCGGCCCGGTGATCTTCTCGATCTGCTTGCCAAGCTCATAGGTCACAAAGGCATAGCCACCGGCCCAGCAGATGCCACCGAGCGCATTGAAGAACAGAAACGAATGCCAGGGCATCCGGTTCGCTCCCGCCAGCAATGCCACGAACACCCGCAGCACCGCGACGAAACGCCCCAGAAACACGACGATCCCGCCATGCCTGCGGAACAGATACCGCCCCAGCATCAGCCGCTCTTCGGTCAGACCGACTTTCTGGCCGTGCTTTTTCAGAATGCCGTAACCAAAGTGATGGCCGATCAGATAGCCGATATTGTCGCCCATGATGGCACCGAGCACGGCGGCCAGCGCGATCCAGCGGATTTCAAGATGATGGGTGCTGCCCGCATAGAGCGAAGCGGCGATGATGACGCTCTCCGCCGGAAGAGGAAGGCCCATGCTCTCGAACATGACGGTGATGCCGACGACGCCATAGCCATACTGCACCAGCATGTGATCGAGAAAATGACTGAGATGAAACAGTGTCCTGGTCCTGTTCAAGCTGTGGCGGAAGAGAGTGCCACCGGCTACGATACTACGGCATCGGAGACAGGATGAAAAATGACGCCCCCTTCCCCCTCATCTTCCGCAGCCTTGTCGGGACACTGGCCGTCCTGGGTCACGCCCGAACTCGTGGCCGGACGCACCCTGTCCTTCTCCGAACTGCGCACTGCTGGGGAGTGGATCATCTGGCTTGAAAGCCGCCCTGACGAACAGGGCCGCTCCGTCATCACGGCCCGCGACCCTGAAGGAACACTCCGCGACCTGATCCCGGCGGAATACTCGGTCGGCACCCGCGTGCATGAATATGGCGGCGGCGCATGGGACGTGCGCCTGAAAAACAACGCCAAAGACAACGCCCCGCAGGTCGTCTTCAGTGATCGCAAACGCGGCAGCGTCTGGTTCAGCGACGGCACCATCGCCACGCAATGGGCTACGGCGGGTGAAAGTCCCGAACACCGCTACGCCGACCTGACGTTCGATCCGGCTGCCGACGCCGTGTTCTGCGTGCGTGAAAGCCACGGTGACGGCGTGCCCGTCGCAACGCTGGTCCATGTGCAGGCTGACGGACGCGAAACCGTGCTGGCCGAAGGCGCGGATTTCTACGCCGCCCCCCGGCCCTCACCCGATGGAAATTTTCTGGCCTGGTTCAGCTGGAACGACCCGGCCATGCCCTGGACCGCCACGACCCTTTTCGTCGCCCCCTTCGACCGCACAACCGGCACACTCGGCCCCGTCACTGACCTGAACGGACCTGAACCGTGCAGCATCATCGAACCCTGCTGGTCCCCAGACGGCACGCTCTACGCCACGTCCGACGCCTCGGGCCGCTGGACCCCCGTCCGCTTTTCCCATGACGAGACAGGCTGGCACCCCCATTTCCTCGACGGTGCCAACGCCGAAATCGGCCTGCCGCACTGGGTTTTCGGACAGCGCAGTATGGCGCCCCTGCCCGGAAACCGTCTGCTGGCCCTCGGCATCCGCCACGGCCTCAACCACGTCCTGCTGGAAGACAATGGACGCTGGACCGAACTTGCGCTCGGCACGCCCGTCAATGTCCCCGAACCTCTCGGAAACGGACAGTTTGCCTGGATCGACGCCCCGGCCGATGCCCCCGCCGCCATCGCCTTCGGCCGCCCCGGCGAAACCTGCGACCGCTTCCGAATCAGCGTCACCCTCCCGCACGGCGTCACGAAAGCCGATATCGCAACCCCCACTCCACTGAGCTTCCCAACTGCAAACGGCGCACAGGCCCACGCCCTGTTCTACGCCCCCGCCAGCAGCACCAGCGTCCTGCGGGAAGGTGAAAAACCCCCGCTCGTCGTCATGGCGCATGGCGGCCCGACCGGCCGCGCCAATCCGTCCTTTGCCTTCAAGGTGCAGTGGTGGACCTCGCGCGGTTTCGCCGTCCTCGACGTCAATTATCGCGGCTCAACCGGCTTCGGCCGCGCTTACCGCGAAGCACTGGACGGACAATGGGGTGTCGCGGATATCGAAGACTGCCTCGCCGGCGTGCAGGCTGTGCTCGACCGCGGCCTCGCAGACCCCGCCCGCTGCGTCATCCGCGGCAGCAGCGCCGGCGGCCTGACCGTTCTCGGCGCCCTCGCACAGTCGGACCTCTTCGCCGCTGGAACCTCCCTCTATGGCGTCACGGATCTGCGGGCCCTCGCCGAAGAAACGCACAAGTTTGAAGCCCGCTATCTGGACGGGCTGATCGGCCCCTATCCCGAAGATGAGGCCGTGTATCTGAAACGTTCCCCCATCACGCAGGCCGAGGGCATTACCGTTCCTGTCCTGTTCCTGCATGGCGGCGCAGATAAGGTCGTCCCCCTGTCACAGGCGGAGTCCATGCGCACAAAACTCGAACATTCCGCCCTGCACGTCTATCCGGAGGAAGCCCACGGCTTCCGCGCCCGCGAAACCATAGAAGACGCCCTGCAACGGGAACTCGCCTTCTATCAGCAGGTCTTCACCCCATAGATCCAGGCAAATCCCGGTTTCAGTCGTCGGCAAGCCCGAACTGGCTGGGATAGGGCATGGCGTTGCGGCTGAGCTTCTTCTTTTTCCAGTCTGCCAGCGCCCTGTCATATTCGACATGGCGCAGCGCGAACTGTAGCGCTTCCACATGCCGCTCGTCGGCCGGGTCCATCATGTTCCGGCGCCAGCCCGCCGCAATCAGCCAGTATTCCCCGGCCAGCCGCCAGTCTCCGGCCTCATGATGCTCCAGCGCCAGCCGCTCAAGCCCATGATATTTGTTCTTCGGATTGGCGAGCGCTTCGGGCGTGAGAATGAAATCATCCCCTTTCCAGAGGAACGTCGATTTCATGTAGGGAAACTGCCGGGTCATCACACCCGGATCTCCGAAATGCTCTTTAATCAGCATCGGAACAAGCCTGTCGTAAGACCGACGCCATTCACACTGCACAGATCGTTTCCCTGAAAATCACATTGAAAGAGTGCGGCCTCTATAACGAACAGGAACACCAGAGTCGATTTCTTCCACCTGCCACAGCCACGCCCTGTTCCGTATTAATAACAATACAAATGTTATTAATAAATAGATTTATGTTATCATTCAATCTATACCGTAATTGTCAAAGAAAATATTCGAAGTCCCGGAAACGGGTTTGAATTTCCATAATACTTCTTCTAAGAAGCCTGACCGCAATTACCGATGCCCTATTCAGGCCCGAACGCTCTGTCATGCGTTCAGAGGGCACAGGGTTATTTTTTCGGCACGATTCCTTCTCTCTCCCGTCAGAGTCCCCGAGCCTTATGGACACCAAAACCCTCTTCTCCGGAATGGCCCTGGCCTTCGGAGCATACTCCGCGTTCGCCATCAGCGACGCCTTTTCCAAACTGCTGGACGGGAGTCTCGATCCCTTCGAGGTTGCTTTTTTTGGCGGGGTGTTCGGGTTCCTCATTCTTCCCTTCATCCGCAAATCAAACGAATCCTACCTCGATATCGTGCGCCCGAAGCTTCGCGGCATGTGGCTGCTGCGCGCGATCTGCGTCTTCGTCGCCACGGCCGCCAGCGTCAAAGCCTTCATGCTGCTCTCGATGCCCGAGGCCCTGTCGATCACCTTCCTGATGCCACTGTTCGTCACGATCCTCTCCGTCGTGCTGCTCAAGGAGAAAGTGACGTTCTGGGCATGGCTTGCGGTCGGCCTCGGCTTTGCGGGCGTTCTGATCGTCCTGCGTCCGGGAATGCGCCCGCTCAATCTGGGCCATCTCTGCGCGCTTCTGGCAGCCTGCGCCAATGCGGGCAGCGTGATCGCTTACCGGATCGCCAGCAAGGAAACCGTCCGCCTGTCGCTCTTCGGGTCCAGCCTGATGGGTGCGCTGGTCGGCAACGGTCTCCTCATGCTCGCCCACGCCACATGGCCCTCCAACACAAAGATCTGGTTCTACCTGTTTGGCTACGGCTTCCTGACCGCCCTCGGACAGCTCTGCATGATGCTCGCAACCGCCAGAGCACCGGCAAACCGCGTGGCCCTGCCGCAATACAGCCAGATGGCCTGGGGGGTCGCGCTGAGCTACTTCCTGTTCAAACAGCCGCTCGATCGCTGGACTTTCGTCGGCATCGCGGTCCTGACAGCATCAGGCATGCTGAACTGGATCCGTCAGCGCATCCGCTACGAAAAAATGGCGATGAAAGAGCGTCTCGAACGTCTCAAGGCGCGCAAAGTCGCCAAGGGAAACCTCAAAGCCGCCAAGCAGAGCGCGCTCTCCACACGCTGACCCCCGTTCCGCCGCCCCGGACCAGAACACCAGTCTCCGGGGCCGTGCTGACACGCTGAACGACGAACTCAGGGCCTTACGATATCCGGCTCCAGCTTCCGGATGACCCGAAACGCCGTCACTACGGCCAGACTGCCAAACAGCACCACGCCCAGCGACTGCCCGACCAGAATCCCGATCGGCCCATAAGCAGACCCGATCCAGACGAACGGAATGGTCCCCAGCGTCGCCCGGCCCCAGTTGAAACCCGTGGAATAGAACGGGTGCCCCAGATTGTTGAACGCCGTATTGGCCACAAACAGCAGCCCCACAAACATGTAACTCAGCACCAGCCAGCAGCAGAACAGCCGCACGATGTCCACGCCCACACCCTGAAGCTCGAAAAGCTGGATGATGTAAGTGTGCGCCCCCGCCAGAACCAGCCATGTCACGCCTACACACAGCGCCGTCAGCTTCAGCGCCGCCAGAAGCGCCTCCTGCACACGATGGATCTGTCGTGCCCCAAGGTTCTGCGCCATGATCGGCCCGACAGACCCCGTCAGTGCGAAAACCAGTGAAAATGCCACCGGCACGATCCGGTCAATGGTCGCCTGTCCCGAGACGGCATTGAGCCCGAACCGCGCCATCGCATGCGTCACGAACAGCGCGCCCGTCGGCGTCGCCAGATTGGTCGCAATCGCCGGAACCGCAATCCCGCCAATCAGTCGCGTGGACGGCCCGAAAGCGGAACGCTGCGGCCATTCCAGCATGGCATGGCCCCGAAGGTTCAGAAATCCGCTCGCCGTAATGGCCAGCCGCGCCAGAACCGTGCTGATCGCAGCACCCTCAAGCCCCAGATGCAGCCCGAAAATCATGATCGGGTCCAGACACGCGGACACAGCCGCCCCGGTCAGTGTCACCCGCATCGAGCGTTTCGCATCCCCGACTGCCCGCAAAAGCGATGAAAGCGCCATCCCCAGACACACAAGCGGCAGCGCCGGCGACACGATATGCAGGAAGGTGGCCGCATGTTTCTGCGCCTCCCCATGCGCGCCCAGAAGCCCGAGCAGAGGCATGGCAAAGGTCGCCGTCAACAGGCCCAGAACGGCCGCAATCGCTACCATGACCACCAGAAATGCCGAGGCCATCCGACGCGCCTCGGCATGCTGACACGCCCCGATCAGCCGCCCCGTGCAGGCCCCGAGCCCGATCGTCATGCCAATGGAAACCGACACCTGCACGTAACTGACCGCCGTCGCAAACGCGATCGCCGCCGTCAGTGTCTTGTCATGCAGATGCGAAATATAACCGTAATTGAGCAGATCCACGGCAAACACGGCCATCAGCCCGATCGCCCCGGTTCCGGCCATGGTCACGACATGACGCATGATGCTGCCATGAACGAATCTGGCCGGTCTTACCGGGGAATCGTCAGGAATACAGGGCTTTTTGGGGTCGTCATCTGGCTCTGGCATGTCACTGTATCATGCCTGTTTCAGGGCCGGAGAACCAGAGGCCGCCAGCGTTTTTTCGCCCCCGTCCCAGCCTTGTCTCCGTTCGTAACAACAGGCGAATCTGCCCTTTTTGCGCTTGTAAGGACTTCTTTAATATCCCCTGTGGAATCCTCGGCAGTGATGCTCGGGCATACGACCCGCAGCCTGTTCCATGTCCGGGAGTATGCCATGTCCTCGATCATCAACGCGGTTCACACCGCCGTCAGCGGCCTGAACTCGCAGTCACACGCCTTCAGCGACCTGTCCAACAACATCGCCAACAGCCAGACCAACGGTTACAAGGCCAGCACCACCAGCTTCGAGGACTATGTTACCAACAACAGCCTCGCCAGTGACGGCGAATCCCTGAGCGACAGCGTCGTCGCCACCACCCGCCAGCACAACGACAACCAGGGCATGGTGACGACCTCGACCAACAGCACGGCCCTCGCCATTTCCGGTAACGGGTTCTTCAACGTCGTGCAGGCCACCGGTCAGAGCAACGACAGCACCCCCGTCCTCGGCACACAGCAGTATTACACCCGCAATGGTGACTTCTCGCAGGACAAGAACGGCTATCTGGTCAACACGTCCGGCTATTACCTCGAAGGCTATAACGTCAACGCCTCCACAGGCACCCTGAGCACTACGCTGAACCCCATTCAGGTGCCCTCCACCATCAAGTTCCAGCCGACCGAGAGCACAAAGCTGACCCTGACTGGCCAGATCGACGGAAAACCTACTTCGGCCACAGCCTATGACAGCAAAGGCAACGCCCAGACCGTCTCCCTGAACTGGACGCAGGTCGACGCCACCACCTGGACCGTCAGCAACCCCAATGACGCGACCAACAGCGCGACCGTGAAGTTCGATTCCTCCACCGGCGCCATCGCCTCCGTCAACGGACAGACCCAGGCCTCCGGCTCCACGGCCAGCTTCGAATATGACGGTGCGCCCCAGGACATGACCGTCAGCCTCGGAACCATCGGCGGCACGAGCGGCGTCAGCCTCGCAACGGACGGCTCCACCCCGACGGGCGTCACGGGGGTTTCCGACAGCGTGACCACCGGCACGTTCTCCGGCATTTCCATGCAGACGGACGGCTCGGTCATGGCAACCTTCGACAACGGCTACTCCCAGCTCGTCGCCAAGATCCCCCTGACGACCTTCGCCGACCCCAACAGCCTCTCCCCCCAGAACGGACAGGCCTATACCGCCACCTCACAGTCCGGCACCCCGCAGATCAACGCCGTCAATACCAATGGCGCCGGCACCCTGAGCACGGCCTCGGTCGAAGAATCCACCACCGATCTGACAGGCGATCTCAGCAAGTTGATCGTGGCGCAGCAGGCCTATGGCGCGAACACGAAAGTCGTCTCCACGGCCGACCAGCTTCTTCAGACAACCCTGGCGATGATCCAGTAAGCACGACTGAAGGGACACCGGCTCCATGGGACTGAACAGCGCACTCTCGATTGCAACTTCCGGCCTGAATGTCGTTCAGAATGCCATGGCCGTTGCCTCCAACAACGTCTCCAATGCGGGGACAAGCGGCTACATCAAGGAAAGCGCCAACGTCCAGTCGAGCGTGGCTGGCAACACAGGCAACGGTGTCCGCACCGCCGCCACCACACTCGCGACCAACCAGCAGGTCCAGAAGGCGCTTTACGCCCAGAACGCGGACGTGGCGGCCTACACGGCCACCAGCAATTCCCTGTCCAACATCACAGCACTTCAGGGCTCTACCAGCGCCACATCCGGCAGCAGCGGAACGCTTTCGGATGAACTGGGCAATCTTCAGTCCGCCCTGACATCCCTGACCTCCACTCCCGACAGCGCCTCGGCCCAGAGCACGGTCGTCTCCGCCGCGTCCACCTTCGCCCAGTCCGTCAATACGCTGGCTTCGGCCTATCAGACCCAGCGTCAAACGGCCCAGAATGCTGTCGTTTCCTCGGTCTCGGACATCAATACCGACCTCACCACGATCGGCACCCTGTCCACCAAGATCATGAACCTCAAAAGCACCGGTCAGGACACGGCTGCGCTGGAAAACCAGCGCTATACGGCCCTCTCCTCCCTGTCCTCCGAGCTTTCCGTCTCATGGTCCGAGTCCGCAAACGGCGACATGACCATCGCCACGGCCGACGGCATCACCCTGCCTACGCGCGACTCCAGCAGTTCCAGTGGCGCAACCGTCTCGTCCACATGGCCGCTCACCACGTCTTCTGCCCAGATTTCGGTCAGCACGACCTATCCCGGCACATCGTCCAGCAACACCATCCCCGCCATCACCATGAATGGCCGCGATGTTACTACCCACCTGACGGGCGGGACGCTGGGCGCAAACATCACCCTGCGCGATACAACGCTCCCCACCATGCAGGCGCAGCTGGACTCCCTGTCTTCGACGGTCGCCACCCGCTTTCAGGCCCAGGGCATGTCCCTGTTCACGACATCGGGCACAAAGGGCGTCGTTCCGGGAACCTCGCAGACAGACCTTGTTCCTGCCGGCAGCGTCGGTTTCTCGCAGGACATCAGCGTCTCCAGCGCCTATTCCAGCGACCCGTCCCAACTGCTCGACAGTACGACCTCTGGCACCCAGACCATCCAGAACGTCCTGAGCTACACATTCGGAACAACCTCCGATGCTTCCGGAACCGCCCAGACGGCCGCGCCCAGCAGCAACCTTGGAATGACCGGAACCCTGTCCACGGGATACACGGGCAACCAGAAAATCATTTCCCTTGCGACATCCCTGACCGCCAATCAGGCGGCCACGGCCAGCGATGCAAGCAGTGGTCTCGCTCTGTCGCAGACAACGCAGAGCAGCCTGACGTCCAATCTTTCCGGAACGTCCACCGTCTCCATCGACACGGAAATGGCGAATATCGTCACGCTCCAGAACGCCTACGCTGCCAACGCCAAGGTCGTTTCGACCGTCCAGACAATGTTCAGCGCCCTGCTGAGCGCAATCGGAACCTGATCATGACCGGAACCATCTCCAGCTTCGGCTTCGGGGGAATCTCCAGCCAGCTTCTCCTCGGCGTCCAGAATCTGTCGCAGGCGAAAGACTCCCTCCAGCTTCAGGCCACAACCGGCGTTATGGCCAGCAGCTATGCCGATCTCGGGTCTTCGCGGACACAGGCCCTCGCGCTTCAGCCCGCCATCACGCAGGTTGCCGCCTGGAACAGCAACGTCACGAATGCCCAGACGACACTGACCACAACACAGAGTTCCCTGTCCCAGATTTCCACCATCGCCCAGGACCTGACGAGTTCGCTCTCAACTCTGGGCAGCACGCTGTCCTACTCAACCGTCACGACGGCTGCCTCTGCCGCCCAGTCGGCCCTGACCTCCCTGGGCAACCTGCTCAACACCCGACAGGGCGACAGCTACGTCTTCGCCGGGCAGCAGAATACGACGGCCCCTGTCAGCACGGATCTGGGCACGTCGGACCTCGCAACCCAGATCGCACAGGCCGTCAGCCAGCTCGGTTCGGACGGAGCGCAGAGCGTGCTCGACACAACGGAAAACCTGGCCAGCAATACGGCTGCCGGACAGCCTTTCTCCGCAACGCTTTCCACATCCCCCGATCAGGCGCAGCAGCAGAACACGCGCGTCGTCGTCGGACAGTCTGAAACAGTGTCCGTCGGGATGGTCGCCACACAGGGCGCGACATCCACGTCCACTACCTCCCCGATCCGCGATCTCATGCGCAATCTGATGGTGGTCGCCTCCCTCGGCTCGTCTTCAACCAGCACCACGGACTATGCGAGCCTGATTTCCGGCCTTCAAAGCTCCATGAATACGGTCACGAGCGGTCTCGGCACCATGAGCGGCTTGCTGGGTGTCCAGCAGAACAGCCTGACCAACCAGACCGCCATGCTGACCCAGATGTCCTCGGCGTTGACGACCCAGCTCGGTCAGGTGAAAGACGCTGATCTTGCACAGGTTTCCACACAGGTGACGGATACCAACAACCAGCTTCAGGCGTCCTATTCCCTTATTGCGGACATGAAAGGCATGACGCTGGCCTCTTACCTCTGATCGGGCCACTGATCCCGGTTGAAAAACCGTTTGTGACATCGCATATCCAGATCACTTTCCTGAACGGAGATTGATGAGATGAGTGAAACGAACAACCAGCAGGCCGCCGAAAAGCATGAATTCAGTGCAGAGGTTGGACGGCTGCTGGACCTTGTGGTCCATGCCCTTTACTCGGATCGTGAAATCTTTCTGCGCGAACTCGTCGCCAATGCGGCGGACGCGACGGACAAGCGCCGTTTCGAAGCCCTGACCGACAGTGCTGCGGCGCTTCCCGAGAATGCGTCCATCCGCATCAATCCGGACAAGAGCCAGAAAGAGCTGACAATCTCTGATGACGGCGTAGGCATGACCCATGACGAACTGGCCCAGAACCTTGGCACGATCGCCCGCTCCGGCACGCGCGCTTTCGGAGAAAAGCTGAATTCGGCAAAGCCCGAAGACCGCCCGAACCTGATCGGTCAGTTCGGCGTCGGCTTCTACGCAGCTTTCATGGTCGCGGACCGTGTGGAGGTCACCTCCCGCAAGGCCGGTTCCGATCAGGCCTGGACCTGGTCTTCGGACGGCAAGGGCGCCTTCACGCTGAGCCCCGCGTCCCGCTCCACGCCGGGCACCGACATCGTCCTGCACATGAAAGACGACGCCGACGAGTTCCTCGACAGCTGGCGCCTGAAATCCATCATCCGCAAATGGGCGGACCATATCTCCTGGCCCATCACCCTGCGTGAAACCAAGGAAGACGGCACCACGGAAGATCAGGCCGCCAATGAGGGCACGGCCCTGTGGAGCAAGCCGAAATCCGAAATCACGCCGGAACAGTATGCCGAGTTCTACCGGCACATCTCCCACGCTTTTGACGAACCCTATGCGACGCTGCACTGGCGCGCGGAAGGCGTGACCGAATTCACGGCCCTCCTGTTCCTGCCCAGCGCCCGCCCGTTCGACTTCATGGAACAGTCCCGCGAGAGCCGGATCCATCTCCATGTCCGCCGGATGTTCATTACCGACGAAGCGGAACTGGTTCCGAACTGGATGCGCTTCGTGCAGGGCGTGGTCGATACGGAAGACCTGCCGCTCAACGTCTCGCGCGAAATGCTTCAGGCCACCCCGGTTCTGGCCCGCATCCGCAAAGCCGTCACCAAGCGCGTCCTGACCGAGATCCGTAACCGTGCGAAGGACGCCGAGGGTGGTTTCAACACGTTCTGGGAAAACTTCGGCGCGGTCATCAAGGAAGGTCTGTGGGAAGACGCCGAACACCGGACGGAAATCGCCGGTTTCGCCCGTTTCCATTCCACCCAGGGCGACGACCTCGTCACGCTGGACGACTATATTGCGCGCATGAAGGATGGTCAGGACGCCATCTATTACCTGACCGGCGACAATCTGGACGCACTGAAATCCTCCGCCCAGCTTGAAGGCTTCCGTGCGCGTGGCCTCGAAGTCCTGCTGCTGTCCGATCCGGTTGACGGCTTCTGGCCGGAGCGCCTGTCTTCCTACCAGGACAAGCCGCTGCGTTCCGTCGCCCATTCCCATGGCGATCTGGAAAAGTTTGAATCCACGGATGCCGACACAACCGAAGCCGCGGATGTCGAAAAGCTGGTTCCGGCCCTCAAGGATGCCCTTGGCGAACAGGTCAAAGACGTTCGCAGCACGGTGCGTCTGACGGGAAGCGCTGTCGTCATCACATCCGATGGCGGCCCGGACCTGACGATGCAGCGCCTGATGCGCCGCTCAGGTCAGGCCATGCCCGCCATGCCGCCAATTCTCGAAATCAACCCGAAGCATCCGCTCATCAAGGCTCTGGCCGAGCGTGTTGCAAAGGACGAGAGCATCACCGCCTATGCCAGCGTCCTGCTGGATCTGGCGCGTGTGCAGGAAGGCGAACCCCTGCCCGACCCGACCGGTTTCGGCCGCTCGCTCGCCACGCTGCTGGCTGGTCCGGCCGTCGGGTGAACGGGGTCTGAACGCAGCATTCGCTTCGTTCCGGTCCATCAAAGGCGAGGGAGTTCATCCCTCGCCTTTTCTTTTTGCTAAGCTCCTGTGAGATAGGGAGCAATGCGCATGACTGAAGGAGACGCAGGCCGTGATCGACGATTTCCGCTTTGGCCGCATGACGGTCATCGGCGACCTGCTGCTGGATCAGTATATTTCGGGCGGCGTCAGCCGCATTTCCCCTGAAGCCCCCGTTCCGGTCGTCCTGCATGATGGCCTGCGCTGCGTGCCTGGAGGAGCGGCAAATGTTGCGGTCAATGCCGCCGCTCTGGGCGCACAGGTGCATCTTGTCGGCCTTGTCGGCGAAGATGACTCGGCGGAGCGGCTGAAAGAAAGCCTGAACCTCTGGCCAACCATCCAGACGGACGGCATTGTCTCCTCCCCGGACTGGACCACCATTACCAAGACGCGCGTCGTCAGCGGTCGTCAGCAGATCGTGCGCATCGACGTCGAAAAACTGACCCCCCTTTCCGAAACGATCCAAAAGCGCCTTATGGAGGAAGCCCTCCGCGCGATAGACGTCTCGGATGTGCTCGTCTGCTCGGACTATGCCAAGGGCGTTCTGACGGATGAGGTCCTGCGGGTTATCATCGCAGCCGGCCGTGCCAAAGGCATCCCGGTCATCGTCGATCCCAAAAGACGCACGCTGGAAGCCTATGCCGGCGCCACACTCGTGACGCCCAACCGGATCGAGGCGGAACAGGCCAGCGGGCTTCCTGCCCGAACCGACGGCGATGTCCTGAAGGTGGCGGAAACCCTCTCCCGTCAGTTCGGCGGCGACGTTCTTGTCACGCGCTCGGAAGACGGCATGACGCTCTGGCAGCAGGATGCGAAACCGCTGCATGTCGCCAGCCGCAAGTCCGAAGTTTTCGATGTTTCCGGCGCCGGAGATACCGTCGTCGCCACCGTCGCCGCAGTGCTGTCCGCCGGTCAGACGCTGGAAACCGCCGTCGTCATCGCGACGGCCGCCGCTGCCCTGTCCGTCAGCAAGTTCGGTACCGCAACGGTATCCCGCGAAGAACTGTCCCGCGAACTGCTTCAGGAAATGCCCGAAACAGGCGCGCTCGTTCCGGTCGAACAGGCCGCGCGTATCGTGGAAAGCTGGCATCGGCATGGCGCGAAAGTCGTGTTCACCAACGGGTGCTTCGATCTGGTCCATCCGGGACATGTCAGTCTGCTTCAGGCTGCCGCCCGCGAAGGAGACCGCCTCATCGTGGCGCTCAATACCGACAACTCCGTCAGCCGCCTCAAGGGACCAACCCGCCCAGTCCAGAAGGAAGATGCCCGCGCCAGAGTGATCGGCGCCCTGCGTTCGGTCGATCTTGTCGTGCTGTTCGACGATGACACCCCCCTCGACGTCATCCGCACCCTGAAGCCCGATATTCTCGTCAAAGGCGCGGATTACACGGAAGACCAGGTGGTCGGCGCCGATGTGGTGAAGGGGTACGGCGGCAAAGTGGTGCTGGTGGACCTCGTGGACGGTCAATCCACCACACGTCTCGTCAAAGGGATGCAGTCAGCCTCGGCCTGAGGCCAGTGTTCCTGGCCGCATAGACGCACGCTGCCGGATTTCGCGTGGCGACGCACCGAATTTCTGCCTGAAGCGGCGGGAGAAATGCGCGGCATTGCGAAAGCCGTGGTTCAGCGCAATCTGCGCAATCGGAAGCGCATCATGGGACGGATTCGTCAGATCCGAATGAATGCGCTCCAGCCGGCGGTTGAGGATCCACCCCGCGACCGCGCCGGATTCCCCGTCGAAAAGCTGGTAAAGCGCCCGCGTCGAAATCCCGGAAGCCTCCGCAATGCTCTGCGGGGTCAGGTCATGCTCGTGCAGGCGTGATTCAATGTAACGGCGGATCTGTTTCTGCCGGTGCCGCCGACGCCCCGCAACACTGACTTCCAGATCCAGACAGTCTAGGATCGTCGTGATCAGCAGATCCGTAACATGCTGCAAAAGGCGCTGGCGCGTCTGCAGAATGGTCCCGTCCAGAACTCCGGATTCAAGCATGGATGCCGCTGACAGCAGAAAAGCGCCGGGCCCCCGCGCCATGTCGAAAGAAAGTGGCGGCAGACCTGCGAGCATCGGAAGATGCCGCAGCAGTGCCTGACGCATGACGGTGAGCAGAAAGACATCGGCCGTAGGTTCAATGCCAGGTGGCCGGGTCAGCGTGGAGAACTGGTGCGGATCCAGATACAGTCTTCCCGTGGACTGCCGTGACAGCACCAGAACCGCGCGACCCTGATCCAGAAGAGACGCGATTGCGGGTGAGAGCGCCGTGCGCAGACGAACGACAGTCGGGTCCATCCCGCGGGGAGATGCCGCAAGAGTAGCCAGCGGAATAATGCGCTGTGCATTCATACTGCCGTGCGGGATGTCAGTCACGACCGCGCTCTGGAGAAGAGTGTTGAGATTCCGTTAAACACCATTTTTGATAGTAAAGCCAATTGAAACAACCATGACGGGCTGGATATAGGAAGAATCAGCCCGAATGGAAATAGTTGGCCCGTATTTCATACTGTGTCGTCAAAGAGGAATCTCAAGGCGACTTAAATTTTGTTTTCGGAACAAGTAAATATTTTTTTATAAAAAAATTATATTTCTATAGAATATGGAATTTCTTTTGAATTATTGATTATATACCCGTGGTGGGTAAAAAACAGAACCTGCGTTTTCTCTGAAAGCTCTGCCAGTATCTTCAGTCCTGCGGCTGTGCGCTCTTCGTCAAACGTCACGAACAGATCATCCGCAAGAAAAGGCAGACGAATGCCCCGCGCCAGAGCCTGCTCGACCGACGCCAGACGCAGCGCCAGATAAAGCTGGTCGCGCGTGCCCTCGCTCATGGCCTGAACCGGAACGGGCGTCGTGCTTGCCAGGCGCTGCCCCGCCAGAACCAGCCCATCCGACCCGCTTTCTTCGGTCACAAGCCCTTCATAACGCCCAAGCGTCAGCCGCGAAAACAGGGTGCCCGCCCGCGACAGCAAGGGCCCATGCGCCTGCTGTCGTCCCTGCTCCACCAGTCGTGACAGCATCAGTTGCTGAAGCCGGAGCGACACATACCGGCTGGCCCGCTCGGCAATTTCCGCTTCCGTCTCCTGAATTTCTTCCGCGACCTCATGCACGCCCCGGGCATTTTCCAGTTCCGCCAGCACGCCCCGCGCCCGCAACAGCCGTTCCGTGACTTCCGACCTGCGGGCATCGAGCGCCATCGTTTCAGCTTCGATGTCTTCGAAATCCTGCTCAAGCTGCTCCGGGTCCGTCGCCCGCGCCTCCTCCACAAGCACCTCAAGCGATCGGCCATTCCCGGCCTGAAGAATCTGCTCCCGCAACTCGTCGCGCCTGTCGCACAACGCCGCCCGCTCCCGCGCGCGGGACAGCGCATGGCGCAGGTCCTCATCCGCCCCAAGCCCCAGAAGACGACGCACGGGGTCCAGCCCCTGCTCCAGTTCCACGATCCGCAGATCGGCCTGCGCAATCTCGTCCGCCAGAGCCCCATGCTGCTGCAGAACGGATTTCCGTTCCCGCTCGCGCTCCTGCTCCAGACGCAGAAACTGTTCAAGCTCCGCCGCGGATCCCTGCCCGTAGCGCTGAAGAAACGCCGCCAGTTCGGTATGGAACGCCGCGATATCGCGTGTCTCGGAATCCTGCTCCTTCTGCTCGCTGTCCAGCCGCAGCCGGATCGTACGCGCCTCTGTCACATCCCGCAGATCAGCCCGCTCCGCCCGCCCTGGATAGCCGCAGTCCCGGCAGGCGCGTGCCCAGTCTTCTTCCCAGAGCGCCAGCTTTTTCTCCACGCCGGCCAGAGCTTCCCGTCCCCTGATCAGGGCCTCCTGCCGCTGAAGACGATCCTTTTTCCGCGCCTCCGCCTGCCGCGCCGCTTCCTCGTCTCGTTCCAGCAAAGACGCGGCCTGCCGGATCTGAACCGCCAGCCGCTCGGACGCACATTCCGCGTCAAAAACCCGCAACCTTCGGCTCATATCGGCCCGGCTGTCCGTCGCGGCCTGAAGCTGCCTCCTTGCGCTCTGCAAAACCTCTTCGGCTGCCAGAGCCTCCTGCCGCCGAACCACCCAGACCTGCAAAGACGCGGGAGGCAGCACCGGCGCTCCGAATGTTTCCAGCAAAGCGCCCCACGCGGTCTGGCCCCGGTCCAGTTCGTCCTGCGCCCGCATCCCCCGCCGACGGGCTTCCTCCGCCCGAAGCGCAAGATCCTCCCCCTGCCGCAACAGAGCCGCAAGCTGCGCCGACTGCTCGGCATGCGCATGACGCCGGTCCGCCAGACTGTCCGCATTCTGGATCAGAACCCCGAACGCCTCCCGCGTCACCTGTGCAGGACAGCCGCCAGAGTGAAAATTCTGCTCCATGCTCTGCCAGAGCCGGTCGCGTTCCAGCCGCGCCGCGGAAAGCTGCTCCCACGACACAGCCTGCCCGTCTTCTTCCAGCCGCCGGCACTGCTGCGCCAGACGCGCCTTTTCCGTTTCCGCCGCCTGTTCCTCGTCCCGCGCAACGCGCTGCTGCTCGGCCAGCGCCGCCCAGAGTCGCGCTTCGTCTTCCAGAACCGCCCCGTCCGGCAACGCGATCGCCGTCAGATCCGCCTTGCGATCGGCACCACACGCACGCCAGGGCACCAGCGTCCCATAAGCCGCAGCCGTGGCGTCCTCCTGCCGCAAAACTTCGGCGACCAGACTGTCGATCCGGTCATCCAGCGCGCCCAGACTGCGGGCCTCATCCAGTTCCAGCCGGAACAGACGCAGCGTTTCGGGAGAGGATTTTTCATCCGTCTCCGAAACGGAATCGGGATGCAGGATATTCAGGGTCTGCTCCGTCTCCTGAAGCCGCGCCCGCAGATCCTGTTCCTGCGTGTGCAACAGAGTGCGTGCCTGAAGCCGCTGGTCCAGATCGTCCAGTTCTTCCAGATCTGGCAGCACACCGGCCTCACAGCCATGCCGGGCCCAGAACTGTTCCAGCGAAATCGCATCCCGCGTCAGGCGCGCTTTCCGTTCTTCCACCGCCGTTTCAAGACGCGCAATCAGCGCGCCCCGTCCCAGAAGAGTCCTGATGGAGTCCTGTTCCGCAAGGACAGGGCGCGGATCACCAAAATCCCGAATTTGCGCGCATAGCGTCTCGAATTTCTGTCGCGAAACCGAAACATTATATTCTTCATTCCGTAACGATTCAAGAATGTTCTCAAAGCGGATGCAATCTTCAATTGTCAGATCCCGGCTCGGAAAGGACCTGATTTCCGTTTCGATCTGATTTAGTTTCTGAAAAGGAACGGATGTCATTTTCAGGCGGGAATTGGTTCTACGGCGCGCGCCCAGTTCCTGCATCGCTTCGTCGCAGGTCTGTTTTTCTATTTCTGACTCAGAAAGTTCCTTATTCGCAACAGACAGTTTTCTGACCGTTGTCGTGTCGCTCCGCAGGGCCGTCTGCAACGCCGTCAGCTTCAGTCTGGCCTGTTGCAGCGCCGAGCGTGCGCGTCCGGATTTCCATTCCGAACCGACATCTTCCTGAAGCGTCGTGCTCAGTTTTCCAACACCTTCAAGTCCCAGCCCGGCCGCCAGGATCTGAAGTCCGGCATCGTCTTTCAGGCGGCGCATCTCCTCGCCCCCTTCACGCAGGCGCGTATGATCCAGCGCCCAGGCTGCCTCAAATCCCTTCGAATCCAGCCCGCCCAGCCAGGTCCGCAATTGCAGATCCTCCAGCGCGGTCCTGTCATCCGCGGCAAACAGCGTCTGCGCCCGCCCCCGGCGCCGCACGCCCTCAAAAACCGTCCCGTCCTCCTCCAGACTGGCCCCGACCCGCAGCAGCGACGCCGCCGTCATCCAGTCCCCGGCGATATGATGCGGAAACCCGAACAGGAAATCCCGGATCGCACAGAGCGTCGTCGATTTTCCGGCTTCATTCGCGCCATAAATGACGTGCAGGTCCCGCGCCCCTTTCGGAAAATTCAGCGTGGTCTCCTGAAATCCGCCATAGCGCAGAAGATCAAGGCGTTCGAACCGCATTATTCCGTCTCCCCCAACAGGCGCGCCCTTAACGCCGCACGCGCCTGTTCAAGGGGAAACTGCCCCTCCGGCATCAGACTGTCGCGCTCCACACAGGCGGGCAGGGCAGAGAAAAATCCTTCAAAAGCGTCGGGCAGGGACGCCAGAAACGCCTCGTCCCGCATCAGCCCGTCCAGCGCCAGATCAAGCTCCCGCGTTTCCGCCACGCCGCTCCGAAGCAGGGGCGCAGACGTCTCGTTACGGATTTTTTCCAGCGCAATCTGCGCCCTTCCGTTGGCGGATTCCTGCGCCATCGACACCGCAATGCCCCGCAGATCGTCCTCCCAGCCCTGCGACGCCCATAACCGGTCATGCAGAACGCTGCGTCCCGTCAGGACGACCCGCGCAATCACCGTCCGTCCTTCCGCTTCGGAAAGGGCGCGTTCCATCTCCCGCCGCGCGGCCCCCCGAACCGCGTCCATGCTCTGCATGTCGCTGATATCCAACTCCAGCCGACACCACCGCACGACATCACAGTCCACGAAACCGACCGATCGAACGATCCCGTCCTCAACGCTCACCAGCGCACAGCCACAGGCTCCGATCTCGCGCGCATGACGCCCCTGAAGCACACCCGGAAACACGATCCATGGATGTTCACAGACGATTTCGCGCGCATGCACATGCCCCAGCGCCCAGTAATCATATCCCTTCGCCGCCAGCGTTTCGACGGAACAGGGCGCATAGGTCTCGTGCTCCCCATACCCCGACAGAGATGTATGCAGCACACCAATATTGAAACACCCCGCAATGGGCGAGGGATAGGCCCGCGTCATGTCATGCGGGACATGACGGTCGCGGAAACTCTGCCCGTGCAACGCCACTCCGAGTTCCGGCCAGTGAAATGTCTGCGGGGCCTCATAGGAAAAATGGTCGATCCCGTCCGGCAGCGGCAGTTCGCGTGCAATGACCGACTGCGCATCATGATTGCCTGAAAGCGTTACAACCCGGATGCCCGCCTGAACCAGTCGGCTCAGGGCTTTGAGCATGTAAAGCCCGGTCCCCACATCCTGCCAGGTCCCGTCATACAGGTCCCCCGCCAGAATAACGAAATCGACTTTTTCACTCAGCGCCGTCTCGACCAGCCGGTCCAGCGCGCGCCGCGTGGACCCACGGATTTCCGCTTCGGGAAGCCCCTCGTAACGGCTCAGCCCCCTCAGGGGGCTGTCGAGGTGAATGTCAGCAGCATGGAGAAAGCGGAAAGAGGACATCCGCGAAGTTTACGCCCTCCACGATGTCTTGCAAGCAGCCCCGCCGGGATCAGGCGGCGGCCAGATACTGCGACACGATGTCCGGCATCAGGCCCGCAAGCGCCTCGGCCGCAGCGGTCTCTTCGTCCTTCAGACATTCCAGCGCCGACGCATCCTGCGCAAAACCAAGCTGCCGCGCCAGTACGATCAGCATCTGAAGAGACGTGATCTGATGCGCCCGGTATCCACTCGTCGCCAGCACGTTCTTCAGAACATCCCGCGCTTCGCCGCCATGCAACAGCCCCGAGACAGTGCTGAGAATGGACGAAACCGTCTCATGCGGAACCGGGGCAGGGTGCCCGTGTCGGGACAGAAGGATCGTGATCTCCCGCGCATGGCTCCGGCCCATTGCCAGATCCTGCTCCATCCGCTGGGACAGCCCCGGATACCGCTCACACACCGGAAGCTCCGAAAGCGCGGTCTCGATGGCCTTGGATTCAATGGACAGATGATCCCGAAGAGCGCCCAGATAGATATCCAGAGCTGACTTGTCCGTCGTTTTCGTTCTGCCCACCGTGGATCCTTCTCGTCTTTGGCGCGCTCTTAAATGGCCATATCGGCGGGTGGAGTGCAAGTGCGCAGAGCCTTCCCGACCGGGCGTTTCCGGTCATGAAAAACCCCATGCCTGAGACCGGCATGGGGTATTCAGGTTCAACAGGATCTGAAGGATCAGAAACCAGCGCTGACGGAACCCATTGCAGCGAACGGAGCCGCGATCATGTAGGTCGGGGCTGTTCCCTTGATGGAATTGCCGAAGATGCCTGTCTGTGTCTGGGCATTCACCTTGGGGCTCGTCGGGAAGCCGAGATAGTGATTGTTCGTGATGTTGGTCAGGTTGAGCTTTACGTTCGGAGCCTGAAGGAAGCCCAGATTCTTGAAGCGATAGCCAACCGTGATGTCCATCTTGACGTAACCGGGGATGCTTTCGTCGTTCATGAACGAAGCATACTGCTTGGCGACATATTTCAGCTTGTAGGCACCGAAGATGTTGCCGTCGTCATAGTCGAGATTGAAGCCGACCTGATATTTTGGCGTTTCGGGCGCGAACTTGCCGTTTGTCGGCATGTAGTCGATTTTGTTGCCGGAGCTTGACAGCAGGTTGCTGGTCGTACGGGCATCGACATATTCGAACGAGGCATAGGGACGGATATGGTAGAAAATCGGACGTGTTCCGATTTCGGCATCCACACCGTTCGTGCTCTGGCCACCAGCGTTGATGTTGGTGGACGCATAATTGCTACAGGTTGCATCCAGACACTGGGTGGACTGGAACATGCGGTTCGTGAAGTTGTAGTGGAAGTACGTGACCGAGGCCATGACCGTCGGACCCGTGTAACGCCAGCCGGCTTCTTCGGAAATGGAGATTTCCGGCTGCTGGTTTGTCGAGGCCTGCGTCCCGTAATAATTTCCGGATGCAGTCTTGGACGGCAGATAATACGTGCCAGCGTCATACAGGGAGTAGTTCGTCGGGATACGGAAGTTTGTGGAGCCCGAGACGAAAACCTGCATTTCAGGGTTGATCTGATACCGGATCGAGGCCGTTGGCAGCGGCTGGTAATACGTCTTGTCGATATATGGACCCGTGGACGTGTTCGGCAGGAAGTTGTGAGCGTCGCGTGTGACGATCGCATATTTCAGGCCTGCGTCGATGGTCAGCTTGTTGTGGAACAGCGAAAGGCTGTCGCCGATGAACATGGTGTGCGTGCGGGTCTGCGTCAGGCTTTGGCGATACTGATAGGTAGTGCCGTCACTGAACACATAGTTTGGGCCGCTTCCCCAGATGTTCCATGGCGTTCCGTTCGCAGCGATACCGGTTGCCGGTGCAGTCTGGGACTGCTTGGCATATTCGAACCAGTAACCGACCATCAGACGGTTGACGCCGGTGGTGAGCGTCAACTTCGTGACGGCGCCGGGGCGATAAGTCGTTGTGATTGACGGTTCGTACAGCAGGCTTCCCTTTGCGGGTGTCTTGCCGTCGAGGGTACCGCTCATGGAGGTCTTGCCCCAGTTACCGGGAACGCCGTAAGCGGCACCGCCGCTTCCATCTCCATACCAGAAATACGGGGTCTCGGTCAGGACGAGGTGATCCGTCAGCTTGAAGGTCGACGGAGCACTGGCAT
This sequence comes from Gluconobacter albidus, assembly GCF_002005485.1. Taxonomy (NCBI): domain Bacteria; kingdom Pseudomonadati; phylum Pseudomonadota; class Alphaproteobacteria; order Acetobacterales; family Acetobacteraceae; genus Gluconobacter; species Gluconobacter albidus. The sequence goes on along the minus strand of NZ_CP014689.1, from coordinate 2,803,519 downwards.
AGATGTTGGTGAACGGGTTCTGGTGGAGCTTGTAATAATTGGCATCACCAGACTTGTACGCGCCGTTATAGACAGTGTTTGAAATCGTGGCGCCGCTGTTGTTCTTGAACGTCGATCCGTTCGGACGGGTACAGGTGCTGCCCGAGTAACAGGACGCGACGTACTGGTCCTTCACACCGAAACCATACGCATCCCAGGACGCCTGGTTCACGCTCGGCGTCAGGTAGTTGTAAAGGCGGTTGCCAACGATCGCGAGGGAGACGCGGTTTCCGTCACCCCAGTCGTTCACAAACTTTGCTTCGGCGTGCAGCTTGCGGTTCGTCGCTTCGGAGTGGATGGCATCTTCGGTTGCGTAGGATCCGGAGAAATACGCACGCAGATTGGTCTGGCCGATTTTGCCTGTGTCGAGGCGCAGGAAGCCGCGTGTGTAATCGTACGAACCGTAAGTGACGTCGAATGCGCCGCCCTTCTTCATCTTCGGGTCGATCATGTACATGTCGACCACGCCGCCGGTGGCGCTCAGATGCGGGCTGTCGAGATCCGCGGAACCCTGTGCGAGGCTGATCTTGCGCAGGTTCTCGGAGTCCACGATTTCCTGGGAATAGACCGAGAAGGAGCCGATGTCGTTGATCGGGAAACCTTCAAGCGTAAAGCCCATCTGCGACTGGTCGAGACCACGGGCGCTCATGTGGCTTCCCGTCAGGCCTGCCGGATCGGAGGACGTCACGTTCGCACCCGGAAGCAGTGCGATCAGCTGCATCGGATCCTGACCCGGTGCCTGCTTTTCGATATAGTCGCGGGAAATGGCCGAAACGGACTTCGCAGCGTCCTGTTTCTGCATCAGACCACCACCCACATCGCGGCGCGTTACGCCATCGAAATAGGAATGATGACCGCTGACAGAGACATGTTCTTCATGGTCGTCTGTTGGAGCCGTGTTGCCCATCATGGACGGAGCGGCAGCAGCGACTTTCGTAGGGCTCTTCTTTGTAGAAGGAGCCGTGCTGTCTGCGGGTGCGGCAAATGCCGACACCGTACCAAACGCAAACAGGGCCGAAGTCGAAAGCAGGCGAGCAAGGCGCATTGTGTTTTCGGTCTTTCTCGGTCAGGTGAACTTTCAGCCGAGAAGAAGCATGAGTGCAGGCCTCATTTCAATCAGATGTGGCATGATACAATATGACATGAGGGGGGTATGGCAATTTAGTCACATTTCACCATCGGAACGGCGATAAACGGCAGGAAACTCCCCGCCGATTGTGACATTTATAAGACATATTCCGTTTTTCTGGAGAAAGTCGTTTCGGAATCCTATCCTGCGGGACGCAGGGCCTCATCCGCGCTGTAGATCTCTCGAATCCTCCTGGCCTGCGTGGGCGTGGCGATCGCATCATGGCTGTTGCCGTTCAGATGCGGCACGACCCGGCCATGCAGGGCAGGTACCAGATCGGGCAGGGATGAGATCCGGTCCATAGGGAAGAGTTGATCGACTGCAAGCCGGCCTTCCCGATCACAGACATACAGGCTCTGGGGCCGGAACACATGATCCAGTTCATAGACGGAGGAACAGGATTCCACGTGGTCAATGGCATCATCCAGCGTGTGGAATGAGCGATACAAGCGGCTGACAGAGGGATGGATCCGGACGCGCGCCGTTCCACCGCGCCGCGCAAAAGACCATGCGGATACGAAACGCTTCACCGGATCGCGCCAGATCGCAAAACTGGGCAGCGTCCGGCAGAGCTCTGGCGCCACATGGTGATAATAGCGCCATGTCTCGTGGAGCATGATTCCGCCATACAGCAGATCACAAACCGACGTTCCGCCATTTTTGGGAACATGAATGAACAGGGCCCCGGCTTCCCGGATACGCTCAAGTCGCTGAAGGCGTTTTCGACCGAGCGGCAGCCGCAGCCGGAGATCAGCGGCACGGGCATGGACGTCGGGATACTGTCGGACCCGGAACAGTTGACACAACATCCGCTGCGGAAGCCCCGAGCCCTCTGGTCCGCGATCGGCGGGGCCTGCGAGAAGGGCATGGGTCTCGTCAGTCATCCGGACGGCAGAAGGGGGCGTCATGACGTGTCCTGATCCTGTGTCTGTTGTCTGTGAGAGGGACACTGGCGGCGGCAGGAAACCGAGGCAAAGGGTAGATTGTAACGGAATGAAATCCATGTTGCAGGCTTTACTGTGTCAAATCCGTCACGAAGGGTCTTTTGTATTTGACTTGCCCTGCGGGGGGCGCTTCATGACAGCTGACGGTGCCCGTTTGTGCGGGTGAAAAGGGAATGCAGTGTGAAACTGCGGCTGCCCCCGCAACTGTAAATGCTGGCTGCTGCCTCACAAGGCCGGTAGCGCGGTTTCAGGACATGAACCCACTGGCGCAGGCCGGGAAGGGGCCTGAAGACGGAGCATGAGCCAGGAGACCTGCCGTCAGCATGAGTTGTCCGAAGGACGGTCCGGGCGGGGTGCATCGGAACGCCGGGTCAGACCGCGCAATGGCGGGTCTGCCTCCTTCTTGAGGGCGACGCAGAACGACGAGACATCACTATCACCATGCCCCGTATTTCCCGCCTTCTTCTTGCGACGAGTATGCTTGTCGCTGTTCCGGCACTGGCGTCCGTTCCGGCAAAGGAGCCGGTTCAGCCCCAGAAGCCCAAGGCATTTCCAGCTCCGAAAGCCGTTTCTTCGTCCGTCCCTGAGACTGTTACGGTGACGGCAAACCGCATCCCACAGGATCTGAGCAAGGTCGGCTCGCAGGTTACGGTTGTGACCCAGCGTGACATTGAACTTCTCCAGCGACGTGACCTTGCAGACCTTCTGGCTCGCGAGCCGGGCCTGAACATGGTGCGCACGGGTGGTCCTGGGGGTACGGGGTCGATCTTCATGCGCGGCACCAACGCCAATGAAGTGAAGGTGCGGCTGGACGGAATGGACATCAACGATCCGTCCACTCCGGCCGGGGCGTTCGATACGGCGCAGTTCCTCACCGACGGTCTGGCCCGCGTGGAAATCCTGCGCGGACCGCAGAGCGGCCTGTACGGTGCGGATGCGATGGGCGGCGTCATCGACATGACGACCAAGCAGGGGCAGGGGCCGCTGCACGGCTTCGTGCGGCTTGAAGGCGGCAGCTATTCCACCAAGAACCAGACGGCCGGGTTCTCGGGCTCGCTTCATCGCTTCCACTATATGATCGAAGTCTCGCACAACCATGTTGGCGATTATCAGTCTGTGCCGAAAGCCATCCGTGCGCAGGTTCACGGCCATGACGTCGCGTCCAACCGCAACGACAACCGCACGGCCAATGTGCGCCTCGGCTATGACGTGACGGACAATTTCGATCTCGGTTTCACGGCGCATCTGACGCAGGCGGATTACGAATACGTCGCCGACGATTACAGCTCCTATCCGGCGCTGCCCTCAGCCCAGCAGAATGAGAGTGACCTCAAACAGGCCATTCTGCGCGGCACGGCGCATCTGAAATCCTTCAAGGGCGTGTTCGAGCAGACGCTGGGCGTCGGTTACGTCACCTATCGCCGCCACGACATCACGGCTGGCGATCCGGACATCGCGTCCAACCGCGGCGACCGCCTGAAAGTGGACTGGCAAGGCCTGACCCATCTCGGCCATAACGGCTCCTTCCTCGTTGGCTATGACTATATCCGCGAGCGCATCCTGACGCCGATCGACGCCCAGACCACGACGCATGCCGCCTGGGGACAGCTTGAAGGCCACTGGCATGACATCCTCTTTGGCTCGGCCAATATCCGCTACGACAACAATTCGCGTTACGGCAACTACGTGACATGGCGCGTGGCCCCGGCCGTAAAAATCCCCGGAACGGGCCTGACGCTGAAGGCCAGCGGCGGCTCGGGTTTCCACGGCCCGTCGCTGAACCAGCTTTTCGTCAGCTATCCGGCCTATTATTTCCTCGCGAACCCGAACCTGCGGGCCGAGCGCCTTCTGGGCTTCGATGCCGGGTTTGAAGAGCGCCTCCTGAACGGAAAGCTGACCTTTGGGGCCGATTATTACGGCAACCATGTCCGGAACCTCATCAACACGGCGCTGTCGGGCTACAACTACACCTATGTCAACGTCGCGCGCGCCCAGACGCATGGTGTTGAGGCGTTTGTCGATTACCGCATCATCAAAAGCGTTGATCTGCGTGGCACCTATACCTGGACGGATGCCACAGACCGCAGCACCGGTGCGGCCCTCGTGCGCCGTCCCCGCCACAAGGCCACGGCCAGCGTCATCTGGACGCCGACCAAGCGCCTGAGCATCACGCCGAGCCTGCTCTATGTCAGCGGCTGGCATGATCTCGACCGCTACACATCCATGAGCACGATCGGCCATGATTACGTGACGGTGAACATCGCTGCGGAATACAAGCTGGCGAACTTCGTCACGCTGTTTGCGCGTGGCGACAATCTGGGGAACCGCTATTATGAAAACCCGGTCGGCTATCTCCAGCCGGGCCGGTCTTTCTACGGCGGTGTGACGTTTGGCCTTTAAGGCATTCCTTCACGTCCTCTCAGCCCCGGCGGCAGTCCTTCTGCTGTCGGGCGCCCTCGCCGGATCGGCCTGTGCCGGTCCGGTACGGACCCGTATCGTTTCTCTCAATCTGTGTACGGACGAACTGCTGCTCGAACTGGCAGACCCGTCCCATATCCTCGGCCTCAGCCCGCTGGCGACGGACTGCGCGGAATCCGTCCGCTGCGAACTGGCACAGACCTATCCCGTGCAGCGTCCTGACGGCGAGAACCTCGTCGCGACCCATCCCGACCTCGTTCTGGACGGCACATGGCACCGCCCGACCGTCCCGATCGTGACGGACGCCCTGCATGTTCCGTTCGTCCAGTTGCCGTCGATTGCCTCCCTTGCGGACATTCCCGTTCAGATCCGCACTGTCGCCCAGGCCATCGGCGAAGACGCACGCGGCGCGGACATGATCCGCGCGTTTGAAGCCCGCCTCGAAAGCCTCCATCCCGCCAATCCGGAAAAAATCCTGACGGCGACGGTTGTTGGTGCGAACCTTGCGGGAGAAGAGGGCGGTCTGATTTCCGATCTTCTCAAACGCGCCGGCTTCCGCCTGTCCCCCTCCGAACGGTCGGACGGCACCATCGCGCTGGAAACCCTGATCGCCCATCCGCCAGACCTTCTGGTGACCGGTATGATTTCCGAAGGCGCGTCTCTGGCCGAAAATGTCGTTCACCATCCCGCACTACAGGGACGCTTTACGGGCGCGCATCGTCTGGCGCTTCCCGGCCGTCTGACGATGTGCGGCACGCCTGAAACGCTCGATGTACTGGAGGCGCTGATCGCTGCACATGATCGCCTGACCGCAGCGGAGCCTTTACCATGAGCCGTTACGCCCTGACCGTCGCCATTCTCGCCATGCTGGTTCTGGCCCTCGCCATCCTGTCGCTGGCCGCGGGCCCAGCGGGGATCGGCGTCCTTCAGGGCCTGTCCGACATGCTGCAGGGCCACGAGACGATTGCCGCAACCATTATCGGCCAGATCCGCCTGCCGCGTGTCATTCTTGCCCTGCTGGTTGGCGGCACGCTTGGCCTGTCGGGAGCGGCCCTTCAGGGGCTGGTCCGCAATCCGCTCGCCGATCCGGGTGTGCTCGGCATTTCAGGCTGCGGGGCGCTTGGCGCCGTGCTGGTTTTCTATACCGGCGTCTCGGCCGTGTGTGCGCCTGCGCTCCCCCTGGCGGCCCTGTCCGGCGCCGGGCTCGCAACGCTTCTGCTTCTGGCCCTCACGCGCGGCGGGACGCTCGTTCTGGTGCTGGCCGGTGCGGCTCTGGGCTCCATGAGCGCCGCCCTTCTGGCCCTGACGCTCAATCTCGTGCCGAGCCCCTATGCGTCCTATGAAATCATGCACTGGCTCATGGGGTCCCTGTCCCGTGCGAGCCTGCATGATGTTCTGATCGCTTTGCCCGGTCTGCTCGTCGGGTCGGCGTTTCTGCTCGGGACCGGACGGTCTCTGGATGCCCTGACCCTTGGCGAGGACGTGGCCCATACGATGGGTTTTTCCCTGCGCGCCGTGCAATGGCGCGTCGTGATCGGAACGGCACTGGCGGTTGGAAGCGGTGTGGCCGTCGCCGGCGGGATCGGGTTCGTCGGCCTCGTCATGCCGCATCTGCTGCGCCCGCTTGTCGGAGCGCGCCCCTCGCGCCTGCTCCTGCCGTCTGCGCTGGGAGGGGCCGCACTGCTGCTGGCGGCGGACCTGTTCGTGCGCCTGCCAGTCAGCGGCACCGAACTGCAACTCGGCGTAGTCACGTCCCTGATCGGAACGCCGGTCTTTTTCTGGCAGGTCTGGCGCCTGCGCGGACGCCCGGTATGAGGTGCGGATCATGATCCTCCAGACCGACACACTCAGCCTGACCCTTGAGGGGAACAGGCTTCTGCATGACATCACGCTCGACGTCCGCCCCGGCGAAGTCCTCGGCCTGATCGGTCCCAATGGTGCAGGCAAAAGCACATTCCTGCGCGTCATGGCCGGACTGCTCCGCCCGGAGACCGGCCGTGTCCTGCTGGACGGGCAGGACCTGTTCTCCATGCCGTCCGAACAGCGCGGGCGGCATCTGGCCTATCTCCCGCAGGACGCCCCGGCCGCCATCGGCATGAGCGTGCGGGATGTTATTGCGCTCGGCCGTCTGCCCCATCGCCGTACGGCGACGGCGGAACAGGATGCCGCAGCCGTTCAGCAGGCCCTGGAGGTCGTGGGGATGAGTGCGTTTGCGGACCGCTCCTGCGTCAATCTGTCAGGGGGAGAACGTGCGCGCGTTCTGCTCGCCCGGGCCCTTGCGGTTGAGGCCCCCGTCCTGCTGGCGGATGAACCGGTCGCAGCGCTCGACCCTGCTCAGGCCCTGACGGTCATGGAACTGTTTAACCGGTACGCGGCGCAGGGTCAGGCCGTGGCCGTCATCCTGCATGATCTGGCGCTTGCCGCCCGTTTCTGTACCCGGATCGCCGTACTGTCGGAGGGCGCTCTTGTCAGCATCGGGGCTCCGTCCGACGTTCTGACGGATGCTCTGTTTTCCAAGGTTTACGGTGTGGCGGTACGACGCTGCGGAGAGGTTGTCGTGCCCTGGTCGCTGGTGTCGAGAAAGCGTGTGCTATAACGCCGTGCCAGCAGCGTGCAGGTGAAAAGCTGGATCTGGTGATAAATCATGAGTGGCAGTACGATGATGCCGACCGACGCTGCCGGAAAAATGACGCTCGCCATCGGCACGCCAGACGCCAGAGACTTCTTCGATCCGCAGAACTGAAGCGCGATGCTGTTTGATGTTGTCTGCCCAAGCCCCTTGCCCATCAGATGCGACAGACCCAGAACCAGCGCCAGCATGGCAGTATCGAGCAATGCGACTTCCAGAAGATGCGCGCCCGAAACGCGATGCCAGATTCCCTCCACAACGGCGGAACTGAACGCGGTATAGACCACGACGACGATAGACCCGCGGTCGGTAAACGAGATCAGGATCTTGTGCTTGCGCACAATCGGCCCGACCCATTTCTGAAGAATCTGTCCCAGCGCGAAGGGTAAAAGAAGCTCCTTGCTTACGTCGAGAATGGAGCCCAGTGGCGAATGCTCCGCCCCCACATGCCCGAGCACCAGTCCGGTCAGCAGCGGCGTCATCGCGATGCCGGCAATGTTGGAGACCGTCGCCGCACAGATCGCCGCCGTGACATTCCCCTTCGCAATGGACGTCAGCGCAATGGAAGACTGTACGGTGGACGGCAGGCAGCACAGGAACAGTACACCCGACCACAGTTCTTCGCCGAACAGCGCATCGGGAAAGACCGCCCGGAACAGCAGATGCAGCCCGACCCCAAGCAAAGGGAACAAGGCAAACGTGCAGAGCAGAACGCTGCCCTGAAGTTTCCAGTCCTTCACGCTGTCCACAATGGCGTGACGCTCGAGTTTCGCGCCCTGAAAGAAGAACATGAACGTGATGAGGATCGTCACGACATGCTGAAGGATATGCTCCACCTGCCCGCGGCAGGGAAGGATGGAGGCCAGCGCAATCGCGCAGATCAGGGACATGAGAAAGGGGTCGAGGCGCTTCATGCCGCACTATGTCCGTATCCACCTCGAACATGCAACGGTCCTGCAGATGGAGAGGCCAACCTTTGTCGTCACATGCCGTGACAGATGTTCGAATGTTTTTCCGGTCATCTGTCCCGTCAAAGCAGCTGAGGTCTGATGCTAGTCATTATTATGAATTTTTGAATGATGTAGTTTCTCATCTGTGCTTTGGTGGTTTTCTAATAAATTATGAAATAATTTTTCTTTATATATTTCGTTAAATTTTTCTATAGAACATGAAAACAGCCTATCTACCTGCCTTGATTCTTTATAACCATATTCGCTAAAGTGCATAAGCGGATCTATATCAATATTTTGTAAATCCTCGTGGCAAGATATATATTTTTTCTCATTAAAATCTATGAAATAATAAGATTTTTTATTTATGTCGGGATACCTAACAAGAGTGCCGTTGCATTCATCTCGTAAGGTTTTTTTACAATTATTATATTTTCCAAAAACAGATTGTAAATTAACGCCTAATATATCTAAAAGATATGAAAATTCCGGAACAAAAACACTGGCTTTATCAAGGAATATATTTTTATATTCATCTTCTGTCATGAAGAAATACTTAACAAGATGCAGTCCAGGTCCAGTATAGTCTTTAAGGATATTTTTGTCTTCTATGTCAATATAATATATGAGCTTTTCTTTTGCAGCTTGTAGAACTTCTGAAAACTGTTTGTTGTGGAGGTGTATATAGCCCAAATTTGTGACATGGGTTCCGTCACTTTTGGATGATTTTGGGTGATGAAACCCGTGATCCAAATGGCCTAAGGTATCTCTCGCAAACATACTTTTTGGAACTACAGATGGCGTGAAAAATTCAGCGTCATCAGGAATATTTAAAAATAGTTTCTTTATGATAAATGCGTCCTGTATTCCTTTTAATGAATCAAGATATGAATTTAGCTTTTCCCTGCTTACCTCTATTTTTTCTTCACATAAAACAACAAATTCATCGCAGTCTATGGGGATAACGTAATCATATGGTTCATTATTTGAATCCCATCCATGTATAATATCAGATATTATATCGCCTTTTTTATCAAAATCTTCTTTTTTGTTGTGTTCGTAATATACGTTGACACCCGCTTTTTTGTATTTTTCCAATACTTCAAAAACTACGTTTTCATTTGATCCATTATCTAGGATATAGAGGTTTTCAAATCCGAAAAAATAACCGTAGTATTTTATCCATGGCTCTAAAAGTTTGGTTTCATTTTTTTGCATCGTAATGCAGCGGACTTTTGCCATAAAAACCTCTCTAAATTTGGTTCCTGCATTTTAATAGAGAAAAAAAGCCTTTGAAAAGATACAGAGGACTGTCTGGTAAAGTTTATCGCGGACCGATTTCTTGGAAAAGTGGATTGGTAAAAATTTACTGAAGAAATCCAGGCAGTATTATGGTTTTATTTTTGGAAAAACAGCACATGCTGCTGCCTTATATGGTCGTCTGACGCTTATGCGGCGGAGGATATGGCGGAAGTGAATCTGTCGCCAGGCGACGGACCAGGACCGAATTCATTTTCGGTGGTTCTGAAGCATTCATCGTTCGCGCTGACGCATCGCGTTCCAGATCGACGAGAGGCAGTTCACTCAGGCTGTGAGTGTTCGGTTCACGCTTTTTCTTTGGGAATAAATGGTGCCCAAGGGCGGAATCGAACCACCGACACTGCGATTTTCAGTCGCATGCTCTACCAACTGAGCTACTTGGGCACCGAGCTTCAGAGCGAACCCCGTTGCGGAGATGGGATTTAGCCTATGATTGCGGTGGGATCAACCCTCTCCGTCGCGATATTCGTCCTGTTCTTCGTCATTGTCCTGACGAAAGGACGGAACGCGGTATGTCCCGCTGAACCAGCGGCCCAGATCGACATCCGCGCAGTGCCGGGAACAGAAGGGGCGAAACTGGGGATCTGTGGGGCGGTGGCAGATCGGACAGGTGGACTCGCTCATGACAGGCTCCAGCTTGCAGGAGTGGCGTTGGGATCAAGAACGAGATCCAGCGCACGGGCGCGCCGGGACGTAAAATCCGCAAGAGCCTCAGGGTCACTTTCCAGAGCCTTGATGAGGCTGATCGAGGCCGTCAGCGTCTGGCCGGGGCGGTTTTCACGCAGGATGGTCCGCAGGATGGACAGACCCTGCCCCTGTGGGGAGGACAGGAGTTCATACAGTGGCGGGCGGCGGCGCGGGCGCGTCAGCTCCAGCAGGCCCGACGGCGTTGCGCCGAGAACGTCCGGCTTGAGCGGGTCGTCGGACAGGGCTTCGCGCAGGAACGCTACCAGAGCAGGGCGTTTGCGCGTCTTTACACCGGCCGGGTCGATGAGGATCGTGCCCGAGAGGTTCCGCAGGCGGATCTGCCGGGCAAGGGCCGGAAAAGCCGCGACATTGCCCTTGAAGTCCGGAGCGCCAGTGCTGTCGAGGTCGATGGCAACCAAGGCCGGGGTCGGGAAAAAGCTGGCGGTCAGCAGGCCCAGATTGGCTTCAGGGCTGCTGAGACTGTCAAAATCCGCCTCAAGCGCGGCATCGAACGCCTGCTGGCACCGCTGAAGGCGTGGACGTAGGCGGACAGGCAGTTTTGCGGCAATGCCCGGATCGTCCACGAAGACCGGCGCATCCGGATAGCGGTCCGCCAGATCGTCCAGCGGGGTGGGGCCGCGTTCGAGCAGTTTGGGGGCGGAGGGCGCTCCGGCGGGCATGTCGGCCCGGCGCAGGCGCAGACCCTTGCCGTTCTGTGCCGAGCGGCTGACGCGGGCTGCGGTCAGGGCGCCTTCGATCAGGGCTTCGCGGGTCGAGAGAAAACCGCTCTGGCCATCTTCGAGCAGAACGAATGCGCCACCCAGAGCCGGGGCGGCTTTCTGGACGCGGACGACGTGCCAGTCTTCCAGACCATCCGGGCAGCCGGGGCGCCAGATGGCGACGTCCAGCAGCGTGTCATGATCCGTGACGGCAATCCGCACTTCGCCCGGAGAACAGGCTGCGCGGATTTCGGTCATGCGATCCAGCCACCTGAAGGTTTACCGACCGGTTGTCCCCGCAGGAGTTGCGCGGTTTCGAACAGGGGTAGACCCACGACGGCGGAGTAGCTGCCGCCGATCTGGCGGATATGGGCGCCAGCAGCGCCCTGAATGGCATAACCGCCCGCCTTGCCCTGCCAGTCGCCCTGCGCGATCAGGGCGTCGATCTGCGCGTCCGTCAGGCGATGGAAAATGACGGAGGTTTCCACCAGCCGCTCACAAGCCGTACCCTCGGGCCAGCCCGCGCTCGGGCGCAGGACCACGGCCGTCAGGACCTTGTGGCGGCGGCCGGAGAGCAGCTTCAGACAGGCGCGGGCTGTCTTTTCGTCCTCGGCTTTCGGCAGGACGCGTCGGCCGACCGACACCACGGTATCCGCGCCGAGGATGAGCGCTGCATCCGTGCGCTGCGCGGCCACATGCTCCGCTTTTTGGCGGGCGAGGCGCTGCGCAAGCGGACGCGGCAGTTCGCCGGGGCGCGGTTCTTCGTCGATATCGGCGCTCACAACGGCGTCGGGCACGATGCCGATCTGTTCCAGCAGGCTCAGGCGGCGCGGGGAGGCGGAGGCCAGAACGAGCTTCGGACGGTCCAAAAGGCCGGATGACCCTTCTGCGGAAGACGGGGAGGCGGTCATGCGGCGGACTGTCTTACTTGAAGCGGAACGTGATCCGGCCCTTGGAGAGGTCGTAGGGCGTCATTTCGACGTTGACGCGGTCACCGGCCAGAACGCGGATACGGTTCTTGCGCATCTTGCCGCTCGTATGGGCGAGGATGGTGTGCTCGTTGTCGAGCGTGACGCGGAACATGGCGTTGGGGAGCAGTTCCATGACGGTGCCGGTAAACTCGATCAGGTCTTCTTTTGACATGTGAATCCTTGCTTCAGGGACAGGGTAATGATCTGCGCGCGGCAGTGGCTCCGGTGCGGAGCCAGAAAATCCAGCCCGCTATGTGCGGACTGTCAGCCGAAAGGTCAAGCGCGACCGGCCCCTGTCCCGGGATTCTTGCGGTTTTTATGACGGTTGGGCGTGGTTTTCAGGACGCTTTTCCGGCGGCCTGGGCTGCAGCCCGGGCCGCCATCTTTTCTTCTTCGGTCCAGACGCGGCGCTCGCGCGTCTTCTGCGGCTTGACCTGCTTGACCGGACCGCCGCCGAGGACGGGTGGGCGCATGGTCGAGTTCCGGGCCTTTTCGCAGTGCCATTCATGGCTGTCATGAACGTCCAGCGTCCGGCCGATCTCACGCTCCACGGCGTGCAGCCAGGCGCGCTGTTCGGCATCGCACAGCGTAATGGCAAACCCGCTGCGGCCCGCACGGCCCGTGCGGCCGATCCGGTGCACATAGCTCTCCGGCAGGCTCGGCAGATCATGGTTGATGACATGCGTGACCGTATCGACGTCAATGCCGCGCGCTGCGATATCGGTCGCTACCAGAACCTGAACGTCACCTTCGCGGAACGCATTCAGCGCCCGTTCGCGCTGACCCTGAGACCGGTTTCCGTGCAGGGCCTCGGCCGTGATTCCGGACTCCGTCAGAAAGGTGCAGACCTCGTTGGCGATGTTCTTCTGCAACGTGAAGACGACGGCCTGACCGATACCCGGCGTCTGGAGCTGGGACAGAAGGGCCGCCTTCTTGTCGGATGCGTCGAGGAACATGACCGACTGCGCGATCCGGTCCACAGTGGTGGAGGGCGGGGCGATTTCGACCTTTGCCGGGTCACGCAGGAGGCTCTCGACGAGGGCTGCGATGGATTTCGGCATCGTTGCGGAAAACAGCACCGTGTGCCGGTCTGTGGGGAGTGTTGCGACGATGCGCTCGATCGGCTTGGCAAAGCCCATGTCCAGCATCTGGTCGGCTTCATCCAGCACCAGCGCCTCAAGCTGCGAGAGGTCGCACAGGCCCTGTTCGATCAGGTCCAGCAGGCGGCCCGGCGCGGCGACGATGATGTCCACGCCCTCTTCGAGCGCCTTGACCTGATGGAACTGGCTCACGCCGCCGAAAATCGTGGTGACGCGCACCGGCTGGTGGCGGCTGAAGTTCTCGAACCCGTCCGCAATCTGGGAAACCAGCTCGCGCGTGGGAGCGAGGACCAGAATGCGTGCGCCGCCCTTGGGGGCAGGGCGGGGCGTTGCGGCAAGCCGGTGCAGCAGGGGGAGCGCGAAAGAGGCCGTCTTGCCCGTGCCGGTCTGGGCCAGACCGAGCAGATCGCGGCCTTCCAGCAGCAGCGGGATGGAGTGGGCCTGAATGGGCGTCGGCTTGACGTAGCCTGCGTCGTCCAGAGCGCGCAGGATCGCGGGCGCGAGGGCGAGATCGGCAAAGGTCACGTCAGAAGTCGTAGCGGAAGTCGGGGACATGATGAAGCGGCGCCTCCGGCGCTGAGTAAAGCTGCGCCTGATCGGGCTTCGCGGGTTCAGAAGGCGGGCTTGTACGAATGATGCTTCCCGCCGTCAACGCGGCGCAAAGGCGTGCAGGACCAGTCTGTCAGGACAGTTTGGAAATATCGCGCATAGCGACGACCAGATTCATATGCGACGCCAGAAGCCTCTGCGGCAGGGACGGCAGATAAATCCGGATGGCCTCGAGCCGTTTGGACTCCGGGAGGGCGGCAAACGGCGTGCGTGATCCCGGACCGTCACTTCCTGCGTCATAGCTTTTTGCAATCGCGGCAAGCAGCGTTGCCGGGATGGAGGCCAGAAGCGCTTTCTGCGCCGGGTTCAGAAGACGGTCCCGCAAGGGGCCGGAAAGCGTGCGCTCTTCGGCTATTTTCGGAGCCTCATAGGGTTTGAGCTGGCTCAGCGGGAACTCGACCTCCACGCCATTGGCCTGCTCTACATAGCCGGTGGTGCCGTCGATATCGATCAGCCTGCCGTCATGCGTGCCCTTGAGGTCCGAAACACGGTCACCGATCGACAGGCGGGCCATCAGTTTTTCTCCAGCCGGGCCGACAGGCTGAGGGCGTGGGCGTCCAGCCCCTCGGCGGTCGCCAGTGCCACACCGGCCGGCCCGATCCGGCGCAGACCGGCTGCATCGGTTTCGATGGTGGTGGTGCGCTTGATGAAGTCGAACACCGACAGGCCAGAGGCGAACCGCGCTGTGCGGCTGGTCGGCAGAACGTGGTTCGGACCGCCGACATAATCGCCCACGGCTTCGGGGCAGTTGCGGCCCATGAAGATCGCACCTGCATGGCGGACCATCGCCGAGAAATCGCGTGGGGCGTCGAGCATGACTTCCAGATGTTCGGGCGCCAGTGCGTTGACGATCTCGGCGGCTTCCTCAAGCGAGCGGACCACGATGATCGCGCCGTGGTCTTCCCAGCTTTTGGACGCGATGGCCGTGCGCGGGAGCGTTTCCAGCTCTATGTGGACGGCTTCGGCGGCGCGTTCGGCAAAGGCGGCATCGGTCGTCACAAGAATGGCCTGGGCCTGTTCGTCATGCTCGGCCTGGGCAAGCAGATCGAGGGCCACAAGACGCGGGTCGTTCTGCCCGTCGGCGACGATCACGACTTCGGACGGCCCGGCGATGCTGTCGATGCCGACATGTCCGAAGACCTGTCGCTTGGCTTCTGCGACATACGCATTGCCCGGCCCGACGATGCGGTCCACCGGGGCGATGAGGTCCGTACCGAACGCCATGGCGCCCACGGCCTGCGCGCCGCCGATGCGGTAGATTTCCGTCACGCCGCAAAGCTGCGCGGCTGCGAGAACCACGGGGTTCAGCACGCCGTCCGGGGTCGGGACGCACATGGCCAGCCGCTTCACGCCCGCCACACGGGCGGGCAGGGCGTTCATCAGCACGGAGGACGGATAGGCTGCCTTGCCACCCGGAACATAAAGCCCGACCGCATCCAGCGGCGTCCAGCGCATGCCGAGGCGGATGCCGTCTTCGTCCGTGAAGTCCAGATCCTGGGGCATCTGGGCCGCATGAAATGTCTCGATCCGGCGGCCGGCGGTGCGCAGGGCATCCATCAGGTCCGCCGGGACGCGCGCGGCTTCGGAGGCGATTTCTTCCGCGCTGATGCGCAGCCTGTCGGCGGGGAGGGTCAGACGATCGAACCGGGCGGTGTAGTCGCACAGGGCGTCGTCGCCCCGGCTGCGGACGTCTGCGAGGATCGCACGGACCGGTTCGGCCACGCTGCGTTCGTCGCTTCCACGGGCGGCGAGCAGCGTGGCGAAGTCTGCGGAAAAACCGGCTGCGGATGTATCGAGGCGTTTCATCAGACCGCACCTTCCGTGGCGAGGGCTGTGCGGAAGCGTTCGATCAGGGCGCTGATTTCTTCAGGCCGGGTCTTGAGCGCGACGCGGTTGACGATCAGGCGGCTCGTGACATGCGCGATGGTCTCGGTTTCCATCAGGCCATTGGCGCGCAGCGTGGATCCGGTATCAACCAGATCGACGATCACGCTCGCCAGATCCAGCGTCGGCGCGAGTTCCATCGCACCGTTCAGATGCACGATCTCGGCATTGATGGCACGGGAGGCGAAATGGCGGCGGGCGATGGTCGGGTATTTCGTGGCGACACGCAGACGGGACTGACCGGTTGCAGGATCTTCGGTCATGGTTTTGGGGCGCGCGACTGCGATGCGGCAGCCCCCGATGCCCAGATCGAGCGGGGCGTAGATGTCCGGATAGTCGAATTCCATCAGCACATCCGCGCCGCACACGCCGATATCGGCGCCGCCATAGGCCACGAAGGTCGCGACATCGAAGGAACGGACCCGCACGACATCCAGATTCGGATCTGACGTGCCAAAGCGCAGGCGGCGGCTGCTTTCGGTCAGGCAGTCCGGGTCGGGCTCAATGCCCGTGCGCGTCAGGACCGGAGCCAGCGCCTTGAGGATGCGGCCTTTCGGAAGGGCGAGGATCAGCGGCGTATGATGATGCGCGGTCGTGTCCGTTCCGTTCCGGGTCATGATCGGGGGGTCGGTCTGGAGCGCTGTCATGCGACGTCTGGTCCTTGGCTGTCCGCAGTCACTGGGAAGGGCAGCGCATATCACGAAGCCGGAGTCTTCCCAAGCCTTGCGCGGTTTCAAACAGCTCTGAGAGTGCTTTGACACGGAATCTTCTTGACGGACGTTTTGAAAGCAGATCACTCTTGTATGCATGTCTGCTGACATAGAAACATTACTCTTCCCCACCCCGCTTTCGGATGCCAGCGCCCTGCCGCTGCGCGTTCAGATCCGCGAGCGCGTGCTGGCCGCTATCGGTTCGGGGCTGCTGAAGCCCGACGATCGACTGCCGACCATGCGCGCGCTCGCCGTTCACCTGAGGGTGGATCTCAACACCGTCCAGCGGGCCTATGCGGAGCTTGAGCGGCTGGGCGCGATCCGGACGCTGCGGGCCCGGGGCAGTTTCGTCAGCGACACGCCGCCACACCCGGACGGCGCGCTCAAAGCCGCGGAAGCCCGGGCGCTCGCGGCCTCCACCATCGCCCGCAGTCAGGCCGCGGGTCTTGATCCCGAAGCGGTCGTCATTGCCATGCGCGATCTTCTCGGTCTGCCTCTCACCCCCTCCGAGCCCGAGAGCGGCTCTGCCAAAGGCTGATGTCCATGCCGGATTTCCCCGTCCTTCCTTCCATGTCGCTGGTGCCGTCCATGAAGCGTCAGTTGCCGCTCAATACGATATCCGCCTCGATCGCAGGGGCAGTCATTCTGCTCTCGGCCGGGTTGACGGTCCTGACGCGGCAGCCCGGCTGGGTCATCGGCGGTGTCGTGATGGCCCTGCTCGTGCATATGTCGCTCAAGATGTGCAATTCCTGGCAGCGTGTCCTGGTTTTGCGGGCTGGAAAGATTCAGGGACTGCGAGGTCCGGGCCTGTTCCTGATCGTGCCTTTTCTCGATCAGATTGACGCCGTTGTGGACCAGCGCATCCGCACGGTGCCCGTGCATACGCGTCAGACCCTGACGCGCGATACGACGCCGGTGGATGTGGACGCGGTCGTGTTCTGGATGGTGCATGATCCGCTGCGGGCCATCACGGAGCTGGACAACTACGAGGGTTCGGTCTCGATGGTTGCGCTCACGACGCTGCGCGAGGTTGTCGGCAGTTCGGATCTGGCGACGCTGCTGGAAGACCGCCGCCGCATCGACGGGGAACTACGTGACCTCATCGAAAGCAAGACGCGCGAATGGGGCGTTACGGTTCAGGCTGTCGAGATTCGTGACGTACAACTGCCCGACAGTCTTCAGGACGCCATGAGCCGTCAGGCGCAGGCCGAGCGCGAGCGTGCGGCCCGCGTCACGCTGGCTTCGGCGGAGCGGGAAGTGGCGCACGAACTGGCGCAGGCAGCCAAGACGTACGAGGCCTCGCCGATCGCGCTCCAGATCCTTCAGATCAACCGAATTTTTGAAATGAACAAGAACCGCGGCACCACCATCCTGATGCCGACGACCATGGCGGATGCCATGACATCCGCAACGGCCTTCGCCGCCGCGATGCAGACCGTCCAGCCGGAGGCGGGGCCCCCGGCTGCGACCGGTGAGGTCAGCGGCTGAAGCTCGCGACCATATCCAGCAGGTTGCGCTGCCGTCGCGTGGCCAGCCGCGCGGCTGTCAGGACGGAGCGCGCCTGCGAGATGGCGGTATCAAGGTCGGAATTGATGATCGTGTGATCGAATTCGGACCAGTGGGAAATCTCGTTCAGTGCCGCCTGCATGCGTTTGGCGATTTCTTCTGGATGGTCCGAAGCGCGCTTGTTCAGGCGGCGTTCCAGTTCTTCCAGAGACGGCGGCAGGACGAAGAGGCTCACCACATCGTCCGGTAGCGCGGCGCGCAGAAGGCGGTGTCCCTGCCAGTCGATGTCGAACACCATGTCATGCCCGGCATCCAGCGCTTCCTCAACCGGCGCGCGCGGTGTGCCATAGCCCCGGCCGAACACTTCCGCCCATTCCAGAAGCTCGCCATCCGCAGCCATGCGGCGAAATTCTGCGATATCCCGGAAATGGTAATGCACACCTTCGACTTCTCCCGGACGCGGCCCGCGCGTCGTGACCGAGACGGAGTGGCGCAGTGTGGGTTCCGAAGCGCGCAGGGCGTTGGCAATGGTGGACTTGCCCGCACCAGACGGGGCCGAGATCACCAGACAGACGCCACGGCGGGGCAGTTGGGTCATGGGGTCTCCTTAGGAAGAATGGGCCGGACAGGAATGTTCTGCCGAAGCGTCTAGCGTGAAAGGGGCGGGGGTGGCCAGATATTCGGAGCCTGTTCAGGGCGCTGCCCTGAAACCCGCAAAGGGACGCAGTCCCTTTGAACCCATGAATTTACAAACGGGATCAAAGGGGGCGAGCCCCTTTGTGGGGCGCGGGGCAACGCCCCGATCCTCACGGCTCGGACTGAAGCTGCGCAACGATGGCACTACTGATCGTCCGCCTCGTCGGGCCGCCCAGCACATGGCCGAGCGGCGCCAGCACTTCGATATGGTCACAGACGATCTTGAAGACCGCGAGCATCGGCACGGACAGGAAGGCGCCCGAAATGCCCCACATCCAGTCCCAGAACAGCAGTGATCCCATGACGAATACGGGATTGAGCGTGAAGCGCCGGGCCAGCAGCATAGGCGTGATGGTCTCGCCTTCCAGCACATGGATCAGCAGATAGATCGACGGCGGCAGGAGCGCGTAAAGCAGGGACGGAAAACTGAACAGCCCGACCACGAAATAGACGACCACACCCGTGAGCGGCCCGATGATGGGGATGTAGTTCAGCAGGAAGGCCAGAACGCCCCATAGAAGCGGATTGGGCATGCCGGTCGCCCAGCACTGGATCATGTTCACCAGCCCGACACCCAGATTCATCATCGTGATCGTCACGAGATAGAGCGAGACGTTCTGCTCGATCTGGGTCGCCATTTCCACGAGACGGCGCTTCTTGGCGTAGGTCGGCATGATCTCGACGCAGCGGCGCAGGAGCGTGTCGCCTTCCGTCATGAGGAAGAACAGCATCAGCAGCATCGAGAAGAAGCCGCCTGCAAGCTCCCGCGTTCCGGCCAGAACGGAGGAGCCGAGCCGCGAGAGTGCCGTCTCTCCGCTGATCGGTCCGGTGACGCCATGCGCTGTATGCGTGTTGCCCGAATGGCCGCTGAACATGGCCGACAGGCGCATGTAATCGTGCTGGATCATGTCGATCGGCCCGCTGAGAACGGCCAGCTTGCTCTGTAACGCGGGGAGCGTCTGTGGGGCACGGGTGATCCAGCCGGCGGCCGGGACGGAAATCGTCGTGGCGATTCCGCCTACGATTCCGAACATCATGACAATCAGCATCAGTCCCGCCAGATGCCGGGGCAGGCGCAGACGCTGGGTCAGGAATCGCATGGGCGCGATCATGAGCAGGTTCAGCACGAGCGCGAAGACGAAGGGAAGCAGGATGGGCGCCGTGAAATACAGCGAATAGAACACGGCAAGAATCGTCAGGATCAGGACGCACATGTCCCGGATGTTCAGATGTTCGCGCAGCAGGTTGCGGTCGAGCGTGGGGTCCGGAAAATCACCGTCCGGCAGCAGTTTCTCGCCGGATTTTTTCCCAGGTTTTTCAGGGGGTTTTCCTGACGTAGACGCAGTGTCGCTACAGGCAGGGTCGGCGGAGGACGCGATGGGACGGCCGGACATGATTTCTGCCTGAAGCGAAAGACGGGGCACGCGGACCACCAGTTGACCCTGACGATCCGCGAAAGGACACAGTTGCGTGTTCTGCCCAAAAAAACCCTTGAACTCCAGTGGCATCAGGTCACTAAATCATGAGGAGCGCCCGTGAATGTGTCGTCAGCCGCATTCACCGGTTTATCGCAGACTCAAGGAGACCAATCATGGCCTGGAACACACCGAAAGTTACCGAAATCCCGCTGGGCGCAGAAATCAACTCGTATGTCTGCGGCGAGAAGAAATAAGCCTCTTCCCCGAGGCCCCGTCCTTGAGGAATATGGCACGGCCGCTCCCCTTCGGAGCGGCCGTTTTCATTCATGGGTGCCGCAGGGCACCCGATTCAGACGGTTTGTGAAAAAATGATTGATGTCATCGTGCTTGGCGCGGCGGCAGGGGGCGGTTTTCCGCAGTGGAATTCCGCCGCACCCGGCTGTGTGGCCGCCCGCACGCGACAGGGCGCGAAAGCCCGGACCCAGGCCTCCATCGCCGTCAGCGCCGACGGAAAACGCTGGTTCATTCTCAACGCCGCGCCCGATCTGCGCCAGCAGATCATCGAGACCCCGGCCCTGCATCATCAGGGCAGCCTGCGCGGAACGCCCATTCAGGGCGTCGTCCTGACCTGCGGCGAAATCGACGCCATCACGGGGCTTCTGACGCTGCGCGAGCGCGAACCTTTCAGACTGATGGGCAGCGACTCGACGCTTCGGCAACTCGCGGACAATCCGATGTTCGGCGCGCTCGACCCTGAGATTGTGCCGCGCATCCCGTTGCTTCTCAACGAACCCATGTCCCTGATGAACAAGGACGGGATTCCCTCGGGCCTGCTGCTCACGGCCTTTGCCGTTCCGGGCAAGGCGCCGCTTTATGCGGAGGCCGCGGGCTCAAAACCCGACGAAACGCTGGGTCTGTCCATAACGGACGGTCTGAAAACGCTGCTCTTCATTCCCGGCTGTGCGCATATCACGCCGGAGATCGTGGAGCGGGTGGCTGCGGCCGATCTCGTTTTCTTCGACGGGACGCTGTGGCGGGACGACGAAATGATCCGCGCCGGGCTGAGTCCCAAGAGTGGCCAGCGGATGGGGCATGTTTCGGTGAATGACGCCGGTGGCCCCGTTGAATGTTTCACGATGTGCGAAAAACCTCGCAAGGTCTTGATTCATATCAACAACTCCAACCCGATTCTGTTCGAAGACAGCCCCGAACGCAAAAGCGTCGAACGCGCCGGCTGGACGGTTGCGGAAGACGGCATGACTTTCAGACTGGACACACCATGACGCTCCTCACCCCTGACCAGCTTGAAGAGAGGCTTCGCCAGATCGGTGCCGAGCGGTATCACAACCGGCATCCGTTTCACCGCAAACTGCATGACGGCAAGCTCGACCGCGCGCAGGTTCAGGCCTGGGCGCTGAACCGCTATTATTATCAGGCCCGCATCCCGGCCAAGGACGCGACCCTTCTCGCACGTCTGCCCACGGCCGAACTGCGCCGGGAATGGCGCCGCCGGATCGAGGATCATGACGGCACGGAGCCTGGAACGGGCGGTGTCGCGCGCTGGCTGATGCTGACGGATGGTCTTGGGCTGGATCGCGACTATGTGGAAAGCCTCGACGGGCTGCTTCCGGCGACGCGCTTTTCGGTCGATGCCTATGTGAACTTCGTGCGGGACCGCTCCATTCTGGCCGCCATCGCGTCGTCGCTGACGGAGCTGTTTTCGCCCACGATCATCAGCGAGCGCGTCTCGGGGATGCTGCGGCATTATGATTTCGTGTCGGAAAAAACGCTGGCCTATTTCACGCCCCGTTTGACGCAGGCTCCCCGGGATTCCGATTTCGCGTTGGCCTATGTCCGCGAAAATGCCCGCACGCCCGAACAGCAGAAAGAGGTTCTGGAGGCTCTGGAGTTCAAATGCTCCGTGCTGTGGACCATGCTGGATGCGCTCGATTATGCCTATGTGGACGGCCACATTCCGCCGGGCGCTTTCGTTCCATGAGGGACCAGTCCTGTGTCGCGGAGGAGACGGTCCTCTCCTTCGCGCGCGGCCATCGGCTCCAGCACGATCGCGTGAGAGACCTGTGGATCGTGCAGGCGCCTGAGAAAGCGTTTGTGATTGAGGGCTCCGCGCCGCATATTCTGCGGCTTCTGGATGGGGAGCGCAGCGTCGGCGACATCATCCAGCAGCTTGCAAACGAGTTTTCCGCCCCGCGTGAGGTCATTGCGAAGGATGTCCTCGCGCTTCTTTCTGAACTGACAGAAAAGAACGTCCTGCACACATGACATTGCCTTCGCCGCCGATGAGCCTTCTGGCTGAACTGACGCATCGTTGCCCGCTTTCCTGCCCCTATTGCTCCAATCCGCTTGAACTTGAACGAAAAGCCGCAGAACTCGATACCGTCGGCTGGCGCTCCGTGCTGGAGCAGGCTGCCGAACTTGGTGTGTTGCAGGTTCATTTTTCCGGTGGCGAGCCGATGGCCCGACCCGATCTCGTCGAGCTGGTAGCCCTTGCACGCAAGTTCAACCTGTATTCCAACCTGATCACCTCCGGGGTTCTGCTGGATGAAGCGAAGCTGGAAGCGCTGGACAAGGCCGGGCTGGATCATATCCAGCTATCCTTTCAGGACGTGACGGAAGCGGGTGCCGAGCGCATTGGCGGTCTCAAAGGCGCGCAGGTCCGCAAGATCGCAGCGGCCCGGCTCATCCGGGCGTCCGGCATTCCGATGACGCTCAACTTTGTGGTGCACAGGGAAAATGTCGCCCGCATTCCCGAGATGTTTGCGTTGGCACGGGAACTCGGGGCCGGACGGGTGGAGATCGCGCATACCCAGTATTATGGCTGGGGACTGAAGAACCGCGACGCGCTTTTGCCCAGTCGCGAACAACTCCAGGACGCGACGCGCGCCGTTGAGACAGAACGCGCGAAGGGAGGCCTCTCCATCGACTATGTCACGCCGGATTATCACGCGGACCGGCCAAAACCCTGCATGGGAGGCTGGGGGCAGCGTTTCGTGAATGTCACGCCTTCAGGGCGTGTGCTGCCGTGCCATGCGGCGGAAATCATTCCAGATGTCGCTTTCCCGAATGTTCAGGACAGGACCCTGTCGGATATCTGGAACTGTTCGCCCCTGTTCAACATGTTTCGTGGGACGGACTGGATGCCGGAACCCTGCCGGTCCTGCGCGCGCAAGGAGCAGGACTGGGGCGGCTGCCGCTGTCAGGCGCTGGCGCTGACGGGTAATGCCGCCAACACTGACCCCGTCTGCAGTCTCTCACCTTTTCACGACCGTGTGGAAAAAGCCGTGGCGGAAGCGTCAGAAAAGCCGGAGCTTGTATACCGGCGTTTCTGACGAGTGGTGGCCCTTCTGCGGCAGGGTCAGGACCGTGCTGGCACGTTGCGCAGGAAGGCCAGGGTCTCGACGCAGGCGGCAGCGGCTTCGCGGCCCTTGTTTTCGGCATCTGCGCGGGAGCGGTCCACGGCCTGCTGTTCGGTGTAGGTCGTGAGGATGCCGAAAGCGATCGGCACTTCCGTTGCAAGCTGGGCCTGCATGATGCCGATGGTCGCGCCCAGCGAGATGAACTCGAAATGCGCGGTGTCGCCCTTGATGACGCAGCCCAGGCAGATCACGCCCTCGTATTGGCCGGATTTCGCCAGACGCTGTGCGAGAAGGGGCAGTTCAAAAGCGCCAGGGGCATCATAGACGTCCACGTCCGTGATGCCGCGCTCTTGGAGCCATTCTAGCGCGCCATTCTTCAGGCCGCCAGTGATGCTCGTGTTGAAGCGGCTGGAAACGATCGCCACTTTCGGAGCCGGAGAAAGCTGCAGGTCGGGGGCTACGGGAATATGTGTGCTCATGCCGGCTGTTCCTGAAGGAAATGGCCCATCCGTGTGCGTTTGGTCGCAAGATAGGCGCGGTTGAAAGGGTTGGCTTCGATTTCCAGCCGTTCGCTGGACTGCACGTCAAAGCCGAAGCGGACGAGGTTGGATTCCTTGTCCGGATTGTTCGTCAGAAGGCGGAGCGAACTCACACCCAGATGCCGCAGCAGGTCGGCCGCCGCATCCCATTCGCGGGCATCAGCGGGCAGGCCGAGGGCCTCGTTGGCCTCCACAGTGTCCATCCCATGATCCTGAAGCTCATAGGCGCGGATTTTGTTGGCCAGCCCGATCCCGCGACCTTCATGGCCACGCAGATAAACCAGAACGCCGGATTCGGATGCCGAAATCCGCTCCAGCGCCTCGCGGAGTTGCGCGCCGCAGTCGCAGCGCATGGAGCCGAGCGCATCGCCTGTCACACATTCCGAATGCAGGCGCACCAGTGGCACGCCCTTGGACGGATCGCCCTTCACCAGCGCGACATGCTCCACGCCATCGACGGCGCGGAAGGCATGAATGCGCAGATCGTGACCGCCGAAAATGCTGGGGAGGGCGGATTCGGCCACCATTTCGCCCGCAGCCGGAACGGGCGTGCAGATCAGATCGTGGCCCGCAATGGCGCCACGTCCATGCTCGCGGCACCAGTCCTGAAGGTCGGCGATGCTGACGATGGGCATGTTGTGGCGGGCGGCATATTTCCGCAGTTCCGGCAGGCGCATCATGCTGCCGTCATCGGCCATGATTTCGCAGATCACGCCAGCGGGCTCCAGCCCGGCCAGACGCGCGATGTCGATGGAGCCTTCCGTATGACCGTTGCGGCCCAGCACACCTTCCGGATGGGCGCGGAGGGGGAAGATATGTCCGGGCGAAACGAGATCGTCCGCCCTGGCCGCAGGATTGGCGGCGATGACAATCGTGCGGGCGCGGTCGGCGGCGGAAATGCCGGTCGTCACACCTGTTGCCGCTTCGATCGAAACCGTGAAGGCCGTGCCGCGCGGGTCGCGGTTGCGCGCCACCATGGGTGGCAGGGCGAGACGGTCCGCCTGTTCGGCTTCCAGCGGCAGGCAGATCAGCCCGCGTGCCTCGCGGACCATGAAGTTGATGGCTTCCGGCGTGGCGAACTGTGCCGCCATGACCAGATCGCCTTCGTTCTCCCGGTTTTCGTCATCGACCATGACGACCATGCCGCCCGCGCGGATGGCCTCGATGGCTGCTTTCAGGGACGGCTTCATGAGGCCACCTTTCCAAGGCTGGGGGAGAACCGCAGCAGGTTCTCGACATATTTGGAAAGCACATCGACCTCCACATCCATCCGGTCCCCGACCGATAGTGTGGAGAGGTTGGTGTGTTCCCAGGTGTGCGGGATGATTGTCAGGCCGACTTCGAAACCGACCTGATTGCCGCGCGTGATGTCGTCATGCAGATCGTTCACCGTCAGGCTGATGCCGTCGAAGGTGATGGAGCCCTTTTCCACGACATACTGGCGCAGTACCTGCGGGACGAACACGCGGAGGGCATAGGAATCGCCCGCTTTTTCAACACTGGCGAGGGTCGCCACGCCATCCACATGACCCTGCACGATATGGCCTGAAAGACGCGTGCTGGCGGCAACGGCGCGTTCCAGATTGACGCGCGATCCGGCTTTGAGCTGATCCAGTGGTGTGCGGGAGAGCGTCTCGCCGCTGAGATGGAACGTTGCCACGCCCGCTGAATCGAAAGTTTCGACCGTCAGGCACACGCCGTTCACAGCCACGCTTTCGCCGAGTTCCAGATCGGGGAAGCCGGTCTCCACGGTTAGGTCCATGGCCTTGTCGCGGACGGATGCTGAGCGGACTGTGCCCAGACGCTCTATGATTCCAGAGAACATGCGTTTTCCCTCACCAGTCGCAGCGGGCTCTCGTCCCGCGATTTCAGGTCGATGCGGTCAGCGTCCGCAGTTTTATGAATAGTGAGCCAGTCATCCCACAGCCCGGCTTCGGACACTGAGGCCAGCAGGGCAGGTCCCGCTTCGACCATCGCCCAGTTCACACCCCGCTCCGCCAGCATGGCGGGGACCGAGAGCAGATCGGGGCTGGAAATGACGTCGAACCCGGCCTGCGTCATTTCGGCGATCCAGTCTGTCGGAAGGCGGCCGTGGCGGTCGCAGACGACGAGCAGGCGGGGTTTGCGGTCCTCATGGTCCGGAACATGTCGGACGGTGAAGCGCGGGCGGTCCGCCAGAACGGTGCCAATCCCGGTGATGATCGCATCCGTTGCCCGGCGCAGGCGATGCGCGAGGACGAGCGAGTCCGGAGATGTGAAGGTTTTCTGCCCCGGCGGCGGCACCATGGAGCCGTGTTCGTCCAGCGCCTGCTTGACGCTGATCCACGGGCGGTGCCGGACAACGCGGCTTGCGAAAGGCGCCAGAAGGGCACAACAGTCCCGTGCCAGATCGGCCATCTCCGGCCGATCCGCCAGCATGACCACGCGCTTTGCCCCCGGCATTTCGCGAAGCCGTGACGCACCACCAGCGGCCTGCGGGTTCGGGTCGGCCGCACCGATCCAGACTTCGCGGACCGGGCTGTTGCGCAGGGCTTCGCTGCAGGGCGGGGTACGTCCGGTGTGGTTGCAGGGCTCCAGCGTCACCAGCGCCACGCGCGCCTGATCCAGCACGCCCGCTGCCCGGGCCTGCGCCAGAGCCATGGCTTCGGCATGGGGCTGGCCAACGCGGGGGTGAACACCAACCGTCAGGATACGGCCGTCCGCATCCAGCAGCGTACAGCCCACAGACGGGTTGGGAGCGGTAGCGCCGAATGTCTCGACAGCCTGCGCGATGGCCGAACGAAAGCCATCGCGGATCGCGGTCAACGAAACTGTGTCGGAAAAGATGGTCTGCTCAGCCAAGGTGCGTCTTCTGGTCCCGTTACAGTCGGGACGCTCGCAAGGCGCACGCCGCCCTCAGCCGGAACGGAAAACAGGCAGGATGGCATGCACCCTGACCTGCCCGTGACCGGACAAGTGCTGCGTTCTCTTCCATCCGGACTCTAACCGTCGGCTCCGGAGTCTCACCGGATCTGCTTGTCCCTTCCTGACCGAAATCCGGAAGGCGCTCGCGGGCTGAGGCGGAGAAATCCGCCAATACCGCCGGTGGGGAATTTCACCCCGCCCTGAGAACGTCTTTGTTCAGATCAAACTATGGAACCGTCCGGACCGGAATGACAAGCAAAAATCCACAGGGACCCGTTTCTGAAGCTGGAGTCCGATATGTGCCGATACAAAAAAACCGCCGGTCGAGGACCGGCGGTTCTGAAAAGCCCGGAACGGGTTTTCGGGAAACTCAGTTCGGAGAAGCGTTCGTGTGGCGCTCGATTGCGCCCTGCGTTGCATTGGCGCCGCGGGAGACATTGTGTCCAACAGAGCTCACGTCCTGACCAGCGCCGCGCACGGTGTTGCAGGCGGACAGCGTGACGGCCGAGCCCGAAAGAAGAGCCAGGGACAGGGCAATGCGTGCGATGGACTTGGTGGACATAGAAAAAATCCTCTTAAAGAGCGTTTCGGCCATTAAACGACATTTGATGACAATGGTTCATGACTGCGGGTGAAATTTTTTCAGCCTGCTTCCGGTCAGGATTGAAAGGCGTTTCATCCCTTCTGAACGATCGGCAGTGTCGGACGCTTTATGAGGAATCTCCCCTTTTTGTGAGGATCCATGCCCAGTTCCCGGACTGCACGTACCCCAGCCCGCCAGGCCTCAACCCAACCAGCCATCGTGTGGTTTCGGGACGATCTGCGTCTGGCCGACCATCCTGCGCTGCATGAGGCGGTGGCATCTGGCCGGCCGCTGATCTGTCTTTATGTTCTCGACGACAAAACCCCGGCCCTGCACCCGGCTGGAGCGGCATTGCGATGGTGGCTTCATGGAGCACTGGCCGATCTGCGGGCACAACTGCAAAGCCGGGGCGGAACGCTGCTGACGCTCGCGGGCTCTGCCGAGGACCTGATTCCGAAGTTCGCGCGGAACATGGATGCTGCGTCAGTGTACTGGCATCATCGTCTGCATGAGCGCGAACGGGCACAGGACGACCGGATCCGGCAGGCTCTGGAACAGCAGGGCTGTGAGGTTCGGACGCACTGGGGCACGGTCCTGCTCGATCCGGACCTGGTGCGCACGAAGCAGGGCGGATTTTACAAGGTCTGCGGTTCGTTCTGGAAGGCGCTTCAGACCCACGCCGTACCGGAGCCGTTGGGCATTCCCGACATGTCATCGTTTCAGGATGTTCCGGAGTCCGTCCTGCCGGATGTGCGGCTGAACGAAGCGGAGCTCTGTCCCCAGGCGCCGGACTGGGCGTCAGGGTTCCGCACGACATGGGAGCCCGGAGAGGCGGAAGGGCAGGAGCATCTTGAGGATTTTCTGAAAGACGCCGTTGCGGAATATCCGAGGGGGCGGGACAGGGTGGCGGAGGAGGGAACATCGCGTCTGTCGCCCTATCTTGCTTCCGGTGCGGTCTCCCCCCGGCAGGTCTGGGCAGCGCTGCAGAAGCATGGCGCGCATACGGATGGCCCGCGGATTTTTCTGTCAGAACTCGGATGGCGGGAATTTGCCCGCTACACGCTGTATCACCTGCCGCAACTGCCGTTCGAAAACCTCAGCCCGAAATTTTCCGGGATGCACTGGCGCAAGAATGCCGCAGATCTGAAAGCGTGGCAGCGCGGGCAGACGGGGGTGCCAATCGTGGATGCAGGGATGCGCCAGCTCTGGCAGACCGGCTGGATGCACAACAGGGCCCGCATGATTGTGGGGTCTTTCCTGACGAAGCATCTGCTGATCGACTGGAAGGAAGGGGAGGCCTGGTTCCGCGAGACGCTGGTGGATGCGGACTTTGCCAATAATGCCATGAACTGGCAGTGGGTCGCGGGGACGGGCATCGAAGCCACGCCGTTTTTCAGAATTTTCAACCCCACGCGACAGGCTGAAAAGTTCGACCCGGATGGCGATTATATCCGCCAGTGGGTGCCTGAACTGCGTCGTCTGTCAGGAAAGGCGCTGTTTGAGCCCTGGGCCGCGAAAGAAGCGGAGCTGCGGCAGGCAGGTGTTGTGCTGGGCAGAACGTACCCGCGCCCGATCGTTGATCTGAAAGACGGGCGGGATCGCGCCCTTCAGGCCTTCAGGGCGCTTTGAGGCACTGAAATTCCGGCCCCGCGAGGG
Organism: Gluconobacter albidus; assembly: GCF_002005485.1. NCBI lineage: Bacteria > Pseudomonadati > Pseudomonadota > Alphaproteobacteria > Acetobacterales > Acetobacteraceae > Gluconobacter > Gluconobacter albidus. The sequence continues at coordinate 2,774,731 of NZ_CP014689.1, read as the reverse complement.
GGGCCGGAGCGGCCGGATCAGAGGCCGCCGTTCAGGAAGTTGCTAACATCGCCGCGGGTCTTGCTGCCCAGGGCATTGAGGCGGTTGCGCTGTTCCTGCGGAGCATTCTTGAGCTGTTGCAGGTGCTGGTTTTCCTGATCGCGCAGGCTGGTCAGTTTGGACTGTTCGCTAGTGATCTGCTTCTGAAGGCGTGCTTTTTCGCTGGTCGGGGCGTTGGTGTATTTGTCCTTCAGGTCCTGAATGCGCTTTTCGCGCGCGGCCTGCGCATCCTGGGACTGCTTCTGATAGTTCTGGACCTTGCTGTTCAGGCAGTTTTCCCGCTGCGCCAGACGTCCGACGACATCGTTCTGCCCAGTCTGCTGGCAGGCGCTGGAGGCGGTTGTGTCCGCCGCATAAGCCTGCGGAGCAAGGGACGCAGCCCCGGCAATCAGTCCGACAGCAAGCATTGTGCGGGGGAAGCGGATGAAAATCATGACATCTCCTGTAAACGGATCAGTAAAACATAGAGCGTCCTGATGGCGGGAATGTGGCTTTTTGAAAAGGGTCCTATTCCATGCCTTCGGCGATCGTCGATATCCGTTCCGGCATCAGTAACGTGATGTGGGTAATGCTTCGGATACTGATGAGCTTTTCTTTTTTGAAGGCGCTGAGGATCCGGCTGACCGTTTCAATAGTGAGTCCGAGATAATCCGCGATATCAGTCCGGGGCATCGGCAGGTCGAGTTCGACGGGATGGGAGATGTCGGGCTTTTCCAGATGCTGGCAGCGTTCGATCAGGAATGTGGCCACGCGTTCGCGGGCCGTCTTGCGCCCCAGAAGGGTCATGCGGGCCTGCATCAGGGCCAACTCGCGGGAGGCTTCTTCGCGCAGGCGGTGTTCAAGGCTGGGAAAGCGTTCGGTCAGGCGCTGCATGCCGGCATGGGGAAAACGGCACAGCGTGGCCCCGCCGAGCGCTTCGGCGCCAAAAGCGTAACTCGTGGAGGCGGCGAGTCCGAGAAAGTCCCCGCCTTCCGCAAAGCCGGTGATCTGGCGCCGCCCATCCGGAAGAAGGGTGAAAAGCTTGACCCTGCCGCCGGTCACGACAAAGAAATCGTTGGCCGGTGCGCCCTCTTCTATAAAGGATCGACCGTCGGCAACGGTCATTCGTGAAGACTCGTTGGCAAGAATGGCAAGATCACAGTCGTCAATGCTGCTGCACACACTCAGACGTCGCCCTACGCAATGGGCGCAACGATCATGAACATCCTCTGGAATATGTGACGCAGACATGATGAATCCTGTTCCCGTTGTGCTGACCGCAGCCTGAAGACTTTCAGCCACACTACCACATAATTTACCAGACTTGATTCAGGTCAAGGTGATGGGCGGGGAGGAGTGCTTTGTGAGGCTCAACGAATGGTGATGGAAATTCCAGATGAAATTTAACGCTTTCGCGCTGGCCGCCGCAGTCGGCGCCGTTGCAACTCCCGCGTTTGCACAGGTCACTGCTCCGGCTGCTGCGCCCCAGGTCATGGTCAGTGCGCCCATGACGGCGGCTCCCGTGCCTTCCGTAAACATCCATGCGCCTGCTTCCGGTCATTGCGGCCTGTTCCAGACCTGCGCCAACACGCGCATCGGACTGGGCAAGGGCGACTTCATCGTTCGTCTGTCCGCCCTCGGCGTCATGCCGGAAGACCGTGACAGCAGCCTGCGGCTGAACGGCGCGCATCTCGGCGGCCGCGTCAAGACGACGCGTCAGGTCATGCCGGAGCTGACGTTCGAATACTTCTTCACGGACAACGTGTCGGTTGATCTGATCGCAGCCAGCACGCGTCATGAAATCGCTGCTGAAGGCGTTCCGGGTCTGGGCAAGGTTGATGTGGGCAGCGCCTGGGTTCTGCCGCCGACCGTCACGTTCGCCTGGCACTTCCGCCCGCACAAGCGCTTCAACCCGTATGCGGGTGTCGGTGCAACGCTGGCCTGGTTCCACAACGTGTCCCCCGCTGGCGGCCCGCTTACGCAGAAGCTCAATGTTGGCGTGACGGGCGGCCCGTCCGTCAATGTCGGTTTCGACTATCAGGTCGTCGGCAACTGGTTCTTCAACTTCGACGTCAAGCAGATGTTCATGCGGGTCCATGCCTGGGCGCAGAACAATGCCGAGACCACGAAGATCACGGCGCATGATTCCCTCGATCCGACCGTTGTCGGCGCAGGTATCGAATACCGCTTCTGATTTTCAGGTCAGAAACCGGCGTATCAGGAAAGCGGCCTTTCTTCGAAGGGCCGCTTTTTTGCATTTTTGTGGCAATCACATAAAACTTTTGCAATCCGGTCATTCGATCAGTGCAAAAATCTTTTCGTTTCCGTATGTGACGTCTGGCGTCCTTCCATGGGATATGAAAACGTCCGAACGCTGGCCGACAGGTCATTGTCCAGACGTTTCAGTCAAAACGGGACGTCTGTCCTGACAGAGTTACGGGGTTTTCTATCAGCATGCGCGTTACCCGCGTCGGCGCGTTGGCCATTGGCCTGCTCTGCCTGGCCATCCTTCTCGTCGCCGTCCTGCGATTTCGATCCCCGCATTCGCCCGTTGCAGCGGCCGAACCTCCTATGGTGACGCAGTCGAAGGATGGTCTGGTCGTCCGGGAAGGCAGTCCGCTCGAGAAACGTCTGACGATGCAGACCGTTGCAAGCGTATCCCGTGATCACGGCATTCTGCTTCCGGCACAGGTCATGACGGAACCGGACCGGCAGGTGAATGTCTATGCGCCCGTAGCGGGCCGGATCACGGATGTTCTGGTCCATCTGGGTCAGCGGGTCCAGCGCGGACAGGTGCTGGCTACGATTGCCGCCGGAGATCTGGATCAGGCATGGGCCGACGATACCCGTGCCCGTGCCACCCTCGATTTCGCGCGTCGTGCCTATGCCCGCGCGCAGGGGGTTCAGGCGATCGGCGGGAATGCCGTCAAGGACATCGAAGCCGCCCGCAATGATCTGGCGCAGGCGCAGGCGGAAGCCGAGCGCACGCAGCGCAGGCTTCAGGTTCTGGGCGCGCGACCCGGCTATTCCGCAAAGGGTCAGGCCCCGCTTGTGTCCCCCGTGGATGGTGTCGTCTCCACGACAATTATGGCACCGGGGGAAAACATTACCGATCCGACCGCCATCCAGATGACGGTTCTGGACCTGTCGCAGGTCTGGATTGCTGCCGCCATTCCGCAGGAAAATCTGGCGCAGATCGGGGATGGCAACGTGCTGTCGGTTACTTTCGACGAATTCCCGGGACGGACCTGTTCCGGACGGGTCATCAGTTTCGATCCCGCGCTTCATGTTGATACGCGTCGGGTGAACGCCTATGTCGCCTGCCCCAATACCGATGGTGCCCTGCGTCCGGGCATGTATGTGAATGCGACACTCAACATCCCGCAGCCCAGCGAGATCATCATTCCCAAGGCCGCCCTTTTGATGAACAACGATCAGGTATCCGTTTTCATCGAGACCGCGCCGCATACGTTCCAGCGGCGCGATATCGCCATCAGCTACGATGAAGGTGAAAACGTCCGTGTGCTCAAGGGCATTTCCGCAGGGGAGCGCATCGTGACGAGCGGTGCCATTCTCCTGAATGATGACTGATCCGGTGGCCCTGAGCTGATGATCGAGCGTTTCATCTCCTGGTGCTTCAATCACCGGAATATCGTTTTCTTTTCCGCCCTGATCCTGGCGCTTCTCGGTGGTCTTTCGTGGAAGATCCTGCCGGTCGAGGCCTATCCGGATCTGGGCTCGGTCAGCGTGTCGATCACGACCCAGCAGGAAGGTCTGGCCGCCGAGGAAATGGAGCAGCAGGTCACGATCCCGCTCGAGCGGACGCTGGCCAGCGTTCCCGGCGTGACGGACAGTCGCTCCACCAGCACGTTCGGCCTCTCGCTGATTACGCTGATTTTCCGTGAGGGCACGAATGTCTATGCGGCGCGTCAGCTCGTCGAGACGCAGCTTGCCAACAATCCACTCAGCAATGGCGCCATGCCGTCGCTGGGGCCGATTTCAGGGCCGAGCGGCGAGATCTATCGCTATACGCTGGAATCCGACGACAAGAACCTGCTGGAGCTGTCCGATCTCCAGCGCTGGACGATCATTCCGGCGATCCAGCGTGTGCCAGGCGTCGTCAATGTGGACAATTTCGGCGGCCTGACACGTGAGTATCAGCTCGTTCTCGATCCTGATTCCCTGCAGCGCTACCATGTTGGCCTCGAAGACGTACTGACCGCCATCCGCAACAGCAACGCCAATGCCGGTGGTGGCCGCGTGAGCCGTGGTGAGCAGTCCTACATCATCCGCGGGATCGGCATGATCCATAATCTGGATGACATGGGGAACATCGTCGTTGCCAGTCATGGCGGTGTGCCGGTCTTCGTCAAGGATCTGGGGCGTGTCCAGTTCGGGCATCAGGTCCGACAGGGTATTCTGGGCAAGGACCGCAATCCCGATACGATTGAAGGCGTGGTGACGATGCTGAGCGGGGAAAACCCCTCACTCGTGCTTGATGGCCTTCACACCACGGTGGCCAAGCTCCAGCAGCAGCTCGCCCCGAGCCATGTCCGCATCGTGCCGTATATGGACCGCGACCATCTCGTCCTGTCCACGACCCACAAGGTCACGGAAACGATGATCGAGGGCATCGTCCTCGTGGGTGTCATCCTGACGCTGTTCCTGGGCAGTCCGCGCAGCGCCATTGTCACGGCGGTGACGATCCCGCTCGCGCTGTCAGTGGTATTCGTGCTGATGCACAGTTTCGGGATGTCGGCGAACCTGTTTTCGCTAGGCGCCATTGATTTCGGCGTGATCGTGGACGGCGCCATCGTTATCACCGAGACGATCCTCCGCATCCGCGAGGAACGCCCGACCGAGGCGCTCGATCCCGTCGAGGTCCTGCCGGTTGCGCAGCGTGCGGGGCGGGCGATCTTCTCGTCCACGCTCGTCATCATCGTGGCCTACAGCCCGCTGTTTGCGTTCGAGGGCAGCGAGGGCAAGCTCTTCCGCCCGATGGCCTATACCGTCAGCTTCGCGCTGCTGGGCGCGCTGCTCTGCGCCCTGACGCTCATTCCGGCCCTGACCTATCTGGCGCTGCGCAAGCCCAAGCACATCTGGCACAACCGCCCGCTGGAATGGCTGCATGCCCGCTATACCTACTGGCTCGGCCATTTCATCGACCGCCCGCTGATCGCCTATGGCGCCGGTGTTGCGGCAATGGTCGCAGTCGTGATCCTTGGGGCGTCCATCGGGCGCGAGTTCCTCCCGGATCTGGATGAAGGCTCGCTCTGGCTTCAGGTGCAGATGCCGACCGGCATCTCTCTGGAGAAAGGCGAGTCCATCGCCAATGAACTGCGCCATGCGGTCCGCGAGTTCCCCGAAACGTCTTATGCCATCACGCAGCTCGGGCGCTCGGATGACGGAACCGATCCCTGGACGCCGTCGCATATTGAAATGCCGGTTGGCCTCAAGCCGTATGACCAGTGGCCGTCCGGCGAGACCAAAGCGCAGTTCGTCGAACGTCTGCGCCGGCGTCTGTCGCAGATTCCGGGGATCGACTTTGGCATCAGCCAGCCGATCCAGGACAATATGAGCGATCTGGTCGGCGGAGCGCACAGTCCGCTCGTCCTGCGCGTCTATGGCAATGATTTTCAGGAACTGCGCCGCATCGGTCAGCAGATCGTGGATATTCTCCATCAGGTTCCGGGGACGGCGGAAGCGTCGATCTTCCAGGAACCGCGCATCCCGCAGATCGAAGTCGAGGCCGACCGTCTGGCCGCCGCGCGCTATGGCATCAGCATTTCGGATATTTCCGATGTCGTGTCGAACGCCATTGGCGATGCACCCATCACGACCGTTTACGTGGGGGACCGCTTCTATAACGCGACGCTCCATATCCGCCGCAAGGACCTGCAAGACATGCAGTCCCTGTCGCAGATCCCGCTTCTGGATGCGGAAGGCGCCTATATTCCGCTGTCTCAGGTCGCGCATGTCGGGCTGCATATGGGCGAGAGCAACATTGCCCACGAAATGAGCCATCGTCAGGTCACCATTCGCGTGGACAACGGCAAGCGTCCGCTGTCGCAGTATCTGGCGGATGCGCAGGGCCGGATCGACCAGCAGCTGCATTTCGACAAGGAAAAATATACGCTCGAATGGGCTGGCTCCTTCCAGCAGGAAGAGCGGGCCCAGAAGCGTCTGATGATCGCGCTGGGCGTGATGTTCGCGGTGATGCTGGTTCTGCTGTTTGCCGAATTCCGCAAGATCCGGCAGGCGCTCCTGATCCTCAGCGTGGTGCCGCTGGCGACGCTGGGCGGCCTGATCGCGCTGCATGTCCGCGGCGAGACACTCAATATCGCGACCGCCGTGGGCTTCATCGCGCTGTTCGGTGTGGCCGTGCAGAACGGCATCATCATGATTGCCAGTATCAACCGTCATCGCGTGGAAGGTCTGGGGGTTCGGGATGCCACCATCGCCGGGGCTGCCGAGCGTTTCCGTCCGGTTCTCATGACCGCGACAGTGGCCACGGCTGGTATGCTCCCGGCAGCTCTTGCCACGGGTGTGGGCACGGACGTGCAGCGCGGACTGGCGACGGTCGTGGTAGGCGGTCTGGGGATCGCCACGCTGCTGACACTGTTTGCCCTGCCGGTCTATTTCAGCGAGCTTGAAATGTGGGTTGAACGCCGGGATGCGAAGAAGCGTCCGCAATCTGCCACAGAGGGAGCCGGATCATGATGCGGCACTCCATGATGTCCCGCCATGCATCGTTTCTGCTGTGTCTGACGGCGCTTTCCGCCTGTGCGGTCGGTCCGGATTTCCATCGCCCGGATCTGCCGAAAAACGCGGCCTATGAGGGCCAGCCCCTGACCGCGACCGCCGGGCATGGTGTTGCGGGCGCGACCGTGCCCCAGCAGTTCCAGCCGGGCGTGGATATTCCGGGCCAGTGGTGGATGGTGTTCGGCAATCCGTCCCTGAATGCGCTCGTCGATCAGGCGCTGGCCAACAACCAGTCCCTGCGCGCCATGCAGCAGGGCCTCAAATCCGCGTGGGAACAGCGGCGGATCGAGGGTGCGGGTCTGTATCCGACGCTCTCCGCTTCGTTCAACCCGACGCGGAACAAGACGTCCAAGGTCTATTCTCCCGTTCCGAACTCGAATGTGTGGCTCTATAACGTTCACACCGCGCAGCTGAATATCGGCTATGTGCCGGATCTGTGGGGCGGAACGCGTCGCGCCATCGAGGCCGCTGGAGCGCAGGCGGACCTGCAGAAATTCCAGCTCGAAGCCACCGCCCTCACCATGATTTCCGATCTGGTGAATGCGACGATCGAGGAAGCCACGATCCGCGCCGAGATCGACGCCACCAACGCGCTGATCCGTAGCCAGCGCGCCGTTCTGAAGACGGTGACGGCCGAGCAGGGGATCGGCAATGCATCCCGGCAGGACATGGCGCAGCAGCTGGCCTCCGTGGCCCAGCTTGAGGCGACATTGCCCAGTTTGAGCCTGCAGCTGGCGCAGACGCGGGACCAGATGGCGGTTCTGGTGGGTGTGACGCCCAACACGCCGCTGCCCGAGTTTCGTCTGGAACAGTTCACCCTGCCAAAGACGCTCCCGGTCTCGCTGCCGGCGGACCTGCTGAACCAGCGCCCCGATATCCGCGCGGCTCAGGCCCAGATCCAGTCTGCCAGCGCGCAGATCGGTGTGGCCATCGCCAACCGTCTGCCGAACGTGCAGCTCAGCGCCACACCGGCGCAGGCCGTGGGCGTGATGAGTGATTTCTTCAAGCCCGGCTATGGAAACTGGACGATCGCCGCGACCGTCATGCAGCCGATCTTCCAGGGCGGTTCGCTCCTGCATGCCGAGCGTCAGGCGCGCGACAACCTGCTTCAGGCCAACGAGACCTACAAAGCCACCGTCCTGTCCGCCATTCAGGACGTGGCGGACAGTCTGCATGCCGTCACGTTCGACGCTGATGCCCTGAAGGCCGACGAGGATCTTCTGAAGGCAACGACGCAGAGCATGACAATTGCCCGCGGGCAGCTGCGTCTGGGAGATGTCAGCGAACTCGTGCTGCTTCAGGCGCAGCAGACTGATGCTCAGGCGCGTCTGGCCTATGTTCAGGCCGAGGGCGCGCGTTTCTCAGACAGCGTGGGTCTGTTCCAGTCTCTCGGCGGAGGCTGGTGGAACCGTAATGACATGGGCATGACGCCGGCCGCCCAGAAGGCGCTCGGGAAGTCTCTGGTTCCTTGGTGAGAGTGTGCAGGGCTCTGGCCTGAAACCCGCCAAAGGCCCAATGTTGATAAGAGGGTCTTTGGAAACCGCTTAGGCTCAGGACTCATTCTTTGAGAGAGAATGATGAAGCTTGCTGCGATGGGGATTGCAGATATGAATGTATGAGCACAGCGGCTCGCAACATGTTCGCCAGTCTTTCAGTTTTGCGAACATGTTTTCAATCATCAGACGCTTTGAATACGCCGGTCATTCACGCACGGCACTCCGTGCGCCAGTGGGGAAAAACGACTTAATCCGTTCCCTCTGAATTTCAGGACAACAAAAACACGTCACTTACAGCCCATCTCCATCGCTAAACCTGTGAGTCACAACGTTTCGCCCAGTAAAATAAATTAATAGATCCCAAGATTAGAATCGTTGTCTCGTGTTGGTTTGTGGATGGCGACCCAGTAGGGGATTCCGACGTCCTCGAATTCTCAGCGTCTGGATCACGAGGATTTTGGACATCAGAACCGGATCAAATGGAGGACGACAGCCTTTGCTCCCATCCGCAGAGGCCAGAGCTTTGTCTAGGTCAGGGCGGAAGACGTTTGAAATCCACAGTCCGGAAAAACGGCTTCGAGGTGATCGTCAGGCCCACTCAGACGAGCCAAGCGCTCTTCAACATCAAAGAAACCCAGCTGCTTCATGCCGTCTCTCCCCAGTCCACGCAGGGGAAATAGAATCACAGGGACAGCCTCAAAACCAAAGGGTTTCCCAAACCCTCCAAATCATATTCCTACCGAAATAGTGCTACGATCGTTGGCTGGATTTGCGCAGGTCGTTGAACAACGCCCGGATGACGGGACGTACCCCGTGGCCTGAAAACTGTTCTATATAATAGTTTCCAAGCCCCGGTACGGCGGCAAGCGTGTTGCAAACTGTCAGTCCCAGCGCCTCGACAAGGTTCTGCGCGGCTGGCCAAGGAACAAGGGCGAGAGCGGCCCCTTCCTTGACCATCATGAGCGCCAGGGGCGTTGTGTCCACGGATTCCACCATCAGCGACGACGTATCGGAAATCCCGGGATAGCGGGAGAGCAGCGTATTCCAGCCCACCGCATGCGAACGGACATCCAACAGCTTGTAGTCCATAATGGCCTCTGCGCTGGTGATGCGCTCCACATCCTGCGGCTGCCCGACCACCACGTGGGTAATCCCCATCAGCCACCCCGGGTGCTCGCGGGTTGTCATGATATAATCAAAACGGATTGCGAGATCTGGCTCGCCATTGCGCTGGGAGTCTTCCGTAATGAGATCTACGCGTACCGAAGGATGCTTTTTTTCAAAAGCCGACAGACGCCGTGGCAGCCAGCTCATGGCCATCAACTGGCTGGCGACGAGGGAGACGCGTTCCACGTCCCTTCTGGGGAAAAGGGAGGCGGATTTGGCCTCGATAGCCCTGAGGGAGACCTGAATGGTCGGCAGGAACTCGTTACCTTCCAGCGTCAGGCGGACCTTGTTGGCGCTGCGGAGGAAGAGGGGCTTTTTGAGATAGGTTTCCAGCGCCAGAATCTGCTGGCTGACGGCAGCGGCAGACATGTTCAGCTCGCGCCCGGCGGAGGCAAAGCTCTGGTGGCGTGCGGCGGCATCGAAGACGCGTAGCCAGTTCAGAGAAGGAATACGGTGGGTCTGCATCCCTAAAGCGTAAGCTCAGCTTACGCTTTCTGCCAAGAAGAAATATATTCCGATATCGAACCCAAGACCATAAAGCAGTCAGTGACCCTTTTCACACGCCCTGGCGGGAGTTTCATGAATGCCTGTTCGTGCGACATGTCTGCTTTTTCCGGTCCTGTTTGTGGCATGTGCGGCGTCTGCTGTGGCGGGGGATCATCCGCGACGCATTACGATTGCTACGGAAGGGACATATCCGCCTTGGGCGTATGCGAAACCTGATGGATTCTATGCCGGGTATGAAATAGATCTCGTGAAGGTTCTGTGCGAGCGGATGCATGCGACATGCAAGGTTGTCACGCAGGACTGGAACGGCCTTATTCCGGGACTTCGCGTCGGGCAGTACGACGCCATCATTGCCTCCATGGGCGTGACGGAAGAGCGCCGTCAGGTCGTCTCGTTTTCCAATCCCTACACCCATGCTCCGAACGGCTTTCTGACGGCGGGCGGAGGGTCTTTGACCCATCTGGCGCATACGGGCGAGCCCTTTGACCTGACGGCTGCCCCCCACGAGGCGCAGGCCGCGCTTTCAGAACTGAGGGCTGCGCTGGTGGGGAAAGTCATCGGGGTCCAGATCGGCTCGACGGCGGCAGGGTTTGCCGAGGCCTATCTGCCGGGGCTGAAAGTCATGGAATATCCGTCCGTGGACCAGTTGGGGCTGGAACTGATTGCGGGGCGGATCGACATTGCGATTGCCAATGTCACGACCTTTGCGACCATGATCAAGGCAGCCTCCAAAGACGCGCTTGTCATGACCGGGCCAAGCTTCTCAGGCGGGGTTCTGGGATCGGACACGACCAATATCGCGTTCCGGCCGGATGACGACGCCCTGCGCAATGCTTTCAACACCGCTCTGACATCGGTCAACCGCGATGGCACCAATCAGGCGCTGTCAGAGAAATGGTTCGGAACGGATATCTCGATCCATGAATAAGCCCATGATATGCGCCTCCCCTGCTCCCGCGCAACAGGAACGCAGGATGTTTTCAGACCTTGGCCCGATCCGTGATCCGGTGACGCTGTTTGTGGATGGTCAGGCAATGACTGCCAGTGCGGGGGACAGCGTTGCGGTCTGTCTGCTGCGGGGGGGAATGTCTTATAACCGGCTGACGCCGGTTTCGGGGGCGCCGCGTCTGCCCTACTGCATGATCGGGCACTGTTTTGAATGTCTCGTCGAAATCGACGGGATCGGGAACCGGCAGGCCTGTCTGACGGTGGTGCGTGAAGGGATGCGCGTGCGTCGGCAGGCCGGTGCGCCGCCTGCGCTGGAGGGCTCCGTTCCATGACGCTCAATGCGCCACTCCCTGATGCGGATGTTGTGATCGTAGGCTGTGGGCCTTCCGGGATGACGGCGGCGGTGACGCTGGCGGAAGCAGGACGGTCGGTCATTGTACTGGATATGCAGCCCTGTCCGGGCGGGCAGATTTTCCGCAATCTTGAAGCCAATCTGTGTGATGCGAGCCCGGCTGGTCAGAGCCTGCTGGCTGCACTGGGGCCAGCCTATCGGGCGGGTGCCGATCTGATCCGGCGTTTCCGGGCATTTTCCGGGGCCTGTTCCGGGATTGATTACCGGCCTCAGACCACCGTTTGGGAAGTGCGGCCCGACGGAACCGTGGGCTGGTTGCAGGGCATGAATGCCGGATATGTGCGCGGGCGGCAGGTTCTGCTGGCGCATGGGGCGATGGAGCGGCCTGTGCCGTTTCCGGGCTGGACGCTGCCGGGCGTCATGACGGCTGGTGCGGTGCAGACGCTGCTGAAGGCCGGACGTCTGAAGCCTTCGGGCCGGGTTGTTCTTGCGGGGACGGGTCCGCTGCTGCTGTTGCTGGCCAACCAGTTGCATCAGCTGGGTGTCAAACCGGCGCTGGTGGGCCGGACGGACCGGTTTTCCGATGCGGTGCGGGCTGCGCGGCATCTGCGCCCCGGCGGGGTTCTGCCGCTTGTGAAGGGGCTGGGCTGGCTGGGGCGTCTGAAACTGGCGGGCGTGGAAACCTTGACGGGGCTTGAGACCCTTGCCGCGCATGGGAAGGATGGCGTTGAGAGCGTCAGCTTTACGGTTGGGGGCAAGCGGCGGACGCTGCCCTGTGATCTGCTGATCGTTCATGACGGGATCGTGCCTGCGATTGATATTCCCAATGCGGCGGGGCTGCGTCTGCAATGGGACGGGCCGAATGCGAGCTGGCGGCCGGAGACGACTGTGGACGGGTTGGGCCGTTCTTCCCTTCCGCCTGAGTTTTATGCGGGGACGTGCGTGTTGCGCGTGACGGGGGATGCCCGGAAGATCGGGGGGGCAGACGCTGCGATGGCGCATGGTGTCGTGGCCGCGCAGGCCATTCTGGCGGCGCTGGATCACGGTAGGGGGCCGTCCGGGGCGGCTCTGCGGGCGGTTGGCAAAACGTTGGCCGTACGTCCGTTTCTGGATGCGGCGTTTCCGCCGGGGCTGGCGCGGGAGCTACCGGGGGATGAGACGATCGTCTGTCGCTGCGAGGAGCTGACGGCGGGGGATCTGCGGGCGAAGATCCGCTCCGGCTTTCGGAACATGGATGCGCTGCGCGGTGAAACGCGCTGTGGCATGGGGCCGTGTCAGGGACGCAGTTGCATGGTGACGGCGGCGCGGCTGCTTGAGGATGAGACGTCGGCTGCGGGCTGTCCGCCGACATTCCGGGGGCGGCCGCCGATCCGGCCGATCCCGCTTGGGGCGGTGGCGCGGCTGTCGGGGCTTGATCCGCGGGCCACCATCCGGTTGACACTGGAAGACAAGCCTGAGAACGCCCCAGAAAGCGGGTCGGAACATGGTGCAGAGGATATGGTCGATGTCCCGGCACACTGAGACCGCGCTGATTGTTGGCGCCGGCCTTCAGGGCTGCGCGATTGCCCTGTTTCTGGCGCGTGCGGGCTGGCATGTCACGCTGCTCGACAAGAATGTGGCCGGGCGGCATGCCTCCAGCGTCAATGCGGGGGGCCTGCGGACGCTGATGCGGGACTGGCGGGAATATCCGCTGTCAGAACTGGCGATGGAGCACTGGCGGCATCTGGACCGGCTTGTCGGTGCAAGTGCGGCGGAGAGTTGTGAAGTCCGGCTCGGGGTCGGGCAGATCGCGGTGGCGCTCGATGAGGCGGAACTGTCCTGGACGCTTGGACGCGCGCAGGAGATGACGCAGCGCGGGCTGGGCTCCGAGGAGCTGCTTTCGGCCACGGATGTCCGCAGGATGCTGCCTGGTCTGACGGATCTGGCTCTGGGCGGCCTTGTTTCGCGGGGGGACGGGCATGCCAATCCGGCGGCTTCGGCGCGCGCTTTCAGGCATGCGGCCATGGCGGCCGGGGCGCGGATTGTCGAGAACTGCCGGGTTCTGGGGCTGGAGCGTCTGCCGGGGGGCGGATGGTTCGTTGAGGCGTCGTCGGGGCGGTATGAGGCGGGGGTTCTGGTGAACTGCGCCGGGGCCTGGGGCGCGCAGGTTGCGGCCATGGCGGGGCAGACGCTGCCGTTGAAGGTCGTGGCACCGTCCATGATGGTGACGGCGCGGACGCAGCCTTTCCTTGAGCCTGTGGTCATCGGGATCGACCGGCCGCTGTCCTTTAAGCAGAGCGCTGTTGGATCGCTGGTGATCGGCGGCGGCATTCTTGGCAAGCCCTGCGCGGATCATGACACGTCCTTTACCGTCATGGACCGGATGCCCGAGGGCGCGGCTGCCACGCTTGAGGCGTTTCCGGCGCTGGCGCATGTGCCGGTCCTGCGGACATGGACCGGGCTTGAAGGGGCGACGCCGGATGGTGTTCCCGTGATTGGTCCGGGGGAGGACACGCCGGATCTGTGGCATGTGTTCGGATTCTGCGGGCATGGGTTCCAGCTTGCGCCTGCGGTCGGCGAGGTTGTGGGGCGCTCGCTCGTCGGCGGGACAGTCGATCCGCTGCTGGCGCCGTTCAGCGGGCTGCGTTTTGGCGTGGGAGCGGCGGCGTGAGCGCGCAGGCTTTTACGCTTGTCGGGTTTGGGGCGCAGGGATGGGGCCGGCTTCTGCTACTGGCGGCGGGTCTGACGTTGATGGCGGCCCTTTGCAGCTTTGTGCTGGGCAGTCTGCTCGGGGCGGTGGGTGCGGCGCTGAAACTGGCGTCTTCGCGGAGCCTGCGGTGGATCGGGACGTTTTACACAACGGTCTTTCGCGGCGTTCCGGAGATCCTCGTCGTCTATCTTTTCTATTTCGGGGGCTCGCTCGCTTTGACGCGGCTGATGCATCTGGCGGGGTTTCCGGGGTTTTTCTCCCTGCCCTCCTTCATTATCGGTGTTGTGGCGATTGGTCTGGTTTCGGGGGCCTATCAGACCGAGGCCTATCGCAGTGCCTGTCTGCGTCTGGAGCGTGGGCAGATCGAGGCGGGCAAGGCGTGTGGCATGTCCACGCCGGTTCTGCTGTGGCGTGTCATCGCGCCCCAAACCCTGCGGTTTGCGCTGCCCGCGCTGGGCAATATCTGGCAGTCCGTGCTGAAGGAAACGGCGCTTTTGTCCATCATCGGGCTGGTCGAGTTGCTCCGTCAGTCCACGATTGCGTCTGGTGCGACCCGGCAGCCGCTGCTGTTCTACGGTGTGGCGGGGCTGCTGTATCTCGTTATGGGGCAGACGACGGCGCTGGGCTTTCGGCGCGTGGAAAAGCGGCTGGCCCGCTGCTGGGAGCGGTAGGATGGACTGGGCTTTTCTGTTCGCGACCGCAAAGACGCTTCTGGCCGGTGTGCCGCTGACGCTGGAGCTGGCGGTGACGTCGCTCTGTGTAGGGTTTGTGCTGGCGGTCGGGGTTGCGGCCCTTGCGGGGAGCAGGTTTGCGCCGACGCGCTGGGTTGCGGCGCTGTATGTGATGCTTTTTCAGGGCACGCCGCTCTTGGTGCAGATTTTCATCGTCTATTACGGGTTCGGGCAGATCGGTTTTCTGCGTGCGTCCTTTCTGTGGCCCGTTCTGCAGCAGGCGTACTGGTGTGCCGTACTGGCGTTGTCTCTCAATACGTCGGCCTACGGGGCGGAGATTATCCGCGGGGCCGTCGCGGCGGTTCCCGCGCGGGAGATCGAGGCGGGGCGGGCCATTGGCATGTCCGGGCTGCTTCTGCGGCGGCGGATCATCTGGCCACAGGCATTGCAATACGGGCTGGCGAATTACGGCAACGAGGCCATCCTGCTCCTGAAGGCAACGTCGCTGGCCAGTGTGATCACGCTGATGGATGTCACGGGGCTGGCTTACAGGCTGGTTTCAAAGACCTATCGTTCGGAAGAAATCTTCATGGTTGCGGGGCTGATCTATCTGGGTCTGACCTTCGTGATTGCCGCGGGCGTGCATCTGCTTGAACGCCGCCTCACCCCCTGTCGCCGGGTCTGACCCCAGACACACCGTCTTTTCCGGAGTTTTCATGGAACCGATCCAGCTTCCGTCGCCCGTCATCAGAACAGTAGGTCTGACGAAACGCTATGGCGCCCTGGATGTCCTGCGGGGTGTTGATCTGGAGGCGCGTGAGGGGGAAGTGATTTCCATTCTCGGGGCTTCGGGGTCGGGGAAATCCACGTTTCTGCGCTGTCTGAACCTGCTGGAAGTTCCTTCGGGTGGCACGCTCAATGTGTTGGGTGAGGATGTGGGGTTCCGGATGAAGGGAGCCGAGCAGCAGATTGCGGATGCGCGACAGGTCAATCGTCTACGGTCACAGATTGGCATGGTGTTCCAGAATTTCTGTCTGTGGAGCCATCGCACGGTCTTGCAGAATATCATGGAAGGTCCGGTCCATGTTCAGGGGCGCAACCGGCACGAGGTTCGCGCGGAAGCCGAAAAGGCGCTGGAGCGCGTGGGGCTGCGGGAGCGGGCGGACTATTATCCGTCCCAGCTTTCCGGCGGGCAGCAGCAGCGTGCGGCGATTGCGCGCGCCATCGTCATGCAGCCGCAGGTGCTGCTGTTTGACGAGCCGACCTCCGCTCTGGACCCGGAGCTGGTTGGAGAAGTGCTGAAAGTCATGCAGGATCTGGCCGCTGAGGGCAGGACCATGCTGATTGTCACGCATGAAATGACGTTTGCGCGGGATGTCTCAAGCCGGGTCGTGTTTCTGGAGCAGGGAACAGTCCGTGTTCAGGGTGCCCCGCAGGATCTGTTCAGAGGCGGGATCGATGAGCGATTTGACAGGTTTGTCAGCCATTTTTCGCGACAGGGCTGAGGCCCCGGCGCAGAACATCGGATAGGAGTTGAGATGAAGACGTGCCAGATCCTGGGTGTCCCGACCCAGAGCGGAACCTCCGAGCGGGGATGCATCATGGGTCCGACGGCCTTCCGCATTGCAGGGCTGCCCGAGATCCTGCAGGAGCTTGGCTGGAAGGTTGACGATGTGGGGGATGCCGTGCCTGCGGCAATGCCGGATGTCAGCCATCCCAATCCCGCCGTGCGCAATCTCGATGCCATCATCGCCTGGACGAAAAGCGTTGGCGAACGCGCCTACGAGATGGCCAAAGCCTGCGATTTCCCGATTTTCCTCGGGGGTGATCACTCCATGTCGGCCGGAACGGTCTCGGGTGTAGCGCGTCATGCGCAGGATCTGGGGCAGCCCCAGTTCGTGCTGTGGCTGGATGCGCATACGGATCTGCATACGCTTCATACGACCACGAGCGGCAACCTGCATGGCACGCCTGTGGCGTATTTCACGGGTCAGGCGGGTTTTGAAGGGTTTCCGCCGCCTGCGGCACCCGTTGATCCGCGCAATATGTGCATGATGGGTATCCGCTCGGTCGATCAGGCCGAGAAGCGGCATGTGGCGGAAATCGGTATTACGGTGTTCGACATGCGCGCCATTGACGAGCAGGGAATTGTTGGCCCGCTGAACAGTTTTCTGGACCGTGTTCGCGCGGCCAATGGCCGGTTGCATGTCAGTCTGGACGTAGACTTCCTTGATCCGGACATTGCACCGGCCGTGGGGACAACCGTCAATGGCGGTGCGACTTTCCGCGAGGCGCATCTCATCATGGAAATGCTGCATGACAGCGGCCTTGTGACATCGCTGGATCTGGCGGAACTCAACCCGTTCCTCGACATGCGGGCCAAGACCGCCCTGCTGATGACCGATCTGGCCGCCAGCCTCTTTGGCCGCCGTGTTCTCGAACGCAAGACAAGGACCTACTGAGATGCCCTCCTCCGCACCCGCTCCTTCCCATCTCGCTTTCGTGCCATTCGTCTCGGTCGAGAACATGATGGCGCTTGTCCACACCATCGGGATCGAGACCTTCCTGCGCGAGCTTGCGGAGTATCTTGAGGCCGATTTCAAACGCTGGCCGGAGTTCGACAAGACCCCGCGTGTGGCGGCGCATTCGGCCGAGGGCGTCATCGAGCTGATGCCGACGAGCGACAGCAGCCTGTACGGGTTCAAATACGTCAATGGCCATCCAAAGAACATGAAGGAAGGCCTTCAGACCGTGACGGCGTTCGGGATGCTGGCGGATGTGGCGTCCGGCTATCCGGTGCTGCTGTCGGAAATGACGCTGCTGACGGCGCTGCGCACCGCTGCGACATCGGCCATGGCGGCAAAATACCTCGCCCCTGCGAACTCGAAGACGATGGCCATTATCGGCAATGGCGCACAGTCCGAGTTCCAGGCCATGGCGTTTCGCGAGATCGTCGGGATCCGGGCGCTGCGGCTGTATGATCTGGACCGGGCGGCTTCGGAAAAATGTGCCCGCAACCTGAGCGGACAGGGTTTCGACATCACGATCTGCGACACCAGCGAAGAGGCTGTGGACGGGGCGGACATCATCACGACCGTCACGGCCGACAAACAGTGCGCGACGATCCTGTCCGACAACATGGTTGGCGCGGGGATTCATATCAACGCGGTGGGCGGGGACTGCCCGGGCAAGACGGAGCTTCAGCGCGATATCCTGCTGCGGTCCTCCATCTTTGCGGAATATCCGCCGCAGACGCGCATCGAAGGCGAGATCCAGCAGCTTCCCGAAGACCATCCGGTGACGGAGCTGTGGCAGGTCATCAACGGCGAGGCAAAGGGCCGCGCCAGTGAGAGCCAGATCACGCTGTTTGATTCCGTGGGGTTTGCGATCGAGGATTTCTCGGCGCTGCGCTATGTGCGCGACAGGCTGGACGCCACCGGCCTGTATGAGAAGCTTGATATGCTGGCCGATCCGGATGATCCGCGCGATCTGTTCGGGATGCTTCAGCGCTCCAAGGGCGCAGATACGCCCTGAGACAGGCTACTGGCTGGCCACGTCGAGGCAGCCAGTAGCAGCCTTCAGAGGCCGCCCTGTTCGACGATGAAGCGGGCGATTTCAGGCACACCTTCGCCCGCACGGATATTGGCGAAAACGAAGGGCCGCGTGCCGCGCATCTTTTTGCTGTCGCGGTCCATCACGCCCAGATCGGCACCGACATAGGGTGCGAGATCGATCTTGTTGATGACCAGAAGGTCGCTCCGGGTAATGCCGGGGCCGCCCTTGCGGGGGATCTTGTCGCCGGCCGAGACGTCGATCACATAGATCGTCAGATCCGCCAGTTCGGGGCTGAAGGTCGCGGCCAGATTGTCGCCGCCGCTTTCCACCAGCACCAGATCCAGCCCCTCGAAGCGCTCCGTCAGTTCGGCGATGCCCGCCAGATTGATGCTGGCGTCTTCGCGGATGGCCGTATGGGGACAGCCGCCTGTTTCGATCCCCTTGATCCGTTCCGGCGGGAGGGAGCCCGCGCGGGTCAGGAACTCGGCGTCTTCGCGCGTGTAGATGTCGTTCGTGATGGCGGCGATGTTGTAATCGTCACGGAAAGTCCGGCACAGGGCGTCCATCAGGGCTGTCTTGCCTGTCCCCACCGGTCCGCCGATGCCGACCCGCAGCGGGCCGTGTTTTGCTTTTGTCATGTTCTGAACAACCTCGTTGTCTGGGTTTCGTGATGCATGGCCGCGAGGTCGGAGCGGAAGCACGCACCCCCGACATCGTCCAGGGTCCGGTGTTCCGTAATACTCACGGCGCGTGAGAGACACGGTTCCAGCCGGGCCAGAGCGTGCAGGCCGTCCGTCTGCCCGAGCGGGACCAGACGCACCGCCGCGGAAACGAGGGCGGCAATGGTGGCGTATCCACCCGACAGCAGCGCCTGCTCCCGCGTGATGCCGCCGCGCCGGAAGACCAGCCCCTGCGCAACCGGAAGCGGCCAGCGCGTGCCGCGCAGTTCGGACGGATCGGGCGTGACCGGCCAGACGGATGCGGCCTTGAGGAAGGCTTCGCCCTGATAGACTGTTTCGTCATACCGCTCCCGCGAGGAGGCGCAGGCGCAGGCAAATTCCGCCAGAGCGCGCAGGCGGGGCATGTCGTGCGCGGCGCTCCAGGCGTCCTGAAGGATGATCAGGTCGCTGCCCGGCGCGCCGTGCTCCAGCAGGCAGCCGATCCAGTCGCAAAGTGTGGCGACATCCGTGACGTCTCCGCTTTCCACCGCCCATTCCAGACCGTGGCTATAGGCGTATCCGCCCGTTGGAAAGGCTGGCGACACCCATGACAGGAGGCGCAGGAAGGCGGCGCCTGTCTGCGGGAGCGGGGTTTCAGTCATGCGTGTGGTGATGATGCCCGTCCCCGTGGTGGTGCGGTTCGTGGCCGCCCGCGCGGGAGGTGTAGGCCCCGCTTTCCGGGTCGAACGGGGCTTCCACCCGCGTCACATGGCCACCCAGACCGTGGATCATGTCGGCGATGACGTGATCGTAGCGCACGAGGATGCGATGTTCGGCAATCGCGGCGGGCAGGTGGCGGTTGCCCAGATGCCATGCGAGCTGAAGCAGTTGCAGGGGGCTGTGGGCCGTGACCTCCATCAGCTCTTCGGGCAGGGCTTCCACGCGGATGATGCGGCCATCCTCCAGACGCAGCCCCTCTCCGGCCTGAAGCAGGCGGGCATGCTCCAGCTCCAGCCGGATTTTCTCGCCGTTTTGCAGGGTCAGCATCATCCGGCGACGGTGCCGCCCTTCATAATCGGCGGCGAAGGTGCCGCTGGCCTCGGTTTCGGGCCAGCTTCCGGCGGGAAGGATATCCAGGATTTGGGTCATCAGAACAGGAAATACCTCTGGGCCATGGGCAGGACTTCGGCAGGCTCGCAGGTCAGGAGCACGCCATCGGCCCGCACTTCATAGGTTTCGGGATCGACTTCGATATGGGGCATGGCGTCGTTATGGATCATGCTGCGCTTGCCAATCCCGCCGCGCACGTTCGAGACAGCCGAGAGCGGCCGGCGCAGACCCAGCTTTTTGCCGATATCGTCTTCCAGCGCGGCCTGTGACACGAAGGTCAGGCTGGTATGGGTCAGCGCGCCGCCATAGCCGCCGAACATCATGCGGCCATGCACGGGCTGCGGTGTGGGGATCGAGGCGTTGGGATCACCCATCATCGCATAGACGATGGCGCCGCCCTTGATGACCAGATCGGGTTTGACGCCGAAGAAAGCGGGTTCCCACAGGACGAGATCCGCCAGCTTGCCGACTTCGATTGATCCGACTTCATGGGACAGGCCATGCGAAATGGCGGGGTTGATGGTGTATTTGGCGATATAGCGCTTCACGCGGGCATTATCCGCCGCACCATCCCCGGCCAGAGAGCCGCGCTGGATTTTCATTTTATGGGCCGTCTGCCATGTGCGCAGCGGGACTTCGCCGACACGGCCCATGGCCTGACTGTCCGACGACATCATCGAGAGCACGCCCATGTCATGGAAAATGTCCTCGGCGGCGATCGTCTCGCGGCGGATGCGGCTTTCGGCGAAGGCGATGTCTTCCGGCACCCGCTGGTCCAGGTGATGGCAGACCATCAACATGTCCAGATGTTCGTCCAGCGTGTTGACGGTGAACGGGCGCGTGGGATTGGTCGAGGACGGCAGGACGTTGGGCAGGCCTGCCACGCGGATGATGTCCGGCGCATGGCCTCCGCCCGCCCCTTCCGTATGGAACGCATGGATCGTGCGGCCCTGAAAGGCGGCGATCGTGTCTTCGACGAAGCCGCTTTCGTTCAGCGTATCGGTATGGATCATGACCTGCACGTCCATGCGGTCCGCAACGCTCAGGCAGCAGTCGATCGCGGCGGGGGTTGAGCCCCAGTCCTCATGCAGTTTCAGGCAGCAGGCCCCGGCGCGCACCATTTCCTCCAGCCCCTCCGGGCGGGAGGCATTGCCCTTGCCCGCGAACGCCAGATTGACCGGGAAGGCTTCCGCCGCCTGAAGCATCCGCGCCAGATGCCATGGGCCGGGTGTGCAGGTCGTTGCGGCCGTGCCGGTGGCGGGGCCGGTGCCGCCGCCGAGCATGGTCGTGATGCCCGATGCCAGTGCTTCCTCGATCTGCTGCGGGCAGATGAAATGGATGTGGCTGTCGATCCCGCCAGCGGTGAGGATCTTGCCCTCGCCCGCGATAATTTCCGTGCCCGGACCAATGATAATATCCACACCCGGCTGGATGTCGGGATTGCCTGCCTTGCCGATGGCCGCGATCCGGCCGTCACGGAGTGCGACATCGGCCTTCACGATCCCCCAGTGATCGATGATGACGGCGTTCGTGATGACCGTATCCGCCGCACCCTCGGCCCGCGTGACCTGCGACTGGCCCATGCCGTCGCGGATGGTCTTGCCGCCGCCGAAGCGGACTTCCTCGCCATAGGTCGTGTAGTCGCGCTCGATCTCGACCAGAAGGGCTGTATCGGCGAGGCGCAGGCGGTCGCCGACCGTGGGGCCGAACTGTCCGGCATAGTCATGTCTGGAAAGACGCATCACTGATCCACACTCCCCATCACATCGCCCCGGAAGCCCACGACGCGCCGCAGGCCGCGCAGGGGGACGAGCGTGACTTCACGGTCCTGTCCCGGTTCAAACCGGATGGCCCCGCCCGACGCAACGTCCAGACGCCAGCCTGTGGCCTGCGCGCGGTCGAATTTCAGGGCCGGATTGACCTCGGCAAAATGATAATGGCTGCCGACCTGCACCGGACGGTCGCCGGTATTGGTCACCAGAAGCGTCTGGCGCGGCTGGCCTTCGTTGAGCACGATCTCGCCTTCGGCGGGCAGGATTTCGCCGGGAATGGCACCGGCGGCAAGGGATTCAGCGTATCGGGTCATGAACGGTCACCAGCTTTGTGCCATCGGGGAAGGTCGCTTCCACCTGCACGTCATGAATCATTTCGGCCACGCCCTGCATAACCTGGTCGCGCGTCAGAACGCGGCCGCCACTGGCCATGAGTTCGGACACGCTTTTGCCGTCCCGCGCGCCTTCGACGACGTGATCGGTGATGAGGGCCACGGCTTCCGGATAATTGAGCACGACACCACGTTCCAGCCGGCGGCGCGCGACGTTTGCCGCCATCGCCACCAGCAGCTTGTCCTTTTCCCGGGGGGTAAGTTTCATGTCCTGCTCCGTTCCGAACTCTGTGTCATGACCGCCATGTGGCCGGCATGGGGCGCCCGTCCCGCAGGACCGGCAGGATCTGTCTGATCGTCTTTTCCAGCGGCCAGCCGCCCGACGCCACCCCGCGGATGACCAGCATGCCATTCCAAGCCGATGCTGCAAACTCATGCGGCGCGATGGCGTCCAGCACGTCACGCACGTCGTCGAGATACGTTTCCGCGAGCGGTGAGACCAGAACCAGCGTGGCGACAGCGAGCTGGTCCGCGCTCATGGCTTTGCGGACCATCAGGGCGGAGACATCGCGGCTTTCCAGCCGCACGAGGTCTTCCAGAATGAGGCGGTCGTCCCGCCGGACTGTCAGCCGGTCCCGCAGGGCCAGTGTTTGCAGGATTTCGCCGGATCCGGTGCGGCCGAACATCCGGCTTTCAAGGAAAAGGAAGCTGGACGAGGCGTCCATGTCCACGGTCATGTGTCGGCGGAGCTGGCTGCCATCGAAAAAGATCGTTCCGTGGGGCAGCCAGTCCAGTCTGGCGCGGGCCGCGATGTGGCAGGAGGTGAGGATTTCGGGCGGGGTATCGCTGGCGCGGGCGCGGTAGATGCGTTCTGCGGCCTGCGATGTGACCAGCAGTTCCGTGTCCGGCGCGCAGGCGATGCGGCCTTCAATCCGGTCTCCGCCCGCGATGCCGCCGGAAATATTGACGGTGACGGCTTCCAGAGACGCGCCGTTCACGCGCGGGAACAGGAGGCGGCAACATCCGCCCTGCTCCAGTTCGTCGCGGACGCTCTGCCCGTCGCGGAGTTTTGCTGTCAGGCCGAACCAGCCCCGGGCGCGCTGAAGGGCTGTCGTGGTCATGATGCAAGCTCTTCGCGGCCGGAGCGAAGCACGAGCCACCCGAGGACGGAGGCGCAGAAGACAACAGCGCCGATCAGTTCAAAATGATCGGACAGCAGGCTGGCGAGAGAGGTGAGCGTTTCCAGCCCCGGCAGATGCTCCGCAAGAAGGTTCACCAGTTCGATTGCGGCAATCGCGAGCGCCAGCAGAACGGAAATAGCGGTCAGGCCCAGATTCCAGTTCATCCTTCGCCCTGCCTGTCGGTACAGGCCGTGCATCAGGACGCTGTCGGCCGTGTCCAGCAGGGCCATTCCGGCAGTGAAGAGCAGCGGGAACATCATGATCTGCCAGATCGGCAGGCCGTGCTGGGTCTGGACGATGGAGATGCCCAAAAGGCTGATTTCCGAGGCGGTATCGAAACCCAGGCCGAAGAGAAAGCCGACCGGATAGAGGTGCCAGCTGACGGAGACCTGATGCAGGACGGGGGCGAGCAGTCGGGAGAGGCCTCGGGGTGGCATTTCGGGGTGGGTGGTTTTTGCGCCGCGCCGTCTGCGCCACAGATCATGCAGGGTCGTGGCGTTGAGAGTGGCGATGACGATCAGGAACAGGACGGAGATCCATGTTCCGAACAGGCCGCCCTGCGTCGCAAAAGCGTCGATCTGCGTGCGGTAGTGCTGTCCAGCGAGGACGATCACGAGCGTTGCCAGACAGACGATCGTGGAGTGGCCGAGGGAGAAGAACAGTCCGGCCGCGCGTGCCTCGCGGTTTTCGCGCAGGGCCGCACGCGTGACGTTGTCGATGACGGCGATATGGTCCGCGTCCAGCGCGTGGCGCAGGCCCAGCCCGTAAGCCAGGGCTGCGGCGCCCAGCAGGAGCGTGTTTGCGTGGAAAAGGATAAACGCCAGAAGCCATGCCAGAGCATTGGCTGCCACAAGAGGCCCCATCAGGTGTAAAATCCGGGACCAATGAGGGAGACCACGCTCTGTCAGGAGTTTTCTCCCGTATCTGGCATCCTCACGAAACGCGTCTCCTAGAAATTCAGATTGGCCTGCAGGTAGTAGTATCCACCGTTATAGCCGAGCTGTTCAATCTGGTAATCGTACTGGAAGGCGCCGAGGTAGCGGAATTCTTTCGGGATACGGCGCTGTTTTGCGTTGCCGATATTATTGCCGCCAAGCGTCAGGCCGAATTTCGGCAGGACCTGATACGAGACCGCGAGATTGGTTTCGAAGCGCGCCTTGTTCACGTAGCGCATGAAGTCGGTATTGGAATAGGCCAGCGGGCCTTCGTAATACGTCAGGGACGATGTTGCGTGACCGTAGCGGACTTCGTGGATCGAGACGCCGAGTTTTCTATACTGCCAGGTGCCTCCGAAGATCAGCTTGTTTTTTGGGGTATAGCTTGTGATGTAGGCGGCCTGCTGGGCGTTGAGCAGGCTGTTGCCATTCCCATCCTTGCCGGTATGGGTCAGGTCGGTTTCGTTGAGGTTCAGGGCCACGTCCCAGTCGATCTTGCCCCAGTCGCGGAAGCGGGTTTCATAGCGGGCGGTCACGTCCAGGCCGCGTGTCCGTGTGTCGGCGGCATTGGCGTAATAGGATGCCGTGACGGCGTTGGAGGCCAGTGTGGAGGGCACGGTGAAGCCGTCGAGGCGCAGGGCTTCAATGGCATTCGCACCGTTATAGACGCCTGCAGCCAGGATCCTGTTTTTGATGGCGATCTGATACGCATCGACACTGATATGCAGGCGCGGCAGCGGATCCAGCGTGAAGCCCGCGCTGTAGCTCATGGTGTGTTCCGGATGGAGCGGCTTGGCCCCGATCAGGCGTGCGCCCGCAGAATTGACCGGCAGGTAGCCCGTGGCATAGGTCGGCGCGACGGACAGGTTGGACCAGTGTTCCTGAAGCAGGGACGGTGCGCTGAAGCCGTTTGAGATCGTGCCGCGCAGAGCGAAATACTTGTTGAAATCGTAGCGCGTGGAGACCTTGCCGGTCTTGGTGTCTCCGGCGTCCGTGTAATATTCGTAACGTCCGGCGAAATCGACCTGCCAGTTCTTCAACGGGCGCAGGGAGAGTTCCACATAGCCCGCCGTGACGTCACGGTTGCTTTCACTGGCGTTCTGCGGGCTCAGGCCGTGCAAGCCCTGTGGGCCAGTGCCGTAATACGAGTTGGCATCACCGGACATGATGTCGAATTCATCATAACGGTACTGCGCGCCCATCGCGAGGTTGATCGGGCCTGCGAAAATCGGCGTCTGAAAACTGCGATGGATACCGAAATCGTTCGTCCACTGGGTGTTGGTGAACGCCATTTCGTGGAAGCGCGTCGGAGAAGAGCCTGTTGCGGCATAGAGCGACGGATTGACGCTATTGAAGAGATCTATCGACGTATGGTCGCTGCCATAGGTCGTGCTGAGATCCCAGTTCCAGCCAAATTTCTCGCCTTTCAGGCCGAGGGTGACGCTGTAATCATCTTCCGAAACACTTTCCTTCGGGCTGAAGCCGTTGGGGTACATGGGCCAGTCCGAGGACGCGACACGCGCATCCTGATAGCTCTCGCCGTAGCGATGGCCGTATGTGGAGAACGAATACAGCGACAGGTCGGGCAGGAAGTCATACTGCATGTTGTAGGAAATGGTGCCGCGCTGCTGGCGCGGGTCGCCCTCGTCCTTGAAGTCATACTTGCCGTTCCGGCTGTCGGCCGAATTGCGAATGGTGTGATCCTGGTATTTGTATTCCGCGCTCAGATCGAAAAAGCCGCGTCCCATCAGGTCGAAGCCTGCATTGATGGACTCGCCGGACTGAAAACCGTCCCCGGCATAGCGCCCGCCATTGGTGGACTGGATCGTGATGCCGGATTTGCGGTGCTTGAGGATGATGTTGATGACGCCTGCGACGGCATCGGAGCCGTAGAGGGCAGCAGCACCGTCCTGAAGAATTTCCACATGATCGATCGCGGAGATCGGGATCATGTCGATATCAACACCATTCGATCCCTGCTGCGGCCCGGAATTGTTGGACAGCACGGAGGTCGCGTGACGGCGCTTTCCATCGACGAGGATCAGGGTGTGGTTGGGAGACAGGCCGCGCAGACGCAGGACATCCACCATGTTGGCATTGCCGATCAGGAGCGGCGCGCGAGTCAGGGAGGGAGTGAGCTGTGTCAGGGCGTCGCGCAGGTCGGACTGGCCTGTGCGGGAGATTTCGGCGGAGGTCACGACCTGAATCGGGCTGGCGCTTTTACGGACTGTCTGGTGCGGGTCACGCGTTCCGGTGACGATGACCGTCTCATCCTCTTTGGGAAGGACCGCCGCCTTCTGTTTTGCAACGGGACGGACAGCCACGGGCCTGTGGGCTTTGGGAGTGGTGGTGCGGGGTGCCTGATCAGCCGCATATGCTTCCATACAGACCAGCGGGCTCGCCGCACAGGTGAGCAGAAGGGCACTCAGAGGGATGGAGACTTTTTTCATCGGCTGATATTTTTCCCGTTCGTCTCCCCGCGTGCCTGTCGCGCAACTCAGGCATCAGAGAGTTCTGAATATTCCCGGTGATCTCCCGCACTCAGCCGATCACCTTGAGAAAAACCTAACGAACTTCGGAACGATAACGGAATGTACGTTTTTTTTCTATCTTACCGTAAGTTGTTCTTATTCTTTGAAGAGAACGAGGCCGACGAACCCGGTGTCGAAACTTATTTGGCATCGCGCGAGGAGCCCCATAAAGACGGCATACACAGGCCAAGACTTTGGCAAAGCGAGAACGAAATGACATATGCAGCCATAAAGTTCGTCGAACAGCCTGCCTGAGGTGAGGGGAATGTTATGAATGCGATTCTAAGCTTGGGATCTATTGATTTATTGCACTGGGCAAAACGTTGTAACTCACAGGCTTAGCGATGGAGATGGGCTGTAAGTGACGTGTTTTTGCTGTCTGAGAGGCAGATGGAGCGGATTGAGCCGTTTTTTCCACTGGCGCACCGGACGTCGGCCTCCCTGCTCAAATAAGGAGCTTTCCCCGCCATATCATCGGACGGACAAAAGGCGGTCTGAACTCAACATTCCATGCCGTGTGTGATAGTCAGGGTCGGCCTGTTCGCCTGCACCTGAGAGCAGGTCAGTGACTTCAAAGGTGTAGATGTGCTGCTGGCAGATCTTTCCAACGAGATAGAAGAAGTCATCGGGTACAGAGGCTGCGACAGCAACCGGATCAGGTTATCTCTTGCAGAACGCAATATCACTGCCTGTACCCCCCCGAAAAAGAACCGGAAATCAAAGCCACCTTACAACTGGAACCTGTATAAAAAGCGCCTGATGATCGAAAACATGTTCGCAAAAACTGAAAGACTGGCGACCCGCTGCGCTCATACATTCATGTCTGCAATCCCCATCGCATCAAGATTCATCTTCTCTCTCAAAGAATGAGTCCTGAATCTAATTGGAATTTGGAGCAAAGGGATCGAGTCCCTTTGCGGGGTTCCGGGGCAGCGCCCCGGAGTAATCGGTCTTACTGACGCGCTGCGTAAATCGCGCTCAGACGATCCGGCGTGCCTTCAATCCGTTCCAGATGCGGGTAACGCAGACCCTCATGATAGGGAATGGAGACGGTGGTGACGTGGTCGCCGGACTTCACGATCAGGCGGATATCCTGCTTCGGGTCCTTCTGCGCGTCCGTGACGGCATGGAGCAGACGCTGCGGCGTGAAGCTCATGTCATTGACGGCCACGATCGTCACGCCCGGAACCAGACCAGCCTTGAAGGCCGGGCTCATCCAGTGCTCACGTCCCACACGTCCGGCCGCATTGACCGTCAGGCCGAGCGAGAAGGACAGGTCGGTGGTGTGGCGCGCGGCTTCACTGGCCTTGACGAAGGCGGTCGGCTTGGACGTGTAAACCAGCTTGTACCCACCATTGGTCAGGCCGTTGAGCGGCGCATGAAGCTGGATGGTGTCCAGGCGGTCGTGCAGGAACTTGGCCCAGTCATAAGGCTGCACACTGTTGAGTGTGGCGACTACATCGTCGAACTGATAGGGGCTGACGACGAAGCTGCCGCTGTTCGTTCCGAAGAAGGCCTTCGCGAAATCATCCAGCGACTTGTGATCGTTGGAGAGCTTGCGGATCAGCGCATCCGCATCCAGCCAGACGAGCTGACCTTCGACGTAATAGTCTTCCGAACGCTGCCAGTCGCGCCATGACAGGGGCGAACGCCGGGCAATGACCGGATCGTTCGTCGTGTCTTCCAGTGGACGCCACTGACGGCCCGTCTGGTT
This sequence comes from Gluconobacter albidus, assembly GCF_002005485.1. Taxonomy (NCBI): domain Bacteria; kingdom Pseudomonadati; phylum Pseudomonadota; class Alphaproteobacteria; order Acetobacterales; family Acetobacteraceae; genus Gluconobacter; species Gluconobacter albidus. The sequence continues at coordinate 2,746,332 of NZ_CP014689.1, read as the reverse complement.
GTCATACGATGCCGCCATATAGGCCAGTGCCTCGAAACCCTGATCCTTCGTCACGAGCCCGGAGCGCGCAGCCAGAACATTGCCCCAGTACTGCGTCTGACCTTCATAAACCCACAGCATGGACCCACGCTGTGGTGTGTTGAAGTTGGGTGCCCACAGGTCGGCCGGGCGCCGGTACTTGCCATTCCAGGAATGGGTGTATTCATGGGCCAGCAGGTCACGCTCGGGGAAGGTTTTGTCCCATTCCGTGAAATAGCCCGGAGCGGCGCTATTCTCGCTGGACTGGTGATGCTCGAGGCCAATGCTGCCAAGCTCATCCGTCAGGGCGAGGAGGAAATCGTAATGGTCGTAGTGATGTGAGGCAAACAGCGCCGTGGCCTGTCGGACGAGGTTCTGATGGGCTGCGATCTGTTGCGGTGTGGCGTCCAGCGAGTCCGGTTCGTCAGCGACGACATCCAGCGAGACGGGAACGTGATCCGGGCCGGTCAGATCGAACTTGCGGAAATAGCGTCCGGCATAGATCGGGGAGTCAACGAGCGTATTGAAGGTCGTGGCGTTGAAATGCGTCTCGTCACCATAGATCCCGGCGCGAAGGGCCGAGCCGATCTGCCAGCCATGCGGAACACGCACGGAGGGCTGAACCGTGATCCCACGGGTGAAATATCCGGCCGGATAGAGCGAAACCTGATCCCATTGCACATTGACGATGGACGGCGTCATGACCACGCGGCCCTGGCCCGGCGAAATCGGTGTCAGGAGCTGGAAGTGAAGGTCCAGTGTCGGCGTGCTCGTGGAGACCGGGATATGGAAGGCTGCAACGTTAACCGTATCGCGCTTCCACTCCAGCGTGCGGCCGTTGCTCTGTACATGCAGGCTGGCAAGCTGCTCGATCACACCAGTGGGTGAATGATCGCCCGGGATCCACATCGGATACAGAAGGACCATCTCCCCCTTCTGCTGCGCTTCCTTCGGCACAGGAACCGTCTCGTGGATGGACATCACATGATGCAGCGTATCCGTCGCATCGACCGAGACCGTCATGGCCCCGGGGAAAGCCCGGTCCTGCGGCTCAGGAATGGGCGCCGGCATGGGCAGCGGCATGGGCTGGGACTGCGCGAGAGCTGGGGAGACAAGCGCTGTGAACACGCTAAGTGCGATCAGAGGGCGCAGAAGGGACATCAGATTTTCCGGTTAAAGATCTTGAATTACTTTGAATGCGTAACTGGCCTGTCACGGCTTCACAAGTGGGTTATTCAAAGAACTCTGAATTAAAGCTGCTATGATCTGATTTTGAGCACAAATTTAAATAAGTAATATGAGAAATCACCATAAAGATTTTTTTCTATATCCGCAGTATTAATATATCTTTTTGGTCTTGTTTGTGAAAATAATATCTTCTTGCTGTAATTATTTAAAATAATAGATCTTAATTCGATTAAAGTCCCGAGACAATAGTTTAGGCGGTTATACCGCAGGGAATAAGGATAATGGCAGCAACCGTTATCGCCATCGACAGGCTGGGTTACACCGTGTCATTGATCGTGCGCTCAGTTCAAGGACCGCGACCATGTGGTGTCGCGATCCTGATCAGAAGGCCTCGTCGTTATCCCAAGCCTAGCCATGCTTAAGATAGCTTTATATAACGAAATCTTTTTTCCCCAAAATTGAATAAAACCTCGCGAAGGGCTAAGTCTTCTGCCAACAATAATGTTGTTCCTATAGAAAACTCGAAAGGAATATTAAAATTAAAAATACTTAAATTATCTATTTTCCTTTTTATTTCATCAAACTCATAATAAATTTCTTCACCGCTATTTGTTTTTAATTTTATACAAATAGGTGAATCTGGATGTTCAATATTTTTTATTTCTCCAGAAAGGAATCCGTTATTTAGATTGTTAATTTCTATTTCAACTGGTGATATATCTCTTTTTTGTTCTATTAAATTTAAGAAAAAATCATGCTGTTTTATATATTCTTTATAGCTTGATTCTCCTTGTTCTAGAAGAATACGCCATGAATGAGGAATATTTAAATCTTTATCATTGAGCCAATGATTTATTGTCACGGGTTTGGGGCCATGCCAGTGAATAATCGCAGCATCTGGGTTGAGACCCCAATACGGCTTCCAGTTAAACCTGTCTGGAAGCAGGAGATAATCCTTCCCTAGGTATTCCCTTAATATTTCCTGGTCGAGTCCAACATGAAGATTATTCAAAGTAAAATTAATTAATTCATCTCTTTTTTCTTTCCAAGAATCAACATTTATTATCATGACTCCGCTATTCATGTCTCTAATAGATCCACGATCAAATTGTGGAGCGGCAGCTAGAAAATCTGGATAATACCCTTTGAAAATATCTTTGCCCGGTAGAAAAATTACATCAGCATCTGTATAAAGGACATATTTATCGTCTTTTTCGATCAGGGGTATATCAAATCTTAAAAAAGCACCTCTTGCAACAGATCTTGACTGTGAGTCTGTGGTGAATTCATTGATTTCTTTTTCAAAAGATATTCTATGGTAATGTATAATTACCCCTTTATTTTCTAAATATTCAGTCAAATTAGATGGATTTCCATCGTAAATAAAATGAGGCTCAAGGTTTGTATTTATTAATGCACTCTCAACGGAGATTTTAATGAGTTCTTCCCAATTATGGTCTGTTCTAAACTCTGTTTCCTGACACCAGCAAAAATACCATTTCATTGTAAATATTCCTAAATTCCGAAAACAAAAAATAACAGCAAAGCCTGGGATAGGAGCATAAAAAACAGGCAATCATTGCACTGATATTTCTTCCGTTCAACAGGCGGGCTGCTCAAGGTTTGAATTAGCAGAATCGTGATACATCACTTTTATGTTCAGGCTTTCCATGATGTGCGATATAGATGAAATTTTTGTTGTTTCATCACAGTTATCTGCGCAATCAGTGTTGGAGAAAATCATTCTATGATCATTTAATATTGCATCACCAAAATTCAAAAAGAGTATCTTATAATCTAGGTTTGGGTATTTATTTGATATGGCATCTGCTAATAATTTAAAATTAGCTACCATAGTGTTTTTCGGTCTATGCATCCCTTCGTAAAAGAGACCATCATTCCACTCACGAATAAATAATATTTTTTGATCACTTTCACAAATATTATCCATATTCAATATCATTTTGTTATAATTTTCTTTTGATTCGATGATGTTTTCAATTATTTCTTGTGATTGTGCTTCGTTCATTGGACTTTTGTTGTAAATTACCAATGTTTCTTTACACCTCAATGTATTGTGGTATTTATATAAACTTTCAGTCGACAATAATTTATTAAATCCGCAGTTAAAAAAATCAACCAAAGAATGAAATGGGACTAATATTTCATCGAAAATACTTTTTTCATTTGTATGGAACACGGAATTAATTGTTCTTCCGAAATTTTCATTTCCTCCGAGTGAGATAAATCTATCATATTGGTTGTTTTGAAAATCGTACTCTGGATAAGGGATATTTTTTGTTTTTTCTATTTCATTTCTAAACTCAAACATTTGAGAATCATTTCTCCATGGAGATCTATATATGGGATCATTTTTTATTTGTTCATGTATATCCTTATTGTAGGAAATTAAATCGTTATTCCCATGGCTTTCCGAGTGGCTTATCGATAAGCCGCCTCTTAAATAATATAACTGTCCTCTTTCTGGTCTTAAGTGTTGAATAAGACCGCCGTAACCCGCTCTCAAAAAACGATGAGTATGCTCGACATGTTCTTCACCATATTTTTTAAATCGTATATCTAAATATCCAACAAAATCTAAAGCTCTTGAGCTGTATCCAACGCATAACGCTTGATGCATAGGGGCGATGAAAGGATCGTTTGGTGTGCCAGATCCTGAAGATATGTCATTATCATTTTCTATAGAGCCCTCTGGCATGTAATTTATATGACCAAAGTTTTCTATTGCTTCTATCCACTGCTTTTCCCACCCAAATTCATTTGGTGAGCAGTCGTCCTCTAGTATAATTATATTTTCACAATTCTTCTCATTTTTTAGGTACCATAAAGCTCTATTTCTATTCCAAGAAATACCCTTATTGACTCCCGTTATATATTTTATTCCAGAATTATTTAAATATTCGATAGTGCCATCAGAAGATCCGTCATCGGCGATAACGAATTCAAAATCTGAATTTGTAAATTTACGGATATTTTCAATAGTTAATGATAGTATCGACTTTCTATTGTAGGTTATAATTCCAATTCCAAGCTTATTTGTCATTCTAAAAATCCTTTTGAAAACACTTTAAGCACCAACATATGATAATGCTTATTTTTTGGGAAGATATATGCAGCTGGGTTTCTTTGGTGTGAAGAGCGTCTAGCTCGTCTGAGTGGGCTTGGCGATCACCTCGAAGCCTTTATCCGGGACTATGGATTTTAAACATCTTTCGCCCTGACCTGGACAAGGCTCCGGCCTCTGCGGATGGAAGCAAAAGCTGTCGCCCTCCATTTGATCTGGTGTTGATGTTCAAAATCCTCGTGATCCGGACGTTGAGAATACGGATCTCCGGGAAGGACGGCTCCCACGGGGCCGGTAGGACAAACCCTCAAAGCTGTCTCATAAGGACAGGCATGCGCGCTGGACGCTAAAGTTCACCAAAGCGAGGCAACAGGATGATGGAACATGTCCCGCAACGGACCTTGCCATCCCGTTCTTTGGCTACAAATCGCATATTTCTATTGCCCGGAAATGGAAAGCGACCAATGCCGCAGTCAGTGATGACGCCAGGCTATGCGGGGGTCTGATGGATAAAACCAATACCGCCTCAACGGTTCGGGCAGACATAGCTTACCGCTCAAAATTAAATAAAGTCTTCCCAGACAGGTATGGTTTTGTCTCGGAGGTTCACAGGAAAAAGCCGTGTCTCAAACCCATGCTGCAGCATATCTAGCGGTCCAATGCCGGAAAATCCGTTATCCGACCCTATGTCGAGCATGTCTTTGCCGATCAGAAATTACAGATGGGACTGTTTGTCGAACTACAGCCAGAGTCCGGGCAACCATGAGGATCGGGCTCTGGCTACTATCGTCTGCAGCAGGCGCAGCTTCCGGTTCCTTGAACGGATCAACGCCGATGGGTAGTCATCCAGAACATGGAGCTCTCGCTCTGCTCAAAACGTAGAGCAAAAATCATCAGCCAGAACCATTAATGCCTGCCCTTTACAGCCAAAAATCAGGCCGTAAAAACTTCAACTAACAGTTCTTCAATCCCTCCAGATCGTCTTGTTCGCCTGAGCGGAGTGGACGATCACCCGGAACCTTTTTGACTATAGAAATTAAAGTATTTTACTGGATATTGATAATATTTTGATCCTATTTGTTCTAAATTAAAAAATCATAAGCGCCATTTTTTGATTTCATTCTGATTAATGGATAAAATATCAGGTTAATCACAATTTTAATAAAACGAAATAAATATTTGTATTCACCAGAAACTTAATAAATTTTAATTAAATACGCTTTAATATTTGTTGATAATCTTTATCGACCACTCTCTGGAATTGGGTATTATGTGAAGTGGTATAGCATTCGGTAGACGAACATTCACGGGCAGGTTCATTCCGGCGCGTATTCCGCGAAACAATGCGCCATGGGCTACAAAGAGCGGTGTTCCGTCTTTTTCAAGTTCGACATTGATCGCTGAGACGGCGCGAGCGGAGAGATCTGAAAAACTCTCTCCGTTCTCCAGGGGGCGTCCTTCTTCAATCCAAGAAGTGTACCATTCGTTCATGGAAGCACCTTCATGAAGACCGAAGCACACCTCTACAAGACCATCATTAATCTCCAATGGGACTTTGATCCCGGTCCGGTCATGAATTGTGTCCTGTGCGTATTGAGCTGTGGTTAAGGCTCGCTTCAGAGGTGAGGAGACAATTCGATCAAACGGACGCTCTCCGTTGCAGAATAGGGTGGCCAATGTTTCTCCTGCACGTAAGGCCTGTGCGATTCCCGTCTCATTCAGTGGAATGTCTGTTCTTCCCTGCGCCAGCCCCTGGAGGTTCCAGTCGGTCTCACCATGGCGCAGGTACCAGTAGGGCTTGGGAATAATCTGGGTCATGAGCAAGTCCGTTCACGAAGGGGGACCGTGACGCAGGCCGGTGGATGCTCAGTCGAACAGTGAGGAAACCGAGCTTTCATCGGCCACGGCGCTCATGGCCCGGGCGAGGAGGTTGGCTGTCGTGATCTGACGGATATTCGGGGTTTCGAGAAGGGCCTCGGTCGCCGGAATGCTGTCCGTCAGCGTCAGCATGTTCAACGGACTGTCTTTCACGCGCTGGCAGGCATTGCCAGTCAGAACCCCGTGAGTGACGTAAGCTTCCACACCTTCCGCCCCACGGGCCATGAGTGCGTTGGCGGCGTTGCACAGCGATCCGCCACTGTCGACGATATCGTCCACCAGGACGCAATAGCGACCGGCGACGTCACCGATGACGTTCATGACTTCCGACACGCCGGCGCGTTCACGCCGCTTGTCGATGATGGCGAGATCCACGTTCAGACGCTGCGCGAGCTGGCGCGCACGGACCACGCCGCCAACATCCGGCGAGACAATGATGAGTTCCCGGTCCGGCAGGCGCGTCTTGAGGTCGCGCACGAACAGTGGCGCGGCATAGAGGTTGTCGGTCGGGATATCGAAGAAGCCCTGGATCTGCATGGCATGCAGATCCATCGTCAGGATGCGGTTCGCACCGGCTTCCGTCAGAAGGTTCGCGACCAGCTTGGCGCTGATGGGTGTACGGGGGCCGGATTTACGATCCTGCCGGGCATAACCGAAATACGGCATGACGGCCGTGACGCGCTTGGCCGATCCACGGCGCAGCGCATCCAGCATGACCAGCAGTTCCATAAGGTGGTCGTTTGTCGGCATGCAGGTGCTCTGCACGACGAAGACGTCCTCACCGCGGACATTTTCCTGAATCTCGACGAAGACTTCGCCATCGGCAAAGCGCTTCACCACGGTCTTGCACAGAGGCATCCGGAGTTCATGGGCGACCGCGCGGGCCAGCGGCAGGTTACTGTTGCAGGCTACGATCTTCATGAAAACGGCCTCGTCCGGTGTCCGACAGGGAAGTTGCTGGCCTTCTAACAGCGCAGCGCCCCCCTGTCATCCGTCCTGTTTCATTCTTTCCGCGCACCAGTTGGCCGGTCACTGCATGCCGTGCCGACCGGACGCGGTCTGTCGGTCGGGATCAGAACTGCCAGGCTAGACCCGCATGCAGCTTCAGACCGTTGCTCAGGGCACTTGAGACGCCCGAATAGGAATAGGCTGTTCCAAATTCAGTGCTGGATTCGACGTTCCGGTCATGGCCGTAGGAAATATAGGAATAGTCTCCTCCCGCCGTCAGATGGAGGCGCCGCGTCATGCGGTAATCCATGCCAAGGCCACCTTCCCACAAGGGACGTGGCTGGTTGTTGTAGGAAATGCCGGAATTGAGGACTTCCGCCCATCCGAACCGTCCACGCAGGACGAGGCGGGATGTGAGGGCGTAATCGGCCTTCAGGCCAGCACCGGCGAAGTAACGTCCGGACCCGTAGCCGAAATCTCCGTCACCACCGCTCGTGACATATCCGCCCTGAATGAAAGGCGTCAGCAGAAAGGTATCGGAGAGCAGAAGAAAGCCCTTACCGATCTCTCCCCGATTGTCCGTGCCATTGGAGCTGTCGTTTCCGCCCGCTGAAAATCCGAAGGGCGCAGAATTGCTGGAGTAGCTGCGATAATGAGACTTGTAGTTCCTCTGGCCGTCTTCAAGCGAGAAATGCAGGGCGCCGTAAAGGTTTTCGATCCCGAAGGCATTGAACATGACCGATGCATCGGCCTGAAAGCCGGGGGTCCAGCCGATGGTGCGGTAGCGCGAGGCACTTGCGGATTGTGTGATAAATCCGGAACCGCCATTCTCCGTTACGCTGGAACTGGCACCGCTGACGCTGTTGCGGAACGTACCTGTCATCGAAAGACCGATCTCACGGTTTACGGCGATGACGGGGGCCGGGTCCGCAAAGGCGGATGCAAGAGGAGCAAGTCCCGCACAGAGACTCAGGCTGGACAGCAGCAAACAATATGAAAGGCGCATCGGACACTCCGGATGAAAAAGCCGGAGATCTGTAACAAAACGTATTACATAAAGATACTCAGAGTTACATTAGCGGAATGGAACTTCTGTATCAGGCCGCTTTTTTCGGACTGCTTTTTGTCTCCGGCAAAGGGGCATGCTCGCGACCGGAATAGTTGGTGACGATGGTCCGGACGCCCTGTGCAGCTTCTTCGGCAGCCATGTCCGCCGTATCGCCCCATGCACCGTCCAAGGAATGGGGGGCAATGTCGTGCAACTGGGTGGCGGCGCCCGCCTCCTTTCCGTCCGGTGTCAGAACATGCCAGACGATCTCGATATGATCGACCGGATGACCGGTGTTGCCCGCGGTGCCCGTCTTGAGGGCAACCGTTCCGCGTACAATAAAGTCCGCGCCTTTTTCCGTGGTCGTCACCGTGTTGGTTTTGTCCGGAAATGACGAATAGAAGGCACGGGCGAGGGCCACATTTCCGTCTCCGGGGGCGCCGGTGATGCCCTTGAAACAGATCTTCGCGGGGCGGTTCATGAGGCTGTGCGGGTCCTGCTGCATCATGTTCGCCTGAATACCTGTGAGCAGGTTCGCAAGCTGGGGTGCCTCCTGCATGGCGGCGTCCTGAAGCGTCAGCCTGTCGCCCGCGCTCCATCCCGCCATATCCACGGCAGGACCGTCCGTTTCCGCACGGATTTTCCCTTCCGGAGTCATGATGACGTAGTGAGGGACGACCGTATTCCCGTGGGTCGTCGCATTCAGCTTCAGCCACCAGTCTCCCTTTTTGCGGGGCTGTGCGATGGCGGGAACGGACTGGTTGACCATGGCCTGCGCCACGTCATGGGCCCAGAGTGTGGCAGCATCGTCGGACAGCAGTGCGTTCGGCGGAGTAGGGACCGCGAGCCGTGCGGGAGGAAGATTGGCTGCCGTAAGGTATCGGGCCTGCTGTCCAGGGTCGGCGAAGGGCCGGGAAAGACTGAAGCAGCCTCCCAGTGCCAGCGGGAGGGCCAGCGGAAGACAGAGAGACAGCAGGGCAGAACGAAAACGGCGCATCGGGGCTCCGGCAACAGGACGGTGACCTGACGGACTGTATGGGATTGCGGCTCCGATGTCGAAGCCGCCCCCCGCATGGGGCCGCGTCCTTACCGGCGGATCAGGATGTAGTTGATCGTCACGTCAATATCGAAATGGTCACCCTTCATGTCCGGCGGGACCGGCGGCAGATGCGCCCCCTGGAACATGCCGGTCGTTGCCGCATCCAGCGAATAGGAGCCGGACTGGCTCATCAGCCGGACGGATTTTACATGGCCCGACCGGTCCAGCACCACATGCACCGAGGACGGACCATCCTCGCCCGCACGGGCAGCCTCTTCCGGATAATACATATGTGCCCGGATCCAGCGGTCGATTTCCCCGCCGTAATCCTCGCTGACGCCCTTGACGCTCGTGCGGGTCTGGTAGGGGGCATTGATGGCACCGTTCATACTGAGCGGACCCAGAGACATGTCGATCGGGCCGCCGGACCCTGAGGCCCGACCACGGTGACGGCGATAGGGAGAGGGCTGCTCGCCAAAAGACAGATCCATCGGGTGTGCGAACGGATTGTTCCGGTCGGAGCGGACTGACCGTTGTGCATGATGAGCGTGCGGCGACGTCTGCTGGCTGCGGCGGCTTGGCGCGGCTCCCGGTGTAATCGGCGCAGGGGTGGGGGCGGTCTTGGGCAGTTCTGCCGAAGGCTCTTCGGGCACGTCAGGCGCGGACGGCGTTTCAGGTGTCGGAACGGCCGGTGTGGGAGTGGACTGCTCCTTCTGCGGCGGCTGCTGGTCTTCCTGTGTTTCCTGCGGGCTCTGGGCCGAGGGGGGCGGTGGCGCGCCGCCTTCCTCATGGGCCCGCGGGCCACGCATGCTGCTTTTGGAGGGTGGTGTATCGAAAACCATTTCCACCTGCGGCTGCTCCTGCCCCGCAGGCGAGCCGTGCATGCCGTGATGCTGCATCAGCAGGAAAGCCAGAACGGCTACGTGGAGCCCGGCCGAAAAAATGAACGGAACTGTCGGCCCGTTCTCGACAATTGTCTGCGGACGCATCATCGGCGTCAGCACCGGACGTACCGGGATTGTTGGCGGGACGTAATCCCTCAGACGTTCGCGCGTCCCGGCGGGGGCGTGCTGCGGGCGTGTGGGAGCAGTCCGCGCCGAGGGGGCGAAGAGCTGCGGCTCGCGCTTCTGGGGCTTTCCGGACGTGACAGTGGCTGTTCCGCTCATGGGCGGGACCGTCCGTCGGGAAAGGACCTGGCAGAAAACAGCCGGTCGGCAAGGAGAAGGTGGCGTCGCATCATCGCCAGACCTTTTGCACCAGGGCGGTCGGGGTTGTCATCCGGCAGGCTGGTTATCCGGGGCTGAGGGTGGGCGTCTGTCTTGGCATATCATGGCAGTAATGCGAGACCCACGAAAGACACAAAGAGTCACCCGAACCTTAACTTCCGGAAAGGCGCATGTCCGATGGCTGATTATGCCACACTTCTTGGCTCCGATCCTGGTCTGGCGGCGGCCATTGCGCGCATCGGCCCCTGCACCCTGCGTGGTGACGACGGGCAGGAACCCTACGATGCCCTTCTGCGCGCCATTGCCGGACAGCAGCTTCACGGAGCCGCGGCGCGAAAGATTTTCGGGCGCCTCTGTCTGCTTGGAGAAAAGGGTACGGTAGACGGGGCACCGCCGTCTCCCGGCAGACTTCTGGAGCTGTCCGAGGAAAGCCTGCGCGCCTGCGGTCTTTCGGGCAACAAGCTTTTGGCCATGCGGGGTGTGGCACAGGCCCGTCTGGATGGAACCGTTCCCAGCCGTGCCGATGCCCGGACCATGACGGATGAAGAGCTGATCGTGCGCCTCGTGACCCTGCGTGGGATCGGGCGCTGGACCGTCGAGATGCTGCTGATGTTCACGCTGAACCGTCCGGACGTGATGCCTGTTGATGATTTCGGTGTCCGGGAAGGCTGGCGTCGTCTGCGCGGACTGGAACTGCCCCCAAAGCCAAAGGCGCTAAAAGAGGAAACGGCGCGTTTCTCTCCCTATCGTTCAACACTGGCCTGGTACTGCTGGCGTATGGCGGAAGAAGGAAAGAAAACGGCTCCCAACCCCCTGACGGCCTGAATCGGATCAGGACGCTTCCATGACAGCCGGGGCCGTCGCCATGAACTGACGGGTGTCTTCGGGCGAAAGAGGACGTGACAGCAGATAACCCTGAACTTCCGTGCAGCCCAGGCGCCGCAGGTAGGAAAGCTGTTCCTGACTTTCCACGCCTTCAGCGGTCACGGCCACACCCAGGTCGATCGACAAGTCTACCACAGCACGCACGATGGAGGCTGCCCGGGACTCACGCAGCATGTCTCTGACGAACAGACCGTCCAGCTTGATCTTCGAGAACGGGAAGAAGCGCAGATATCCGAGCGATGAGAAGCCCTTGCCGAAATCGTCGAGCGCAATGGAAATCCCGGCGCTCTGAAGGCGGCTCAGCAGCGTGAAGGTTGCGGCATCCGGCTCCATGAAGATGTTTTCGGTCATCTCGATCTGGAGACAGCGGGCCGGGAAGCCGGTTTTTTCAAGAACCCGGAACGTATCCTTGAGGAAGGTTGGGGCCTCAAGCTGCCCGACCGAGACATTGATCGACAGGACAAGCCCCTCTTCCCATTCGCAGGCAAAGAGGCAGGCCCGTTCCATGACATAGACGCCGAGCTTCTGGATCAGGCCGGCCTCTTCGGCAAGCTGGATGATCCGCTCGGGGGGAACGCGGCCATATTCGGGATGGGACCAGCGGATCAGCGCTTCGAATCCGCAGAGCTTCTGGCTCTGGGTGTTGAAGAAAGGCTGGTAGACAATGCCCAGCTCTCCTTTGTCCAGTGCCTCGGGGAGCGCGCGGATCAGATCCCGGTTCCGCTTGGCGACAGTCCGCAGTTCCGGATTGTAGAAGCGATGCGTGTGGCCTCCGAGGCTCTTGGCCTCGTAAAGCGCCAGATCGCTGGCTTCCAGCAGACTGCCCACGCGTTCTGATCCGCCAATGGACAGCACGATTCCCACGCTGAGACCAACAGCACAGCGTACGCCTTCGCCAACCCGGATGGGCACGTTCGTTAGCGCATTGATCAGACCCGATGCAGTGGCGGAAGCCTGAGCCGGTGTTGTCTGGCGTTCGAGCAGCATGAATTCGTCGCCGCCGAAACGGTAGAGTCTGTGACGTTCGCTCAGGGTGCGGCTCAGGACGACCGTGACTTTCCGGAGCATCTCGTCGCCGGCGGAATGGCCGTGCCGGTCGTTGATCTGTTTGAAGCCGTCCAGATCGAGGTTGAGCAAGGCAAAGGCCTCTCCGGTGCGTGCGGCCTCGATGAGATAGGTTTCCATGTCGTCGAGGAAGGCGCCGCGGTTGGGCAGGCCGGTCAGCAGGTCATGCCGCGCTCTGAAAGAGGCACTTTCCTGCGCCCAGTGCGTCTGGGTCACGTCCGTCCCGACGCCGCGATAGCCGACGAAGGTGCGGTCCTGAAAAACCGGGCGTCCGCTCAGCGACCAGAAGCGCTGCTGACCCTGCAGGGTTCCGGAGACCACGATGTCCCGGAAGAAGATCCGGTTGTCGAGGCACTGTCGCAGCCGCCCGAGCCCCGTCCGTTCGTCGCCGTCAAAAGCGGCCGGACCTGCCAGATCGGACAGGATGTCGAAGAAGATACGGGTTTCGAGCCACTCGCGGCTATTACCGAAAGCGGAGGCCAGGCTGGCTGAGACATTGCGCAGACTTCCGGACGCGCAGGTTTCCCACAGCCAGTCGCCGGTGTCGTCATCGGCATTGCGAAGCAGAAGCTGGACGATGCTGTTGCGCTGTTCGAGGGAATACCGGCTGACGAGAAAAGCCGTGAACAGGGTCCGCACGGCCATCGTCAGGGACAGGACGAAGAACAGATAGACCGCCATTTCGATGGCGATGTAAAAATAGAAAATTCCGTGGTCGATCGTCCACGCCTGAAAAAGGGCGAAGCAGCAGGACAGGATGAGCATGGAAGCGATGATTTCTCCCATCCCCGTCAGGGGAACCATCGTAATGGTCGTCGCGGTCAGCCCGACCATAATGCCGGCGACCAGAACCCGGTCATTGGCGTCTCCATAAGGAAACACGACGGGAGGAAGCGTGATCCAGCAGAGAGCGAATGCGAAATTGAGGCCCTTGAGGATCCACGACTGCCGGGTGTCGACCAGTTTTTCGGTCGGGATCGCATAAAAGCAGATGTTGTAGAGCAGGAGCAGGAGCAGGACGGCTCCGCACATGCTCGCACCGTACATCGGATAATTCCGCATCAGGCACAGGCCTGCGATCGGGCCGCAGCTGAACTGGGGAACAAAATGGAAGAAGTTCAGACCGCGCAGGACCCGGCAGCGCGAAAGGCGGATTTCTTCCTCTGCTCCTGCCGGGATTTCGGCCCGGAAGGGGAAAAGTCGGGCAAGCCGCATCTGTTTGAGCAGGGTCAGGACGGCTGTCATTATGTCGCGCATGACCAGGAGGCGACAACAAAAGCCGGTGAGACAGGCAAAGACATCATGAACCTTCCCAATAGCGGAGGAGGGTGCCACGATGACAGGAATTTATGAAGTTTTTCTTTGCAGAGAGCGAATCTGTTGCAGACAACATCTCCGCGCCTCGGGTATGGCGCCCCGGACACGGAGATAGCTGTTAAATGGTTAAGGTTTCGTTAGTGCGCCATTTCCGGCGTCGTGTCGTAAATCTCGTGGCTGGCTTTTTCAAACATTTCAATGCATTCGCGCATATTGGCCGTCAGAGCTGCACGAGTGATCTCCGGATCGTTGGATGGATAATATCCGCGGGCCAGATCCTCATCGATTTCCAGATGGGACGGGCCGTCATGTTCGTGCTCGTCATGCGCCAGACCCCAGGTCCAGTGCTTCTTCGCGAACAGACTGGTGAACTTCGGAGCATGGCAGAGATAGGCAGCCAGTTCTTCGGCAATGTATTCGACGGCTGCGAGCCAGGAGAAGAAGATCACGGGATCTTCGCTGTCTGCATTGGCGATCAGCTTCTGGACCGTGGGAAGCGTGTCGTAGTGGGTTCCATACAGGTCGAGGCCGAATTCTTTTGCGCCGTCAGCCCAGAGAATGGCGTGTGAGCCCTCTTCTTCCTTCATTTCCCGCACGGCTTCACGCGCTTCTGAAAAGAAGGTCTTGATCCGGGCCTGTCCGAAACGCTGGACGAGCGGTTTGATGGGAAGATGGCCGACGCGTACGTCAATAGCGCGCTCGAAAGCCTGAATAAAAGGCCACCAGCCGATCATCATGGCTTTAATAGTCTCTTTATCGCCATGAGCTGCGCCCCGGGCCAGCGCGGAAGAATAGATTTTCTCTCGTGTAAAGACACGCATTTCGGCACGATTTACCAAAGGCTCGGAGAACAGTAGAGCGTACATCAGCGTAATCCTGAAGAAGTTTATTACATGCGCCGTTCCGGCAGTGATGTTGTAGTCGTTAAATTTTCAGAAAAGTAACTTTTTTACTTTAATTTTAATTGAGTTTTATTAAATTATCAAAATATTAATATATTAGATTCTCAATATGTTGCTTAATCGTAATGATATGATTCGCGCAAAACTGCCGCCTTTCCGTCTGGTTTGATATCGTAACGTCTTCCTTCAGGCCGGGGCCTGAAGGAATTCCATCATTTCCTTAAGAAACGCGCGGGGCTGTTCCACATGAAGCCAGTGTCCGGCATCAGGCAGGGAGTGGATCAGCGCCTGCGGAAAAAGCGCCCGGATCGGATCGTGATGTTCGGGGCGGACATAGGGCGAAGCACCCCCACGCAGAAAAAGGACAGGCCCTTCGTAAGGCGCAATCTGAAGGTCGGGCCAGCTTTCGATCTCATGAATGTCGCGGGAAAGGTCGTCGAAACCGATGCTCCATCCCGGCGAATCACCCAGCCGTATATTCTGCAGCAGGAGTTCGGCGACGGGTCTGCTGCCCGTGATGGGTTCCAGAAGGTCCAGCCCTTCGCGGCGTTCGAGCGAAGCGGGGAATGTGAGGGTGTCCAGCTTCGAGATCATCTCGCGGTGGCCATGCCCCGTTCGTGCGGGCGCAATATCCGCCACCAGCAGTTTCGTGACGCGCTCGGGGGCGGCCAGGGCGAGCATCATGGCCACCTTGCCGCCCATGGAATGTCCGACGACCGCAAAACGACCGATTCCCAGATCGTCCAGCGTTTCCAGCACGTCCTGTGCCATGAGGGCGTAGCTGGCGGGGCCGTGCGGACTGTGTCCGTGGTTGCGCAGATCCAGCGCCAGCGTCCGGAAGGTCGCAGCGGCGCCGCGCTGGAGGACGCCGAGATTCCGGGCCCGCCCGAACAGCCCGTGCAGGAAAACGACTGTCTCCGGGCCTTCGCCGCGTTCGATGACATTCAGTTTCATCAGTGATCCTTCCATGACAGCTGTTGATCGGTAGCCCGCTTGCCGTCAAACAGGATCACACCTGCCGCCCGGGAGCCCGCTTGTCCACCAGTCCCGCCCCTTCGCCGCCCCCTCCGCCTGCGTCCCCTGACGGTTCTGCAAGCCGTTTTCCGGGCCGCGTCCGTATGCTGCGACAGGGGATGAACCGCTTTCAGGCGCGGCTGTTTCCCCATGCGCCATCAAATCTGCGCACGCTGGTGCGTGGCAACGAGATCTGGCTGAGCGTGCTGGCGGGGTTTGTCGGCATTCTGTCAGGGTTGTGTGTGGTCGTCATGACCCATCTCACATTCTGGATGCACAGACTGCTTTTTGGCGTTTCGGGTGTATCCGGCGGTCATCTGTCCGGTTTGAACGCTCTGCCGCCTCTCCGCACAGTGGTTGTGCTGGGTGGTGGTGGACTGACGATCGGCCTGTTCGGGGTGCTGATCGCAAAAATCATGCCGCGCAGCCCGGTGGACCCCATCGAGGCGAATGCGCTGCATGGCGGGCGCATGTCGGTGCGGGACAGTCTGGTCATTGTCTGCCAGACGGTTCTGTCCAACGGTGTGGGGGGCTCCATCGGGCTTGAAGCCGGGTTTACCCAGATCGCGGCAGCCTTCGGTTCCCGGATAGGGCGCTCCTTCCGGGTGCGTCGTGAGGATCTGCGCGTTCTTGTGGGGGCCGGGGCCGGGGCTGCGATCGGGGCAGCGTTCGATGCCCCGGTGGCGGGCGCGTTCTATGCGTTTGAACTGGTGATCGGGTCCTATTCTCTGGGCAGCCTGTCTCCCGTGGCTGTGGCCGCGCTGGCGGGCGTGGGCGTAACACGCTTTCTGGGCAGCGTTCCGCCCGGCATTGTCATTCCCTCTCCTGGAGCGCTGTCCTGGGAAGGGACGGCCGGGGCGGTCCTCATCAGTGTTCTCACGGCGCTGACGGCCATCGGGCTGATGTTCTGCGTCACCCAGACGGAGGGGCTGTTCCGCAGGATGCCCGGACCGGTCTGGCTGCGGCCTGCGGTTGGCGGTCTGATTGTGGGAGGGCTGGCAACGCTTCATCCGTCCGTTCTGTCAGCGGGGCACGATGCGATGCGCGCCGTCTTCGCAGGCAATGTCACTGCGCGAATGGCCGTCGTTCTGTTGCTCCTGAAGGCGCTGGCGTCGTGCCTGTGCATTGGGTCCGGATTTCGCGGAGGGCTGTTTTTCGCGTCGCTGTATCTCGGGTCTCTGGCAGGGACGATCTACGGCACACTTCTGGCACCGCTGGGCATTGCGCCGGATTCCGTCACAGCCTGCGCGCTGATCGGCATGAGCGCGATGGCCGTGGCCGTCATCGGCAGTCCCATGACAATGGTGTGCCTGATGCTGGAACTGACCGGCAGCGTGTCCATGAGCGGTGCCACGCTGGTGGCTGCGGTCCTGTCTCTTCTGACCGTGCGTCGCCTGTTCGGCTACAGCTTCGCGACATGGCGCTTCCATCTGCGGGGCGAGTCCATTCGCTCCGCTGTCGATATCGGCTGGATGCGCTCACTCAATGTACGCCGCATGATGCGCGGACAGGTCCGGACCCTTCCGGCAGAGACGTCCGTGAACCGGGCACAAACCCTCTTTCCGCTCGGCTCGGCCCAGCGGATCGTGCTGCTTGATGAGGCGGGACACTATGACGGTATTGTTCATCTGGCGGAACTGCACGCCGCCCCTGCCGACCAGACATCCATCAGAACGCTGGCCCTGTTCCGTAACGCCATGCTCACACCGCTTATGAACATCCGCGAGGCGATCGAACTGTTCGAAAAAGCAGAGGCCGATGCGCTTGTCGTCGTCGAGGACCCCCAGTCCCGGCAAGTGATCGGAACCCTGACCGAACAGCACGCCCTGCGCCGCTATGCCGAAGAACTCGAACGCAGCCGCAGAAGCCTTGCGGGTGACGACAGCCTGCCAACGTGACCCGGCTCCGGCTTGCCCCCTTGGCATCGGGCCGTTCCCGCTTCAACATATGGCCCTGTCAGATGCCCGTTCCGGGCGCCCCAACCGGAGATTTTCCCATGACCGCGACCCCCGAATCCCGCCTTGCCGCCCTCGACATCACGCTGCCGGTCGCAGCCGCTCCGGTTGCGAACTACGTCACGACCGTACGGACGGGAAACCTGCTCGTCGTGTCCGGCCAGCTCCCGCTGGTGGACGGCAAGCTGCTTATCACCGGCAAGCTGGGTGACGAAGTTTCGGCCCATGCCGGTGTGGCCTGTGCCCGCGCCTGCCTCATCAATGTTCTGGCGCAGGCCAAAGCCGCGCTCGACGGCGATCTTTCCCGTATCACGCGCGTTGTCCGTCTGGGCGGCTTCATTGCCTGCACGCCGGAATTCACCGACCACGCCACCGTCATGAACGGCGCGTCCGATCTGGCTGTGGACGTGTTCGGTGACGCCGGACGCCATGCACGCTCCACGATCGGCGTGCCGAGCCTGCCCGTGAATGCGCCGGTCGAGGTCGAGGCGCTGTTCGAAATCGCCTGATACGGGAGAAACCGAATGGGAGAAGCGGAGACCATGCCGTCCCCCGACTGGAGCCTGAGCCTTCATGCCTCGATCCACGAGATCGGGGCCGAAGCCTGGGACGCCTGTGCGGGAGCGGACAATCCGTTCGTCTCCTTCGGTTTCCTGTCCGCCCTTGAAGACAGCGGTTCCGTTGCGGACCGCTCCGGTTGGCTGGTCCGTCATGCCGCCTTGCGCGCGCCGGACGGCTCCATCGCGGCCCTCGCCCCGCTTTATGGAAAATCCCATTCCTGGGGCGAGTACGTCTTCGACCAGAACTGGGCCCGCGCCTATGAAGCCGCGGGCGGCCGCTACTATCCCAAATTCGTCTGCGCCGTTCCGTTCTCTCCGGTGCCCGGCCCGAGGCTTCTGCTGCGTCCGGATCTGCCGGATCCGCAGGCCGTGGCGCAGGCCCTTGCCGCCGCGCTGATTCAGGCGACGGCGCAACTCGGCCTGTCCTCCCTGCACGCCAATTTCTGCGACGCGGCTTCGCTCGATGCCTTCACCGGGGCTGGCTATCTGCCACGCACAGGCCTTCAGTATCACTGGCAGAATAACGGCTACACGACGTTCGACGACTTCCTGGCCGCGCTGTCCTCCCGCAAACGCAAGTCCATCCGCAAGGAACGCAGCGCTGCCCAGTCCTGTGGCCTGACCTTCAGCACACTGCGCGGAAACGACATCACGCCGGAAGACTGGAAGGCATTCTACCGCTTCTACCAGTCCACGATCGACCGCAAATGGGGCAGCGCTTATTTGACGGAGCGCTTCTTTCCCATGCTGTCCGAGCGCCTCGGAGACCGCGTGGTCCTGATGATGGCCCATCATGATGGAAAAGCCGTTGCAGGCGCCCTGAATCTCATGGGGACCGACGCGCTGTTCGGGCGGAACTGGGGCTGTGAGGGCGACTGGCCCTTCCTGCATTTCGAGCTGTGCTATTACCGTGCGATCGCCTTTGCTATCGAACACGGCCTCTCCCGTGTTGAAGCCGGGGCGCAGGGCGAACACAAGATCCAGCGTGGCTATCTCCCGAGTTTCACCCACTCGGCCCATGCCATACTCGATCCCAGTCTGCGACAGGCTGTCGCAGCCTTCGTGGAAGAGGAACGGACAGCCCTGCAGGCAGAGGCGGCGGAACTGCTGACTCTTTCACCATATCGTCACGGCGAGTCGGGTTGAAGGTGTTCGTTTAACGATTGGGAAAGCTTTGTGCCGCTACGCTGTGCTCCGAAATCGGGATTGACCGGAGCCTGTAACGCCCATGGAGAACAGTACCTATATCGCGCTTTCGCGCATGGATGCCCAGCAGCGCGCCATGTCCGTGGTTGCGGACAACATGTCGAATGCATCGACCGTGGGCTACAAACGCGAAAATGTCCTTTTCAGTGACTTCCTGTCCCATCAGCACGGCTCCAAACAGGCCGAGGGTGCGGATACGGAATCCTACACGCAGGACCGTGCGACATACCGGGACTTTCAGCAGGGCGATATGCAGTCCACCGGTAACCCGCTGGACCTCGCGCTCGGAGGTGAAGGGTATTTTCAGATCCGTACCGCCAATGGTGTGCGTCTGACGCGGGCAGGACGCTTCGAGGAACAGCAGGACGGCGCTGTCGTTGATGAAAGTGGCAATGCCCTGCTGGACCGCGACGGGCAGCCGATTGTCCTCCCCCAGACCGACCACCGCATCACCATTTCCGCCGATGGCGTGATCTCGACCGAAACCGGCGAACAGGGTCAGATCGGCATCGTGACGGCACAGGACGACAACAGGCTTCAGGCAGAGGGCAGCAGGCTTCTGAGGACGGATCAGCCCACGACCGCTGTGGAGCGGCCCAACATCGTGCAGGGCATGGTGGAAGGCAGCAACGTCCAGATGATGACCGAAGTGACGAAGATGATGGAAATTCAGCGGAATTTCCAGTTCATGGCGCAGTTCGTGGATGCTGAAGCCACGCGCCAGAAAAACGCCATCGACAAGATCGTTCAGGTCTCGGCCTGATTATTTCCCCGGACGGGACAAGGATAACATTCCATGCGCGCACTCGACATCGCCGGAACGGGCATGCAGGCCCAGCAGACCAACGTCGAAACCATTTCCAACAATATCGCGAACATGAGCACCACGGGGTATAAACGCTCCCGCGCCGAGTTCCAGGATCTGATCTATCAGAACCTCCGTCGCGTGGGCGCAAGTTCGTCCGATACCGGAACGACCATTCCCGCCGGCGCACAGGTCGGCCTTGGTGTGAAGACGGCGGCGATTTACCGCATCAACGATCAGGGCAGCCTTGAGCAGACCAGCAACTCCCTGGATCTGGCGGTTCAGGGGCGCGGTTATTTTCAGGTCCAGCTTCCCTCGGGGCAGCTTGCCTATACCCGCGACGGCACGTTTTCGATGGACAACAACGGTTCGCTCGTAACTGCGGATGGCTATCTCATCAGCCCGACAATTACGATTCCTAACAATGCGCAAAGCATTTCGATCGACCAGTCCGGTCAGGTCAGTGTGCAGATCGCCGGCCAGAACAACACGACGCTCGTCGGCCAGCTGCAGCTTGGCATCTTCACCAACGAAAATGGTCTGGCCGCGATGGGCCAAAACCTGTTCACGCAGACGACGGCCTCAGGCGACGCCATGATGGGCAATCCCGAGGCTGTCGGTTACGGCAGCATCATGCAGGGCTATGTCGAAAACTCGAACGTCAATGTCGTGACCGAAATCACCGATCTCATCACGGCACAGCGCGCTTATGAGATGAACAGCAAGGTCATCACCGCGTCCGATGACATGCTGAAAACCGTCACCAATCTGGGCGGCGCTTAAAACATGAGCCGCGGCCTGGTGACGGGTGGCATTCTGCTGCTGGCGGGGTGCGGTGCGTTTTCCTTTGTGTCAGCGGCGACGCTGCGAACGACCGTCAATGTCGATCATCCGCGCGTGCGTCTGTCCGATCTGTTTGCCGATCTGGGCAAAGGACAGGACACCGATATCGGCGATGCTCCCGCGCTTGGGGCGAGTTACGTGGTGGGTGGTCCGCAGTTGACGGCCATTGCCGCCCAGTTCGGCGTGGACTGGCCGGATGCCTCGCCTCTGGTGTCCACGACTGTAACACATACGGCGCGCATGATTACGGCGGACGATGTGCTGCCTGTCATTCGCGAGGGGCTGGAACTGCCGTCCGATGCGCGGGTGGAAGTGGCGCTGACCGGCTTCAAGCCCGTACCGGTTCCGGTTGCGGATCAGGGCGCGCCTGCCATCCTGCATATTGACCGCCCGCCGCATGGCAGCGAGCACTTTACGGCACGGCTTGAGGTGCCTTCCGCCAAGGGCGGGCAGGGAACGGCTTTCAATGTAAGCGGAACGGCGACCATGGAAGTGCGTGCGGTGACCCTGCGCCACGCCATGCATCTGGGGCAGCCCATTCTGCCGGATGATGTCAGCATGACGTTTGTCCGGGTCGGTCTGATTCCGGATGATGCGTTACAGAACCCTGAAGATGCGGTTGGTCTGGAGGCGCGGGGTGTGCTCGCGGCTGGTCAGGTTCTGAGCGTTTCGGAACTTGCTCATCCCCAGCTTGTGCATCGTGGGTCCCCCGTCGTGGCGACGTTTTCCGGCCAGAGCCTTCATCTGACGGTATCCGGAACCGTTCTGGAAACAGGCGGGAAGGGCGATACCGTGCATGTTTACAATGCCAGCAGCCATATGGTGCTGACAGGACGTGTTGTGGACCGGACGGAAGTGGAAGTCATTCCTGGCATCATGCCGCTTTCCGCCGACAACAGACTCCATCAGCAGACGACGGCTCTCCCGTCTCTCTGACGGGCAGCGTCCGCTACCCGTCAGGTCGGTTTTTCATTTCGTCAAATAGGTGTCGAACCAGTGGATGGTCCGCTGTACGGCATCCTCCCAGGCCTGTGGGTTGCGCATACCGTGGCCCTGTCCCGGATAGATGACGAGCGAACTGGGCACATGCAGGGTCTGGAGCGCATGGAAGAACTCCTGGCTCTGGGGCATCGGGCATTCTTCATCCGCAGAGCCGACGAAAATGAAAGTCGGGGTATGGGCCTGCCGGATATAGAGAATGGGAGAGGAATGGGCGTAGATGTCGGGGTCGTCGTAGACGGATTTTCCGAAGAAAGGCAGCATCCAGCTGTCGATGTTGTTTTCTCCGTAATAGGAGAGCCAGTTTGAAATTCCTGCTCCAGCGACGGCTGCCCGGAAGCGGTCCGTCTGGGTGACAGTCCACATCGTCATGTAGCCACCATAGGAAAATCCGGTCAGGCCGAGACGATGGTCGTCGACAGGAGCGATCTTCTCGACCGCATCAATCCCGCGCAGCACATCGCGCAGATCGCCATGTCCGAAGTCCCTGCGGTTTGCCGAAGTGAAGGTTTCGCCCTGTCCGAAGCTGCCGCGCGGATTGGGCATGAAGACGTCATAGCCCGCATCCACAAGCGCCATCGCCATGTATCCGTGGTCGTGCAGATAGCGAGGGCCGGACGCGCTGGACGGTCCGCCATGCACAGAGACGATCATCGGAACCTTCCCGTTCTGCTCCATGCCAGGCTTGCGTTTGAGAGGCTCCAGCAGCCAGCCCTGAACGGAATAGCCATCGCTTTTCCATGTCAGACTGCGGGCTTTGAGATGGGGCAGCTGTGCGGCATTGTCGCGGTTGACGGGCTTCCAGAGCGCGATCGGGCCTGTGGCGATTTCAGGCGCCTTTTCAAAGCTCTGCCGGACGATGGCGGTATGCTGTCCCGCACAGGACAGGCTGGGTTCGGACCGGCCATCCGAAATCATGGTGGGATCTTCCCAGAGCGATCGCACGCCGCTCTGCAGGGACCAGATCGCACTCCGGTCGCCTTTGATGCCTGCGGCGATCAGACCCGGACCGCACGCCCAGGACAGATCGGTCACGGTGGCTTTGAGGCCCGGTGTCAGGTTGACGGGGCGGGCGCCGGGCTTCGTCAGGTCCAGAGTAAAGGCGTCTCCGCCGATTGCTCCATAATCGCTCATCAGGCCGCCGATGAAGGAGACCTGTTTTCCGTCCGGGGAAACGCGGGGCAGATTGAGCTGCTGTTGCTGGGGCGGGGTGTAGAGGACGCTGTCCGTGCCGTTTGCGAAGGCATGGAGTTTTGCAATCCACCAGTGATCGTCCCCGTTACCGGGAGCGGCCGTGGCGACGAAACCCTGCCCATCCGGTCGCCAGTCATATTCGTAAACATACAGATCCGCCGGGGACTGCCAGTTCAGGCGTCCGTTTTCGATCACGCCAATCCGCTGTTCGTCCACCTGCGTATTGATTTCGCCGGACGGCGGCGCTCCGGCTTCCAGCGCGCCGGGCTGACGATGGGCGTTCTCGATCGCCAGAACGCCAAGCTGTCCCTGCGGTCCATAGGACAGGGACTGAAGCGTGCCCGTGAAGCTCAGAATCTGTACGGCGTGATGGCCGTCGCGGTCTGCCTGCCAGACTGACAGGGCTTTTGCGGACGGATTTTTCAGCACGTAGGCCATCGCCTGTCCGTCCTGTCGCCATGCAAAGGAGCTGGCCACGCAGCCATGACACAGGGGCAGGGAACTGCGGGCTCCGGACGGAACGGCATACAGGACCGGCTGTGACGGCACGTCCTGACCCGGCTGTCCGGCAGGGTGTTCGAGCGAGAGCAGCCGTGTTCCGTCCGGGGAGATGGCAAGATGGGTGTAGAGCTGCACGGGGGCGGCCAGAGCCGTCAGGGGGAACAGCGCGGCCAGCAGGGCGATGCGACGGGGAAGGATCATGGTTTTCAGGTCCGTCTGGCAGAAGGGGCGGAGGTGTTGTGGCGGCGCAGCAGGCCGAGCAGCCAGTGGCACAGACGCTTCGTTCTCGCACCGATGGCGTCCATCCACAGATAGACGATCGGCGTGGTGTAAAGCGTCAGAAGCTGGCTCACAACCATGCCGCCGAGGATGGAGACACCCAGTGGACGGCGCATTTCCGCACCATAGCCATTGCTGATGATGAGCGGGACCGCGCCGAGTGCGGCGGCGAGGGATGTCATCAGGATGGGGCGGAAACGGGTGATGGAGGCCTTGAAGATGGCATCCTTCGGGGAAAGCTTCTCGACACGCTCGGCATGGATGGCGAAGTCGATGACGAGAATGGCGTTTTTCTTGACGATGCCCGTCAGCAGGATGATGCCGATCATGGCGATGATGCTGAAAGACTCTCCCGCGATCCACAGCCCCAGAACCGCGCCGATCCCGGCGGAGGGCAGGGTGGAAAGGATCGTGATGGGATGGATCAGGCTCTCATAAAGAATGCCCAGAACGATATACATCACGGCAATGGCGGCGAGAAACGCCAGTGCGCCGTTGATCATGAGCTTGCGCGTGTCGCCGGCCGTTCCGGTGAAGTCGCCCAGCACGCCATCGGGAGCGTGCGTGCTCTGCATGGTCTGTTTGATCAGCGCGACCGCATCGTTGTAGCTCACGCCCGTCGCCAGATCGAACGAGATGTTGGCGGAATAGTAGTTGCCGCGATGGGTGATATCCAGGGGCTGCGGTTTCCACAGGATGGACGCGACGTTCATCAGCGGGATCATGGTTTCGATCGCGGAGGAGACGGCGGAACCGCTGGAGGTATTGCCGGAAAGCTGGTTGGCCAGCGAGTTCTGGATTGAGGCCGTTGCGAGAGACGTGAAACTGCTGGCAGAGGTGCTGGCGTCGCTGCGGGCGCGGATCAGGTTGGAGGCCACGCCACCGGCTGCCGTGCCTGCGGAGGTGGAAATCCAGACCTGACGGAGCGTCTCGGGGTCCATCCGGTATTTCGGCGCCAGCACCATGACCACGCGGTGTTCGGTCGTGGGGAGGTGGATCGTGGAAACGATGGCCTGACCGTAGGAATCGTACAGGACGTTCTGGATCAACTGCGGGGTAACGCCATAGCGTGCTTCCGTATCGCGCTGGACGGTGATGTAGGCGGCGGCGGACTGCCCTTCGGTCGTGGAGGAGATGTTGACCAGCTTGCCCGAAGCACGCAGGGCGTTCAGCAGGATCGGAACGTAGCCGAACAGATCCGAGACGTTGTCTCCGCGCAGGACGTAGCGGTAGCTGCCGGTATTCTTGGAACTGCTGCCGCCCTGACTGCTTCCGCCAACGCTCCAGAACGACACGTCCGCTCCGGGCTCGGTGGGCAGGCGTTTGCGGATGCGGTCCAGAATGGTTTCCGCGGAAGCGCGCTCGTCTTTTTCTTTCAGATGGATGTAAAGTTCGCCGCTGTTTTTGTCGTCGCTGAAAATGGTGGTGGACGTGACATCGGGGTCCGTCTGGGCGATGGCGCCGATTTCTCTCAGGCGCCGGTCGATCTCCTGAAAGGACATCGTGGGGTCGCCCTTGATGCGTCCTGCCAGCAGTGACATGTCCTGGGACGGGATGAATTCCTTGGGCATCAGCATGACGGAGCCGATCAGCACCACGAAGCTCAGCGGCAGGGTCAGGCCCATCAGGACGGGATGGCGCAGGCACCAGTGCATGGAGCGGCCATACTGCTTCAGCGTCCAGTCCAGCGAGGCTTCCGTCACGAAAGCGATGGAGCCGACCACACCTTTGCGGGGCTGATCGCCATGGTCGATTTCCAGCATCCGTGCGCACATCATCGGCGTCAGCGTCAGGGACAGCCACATGGAGATGACGATGGCGGAAATCATCGTCATGCAGAACTCGAACATGATCGAACCCGCTCCGCCCGGCAGGAACAGCAGCGGGATGAAAACCGCGACCAGAGAGGCGCTGATCGACAGGACCGTAAAGCCGATCTCCGAAGAGCCGACCAGACTGGCCGTGTAACGGTCCTTTCCTTCCTCCATGTGCCGCGCGATGTTCTCAAGCACGACGATGGCGTCATCGACCACGAAACCGACCGCAATGGTCAGGGACATGAGCGACAGGACATCGAGCGTGAAGTTGAATGCCGCCATCGCTGCCAGTGTGCCGGAGAGCGCGATGGGGACCGTCACGGCAGGGATCAGTGTCGTGATCATCCTGCGGAAGAACAGCAGGATCACGAGCACGACCAGCACGACAGACAGGATCAGCGTCAGCCGCGCATCCGCCAGAGACGCGCGGATGGACCGGGACGTGTCGAGGCCTACGACCAGATTGACGTCCGCAGGCAGGGCATCGCGCAGATGCGTCAGGTTGGCGTTGATGCCGTCCACAATAGCCACGGTATTGGCGTGCGGCTGGGCTGTGACGACCAGCGTGACGGCGCGATGTCCGTTGATGTAGCTGGTCTGGTAGACGTCCTGAACGCTGTCGGTGACGGTGGCGATGTCGCTCAGACGGACGGGATAGAAGTCGTTGCGGTAGCCGACGATCAGGTCCCGGTACTGGGCCGCGTTGATGGCCTGATCGTTGGTGGACAGCATCATCCGCTGGCCGTGGCTGTCGATGAAACCCTTGGGTGTGAAGGCATTGGCCGAGGCGAGAGCCGTACGGATGTCCTCCAAGCCAATGCCCCATTTATAAAGCGGATTGGGATTGAGTTCGACGCGCACGGCGGGATTCGTCGATCCCACGACTTCCACACGCCCCACGCCCTTCACCTCGGCGAGCAGCGGCTTGATGCGGATATTGGCGATATCGTAGAGCTCGGCCTGTGTTTTCTGGTCCCCGGTCAGGCTCATCAGATAGACCGGGAAGCCGCCACCATCCATTTTGAAGGCCTGCGGGTCGGCGTCCATGGTCCCCGTCGGCAGGTCGGCGCGCGCGGCGCGCAGGGCCGCCTGCGTGTCACGCAGGGCGCCGTCGATGTTCCGCGACGATGAGAACTCCAGAAAAATCTGGGCCTGTCCGGCACTGGTGTCGGATTCGATGCTTTCCAGATCCGCGATCGACCCGAGCCTGCGCTCCAGAGGCGTTGTGACGGAGGTTGCCATCTGCTGCGGGTCAGCGCCCGGCTGGGTCGCCACGACCATGATGGATGTCGTGGTCATGTCCGGCATCGTGGCGACGGGCAGGAGCGGATAGCAGATCAGTCCCGCCATGAAGATGGCAATGGACATCAGTGTCGTCGCGACCGGGCGGTCTATGAACAGGCGGCAGAAATTCATGCGGTCAGTTTATCCACAAAACCGCGTTTCAGGTCATTACTGATAGGACACAAAATGTCAGTTCTTCAGTGTGCGGGCCGTCAGAAGTCCGGCATGCCTGCCGGTTGGGCGGAGGGCTGGGTGACGTAATAGCGTTCTGCCAGGCGGGGCGGGAGAAGATCCATCAGGCGGGATCCCATGACCAGCCATGCTGGAAAGGTCACCCGGCGCGTCTGGCGCAGCGTTCCGCGCAGGATCCGGCGCACGGCTTCTTCCGTGGACACCAGACCCGGCATGGCAAAGCGGTTTCCCTTCACCATGGACGTATCGACAAATCCGCAGCACACGCTGGTCAGGCTGATGCCGAAACCGCCCAGCCGGGCTGCATTGGCCACGATGAAGCGGTCGAGAGCGGCTTTGGAAGCGGAATAGGATGGCGTGCCGGGGTAGCACACGAACCCCGCGACGGACGCCATCACGCAGATCCGCCCGCGCAGGTCTTCGCTATTCCGCTCCTGCCCACGCATGGCCTCGACGACCGGAAAGAACGTGTTGAGCGTTCCAGTCAGGTTGATGTCGAGCATGTCGCGGACGCGCTCTTCACGCTCCAGAAGCAGACCGTCGCTGGCGGTCTGAGGCAGGCCGCCCGTGATGCCTGCACAGAGAAACGCCATGTCGAGCCGGCCTTCCGACGCGGCGGCGATCCACTCTGCCATGCCCTGACGGTCACGCGTGTCCAGCACGGCCGGGACCGCTCTGGCTCCTTGTCCGTCGCAGCGCCGGGCCGTTTCCATCAGGCCGTCTTCAGCGTGATCGCACAGATGCAGGGAAACGCCCGGACGGGCCAGTTTCAGGGCAAGACCGCGTCCGATCCCGGATGCGGCCCCTGTAATCAGGATATTCATGGGGCGGAGTCTAACAGAGTGTTTCCGCGATGCGACCCCCGAAGGGGCGAAAACATCTCTTCTCCGTGAGGTTACTTCGGGGAATTACAGTCCGAACGGGGGCTTGTGCCCGCAAGAAGCTGGCCGGCGAAGCTGTGGGCTTCTGTGACCATGGCGGCAAGTGTGCCGTTGTGGCTGGCATCATGAATCCGGTGTGTTACGGGTGTTCCAGCGGCACAGAGACGCGCGACGAGGCGTTTCTGCTGGCCGGTGGATGTGTGCAGATCCTGTGCGCCTGATTCGATCAGAACAGGTGAGGGCAGGGAGAAGCCCGGATATTTCGCCCAGTCGAACACCGGCGCCAGCACACGCCCCGCTTCGGGTTCGAGCAGGGTGGCGGGTGTCAGGCCGGAGCGTTTGGCGATCGGGAAGAAATCCGAAGCGCACATGGAGCCCGCATCATGCAAAAGGCGCTGCCCACGGGGCGTGAAAGCCTCGTTGATGTCGGTGGACGGATCGGCCTCGACCAGCGACTGCCCGAGTGTCAAAAGTTCAGGCACGGCCGGGGAGAAGCTGCGCGGATTGGCGGGATGCAGAAGCTCCTGCGCCGTCTGTTCGTCCAGATAGGGCGGGGCAGCAGCAATCGTGCCCAGAATATGCAGATGCGGGGCATAGGTCGAAGCCATGGCCGCAGCCGCCAGAGCCGCCTGCCCACCTTGTGCATGACCATTCAGCACCACGTTGTCTGACAGGTCAGGGAGGCGTTCGCGGGCGGCACGCACGGAATCCAGCACGCTCATGCCTTCCGAGCGCGCATTCAGCAGAAGCGGTGCGCCGGGCTCGCCCATGCCGGGATAGTCGGTCGCGACGATCGCAAAGCCCTGACGTAGCCATCCGTCATAGAAACGCGCCTGAACGGTGCCGATTCCCATCACGGACGGCGCGCAGGTCAGG
Source organism: Gluconobacter albidus (assembly GCF_002005485.1). Lineage (NCBI taxonomy): Bacteria > Pseudomonadati > Pseudomonadota > Alphaproteobacteria > Acetobacterales > Acetobacteraceae > Gluconobacter > Gluconobacter albidus. The sequence goes on along the minus strand of NZ_CP014689.1, from coordinate 2,717,327 downwards.
TGCAGGCCGCTCTCTCCATGCGCCCAGGCCAGAACAGGCCAGCCCCCCGTCGGAGCCGGACCACGCGGGACCAGAACCTGTGCCGAGACGCGCACGAGCTGATGCGGGTTGCGCGCATCCGTACTGCGATAGGTCAGACGATAGACGGAAGCAGGCTCATGGGACGGCACGGAATCCAGCCGGATCGCCTGCCCGGCCGAGACGGGCGCGCTGATGGACCAGTTGTCGCCGTCGTCATCCGAGGCGCAGCCGGAGAGGGCGGCTCCGGCCGTCAGAAGCATGACGAGCGATGTCAGGGCGGTCAGCGGTTTACGGCGAAAAGAGCGGTACGGCATGGGCGGTCTGTCTCCGACAAGAAGCGTCTCTCATAGCAGTGCTCTGCGTCCTGTGGGAGGAGCCATATCCGGTGTTGTCTCCGGGGCCGGACTTGGAGAGCCGCCCATCCGGCGCTACAGAGAAGACCTCTGACGCGCCGGTCCGACCTGATCGGATCTGATACAACGAGGATAGCCATGACCGACACCATTCCCGATCGTCTCTCCGCCAGCCCCGACAGCCCGTATTACAACGAAGAGCTGCTGTCGCGCGGCATCGGTGTCCGCTTCAAGGGCGAAGAGCGCACCACCGTCGAGGAATACTGCATCAGCGAAGGCTGGGTGCGTCTGGCCGTTGGCAAGTCCATGGACCGCCGTGGCCGCCCGATGACGATCAAGGTCACGGGGCCGGTCGAGGTCTGGATCAAGGATTCTGAAGAAGACGCATGATGACACATGCCAGCTCCACCGGGACCGCACCCCGCCGCATCGTTATCGACACCGATCCGGGTCAGGACGATGCCGTGGCCATCCTGCTGGCGCTGGCCTCGCCGGAACTGGCGGTCGAGGCCATCACGACCGTCGCCGGCAATGTTCCCGTCGCTCTGACGACGAAAAACGCCTGCGCCCTGCTCGAACTGACGGGCCGGACCGATATTCCGGTGTTCGCGGGCGCGGCGCGTCCGCTGCATCGCGCGCCCATCAGCGCCGAGCATGTGCACGGCGAAACGGGCATGGCGGGAGCCGATCTTCCGGAACCGACGCTGCGTCCACAGGCAATTGATGCTGCAACGCATCTCGTGGACCTGCTGCGTCGTGAGCCCGAGGGCACGATTACGCTGGTCTGCCTCGGCCCCATGACGAATCTGGCTCTGGCCCTGACCCATGCACCGGACATCGCCCCCCGGATTGCAGGGATCGTGGCCATGGGCGGTGCACAGCGCGAGGGCGGCAACATCACCTCGACCGCCGAATTCAATTTCTTCGTGGACCCTCATGCCGCACGCATCGTCATGCGTTCCGGCATCCCCATCACGCTCCTGCCGCTGGATGTGACGCATCGCGCCATCGCCACACCGGCCCGCCTGAAGCCGATTGCGGCGGTTGGCTCGCCCGTGACAGACATGGTGGTCCGGATGCTGGGGGCGGAAGACAGGTTCGAGAAGTTCAAATATGGCTGGGAGGGCGGTGCGTTGCACGATCCCCTCACCATCGGCTTCCTGCTGTGGCCGGAGCTTTTCTCGGGACTGCGCTGCAATGTGGAGATCGAGGTCGACGCGCCGCTGTGCGTGGGCCAGAGTGTGGTGGATCTGTGGAACGTAACCAATCGCGTTCCGAACGCGTTATGGGTCAACGACGTTGAGGCAGATGCCTTCTATTCCCTGCTGACGGAAAGACTTGCCCTTCTGGTCTAGACTTTTTGCCGTCGCACAATGACGTTGGAGGAACCGAACATGGCAGACCCGATGCTCGACCCGACCCGGTCCGACCGCTTTTCAGTCGTCATCGTCGGCGGTGGTGCCGCTGGCATCACCATCGCAGCCCAGCTCAGACGCGAACGCGCCAATCTCTCGATCGCCATTATCGAACCGTCCACGACCCATGCCTATCAGCCTGGCTGGACGCTGGTGGGTGCCGGCGTGATGACGCTCCCCGAAACACTCCGGCAGGAAGGCGGGTTGATCCCGCGCAATGTCGAATGGCTGCGGGACAGCGTTGAGAGCTTCCAGCCCGAAGCCAATACCGTGACACTGAAAGGCGGCCGCGTTGTCGAATACCGCCGCCTGATTGTCTGCCCCGGTCTTCAGCTGGACTGGGACAAGATCGAAGGTCTGCCCGAAACGCTGGGCCGCAATGGTGTGACGTCGAATTATTCGCGCGAGACGGCCGCCTATACATGGGAATGTATCCGCCATCTCGATGGCGGCAAGGCCCTGTTCACGCAGCCGCCCATGCCCATCAAATGCGCGGGCGCACCGCAGAAAATCGTTTATCTGGCCTGCGATCACTGGCGCCGCGAAGGCTCCCTGCACCGCACGGAGGTCGATTTTTCGATGGCGGGCAATGCGCTGTTCGGCGTGTCCTATTATGTCCCGTCGCTTCAGCGCCAGATCGACTATTACGGCGTAAACCTTCACAAGCAGGAAAACCTGATCAAGGTGGACGGCGAAAAGCGGGAAGCCACGTTCCAGATTGTCGGGACGGACGAGACCATCGTGCGTGCGTTCGACATGCTGCATGTTGTGCCGCCACAGAGTGCGCCGGATTTCATCAAGGCAAGCCCGCTGGCCAATGAAGCCGGGTGGCTGGACGTCGATCCGGCCAGTCTGCGTCACAAGACCTATGACAATATTTTCGGTGCCGGAGACGTCCTGGGCACCAGCAACGCCAAGACCGCCGCGGCTGCCCGCGAACAGGCTCCGGTCGTTGTGGAAAACCTTCTGGCCTCACTCGATGGCCGACCGCAGACAGGCAGCTATGACGGCTATGGCGCCTGCCCGCTGACGGTGTCCTACGGCAAGGTCGTGCTGGCCGAGTTCCTTTACGGCGGCAAGGTCGCGCCGAGCTTCCCCTACGACCAGCGAAAACCCAGCCGTTTCGCCTGGTTTCTCAAGACCGAAGTGTTTCCGAAGCTCTACTGGTACGGAATGCTCAGGGGCTACAACATCAGGATCAAGCATACGCCCAGAAAAACGGGCTGAATCTTTCAGGGTTACTGAAAACCGAAGCGGGGCGGATCAAAATCCGCCCCGTTTTTTTGCGCGTGAACGCTGGACTTCAGACAAAAAAAGAGGGGCCGAAGCCCCTCTCTTTCAGTGTTCTGCCTGATTGGAAGATCAGAAATGAACGCCGAGGTTCATCTGGAACGAACGGCCGATGATCGCGTCGTAGTAGCGATTCAGGCTGACCGTACCGGGATACTTCGGCAGCGCATTGGTGATGTTGTTCACCATGAAGTTGGCGCTGAAGTTCTTGGTGATATCGTAGCCAAGCGTCAGGTTAAACATGGCAAAGGACGGACGGTTGTTGGCAAAGTACTGGGTCGCAGGAACCTGAACGGCGTACTTCGTCGGACCATACCAGAGCGTCTGCCACTGAACCGAGAGCGGGCCACGGATATAGTTGGCATTCAGCGTGAAGTTGTCGTTTGGAGCGCCCGTTGTTCCAGACAGCAGGTAGGTATTGTTCAGATAGGACTGCTGGCTCTTCAGGTAGTGCACATAGGTACCCGTCAGACCGATAGAACCGGCGGACGACGGCAGGCCAACACGGGTAAGCGGCGTATTGTACTCGAGATGAGCCTGAAGTGCCTGGGTCTCATAGCTGGCGATATTGTAATAGCCGACCTTAAAGTCGTCGAGCTGATGGTCGGTCCCGCGGTGGAATGCCTGGCAGTAAGGATTGCTGGGTCCATAGGACGATGAGTCATAGCACGCGTCCATGACATCTTCAGCACCCAGATAGGTGATTGCATTGTTGATCTTCACGTCTACGAAAGAGCCCGTAAAGTCAAAGCCACGGATGAAGCGAGGCCGAATTTCCAGCGATCCGGTGTAGCTCGTTGAAACTTCGTTCTGGAGCTTGTTATTTCCGCCCGCAGTTCCGGTGATGCTGCCACTTTCAAAATTGGAGACAAAAGAGCTCGGAATACCAGCTTTTGCACAGTTCGCAGCACGTAGAGCGGGGTTGGGACCGGAATTAAGCCCTGTTGCGCAAGGATCAGTTCCGCTTTCATAGTCCGTGCTCTGCGGCGCGAACAGTTCGGTCACGGACGGGTTACGGACCGAACGGGCATAGTTTCCGCTCAAACCGAAGTCCTGTGTCGGCCACCAGGCTCCACCGAACATGTAGGTCCAGTAACCGCCCGTCATGCTGTTATTGATGTAACGGCCGTTTGCGGTTGCGGACAGGCTGTAGGCGCCCGGAACATGCATGCTCGGTGAGATCAGCGGAACGTCAAGTTCGCCGAAGGCTTCATGCGTGTGATATGCACCACCGGTCGGCGGGAGCGAGGTCGAGTTGCCGTACTGCAGGTACGAACCATCTTCCTGTTCCCAGCCGCGGGAGAACGCGCCGGGGTTAAAGCGATAACCCTCGCGGCGATGCTCGTAACCGATATCCCACTTCACGTCGCCAGCGGGAAGACGCATGACCGTGCTGGAGATTTCGCCCTGAATATCGCGCTGTGCGTTGGTGTTCTTCTGATGCGCATCAGCTGTGATGTAGTTTACAGCTGCAGGAGAAGACTGGCCCGTACCGAACGGATTGAATGCCGCACAGCTGGAACTGCGGGTCTTGATGGGAGCACTTGTATAACCGGGCGCGCAGATGATGTTGCCGTTGGAGTCCGTTGTGGCATCCAGTGCATTGATCAGGTTCTGCGCGACGATGGAGGGCTGCCACGTATCGTTCATGTAGCGGCTGTATTCGCCCTGGACTTTCCAGTTGAAGTGACGTCCGACGGCATCAAAGTCACCGTTCAGGCCGCCCTGGAAGCGGAACATCTGCATCGTCGTCTGGAACATGCCGCCGTCTAGGTCCTGATTCAGGCGCGACATGTAGAACGTGTCGGTCGGAAGACCGGCGGCAGAAAGGGCGTTGACGATCGTGGAACGTGCAGACGATGAAAGGAACGGATTATTCGTGCTGAGCTTGTAGGCGCCGTTGACTGCGCCATCGTTGTGGTAGTTCTCCATCGTCAACGGTTCGTTAAACCATGGCGTGGTCCATGTGCCCTGCCCGACTTCACTTGCGGCCGTGCCACGAGCGTACCAGCCCTGCCATGTCGCATGGATGTGATCGGTAATGTCGTAATGGCCGAGCAGCGTCAGGTTGAGTTTATTCGTCGGCGTATAAAGCTGACCATAATCCTGAAGTGCGGTTGCATTGCCGCCAACAACATTGAACGGCTTCCGGGATGACGTTGTGCTGTCCCACGTCAGCGGAACAAGTGACTGTCCATTTCCGCTGAACATCAATGGATTCCCAGCGGCATTTGTAATGCCGCTGAGGATTTTTCCATTATATACGGGAACATCATCACCGTTTAACTGCGGGACACCCGTGACGGTAGCGAGAACATTTCTCGCGTTCTTTGCAAAGTTATACAGATAAGGCGAGCTTGTTCCGGCAGGCCCTTGTACATAGGTTGTGGCGTTACGGCCGGTCAGATTAATCCGGTCATTATCGAGCATGCCGCCATTATTGCGGTATTCGACGTCGAATACCATGCCGCCCTTGCCGTGATCGAAATCATGACCGACCTTGAAGGTGATTTTTTCGCCGGGCGCATCAAGCTTCTGGCTCCAGTTGCCCTGGGCGTTGAAGTCCACACCCGTGAAGTGATCATCAAGCTGGTAGTTGACCACACCTGCAACGGCGTCCGCGCCATAAGCAGCGCCTGCGCCACCAATCTTGGTGTCCACACCCTTCAGAAGAGAGGTCGGAATGGCGCTGATGTCCACCTGCGAGCCCGAGCCGGCGCCGTACAGGGATGCTGTTGAGCCTCCCACCATGCGCATGCCATCGATAAGTGTGAGGGTGCGGTTACTGCCAAGGTTGAGCAGGGAGGTGAAGGACTGACCGGCGCCGAAGCTGCCCTGGCTACCGATCGGCGTGTTATCGCCAACGCCGAAAGCCGGGTTTTCACGCATCAGCGCGATGCCGATATCGGTGTATCCGCGCTTCTTGATCTGGTCTGCGGACAGTGACGTACCAGCCATGACGTTCGTCAGGCGGGTCTGGGACAGACGCGTACCCGTGACCGTGACTGTTTCGGAAACCTTCAGATTTTCAGCTTCAGCAGACGCTTCGGCGTCCCGCATAACCTTGCTGTTGGTGCTGGTTGCTGCTGTGGCCGTAACGGGAGCAACGGCTGGAGCTGCCGCTGTCGGAGCAGTCGTCGCGGTGACGGTTTTTGCGTGAGCCTTTTTCTTGGCAGCATTTTTATGAACGGCAGCGTGCTTTGTGGGTGCTGTCGTGCTGGTCTGTGCATGAGCGCTGATGCTGGGCAGAACGCTGTACGAAATGCCAGCCATCAGGAACATCCGGACGACTGTCCGGGGCGCAGGAGTGCGTCTTTTGAGTGAATGTTGCACAGAGGTGGTCATCGCGGCCGCTGTCCCTTCTCGATAAGGTCGCAAGAAATTTTGTATCTCTGGCAACATGTTCATCGGAAATCGAAACGGTGTGCAATGCTTCTGCTACGAAAATGCAACATGTCTGTCACATGTCATAAAAGGCGTTGCGCTTATGTCACATTTTCGAATTCCAAAGTTTTGTTTCAAATAAATTCAAAAAGAATAAAGTAAATATAAATACAAAAAACAAACATAAAAACTGGGAATAATTAAATAAACAAAGAAACATCATTGTGTTTCTGAATTTTTGCGGAAAAATCTTTAATAATCATTAAATTAAAAATATTTCATAAATCTGTATTTTGTTTTTTGGTACTTTGAAAAAATCCTCATGTATCTCTCAAATTCTTTTTTGATCCCTGAAAGCCTTTGGTAATTTATCGTAAAATCTGAAAAGTAACTTAGTAGCGATTTAAAATAGTTTATATTGAAAATTTTTCTCGCCTTTATCCCATGGAAAACAAAGGGAAAACGATTCGGTAGGCATTTTTCCAGCCTTAATAACGAAATATAAAAGTTGTTACGGTATATGTGCCTGATCTTTCTTTAGGGGTGGTTTCCCCTCCTGATGCCAGAGGGGGCAACCATTGCTGAACCTTAATGAAAACGGCAGGGTTGATCCGTGGTCGGCTGTTCGTCCGTCTGGATAACCATCAAAGTGACGGGGCCGTCGCCGATATTGCCTGCGAAATGGCCGATATGCCCTTTTGCGTCCTTGCGGCTCATCTGGTCTTCGCCGAGGGAGACGTCGCCCGGGCCCATGACGACCTTTTTTCCATCCATGGCCGTTACGTACCAGGAGCCCTTCAGCGGGATAATCCACTGGACTTTGGGATCAGGATGCCAGCTTCCGTCCCAGTGTGCGGGCTGCACGGTGGAAATGATCTGTGCGTTGCCTTCATGCACATGATCCTGCCATTGCGGCCCGGCGGGTTTGGACATGGTTTTCAGGTCGTAGTTGTGAAACGGGCAGCGGGTCATGTGACTGATGCCGTCATGATCCGTCCAGTTGTGCCAGTACCAGGCTGTTGGCGGGGTGGGATCAGCGGCGTGTGCGGCACCGAAGGCTGTGACCGACAGGAGTGCCGCAGCAAGGGGAAGAAGTCGTGTCATGCGTCTCATCCTTCAAGCGGGGGTGGCTGATAACGGTTCATGGGAGCGATGTCGTTGAAGCGTTCCTGATGCGGCGTGCAAACCAGTTCCACGATCATGCCCCAGGGCGTGCGGCCGTAGCAGAACATGTTCCCCGGCGCTGCTTCGAGCGAGGGCTGGCCCTGTGGTTCGGTCAGGAGCGTGCCGCCCGCTTCGCGAAAACGGTGGCAGGCGGCGTGGATGTCATCGACATAGACCGCGAAATGCTGAAGACCCCAGTCGCACGGGCGCGCGGCCTCGTGCTGGTCGGGGCCTTTCATTTCGAACAGTTCGATGCCCGGGCCCTGACCGAGCGCCATCATGCACATTTCAATGACGACGGTGCCCTGCGGCAGACCAAGGATTTTTTCCGTCTCCGGGCCTTGCTGCGGCGCGGTGCGGGTGACGTTCCGGTAGAGGGCAACTGCGCCAAACGCTTCTTCAAGAAAGCGGATGGCGGCGTTGATGTCCGGGACGGTGACGCCAACATGGTCGATGCCACGCGGCAGACCTGAATGTTCTGTGGTCAAGGGAAGATCCTCCGTTGCAGAAGATCTCAACCCCTGAGGAAACGCACGGTTGCCAGAATGTCCGTCACATTACGGCAAACCGTGTCAGCAGAGGGGGCCTGTGTTCAGGCCTCGTCGGTGGGGCGTTTGGGCAGCAGGGCCGGGACAAACACCATCGTGCAGAGCAGCGTGCAGCCAAGCGACATCAGAAGCAGCCGCCCCATGCTTGCGGTCCCCGGATGGCCCGAGCGGGCGAGCGAGCCGAAAGCCGTGGCGGTTGTCAGGGCGGAGAACAGCACCGCGCGCGCCGTCGGAGACGTCAGTGGGCCCTTCACGCCTTCGCGCCAGTTCATGACGAAATAGATGTTGAATGACACGCCCACACCCAGAAGCAGCGGCAGGGCGATGATGTTGGCGTAGTTCAGCGTCTCCGGCACCGTGACGATCAGGATGACGGTCAGGAGCGCCGACATCAGCAGCGGCGCCATGACAAGTGCTGCATCCAGCAGACGCCGCAGTACGACCAGCAGGATGATGGCGATCATGATCAGCGCACAGATGGCCGCCACCTTAAAGGCATGGACGATCGTATTGGCGCTTTCCGTGATTTCCATCGCGGGGCCGGCGACATCCGGATTGACTGAACGCAGTTCGCTGACGAAGCGGTGCAGCACCGGCGTTTCGGACATCTGGCCCTTGGGATGGATCGTCAACCGCGCACGGCCATCCGGAAGGACGTAATCCTGGCGCACATCCTGCGGAATGTTCTCCATCGTGACGGGCGTAGGCTGAAGCGCCATCCGCAGCATCGAAAGCTCGTCCGGCAGGAACCGCGTCAGGGCGGTGCTGGCCTGAAGCAGTGTGTTGTCCGGAGCTGTGGACAGCGTGTGCAGCGCCTGACGGATTTTCTCCAGCGGTGCGGGAAGCTGCTCCTTTACGGCGTCCAGCTTCTGCACGGCAGCAATGGCGGCGGCGCGGATGGCGGCAGCGTCCGGCGCGGGTTCAGGGCTCGCCACCGTGATGGTCGGCAGGAGGATGGAGGCGGTGTCCTCGATCATGGCCAGCTTGGTTTTCTGGTCATCGGGGACCAGCGCGCCGAGCCACAGCACATCATGCACGCTGGGGAGTTTCGAGAATTCCGCAGCCTGCTTTGCCGCGTCCGTCAGGTTCGGGGTCAGGACCTGCGCGCTATAGGGCGTCGTGAGCGGATTGGCTTCCAGCAGATGCAGCGCCCGCATGCCCTCGGTGTTGGGGTCTTTGGTGTGCAGCGGATCGGCGTCGAATTTCAGGAGCGGCATGAGGGCCAGCCCCACGATCCCCAGAAGGGCGAAAATACCGACGACCTTGCGGCGTTTGTGCCGCAGGAACGCATCGGCGGGCGCCATGAAGGCAAAGCCCGGCTCTCCGCTGCCCAGCTTCGCACGAAAGACGGACAGCAGGGCCGGCAGAAGCGTCATGGTGCAGAAAAAGGCGATCAGCATGCCGAAGCCCGCGATCAGCCCGAGCTGCGCCACGCCAATGAAGCTCGTGGGATAGAAAGCGAGGAAGCCTGCCGCCGTGGCAAGGGCTGCGACAAGGATCTGCGCGCCGCTTTCCTGACCCGTCAGGACGATGGCATCATGCAGGGAAGGATATGATCCGTCCGCGTTCCGCTGCCCGCGCAGACGCACGGTGTACTGGATGGCAAAATCGACCGCGATGCCGACGAACAGGATGGCGAAGGCCACCGAGATCAGATTCAGCTCCCCTACAGCCAGAGCGGCAAAGCCGGTCGTCAGCAGCAGACCGCTGATGAGGGTCAGCAGGATCGGAAGAATGACGCGCGGGGAGTGGACTGCAAGGATCAGCCACACCGCGACCAGAACCAGTGAAATGATGAGCCCCAGCACCATGCCATGTGCGACAGTGGAGAACTCCTCATCCGACAGCTTCACCTCGCCCGTGATGATGCCGGTGGCCTGCTTCGTCTTCACGAATTCAAGGTTGTTGATCGCCTGACGCATGGCGGTCGTGGCACCTTCGCCGGGCTGGAAGGAGCTGTAATCCAGCTTGGGCTGCGTGACGACGAACTCGTAGCGTGAGCCCAGTTCCGCCAGCTTGCCGATCAGAAGATTCTGCCAGGACATGTCCTGTGGATGACCGTCCGCAGCCTGTGTCAGGGAGGTTGCGAAGCCGTCCAGAGCGCCGTTGAAGCCGCTGGGGATGCCCTGACCGGCCTTGATGCCCTCACCGATCAGGCCCAGCGCGCCGAACAGGCCGCGTGCAGACGGATCGGCGGCGAGCGTGCCGAGGAAGGGCTGGGCGGAGACGATCGAATCCAGCAGCGGCTCCAGATCCTTCGTGTCGAGGAACAGGAAGCCGTGACTGTTATAGAAAGGGTTATCGCCGGGAAGGCTGACCGTCTTGAAATGCGTATGGTCCTGCGAAAGCGTGGCCGCAAGCTGCCGTGCGGCCAGGCGCCCCTGTTCGGGGATGCGGCTGTCGAGGATGGCGACGAGCTGGTTGCTGTCCTGAGGGAACAGGCGCGTCAGCTCCATGCTCCGCTTTTTCCACGGCAGACTGTTGGCAAACATTTTGCTCGTGTCAGTGGTCACACTGATGCGTGTGACACTCAGGGCAACGCTGGCGGCACAGAGCAGTGCGAACAGCGCCAGAACAAGGGGCGCACGACGCGCGCAGACGGCATTCAGCCGACCGGTCAGATCCGAAAACATGGGGGCTACCCTTAACAGAACGGGCAGCGTTTCCCTACCCCATCCTGACATTTCGGCGATCCTGATGCAGAAGGAAAGCCATGACATGGACTCTTCCCGGCCCCGCGACCTATGAAAGTGTGATTCGCAACAGTGTTTTCCGGGCTTCCGCTGCCCCTGTGGAAGACGAAGCCGCTGCCATGGCCTTCTTTCGCGACGTCGCCGTGCTTGACGCGACCCATAACTGCTGGGCCTTCAAAACCGGTCAGCGTTTCCGGTGCAGCGATGACGGCGAACCCGGCGGCACGGCCGGGCGACCTATCCTGTCCGCCATTGAAGGGCAGGATTTCGATAATGTCATGATCGTCGTCACGCGCTGGTATGGTGGCGTGCAGCTTGGGGCCGGGGGGCTCGTGCGGGCTTATGGCGGCGCGGCTTCGGCTTGTCTGCGCGAGGCGGAGCGGATCGAGCGGATCGAAACCGTGCCCTTACGCTTTCACTGCCCGTTTTCCAGCTATGCGATGGTGGAGTCCAAGATCGAAAGCTGGCGTGCGAGCCGGACGGAATGCGACTTCGATGCCGCAGGCGCCTGGATGACGCTGGCCGTACCGGTGGAAGAAGCGGATGCCATCACGGACTGGCTGCGGGATCTGACGCGGGGACAGATGGACATTACCCGACAAGATTAAAAACTAAATAAAATAGTACATTTTATTTAAAACCATCAGGATTGATGTTTTTTCAGGTCTGCATAATGTTCTGCGAACCCCGTCTGGAGTTCTCAGGGCATGTCACGTCATCATTCATATCGGAACCGGTCCCTTCTGGCTATGATGGCGCTTGGAATCTGCACCTCCAGACTGGCAGCAGCAGCCGATCCGTCCACCGTCCTGACTGCAAATTCGGCAGAATGGATCCACGTTTCCTCCACGGAACGTCCCCCCATCCAGAACTATCCCCATGCCGGTGTCGTGGGACAACCGCGTCGTGTCGTGGCCAGCCAGAACCATGCACCGCAGGGGCGGCAGGGCCCGTGGGGGGCGTTCAGTTACGGCAACGGCGAATCAGCAGGCTTCGGGCCGGTCGGGCGTTACGGTGTGGCACCCTGGGCGGAAGACTGGAGTTTTCTGCGCGATAAAAAGCGCCGGGATGATCTGTTTGATCCGCTCAAATTCATCGCCCTGAACGATGCGAAAACCATCTGGCTCTCGTTCTCGGGCGAAACGCGCCTGCGCAACTGGTACGAGGAGACGCCCTTTCTGGGAAAGAAGGGCGGCAGCAATTCCGGCCGTTTCGGCGTGCGGAACCTCTATGGCGCGGACCTGCATTTGGGCGAACACGTCCGGCTGTTCGGGCAGCTCATCAATGCAGATGCCGGGGGCTGGAAAGGCTTCGGCTACAACACGACCTATCGCAAGCGGCTGGACCTTCAGCAGGCCTTCATCGAGTTCAAGGGCAAGCTTGCGGGTGCGCAGACCGGCTTCATGTTTGGCCGTCAGCAGTTCCTCGATGCACCGTCTTACGTCCTGTACAACCGCGAAACGCCCAACGTCCCGCTATCGTGGAACGGCGGACGGATCTATGCGATCTGGCCCAATATCCGCGTGGATGCGTTCGATTTCGTCCAGACCAAAACCGACGCGACCCTGATGTTCCACGATACGGAAGATTACAACACGCGCCTTTATGGCGGGGACATCACGGCTCTCGTGCCGCAGTTCTCGATCGGCGGCGAGACGGTCCATTCGTTTCTGGATATTTTCTATTATGGATACCGTTATGGCGGCAGCCTGTCCGTCGTCCCTCTTGCGTCCGGCGCCCTGAAAGGCACGTCCTCACGCGGGAATGTCGGCTTTCGCTGGTACGGCACCGCCGCGTCCTTCGAATATTCGTTCGGCGGCCTCTATCAGGACGGGACGTTCCAGAAATCCGGCAGCGCGAAAAAGAGCGACGTGCAGGCTTATTCGGTCAATACAATCGTGGGATACCGGCATACGCCTTCGCCACTGCATCCTTTCATCGGCGTTCAGGCGGATCTGTATTCCGGCGGGGCCAACGGAACGGACGGTCCGGTCCGGACCTATATGGCGCCCTTCAACCCGCAGACGAACTATCTGGACACCACGACCTATATCCAGCCCTCCAACCTCGTCAGCCTCTCGCCGGTCCTGAGCGTCACGCCGTGGAAAGGCTTTGCGAGCATCCAGTTCAAGGTGCCGTTCATGTGGCGGGAGAACGCGGATGGCGCGATCTGGAACTCCTCCGGCCCATACACATTCTCGAAGACCTATCACGGCGGCTATATCGGCGTGGTGCCGCAGGCGTCCCTCAAGCTCCAGCTCAACCGGCACCTGACCTGGCAGATCTATGGCGCGCGGTTCCTGGCCTCGAACGGACTGCATGCGGCGGGGGGCAAAAGCGGAAGCTACGCCCAGTCCAATGTCGTCTTCCGCTTCTGAAGGCCTCTGTTATTCGGGCGTTTCGGAAAACAGTCCGACCAGATCCGTCAGATGTCCGATTTCGCGCAGTTTCAGGCCTGCGGGCGGCTTGACCCGCGCGGAGGCTGCCGAGACGCGCCGGGGCAGGATGGCCTCGCCAAATCCCAGCTTGGCGACTTCCTTGAGGCGCAGATCTGCCTGACTGACCTGCCGGATTTCGCCCGAAAGCCCGACCTCCCCGAAATAGGCGGCATTGGGCGATGTCGGATGGCCCGTAGCGGCGGAAACAAGAGCCGCAGCCACCGCCATATCGGCGGCTGGCTCGTTCACCCGCAGGCCGCCTGCGATGTTCAGATAGACGTCCATATTCGCAAGCTTGAGGCCACAGCGTGAATCCAGCACCGCCAGCAGCATATTCAACCGCGATGTGTCCCAGCCCACGACCGCGCGGCGCGGCGCACCATCTCCGGCCTTGGGAGACAGTAGCGCCTGAATTTCCAGCAGGACCGGGCGTGTCCCCTCCAGTCCGGCAAAAACGGCCGAGCCCGCGATATTGCCGCGCCGCTCCGCCAGAAACAGGGCGGAGGGGTTCGGCACTTCGGTCAGGCCGATATCGGTCATGGCGAAAACGCCGATTTCGTCGGTCGCGCCAAAGCGGTTCTTGGCTGCACGCAGGATGCGGAACTGATGTCCACGGTCACCTTCGAAATACATGACCGCATCGACCATGTGTTCCAGAACGCGCGGCCCGGCGAGGGAGCCTTCCTTCGTGACATGCCCGATCAGGATCAGCGCAAAACCGAGCGTCTTGGCCAGCCGGATCAGTTCAAACGCACTCGCCCGCACCTGTGAGACGGACCCCGGCGAGCTTTCCACGCTTTCCAGCCACATCGTCTGGATGGAATCGATGACCACGACCGTATGCGCCCGGTCCTGCTCCAGCGAGCCCACGATTTCCCCGACATTGATGGAGGCCGCAAGATCCAGCGAGTCCAGCATTTTGGGGTCGCGGTCCAGACCCAGCCGCTGGGCGCGGATGCGGATCTGGTCCACCGATTCTTCGCCCGAAACATACAGGACGCGGTGTCCCGACCGCGCCAAGGCACAGGTCGTCTGAAGCATGAGCGTGGATTTGCCGATGCCCGGATCACCGCCGACCAGCACGACGGACGCCGGGACGAGCCCACCGCCCAGAACGCGGTCCAGTTCGGCAATGCTGGTCGTAATGCGCGGGGGCGGGCGGGTTTCGCCATCCAGCCGGACGGTCTGCAAACGCCCTGAACTCAGCTTGCCGCTCTTGCGGGCCGTCGGTTCGGGAGTTTCCTCAACCAGCGTGTTCCATTCGCCGCAGGCTTCGCACTTCCCGTTCCATTTCGGATAGGTGGCGCCGCAGTTCTGGCAGACGTAACGGGTGGTCGGCTTTTTGGCCAAGGCTGGTCTCTTCGATTTGAGGGGAACAAACCCAGTATATAGGAAGTGCCTGACTGCTAATCCAGCCGGCGCTTTGCCCCGGACCCCACCAAAGGTCGCGACCTTTGGAAACCTTTAGAATCAGGGTGCAGGGATCAAGATCCCTGCCGGGCCCGGGCAGAGCCCGGAATCCCTACTCCCGCGTCCGCAGAATCAGACGCGCCAGAAGCCGCGAGACCACGATAATCAGCAGAAAACCGAGAAGCTGAAGCACCATGTTCGGATGGGCCGGCTGATGGCGGAACATGATGAACAGGAGTGGCAGGGCGATCAGATAGCTCAGCCCGATGCGCTTCCAGACGATAGGATCGGTTTTCGGGAAACGGGGCAGAAGGCTCATTTGCGCAGCTCCATGGTGATGGGGCCTTCGCGTCGGCCATGGGTGAACTGATCGACCATGGCATTGCCGGAATTCATGAGTTCGGAAGCGTCCCCCTGCCAGATCAGCTGCCCGCGATAAAGCATGGCCGCACGGTTCCCGATCCGCTGGGCTGAGGCCATGTCATGGGTGATGGCAATGGCGGTGGAACCGAGCTTCTGCACGCAGTCCACGATCAGCCCGTCAATGACGGCGCCCATGATCGGGTCCAGGCCGGTCGTGGGTTCGTCGAAGAACATGATGTTGGGATTGCCTGCGATCGCGCGCGCCAGACCAACACGCTTTTGCATGCCGCCTGAAAGTTCGGATGGGCTCAGATCGCCGACGGACGGGTCCAGCCCGACCTGTTTGAGCAGGTCCCCGGCCATTTGCAGGGCCTGCGCGCGGGACGGTGTGGCGCCGTTGCGGTCGGAATGTTTGGCGCGGATGCCGAAAGCCACGTTCTCGCCGACGCTCATGCTGTCGAACAGGGCAGCGTTCTGGAACAGCATCCCGATCTGCCGGCGCAGGGCGTCCTGCCGGGAGCGCGAAGCCGTCAGCAGGTTTTCACCGTCGATCTCGATCGTCCCGGCATCGGGTTCGATCAGACCGAGAATGCAGCGCAGCAGAACGGACTTGCCAGAGCCGGAACCGCCAATGATGACCATGGAGGTCCCGGCTTCGACATCAAGATCCACGCCATCGAGCACGATCTTGGAGCCGAAAGCCTTGTGCAGGCCCCGGATACGGATCTTCGGAGTGCCCAAGGGAGCGCCCGGGGAAGTGCTTACGGGGGGAGTGCTCATTGTGAGAAGAACAGATCCGTCAGGAGATAATCGAACAGCAGCAGCAGGATGGACGCGCCGACGACGGCGGCTGTCGTAGCCGAGCCCACGCCCTCTGCGCCACCCCGGCTGTTATAGCCGTTGTAGCAGCCCAGCAGTGCGATCAGAAATCCGAACACCGCCGCTTTGACGAGGCCCACGACCACATCCATCGTCTTGAGCGAGTCCAGCGTGGCGGTGATGTATGTCGAGGGCGAGAAGCCGAGCTTGGCGACTGAAACCGTGAAACCGCCCATCACGCCCAGAATATCCGCCACCAGCACAAGACAGGGTAGCGCGAGCGTCCCAGCCAGAAGGCGTGGCGTCACGAGATATTTCATCGGATCAGTGGACAGCGTGGTGAGCGCGTCGATCTGGTCGGTCACGCGCATGGTGCCGATCTGGGCCGACATGGCCGCCCCGACGCGTCCAGCCACCATCAGTCCTGCCAGAACCGGGCCAAGCTCGCGGGTCACGGCGAGGACGACGATCCCGGCAATCGCGCTCTGCACATGATACTGTCCGAAGCCCACATAGGACTGAAGCGCGATCACGGCCCCCGAGAACAGGGCGGTGAGGGCCACGACGGGCAGGGAGAAGAACCCCGTTTCGATCAGGCTGGAGAAGAAAATACGCCAGTAAAAGGGCGGTCGCACCAGATGCGACAGAGCCTCCAGCGCGAACAGGGCCAGAGCACCTGCCTGCTTGATAAGGCCGAGAGCGGCGCGGCCAAGGGCCGCTATGGGGTCAAGAACGGCATTCACCCTTCAGCCCCTACCCTGCCTGCATCCGGACGTCAAAGTTTCGTCCTCCATTCAGGCGCGCCGTCCGTCGGTCCGTTCCAGATCCCGGAACTGCCGCTCCAGACTGAAATCGGGCGATGTGACGCAGCGCTCGAGCAGGCCGAGCCTGCGGTCCATGCGCGCCAGCCGATCCTGAAGCCGGGCCAGCGGATGACCCGGCGGGACGGAGCGGGAGAAATCATCCGCTGCTTCGGGCTGCTGACGCCGGAAACCGAGCACGGCATCCCTGACCAATGCTGTCGCGCTGGCGGCAGGCGTTTCCTGCCAGGCCGTGCGGTGCCGTGACCAGCTCCGTATGCCCTCTGCATATCCCGCGGCAGCCTTGTCCAGCGTGCCCCGGAACGGCAGAACGCCCGTCCGGCGATAGCGCCGGAAAAGGCGCACGGCCCAGATAACGAGAAAGATTTTCAGCAGCAGGCCAATCACGCCATGACCGCTGGAGTGATGAGCGACAGAGGGCGTGGTGCCGAAATTGACCTCCGGTACGTCCAGATGGATATCGAGACGGTCCAGAACCTTGCGCGTCGCATCGGACAGGATGGCGGAACCGTCCGGCGTGGTCACAGTCGTGATCCGCGCACCGGCTGTCTCCTGCACGGAGAGCGTTCCTGAGCCGATAGGGCGCTTCTTCAGCGTCTCGCTCACCTTCTGAAGCGTGATGTCGCCACTGCCGAGAAGGGTCAGATCCGCATCACGGGCCGTGGCGTTCAGCGCAATATCGGCCGAGCCATAATCCCGGACCGTCAGAACATCCGCGCTCCCCCGTCCGACCCGGATATCGCCCGAAGACATGGCCGTGATGCTGGCGCTTGAGGTTGCGAGGTCGTCAATACGCAGGTCGCCGCTGGACAGGCTTTGCACGGTCATCCGGCCCGTCACCCGCCCGACCGAGACGTTTCCGGGGCCTGTCATCGTCAGGTTCAGGCCGCTGGCCTGATCAATGTCGAGATCGCCGTGTCCGCTTTCTGCCGTGACGTCACCGTTGACGCCAGTGATGCGATAGAGCGTCGTGTGGCCATGGGAGGACTGGATGTCGAGACTGGTCCGGGCCGGGATCATGACGACCGCACTGTCCTGAGCCGCGCAGTCCTGTGGGGTAGTCGTGAAGGTCAGGCGCTCCCCGTGTTTCTTCAGACTGCCGCTGCCGGAAACGATATGCGCGTCCGGACCGCTCACGATGGAGAGTGTTTCAAGACATGTCGCCGGGATCACGAGCGTGCCGGAACTGCTCGTCGAGGAAGCGTCGTAGGAGGGGGGAGCTGGAGGTGAGGGAGGTGCCGGAGGAGGCGCTGGCGGTACGGGGGCGGCCCCGCAACTCAGAAGCGCAACCAGGGCCAGGCGCGCGTGGAGATGATGGCGCATCCCTATTCTCCCTGTGCGCCGTTCTGAGCGCTCTTTCCGGTCGTCGAAGGCGCAGCGGCGGTTCCCGTTCCGGGTGTCGCCGCTGTAGGCGCGGGAACAGTTGTGGGGGTGGGAAGCGTTGCCTGTGGAACGGACTGGGCGGGCGCGCTTGTGACGGGAGGGAGCGCAGGCGCTTGCGCCGTCTGCTGGGAATTCGATGCGGAGGGGGGCGCGGCGCTTGGTGTCTGCGGGGTGACGGGGCTTTCAGGCGCGGAGGACGGTGCGGCGGGCGCCGGAGCCGGAACTGCGGATGACGCAGCAGGGGCCTGAACGGCCGGAGCCTGAGGTGTCTGAGCCTGAGGTGTCTGAGCCACAGGCGATTGCACAACAGGCGCTGGAACAGCCGAAGCCCCAGGTGCCGGAGCAGTCGTGGCCGCGCTGGCGGGCGGCATCTGGACCGGAAGAGACGGCTGGGGGGCTGCTGGGGAAGGAGGTGCGGTCACAGCAGCAGGCGGCGCCGGTGTGGGGCGATAGATCACGCCGTTCTCCGCACCGACGCGGACAGTGCCTTTGCCCGAACGGACCATCGGGCCCGTGACCGCTTCAATATTGACGTCGCCCGTTCCGTTGGCCGCGACCGTCGCCACCGTGGCGTGAGCCAGAATGGTGGCGCTGGCCTGATCGGCCGTAATCAGCGTCAGGGCGTCAATGCTGCCCCCCGAGAGCGTCATGCCTGCATTCTGCGTCAACTGCACCGAAAGCGCTGCGAGCTGCGCCGTGTCAGCCGTCAGCGTCGAGGTGCCGGAGGCCACGATCTGGGCTGCGCGTTCGAGGGAGTGGATGTGGACACTGGAGGCGCCCTGCATGTCCAGGTCGAGGGACTGGGTGTTTTCGATGTCCATGGTGGCGGAATCGAGGCTGGCGTCCAGGGAGGCGAGCTTGCCGGCGATGACGAAATGCGTGTCGTGGCTGTCGTGGATTGTCAGGCCGGTGCTGGGGGAGATGCTGATTGTCAGCTTTCCGCTGGGGGCGCAGGACTTCGTGGCGATGGAGATGCGGCTTTGCGCTTCTTCCTTGCCGGTATGCATGGAGACCTGTGCGAGGCTGCTCGAATCAAGCGTTGCCCCGTCCTTCATGTTGGGATCGACCACGACCCTGACCTGTCCGGTGCAGGGGATGGACAGGTCCAGATCCTCTCCGGACAGGGTCATCCGGGCGGCGTGGGCTGCGGGCGACAGCGCGACCGTGCCTGCCAGCAGGGCCACGAGTGCCGGACGGCGGCCGGAAAAGGGGGCGCCGGAAAAGAGGACGGGGCGGCGTGTCATCGTGCGTTCCTTGCTCTCCAGCCCGGGATATCCTCGTCGAGGATGCGTTCGAGCTGGTCGATCCTTTCTTCCAGACGCGTAGCATGGGCTTCGGCCTGTGTCAGGGCGGCCTGAAGCATGGGGTCCTGCTGGGCCGCGCCTTTCGTCGCACCGTTGGCGTGTTTGGCCATGCTGACGACGGACCAGCAGATAATGGCCGTGATGGGAACAAGGAAGGGGAAGATGGACGAATTCATGCCTTGGGCCTTTCGGTCAGCCTTTTCTCAGCCTGCGTTTTTCTTCTCGGCCATACGGCGCTTGAGGGCTTCGAACTCGTTTTCCACGACGGCATCGGTTTCCAGCGCCGCGAGTTCTTCCTGAAGCGTCGGGTGTCCGGTGCGGCGACCCAGATCATACGCCTCCGCCTTGCCTTCGAGCTCATCAAGAGCGCGTTCCACCTGATCGAAGCGGTTGAGTGTGTCGTCGATGCGTGTGTCGTAGAGTTTTTCGCGGGTTTTCAGGCGGCCCTGTGCGGTGCGGGCGCGGATGGAGAGCGCCTTTTCGCGGGATTTGGCGTCGGCGATCTTGGCCTGAAGCTTGGAGATGTCGTCGTTCTGCTGGTCCAGCCCGTCCGAGATCTGGGCGATCTGCTGTTCCAGCGCCTCGCGCGACTGTTCCACGCTGTGGCGGGCGGCGAGGGCCGCGCGGGCGAGATCGTCGCGGTCGCGTTCGATGGCGAGGCTGGCCTTGCGGTGCCATTCGTCTTCTTCGTGCATCATGGTGCGCACGCGGCGTTCGAGCTGCTTGCGCTCGGCGATCGTGCGGACGGCCTGACTGCGGACCTCGACCAGCGTGTCTTCCATTTCCTGAATGACCAGGCGGATCATTTTCTGCGGGTCCTCGGCATTGGCGAGAATCGCATTCAGATTGGAGTTCACGATATCGGCGAGGCGAGAGAAAATACCCATGATGCTTTCCTTCCTTGGTGAAGACTTAGGACAGAATGCCTGTCCTTGTCAGCGAGCCTTGTCAGCGGTGCTGTTTTGCGGGTGTTATGAACTGAAGACCTGAACGGGGGCGTGAGAGACCATAAAATGGCGAGAAGCACCGATATGGACGAGGTGCCGACCCCGATCGGGCGGGCTCCGGCATTTCTGGGGATGCTGGATCAGGTCTCCCGTCTGGCGCCCCTGCGGCGTCCGGTTCTGGTGATCGGAGAGCGCGGGACCGGCAAGGAACTGGTGGCAGCGCGTCTGGCCCTGCTGTCGGACCGGTGGGACCGGCCGCTGGTGAAGCTCAACTGCGCGGCGCTGCCTGAGGCGCTGCTGGACAGCGAACTGTTCGGCCATGAGGCCGGGGCTTTCACCGGCGCGCAGAAGCGGCGTCTGTCGCGCTTTGAGCGGGCGGACGGGGGAACGATGTTTCTGGATGAGATCGGCACCGCGTCTCAGGCCGTGCAGGAAAAACTGCTGCGGGTGATTGAATACGGCAGCTTCGAGCGTGTGGGTGGCAGCGAGACCATCCGGGTGGATGTGCGGCTGATCGGGGCGACCAATGCGGATCTGCCCGCCATGGCGCGGGAGGGGCGGTTCCGGGCGGATCTGCTGGACCGGCTGGCCTTTGATGTTGTGAACATTCCGCCGCTGCGGGCGCGTCCGGAGGATATTTCCCTTCTGGCCGGGCATTTCGCCACCCGCATGAGCGCGGAGCTGGGGCGGAAGGTGTTTGCGGGGTTCACGGAGCGGGCGCTGGAGCGGTTGCAGGCCTATGACTGGCCCGGCAACGTCCGCGAGTTGCGCAATGTGGTGGAACGCAGCGTTTACAGGATGGACCGGCCGGAAAAGGCGCTGGACGAGATCGTGCTGGACCCGTTCGTCGTGCCGGACTGGAAGGACGCGCAGGTTCAGCGCGTGGTGACGGCGGCGTCCCCGGCTGCTCCGGCTGGGGGAGATGCGCTGGCATTCCCGCGCGATTTCGGGGCGGATGTCAGAATGCATGAGCGCAGTCTGCTGGAGGCTGCGTTGCGCGAGGCGCAGTTCAGCCAGCGGCGCGCGGCGGAACTGCTTGGTCTGACCTACTACCAGTTCCGCCATCATCTGCGGCTGCATGGTCTGGCCGACAAGGAGGCGCGGAAGGCGCTTGGCGTGAAGGAGTGAGGGCGTGTCCATGAAACCCTCTGATGCAGGAACCGTGCCAGATGAAGTGCGTGACCGGATTTTGAGGGAGGGGGTAGGTTTTCTCATTTTCGAAAATGGCGTTCAGGGCCACTTAGTGTGATTTCGAGCCATTTTTTATGATGAATGATTAAGACGAAACAAAAAAGTTATATCAAACAAAATAGTTTATTTTTGGATGATGTGCGCCTATGTCTCTGGGCAGGCCGCCTGAGCGGTCGGACTGATCTGGACACAGGCAGGTGCGGCACATGTCTCTTTCACGGACGGAACTGGATCATCTTCGGCAGATCCCGGAAGACCGGATCTTGCAGGAGACGCTGACGCTGCTGCGGGGGCGGGTTGCTGTTGTGTCGTCTTTCGGGGCGGAGTCGGCGGTTCTGCTGGATCTGGTGGCGCAGGTCGATCCGTCCGTTCCGGTGTTTTTTCTGGATACGAAGCGGCATTTTCCCGAAACGCTGGACTATCGCGAGGGGCTGGTGCGCAGTCTGGGTCTGTCCGATGTGCGGACCCTCTCGCCCACACCAAAGGCGCTGCATGACCGCGATCCGCAGGACCAGCTGGCCGCGTTCGATCCGGATGCGTGCTGTGCGCTGCGCAAGGTCGAGCCGCTGGATCTGGTGCTGCCGGATTTCGATGTCTGGATCACGGGGCGCAAGCGCAGCCAGTCAGCAACGCGCACGGCGCTGCCGGTTCTTGATCCGCAGCCAGATGGCAGCGTGAAGCTCAACCCGCTGGCGGGCTGGGGTCCGGCGCAGATCGAGGCGCAGATGCAGCGCCGGGATCTGCCGCGGCATCCCCTGGTTGCAAAAGGTTACACCTCGATCGGTTGTGCTCCGTGCACAAGGGCGGTCAAGGATGGTGAAGATGGACGGGCGGGCCGGTGGGCCGGTCTGGCCAAGACGGAATGCGGCATTCACAGGCCGGCATGACTACGGAGCGGATAATGACGCAGACACCGATCCTGTCCCGGGATCAGTCCTCCACCCCAGGGGCTGCTGCCTCTCAGGCCCCTTCTTTGGCCCCTTCTTTGGCACAGCCGCGTATCATGGATGATCTGGACCAGCTTGAGGCCCAGAGCATTTTCATCCTGCGCGAGGCCTATCGCAAGCTGAAGCCCCTGTCCCTGCTGTGGTCGCTGGGCAAGGACAGCAACGTGATGGTGTGGCTGGCGCGCAAGGCGTTCATGGGGCGCGTGCCGTTCCCGGTCATGCATGTCGATACCGAGAAGAAATTCCCGGAAATGTATGCGTTCCGCGACGAATATACGAAGAAATGGGATCTCGACCTGCTGCTGGGCTATTGCCCGCCGGTTGAGGAAATCGACCCGTCGCTTCCCCCGGCCGCACGGTCTGCCGCGCGCAAGACGGCCGGTCTGGCCGCGATGATCGAGAAGCACAAGCTGCGTGGCGTCATTGCGGGTATCCGTCGTGACGAACAGGCGACGCGGGCGAAGGAACGCGTTTTCAGCCCGCGCGGTGCCGGGCATCGCTGGGACGTGCGCAACCAGCCGCCCGAGTTCTGGGACCAGTATGCGACGCCATATGAAGACGGCATGCATATCCGCGTCCATCCGCTGCTGTCCTGGCGGGAGATCGACATCTGGCGCTACATCGAGCGCGAGAACATCCCGCTGGTGGATCTGTATTTCGCAAAGGACGGCAAGCGGTACCGCTCGCTGGGCGATCAGGACATCACCAGTCCGATCGAGAGCAATGCGTCCACTGTGGCGGAAGTGATTGCCGAACTGGAAACCAGCCGCACCTCCGAACGTGCTGGGCGTGCGATGGATCATGAATCCGAGGACGTGTTCGAGCGTCTGCGTGTGGCGGGGTATCTGTGACAATGGGCGACAATATCGTGACCGGACATTATTCCGAGACCCATCGTGCTGCTGCGACGCCCATCGTCATTGTCGGGCATGTCGATCATGGCAAATCCTCGCTGATCGGGCGTCTGCTGTATGACACCGACAGTCTTCAGGACGGCAAGCTGGCGCAGATCGTCGAGAGCAGCCGCAAGCGTGGTCTGGCGGTGGAGTGGAGCTTCCTGCTCGATTCCCTTCAGATCGAGCGTGACCAGGGCGTGACGGTTGATTCCACGCGGATTCCGTTCCGTCTGGGATCGCGGGAATTCGTGATCGTCGATGCGCCGGGCCATCGCCAGTTCCTGCGCAATATGATCACGGGTGCGGCTGATGCGGAAGCCGCCGTGCTGGTCGTCGATGCCAAGGAAGGTGCGCAGGAGCAGACGCGGCGTCATGCCATGCTGCTGCGTCTGATCGGCATCCGCCATGTGATCGTGCTGCTCAACAAGTCCGATCTGCTGGAATTCGACGAAGCGAAGATCGTCAAGGTCGAGTCCGACGTGCGTCAGCTTCTGGGCCGCCTGGAAATCGAGGTTGAGGCTGTTGTTCCGGCCTCCGCCCGCGATGGTGACAACATCGCCAGCCGTTCCGAGCGTTCGCTCTGGTACAAGGGGCCGACGCTGGTGGAGGCGCTGGCCAATGTGCCGCCCCCGGCATCGCGTGCTGCGCTGCCGTTCCGGATGCCGGTGCAGGATGTCTATCGTTTTGATGGCGTGCGCTATGTGGCGGGGCGGATCGAGCGCGGCACGGTGCGGGCGGGCGACCGTCTGGCCATCGGGGCGCAGGGGCAGGTTGCGACTGTGGCGGAAGTCTGCCGCTGGCACGCGCCGGAACTCCCGGTTGCGGGTGCGGGCGAGTCCATCGCGCTGCGTCTGGAGCCGGATCTGGTTCCGGATCGGGGCGATCTGCTGTTCCCGGCGGATGACAAGGCTGGGGCGCCTGAGCGTTCGGCCCGGATTCGCACCCGTCTGTTCTGGCTGCGCGGCGAGCCGCTGCGGGTGGGCGAGAGCTTTACGCTGCGTCTGACGACGGCCGAGCATGACGTGACGGTGGCGTCCATCGACGCCGTGGTCGATCTGGAAGACCTGACCCTGCGTGAGGGCGACAGCGTGCCGCCGGACGGGTTTGCGGAAATCACGCTGGCTGCCTCCCATGCCGTGCTGTTCGATCCGTTTGCGCCGGGCTTTGGTGACGGACGTGGTGTTCTGGTGGATCGTTACCAGCGCATCGTTGGTGGCGCGCCGCTGATTGGTCCGGCTGAACTGGCGGACGGCGAACATGCCATTCATCCGACAGCCAGCCGTGTGTCTGCGGCCCGTCAGGTCCAGACGCGGGGCCACAAGAGCGGTGTGTTCTGGCTGACGGGGCTGCCGGGTTCGGGCAAGAGCACGGTGGCACGGGCGGCGGAGCTGGCGCTTTCGGAACAGGTGATCAACGCGACCGTTCTGGATGGGGACACGCTGCGGGCCGGGCTGTGCAGCGATCTTGGGTTCTCGCCGGAAGACCGCCGGGAAAATATCCGTCGTGCGGCGCATGTGGCGAAAATTCTGGCCGAAAGCGGGCAGGTCGTGATCGTGGCGCTGGTGTCTCCGCTTGAGGCGGATCGGGCGCAGGCACGGCAGATCGTGGGCGAGAACTTCCATGAAGTCTTCGTCGATACACCGCTTGAGACCTGCGAAAAACGGGACCCCAAGGGACTGTATGCGGCGGCGCGTTCGGGGAAAATCCCGGAGTTTACGGGTGTTTCTGCTCCTTACGAGGCGCCGGTGTCGCCGGAGCTGCGTCTGGCTGCGGATCGCCCGGAGCACGATGCCGTCAACACCCTGACGGCGTTTATCCTGCGGATTGTCCAGCCGTAAGGCGCCGTTTTCTGCGGACGTGACATCAGGCCCCCTTTCCATCCGGGAAGGGGGTTTTTTCATGTGCGGGGCAGGAGGCGTGGACACGAAAAATTTCACGCAAAAAACGAAAACCATCACTTTTGTGATGTTACTTCCTCGAGATGGAGCGTTAAAGAGGACGGATTGGCTACACAATAACGGTCTGCGGCTTCGCGGCGGAAGGTTTTATGATGCAGGGCAGGAACGGGTCCATGAGGTTGAGCGGAAATGCTCTGACAAATTTCATTGCGACGATTTCGGCAACGGGCGGGCTGCTGTTCGGGTATGATACCGGCATCATTTCCTCAGCGCTGCTCCAGCTTCGCAACGAGTTTCATCTTGATACGCTTGGTGCGGAAGTTGTGACGTCGGCCATTATTCTGGGTGCTCTGATCGGGTGTCTGGTGGCGGGTGGTATTTCCGACCGGCTCGGGCGCCGGCGGACGGTGATGATTGCGGCGGCGCTCTTCCTTGTGGGAACGATCATCGTGGCCTCGGCCCACAGCGTGGCTGTTCTGATCATTGCGCGCCTTATTCTGGGGCTGGCGATTGGCGGTGCGTCGCAGATCGTGCCGATCTATATTGCTGAAATCTCTCCTCCCGAGCGTCGTGGTCGCCTTGTCGTGGGCTTTCAGCTTGCGGTGGTGTCCGGCGTGACGATTTCCTTCATCACCGGCTACCTCCTGCGGGATTCGAGCTGGCGTCTGATGTTCGGGATCGGGATGCTTCCTGCGCTGATCCTGTTTCTGGGCATGGCGTTTCTGCCCAACAGTCCGCGCTGGCTGGCTCTGAACGGTCAGCCCGAAGAGGCACGGATGGTGTTGCGGCGCGTGCGTGCGACCGATGAGATTGCGGACCGTGAACTGGACGGCATCCTCGAGAACCATGATGTGCAGGCTCCTTGGTCCGAGCTGGCGAAGCCGTGGGTGCGGCCTGCGCTGATGGCTTCGGTGGGCATTGCGCTGCTGTGCCAGTTCACGGGCATCAATGCCGTCATGTATTACGCGCCGACCATTTTTGCCGATGCGGGTTTTGGTCAGGATTCGGCGCTGCTGACATCCGTGGCCGTTGGTGTGGGCATGGTGTTTGCGACGGTGTTTGGCGGCTGGGCCGTTGATAACTGGGGACGGCGCACGCTGCTTCTGCGTCTGCTGCCGGGAGCCGTGGTGGCGCTGGTCGTTCTGGGGACGGCGTTTGCGATGCATCTGACGGGTGGTGTCGGGGCATGGATCACGGTGGCTGCCGTGATGGCTTACACCATTTTCAATACGGGCAGTCTGTCGGTTGCGATCTGGCTGGTGGGCGCGGAAGTTTATCCGCTGTCGTGCCGCAGCAAGGGCATGAGCCTTGTGGCTGGTGGGCACTGGGGTGCGGATCTGGTGATTTCACTGACGACGCTCTCTCTGGTGCAGATTCTGGGAGCGGGATGGACGTTCTGGCTGTTTGCCGCCGTCAATGCGTTCGCGTTCTGGTTCGTGCTGCGCTATGTGCCCGAGACCAAGGGGCAGTCGCTTGAGGAACTCGAGCGGCGTCTGAAGAACGGGACGTTTGCGCCGGTGGATCGCGCGGCGGCCCGGGCTGAAGCTCAGGCCCGCTAAGGCAGGTTCCTAAGGCCGTTCCTTCAGGGACGGCCGATGGACTGGTAACTGAATCCGGCCTCGCGCATGAGGTCGGGACTCCAGATATTCCGCAGATCCGCGATGGCGTTGCCGCGCATCGCGTCACGCAGGCGGAGGGGGTCGAGCGCGCGGAACATGTTCCATTCCGTCAGGACGACCACGATATCGGCATCCTGCGCGGCTGACAGGGCGTCTTCGCAGTAGCGCACGCCATCCGGCAGGAGCGAGCGGGCGGCATCCATGCCTTCGGGGTCGAAGACTTGCAGGGTTGCCCCCGCGTCGTGCAGGCGGGCGAGGATGGGCAGGGACGCGGCTTCGCGCATGTCGTCCGTATCGGGTTTGAAGGTCAGGCCGAGAATGCCGACCGTTTTGCCTTCAAGGGTTCCGCCCGCCTGTGTGATGATGCGCTCGGCCATGCCGGTTTTACGGGCTTCGTTGATCGCGACCGTGGCTTCCACCAGTTGTGTGGGGGCGCCGGCATCCTGGGCGATGGCGGTCAGGGCGCGGGTGTCCTTGGGGAAGCAGGAGCCGCCATAGCCTGGTCCGGGGCTGAGGAAACGGCTGCCGATCCGCTGGTCGAGGCCCATGCCGCGGGCAACGTCATGGATATTGCCGCCGACTTTTTCGCACAGATCGGCCATTTCGTTGATGAAAGTGACTTTCATCGCAAGGAAGGCGTTGGCGGCGTATTTGGTCAGTTCCGCCGTTTCCAGATCTGTCAGGACGATCGGGGCCTGAATGGCCGTGAGCGGGCGGTAGAGCTGTTCGATCAGGCTCTGCGCGCGGCTGCCGCCATCCGGGCCGGAGCGGTCGATGCCGACGATGACGCGGTCCGGGCGCATGAAATCGTCGATCGCGTTGCCTTCGCGCAGGAATTCGGGGTTCGAGGCCACGTCGAAGGTCAGGTCCGGGCGGGTTTGGCGCAGGATGCGGGCGACTTCGCGACCCGTGCCGACGGGGACGGTCGATTTGGTGACGACCAGAAGGTCCGTCCGGGCGGCGCGCGCGATTTCTTCGGCGGCCGCATAGACATAGGTCAGATCGGCGTGGCCGTCGCCGCGTCGGGTAGGGGTGCCGACCGCGATGAACACGGCATCGGCGTTGCTCATGGCCGCGCCGAGGTCGTCTCCGAAGGTCAGGCGGCCGGAGGCGACGTTGCTGCTGACGAGGGCGTCCAGTCCGGGTTCGTAGATGGGGATGCGCCCGTCATGGAGGGCCGCGAGCTTTTTCGGGTCCCGCTCCACGATGGCGACGTCCGCTCCGAACTCGGCGAAGCAGGCGCCCGAGACGAGACCGACATATCCGCCACCGACCATTGCAATACGCATCTCTGGACCCTCTCCTTTACGGTCCGATGTGCATAGCCGGGGGCAGGATGGGGTGCAAATCCCGGGGACTCAATGCCTACCGCGTGGGGCGGGCGCAGGCGTTTGAGGCTGCGAAACCCTGAAGGGCGGGGGGGAGGTTCGTGACTGCGTTGGAATCCGCGAGCATGTCGCGCCCGACCTTCGACCATTTGGCGAGGGAGAGGGTCGGGGCGTCGAAGGGGCCGCTGACGCGCACGGGCACATCGAGCGCAAAGAAGCTTGTCGAGAAGGGGCGGCTGGCGAAGACGAGATCGAGCCATTTGCGGCGGAGGTCGAAATTCGCCTTGGCGGCGATCGTCCCGGCACCCGTCCGCAGGCGGAGCGGGATGACGGTGCCGATGCCCTGATGCATCTGAAGGACGCCGAGCAGGCAGGTGATGGGGGTCACACCCTTGGCGTGCCGGAACAGCAGGCGCAGGTCCATTGAGGCGGCCTCGACGATTTCCTTTGCGATTTCGCCTTTTTCCATACTGACGGCGGCGGTCATGTCGGCGCGGCTGATGGCTTCGTTGAGGGTATGGACGTTCTTGGAGCTGGCGGTGATGCGGAAGTTCAGGCTGCCCTTGACCGGAACGGGGGCCAGACCGGCCACGCGGCGCAGGCGGTCGATGTCGCCATGTGTCAGGGCGACGTCGGCAGAGACGCGGGAGGATGTGCCGTCCGCTTCGATCCGGCCATCGGCACTGAGGGACGCGCCGATATAGTCCAGACGCAGGAGGGGAATTTCGATCCGGTTAGGCGTCTGGGCGCCCTGGATCCTGAGATTCGAGAAATCGAGGCTGTTGTAGATTAGCTGACGGGCGCTCAGCTCGAAATGGACCAGCGGGTCCGGATCGGGGGGCGTGATGAGCAGAAGATCCGCATGCAGGGTGGAGGGGCCTTTTTTGCTGCCCTTTGCGCCAGATGGGGCGAGAATGGGCATCAGGCCGTTGATGTCGAGGCGTCCGAAGCCGGTTGTGGCTGTGACGTCATCGGGTTTGCCGTGGCTGCCTTCGATCAGGGTGAAGTCGCCGCTTTCCATCGTGCTGGTCTGGATGGTGCCGTGCGCTTTGGTGAAGTGCCAGTCATCGCCGGAATGGCTGAAATCGCCCGACAGGGTCAGTTTGACGGGGGCGTGGTCGCCTTTGATCCCGGCGACGCTGAACAGGGTGTCGGAGGTGGGCGTGGTGACAGTGGTGTGGCCTTCCACGCCTTCGAAATTCACCGGGTCCGTCAGGGTGCCCGTGAAGTCCGAGGTCATGTCGCCGGAGATGACATGGGCTGTGGTGGCGTAGGGGCGGTGGGGCGTCTTGCGGAGGTCGCTGATGGGCTCCATTTCGGCGGAAATGCTGACGGGGGTGTCGTTATAGGCCCCGGTCAGGGTCATGGTGAACGGGCTGCTGTCGCTGGTGGAGGCGAACGTGACCTTTTCAAGCGTGGTTCTGTAGGACGCGCCATTGGCCGAGCGGTAGGTGACGTCGCTGTCGAGGATCGTGGCGTTGCGGAGGCCCGGCGCGTTGCCCAGATCGGGGGGCGTGTCGGCTTTGGCCTGTTGCTCGGGGGTGAGGGGGGCGCGGGGTTCGTTCTGGTGGGGGCCGAAGCGCCAGTTGGGCAGATGGGCCGGGGTGCGCTCGAACAGGCCGGAGAACTTCGAGATGACGATATTGCGGGCTTCGGGCGGTCCCCAGATCAGGGAGGTCAGGCGGATCTGTGCGCCGAGATGGCCGAGCGTCATCATCTGCGGGCGGGTGCCGCTGGCGATGTTGGCGACGGAGATATCATCGGCGTCGATGGTCAGCCATGCGCCCGGATGGACGTGCAGGACGCCGATATGGACGGTGCGGCCGAGCTTTTTCTCCAGCCGTGGCGTGGCGAAGGCGGCGAGGTCCCGGTGGTCGATCCAGATCCATCCTGCGCCGAACAGGGCCAGAAGGAGGACGGTGAGGGACAGGAGGGAAACCAGAAACCAGCGCAGCAAGAGGACAGTCTTTCAGGACGTATTCAATGAGGCCGGACAATACCGGGAAGTTCTGTAAAGGGAAACTCCACGGTACAGGCTGGAGGATACACGGAATATTTCCGAAAACTCTGCAGAAATAAAAAGACCGTGGTTTTTTTGATTGAAATAAATGCCGCAGCGTTACTGGAGGGAATTGCGGAATTTTTCGACGGCGTGCAGGGCGCAGGCTTCGTCCTTGTCGCCGCCGGGTGCGCCGGAGACGCCCAGACCGCCGAGAATGGTATGGCTGGTGCTGCTGCGCAGGGTGACGCCGCCGGGGACGAACAGGACTTCGGGGATGGTGTTCAGGGCGCCGTTTGCGGGGCCGGTGACGCCTGCGGCGATCAGTTCGCTGGTTGTGTTTTTATTGAAGGCCAGACCGTAGGCATAGGCCGTGTAGGCTTTGCGGTAGGAGACGGAGAGCGATTGCAGGGGGACCGTATCGCCTTTGACGACAGCCTGTTCATGGCCGGTCGTGTCCACGACGGTGGCGGTGACGGAATAGCCCTGTGCGGCGCAGAGGCGCACGGCTTCGGCGGCGAGGGTGGCGGCGGTTTCCCAGTCGAGTTTCTGGCTCGTGACGATATGGGAAGGCGTTTGCGCGCGGGCGGTGGGGCTCAGAAGGGCTGCGATGAGCGCTGCTGCGGGCAGGACGGTTTTTGCGTTGGGGAGCATCAGCCGGTTCTCTCGTTGTGGAACGGGAAGCATGCTGTCTGCGGGGCGTGGGTCGCAATCGGGAATGCGGGGGTGCACGCAATGGTGTTTGCTGGGGGTCTCTCCCGGACCGGGGTCCGGGAGAGGGAAACGGGTCTTTTTTAGAACGCGGCCTGGATACGGGCTGCGAAGGAGTTGCCAGAGCGACCGGAAACGTTGGTGGCAGAGGCTACGCTACGAGACGTGACGAAGTGGCTGTAGTCCACCATGAAGCGGAAATGGCGGTTCGGGTACCAGTTCAGGCCGCCGGTATAGACATTCTGCATGCCGCCCCGGACGTAGCTGACGCCGTTCTGGCTGGTGATCCCGGCCGTTGCGGCATTGATGTTGCTGTTCAGGTCCAGGCCGCTGTACTGGGCCACGGCTTCGAGGGCACCCCAGTGATTGAGCGCAGGATTGAATTCCTGATCAGCACCGACACCAGGTGCACCAAAAGCGCCTTCCTTGATGTTATACATACGGGGCTTGCCGAAAATCGTGTAGGCAGCGGCACCATACCAACCCTGGAAGTTGAACGCGGGCAGGTTGGCCTGCGAACGCTGAACGCCAACGTGATAGTACTCACCCTTCACAAGGAGGCGGTCCCAGCGGAACCCGAGTTCCGGACCTGCTGCCCAGACCTGGGCAGCCTTGGTGATTGAGCCCGTTGCTACGAGGCTGGCTTCACCAACGTCAAATTCCGGACGCTGCCCAAAGGACGTCGTGCGGGAGCAGTAATTGGCGTTGGCTCCGGTGTTGCAGGCCAGGCGGAAGGCTGCAATCGCCGATACACCGACGTGAAGATCCACATCCTTGGTTGCGATAGGACGGCCGGCAGCGCGGAGCATTCCGCCCGTCTGGCTGTCGATTGTGGCTCCGCTGCCACCACCGTAATAGGTGGAGCTCATGTCAGAGGCGTTGCGGTGACCCCATTCCTGGCCGGTGAAGTAACCGGCAACCCACCAGCGCTTCTCGTAATGCAGGCCGCCGACCACGAAGCGGGCATCACCCGCTGCGATGTTACGGACCATGTCAGTGATGCTGGGACGTTCCAGCGTCATGAAGTCATTGGAGCTTTCAGCATCCTCTTCCGTCACGCGCGGCTGGAAATAGCCGACCGTCAGGATGGTGTTGCGGAAGCCGGTGTAGTTCAGGTTGCCTTCATAGAGGCCGACATAGCCGTCGTTATGGTTGGCACCGAAATCAGGCGTGACGGCTGCGACCCAGTTCTTGTAGCGGAACATGAACGGAATACGCAGACGGCGCTGGTTGGTGGTGAAGCTGTTGAAAGCACCACGGGTGTCGTTGCCGCGAGGTCCGGAATTGAAGAAGCCGCCAAAGTCTTCATGATAGGCGAGGCCGATCGAGAGGGCATAGGCGCCGTCCGAGGACTGGATCGTCGGGCGACCGCCCGGGAAGCCGACCTTGATGCCGCCGACGCTGACTTCTTCGTCCTGCGCGGTGGCGCGCTGGAAGTCGGCCCAGGAGGAGACGTCTGCGCGGTCTGAGGGCGGACGACCATCATCGGCGCCGGGCTTGGCCGGGCGAACGCTGATCAGAGGCTGTGCGGCCGTACGCGGCTGTCCGATATAGCGTCCACGCTGGGCGTAGGGGTTGTTTTCGGCTTCTTCCCGCTGGTGGGCCAGAACGGCGCGGGCGCGCTTCACTTCTTCAGCATGTTCTTTTTTCATGCTGGTGAGCTGGGCCTGCATGGCCTGGATCTGCCGTTCCATGATCTGCATCTGGTCGGCGGCCCGGGCGTGGCCACAAAGCGGGAGGAGGGAAACCAGGGTCGTTGTGGCCAAAAGGGCCTTGGGGAGAACCGTGGTCCGACGGAAAGAAAAAGCCATTGCTGCGGTGCGTCCTTCTGGGGAGGGCGTGTGTTCCGCAGTTCAGGTATCTGATTCGCATTTTGAAATAATGGGAAGGTTTCATGACGGGGACGTGACAGTTTGATGACACAAAAGGCGAAAAGCCCCGGAAAACAGGGAGTTCCGGATTTCGTATGTCAGTTTTGTTGCGCAAGGGGCTGGCGCAGGGGCCTTGCGAAGGGAGGGGTGTGACATTTCGGCACTTGGGGGTGTGCGGAGGCTGTCATGAAACTATCACGCAGGTCCCACTGTTTCTGTATCCGCGCCAGCGTTACTAAGGGGCAGTTTTCACGCCCCATAAGGGATTCCCATGATCAAGAGCAGAGCTCCGCTATTCGGTCTTCTCGTCGCCACGGCCCTTGGCACTGTTGCCATGACCCCGTTCGTGTCGTCGGCGCAGGCTGCGGACATCACTGGCGCAGGATCCAGCTTCGCCGCACCGATCTATGGTGCATGGGGCACGGCCGCCAAGAGCCAGGCCGGTATTTCCGTGAACTACCAGAGCGTGGGGTCCAGCGCCGGTCAGGATCAGGTCATCGCCCGTACGGTTGATTTCGGTGCGTCCGATAAGCCGATGAACGGCGAGCGTCTGGCCAAGGAAAAGCTGTACCAGTTCCCGACCGTCATGAGCGGCATCGTGGTTGTGGCGAACGTGCCGGGTCTGGCTCCGGGCCAGCTCCGTCTCGATGGTCCGACGCTGGCCGCGCTGTATGACGGTGAGATTACGACCTGGGATGACGACCGCATCAAGGCCCTGAACCCGGGTCTGAAGCTGCCGGATACGGATGTGGCTCCGATCCACCGCGCCGATGGTTCTGGCACGAGCTTCGTGTTCACGTCCTATCTGTCGCAGGTTTCTCCGACCTGGAAGCAGAAGCTTGGTGCCGGCACGTCCATCGCCTGGCCGGGCGGTTCGGGTGCACGTGGCAATGACGGCATTGCCGCCATGGTGCGTCAGACCGAGGGTGGCATTGGTTATGTCGAGTATTCCTATGCCGCGCAGAACCATCTGAACATTGCCAGCATGAAGAACCACAGCGGTGCTTTCGTAACGCCGACGCTGGCCAGCTTCACGGAAGCTGCCAAGGCTGCTGACTGGGTTCATGCCGATCATTATGCCGTGAACCTGCTGGACACGGATGGCGCGTCTTCCTGGCCGATCGTGACGGCGACGTTCGTTCTGGTGCCGGTTGATGCGGTTCAGAAGGAGTCCGGCAAGGCCGTTCGTGACTTCTTTACCTGGGGTTTCCAGCATGGCGATGCGGACAATGCCCGCCTTGACTATGTCGGTCTGCCGCAGAGTGTGAAGACGGACATTCTGGCCAACTGGCCGAAGTAAGTCCTGCGTCTGTATCCGTAATGACGGGCCGGCCCTGAAATTCAGGGCTGGTCAGTCAGGATAAAAAGGCGTTGAGTATGGAACGGGCTTCTCCTGTGCGGGAGAGGCCCGTTTTCTGTTTTCCGCTCTGTTTAGTCATGGTGCCTGCGTGTCCGTTACGTCGCTTTCCGAACAGACGTCCCCACAGGGGATGAATGGCCTGACCCGGGTGCTGATCGGTATGGTCTTTATTCTGGGGCCTGTTTCGACGGATATGTATCTTCCGGCGTTTCCGGCGCTGGAGCATGATCTGGGGCATGGGGCGGGATCCGCGCAGCTGACGCTGACGGCGTGGCTGGCGGGGCTGGCGATCGGGCAGTTCACGCTTGGGCCGCTCTGCGACCGGTACGGGCGCAAGCTGCCGCTGATGTGCGGGCTTGTGGTGTATGCCCTTGCCTCGGTCGGGCTGGCGCTGACGACCAGTTTTCACATGTTCTGCGCACTACGCTTTGTGGCGGCTCTGGGCGGTGCGATCAGTTCCGTGGCGCCGCGGGCCATGGTGCGCGATGTCGCGACCGGCTCGGCGGGTGTGAAGCTCATGTCGCAGCTGATGCTGATTTTTGGTCTGGGGCCTCTGCTGGCGCCGTCGATCGGGAGTTTTCTGCTGGACTGGGGAAGCTGGCGGCTGATTTTCTGGGCGAATGTCGTTTTCGGCGTCGTGATGTTCTTCTGCACGTTGTTTCTGCTGCCCGAGACATTGCCCCTGGACCGGCGTTTTGCGTTGCCGGTTAGCGGGATGGTGGCGCGTTACCGGGATCTGCTGCGCGAGCCACTGTTCTGTTCTGCGGTGATGGTCGTGAGTTTTGCGACCTTCACGATGTTTGCCTATCTGTCGAATGCGCCGGCGCTGTTTGAGAACATCCTGCATTTCTCGCCGCATCTGTTCGCCATTTTCTTCGGGCTGAACGGGATTGGCTTCATCATTGGTTCGCAGGTGAATGCGAAGCTGGCGAACCGTTTCCTGTTCACGCGGGTGATGGAGACAGCGATGCTGGCGGTTCTGCTGTTCTGTGCGCTGGCGGTGGTGGTGTGTCTGAGCGGATTTGCGGGGCCGCAGAATCCGTGGATTTTGTGTGCGCTGATCTGGTGCACGACATTTTCGCTGGGGTTCATCGGACCGAATGCGGGCATTCTGGCGCTGACGCATCATGGGCATCAGGCGGGCGCGGCTTCGGCGCTGATGGGAACGATGAACTGGACGATTGCCGGTCTGGCGGGCGTGATGATGTCGTTTCTGCCGACGCACTGGGTCGGGTCGACATCGGTCGGAATGCTGGTGGGGATCAGCTTCTGCTGGCTGTGCGATCTGTGGCGCCGCCGGCTGGATCCGCAATCCTATCTGTCCGTCCGGCACTGAAGGCCGGAGCGGGACGCCCGGCGCGAGGCCGGGCTTGTCCCGAGAAGACTGTGATCAGCTCTCGGAAACGCGGTCAGCAGCAACCGTAGCGATCATCAGGGCGCCGATCATCGGAACGAAGGCAACCATCGAGAACTGTGCGAGAAGGCTGGTGGGAAGGCCGATCAGGTGGATCAGGGTCATGGACGTCATCTGGAAAATCTCCGTGTGGTTCTGTGTGCCGTTTTGCGGCGTGCAGCGGGAGAAACTCCAGAAGCGGTGTCAGAAGCAACAAATACAGATGCAGGGTCAGACCTGCATTTCCTGCATAAATGCTTTTTAAACTTTCGCCGTCTTTGTGGAGAGAGTGATTTTGTTACGAATTCGCGATTATTTCAGCGCGAATAAAGTGATGCGAGATCCGGGGGTGTTGCCCGGATTTCTTTCGGGAAACAGTACCATTCCCGGTGGTTTTTGAAATAAAATTGCGTGGCGGCTTATTCCGCGTCGAGGCTCAGATCGCTGTCGTGGCGCAGTCCGTGCCAGCTCAGGAGGGTGTCGGCGAGGAAGAACATGAGCGATCCGACGGTGCAGGCGAGAGCTATGCCAAAAAATGCCAGCAGCCATGCCGAGGTCGAAGCATCGCGCAGGGAGCCTACAAACAGCGCCATGGCCGCGCCGCAGGTTGAGGCGCCGCCGATCCCGTTCAGGAGAATCGCGGCGTCCAGAACGAAGACCCGACGGTGCAGGCGGGCCTGCTGGTTGCGCAGGCGGGCGGGCGTGTCGATGGGATCGACGGGGGTGTCGTCCGTTTTCAGGGTGCCAAGTTTCTTGCGGACGTCTTCAAGGTGGTCCGTGACGCGGGCCAGTCGGGTGTTGAAGACGTTGATGAGGGTGCCGATGCCGGAGAGCATGAAAACGGGCGTGAGCGCGACCTGGATCAGGTGGGCGGCGCTGTCGACAGGATCGGGATCGTAGGAAATCGGAAAAGGCATGATGTCTTATACTGCATGATGCGTTTGCGAAAAGACCGGCGTGTTCTGAAAGGGCCGCTTTGGAAACGCCGCCTCTGGAACAGGAAGGGGAAGATGGGGTAGGGAAGGGCAGCCATTGCCAGAGGTGTTCCGGCCCTGATGTTCAACCTGCTTCGCCTGTCGTGTCGTTCTGCCCTGTTCTGTGCGGGGATCGGGCTGTCTGCGGGTTTCGCACAGGCGCAGGGTGTGGCCGGGGGCGGCGCGCACTGCACCGGGCTTGCGCTTCAGGCCGAGTTTGCGTGCCGGAGCTGGACCGAGGTGGCGCAGGATGTGAAGGCGGGGACCGATACCGTCATTATCCCTGTCGGCGGGACCGAGCAGAGCGGGCCTTATATTGCGGTCGGCAAGCATAATGTGCGGGCTGAGGTTCTGGCGGATACGATTGCGGTTCAGGCCGGGCATACGCTGGTGGCGCCTGTTGTGGCCTATGTGCCGGAAGGCTCGACAAGCCCGCGCACGTCTCACATGAAGTTTCCGGGCACGATTTCCGTGCCGCCTGCCGTGTTTGAAGGGCTGCTCAAGGGCGCTGCGGAGAGTTTCCGCGTTCAGGGTTTCCGGCGCATCGTGCTTCTGGGCGATCATGGTGGGTACCAGTCTTTCATGGCGCAGGTGGCGCAGGAACTGAACCGGGCCTGGAAGGGTCAGGCTGCCGTGCTTTATGTGCGCGATTATTATGAAGTCGTGCCCCATCAATATGCCGATGCCCTGCGTGCGCAGGGTTATGGCGCGGAAGTGGGGCTTCATGCGGAGCTGAGCGATACGTCGCTGATGCTGGCGGTCGATCCGTCGCTTGTGCGTCAGGATGCGTTGCGCAAGGCTTCGAAACCGGGTGTGGCCGAGGGCGTCTATGGTGGCGATCCGCGGCGGGCATCGGCCGAACTCGGCAGGATCGGCACGGACATGCAGATCCGGACCGCGGTTGCGGCAATCCAGTCTTTTCAAAGGAGCCATCCATGACATTCAAGACTCCTCTTCTGGTGGCGATGACGCTGCTGGGAGCTGCCGCGGCCCATGCGCAGGAATATTCCCCGAGTGCGCCGATGGTGCCGGTTCCGGCCGATGCGTCCGCGCCGGTCGCGGCTTCGGCCCCCGTTGCGGCGTCCGGCATCCAGACGATTCCGGGTATGCCGCCGGTGATTGATCCGAAGAACATCTACAGCGAGACGACCCCGTCCCATATTTCGCCGGCGATCGCGCAGGACCCGGCGCGCGTTTATGTGCCAAACCTGCGCGGGGACAGCGTTTCCGTTATTGATCCGGCGTCTTTTCAGGTTGTGGACACGTTCCCGGTCGGGCATTCGCCGCAGCATGTGGTGCCGTCCTGGGACCTGCGGACGCTGTGGGTGACGAATAACAGCGAAGGCCGTCCGGACGGGTCGCTCACGCCGATCAATCCGGCGACGGCCAAGCCGGGCCCGTCCATTGCCGTGGATGATCCGTACAACATGTATTTCACGCCGGACGGTCGATACGCGATTACGGTGGCCGAGGCGCACAAGCGTCTGGATTTCCGTGATCCGCATACGATGGAGCTGAAGGGCTCGGTCGAGACGCCGGAATGCAAGGGCGTCAATCACGCTG
Source organism: Gluconobacter albidus (assembly GCF_002005485.1). NCBI lineage: Bacteria > Pseudomonadati > Pseudomonadota > Alphaproteobacteria > Acetobacterales > Acetobacteraceae > Gluconobacter > Gluconobacter albidus. The sequence continues at coordinate 2,679,224 of NZ_CP014689.1, read as the reverse complement.
ATTTCTCCATTGACGGGAAATACGCGATCTTCACCTGCGAGTTCGGCGGTTATGTCGCCAAGGTCGATACGGTGAACCTGAAAATGATCGGGATGCTGAAGCTGTCCAAAGGCGGGATGCCGCAGGACATTCTGACGGCGCCGGATGGTCACAAGTTCTATGTCGCGGACATGATGGCGGATGGTGTGTTCGTTGTGGATGGGGATTCCTTCAAGGAAACCGCCTTCATCCCGACGGGTATCGGCACGCATGGCCTGTATCCGAGCCGTGATGGCAAGGTGATGTATGTCGCCAATCGTGGATCACATCGCATTCATGGTCCGAAACACGGGCCGGGTGGCGTGTCGATCATTGATTTTGCGACGGACAAGGTCATCAAGACCTGGATGATCCCCGGTGGCGGCAGCCCGGACATGGGCAATGTCAGCGCGGACGGCAAGCTGCTCTGGCTGTCGGGCCGGTTCGACGATGTGGTCTATGCGATCGACACCGATACGGGTGCGATGCGCAAGATCCCGGTCGGCGCGGAGCCGCATGGCCTGACGGTCTGGCCGCAGCCGGGACGCTACAGCGTCGGGCATACGGGGATTTTGCGGTAAGGTTTGCGGGATTGATGGATTGGAAAAGGGAGGCAGATGTTCTGTCTCCCTTTTTTTGTTTTACGCAGGTGGAGGGTTCGCAAACCCGTCTGGTTTTGGGCCTCTCGCTGTGATTCCATTTCTTCCGTGTTGATTGGGGATGGGAGATGAAGCGGTCTGGTTTCTTTGATGTTGAAGAGCGGCTTGCGCGATTGAGTTGGCTTGGCGATCAGCTCGAAGCGTTTTCCCAGACTGTGGATTTTGAAGTATTCCGTCCGGATCTGAACAGGGCTCAGGCGTATTCAGACGGGAGCAAAGGCAGGCGCCCTCCGTTTGATCCGGCGCTGATGTTCAAGATCCTGGTGATCCAGACGTTGAACAATTTGTCTGATGAGCGGACGGAATGTCTGATCAATGACCGGCTGTCTTTGCTGATCAAAAATCACAGACGGGACTGTTTATCCGAACCGTCGGCATCGCGCGAGCTACATGAGGATCGGGCTGGCCAACATCATCTACAATATGCGCCGCTTCCTCTTTCTGGAACGGATCAGCGCTGCAGCGTAGCAATCCAGCAGATGATAGCTCCCAATCTGCTCAAAACTCAGAAATCATAAGCCAGGCGCATCCATCAACAGTTCTTCGATCCTTCCAAGTGGACCTGTAACGGTTTTGTGTTGGTCATTTGAGGGTTTTAAACTGGTGGTAGGACGCCGACGAGGCAATGAAGATAGGGAAGGTGGGGAAAATAGCTGTTGATTGAAGTTTTTGCGGCCCGATTTTTGCCTCTGAAGAGCATGACGCGGTATGGCTCTGGGCAGCCAACCAGTATTCCCTTAGCGTCACCCTCGAGCTCCCGACATCGATTTATACGCCTAGCTCGCGGACGCCTCGGGCGAATTAATAACTGCCCTGTCTCCCACAAGCCCGAAATCATGCCTTGGAACTCGAAAAACTGCAGGACATCACCAGCATACTGATTCTTGCGGTGCTCCTTGAATGCTTATACCTCGGTATCGCACAGATCAGGATCAAATCGTCTGTCAACGTATTCCAGATCAATAAGATAAATCATTCCGAATAGAAACAGAGATAACGCCACCTAATCCAGGCTAGTTTTCGCACTGGAAATATATTTAACCTACATAAGGTGGCGCCAATATTGGAATATAATTTCACTTAGGTGATAAAGAGAATTTTTCTATATCGCCATCAAAATCTCCATAAACATGGACTCTGAATTCTAGGTCATCGATATCAAAATTCACATCGACTGGAAACGAAATAGAATCTTTATGGGATGAAAAGAAGTGTTTTTCTCTGAACTCACTGATTACTTTTTTTCCATTTGCGTAGGCGATGTCAATTAATATTCTCGAAAATTTGGTTCTTTTTGAGAAATTGATAGAGAATATATATTTTCCCTTTGCTACAAAAAAGTAGGGCCCATAAGTGACGCGTCCTTTTGTTCCCTTTAAAATAGTAATTCCTTTTTGAGAACGTTGAGCAGAAATAATCTTGATAGCTGCATCATCTGCAGTCCAAGTTGTTTTATCGGATAATTTTTTTAAGTCTTTATAAGTGTCTTCAATTTTAATTGGTTCTCTATTAATAAACTCCTCAGTTTTGATTTGTATGTTGTTAGCGGATTCGTCTAATTTTTCTAGTTCAAAACAAATTATTGTTCCTGAAAAATTTTCGTCGACGGCGACAACAAATTCTACAAGAGTAGAGTTTTCGTGTAATTCAAAAGAAATTTCTTCAAAATTATCCGTCTTGAGAGCGGAAACGTTTATTATTTTGGAAGCCGCATGTTGCGCACCCCCGCCCGTTGTAACGTCGACAAAAACGCTGCCAGATTTTGAATGATCACCAAAGAAAATTCTAAGTTTGTAACGGCCAGAAAGAAGCTTGATATAAGGGCCATAAATTATGACGCCTTTGGTTCCTGAGTGAACCAGAAATCCTTTTTCGGTTTTTCGAATATTATTGAATTTAATTCTTTCATCTCTAAATGAAAATAAAGAGATTTTTTCTCCATACATTTGCCGGGAAAGCCATATTTCTTTATAATTATTTGTTCCCGAAAGCCCAAGATGAGAAAGATCACCGGGAACTAATTTAGTTCTAAATGCAATTATTTTGTGGTCAGGCGAAACGTAGGCATCGTTTTTCATGCCCCCTTCTGGGGTTGTCCAACGGTATTCTCCAATCCACTGATCATCTGCATTTGGTGATTGTCCTTGTTCGACCATTGCAGCAGCAATGGCTCGTCCGTACATTACCGGACCTGTCGGGCAAAGTGGGGTGCTTCCATAAAACTTACTATTATAGTTATTTACGATCCACTCTATACAGATTTCTAATTCTCGTCGCTTGGGAAGAGACCAGATAAGACCATTTTGCATAATGGTCCAACTTTCTGCGGTAAAGCATAGTTCCTTAAATGTAGAAAATCCTTTCTCTTTAGGAATTTCCCAAGAATTCATCATTCGTATTCCCAAATCTATATACATCCCACCCATGATATAAAGAATACAATATCGAGCAAGATCAGCTTTATAGGCAAAAGCTGTTATATTCTTGTAAGTTTCATATACAGAGGCATCGAAATTATCTTTTAGGAATTGTGATATTTTATCATTATCCCATAATATATATTCGGCATCTGGGTGCAGTCGTCGAGCTTCTTTTGAATTGAAATCAATTAGCTTAGGTAATTTTTTAATAGGATTTTTGCCTTCTTGAATAAGTATTTGGTGGACGTATGTAATCGTATGGATGTTGCGCTGTTTCAGCATGAAAAAAATCCCTAAAAGTTCTATATTGAAACGTGAAAAATTAAGCGACTATGCCAAGAATTTCTACGAGACTATTTTCTCCGTGAGAAAATCCAGTCCCAGAAGAAATAATAATCTGTTCTAGGCAGCCTTCGAAAGTCGCATCACTCTCCACAAACAATATTGGGTTCAGCATATTTTCCGTAATACAAAAATCCATATTCAAAGATTCTTTATCAAATAAAGATTTATAGGAGAAATTTTTCCGAATGATTTCATTACCGCTGTCAGTAACGACAACAGATATTCTTTCAAATTCTAAGCCATCTTGGAAAAAGAGTTCGGCATTGTAAAAGCCAGGGGCAAAGTCATGAAGGTGAGCGACAGCTATTTTTCCAGGATTGCTTTTCCGAGTATAGATTCCAGATTCTGTTACAAACCCTACTTCTGTACCTAGTTTTTGAGACAGTTCGTTGTTTTCAACACTGAAAACTGTTTCGGGAATACGTACAGAAGAAATTTCAATTTCTTCAATAAATCCTTCAAACCAATCATCATTGGAAAGCCGAACTTCTACACCTTGATAAGAGCAATTAGTAAAAAATCTAGATTTTAATTCGAATGTGTTTTCATCTGCGACATCAAACCATCCTTTGAATATTTCATCAGCGCCTCCTCGATTACAGACTTCTACAAAAAGACGAGAAAAATTTGTTTTTGGTTTGAATTTTATGGAAATCTCATAATTTCCAGCCTTTAACTGAATATAAGGGCCATATGTAAAGCGGCCAAGCTTGTATTTGTTTATAGTTATTCCATCTGGAGTTCTTTTTGCACCGTTCGTTAGCTGAATCTGCTGATCATCATGCCGCCAGATAGAGGATGGTTCGCCATAGATTTTACGATTTTGCCATATAACATTATGGTTGTTGCCGCCTTTTAGACCCATATGGGCAAGATCACCTGCGTGTACTTTTGCTCGGAGCGCAGTAAGATTACCGAATGGATCTGTGTAGATCATATTTTTATTAACACTACTGGGTGTAACGGCGCGGCATTCTCCGATCCATTGAGCCGAACAACCACCTGGTCCTGAAGTGGCAGCAACAAGTGCAACAGCTCGTCCGAGTTGCACGGGCCCTGTTGGGTAAAGAGAGTTTAGTCCATAATAGCGGTTCATACAGTTTTGTACGATCCAATTAATGGAATGCAAAAGTTCGGGGCGTCTTTCCTCTGAGAAGATAAGGCCATTTTGCATCATGAACCAATTAGTTTCTTGGTATAAATCTCTAAAAACGCAGAATTCTATATTCTCGGGAACTTTAAATTCTCGCATTAGCTTGACGCCGAGATCTACATATAGACCGCCTTCTACATATAAAACACATAATCTAGCAAGATCGCATTTGTAGGCGTAAGGAACTAGAGTGTCATATGTATCAAGAACTGATTTGTCGAAGTTATTTTTAATAAGTTCCCTTACTGATATCCCGCCCCACATTTTATAAGGAATATTCTCGTGTAATTCTTGTATTTCAATAGCATTGATACGAAAGGCTTCTGGAATTTTTTCTGGGATTTCTCCACCGTCTACGATCATGATTTGGTGTATTTTTCTGATTCTTTTTTTCAAAAGCAAATTTTTTTCGTTCATTTTTATACCACCATTAGGTCTATCAGGGTGCTCTTCTTGGGCTTTAACTGAAGAAGCTGTTTCTATGCCTTAATATCCCACATTTTTTTTCATTCTTCTAGCTGCTTAAGGCAGGCTATAGCCTATTGCTCCGCGATATGAGGGATCTGTTGCGAACCTTTCAGAAGAATTTTTTAAGAAATTGAGTCAAAAAATGGTTTGAATGGTTTTTCACAGTAAATATTCGTGATGACGAGCAGGTCTTGAGATGACTGGATGGGGATGGTTGCTGCCACGTTTCTGTTGATCCGGATATCGTCGCTCCAGCTAGGCGAAGGCGCCCTGTCCGCTACGAGGGGATGCCGGGCCCTGATTTTTCTGCCCGCAGCGGGGGCCTCCCCGCTGCGGAAGTTCCCTTGTATGTTCTAACTCATCACGACGATACTGATAGTCTGTAATTCCATTCTTGATTGGGATCTTAGGTGTTTAAGATAAGATTTAGTGGAAATCCGTTCAAATACGACACATGTATATCAATATATCGAAACATTATTTGTTTTTATATTTCGATTTTATTTCATTAAAGATGTTTTTTATTTTTAGAGTCATGTAAAAATTTCTCATACATTAATTCTAGGCGTCTTGCATAATGTATCATATCAAAATTAACTGCACGCGACGGGCCTTCATGAGCGAGTTTTTTGCAGAGTTCGTCGTTGCGGTCGAGTTTCTCAATTCCAGATGTGATGGCTGAAATATCATAAGGGTCTACTAAAACGGCATTGTCGCCTGCGACTTCTCTCAATGCCCCCTCTTTCGAAGTGAGAGTTGCGGTTCCAAGAGCCATGGCTTCCAGGACAGGGAGGCCAAAGCCTTCGCTTAAAGATGGGAAAAGTACAGCCCTTGCTCCGCGGATTAAGGCACCTAATAAAGTTTCAGGAAGATAATCTATCTTCATGATACGATTTAGTTGGATGCCTCTTTCAAGAAAACGAACTTCCTGTTCTGATTTCCATGCCATCGCACCTACAAGGACGAGCTTTCGTTTCGTATCAGCTTCCAGAAAGCCTTCAATGATTCTTCCGATATTTTTTTTAGGCTCGAAAGAGCCGAAGAATAGAAAATAAGAATCGGTTTTCAAGCCAAAAGCGCCATCAATTTCTTTTTCGACCTGCGCAGGGGACAGATTTATAACTTTCTGACTGGGATGTACCGATTGATAAGTATTATATATTTTGGGCGCAGCTTCCGGATGAAAATTGATGATATCATTGCGGGATGCTTCGGAAACGGTACAGATTCCATCGGCTTTTTTACAAAGATCGGCAATCAGTCTGGAGTAATATCCTTTATCATCCAATGTCGTATAAGGCAGCCTCAAGGGTACAAGATCATGCATCGTATAGATGTTGATGGCACCTTTTAGATAAATTGGAAGGGGATAAGTCCAGTGCATAATCTGGGGAGGATTAGGGATACTCAGAGGCGTAAAGCGCTTAAATGTACGATATCGCTTAGCTGCTTTTTCAAATAGGAACGGGGCATTCAAAAGACGATCATAGGCAGGGAGTCTGTTAATGAAACTCCGCGCCTCGACACGGCCAGAAATGGGAATAGTTACCGCTTCCTCTCCCAGAAAATCGGAGCGGCGGTTTTGCCACCATCGGGCTGAAAAGAGTTTCGTTCTGCGCTGAGGAATGTCCTGACCAAGTCTATCGAAGAACATGACTTCACGTAAGGATGACGACATATAACGTGTGATGTCCATCCCATAAAGGACGTCCACATGATGTCCCATCTGTTCCAGGCAATGACTGAGCGTGCGCGCATAGGTCGCGACACCTGTCCCTCGAACCATAGCAAGGTTGAAACCGTCAATGCCGATGCGCAGGGGAGAGAAACCCTTCATAAAGCTATTCGATCCGGGATACAGTTAAGCCAAACGCGGCTAACCTGCGCCCATTATAGAAAAGTCTCAAGAGAGTTTGTCCATTTACAGGAATTTATTAAATTTCTGAATCAAGTTTCTATTTTTCCTGATTCAGAAATTTAATTATTTTTGTTTTATTTATTTTGCTATCCATGCCGCTGTAATCGCTGGACTGATAAGGGTGCTGATTAGCTGATTAAATTTATAAAATCTTCCAGTTTTTGCATTTGCAATCAGAATGACGTCTTTGTTTTTCATCGGAATTCGCTGAGATAGTAAATAATTAGTTGGATCCATGAGATCGATTTTATAAACAACTGGCGTTCCGAGCATCGTGGGCGCTGTGGTCAGGTGCAGTTGTTTAGAAGCAACGGGATCTTCAAACCGGAACAGAAAAATAGCGTTTGGATCGGCGCGGTTATCGTTTGGCCCACCGGCACGTGCTACGGCTTCAGCAAGCGATAGGTTAGGAGACTTGAATGGAATTTCCGTTACGGTGGTCCCTGTAGCACCAAAGACCGTATAGGTTCGGGGCTGATAAATGATATGGATCCTATCACCAGGATGAGCCCGAATATCTTCGTGGGGATGTGATTCCAGCGTACCGAGATCGGTGCTGCCTGTTCGTTCGCCTCTTACAAGAGAGACGTGAGTGTCTTCTGGAGGGTAAAGAGCTCCTCCTGCAATGGCGACCAGATCGGAGAGCCGCTCTTCTGCAGTGCTCAGAACTATGCGGCCTGGGCGATGTACTTCTCCGGAGACGATCACCGTATTCGCAATATCGTTGGAAATTCTTACCATGACCTGTGGGTTCTGGGATTTTCCTTTGAGTTTCTCGCGGATCTGTTCTGCCACTACCTGGGGCGTAACACCGGAAACATTAAGGCGCCCAACAAAAGGAATGGCGATGGTGCCATCAGCCTCCACCTGTGTGGGTGGAAGACTTTGATGGGTCACACCGGCCGTAATTCCGCCCGAAACGGCCCCGCCACTTGCGCCGTCAGCTTCTGCAGTCGCGCCACCACCCGGAGAAAAAAGCCCACTTCCCAATTCGAAAATGGTGATAGTGAGAACGTCTCCTGGGCCAATCCGATCGTTATGAAAATATGTTGCTCCGCTCCCATCAAGGCTGGAGATCAAAGGTGGTATTTCAGATGCCAGAATATCTGTTGTCTGGGGGGTGATCGGAATGATCTGATAGCCAAGAGGGTTCTTGTTGGGATTTTTCGCAGATGCGAGAACACGACTTTCTGTCGGTGCGCTTTCAGGAAGGGCGCTACATCCTGCCACTCCTATCAACGTCATCAGGGGGAGCAGCGCGGGCAGATGCTTGGCGGAACTGAACAATGTGGAAAGAGCAATCGGCATAGAGAAGTCGGCTTTCCCGGACAGGTTAGGTGGCGCAATCATGCTGCCTGATGTGGACCCCCGAGAGGATATCACGGGAGAGACTTTAAAACAGATGGGGCTTTTTACTGGAAAAATCTTTCTACATGGAAGCGTTCCTAGAAGTTTTTAAAGCAGAAATTCAATTTTTTATAAAATTTCTGTAAAAATTTCCGACTTTCCGAGCATAAGATGGAAATTGAAAAGCCTCTGCTCGCACAAGCCCAGCTTGGATTAGAGACTGGTACAGAAGATCATTTGTGCCAATCGTGTATATGGCTTCACTTATTTCCTTCACATTCACAGGAGAGACCAGAAGTGCAGCCTGTTGGGCAACTTCTTCTGTGGCATGCCCAAAGCTGGTTATGACTGGAGTGCCCAGCATCATGGCCTCAATGATCGGTAATCCAAAGCCTTCTGCCAGCGAGGGGTAAATAACTGCACGGGCTTCCTGAATCGCTTTGATAAGGGCGCTTCGGGAACACCATGGGACTAGATGAACCAGTTCAGGCCTTGGATGGTTGTAAAGAGCGGCGAGCTCATCCTTGGCTCCAAAGCCTCGATTGCCAATAAGCGTCAGTGGTCTTCTGGTTCTGGATAACCCATGAGCAGTAATGATTCGCCCAATGTTTTTGCGTTTCTCGATAGAGCCAAAATATAAAAATCCATCCGTGGGACTAGGAGGGGAAGTATATCTAGCTTCGTGAAGTTCTTCGTCTGAAAATCTGACTGCCTGGGGCAGGAGGGTAATCTTATCTTCTGCAATTCCCAGTTCTGAGATCAGATCTGTCTGAACGGCTTTGGATACGGTTACGATGCCATCTGTCTGCTCACAGCACTGGAGCAGAAGTCGTTTCATTTCCGACTTGGAGAATCTGCCGTATTCAGGATGAAGAATGGGAATGATATCGTGAATGGTGACAACGTTCTTGGTATTTTTCCACGCTAACGGAAGTGGATAAGTCCAGTGCATAAGAAGCGGAGGGTCGAGACTCTCTAGATACGTCATTTTGTGCCAGGTTCTGCTGCGAACAGTGGCAGTACGGTACAGGTCGGGCACCTGATAGTTTATTCCGCTCTTTCGAACGCGCCGTTCTGAGAAACTGGCTTTTAGTAACCGAAGTACCTGACGCGGGAAAGAATGAGGATTGAAGTCCGGACTTCTTGGTTGCAGGTCCAAAAGCCGGGAATGCTCTAACCCCTCGGTTTCACAGGCTTTTTCCAGCATTTGGGCATAGGTTGCTACGCCAGTTCCGCCTGAACGTCCCGTGCTGCGGGTATCAAAGCAGATCCGCATCATTAAGACTGGCGGCTTTTCTTGCTCTTGGTGCCGCACACACGGTCCCAAAAAATTGCTGTAACTGCGAAATTGCGATCTGGGTTTGCATAGTGGTGCAGCATATGATGCCGGTGTAAAAGGCGAAAAAACGGCCATTTCTTCATAGGAAACTGATGGCAGGCATAGTGGATGAAGTCGTATCCGACATAGCCCAGCAAAAATCCCAGAAAAATCGCCTTTCCATCCTCATGCAAAAGTTCAACGGCTCCAAACCACAGAACTGCCGCAATCGGAACCGTCACGTTTAGGGGAAGCATGTTGCGGAGAGGATCTGAAGGCAGGTCATGATGATTGCCATGGATGACAAAGATCAGATGCTGGCCAAAAGCAGATTTCAACTCAAGATGAAAAAGGAAGCGATGTCCTAGATATTCTATAATGCTCCAGAACAGAAAACCCAAGAAAGCCATTTCCAAAAACCGGTCTAGGGGCATGGGTAAAGTATTATAAACAACCAAGGTCAATATAAGAGCCCAAAATGGCAGAAATATCTTCATTGGCATGAACGTCATCAGTTCCAGCCAACGGTTTTGGAAAAGCCTTACGGACATCTCGATACCTGATCCCTTCTGCAATATGCCCGCAATTGCCTACTGCGCCTTAGATGAAAATCAATTTTCTCAATTCTAACGGCAGATCGTGCGTAAGTAAAATTGGAATAGAGTCTTGGCGCTTTGACATAAAGTGCTTTTCCGCACACTGCGTCGTAGAAAGGCTTAGGCCAGAGATCAGTCGCAAGGTCGTGAAAACTCAGAGGCTGAATCGAAAAGGAGGGTGAGTGATTCTGTAATATTCTGCGGATATGGGCGATGATGAGCGAGGTGTAGGGTAATTGGTCACTAGTACGCCGACGGCATCATCCTGGAAATGTGAAGGTCTGTTCCACGATCCCCGCGCCTTGGCAGAAGCATGAACCTCCTAGCACTACTTTAACAGGAATATGATTTTTAGGACTCCCATGGCACTGATTGCGTGAGTCGTGGGTAATAAATCTGCTGGCATCGGAAGAGGAATGACCAGCGGATCCTGAGCGATGGTTGCCCCTATTCGAAAGGTCTATATGATCTGCCTGAGGTCTGATTCATTTTGTTACTAAGGACATAACGGCAAAAAACAAGTATTGTCAGGTCAAGAATTGACAATTACTGGGCATCTTCTTCCCCTTGGCGGTGATTTTGGCCTATCTGTCGGGGAGATAAGTGCCGGTTTCTCAAGAGTATACTGCATGTTCTGCGGGCAGCTTCTCTTGGTGAGGCGCTTATGAGTGCAATGGCAAGTGGAAATCCGTCCATGTTAGGTTTCGCCGTTTCGCTGAACAGGGCATGTGGGATGCTCTCTTGGCTTTGTCGTATCGCAGACTAGATTTCAGACTAGAAAGTCTCAGGTACCCCTGATGAAGCTGCCTGTATCGAACCCCAAACCCATGCGGCTCAATCGAGGGTGTGCCCCTTAGCTTCTTCAAAGCCTTCTGATCTGCACGATATTCTAGTTTGCATCGGACCTTCGATCTGGTTCGCGAATTTTCCTGCTTAAATAAGAACTTTCGCCATTTTCGGAGCGTGATACACCTATATCTATGATATAATTAGATTAATAGAGAATTATAGGTGGTAAGGGTAAATGAATCTAAATGATTGATGGACATTCATTAATTAATCAAAATATAGAATCTTGTTATTTTTAATTAATTGTCCTTAAAAATAATATCAATTTAAGTTCTTAACTTATTTAAGGTAATAAAAAATGGAAGAAAATCTTGATATAAATTTAATCGATCATTTACCGAACAGTAGATGTAAATTTTATGATAAAAAATCTAGAAGTATTATTATATGGTTTGGTGGATTGGGTGAGCCGTTCCTGAGTGAAAAACTGTCTGATTTTACAGGAATGGACTGCTTATCTTTGTTGGATATCAATAGTAATTGGTATGAAAATGGTATATCTGATAAATTTAACTCAAGAAAAAAGATGATAAAATACTTTAATTCACTAAAAGATTACAAAAATTACGAAAAAATGATTTTCTGTGGGCAAAGTAGTGGAGGATATAACGCGTTATACTTCTTTTATTATGCAAAAGGGGATTTATCTATTGTTTTTGCTCCTCAAACAGGAAATCAATTTAGTGGTGATGGGCATATGTCTCCACAAGTAGAATTAAAAAATATTTCTAATCTGTTCAAGAAAAATGAAAAAAATGTTGTGATAAATATTTCTAGATCTGAAAAAAATAACGAAAAAATTTATATGTGGAACGATTGGTGGCAGATTAAAGATTTAAAAAATTATCCAAATATAACAATTATTTCTCATCCATTTGACTCTCATGCAACGTCTTTATTTTTGAGAGAAAAGGGGATTTTCTATAAATTTATAAAAGGGATTATTGATATATACATCTGACACTATTTTTGCAGAAATATAATTTTTAGGATTGGTACGGTGCTGATTGCGTGTTTCATGGGAAGCCAGCTTGGATGGGGCTAGCAGGAGCATCTAGGTCGCGTTGACACAAGATCTGATCCGGACATTTGCTGCGACGAGGTTGAGGAAGCTCATGAATGACAAGGCGGTCTTGTCGTAGCATGTCGCGATGCGGCGCATCTGCGGGAGGGGGTTGCGGTCACTGTAACGCCGACAGTCTGTTTTCCGGGGAACGCTGCGGCCTGTTTTGAGGAAATAACCGCAGGATCCCATGGATCAGCAGATCCTGGCGGAAAAAGCCAAGAGGACGTCCGTGAGTGTCGCATGGGGCGTGGATTTTGCTCGTAAAGCCGCCGCGTGACCGACCAGAGGCTTCCGCATGAGTCCTCCTTTTGCGCGAGTGACCTGTGAACGGGCACGAACTACGGTGTGCTGTCGAGTATATGGTGCCAGTTATCGGTCTGCCCCAGATCTGTAAGCGTTTGCAGCAGAATCCCAGGCACCGTGTTCACCCAACGCACGAACCGGACGTAGACCGAGTTTCACTTGCTATAGCGCTCATGCATGTCAAACCAGAGGCATCCCGTGCACAGGAGATTAAGCGCAGCATACCATTGGGAAACAGGCCGTTGTCTCTGACCGGTCGATCTCAACGTCCGCGCTCAGGCGGCAGAAGCAGACCAATCATCGCCCATTTCCGATCCGTCAGGTCGTCTCGTGCCATACCTGTTCCACTAAGCTGCCTCGCCATAGCACCCAGCAAAACAGATCTTACCCAAGGAAAACAGGTCTTTTGGCAACGCGACCTAGTTGCGACCGATGGTCCCATTCATGAGTTATCAAGAAGAGTACTTCTTTTACGGCTATTATGATTGCTATCGTTACCTGATATTCTATATCTCTGTAGTCGGCAAATGGCCAGGCAGGCAGCGCAATCTGCATGTACATTTGCAGTCCAGAACAGATTGGTTCTTCTTCAGTAGTGCCTGAATGATTTCCCAAGAGAGTGAATTATTTTTTTAGAGAATTCCGCTGGAGTGAGATGTGTGTCCTGTGGAAAATCAAATTCGACTGATGAATGGTATGTTTTTATAACGAAGGGTGTAGATTTATTTTGGTCTGGTGAATTGTAGCCTGGAATAGAGGGCCGATGGTCGCCAAAAAATGCAAGTACGGCTTTCTTTCCCAATCCTGCGAGCGTCTGATCCAGCATATCAAGCAAAAGGTCGCTGTTGCGGACGTGAAAATCGTAGATTTCGAGTGGATCTTTATACTCGGTGTTATCAACCTGCTTCCAAGGCCCATGATTTTCCATTGTCACGGCATAGATCATTTGGGATTTTTGAGATGATTTTCCAATAATATCACAGATTTTTTCTCCGAGCGCTATATCCCCCACATAAGATCCGCAAAGATCCTCTTCAGAAAATGCTTCCGTAGAAATGAGTTTCGTAAACCCCATCTGAGGCATCAGCTGGATTCTGTTATAGAAACGGAGATCGTGAGGATGTAAGAAAATTCTTTCTTCGAAAGAAGAAGAAAGAAGATTGGGTAATGCATAAGACATATTGCTATGGGCTGTCAGGAATGGATCAAATTGCCTGAAGCCGAGGCTTTTCTCATTCTGCCCGAATAGCACAGCATATTCCGTGCGCATTGTGTAAGCGCCAAATCCGCTGACGTCGAGTTGCCCGCTTCTTGTATTGCCGCCCTCCTTTTGGAAACGAGCCAAGGTCGGCAAGGGAGGGAGTGGGTGTTGAGTAATGAGAGAAACTGGATCGGCAAAAGACTCGCACTGGATAATAATGAGCAGTTCTATATCCATCGGGACACTGGAAGAAGGTTTTTTGAGTGGAGCAGGGGCTGCTTCACGGCGCCAACGCAGGAAGTAAAAGAAAAGCGTTGCGATTAATCCGTAATTTCTGACGTCAGAAAAAAGATTCGGATAGGTCATTAATGTCGTTGACCATTTTTTTCTCCATAAAATAAATAATGTAGAGCTAGATATGGTCATCACAAACATTCCGACCCAGTGGGAATAGGGTGGAAAATCATTCTTAATTATAAAATATACAATACCCGGGACAAAAAATATTACAGATATAATAATTATTCTAATAAATTTGGGGATGGCATCTATATAAAACCGTGGATAACGCAGAAAGGACGCTGCGACGGCGAGGTCGCTGAAAATCAGGGGTTCTCCCAGAACTCGAGATTTTAAAATGGATGCCATAGTTAAAAGGGACGTGAGTAACGTGGTAAGCACAAACGCAAACCAAGGGCTTCCTATCAGGAAAAGAAAAAACCCAAAAATGATAAATATAATAATATTTCTTGGAATTGATTGTGAAAAATTCAAAAATCTCTGTGAATTTGCAGAATCAATAATTGAGTTTAATAAAAAAAGGATTATTATTACAATAAAATATTCTAGCACGTATTATTTTTTCATTTAGGGGTTATGGATCTGCTTGGCTGCTATCTTAATGACGGCGACCATTATTCCACAAGATGTGTTAAGGGATTTTTCTTTTTCCATAAGATATATTATTGAGTGGTTTCATATCGTCTGTCGCCCTGATCTTTGGAAATTGGCCTCTTTTTAATGACCTTTCTGAGAATTCCCCCACCGTTGACGCTGGCTGTTCCCCGGCTCGGGCGTCCAGTGCGGGATTGGCGTTCGTTTTCTGGAAAAACAACGGTTGAGGTCTCTCTTATCCAGATATTGCGGACAGAAGAGCTCGGTGGCGCTTTCTGGTTGTCGTGTTGTCGCGGAAAAGGACAATTTGACCACCTTGTTTCTGGCAGTGGTAACTGGGTACGTACTCGGAAAATTGTTCAGACCATTCTGGCGAAACATCCAGGACAGACCATCTGTGTGATTATACCGGTGGCTGAAGACCTGCCGACATTCACGCACAAAAATGTTTTTCTCTCTCGGCCCTGTGAGCCCCATGATCTTCTGAAACGCTGTGCCGCGGTTTGGGGAAGTAAGCCCGACGATCTGACGCTGCTGGGGGCGGTATATGGTCGGTCTGTAAAGCTCTTGAACCTGCAGGACGAGTTTCAAATCCTCTCTACATGTCAGGCGATGGGCTGGCTGTCAGAGGGAGTCGAATGGACCAGTCCGTTTACAGGGCAGCGGGTTGATTTGGCGACGATGGTAGACATCGTCTCTGATGCCAAAAGAGCATGGTTACAAAAGCGTTCACTCGGCGTCTGTGTGGGAATGGCGTGGTGGAAGCGCCGCCGGATCAGGCAGTTTTTTGAGGGCTCTGGACTCCCGGTTATTTTTCGTTCCCGGAGTTTTGCGGCAGTACATTCCGCAAAAAGGCGAGGCAGGGGTATTGCTGTCTGGGTCAGTCGTGCGCCTCGGGGACTGTTTAGGCACGCTGTGGCTGCAAACATTCCTGTTGCCAAGATAGAAGACGGTTTCCTCAGGTCCATCGGCTTGGGCAGTGATCTGCTGCCTCCTTCTTCCATTGTTCTGGATCGGCGGGGAATCTATTTCGATCCTTCATGTTGCAGCGATCTCGAATGCCTTTTGGCCGGCACAGAGTTCACGGAGGCTCTTCGCGCTCGGGCGGCCGCCCTGATGAAAGTGCTGGTCGAACGAAATATCTCGAAATACGGGGCATCGTCCTCCACAGGCTCTTATCAGAATCTTCCAGCAGGAAAGAGAATTCTTCTTGTTCCCGGACAGGTAGGAGATGACCTTTCGATCCGTCTTGGCTGTTCGGAAATTGCGGACAATCTGTCCCTTCTGAAAGCCGTAAGGCAGCGTAATCCCGAAGCGTATATTATTTTTCGCCCGCATCCGGATGTGGATGCAGGCCACCGGAATGGCCATGTGCCTGACAACGTTGTGATTCGTTATGCGGACGAAGTTCAGCGCGGTGGTTCCATGACGGCTCTGATCGCCTGCGTGGACGAGGTGCACACCATGACGTCGCTTGCGGGATTTGAGGCCCTCTTGAGGAAGCGGCCTGTTGTGACCTACGGGCAGCCCTTCTATGCCGGGTGGGGGTTGACAGAGGATATGGTGCCCCCGGTTGCCAGACGTGGCCGCCAGCTCTCCCTCGAAGATCTCGTGGCGGCGACGTTGATATTATATCCGTGCTACCTCGATCCGGTCACGCTTTTGCCATGTGGACCTGAGATTCTGATTGAGCGTCTTTCGCAGCCAGAGTTATGGAAACCCAGCCTTGTAACTCGACTTAGAAGGGTGCAGGGAAGACTGCACAAGCATGTGGCCCATCTGATATCATCGTCTGCAAGAAAGAGTAAATGACTTTAGATCCAAATATTTCGATGGGTGTCATTCCTGAGCCTAAGCTGGAAACACGACGTTTTCTGTTGCTTCAGGGGTTGATGGGCCCTTTTTTTGAAAGGGTGGGCAGGGGGCTTCTGAAAGAAGGCTACGGCGTTCATAAAATTCATTTCAACGGCGGCGACCGGCTGTTCTGGAGATTGCCGAACGCTATTGACTACTGTCGCTCCCTGAAAGAATGGCCACCTTATCTGAGGGATTTCATTGCCCGAAACGGAATTACGGACGTCCTGCTTTTTGGTGACTGCCGTCCCCATCATGCCGCGGCCCTTGAACTGTGTCGCGAACTACATGTGCCTGTGCATGTATTTGAAGAAGGCTATTTGCGTCCAGATTGGGTGACTCTGGAGTTGGGTGGCGTTAACGGGCATTCCAAACTGCCACAGGATCCGGAGTATTATCTAAAGGCAGCTGCATATCTTCCAGAGCCTGAGCCTCACCATCCGGTGCCATCTTCTTTTCGACGGCGGGCCATGGAAGGTATTGCGTATAATATTGCGGACATTGTGTCCCGGTGGCATTATCCTCACTGGACCAATCATCGACCTTGGCACCCCCTGACCGAGGGTGTGGGCTGGCTCAGAAGACTTTCTGACCGCAAGGCTGCGATCCAGCGCAGTAAAGAGGTGGTTCGCCGATTGTCGGCAAGCAAGGCGCCTTATATGCTGTTTCCACTTCAGCTCAATGCGGATGCGCAGGTGCGTTTGCATTCCGGTTTCAGCGGCATTGAGGACGCGATCGAACAGGTTGTCGCTTCTTTTGCAGCATCTGCCCCCTTGGACATGCGTCTGATCATCAAGGAGCACCCGCTGGATAACGGCATTTATGACTGGCGTCGTATCGTCGGGCGGATCGCCAAAAAATATGGCGTTATCCAGAGGGTGGGTTATGTCGAGCATGGCGATATTGCGGTGATGGTAAGAGGTGCCAAGGGGGTGGTGACTATTAACAGCACGACAGGAACTCTGGCAGTTACCGAAAATATTCCAGTGATTACGCTTGGGCAGGCTGTTTATAATATTCCAGGAATTACTCATCAGGATGGTCTGGATAAATTCTGGACGTCTCCTAAAGGTCCTGATCCTGAGACATTCATGGCTTTCAGGCGTGTGTTAATAGAATATTGCCTGGTTCCCGGGGGATTTTTTTCTGAGGAAGGCCTGAACACGCTCGTTAGTGGAGTGATCAGCCGTCTGCAGCGACACTGTCCTATCAAATTTCATGAAGCGTGTAGAACTATTGGGTCGGACGTAGCTGCATGGGACTGCATGAGAGATCCTATCCTGTCTCTGTCAGCTAAATTGGCCAACATTGTAGAAGGCTTTTGAACTGACGTGATCCCGGTTTCCTATCTTCTGGATATTTCCCGCCTGCTGGCGCGGGCGGACTACGCCGTTCCCACAGGAATAGATCGGGTCGAATTATCCTATGCCCAGTATCTTCTGACTCATAAACGGGAGCAGAGTTATTTTTGTGCCATGCATCCCATCGGAATTGTAGGTGGTATTCCAACACCGTTGGTTGAGGAGATAATCGAAGCACTGGCGGCAAAATGGGGATCATCTAAGGTCTTCGGATCGACATCACGCCTGAAGAGAAAAATCAGGAGAAAAATCCTTTATTCTCCGCTCCCTAGAAAACCCCACATGCTCCATATTTTGGTGTCTCATCATCATCTGACGCGTCCCAGGGTAATTAGAAATATTCTTAAACGTACGGACGCACAATTCATACCTATCCTGCATGACCTTATTCCTTTGGAATATCCTGAATATGCGCGTCCTGGTGAGCCGGAGCGGCATGCTGTGCGGGTGCAAACAATTCTTGATTATGCGGCTGGTATCATTTTTCCATCGTATGTAGTGCGCGATGCCTTCATGCCGTATATGAAAAAACAGTCTAGGCAGATTCCTGTTAGCGTGGTCCCCTTGGGGGGCAATGTGAGGAGAGCAGAAGACCTTCTGCCTCCAACGTTAGTATGTCCCTCACGTCCCTATTTTGTCTGTCTGAGCACGATTGAGCCCCGAAAAAATCACTTGCTGTTATTGCAGATCTGGCGTCGTTTGGCGGAACAGTTAGGTGATAAAGCCCCCGTTCTGGTTGTCATTGGCAAACGCGGGTGGGAAAATGAAAATATTATTGATCTTTTGGATCGCTGCCCTTCTTTGAGAGGGCATGTTCTGGAGTATAATGAACTTCCAGATCAGGATGTTATCCATCTTCTGAAAAATTGTCGCGCTCTATTGTTTCCGACTTTTTCGGAGGGGTTTGGGTTGCCGCTTGCGGAAGCTTTTTCCTTTGGTGTGCCGGTATTATGCTCTGATATTCCCGTACTGAAAGAAGTAGGGGCAGGCATCGCAGATTATCTGGATCCCCTGGATGGTCTCGCCTGGATAGAAGCCATTATGGATTATATGGCTGATAGCAAGCGTAGAAATGATCAAATTGACCGTATTCAGTCTTGGAAACCATTTGAGTGGGAAGAAAGCATATACAAATCCCTTAAAAGTGTTGAAGGTAATTTGAAGTATTAGAGTAATAGATGGGTTTTATAAGCTGTAGGCACAGCTCTAACATAAATCGGTGTAGGAGATTGAAAATGCGTTTTTTTAGATGGATTTTTCTGATCTCCTTATTGTTTGTATTTGGCACTGAACATGTTGCTGCAACTGTGCCCACATTGCCTCAGGGAATATCTCTCTCAGCAGATAAGGTTTTAGCGCTTCGCCCTGAAGCGGGTGCAGTTTCGCGTTCGCAAGCGGTACAGAACCAGGATGTTGTAAGCCTCTTGGATTTTTGTCCCGTTTCGCTAGTCAATGGCTCTAACGATAACACAGCCTGTTATCAAAATGCGATAAATGCCGTTTGCTCTGGAAAATCCAATGCTTCCCCATATCGTTCAGGGGGGGAATTGTATGTTCCAGCCTTGGCGATCGTTCTGTCTCAGGTCAACATTCCTTGCAATGGTGTTCACATCCATAACGCAGGAAACGGAAATGTTAATTCTGGCAATCTGGATTATAGAGGGACAGTATATATATCAACACCAAAAAATTCTGGAACAATGTTTAAATATTCATCGAGTAATTCAGATTACGGGACGGGATTTTCATTTGACCATGCGGGCATTGATGCCTCAAATATGGTGAAAGACGGAACAGTTTTTGATATTTCTTGGACACAGCACTCTATAATCCGGGACGTATCGCTTCTTAATCCGTACAATATTTTTAAGGAAGAAGGAGGAGCCGCCAATCTCGTTGAGGATATGGTTGTGCTAGGAATGCGAGGTACAGGATTTGAGTTTTGGGGGGATGCTTCCCGTTGCGGATCTAATAATCCAACTGTTTCTCTTGCTGCATGTAACAAGCGGGCAGATCTGCTACGCCTGAATCGTGTTAATATGAACTCTGCAGCCGGACATAAAGCACGGTGTATTTATTGGCACGATTTTGCACAAAGTCTTGATTTAAGTAATACAGTTTGTGAAAGTGCTGCAGTCGGAATTCAAGTATCTTGCGATAAATCTATGGGAAATAATGGGGAGGCATGCCCGGCCTTCGGTCGTTTTTACGATCCGGAATTTGAGGATTGTAGTTTATGTATGGATATTTCAGACGCACAAGACTTGGAAATACACGCGGGCTATGTGCTAGGGCGGGGAATAGCGTCCAAGAATGTTGTAAGAATTTATAATACCAACTTTGGAGCTTCTGCAACGCCTTCTATGAAAGGGTCTTATGCCGAGGCTTTCCGATGGATAGGTGGTCGTTTTGGTAATTCTGGTGGTTCGGTGATGTCCATTGGAGTATCAGAATTTATCTTATCTGGAGGTCAATACTTTAATTCGAGTTTGGAAGATAATATTACATCTCTGCCGCAGTCCACTATTGATGTGACGCATGTAGGGAGTATGACAATCCCGACAAGGGGGATTATTTCAGATAATATACTATGTGTGGCCTCTGGGCAGCAGCCTCTTGGAGTTCACCAAGGAGGAATTTTGCTCGAGGAGGGCGTAAAGAATGTGCATGTTCATGATAATGATACTTCTATGTGCATGGATGGTATCATTAATAAATCTACAGAAAAAAATACAAAATATAAAAATATTATACATGATAATTAATATATCTTCTTTAGAAGGTTTTTAAATAACCAAAATTATTTTTGGTATATTTGGGATGTTTTATTTTTTACATAATGATATCAATTTTGTGTAAGCTTATATTATCTTATTATCTTTGGGGTTTGTCGGGATAATTTGGAAAAATACTATAGCTTCTACCATGGGTAAGCTTGTCGAAGACAATCATGAATATGATTTGCGTTCCTGTAGTGGTTAGGGCATGAGTATCCGCATGGTTGAATTGAACGTTATTTCCTCTGGTGATATGATATCGCATACGGATCCCCAAAAAAAACCTTTCAGTGGAAAAGTTATGCGGTGGCTGAAAGGTCACCCGGGCTTTAACCTGATAGTTCTTTTCCCTACATTTCTTGCTATTATGTATTATGGGTGTGTGGCGTCTCCCCAATACGTCTCGCATGCCTACTTTGTAGTTCGGGGCGCCGGAGCTCAAACGCCTAATATGTTAGGCGGACTTATCCCAGGTATGGGGGGGGCGGGCAGTACTGAAGATACGTATGCCGTTCAGACTTACATGATGTCGCGTGATGCGGCCCGGAATCTGATACAATCTCAAAATCTCAGGGCTGTTTTCAATCATCCTGATGCGGATTTTTTCGCTCGATTCCCAACTTTTTTTCGTGGTAATACTTTTGAGCATTTCTTTTCTTATTACCAAAAGCATATTATCGCTGAGCTGGATACAACGACTGGTATTTCGAGCCTGACAGTTAGAACTTTCTCTCCCCAAGACTCACAGCGGATCGGGCGGGCGCTCATAAATGCAGGCGAGCATCTCGTCAATGAAATGAACGCCCGTCAGCGAGAGAACACCATTGCGTCCTCTCAAAAGGAAGTCGTCGCGGCAGAAGAGAAGATTCGCAATATTGGCTTGAAAATTGCAGATTATCGTAACAAACAAAACATACTTGACCCTCTTAAGCAATCCGTCCCTATGTTGCGTGATATTGACCAATTGAAAGCCATGCTCACTGCGACGCGGCTGAAAGTTGCTCAAGTTACGAAATTTGCGCCGGATACTCCTTTGCTTCCTGTATACCAGCGACGCATCGAAGTTATCAAAGCTGAAATTGCACAAGCTCAAGGAGATATTACGGGATCAAATTCTTCCTTGGTGCCCAAGATCACAGAGTACGATGATCTTGTCACTCAAAAGGAGGTGGCCGAGCGCGAACTTGTAACAGCAACGGTCAGCCTGCAAGCAGCCAAGGTCCAGGCCGACCGGCAGCAGTTATACTTGGATGGAGTTGCCCAACCAGATTTGCCGGATTATCCGGAGTATCCACATGCGATTGCAGACATTCTTATTGTCCTGGCAACTGGTCTGGGAGTCTATGCCATGGGTATTCTCCTTATTAGTGGCGCGCGTGAGCATCAGATTCACTGATGTCTGATATTAATTCTCAAATGCCGAATAAAGCTTCTGCGTGGAGCAAAACGTCTCTTGTTCAGCAGTTCCTGCTCCAATTCCGGGTCATTGGAGCATTGCTGTTCCGGGAAATGCACACTCGTTATGGTCGCGAAAATATTGGCTTCCTCTGGGTGGTGGGAGAGCCAATTCTTTTTTGTGCTGGCGTAACAATAGTCTGGACGATACTGCGGGACGCTCATGAGCATGATCTTCCAACAACAGCAATTGTTCTCACGGGCTATGTCCCACTTACAATGTGGCGACATTGCCTAACTCGCGCGGTGAACGCCTACATGGCCAATG
This sequence comes from Gluconobacter albidus, assembly GCF_002005485.1. NCBI lineage: Bacteria > Pseudomonadati > Pseudomonadota > Alphaproteobacteria > Acetobacterales > Acetobacteraceae > Gluconobacter > Gluconobacter albidus. The sequence goes on along the minus strand of NZ_CP014689.1, from coordinate 2,656,954 downwards.
GAAGTTTGCTTTTCCATCGTCAGGTAACGCCTCTGGATATTATTCTCGCACGCGTCATCTTGGAAGTTATGGGCGCCTTGGCTGCGGGTTTTTTGGTTTTTCTGGGGGCATGGCTCGTTGGGTATATGGAGCCACCGAAAGACTATGGAATGTTGTATCTGGGGTTGGGTTTTCATTGTCTTTTTAGTTTAGCTACTGCCCTTTTGGTTGCTGCGTTGAGTGAGGTCTCGGAGTTAATAGAAAAGAGTATTGGTATTATTTCGTATCTCTCCCTGCCTTTCTCTGGCGCGTTTACGATGGTCGACTGGCTTCCCCCCCGTTGGCAGAAAATGATCTTATGGTCACCTAGCGTTGATAATATTGAGATGATTAGAGAAGGGCAGTTTGGTCATAGTGCCCATGCTCATTATGATATCTTTTACGATAGTTGGATGACGTTTCTTCTTCTTCTAATCGGATTGTCGCTAACTCTCCGTGTCCGCCGCCATATTACGGTTCAATAAAATATGTCTGATCCCGTAGTTCCTTTTGTGCGCTGCATAGATATTTGTAAATCATTCCCTGTCCATCGAGGGGTTCGGCGTGTATTGCATGATGTAAATTTTACAGTCGAAAAGGGTCAAAAGCTCGGTATTATGGGGCGAAACGGCGCTGGAAAATCGACCCTCATCAAAATCATCGGGGGCGTAGAACTGGCTACTTCAGGTTTGGTTGATCGGACCATGAGCGTTTCATGGCCTTTGGCATTTGGAGGGGCCTTTCAAGGAAGCTTATCAGGACTTGATAATCTAAGATTTATTTGCAGAATTTATAACCTAGATTATAAAAATACTCGGGCCTATGTGGATGACTTTGCTCAACTAGGCAAGCAGCTTGCTGAGCCAGTAAAAACTTATTCTTCAGGAATGCGAGCTCGGCTGGCTTTTGCGCTATCTATTGTAATAGAATTTGATTGTTATTTAATTGATGAAGTAATTATGGTAGGTGATGCTCGTTTTTTGCAAAAATGCCAGGATGAATTATTCGGAAGGCGTGCCAATCGCTCTCTCATCATTGTTTCTCATGACATGGGTTTTATACGTGAGCACTGCACAGTAGGAGCGCTTTTGCATGATACCCATTTTAGGATGTGTGATAGCGTTACGGAGGCGGTAGAGCGTTACGAAGCTTTATGAGGCATAGAGTTGGCATAAATTCGCTATTGAAGCTTCGCTGTGTTCGGGACTTAGTCAAAAAATGGTTTGAGTGATTCTGCCGATATGGGCGATGATGCGTCGGCTTTAGGGGGCTGGATAGTTGCCTCCACGATCTCCGTGCTTTGGTAGGAATTTGATGTCGGAGAACGTTGCGTCGGGCATGCAGGGATTTTGCGGTAAGGTCTGAAACGGGGGAGCGGTCTGCTCCCCCCCCCCCCTTTTTTTTTGTCAGGCGTAGATCCTGATGGTCTCGATGTAATAGGCCATTCCGCGGAGTTCGCGCTTGGTCAGGGTGACGGACAGTGTTTTGCCGGGTGTCGGGCGGCGATCCTGCTCCGTGATGACGATGCCGACGCCTTCGGGAAAATCCTGCTCGAAGCTCTCGCGCATGCCGTCAGGTGCTTCGGCACGCCATGCGTCGATTGAATTCCCATTGCTCTGAAGTGTCTGGAGGATGGCACGCTCTGCGTCTTCCTTTGTGTGGAAGAAAGAAACAGACCGGAGTTTTTCGTAGGTAAATCGCTCTTCGATGTCGGCGTCTGTCAGGGCGATATGCCGCTCCATAACGCATCCTCCGAGCTGGCGGTCTGAAGTGTCCGGCCAGGGAGGAGGTCCGATTTCGAGGCTCTTTAACAGGGCTGTCCAGAAATCGCGGAGGCTGGGAAACGGGGCCGAATGTTCCGGGAGCCAGGTAGTCTGGTCATTGAACCGGGCGACCGGATCGAAAGCGATCAGAGCCCGGGTGACCCGGGCCAGATCGGTATCGTTGCAGGCCAGCAGGGTTCCGAGTTCGCGGATGGCGGCGGCCCGGGTGAGGAAAGTCCGGGTCTCCGTCACGTCTTGAATAACGTCCATCAGGGTTTCGCCGAATGTGTCGACATCCTCCCCGAACGGACCGGCGCCGTAGCTGGCCAGTTGTGGAAAGAGGCGGCGACATTCCCGATCCGGCAGGTCTGATGGGATGGTCATTCTTATTGGCTCGGGGATTTTCTGGTGAACATGCGGTCGATTGCGGGGCCGATGAAATAGCCGATGATTTCGGTGATCAGGACGGAGGGCCAGGCCCAGCCGGCGTAATCCTTGAAGAAATCCTGATTTTCCAGATAGGTCATCACGGCGATGTCGATCAGGACGAGGGTCCACAATGTCGTGGACAGGAAGGGCTGCAGCCAGGCGTGGCGGATTGTGCGGGTCATGGGTGTCTCTCCGGCTTACGAAATCGAGACGTGGAAGACGAAGATCATCCCGCAGATGAAGGCGCCGAACAGCGGCAGCCAGCAGGTGTGCAGGTGGTTGTGGTTGTCCATGTAGGAGTAGGCCAGCGCGAGTGCGACATAGACATGCGCGAAGACGAGGCCAAGGACCATGCCGATGAAGCGCTTTTTCAGAACCTGCTCTTCCTGACGGTTCTTTTCGGCGAGAGCGGCGGGATCGGGCCGGTCCATGGGGGTTTCGGAGGCGGCCGTGAGGGGCGTCTGGTCGGGGGCTGACGGCTCTGGTGAGACCAGGACAAGAGACATCGCTGGATTCCTTGGCATGATCCTCGCCGATCGGCGGGCGATGCGGGGCCGCGGGAGGATCGGGCCGGGAAATCGTCTGCGGGGAACCGGGAGGAGGGTTCTCGATAATGTGGGGGCAGAATGAGCCTGTCCGCACGGCAATGCAAGACTTTATTTAAATGATTAAGAATTGAGGTGTCCGGTCGTGGAAAACCGGCTCCTGGGTCAGGAGCCGGTTCCGGATCAGGTCTGGTTGGGAGCGTCGTTGGCCGGGATGGGCAGCGGGGCGTCCGTGGTGATGCGCATGGCGTTGCCGGGGGGCGTCGTGAAGTAGGACGTGCCGGTGTAGAACTTGATGCTGGCGGCGGCGAGCTGGTTGGTGATGCGGCGGTAGAACTCGCGCTTGACCTTCCATTTCATCATCGGTGCCGTGCGGAAGCTGCCGAGGAGGGTGGCGCCGCCGCTGTCGCTGTTATCCACGCCCAGATCGTTATAGTCCGACAGGATCATGGGGCCGAAGACGGCGTCGTCTCGCATGTCCTTGAGGGTTTTTGTCATGATGGCTGTCACGCGTGGCAGGTCTTCGGACAGGTCGAGCTGCTGTTTGACGATGACCTGGTTGTAGCCGCGGGCGGTGTTGGCGATCGAGGAGACGGACGAGAACGGGATGATGTGAAGGTCGCCGTTGATGTCGCGGACCTTCACGGTGCGGATCGAGAGGTTTTCCACCGTTCCCGAAACGCCGCCGGTCGTGACCCAGTCACCCACCTGAATGGCATCTTCGACGAGCATGAAGAAGCCCGTGATGAAGTCCTTGACCAGGCTCTGCGAACCGAAGGCGATGGCGGCACCCATGATGCCTGCACCGGTGAGCAGCGGGGTGACGTTGATGCCGATCTGCGAGAGCGTCGTGACTGCGACGATGATGATGATGATGGCCAGCAGGACGGTGCGGATGATGGGCAGGACCGTGCGGAGGCGGGTGGCGCGGGAAAGCTGGTCCGATTTCTCGAAGCGGGTGAGCTGCTGGTTAAGAAAGGCGTTGATGATTTCCCAGATTGCAACGGCCACGCTGAGGGCGACCAGCATCGTCAGGACGGCGTCGAGCAGATGTCGGCCGACGGCGTTTTTCATGAAGAAGCCGAATGTAGGCAGGCCCCAGGCTTCGGTCATGGCGATCAGGGTCAGGAAGAGAATGGCGCCGGTCAGGATGCGACGGGCGAAGGGGTAATAGCGGTCGGCGCGTTTCTGGATGTCGGGGAAGCGTTCGGTCAGGACGGGATTGATGCGGAAGAAGCGGTCCTGAAGGGCGTATGCCATAACTGCTACCAGTCGGGACACGGCAAGAATACCCAAGGTGACACCTGTGGTGACAAGAATCCAGTAATAGCCACCCGGCAGGTGGGCGGCCCAGACGACCCAGAGAGAGGCGTCGAGGAACATCGCCGCGATCCACCAAAGTTGTATGATGGCACATAACGCTGTCCATATCGCGGTGTCGGGGGCTGCGCGGGGCTGGAGTGCGCGGCTGACGAGGTGTCTGATGCGCCAGATGAAGACGGCGATCAGGATGTGTTCGATCAGGATTATGCCGCGGATCATCGCATCGGTGCCGCGGGGCGAGAGATTGAACTGGCTGCCCAGTGTGGACAGGCAGAAGACGATGGCGGGGGCTGCGACCAGCACGTTCCACCACCGGGTCAGCAGGAAGGCTGTGGCGTCCGTGGCGGGCAGGAGGCGGATCATGGGGGAGCGGGGCGCGAATCCGGTTTCGACGAAAAGATAGAGAATCCGGGCGGCGGCATAGCAGTTGGCGAGCGTCATGATGACGTTGTCGGTCTTGGCGCTCCAGGGGAGGACCAGAACGGCCAGATAGGCGACGGCCAGAAAGACGAGAACCGGGATGGCCTTCAGGGCGAAATGTCCCATCGCGTAGGGAACGCGGGCGAAGAAGCGCAGGGTTTCGACCTGACGCCGCTGGTCGGCGGCGCGGGTTTCGCTGGAGCCGTCGACGATGGGGTCATGGGCGGCGGCGTCTTCGTCCGCGAGGGTGTTGCGCTGCTCCCGGTTTTCGGCGTTCTGGGTCAGCTGGACCAGCGGCTTGTGCAGGCTCAGGGCGACAATCCGCTCCAGAGCCACGCCGCAGAGCATGACCACGAGGCCGCCTGCGAAGGCGTGAAGGATTGTGGTGCGGGTATCGGCTGAAGCGAGGGTCGTGTGGGCCCAGTGACCGACAATGCCGAGGTCGCTGAACAGGCCGAGGAAGTTGTGCAGATAGCCCAGCGCCTGCAGGCGGATGCTGCTCAGGCCGGTGTGGATGTCGGGTGGGACGTCGGCGACGGTTTTGGCGGGGGCGGCTTTCGCAGGGGCTGCGGCAGGAGCTGCGACCGGCAGGCCGCGGGCCATCAGGTCAAGGGTGTGGGTGAAGGCGTCCCGTTCCTTGGGATTGTTCAGGACGTTGAGGAGTTGCTGCGCTTCCTGCTGGCTGAGGGGATGGGCGCTGTCGGCGGCTTTTGCCGGCAGGAGGGGCGTCAGAAGGCCGAGGAGCAGAAAGAGGCAGAGGCCGAGGACGGCGCGTCCGGTTCGCGGGTGGGGTGAGGCGGACGGCTCGGGACGGGGGATCGACGGCATCGCTCTGTTGGGTCCTTGATGTTACGCGGGGATGTTACGCGGTGGAATTATGGTGGCTGGGGCGGGATGTGAGGCCTGCGCCGGGTGGTCCGCCGAGGGCGGTTGTTGTGTGCGAACATGGCACAGGGTGGCAGCCCTGTCCTACCCTCTTCCTGCGGGTGTTTTATTCGGACAGGGGCATGTCGTCGGGCATCAGCCGGTCGAGGGCCTCGGCGTTTCTGATGGCCCAGTGATAGAGAAGCTCCACGGGTTCCACGAAGGTCTGACCCAGATCCGTCAGGCTGTAATCGACATGGGGTGGCATGATCTGCCGGACGTTGCGGCGGATGAGGCCCTGCGTTTCGAGCTCGCGCAGGGTCTGGGTCATCATTTTTTTCGACAGGCCGGGGATGCTGCGCTGGAGCTTTCCGGGACGTGCCGTGCCGCCCAGAAGATGCAGCGTGTGCAGGATCATGGTGGTCCATTTTCCGCTGAAAAGCCTCAGGATCCGGCGGGGTGCGCAGTCTTCGTCAAAGGGCGCCTGACGGTAGTGTTCGGGCAGCGGCGGGGTCATGGAGTGGGCACCTTCTGGTCACCAGGGCACGAAAAGGTGCCGTCTGGCGGAAATGCGGATGGTCTTCCAGATGTGGAACAGACCCTGTTTTCTGCAAAGGAAAAATCCCATGACATCTTCTGTTCCTGCCATGGTGCCGTCTGGAGTAGCACCGGCCCGGACCGCACTGGTTGTCGGGGCGACCGGTATTGTTGGCCAGAACATTGCGGCGCGTCTCGTGGCCGAAGGCTGGACCGTGCATGGTCTGGCGCGGAGGCCGCGTCATGACATGGCGGGCGTGCTGCCGGTTGAGGCCGATCTTCTGGATCTGCCGGCGCTGACCCATGCGCTGCGGGATCTGCGGCCGAGCCATGTGTTTTTCTGCTCCTGGCTGCGTCAGGAGACGGAAGAAGAGAACTGCCGCGTCAATTCCGCGATGATCCGCAATGTGTTCGCCGCTCTGCCGGAGCCGGGACTTCTGGTTCATGCGGCGCTGACGACGGGCATGAAGCATTATCTTGGTCCGTTCGAATCCTATGCGTCCGGCGAGCCGCCGGTGACGCCGTTCCGCGAAGACGCACCCCGGCTGGATCTGCCGAATTTCTATTACGATCAGGAAGACGCGCTTTATGAAGCCGCTGCACGACACGGGTTTTCGTGGAGTGTGCATCGTCCGCATACGGTGATCGGCTATGCGGTTGGCAATGCGATGAACATGGGCAGCACGCTGGCGGTCTATGCGACGATCTGCCGCGAGACCGGGCGGCCTTTCGTCTTTCCGGGATCTCCTGTGCAGTGGAACGCCCTGACGGATCTGACCGATGCGCGGCAACTGGCGCGGCAGCTTTTCTGGGCCTCGACCGAGGCGGGGGGACGCAATCAGGCGTTCAATATCGTGAACGGGGATGTGTTTCGCTGGAAATGGCTCTGGCCGCGTCTGGCGGAATGGTTCGGAATCGAGGCTGCTCCGTATCCCGGCCATGCGACGTCCCTCGAAGAGACGCTTGCGGGGGATGCGGCGCTCTGGGAACGGATTGCCGCAGAATACGGGCTTGCGGAAAGCCGGATCGAACGGCTGGCCTCGGCCTGGCATACGGATGCGGATCTGGGGCGGCCGGTCGAATGTGTGACGGATATCAGCAAAAGCCGCCTCGCGGGGTTTGCGGGATATCAGTATACGCCGGACTCTTTCACCGATCTGTTCACGCGGCTGCGGGCTGAGAAGCTGATCCCGTAACACGGGGTTTGCAGGGCCTTTCGGTTTCACGACCGGAAGGGTCCTGCTTTTCGTTTCAGTCAGTGATATGGTGAAGGCTGTCTTCTGAAAACGTGGAATGAGCCTGTCTTGCATCGAATGTTCAGCATGTCGGCCCTGCTCCTGGCAGGGGTTCTGGGTCTGGGATCCGTGTCCGCGCGGGCGGCGGAAAGTGCGCCGGTTGCGTCCGCGAACGATACCGCGACGCTTGTCACGGATCGCGATGCGGTCGGGCCGGACCAGCATTTTCGGGTCGGGCTCCGGCTTCAGCTCAAGCCGGGCTGGCATACGTACTGGATCAATCCGGGCGATGCCGGGGACACGCCGACGCTGGATGTGACGGCTGATGGCGGGGCGACGGGCAAGGGGGGGGCGATCCACTGGCCAGTGCCGGTGCGGATCAGTGAGGGCGGCCTCATGTCCTATGCCTATGTCAATGAGGTGACGCTGCCCGAGGATCTGGTTCTCAAGGGTTCCGGCGGGACAACGCTGCATGCCCATGCGGAGTGGCTTGTCTGCGCGCAGGTCTGCATTCCCGAGAGCGGTGATTTCACACTGACGCTGCCGGCTTCGACCGGTGATGTGCCGGAAGGCGGGGCGCAGGCGGACCTGTTCCGCAAGGCGGAAGCTGCAACGCCGGTGGCGTCGCCGTTTGCGGCCAGCGTGTCGGGCGACGGCGTGCTGACCCTTTCGGGCAAGGGGCTGTCTGCGGCGTCCGTGTCGCAGGCGTGGTTCCTGCCGCAGGATGGGGGCGTGATTGATCAGGTCGCGGAACAGCCGCTGCATGTCTCTGATGGCCAGCTGACGCTCGGGCTGAAATTCCTGAAATCGGCGCATCGGGACAAGCCGCTTGTGGGCGTGGTCGTGCTCAAGGATGCGGCGGGGCAGGAAAGCCCGTTGCAGATCGAGGCGCGGCCGGTTGGGGGGGCTGCTGCGGCTCCTGTGCAGGCGGATGCGGCCCCGGCTTCGGACGTGCCGACGGGCGCGGGTTGGCTGCGGGTTCTGCTCTTTGCTTTTGTGGGCGGGCTGATTCTGAACCTGATGCCGTGCGTGTTTCCGGTTCTGGCGATGAAGGCGCTGTCTCTGGCGAAGATGGGCGGTGCTGGACGGGGCGCGCAGCTTCAGAGTGCGCTGTTCTATACGCTGGGCGTGACCGGGGCTTTTGCGGCGCTGGGCATTGTCATGATCGGACTGCGTCTGGCCGGGTCTGCAGCGGGATGGGGCTTTCAGTTCCAGTCGCCGGGATTTGTGGTCGGCGTGTGCTGGCTGCTGTTCCTGATGGGGCTGAACCTGCTTGGTGTGTTTGAAGTCAGCGCCGGGCGTCTGGGTCAGGTGCAGACTGGCGGCGGCCGCAGCGGGGACATGATGACGGGCCTGCTGGCGGTTATTGTGGCGACGCCCTGCACGGCGCCGTTCATGGGCGTTGCCATTGCCGGGGCTCTGGGTGGGCCGCCGGTGATGGGGGTTCTGGTGTTCCTGTCGATGGGGCTTGGGCTGGCATTTCCGTATATTCTCGTGGCCGGTGTTCCGGGTGTGGCATCGCGGATGCCGAAGCCGGGGGCCTGGATGGGTATTCTCAAGCAGGTTCTGGCGTTTCCGCTGTTTGCGACCTGTGTATGGCTGCTCTGGGTGGCGGCAATCCAGCGGGGCGTGACGTTTGTGGCGCTGACGGCCGGGGGCGTTGTGCTTCTGGGGTTTGCGGGCTGGATTTATGGTGTTGGGCAGCGTCGGTCCATGCTGGAGGGCGGCCGTGGGACGGTGGCGTTCTGCCGGATCGTGGCTGTGCTGTGTGTTGTGGTTTGTGGGGCCGCGCTGGCGCAGGGACTGCGGGCCGCGCCTGCTCCTGTGGTTATGGGCGCTTCGGAGGCCGGGATCGAGCCGTTCTCGGAGGCGCGTCTGGCCGAGCTTCGGGCGCAGGGCAAGCCGGTGTTCATCGACATGACGGCGTCATGGTGCATCACCTGCATGGTCAATGAGCGTGTGGCGCTGGATGTGCCATCCGTTCAGCAGGCGTTCCGGGACCAAAAGATCGTGTTCCTCAAGGGGGACTGGACGAACCGCAATGCGGCGATCGGTGCGTTCCTCAAGGCGCATGGGCGCGATGGTGTGCCGTTCTATATCTATTATGCGCCGCATCAGGATGGCGTTGTGCTGCCGCAGATCCTGACGCCGGGGATCGTGCTCTCGACGATCGGGAAATGATGTCAGGGCAATGAGACAGGCTCGGGAGGAATGGTCATGAAAGCATGGGTGTTTCTTCCGGGACTGTTTCTGACTGCGCTGATGCCTCTCCTTGGTGTGGCGCAGGTTCCTCCGACAAATCCGTTCAATGCCGTGAAGATCCTGCCCGGAAACCTGTTCGGGACGCAGGGCGCGGCAGGTTCGGGGACGGGCGAAGAAATTCGCGTCATGGGACATCGCCGGGCGCCACCGGTTTTTTTCGCCTCCCCGATCGTGACCCGTTATTTTGAAGACGGTCATACGGAGAGCCGCGTCACCCTTTGGAAGGGTATGACGGCTCATCTGAAATTTGGGCGGGATCTGGATCATGATCCCGTCACAGGCACCAATACATCGCGGTTTGGCGAGGCCTATGCCACGTCCTCGCCGTTGTTGCCGCGATAGGGCTTAGCCCCCCGTGTTGCGCGGGTCGTCCTGCGGATTGACGTAGGCCATGCTGAACGGCCCCGTTCCTGAAACCTGAAGCACGGCGCCCTGGCTTCCCGCCTTGATGGCATGGGGTACGTTGACCGGCAGATGGACAAAGCCACCCGGTCCGAGCGCGCGCCGCTGCGTCGTGGCGATGTTCTGTCCTACGAAATGCTGGATGTTGCCGCTGATGACGGTCAGCATTTCGTCCAGATTATGGGTGTGGGGCGGGATGAACGATCCGGCGGGCATCATGACGCGCAGCGTAAAGGGGCCGGGTTTTGTGGTGTCACCGGTCAGGATGGCGATTTTCGTTCCGTGCGGGAACATGGGGGGCGCGGGCTGCCAGGTGACGGCCTCCGAACCCTCAATGATCGTTACGCCGGGGTTGTCCTGCGGGGTTTCGGTCGGGATGGGGGCGGCGTGGGCTATCGAGAATAGCGTAAGCGCTGCGCCGAGAAGCAGGGCCGAACTGGCGGACTGTTTTCTGGAAATCATGCCGAAGGGCATTGGGGGGTCTCCTCCGTTCCACAGGGATGTGGGGCCGTGTTGCGGGAACGCAGCGGAGGAGACGTGGTTTTGGGGCAGGGAGTGCTCCCCGCCCCTTCCCGTCAGAAGGCGGTGGAGACCGTTCCGGTCATGGTGAAGCGCGGGGAGACCATGAAGGAGTTTCCGTAGCCGGTATAGGGTGCCAGATTGCCGCTGTGGACTGTGCTGGGGTCCCGGGCGCTGTAGACCGCGCCCATGGCGCCGGTGCGGACGATGGATCCGGTGAGGTTGGTGAAGTTCAGGCGGAAGGTCGGGGACTGCGCGAACATGAAGGGCTTGAAGTGATAGCCCATCGAGAGCGTGTCGGTGACGTAGCCCGGAATGCGCTGGTCGCCCGCGATGCTGACGGATTGCGGGCCGGTATAGTGGACCGAGCCATTCGCGAAGAAGCCCTTGTAAGTGTAGGTCAGGCCGAAATTCGCGATGACATGCGGGGCCATGACGGCCTGCGTGCCCTTGGAGTGCAGCATCGTGTTCAGATACGGATCGAAGACGTTGCTGTCCTGTGAGGCGTGCAGGTATTCGACGGAGGCGTAGGGGCTGAAGCCGTGGATCGGGCGTGCAGCGACCATGACGTCGAAGCCGCGCATCTGCTGGCTGCCGATATTGAACGGCTTGTAGCTGTTCATGCCCACATACTGGTCCACGATGCGGTTCGTGACGTTGTAGTTGAAGAACGCAACGTCCGCGATGATGTGGTCGTCGTGGTAGCGGTAGCCGAGTTCTTCCTTGATGGAATACTGGTTCTTGGGGATCGCGACGCTGGTGTAGAGCCAGCCGAGGTCGACTGCGCTGGGCTGGCGGTAGTCGCCTTCCACGTTCAGGTAGACCTGGCTGTGGTTATCAATGCGGTAGCCGATCGAAAGCTGCGGCAGCGGTGCGGTGCGGTTCGCTTCCTGACGGCCGTAATAGTCCTTGTTCCAGATGTTCGTCATGACGAACTTGAACCCGGCGTCCACCGTCAGGTGGTCATTGAAATACTTGGCCGTGTCATGCACGAACAGGGACTGGATTTCGTAACCGGCCGTCTGTTTGTCGCCGGCGGAAATCTGGTACGCGGCCCAGTTGGGGCTCGGTGCGTTGCCGTCCGCCATCTGGTAGCTGGTGGGGTAGGACTGGATCGTCTGGGTGTTTTCATACCAGTAGCCGACCGAGAACGTGTTGTGGCGGTCGATTTCCCAGTTGAGTTTCGCGACCGTACCGACCGAGCGGTATTCGTTCTGCAGGAAGTAGTTCGTCAGGCCGCGCGTGGCACCGGTGGCATCGGTCGTGGTGCCGCCCGGAGACGCGTCCCAGCCCTGTCCGAAGCTGAAATAGGGGTGGATGTCGAGCGACAGGCGTGAGGGCAGCGCGATATGGACCGGAGCCGAGATGAAGATCTGGTTCCAGTGATCGTTGTTGTTGCCCCAGTAGTTGTTGCTCTTGCGATCGTCCGTGCGGCCGTAGCCCTGTCCGGTGTGCTTGTAGCGGAAGAACTGGTCAGAGGTGGGGTAGTTGTCGATGATGAAGTCGGCGGAGTTCCAGGACAGGAAGAACTTGGCGTTGGAGCCGTTATGCCAGTCTTTCTGGAGGCCGAAATCAATGTGTTTGCGCTGGTTGGTTCCGGCACCCATCCATGAGCGGGCATGGGTGTTGGAAAACGAGAAATAGCCGCGTACGCCGCTATGGCCGATTTCGCCGGATTCGAGGCGCAGGAACTCGCGCGAGAGGTTGTTGGTGCCGTAAGAGAAGTCGATCAGGCCGCCGCGCTTTTGCGAAGGGGTGCGTGTTTCCTCGTTCATGACGCCACCGGCGGCGGACATGACGGGCAGATCCGTCGCCGAGGAGCCGGGCGTGACGCTGACGCTCTCGACATTTTCGGAATCAACGTTTTCGCTCAGATATTTTGCCGCCGCTGCCGGAGCGCCGTCCACCAGAAGGCCCATGTCGAGATCCGTCAGGCCGCGGGACTGGATCTGTCCGCCTTCCATGCCTGACGAATCCGGCGTCGTGACATTGAGGCTCGGCAGGTTCTGGATCAGGTCGAGCGCCGTGCTGGTCGGCGCGCGCATGTCGATGAATTCCTTGGTGACGGTCTGCACGGCATGGGGGGCGGTTTCGACGCGCATCATACCACCACCGCCGTTCAGGGCGCGGCGCGAGGACGTGACGGAGACCGTTTCGGCAGCCGAGGCATCAAGGGCGTGGGCGCGGGGCGCTGCGGTTGCGCGCGAGGGTATCCGGGCCGTTTTTGGAGTATTGCGGCTGGAGGTCTGATGGCGCGGCGTGTGGTGTTTCGAGGGCTGTGCGGCGCGGGCTGGCGTTGCGAAGGCGGCGAGCACGCTGCCGGCAAGGCAGGTGACCGCAAGGAGCTGACGTCTGTAGCCCAGTGAGCCAGAGCGTGATCCGGAGCCGCGGGACTGATGGTTGTCTTTCATGCTGCCGGGCTCCTGGTCTGTTGGAAAGAAAGGTTCACTTTGGAAACGGTATTTATTCGAAACGTGGATGTAAAACGGATGGCCTATCTCCATCAAAGATAAAATGCAGACCGGGGCATTGCCGTTTTTAGGTTGGTGCAAAAATGTGACAGTTTATGTCTCCCGTATGACGCGGTTTTTCGGGGCTGGAAATCAGGACGGGGGGTGGGGCTGTGTGGCGGGGGAGAGGAACTCTTTTTCGAGTTCGGAAATCACCAGTCGGGCGGCGCCGGAAAGCTGCCGGGAATGGTCCACGCACAGCGCGAGCGTCAGAGGTGCGAGATCGTGGTTGGAAATCGGTATAAAGGCCAGTTCGCCGCGCGTGACCTCCTCCATGGCGTCGAGCGCGCTGAGGATTCCGAGGCCGATGCCTTCGCGGACCAGAGACTTGATCATCTGGATATTGTCGGAGGACGCGGCGGCGTGAATGTCGAGATTGCTGTCTATCTGAAGAATTTCGATCTGGCGGTGCAGGGCGAGCGGGGGCTCGGGCATGATCATGGGATAATTCATCGCCAGACTGAAACGGGCGTTTTTGCGTTCGGCGACGGGATGGTTCGGCAGGCAGACGAAGCCGAGCGGAAAATCCTTGTGCGCGCGGACCAGAAGACCGCGGGCATGGGTCGGGTTAAGCAGCAGAGCGAGATCGACCGAACCGCCGATCAGGGTGTCCTGGATACGGCTGTTGTCGAGAACATGGGTGCAGATGGTAATGCCGGGATGGGTCGTGCGCATGGCGCGGAGCAGGCGGGGCAGGAAGCCGCGGGTCAGGGCGTCGGGGACCGCGATATCCACCTGTCCCCGACGCAGGCCGCGCATGTCTTCGATCTGGACGCACATATTGGTCAGGTCCCGCGACCATTGTTTGCCGTGCGCATAAAGCAGTTCGCCGGTTGCCGTCAGGCGCAGGCCGGTGGGCAGACGCTCGAACAGGGGCGTGCCGAGGGATTCCTCGCCCTGAAGGATCTGCCGGTCGATGGCGGAGGCGGCGATGCGCAGATGTTCGGAGGCGCGACGGATGGAGCCGTGCTGGGCGACGGCGAGAAAGTAGCGCAGGAAGCGTGAGAAGACAGGCATGGATGAACTGCTCTCTTTTTGCGAACGGGAGGAGCGTTTTTATGGAGTATACGACCTTGAGGCGGTGTGAAACTATCCCGGCCGACAGGTGACCTGTCGCTTTTGTTGCGGAAAGACACTCCGGCACCTACCGGAGACTGCCCTGTCCGTGCCGGTTCTTTGGGGTTTGACCACATGACATCCACCGTTTCTCCCGTCGATGCTCCGGCTATGGAGGCTTTGGCTGCGCTTTCGGGGCGTGTGCGGGAGGATCTGGCGAAAATCCGTTATGCGACGGGCAACTGGAGCCTGACGCAGGACCGGGACGGGGAAGCGGTTCTGGATGTGGCGATCATCGGTGCGGGGCAGGGGGGCATCACGTCATGCTTCGGGCTGCGGCGGCAGGGTGTGACCAATGTGCAGGTCTTTGAAAAAGCGGCGAAAGGCGGCGAAGGTCCGTGGGTGACGTTTGCACGCATGATCACGCTGCGCACGCCCCGGCATGTCACGGGGCCGGATCTGGGTATTCCCAGCCTTACGCCCCAATCCTGGTTCGAGGCGCGGTATGGCGCGAAGGCCTGGGAGGATCTGGACAAGATTTCCCGCCATGACTGGCAGGCCTATCTGGACTGGGTGCGGCAGACGCTCGACATCCCGGTCGTGAACGATCAGGAACTCGTGCATGTCGGCTGGGACGAGGGGCTGCTGCGGCTGACGTTCCGCAATGCCGCCGGTCAGGAAACGGTGCGTCTGGCGCGGCGGATGGTTCTGGCGACGGGCATTGAAGGTGGGGGGACGTGGCATGTGCCGTCCTTCATTTCCGACACACTGCCGAAATCCGTTTATGCGCACACGCATGAAGACATTGATTTTGAAGCCCTGAAGGGCAAGCGGATTGGTGTTCTGGGGGCCGGGGCCTCCGCGTTCGACAATGCGGCGACGGCGCTGGAAAAGGGCGCGGGTCGGGTGGATCTGTGCCTGCGTCGGGCGAAGATCCCGGCCATCAATCCGTATCGCTGGATGGAAAATGCGGGCTTTCTGGCGCATTTTTCGGAACTGCCGGACCTGACGCGCTGGCGTTTCATGCGGCAGATTTACAGCCTGAACCAGCCACCCCCGCAGGACACGTTCTGGCGCTGCCGCCGTCATGAGAATTTTGCTTTCCATCCCGGGACGCCCTGGACGGCGACGCGGATGGATGGCGAGGAGATCGTGGTGACGACCACGCAGGGCGAGATGCGCTTTGATTTCCTGATCATCGGGACGGGGTTCACGATCGACCTGTCGCAGCGTCCGGAAACGCGGGATTTCGCGTCGTCTGTTCTGCTGTGGCGCGATCATTTCACGCCGCCCGCCGGGGAAGACAGTGCGCTTCTGGGGAGCCATCCGTATCTGGGGGCGCGGTTCCAGTTCCTGCCGAAGGATGCGGCTGATCCGAAGGCGCCGATGCTGGCGGCGATCTACAATTTCACGTTCGGGGCCATGCCGAGCATGGGGCTTTCGGGGGCGTCCATCAGCGGGATGCGTTTTGGCGTGGAGAAGCTGGCGCGGGGCATTGCGCGCGATCTGTTCGTGGAGGACGGCGACAGGCATCTGGCGAGCCTGCTGGCCTATGACACGGAAGAACTCGTCAGTCTCGATCCGCCGGTGCTTTGAGAAGGGAAACGCCCATGACGCAGGACAGCTACCCGCGGGACATGATCGGCTATGGCCGCACGCCGCCTGATCCGAAATGGCCGAATGGCGCGCGTATCGCCGTGCAGTTCGTCATCAATTACGAGGAAGGGGCGGAGAATTCGGTGCTGCATGGGGATGCGGGATCGGAAGCGTTCCTGTCCGAAATGGTGGGAACGAAATCCATTATCGGGGCGCGCTGTGCGCAGATGGAGAGCCTGTACGAATATGGCAGCCGGGCCGGGTTCTGGCGGCTGCGGCGTCTGTTCGATGATGCCGGGATGCCGGTGACGGTGTTTGGTGTGGCGAAGGCGCTGGCCCGTAATCCGGATGCGGTGGCGGCCATGAAGGAGAGCGGCTGGGAAATTGCGTCCCACGGTCTGCGCTGGATTGATTATCAGGATTTCCCTGAAGACGTGGAGCGGGCGCATATCCGCGAGGCGATTGCGCTCCACACTGAAGTGACGGGGGAGCGGCCGCTGGGCTGGTATCAGGGGCGCACGAGCCCGAACACGGCGCGTCTGGTCGCGGAGGAAGGCGGGTTTGTTTACGACGCCGATTCCTATGCGGATGACCTGCCGTATTATGACCGGACCCACGGCCGGGCGCAGTTGATCGTGCCCTACACGCTCGATGCGAATGATATGAAGTTCGCGGCGCTTAACGGCTTTACGGAAGGCGAGCAGTTCTTCACCTATCTGCGTGATGCGTTTGACATGCTGTACCGCGAAGGCGGGAGGATGATGTCGATCGGGCTGCATTGCCGTCTGGCGGGCAAGCCGGCGCGGGCGCTGGGGCTGCTGAAGTTTCTGGAGCATATCCGCAAGCATGAAAATGTGTGGGTGGCGACGCGGCTGGACATTGCGCGGCACTGGCAGTCTGTGCATCCGGCATGAAGATTTCGGACGTCAATGCGCTGTCGGATGAGGCGTTTGTGGCGCAGTTCGGCGGCCTTTACGAACATTCGCCCTGGGTGGCGGCAGGGGCGTTGAAGGCGCGGCCTTTTGCGGATGTGGATGCGATGCTGTCCGCGTTTGCGCAGGTTGTGCGCTCTGCGGGCGCGGAAGCACAGCTTGCGCTGGTACGGGCGCATCCAGAGCTTGGACATCGCGCCGGGATTGATCCGGATCTGACGGAACATTCAGCCTCTGAACAGGCTTCGGCCGGGCTGGATCGTCTGACGCCTGCGGAATATGAGCGGTTCCGGAGGCTGAATGACGCGTATCGCGCGCGGTTTTCCATGCCGTTCGTGATCTGCGTGCGCAAGGTTGCGGCACCCGGAAAAGCTGCGAAAACCGTGATTATGGATGAAATGGAGCGCCGTCTGGCTGGCACTCCCGAACAGGAACTGACCGAGGCGCTGACGCAGATTGATGCGATTGCAGGGCTTCGTCTGAAAGATCTGGTGACGGCATGAGTTCTCTGTCCACGCATGTTCTCGATACGGTGTCCGGGAAGCCTGCCGCGGGTGTGAGCCTGCGCCTGTTGCAGGGGGATCGGGTGCTGTTCGAAGGCCAGACGAATGCGGACGGGCGTTGCCCGGAACTGCGGGATGTTGCAGTTTCGAAAGGGACGTATTGTCTGGAATTCCGGATTGGCGATTATTTCCGAAAAGGGGGGCAGGTTCTGTCCGATCCGCCGTTTCTGGATGTGGTGCCGATCGTGTTCGGGCTGGCGGCGGAAACACATGCACATGTGCCGCTGCTGGCGGCGCCGTTCGGATATTCCACCTATCGCGGAAGCTGAGGGCTTTTCATGACTGCCGAGAATGCCGCGATGACCGGTCTGCATCCCGTTGACGAGAAACTGCCGGTCTGGCGGCTTGGGGCCTATGGGTTGCAGCATGTGCTGGCGTTCTATTCGGCGGCGGTCATTGTCCCGATCCTTGTGGCGGGGGCGCTGCATCTGCCGCGCGAGACGCTGATCCATCTGATTGACGCGGATCTGTTCACCTGCGGGATTGCGTCGCTGCTTCAGGCGGTGGGGTTTGGCCCGGTCGGGGTTCGGCTGCCGCTGTTGCAGGGTGTGACGTTTACTGCCGTGGGGCCGATGATTGCCATTGGCTCTGCCGTGGGCGGCGGGACGCCGGGGCTGTTGTCCATTTACGGGTCGGTCATCGTGGCGGGGTTCGTGACGTTGCTGATGGCGCGGCATTTCGCCGGGCTGGTGCGGTTTTTCCCGCCCGTCGTGACGGGGTCCATCATTCTCATCATCGGTCTGGCGCTGTTGCCGGTGGCGGCGAATGATATTGTCTCGGGGGCCAGTCCGTCCGTGATGCAGGACCATGTTCCGTTGCGGAGCATCTGGTACGGGCTGGGTACGCTGGCGTCCATTCTGGTGATCCAGCGGCTGTTTCGCGGGTTTATTGCCACGATTGCCGTGCTGATCGGACTGGTTCTGGGAACGCTGGTGGCCTGGATACTGGGCGATGCGAATTTCGGGGAGGTGTCGTCCGCGCCGCTTCTGTCCATCACGCATCCCTTCTATTTCGGGATGCCGACGTTTCATCCGGTCTCGATCCTGTCGATGGTGATCGTCATGACGATTTCCATGATCGAGACGATCGGCAACGTCTATGCGACGGGTGAAATCGTTGACAAGCCGATCACGTCCGAAGACATCGCGCGCACGCTTCGGGCTGATGGAATCGCGACCATGCTTGGTGGCGTGCTCAACTCGTTTCCCTATACGTGCTTTGCCGAAAATGTCGGGCTGGTGCGGATGACGGCGGTGAAAAGCCGCTGGGTCGTGGCGGCGGCGGCGGTCATCATGATGCTGCTGGGCTGTCTGCCGCGTCTGGGTGCGCTGGTGGCTGCGGTGCCGCTTCCGGTTTTGGGTGGGGCGGCGCTGGCGATGTTTGCAACCGTGGCTGTGGTCGGTGTGCAGACGCTCTCGCGGGTTGATTTCAACCGGCAGAGCAATGTGATTATCGTGGGGACCAGCATCGGGCTGAGTATGCTCGCGACAGCGCAGCCGCATATCTCTGATACGTTTCCGATGTGGGCGAAGATCGTCTTTGGAAGCGGGATTACGCTTGGATCGCTGTCGGCGATTTCACTGCATCTGATTTTCAATGTGAAGCGGACGATTCATGAGGCAACGCATGCGACGGATGTTCCGCGTGAAGCGCTGATTGACGAGCGTATTAGGGAAGGGTGAGGCTCAGGGCTCTGCCCTGAAACCCGCCAAAGGCCGGGGGCCTCTGGACACCGTTTCATGTAATCAGGGTGCAGGGATCGAGATCCCTGCCGGGTCCGGGCAGCGCCCGGAACGCCCAGTCAGAAACCGGTCTGGGCAGAAAAATAAAAGCCCGTCTGGTTTTTGAACGTTGCGATCGTGCCAAGTGACACGTAGGCGAGCGTGATGTTCAGGTGCTTGTTGATGAAATAGCTGGTGTAGACGTCAAACCAGTTGCTTTCGTCGGTGAAGCGCTGGTTACGGGGCTTGGTGCGGTATTCCACGCCGACGATGAGGCCGGGCAGGAAGGGCGGCAGATAGCCAAGAGAGCCTTCGAACTGTGGGTGGTAGCTGTTGTCGAGGTCGCCGCCGAAGCCGATGATGCCCCACTGGTTGGCCTTGGTGAAGCGGACGGTGGTGTCGATCAGGATACCCATTTTCGGAAACAGCTTGGTGACGGCGAGATAGGCGTCTGCGCCATCGGTGTGTTTTGAGCCGACCATGTGGATGATGCGGCCGTCGCTGTCATGCTTGTACATGGCGCCGATGGCGACCTGCGGGATCAGGGTATTGTCAGCGACATGGCCGAAAAGACGGATCTTTGCGCCTGCGACGTCGAGGTCGAACTGGTAGCCGTTGCCGATGCCGAGTTTGGCCCCTGTGGCACGGGTCTGGAAGAAATTATGGGTGTAGGAAAGCTCGACGCGGTCGAAAAGACCGATCGAGGCACCGACGTTCTGGTCCCAGTAATTGGTGAGGTTCACATAGCTGTAGTGAAAGGCCATGCCTGCGCTCTTGTCGCTGCCATAGCCGCTGATGGTGGCCCAGCTTGCGAGGCCGCCGCCGCTTGAGCCTTCAAGAGACGTCATGCCGCCGGTGCCGATGGCGCGCTGTCCGTCGAAGAGCGTGCGGAACATGGACTTGCTGTTGCCGTCATTGCCCAGG
Source organism: Gluconobacter albidus (assembly GCF_002005485.1). Taxonomy (NCBI): domain Bacteria; kingdom Pseudomonadati; phylum Pseudomonadota; class Alphaproteobacteria; order Acetobacterales; family Acetobacteraceae; genus Gluconobacter; species Gluconobacter albidus. Next base: position 2,637,335 of record NZ_CP014689.1, on the reverse strand, counting down.
GTGACCTGCGGAGCATTGGCAGTGTCGTCTGCGGCATGTGCTTTGTGCGCGGGGATGAGGGGGGTGAGGGACAGGACCGCGGTCAGGGACATCAGGGAACGGAAAGCCTGCGCGGAGGAAGAAGAACGGTGCATGGGTCCTGCTTTTAGGTCGCGAGCCCGAGGGTGAGCCAGGAGTATTCTCGCAGGTTAAATACTGCCGTCAGTATGACTGTGGAAATACTGACAAATAATTAAGATGGCCCCGCAATTTTGAAAAAATTCAGTGTCAAAAGATGGCATGGCTGTTTTCGCGCTGTGTGCACCCCTGGTATCAGGGTGCGCTGCGCTGGTGACGGAGTTCCCCGGCGACATAGGTTGCGGCGATGCTGCGGTCGTCGCCCAGCATGGTGAGGGCGAACAGGCGGTCGGCGAGGGTTTCGGCTGTCTGCGCGCGGATCCGCCCCAGAGGCGTGGCGGCGGGATCGAAGACGCAGAGATCGGCGTAGAGACCGGGCCGGATGCTGCCGATCCTGTCCTGAAGGCCGAGGGACTGTGCGCCTCCCGCCGTGGCGAGCCAGAGCCCCTGCGCGGGATGGAGTTTCGTCTGGAGCCCCTGCGCGACCTTGTAGGCGTCGGACAGGACCTGAAGCAGCGACAGGGACGGCCCGGCGCCGATGTCGCTGCCGATGCCGACGCGCACGCGGCGTTCGGGTTTGAGGGCTTCAAAGAGCGGAAAGGAACCGCTGCCGAGGAACTGGTTTGAGCCGGGACAGTGCGCGATGGAGCAGCCGGTGTCGTGACAGCGCTGGAAATCGGCTTCTTCGGCATGGACGGCGTGGGCGAGGATGGCGCGGGGGCGCAGGAGACCGGCCTTGTCGTACACGTCCAGATAGGAGCTGCGATCGGGGAAAAGTTCGCGGACCCAGGCGATTTCGGAGCGGTTTTCGAGCAGATGCGTCTGCATGAACAGGTCGGGCTTTGTGGCGAGAAGGGCGCCTGCGAGATCGAGCTGTTCGGGGGTGCTGGTGGGTGCGAAGCGGGGGGTGACGGCGTAAAGCTGGCGTCCGCGATTGTGCCACCGCGCGATGAGATCCGCGGACTGGTCGTAGCCGCTCTGGGCGGTGTCGCGCAGATTTTCCGGGGCGTTGCGGTTCATCAGGACCTTGCCTGCGATCATGCAGGTATTGAGGCGCTCGGATTCCTCGAAGAAGGCATCCACGGACTGGGGGTGGACCGTGCAGTACACGGCGGCCGTCGTGGTGCCGACGCGCAGAAGCTCGTTCAGGAACTGCCGGGCAACAGTGCGGGCATAGGTGATGTCGGCGTAGCGGGCTTCGGCGGGGAAGACGTAGTTTTCCAGCCATTGCAAAAGCTGTTCGCCATAGGAGGCGATGACCGGGAGCTGCGGGTAATGGACATGGGTGTCGATCATGCCGGCGGAAATCAGCATGTCGGGGTAGTGGTCGAGGGGCGTTCCGGGGGGGATGGTGTCGCGCAGGCTGTCCCAGGGACCGGCGGCGGTGATGCGGCCGTTTTCAGTCAGGATCAGGCCATCGGGCTCGTGATGCAGGGCATCCATGGGATCGGTGGTGAAGGGATCGGCATGGAAGGTCAGAAAGGGGCCGCGGATGGCCAGGTGGGAAATGGTGTGGGAACTGGCGTGGGAAGTGCTGCTCTGGGTCATGGGAAATACTTTATCGCAGGGAACGCGCCCGTGTCTGCGTCAGAAGGGTATGGATCAGGCCGCAGGTATAGAGGAGCAGCGTCAGGTCCAGCACGAAGAGGATGCGATGGCTGGAAGCGTAGATTGTGGGGGACAGGCCCGTCAGGATCGTGATGATGAGCCCTCCGGTCAGGAAGGAGAGGAGGGTTGCGGTGTTTTTCAGGGACAGGGCGCACCACAGGATCGAGACGAACAGGCACAGCGTGAGGAAAAACGCGACATAGGTGTTGAGAGAGACCCAGTTCAGATCATAGAGGAACCGGTCGCAGCGCAGGGCCCCGAGCAGGTGTGTGGGAAGCATGAGCAGGAGACCCTGCAGCATCACGCCCATGGCGGCCATATCCTGAAAGCCCCGGTTCTGTTTGACGAACGCCAGAAAGCAGAGGGACAGCCCGAGGGCTGCGAGAAGGATGTGGTTGTCCGGGCTGATGCTGGTGCGGTGGATGCGGTCGAGGGCGAGGGAGAGTTTTTGAAGGGTGTCGTATTGGGGGAATTCTGGCAGCCAGTTGCCGATTTCCGCGACATAGCGGCGCCCGTTTCCGGGGGCGGCGAGGACGATGGCCGAGAGGATTGCGGCGAGCGTCAGGTAGAGGGCGCTGTAAAGAGAAACCCTTCGGCTGCCCAAGGCGGACAGAGCTGTGGAAATAACTGTGCAGAACAGCAGGAGCAGGGAGGACTGTTCGATCGAACAGCCGATGGGCAGGGCTGCAAGCGACAGGAAACGCATCGTGTTTCCAGCCTCGTTCTGCCGCAGGAACACGCTGATCGAGAAAAAGGCAAAGGAGACCGGGAGCAGGTAATTGTAGAAGCCTGAGAGCCAGTAAACGGACTCTTCCGTGACCTCGTGCGGGAGGAGCAGGAAGAGCCCCATGACGAGCGGGATTCCGAAAGCGGGTTTCAGGGATGACCGCAGGGTGCAGGACCAGATGGCATAGGCCAGAAGAACCGCGCAGAACGGGATGAGGAGTTTCCAGAAGAGCGCATAGCGGATGGTTTCAGCCAGTGCGGCCTCGATGACGACCCGGCCGGACCATGTCATGTAGCGCATGTGCAGGAAAGACAGCAGGCTCCGGTGATCGAGGGCATGGCGGAACATGTCGTTGTCGATGAAAATCGACCGGTTGATGTGGGCGTCGATCCAGAAAGTCGCGATCAGGAGGAAGGCGATGAAGGCGCCGTTGCGCAGGAGCGTCGTTTTAAGAGCGGCAGACATGCGACATCCTGTAGAGCGTGTGTCCTGCGATGATGTTCAGATGGATATGTGGCGTTATCCCGGCCGGAATGCGGGCCATGGCGGTGAAGCCGTATCGGTTGTGAAACGCATTGCCGTCCGTATGGGTGGCGTGTGCGATATCGGGTCGCTCCTGAAGCCTGTAGGGAATGGACACTTCCTGCGCTCCTTCTCCGGCCGTGAGGACAAAAGAGGCTTTGGGGCCGGGCCAGAGATCTGACAGCATCCAGCCGGACACGGAGATGAATTTCGGGGTGATGTGACAGGTCTCCACGCGGGCTTTCATGGAGGAGGCGTCTGCGGAGGTGAAACTGTCCGGACTGAAGGTTCTGTGTGCCGTCCAGGCATGGCAGATGGCCAGCGTCAGAAGAAGTGAGAGGCTTATCCCGAGCACAAAGGCATGGGTCTTCAGAAGCGTGAGGCTCTGATGCAGGGCATCGGGTATCTTCATCGGTCTGCTTTGGCCGTTCGGGAGGTCCCCTGTCTGCCATCCGGGCAGCAGCCTGTCCATGCGGCCTTTCGGGCTGGTATCCCGGCTTTGGCCCTGATATTTCCGGGACTGTCTCTTTCATCCGATCGCGGCTGTGTCTGCGGTCCCGGTCGCCGGATCCCTGCCCCATGTCCGATAGTTTCGAGCCGATGCGTATTGTCGCGCTGTATCATTTCACGCCATTCGCCGACCCTGCCGCATTGCGGGAGCCGCTGCTGGAATTGTGCGAGCGTGAGGGGATCAGGGGGATTCTGCTTCTGGCGCGCGAAGGGATTAACGGCACGATTGCTGGCACGGATGAGGGTATGGAGCGCGTGATGGCGCATATCCGTGCGCTTCCGGGCTGTGCGGACCTGGAAAGCAAGGATTCCCGCGCGCCTGAACTGCCGTTCCGCCGCATGAAGGTGCGGCTGAAAAAGGAAATCGTCACGATGGGCGAGCCGGATATCGACCCGCTTCAGGGCGTGGGGCGGTATGTGGCGCCAGAAGACTGGAACGCGCTGATTTCCGATCCCGATACGATCCTGATTGATACGCGCAACGATTATGAAGTGGCGATCGGGACGTTCAAAGGCGCGGAAGACCCCAAAACGAAATCCTTCCGCGAATTTCCTGAATGGTTTCGCAAACGGCGGCAGGAACTGGAAGCGGAAGGCCGTCTGCCGAAGATTGCGATGTTCTGCACAGGCGGCATCCGCTGTGAAAAATCAACGTCCTTTGCGCGGGCGGAGGGTGTGGACGAGGTCTATCATCTCAAGGGCGGTATTCTGAAATATCTGGAGACCGTGCCTGAGGAAGAGAGCCTGTGGGAAGGCGAGTGTTTCGTGTTTGACCAGCGTGTGTCGGTGAAGCATGGGCTGGAGATCGGGACACATGATGTCTGCCATGCCTGCCGTCGGCCACTGAATGCGCATGACAAAGCCTCGCCTCTGTTCGTGCAGGGTGTGTCGTGCCCGCATTGCCATAACGAACGCACGGAAGAGCAGCGCCACCGTTATGCCGAGCGTGAGCGGCAGGAAGCGCTGGCTCAGGCGCGGCGGGCCGGGCATCTGGGTGTTCGCCAGAAATGACGGCGGTCATGTTGGTTCCTGAGGGCGTTCCGCAGGAGCCAGGTGGGGCCTGGCAGATGTTCCGGATTGCGGGGCGTTATGCGCTGATCAATGCCCTGATCGCCATCCCTCTGCATCTTCTGATTAATGCAGCGGGGTTCGGAGGAACCACCGCAACATGGAAGTACGGAGCTGTCGTTCTGGCCGTGGAGGCCGTTGTGGCTGCGCCCATTGTGGAAACGTTTCTGTACTTCTGGTTGCCAATCGTCGTGGTGCGGAAGGTGCTGGGGCAGCGGTCTGTGACGCCGTTTGTGGCGTGGCTCGCCTGTGTGGGACCATTTACTTACGCGCATTATGGCGGCGATCTGGGACGAAGTGCCCTGACCGCGATCTGTACCGGAGTGGTGGGCGGAAGCTGTTTCTATTTCTGTTTTCTGACCGCCGAGAAGAATGCGGGGATCAGTCCATTCTGGACGACAGCTCTGTGCCATGCCCTGTTCAATGGCACGGTTCTGGGCGCGTTTGGGGTGGCTTATGTTCTGGGATTTGTGTCCTGAAGAGGGGCTGACTCTTCAGGACACGACTGGGGTCAAGCTTTTGTCTTGTTGCGTGACCCGGCGGGGCGACCTCCGGGCTTCTTTTCGGGAGCTTTTTCAGCTGCCTTGTCCTTGGCTGCGACAAGCACGCGCGTTCGAAAGGCAATTTCTTGGACGGCCTGTTCAAGCAACGGCAAGCCGAGGCCATGCTATTTCCGAAAGGACAATTTCAATGATCCGCGTTGTTCTCAGCCTGATTTTTACCGTCTTTATCAGCGGCACTGCATTCGCGGGCGCCAGGCCGGAAACGTTGGAGGAGTTGACCCATAACCTCAACATTGTGCTCAACGAGGAGCTTGATGGAAAGGCATCGCTCAACGGGCGGCTGATCGTGCGCGTCGAGCGTGCCTCGATCTGCAAGTCGGCGGTCTGGACACAGAGCAACGGCGTCGGATCGCCATTGCGGCGTGACCTGCTGGAATGGGACGAGATGTTTGATGACAATCCTTGGTTTGATGCCCGGTTTCATTATTGGAAGTTCGTCTATGCCGATCATCGGATCAGCGATGTCATCTCCTTACCTCTGACAGAACACCCGGACCGTTTTGACGATACGGCAACTATCAACCTCCTGTCGTGCCAACCCAAGCATCATCATCGCCGGTGACGATGCCTGAGTCAGGCGAGCCGACCGGGTTCAGGCTTTGGTCTTGTTGCGTGACCCCGCGGGGCGGCCTCTGGTTTTCTTTTCGGTGTCGGCTTTTTCTGCGGCCTTGTCCTTGGCAGCCTTTGCCTTTTTCGCGGCTGTGCGTTCGGCTTTTGGGGGCGGCAGGCTGGCGGCGAGCATGGCCTGTGTGATCTTGGTGGCCGTGACTTTGCGCGGCTGTCTTGCGCCCGGTGCGTCCAGAAGCGGGGCGAGGAAGCGGCCGGTATGGCTGGTTTTGCAGGCAGCGATGTCTTCCGGCGTTCCGGCTGCGACGACCTGACCGCCGCCGTCTCCGCCTTCGGGGCCGATATCAATCAGCCAGTCGGCTGTCTTGATGACTTCCAGATTGTGCTCGATCACCAGAACCGTGTTGCCCTGATCGACGAGGGTGTGCAGCACTTCAAGCAGCTTGCGGACGTCTTCGGTGTGCAGGCCGGTTGTGGGTTCATCAAGGATATAGACCGTGCGGCCGGTGGCGCGTTTGGCCAGTTCCTTTGACAGCTTGACGCGCTGGGCCTCACCGCCCGAAAGCGTTGTGGCCTGCTGGCCGAGGGCGACATAGCCCAGCCCCACCTGTTGCAGGATGGCGAGACGGTCGCGGATCTTCGGGGCAGCCTGAAAGAACGGCAGGGCCTCGTCCACGGTCATGGCCAGCACGTCGGCGATGGATTTTCCGCGGAACTTCACTTCCAGCGTTTCGCGGTTGTAGCGCGCGCCTTTGCAGGTGTCGCAGGTCACGTACACGTCCGGCAGGAAGTGCATCTCGATTTTGAGAACACCGTCGCCCTGACAGGCTTCGCAGCGACCGCCCTTCACGTTGAAGGAGAAGCGGCCGGGTTTGTAGCCGCGTGCCTTGGACTCGGGGAGTTCGGCGAACCAGTCGCGGATCGGGGCGAACAGGTCCGTATAGGTTGCGGGGTTGGAGCGCGGGGTCCGGCCGATCGGGGACTGGTCGATCTCGATGATCTTGTCGAGATTGTCCACGCCTTCCAGACGGTCATAGGGGAGCGGCGTCTGGCTCGATTTCATGAGCTGGCGGGACAGCGCCTTATACAGCGTGTCGATGACCAGCGTGGATTTGCCGCCACCCGAAACACCCGTGACGGCGATGAAGGTGCCGAGCGGGAAATCGATCGTCAGATCCTTGAGGTTGTTCCCGCGTGCGCCGTGCAGGGTGAGCATGCCGCTGGGCTTGCGGCGCTCGGTCGGAACGGGGATGACCTTGCGGCCTGACAGATAGGCACCGGTGATGCTGTTGGGGTTTTTGGCGACCTCGGCCGGGGTGCCGACGGCAATGACTTCGCCGCCGAGCTTGCCCGCGCCCGGTCCCATGTCGATCAGGTAATCGGCGGCGCGGATGGCGTCTTCGTCATGTTCGACGACGATGACGGTGTTGCCGAGGCGCTTGAGGCGTTCGAGCGTGCCGAGCAGGCGTTCGTTGTCGCGCTGGTGCAGGCCGATGGAAGGTTCGTCCAGCACATACAGAACGCCCGTCAGGCCTGAACCGATCTGCGATGCCAGACGGATGCGCTGGCTTTCACCACCCGACAGGGTTGCGGAGCCGCGCGAGAGGGTGAGGTAGTCCAGCCCGACATCGTCGAGGAAGTGCAGGCGGTCGGTGATTTCGCGCAGGATACGACGGGCGATTTCGGCGCGCTGCGGCGTGAGGGTCGCTTCAACGGTGGAGAACCAGTCGAGCGCCTTGCGGATCGGCATGTCCGAGGCTTCGGCGATGTTGAGGTCCTTGACCTTCACGCACAGCGCCTCGGGTTTGAGGCGCGCGCCGTGGCAGGCATGGCAGGGTTTTTCGGACTGATAGCGCGACAGTTCTTCGCGCACCCACATGCTGTCCGTCTGGGCCATGCGGCGGCGCAGGTTCTTTAGCACGCCTTCGAACGGTTTGGTGACGATATGGACCTTCCCGCCATCGGTATAGGGAATGTCGATCGGCTCTTTCGAACCGTTGATGATGAGGTCACGCGTAGCGGGCTGGAGGTCGGACCAGGGCGTGTGCATGTCATCGCCGCAATGGCGGGCGAGGGCGGCGAGCGTCTGGTCATACCAGTCCGTGCTCGCACCCTTCCAGGGGGCGATGGCGCCTTCGGTCAGCGTCAGGCTGTCATCCGGGACAATCAGGTTTTCGTCAAAATGGGTTTCGGTGCCGATACCGTCACAAACCGGGCAGGCGCCCATCGGGGCGTTGAAGGAGAACAGGCGCGGCTCGATCTCCTCGATTGTGAAGCCGGAGACGGGGCAGGCGAAGCGAGACGAGAAGACGACATGCGCCGGGGCTTCCTTCTCGCCTGCACGTTTGACTTCCTCGGCATAGGCCAGGCCGTCCGAGAGTTCGAGGGCGGTCTCGAAGCTGTCGGCGAGGCGGGATTCGAGACCTTCCTTGACGACAATCCGGTCCACGACGACTTCGACTGTGTGGCGCGTCTTGCGGTTCAGCTCAGGGGCCTCGGCGATTTCGTACAGTTCGCCGTCGATCTTCACGCGGGTGAAGCCCTTGCGCGTCAGTTCGGCGAGTTCGCGCTTGCAGTCGCCCTTGCGGTCCCGCACGACGGGGGCCAGCAGCATCAGGCGCATGCCGTCGGGCATGGCCATGATGCGGTCAACCATCTGGCTGACGGTCTGCGCCTCGATCGGCAGGCCGGTCGCGGGGGAATAGGGGATGCCCACGCGCGCCCAGAGCAGGCGCATGTAGTCGTGAATTTCCGTGATCGTGCCCACGGTCGAGCGCGGGTTCTTGGACGTGGTTTTCTGTTCGATCGAGATGGCCGGGGAGAGGCCTTCGATGGAGTCCACATCCGGCTTGCCCATCAGTTCAAGGAACTGGCGGGCATAGGCGGACAGGCTCTCCACATAGCGTCGCTGGCCTTCTGCATAGATCGTGTCGAAAGCCAGCGAGGATTTTCCGGAGCCTGAGAGGCCCGTGATGATCGTCAGGGAATCCCGCGGGATCGTGGCGTCGATGTTCTTGAGATTATGGGCGCGGGCCCCACGGACGCGGATCGAATGATTGTCTGGAAAGCTCACGGAGACCCCGGAATGTGGAGAAAAGGCAGTTGTGAGATCGAACGCGCTTGAATGGCGTTGGATTGTTCCCCATTAGATGGGAACTTACGCACGTATGAAAAGAACAATTCGAGAAAATTGGTTGGGACGGGAATGGCAGGCAGCGTCAACAAGGTGATTCTGGTCGGGAATCTGGGCAAGGACCCGGAAGTCCGCAACACGCAGTCGGGGTCTAAGATCGTCAACCTGACCGTTGCGACGTCAGACACCTGGAACGATCGTCAGTCCGGCGAGCGCAAGGAGCGCACCGAGTGGCATCGCGTGGTGATCTTCAACGAACGGACGGCTGATGTTGCCGAGCGGTTCCTGCGCAAGGGGCGCAAGGTCTATATCGAGGGCGAACTTCGCACCCGCAAATGGACCGACCAGGCCGGCCAGGAGAAATATACGACCGAAGTCGTGATCGACCGCTTCCGGGGCGATCTGGTGCTGATCGACAGCAATCGCAGCGGTGGTGGCGATGATGGCGGTTTTGACAACGGTGGCGGCTATGGCGGTGGCAACGGCGGCGGCAATGGTGGTGGCTTCGGGGGAGGAAGCCGTGGCGGCTCCGCTGGCGGTTCGGGCGGCGGCTTTGGCGGCGGTTCCCGTGGAAATGCCGGCGGGGCTTCCGGCGGCGGTCGTTCGGGTGGCAGCAACGGTGGCTGGGACGCCCCGCCGGACAACGACCTGGACGATGAAATCCCGTTCTGAGTTCAGGGCGGATTTCGGTTCGCGGATGTAAAAAGCCCCCGGATGCTCAGGCATTCGGGGGCTTTTTTTATGTGATGCAGACAAGAAAAAAGCCCCATCCCCGGAAGGATGAGGCTTTTTGCCGTTTCAGACTGACGGACTTCAGGCCGTCAGAGCTGTTTCTTCTGCAGACGTCGTCACCAGATAGGGGCCTGCGGCCAGGATCTGGATGGCGAGCATGCCGAGGCTGTTCGGCTGACGGGCCGTCAGGGGCAGCATGGCGTTGCCGTTCGTCCAGCGGACAGGGGTGTTTTCCTGAACATCCCAGCCGCTGAGGTCTGCGTCCGTCAGGTGCTGGTCGATGCGGATCGTGTTGCCCGAGTCGAACAGCGTGACTTCACCCACCAGAACGCCGAGCTGGCGACGGTCGTCGACGAACGGTCCGACCGTTTCGCTCGGGCTGGACGTGCGGGACACGATGCGAACGCCTGTCACGTCAGACGGGATCATGAACATTGCGCGGCCGTTGGCAGTGCGGACCTGATGGATGGTCTGGCCCGTGCTGGCGACGAGGTACAGGCCGGCGTCTTCGGTCAGGGCCGGAGCGGCAACCGTGTTCTCGAGGCCTGCTGCGATGGCGCGGGCTTCGATTTCGCGGAAGATCGGCTCGACCACGTCCCGGCTGACGGACAGCGGGGCTGCTGCGTCGTCATTCCAGTTGCGCGCGCGGCCACCCAGCGAAACGACGCTGCCGTCCTGACGGAAGGACTGGCGGTTGCCGGTGTCGAGGTAGCTTTCCGTCAGCATGCCGTCTGCCATGATGACCGAGTGTTCGGCCGTTTCTACATGGAAGTAGTCATAGACGGCGATGGTACGGTCATAGACTACCGAGCGGCCATTCACGAGCATACGGGCCGGAATGAAACCGCCATTGATGAACAGGCAGTGTTCCGGCGTGACCAGCATGTCCTTGTAAGGCACGCCTTCGGCGAGTGCGCCCTGCATGATGCGGACCGGGTAACCGGCTTCCGCATCGGCCAGACCAGCCTTGGCGATCATGTGGGAGCGGCCGGCCCAGGTGACGGTGCGCTCGACGGTTTCGCCGTTCACGAATGCCAGAACCGTGCTGCCGAGGCGCAGGGTTTCGACAGCCACATCGCCTTCCGGCGTGCGGATCATGCTGCCTGCGAGGAAGCAGGGGGCGTTGCCGTTGTCTTCTACGACCCAGCCATTGCTGCCGTCCTGAACGATGGACGCATTGGCGGCGGGGACGAAGCCGTCTGCCGTATGGATGTTGCCGAAGGTCAGCAGGCGGCCGTCAGCCAGCGTGACCTGAAGCGTGTAGGACCCGTCGGTGTTCGGCGTGTAGGTGGCAGCCGTCGGCGCGGAGGACACACCGGAGATGCCGAAATGCGTATTGGAGGACACGCCGTTGATCACGACGCCCTGGGCATTCGGCGAGTCGGTGTGCAGCAGGCCATTGGCCTGGACGTACACCGTGTTGACCGTGTTCGGATCAACATTGATGGTGTTGATGTTTTCGCCCGGAGACAGGAACAGGCTGCTGTCCTGCGACAGGTTGAGCGTACCGCCCGACACCGACAGCGGATTGGTGGCAGCGCCAAGCGTGGCGTTGATCAGGTTGATCGTGCCAGCGTTGTTGACGTTGTTTGTATCGAACACGACGTTGTTGTCGTTGTTCATGATGGTGAGGACGCCACCGTCACGGTTGGCGGAGATGCCACCAAGCTCGACCCGGCTTGCGGTGTTGATCAGGATCGTGCCGCTGTTTTCGAAACCCGCCGTCGTGAAGACGTAGCCGCTATAGGTGCTGTCGGCCTGTGCGGTGATTTCCAGCGTGCTGTTCTGCCAGACGCTGAGGCTGCGGATCTGGTTGTAGGACGGCGCGTTGGCGACGACGACGTTCGGCGTGGTGTTGCCGTAATAGCCGACGTTGACGTCAGCATTCTGCTCGCTCTGCGGAACGGCGTTGCCGCTGAAGGAATTGCCGGACGTGTCAACGACATTGCCGACACCGTCATACAGCGTCCAGTTCTTCGGATCGTACCAGTCGCCACCCGTCGCGGAGCCGGTCCAGCGCCATGTGTTGTCATGGGTGTGGTAGCTGACGGAGTTGCTGCTGTACTGCGACGTGTCGCCACCGGCTGCAGCCGCTGCGGCTGCCGTTGCGGCAAGCTGCTGGTGCAGGTCGCTGGTGACATAGGATGCCGGAGCCGTTGCCGTGCCGGCGTCTTCGATGAGCCAGCCGTTCGAGCCGTCCTGGACGATCGTGGCCTGTGCAGCAGGCGTGTAGCCGTCTGCGACGTTGACCGTCGGATAGGTGATGGCGTGGCCGTTATCGAGGGTGATCGTCAGCGTGTAGGAGCCGTCGGTGTTGGCTTCATACGTGGCGGAGACCGGCTTGGAGGAGCCGCTCAGGATGCCGAAATGGGTATTCTCGGAAACGCCGTTGATGACGGTGTTCTGGACGGAGCCGCTGCTGTTGGAGAAGCGGTCGTTGACATACAGCGTGTTGACGGTTGCCGGGTCGACGTTGACCGTGGAGCCTTCGCCGTACAGGTTTGCAATGAGCGTGCTGTTCTGCTGAAGGTTGATCGTGCCGCCGGAAACGCTGATGGGCGTTGCAAGGGTGCCGAGGGTCGAGTTGACGAGATTGAGCGTGCCGTTGTTCAGCTGCGCGTCGTCAAGCGTCACATTGCCGTTGTTGTTCAGGATCGTCAGGGTGCCGTCGCCCGATGTCACGCCGCCGAGTTCGACCTTGGACGGGGTGTCAATGATGACGGTGCCGTTGTTCTGCAGACCGGCGCTTGCGAAAACGTTGCCGTTTCCACCCTGTGCGGTGATCTTCAGGGTGCTGTTCTGCCAGACGCTGAGGCTGCGGATCTGGTTGTAGAGGACGGCATTGGACACGACGACGTTTGGCGTGGTGTTGCCGTAATAGCCGACGTTGACGTCAGCATTCTGCTCGCTCTGCGGGATGGGGGTGCCGCTGAACGCGTCGGAGGACGTATCAACCGGCTGACCGGCATCCGTCAGGACCCAGTTGCTGGGATCGGTCCAGTCACCGCCCGTTGCGGGGCCAACCCAGCGCCAGGAATAGTCGTGCTCGTGAAAGCTGGTTTCGCCAGTGTTGTAGCTGGCGTTGTCACTGCCGGCGGGCGTGATGTCGTCGGTGGTCGTATCGGCCATGATCAGATCTTTCCGAAAAATTTCCGGCACGGACTCGCCGGAGTGTGTTTGAGAATTGCTAACGTGTTCAATTACTGTTCGCAAGTTAATAAGGTGTAAATAGCTGTCGCACTTTCGAACAATTTTGTCATTTTTTTGTGTGGATGCCTTTTTTGCAAGGCCTGCGCAAAGCAGACCCGGAACGACGTCAATGCGTTCTGGAGTGCCGCCCCTGAGTGCCGGGTGTGGCGTGATGGCGACGCATGCGGTATGCTGGGAAAACCGAATTCTAGTGTGGTGACCTGTCTTGACCGAGCTGACCGAGCCGACTGATCTGACCCCTTCCGGCCGTCTTCCTGTGACGATCGAGGAGGAAATGCGCTCCTCCTATCTGGCTTATGCGATGTCCGTGATCGTATCGCGTGCACTGCCGGATGTGCGGGATGGTCTGAAGCCGGTTCATCGCCGTATTCTCTATGCCATGCGCGAAAGCGGCTTCACGGCCGACAAGCCCTATCGCAAGTCCGCGCGTGCGGTTGGTGACGTGATGGGTAAATACCATCCGCATGGTGACAGCTCGATTTATGACGCCATGGTCCGGATGGCGCAGCACTGGTCGATGCGCGTCAAGCTGATCGACGGCCAGGGCAATTTCGGATCGGTCGATGGCGATAGCCCGGCCGCCATGCGTTACACCGAGGCCCGTCTGGCCAAGGCGTCGTCCTTCCTGCTGGACGATATCGACCGCGACACTGTCGATTTCCAGCCGAACTATGACGAGAGCGAGAACGAGCCGAAGGTTCTGCCGGCGGTCTTCCCGAACCTGCTTGTCAATGGCGCGGCCGGTATTGCCGTGGGCATGGCGACCAATATTCCGCCGCATAATCCGGGTGAGGTGATTGACGCCACGCTGGCGATGATTGCCAACCCGGACATCGAACTCGACGAGCTGATGCAGATCATCCCGGGGCCGGATTTTCCGACGGGCAGCATTATCATGGGGCGCAGCGGCATCCGCCGTGCCTATGAGACGGGCCGCGGGTCCATTCCGGTGCGGGCACGTGCCGAGATCGAGGAAATCCGCAAGGACCGTCAGGCCATCATCATCACCGAGATCCCGTATCAGGTGAACAAGGCCACGTTGCAGGAAAAGATCGCCGATCTGGTCCGGGCCAAGGAAATCGAAGGCATTTCCGACATCCGTGACGAGTCCGACCGGTCGGGCATGCGCGTTGTCATCGAGCTCAAGCGCGATGCGACGCCGGATGTGGTTCTGAACCAGCTCTACCGTTTCACGCAGCTTCAGACGTCCTTCAGTGCCAACATGCTGGCGCTGGACGATGGCAAGCCGCGGACGATGGGGCTGAAGGACATTCTGGAAGCCTTCCTGCGCTTCCGTGAGGAAGTCATCCTGCGCCGCGCCCGGTTCGATCTGAACAAGGCGCGTGACCGCGGGCATCTGCTGGTCGGTCTCGTTCTGGCTGTTGCGAATATCGACGAGGTCATTGCGCTGATCCGTGCGGCCCCGGATGCTGCAACGGCGCGTGAATCGCTGATGGCGCGTGAGTGGGATGCGTCTGAAGTTATTCCGCTGCTCGAGCTGATCCACGACGAAGGCAATGTCATCATCAATGGCCAGGTCCGTCTGACGGAAGCGCAGGCACGCGGCATTCTTGAGCTGCGCCTGCAGCGCCTGACGGGCCTTGAGCGCGAGAAGATCCAGGGAGAGCTGGGGGACGTCGCCGTCAAGATCGGCGAACTGCTCCAGATCATCGAGAGCCGCCCGCGCCGGATGGAAGTCATGCGCGAGGAGCTTCTGGCGGCCCGTGCGGAAGTTGCGACCCCGCGTGCGACGGAAATTTCCGATGCGCTCGGCGACCAGACGGATGAAAGTCTGATCGAGCCGGGGCAGATGGTCGTGACCATCACGCGCGACGGCTTCATCAAGCGGACCCCGCTGGAAGTTTTCCGGTCGCAGAACCGGGGTGGTCGTGGTCGGACGGCTTCGGGGCGTCGCGGCGATGACGTGATCATCCGCAGCTTCAACGCGCATACGCATCAGTGGGTGATGTTCTTCTCCTCCGGCGGCAAGGCCTACCGGATGAAGGTCTGGCATCTTCCGGAAGCCGCGCCGACCGCCAAGGGCCGTGCGCTGGTCAACCTGCTGCCGGAACTGGGAACGGATTCCATCACGGCCGTTCTGCCGCTGCCGCAGGATGAGGAACTGTGGGACGACCTGCACCTTGCCTTCGCGACGGCCAGCGGCAATGTACGCCGGAACCGTCTGAGCGATTTCCGCAACATCCGTGCCTCCGGCCTGATCGCCATGAAGCTCGACGAGGGGGATTCCCTCATCGGTGTGGCCACGTGTCGGGAAGGTCAGGACGTGTTCCTGGCGACGAAGAACGCGCGCTGCATCCGCTTCCAGATCACGGACGAGACGCTGCGCGTGTTTGCCGGTCGTGGCAGCACGGGCGTGCGCGGTATCCGTCTGGGTGACGGCGATGCGGTGATTTCGCTGTGCATCCTCAATCACGTGGACGCCAGTGTCGAGGAACGTTCGGCCTATCTGCGCATGGCCAATGCCAAGCGCCGTGCTGAAAATGCGGTTCTGGATGACAGCGCCGAGGACGAGACCGTGTCTGGTGACGAGGAAACCGTCGAAATCACCGGCGATCTGACGCAGGAGCGTTTCGAGGAACTGGAGCAGCAGGAAGAAATCCTCCTGACCGTTACCGATGGCGGCTATGGCCGTCGTTCCTCGGCCTATGATTACCGCGTGTCTGGCCGTGGCGGTCAGGGCATCACCAATATGACCTTCTCCGCGAACCGTCGCGGCAAGGAAGTGGTGGGCACGCTGCCGACGCTTGATGGCACGGACGTCATGCTGGTTACGGATACGGGGCGTCTGATCCGTCTGCCGGTCTCGCAGGTCCGTGTCATGGCGCGTCAGGCCAGCGGTGTGACGCTGTTCCGCCTGAATGACAGCGAAACCGTTATCTGTGTCTTCCCGGTTCTGGAAGATGACACGGAAGAGGGCGATGCCGACGAGACTGTGGTCTCCGAAGCTCCCGCCGCAGGTGACGATGCTGCACCTGACGCCTGAGGCGCGGACGGATCCGCGTGTCGGGTTTTATCCCGGCACGTTCGATCCGGTCACGTTCGGGCATCTGGACATCATCCATCGGGCCTCTGCGCTGTTCGACCGGCTGCTGGTCGGGGTGGCGGTCAATGAAGGCAAGCAGCCGCTTCTGGATCTGGAGGCGCGGCTCTCGGCTCTGCGGCATGAGGTGGACAAACTGCCGCATGGGGAGCGGATCGAGGTTGTTGGCTTCGATACGCTTCTGGTGGATGCCGTGCGTCAGGCGGGCGCGGGCACGGTTGTGCGCGGCCTTCGGTCCGGGGGCGACTTCGATTATGAGAGTCAGCTTTCTGGCGCATTGCGTCGTCTGGCCCCGGAAATCGAGACGGTTTTCCTGCTCTCTTCCGAAGAACATCGCAGCACGGCCAGCCGTATCGTGAAGGAAATCGCGCGGTTGGGGGGAGATATTTCACCCTTCGTCAGCGAAGATGTTGCACATATCGTCTTGTCGAAACTGGGCCGAGGGCCGACATAGGAACCTTCAACGATTTCTGGAAGGTTCCAAGATGTCCGATACTGCAGTGCCCGACGGCAACAAGCTGGTTTTCGAGCTCAAGACTGGCAAGGTGGTCATCGAGCTGCGCCCCGATCTGGCGCCTCTGGCTGCCGAGCGCCTCAAGCTGCTGGCCAGCGAGGGGTTTTATGATGGCGTGAAGTTCCATCGTGTGATCGAAGGCTTCATGGCGCAGGGCGGCGATCCGACGGGAACCGGCACGAGCGGCAGCTCCTATCCGGATCTCAAGGCCGAGTTCACGAATGCCGCCAAGTTCGAGCGTGGCACGGTCGGCATGGCCCGCACGATGGCCCCGAACTCCGCCAACAGCCAGTTCTTCATCATGTTCGCCGCCAGCCCGCATCTGAACGGTCAGTACACGATCGTCGGTCAGGTGACTGAAGGCATGGAATATGTGGACCAGCTCAAGCGTGGTTCCGGCGCGGGTGGCGTGGTCAAGGACCCCGACACCATCGTCAAGGCGTATGTCGAAGCCTGAATCCTGCCTGAAAGCGGAATTCAGAAAGGCCGGTGCAGTGATGCGCCGGCTTTTTTGTTGGGTTTTCCTGACAGCGTCGGCCCCGTTTCATAAAGAAAAAGGCGCCCTGTAACGGGGCGCCTTTCCTGTGGAGGGATCTGAGGGAGGGTTTCAGAAGCTGGCGTTGATCCGGCCGTAATAGTAACCGCCGGTGATGGGGACCTGCAGCGAGAACTGGTCGTAGATCTGGGCGCCGCGGGAGTTGTTGATCTGCGGAACGCGACGGGGGCGGACGTTGAAGACGTTGTTCGCACCGAGCGCCAGATGCCAGTGGCTGTTGAAGCGGTAGCCGACTTCGATATCGGTCAGCCAGCGCGGCGTATTCTTGAACTGCGCAAAGCAGCTGTTGGAATAGGCCAGCTTGCCGCCGCTCGGGCAGGTGAGCGTCTTGTCCGTCCAGTCAGAGTAGGTCAGCATGTCCGTGGTCTCGCCGTAACGGGTCTGACGCACGTTGAGGTCCCATTTCCCGATCGTATAAAACGCGTTCAGGATGATCTTGCTGCGCGGATAGGCGGTCGTGATGTAGCCGATGTTCTGCGCGTTCAGCAGTGGATTGCCGTTGGTGTCCGTTCCGTTGTGGTGCAGACGCGTCCGGTTCAGGTCCAGCGCCATGCTGAGGTTGAGGTTGCCAGCATTGTGGAAGCGGAACATGTAGTCCGCCTTGATGTCGAGACCCTGCGTGCGGGTGCTGGCGCCGTTGGTCATGTAATAGGCGGAGACGTTGTCGAGCGTGATGCTGTTCAGAGGCAGGGAGTATCCCATGGCTTCGATGGCATCGACGGCGGGCTGACCATTGACGGTACCACCGCCTACGATCCGGTCACGCAGATTGATCTGATACACGTCTGCTTCGACGTGGAAGTTCTTCACGGGCTCAAGAACAATGCCGCCGCTGGCGCTGACGGAGCGTTCCGGCTTCAGGGCGCTGGCGCCGAGAATGCGGGCGGCCGTTGAGTTGACGGGCAGAAGACCGGAGGCGCCGGTCGGGTCCACGTTCATGGCGCTGTAGTGCTGTTCGGCCAGTGTGGGCGCGCGGAAGCCGGTGCTGATCGTGCCACGGATCGCAATGCGCTTGCTCACGTCATAGCGGGTCGAGACCTTGCCGTTTTCCGTGTTGCCGACATCCGTGTAGTGCTCGAAGCGTCCTGCGAAATCGAGATCCCAGTGCGGGAGCGGGTGGAAGTCGCCATCGACATAGGCGGCCCAGATATCACGGCTCCAGTTGCCGGCGCTGTTGGGGCCAAGACCGGCATAGCCCTGCGTGCCGCCCAGTTCATAGGAGGGCGGGGTGCCTGCCTTGATTTCATAGGTTTCGAGACGGTGTTCGCCACCGAAGGCCAGCGTCATGGGAACGACGTTGGCGATATTGAAGTGACGGCGGAAGTCCAGATTGTTGGTCCACTGTGCCATGCGATAGGTTTCGGCACGCGTCGTGTTGGGGGACCAGCCGCAGCCATCGGTCGAATAATAGGACGAGCTCGGGTCGGTTGAGCACGTGCTGGCGAGCATGCCGGTATTGGCGGTGTTCTTGTTGCCGATCTTGTTGCCATCGGCGCCGTATGTGGTGCTCAGATCCCAGTCGAAGCCCAGGAAGTTGTCTCCCTTGAGGCCCAGCGTGGCGGCGTAGTCGTTTTCTTCCGACGTTTCGAGCGGGGAGAAGCCCGCCGGATACATGCTGGGCGCGATGACGGGCGTGCGGTAGTTTTCATATGCTTCGCCGTGGCGGTGCATATAGGTGATGAGGCCGTAGAAATTCACGCCTTCGGTGATGGTCTTGCCAAAGTCGATGGCGAGGCTTTCGCGGGTTTCTTCCGGCGTGCTCATGATCTTGTTGGAATTGGTCGGCACGTTCATCGCATTCGGAACGATACCGTTATAGTAGCCCGTTGTGTTGGCGTTGGTGGGCCAGCTTCCGATCAGGCGGTGGTCCCGCGCGCCGACGACCATGTGATCCGTGTGATAGACTTCGCCGCTGAGGTGCAGGTAGCCGTCGCTGCCCCATTTCACCCCGCCATCAGCGCCGACCTTGTACTGCCAGCCGTCGCCGTTATAGGCGTTTGCCCCGGTCTGCACGGTGGTCTGCATGCCGTGGGCCTGCTTTTTGGTGATGATGTTCACCACACCGGCAATCGCGTCCGAGCCGTACATAGCGGCCGCGCCGTCTTCCAGCACTTCGATGTGGTCGATGGCATTTGCGGGGATCGTGTTCAGATCGGCGCCGGTGGAGCCGAACTGCGGGCCCGCATCGGCTGTGATGTTTGCGGTGTTGTGGCGGCGCTTGCCGTCCACCAGAACCAGCACTTCGTTCGGGCCGAGACCGCGCATCTGGATGGAAGATGTCAGGGCCGCAGAATCTGCGCCCATCGCCACCACGTTGATGGAAGCATAGGTCCGGGTCAGGGCGTCCGAGAGGTTCAGCATGCCGGAACGGCGGAGCGTCGCGGCAGAGACCACGGTGACGGGGGACGTGCTTTCGCGGGCCTTGCGGTTCGTCGCGTGGGTGCCTGTGGTGACGTTGATCGTCTCGGCTTCACCCGCGAAGTTGACTTCGGTCTTTTTCTTGCGCGGTGCGGCAGTCGCCGTCTTCGCGACTGGAGCGCTGGCGGGGTGTGCGGTTGCGGGAGTGCTGCTGCCGGTCCGGGCAGTGTGATGACGGACAGGGTGAGTGGTTGTTGTCGCGGCAAGAGCGGACATACATGGCATGACGGAAACGGCTGTTGTTACGAGCAGGAAGATGCGGTGCCGGGATTTCATTATTACTCTTTGTACCTCCATAAGACACCGCCCTTGGGTTCAGAGGGGGGTTCAGGAGAGTAATGATAAAAACTCGTTACATGAAAGTAGCAAAAACGATTTCTGAAACAGTTTTTCTTCCTGTTGCAGGTTGGCAACAAAGAGATTTTACGGTCCGGATTAGGGGAATGAAATTTCTGGTAGGTACTTTTCGGGGAAATATAGTTTTGTTTGTTTCACTGTGTGTGAGAAAGGCGGTTTGCCAGCTCTGTTTTATGTTATTTGATCGTATCGGATGTGGTTGACGGGCATAAGAAAGCTGCGGCCGTTCCTGTTCGGTAATGGGCGCTGTCGATCATTCAGCTCAGTCGTCCAGACGCACTGTCCGGTTGCGTTTGATGCCTGCCCGGTGGGACTTCCCATCCAGACGCCGCTGTCTGGCGGCTTTTCCGGGGCGTGTGGCGACGCGGAACGCCGGACGATGGGCGGCTTTCCGGATCAGTTCCGCCAGACGTTCGATGGCGTCTTCGCGGTTACGCTGCTGTGTCCGGAAGCGACGGGCGGTGATGATGATTTCACCATTCTGCGTGGCCCGGCTGCCAGCCAGTTCGATCAGGCGGGTTCTGATCCGGTCTGGCAGGGCGGGAGATCGTGCGGCGTCGAAGCGGAGCTGGGCGGCCGTCGCCACCTTGTTGACGTTCTGCCCGCCGGGACCTGACGCCAGAATATAGGTCACCTTCAGTTCGTCGTCTTCGAGTGCGAGACCGGGAAGAATCTGGATTGGCATCTGTTTCTTCCTTTCCGGGCTGAAAAGCGGCGTCTGGGATGTGGAGGTAGAACGTGGGGCGCCCATAGCCTCTTTTGCGGGGAGAAGCCATGTCTGGAGAAATGTTGGACCTGTTTTTCGCGGCTGTGAGGTTGACGCCCTTATGGGTTGTGGGGTAGCCAGCGTGCGGATGAACCGGTAGCTCAGTTGGTAGAGCATTCGACTTTTAATCGAATGGTCCTGGGTTCGAGTCCCAGCCGGTTCACCATTTTTCCTGAAAAGAGCAGATGTAGTTGCGACCGGTGGCGATCCACTGGTGGTCTGTCGGGATTTTGCGGCTTATGATGTCGTAACAGGCTGACATGCAAGGAAAATGCTGATGACGCGGGTTCGGATTGGGATAGCGCTTGGACTTCTGGCGGCGCTGGCGGCGTGTGGGCCGGATTATGGCGGCCAGGGGTCGCGGCAGTTCCGTGGTGACGGTTATGGCAATGTAGGCGCGGGCCGCAGCAGCTATGGCTATCAGGGCGGCCCGACCTGAGTTTTCCCCTTTTCGGGGCGGTTCAGGACAGGGCGTCCTGAACCAGTTTTTCCTGCTGGGCGGCATGGACGCCCGGTAGTCCGGTTGCGGGGGAAGCGGCACTGTCGCGGCCTGCATAGTCCGGGCGCTGGACCCGATGTCCGCAGGCGCGCAGGGCGCGTTCGATGCGACGGTCCACGAAAATCCACGCCCCGTTATTGAGCGGCTCTTCCTGACACCACAGGACCTGTTCTGCGTCCGGATGGCGGGCGAGCTGCTCCATGAGTGCATGATGCGGGAACGGATAGAGCTGTTCCAGGCGGATGATGGCGACGTCGTCACGGTTCTGGCGCGCGCGTTCGGCGATCAGATCGTAATAGACCTTGCCGGTGCACAGGATAATGCGGCGTGCGCCCTCTTCCTTGGCCGGGTCTGCGATGACGGGCTGGAAACGGGTGTGTGGCCCCATCTCGTCCAGCATGGACACCGCATCCTTGTTGCGGAGCAGGGATTTGGGCGTGAAAACGACCAGCGGCTTGCGGCAGCGGCGCGCGATCTGGCGGCGCAGGGCGTGGAAGTAGTTTGCGGGTGTCGTGATGTTGCACACGCGCATGTTGTTTTCGGCGCAGAGCTGAAGAATGCGCTCGGGGCGCGCGGAAGAATGTTCCGGGCCACCACCTTCATAGCCGTGCGGCAGAAGCAGGGTCAGGCCGGACGTCCGCAGCCATTTGGTTTCGCCCGAGGCGATGAACTGGTCGAGGATGATCTGTGCGCCGTTGGTGAAATCGCCGAACTGCGCTTCCCACAGAACCAGAGCTTCGGGATTTCCAAGGGAATAGCCGTATTCGAAACCGAGAACGGCATATTCCGAGAGTGGTGAATTCCAGATGTTCAGAGGGGCCTGATGGGGCGCGATATGGGTCAGGGGCGTGTCTTCGCGGCCTGTGTCCTGATCGAACAGCACGGCGTGACGCTGGCTGAACGTGCCGCGGCGGCTGTCCTGTCCGGACAGGCGGACGGGATGGCCGTCCATGGACAGGGTGCCGAAAGCGAGAGCCTCGGCGGTCGCCCAGTCGAGCGGGCCGCCATCGGCCACCGCCTTGCCGCGTGCCGTGATCTGACGGGCCAGACGCGGATGAACCGCCAAGCCTTCCGGAATCGTGCCGATGGCCTCTCCAACATCCCGCAGGCGCCGGAGCGGCACCCCGGTCATGGGCTGGATGCGGTCCTGCTCGTCCTGCAGGCGTGTCGGGTCTTCGGGGCCGTCGAGCCAGTCCGTGCTGTTGGGGTGATAGGTCTTGGAGGTTTCGAACTGCTCTTCCAGCCGGTTCTGGAAGTGGTTCCACATCTCCTCGACCTCGGCTTCGGTCATGACGCCGGTGTGAACCAGATGCCGGGCGTAAAGGCTGCGCGTCGTGGGGCGGGACTGGATGGCGTGGACCATCGCGGGTTGCGTGAAGGCGGGTTCGTCGGCTTCATTATGGCCGTGACGGCGATAGCAGACCACGTCCAGCACGATGTCGGACTGGAAGGTGCGGCGCCATTCATGCGCCAGAAAAGCACAGCGGGAGACGGCTTCGGGATCGTCGCCGTTGACGTGCAGGATCGGGGCCTGAACGGATTTGGCGATGTCGGTGTTGTGGATGCCGGAATGGGCGTCGGACTGGACGGTGGTGAAGCCGATCTGGTTGTTGATGATGACGTGGACCGTGCCGCCCGTCCGGTAGCCTTCCAGCTTGGACAGGCTCAGGGTTTCGTACACGACGCCCTGACCGGCGAAGGCGGCGTCGCCGTGGACGAGAATGCCCAGATGATGCTGGCGGTCGTGGTCCTTTTCGCGGTCCTGATCGGCGCGGACGCGACCGAGCACGACGGGGTCCACCGCTTCCAGATGAGAGGGGTTGGGCAGGAGCGAGATACGGACAGTGTGGCCCGCATGTTCGAGCGTTGTGGCGGTGCCGAGATGGTATTTCACATCGCCCGAGCCCTGAATGGTGTCAGGCTTGAAGGATGCCCCCGCGAATTCGCTGAAAATAGCGGCAAACGGCTTGCGCAGGATGTTGGCCATCACGTTCAGACGGCCGCGATGGGGCATGCCGAGCGAGACGGAGCGCACGTCGTCCTGTGCGGCGGCATCAATCAGGGTGCGCAGAGCGACGATGACGCTTTCGCCGCCTTCAAGGCCAAAACGACGCATGCCCATGAAGCGCTTCTGGCAGAACTGCTCGAAGGCTTCGGCGCGGGTGAGGGCGAGGAGGAGGCGCTTCTGGTCCAGCGACGGGCCGGGAACCGGCGTCTCCAGACGGTCGATCCACCACTGGCGCTGGGCGGGGTCCTGAAGATGCATGAACTCGGCGGCCGTGGTGCCGCAATAGGCACGGCGCAGGCGGGCGATCAGGTCCCGGTCGGCTCCGGGCGGGTTCAGTTCGGCAATGTCGGGAACGGGTGCCAGGCCGAGCGGGTCCAGCTTTGCGATGGCATGTCCGCGCAGGCGATAGGCGAATTTCAGGCTCTCGGCGCTGGCGTCGGTCTGCTCTGTTGTTTCCGCGGGCAGGCGGTCAGAGCCAAGGGTTTCGAACAGGGAGGCGAAGGCCGTGTCCACGGAGGCCGGGTCATGCTGCCAGCGTGCGTGCAGCTCCGCCAGATAGACGGTGTTTTCGCCGTTGATGGCGTCCCGGTCATCGCGATGGTCGCCCATGAACTCGTTCTCCTGTGTCCCCGGCTCCTGTGACCTGTACCAGGGAGCAGGGGGCGTGTCTTTTGGTCGTGCACTCTAGCGGATTGGCCGAACAGGGCCAATTTCCGTTTGTTTCGCGTTCTGCCTGTTCAGAGACCGAAGCCGCGTTTCATGGCGTCGATACGGCGTGCGAGGGAGCGGGTGGCTACCGGGGTGTCTGTCTGGTCGAAGATATGGCAGGCGCCGGGCACGATTTCCAGTTCTACCGAAACGCCCTGATGGATCAGGCGCTGCGCGTAGGCGAGGTCTTCGTCCAGAAACAGGTCCAGGGCGCCGACGGACAGATAGACGGGGGGAAGACCGGACAGGTCCGTGGCGCGGGCGGGCGCGGCATAGGGCGAGACGTCCGCCGAGCCGGGCACTACGGGATTGAGGAGGGCCGACCACATAAAAGTATTGCTGGCGCGGGTCCACAGGAATTCGCCCCCGACCGGGGAGGCGTCGGGCTGACCTGTCGTCGTGCGGTCGTCGAGCACGGGGTAGACGAGATTCTGGAACAGGAGGGTCGGGCCTTCGCGGTCCCGGGTCAGGAGAGCCAGCCCAGCGGCAAGGCCGCCGCCTGCGCTTTCGCCGGTGAGGCCGATGCGGGCGGCATCAATCCCCAGTGTATCGGCGTTGCGCGTGATCCAGCAGAGTGTCGTGTAGGCATCCTCGATGGCCGCCGGAAAGGGATGTTCGGGGGTGAGGCGGTAATCCGGGGAAATGACCACGCAGTCCAGATCCTGAGCGAACTGGCAGAGCTGGGTGGCGGTGAGTTCGGGCTGGCCAGCGAAATAGCCGCCGCCATGCAGGTGCAGAAGGACCGGGCGCGGGGCTGCGGCGTCCTTGCGGGGGCGGACGCTCAGGAGGCGGAGGGCGGGGGCTGTGTCCGTGGCGGGAATGGTCAGCCGTTCAAGGATGACGGGATAGTCTTCAGCCTGAAGGAAAGACTGTCCGGCGGCCTGTTCCAGCCCGTCGCGGAAGGCGGGGAGGGAGTCGGGCGAGAGATCGACGGTGGGGATCTCTTCAAGGAGCGGGAGGAGTTCAGGGAGGACGAGGGGCCGGGTGTTCATGAGTGTCACCTTGCACTGGGGAGGCAGGAAAACCATCTGTACGCCCAGTGGTCGGACGGCTTGAAGGCAAAAATCTGTTCGTCCCGCCACAAAGTTGCCGCAACTTTTAATGCCCGAGAGTCGTCTTGTTAACCGACCGGTCCTGAGCCGGCCTTGTTGGATGGGAGTTTCGCTGATGCGTGCTCTGCTGTTTCTTGCAGTTCTGACGGGAAGTGGTCTTGCGTTGACAGGTCTGTCGGCGGGAGCGCAGGAGCCACGTCGGGACAACCTGTCCGCGCATTCCGTTCTGGCGGAGGATGCGGGGCAGTCGGGAGTGGATCACCGGACGCTGGAATGCCGGACGGATCCGCGCCTGCTTCATACCGTGTGGGACGGACGGATCTCGTCCCTGCCGGGGCCGCATGTCTGTATGGGGGGTGCGAACCGTCTGGGGGCAGGATATGTCCGTTATCTGGCGACGAGCCGGATGGTGAGGGCGCATAAGCCGCTGCGGGGGTAATATTCTTTCGTAAAAGGCAGGTCTCACATGTGTGGAATAGGCCTTGTCGCCGGCGTGGGCCGCGTCTAGCCTTCCGCGCCATGAGCAGGATTTCTCTTGATTATGATGCGTTCGAGAGCGCGCCGGTTGCGGAAAAACCGTTTCCGCATCTGGTGGTGCCGCATTTCATTGGCAACGATGATCTGAAGGCGGTTGTTTCCGATCTGCCGGAAATGAAATCCGGTGGTTCGTTCCCGCCGGAAGCCCTGAAGCTGACGCCACGTGTTGCGGGCATGATTGCGGAATTGCAGGGGCCGAAGCTCAAGGCGCTGGTGGCGGAGAAATTCAGGCTGGATCTGGCGGATGCGCCGACCATGCTGACGGTCCGCGGCCGCACGCGGGAAAAAGACGGGCGCATCCATCGGGATTCCGAGGCCAAGCTCGTCACGATCCTGCTGTATCTCAATCCGCGCGGGGAGGACTGGGCCTCGCGCGATGGTTGTCTGCGGCTGCTGAACGGGCCGGATGATGTCGAGGATTTCGATGTTGAGGTGACGCCCGCCGAAGGGACGCTTCTGGTGTTTCCGAACGGTCCGGCCACCTGGCACGGGCACCGGCAGTTTGTCGGAACGCGCTATGCGATCCAGCTCAACTATATGGCGACGGGGCGCAAGGCCCGCTACGAACTGCGGCGGCACCGTCTGTCGGCGCTTTTAAAGCGTCTGCCCTTTTCGGGCTGATTTTCAGGGAACGGGAAAAGATCATGGGTTATCGGGTTGCGGTTGTTGGCGCCACGGGTGCGGTGGGGCGTGAACTGCTGCGAATTCTGGCGGAGCGGGAATTTCCGGTCGATGAGGTTGTGGCGCTGGCCTCGCCGCGTTCGGCAGGGCGCGAGATTTCCTTTGGGGACAAGACGGTCCTGAAGGTTCAGAATCTCGAGACGTTCGACTTCAAGGGCTGGGATATTGCGCTGTTCTCGCCGGGTGGGGCGGTTTCGGCCGTTTATGCGCCCAAGGCTGCGGCTGCCGGATGCGTCGTGATCGACAACACGTCCCATTTCCGCATGGAGCCGGGCGTGCCCCTGATCGTGCCGGAAGTGAACGCGGCGGCGATTGGCAAGGCGAGCCGAGGCATCATCGCCAACCCGAACTGCTCAACCGCACAGATGCTCGTGGCGCTCAAGCCGCTGCATGACCTGTTCCGCATCAAGCGCATCGTGGTCTCGACCTATCAGGCCGTTTCAGGCGCGGGCAAGGACGGGATGGACGAGCTGTTCGCCCAGACCAAGGGCACCTTCGTCAACGATCCGCCGACGGTCGCGCAGTTCACCAAGCAGATTGCCTTCAACGTCATTCCTCATATCGACCGTTTCATGGACGACGGTGCGACCAAGGAAGAATGGAAGATGGCCGTCGAAACCCGCAAGATCATGGACCCGGACATCAAGGTTCTGGCGACCTGTGTGCGCGTCCCGGTGTTCATCGGTCACTCCGAGGCCATCAGCATTGAATGCGAGAAGCCGGTTGATCTGAAGAAGGCACGCGAGGCGCTGCGCAAGGCGCCGGGTGTGATTCTGCGGGACGAGCGCGAGGATGGTGGTTACGTCACGCCGATCGAATGTGTGGGCGAGGATGCGACTTATGTGTCCCGCCTGCGGATTGATCCGTCTGTCGAGAACGGTCTGGCGCTGTGGTGTGTGTCCGACAATCTGCGCAAGGGTGCGGCCCTCAATGCGGTCCAGATTGCGGAAAGCATTGTCGCGCAGGGACTTCTGAAGGACGGCCAGCTTTTCCGTCGCAATGAAATTCCGGATGAAGACGAGTCCGAATGACGGCGGCGCGCACGGAGACGGTTCTCGCGGCCAATGAGGATATCGAGCGCCTGCCGCTCGATGCTCTGCTGGGTCGGCTTCTGACGTCGCAGAAGGCGGCTCTGGATCGTGTTGGCGAAGCCTTGCCGTCCATCGAGCGCGCTGTTGAGGCGGCTGTCCCCAGGCTTCAGGCCGGGGGGCGGCTGGTCTATGCGGGGGCCGGGACGTCGGGGCGGATCGGATTGCAGGATGGCGTGGAACTGACGCCGACCTTTGGTGTGGCGCCGGAGAAGCTGGTTCTGCTGCTGGCCGGTGGGGCAGGGGCGACGACACAGGCGGCGGAAGGTGCGGAAGACCGGGAAGATCAGGCACGGCTTGATCTGCTGGATTATCACCCGACCGAACATGACGTGGTGATCGGCGTCGCAGCCAGCGGCAACACGCCTTATACATGCGCCCTTGTTCAGCTTGGACGGGAAGTCGGAGCCCTGACGATCGGTGTGAGTGGCAATCCGGAGTCGCGCCTGTTGCGGGAAGCGGAGTTCGGGATCTGCATTCCGACCGGCGCGGAAGTTCTGGCAGGCTCAACGCGTATGGCCGCGGGCACTGCGCAGAAAGTCACGTTGAACCTGTTTTCCACCGCGCTGATGACGCGTCTGGGGCATGTCTATCGTGGGCGCATGGTGGACATGCGCATCAGCAACGAGAAGCTTCAGGCGCGCGCGGAACGGATGGTCATGGAACTGGCCGGAGGAACGGCCGAAGAGGCACGGGACGCCCTGAGGCTTGTGCAGGGAAATACGAAACGGGCCGTTCTGCTGCGGCACGGTGTGGCTCTGGCGGAAATTGAACCGCTTCTGGAGCGGTGTCAGGGGCATCTGCATCTGGCGCTCGCCGGACTTTAAAGGCGGCGCAATCGGGATGAGAAGGCCCCGTATCACGTAGGAGGCCATTTGAGGGCCTCTCACGTGATCTGATCGGAATCAGACGGAAGCGAGTTCGGCCCAGCCTGTTTCCGGGCGGTCGAGATGCTTCAGCAGGTCGTGATCCGGCGTATTGACCAGATCCTTGACCAGCGTTTTGAAGAGCTTCTTGGTGGTCGGCTTGTCGAGATGCTCGCGGATTTCATGCGAAGCCTGCGCCGGAGCGACAAGCAGGATGCCTTCGACGTCGCGGCTCTGTGCGGCCTTGTTGATATGGCCGGCCAGATCGCGGGTGAAGTGCACCTTGAGCTGTTCGTGCGGGTTTTCGTGCGGTGCCTTGATGGAGGAGACGTCTTTTTCCGCGCTGGACCCCTTGTGCAGGTCAAAGGTTTCGATGGTGCGGAGCTGCGACCCTTCAAGCCGCAGGAAACGGGCTTTTTCGCCGTCAGCGACAACGTAAATGACGGGGTCCTGTGTAGCCATCTCTGGAAATCCTTAATCAAAATCGGACGATGCGTCTGTAACAGTTCTGAGGTGGGATGGTTGCCTGTGTCTGCCAAGGTGGTGCAGAGTCGTATTCGATCAAGTCATTGAAAAAAGGAGAATATTTCATTTTTTTGAATGTTTTTTGAAGAATTCCGATTTTTTTCTTGAAATGCGGAAGAGATGTGCCCAATCTCTGAATTGAGCTTACCGGAAAATCTTTTCCAAAGGCTCAAAGGAGGCAAGTATGGCTCTGACGAATACTCTTCTGCCGTATGTTGGTCCGATGGCTGCCGTTGTTGCGGTGTTCGCCTATACTTTGCTGCAAGGGACCCGGAAACCGGATGTTTCCTATGCGAAAGTAAGGCACCGACGATAGCGTCCCGCAAGGGACGCGTATCCCCGGACGTTTTCCCTCTTTACCTGAATGCGTGCCCGGTTCCACAGTGAGGGCACCATGGCTTTCTTACATAAAACCCCCCGCATTACTCCTCCGCCGGAAGGCAGGACGGGTGTTCTTCTGATCAATCTGGGTACGCCTGACGATACAGGCTATTTCTCAGTCAGAAGATATCTGAGCGAGTTTCTCTCTGACCGTCGCGTCATCGAGAGTCCTCCCCTGATCTGGCAGCCCATTCTTCAGGGCATCATCCTGACAAAACGTCCTTTTGCCAGCGGCGCCAATTATGCGCGGATCTGGGACCGGGACGAGAATGCATCCCCCTTGCGGGTCTATACCCGTCGGCAGGCTGAAGGGCTTGCTGCGCGCTTTAAAGCCGATGGCGTGCCAGTGGAATGGGGAATGCGTTATGGCCGCCCTTCCGTTGCAAAAGCGCTGGAAAGCCTGATGGATCAGGGTTGTGACCGGATCGTTAGCATTGCGCTTTATCCGCAGTATTCCGCAACCACGACCGCCACGGCCAACGACCAGCTTTTCCGTGCGCTCATGCGTCTGCGACGCCAGCCCGCCGTTCTGACGGTTCCGTCTTTTCCGGATCATCCTGCTTTCATCCGCGCGCTTGAAACGTCCGTTCAGGATACGCTGGCGGGACTGACCTTCAAGCCGCAGCAGATCGTTGCGTCGTTTCATGGTCTTCCCAAAACCTGCATCGAAAAGGGCGATACGTATCGGGACGAATGTGAGCGGACGATTGCCGGACTGCGGACGGCTCTGGGACTGAGTGAGGCGCAGATGCCCCTGACGTTCCAGTCCCGCTTCGGGCCGCTTGAATGGATCCAGCCCTATACGGCGCCTTTCGTCAAAGCTCTTCCGTCACAGGGAATTACGAAGATTGCCGTTATCATGCCTGGTTTCATGACGGACTGCATCGAAACGCTGGATGAAATCGGGAACGAGCTTCGGGAAGAATTCATGGAAGCAGGGGGAGAGGAGTTTGCGCTCGTGCCCTGTCTGAACGACTCGAAAGGCGCGATTGATCTTCTGGAAGAGCTTTCGCGATCCGCGCTGGCCGGTTTTCAGCGCGGCTGAGTTATGCGGCCTTCAGGTTCCTTTAAAAAACCCACCTGATAGCAGGTGGGTTTTTTTATGAATCAGAGCCTGCAAAGGCAGATGGAAATTTTCTGCTTGCATTGCGCGCAGCTTTTTCCTATAACTGTGGCACTGAGCCATGAAACGTAATTGATTGCTCGTTAAAAACTCAATTTCAGGTTAAAGAATTTTGAAAAGGCTGCTTTCGCAAGAAGCAGCCTTTTTTGTTGCGCATTTCAGAAACAAGACATGTTTTTCTGCGTAGAAATTTTGGCTCAGTGCAGAGTTTAATTCTTCTTTTCATACGGCTCTCCAGCATCCGGACCTGAAACAGGGTTTCGGATGCTGGCGTGCGTCTGGTTCTTTTCTTTTTCAGCTACAGGAAAACTCATGAACGCTGTTTCCAGCACGCAAAGCGCAGTCCAGTCGGGTTCGCGCTGGACGATCGCTGATGCGATGAAGATCCGTGCCGATGATCCGACGACGACCATGCCGGTCATCGACTACGCATTTCCCGTCATCGATTCCGATGTGTGGCAGTGGGACACCTGGCTGCTGCGCGACATTCACGGCAAGACCGTGACCTTCAAGGGCTGGTACGTCATGTTTGCCCTCGTTGCCGATCGTGCCGCCACGGGCGATACGACCGAGGGCTGGCACAGCCGCAACAACTATTCCTATATCGGCTACTATTACAGCCGCACCGGCAATGGCGCGGACTGGAAGTTCGGTGGCCGCGTCATCAAGGAAGGCGCCAACTCCCGCAGCTGGGAATGGTCCGGTTGTGCCGTTATGCGCGAGAACAGCGCCAATACGGTCGATCTGTTCTATACCTCCGTCAACGATACGCCGTCCGAGTCTGTTCCGTCCTACACGACGGGCCGCATTCTGGCAGATGCCACGGGCGTCTGGTTCGAGGGCTTCGATGTCTGCACGGACATGTTCCAGGCAGACGGCGTGAACTACGCCAACATTGTCGAAGACGCCTACTGGGATTTCCGCGATCCGCATATCTTCCGCAATCCTGACGACAACCAGATCTATGCCCTGTTTGAAGGCAATGTTCCGGGTATGCGCGGGAACTTCACCATCGGTTCCGACGAGATGGGTCCGGTTCCGCCTGCCACGACCGTTCCGGCTGGTGCGCAGTATGGCGCTGCTGCCATCGGCATTGCCCGCCTGACATCCGACTCCACGCGGGGTGATTTCTCCAAATGGGAAATGCTGCCGGCCCTCGTCACGGCGCTTGGCGTCAATGACCAGACGGAGCGCCCCCATGTCGTCTTCCAGGACGGTCTGACCTATCTGTTCACGATCTCCCATCACTCCACCTTCACCGGCAACAGCACGGGTCCGGATGGTGTGTATGGTTTTGTGTCCCGGAACGGTATTTTCGGTCCGTATGCACCGCTGAACGGTTCGGGCCTTGTACTGGGTAACCCGTCTGCTGCTCCGTACGAGACCTACTCGCACTTCGTCGATCCTGCCGGTTACGTGCAGTCCTTCATTGATACCCTGCCGCAGCCCGGTTCGGCTGACCCGCAGGACCCGGCGACCTATCGCATCGGTGGTACGCTCGCACCGACCGTGAAGATCGTCCTCGAAGGTGAGCGGACCTATCTGACGGAAGTCCACGCTTACGGGCAGGTTTATGCCCAGGGCGTCTGGCCGACCTCTTCGGCCTTTGACAAGCGTTCCTGAAGCCGTCTTGCCCTCTCCCGAAAGGGGGAGGGCATTTTTTTGCGTTTCAGGTTCTGAATTTTAGACGCAGAAATGCGCTGGCCTGTGGGCCTGAAACAGTTTTGGCGATTTCTGGAAAAACTATCGGCTGGTCGGAGTGAGAGGATTCGAACCTCCGGCCCCTGCGTCCCGAACACAGTGCTCTACCAGGCTGAGCTACACTCCGGCCGACGGCGCTTCTCCTACAGGGGTTAACGCTTTCCTGCAAGAGGGCACGGACGAAAAATCAGAGAACGAGCGCCGTTCTGCCAATATCCCGCCATGACCACAGGACGGCGCGGGCCTGCCCCTGAAGGTTCCAGACGGGAAGGAGCCCGACGCCCCCGTCCGCTACGCTGACGCGCGAGTCGGCGGAGTTGTCACGGTTGTCGCCCATAACGAACAGATGGTTGGCCGGAATGCTGAAGGGGGCAATGTTGTCCAGGTCTCCGTCCTGCGACATTTTGAGAATGTTGTGGCGGATGTTTCCCGGCAGGGTTTCTTCATAGCGTTCTGCCGCACGCCAGACGTTCTTTCGGCTTTCCTCGCGGGTTGGTCCCATGTCTTTCCATGGAAGCACCGTTCCGTTCAGGATGACCCGGCCATGCATCAGGGCCACCGTGTCGCCCGGAAGTCCGATGACGCGTTTGACCCAGGTCTGATGCAGGTTGGCGGGTGCGCGGAACACGACCACGTCGCCGCGATGGGGCAGGCGTCCGAACAGGCGGCTGTCCGTTCCGGAAGAGGGCTTCAGAAACGTTCCGAACGGCAGATTGGCCGTGCTGAGGCCATAGGACGGGACGATAACGCCGATCTGGTCGCCGATCCGCAGGGTGGGCTCCATGGAGGCCGAAGGCACGATGTAAGCGGCGGCGAGAGCGCTGTGAATGGTCAGGAAGCCCAGAAGGACGGGCAGGCAGGACAGGATGTCGCGGGCAAGCTGGCGCAGGGTTGGGATGCGGGTCATGATGAGGGTCTCCGTGCCCGACAGAGTGCCTCATGGGGGCCGGAGTGCCAGTTAAACCTGCGTCAGATCCTGTCATGAAAAAAGGGGCGTCCCGTCATGGGGCGCCCCTTTTTTGTCGTTTCAGGCGAATGGTGCCTTACAGCGCTTTTTCGAGTTCCGGCAGGACTTCGAACAGATCGCCCACGATGCCGTAATCGGCGACCTTGAAAATCGGTGCTTCCGGATCGGTGTTGATGGCCACGATGACGCGGCTGTCCTTCATGCCAGCCAGATGCTGGATCGCACCCGACAGACCGACGGCGATGTAGAGTTCCGGCGCCACGATCTTGCCGGTCTGGCCGACCTGCATTTCGTTGGGGGCAAAACCGGAATCCACGGCCGCACGGGACGCGCCGATGGCGGCGTTCAGCTTGTCGGCGATGGGTTCGAGCAGCTTGAAGTTCGCAGCGTCTTTCAGGCCCTTGCCACCGGAAATCACCACGCGGGCAGATTCCAGCTCCGGACGATCGGATGCCGAAAGTTCGACCTTCACGAAAACGGACTTCTCGCTGGCCGGAGCTTCGATTGTCTCAACCGTGGCGGACCCACCTTCGGCAGCAACCGGATCGAAATTGGAGCCGCGGACCGTCAGCACCTTGATGCTGTCGGAAGAGCGGACCGTCGCCAGTGCATTGCCGGCATAGATCGGGCGCACGAAGGTGTCGGCGTCCTTGATCTCGACCACATCGGGGATGGGCTGCACGTCCAGCAGGCCCGCCAGACGCGGCAGGATGTTTTTGCCGGTGGCGGAGGCTGCGGCCAGGATATGGCTGTAGTCTTTCGCGCGGGCAGCCAGCAGATCGGCGGCGGGCTCGGCCAGATCGTTGACCAGACCCGGAACGTTGAGGACGCGCGTCACACCCGGCAGGGCGGCAGCGGCCTGTGCGCCGTCTCCGAACACGATGGCATCGACGGCACCGAAGCGGGAGGCCGCGGCAACAGCCGAACGGGAAGCCTGACGGACCGCGCCGTTTTCGACTTCAACCAGAACAAGAGCGGTCATCAGATCACCTTCGCTTCTGTCTTGAGCTTCTCGACCAGTTCGGCCGCGCTGTTCACTTTCACGCCTTCCTTGCGCTCGGCGGGTTCGGCCACCGAGACCACCGTCAGGCGCGACGCCGTATCAACGCCGAGGCTGTCGATCTCAACCGTCTCAAGCGGCTTCTTGCGGGCCTTCATGATGTTCGGCAGGGATGCATAGCGCGGCTCGTTGAGGCGCAGATCCGCCGTCACCACAGCCGGGAGCGTGAGGGACACGACTTCCGTGCCGCCATCAATCTCGCGGGCAACTTCGATACGGCCATCGGCAACCGTCACAGCGCTGGCGAACGTGCCCTGCGGCCAGCCGAGTTTTGCGGCCAGGATCTGGCCCGTAGCGTTCATGTCGTCGTCGATCGCCTGCTTGCCCATGCAGATCAGGCCAGCCTCTTCGCGCGTGGCGATCGCCTTGAGCACGTTGGCCACGGCGCGCGGTTCAAGCGTGTCGTCGGTGCGGACGAGGATGGCGCGGTCTGCACCCATCGCCATGGCCGTACGCAGCACGTCCTGAGCGGCCTGTGCGCCGACGGTCACGACCACGACTTCCTTGGCCGCGCCTTTTTCACGAAGGCGCACCGCTTCTTCGACTGCGATTTCGTCGAACGGATTCATGGACATTTTCACGCCCTGCGTTTCGACACCGCTGCCATCGGCCGCTACACGTACCTTGACGTTGTAATCGACCACCCGTTTGACTGGGACCAGAACTTTCATCGTCATCTTTCGCTGCTGTCGCCGCCACAAAAACGGGCGCCACCGTAGCGGGACTGACCGGAAAAGTCACATTCCGCTCTGGCCGTGCCCTTTTGCGGGAAGAAAATTACATCCCGACCGGATAGTTCGGACCGCCGCCGCCTTCGGGCGTGCACCAGTCGATGTTCTGCGTCGGGTCCTTGATGTCGCAGGTCTTGCAGTGCACGCAGTTCTGGGCGTTGATCCGGAGCTGCCAGGCATTTTCGCCCGTCTGTTCCTGTTCATACACACCGGCCGGGCAATAACGGCTTTCGGGCGAATCGAACACGTCGTGATTGACGGTCTGCCAGACGGACTCGTTGCGGAGTTTGAGGTGAACCGGCTGGTTCTCCTCGTGATTCGTGCTGCTCAGGAAGACCGAACTGACGCGATCGAAGGTGATCTTCCCGTCGGGCTTGGGATAGTCGATTTTCGTGCACACCGAAGCGGGACGCAGCGTCTCGTTATCGGCATGTGGGTGATGCAGCGTCCAAGGGGCACGGCCGCGCAGGATCATGCTGTCGATGCCGGCATAGAGCGCGCCGAGCTTCATGCCCCATTTCGCGAAGGCCGGGCGGATGTTGCGGACGTCGCGCAGTTCGGACCATAGCCAGGACTGCTGGACGCGCGCCGTCATGCTGGCGGCTTCCTTCCTGTCCTTTTCCAGAGCCTCGGCCACGGCCTCAGCCGCGATCATGCCGGATTTCATGGCCGTATGTGTGCCTTTGATCTTGGGCACGTTCAGGAAGCCCGCCGAGTCACCAGCCAGCACGCCGCCGGGGAAGGTCAGGCGCGGAATGGACTGGAAGCCGCCTTCCGACAGGGCTCGTGCGCCGTAGATCAGGCGCTTGCCGCCTTCGAAGTGCTCCCGGAAGGCCGGGTGCAGCTTGGTCCGCTGCATTTCTTCGAACGGGGACAGATAGGTATTGGCGTAATCGAGGCCGGTCACGAAGCCAAAGCTGACCAGATTTTCCCCGAAATGATAGAGCCAGGCGCCGCCATAGGTGTGATCGTCGAGCGGCCAGCCGAAACTGTGCTGCACGAGGCCCGGACGATGTTTTTCCGCCGGGATTTCCCAGACTTCCTTGACGCCGAGGCCATAGGTCTGCGGCTCCACGCCCTTGCGCAGGCCGAAACGCTTCATGGCGTGGCCGGTGAGGGACCCGCGGGCGCCTTCGGTCAGGATGGTCTGCTTTGCGCGCAGGATCATGCCGGGCGTGAAGTTCGGCCCGTGTTCGCCGTTGCGTTCGATACCCATGTCGCCCGTGATGACGCCAGCGACGTGGTCATTTTCGATAAACAGTTCCGCGCCCGAGAAGCCCGGATAGATTTCCACGCCCAGAGCCTCGGCCTGCTCGCCGAGCCAGCGGCAGACTTCGCCAAGCGAGACAACATAGTTCCCGTGATTGGCCATCTGCGGCATCACGCGGTCCAGATAAGGAACCGCGAACGAACGCGTTTCGGTCAAGAACAGCATCCGCTCTTCCGTCACCTGCGTCCGCAGGGGGGCGTCCAGATCGCGCCAGTTCGGCAGAAGTTCATCGAGCGTGCGGGGCTCGATAACGGCGCCCGACACGATATGGGCGCCGATCTCGCTGCCTTTTTCGATCAGGCAGACGCCTGCATCCGGCATCAGCTGTTTCAGGCGGATCGCGGCGGACAGACCGGCGGGACCGCCACCGACCACCACGACATCGAATTCCATTTCTTCGCGTTCGATCTGGGTCATGATGTCAGGAAACTCGCTGAATAACTGGGATAAGGGTTTGGCGTGGGTTTCAGGGACGGCGCGTGAAAGTCCAGTAGAACGGCACGCGCCCTTCGCGGAAGGCCTTGGCTTCATAGCGTGTGGGCGACCAGCCTTCGGGACGTTCCTTGGCCGGGGGCGGCGCATCGAACAGATCCTGCTTGCCCATCACTTCCGTGACCCATTCCTGATAGACGGGATGGTCACTGGCGACGCGCCAGATGGCGCCGGGTTTCAGGACGCGGTGCATCTGCTTGATGTTTTCCGGATGCACGAAGCGGCGCTTGGCGTGCCGGGCCTTGGGCCACGGATCCGGGAACATCAGATACGCCCGGTCCAGACAGGCATCGGGCATGTCCTTGAGCAGCAGGCGGGCATCTTCGGCCCAGATGCGGAAATGGGGAGGCGGCGTGGCCGTGTCTTCCTCGCCTTCGGGCACGAGGCGCGACAGCAGGGAGCACAGGCCGTTCTCGAAGACCTCGGAGGCGATATAGCCGACATCCGGGTTCAGTTCGGCCTGACCGACGGCATGTTCGCCACCGCCAAAACCGATTTCGAGAAAAACGCGCGAGACCGCATCGGAGAATCCCGCGGCGGGATTTTCCGGTGAGGTAAAGGAGAGCCGGGGCAGCGCCTTCTCAAGAAGGTGCTGCTGCCGGGCCCGGAGCGGATGGCCGCGTTGACGGCCGTAAAGCCGCTCCGGCTGGGGTTTGAGAGACTCGACCAGGGATTTTCTGCCAGATTAGCGGTTCAGGGCGCCACGCAGCGTGGTGACCAGATCGGTCTGCTCCCAGGTGAAGTTGTCCAGGACCGGATCCGGCGCACGACCGAAATGGCCGTAAGCGGAGGTCGGAACATAGATCGGACGGTTCAGGCGCAGATGCTTGCGGATGCCGCGCGGGGACAGGTCCACAACCTCGTTGAGGATCGCACCCAGACGGGCTTCGTCCACATCCTTGCCCGTGCCGTCGAGGTCAACATAGACCGAGAGCGGCTTGGACACGCCGATGGCGTAGCTGAGCTGGATCGTGCAGCGATCGGCAAGGCCGGCAGCCACGACGTTCTTGGCGAGGTAACGCGCGGCATAGGCTGCCGAACGGTCCACCTTCGTGGGGTCCTTGCCGGAGAATGCGCCACCACCATGCGGGGCTGCGCCACCATAGGTGTCGACGATGATCTTGCGGCCCGTGAGGCCTGCGTCGCCGTCCGGTCCGCCGATGACGAAATTGCCGGTCGGGTTCACGTAGAACTCGTCTTCCGGGCAGTTCCAGCCTTCGGGAAGGATGCCGTTGACCACGTCGCGAAGCGTCTCGCGGATCGTGTTCTGGCTCATGCCTTCGACATGCTGCGTGGAAATCACGACGGACGTGACGCCAACGGGCTTGCCATCGACATAACGCAGCGTAACCTGGCTCTTGGCATCCGGCAGAAGGCCGACGCCACGGGCGTCGCCGCTCTTGCGGTAGTCGCGGATGCGCTCGAGGATCGTCTGCGCATAGAACAGCGGTGCAGGCATCAGGTGTTCGGTTTCGCGCGTGGCGTAGCCGAACATGATGCCCTGATCGCCAGCGCCCTCGTCCTTGTCACCGGCACTGTCAACGCCCTGGGCGATGTCAGCGGACTGTGCGTGCAGATAGGAGGTGATTTCGGCCTTCTTCCAGGAGAAACCTTCCTGGTCGTAGCCGATGTCCTTGATGGCTTCACGGGCGCGGTCGATCAGCGTGTCCTCGACCTCTTTGGGGCCGCGGACTTCACCGGCCAGGACGACGCGGTTGGTGGTGACCAGCGTCTCACAGGCAACACGCGCTTCCGGATCGGCCTGCAGATAGGCGTCCAGAACGGTATCGGAAATGCGGTCCGCCACCTTGTCGGGATGGCCTTCGGAAACGGACTCGGATGTGAAAAGGAAATCGCCGTGATTGCGCACTCAGGGACCTCGCAGGGAATGAGTGGTGAGAAGGGCCACAGCGTGCCTTGGCAGGCGGACTGTGGCATTCAGGGAGGGGACGGCTTGGCGGAATTGGACGCAAGGGTCAAGGGGCCGTGTGAGGTCTGAACGCGGTTTTCTGCGGAAAAGTCCCGAAAATCAGCCTGAAATTACAAAAAAACCGGACAGAAATTACGAAAAAGAGAGCGCAGGCCCCCGTTTCATTTTTCAACGACACCGTTCATGCTGCGTTTACAGCTCCGTAACCGGCATTGCCTGTCAGGGTACGGTTGTGGGCAAACAGGGAATTTGAGGCGTTTGGAATGTCGAATCAGTTTAGCGGTAAAGTTTGTCTCGTCACCGGTGCCGGTGGCAATATCGGTCTTGCGACCGCCCTCCGTCTGGCTGGGGAAGGGACGGCCATCGCCCTGCTGGACATGAACCGGGAAGCTCTGGAAAAGGCGGAAGCCGCCGTCCGTGAAAAGGGCGTCGAAGCCCGCTCCTATGTCTGTAACGTGACGTCCGAAGAGGCCGTGACCGAGACTGTGGACGCCGTGGTCCGGGATTTCGGGAAGATCGACTTCCTGTTCAACAATGCCGGGTATCAGGGCGCGTTCGCCCCTGTTCAGGATTATCCGTCCGAGGATTTTGCGCGTGTGCTGACGATCAATGTCACCGGCGCCTTCCATGTCCTCAAGGCCGTTACGCGCCAGATGATCGCCCAGAACTACGGCCGCGTCGTCAACACGGCCAGCATGGCTGGTGTGAAGGGGCCGCCGAACATGGCCGCCTACGGCGCCTCCAAGGGTGCCATCATCGCCCTGACCGAAACCGCTGCGCTGGATCTCGCGCCATACAACATCCGCGTGAACGCCATCAGCCCCGGTTACATGGGCCCCGGTTTCATGTGGGAGCGTCAGGTCGAACTTCAGGCCAAGGTCGGAAGCCAGTATTTCTCCACCGATCCCAAGGTGGTGTCCGAGCAGATGATCGGCAGCGTCCCGATGCGCCGTTATGGCGACATCAACGAAATCCCGGGCGTGGTGGCGTTTCTGCTGGGGGACGATTCCAGCTTCATGACGGGTGTGAACCTGCCGATTGCCGGAGGTTGATTACTGGCGGTTGATTGGGGGAGTCCGGGCTCTGCCCGGACCCGGCAGGGATCTTGATCCCTGCACCCTGTTTTAGGTTCAGGGTTTTAAGGCGTCTGCCATTGTGTAGAGGCCTGCCGGGCGTCCGGCGAGCCATTTTGCGGCGAGCAGGGCGCCTCTGGCGAAGACCCTGCGGTCCAGTGCGCGGTGGGACAGGGTGATCTGTTCGTCCGCCGCCATCAGGACAAGGTCATGTTCGCCCACGATCTGCCCGCCCCGCAGGGAGGCGAATCCGATCGCCCCGTCCGGGCGCAGACCGTTCTGGTCGGTCCGGGCCACGTCTTCGAGCGCGACTCCACGCCCCTCCGCCACGGCCTTTCCGATCGCCAGTGCCGTGCCGGATGGCGCGTCCAGCTTCTGGCGGTGATGGACCTCCAGAATTTCCGCATCATAATCCGGCAGTCCCGCGCCAAGCTGCCGGGCCAGTTCCAGAAACAGCGTCAGTGCGGGTGAGAAATTGGCGGCCTGAAGGACGGGAATATGCTGCGCCGCCGCGTTCACGGCGTCCTGCGCGCCCTGGTCGAGCCCGGTGGTTCCCAGAACCCATGCACATCCGGTCTGCGCGAAGGCCGCCGCATGGGCCGGGACCGTCGTGGCGTGGCTGACATCAATCACCACATCGCAGTTCTTCGCGAGCGTGGCAGGGTCGGTCGTGATGTTGCGCGAAGCATCTGCCGTGCGGGACAGGCCGCCTGTGAGGGCAGTTCCGGCCTCTTCGGCGCAGAGTGTTCCAAGCCGGCCCGTAATGCCGGCGATACCAATGCGGGGAGCGGAAATCAGGGTCATGGTTGGTCCATCAGATACGGAAAAATCAGAGACCGGCGTCTAGCCGGGCGTCAAAACGGCTGCGGGCGGCCTCGATTTCGGGCCGGTTGGACAGCGCCCACTGACCGAAGGCCTCCGTCAGCGTCCACAGCGATTCTCCGAGCGTCGTGAGTTCATAATCCACGCGCGGCGGAGTCGTCGGGGTGACGGTCCGCAGGACGAGGCCGTCGCGCTCCAGATTACGCAGGGTGAGCGTCAGCATTCGCTGCGAAATCCCGTCGATCGTACGGCGCAGTTCGCTGAAACGGTGCGGCCCGCGTCCGAGCGATTTGACGATCAGGATGCTCCACTTGTCCGTCGTGCGCGCAAGAATGGAGCGGATGACGGCGCAGGCATCCCCGTTCTGCGAGCAGTCCAGAGCGGCCGTATTCGGCCCTGCGGATGGCTTGGGGGGAGAAACGGTATCACTGACGCGAACATCCATGTGCCTATGGCTCCGGAATGTGCCTTCTTGCGGCGGGGTTCAAAGGTTCCTTATCTGGTGCTGGTTACGATCAGGAACCGGAAAGATCAAAATGAAACTTCTTCACATCGATTCCAGCATTCTCGGTGACAGCTCTGCCAGCCGTCAGGTCAGCGCCGCCGCTGTCGCCCAGTTCCGCAAGAAAGACCCGTCCGTCGAGGTCATTTCCCTCGATCTCGCCAGCGATCCGCTGCCGCATCTGGATGTCGAAGCGCTGTCCTGGCTGGGCAAAGAGCTGACGCCGGATGTGTCGGCCCGTCCCGAACTGGTCGCCAGCGCAAAGGCTCTGAATGATTTCAAGGCGGCGGATGTCGTCGTCATCGGCGTGCCGATGTACAACCTGTCGATTCCCAGCCAGCTCAAATCCTGGATCGACCGCATTATGGTGGCGGGTCAGACCTTCCGCTATGGCGCGGGTGGGATCGAGGGTCTGGCCAAGGGCAAGGCAGTCGTGCTCGCCGTGGCGCGTGGCGGCCTGTATGGCGAAGGCTCGCCCGCAGCGTCCTTCGAGCATCAGCTCAGCTATCTGAAATCTGTCTTCACCATGATCGGCATTACGGACATCACCGTGATTGAAGCCGAGGGTCTCGCCACGAATGGCGGTGCCGACCGTGCCCGCATTCTGTCGGACGCGGAACAGAAAGCCAGCGCGCTCTAAGGTCTTCTGGCTCTCCGGCCGGTCGTTTTTTTTACAAGGCGATCGGCCGGAATTTAGGGCCGGAGTTTCAGTATCGGGCATGGCCCGGAGGCGTCCGGAAAATCAAGATTTCCGGAAAGTGAATGGACCTTTTGCGCGTCCGTGCGTCATGTCGTGTGAACGCAAGACTGCACAGATCCGAGGAGCCTTTCATGAGCCAGCAGAATTTCCGCAGCATCCTGACGGGATCGTTCTCGACACCCTGCGATGACAACCCCACCGTTGCCATGATCGAGGCGGCCTACCGGCACCACGATATTGATGCCCGCTACATCAACTGCGACGTCAAGGCCGAGGGTCTGAAGGACGCCGTGGCGGGCGCGCGGGCCATGGAATGGGTCGGGTTCAACTGTTCCCTGCCGCACAAGGTCGCGGTGATCGAGCATCTGGACGAAGTTGCCGAATCCGCCCGGATCATCGGAGCCGTGAACTGTGTCTCCATCCGCGATGGCCGTCTGATCGGCGACAATACGGACGGCAAGGGCTTTCTGGCCTCTCTCAAAAAGGTCACGGACCCATCCGGCAAGAAGGTCCTGCTTCTGGGGGCAGGTGGTGCCGCGCGCGCCATCGCCGTGGAACTGGGTCTGGCCTCCGCCGCCCATATTACCGTCATGAACCGCGACCCGAAGAAAGCCGAAACCATCGCTGCCCTCGTTCGGGACAACACGTCGGCCAAGGCGGACATTCAGGCCTGGGACGGTGACGCCAGTGTGCCGGAGGACGTGGACATCCTGATCAACGCGACGTCCATCGGTCTGGGGGATTCCGAAACCATGCCCCCTCTGAAGGTCGAGACCCTGCGCAAGGGGCTGATCGTCGCTGATGTGATCCCGAACCCGCCCAGAACGCGCCTGCTGCGCGAAGCGGAAGGCAAGGGCTGCACCGTGCTGGACGGGCTCGGGATGCTGGTCAATCAGGGCGTGATCGGCGTGGAGCACTGGCTGGGCAAGACGCTGGATGGCGGGGTGATGGAAAAGACCCTGAAGGATATTTTCGGCGCGGCCTGACATAAAAAACCCCGGTGCCTTCAGGGAGGGCACTGGGGTTTTCCGTGAACCTGATAAAGATCAGCGGCCGTCGAAGAAGTCGCGGACCTTGGCGAAGAAACCACTGCTTTCGGGGCTGCCCTTGGCGTGGTCGTCCCCGGCTTCCTTCTCGAATTCTTCAAGAAGCTCGCGCTGGCGCTTCGTCAGATGGCTCGGCGTTTCGACCGAGACCTGAATATACATGTCCCCACGGGCCGAGGAGCGCAGGACCGAGAAACCCTTGCCGCGCAGACGGAACGTCTCGCCCGTCTGGGTTCCGGCAGGGATGCGGACCTTGCTGCGGCCGCCATCCACA
Organism: Gluconobacter albidus; assembly: GCF_002005485.1. NCBI lineage: Bacteria > Pseudomonadati > Pseudomonadota > Alphaproteobacteria > Acetobacterales > Acetobacteraceae > Gluconobacter > Gluconobacter albidus. The sequence continues at coordinate 2,594,870 of NZ_CP014689.1, read as the reverse complement.
ACCGGTACTTCCACTTCCGTGCCCAGAGCGGCCTGAGTCATGCGCAGCGGAACGCGGCAGTAAATGTTCGCGCCGTCGCGCTGGAAAATGTCATGCGACAGGACGGAAATGTGGACATACAGATCGCCTGGCTGCACGCCTTCACCTCCAGCTTCGCCCTTGCCTGCCATGCGGATGCGGGTGCCATCCTCGACGCCGGCGGGGATGTCGATGCTGATGGTCTCGGTCTTCGCCTGCGTTCCCGTGCCGTGACAGACCTTGCACGGATTGGCGACAGTCCGTCCCGAACCATGACAGGTCGGGCAGGGGCGCTCGACGAGGAAAAAGCCCTGCTGCGCCCGGACCTTCCCCGCGCCGTGACAGGTCGGACACGTGGTGCTGCCCGCCTTGGGATCGGCTGAACCCGAACCGTGACAGGACTCGCAGGCCACGCGGGTGCGGACCTCGACATCCTTCTTCACGCCCGTGAAGGCTTCCATCAGTGTGATTTCGACCTGAACCTGGACATCCGCCCCGGTCCGGCGTCCACCACCCCGACGGCCGCCCATCATGTCTCCGAACATCTGGTCGAAGATGTCGCCCAGACCGCCTGCACCGGCAAAACCACCGCCGAAGCCGCCACCCATTCCGCCCATGCCACCTTCGAAGGCATCATGGCCGTACTGGTCATAGGCGGCGCGCTTCTGCGCGTCCTTCAGGACATCATAGGCTTCGTTGATTTCCTTGAACTTCTGCTCGGCGGCATCATCCCCCGGATTACGGTCGGGGTGAAAGCGCATGGCCTGTTTGCGGAAGGCTTTTTTCAGCTCGTCCGGCGAGGCCGTGCGGGAGACTTCGAGGGATTCGTAATAGTCGATTCTGGTGGCCATGTTCGGTCCTTAGGGGGCGTTCCGGAAGGCGGTCCCTGTTATGGGCCGGAAAAACAAGAATGGCGCCCACCCCCTTGCGGGAACGGGCGCCCTCGGAAAACAGGGCCGGACGGAGCGTTCGGCTCCATCCGGGAAAGTCACCCGATCAGTTCTTCTTGTGATCGTCTTCGAGGTCTTCGAAGTCGGCATCGACGACGTTGTCGTCCTTCTTTTCGGCTTCCGGAGCAGCAGCGCCTTCAGCACCCTGACCGGCCTGATAGACAGCCTGACCAACCTTCATGGCAGCCTGCGTCAGCTTGTCGCTGGCAGCCTTCAGGGCCTCGAGGTTGTCGCCACCCAGAGCTTCGCGGGCTTCGGCAATAGCGGCTTCCGCTTCGGACTTGTCAGCCGCTGGAACCTTGTCGCCACCTTCGGTGATGGACTTCTCGGTCTGGTGGATGAGGCTTTCCGTGCTGTTGCGCAGCTCGACCAGCTCACGCTTGGCCTTGTCGGCGGTTGCGTTGGCTTCCGCGTCCTTGACCATGCGGTCGATGTCGGAGTCAGACAGACCGCCAGAGGCCTGGATCTTGATCTGCTGTTCCTTGTTCGTGGCCTTGTCCTTGGCGGACACATTCACGATGCCGTTGGCGTCGATGTCGAAGGTGACTTCGATCTGCGGCATGCCGCGTGGCGCCGGGGCAATGCCCTGAAGGTCGAAGTTGCCCAGCAGCTTGTTATCAGCCGCCATCTCACGCTCGCCCTGATAGACCTTGATGGTCACGGCGTTCTGGTTGTCTTCGGCCGTGGAGAAGGTCTGGCTCTTCTTGGTCGGGATCGTCGTGTTGCGGTCGATCAGACGGGTGAACACGCCACCCAGCGTTTCGATACCCAGCGACAGCGGTGTCACGTCGAGGAGCAGGACGTCCTTGACGTCACCCTTCAGGACAGCGCCCTGAACGGCAGCACCGATGGCGACCACTTCGTCCGGATTGACGTTACGGGCCGGTTCCTTGCCGAAGAATTCCTTAACCGTTTCGATGACCTTCGGCATACGCGTCATGCCGCCAACGAGAATGACTTCGTCGATCTCGCTCGGGGAGACAGACGCATCCTTGATGGCTGCACGGCACGGGCCGAGCGTACGCTGCACCAGATCATCGACGAGGCTTTCCAGCTTGGCGCGGGACAGCTTGACGACGAGGTGCTTCGGACCGGAGGCATCAGCCGTGATGAACGGCAGGTTGATCTCGGTCTCCTTGGAGGAGGACAGCTCGATCTTGGCCTTTTCGGCGGCTTCCTTGAGGCGCTGCAGGGCGAGTTTGTCGCCACGCAGGTCGATGCCCTGCTCTTTCTTGAACTCGTCAGCCAGGAAACCGATGATGCGGTTGTCGAAGTCTTCACCGCCCAGGAACGTATCACCGTTCGTGGACTTCACTTCGATCACGCCGTCGGAGATCTCGAGAATGGAGACGTCGAACGTGCCGCCACCAAGGTCATACACGGCCACCGTACCGGAATCGCGCTTGCCAAGGCCATAGGCGAGGGCTGCTGCGGTCGGCTCGTTGATGATGCGCAGGACTTCGAGTCCGGCGATCTTGCCAGCGTCACGCGTGGCCTGACGCTGGGCGTCGTTGAAGTAGGCCGGAACCGTGATGACGGCCTGGGAGACGGTCTCGCCGAGATAGCTTTCGGCGGTTTCCTTCATCTTGCCCAGAACATAGGCCGCGATCTGCGACGGAGCGTACTTCTCGCCGCGGGCTTCGACCCATGCGTCGCCGTTATCGCCACGGACGATGCCGTACGGCACCATTTCCTTGTCCTTCTGGACGGTCGGGTCGTCGTAACGACGGCCGATCAGACGCTTGACGGCGTAGAGGGTGTTGGCGGGGTTGGTCACAGCCTGACGCTTCGCGGCCTGTCCGACGAGACGCTCACCCTTGTCGGTGAAAGCGACCATGGACGGCGTCGTGCGGGCGCCTTCGCTGTTTTCGATCACCTTGGTTTCATCACCCTCGCGTACGGCAACGCAGGAGTTGGTGGTACCAAGGTCAATGCCAATGACTTTGCTCATGTAAAATCAGTCCTCTCAGCGGTCCGTCCCGGCCCTGTGAGGCACCGGATCGAACCCTATTGACGTCCCCAGACCCTCACGGGCCTGTGTTTCGACTACTGATCTAGGCAAGGCTGGAAGGTGTTTCAAGCACTTCGACGACACATTTCGTCGAGAATCTTGTCCCGCCGGGTCCTGAAAGGAAAGATGGCGGTTTCAGATATGCGCATCGCCCTTTAGTAAGGTCGGGCCTTCCGCTTTGCCTGCCAATGGGACAGTCTTCACACAGCCATGCCGAATCATTCCTACTTTCGTGCCACGCTGCTGGCTGTCCTGACCTGTTTTTCCGCAACCGGGCTGTCTGCCTGTGGCCCGATGGGGCCGGGAAAGCTGCGCAATGACCAGCTCGAATATTCCCGTGCGCTGGGGGATACCCAGAAGCACGAGATGCTGCTCAACATCGTGCGGCTGCGGTATGCCGATCCGCCGACCTTCCTCGATACGACACAGGTGATTGCGGGTTACAGTGTTTCCAAGAGCGTCAGCGGCGGTTTCTATGCCTATCCGGCGACGGCCGTGGGAAACTACCTGTTCGGGACAGGGACGATGTCGATGGGGGAAAGCCCGACTTTCACCTATCAGCCCGTGACGGGCCAGCAATACGCCGAGAACGTGGTCCGGCCGATCTCGCCAACCGTCATCATGCCTCTCAGCCTTGGCGGTCTGCCGATCGACACGCTGCTGCGTCTGACGGCGCAGTCCATTGACGGCCTCTCCAATGTGCGCGGCCTTGGTGCGGGGCCGTTTGGTGGCGGGTCCGTACGGTTCTATCTGCTGCTGCATGACCTGAGGCAGCTTCAGGTCGCGGGGGCCATGACCATCCGGATCACGACCGATCCTCCGACACCGCCGGACAGCAAGAAGACCGGTGGAAAATCCGACGGTAATGGCGGAGGCAATGGCGGTGGGCCCGGTTCCGAACGCTCCTATCTTGTCCTGACGTCCACCTCTGAAAGCAATCTGCTCGCCATTCAGGCGGAAGTGCGCCGTCTGCTGCATCTCGATCCGACGGCGGAAGAAGCCGAGATCGTTTATGGGCCTTATCCCAAACATCCAGGCCAGATTGCGATCCTGACGCGCTCGATGCTCGCGATGTTGACGCAGCTCGCCTATGAGGTCGAGGTTCCGGAAGACGACATCAAGGCTGGTCGCACACCGCCGACGATCGGTCAGGTCGGAATCGAGAACCGGCCGGAAGTCGTGATCCATTCGGGCAAGGAAGAGCCTGACGGTTCCTATGCTGCCGTCAGTTATCACAATGCATGGTTCTGGATCAGCGACCGGGATTTCCAGAGCAAACTGGCCTTTACGATGGTGCAGGTTCTGGCGGCTCTTGCGGCGACCAACCATACGGGCGGAGCGGTTGTCACGATTCCGGCTGGGTAATAGGAATAACGTTTATTTGAATTCACCGAAATGGAACTGTATTCGAACACGGTTTTGTTAGAGTGGAATACGGGAATATTGAAAAAGAGCCGTAGCTTTCCTGAAAGTCTGCAATTACCGTCCGGGGTATCAGTGCAGGAGGCTTTCACCGATGCCAAATACTTATGGCAACAGGACCCTGACCGAGTGGCTCACGCTCGTGCTCGGGGTTGTTATCGTTCTGGTGGGGCTGTTCTTTGTTATCGGCGGGGCTCAACTCGCGATGCTGGGCGGCTCCGTCTATTATCTGATCTGCGGCGTTCTGCTGGTTGCCAGCGGCGTGTTTATGGTTCTGGGGCGCACGCTCGGCGCATTCCTCTATCTGGGCGCTCTTGCCTACACCTGGGTCTGGTCGCTGTGGGAAGTGGGCTTCAGCCCGGTTGATCTTCTGCCGCGTGATTTCGGCCCGACGCTCCTGGGTATCCTTGTCGTTCTCACCCTTCCGGTTCTCCGTCGACTGGAAACCCGTCGCACCCTGAGGGGAGCCGTCTGATGCGCAGATCCCATCTTCTCGCCACCGCAGCCTGCGTGACGCTGGCCTGCGCGCCGCTGGCCGCCAATGCCCAGTTCGCTCCCGCAGGAAGTGGCGGTTCGCCGACCGCGACCGTTCCCGGCCCCGGCAATGCCGACGAACCGACGGCAACGACTCCCGCCGGTACGAGCCGTTTCTCCGGCCCGTCTCCCTATGCGCCTCAGGCTCCGGGTGTGAATGCCGCCAACCTGCCGGATATCGGGTCCATGGATCCGAACGACGTTCCGCAGATGGCGCCGCAGCAGAGTGCTGCTCCCGCGCAGGGGGACTGGTCCGCCTATGGTCGCGATGACAGTCAGACGCGTTATTCGCCGCTGTCGGAAATCACGCCGCAGAATGCCGACCAGCTCAAGGTGGCTTTCGTCTATCACACCGGCAGCTATCCGCGTCCGGGACAGACGAACAAATGGGCTGCCGAAACCACGCCGATCAAGGTGGGTGACGGGCTCTATATGTGTTCGGCACAGAACGACATCATGAAGCTCGACCCGGCGACGGGCAAAGAGATCTGGCGCCACAACATCAACGAGAAATACGAAGCCATTCCCTACACCGCCGCGTGTAAGGGCGTGACGTATTTCACGTCGTCGCAGGTGCCGGAAGGCCAGCCCTGCCACAACCGTATTCTTGAAGGCACGCTTGATATGCGTCTGATCGCGGTTGATGCTGCGACCGGCAATCTGTGCGAGGGCTTCGGGCATGGCGGTCAGGTCAACCTGATGCAGGGCATGGGCGAGTCTGTCCCCGGTTTCGTGTCTATGACGACGCCGCCGCCGATCGTGAACGGTGTGGTCGTGGTCAACCACGAAGTCCTCGACGGCCAGCGCCGCTGGGCACCGTCGGGCGTGATCCGTGGTTATGACGCCGAAAGCGGCAAGTTCCTGTGGGCGTGGGATGTGAACAATCCCAACGATCACAGCCAGCCGACCGGCAACAACCATTACAGCCGTGGTACGCCGAACTCCTGGGCTGCGATGACGGGCGACAATGCGCTCGGCCTCGTTTACGTTCCGACCGGAAACTCGGCTTCGGACTATTACAGTGCGCTGCGTAGCCCTGAAGAAAACAAGGTGTCTTCCGCAGTTGTCGCCATCGACGTAAAGACGGGCGCGCCGCGCTGGGTCTTCCAGACGGCTCACAAAGACGTCTGGGACTATGACATCGGCTCGCAGGCGACGCTGATGGACATGCCCGGTGCCGACGGTCAGACCGTTCCTGCGCTGATCATGCCGACCAAGCGCGGCCAGACCTTCGTGCTGGATCGTCGTGACGGCAAGCCCATTCTGCCGGTCGAGGAGCGTCCTGCTCCGTCGCCGGGCGTGATCCCGGGTGATCCGCGTTCGCCGACGCAGCCCTGGTCTACGGGAATGCCGGCCCTGCGCGTGCCGGACCTGAAAGAGACGGACATGTGGGGCATGTCTCCGCTTGACCAGCTCTTCTGCCGTATCAAGTTCCGCCGCGCGAACTATACGGGTGAGTTCACCGTGCCGAGCGTCGACAAGCCGTGGATCGAATATCCTGGCTATAACGGCGGCAGCGACTGGGGCTCCATGTCCTATGATCCGCAAAGTGGCATCCTGATTGCGAACTGGAACATCACCCCGATGTATGACCAGCTCGTAACCCGCAAGAAGGCCGACCAGCTTGGCCTGATGCCGATCGACGACCCGAACTACAAGCCGGGTGGCGGTGGAGCCGAAGGTAACGGCGCCATGGACGGCACGCCTTACGGCATCGTCGTGACCCCGTTCTGGAACCAGTATACGGGCATGATGTGCAACCGTCCGCCCTATGGCATGATCACGGCCATCGACATGAAGCACGGTCAGAAGGTGCTGTGGCAGCATCCGCTGGGAACGGCCCGTGCCAATGGTCCGTGGGGTCTGCCGACAGGTCTGCCCTGGGAAATCGGCACACCGAACAATGGTGGTTCGGTTGTGACGGCCGGTGGCCTGGTGTTCATCGCGGCGGCTACGGATAACCAGATCCGCGCCATCGACGAACACACGGGCAAGGTGGTCTGGAGCGCGGTCCTGCCGGGCGGCGGACAGGCCAACCCGATGACCTATGAAGCCAATGGTCACCAGTACGTCGCCATCATGGCAGGTGGTCACCACTTCATGATGACGCCGGTCAGCGATCAGCTGGTCGTTTACGCCCTGCCCGATCACAAGGGCTGACAGAACCGGGGGCTGAGGCTCCCGATGCAAGACGCAGGGGTGGTTTTCGTGCCGGAAATGGCACGGGAGCCACCCCTTTGTCGTTTCGAGGGGCGGTTTTTCCATTTTTCGGGTGGGAAGGGGATGCAGACCCGGCTACAGGCTGTTTTCGTCTGAAAATACTCTTCCCGGAACAGGCTCCGCAGAACCGTCATGACCGACCGCTCCCCCGTCATCCTTCAGGTTCTTCCGGCGCTGGGCACCGGCGGTCTGGAGCGCGGGGCTGTCGAGATCGCGGCGGCAATCACGCAAGGCGGCGGCACGGCACTCATAGCCTCGCGTCCCGGTCAGCTTCTGGTGCAACTGCGTCATGCAGGCGGTCGGCATGTCGAGCTGGATCTGAAGAAAAAATCGCCTGTCGCCGTGCTGCGCCGGGCGCGGGATCTTCAGGCGCTCATCCGCAGCGAAGGTGTGGATCTGGTCCATGCGCGTTCCCGGATTCCGGCCTGGGCAGCGTGGATTGCCTGCCGTCGCGAAAACATCCCGCTCGTGACGACATGGCACGGCGTGCATGAGGCGAAATGGCTGGGCAAAAAACTCTATAATTCCGTGTTGGCGCGCGGCGCGCGGGTCATTGCCATTTCCGAGTTCATCGCCCGCCGTCTGCGCAGCGAATACGCCGTGCCGGAGAGCCGCCTGCGCGTCATTCCGCGCGGTGCGGATCTGCGGGAGTTTACACCCGGCGCAATCTCCGGTGAGCGCGTGCAGAAACTGGCTGATGCCTGGCGCGTGCCTGCGGAAGCAAAAATCATTCTCATGCCCGCGCGGCTGACGGCATGGAAAGGTCAGGGCGTTCTGCTTGAGGCGCTGGGCCTGCTGCGCTCGAAGATGGGCACGGGATGGATCTGCGTTCTGGCAGGCCCGGAGAACGACCGGAAGTTCTCCCGCAGGCTGCAACAGCAGGTGCGGGAACTCGGGCTTGAAGACCATGTCCGGTTCGCCGGAACCTGCACCGACATGCCCGCGGCCTGCGAGCTGGCAAGCGTCGTCGTGGCGCCATCGCTCCGGCCCGAGCCGTTCGGACGCACTCTGGTGGAAGCGCAGATGATGGGCTGCCCGGTGATCGGCACGGCACAGGGCGCGATGATGGAGACAATCCTGCCCGGCGAGACGGGTCTGGTGGTGCCACCCGATGATGCGGACGCTCTGGCCGACGCCTTGAAAAGCGTGCTGGAAACAGGCGAAGACGCGCTGGACTGGCTGGCGGAAAAGGCCCGTGCCCATGCCATTGCCAACTATACGACGGCGCTGATGCAGGCCCGGACGCTGGGCGTTTATGACGAACTTCTGGGCACCCGTCTGCGGACGGTATTCGAGGAACAGGACCATGACCGCTAAGGACGCAAAACCCGCGGAGCAGATCATCCGCGATCGGGCTGCCGCCGCAAAGGAAGAACGCGAAAGCCGCGAGGCCAAAGCGCTCCGCGCCAATCTGATGCGTCGCAAACAGCAGCAGCGCGCGCGGCCTCAGGACGAGTCTGCCTCATCCGCTTCTGATGATCGCTGAGCGCCGGTGAAACGCAGTTTTCCCATGCCGTCCCCGCAGGAACTGGCGCTGACGGGTGTGACGGTGCTGTGGGGCGGGACGTTCCTCGTGCTGCATATCGCCATGCAGCATTGCGGACCGCGCTTTTTCGTTTTCGTCCGTTTCATGATGGCGGCGGTGTTCGTCGGGCTTCTGGCCGGACGGAAGCTGCTGGATTTCAACCGGCGGGAGATCCGGGCCGGGGCCTTGATCGGAATTGCCCTGGCGACCGGCTATATGTTGCAGAGCGCGGGTCTGCACGACATCACCAGCAGCCGCTCCGCCTTTATCACGGCGCTTTACGTTCCGCTGGTGCCGATCTTTCAGTGGGCGTTTCTGCGCAAGGCGCCGCATCTGATGAGCTGGCTTGGAATCGGGCTGGCTTTTGCGGGGCTGGTCTGTCTGGCGGGTCCGGCGGCGCTATCGCTGTCTTTCGGGCACGGAGATCTGCTGACGCTGTTTGCGGCCATCGCCATTGCGGTCGAGATCGTCCTCATCAGCCTTTATGCGCGGGGTGTGGACAGCCTGCGCGTAACGGTCATGCAGCTTTTTGCGGGCAGTCTGTTCGCGGGGCTGATGGTTCCGGTCTCGGGGGAAGCGCTTCCGGCCTTTTCATGGGTCTGGATCGCCTGCGCGCTGGCTCTGGGAGGGCTGAGTGCGCTGGTGCAGGTTGTGATGAACTGGGCGCAGAAATCCGTCTCCCCGACCAAGGCGGCGGTGATCTATGCCGGAGAGCCGGTCTGGGGTGGGCTGGTCGGCTGGCTGGCGGGAGACAGTCTGCCTCCCGCAACGCTGCTGGGGGCCGTTCTGATCGTGGGGGGCGTGCTGACCAGCGAACTGCGCCCGCAATGGCTGGAAGCGCTGCTGGGCCGCTCGTCACAAGCACTCACCAAAACAGACGCTCACGAAAAATGACCGATCTGACACATTGCGTGATCGGGCGTCGCTCGCTAGAGCAGGTGGGTTAGACGCACGGCGATTTCTGTCGCCCCCGCCCAGGAGTGCCTTCATGCCCATCATGCCCGACACATGGATCCGCCAGATGGCCCGTGAAAGAGGCATGATCGAGCCGTTCGTGGAGGCCCAGAAGCGCGAAGGCGTCATTTCCTTCGGCCTGTCGTCCTATGGCTATGACGCGCGCGTGGCCGAGGAATTCAAGATTTTCACGGATGTGGACAGCGCCATCGTCGATCCGAAGAATTTCGCGTCCAACAGCTTCGTGACCCGCACGGGTGACATCACCATCCCGCCCAATAGCTTCGCACTGGCGCATACGGTCGAGTATTTCCGCATCCCGCGTGACACGCTGGTGGTGTGCCTCGGCAAGTCCACCTATGCGCGCTGCGGCATCATCGTGAATGTCACGCCGCTGGAGCCAGAATGGGAAGGGCAGGTCACGATCGAGATCAGCAACACCACGCCGCTGCCCGCGCGAATCTACGCGAACGAGGGCATCTGCCAGTTCCTGTTCTTTCAGGGCGCCAGCCCCTGCGAGGTCAGCTATGCCGATCGTGCCGGAAAATACATGCGCCAGTCCGGCGTCACCACGCCCCGCCTCTAACCCTCCGCTTCTCAAGGCCTGTTTCTCAAGGATCGCACCATGGACCGTTTCATCATTCGCGGTGGCCGCCGCCTGACAGGCGAAATCGAGATCGGGGGGGCCAAGAACTCCGGCCTCAAGCTCATGGTCGCCGGGCTTCTGACGTCCGAGCGGCTGGTGCTGTCCAACGTGCCGGGTATCGCTGACATCAAGACGATGCGCGACCTGCTGGTGGGGCTGGGCATCACTGTCGAGGATGCCGGGCCGCGCACGCTGTCCATCGGCGGCGAAATCGGCTCCGTCGAGGCGCCCTATGACATCGTCTCCAAGATGCGCGCCTCCATTCTGGTTCTCGGCCCGCTTCTGGCGCGGGCCCGTGAGGCGAAGGTCTCGCTGCCCGGTGGCTGCGCCATTGGAACGCGCCCGGTCGACATGCATCTCAAGGGGCTTGAGACGCTTGGCGCCGTGATCCGGCTGGAAAACGGCTATATCAATGCGACTGCTCCGGACGGGCTGAAGGGTGACCGGATCATCCTGCCGTTCGCCAGCGTGGGCGCGACCGAGAACCTGCTGATGGCCGCGACGCTGGCGAAGGGGCGCACCCATATCGTCAACGCCGCGCGTGAGCCGGAAATCAGCGATCTGGTGCATTGCCTCAACGCGATGGGCGCGCAGATCACGGGCGAAGGCTCGGGCACGCTGGTCATTGACGGTGTGGAGAAGCTGCACGGCGCGCATTACGCCGTCATGCCTGACCGCATCGAGTGCGGCACCTATGCCTGCGCGGCTGGTATCACGGGCGGCGATCTGCTGCTCGTGGGCGGACGGGCCGATGATCTGGGCGCGGTGATCCGCACGCTGGAAGAAACGGGCGTCGAGGTTGTGGAAGAGGCGCGCGGCCTGCGGGTCCGTCGCAGCGGGACGCTTCAGGGCGTGGACATTATGACCGAACCGTATCCGGGCTTCCCGACGGACATGCAGGCGCAGTTCATGGCGATGCTGTCCGTGGCCGAGGGCGCATCCATGATCACCGAGACGATCTTCGAGAACCGCTTCATGCATGTTCCGGAACTCAACCGGATGGGCGCGCGCGTGAACGTGCATGGCCGCTCGGCCATTATCCGTGGCGTGTCGAAGCTGTCGGGTGCGCCGGTCATGGCGACCGATCTGCGGGCGTCCTTCTCGCTGATCCTCGCGGGTCTGGCAGCAGAAGGCGAGACGCAGCTCAGCCGCATCTATCATCTGGACCGGGGCTATGAAGGCGTGGACCGCAAGCTTGCCGCCTGCGGTGCCGATATCGCCCGCGTCTCGGACTGACAGATCTGAAAGTTTTTGGGTTCCGCCTTTTTTCAAAAAGGCGGAGGTCTTTGAAGCTTTTTGAAAAAAGCTTCACCAAAAACTTTTATCCGTTTGCGACCAGATCCTTCAGGACGGCTGCGGTGCCGTGTGTTTTCAGGTCTTCGCGGGTCTGGATGAAGCGCGTGAGGAATTCGGCGGAGTCTTCAAGGCCCCATCCGGCGAACACGGTCATGTCCAGCGCCCTGGCCGGGTTCGGATCCAGCGCGAGTGCGCGGTCTTCGGCGCTCAGGCGGGGTTCGGTAACGGCGAAACTGGCCTGCACGTCGTCGCGGCCCACCAGATAGGCACAGTAGCAGGCGAGAACGAAGGCGATCCGGCGCGGGTCCTGCGCGTTTTTCAGAACGTCTTCCGCCGTGGCGCGCAGGAAGACCGGCAGCTTGGACGTGCTGTCGGACGTAATGCGAAGAAGCTGGTCGCTGACGGCATGGTTGCGGAACCGCTCCAGAAGCAGGGCGGCATAGTCCGACAGGCTGATGCCCGGAGGGGCCGTCAGTTGTGGTGAGACGTCGTGGCGCAGGAACTGCTCCAGCAGGGCCGCGAGATGTTCGTCGCCCATCGCTTCATCGACCAGCCGGTATCCCATCAGCACGCCGGGCAGGGCCAGCATGGAATGGGATGCGTTCAGCATCCGCAGCTTGACCTGTTCGTAAGGCTCGACATCGTCCGTGAACAGGACGCCGACCTGCTCCCAGGCTGGGCGTCCGGCGGGGAAATTGTCTTCCACGACCCACTGGATGAAGTCTTCGCAGAAAACCGGAACACGGTCTTCAATGCCGCTCTGGGCGTTCAGCCGCGCCACGTCGGCAGGATGAACAGCCGGGGTGATGCGATCGACCATGCAGGACGGGAAGGCCACTTCGGCTTCGATCCACGCTGCCAGTTCCGCATCCCGCAGACGGGCGAAGGACAGCACGGCATTGCGGGCAACATCGCCATTCGCGGGCACGTTGTCGCAGGACAGAATGGTGAAGGGCGCGATCCCGGCGTCACGGCGCTGGCGCAGGGCTTCGGTCATCATACCGAAGGCCGTCTGCGGGACCGGGCGGTGCAGGTCTTCGGCGATGGTGGGGTGTTCGGTCATGAACCGGCCCGCCTCGTCCATGTAATAGCCGCCTTCGGTGATGGTCAGGCTGACGATGCGGATGGCGGGGTCCGTCAGGCGCTTCAGAGCGGCTTCGCGGTCGGCGGGGGCATGGATGTATTCGACCAGCGACTTGACGACGCGGACCGTATCGGGACGGTTCGGCGGGCAGGCGCGCAGGGTGTAGAGGCCGTCCTGTGCGTGCAGGGCCTCAGCCTTTGCCACTTCGCCGGGAAGGTCCATCAGGCCCATGCCCACGATGCCCCAGTCAGACTGCCCTGGAAGGGCCAGCGCGCGGTCCGTATAGACGGCCTGATGGGCGCGGTGGAAGTTGCCGACACTGAGATGGACAATGCCAGGTGTCACCGCCTCCCGATCGTAGGGCGAGGTCAGGATGGAGTCCGGCAGAGTCGGAAGGGTCTGGGCAGTCAGGATCATGGAAAGGATCTTTCAGACGAAAGGACCGGCTTCTTTTAGAAGTCTCTTCATTGGAGGAAACTGTTTTTGTATTGTGTGAATTATTTCTAATAATTCTCCCGGACCCGAGAGCATTACGAGAAATGAACACTTTCCATTAAAAATGGCGTCCTTTCGCGTTTTTTCTGATCTGACTTATAACTGCAGCCCTAATCTTTCGTTTTTGCAGGACTGTCTTTTCATGAGTGCTCCCATCCATCGCCTGAGCGTTGACGAGCTTGTTCCAATGGTGCGGTCCGTCGTGTCGACCGAGACGGACATGATCGCCAACATGGCCAATATCGCGGCCCTGCTGTTCGAGGCCCTGCCGCAGATCAACTGGGCCGGGTTCTATCTCTGGAAAGAGGCTGAAAAGCAGCTTGTGCTGGGGCCGTTTCAGGGGCGGCTGGCGTGCACGCGCATTCCGCTGGGCCGGGGTGTGTGCGGGACGGTCGCGCAGAACCGCGAGACGCTCGTGGTCCCGGACGTCCATGCGTTTCCGGGCCATATCGCGTGTGATGCGGCATCGGAGTCGGAAATCGTGCTGCCGGTGGTGGCGTGTGGCGCGCTTGTGGGAGTGCTGGACATCGACAGCCCGGTGAAGGACCGGTTTACGGACGCGGACCGTGTGCGGCTGGAAGAGATTGTCAGTCTGCTGGTGGCGACGCTGGAGGGGTGAGCGGGGACGGGCCCCGCTCCAGAACTCAGGCCGGGACTCAGGCCGGGACGTTGACGGAGAGGTGTTCCATCAGCTCCGGCACGTCCTGCACAACCGTGAACAGACGGCGGGCGGACGGGTCCGCAAAACCCTGATCGACGGCCGCATTCAGCGTGTCGACCAGTGATGTGGCCCAGCCGCCGATATTGACGATATAGATCGGCTCCTGATGCAGGCCGAGCTGCTTCCAAGTCATGATTTCCATCAGTTCGTCGAACGTGCCGAGGCCACCGGGAATGATGGCGTAGGCGTCGGAGAGTTCGAACATGCGGGCCTTGCGGGTGTGCATGTCGGGTGTGACTTCAAGCTGCGTGACGCCCTTGTGCATGACTTCGCGGGCGTGGAGGAATTCGGGAATGACGCCGATGACCCGGCCGCCGGCCTGAAGGGCCGCATCGGCGACCGTGCCCATCAGCCCGACATGGCCGCCGCCATAGACCAGTGTGATTCCGTGTCGCGCCAGAGCCGTTCCGATTTCTTTTGCCCCTTCGGCGTAAACGGGGGAGTTGCCGAAGCGGGAGCCACAGAAGACGGCGCAGGAACGAATGGTCATGTCGGGTCCGTGTATGTTGAAACGAAGATCTGTCACGAAATCCGGCGGCCCAGCGAACGGCTGATCAGCACACCGCCCAGACAGCAGACTGCGGTGGTGGCGAACATTGTTCTGTAGCCCGCGAACTCGATGACCTGTCCAAGAAACAGCCCCGAGAAGGCGATGGCAAGATCAATGAAGATGGAATAGGCGCCCAGAGCGGCTCCACGGTTCTCCGGACCCGCGCTGTTGACGGCCAGAACGCCTAGTGCGGGGAAGAGCAGAGAGAAGCCCGCTCCTGTGAGCGCGGCCCCCACGAGGGCTGCGAACGGCGTCTGGAACAGGCCGAGCGTGGCGAGTCCCAAAGCCTCCACCAGCAGCGAGACGATCGCTACGAACACGCCTCCACGAAGGGCGATCTGCGAAGCGAAGAAAAAGCGGATGACGACGAAAATGAATCCGAAAACTGCCAGCGCGGTGGCGGCGCCCTCCCAGTGCAGGACGGAATAGTACAGAGCCAGGAATGACGAGATGGCGCCAAATCCGATGGAGCCGGCTGCCAGCGCGGAGCCATGCGGCAGGACGAGTCTGAGGGCGCGTGCGAAGGCAATGGGTTTGCTGGTCGCCGGGAGGGGTTGGACCGCAGGATAAAATCCGATGATCGCAAGGCCGAACAAGGGCAGGACGACCGAAAGGATGCCGACCGAGACGAGCCCGCCATAAGGTGCGGCCAACAGGGAAAGTTTTGCCCCGACCGGCGCGCCCAGCGCGATTCCGCCATAGGAGCAGATGCCGTTCCACGAAATGGCGATGGCCGTGTTTTCTGCCCCGGCGCGACGGATGTTCCAGACGATTACCCCGGTCGCGGCCCAGCTTTCCGCCCAGCCCAGCAGCAGGCGACTGGACAGCAGAACCCCCAGGGACAGCAGCGGCGTTGCGGCCAGAAGCCCGGACCCCGCCAGCAGCAGCCCCGACAGAACGCAGGTTACGAGTCCGCCGATGACGATGGGTTTGGGGCCGATCCGGTCCACCAGTCGTCCGGCGGAGGGGCGCGCCGCGAAGGTCGCGAAATACTGGAGAGAGAAGGTGAGGCCTGCCACGGTGGTGCTGTAACCCAGGGCCTGATGGACGAAAATCGTCAGGACGGCATTGGGCAGGCCGATCACGATATAGACCAGCAGATTGAACAGGACGACGGCAAGAACGCGTTTCGTCGGTGAGGCCGCCGACGTTTCCTGCGCGGTCATGGCTCTGCTCTCCTGAGGCTTGTCTGTGAAAAGATCCCCCATGGCATAGGCTAGATGACGGGTGCCGTCACGAGGGCGCCCCTGTCTTTGCGTCATAAATTCCGCGTGGAGGGCTCTTATGAAGGGTCGGGCGTGTCGCGGAACAGGAGTTCCATCTGGTTGCACGGCGTGGTTGCGGGAGCATAAAAACCCGAAAGCGTCAGGCCCAGCAGACGCACACCCGGCACAAAAGGAAACAGCGGCGCCATCAGGCTCTGCCCCGTTTGCAGCAGGACCTCTTCGGACGGAACTGGAGCGGGCAGGGTGCGGGCGCGGGTAATCTGGCGGAAATCGGCGTATTTGACCTTCAGCGTTACGGTCCGGGCCTGAAGGTCGCGGCGTTGCAGACTGCCCCACAGCTTGGCGGCGATCTGCGTCAGGGCCATGTGTGCGTCGGTTTCGGAGGTCAGGTCCTGAAGATAGGTCTGTTCGGTTCCGAGGGATTTGCGCTCCCGGTTCACAACGACGGGACGATGATCAATGCCGCGTGAGATGCCGTAATAGAAGGCCGCTGCCTTGCCGAAATGCCGGGTCAGGGTTTCGATGTCGTGTGTCCGCAGGTCCGCGCCCGTCTCGATCCCGAGTGCGCGCATTTTCCGGGCAGTGGCGGGGCCGATGCCGTGAAAGGCGTCCACGGACAGGGTTGCGACGAAATCCGGCCCCATGGCGGGCGTGATGACGAACAGCCCGTCGGGCTTGCGGTAATCCGAAGCCAGCTTGGCCAGAAACCGGTTGTAGGACACGCCGGCGGAGGCAGTCAGGCCGGTTTCGGCGTGGATATCCGCGCGGATGCGGTCCGCGACCAGCGTGGCGGAGCCATAGGCGCCCAGATGGTCCGTCAGGTCCAGATAGGCTTCATCGAGCGACAGCGGCTGGATCAGCGGTGTGTAGCGGGAGAAAATGTCATGAATCTGGGCCGAAACAGCCCGATAGACGTCAAAGCGTCCGGGGACGAACACAAGCTCCGGGCACAGACGTTTGGCCGTGACTGACGGCATGGCCGAGCGGACTCCGAACCGCCGGGCCTCGTAGCTTGCGGCGGCCACCACGCCCCGCGCCTCGCCCCGCCCGACTGCGAGCGGACGGCCACGCAGGGAGGGGTCGTCCCGCTGTTCGACAGACGCGTAAAATGCGTCCATGTCGATATGCACGATCCGGCGTTGCTCCATGATGCGAGTGTCGCCGATTCGGAAGAACGAAACAAGATCAGGATCCGTCCATGAGCTCCGATAACAGCCCCGGGAAAACTCTCGAAGAGGCCCGCAGGGACGCCGGTTTCCAGACGCTTTCGACCCGGCTGGCCTACAGCAATCCCTGGACCGCGCTGCGTGAGGACATCATCGTCCATCCCAACGGAAAGCAGGGCCTTTATGGCATCGTGGAGCGGGGCGAGTTCGTCGTGATCCTGCCGCTGCATTCCGACGGGAAGGTCACGCTGATCCAGCAGTTCCGCTACCCGGTGGGGGAACGGCTGCTGGAGCTTCCGATGGGCATGTGGGAGACGAAAGAGAACGTCGATCCGGTCGAACTCGCGCTCGGCGAGCTACGCGAGGAAACCGGACTGCGCGCCGGCGAGATGATCCATGTCGGCACCATGTATCAGGGGGCCGGATACTCGAACCAGAAGGGACATGTCTTTCTTGCCCGCAATCTGACGCGTGGTGAGACGGAGCTTGAGGCGACGGAAGAGGACATCACCTGTCACGACATGACGCTGGAGGCATTCGAGAGCATGATCCGCGATGGTGAACTGAAATGTATGGTCTCGCTGGCCGCGTTCGCCCTGATCCGGGCAAAAGGCCTGATCTGAGGCAACCTGCCCGGAAATTGCGGAACCCGGGACATCTCTGGGGCGCTATCAGAGGCCGAGAACATCATGAAGGTCCCGATGGTCGACACCGCATCGCCGTCCCCCGATACCAGCCGGATCGTCGCACGCGGTCATCCGAGCGATAACGAGCTTCTGGCTTTTTACCGCTCGGAGATCCGGTTCGAGACCGAAGTTGTGAACGGTCGTCTTCAGGCCCTTCTGGGATCGCAGGCGTTTCTGGTCATTGCCTATGCGACGGCCATGACTGGCTCCACGAAACGGTGGGGCGACAGCATGGTGCTTCTGCTGCCGCCCCTGTTTTCACTGCTGGGTTTCGTGCTGGCGCTGATGGCGCTGCCGGGCATCCGTGCGGCTTATGCCGCGATCGGGAAATGGGAGGGCAAACAGCGCCATCTGCACACCCGGAGCCCGGACCTGACCGATTTTACCCTGGCCCCGAACGAGGACGAAACCCGCGACATGATGCGTCGCGCCCAGCGCGGGGCCCTGTTCGCCCATCAGGCCCCGTTCATTTTCATGATCGCTTGGGCGATTTTCGGGTTCATCCCGTTCTATCTGTATCTGAAATAGCGGTCAGACGACTTCGTCCAGAAAAACGACCTCCGATCCGCCGCCTTCGACCAGCGGGGTGATTGTCTGGTTGAAGACCTTGCCGTGCTCGGTGGCCATATGGGCGGCAAAGGCCGCATCGTCCCGGTAGGTTTCCTCCACATGGAACAGGTCTGGGTCTGAGGCGAGCGTATAGACCTTGAAACGCTCGCAGCCGGGTTCGGCGCGGACGTCTTTTGCCAACGCCGTCAGCAGGCCGCGCAGGGTTTCGCGCTGTCCGGGAAGGGCCTTGAGCGTGGCGTAGAGGGTCTTGGGCATGGCGGAGAGCCTTGTGGTGGTTGATGATGTCGCACCTTGCCCCCCGGAGCCCGGTCCGCAAAGGCAAAGCTGCGTGAGGATCAGGGCTTTTCCAGCAGCGTCTTGCACCGCATCCACGACATGCGGTCCCGGAAGACGAACAGGACGTAATAGTCCAGCTCGCGGCTGCGGGTTTTCGTGGTGCGGGTATAGAAGGGATAGACGTCGAACGGCCCCTGAAGCCCGGCAGGAGCAGGCTCCGACGGCAGGACGCAGGTGACGCGGAACAGCGGCATATAGACCGCATCATCGCCGGGATTGCGCCGGACATGCCACAGATTACGCCGGAACTTCCTCAGCCGTTCCGGCAGGAGGAATACCATCGATTTTTCGATGAATCCCGCCCCGAACTGCGCCGGCCGGTAATAACGCATGTCCTCGGGCATGTTGCAGAAATTGGGATGGTCCTGAACGATCATGGACCATCCTTTACGGCATCGGTGCAGGCGTTGGGAGAGGTGCGCCGCGCCTTATTCGCCCGACGCCTCATTGTCTGAAGCCTTGTCGGAGGCAGGGTCTGCGATCTCCGCTGCCGCACGGTTGAGGATCGCCACGATCCGCCGCAGTTCGTCCGCATCCGCGCCACGGCGGGACTTCAGAGCGGATTTCAGGGCAAAACGCGCATCATGAAAGGCCTGCCCCAAGGTGGGGTCGAGGTCGTTGACGCCGGTGAAAGCCTCGCGGACATCCGCCATACGGGCGCCGATGCGGCTCAGGACGTCAAGGATGCGGGCTGCTTCCTCACTGCGCGCCTCGTGGTGGGCTTTTCCCTCGTCCGTCAGGCTGTAGAGCTTGCGGTTGCCGTCCTGCGCGACGGCGGCAAGGCCGGTTTCTTCAAGATAGGTGAGGGAGGGGTAGATCACGCCGGGGCTGGGCTTGTAAAATCCGCCCGAACGCTCTTCGAGGCGCCGGATCAGCTCATAGCCGTGGGCAGGGGCTTCCGCGAGCAAAGCGAGGATAACGAGCTGAAGCTCATCCGCCGTCAGCTTGCGGCCGCGTGTGAAGTCTTCGCCGCCGAGATCGCCGCCAAAGCCTCTTCCGAAGCGCCCGCCAAAACGTCCTCCTCCCATGCCGCCACCACGCCCGCCATGCCGGTGTCCGAAGCCGCCTTCGCCGCGGTCCATGCCCCGGTGACGACCACCCCGTTTCTCATTGGGCCGTTCGCCGCGGTCTTTCCGGTCGTCGCCTTCCGCGACGGGTCGCCCCCTGCCGAAGAAGCCTCCACGATGATTGCCGCCATGACGGTCCGTGCTGAAAAAATCTGTCTTACGTCTGAACATTATGTTCTCCTATTCGATATATCGAACGATATAATATCTTAAGATATATCTGCAAGAGGAAAATGCAGCCGGATGATTTTTCCGGATGCCGCTCCTTCGGCAGCAACCGCGCAGGCATGAACGCGTGTTTACGGTCCGGGCCATAGCCGCGGCGGCCTGCGGCTGGTATCGGGCAGGAATGGGTAGCCCGATGTCTCTCCCCCCCGATCCGGACCTGCGCCGCACATTGCGGCAGATCGTTCCGTGGCGTGCCGCGCTGACGATCGGCGCGATGCTGGTGCTGGTGGCAGCACTCCAGCGGCTGCCGTTCATCCATCATCTTCTGGAAAATGCTCCGCACTGGCGTGAGACGCCGGGCGCGCCGCTGTGGTTCCTGCTGCTGGCCGTGCCCTACAGCGCGTGCGGCCTGCCGCGTCAGGCACTGTGCGTGGCGGCGGGGCTGGCCTTTGGATTATGGGGCGGGCTTGTCCTGTGTTCGCTGGCCTATATGCTGGGGGCGGTTCTGGCGTATGGCTGGGCGCGACTTCTGGCGCCGGCGGCGTTCCGGGCGCGGTTGCATGACAGGCTGGAAGCGGATTATGCCGCTCTGGCCCGTACGCTCCACGCAAAGCCTTTCCGGGCGGTGCTGACGCTGCGGCTGATGCCTGTGGGGTCCGCCCTGCTGGTTTCGACGGCAGCGGGGCTGTTTGAACTCCCGTTGCTGCCGTTCTCGGTCGCGACCTTTCTGGGCGGACTGCCGCAGACGCTGATTTTCGTTCTGGTCGGGTCCGGGACGCGGATCGGGCATGTCCTTCAGTTGGGGCTTGCGGGAATCCTGTTCGTCGTGTCGGGTGTGCTGGGCGCTGTTCTGCTGCGTCAGCATGGCCGTGAACAGGATGCACCCTGACCACGCCATCAGACCATCAATCCGCAACCTGAAGTGAACAGGCAGACGCGCATGACAGACCAGACCATGAGATTCAGACGGGGAGATTCCCTGCCCGCATGGCTTCCGGTTCTGCTGGGAATTTTTACGGCTGTCGGGCCGGTCTCGACGGATGTCTATCTTCCGGCTCTCCCCGAAATGGAGCGCCAGCTTCACACGGCGGCGGGTTCGGGCAGTGCGACCATGGCGGCCTGGGTGATCGGGCTGGCCATCGGGCAGATCAGCATCGGCCCGATTTCGGACCGCTTCGGCCGTCGCTGGCCGCTGCTGATCGGCATGCTGGGTTATACGCTCGGCGAAATTGGCTGTGCGATGGCGCCCAGCATGACGTTCCTGTGCCTGTGCCGTGTCTTTTCCGCCATCATGGCTTCCGCCGGACTTGTGGTGCCGAATGCGTGCATCCGGGATCTGACGGAAGGGGACGAATCGTCAAAAATGATGTCCCGGCTGATCGTCATTCAGGGCACCGTGCCGATCCTTGCCCCCATGCTGGGCGGTTTTGCGCTGAAATTCGTGGACTGGCGCATGATCTTCTGGGCCACGGCCGTCTATGGCGGGCTCTGCACCCTCCTGCTGATGACGGTCTTTCCCGAAACGCTGGACCCGCAGGACCGCCGGGATCTGCGTCCGATTTCCATCATCGAACGCTACACCTATATCCTTCGGACCCGCAGCTTCATCACGAATGGTCTGGTCTGGAGCTTTCTGGGATTCGTGACCTTTACCTACCTCACGGCGGCGCCCATGCTGTTCGAGGACGTGTTCGGAATGTCGCCGTTCCATTATGGCATGCTGTTCGGGCTGTTCGCGATCTGCATGATCGGGGCGTCCGCCATCAACGGGCAGCTTGTGGGGCGCGTCAGTACGGGCAGGATGCTGTTTTCCGCGCTGGGGATCAGTCTGGCCGGGTGTGCGGTTCTGCTTCTGCTGGCGCTGGTGTCGAACTACGATCTCGATCCGCAGGGGCATATCAAGGCGATGTTCCTGTGGCCGCTCATCGTAGCCCTCGTCATCACCATGGCGCCCACGGGCGTCATCGGGCCGAATGCCATGGTCGGCGCGCTGTCCGAACAGTCCGACCGTGCCGGTTCGGCCTCGGCGCTGGCTGGCACGATGCAGTATCTTTTCGGCGCCGTGGCGAGCGCACTGTTCGGACTGATGCCGTCCGGGACGGCCGTTCCGATGGCGATCTTCATGACGTTTGCCTTCGTTGCCGCCATGGGATTTGCCCTGCTGCGGCCCCGCCTGCCGGTCATTGCGGAACCTCCGCGCCATTCCTGAGGAAACACCCGTCATGAAAGCTCTGCTTGTCGAAGATGACGCCGCCATCGCGCTGGTGGTCGAGACGGTTCTCCAGCGGGAAGGCTGGACGGTCCGGCATGTTCTGGACGGTCTTGCGGCTCTGGAAGGGGACGGGGCGCCGGATCTTCTGGTGACGGACCTCAACCTGCCTGGCGCCAGAAACGGGTTGGAAATCGCGCATCTGCTGCGGGAGCGCAGCCCGCAGATGGCGGTCGTACTCATGTCCGGCGATTATGAAGACCGCGACACGGCCCCCCATGGCATGGCCGTGCTGCCCAAACCGTTTCGCAGGGCCGGGCTTCTGGCAGCCATCGCACAGGCGACGGACGCAATCCGCACCTGAGGCCGGACCTGAACCCGGGGGTTGAGTTGGGGGGGAGACTCCCCTACATGCCGCGCTGTTTGCCATGACCAGATGAAAGCCGTGCCACCATGTCGTTTCAGGATCCCCAGCCGCTCGATCTCAAGAGTTACATCCGCGAAATTCCGGATTTTCCGAAGCCGGGCATCCTGTTCTACGATATCTCGACCCTGATCCGCTCGCCGGACGCCTGGCAGGTCGCCACCGCGCGTCTGGCCCGTGCGATCGCCGCCTGGCAGCCCGATATGCTGGCCGGAATCGAGAGCCGCGGCTTCCTGACCGCCGCTCCGCTCGCGCTGCGTCTGGGCTGTGGTTTTACGATGCTGCGCAAGCCGGGCAAGCTGCCAGGCAAGACCATTTCCCTGAAATACGGCCTCGAATATGGCGAGGACGAGCTGCACATCCAGGCAGACGCCATCAAGCCGGGCCAGCGCGTCGTGGTGCTGGACGATCTTCTGGCGACGGGTGGCACGCTGGCAGCGTCCGTTGATCTTCTGCGCAAGGTGGGCGCCGAGGTTGTGGGTGCGTCCGTGCTGATCGAGCTTGCGGATCTGAAGGGCCGTGACAAACTGGACGTTCCGCTGAACGCTCTGATGACGTACGACGAGTAAGGCGACGAATAAGGGAACACGATATGTCGGGCACCTCTTCCGAAAGGATTTCCGCACTGTGGCAGACACGGTACCGCACGCCGGCGCCGGAAACCCTGCCGGATAATGCGGTGCTCGACCTGCTGCTGTCGCATCATTCGGTCCGGGCCTATCTGCCTGACGCCCTGCCCGAAGGCACGCTGGAGGCCGGGATTGCGGCGGCGTCCTCGGCTGCGACCTCCAGCAATCTTCAGGTCTGGTCCGTCGTGGCTGTCGAGAACCCGGAGACGCGGGCCAGACTCGCCGAACTGTGCGGCGGCCAGAAGCATATCGAAGTCGCGCCCCTGTTCCTCGCATGGATCGTGGATCTGTCCCGGCTGGAGCGGATCGCCGATCGGGCAGGGACGGGACATGAGGCGCTCGACTATGAGGAAATCTTCCTCATGGCGACGCTCGATACCGGTATTGCGGCCCAGAACGCCGTCACGGCCTTCGAGTCCCTCGGGCTGGGCACGGTCTATATCGGCGGCCTGCGCAACCATCCCGAAGAGGTGGCACGCCTCCTGTCCCTGCCGCCGCGTTCGGTGGCAGTGGTGGGGCTCTGTGTGGGCCAGCCCGATCCCGCAGCCCAGAACGGCCACAAACCACGTCTGGGGCAGGACGTGGTTCTGCACCGCGAGCGCTACAGCACGGAGACCGAGGCTGAGGGCATCGCGGCCTATGACCGGGTGGCGGACGACTACCAGAAGGAACAGGGCCTGTCGTCGCGCGCCTGGTCGGAAACGGTGGCCAAACGTGTGGACAGCTTCAGGGGCCTGAGCGGCCGTCACGTCATGCGCACGGTGCTGCATAAACTCGGTTTTCCGTTGCGGTAAAAACTACAGAGAGAAGTTTTTGGGTTCCGCCTTTTTTCGAAAAGGCGGGGAGCGTCGAAGCTTTTTGGAAAAAGCTTCACCAAAAACTTTCAAACTGCTGGCTATCGTTGTCAGTGCGGGGGCTGTGTTCTGACCTTCATTCTTCCTCCCGAACTTCCCGTCACGGCGATTCTGCCGGAGCTTCTGGCGACGTTGCAGACACAGCCTAACGCCGTTCTCGTCGCGCCTCCGGGTGCGGGCAAGACGACGCTGACGCCGCTTGCGCTTCTGGACGCGCCGTGGCTGGGAGCGCAGCGTCTGATTCTCGTGGAGCCGCGTCGCGTGGCGGTTCGAGGGGCGGCCTCGCGCATGGCGTCGTCACTGGGTGAAAAGCCGGGTGGCATCGTAGGGTTCCGCACGCGCACCGATTCCGCAATGTCCGCCAGAACGCGCATCGAGGTCGTGACCGAGGGTCTGCTTCTGCGCCGTCTGTTGACCGATCCGCTGCTGGATGGTGTGGGTGCGGTGCTGTTCGATGAAGTGCATGAACGCTCGCTCGATCTGGATGCGGCGCTGGCGTTCTGTCTGGACATGCAGCGCGAAATGAGGCCGGATCTGCGGATTCTGGCCATGTCGGCCACGCCCGATGGCCGGGCGTTCACGACGCTGATGAACGCCCCGCTGATCGAGAGCGAAGGCCGTCAGTTCCCCATCGACATCCGCCACACCCGCGATATTCCCCACATGCGGGACCTGCCGGAAGTCTGCGCCCGCGCGATCCGTCAGGCGCTTGCGGAAGAAGACGGCGATATTCTCGCATTCCTGCCCGGCGTCGGCGAAATCCGCCGCACACAGGCGCTGCTGGACGGCACGGTCCCGGTTTTCCCGCTGCACGGCGAACAGACGACCGAAGATCAGGACCGCGCCATCGCGCCGTCCGACACGCGCCGCGTCGTGCTGGCGACGTCCATCGCCGAAACCTCCGTCACGGTTTCGGGTGTGCGGATTGTTGTGGATGGTGGTCTGCGCCGGGCCCCGCGGCTTGATCCGAATACGGGTCTGTCGCGGCTGGAAACGCTGAAGATTTCCCGCGCCACCGCCACCCAGCGCGCCGGCCGTGCGGGGCGGCAGTCTCCGGGCATTGCCATCCGCCTGTGGTCGGAGATGACGCAGCGCAGCCTGCGCCCGCAGGACGCGCCGGAAATTCTCGTGGCCGATCTGACGGATTTCGCGCTTGTCACCGCCGCCTGGCAGGAGGTCATGGGAACGGCTCCCGACAGCCTGCCGCTGCTGGACACGCCGCCTGCCGGCGTTCTGGCCGGCGGGCGCGAACTGCTGCGTGAACTCGGTGCGCTGGATGATGCCAACCGCATTACGGCGCTTGGCAAACGCATGGCGTCCCTAGGCACGCATCCGCGTCTGGCCGCGATGCTGTGCGCGGCCCGGACCCTGCCGGAGCGCGTGACGGCGGCCTGTCTGGCGGCGTTGCTGGAAGAACGCGATCCGCTCCGTCCACGCCCGAACCGCCCGTCCGGTCCTGCCCAAGGAAATACGTCAGGAGCCGATATCCGCGTACGTTTCGCCCTGTTCGAGCGCGATGACCCGCGCGCGGACAGGGCCAGCCTGTTCCATATGCGTCAGTCCGCCAAACGCTTCCTGCGCCGGATGGGAGAGCGGGAGGTGCCACTGGTGCCGCTGCCGGATCATGCGGGCGCGCTGCTGGCCGCCGGTTTTCCGGATCGTGTGGCACAGGCGGCGGGCGAGCTTGGGCGTTTCCGTCTGGCGGGCGGAGGCAGTGCCCGCGTCTCGGCCAATGATCCGCTGGCGCGCGAGAAACTGCTGGCCGCGGCGGCGTTTCACACGCGAACCTCAACGGAAATCACGCTCGCCGCCCCGCTGGACGCCGAAAACCTGCCCCGGACCCTTCTGGACCGGACCCGCGAGCAGGTCGAGACGACGCTGGACGGGACATCCGGCCGCATCATCGCCCGTCGCAGGCTCCGTCTGGGCGCGCTGGTCCTGCGGGATCGCAACGGCGAGATCAGCCCCGAGGAAGCGCAGAGCCTGCTGATGCAGCAGATCGCCGCGACTCCGGCGCAGGCCCTGACCTGGACGGAGGCCGGGCGTCAGTTTCAGGCCCGCGTGGCTCATGCCCGCGCGACCTATGCGCCGCATCTGCCGGATATGTCCGACGGCGGCCTGGCGGCGTCTCTGGAATGGCTGGAGCCGTATCTTGCGGGATGTGACCGTCTCGCGCAGGTCAGGGCGCTGGACCTGCTGTCCATCCTGCGCGCGCGGCTGGACTATGCCGATCTGTCCGCGCTGGACCGCAAGCTCCCGCCGCGTCTGACACTGAAAGCCAGCACGCACGATATTGACTATACCGGCGCGGTTCCTACGGTTTCCGCCCGTGCGCAGGCCTTTTACGGGACGGCCCGGACGCCGGAACTTGCGGATGGACAGCTTGCCCTGCAATGCGCGCTGCTGTCCCCAGCCGGACGTCCGCAGGCGATCACGGCGGATCTGGAAGGCTTCTGGAAAGGGAGCTGGGCCGATATGCGCCGGGACATGCGGGGCCGTTATCCCCGCCATGACTGGCCTGAGGATCCCGCAACGGCAGAGCCGCCGAAACCGCGTTCGAAATCTCAGCAGGGGCGCTGAATCGTCAGGATCTTGGGATGTGGAACAATTCTGTGTTAGCAGCTTTGATATGACGATGTTCCTGTCCTGTTTCCCATGAACCGCACCCTGCAGGCTGCTGCAATCGGTGCCGGAACGGCCACTGTGGTGACGGTGGGGCTGATGCTGGCCCTGCGCGGTCATGGCAACAGCCCGCAGAGCGTTGCACATCCCATGGAACAGCCGCAGAAACCGGCGGCCATGCCGGCCCCCGCGCCAAAACTGCTTCCGACCATCATTCCCGACCGTACCGTCGCGGGCGAAAACACGGACGCGCATGGCATCCCTACACAACCCGCCGTCGTCCCGGCTCCGGCCCCCGCTTTGCCGCCGCTTCTGGTCAAATACGGCCCGCTGAGTTTCGCCCCCTTGGTGCGGCAGGTGATCCCGGCCGTCGTCAACATCGCCATCACCCAGAACAGCCCCGACGGCCACGACCATATCCCGCCCCAGATCCGCGGCACGCCACTGGAAAAGCGCTACCGGGACCGGATGAAACGCCAGCAGGAAGAAATGGTCGGCGCGGGATCGGGCTTTATCGTCGATCCGTCCGGGATCATCGTGACCAACCGCCATGTCGTGGGCGGGGCGGACAAGGTCGTGGTCTCGCTGTCCAACGGGCATGAAATGCCGGCGCGTCTGCTGGGGGCCGATCCGCTGACGGATATTGCCGTCATCAAGGTCGATAGTCCCGAGCCGCTTCCGCATGTCACCTGGGGCGACAGCCAGCAGACCGATATCGGGGACTGGATTCTCGTCGCGGGCAATCCGTTCGGCTTCGGGTCGTCCGTCACGGCGGGCATTGTCTCGGCGGTCGGGCGCGATCTGGGGATCGGGTCGCTTGACGACTTCATCCAGCTTGATGCCCCGATCAATCCGGGAAATTCGGGCGGGCCGGCCTTCAACATGCGCGGACAGGTCGTGGCCGTGAATGCTGCCATCGTGACGCCTGCGGGCGGGTCTGTGGGGATTGGCTTTGGTATCCCGTCCGAAATCGTGGCGCCGATCGTCGCGGAAATCGAGGCGACTGGCCATGCCGAACATGGCTGGCTCGGCATTACGCTCGATGATGGCGATACGGCGATCGGGATTGCCGGCGTCGACAATGGGGGCCCGGCCCAGAAGGGCGGTCTGCGGCGCGGCGATATCGTGACTCAGGTGGACGGTGTGCCCGTCACCAGCGCGCGGATGCTTCTGCGGAGTATCGCGGCGGCGCGTCCGGGCGTGGTTCTGAGTTTCAGGATCCAGCGCGGCAAACAGTCTCTGACGCTGCCCATCCATATCGGTCCGCGTCCGCAGGATGCGGATGACTGAGCCACTTCGCAGGTCAGTCTGCCTGTGCGGTCTGGTCCTGCTGGCCGGGCTTGGCGGATGCAGCCCCGTGCCGCCGTCACGGGGGCAGAGCGGTTATCGCGACGGACTTTCAGAGGCCTCCCCGTTCTCATGGGGGCCGATCAGCGCCTCGTCCCTGCGCGACGCGCAGCAGGATGCGTTTGACAACGCAATTCCCCGCTAGGCGGCCCGTTTTGTAACAACGGCGTTTGACGGCGCCCTTCAAGCCGGTATTCTTTCCTAAAGGGAACGGCAAGACTGCGTTCGGAAGGAAGAGAGACAACGATGCGTATCCTGCTGGTCGAAGACGATCCTACTGTCCGTGCTTTCGTGCTCAAGGGGCTGCGGGAGGCCGGGCATGTCGTTGATGAAGCGGATAACGGCAAGGACGGCCTGTTTCTGGCCGTCAGCGAGAACTATGACGTCGTGATCCTGGACCGGATGCTGCCAGGCGGCATCGACGGTCTGCGGATTCTCGAAACCCTGCGCGGTCAGAAGAATGCAACGCCCGTCCTGCTGCTCTCAGCGCTGGCGGATGTGGACGAGCGCGTTGCGGGTCTCAAGGCCGGCGGCGACGACTACATGACCAAGCCCTTCGCCTTCTCCGAACTTCTGGCGCGTGTTGAGGCGCTGGGCCGTCGTGGCCGTCCGGAAAGCGCGCCCCAGACGCGGCTTGTGGTGGGCGATCTGGAAATGGATCTGCTGTCGCGCACCGTCAAACGTGGCGGCGAGAAGATCGACCTTCAGCCCCGTGAGTTTCGCCTTCTGGAATTCCTGATCCGTCATGCCGGGCAGGTCGTGACCCGCACCATGCTGCTTGAGCGCGTGTGGGACTATCATTTCGACCCGCAGACCAATGTGATCGACGTGCATGTCTCGCGTTTGCGCCAGAAAGTGGACAAGCCGTTCGACAAGCCCATGATCCACACGATCCGCAATGCGGGCTACATCCTGCGGGCGGACTGATTGGGAATGCTGCTGCGCAAGGTCCGCTGTTTCTGGCTGCTCCTGAAACGGCGCCTGCGCTGGCCGGTCCGTTCGGCCGGGCTGAACTTCGCGCTGGCCTACGGGCTGGTGTTCGTGATTTCGGCCGGGGCGTTCCTGTCCTTCATCTGGTGGAACACGACCGGACAGCTCGACCGTCAGGTGGAGCTTGCGGTGCAGGTCGATGCCGCCGACCTCTCCCATCGCTGGGCGCAGGGCGGGCCGCCCGCGCTCAGCCTCGCCATTCAGGACCGGCTGGACCAGAATGTCGATGATGACGAGCTGTATCTTCTAGTCGGCCCTGACGGGCGCAAATTTGCCGGAAACCTGCCGGGCTGGCCGGTCGTCATCAGCCAGATGGACCAGTTTTATGAGCTGGCCATCAAGCGCGACGGCTTTCGCACCAATGCCAAGATGCACGCCTATGCCCTGACGCAGGGGTTTCGGATGATCGTGGGGCGCGATGTCCGCGGGCGTCAGCTCGTCCGGCACGTTCTGACCGATACGCTGATCTGGGCCTGGGTCATGGTCTCTTTACTGGCGGCAGGCGGGGCGCTGGCGATCCGCAGGATCTTCCGGCAGGTCGTCCGCTCCATCGCGCGCACGACGGCGGCGGTGGCGCAGGGCGATCTGAGTCAGCGTATCCCCCTCACGGGCAATGAAACCGATCTGGTGGCGCAGACCGTCAACACCATGCTCGAGCGGATCAACCGCCTGATGGATGGCGTCAAACAGGTCTCCAACGCCATTGCACACGACCTGCGCACACCGATTGCCCGTGCCCGCGCCAGGCTCGAGGACGCCAATCGTACCGCGACCTCCGCCGGGGAACTTCATGCCGCGATCGACCGTGCGGTTACGGATCTCGACCGGGTGACGTCGATTTTCGAGGCGCTGCTGCGGATTGCGCAGCTTGAGGCGGGCGCGAGGCGGGCGGCTTTCACGCTTCTGGATGTCCGCTCCCTGCTCGATGGACTGAGCGAACTCTATGAGGCGTCTGTTGAGGACGCCGGGCTGCGACTGGTCTTCAGGGCCGGGACCGTGCCGCCTGTGAATGGCGATCCGCATCTGCTGCAACAGGCCGTGGCCAATCTGCTGGACAATGCCATCAAGTTCGCACCGCCCGACACGGCCATTACCCTGTCGGTGGACATGCGTGGCGATCGTCTGGCCATTACTGTTGCGGATCAGGGGCCGGGGATGAGCGAGGACGATCTGGGGCGAGCTTCCGAGCGGTTCTTCCGGGCCGAAACGGCTCGTAACACGCCGGGAGCCGGGCTGGGTCTGTCGCTCGTACAGGCTGTCATGAGTCTGCATGGTGGTGCGCTTGAACTGAAAAACGGGGATCAGGGCCTGTCCGCGACCCTGCTCCTGCCGGTCGTGCCACCCGTCGCAAAGGCTGCATGACGGAAGTTTCATGCCAGCCCCACCCTGCGCTTAGCTGGAATGGGCTAGACAGTCCGTAATGCGCTTTTTCCTCCCTTCGCCGGTGCTGCTCCCGGCCTTCTGTCTGCTCGGCTGTCTGGCCGCGTCGCCGGTCCTGCATCCGGTGCAGCACCAGCCGTCCGGGCGGTCAGATGATGCGATTTCGGTGACGTCCGAGACGGCGGAATACTGTGCGCGGCTTCGCAAAAGCGTGGATAGCGAACTGGCCGCTCCTCCCGCCGCCATTGCGCTGGGGATGATGGAAGACGCACGTCATCTGCGCGCGCAGGGAAGCCTTCTTTGTGCACAGGGGCATGTCCGGGCGGGGATCGAACGCCTGCGTCGGGCGTTGGTCCTGCTGAAACACGCCCCGGAGCCGCGCTGACGCGCTCGGCTGACAGGTTTCGGGGCGTTCCATACGATACCTGCCTTCAGGAGATCCGATGATCCGTCTTTCCTCCCTGATCCGGCCAGCCCCGTTTCTGGTGGCTGCTCTGGCCGTGTCTCCGCTCGCCCTTTCCGGGACGTTCTCCACAGCACAGGCCGCTGACATGCCCCAGACAACGCCACAGACAACGACCCAGCTTGATTTCAGTGTGACCGGCAATGCCCATGCCGCGCCAACGGAGCTGACGGTTCGTCTGTCCGTCCGCTCTGACAGCCCGTCCGCCGCGACGGCCCAGAAGGACGTAAACACCCGCATGGCCGCTGCCCTGAAACTGGCGGGAGGTCAGGCGGGAATCGAAGCGAAGGCGGGGGGATACTCCATTTACGAGAACACGCCTGAGCACGCGCCCAAAAGCTGGACGGCCCGGCAGGAGCTTGAGCTCAGCGGCAAGGATTCCGTGCAGCTTCTCGCGCTGGCCGGGCAACTCCAGTCGCAGTCCCTGATGCTGGAAGGGATGGACTGGTCTCTGGATGACGCCACCCGTGAACAGCTTCTGAAAGATGCCCGGACGACGGCCCTCAAACAGGTCCGCCAGCAGGCGGAGCAGAGCGCACAGACGCTGGGTCTGCGCCTCGTGCGCCTGAAGGAGGTTCGCATTTCATCTCAGGAGCCGGGCCCGCGTCCCGTCATGCTCATGGCTGCCCGTATGGCCGATTCCGCACCACCGCAACGCAGCCCGGATGAGCAGACCCTCCGCGTGAATGTCTTCGTACAGGCGGAACTGTCGCAGTAATGTTTCCGCTGCAGGAGCGTCTTCTGTCAGGGTGTAAAAAAGAAGGATTTTAAGGGTTTCTTAGGGGGCTTTCGCTACCACGGAAAAAAAGGAGCCCTCATGCCCAATTCTTTCCGTTTGCTGGCACAGGACATTATCGCTCTGGCAGATGCGGGCGACGTATCCGCTGCATTCGAAAAGCTGAACGAAGGTGTCCAGACGCTTCCTGAAGAACCGCATTCCGCATTTCTGGCGGGATGTCTGTATGAGCGCCTCAGGGACTGGCAACAGGCACGGCGCTTTTACCTTCAGAGCCTGCATCTGGACGTCAACGCCCCGAGGATCTGGCATCGTCTGGGAATTGTCTGTCTGGAAGCAGGCGATCTGGACGGAGCGGAGCGGGCGCTGAAGGTCGCCATCCAGCAAAAACCGTCCGAGGCGCCGTATTACGTCGATCTGAGCCTGGTTCAGGCCCGCAAGGGCGCGTTCGATGCGGCCCTTGAGAACGCCATAACCGGCGATTCCCTCTGTCCGGACCATGTTCCGGCCATCAATAATATTGCCCATGCGCTTCAGTGCCTTGGGCGGAGCGAAGAATCGCTTCCCTATTATGACCGGGCCATTGCTCTTGCGCCGGAAAATGGCGTCTGTCGTTTCGGACGGGCCGTCAGTCTTCTGAAGATCGGAAATTTCGAGGCCGGATGGCGGGAGTATGAATGGCGCTGGCGGTGCTGCCAGATGCCGCGCACGGATCTTTCCGTCCCGCTATGGGACGGGGAGGACCTGACGGGCCGGACCATTCTGATCCATCACGAACAGGGCTATGGCGATACGCTCCAGTTCATCCGTTTTGTGCCCCTGCTCAAGGCGCTGGGGGCGACGACCGTGGTGCAGATTCCGCCCCCGCTTGTCAGACTTCTGGAGCGGATGGACGGCATTGACAGGGTGATCTCGACGCTTGATCCGTCATTGCCTCTGGATCTGCACTGCCCGCTTGTCGGCCTGCCGATGCGCCTGGGTCTGGCACCGGACACGGCGCCGGAATGTCCGTATCTGTCCGTACCCGTCGAGGAACAGGAGCGTGTGGGCGGCGCTTTGCGGCAGAGCGTGGTGCAGCCCCCCCGGCAGCCCGAACTGATTGTCGGGCTGGTCTGGAACGGTGACCCCCGGCCTCATGATTTCGTCGCCACGCAGGTGGACCGGCGCCGGAGTGTCCCGCTGGAGAAACTCGCTCCCCTGATGGATGTGGAGGGAATCCGGTTCGTCAGTTTTCAGCTTGGTGCCGCGAAAAACCAGATTGTCGAAACCGGTCTGCCCGTGATCGACGTCACGGACGGGATTGTGGATTTCGCGGACACGGCGGCCCGGCTTTATGGCGTGGACCTGCTGATCAGCGTCGATACATCCATGGTGCATCTGGCCGGCGGACTCGGCCTGCCGGTCTGGATGATTTCACGCAGCGATGCCTGCTGGCGCTGGGGCGAAACCGGTTCGACAACGCCGTGGTATCCCAGCATGCGGATTTTCCGTCAGCCGCGTTCGGGAGACTGGGAGACGCCGGCAGCCGAGATTGCGGGCATGCTGCGGCAGTTCGTTGCACTGTACCGCACGAACCTTGCGGCCGAGGCGGCCTGAGGCACAGGCCATAAAAAAACGGCCGCTCCTGCAAAAGAGGCGGCCGGTTTTTCATTCGCAGGATAAAAGCCCCCCTTAGCGGGGCGCAATCACCATCAGCATCTGGCGGTTTTCAAGGCGGGGCATCTGCTCCACCTTCGCCTTTTCTTCGACTTCCTGCCGGATACGCTCAAGCATCTTGATACCGAGCTCCTGATGGGCCATTTCACGGCCCTTGAAGCGCAGGGAAATCTTGACCTTGTCGCCTTCGTCAAGAAAGCTGTGAATGGCCTTGAGCTTGGTCTGGAAGTCATGCTCGCCCGTACCGGGACGAACCTTCACTTCCTTGATCTCAATGACCTTCTGCTTTTTGCGGGCTTCGTTCTTCTTCTTCTGCTGCTCATACTTGAACTTGCCGTAGTCGAGAATCTTCACGACAGGAGGAACAGCGGTCGGGCTGATTTCCAGAAGGTCGAGACCCACCGAAAAAGCGCGCATCAGGGCATCCCGGGTCGTCATGACGCCCTGCATTTCGCCTTCTTCGTCAATCAGACGAACCTGCGGAACACGGATTTCCTCGTTGACGCGCGGTCCTTCACGGGTTGGCGCGGCCTGCATCGGCGGTCTAGCTATGGTCAGCTCCTGTCATCAGTTTCGGTCGGGTCCGGTAGCCTGCATCCGCCTTCACGAAGAAAGGCGGGATACGGCCAGTTCCGATCCCGTTCCTTCTGCACATAGTCCTGCCTTACGCCCGGTGCAAGGGGATTACGTTCAATCCTTTGTCGCGCGTGCGATGTCGGGGGCCTGAGCCTCTTTCGCAAGAGCCGCAACGGCCTCGTCGAGCGAGAGAATTTCCTGCGTCGCGCCGCCCAGACGCCGCATGGCGACCTTGCGTTCCTCGGCTTCGCGACGACCCACCACAAGGATGACCGGAACGCGCGCCAGGCTGTGTTCGCGGATCTTGGCGTTGATCTTGTCGCTGCGGATGTCGGTCTCGACCTGGAGTCCCGCGGCCTTGAGGGTCGCGGCGACTTCGTTGGCATAATCGCCAGCGTCGGAGACGATTGACGCCACAACAACCTGCGTGGGTGCCAGCCAGAGCGGGAACTTGCCGGCATACTGCTCGATCAGGATACCGATGAAGCGCTCAAAACTGCCGAGAATCGCGCGATGCAGCATGACCGGACGATGACGGTTGCTGTCCTCGCCGATGTAAGAGGCGTCCAGACGCTCCGGCAGAACGTAATCCACCTGAAGCGTGCCGCACTGCCAGTCACGACCGATGGCATCCGTCAGCACGAATTCGAGCTTCGGACCGTAGAACGCGCCTTCGCCCGGATTGTACTCGTATTCAACGCCCGCGATCTCGCAGGCTTTCTTGAGCGAGCCTTCCGCACGATCCCAGACCTCGTCCGAACCCGCACGCGTTTCCGGACGGTCGGAGAACTTCACGCGGAAGCTCTCGAATCCGAGATCCGTGTAAACTTCGGCCAGCATCTTCACGAATTTCGCGGTTTCGTCCGCGATCTGGTCGTCCGTGCAGAAGATATGGGCGTCGTCCTGCGTGAAGCCGCGCACACGCATGATGCCGTGCAGGGCACCTGACGGCTCGTAACGGTGACAGGCGCCGAATTCCGCCATCCGCAGCGGCAGCTCACGATAGGAGCGCAGGCCGTGACGGAAGATCTGCACGTGGCACGGGCAGTTCATGGGCTTGAGTGCGAGGGTCTTGTCTTCGTCCTCGACGGTCGCGATGAACATGTTCTCGCGATACTTGTCCCAGTGGCCCGAGGCTTCCCAGAGCGCGCGATCCACGAGCTGCGGGGTGCGGACTTCCTCGTAGTTGTTCCGCTCCTGCGCACGGCGCATGTAGTCCTGAAGGACCGTGTAGAGGCGCCAGCCCTTGCGGTGCCAGAAGATCTGTCCGACGGCTTCTTCCTGAATGTGGAAGAGGTCCATTTCGCGCCCGATGCGGCGATGATCGCGCTTCTCGGCTTCCTCAAGGCGCAGGAGATGGGCGTCCAGCTCCTTCTTGTCGCGCCAGGCGGTGCCGTAGATGCGGGTCAGCATGGGGTTGCGATGGTCGCCGCGCCAGTAAGCGCCAGCCACGCGCATCAACTTGAACGCCGTGCCGACATCGCCGGTGGTGCGCAGATGCGGGCCACGGCACAGGTCGAGCCATTCGCCCTGACGATAGATCGAGATCTGCTCGTCTTCCGGCAGGTCCTGAATGAGCTGGGCCTTGAAGTCCTCGCCCTTCTCTTCAAAGAAGCGGATGGCTTCGTCACGGTCCCAGACCTCGCGGACGAACGGCGTATTGGCCGCAACGATCTCGCGCATTTTTTCTTCGATGGCCGGGAAGTCTTCCGGGGTGAACGGCTTCTCACGGGAGAAATCGTAATAGAACCCGTCCTTGATGCTCGGCCCGATCGTGACCTGCGTTTCAGGCCACAGGGACTGCACGGCTTCGGCCAGAACATGCGCCGCGTCATGGCGAATCATTTCCAGCGCGTCTTCATCCTTGCGGGTGACGAACTTTACGGACGCGTCACTGCTGATTTCGGTGCTGATATCGACGGGCTTGCCGTCCACTTCCATCGCCATGGCTGCCTTGGCGAGGCCCGGTCCGATGGAGGCGGCGATCGTCGTGCCCGTCACCGTCCCGTCGAATGTGCGGACGCTTCCGTCGGGGAGTGTGATGGCGGGCATGGAGATCGCTCCTGTGCGAGTGGGAACGGCAGATCGCTCTGCCGAAAAATGAACGGG
Source organism: Gluconobacter albidus (assembly GCF_002005485.1). Classification (NCBI taxonomy): domain Bacteria; kingdom Pseudomonadati; phylum Pseudomonadota; class Alphaproteobacteria; order Acetobacterales; family Acetobacteraceae; genus Gluconobacter; species Gluconobacter albidus. Next base: position 2,559,230 of record NZ_CP014689.1, on the reverse strand, counting down.
TAAATGGCCTCAATCCCCGTCCCGCCGCAACCCCCAGACGGACAGTCGGACCGTTTTCAGGTCGCTTTGTCTATCCGCAGCACGAGCGCAGGCCCATCATGGGGATCGGGCTGCCGCCCTTCGTCCCATCCGAGCGTGACATAATGGATGAGGGGCCAGATCCCGTAATAGTCGTCCTGCGTCACATCCGGGTTGCTTTGGGCATAATACAGCGGATCGAAAACCCGATACTCGTGCTGTTGCCCGTTATCGCGTGCCCGATGGGCCACAAAGCCGGACGGGATGCTGAGGGGAGGGTGCGGAACGCTCTCTCCCGTGCCCAACAGGATGTCCGGATCAACACCCAGATCCCGAAAGCGCTGCGCGATCATGGGCGCATACAGATCCGGCGTCAGGCTGTAACTGGCGAGAAAGTCCTGATAGCTGGCGTTGAAATAATAATGCAGATGCGTGCCGTCTTTGGGATGTTCAGGCTGTGCGCCGGTGTCCGTGGCGGTCAGTTTCTGGCGGGCGAAACGACGGATGTCTTCGTAGTCCGGCCGGTTGTGCAGATGCAGATACACGAAAGGCGTGCGGACATAACGGTTGGGATAAATGCTCTGCGGGTTGTGAAAGCCGCGGTCCAGACTGACGATCGTATGCGCCCGGAACAGACCGCGCCGGACAATCTGGGGCCGGTAGTAATCCGGTGCTTCCGGCACGTTCAGCAGCAGGCGTTCGGTGATGAAGGTCGCGTTTTCCTGCTTCAGATAGTCGAACTGCCGTCGAATAACGTCCGGGTCGAGCGAAAGCTGGTCCAGAAAAACCGTCAGGAACTCGTCGCAGTCCAGCGGGACGGCAAAATCGTAGGACTCTTCTGCATCCCACTGACGGATGATGTTGGCGATGACCTCGCCTTTGTGCAGGAAATCGCTGTGCGATGCGTGATCGCGGATGATCCGCACGCCCTTTTCCTCATACCGGCTCTGGATCTCCAGAACGGCGGGGTCAGTCGAACCATTGTCGATCACGGTCAGGCTGGGAAAACCGAAAATCGCCGCGTGCCACAGAATCCACGGCTCCAGCAGGGTCGCCTCGTTCTTCTGCATCATGACGCAGCGGATTCGGGTCATCGGGACAGCAGGGCGTCCATGCAGGTCTCGACCCGTTCTACGGGCAGCATCGCCAGATCGGGCACCACGATCAGCTCCGTCCGGCCTGCCGTAGGGGTGAGGGGTGCCGTCAGGCGCGGATCGCTGTCCGGGCCGAAAAGCGTGAGGCAGGGTGTATCCATCGCGGCCGCCAGATGCATCGGGCCGGTGTCGTTGCCGATCACGAGGCAGGCGCGGTCGAGTACGCCCGCGAGTTCGACCATCGTGGTCTGGCCCGTCAGGTCGAGGGCTGCTGGGCAGACGCGCAGAATGTCCTGGGCCAAAGGCGCTTCGGTCCGGGTTCCTGCGATGGCCGGACGGATGCCCTTCGCGGCAAGGGATTTTGCAATTTCGGCAAAGCGGGCACTCGGCCATCTTTTCTGGGGGCGGTGAGGGGCTGCGCCCGGTACCAGAACGGCATAGGGGACAGCAATGTCCGGCCCATAGCCCTGAAGCCAGCGCGGAACACTGCGCGGCAGGGGGGTGACCCCGGCATCATGCAGCTGGTCGTCGAGCCGGGCCAGCGTGTGCATGGCGTTGCGTGATGGATTGCCGTGCGGATGGCAGCAGCCATCGGAAATGCCAGACCAGTTTGCGGGCTGTCCTGCGAGGCGGAAATAGGTTTTGGACCGTCCCGAAGTCTGAAGATCGAAGACCCGGTCATAGCCGCGCAGCTTGCGCGACAGGCGCCACAGCCCCGGCAGATTGCCCATCGACGGGCGGTCATCCGTGAGGACTTCGTCGAACCATGGCGCGGCGCGGGCCAGATCCACGAAAGGCGCGGTCGTCAGAAGGTTCAGCGTGGCGTGGGGGAAGGCAGCCCGGATGGACGCGAAAGCGCTGAAAGCCTGAACGAAATCGCCCAGCGCGCCGAGCTTTATGACAAGTATGCGACTCATGAGCCGACTTTAGCAGGGTGTTGCGGAACGCCAACCGTTCCCGGCTGGCGTTCCGCAAAGAAAATCGACCCTGTGGCCAATTAGGCCGTGGTGTCGACGCCCTGCGGTGCTGCAGCCGGTTCGCCCTTGGCGACCACGACCATGGCGGGCTTCAGCAGGCGTCCCTTGAGCAGCCATGCTGGCGTCCAGGCCTGCATGACATGGCCTGACGGATGCTGGTCGGACGGCTGTTCCGCCATCGCCTGATGCAGGTTGGCGTCGAACGGCTTGCCGGTAGGGTCTTCGCAGGTGATGCCGTTGCGTTCGAGAATGCCGAGGAACGAACGCTGTGTGCCCTCGATTCCCTCGCGCAGCTTCGTGATGAGGACGTCCTCACCTTCTGTCTTTGCGGGCAGGGAGGCCAGACCGCGCTCAAGATTGTCAGCGGCTTCCACCACGTCGCGGGCGAATTTCTGGATGGCGTACTGGCGCGCATCCTCGATGTCGCGCTTGGCGCGGGCGCGGATGTTCTGGCTTTCGGCCTCGGAACGGACCCAGCGGTCCTTGAGTTCCGCAACCTGGGCTTCAAGAGCCTCGATCCGGGCTTCGGGAGTCGTCTCTTCCAGCGTTTCTCCGCCAGTTTCGTTCATGCCCGGCGTTTCGTGGCCGGAGGTCTCGACGCCCTGTTCAGGCACGTCGTGGGCCGTTTCCGGCGAGGCGTTGTGGTCTGTCATGTCACGACCTTCTTTGGTGGGACGGGCCATCATGCGGCCCCGTTCTTCTTCAGGAGATAACGCTGATTGTCCTAAAGACAAGGGTTGCGCCGTCGCATAACGACGCATCATGTCATTGAAAAGCCTATTTTCCGCCATCATGGATCATGGGTTATAGGTAAAAAGCCGCAACAGTTCTCAGCAGACGGACCCCTCATGGAGACGCCCCGAACCCCCTACGCGCCGCCCGCGCCTGCCTCGCAGACGCCGCCCGGAGCTTCCGCCGCGCCGATCATCGCGCTGGTGGACGATGACCGGAACATTCTCGCGTCCGTCCAGATGACGCTCGAAGCCGAAGGATTTACCGTCCACACCTATACCGACGGCGAAAGCGCGTTGCAGGGCATCACCTCGCGCCCCGTCAGCCTTGCGGTTCTGGATGTGAAGATGCCGCGCATGGATGGCATGGAACTGCTCCAGCGCCTGCGGTCGCGCTCGAACCTGCCGGTCATTTTCCTGACGTCCAAGGACGAGGAGCTGGATCAGCTCATGGGCCTGCGTCTGGGGGCTGACGACTACATCACCAAGCCCTTCTCCCAGCGTCTGCTGATCGAGCGCATCCGCGCCCTGCTGCGCCGTCAGGATGCCAGCCGGGCCGAGGCCACGGGTGTGGCAGCCGTTGGCTCCGCCATCGTGCGGGGCAAGCTCTCGCTGGACGAGACGCGCCATCAGTGCCTGTGGGACGGGCAGGATATTGCGCTTACGGTCACGGAGTTCCTGCTGGTCAAGGCTCTGGCCCTGCGTCCGGGGATGGTGAAGTCGCGCGATCAGCTCATTGATGCCGCCTATGGCGACAATATCTATGTCGATGACCGCACAATCGACAGCCACATCAAGCGCGTCCGCAAGAAGTTCCGTCAGGTGGACGACGAGTTCAACCAGATCGAGACGCTGTACGGCATCGGCTACCGCTACCGGGACGAGTAAGCGCGCGTGGATGATGATTCGGGGGCTTTTCCGACAGGCCATATTCTCGATGCCGACCGGCTGGAACAGGGCCGGGACCGGCGGCGTGCCGAATCGGCCCGGGCTGCTCTGCGGGCGGGGCTGGGCGAGTCCCTGCGGAAGGTCGGCGCAAAGATCCTGAAGCGCCTGCGCCCGCGGCGGGCTTCGGAAATCTCGCTATCGCGGCGGCGTCTGGCGTCCCCGCTTCTGGTGCGGATCCTGCTGCTGAACGCCCTGCCGCTCGCTCTTCTGGCCGTCACGCTGCTGTTTCTGGACCAGTTCCAGAACGGCCTGCTGGAAACCGACGTCAACGCCCTGCGTGAACAGGCGCATATTTATGCAGGTGCCCTTGGCCAGTCCGCTGTGCGGGTGAACGCGCACGGGCCGGGCCATCCCGCGCCCGGGGGTAATCTGGAGCTGGATGTCGCGCAGGCCCGGCCGCTTCTGGCCAGCCTGACCGAACCGAGTCCGAATGCTCACGCCCTGCTGTTCGATCCGGATGGCAAGCTTGTCGTGGACAGCCGTACAGCCTCTCGCCGCAAACAGGACCATGCGCTCCCCGACCCCGTCGATGGCACGCCGTGGCAGCCGCCGCGCAACAATATTCTGGAAAGTTTCTACGACTGGCTGCTGTCGCTCCTGCCGCTGACCTCCAGCGAGGAAGTCACGCTCGACACCAACGATACCGCCATGGACGGCCCGCATGATGCCCGGCCGCTCCAGTCACAGGCCGAGCTGCCGCCCTTTATCCGACGGACAAAAGACCATCAGCTTGTCGTGACGGTGGTGGAGCCGGTCGTGCGTGATGGCGTGACGGTCGGGGAAATCCAGCTGACGCGCCATGCGCCGGAGGTGGACCGCACGCTGTTCGCCGTCCGCTCCTCGATCCTGTCGCTGGTTCTCGCGGCGCTTGTCGTGACGGTGCTGCTGTCGTGGTATCTGTCGCTCACGATCGCCCGCCCGCTCCTGACGCTGGCGCGGGCGTCCAACGACATGCGCGAGACGGATGGCCGCAAGGACCTGGTGCCCGAGCGGCTGTTGATCCGTCGGGACGAGATTGGCGTTCTGGCCCGCTCGCTCCGGGGCAGTGCGCTGGCGCTCTGGGCGCGGATGGACGACATCGAACGCTTCGCCGCTGATGTGAGTCACGAAATCAAGAACCCGCTTTCCTCCATCCGCTCCGCTATCGAGACGTTGCCGCGTATCCAGATCGCCGAGCGTCGCGAACGGCTGATGGGGATCATCAACAGTGACGTCAAACGGCTGGACCGTCTGATTACCGACATTTCCGACGCCAGCCGGATTGATGCAGAGCTGTCCCGCGTGCGCCCCGAGCCCGTTTCGGTCGTGGCGCTCCTGTCCATCCTTGCGGAAATGCACCAGACCACCCGCCGGGAAAACGACCCCGTGCTTCGGCTGGACGTCCGCGATCAGGACCCGCCGCTCAAGGCGCTGGCCGTGGAGGACCGTCTGGTTCAGGTGTTGCGGAACCTGATTGGCAACGCGGTCTCGTTCTCACCGCCGAAGGGCATCATCGCCTTGCATGCCAGTGCGCGCGATATTGCCGGGAGCGGGCCCGGGACGGGGAGCGTGGTGGAAATCACCATTACCGATCAGGGCCCTGGCATTCCGCCCGGAAAGCTCGACAGCATTTTCGACCGTTTCTATTCAGAGCGGCCCCAGACCGAGAACTTCGGCCAGCATTCCGGCCTCGGGCTCGCGATCAGCCGGCAGATCATTCACGCCCTGCGCGGCAATCTGTTCGCCGAGAACCGGATGGATGCGTCCGGTGCGATCCGGGGTGCCTGTTTCGTGGTGCGGCTCCCCCGCGCGTCCTGATGCTGCCAGCCGGGCAGCGCTCTGGATGCTGATCGCTGGCTCCGGGGACAGGCCTGCAATCGCGCCCGGAACAAGGGCCGCCGCAAAAGGCAGCGCCAGAACCAGGGCCGCAAAGGCGGGCCGGGACACGGGTCTCACTTCCCGGCGGAAAGGGCGAGGAGCACATGGCCGTTCTGATGGCCGCTCTGATGAAGGGTGCGCTGCTGGTCCCGGAGGGCGTAAAGATCTTCATGGGCATGGCTGAAAGCGTCCTGCTCGCAGTCGGCAGCTTCGGTGTCCGGCAGCCAGTTGTCCTGAATGAGCTTCTGGCAGACGGCATGGGAGGCGCGGGCAATCTTCTGGTTGGCGATTGTCCAGTCCCGCGTGGCCGTGAGGTCCAGCGACGAGAGGTCGATTTCCGTGCTGGTCGTACCGATCCCGGTGGGAGCGGCATCAGCGGCCTGAAGCGGCAGGGCAAGGCTGGCGGTGGAGAGCGCGCAGAGCAGCAGAGTGGAAAAACGGATCATGGCACGACGTTCCTGAAGTCAGTTCCGACGCTGATTGCGTCTGGAAATCTTCAATGCAGGAAGCGTGCCAGTTTTTATTTTCGCTCAGAAAAATTCGATTTCATAAGGATTGAAAACGAATTGTTCCGATAAAATTACAAAATACGCCATGAAGTGGCGTATTATCCCATTATTCGTGTGGTGTAGCTGTCAGGCTGAGGGCGATGCGCTGTTCGGGAAGGGGAAAACGCTGTACGATCCGCAGGGTCAGTGCGGGTTTGGCCGCACCCAGAGCCTCATTCAGGGCTGCCTGGCACTGGCTGAAGGTTTGCCCCTCGCGGATCATCGCCGCGACATGCCGGGTGTGGTCCAGCGTGAGGCCATGATCGGCCAGCGCCAGAGAAATGGCCGAGAGTGCCGCCTGACATTCATCCGCCAGCCGTCCGGGGCGATCCCCTTCCGGGCTGAAGCCGCTGAAATCGGTGCAGGTGACCTCGTCTCCATGTACGGTGACGGTCGGGGAAGGGGAGGATGCGCCCATGGTGGTTCGGACTCCTGATCCATGTCAGAGGTCCGTCATGCCCCTGTCCGGCTCAAGGTCTTAGTCTGCTCCCGAGGAGGTCGCAATCCGTCATGTCCGTTCCACCATCCCTGTCTGAAGGTTCGGTCCATGCAAGTTGTGTGGCGTGGAACGGGGCGGGTGTCCTGATTTCAGGGCCATCTGGCTCGGGGAAATCGGAACTGGCCCTGCGGCTGATGGACGCGGGTTTTGACCTCGTGGCGGATGACCGCGTGCTGCTCGATGGCGCGGTCGCCTCGGCCCCGGCGCGGCTTGCGGGACTGATCGAAGTCCGGGGCGTGGGAATTTTACGGACACCTTTTGTCACGAAGGTGCCAGTGAGTTTGCGGGTGTGTCTGGGGCAGGGACAGCCGCGTCTTCCCGAGGCGTGTCGGGATCCCTGGACGGGGGCGGTGATGCTGTCTCTGGAGCCCGGTTTTCCGGGAACGGTGGCGCGGATCAGGGCGGCTCTCAAGGCCTGTTGCGGCTCTTACGAGTGGGTCGCAGGGGCGGGAGAAAATGTTGAAGAAATGTGAAGATGTGAAATAGTTCCGTACCGAAAGAAAAAAGGCTAGAGTGTGGCATGGCATCGGCGAACCATCCCGAGTCTGGCTCCTTATCCGGCTATGGTCACGGGTCCCGTCGGATCCTGATCGTGACGGGTCTGTCCGGGGCGGGAAAATCATCCATATTGCGGGTTCTGGAAGATCTGGGTCACGAGGTCGTGGATAACCCACCCCTGAACCTGATCCAGGCGCTCGCCTCACGCGCCGGACAGAATCTGGCCATCGGGATCGATGTCCGCAGCCGCGGGTTCGAAGCCTCCCGCGTTCTCGAAGAACTGGAGCGCCTTCGCCTCCTGCCTGACTGTGTGGTGCAGCTTCTCTACGCCACCGCCGAGCCTGAAATCCTCCTGCGCCGCTTTACCGCCACGCGTCGCCGCCATCCGCTGGTCACCAGCGGCACTATCCTTCCCGGAATCGAACAGGAAACCGCCCTTCTGGCCCCCCTGCGCGCCAATGCGGATCTGGTCATCGACACGTCCGACCTGCCCTCGCCGGAGCTGCGCCAGCTGATCGAGACGCGCTTTGGCAGCGCGCACGGAGACGGGCTGACGGTTGCACTGATGTCCTTTGCCTATCCGTCGGGTCTGCCGCGCGAGGCGGACATGGTTTTCGATGCACGTTTCCTGCGTAATCCGCATTATGATCCGCTCCTCCAGCCCATGACCGGACTGGATGAGGCAGTGGTGCAGTACGTGAAGTCAGACCCGGCCTATCCCGCGTTTTTCGGACATATCCAGAGCCTGCTGGAGCTCGTGCTTCCCCGTTTCGTCGCGGAAGGCAAGAAATATGCCACCATCGCCATCGGATGCAGCGGCGGGCGCCACCGTTCGGTGACGATCGTGGAAGAACTGGCCCGTATTCTCCCCAAAGCCATGCCGGTCGGGCCGATGATGGTGCTGCACCGCGAACTCGCCCGCAAAGGCTTGGCCCCCCGGCGCTGGGCCGTCCCCCCGCAGGACCCTTCACAGGATCTTTCTTTACAGGACAGAACGGTATGATCGGACTGATGCTGATAACGCATGGGCGTCTTGGCGATGTCCTGCTGGAAACGCTGGTCCATGTCGTGGGTCCGCAGACGCAGGTCGGTGTTGTCGGCGTTGGAGATGACGATGATCCCGCCATGCTGCGCCCGGCGGCTGAGCGCCTGCTCCAGCGCCTCGATACTGGCGATGGCGTTCTGGTGCTGACCGATATTTTCGGAAGTTCGCCCTCCAATCTGGCGCTGTCACTGCGGGAGCCGGGGCATGTCGAGGTCGTGTCGGGCGTGAATGTGCCGATGCTGGTCAAGCTGGCGAAAACGCGCCGCGATCTGGATCTTGCAGGCTGCGTGGAAAAGGCCACAATGGCGGGGCGGAAGTATATCGCCGTGGCGTCACAGCTTCCCGCTCCCTGCCTCCATGGAGGGCCGCGTGCCTGTACGCTGCCGGTTCATTGAATCGAGTTCGCTGAATGAGTGATACGACCCTGTCCGTTCCGCCGCGCACTGTCAGCATCGTCAACCATCTGGGCCTTCATGCCCGACCTGCCGCCAAGATCGTGACCACTGCCGAGCGTTTCGATGCCGAGACCACGATTGCCCACGGCTCCAATGTCGTCTCCGCCCTGTCAATCATGGGTCTGATGATGCTGGGGGCTGGGGAAGGACAGAGCGTTACGCTCCGTGCGCACGGGCCTCAGGCGGTCGAGGCGCTCGACGCTCTGCAAGCCCTGATCGCGGATGGATTTGGTGAGCGTGACTGAAGCTCCACCCCGGCGCCGCTCTTCCCGGCCGTCTCGCCGCAGCGCATCGTCAAGTACGTTCCTTCAGGGCAAGGCCATCACGCCCGGTATGGCGCTCGGTCCCGCCGGACGTGTTGAGGAACTTCCCCTTCCCGACATCACCGAACGCTACAGCGCCATCGGTCCGGAGGCGGAGAACGTCCGTCTGGACGAAGCCATCGCCCGGGCGTTCCACCAGATCGAGAAGATGCGTGACCGGCTGGTCGGCCTGCCGGAAGAGGGCCGGGCGGAAATTGCCTCCCTTCTGACGGTCTATGAACGCATGCTCGGCCCATCGCGGCTGGTGCGTCAGGTGCGGGAGCGGATTGCGGGTGAGGGGCTCTGTGCGGAGGCGGCCGTTTCGGACGTCACGGAGGAGCTGGCGGCGCAGGTCTCGCGCATGGCGGAGGCCGTGGCGCGGGAGAACAGCGCACAGGACGCCGACGCCAATCTGCGTCTCGCGGGTGAGTTCGAGGAAGTCGGGCGTCGCCTGATGCGGAACCTGACCGGAATTTCCTACCGCGCTTTTTCCAGCCTGCCTCCCGGCTCCGTCCTGGTGGCGGAGCAGCTTCGACCGGCCGATGTCGCCATGATCGACCCCGCGCGCATCGCGGCGGTCGTCACGCAGGGCGGGGGCGGGGCGGACCACACTGCGATCCTGCTGCGCGCGCTTGATATTCCTGCCATCCTCGCCGTGCCGAACCTCATGGCGCAGGTTCAGGAAGGCGAGATGCTGGTCGTGGACGGGCATCTGGGGACCGTCACGCTGTCGCCCAACGACACCGAACTGCGTCTGGCGGCGGAAGCCGCGCAGCGCGAAGTCAGGGAAAAGCGGGCGTTCGGGCGGCTCAAGCGCCTGCCAGCCCAGCTTCAGAGCGGCGAGGACATCGAGCTTGCGGCCAATCTGGAACTGCCGGCGGAAATGCCGATGCTGCTGCGCAATGGCGCGAAGGGCATTGGCCTGCTCCGTAGCGAGTTCCTGTTCGGCGAACGCGAGGACCTGCCGGACGAAGACGGCCAGACCGACGCCTATCGTGCCATCGTGCAGGCCATGGACGGCCGCCCGGTCACGATACGCGTGCTGGACTGGGGGGGCGAGAAAGGCCGGGCCTGCATGCGCAGGCTGGGTCTGGCGGAGCAGGTCGCGGATGGTGGAAATCCTGCGCTGGGCCTGAGGGGCGTGCGTCTGCTTCTGCGGGTGCCGGACGTGCTGGAGACGCAGTTCGCCGCGATCCTGCGGGCCGCTGAGCCTGAAGCGGGTGTGGCCATCGGGCCGGTGCGGATTCTGTTGCCCATGGTGACGGCCGCCGACGAAATCGTGGCAGCGCGGGAGATTTATGACCGTGTCGTGCGGCGGCTCAGGCGCAAGGGCCATACCCTGCCCGATCCGCTGCCGCCGCTGGGAATCATGATCGAAACCCCCGCCGCGGCACTCACGGTGGATACACTGGCCCGGCATGCCGATTTCATGGCGCTCGGCACCAATGACCTGACGATGTACACGCTTGCCGTGGACCGTTCGGATTCCATGGTGGCGGACCGCTACAGCCCTCTTCATCCGGGGGTGCTGCGGCTGATCGAGGCGGCGGCGGATTCGGCCCTGAGGGCGCGGCGTCCGATTTCGGTCTGCGGGGAAATGGCGTCTGATCCGCGGGTGGTGGCGCTGCTGATCGGTCTGGGTCTGCGGTCTTTTTCCATGAATTCAGCCTCCCTGCCGCGTGTGAAGCGCCTGATCCGAACTCTGACGCTCGAAGGCTGCGACCAGCTTCGCCGCCAGGTCATGCTGGAAAGCGATCCGGCGGTGATCCAGGATCTGGTGCGGCAGTTCGCAACCTGACACTGTTTGCGCGTGGGTCTCTCGGCAAAGCGGGGCGGGGATGCCATATTGACGTTTATGCCGGATTCTTCTGCCACTGCTGATACGCTCGTCTTTTCGCCCGAGGTCACACAGCGCCTCGACCTCACGGCCGAGTGGTGCCAGCGCAACGGGCAGCGCCTGACCGAGACGCGTCGTCAGGTGCTGGGGCTGATCCTGTCCAGCGAGAAGCCGTCCGGGGCTTATGATCTTCTGGCCAGACTGCGCCCGGCCCACCCGAAAGCCGCCCCGCCCACCGTGTACCGGGCGCTGGATTTCCTGCTGGAAAACAGCCTGATCCACCGTCTGGAGCGGTTGAGCGCCTTCGTGGGCTGTTCGCATGCCGTGGAGTGTCCGCATGGCTGCAACCACCATGACGAAGGCGGAATGCACCGGGCGCAGTTTCTGATCTGCCGGGGCTGTGACCGGGCGTGGGAGCTGGAGCAGGAATCCATTGCTCCGGTCCTGACCCGTGCGGCGCAAAGCATGGGCTTCAGGGCCGAGGCGGCGACCGTCGAGATTGAAGGCCTGTGCGTGGCCTGCCAGAAAGCCGGTATCCAGCCGGTACGCCGCCCGAAAACCGCTGCAGGCTGAGACGCATGGGCCGCCGTCGTTCCCCGTCGTCGGCACCACTGTTTGAAACGCTGCCCCAGTCCCGCCGCCCGCGCGCGCAGAACACGCCGCCTCGCGTTTCTTCCACCTCGACCGACCAGCCGGATCTTCTGGGCTGGACGCCACCGCTGACGCATCTGGACGCAAATGAGGTCGAGGCCTGTCTGCTGAACCCTGTCGGGTTCCGTGCTCCGTCGGGGGAGGCATTTGTGTATCATCTGACGGATATCGTCAGCGCCAGGAGGTTCGCGGAAAATGGCCTGCCTCTGACGGAAAGCCTCATGTTCCGCACGGCCGCGCATCTGGCGCAGGATCTTGCGGATGCTCCGGTTGCGGAAGATCTGGGCATCGTGCGTGTCCGGCGGCGTCTGATCCAGCCCTGGCTGACGGCGGATCGTCAGGACGGCCGTCCGTGCTATGTGCTCGGTCCGGAAACATCATGAGAGGCAGGGAGAGTATCATATGGCAGCACAGTCGGGCCTTCTGGCCGAGGTTACGCGCGGCGGACGCGTCGAATCCCATCATCTGGGCCGGGCGGTCGTCGTGGATGCCGATGGTGGCGTGGTCTGGTCGTGTGGGGATGTGGACGCAGCGGTGTTTCCGCGGTCGACCGTCAAATCCCTGCTGGCGATCGAACTGGTGGAAAGCGGTGCGGCGGACCGTCTTGGCCTGAGCAGCGATGCCCTGGCGCTTGCCTGCGCCTCGCATGGTGGCGAGAAAGCCCATACCGAAATGGCTGCCACGATGCTGGCGTCGGTCGGCCGCGATGTCGGGTCTCTGGAATGTGGAACGCACTGGCCGACCTATGAACCGGCTGGCCGGGCGCTGGCGGCCGCGCATCAGGAGGTCTGTCCGCTGCATAACAACTGTTCGGGCAAACACGCGGGCATGGTGTGCCTCTCCTGCGATCAGGGCGTCGATCCGACCGGCTATATCGACCCGTCCCACGAGATCCAGCGCCGCGTGACGGATGTGCTGGCCGCCATGATGGACACGCCGCATGATGACGCCAACCGGGGCATGGATGGCTGTTCCATGCCGACCTATGCTGTTCCGCTGAAAGCGCTTGCGAAAGGTTTTGCAAGATTTGGAGCTGGAACCGGATTGTCCGAAGGGCGTTTCCGTGCGGCCACACGTCTTCGTGAGGCCGTGGCGGCCCATCCGTTCATGGTCGCCGGGACGGGGCGCTATGACACGAAAATCATGGACCGGTTCGGCACGCGGGCTTTTGTGAAGATGGGCGCGGAAGGCGTGATGATCGCGTCCCTGCCGGAGCTGGGACTGGGTCTGGCCATCAAGACCGATGATGGCGCCAACCGCGCGGCGGAAGTCGCACTGTCCGCCCTGCTGCGTCGCTTCGGGGGTGAGACGCTGTGCCGGGACGCCGCAGACCGCGACATTCTGGACGCAACCGCTGTGCAGACCATGCGGAACTGGAACGGGTTCACCGTCGGCGAACTCCGCAGTGCGCTCACGCTGTAAACGGTTTTGTGTTATAGGTTACGGATATGACATCCGCCTGAAAGATTGATGTCATTTTATGACTGAGCAAGAGGAACGCACTGCCCTATGAACGATCAGCCCGGAATGACAGAGACCATTTCGCCGCAGGATGACAACAGTACATCCATTTTCGACGCAACGCGCTTCAAGATCATTGCCATCGGTGTGATCGCCGCGCTGGCGGGTCTCATGTCCGGGCTTGATATCGGTGTGGTGGCAGGGGCGCTGGACCTGTTCGGCAAGGAATACAACGCCTCCACCATCGCACTGGAATGGGTTGTCAGTTCCATGATGGCCGGGGCGGCGGCAGGGGCTCTGAGTGCGGGCTGGATGTCCAAGACCCTCGGACGCAAACACTCACTGATTGTGGGAGGCACGATTTTCGTGATCGGCACGATCGGCTGCGCCATGAGCTGGTCGGTCGCGTCCATGATTTCCTTTCGGGTTGTCATGGGCATCGCGGTCGGGATTTCCGCTTTCACCGCCCCGCTGTATCTGTCCGAAATTGCCAGCGAGGATGCACGCGGGGCGATGGTCTCGACCTATCAGCTCATGGTGACGGTCGGCATTTTCATCGCCTTCCTGTCCGACACGTATTTTTCCTATAGCGGCAACTGGCGCTGGATGTTTGGCGTGGCGGGCATTCCGGCCATTCTGTTCCTGATCGGCGTGCTGTTCCTGCCCTACAGCCCGCGCTGGCTGATGGCGCAGGGACGTCACAAGGAAGCGCGGCAGATCCTGCTCGACCTGCGGGATGACCCGCTGACGGCCGCGAAGGAAATCCGCGCCATCCGCGAGCAACTCGAGACGAAGCAGGAGGGTTTCAAGCTCTTCCGCACCAATCCCAACTTCCGCCGCTCCGTGGCGCTGGGCGTGATGCTCCAGATGATGCAGCAGCTCGCAGGCATCAACATCGTCATGTATTACGCGCCCAACATTCTCGCGGCGGCGCATTTCGATCCGCAGTCCCAGATGTGGTGCACGGCCATCATCGGTCTGGTGAACATGCTGGCGACCTTCGTGGCCGTGGGGCTGGTCGATCGCTGGGGTCGTAAGCCGATCCTTTATGCGGGTTTTACCGTCATGGCGTTTGGCATGGGCATTCTGGCGCTCCTGCTCCAGACCGGCATGACCACGCAGTCCTCCCAGATCGCGGCCGTATTCCTGCTGATGATTTTCTGTGCAGGGTTTGCCATGTCGGCCGGCCCGCTGATGTGGGTGCTGTGCTCCGAAATCCAGCCGCTCGGCGGTCGTGACTTCGGGATCGCCATTTCGACCTTTACCAACTGGATGACCAATCTTCTGGTCGGGGTGAGCTTCCTTACCCTCATGCAGACCCTCGGTACGGCCGGCACGTTCTGGCTGTTTGCCGGACTGAATGCCCTGTTCCTGCTGCTGACAATCCTGTTCGTCCCAGAGACGCGGGGGATGTCCCTTGCCGTCATTGAAAAGCGGCTCATGTCGGGCGTGAAACTCCGCAAACTGGGCCGCTGACATCTGCGGGCCATCACCATCGCGTGATCTTGCGCCCGGCCTCTCTGGTCGGGCGTTTTCATTTGAACCTTCCATCAGGAGACGCGCTTGAGCGAATTTTCCAGATCCTCCCAAGGCTCCAGCCCGGTCATCGGCAGAAGTGGCGTCCTGCTCGTCTATGCGCTGTACATCGCCCGTTTCTTCACGGGGATCAGCCTTTTGGCGGGTGTGATTGTGGCCTATCTTTTGCGCAGATCAAGCGTCGGGGTTGAGCGGATGCATCTGAACTGGCTGGTACGCCTGTTCTGGTATGACGTCGCTTTCATCATTGGTTCCGCCGCCCTGTTTCTGGCGTGCTTCCTGACGGAACCGCCCGGAAGTTCCGGTCCCGGCCAGCTTCTGTTCCTGCTGCCGATCGGCATTTTCGCGATCTGGAACATTGTTCTGCTGGTCTCGCTGGTTGTGGGCGTACGGGGGATTCTCGCAGGAAGCGGGCCGCTTCCCGAACGTTTCCGGGGATTGGCGGAATAGGTCTGCCGGGAACTGGCGTAATCCGCCATTTTCCAAAACGGCCAGACGGACTCCATTTGTCAGAATGGCTGGAATCCGGATCTGGCACGGTTCATGCATCAGGGTTGCTGTCGAGTTTTTCTCAGAGGAATATCTCCCTCATGTACGCATCCTACGCCCCTTACGAACCCGCAGGCCGCTATGGCCGCGGCGATGACGCCCGGAGCGGCCGCGATCTGGTCCTGCTGATCTACGCGCTGTATGTCGCCGGATTTTTCACGGGCGTGACGGCCCTGATTGGCGTGATGATCGCGCATAAAAGCCGTCGTTCCGCCACGGGCCTGACGCGCACGCAGCTCGACTGGCAGGTGCGGATGTTCTGGTACGGTTTGCTCGCCCTGACTGTGATCGGGACCATCCATTTCATGGTCGCGGGTCTGGGCGCCATCACGGGCGGCCTTGGACTGGTGTTCATGGTGGTGCCCTGGGGGCTGACACTGGCCTGGGGCATTCTGACGGCCTGGGCGATTGCCCGTGGTGTGCACGCCGCCCTGCTGAACCGCCCTGTTGCAGGCTGCTGAAGTCCGAAAGGTCCTGACCATGAACCGCTTTGCGCTTTCCCTCCCTGTCCTCGCACTTGGCACCGCACTGGTCTTTCCGGTCTGCGCCGCGCCTCTGAACCAGTCCTCGACTTCGGACGACATTTCCCTGTCTGCCCTGCCAGAGGGCGGAAAAATTTCCAGCATCAGCGGAGATGTCAGCATCGGGACGTCAGATGGCGCACTGTCCGTGAGGACCGTCAGCGGCGATATCCATATCAGGCAGTCCAGAGGGCCGCTCGACGTTCATACGGTCAACGGTACGCTGGATGTGGATCATGCGACGACTGCCGTCGAAATTCGCAGCGCCAGCGGCGATGTCACGCTCGATCACTCTGACGGCGCGACCTCGATCCGTACCATGAACGGTGACAGCACGCTCAACCATGCCACCCGTGATGTCATGCTCCGCAGCGTCAGTGGGGATACGACCCTCACGCTTGAGGCCGCACCGCAGATGCGCACGATTGATATCGGCACGGTTAGCGGCGACATGACGCTCAACCTGCCTCATGGCTTTGGCGGGACCTTTGACATCCACCTGAGACAGCGCCGCTCGGACAAGACGCTGCCGCTTGAGCAGTCGCTCGGTTTGACGGTGCAGACAGGAAACTGGGAAAAGGAATCCGGCGGGTCAGAAGAGGTCCGTACAATCACGGCCACCGGCAAGGTCGGGGATGGCCGCGATCACGTCATTATCCACAGCGTACTTGGAACCCTGAAGCTCGTTCAGGACTGAGCCGCTCCCTCGCAGCCCATCCGTCGCAGCGTCTCCGCCATGAAATCCGGCGGGGATGCTTCCGCAGCGAGCGTGTCGGACGACAGGTTCAGTTCCAGACTACGGGCCAGAAGATGCAGCCCCGGCAAAAAAGACCCTGCCGAAGCGCCGTAAACCGCATCGCCAAGGATCGGCGTTCCCAGTTCCGCGCAATGGATGCGCGCCTGATGGGTCCGCCCCGTCAGCAGCTCCAGCTCCACCCAGCACAGATTTTTGCCACGTCCCAGCACACGCCAGCGCGTCCGGGCCTCATCGCCCTTCGCGTCCACAACCATGCGCCAGCCCGAGGGACCGGACTTCCGCAGAAGCGGCGCGTCGATCTCGCCGCTGTCCTGCGACAGATTTCCTACCACAACCGCCCAGTAGAGCTTGCGAACCTGCCGTTGCTGAAACGCCGCCTGCGCCTCGATCAGCGCTGTCTTGCGTCGTGCAACCAGCAGGCAGCCGGACGTGTCCGTGTCCAGCCGGTGCGCCAGCCACGGTCCTCCACGCGGATGTGGGAGCAGCCGCGTTTCAACAGAATCCTGCGTGGAGGGGCCGGGGTGGACGGCCAGACCGGTGGGTTTGTCCAGAATCAGGAAGCGCGGGGTTTCCAGCAGGATGGGGAGGTCTGCTCCTGGATGAAACGGGGTGCGTGGGCCTTCCGGAGCGTTGGGGGCGGTCTGTTCTGGCAGACGGCGGGGCTTGTGTGAATTGCGCGCGGCTTTTGCGCGTCGGATCCGGTCTTTCCGGTCAGTCTTCATGGTCTTCCTTGCGGCGGACAAGGATTTCGCGTTTGCCCACATGGTTTGCGGCACCGATGATGCCTTCCTTTTCCATCTGGTCGATCAGCTTGGCCGCGCGGTTATATCCGATGGAGAGGTGGCGCTGGATGAAGCTTGTGGAGGCGCGGCCTTCGCGCATGACGATGTCCACGGCCTGGTCGAAGAGGGTGCCTTCACCGTCACCGCCCGAGCCGCTTCCTGCCGTCAGGCCGCCCGCGCTGTCGTCGTCCTGTCCCGACACCACGTCGTCGTTGTAGATCGGGTCGCCCTTGGAGCGCAGATCGGCCACGACGGCTTCGACTTCATCATCGGCCACAAACGGGCCATGGACACGCGTGATGCGGCCACCGCCCTGCATGAAGAGCATGTCACCCTGGCCCAGAAGTTGTTCGGCGCCCTGTTCCTGAAGGATTGTGCGGCTGTCGAACTTGCTGATGACCTGAAAGGAGATCCGGGTCGGGAAGTTCGCCTTGATGGTGCCGGTGATGACGTCAACGGACGGACGCTGCGTGGCCATGATGACGTGGATGCCGGCGGCGCGGGCCTTCTGGGCCAGACGTTGCACGGCCGTCTCGATTTCCTTGCCCGCGACCATCATCAGGTCGGCCATTTCGTCGATGACGACGACGATATAGGGCAGGTTTTCCGTGGCGACCTGCTGTTCGTCAAACACCGGGCGGCCCGTTTCGGGGTCAAAGCCGGTCTGGACGCGTTTGGTGACCATCTCGCCCGAAGAGCGGAGCTGGTTCACGCGTTCGTTGTAGCCGTTGATGTTGCGGACCTGAAGCTGCGCCATCAGGCGGTAGCGGCGGTCCATTTCCTGCACGGTCCATTTGAGCGCGCTGACGGCCTTGGTCGGTTCCGTCACGACGGGGGTCAGGAGATGCGGAATTCCGTCATAGATCGACAGTTCGAGGATTTTGGGGTCGATCATGATCAGGCGGCACTCTTCCGGGCTGAGCCGGTAGAGAAGCGACAGGATCATGGCATTCACGCCGACCGACTTACCCGAACCCGTCGTACCCGCGACGAGCAGATGCGGCATTTTCGCAAGGTCGGTATAGACGGGAACGCCGGCGATGTCCTTGCCGAGCGCGATCTGCAGGCGGCCGTTTCCGTTCTGCCATTCCGGCGTGCGGAGCAGTTCGGAGAAATAGACCGTCTCGCGCTTGGCGTTGGGCACCTCGATGCCGATGACGTTGCGTCCAGGCACGGTGGCGATACGCACGCTCAGAACCGAAAGCGAGCGTGCCACGTCATCGGCGAGCCCGATCACGCGGGACGAGCGGATGCCTGGTGCGGGTTCGAGTTCGTATAGCGTGACGACCGGACCGGCATGGATGTCGCCAATCGTGCCCTGTACGCCGTAATCGGCCAGAACGCTCTCCAGCAGGCGGGCGTTGGATTGCAGCGTTTCCTGCGAAGGGCCCGTCACGGCATGCGGTGGCGGCGGGTTCAGCAGGGCGAGCGGGGGCAGTTCCCAGCCCGTCGCCACGGCATTGCGCGGCGCGGCAGGGCGGGGGGCAACAGGTTCGGGCGGACGTTCCGGACGGCGCATTCCGAACAGGCCGCGCTTCTGCGGTTCGGGTTCGGGCGGCGTGTCGATGCTGCTCTGGGGCAGTTCCTCGTCCATTTCGTCGTCGATCTGACGGCGCACGGCTGGCAGCGGCGTGTCGCGCTGGCGGGCGATCTGGGCCAGACGTTCGGCATAGGGATTGGACGGCGCGTCTTCTTCTTCCGCAGGCGTGATCTGGCGGGCGCGGGCGGCTGCGGCTTCCGTCCGGCTGACCGGGCGCGTCTCCGCGGCGGGCTGGCTGTAGGGATCGTCCTGCGTGTCCATGGGGGGCTGCATCCAGCCGGTGTTCTGCGGCACGAATGGCGCCGGACGCGACTGCGGATCGCTTTTGCCGAAGCTGCGGCGCAGGAAGGACAGGGGCGCTGCATCCGCGGCGGGAGCGCCACCGGTGGGGCTTGGCTGGAATTCGTACAGGCGCGGGTCGGGCGCGGGGCGATCGGATGTCTGCGGGCCGTTCATGCGTTTTGCGATTGCAAAAGGCTGGCGGCCCAGAACCATGGCCGTCTTGCCCAGAGCGCGCCATTCGCGGGCTTCGAGACCCATTGCCAGCGGCAGAAGCAGGCCCATCAGCAGCAGGACGAGAAGAACGGCAATCGCATTTCCGGCGGCCCCGGCTTCGGCATGGGCGGCATCAAGCAGGCGGTGGGCAAAGGAGACGCCCATTTCCCCGCCCAGACCGCTGGCGGTCGGCCAGCCGACCTGCAGGCCGGGGATGAGAAGCTGGAGCGTACCGATGAAGGTCGCGGCGGCGGGGAGCAGGGCGAGGGCAGCCACGATCCGCAGGATCGGAAGGCTCATGCCGTGATGGCGGACCATGCGCCAGGCCCAGGCCAGCAGGATGACGATCGGCATGCCGCTGCCGAGGCCGAGCCACTGGATCAGACCATCCGAAATGGTCGCGCCCGTGCGCCCCAGAAGGTTCGTCGGCTGCGTTCCCGTCGAGGTGTTGAAGGACGGATCGTGCGGATTGAAGCTCCACAGCGCGATCCCGACCGCTACGGCGAAGATCAGCAGGACCAGCCCGAGAAGCTCCATGCAGCGGGCGCGCAGGGCGCTGCGCAGTTTTGGTGTCATGTGCCGGTCATGCGCGTCGCGGACGATGTTGCGCACTGTACTGGTCGATCGGCTGAACGCGGCCAAGTCTCGTCACCCCGTCGGTTTTCTGGATTGCGGCTTGTAAAATTCACTCTGAACTATAGCCGACAGGGTACTGAATACAGAGGGAAAATTAAGGAAAAGTGGAGGAATGCTTCCAGATTGTCACCTTTGCCGCGCCAAAACGGCGTTCACAGAGGATTTCTGGCGTGAGTGTGGGCATAAAGTGTTCGGAAGGTGGCATGATGGGCGTAAATTCTTCCGTGGCGCCCGTTTCGGCCACGATCAGCGCGCCCTGCGCCAGCCAGCCGTTCCGCGCGAGCGCCCGCAGACCCGATTCGACAAGTCCCTTGCCATAGGGCGGGTCAAGGAAAACCAGCGTGTAGGGTTCCTGCGCCTTGGGCGGATGCGTGACGCTGCAACTCAGCACGCGGGAGCGGTCCCGGGCTTTGCAGATGTCCAGATTGATCCGCAGGGCCGCGAGTGCGCTGCGGTCGCGTTCGATGAACGCGGCTTTTTCCGCGCCGCGGGAGAGGGCTTCGAGCCCCAGTGCGCCGGTTCCGGCGTAGCAGTCCAGCACGAAGGCCTTCTCCAGCTCCTCCTGCCCGTACCATGGCGCATGGGCGAGCATGTCGAAAATCGCCTGCCGCGTGCGGTCCGATGTGGGGCGTGTGCTGGTTCCAGACGGCGCGGTCAGGGCGCGGCCCTTGTTGTCTCCTCCAACGATCCGCATGAATCAGCGCGTCCGCTGACGCTTCGGGGCGGGGAGGTCCGGCATCTGTTCGCGCAGGGTCTTGCCGGGGACTTCTTCCAGTTCGCGCGCCTTGAGTGAGCCGAGCTGGAACGGGCCGTAGGACAGGCGGATCAGGCGGCTGACATGCAGGTTCAGACCTTCCATGACGCGGCGGATTTCGCGGTTCTTGCCTTCGCGCAGACTGACCGTGAGCCAGGCGTTGTCGCCTTTTTTCGAGTCCAGCGCCGCTTCGATGGAGCCGTAGCGGACGCCGTCATACTCGAAACCGTTGACCAGCGAGGCCAGACGCTTTTCGTCCACGACGCCGAACACGCGCACGCGGTAGCGGCGGACCCAGGCATTGCCCGGAAGTTCGAGGCGGCGGGCCAGTTCGCCGTCATTGGTCAGCAGCAGCAGACCTTCGGAATTGATGTCGAGGCGCCCGACACTGATGACGCGCGGCAGGCCTTCGGGCAGCGTGTCGAACACGGTTTTGCGGCCTTCCGGATCCTTGTGGGTCGTCATCAGGCCGTCGGGCTTGTGATACCGCCACAGGCGCGTGCGCTCGGGGGAGTCCACGGGTTTGCCGTCCACCAGCATGATGTCGCCCGGCTGCACGAAAGTCGCCGGATGCGTGACGATCTGCCCGCCCAGCTTGATGCGTCCGTCTTCGATCATGCGCTCGATATCGCGGCGGCTCGCCACGCCGGCGCGGGCCAGCGCCTTGGCGATGCGTTCGCCTTTCGGGGCGGCCGTTTCCGGTTCGGAGCCGGTGCTCTCGTGCATCTCGGTCTCGGGCATCTCGGGGGCGGTGTTTTCGGTGTTGTCGTCGGTCATCGTGCAGTCTCCACAAGCGCCGCATACAGGCGACGGTCGCCGGGGTCGAGGGAGAATTCGGGGTGCCACTGTACGCCAAGGGCGAAACCGGGGCCATCAAGCTCGATCGCCTCGATGGTACCATCCGGCGCATAAGCGCAGATTTTGGCCCGTCCGGGGTCGCGCACGGCCTGATGATGCGAGGAGTTCACGCTCATGCGGTTCACCCCCACGATCTGCGCGAGTTTCGTGCCAGAGACGATGTCGATCGCATGGCCGGGTTCGTGGCGGGGGTTGGGCTGTTCGTGTTGCAGATCTTCGGGCAGGTGCTGGATCAGCGTGCCGCCGGCTTCCACGGCCAGAAGCTGCATTCCGCCACAGATGCCCAGAACCGGCTTGCCCTGTGCCATTGCGGCCCGCAGCAGGGCCAGTTCGGCGGCGGTGCGGGAGGGGCGCGGGCTGGTCAGCGGATGGGGCGCCTCACCATACAGCGCGGGATCGACGTCGAAGGCACCGCCTGTGACGATCAGTGCGTCCAGCCGCGCCATCAGGGCTTCGGCGTCGCAGCCGTAACCCAGACAGACCGGAATCCCACCCGCATCGCTGACGGCTGTCAGGTAGTTTTCCCGCAGCGCATGGAAGGGGTAACGCGAGAACTGCCCCGGGCCGCCGGGTTCATGATCCAGCGTCAGACCGATCAGCGGCGCGCGATGCGAAGGGGATGGACGGGGGAGGGTCATGCGCCGCATCATCGCATCATGATTCAGGATCAGACAAGGATTCAGACGGATATCGGCCCGGCGATGCAGACCGCGTTGCAGGCTGCGCGGGAGGCGGCGTCGTGTGGGGAAGTGCCGGTGGGTGCGGTCGTGCTGGCGCCTGACGGACGTGTTCTGGCGGTGGCGCGCAATCATGTGGAGGGCGCGCATGATGCGTCTGCCCATGCCGAGCTTCTGGCGATGCGCGAGGCGGCCGCGTGTCTGCAAAATCCGCGTCTGACGGATTGCACGCTGGTTGTGACGCTGGAGCCGTGTCCGATGTGTGCGGCGGCGATCGTGCATTTCCGGATCGGGCGCGTCGTGTTCGGGGCCTATGATCCCAAGGGCGGGGGCGTGGAGCATGGGCCGCGCATTTTCGAGCGCCCGTCCTGTCTGCACCGCCCCGAGGTCATCGGCGGCGTGTGTGAACGCGAGGCGTCCGGGCTTCTGAAAGACTTTTTCCGCAAACTCCGCAAACCCATCGCAGAATGACGCGGTGGAAGGCTGAATTCACAGTCCGTCACGAACTTACGGATGTTTCACCCTGCGGCCAGCTTGTGGAACGGGAACGGGGTTCATAGTTCAACGCTATAAGCCACGATGTTTTTGCAACAAGTCGGGATTGATATGACCACACGCTTTCGCACGTCCCTGTCCGCTCTCGCTGCAACCACCATGCTGGTCGCGGCCCCGTTCGCTTTCGCGGACACGGCACCCGCAGCCGTCGCACCCAGTGGCGCCATCAAGCCCCAGACGGGCGTTCAGGCGCTCCCCAATTTCGTCACGCTCGTCAAGCAGGTGAAGCCGGCTGTCGTGTCCATCACGTCCCACATCAAGGCGGACGTGGCGGAAGAAGAGGAAAACGGTCCGGGCGGCGGTGGCGGTGGCATGGGCCAGGGTTCGCCGTTCCCGTTTCCCTTCCCGTTCCAGATGATGCCGCAGCAGCAGCAGCCCAACCGTACCGTCGAGGCCCGCGGTTCGGGGTTCATCATCTCGTCTGACGGCTATGTCGTGACGAACAACCACGTTGTGAACGGTGCGACCAAGGTGACGGTCACGCTCGATGACGGCACGACGCTGCCGGCCAAGATCATCGGACGCGACCCGAAGACGGACGTTGCCCTTCTGCGCGTCAAGCCGACCGGCAAGCTGCCGTTCATCGAACTAGGGGATTCCGACGAGGTCCAGCCGGGCGAATGGGTCATTGCCGTGGGCAATCCCTATGGTCTGGGGGGTACGGTGACAGCGGGTATCGTCTCGGCACTGGGTCGTGACCTGCATTCGGGCGCCTATAACGACTTCATCCAGGTCGATGCGCCGATCAATCATGGCAACTCCGGTGGTCCGCTGTTCACGCAGGACGGCAAGGTCGTGGGCATCAATTCCATGATCATCTCGCCCAATGGGGGCGGCTCGATCGGTATTGGTTTCGCCATCCCGTCCGACACCGTCAGATCCGTCGTGAGCCAGCTTGAAAAGACCGGCCATGTCACGCGCGGCTATCTCGGCATCGAGGGGCAGGACATCTCGCCCACGATGGCGCAGGCGCTGAACCTCCAGTCCCCCGAGCCGGGTGCCCCGCCGCGCGGAACTCTGGTGGCGTCCGTCTCCAAGGGCAGCCCCGCCGAGAAGGCCGGCATCAAGAGCGGCGATGTCGTCACCACGCTGAATGGCAAACCGATCAAGAACGGTCATGATCTGGCGGTGAAGGTTGTGTCCATCGCGCCGGGTACCGCCGCGACGCTGGGCCTGCTGCGTGACAGCAAGCCGATGACGGTGAACTTCACGGTCGGTAACCTGTCCGCGCAGGATCATGCTTCCGGCGATGCCGCCGACAGCGCACAGGCGGGTGCGGGCAAGCTGGGCGTGTCGCTGGCCTCCCTGACGCCGCGCGCGCGTCAGGAACTGGGTCTGGATGACAGTGTGCAGGGTGCGGTCGTGGCTGATGTCGTGCAGGGCTCGCCTGCCGATCAGGCCGGGATCCGTCCGGGCGATATTGTCGTGGCGGTTGGCAATCACGTCACGCCGTCGCCCAAGGCTGTCGTGGCGCAGGTGCATGATGCTCTGGGTCGCAAGCAGCCGCCGCTTCTGCGGATCCTGCGTGACGGGCAGCAGCTTTTCGTGGCCGTCTCCCCGACCGGTTCGGATGACGACAGCTCCGACGACGCCCAATAAGGTTTGCGTCAGGAGCAGGAAAGGCGGGAAGGGTCAGACCTTCCCGCCTTTTTTATGTTTGTTTTCGTATCGGATCCGAAATACTGTCGGGCTTTCACCCGTTTGGGACCGTGTTATCGTGCACCTGATTACTGTCATGAAGTTCGTCAGTGGAGCGCTGGCTTTGCTGGCGCTGACTTTTCTCCCAACGATCATTGCCCTCTGTACCCGCAAGGTTCATTGGCGCGAGGCGTTTGTGGTCAATCTGGCGTTTGCCTTCACGTTTGCAGGCTGGTTTGCCGCCATTGCATGGGCCGCGACTGGAGACGATGCGAAGATCAAGACCCGTTTCAGAGGGCTTTCAACTCGCAAAAAGGTCCTGCTCGTTCTGGAGCTGGTCTTTGTGGAAATGGCGGTGACAGGGTATGCCGTGTTCCATCATTCTTCCCACGCCACACATCTTCTGCACTGATGCGGGGTCAGCGCTCCGCCTTGCCGATCCGATCGTAAAAGAACCAGACACCCAGCATCTGCGACAGCAGGATCGTCGCATTGCACGCCGCCGTCGACAGGCAGGCTCCTGCGAGACCAAAATGCCGCGTCAGAACATAGAGCGCCGGGAAATAGATCGCCATGACGGCGGTGCGGTTCTTCATGAGGAACTTCACATGCCCCACGACGATCAGCAGCGGCTCAAGCGGGATGACCAGCAGGCTGAACACCGCCGCCAGCAGCATGATGGAAATATAGAGCGACGTGTGATGCACATGGACATGCAGCAGGAAGCGGAAGATTGTCGATCCGAAGAAGGCGGACAGCAGCAGAAGGACGACTGAAAGCCCGCCCAGAACGCCGAACATTTTCCAGGTCACACGCTTGAGCCCGCGCCAGTCCTGCCGGTCCCGCATCCGGACCAGTTCGGGATAGAGGACGGGGGAGATGAGCTGCGCCGGGGTGACGATCCCGTCCGCGATCTGGCGGCAGACGCGGAAAACGGCCGCTTCCGCCGGTCCGAGGCCCGTTCCGACAACCAGCGTTGCCACATGGCCCGAGATGTTGCCCAGCGTCTGGTTGATGCTGGCCGCGCGTGTGAACTGCCACATGCCCGGGATCTGCCAGCGCCAGTGCCGGAACGCCCGGAAATACCGGAAGCGGAATTTCCGGTGCAGGATGTCCAGCGCATAATAAATGTAAAAGCCGTAGTCGATGACAATCGTCATGGCCCAGACGAACAGGAAATATCCGAGCTTCAGATGCAGGACATAGCCCAGCAGCACGCCGAAAGTCTTGGCGATGGCGGCGCAGCTGTCGATGATCGGGACGAGATGGAATTTCCCGGCCATCCGCAGGATGCCGTTCGCCCAGCCTGAATACATCAGCGGGCTGACGCAGACATACAGATCGGCCAGAAACCGCACATGCGCGGACCAGTTTGCGGTGTGGCCGTAGATCTGCACGCCCACGAGGCCGAAAGCGATGGCGAAGGCCGCCGAAAGCGTGTCGAGACGGATGCAGAAATGGACGACCCGGTGCAGGAGGTCCGTATCATTGCTGCTGAAGCTGTCGCTGCCGAAGCGGATCAGCGTCTGCCAGGACTGCATCCGCGACAGGACTGAGCCGGTCGAGGCCAGGGAATGGATCAGGATCAGCAGTCCGAAATCGGACAGCCCCAGAGCGCGGACGGCCACGGCGATATAGATGAAGCTGCACAGCGCATTGGCGATGCGACCGAGGGTGAGAACACTGACATTTTTGAAAATGGATTTGAAAACGGAGCGTTCGCCGGACATGCGGGCCTTACTGACCACAAAGCCAGTGGAGTGTCCATGGCAGTAACGAATTGTAGCACTCCGGGAAGTTTCTTGACACGAAAAGGTCAGGGATTATGAAGAAAATATTACATATTTCGGTGTCAGGATTTCTGCGAACGGGATCTTGCGGCGACCCGTCTTCTCCTGAAGGCCCCATCCCGAAAAGCGCAGGTTTCCGGCCTGTTTTTCAGGCAGGACGCATCTGATCAGTCATGAAAATCGCCTTCATTTATATTGCCGAGCCCTACCAGTGCTATCATACGGCGTCCGTCGCCAGCGCATTGGCTGCGATCCCCGGTCATGATGTGGTGGAATATTACAGTTTTCCCGAGACGGTGAAGCATCTCGCCCGCATCCGCCGTGCGCTGGACGTGCCTGACCTGCCGCTGAAGGCTTTTCCGAAATCGCTGAAAGCCCGTCTACTGAAGCGCGCAAGACGCCTTGATCAGGAGCGGCTGGTGGTGCTGCGGGAGAACATTGCCGAGCTGAACCAGTATGATGCGGTGGTGGCGACGGAATATACGGCCGGTGTGCTCAGGGAGATGGGGCTTTGCGGCCCGAAACTCATTCTGCTGATGCATGGTGCCGGGGACCGCTACGTCAATGACGAACATCTCGTGCGGGATTTTGATCTGACGCTCGTTCCCGGCCCCAAGGTTGAGAGCTATTTTCAGGACAAGGGCCTTCTGAAACAGGAAACCACGCGGGTTGTGGGGTATCCGAAATTCGATGTGTTCGAGGCCGTACAACGCGAGAAGACGATCTCGTTTGGCAATGGTCGCCCTTTTGCACTGTATAATCCGCATTACCAGCGCAAGCTGACATCGGCGTCAGGCTGGATGATGCCGCTGATCCGGGGGTTCAAGGCCCAGAGCGAGACCGGGGAGAGCGATTACAATCTGGTTGTGGCGCCGCATATCAAGACCTTTCACAAAGGGTTTGGTATTCGCGAGCGTCAGCTCAAGCGGCAGCGAAGCCCCCAAGTGATGGTCGATACCGGGTCGTCCGCCATGCTGGACATGACCTACACGTCTCAGGCCGCGCTCTATATTGGCGATGTCAGCAGTCAGGTTTACGAGTTCCTCGGCATTCCGCGCCCCTGCGTTTTCCTCAATCCGCGCAAACTGCCCTGGCGGGATGATCCGTATTTTCTGCACTGGACGCTGGGCGAAGTGGTGGAGGATCTGGACGATCTGATGCCTGCCATCGCCCGCGCGCGGGAGCGTCATGCGGCGTATCGTCCGGCGCAGGAAAGTCTGTTTCAGGAAACCTTCGGCACCCCGCTTCTGGGGGGATCGCAACGCGCCGCGGACGCCATTGCGGAGTTCATGGCCGCAGCGTGAGGCTTTTCAGCATTCGGGGAAATTGACGGCCAGACCGCCGAGCGACGTTTCCTTATAGCGGTGGTTCATGTCGCGCCCCGTCTCGGCCATCGTGCGGATGACCTGATCGAGCGAGACGTGATGCGCGCCGTCGCCGTGCATGGCGAGGGAGGCCGCATTGATGGCCTTGATCGCGCCGAACGCATTGCGCTCGATGCACGGGATCTGCACCAGCCCGGCCACCGGGTCGCAGGTCATGCCAAGGTGATGTTCCATGCCGATTTCTGCGGCATTTTCCACCTGAAGTGGCGTGGCGCCCAGAGCCGCCGCCAGCCCGGCCGCCGCCATCGAAGACGCGACGCCGACTTCTCCCTGACAGCCGACTTCCGCGCCTGAAATCGACGCATTGAGCTTGAACAGTCCGCCGATAGCCGCGGCCGTCAGCAGAAACCGGCGCTGTCCGTCGAGCGAGTATTCGGGGCAGAACTCCCGGTAATAGCGCAGCACGGCCGGGATCACGCCCGAGGCGCCATTGGTGGGGGCTGTGACGACGCGCCCTCCGGCAGCATTTTCCTCGTTCACCGCAATGGCGAACAGGCTGATCCAGTCCATGATGCCGTGCGCGGAGGGCTGGTTGCTGCGGCTCTGGTCCTTGAGCCGTTCGTAGAGTGCGGCGGCCCGTCGGCGGACGTTCAGCCGTCCCGGCAGCGTGCCGGAGCGGTGCAGCCCGGCGTCCACGCAGTCCATCATCACGGAGACGATCCGGTCCAGATAGGCTTCGACCTCGGCGCAGGGTCGCAGCACGCTTTCGTTCGCCAGAACGACGCCTGCGATATCGAGCCCTGTGTTTTGCGTGCGCTCCAGAAGCTCCGTGCCGCTGGTGAAGTCATACGGCATGTCGGGCTGGGCGTAGGTCGCGGTTTCGGTGGCCTGTTCCGGTACGATGAAGCCGCCGCCGACCGAACAGAAGCGCGCGCAGGCGAGCAAGGTGTCTGTGGAATCGAATGCTTCGAACTGGAGCGTGTTGGGATGGACCGGCGGGACGGTCTTCGTGTCGAGAACGATGTCCGTGTCCGGGTTGAACGGCGTGGGGTGGCCGTTGAGCGGGATCAGATGCGCCTGCGTCACGGACTGCACGATGCCGTCTGCGAGCGCCGGGTCCATCGTGTCGGGCTTTTCTCCCGCCAGACCCAGAATGACCGCGCGGTCCGTGGCATGGCCCCGGGCTGTCCAGGCGAGCGAGCCATAGAGCGTCACGCGCAGTCGCGCCACGTCCGGCGTGTCGTTCAGGCTCTCGGCAAAGCGGGTGGCCGCGCGCATGGGGCCGACGGTATGGGACGAGGACGGCCCGATGCCGATCTTGAACAGGTCGAACAGGCTGATCATTCAGGCAGCAATTTCAGCCAGCAGCGCATCGACGTCTTCGATGCGTGTGTGAAAACTCGGCACGAGGCGGATGAGCGTGCCCGAGACGCCTTCCGGCGTGGGCCAGCGATAAAATCCGTATCCCGCCGCCTCAAGCTCCTCGACCAGCCGGTCCGGCAGGATGACGAACACTTCGTTGCCCTGCGTCTCGAACGGAAGCTGTGCACCCGCGTGACGGCGCAGACCTTCGACGATGCGCTGGGCCATGGCGTTGGCATGGGCGCTGTTTTTCAGCCACAGCCCGTCTTCCAGCAGCGCCAGAAGCTGCGCGCTCAGGAAGCGGGCCTTGGACCACAGATGCCCGCTGCGTTTGATGCGACGCTCGAAATCCTTCAGGACCGGGCGCGTGCGGTCATTGACAAAGAACACGACCGCTTCCGCTGCCATGGCCCCGCATTTCGTACCGCCGAACGACAGGACATCCACCCCCGCTTTCCATGTCGCCTCTGCTGGCGTGCAGCCCAGATGGGCAATGGCATTGCTCAGTCGCGAGCCGTCCAGATGGACGGGGATGTCGTGTTCATGGGCGATCGCACAGAGATCCGCGAGGTCTTTCAGCGCATAGACCGTGCCCCATTCCGTGGCCTGCGTCAGCGACAGGGCGTGGATGGGGGGTTTGAGAATTCCGCCCTGCGCATTGACCCGCAGGCCCGTGCGCAGGGCTTCGGCGTCCATGCGGCCGTCGGCGGAGGGGAGCGTGACGAGTTTGGCGCCATGCATGAAGAATTCGGGGGCGCCGCCCTCGTCGTTGCTGATATGCGCGCTCTGGTCACACAGAACCGCGCCGTAGGGTGCTACCAGCGAGGACAGCGCCAGACTGTTGGCCGCCGTGCCCGTCACGACCGGGAAGACCGCGACGTCCGTTTCAAAAACCGCGCCGAACCGGGCATTCAGGGACCGGCTCAGCGCATCGTCGCCATAAGAGCCGACATTGCCCGCATTGGCGCGCATCATGGCGTCCATAACGGCGGGACATGCGGGAGAAACATTGTCACTGGCGAAGTTCTTGCGTATTTCGTCGGTCACGAGACCATCCTCAGTTCCTGCAGCCGTTACGGCCTGTTTGCCAGCGTAACTGAAACGACCGCCTGTTGTCATCCGGAGAGCCCATGAGCACGTTGTCCCCCGAGAAGCAGTCCGAACTGGCCTCCAGGATCATCGACGGCAAGGCCATCGCCCGTGCTCTGACCGATCAGGTGGGGCGTGAAGTGGCGAAGTTCGTCGAGCAGGGCAATACGATCCCCGGCCTCGCCGTGGTGCTGGTGGGCAACGATCCAGCGTCGGAAGTCTATGTGAAGAACAAGGCGATCCAGACCCATCGCGTGGGGATGCGTTCCTTCATGCACATGCTTCCGCAGAGCACGTCGCAGGACGAACTGCTGGACCTGATTGCGCAGCTCAACACCAATCCGAAAATTCACGGCATTCTGGTGCAGCTTCCCCTGCCGGCACAGATTGATCCGGTTGTGGTGACGAACGCGATCGCGCCGCACAAGGACGTGGACGGTCTGGGCGAAGTCAATGCGGGCCGTCTGTCACTCGGGATTGACGGGATCGTGCCCTGCACGCCGCTGGGCTGTCTGATGCTGCTGCAGTCCGTCCACAGGGATATGACCGGCAAGCATGCTGTGGTGATCGGCGCGTCCAATCTCGTCGGCAAGCCGATGGCGCAGCTTCTGCTCAAGGAGAACTGCACGGTCACGGTGGCGCATATCCATACGCGCAACACGAAGGAGCTGGCGCGCGAGGCGGACATTCTGGTCGTTGCGACCGGCAAGAGCGGTCTGGTCCGTGGGGACTGGATCAAGCCGGGTGCGACCGTGATCGACGTTGGCATCACCCGCGTTGCAGCGGAAAACGGCAAAACGCGTCTAGTCGGGGACGTGGTGTTTGACGAAGCACTTCCGGTTGCCGGGCACATCACGCCGGTTCCGGGTGGCGTTGGGCCGATGACGATTGCCTGCCTGCTGCACAATACGCTTCAGGCCGCCCGCGCCACATCCTCCGCAACCTCTGCGGATGCCTCCTCATGACGCGCGTTTCTGTTGAACTGGTTCCGCGCACGCCTGAATCCCTGATGGCGGATGTGCAGACCGTGCGGGATATCCTGCCGCAGGTCAGCACGCTGAACGTCCCGGACCTGATACGCTTTGACCTGCGCAGCCATGACGCCGCATCGCTGATTGTGAAACAGACGCCGTTTGAGGTGATCGCGCATGTCCGTGCGACCGATATCGCCCCGAATGCGCCGCTGCCGGGTGCGGACCGGCCGGAGTTGACCTCCATTCTGGTCGTCGCCGGAGATCCGCCGCCAGCCGGCAGCGACCGGGTGGTCTATCCCAACACGTCCGCGCAGATCATCGAACGTTACCGCCGCGAGGCCCCGCATCTGAAGGTTTATGCGGTGTTCGACCCCTATCGCCGCGCGCCGTATCAGGAGCTCGAGGAGATCGCCCGCAAACGCGATGCCGGGGCCTGTGGCTTTTTTACCCAGCCGCTTTTCGACATTCCGATGCTCGAATACTGCATGGACTGGCTGCGGGACGACACGGTGTTCTGGGGCATCTCCCCGGTTCTGGGCGACAAGTCGCGCCGGTACTGGGAGCGCATGAACCATGTGATCTTCCCGCGCGATTACGACGGGACGCTCGACGGCAACATCGCTTTTGCGCGCCGGATGCTGGCTGTCGTGACCGCAAAAAACGACAATGCCTATCTGATGCCGCTGAAAGTTGATCTGGCATCCTATCTGGGAGCGCTTGGCGACATTATAACGGGGTAACATCGAACTTACCCAACGGAGGGCCTGCCCCGGATGTCTGTGCGCCTTTTTCTGCTTCCCCTGCTGGGAGGCGTACTCGCTCCCGCCGCCCTGTTGCCTGCGACCACTTTTGCGAAAACTCTCGCTGACCCGGCCACCGTCTTCGCACCCCTGACCCTTCCCGACGCTCCGAACGTCTACCGCTCGGGGTCGGGGCTTCCGGGCCCGCAATACTGGCAGAACCGTACGGATTACGTGATCCATTCGCGGATCGACACGCAGGCGCATGTCCTGCACGGCTCCGAAACCGTGACCTACAGCAACAACAGCCCCGAGGCGCTGGACGTTCTGTGGCTCCAGCTCGACCAGAACATCTATCGCGCCGATACACGGGGTGAGGTCGGGGCGATTCCGGGTAGTCACATGATGACGGGCAACCACACCGACGGCATGGTGATCGAGCATGTCTCGGTCGTGCAGGGTGGTCGGGACGTGGATGTGACGCCGCTGATTTCCGATACGCGGATGCAGCTCACGCTTCCCCGTACGATTGACCCGCATGGCGTGGCGTTCGTGAAGATCGACTGGCACTACACGCTGCCGGGCCCCTGGGGTGGTCGTACTGCTGTCACGCCGACCCGCGAAGGCGATATTTATGAAGTGGCGCAGTGGTATCCGCGTCTGAGCGTTTATGATGACCGTCGTGGCTGGAACACGCTGCCTTATCTGGGGCAGGAGTTCTTCCTGGAATATGGCAGCTTCGACTATAGCGTGACGGTGCCGTGGAACTACACGCTGGTAGGCTCCGGCGCGCTTCTCAATCCTGAACAGGTTCTCACCTCCGTTGAGCGGAACCGCCTTGCACAGGCCTCGCAGAGCGACACGCGCGTGATGATCCGCACGCTCGATGACATTACCGACCCGAAAAGCCATCTGAAGCAGAGCGGCGAAGTCACCTGGCATTATGGGATGCGCAACACGCGCGACGTGGCGTTTGCCGCTTCACCGGCATTCGTTTGGGATGCCGCGCGTATCAATCTGCCGCCGGTTGTGCCCTGGACGAACTATCATGCCGTGCCGAGGCTTGCGATGTCAGTCTATCCGCGTGAGGGGATCGGGCCGCATGGCTGGGACCGCTCGACAGATTACGTCAAACACGCCATCGAATATTTCTCGTCGCAGTGGTTTGAATACCCTTGGCCGAACGCCATCAATCTGGGTGGTCATGGCGCGGGCATGGAATATCCGGGCATCGTTTTTGATGGCATGAGTGACCGCGATCCGGAGTTGTTCTGGATCACGACCCATGAACTGGGCCACGGCTGGTTCCCGATGATTGTGGGGACGGATGAACGCCGCAATGCCTTCATGGATGAGGGCTTCAACACATTCATTGATGTGTATGCATCCGATCACTTCAATAATGGCGAGTTCGCCCCCAAGCGCGATTCTGAATTTGCGCCCAAAACCGGCAACCCCGCGCAGGATATCGTTCCGGTTCTGACTGATCCGGATGCACCGGTGCTCATGACGGCCGCCGATGGCGTGTCGGAGAAATACCGTCATGGCGTGACGTATTTCAAAGGCGCTTATGGATTGAAACTGCTGCGCGAACAGATCCTCGGACCGGTCCGGTTCGACGCGGCATTCCGGCGCTATATTGCGGAATGGGCTTTTAAACACCCGTCTCCGTCGGATTTCTTCCGGCTGATGAGCAGCGAAGCGGGCGAGGACCTGGGCTGGTTCTGGCGCGGCTGGTATTTCACCAATGCCGCTCCGGACTATGCGCTCGGAGACGTCCATCATGACGCCGGAAAGCCTGCGACCGTGCAGGTTCGCAATTACGGGGCGCTCCCGCTGCCGGTGGTTCTGCGCGCCGATTATGTGGACGGGAAATCGGAAGAGCTTCGCATACCGACGGAAGCCTGGCGCCAGAGCAGCGACATTGTGGTTTCGCTGCCGGTTCATGACGGCCTCAAGGCCGTGACGCTCGACCCTGATCACGTCATTCCGGATATCGACCGTTCGGATAACCGGCTGGCGATTACTCCCTGAGATTGTGACGACATGCGAGGCACGGTACCGCCTCGCATGGTTCTGCTTCGGAGCATGAAAAAGGGCGCCTGGCAACCGGCGCCCTTTTTTTAGTTGGGAAATGCTCCGTCGCCGGAAACGCTCAGCCGACGAGTTCCAGAGAGGATTTCGTGGCCGACCCGCCATAGGCCTGAGACGCAGACGGCGTCATGGCATAAGGCGCGGGTTCCGTGGACAGACCTTCGATCATGTCGTTGTTGACATCGACGAGGGGCTGCAGGTCTTTCGGTGCGTTGAAGGCCGCATTGGAATAGCGCATGGACCACGACCCGACCTTGAGAATGTCATCGCGCAGCACGGGCGGAAGGGGGCAATCGACCCGTTCGACGCTCAGGGACAGGATGCTCCACAGCTTCAGATTGGCTGCCAGCGCCGCGACCTTCTTTTCATGATCTTTCGCCTGCGTCAGCAGCGTATTGACGTGCCGGAACGCCATAACCTCGACTTCCCGGGAAGACAGATAGCTTCCAGACTGTTTCTGGTACTGTGAGGCTGCATAGGTCACGGAGGCAAACTCCTTTCGGGAAAGACTGTTTCGGAAGCCTGTGCGGGAAAGGCATCAGGCTTCTGGAGCAGTCCTGCCGTGGCAGGGGGGTCTGAAGGGTGCCGGATAAACCGGCACCCTTCAGTAACCTGATCAGCCGCGGAAGAGGCTGAGCAGGGTGGACGACTGCGAGTTCGCAATCGACAGGGCCTGAACGGCCAGCTGCTGCTTCGTCTGAAGCGAGGTCAGCTTGGCGCTCTCGGCTGCCAGATCGGCATCCGTGAGCGCGCCAACACCCGTCGTCAGGGCATCGGACAGGCTGGATGTCGTGGTCTGGAGGTTGGAGATCGTCGTGCTGGAATAACCGATCGAGGAGGCTGTCCGCGTCACGCTGGAGATCGCAGCCTGAACGACGGCACTGACGACGTTGGCGCCAGTAACGGCAGTTGCCTTACCCGTGAAGCCTGTGGTTGTGTTTGCCGCACCTGCAGTGAACGTGGCATCACTTGCAGGACCCTTTGTGAGGGTAACTGCTCGTGTGCCATCCGCGGAAGCGACGCCCGTGGTAGGGGCAATCGTACTGACTGACACGGCGACATTGTCCGTGGGCGTCACTGTCAGGTTGTTGGAGGAATCAGTCGTGGCAGTGATGCCCTGAGCAGCCATCGCCTGCTGCATCGCCGTGACCTGATTTGCCGCGTCCGTGGGCATATCGATATTGGTGACAACAGTGTTTGCACCGGTCGACGCCGTATACGAGTAAACGGCGTTACCCTGTTTGTCTGTGGATTGGACGATTGAGCCTGCCGTCGTACCGCTGGCGGTATTGGTTAGGGCGTATGTTGTCGAACCGTCTGAGTTCGTGGTTCCACTGCCAAGAGTAAGACCTTTGGTACTATCGCTTCCAGCAGCAGCAGTCAGCTTTCCTGTTGAATCGACCGTCAGGTCTCCAAGAATCGAGTTGTCTGTGGCGCCGCCATTGACCTTATTGTCGAGAAAATTGAGTGCGGAATTGTCACCGCTGGTCGTCTGCGCAACGAAAACGTTGTTGCCGACCGTGATTGCTGATGTGGAACCAGTCGTGTTGAAAGGTGTGGTGCTACCGAGAGCGATTGTATCTGTCGTCGGGCTCTGGAAAGTCCCCATCTGCGTGGATGTCGCGTCAATGGAGTTGCCCGCGATCGTCAGGTTGTTGCTGGAATCGCGGGACACGCCAAAGCCCTGGTATTCCATGGCCTGCGTCATCAGGTTGACCTGCGCGACGCTCTGGGCGCTCGAAGTGCCTCCCGCGGTGCTCAGGGAAGATGCGGAGGACGTATTGACGTCTGTGATGACGGACTTGGTCGTCGCATTTCCGTTGGAGTCAAAGGCCGTATTGGCAGTGTAGACGGAATTGCCATTGCCGTCCTTGGACTGGGAAATGCTATCCCCATTCGACAGCGAATAGGTGATAGAACCATCTGACGCGGTCGTCTGTGAACTGATCTGGACAGTTGCGCTGCTCTTTGCCGACAGCTTGCCATCCGTACCGAGAGTAAAATCTCCAACAGCTCCGCCGACTGCCTTGCTGAGCATGTCCATAGCTGTGCCCTGTCCAGCAGAGGCTTGGTTATCTGCCACGAAATCGTAGCTGACGGCCGGGGTGGCTGCGGTAGGCGTGGCCGTCGTCGAAGCTGCTGTTGTATTCTTTAACTGAATAATATTGTTCGTGGCGAAGGTGCCCGTGGTCGTGCTGCTGCCCAGAGCCAGAGAAGAGCCGGACATGTCCATGCTCAGATTTGTCAGGCCCAGGCCAGCGGACGTAACGTTGAAGCCGTTCTGCGTGAAGGTGGAGCCCTGTGCGTCCATGGCGGTCGAGAGGCTCGTATAGGTCGTGCCATTGCCCGTTGCACCGGACAGCAGGTTCACGCCCTGGAATTTCGCACCCGTAGCGGCAGAGTCGATGGAAGCCAGCGTCTTGGTGATGGCGTCGTTCAGGGTCGAGTTGTCGACGCCTGTCGTGTTGGTGCCGATCGTGGTGGCTAGAGACTGCAGGGCGGACGAGATGCTCGACAGGCCGGTCGTTGCGGTGTTCAGCACCTGAGCGGAGAACGAAAGGCCCGTGGAGACGCCTGACAGCGTCGAGATCTGGGCGGTCATGTTCTGGGCGATGGAGTACATCGCGGGATTGTCAGAGGCCGTGTTGACGGACTTGCCAGTGGAAACCGTGTTCTCGGTCTTGGTCAGGTCAGCCGTCGTCTGATTGAGGCTCTGAAGTGCGGCCATTGCCGCAGTGTTGTTATTAATGGACAATGACATTGAATCTGTTCTCCGTCGGTGCAGGTTTGCGACCTCAGGATAGGGGGGAGTGGTTAACGGAAGCTGAATCGGTTCCGTTAAAAAAAGCCCTTCAAAAATAACGGAATACCGGGAAACAAGAGGTTAATTTCACGGTTTCTCTTGCGTTCCGTCATCTGGAACGAAATAAGAACACAGCATGAAGAAAACACTCTCCCAAAGACTGGCGATTCTCTCCGATGCGGCGAAATACGATGCCTCCTGCGCGTCGAGCGGCTCGACGCGTCGGGATTCCGCAAAGAGCGGGGGGCTTGGCTCCACCACGGGAAACGGGATCTGTCATTCCTATACGCCGGACGGGCGGTGCGTGTCGCTGCTCAAGATCCTGCTGACCAATTTCTGCGTCTATGACTGTGCCTATTGCATCAACCGGTCGTCCTCGAATGTGGAGCGCGCGCGCTTTACACCCGAGGAAGTCGTGTGGCTCACGCTGGAATTCTACCGGCGGAACTGCATCGAGGGGCTGTTCCTGTCTTCGGGCATCATCCGCTCATCCGACCACACGATGGAGCAACTTGTGCAGGTGGCGCGGGATCTGCGATTGAAGCACGGGTTCCGGGGCTATATCCATCTCAAGACCATCCCCGATGCCTCGCCGCGTCTGCTGGAAGAGGCGGGGCGCTATGCGGATCGCCTCTCGATCAATGTGGAAATGCCGACCGTGGCCGGGCTGGAGCAGTATGCGCCGCAGAAAAAGGCGAGGGGTATCCGGCAGGCCATGGGGGAGATGCGGCTGAAGATCGACGCGGGCAAGGACCGCAGCCATACCGGGCGCCGGGCCGAACGGTTTTCGCCGGGGGGGCAGAGCACGCAGATGATCGTGGGGGCAGATGCGGCATCCGATCAGGATGTTCTGGCCAGCAGCGCTAATCTTTACGGCTCTTACGGGCTGCGGCGCGTCTATTATTCCGCTTTCAGTCCTATTCCTGATGCATCCGCCCTGCTGCCGGCGACAAGTCCGCCGCTTCAGCGCGAGCACAGGCTCTATCAGGCGGACTGGCTGTTCCGGTTCTACGGATTTGCTTTCGGGGAACTGACGGCCGGGCGTGCGGACGGGATGCTCGATCTGGAGCTGGACCCCAAGCTGGCCTGGGCGCTGGATAACCGGGCGTTGTTTCCGCTGGATCTGAACCGGGCGCCGAAGGAGATGCTGCTGCGGGTGCCGGGGCTGGGGGTGAAGGCCGTAGCGGCCATTCTCAGGGCGCGGCGGCATCAGGCTGTGCGGCTGGAGGATCTGGCCCGGCTGAACGTGTCCATCCGCAAGGTCCGGCCCTTCGTGCAGACGCCGGGCTGGAGTCCCGCCCGTCTGACTGACCGGCACGACCTGCGCAGCCTGTTCAGCCCCGCGCCCCAGCAGATGAATCTTTTGTGACGCGCTACGTCCTGACCCTTGAGGACAGCGCCGTGTTCGAGCCCTGGCGGGAGATGGCGCGCGCGGCTTTGCAGCGTGCGATTCCGCCCGAGGCCCTCGACTGGCGGATCAGGGGGGGCGAGACGGATCTGTTCGGGCAGCAGACCAATGACAGCGACGGCATGGTGGCGCTGACGGAGGGGCCGGTCCTGAAAAGCGTGACATTGCGCGCGTCCTGCATCGCGTTGTTGCGGGACATGCTGTGCCATTCCGATCCCGGCCGGTTCGCGCTCGCTTACCGGATCGCATGGCGCGTTCAGGGCAATCCGCATCTGCTGGATGTGGCGACGGATGCCGATATCGCAAAAGCGCGGATCATGATCCGGCAGAACCGGCAGGACTGTCACAAGATGACGGCCTTCGTCCGCTTTCGCGAACTGCCCGCACAGGTCGGGGGGGAGGGCAGCGGGCGTCGGCGGTTCCTCGCCTGGTTCGAGCCGCAGCACCATATTCTCGAACGCATCGCGCCCTTCTTCTCGAAGCGCTTTACGGACATGGACTGGATGATCCTGACCCCACGCGGTTCCATCTGCTGGGACGGGAAGGATCTGGCCTACTCCTCTGAACCCTGCGAACAGCCGGAGCTGGATGACGGCTTTGGGGATTTGTGGGACACCTATTATGCCTCCACGTTCAATCCCGCCCGTGTCCGCACGAAAGCCATGCGTCGTGAGATGCCGGGTCGCTACTGGAAAAACCTGCCCGAAACGCGCCTGATCCCGCAGCTTGTGGCCGGGGCCGAGGCGCGCGTCCAGATGATGGCCGAACAGGTGCCTCTGCCGGCTCCGGCCTTTCACGAACGCCTGCGCTCCCGTGACAGTCTTCCACTCCAGCCGCTTTCGCATACGCCTGAAGATCTGGCTGCGAAAATTCGGAGCTGCACCGCGTGTCCGCTGCACTGTGCGGCCACGCAGGCTGTCGTCGGGGAGGGGCCGGTTGAGGCGCGGATCATGGTCGTTGGCGAACAGCCGGGCGATCAGGAGGATCTGGCGGGGCGGCCCTTCGTTGGCCCGGCGGGACAGGTGTTGCAGGAGACGCTGGAAAAGGTCGGGGTCGATCGCAGCACGCTGTATCTGACAAACGCGGTCAAGCATTTCCGTTTCCGTCTTCAGGGGCGGCGCCGCATTCATCAGAGCCCGGATGAGGGGCATGTGGCGGCCTGTCGCCCCTGGCTGGAACAGGAAATTGCGCTGGTCCGGCCCAGCCTCATTGTCTCGCTGGGGGCTACGGCGCTGAAGGCGCTGGATGGTCCGGGCAGGGCGATGGCGGAGAGACGCGGTACGCTCTGGACGGCGGGAGAGGGCGAAAATGCCGTCCAGCGTCTGGCGCTTGCCCACCCGTCTTGGCTGCTGCGGCTGGGGGACAGCGCGCAGGGAGAGATCGAACGGGAGCGGTTCGAAGAGGGTCTCGCGCGGCTGCGGGATTTTTGCGGGCGTCCGGACGCGTGAAGAACGGACAATTGGAAACGGATCAGTTTTTTCCAGCTTGAAGCCCGCGAGACGATATGTCATGGATGACCGAACCGATCGGTCAGTACGAGGGTTTCAGGCCCTGCACAGTCAACCCGGTCACGATCTGACAGACCTGTTTTCAAAGCGAGAAAAACATTATGGCGCAAGGCGATCAGGCCGATCACGCGCAGGATGGCACGACATCCGACAAGAACGGAAAGCCGCAGAAAAAGCGCAATCCCCTTGTCCGGATCGCGTTGATCCTGCTGGTGGTTCTGGTTCTCGTGGGTATCGGGGCCTATCTTTTCCTGACCCGCAACAATATCGAGACGGATGACGCCTACACGGCCGGTCGCAAGATCGCCATAGCCCCTCACGTCAACGGGTACGTTACGCAGCTTCTGGTGAACGATAACCAGTTCGTCCACGCCGGTGACCTGCTCGTGAGAATCGATAGCCGGGATTATGCCGCTTCCCTGAACAAGGCCGAAGCCGCCGTGTCCCAGGCGAAGGCCAATATTGACGCCTATCAGCTCATGCTGGCCGTGGCGCACAAGAACTTCCCCGGACAGCTCGTCACGGCGCAGGGCAACCTTGCTGCCGTTCAGGCGGAACTTATCAAGGCCGAAGCCGATTACCGTCGCCAGCGTTCGGTGGCCCGTGCTGCTACGTCGCAGCAGGATATCGACTATGCCCGCGCCGCGCTGGATCAGGCGAAAGCCCGCGTCCTTCAGGCCCAGGGGCAGCTGACGCAGGCCGAGCCGGTCAAGGAAAACGTGGCCAGTGCCGATGCCCGTGTCACGCAGGAACAGGCATCTCTCGCATCCGCCAATGCAGAGCTGACGCAGGCCCGCCTGAACCTCGAATGGACGGAAGTCCGCGCTCCGCATGACGGCTGGATTTCTCAGCGTAACGTCGAGCGTGGCGATTACATGCAGGTCGGGCAGGAGATGTTCTCCATCGTCGAGCCGGAAGTCTGGATCGTGGCGAACTACAAGGAAACGCAGCTCACCGACATGCGCCCCGGCCAGAAGGTGGATATTGACGTCGATGCCTATCCGCAGCTCAAACTGCATGGCCACGTGGATTCCATCCAGCTTGGCTCAGGTGAATCCTTCAGCGCCTTCCCTCCCGAAAACGCGACCGGAAACTTCGTGAAAACGGTGCAGCGCATCCCGGTCAAGATCGTGGTGGACAGCGGGCTTGATCCGAACCTTCCGCTGGCCCTTGGCCTGTCTGTCGAGCCGACGGTTTATGTGAAATGAGCGATACTGCCGGGCATCAGGACTGGAAACCCAGTCACAATCCGTGGCTTGTGGCCGTCACGGTCACGCTGGCGGCCTTCATGGAGGTGCTGGACACCACCATCGTCAACGTGGCGCTGCCGCATATCGCGGGATCGCTCGGCAGTTCGTATGATGACGCCACCTGGGCGCTGACGTCCTATCTGGTGGCGAACGGCATCGTGCTGACGATTTCGGGCTGGCTGTCGCGGTTCTTTGGCCGCAAACGCTACTTCCTGATCTGCATCACGATGTTCACCGTCTCGTCCTTCCTGTGCGGACTGGCGACATCGCTGCCGATGCTGGTGGTGTTCCGGCTCATGCAGGGCTTCTTCGGAGGCGGCCTGCAACCGAGCCAGCAATCGATCATTCTTGACACGTTCCCGCCTGAAAAGCGCGGGGCAGCGTTCGGCCTGACCGCCATTGCCACCATCGTCGGCCCGGTTCTCGGCCCGATGCTGGGTGGCTACCTGACGGACAATTTCTCCTGGCGCTGGATTTTCTTCGTCAACGTGCCGTTCGGCATTCTGACGGTCATGGCTGTGACGGCTTTCGTTGAAGATCCGCCATGGGAGCGCAAGAAGCGCGAGAAGGTGGACGTAATCGGCATCAGCCTGATTACGCTGGGCCTCGGCTGTCTTGAAGTCATGTGCGATCGTGGCGAGGATGACGACTGGTTCGGGTCGCCCTTCATCACCACCATGGCTGTGCTGGGTGTGATCGGTGTTGTCGGAGCCATTCTGTGGCTGTGTTATGCGAAGAACCCGCTTGTGCGCCTGTCGGTTTTCAGGGATCGCAACTTCGCGGTCGGCACGCTGCTGATCTCGATGGTGGGGGCGACGCTCTATGCCTCGGCGATTGTCGTGCCGCAGTTTGCCCAGCAGGTTCTCGACTATACCGCGACCACCTCGGGTCTGCTTCTGGCGCCGGGCGGTGTTGCGGTGATCTGTCTGATCCCGATCGTGGGCATCCTGATGAAGTTCATCCAGATGCGATATCTGATCGCATTCGGATTTTTCGCGATGGGCATGGCGATGTTCCAGGCTTCGAACCTCTATGCCGCGATTGATTTCAGACATCTGATGCTCTACCGCATCAGCCAGACGGCCTCGCTGGCGTTCCTGTTCGTGCCGATTTCGACGATCGCGTACTCGACCCTGCCGCGCGAACTGAATGCCGATGCGTCCGCCCTGTTCTCGATGGCCCGGAATTATGTCGGCTCCCTCGCCATCTCTCTGGCGACGGCGGCGATCATCGAGACCCGGCAGCGTCATCAGACCTATGTCACGGATCACATGACGGCGGCCAATCCGGGCCTCAATTCCTATATCGCCAATGCGCAGAAGGTCGCTGAGGCGCACGGGTTCCCGGCCGCGCAGGCGCATAAATTCGCCCTCTACCAGACCTTCCGGGAGTTCACCTCTCAGGTCGCCATGCTGGCCTATAACGAGGTTTTTGACTGGATCGGCGTGATTGCGCTGTTCGTGGTGCCGCTGTGTTTCCTGCTGTCTCCCAACGGCAAGAAGGCGGCCCAGGCCTCAGGCGGCGGTCACTGATGGCGCGGTTCGTAGATCTTCAGGAAACTGTCGGCGGTAAAGGCGGCGAATTCCGCGATGGCGGCATCGCTGTCATCGACCGGCAGCCCGAAGCGCCGGCGCTGGATGATGCGGGCCTGACACATGAGCAGGAACTGCTCGGCCGACAGGCTCGGGTCGGCGATATCCAGCTCTCCCTGCGTTTCGCTGCGCGCCAGATATTCGGTCAGATTGCTGAGCGTCCGGCCAAAGCCGTAGCGCCAGAACGTATCGGCCAGATGGGGAAACTTGTCGACCTCGCTGACGATGATGCGATACAGCCCCAGCGCCACAGGCGAAATCAGCAGGTGAACCGTCATTTCGGCAAAGCGGGTCAGCGTCACGCGCACGGACTGTTCGTTGCTGCGCGCAAGCGTCTCGATGGGGGAAAGACGGCAGCGCACCTGTTCTTCGAAGAACGCGGAAAACAGGGACGCCTTGCCATCGAAATGGTTGTAGAGCGTTCCCTTGGACACGCCGGCCATCTGCGCGATCCGGGACATGGACGCGCCTTCGTAGCCGTCCGCCAGAAAGATCGCCCCGGCTCCTTTCAGGATCTGTTCGCGCTTGGCGCTTCCCGCAGGATCGGTGTTGCCGGATCCGTCGGGAGTGTCCGCGTGGCCGTCGTCCGTGATGCCCGTCATGTGAGCGAAAAATCCTTCTGTCCGTCAGGTCGTCTCTCTAACATGCTGACCGAACCGGTCGGTCACTGCAAGATCATTTCCGCTTCAGGAGTTTCTTTGTGAGCGCAGCCTTCACTTCCCGCGCGCTGCTTTGCGGCTGCGCCCTGTTCACCCTGTCCGGCTGCCTCATGGTGGGGCCTGAATATCACGCGCCCAAGCCTTGGTCGCCTGCGCATTACACCGACCATATGGCCGATGCTCATAGGGCTGGGGCGCCTGACAGCATCATCAGCGAGATGAAGGCCGACAGCCGCTGGTGGCAGGTTTTTCACGATCCCGAGCTGACGTCTCTGGAAGCCCGTCTGGTCAATCAGAACCTGTCCTTCCGCCTTGCGACCGCCAATCTGGCGCAGAGCCGTGCGCAGCTCATCATGGCGGGGGCCGAGCGCTTCCCGGCCCTGAGCGCCTCGGGCTCGTATCAGCGCAGCCAGTACAGCACCAAGGAAATGCAGGAGATCATCAGCCGGGTGGGCGGCAATATCGCGAAGTCCGCGGGGAACACCGCTGGAGCTTCGGTTGGTCCCCTGCTTCAGGGCGCGGCCGATGGTGCCACGGTTCCGCT
Organism: Gluconobacter albidus; assembly: GCF_002005485.1. Taxonomy (NCBI): domain Bacteria; kingdom Pseudomonadati; phylum Pseudomonadota; class Alphaproteobacteria; order Acetobacterales; family Acetobacteraceae; genus Gluconobacter; species Gluconobacter albidus. The sequence continues at coordinate 2,515,873 of NZ_CP014689.1, read as the reverse complement.
GCTGAACCAGTGGCGCAGCGCGATTGATGCGACCTATGAAATCGACCTGTGGGGCCGTGTCGCGCACCAGTACGACGCCGCCAAGGCCGATCTTCAGGCGACGGACGAGGAGCGCCGTTCCATCCTCATCGCCCAGCAGGCCGACATGGCGCGGGGCTATATGGGCCTGCGTGGCGACCAGCAGCGCCTGAAGATCCTGCGCGACAACCTCAGGATTCTCACGCAGATCACCTCCATCGCGCAGGAGCGCTATCATGGCGGTCTGGTGACGGAGCTGGACGTGGACTCCGCTCAGGGCCGTCTGCATGACATGCAGGGTCAGGAAGCGCAGCTCGAACAGGCAGTTGCTCAGGAAGAAAACGCGCTTGCGCTGCTTCTGGGTGCCCCTCCGGGCAGCCTGAATGCCGAGCTGGACAAGAACGCCGGCGTGCCGGTCGTGCCGCCTGTGGTGCCCGTTGGCATCCCGTCCGAACTGGCCCAGCGCCGTCCGGATATCCGCGAGGCCGAGGCCCATCTGCGTGGTGCGGTGGCCGAAGTGGGCGAGGCCACGGCGGATTTCTATCCGAAGGTCACGATCAACGCCGATTTCGGGTTCCAGACCCTGTCGTTCCGCGATCTGGGGTTCTGGAACGCGCGCGCCTGGAATGTTGGTCCGTCCATTTCGCTCCCGATCTTTCAGGGTGGACGCCTGTACGGTCAGCTCGAGTTGAAGAAATACGCCCAGAAGGCGGCGGCGATTTCCTATCAGCAGACGGTCATCAAGGCCTGGCATGACGTGGACAATGCGCTGATCGCGTATCGGGATGAGCAGCTGCATCGTCAGGGGCTGAAGAACGCCGTTGATGACAACAGCCGTGCGCTCAATCTGGCACAGAGCCAGTATCGCAGCGGTCTGACGAACTATCTGAACGTTCTAAACGCGCAGGCGCAGCTTCAGTCCGCCCAGCTTGACCTCGTCAGCAGCGACGCCACGCTGGCGACCAACCTGACACGGCTTTACAACGCGCTTGGCGGGGGCTGGGAAGACGCTCTTCCCAACAACCCGGACGTTGCGAAAGCGCAGCTCGCCTCCGCAACGCCCGGTCCCTGAACGGGAAGTCCTTAACCGGGAGGTGCAGGCCTCCCGGCAATTGGTTCCGTCAGTCCCTTTCCATCAGGCTTTGCGCGCGACGGACCGACCCTTGGAGCCCAGAATCTCGAAGGCTTCGTCCAGTCGGCTGACAATGGATTTCTCTCCCACGCGCAGCCATTTGCGCGGATCGTAAAGGGACTTCATCGGCTTGTCGGTGCTGGGGTCGATCTGGTGCTGGAACGCGACCGGATGCTCCAGAACATAGTGGCCCACACCCTGTGCGAACGCGAACTGGATGTCGGTATCGAGGTTCATCTTGAACACGCCGTAGGAAACGGCGGCGTCGATTTCCGCAATCGTCGAGCCTGAACCGCCATGGAACACCAGCGGTAGCGGCTTGGGGCCGCTCTGCGTAGCCTGTTCGACAGCTTCCTGAGAGTTCTTCAGGATTTCAGGGCGAAGCTGCACATTGCCTGGCTTGTAGACGCCATGCACGTTGCCGAAAGACGCGGCAATCGACACGGTGCCGATCGGGGAGAGCAGGTTCCAGGCCTTCAGAACATCTTCGGGCTGCGTGTAGAGATGGGCGTTGTCCGCACCGTCCTCAAGGTCGTGGCCCACGCCATCTTCCTCGCCACCGGTCACGCCCAGTTCGATTTCCAGCCCCATCCCCAGCGGGGCAAGCCGCTTGAGCATCGCGGCTGAAGTCGTAAGGTTGTCCTCGAGCGGTTCGGCGGACAGGTCGAGCATGTGGGATGTAAACAGCGGCTTGCCGGTCGTCCGGAACTCGTCCTCGCTCAGCGTGATGAGATCGTCGAGCCAGGGGATCAGCTTGCGGTCGGCATGATCGGTGTGGAGGATGACGGCGATGCCGTATTCCTTCGCCAGAAGATGGACGTGTCGTGCCATCGAGGCCGCGCCGAGCACGCGGGCGCGATGGGCGTCGGGCAGGCCTTCGCCGGCATAAAAACGCGCGCCACCATTCGAGACCTGAATGACGACGTCCGATCCGTTCCGGGCCGCCGCTTCCAGAACGGCATTGACGCTGTCGGTGCCGACGACATTGATGGCGGGAAGGGCATAGCCCCCTTCATGGCAGGCCTTGATAAGGGCCGTATAACTGGCGCCACTGACGACGCCGGGTGAAACTCTTGACATTGGCGGCTCCAACTGAACGCATGAAACAGGCCAGCAAAACGGGTGCGGCCGTGTTGCGTTGTACTGTACGATGCCAATTGCTTTTCGTCATGAGCCTTCAAATCGCTGAAAGATTTATTGTCAGGATTTGTTGCTTGTGATGCCAGCCCTGTGGAGACTATGGAAAAAACATGGTGCCAAATCTTTCCGACCCAGATCTTCCCGCCCGTATCCTCGTCGTCGAAGATGACGCCGGAATGCGGACCCTCATTCTCCGTGCCCTTCAGGGCGGCGGCTTCCGTGCGCGGGGTGTTGCCTGTGGTGAGGAGATGTGGGCCGCGCTCGAAGTGGCACCCGTCGATCTCATCATCATGGACATCATGCTGCCGGGTAAAAGCGGCATCGAACTGTGCCGCGCGCTGCGCAGTGGGCAGGGTGCGCTGCATGAAAACGAGACGCCCCCGGCCCAGGTGCCGATCATCATGGTCTCCGCCCGGGGCGAGGAACGCGACCGCGTCACGGGCCTCGAATCGGGTGCTGACGATTATGTGCCCAAACCGTTCGGACAGCGCGAGCTTCTGGCGCGCGTGCGGGCCGTGCTGCGTCGCGGCATCGCAACGACCGGTGCGCCGCAGGAGCGCGTCCGCCGTGAGACGCTGCGTTTTGCTGGCTGGACGCTCGATCTGCGCCGCCGGGAACTGACGGACCCGTCGGGCGCGACCGTTGATATTTCCGGTGCGGAACATGATCTGCTGACCAGCTTTCTGGACAACCCGCAGCGGGTCATCGCCCGCGATCGCCTGCTGGAACTGTCGCGGACCCGTCTGGGCGACGTGTCGGACCGCAGTATTGACGTTCTTGTCAGTCGTTTGCGCCGAAAGCTGGGTTCGGACGCCGACCAGCTCATCCGGACCGTGCGCGGTCTCGGATACATCTTCGTCGCAGAGGTTGAACGGGTCTGAACATTCAGAATCGCATTCTGCTGTGGCCACTGGGGCTGGTCGGGCGCGTCTGCGTTGTCCTGACCGTCGCAGTGACCCTGGTGTTCCTGACGAACGCCATTTTCTACGGGCAGGCAGAAACCTATATCGTTGATGATGTGCGCATCGCCCAGCTTGGCGAGGCGCTGAGCACGGATCTGCGCGTGTTGGCTGCGGCTCCCGTCAGCCAGAGATCGTTTCTGGCCGTCATGCTGTCGGGCAGCGAGCTCAGCGTGGCCTGGCAGCCGGCCTCCATCACGCCCGTGCTGCCGGGACATCCCCCCGTCGCGCTCACCCAGCTCGTCCGGCGTCTGACGGCGGACGACCCCATTCTCGAACAGGCGCATCTGGACCTCTATACGCTGGGGCCGGGGAGTGCGGATGTGCTGGGGTCACAGCGTCTGCCGGATGGGAGTTACATTCATTTCCGGGTGCCGGGGATGCTTGGCCACCACCGCGTTACGCGTGGTCTGGCCTCGGCTGCCATTGCGGCCGGAGCGGTCGCCATTGCGGCGACCATGCTGATCCGCGGCCTCAGCATGCCGCTGCGCGCGCTGGTTTCGGTCGCCGACCGTATTGGTTCCAGCGAAAAATGGGTGCCTCTGGCCGAGCGTGGGCCGCCCGAAGTGCGGGGCCTCGCCCATGCCATCAACGCGATGCAGGACCGCATCCAGAGCCTCATCAACGACCGGACACAGGCGCTGGCGGCCGTCTCGCACGATCTTCGGACGCCGCTGACACGGCTGCGGCTGCGCTGCGGCTTCCTCAATGATGGTGAGGCACAGGCCGCCATCGAGGCGGATCTGGACGAGATGGAAGCCATGGTGAACGGCATTCTCGCCTATCTGGCCGGTGCCGATGATCCGGAGGTCCCCCGCACCATCAATATTGTCGCCACGCTGGAAACGCTTGTGGATGACCATGTGGATCGCGGGCATGAAGCCCATTACGAAGGGCCGGACCGTGCGCTGGTGCATGTGCGTCCGCTTGCCATGAAACGCGTCCTGTCGAACCTGATCGAAAACGCCATCAACTATGGCGGCAACGTTCTGGCGACTCTCCGCACCCGCGAGGACGGCGCGATGGAAATTGCCATCAGCGACAGCGGGCCCGGAATTCCCGAGAGCGAATACGAACGCGTGCTGGCCCCGTTCTATCGGCTGGAGGGATCGCGCTCGCGGGCCACGGGGGGAATCGGGCTGGGGCTTGCGATCGTGCAACGCGAAATCTCGCGTGAAGGCGGGTCTCTGGTGCTCGGGCGCGGAGATGCCTCGAAAGGCTATGGCGGGCTGTGTGCGACCATCATCCTGCCGAAGGGACTCCCTTCTCCGTCAAGGAAAAACGAGGGGCAGGGCGAGCAGGTCTGAGAAGACCTGTCTCAGCGTTAAAAACACGGGAAGTCGGACCAATGCAGTCCCGACACTTGCACCTTGCGACGAAGTGGCACATGTCAGGGCGGACTGGAACGCAAGGACATGACCACGATGTTCATCGAGACCGAAGACACTCCCAATCCCGCTACCCTGAAATTCCTGCCCGGTCGCAGCGTGACCGGCGATGCCCGTCCCGTCGATTTCGGCGATGCGGATGTTGCCCTCGGACGCTCCGAACTGGCGACCGCGCTGTTCGACCAGCCGAACGTGCGCCGCGTCTTCCTTGGCGGCGATTTCGTCTCCGTCACGAAGTCCGACGACATCAGCTGGGGCGACCTCAAGCCCGTCGTGCTGGGAACGATCACGACGTTCTTCGAAAGCGGCCGTCCGGTTCTTTCGGGAACGCAGTCCGCGCCGGAACATGATGTTGCCCCGGAAGACGTCGAAGTCGTCAGCCGCATCCAGGACCTGCTCGACACGCGCGTGCGTCCTGCCGTGGCTGGTGACGGTGGCGACATCGCATTCCGCGGCTACAAGGACGGTGTGGTTTATCTGGCCATGCAGGGTGCATGCTCCGGCTGCCCGTCTTCCCGCGCGACCCTGAAGCACGGCGTCGAGAACATGCTGCGGCATTATGTTCCCGAAGTCGTTTCGGTCGAACAGGTCGAGGACTGAACCATGGACGGCCAGACATATCCTGATTGCGCACCGGTTCCGGGCGCGGAAGCCCTGTTCACGCAGGCCCGGACGCCGCGCAGCTTCTCGCCGCGCCCGGTCGGGGAAGATGTCCTGCGCCGTCTGTACGATCTGGTGAAGCTGGGGCCGACGTCCGGTAACTGCTCGCCGGGTCGTTTCGTTTTCCTGACGACGCAGGATGCCCGTGAGCGCATCCGCCCCGCGCTGTCGCCGGGAAACGTGGCCCGCGCCATGGCCGCTCCGGTTCTGGCCGTTGTCTGTCATGATCCTCTGTTTTTCGAGGCGCTGCCCCGTTTGAACCCGCAGGAGGGCCTGCGCGACTGGTTTGCTGCCGATGTGGGACTGTCCGATGAGACGGCCTTTCGCAACGGTACGCTCGAAGGCGCCTATCTCATCATGGCCGCCCGGATGCTGGGCCTGTCCGCCATGCCGATGTCCGGCTTTGACTGTTTCATGGTCGAGGACACGCTGCTGAACGCCACCGGCTGGCGCGTGAACTTCCTCGTCGGGCTTGGCTATCCGGCGGAAAACGAACCCGCCCCCGACCATGCCGAGCCGCGTGCGCCCCGTCTGGACTTCGGAGAAGCCTGTCTGTGCCTGTAAGGACGGGGTCTTCAAGGACAGTCGTTTTTAACGGGGCCGGAGCAGGGGCCGGCCTGACCAGTCTGGTGGCGCTGGTCGAGGACGGTCGGGTCGTCGCGGAAAAGCTGATGGCCGGACGCGGCGCTTCCGAGCATTTCGCTCCGGCCATCCGTGACCTCCTGACACAGAACGACTGGACCACGGCTCCGGATCGCGTCGTGGCGGTCCTGGGGCCGGGATCGTTCACCGGACTGCGCTCGTCCCTGTCACTGGCCGCAGGTCTGGCGGCAGGCTGGAACTGTCCCACGATCGGCGTCACGCTGGGTGAGGCGATCCGCGCCACACTTTGCCGTTCGGACGCTGTCTGCGTCAGCATCGCGCGCCGGGGCCGGGTGTTCGTGGACCCGCCGCACGGTCCCGTCACGGCCAGCCAGACCGTCGATCTCGATCCCGCGGACTGGGCCTGTGTGACGGGCGATGCCGTGTCAGAAAAACCGGACTGGCCATGCCCCGTGCTGTCCTGCGACGCCCCGACCGCTCTGGGCATCATTCAGGCCGCACAGAGCGTCCCCGCAGGCTCCCTGATGCCGCTCTATGTTGATCCGCCCGAAGCCAAACCGCCCGCGGCGGGTCTGAGGCCGTTGCCCCTGTGAATACCCCTGTGAAGGGCCCTGAAAAGGAGTTCCAGCTGCAGACGATGGGGATCGAATGTGCGCCGCTTCTGGCGGAGCTTCATGAAGTCACGTTTCGTGGCGGAGAAGTCTGGAGCGCGGCGTCCTTTATTGATTTACTATCCATGCAGGGAACCGAGGCCGTTATTGCGCTGATCGACAATATTCCTGCCGGTTTCATTCTCTCGCGAACAGTTCTGGATGAAACGGAAATCCTGACACTTGCGGTTCATCCATATTTTCGCCGCAGAGGTGTGGGAAGGTCTTTGGTGCAGGCCATTCTGCCCAAAGGGCAAGTATTTCTGGAAGTAGCAGTCTGTAACAATCCGGCTGCGGCACTGTATGAAAAATGCGGGTTTGTAAAAGCTGGCCTGCGTCGCGGTTATTACAGGGACGGAAGTGACGCGCAGGTCCTTGTTTCTAGCGCCTTTTGATACTCAGGCAGTAAAGATCCGTCCTGTCTGCAACAGGTGAATCCGCCAGAATTGTATGTCCCAGTGCCTGCACTGAGGCCCTGACGTTCTTGCGAGTTTCTGTTCCATAGAGCCACACTTCAAGTCCCTGTCCCGAAGTCATGGCATCGAGTTTGGCCCGGACATATACAGTCGTCATGGGGCACTTTTTCTCCGTTATATCTATGAAAAATGTTTCATTTTCTGTCACGGGTCCGTTTCTTTCTTTTTATGCTTGAATGAAGCAATTTATGACTGCTACATGCTCACTCGCTCAAGGATGAAGGACTTATCTACCATGTCGCAAGAGACAAATGCTCCCGAACTGCATCAGCTGACCGCGCAGATCGTTACGGCCTATGTATCAAACAACGATGTCCCGGCTGACGCTCTCCCGGCCCTGATCCGGTCCGTTCATGACTCTCTTGCAACGGTGAATGTTCCGGAAGAGGCTCCCGCCGAGAAGCCGGTCCCGGCCGTTTCGCCGCGCAAGTCGGTTTTCCCGGACTACATCATCTGCCTGGAAGACGGGAAAAAGCTGAAGCTGCTGCGCCGTCACCTCAAGACAGCCTACAACATGACGCCGCAGGAATATCGCGAGCGCTGGGGCCTGCCGCCGGAATACCCGATGGTTGCTCCCAACTACGCGAACCACCGTTCTTCGCTGGCCCGCAAGATCGGCCTCGGCCGTCGTCGCGAAGACTGAGAGACTTTTTTTCCTGTCGCCGGTTTCTTCATCCCGGCGACAGGGAAAACCTGACAGGCTCCATAAAGTAGACAACACGCCTGTTTTTCGGCTAGGCCGCAGATATGGTCGCAGATACGAAAACCGCTGAGAGACGCAGCAGCCCCGGGAATCGGAAGGCCCCGTCCTCCCCCGTTCCGGATGATTCGCACATTGCCCGCCTGTGTGTGGAAAGCGGTCTGAAAATGACCGGCCAGAGACGTGTCATCGCACATGTCCTGTCCGTTGCCGACGACCACCCCGACGTCGAGGAACTTTATCGCCGCGCGTCCGAGATCGACAGCCGGATCTCAGTGGCGACCGTCTATCGGACGGTGCGTCTGCTTGAAGAAAAAGGCATTCTCGAACGTCGCGATTTCGGCGGCGGACGGGCGCGTTATGAAGCCAGCGACAGCGGTAACCATTATCACCTGATCGACGTGGACAGCGGGCGGGTCATCGAATTCGAGGACGACGAACCTGTCCGTCTTCTGGCCCAGCTTGCCCAGCGTCTGGGATTTGACCTTGTCTCCCACCGTATCGAGCTGTTCGGCCGTCGTGCCGAGCCCGAGGACAGGACAAAATCTCCTCCAGAAAACAGGAACAAGAGCGGATCATGACCACCAAACTGGATGGCACCCCCATTTCCGCTCCACATACGCTGGTCAGCAGCGAAGAAACCCTGCGTCAGATGGAGACTCTCTCCTCCCTATCCCTGAACCGCGAAGGCGGCTTTCAGGAACTGCGCGGCGGTACGCTGGGTGTGCGCATCGCCGAGACGGATGAAGAGCGCGACGCTGCCCAGGCCCTGCGGTACCGTGTCTTTTTCGAAGAACTTGGCGCCCATCCGGACGAACGCGCCTTCCGTACCAAGCGGGACGTCGACGAATTCGATGAGGCGGCCGATCACCTTCTGGTCATTGACCACGACAAGGGTCCCGGTGCCGCCGGTGTCGTTGGAACCTATCGTCTGCTGCGTTCTGATGCCGCGGAGAAGGTGGGGCGTTTTTACACGTCCTCCGAATATGACATCTCGACCCTGACGGAATTTCCCGGTCGTCTGCTTGAAGTCGGACGCTCCTGCGTGGCGAAGGAGTATCGCGGCCGCTCCGCCATGCAGCTTCTGTGGCGTGGCATTGCGTCCTACATCTTCCTGCACCGGATCGACGTGCTGTTTGGCTGTGGCAGTCTTCCGGGCACCAATCCGGATGCCCTGGCCGACCAGCTCACCTACATGCATCATAACCATCTGGCCCCGCCGGCGCTGCGTATCCGCGCGCTGCCGGACCGTTATGTGGAAATGCAGCGGACCGATCCGCATGTGCTGGACTATCGCGCCTGCCTCAACAAGCTTCCGCCGCTGATCAAGGGTTATCTGCGTCTTGGCGGTTATGTCGGTGATGGCGCCGTGGTGGACGAGCAGTTCAACACAACGGATGTGGCTGTTCTGGTGAAGAGCGAGCTTCTGGCGGACAAGTATTACCGCCATTACGAACGCCGCCTGCGCGACGCCCTCGACTGACAGCCTGCCTTGCAGCCGGATTTTTCGCAGAACATTGCAGAAAGCCGGCTGTTTTCTGTTTCAGCCCCTTCGTCAGCCGGACGGTTTTCTCATGATTTCGACGCTCCCTGTCCGTGGCTGGCGGCTCGCCGGACTGATGCTGCTTGCTGGAGCGCTGGCAGCCCTGTCCCTGCCTCCGGTCCATTTCCTGTTTCTGCTGCCCGTGGGACTGATGGTCCTGTATCGCGTGTCGGAAGATGCGCGGTCGTGGAAGCAGGCGGCATGGTGCGGCTTTCTGTTCGGGATGGGTTTTCACACAGTCGGGCTTTACTGGCTGACAAATGCGATCCTGACGCGCGTTCACGAATTCTGGTGGGTCGTGCCGTTTGCGTCTCCCGGCGTGTCGCTGCTGATCGCCCCGTTCATCTGCGTTCCGGCCGTGCTGTGCCGCGTGGTGCCGTCAGGCTGGCGGCGGGTGCTGATGTTCGCGGGAAGCTGGACCGTCATGGACATGGGACGCGTCTTCATGTTCTCGGGGTTTCCGTGGAATCCGCTGGGGAGCGATCTTGAACTGCCGGGTCTTGCCGGAGACGTTCTGATCCAGCCCGCAGCCGTTCTGGGTGTGGACGGGCTGTCTCTGGCCCTCGTGCTTGGTTCGCTTGCGGTGTTTCGCGGCAGGCGCGCAGCGCTGGCGGTGGTGGCCGTATCCGTGTTCTGGATCGGTGCGGGCGCGTGGCGTCTGTCCTCTGCAACGCCTCTGAACATCACCAATCCCCGTGCCGTTCTGGTGCAGGGCAACGTGCCGGAAGCTGAAGTCATCAGCCATGCGGATGCGGTCGGAAATTTTCGCCGCTATCTGAGTCTGACGGCACGGGGCGTGCAGAAAGCCTATGCGCAGGGTGGCCGATCGCCCGTGGTGATCTGGCCGGAATCCGGCTTTCCCGGCCTTCTGGACGAAGACACGCTCGCCCGGCAGATGATCGCCCGGGCCGCAGACGGTGCGCCGTCTCTGGTTGGCTCGGACCGGCAGTCCGGCAAGGACTGGTTCAACAGTCTGATCGCGGTTGCTCCCGATGGCAGTATTGCGGGCATCTATGACAAGAGCCGTCTGGTGCCGTTCGGCGAATACCAGCCCTGGATCCTGCCGTTCAACGTGCTGCCCGGTGTCCTGACGCCGGGGCCGGGTCTGAAGACATGGGATCTGCCGGGTCTGGGCCGCGTGGGGCCGATGGTCTGTTACGAGATCATTTTCTCCGGCTCCGTTACGGCCCGCAACGATCGTCCGGACTGGCTGGTCACGATTTCGAATGATGCCTGGTACGGCAACAGCGCCGGTCCGCGCCAGCATCTCGCCACCGGGCGGATGCGCGCCGTGGAGGAGGGGCTGCCGGTTGTCTTTGCCAACAATACAGGAATTTCCGCCATCTATGACGCGACCGGGCACGAAACCGCCCGTCTGGGCTGGGGGCTGGCCGATGTTCTGGTCAGCGATATTCCGTCGCCGCTTCCGCCGACATTTTTCTCCCGTTTCGGGCGCGCCACACCACTGGCGCTGGCGATCCTGTGTATGATTCTGGCCCTGTTTCCTGCGGTTCGGAGCCGACACAGATAGGACACAAAAAGGTTAACATTGACAAGCTGTTGTAGTTTTATTAACCATCATGGTGTGCCAGAAAAACAGTCCTCTTCCTCGGATCGTGCTCGCTCCGAAACCCGCAGCTCCGCTGCGGCCGGGCCTGTAGACGTCCATGTCGGCAACCGTATCAGGCTGCGCCGTACCCTCATGGGGTTGTCGCAGGAAAAGCTTGGCGAGGCGCTGGGCCTGACCTTCCAGCAGATCCAGAAGTACGAACGTGGCGCCAATCGCGTTGGCGCCAGCCGTCTTTACGATCTGGCGCAGATTCTGGACGTCCCGGTCGGCTTCTTTTTCGATGATATGCGGGAGGCTCAGGAGTCGCGGGAGTTTGCGTCGCGGCCTTTTCCCGAGACCGGTCGGCCGTTCACCCCGGTTTTTGGCCAGCCCAAGCCTTTCAAGGGGCCCGTTACGGGGTTCGCCGAAACACAGGCTGCATTTGGCGCTCTTCCGTCCCGAAGCGCTGCGTCGCCGCGTCTGTTCGATCTGCCGGTGGACGAGGCCGCCTTGTTCAGCCGCCGCGAGACGGTTGATCTGGTCCGGTCCTATTACCGCATCCCGGACCCCGCGGTCCGCAAGCGGATGCTGGACCTGATCCGCTCCCTCGGCGCGGCAGACCCGAAAACGGACTGACCGGCCAGCACCTCACTCCCGGAGCGTTACTCCCGGCGGAGGATGCTGTCATTGACGAAGGAGGCCAGCTTTCCGGCCTTGAAATCGGCGCGGAGCCGGTCTTCGTCATACTCGTTCCGTACCCAGTCCATGAACGGCAGACGTCCCTCGGCTTCCTTCTGGTAGCGTAGGAAAAACGCATCCAGAATGCCGGTGCGGGAACGGTTGAAATGCCCGAACCGCCAGTGCAGTTGCTCCAGAGCGTCCTGAGCCGAGCCGCCTTCGAACATCAGCACCAGTCCGGATGCCAGACCTGCGCGGTCCGCGCCGGATTTGCAGTGCATGAGCATGGGAAAAGCCAGCGTCTGGTACATGTCGTAAAACCGCAGGATGCGGTCACGGTGCGGGGCGCCCCGGCTTTCGAATGCCATGTCCAGATGCACCAGTCCCAGCTTCGCACTTGCCCCGCGGGACAGCGCATCGGAGCCGCATTTGCGATGTCCGCGCAGGTTTACGAGCGTTTTCAGATGCAGCCGCCGCTTCAGGCTCCGCAGCCGCGAGGGCGTGGGGTGGTTGCAGCGCCACACCTTGCCCGGCACGACGGGGGCGAGATTGGTCCAGCCGAGCCGGAAGATGGAATGGTCCACGAACAGACTGTCCCACCAGGCGCGCCGCCGTGTAGCGGGGGTCGTGATCCGGCCTTCGAACATGGTAGAGTGCATCCTTACTGGACAGGCCGCTGGTCGCGGCGGGAACGCGCTGTGTCCCATCCCGCAAAGGGATGCGTCAACCGCTGAAAAGTGCTACGTTACCTGCCATGCGTTTCGTTTCTTTCCTCTTCCTGCTGTTGTTTCTTGCCATGACAGGCTGCGGCTCCATGCTCAGCGGGCCGTCCCCGGACATGGCCCCCCTTCCGCCGCCGGGTGCAGGCCCCGGTCACGGATCGCATTCCCATGCCAGCGCCCGTCACCGTCAGGGAAGCGGCGTGTCTTACGCTGATGATGCCCCGGTCATGCCCATGCCGCCGGGTGCGGAAAGTCCAGCGTCGCCCTCACGGGACACCGGCAGCGGCCCATCCTCCGGTAGCATGTCCTTCGGCGGTCAGAATGGCAGCGTCGATATCGCGCCACACCCCGCAACGCCTGATACCGAAGTTTCTTACGGGAAAAACAATACGCCCAACTGACGGGAAATCCGTCGGGGCTTCTTCATGATTGCGTAACACTTGGCGTGTTAGGGGCTTTGGCTTGAACATGCGCCAAATCCACGCTCTGGAGACTCCGACTATGACTGAGCAGGTCAAGGCAGACATTGCCGAACGACTGCTTTTTCTTGGCATCGGCGCGGCTGAGAAAGCCCATCTGGCCAGAATCCGCCCGCAGGCCCTGAGCGTTCTGGGGGCTGCGCTGGACCATTTCTATGGTCGGATCCTCAAGACCCCGGCCCTGAACAAGTTCTTTTCCAGCGAACAGCACCGCAATGGCGCGCGCAGCCAGCAGGAAAAGCACTGGAAGCAGATTCTTGAAGGCGAGTTCGGTGCCGATTACGTCGCGAGTACCCGTGCGATCGGCAACACGCATGCCCGGATCGGCCTCAAGCCCCAGTGGTATGTCGGCGGTTATGCCCTGCTGATCGAAGGCATGGTGACAGAGCTGCTCCGTCAGCACTGGCCCGAGCCACGCCGCAGCTTTCTGGACCGTCTCCTGCGTCGCCCGGCTCAGGGCACGTCCGCCGAGGAAGCGGCTGCTCAGATCGGGCTTCTGATCCGGTGTGGCCTGCTGGATATGGAGCTCGGGCTGGAAACCTACACCCAGAATCTGGACGTACAGGAACGCTCGCGTGCGGAAAACGAACGGATCCAGAGCCTCGCCGCTTTGTCGGATGCGCTGGCCGATGCGCTGGATCGCATGGCAGGTGGCGATCTGGTCCAGCAGATCGACCCGTCTCTGGAAAACGGCTCAAGTCGCATGGGCGGTGCGTTTCATCGTGCCTGTGAAGGACTTGGGCGGATCGTCCATGCCGTTCGCGAAACTTCGGGCGCTGTGGAACAGAGAGCCCGCGAAATCAGCGGTTCCACGGAAGACATCACCGGCCGCATCGCCGAACAGGTCGATGCGCTGGCGGCCGTGGCGCGCAATATCGCCGAACTGACGTCTTCGGTGAAGGCCGTGGCCGATGAGGCCCGTCAGGCCGATACGACTGTAGCGGACTGCTGTCAGGAAACCGAACAGGGCCGTGAAATCGTCGGCAAGACCGTCGAGGCGATGGCCAAGATTTCCTCGTCCTCCAACCGGATCGTCCAGATCATCGGCGTCATCGACGAAATCGCGTTCCAGACCAATCTTCTGGCGCTCAATGCCGGTGTGGAAGCCGCGCATGCCGGGGATGCGGGGCGTGGTTTTGCCGTCGTCGCACAGGAAATCCGGGCTCTGGCGCAGCGTTCCGCCACGGCGGCCAAGGAGATCAAGTCGCTGATCGCCAGCAGCATGCAGGATGTGCAGCGCGGCGTGCAGATGGTCGACGAGACCGGTACGGCCCTTGGCAACATCAGTACGTCGGTCGAACGTCTGGGAACGGCTGTAGGGCAGATCGCCTCGGGCGCCGAGGCACAGGCCCAGCGCATCATGGACATCAACGCCAGCACGACGCAGCTGGAGGGCGTGACCAAGAGCAACGCCGCGATTGTCCATCAGACCAGCAGCGCCAGCCAGAAACTGGTGGGCGATGCCGGGGAGCTGACGCGCGTGGTGCGGAATTTCAAGGTCCGCAAAGCCCATTCCCGCCCCTTGCAGCGGGGAACGCAGCCCGCTGCGCCGAAAATGCCGTCCCACAACGTCATCAGGGAAAAAGTCTGACGATCAGGTCCGGAGGTCAGGCCCGGAAGACAGGTCTGGAGAAATCAGGCCTCGATCGGACGGGCTTCGTCAGCCAGCATGACCGGGATCCCGTCGCGGATCGGGAAGGCGAGTTTGGCGCGGGGGCTGATGAGCTCCTGTGTCTCGCGGTCATAGGTCAGCGGTCCCTTGGTGAGAGGGCAGACCAGCAGGGAGAGGAGGCGGGGATCAAGTTCAGTCGTCATGGTTATTCCATGCCCCTCTCCAGCAGATCCAGCAAGAGCCCGGCCCGCTCATCCAGCGTCATGGCTTCCAGAAGGGACTGCTTTTCCACTGGTGTGAAAGGCACGAGCATCGGCAGGACGACCAGCAGCGTCTCATCGTCCATATCCTCGATCAGCGGCCAGCTTGCCTGAAGGTCGCGGGAATCGAGATAGGTTTTCAGGCCTTCCAGCAGCAGTTCGCGATTGATCGGCATCGGGTCTTCCTCGACCAGATCTGCGGCGAACGGGGTCGCGTCGATGATGCCTTCGCGCCATCCGCGTTCCGTGGGGGTCTCGCGGATCAGGCGGAAGCGGGAAATGCCGAGAAGGGTGACGGTGAAGGTGCCATCCGTATGTTCGGCAAATTCCGTGATGCGGCCCAGCGTTCCGGTCCGGTAGAGCAGGGGGTGCTCGTCCGTATCGGGGTCCATGAGGGGCTGGATCACGCCGATCATCCGGCGTCCGGCCAGCGCATCTTCCAGCAGCGCCACATAAGGCGCTTCGAAGACCAGCAGCGGCAGATGGCCGCCGGGCAGCAGAAGCGCCCCTGACAGCGGAAACAGGCCGACGCGGGGCGGAATAT
The DNA here is from genome assembly GCF_002005485.1 of Gluconobacter albidus. NCBI lineage: Bacteria > Pseudomonadati > Pseudomonadota > Alphaproteobacteria > Acetobacterales > Acetobacteraceae > Gluconobacter > Gluconobacter albidus. Next base: position 2,500,760 of record NZ_CP014689.1, on the reverse strand, counting down.
CCGCAAGCGTCAGCTCTGTCAGGGGAGGAGCGCGCCGGGGGAAGTCCTCAGGAAGCTCTTCCGGTGCGTTGCCGGGCGGGAGATCGGGCGTGTCGGTCATCGGCTCACGAAAACAGGAGGGAAGAGAGTTTGCGTCTTGCCGCCAGCGTATCAGGATCTGTATGTCCCCACGCCTCGAAAAAGCGCAGAAGCTCTGTTTTTGCCGCACCCTCGTTCCAGTTCCGGTCGGCGCGGAGAATGTCCAGGAGTGTATCGGCGGCCTGTGCCCGCTGACCGGCGCCATTGAGAGCGGCGGCCAGTCTCAGGCGCAGATCGAAATCATCGGGTGCCGCTGCGCTCTGCTGGCGCAGCGCATCGAGTTCCGAGGCTGCTTTGGCGCCTTCCACATGAAGCGCCAGCGCGGCGCGGGCGCCGGTGATTTCCGGATGGGTGTCCAGTTTGGCCGGGACCTGCGAGGAGGCATCTTCGGCGGCTTCCGGCTCGTTCAGGGCGAGGAGCGCGCGGACCATGCCGCCCCAGCCTTCCGGGCTTTCCGGCTCTGCTTCCAGAAGCTGCGAGAAGAGGCCGGCTGCCTGATCCGCGTGTCCGTCTGAGAGCGCCTGACGGGCGGCTGCCAGAATTTCCGTGGCGGGCATGACGTCCCCGGCCAGTTTGAGCAGGGACTCCACGAAGCGGCGAATTTCGCTTTCCGGCTGGGCGCCCTGAAAAAGATCCAGCACCTGCCCTTTCCAGAAGGCCACGACGACGGGAATGGACTGGAGCGGCAGGCCGAGTTGTTCGAGCTGTGCCGCGAGGGCCTTGTTGGCTTCCACGTCCACCTTGACGAGTTTAACTCGCCCTCCGGCTGCGCGGACGATTTTCTCCAGAACGGGCGTTAGTTGTTTGCATGGGCCGCACCACGGGGCCCAGAAATCGACCAGAACCGGAATCGTGCGGCTGGCTTCCACGACCTCTGCCATGAAGCTGGACTGATCTGCGTCGATAATGGTGGCGGTTGTGCCTGTCGGGGCTGTCCCTGCCGGGGCTGTGTTGGGAGACTGGCCGATCAGGTGTTCGTCGAATGTGCTGCTCATGGGGGCGGGGACCGTTCGCTGGGAAGACAAGTTCCCTGAAAGATCGGATGTGTCTGCCCCTGGTGCAAGTCCACACCCTGTCGGAGGGGGCGGGGAAGCGGATATTGCATCAGAATCGAAAAATCCCTCTTGCGCGGTTTCTCTGATTCGGCCATAAGCCCCTCCACGGAGTGCGGGTGTAGCTCAGGGGTAGAGCACAACCTTGCCAAGGTTGGGGTCGTGGGTTCGAATCCCATCACCCGCTCCAGTGAAAAAAAGGCACCTTCGGGTGCCTTTTTTCGTTTCTGCATCCTGCCGCGACGTGGTCTCGGGAGGGCATCTTCTCTCTTGCGCGCTTTGTCTGATTCGGCCATAAGCCCCTCCACGGAGTGCGGGCGTAGCTCAGGGGTAGAGCACAACCTTGCCAAGGTTGGGGTCGTGGGTTCGAATCCCATCGCCCGCTCCAGAAAAAATCCAACATATTGAAGTGATCGGCCAGTCTCTTCCGCGTTGCGGGCGGAGAGTTTCTGCTGCGTTTTCGAACACTGTTCGACGCTCAGGATGGTCTGGAAAAATGCTGCGCTGGCAGGCGGTCCGTCCGGGAAGCCGCCTGTGAGGTCGTGCTTCCCGGACGAAGTGTTGTTCAGAAGAACTGGATGTGGCTCTTGAAGCCAAGCATTGCGGCGTCCTTGAGGGCTTTCTGTGCGCCCGGACGGAAGTAATACTGGAAGTCAGGCGCGAAGGTGACGCCGCGCATTACATGGATGCGGTATGTGGCTTCCAAAACCTCACCGAATGTCTGGGGCGTCAGGGAGCCTGCCATGAGCGGCATGCCATACAGGGCCTGAAGCCGTTCCGTCGCGGTCGCGTTCTTGGCCACGCGGACGTAGGAGAAGTTGATACCGATCGTATCCAGCGGACGTGAGGCCCAGAATCCGGTATCAATCAGGCCCGCGAAATACTGCTGGCCACGGAGCTGGGTGCGCGGACTGTTGGCGTACATGCCGCCCAGCAGGATCAGGCCGGCATCGGCATTGCCCTTGACGTGATGGCGCAGGACCATCTGGTCAGCCAGAACCCAGGCTGACCATGAATAGTTCACGGTCCGGGCGGGCAGGCCGCTGATGGCATAAGGCTGCCCGTTTACGTCGTAGTAGTTGTCCTTGTGGGGTGCGTTGTCGATGGCGTAGCCGACCTTGTAGTGGCCGGGAAGCTTGTCCTTGCCGAACAGCGGTTCCCAGCCGGCTTCAACGGGGATTGCCTCGCCGTGGATGTCTGCGCCGTTGAACTTGAAGCCCGTGCGGAACTGGGTGTTGCCGTAGATCCCGGCCTGCGCGAAATACACGCCCGTCTGGATGTAGGTGCTGATGGTTGGACGCGTCCGGACGCGGAAGGCCCAGCTTGCATCAGGGTAGGACGAATGGGTCGTGTTGTCGGACGAGGCTTTCGGGTTTCCGCAGAACGCGTTGTTCTGGAAGGTGCAGTACAGCGGATTGGACGAGAAATCGTTCAGGAACGGAATTCGGCCGCCTGCAAGGTCCACACGTCCCTTGGCGATTGTCTCTTCGGCATAGGCGTAGACGAGATGGACGACCACGTTACCGCCTGCGCCGTAGATTTCGGAGCTTGGGTTGAGGTTGTCGCCGAACATGCGGCTGGCGGGGATGCCGTACCGGCCCACGACGAGCGCATGGGTCGAGAAGCCGCGGACATTGGCGAGTTTTTCCCAATCGATATCGTTCTCAAGGCTGTACTGGCCTGCATTGCTGCTGCCCTGTCTCAGACCATAGCCCGGCGTCGGGCTGGTGATGGCGCCGGAAAACTCGTTGGTGGTGTCCATCGTTAACGCAATTCCACGGTCGCGCAGCCAGTTATTCCAGCCGAACGGGTCGACCAGAAGAGCTTCCGGCCGGGGAAGGGGCGGAACCCATTCATTGCCGAAATAGATCTGGTTCAGGGGCGTATTGACGCGCTCGCTGGGGAGTTCCGAGTTTTCGGAGGGCCAGATGACCGGTGGGATGGGCTGCGATGGGGCCGTGACCTTCATCTGGGTGACTTTTCCGGCCGGATTAAAGGTCGGGAAGGTCGGGCGTACCCGATGTGAAGATGCGGATCCCGTGCTGGACGTTGAGGAGGTCCCTGTGGCGTTCTGGGTCCCAACACTCTGGGCCATGACGCAGGACGGAAGAAAGGTGGCCAGGCAGAAAGCTGCGTGGAGATGGACTCGAGACAAGCCGCTGATTCCTTGGAAAAGCAGGTTAGCGTCTCAGAGGTAACATATATTTACCGGTAAAGATCATAATATAATGTTACATGTATCATGATTTCTCACAAATATATGTGATATCGAACAAAAACCCCCTGCCTTCAGGCGGAAGGCAGGGGGTTTTGAAAGCATATGCATCGGGGTGCCGGTCGGAGGCTCCATAGGGCATTCCTTCGACCGGAGCCGGAGTTTTACTTGGCGGCGGCGACCGAAGCCATGATGACTTCGCCGGCTGCGGCCTTGTCAGCCCAGCCCGTGACCTTGACCCACTTGTTGGGTTCCAGATCCTTGTAGCGCTCGAAGAAATGCGTGATCGCCTTCTTCGTGATTTCCGGCAGATCGTCCACAGAGTGGACGTTGGAGAACTGCGGATGCACCTTGTCGTGCGGGACGCAGATGATCTTCTCGTCCTGGCCGCTTTCGTCTTCCATCTTCAGCATGCCGATCGGGCGCGCACGGATCACGGCACCTGGCACGACGGCGGACGGCGTCAGGACAAGGGCGTCAGCCGGATCGCCATCGGCGGCCAGCGTGCCCGGAATGAAGCCGTAAGCTGCCGGGTAGGCCATCGGCGTGAAGAGGAAACGGTCAACGACGAGGGCGCCGCTGTCCTTGTCCACTTCGTACTTCACCTGCGATCCCTGCGGGATTTCGATGACGACGTTGATGTCGTTGGGCAGGTCCTTGCCGGGCGAGATCTTGGAAACGTCCATGATGTTCATGTCCTGAACTGTTTGGAGAGGCGGGGATATTACCGGCGCCTGTGGTCCCTGCCCAGAGCGGAAAGGGGCGAAGTCCGGCCTGGCGGCGGGAAGTGGGCATAAAAAAACTCCCCGTGCCGTGGGGCAGGGGAGTTTTTGCGAAAGTCCGGGTCCTGAGGGCAGGGCTCAGAGCATCGGCTGTGCGGCCTTGACGGCTGCGTGACAGGCGGCGCGGCGGTCGTCTTCGTTCGTGTAGGCCACGAGGTAGAAGCGCTTGCCGTTGCTGTCGAAGTAACCGGCGGTGCCGAGCGCATAGTCGAAATTGCCGACCGTCTGTTCGGTTGCCTTGTACTTCTCGCTCAGCCCGTAAAGAACCGGGTTGCCTTCGTCATAGGAGACGTACTGCTGCTCGACGCAGTAGTTCATGATGCCGGCGAGATTGGCGGGCGAAACGCCCGTGAAGTCCTTGCTTGGCGTGCCCTGAACGGCTGGCGGGGGCGGGGGGGACTGTTCCTGTGCCATGGCGGCCTGGGAAGCCAGACCGAGCCCGAGGGCGAGGCCGAGGACGGGCACGATACGACGAAACATCACGGTATCCTTAGTTCTGAAACCCAGTAGGTCTTAAACCTGTCGTCCGCGGTATCCCGCGGCTGAAAACGAACAATTCCTCCGTTTCCCGGAAAAGGGAAGTGTGTTTCAGAACATTTCTTCGTGATCGGTTCGTGAGGATTGTGTCAGCCCGGATTCAATCAGCCGGTCGATTCCAGTTCTTCAGAGCGGACGGAGGGGTCGAGATACGGGCTGTTTGCATCGAAGAAAACGCGGTTCGTGTCCAGCTCCGTGGCGATGACGTCCAGACTGGTCAGGGCAGCGATCAGGATGAAACGCTCGCGGGGGCGGGATTCGGTGCGTTCGCAGGTCCGCAGATTCAGGATCGCGAGTTTCGTTGCCCGCAGGGTGCGGCCGTAATGGCCGTGATAGCGGCCGCTGAAATGGCTCATGCGCCCCATGACGAGGGCGAGCGCCTTTGTGGCGTTCCGGTTGAGCCGTTTATCGCGACGGATGGCCTGAAGACGCAGCAGGTTGAGCATGACGCGCATGCCCGACAGGATTCCCGTCAGATAGGCCTGGATGACGGGCGAGGGGGTTGATCCGGAATTGGTCATGAGCCGGACGAAGCGGTCCACATTGCGCGAGACCACGCTGTCCACCGTCTCCCGGGCGCTGCCGTCCGCGATGCGATGCAGGTCGCGCAGAATGTGCTCGCGCATGGTCCAACGCTGGCGGGCCGGGTCGTAGGGCAGGAAGACGCGGTACATCCACGAGGCGTAGAGCAGCCCCAGAACGAGGGGCAGGGCCGTGTTGAAATAGACGATTTCGTCGGTTTTCGCCTGATTGGACGGGCCGATCAGGATGGGCAGGAACAGGTTGTAGGATACGGCCGGAAGGGTCAGGGGCGGATAGGCAAACGCCAGACCGCCGATCATCATCGCAAGGCCCGACCACATGCCCAGCATCTCGAATGTCGTGGATTTGCCCATCAGGGCCAGATTCAGAATACCCGCCGCGACGACCGCACAACACGCGCCGCGCAGGAACGCCTGCGTGGCCAGCGCGGGGCGCTCCAGCGTGGAGAACAGGCTGCAGACGATGCAGACGAACATGATGAAGGTCAGCCCGCTGGGCCAGGCGGTGCAGATCCAGATGAGACCCGCCCCGAAGACCGTGACGGAAGAGCGCAGGCTGTTTGTGACGGCCTGCTGCCAGTCGCGGTAGGAGCGGATCGGCGCATGAAAATGGTCGTGGGCTTCGGGATGGCGGCTGGCTTCGAACTGGCCCAGCGCCATGCGAAGCGCGTCGATCAGTTCAACGAGGGCCTGCTGGAGCATCCCGTGGCGCAGGACGGCCTCGCGCGCGGCGTCGTTCGGCTGGGCAGTGCTGAAATCGAGGACCACCTTCTGGCGGCACTGACGGCGCAGGGCCAGCAGATCGGCCAGAATGGTGCGCATGTTCTCCGTCCCTTCCAGTCGGGCGGGGAGTTTGAGAAACACGTCCCGGATGGCCTCGGCTTCCTGATGGAACATGTCGTCCTGACTGAGCGGCAGGCGCATGAGGGTCGCGAGATCGAGGGCGCGGGCGAGGAGGACTGCAATATCCGCCAGCGCCGCGCGGGCATGGTCTCCGGCATGATCGCGGCGGCCAAGCTCGACTTCCGCAAACTCCACCTGATCGCCAAGCGTCGTGATCTGGGTGAAGATGCCCTGCACGTTCTGCATCGCTCCGTCCTTGCCGACCAAGATGTCCGCGATGGCGGTCAGGGCGGGTTTGAGCGTGTTTTCGAAGGTGCTGGCGAGCTGTTGGCGTGTCCGCTTGGTCAGGCCAAGCTGGAACAGTCCGGAAATTGAGGCTTCGAGCACGATCCCCAGCAGAATATAGGTGGCGCGCGCCATTGCGATGGAGAAAATATGGTGCGGGTCCGCGATGCCGTCCAGCGAGACGATGGCGTAGGTAAAGCCTGAGGCCCGCATGCCGTGGATGCGGTAGTTCGTCATGGATGCCGGACCGGGCATGAAGGTGCCGATCATGCAGAACGCACCAATCCCGCCCGCCAGCAGGAGAATGAACATCAGCGGCGCCTGCGGAAAGGAGGCGACCAGTACGATCCCGCTGATGACGCCGACCACCATGCCGAAAAGGTGCCACTTGGCCTTCGCGAGGCTGCGTCCGCGCGTGCCCTGCGCGACCATCCAGACGGTCAGGGCGGCCCATTGCGGGCTGCCGAGCTCCATCCACAACGCGATGCCGAGCGCGAGCAGGGAGGTGCAGGTTGTCCGGAGCGCATACCCGGCCATGACCGGATCGGGGGCGTAGAGCCATCGCAGTTTGCGGATGAGTGCGACCGGCCCGGCCTGTATCATGTCTGATAGGTACTGCTGGGTATTTTCGCGGTCTGTGGAAGCATCGGACATCCCTTCGGGCAATACGGACCAGTGAGGCCATCTCGCAACGGCAGCAAAGGTCGCCTGAACGGCCTTTAGGGAACGGGAAGGCGTGACACACTAACTTAAAAAGACACATTCCACCATGTCGGCCCTTGCAAAAAGACCCGAGTTGGGCGATTGCGGACTGCACCCGCGCGCCTGTAGCTCAATTGGTTAGAGCCGGCCGCTCATAACGGCTTGGTTGGGGGTTCGAGTCCCTCCGGGCGCACGGTGTGCCAATCTGATTGCTGCGGAACGTTGTTCCGCTTTTTCCCCGCCCACCCACCGATCGAGGAGACCTCCCATGGCCGCCTACCAGTACGTCTATGTCATGAAGGACCTTACCAAATCCTATCCGGGTGGGCGTGAAGTCTTCAAGGGCATTACCCTGTCCTTCCTGCCGGGTGTGAAGATCGGTGTGCTGGGTGTGAACGGCGCGGGTAAGTCCACGCTGCTCAAGATCATGGCCGGCATCGAGAAGGAATACGGTGGTGAAGCCTGGGCCGCCGAAGGCGCGCGCATCGGCTATCTCGAACAGGAACCCAAGCTCGACGAAAACCTGACGGTCGGTGAGAACGTGGCTCTGGGTTTCGGTGAGCTGAAGAAGGCCGTGGACCGCTTCAACGAGATCTCGATGAAGTTCGCCGAGCCGATGTCCGACGATGAAATGACGGCCCTTCTGGCCGAGCAGGCCGATCTTCAGGAGAAGATCGACGCTGGCGACGGCTGGGAGCTGGATCGCAAGCTCGAAATCGCGCTCGACGCCCTGCGCTGCCCGTCCGCTGACAGCCCGGTGACGAACCTCTCGGGTGGTGAAAAGCGCCGCGTGGCGCTGTGCCGCCTGCTGCTTGAAAAGCCTGAAATCCTGCTGCTCGATGAGCCGACCAACCATCTCGACGCCGAGAGTGTGAGCTGGCTCGAAAAGACGCTGCGTGACTACGCCGGGACTGTCATGGTCATCACCCATGACCGTTACTTCCTCGACAACGTCACCAACTGGATCCTCGAAATCGAGCGTGGCCGTGGCTATCCGTTCGAAGGCAACTACTCGTCCTGGCTGACCCAGAAGCGCAAGCGTCTGGCCCAGGAAGAGAAGGAAGAAAGCTCCCGCCAGCGTGCCCTCGCGGCCGAGCAGGAGTGGATTTCCAGCTCGCCCAAGGCGCGTCAGGCCAAGAGCAAGGCCCGTATCACGAAGTATGAGGAAATGCTGGCCGCCAATGCCGAGCGCGCAGGTGGCACAGCCGATATCGTCATCACGCCGGGCCCGCGTCTGGGTGGCACGGTCATCGAGGCCGAGAACCTTACCAAGGGGTATGGCGATCGTCTGCTGATCGACAATCTCAGCTTCAAGCTGCCGCCGGGCGGCATCGTCGGCGTGATCGGGCCGAACGGCGCGGGTAAATCCACGCTGTTCAAGATGATCACCGGCGACGATAAGCCCGATGGCGGCTCGCTGAAAATCGGCGAGACGGTGAAGCTGGGTTATGTCGACCAGTCCCGCAACACGCTCGATGACAACAAGACGGTCTGGGAAGAAATTTCCGGCGGCACGGACGTCATCCAGCTTGGCAAGCGCATGGTGCCGTCCCGCGCTTATGTGGGCGCGTTCAACTTCAAGGGCTCCGATCAGCAGAAGCGCGTGGGCATCCTGTCCGGTGGTGAGCGCAACCGCGTCCATCTGGCCAAGATGCTCAAGAAAGACAGCAATGTCATTCTGCTCGATGAGCCGACCAACGATCTTGACGTTGATACGCTGCGTGCTCTCGAAGACGCTCTGGCGGAATTCGCCGGCTGCGCCGTGATCATCACCCATGACCGCTGGTTCCTCGACCGTCTGGCCACGCATATCCTCGCGTTCGAGGGAGACAGCCATGTCGAATGGTTCGAGGGGAACTTCCAGGACTACGAAGCAGACAAGCGTCGTCGTCTGGGGCCGGATGCGACCGAGCCTGGCCGCATCAAGTACCGCCCGCTGGCCCGCTGATCCGGCATTCTGCGTTCGGCGGACGGGACTGTCCTGTCCGCTGAGGGGTTCTGCGGTCTGGGGAGAGCTGCGTGCTGGGGCGTGAAATCCGAACCGCCCGGCTTGTCCTGACTCCGGTCAACTGGCCGGACCTTGAAGACATGGTTGCGCTCAAGGGCAATGCCGGGGCGTTTGCCAAAATGCTGGGCGGTGTGCGCAACCGGATCACGACCGAACAGGAAATGGCGGAAGACGTCAGTTTCTGGGCGCGATGCGGTGTGGGGATCTTTGCGATCCGCGAAAATGGCCGTTTTGTCGGCATTACCGGTGTTCACGAGCGCCCTGACGGGCGTGGTCTGGGCCTGAGATTTTCCATTTTTCCATGGGCTGCCGGGCGCGGCATTGCCCGTGAAGCCGCGGCCGCGGCCCTGCGCTATGTGCTGGATACGGGCGAAAAGCGCATCGTGGCCGTGGCCAGGGAAGACAATCTGGCCTCCCGCACGGTTCTGGGCAGTCTGGGACTGCGCCATACGGCGACCTTCGACCGCGATGGCGATACAATGTTTCTCTACGAAATCACGGCGGACTGACAAACCTGCACCGATTTTTCCGGACGGCCAAAGTGGCCGTTGTGTTTTCAGATGCTCCTGCCTATCCATAACAAATCGAAAAGTTTTGTTACAATTGGGGCAGGAGGTTTGTCGTGAGAGTTATGAGTGTCTGCACACGAGGTCTGGGACTTGTCGTCCTGGCTTTTGCGTCTCAGGCCTTTGCCGAGATCTCAAAGCCTGTCGAAAGCGTGGTCAATGGCGTTCATATCATGGACCGGACCATCACGCTTCAGGCGGGTGCGAGCGAGATTGTGGCTCTGCCTTCAAACGTCCAGTCAGCCTCGGCGCCACTTCCGGATATTCTGAGTATCAACCTCGTTTCCCATCAGGTCGCGGAGATCATGGGGCGGCGGGAGGGGCGGACAGACGTCCTGTTTACAGGTCGGGATACGATCTATCGTTATCATGTCACGGTGCAGCACCCCGTGCACTGAGCCGCACCGGCAGGACCGGCCCGTGTCGGGCACAGTCCTGCCTGATGTCTTACTTGTGGGCTGAGAGCTGCCGTTCGAGGGCGGCGTTCAGGGCGTCGACGTCGCCGTTGTGGCGCGCGAGATAGGAGCTGTAATCGCCGCGCTGGTTCATGCGCAGGCTGGCACCTTCGCCATACATGTCCATGACTTTGGGCGGGTTGCCGCCGATGATCAGCTGCATGTTCACTTCCGGCTGGCCCGGACGGTCGATCAGCGCATTGACGCGTTCGCCTTCGGGCGTGCTTGTCGTGGATGTGACGCGGAAGCTCACGCCCTGATAGCTGCCGATCTGGTCCGTGATGGTGTTGACCAGAACCTGATCAAACAGGGAGAGGTACTTGTCACGCTGGGCCGGGGTCGCGGTGCGCCAGTATTTGCCGAGGCAGTAGCGGCCGATCCCGGCAATGTCGACATTCTCCTTGAGCAGCGGGAGAACTTCTTTCTTCTTCTGCTCAAGCGGTTCGCTGGAGTTGACCACGCCTGCCAGACGGCCCCCGAAAGAGTTGACGAAGTCCGTCGCCGGGTTGGCGTGGGCGGCTCCGGTGGCGACGGCGAGGGAGACAACGGCCCCAAGAACAGTGCGGCGCGAAAATACGTTGAACATGTCGTTGTCCTCAGTTGTACCAGTCGGGGGTGGTTGCGCGGTCGTCGTTCTTGATCGTGTCGATCTGGCTCTGGCGGTTCTGCTGCCATGCACTCCGGATATAGGAGTACGGGTCCAGACTGTCCTGTTCGACATGGTCGATCTGGTCGATGGAGCTGGCATAGCCCTCCATGGTCCCGGCCACGTTGTAAGCCCAGTTGAAGGTTAGCAGATCATAGCCGCGGGGCACATAGTTGATCGGCGTCAGGCCCTGGCCGATGCCGTAACCTGCGCCATCGCGGAAATTGGACGGGCCGACGAACGGGATGAACAGGTAGGGCCCGCTCGCCACGCCCCAGGTGCCCATCGTCAGGCCCGGATCGGTTTCATGCTGGTTGTAGCCGACCAGTCCTGCGACGTCGAAGAAACCGCCAACGCCTGCGCTCATGTTGATCGCAAAGCGCATGAAGGCGTCGCCCGCGCGGCGCGGCTTGCCTGCACCAACGTCGGAAAAGAAGACCGCGGGCTCGCGCCATGTCTCGTTGATGTTCGCAATGGAGTGACGCACGGGCCTGGGAATGGCCCAGATCCACGCCTTGCCGACCGGACGCAGGACCTTGTGATAGGCCCACATCTGGACGTTGTACATCTTGCGGTTCAGGGGCTCGTAGGGGTCGTTTGCGGCCTTGTAATCCGCAAGATCGTCCGGATCCGTCGGGGGCGGGTTGCGCAGTGAGCCACAGGCGCCCAGTGCCAGCAGGGCGAGCGTACCTGCGAGAGCCCTGCTGCGACGTGACACACGACGTGAGCGCGTCTCCCGGATTGCGTTGTCGTCCTGCCGAAAGTCCATAACCATCCCCAAAATACCCTTCCCGGCCCAGTGCTCACGAAGAAGTCACCGGAAAACGGAAATTTTCGTAATCCGTTCCCTGAAGGACTCCATGAACCCCGATCGGCCACGCGCCATCCGTCGCGGAAAACTGCGGAGGGGCGTAGTCATAACGTATCCTCCGATAGCGTGCATCCCTGTATGTCTGCAAATGCTGCTCGTTTGAAGAGGCCAGATGCTTTAACGATCCAGATGCTTCGCGGCTGCTTTCAGGGCTTTGACCCTTCGGGATTTTTGGGATCAGTGTGGCCTCAACTCAACACCCGGGAGGTTTTCAATGTCCAGATTCTTCGGTTCGAAGGGTGCGTTTCTCGCGACTGTCGGGGCTCTGGCCCTGAGTGCCGGTGTGGCGCAGGCACACCCCACCGTGGCCAATCAGCCCTGGGGCAGCACGCCGGATGGCAAGCCCGTGCGGATCGTGACCCTCAAGAACGGTCTCGGCACGACGGCCCGCATCATCACCTACGGCGGCATCATCCAGTCCGTCGAGACGCCGGATCGCGAAGGGCATGTTCAGGACGTGGTTCTCGGGTTCGACAATCTGAAGGGCTATACGGTCGACAGCGCGAAGGGTGGTCTGTTCTTCGGCGCCATCATCGGTCGTTACGCCAACCGTCTCGCTGGCGGCAGCTTTCCCGTGGACGGCAAGATCTATCATACGGATGTGACGGCGCCTCCGAATGCCCTGCACGGTGGCAAGAAGGGCTTCGACAAGAACGTCTGGACGATCGAGAAGACCGGCACCAACTCCAGTGGCGCGTATGTGACGCTCAAGCTCGTCAGCCCCGATGGCGATCAGGGCTTCCCCGGTACGCTGACGACGCATGTGACCTACACGCTGGGCACTGACAACGCCCTGTCGCTGCATTATGTCGCCACGACCGATGCACCGACGGTTCTGAACCTGACGAACCACAGCTACTGGAATCTGAACGGTGAGGGCTCGGGCTCCATCGAGCCGGAAATCCTTCAGATTAACGCCGATGGCTTCACGCCGACCGACGCGACATCTATCCCGACCGGCCAGATCGCGCCTGTTGCCGGGACGCCGCTTGATTTCAGCAAGCCGACCGTCATTGGCGACCGTCTGCGCAGCAACGACCAGCAGATGATGTATGCGCGTGGCTATGACATGAACTGGGTCGTCAACGGGCCATCTGGCCAGGCGCCGCGTCTGGCGGGCAAGGTCTATGATCCGCGTTCGGGCCGCAGCATGGAAATCCTGACGAACCAGCCGGGGCTGCAGGTCTATACGTCCAACTCGCTGGATGGCGGTTATGCCGGGGTGTCCGGTCATGCCTATCGTCAGGGCGACGCGATTGCGTTCGAGGCCGAGCATTATCCCGACAGTCCGAACCACCCGTCTTTCCCGACGACTGAACTCAAGCCGGGCCAGACGTTCGATTACACGACGACGTTCAAGTTCTCGAACAAGTAAAAAACATCAGGGTCCGGGGCGCAGGCTCCGGACCCTGATTTTTCTTTAAGCCCGGCTTTCAGGCGGGCCGCGGCGTGGTGCCCACGATCCGCGCCGGGTTGCCGACTGCCGTGGAATACGCCGGGATGTCTTCCAGCACGACCGAGGCCGCGCCAATCCGGGCATATTCCCCGATGACGAGGCGCCCGAGAATGCGTGCGCCTGCGCCAATCATGGCGCCGCGACGCACGATTGGGTGACGGTTGCCGCTCAGCTTGCCCGTGCCGCCCAGCGTGACGTCCTGAAACAGCGACACATCGTCTTCGACGATGCAGGTCTCGCCGATGACGATCCCCGTTCCGTGGTCGATGCTCAGCCGGCGCCCGAGACGGGCCGCGGGGTGAATGTCGATGGCAAAGAGCTCGTTGATCCGGCTCTGGAAATGATGGGCCAGATGCTGGCGGCCCTTCGTCCAGAGATGATGCGAGATCCGGTAGGCCTGAAGCGCCTGCCATCCCTTGAAGAACAGGAAGGGCGTGACGAGGTCCGGGCAGGCCGGATCGCGGTCATAGGTCGCGAGAATATCGGCGGCTGCCGCTTCGGCGATGTCGGGGTCGGCGCTCAGGATCGAGGCGACGAGACGGGTGATCGTCGTGGCCGGGATGGAGCGGTCCGCAAGTTTCGTGCCCAGCAGGGAGGCCAGGGCGGACGCAAAATCCGGATGGTCTCCGATATTGGTGGAAAACACATCCTGGATCAGCGGATCGTGGCAACTGCACGCCTGGGACTGCATATCCTGCCAGAAGGCCGTGAGGTCCGATGTTCTCTCGGGTGGGGTTTCTGTAGCGGCCTGCGTCATACGCCCATGGCCTTTCTGACGAAGGCCCGGCGCAGGGCGGGGAAGCGCTGAACGCCCGCGATGCCCATATCGCGCAGACGGCGCAGGACGGGGTTGTCGTTGCCGAACAGGCGTTCGAGTGCGTCCGTGGCGGCCAGCATTGCCATATTGCCGGGGCGGGTGTTGCGCTGATAGCGGACGAGAAGGTCGCGGCTTCCCATGTCCTTGCGATTGCGATGCGCCTCGATCAGCAGCTCCGCGAGCGAGATCACGTCCCGGAAGCCGATGTTCAGGCCTTGCCCTGCGATCGGATGGATGCCGTGTGCAGCGTCACCGGCCAGAGCAAGGCGGGGGCCGATATAGCTGTGGGCGTACTGTGCCGAGAGCGGATAGATCCAGCGACGACCGGTCGGGGTAATCTCCCCCAGATCTTCGTCTGCCATACGGGCCTTGATTTCACGGGCGAAAATCTCGTCCGGCAGGTCATGGAAGCGCTGGGCGCGGCCTTCGCCTTCGGCCCAGACGATGGCGGAGCGGTGCGGGTGTTCAGCGGTGCCGGGCATCGGCAGGCGTGCGAACGGACCTTCCGGCAGGAAATGTTCAAGCGCCACGCCATGATGCGGCTTTTCATGCGCGATTGTCGCGACGATGCCGTATTCATTATAAGGGATTTTCGTCAGGCCGATCCGTGCCTGACGGCGAAGCGGAGAACGACGTCCTTCCGCTGCTACGGCCAGTTTCGCCGTTACGGTTCTGCCTGAGGCCAGACGGATGGAGACATGATCCGGGTGGAACGTGAAGGTTCCCAGATCCGGCGCATGCACATCAAGGCTGTCATACTGCTTCAGCGTCTGGTTGATCGCCAGACGGAGGTCCCGCGCTTCGACCATCCAGCCGAAGCTCTGGCCTTCGGGGGCGTCTTCCGGGCCGAAATGCAGCGTCAGCGGGGAGGGGGCCTCATGCGGGCGTCCGTCCGCCACGCGGATTTCGTGGATCGGCTGCGCCACGTTGGGCAGATTGTCCCAGATGCCTGCGTCTGCGAGCATCCTGCGGGAGCCTTCCGCGATGGCATAGGCCCGCCCGTCCAGGGCGGGATCTTCCATGCCGGGCAGGGCGTTGCGGTCGATGAGCAGGACGCGCACGCCCTCTGCCGCCAGACGACACGCCAGCGTAGCGCCCACAGGGCCGGCGCCGTTGATGCAGAGGTCGTAATGGGTTTTTTTCATCGTACTCATCTCCCTGCCCCTGTCCTACTCCTGCGATGGATCGAGCGGAAGGGGGCGCTTTTCTTATGGAGGGCAGCGGGCGAGGCTCATCTGAAGCAGCGTGAAGGCGGCCTGGTGGAAACTGCGTTCGGGATGTTCCCGGCAGTACCGGATGAGAAAGGCCTGATCCTCGCGCACCACTTCGGGCGTCAGATTAAATGGCATCACGCTTTTTCCGTCCTGGTGGCGGCCGGCGAAGTGGCGTTCGTCATGCTTGCTGGATAACGTCGAACCACTCTTCCGGCAGCAGGGGGCGCGTAATCTCGATAATGTACCGCATACGGCCCTTCCTGAATTTCTTAACTATAGCGTTAAAGACGAACTGAAAACGGAGCTGTGCGCCACAGTCAAGCCGTCTTCTTTACGTGAAAAATAGGTGTCGCGGTCCTCTGAGGGCCGTTTCTGTGCTTTCATGGAAGGGAATTCGACAGGAACGGCCCCTGATGATTTCACTCTAGGTACGCGATTCGGGAACGATCTGCGGCCGATGATGTTGTCTTGCGGAAAGCCGCTCCAAGACAGCAAGAAGATAAGGAACCGCAGAACGCATGATTGAAAACTCTTACGTCAGGTCCATCAGGCGGCTCGGACATCTGCTGGACTGGCTTCCGTCTCCGCTGGGTTCGATTCTGGTTCTGGTGTTCGCAGCGGGTATTGCGCTTCTGTCCAGCCGTATCATTACGGATGCTCTCCCGCGTCTGCCGGGGCTGCGCCGTATCCAGTTCATTCATGCCATTATCGCGCGGCTGCGGGCGCCCATCCGCAATTTTCTGATGATCATTGCCGCCAGTGCGGCTCTTCAGGCCACGGTCGGCTTTACGGATGCGACGACGTCGTTTCTGGAACAGGTTTTCATCTGCCTGTTCATTCTCAATCTTGGTTTCGGCATCATCCGGACGTTCCGCCTGCTGACGGATCAGTACCTGACGCGGATCAGTGCGAAGGAACATGCGGATGACATTACCGTCCGGTCCCATCAGACGCAGATCCGCGTCCTGCGCCGTCTGATCGAGATCTCGTTCGGTGTGCTGACGGTCGCATCCTCGCTGATGGTGTTCCACTCGGTCCAGAAATTCGGTGTGTCGCTGTTTGCGTCTGCTGGTGCGGCATCGCTGATCGTCGGTCTGTCAGCCCGTCCGGCCCTGACGAACCTGATCGCGGGCATCCAGATCGCCGTGACCCAGCCCATCCGCATGGAAGACATGCTGATCCTGAACGGGGACTGGGCGTGGGTTGAGGAAATCAACGCCACCTATGTTGTTCTGCGGACCTGGGATCGCCGCCGGTATATCGTGCCGATCTCGTACTTCCTGGAGAATCCGTTCCAGAACTGGACGCACAGCTCACCATCCCTGATTGCCTCGCTGTTCCTGTGGCTCGATTACCAGACGCCGGTGGACCGCCTGCGGGAGATGTATTTCGAGGAACTGGCCAAGTGCCCGGACTGGGATCAGGACAAGACCTCCATCGGCTGTCAGATCGCGGACAGCAACGCGCAGGTCATGTCCATCCGTCTGATTGCCGGTGCGCCTGATGCGAATTCCATGTGGGATCTGGCCTGCGACATCCGCGAGCGCATGCTGCGCCGGCTGCGTCTTGAAATGCCGGAATGTCTGCCGCGTGGACGCACGGCCATCGTCCCCGGCGCGCCCGAGCAGAACGCATGGCCGGATGCTTTGGTCGCCCCGCCCGTCAACCGGCCGCAGGATGGCCCTTATCGCGGCCCGGATATGCCGGCGTCCCCTCCTGCTGCAACGCCCGGACGCCCCTGAGGCGGAGTATTTGGGCAACAGCGTCTCTTATTCATGGGAATTTCACCGGAAACGGCATGATCGGGCTGCCAATATCATTATGAGACTGGCATGATCTGGGGCATACTCTGATACAGATTACCCGATCGCAACGAGGATATGCCGTTCGTGAAGCTCGTTACTGCCATCATCAAACCCTTCAAGCTTGATGACGTCCGCGAAGCCCTGACCCCGCTGGGGGTTCAGGGTCTGACAGTTACCGAAGTCAAGGGTTTCGGTCGCCAGAAAGGCCAGACCGAAATCTATCGTGGCGCCGAGTATCACGTCAGCTTCCTTCCCAAGCTCAAGATCGAGGTCGCCGTTTCCAACGCGATCGTCGAGGATGTGATCGAGGCCATCATGACCGCAGCCCGCACCGGCAAGATCGGTGACGGCAAGATCATGGTCTCCAGCCTCGACCAGCTCATCCGTATTCGCACGGGAGAAACCGGCGAGGGCGCGCTCTGATGCGCGCGCCGATTGATACGGGCGATACGGCCTGGATGCTCGTCAGCACGGCTTTCGTGCTGATGATGACCATTCCCGGTCTTGCGCTTTTCTATGGCGGCATGGTCCGCAAGAAGAACGTGCTGGCGACGCTGATCCAGTCCTTCATGATCTGCTGCATTGCCAGCCTCGTCTGGATGGTCGCAGGTTACAGCCTTGCGTTCTCGACTGGCTCGCCATGGATCGGGGATCTGTCGCGCGTCATGCTGCATGGCGTGGCGGACAATTTCCGTGCGGGTGTCGATTCCGCCTTCACGCTCGGCGCCGGAACCCCTGCCGCCGTGACGATGACCATTCCCGAGAGCGTCTTCATGATGTTCCAGATGACGTTCGCCGTCATCACCCCGGCTCTCATCACAGGCGCCTATGCGGATCGCATGAAGTTCTCCGCGATGTGTCTGTTCAGCATTGCCTGGCTTCTGCTGGTCTATGCCCCGGTCGCGCACTGGGTCTGGAGCCCGACGGGCTGGGTCGCCGGGCTTGGCGCGGTGGATTTTGCGGGCGGGACGGTCGTGCATATCAATTCCGGTGTGGCCGGTCTGGTCTGTGCCATCATTCTCGGCCGTCGCAAGGGGCTGGGCCATGAAGACTTTTCTCCCTTTAACCTGACCTACGCCATTATCGGCGCGTCCCTGCTCTGGGTGGGCTGGTTCGGCTTCAATGCCGGGTCTGCTCTGGGCGCCAATGGCCGCGCGGGCATGGCGATGCTGACGACGCAGGTCGCCGCCGCTGCGGGCGGTGTGGCCTGGATGGTCGTGGAATGGGCCCGCACCGGCAAGCCGACGGCTCTGGGCATCATTTCGGGCGCGGTGGCCGGTCTGGTCGCCATCACCCCTGCGGCGGGGTTCGTGCTGCCGGGAAGCGCGGTTGTCATCGGCCTGATTGCCGGGGCGGGATGCTTCTGGAGCGCTACATGGCTCAAGCATCGTTTCGGCTACGATGACAGCCTCGATGCGTTCGGCGTTCATGGAACGGGCGGCATCATCGGCGCCATTCTGACCGGCGCGTTCGCCTATGGTCCGCTCTCGGCCACGGCCTCCAATCCGGAAGGAACGGTTGCCAGTGTTCATCAGGTCATCGCGCAGGTCGAGGCTGTCGGTGTGACGGTTGTCTGGTGTGTTATCATGACGACCGTGATCCTGAAGGTTCTGGATCTGGCGATGGGCCTGCGGGTGTCGCCGGACGAGGAACGTGAAGGTCTCGACATGGTTCTGCACGGTGAGCGCATCAACTGATCGCGCTTGTCGGGCGTTCAAGCTGCGGGGGGCTGTCATCTCCCGCCGATTTCAGAATGAAGGTTCTTTCTGCATGACGTTTACAAAAGCCTTTTCCGGCCTCTCCCTCGCAGCCCTGCTGGCCGCTGGTCTGAGCGTTGCGCCTGCCCATGCCCTGACTGCCAAGGAATGCCACGCCGCGTTCAAGACGGCCAAGCAGAACGGCTCCCTGAACGGGCAGTCCTACAAGGCGTTCAAGGCCGCTTCCTGTGGCGATACGGCCAAGGCCGCCGCCCCGGCTGCTTCATCGGCCACCACGCCTGCGGCTGCTGCCCCGACAACGACGGCTCCCGCCGCACCGGCAAGCGCTGCGCCTGCAGACTCGTCTCCGGCCGGTACGAAAGCCCCGATCGCCCTCAAGACGTCTACGGCGTCATCGGGCAATGTCGTGTTCCCTACTGCTATTTCCCCGGAATTCAGCAAGCTCTCCGCTGGCCGCGCCCGCCAGAAGACCTGCGTTGCCCAGTACAACGCCAACAAGGCAAATGGCGGCAACGGTTCCCTGAAATGGATCCAGAAGGGCGGCGGCTACTGGTCGCAGTGCAATTCCCGCCTCAAGGGTGAATAAATCCCGTTTTTTCGAAAAGGCTCCTTCCTTCGGGAAGGGGCTTTTTTCTGAGCCAGTTTTCACAATATTCAAATTTATTGGCCTGTTTTGCTCTGCCCTTACTTTGAAAAGCAGCATGACAACGGCTGGATCAGGCGCCTTCCTCGCACAAGAAGACATCAAAGATAAAGCGTACGATATTTATCGGGGTATATGGGCTCTTGGAGTTGGTATATTAGGTCAGGACTGGGATATCGAAGGCGATAATCTTGTCGAATGCCTCGCCTCATTTTGCAGCCATTACCGACCCGACAGAAAAATCCTTGTTGATAATGCCCGGATCTGGCTGACATGGGATGATGTCACGCTGGAGCGCTGGACCGAGGCCGCGATTTTATATGATTTCCGGCGTGAGGAAGAACCGGGGGATTATCCGACGGCCCGCGCTTTCTGGCTCGCTGTTGTGACGTATGTTGAGCGCAGCATTCGCGAATATCCGGACAAAATCGCCTAGTCCCCTGTGTCTTATCGAAAGAAAAGCTGCCCGCTGGCGTAGGACAGCCAGATTTCGTGGTGGGCGAACCAGTCCGAGCCCAGCAGCATGTCGGCCTGATCGTGGACCGGCGCGACGGTCAGGACGGGGTGGTTCCAGAGGGTGTTTCCGAGTTCAAAGCGTTTGAAATGGTGCCAGTGATACGGGCGCTCGCGCAGATCCACGCCCGAGGTCATGCCGCCTGGATCGAGGGCAAGCTGGTCGTCTGTCAGGCCGAGGCGGTGGGCGAAATCCGTGCTGACGATATGCGAGCGCGCGCCACTGTCCAGAAGGGCCGTACCGCTTAGCCCGTCCAGCGTGAAAGGCACTGTCAGGCGGCCTGAGATCCGGTGCATGGGCATCGTCGTCCAGTGGCCCGTCCATGCGGGCGGAGGCTGGCATGCGTGGGAGGCCAGGCGGACGCGCCATAATGTCAGGCGCTGGTGGGGGACGTCGAATTCCAGATCGTAATCCGCCAGCACATCCGCACCGAGCAGCCCGAAAACGGGCGGCGTGATCATGGGAGAACCTGGCAGAACGCCGACGGCCATCGTTCCGGCCCCAAGCGCGAGTTCTCCCGAATGAGGCGTGCCGAGCCGGAGGTCCTGTATCCGAATGTTCGGCACGACGCGCGGGGCGCCGTTCGGGCCCTGCATCATGGTGCGGTGTTCGGGGTCGGGCGGCAGGTGAAAGGCCGCGACGCCGCCCGGCGTCATGAGGCTGCCTTCGGATCCCGTATCGACGATCATCGAGGCATTGTGGCTGTTCACCGTCACCGGGACGCTCAGATAGCCGCCATCATCGCGCAGTGGCAGCACGACGGCGCGGCTCATCTCGCAGACCGGGGCCGCAGGGGCGGTCGCCATACAAAGGCCCAGAATCAGAACGGCGGACAGGAGGCGTTTCATCAGCCCTGATCCGCGCGGGGATGGGCCTTGCGCCAGACATCCAGCAGGTGTTTTTCGTCCGCCAGCGTATAGGCCTGCGTGGTTGAGAGGCTGGCGTGGCCCATGAGTTCCTGAATGGTGCGCAGGTCTGCCCCGCCTTCCATCAGATGCGTTGCGAAGGAATGGCGCAGCGCATGGGGCGTTGCGGAATCGGGCAGGCCTTCGCCTTTGCGCCAGTTTCGCATGGCGCGCTGGGCGACGCCGGGATTGAGGCGGCCACCTCGCACGCCGCAGAACAGGGGCGCATCGGGCGCGGGGGAAGGATGGGCCGCTTTCCAGCTTTCCAGCGCCTCGATAACCGCCGGAAGCAGGGGTACGAGCCGTTCCTTGCCACCTTTGCCAACCACGCGAAGCATGTTCTGCCCTGCATTCGTCAGGTCCCGGATGTCGAGCGAGAGCGCCTCGCCAATCCGCAGTCCTGTGCCGTAAAGCAGGGTGAACAGTGCCCGGTCCCGCAGGGCGGCCTGACTGGTTTCGGCGTCATCGGAAATGCCATCGGCCGCGGCAAGGGCCGCTTCCTGCCCCAGAGGGCGGGGCAGGCGCTTTTTCATGCGCGGCGTGGCGAGCAATGACGGTGCGGGATTGGACAGATCATGCCGCAGGGCCAGATAGCGGAAGAACGAGCGCAGGGCCGAGACATGCCGTGCCCGGGAGCGTGCGCGCGAGTCGGCGCTGGTGGCGCGACGGGTTGGTTTTTCGCTGCGGGCGGTTTCATGGGCGAGCCAGGCGCGCAGGTCGGCAAGGGACAGCTTTCCCAGATCGGCCAGCGTGACTTCCTCGCCCAGATGCTGCTGGAAAAACGTCAGCGCCAGCAGGATGTCGTGGCGATACGCCTCGACCGTGCGCGGGCTGGAACGCTTTTCATGCGTCAGCCATTCGGTCCAGTCGCGCAGGGCATCGAGCGCCATCAGGGATGCGGTCATGGCATTTCGGAGCGGGGGAGGTTAGACACGGTCATGGCATCCAGCAGCCTATCCAAGCCTGATCCCCGGCGAAAGCCACCTTCCACCGGAACGCGTGTTTCGGTGCTCGTGCCGCTGCCTTTTCCGGGGCCGCTCGACTATCTGGCCCCCGAGCCACTTGAGCCGGGAGACCTCGTAACGGTCCCGCTGGGGCGTCGTGAAACCGTGGGTTGCGTGTGGGAAACCGATCGCACGCTGCCTGCCGATTTCGCATTGCCGGTCGGGCGTGAACTTCCGCTCGAACGTCTGCGTCCCGTTGTCGGGAAGCTGGATGTGCGCCCGCTCCCGCAGAGCCTGCGCCGTTTTATCGACTGGGTGGCGGCCTATACGCTCACGCCGCCTGGGCTGGTTCTGGCGATGGCGACGCGCATTCATCTGAAAGATGCACCCAAACCCACTCTGGGCTGGGTGCGGACGGAAGCGCCGGAAGGCGATCTGCGTATTACGCCTGCGCGCCGGTCCGTGCTGAATTTTGCGTCTTCCATACCCCTGAGCACTGCCGAACTGGGGGATCGCAGCGGGGCGAGTGCGGCCGTCATTCGCGGTCTCGCTACGGCCGGTCTGCTGCGGGAGGCCGTCATTGCTCCGGCTGCTCCGTTCGGTCTGCCGGACCCAGCGCATGGGGCGCCGAAACTCTCCGAAGAACAGGCTGAGGTCGCGCAGGAATTGTGCGGCCCCGTCGAGGCCGGGCGGTTTCAGGTTACGCTGCTGGAGGGGGTGACCGGATCGGGCAAGACGGAGGTTTATTTCGAGGCCGTGGCCGCCTGTCTGGCCAAGGGAAAGCAGGTGCTGGTCCTGCTGCCGGAAATCGCGCTGTCCGCCCAGTGGACGGACCGGTTCATCCGGCGTTTTGGGGCCGAACCTGCTGTCTGGCATTCCGATCTCGGGACCAAGAGGCGGCGCGAGACCTGGCGCGCCGTGGCGGAAGGCAGTGCCCGCGTTGTGGTGGGGGCTCGCTCGGCGCTGTTCCTGCCATTTGCTGATCTGGGCCTCGTCGTGGTGGACGAGGAGCATGAGAGCGCTTTCAAACAGGAAGAAGGCGTCATGTATCATGGGCGGGACATGGCGGTTGTTCGCGCCCGTCTGGCGGATGCACCGGCCATTCTCGTTTCTGCCACGCCCTCGCTTGAAACGCTCGCGAATGTGGAGAGCGGGCGCTACCGGCACGAACTCCTGACCGCGCGTCATGGTGGGGCGACCCTGCCGGATGTTTCACTGGTGGATATGCGGGCCGACCCGCCGGAACGTGGACTGTTTCTGTCGCCCAAACTCTGCACCGCCATTGATGAGACGCTGCAAAAAGAAGAACAGGCCATGCTGTTCCTCAACCGGCGCGGTTATGCGCCTCTGACGCTGTGCCGGGCCTGCGGGCACCGGATGCAGTGTCCGAACTGTTCGGCCTGGCTGGTGGAGCATCGGGCGCGAGGCATCCTGACCTGCCATCACTGCGGGCATAACGAGCGGATTCCGAAGGATTGCCCGGAATGTCATGCCGAGAATTCGCTTGTGCCCATCGGGCCGGGAATCGAGCGCATTACGGAAGAGGCCAAGCTGCGGTTTCCGGAAGCGAAACTGCTGGTGATGTCGTCCGATACGCTTGGCTCCCCGGCCGCCACGGCGGAGGCGGTGCGGAAGATTTCGGACGGTGAGGTCAATCTCATCATCGGCACGCAGATCGTGGCCAAGGGCTGGCATTTCCCGAAACTGACACTCGTGGGCGTCGTGGATGCGGATCTGGGGCTTGGAGGCGGGGATCTGCGGGCAGCCGAGCGGACGGTGCAGCTTCTGCATCAGGTTGCGGGCCGTGCGGGCCGAGCAGAGCATCGCGGGCGCGTGCTGCTTCAGAGTTATGTCGGCGAACATCCGGTCATGACGGCGCTGGTCTCCAACGATTTCCAGACCTTCATGGAGCAGGAAGCCGAGCAGAGACGGCCCTCGTTCTGGCCGCCCTACGGACGGCTGGCCGCGCTGATCGTGAGCGCGCCGAGTGCGGAGGCGGCGGACGCGCTGGCGCGTGAGATTGCGCTCTCCGCGCCGGAACGGGAAGGGGTGCAGGTTCTGGGACCAGCGCCGGCCCCACTCGCTGTCCTGCGTGGACGACACCGGCGAAGGCTGTTGTTACGGACGATGCGGGGCATTGCCGTACAGCCGATCCTGCGTCAGTGGCTAGGGGATATCAAACCCACGGGCGGAGCCAGGGTCGATATTGATATCGACCCTATTTCCTTCCTTTAAGGCTGGAAAAATCAGCCCTTGCGCTTGCGGAAGAACTCGACCGAAGCGGTGACGACCGCGATGACGGCCAGGATCTGCTGGAAATACGGGCGGAAACGCTTGGGTCCGAACGTCGCCATGGCAGTCATGCCGGCAAGGCCGATTTCACGGGCGCGCGTGGCTTTCTGACAGCAGGTCTTCATCTTGGAGCAGCAGCCCTTCTTGGCGCTGGTGTCTGCGATGGCGGTTTCGGGGGCGGGGGATGACTTGGTCATGGGGGATCTCCTGAAAAATGGAATCAGGGGATCAACACGCGACATTACAAGGGGTTGCCAGAGCAGCACGTGCAAGCCATGGCGCAGAGACGTCAGTCCTGCTGGCCGTCGCGGGCCTTTTCCAGTGTTTTGAGCTGCGTGTCGGAATCGGGGGATTTCGGGTTCAGAAGCAGCATCTGGTGGAACGCCCTCAGGGCGGCTTCGGGCTCGTGCCGGTCATGTTCGGCTTCCGCGAGCATGCCCCATGCGGTGGGGTCGCCGGGGTCGGCCTGAAGAACGACGCCCAGATCGGTGATCGCGCCGTTATTGTCCCCTGCTGCCAGCCGGATGGCCGCACGCTGACGGTAAAGGATGGGTTGGTCGGGCTGGATGGTGATGGCGGCGGTCAGATCGTCCTGGGCCTGCTGGAAATCGTGTTTTTCCAATGCATCATGCGAATCGCTGATGAGCATCTGCACGCTGCCGGTCAGGGCACGGCTGCGGAGGCCTTCCGCACGTTCGGAAATTTCGCCAGCCTGTTTTTCGTTCCCGGCCATGGCGAGCGCTTTTTCCGCATCCATGAGGCGGTCATGGAGCGTCTTGCGTGGCGGGCGGGGAGAGGAGGTGGGTGGTTTGGCAGCCGGAGACGCTGCGGGGCCGGGCGCGGCAGGATTTGCGGCGGGTGCGGCGTGAACTGGCAGAAAAGTCAGGGCCGGGCTACAAAGCAGAACGGCGCCAGCCATCAGCCAGCGCCGCCCGTCCGTCATCCGGCAGACCAAGGGGTTCAGCCCTGGCGAGCCTTCATGCGCGGGTTCTTCTTGTTGATGATGTAAACGCGGCCGCGGCGGCGGACAACGCGGCAGTCCTTGTCGCGGACCTTGGCGGACTTCAGGCTGTTGCGGATCTTCATGGTTGCAGGCTCTCGACGGGTAAGGCCCTTGCGGACCGGACAGCGGGCCGGAACGCCCGCGAAAGAATGGCTCCGATTACCCATCCCGCCCTGTAGAGTCAAGCTGACAAGCCATCCGTGTGGCGGAATTCCCTGATGCTGCCGATTTGCAACAACCTGCAACAGCGTCGTTCAGGGTCTTTGTCCGGCCGGGATTTTCTCCTAACGTCAGTTTCATGATCAAGCGCCATTCCCGCCCGGCCCTGCTGCTGGCTCTTCTTCCTCTCGCCGTCGCCCTTGCCGCGCCCGTGGCCGCAAGAGCGGATGACGGAGAGGCCAAGACCAACGACGACGATCCGACGATCAACCAGCAGGGTTTCGCCATCAACAAGATCCTCCGGGTTCTCCAGACCAATCCGGATGCCGCGGGCGACTCCTGCATCAACGCGCTCAAGGAAATGCATCAGGCCCAGACGGCCCTGGGCAAGGAAGAGGGCATTGATCCCGAACACAATCAGGATATCGGCGTTGCGCGCGATGTCCTGTCCTCTGAAATGGAGGATGTCACGAATATGTGTGGTGCCGATGCGCGGACCTACTGCCGCAAGGCCACCACACATCCTGACCCCAAGCTGACAGCGGCCTGCAACGCCCTGCCCGCCGAAGAAGACTGAGTGGCGCGCTCTGGCAGAGGGATCGGGACCGTCTGTCAAAACATGTCCAGAAGATTCGAGGACTAACTTTTCCAGTCCGCTGCTCTTAAGGTCGGAAGTCTGATTCTGGTAACGAGGGCCGTGGGACTGTTTCTGATGAAGTCTGTGTCGGGTGGGGAGCATCGCTCTTGACCGCTGCACTACAGTCAGTCTTCCGTCCCGGATGGGTCCAGTTCAGTCTCAGAACATGGTCTGCACTTGTGCTGGCGCTGGGAACGGCCTTCTGGTCCCAGCTTGATTCACCCGCCAGTGCGGGTGTGACGGTCATGATCCTCGCGCAGCCTCTGCGGGGACAGGCGCTGTCCAAGGCGTTTTACCGTCTGGCCGGGACCGTGCTTGGTGTCGGTGTTTCTATCATTCTCGTTGCGATGTTCAATCAGGAGCGCGCCCTGTTTCTCGGCGGCGCGGCCCTGTGGATTGCGGCCTGTGCGTTTGTGGGATCGCTTGAGCGCGATTTCCGCTCCTACGGCGCGCTGCTGGCGGGATATACCGTCGCACTGGTGGCGCTCCCGACCATGGATGATCCACAGAACATCTATCCTGTCAGCATCGCGCGTGCGTCTGATATCGCCATCGGCGTTGCGTCCATTGCGGTCGTAAACATTCTCTCCGGGTCCCCCGAAGCCTGGCGCAGGCTTTCGAAGGCCATGGAGACGCTGTCGCATCGCGTGCGGCAGACCGGCAAATCCGCCATCATGGGCGATCCGATCGCGACGCCTGAGCAGATGATCGGGCTGAGCGGCGAAATTCTCGCGCTCATGACCCAGATTTCCTATGCCAGAACGGAAGTCGAGCGCGGGCGTCTGCGGATGGCGGGCGCGCGGCTGGGCATCATCGGCATGCTCACGGTTCTGACCACGAGCCGTGCGATTGCGTGGCTGCTGGAGACCGGCGGCATTTCCGATCTCCTGATCCGTCATGTCCGGGCCTGGCACGAGCGCTCCGAGGACGGCACGACCCGTCTTGAGACGATGGACACGATTCTGGATAAAATCCGGGCGGAAGACCCGGATTTTGTTCCCTCTGCCCGCGAGGCGTGGTTTCTGGAACGGTGTTCGACGCTTCTCAGCAACCGGCTGCATATCCGTACCGGCATGAACACCCTCCTGCGCGCCACACCGGCGGGCGATGCGCTCAAACTGGCGCAGCTTGCGAGCAATCCGGATTACGTGACGGCCTTCATCAACGCCATGCGCGTGCTGCTGGGCTTCAGCGTTGCGGCGGCTCTGTGTCTGGCCTCCAGCATTCCGGCCTCCGTGACATCCCTGTCCCAGACGGCGCTGGTTCTGACGCTGGCCTCCACCGCGATCGACACCGCGGAGTTCGGCAAGGGCGCCATCATCGGGATGCCCGCCGGTATTCTCGTGGCGGCGTGGCTGGATTTCATGATCCTGCCGCATGTGGGCAGCATGCTGAGCCTTGCGCTGGTGTTGCTGCCGCAGACCGTGATTTCCTGCCTGCTGCTGATGAACCCGAAGACCAATGCCATCGGCTTTAACTATGGCGTGTTCTTTCTGGTGTTCATCGCGCTCGGTAACCATCACAACTACGATCCGCTGGCCTTCATCACGCGCAATACATTCTATGCGATGGCGGCCGTGCTTTCTTTTGTGCTGCTGGTGCTGCTCTGGCCGCCGACCGCGCGGCGGCACCGGTTCCGGCTGGCGGTCTCCATTGCCCATGATCTGGAACTGCAGCTTGCCGGGCATGGCGAGCGGATGGGGCCGCCGCTTCTGAGCCGGAAATATGAACGCCTGAGCCAGTTCCTGATGTGGACGGACCGGTTGAAGGATCCGGGGCTGCGCTCCCGGCGGGTTTTCAACCGTTTCGTCGCGCTGGAGGATTTTTCCAGCACCATTGCCCGCGTCCGGCATTATCTGGATGACGCCGCGCATCTTCCCGGCCTCAAACCCATGGTCCGCCATGTGCGGCGTCTGCTGGCACATGACAGGCTCGGTCTTCTGGAAGCTGAAATTCCCGAGCTTCAGGCCATGTTTTACGAGCGGCTTTCAGACGGCATCCGCGAGGAGCAGTCCATGATCATCAACTGTATCGGCGGTCTGGAATCGGTGCGGACCATGGTGCGTCTGAACCGCTCGGCCGTGCATCACTATGGAATAGGACGCAAGCGATGGTGACGACACAGGTCGTTGACCTTGATGGCGTGCTGGTTTCGGCCTTCGTCATCAATCTGGCGCTGGCCCTGCTGACACTGGCCGTTCTGCGCTGGATTCTGGCCTGGTTTGATCTGTGGCGTTTCGTCTGGGATCCGCCTCTGGCCCAGTTCGGCATCCTGATCTGTCTGATCGGCCTTTACACCCTGATCCTCTGACCTTTTCCTGTCCCGAACCGAACCCAAGGTGACCGTCCCGTGCTTTCCAGTGCCCATCGCCTGATCCGCCTGACCATCACGCTCTGCATCCTTGCAGTGGCGGCGCTTGTGGTCGTCATTCTGTGGGATTACTACACCGCCTCGCCCTGGACGCGGAACGGACAGGTGCGCGCGCAGGTCGCCAATATCGCGCCGCGCGTTTCGGGACAGATCATCGAGGTTCTGGTGAAGGACAACCAGTTTGTCCACAAGGGGGAGGTGCTCTACGTCATCGACCCGTTCGATTTCAAGGTGGCGCTGGAGACGGCCAAGGCCCATGTGGCCGAGCGCAAGGCCGATCTGGAATTCCGCCTCGTGCAGTCCCAGTGGCGCAAGGCCATTCCCGGCACTGCCGTTTCAGTCGAGGAAAAACGGCAGTACGAAGCGCTTTCGCAGCAGATGCAGGCCCAGTACGCCGCAGCCGAAGCCGCGGAGCATCAGGCCGAAATCAACCTTGAGCGAACGCAGGTCCGCAGTTCCATCGACGGCATCGTGACCAATCTTATCATGCGGCCCGGCGATTTCGCTACCGCCGGTGTGGTCAACATCCACATCATCGACACCAGCTCCTACTGGGTGGACGGTTATTTCGAGGAAACCAAGGTCCATGATCTTGATGAGGGCGATCTCGTTCGCATGGATCTGATGGGGTATCACGATCCGCTGTTCGGGCATGTCGAAAGCATCACGCGCGGTATCGCCAGCAATAACGCGCAGGTGAACAAGCAGGGCCTGCCGGAAGTGGATCCGGTCTATACCTGGGTGCGTCTGGCACAGCGTATTCCGGTGCGCGTGAAGATCGACAAAATCCCGGATGACCTGACGCTGGCTGCCGGCATGACGGCGACCGTGACCGTCGTGTCGGAAGAGGGCAACCGCCGTCACCGCTCCACCCACGCCGCCTTCCAGCATTTCGGTGACGATATCCGGCATCTGTTCGGCCACAGATAAGGATTTTGGAATAAAAGTTTTTGGTGAAGCTTTTTTCAAAAAGCTTCGGCGTTCTCCGCCTTTTTGTAAAAAGGTGGAACCCAAAAACTTTTATTCGTCTGGTCTTTTCAGGGCCGGTCGATGGCCCAGATGGCGAAGGCCTGAACGAGGGCGACTTCTTCCAGACGTTTGAAACGGCCGGATGAGCCGCCGTGGCCGGCTTCCATGTTGATGCGGCACAGGAACGGGCCGCCGGACGTGACTTCGCGCAGTTTGGCGATCCACTTCGCGGGTTCCCAGTACGTCACGCGCGGATCGGACAGACCACCCATTGCCAAAACCGGCGGGTAGGTTTTGGCGGCGATGTTGTCATAGGGCGAATAGCTGGCGATCAGGTCATACGCGTCCGGGTCTTCCAGCGGGTTGCCCCATTCCGGCCATTCCGGCGGCGTGAGCGGCAGGGAGACGTCGGACATGGTGTTGAGCATGTCGACGAACGGCACCTGCGCGGCAATGCCTGCGAAAAGCTCGGGCGCCATGTTCGTGATCGCTCCCATCAGCAGACCACCGGCCGAGCCGCCCTGCGCGACGATGCGTCCGGCTGAGCCGTAGCCTTCCGAGACGAGATGTCGGGCGCAGGCAATGAAGTCGATGAAGGTGTTGGGCTTCTTCGTCCCGCGACCGTCAAGGAACCAGTTCCAGCCCTTTTCGGAGCCGCCACGGACATGGGCGATGGCGTGAATCCAGCCCCGGTCCACCAGACTGAACACGGTCGTGGAAAAATCTGCGTCCATGGCAATGCCGTAGGAGCCGTATCCATACAGAAGCAGGGGTGCTGAGCCGTCCAGAGCCTGACCTTTGCGCATCAGGACCGTGACGGGAACCTGTGCGCCGTCTGGCGACGTTGCGAACAGGCGGCGCGTTTCGTAGCGGCTTGCATCATGGCCGGACGGAACCTCACGGATCTTGCGCAGAATGCGCTCCCCGCTTGCCATGTCGTAATCGTACCAGTGTGCCGGATTGGTGGGGGACTGGTAGATGTAGCGCAGGATCGGAGCGTCATATTCCAATGTGCCTAGCATCGTCAGGTCATAGGCTGCTTCGTCCATCCCGATGGCTTTCGCCTGCGCCCGGACATCGCCCTGCGTGCCTTCGGGCACCACGAGGATATGAATGTTCCCGTCCCGTCGTTCGGCCCAGGCGAGATGCCCGCGCGAGGCACTGGCGCCCAGCAGGTAGTGGCCCTCACGATAGGGCACGAAGGGCGTCCAGTTCTCGCGTCCCGTGGCCGTGTCGGGCGTCTGCATGAACTGGAAGTCCACGGCGCCACCGGCGTTGGTCAGGATGATGAAGCGGTCGTTCCAGTGCGTCAGGGAATAGCGCTCGCCCCGCACCAGCGGTGCTGCCACGACGGGCAAGGCCGTCGGGTCGGAAGCCGGGACGAGCAGCGTTTCGTTCGTATCGTGGTCGCCGCGTTCGATAACGATCCATTGGCGGGAAGCGCTGACGCCGATGCTCAGGAAGAACCCCGGATCGGTTTCGTCGAACACCAGAACATCCTCGCCCCCCGTCAGAGGGCGGCGATAGATCTTCGAGGGGCGGCCATTGTCGTCGCGGTAAATCCAGAACAGCCACTGGCTGTCCGGAGAAATGGCGAAGCTGCCCGTGGTGCTGGGGACGGGTTCGGCGCAGAGCGTGCCTGTTTCCAGATCTTCGACCTGAATGCGATAGACCTCGGAGCCCTGAATGTCCTCCGCATAGACGAAATAGCGGTGATCGGGGGAGTGGTCCGTCTGCGAGAGCGCGTAATAGTCATGCTGTTTGGCCAGAGCGTCGGCGTCGAGCAGAACCTGTTCCGCGCCGCCGCCGCGTGGGGAACGCACCCGCAGCGGATGCTGGGCACCGTCTTCGAAACGGACGGAATATTCCCACGGGCCGTCAGGAACCGGGACCGAGGATTCCGCAGGTGGAATACGGCCGATCATTTCCTGAAGCAGCGTCTCGCGCAGCGGCTCCATCCCGGCCAGAACGGCTTCCGCATAGGCGTTCTCCGCCTTCAGATGCGTGGTGATATCTTCACGCAGAACGGACGGGTCCCGCAGGACCTGCTGCCAGTTCTCGTCCTTCATCCAGGCATAGGAATCCGTGCGCGTGCGGCCAAGCTGCGTGGTGCTCAGTGGCTCACGACGGGCGACGGGAGGAACGGGTGCGGCGGAAGGGGCATCGGGGCGCTGTGACATGACCAAACTGTGACGCAGAAACGCCCGGCATTCAATCGGCCTTTGACTGGAAAAGAAGCCCTCCCAAGAAACTGCGACTGGTCTCAAGTGTTATTCAAGGCAACGGAGCATTCTTCAGGACGCTCCAGACCGGATGAATTCTGTTTCTCCTTTTGGGGTGCAGACAGGACATCCTGTGATGTGGAAAGAAGAGTATCATGATTTCAAGCAAGTATTTTGCTGTTCTTGCTGCCGCTGGCCTGAGCATTTCCGGTGCAGTCGTCGCCCAGACAGTGCCACAGGTTCCGCAGAGCAGCCCTGCAATGACCATTCCCGCCGGAACGCAGGCCCGGCTGCCTGGCGCTCATGTTCAGGCCGTCGCGGGCGGTAAGAATGTCCTGAGCGCTGCGTCGCCGGGCGTTCTGGGTGCTGATGGCCTCCCCTCCATCGAGGGCGCACAGGCTGGCAATGTCGCCGGTCTGACCTACTACTGTACGCACCATAAGCTGGTGCTCGGAACGTCTCCGATCGTTGCGGCCCGCAACATCGCCAAGCGTCCGGATGTCCACAGTGACGAGTTCTACTCGCTGGGTGGCAAGGGCCTGCTTCAGATGACGGACGGCAACGTCTTTGACATCGGCACCCTCTCCAAGGACAAGCGCGTCACGACGTGCAATGACCTTGTCAAGAAGGCCCAGTCTTTCAAGTAATTGATCCGACCCACAGGTCTGCAATGAAAAACGCCCCGGCTGTGATGGCCGGGGCGTTTTTTGTGTTGTGACGTCCTGCAAGATTCAGGCCGCGAGCTTTTCCATGAGGGCCAGACCTTCGGCGCTTCCCAGAACTGCGGCCTTTTCCTGACGGGAGAGGCGCTCTAGGGCGATCTGGAGCGACGGAGCTTCCCGCAGCTTGAGCAGACCCACCAGCAGATGGGCGTCAATCGGACTGCCGGGGCTGCGGGGCGGGGGCAGGGCGCCTTCATGGGCGTTGAGAAGGGTCGCGTTCTGCCGGAGGGCGGCAAAGGCTTCTTCCGGCGGCGCATCGGGGGCGTGGGCTGCGCGTTCACGCGCGGCGTCGTTTGCGGCGGCGAGCTGAAGGATCGGCGGAGGGGCGGTTTCCTCCTCAATCAACAGAAGCCCGGCACGACGCAGGCCCAGCCCGACGTCCCGGCTCGCCGTCAGCGCGGCCAGCGGGATGGCGAGCACCAGTCCGAGCAGCACTGGCGTCATCCACAGGAACAATGCCTGCGAGACAGACCATGCCGCAACGGCCAGAAGCAGGCCGAACACGGTGTAGATCCAGTAGCCGTGCGCAACGTCTTTCAGCGAAACCCGGCCATCGTCGCGGTTCTGTGCATTCCATCCCGAGTCCCGGCCCAGCAGGATCGAAATGACGCCAGACGTCTGGATCAGCATGGCAATCGGGGCGATCAGGCCACCGATCAGGGTTTCCAGGACGATGGAGACTGCGAGCCGGAAGACGCCGCCCGAACCTTTCAGGGCCGCGCGATCGAACATCATGGCAATGAACGCCAGAGCCTTCGGTGCCAGCAGGATGCCCATCGTCCCGATGAAAACGAGCTTGGCCTGCACGGGATCGACGCGCGGCCAGTGCGGATAGAGCGTTGGCTTCGAGCCGAAATATTCGGGATGGTAGAAATGCGACTGGAGCGAAATCAGGATGCCGAACAGCAGGAACAGCAGCCAGAGCGGGGACATGATGTAGGAGCCGATCCCCGTCAGCATGTGAACGCGGCTGACCCAGTGCATGCCCTTCGTGCCGAGGATCTTGCTGTGCTGCAGATTGCCCTGACACCAGCGGCGGTCGCGGATGGCGACGTCCGTGAGTGATGGCGGGCTTTCTTCATAGGAGCCGAACAGTCCCGGCACCATGTGAATGGCCCAGCCGCCACGGCGCATGAGCGCGGCTTCCACGAAGTCATGGCTCAGGATATGCCCCCCGAATGGCGGGCGGCCCTTCAGATGCGGCAGTCCGGCCTGTTCGGCGAAGGCCTGCGTGCGGATGACGGCGTTATGGCCCCAGTAATTGCCTTCTGAGCCATGCCACCAGGCAATGCCATGCGCGATCAGAGGCCCGTAGACGCGGCCAGCAAACTGCTGCATTCGGGCAAAAAGCGTGCGGCCACCGACGATGACGGGGAGCGTCTGGATCAGGCCCACGCCGTCATGCTGTTCCATGGCCGCGGTGATCCGGACGATCAGACTGCCATCCATCACGCTGTCTGCATCGAGCGTGAGCATCTGCTGGTAGGAAGCGCCAAACCGCGTCACCCAGTCGCCCAGATTGCCGGCCTTGCGGTCCGTATTCTTGTGACGCCGGCGATAGAAGACGCGCTTTTCGCCGTTCGTGGCTTTGCGGAATTCAAGGAAGGCGCGCTCTTCCTGCACCCAGACGTCCGGGTTGGTCGTATCGGACAGGATGAAGAAATCGAAAGCGTCGATCTGTCCCGTCGCCAGAATGCTGTCATGGATGGCACGCAAACCTGCGAGAACGCGCGCCGGGTCCTCGTTGTAGGTCGGCATCAGGACGGCCGTGCGGTTTTTCAGTTCCGGCAGCGGCCCGGTCCGGTGGATGCCAAGCCCAAGACCGCCCCGCCGGATCAGCGAGAGGAAGCCGCCGAGGCAGGACATGAAAGACAGGGCGATCCAGAAGGCGAGGATGGCGAACAGGATCAGGATAACGACACCGAGCGCCGAGACGCCCAGTGAGTTGAAAACCTGATTGATCCTGTAAATTCCGTAGCCTGTCAGCAGCATTGCGCCACCAAAGACGAACAGACGGCGTGCCCACAGGAACGATGGCGTCGTCGGCAGCGGATCGAAGGAGCGGCCATGACGGTCCGGCTGCTGCTGAAGGTTCTGCGGCTTCATCGCCAGCGGCGCTTCAGGCGGCAGGAACGGAGCAGCTTCCGGGGCAGGGGCAGAAGACAATTCGGTCACGGCGTCCAACGATACATCCATTTTTCTGAAACCGGACCCTGATCATTGGCGAGCTGGGCCTGAAGTTCGCATGTCTTCGCATCACCCGGCACGAATTCGAAGGTCGCGCGCCAGCCCTGGATTTCCGGATTCGGTTCGACGACCACATTGCGGATCGTGCCGGGGGCGGCCTGCGAGATCAGATGGAAATTCGTGCCCTGTGGGACGTTCTGGAAGGGCGCGCCCGTAAAGTCGATCGCGAAGAAGCGGGCGTCCGGATGGTCGGTTACGCTCCCGATCCGCGTTGCTGCCACGCGCGCCATCTGTGTTGGCCAGGGCGCGTCCCAGCCCCAGTACATCCGGTAGATGTAGCTGTATTCCTGACCGCCCTTCATGGGCTGTTTGGGGCGCCAGAACGAGACGATGTTGTCGTTGACCTCGTTGGGGGTGGGGATCTCCACCAGATCGACGGCGCCGTCGCCCCAGTTGCCGATCGGTTCGATCCAGAGCGAAGGGCGTTTCTGGTAGTTGAGCGCCAGATCCTCGTAGTCGTGGAACGAGCGCTTGCGCTGCATCAAGCCGAAACCGTGCGGGCTGCTGTCCGCGAAGGCCGAGAACTGGAGGTCGGTCGGGTTGATGAGGGGGCGATAGAGCTGCTGACCCGCGCCCGTCCAGATCTGGAGGGCTTCGCTGTCATGCGCGGCCGGGCGCCAGTCATCGACGTGATTGCGTTCGTTCGCGTCGAAATAGAACATGCCGGTCAGCGGTGCGATACCGGCCTCCGTGATGTCCTGCCGTGGGAACAGCGAAGACTGGACGTCGAAGACGGTCGTATCGCCAGGACGGATGGTAAAGCGGAACGCGCCTGCCAGAGAGGGGCTGTCGAGCAGCGCGTGAATGACGATGGACTCCACGCCCGGTTCCGGTTTCTCGATCCAGAATTCCCGGAACAGGGCGAATTCCTCGCCTTTGGGATTGCCGGTGCCGTTCGCGAAAGCGCGGGCTGACAGACCGTAATTCTGGCCCTTGGCCACCGCCCGGAAATACGATGCGCCGAGGAAAACCGCGCATTCTTCCATCATGCCCGCCGTGTTGATGGCGTAGCGCAGACGCAGGCCGGAGAAGCCGAGATCGTCCGTGACGCGCAGAACGGGGTTCCCATAGGTGAAGAGGTCGGGATCGTAGGGAATGGGCGTGGACTGCCCACCGGTGACCTCGTTCATGCCGATCCGCGGCTTGTAGAGGAAACCGCGCGGGAAGAATTCCACGTCGAACGCCAGATTCTGGCCGTGCCACAGGGCCTTGTCGGGATTGAAGGCAATGCTGCGGAACTGGTCGAAATCCATGTTCGCAATGGCACTGGGGAGGGTCTGTGACGGCGGGGAATAAGGCTTTTTCGACAGGCGCTGCGCCAGAAGCCGAACCGTTCCGTCGTCAAACGGCGTCGCCTGCGGGGCAGGGGTGCCAGCGGGTTTGGTGCCGGCCTGAGGAGCTGTGGCCAGAGGAGCAGTGGACTGGGCATGGGCCATACGGGAGGCTGTTCCCAGAAGGGTCAGTCCGGTCCCAAGCTTGACCAGATCACGGCGCAGGATACTCATACTTTTCCCAATATCCCAGTTTCTGTCGGCATCTCCGAAACGAAGCCCGATGTTCCAGCGATACGCCGGAAGCCTTGCGTTGCGAAGAGTCCTTCTATGACGAAGATGCTATTTCACAAGGGCTGACGCGGCCTTTTTATGGCATGCGTCCGAGATGACACATTATTGTGAAATCTGTTGCTGCAAGACATCAAGTAACGGAACGTGACCGGATAATCCGGATATGACTGTTTCCGTTATCGCGTCAAGCTGCGGAACCCGGAACAGGATATGCGTTTTGCCAAAGCGTGCGATATCGCGTTCATTGCCTGGATTGGGCGGCCCAACCGGAACCACCCCCAGAACCGGAAGACCGCGCCGGCGCAGGGCTTCAAGGCTCAGAAGGGTATGGTTGATCGTCCCCAGCCCGCTGCGCGTGACCAGAACGACCGGCAGATCTAGACGCCCGATCAGGTCTACGATCATCATGTCTTCACGCACCGGCACCATCAGCCCGCCCGCGCCTTCCACGACAAGCGGTCCCGATACCTGAGGCAGGACGAGCCGTCCCGGATTGACCGTCACGTTTTCCAGATCGCCTGCCGCCAGCGGAGCGAGCGGGGCCTGAAACGCGTAGGCAGGCGGGATGATGCGGGACGGAGGCAGGCCGGCCAGATTCCGCACGGTCGGCGTATCGCCGTCCTCGTCCGCAAGTCCGGTCTGGAGCGGTTTCCAGTAAGTGGCGTTCCAGGCGCGGCACAGAATGGCGCTGATGAGAGTCTTGCCGATGCCGGTATCCGTTCCCGTGACGAAGACGCCACGCTGCCAGTTCGTCGAGATATCCCTCATGGCTCTGTTCTTTCCGTCTTTATGAACGTCCCGATGCCGATCCGGTAGGTGACGCTGGACCCGCTCTGATCAAAATGCCGCATGGCCCGGCGCAGGGCCGCGATGCTGGCCGGCGTGCTGTCCTGGCGGGGCAGGGACGCCCCGATCTGCCGCAGACCCCGCAGGAACGCCCGCGCGCTGCCGACAGGATCGTGCAGGGTCAGCACCTCCCATGTCCCCACACCGCTGCCGGGCCATTCCGCTTCCACGGTCGGGACGGACGGATAGTCCGGCACGCCGCAGGGCGCGCCTTCCGCCAGACAGGCCTGTTTCCATTCGTCCAGACTGCCCTGCAGGAGGGTCGTGACCATCAGCCGCCCCTGTGGCGCGAGCAGGTCGCAGAGCCGGCGTAACCCCTCGGCTCTGTTGGAAAACCATTGCAGACACAGGCTGGAGGCGATCAGGTCGAACCGTCCCGAAACGTCAGGATGTTCGGCGTCCATGACGTGAAAACGGATGGATTTTTCAGCAAGGTGCTGCCTGGCCCGTGCGATCATGCCGGGAGCCAGATCGCTCGCCAGCAGGGAGGCCTGCGGGAAATGGTCGGTAAGCCGGGCTGTCAGGAAGCCCGTTCCACAGCCAAATTCCAGAATGGAGGCGGGTGTCTGCTCCGCCGTTGCCGTCTGGATGCGCTCCATCAGAGCGGTGACGCAGCGGCGCTGGATATGCGCGGCGGCGTCATAGCTCTCGGCTGCGTCGAAGCGCGCGGCGATGCTGTTGCGGCGCAGGGTGGCGTCGGGAACGTCAGGGCGCGTCATCGAGCCTCCGTCGCACGAAGTCCGCGCAGAGGCCGGGGTGGGTGAGGGGCAGGAGATGGCCGCCTGCGACCCGTTCTCCCGGTGATGCAAACCCGGCCTGTGAGGCTCCGAATGGATCGTCCGTGCCCGTCATCCAGTGCAGCCTGTTTCTCCAGTCCGCTGCCCGCGTTTGACGGTCCTGATGCTGAAGCGCCTCCAACCCCCGGTCCAGCGCGTCCACATCCGGCGCACCGGGGAGGGGCGCCTCTGTTCCGCAAAGGGCCCGAAAATCGTGCAATACGGCGACCGGATCGCGTTTCAGGCGTGCGCGCATCCGCGTCAGAACCCGTTCGGGTGTGCCGTCGGGGAAATCGGCGGCGGCGGTGAAACGCGGAAAACCGTTGAAAAACACCAGCCCCTCACATCCCGGCAGATCCTGCCCCAGCAGCGCCAGCGATCCGGCGGAATGACCGATCGCCAGATACGGCATGTCGGGCAGGGCAGGGCGGTGGGCGGCGCCAAAATACCCGCAATCCACGACCTGCGCACTCACATTCGGCAGATGCGCCAGCAGTGGTGCCCAGAAGGACGCATCGAAGCCCCAGCCGTGAACGAGATAGAGCGCGCGTGTCATGCAACGTCTCTTGTCAGAGCGGTGACGGCCTGTCCGAGGCGTTCGATTGCGGCATCCTCCAGCCCGGCGTGGAGTGCCAGCCGCAGCCTTGCGGTTCCTGCGGGGACCGTCGGCGGGCGGATGGCTACGGTCAGGAACCCGGCGTCCTCAAGTCGGGCGGCCACCGTCATGGCGCGTTCGGACTCCCCGATCAGCACGGGCACGATCTGGGTCGTGGAGTCCGCCGTGGACAGTCCAGCGTCGTGCAGCATGGTCCGAAGCCCCTCTGCCTGTCCGAGCAGCCGGGCGCGTTCTGCGTCCAGACCGGGTATCACATCCAGCGCCGCATCAATTGCGCCCAGAACCGCAGGGGGCAGGGCCGTGCTGTAGATGAAGCCCGAGGCATGGTTCGCCAGATAGTCGCAGAGCGGTTTCGAGCCCGCGATATAGGCGCCCATCCCGCCCAGCGCCTTGCTGCATGTGCCCATCGTCAGATCGGCCATCCCACAGGACAGGCCCCGACCTTTCGGTCCCAGAACGCCGGTCGCATGGGCCTCGTCAATATAAAGAAACGCGCCCGCCTGGTCCGCCAGCGCCCGCAGCGCCGGAACGTCTGCCCGGTCTCCGTCCATGGAGAACACGCTCTCCGTCACGATCATCCGCAGGCCGGGTTTTTCGGCTTCACGAGCCAGAAGGCTTTCCAGATGGGACAGGTCGTTGTGCCGGAAGCGGATCTGCCGCACGCCTGCCGCCGCGCAGCCATGATGCAGGCTGGCATGGTTCAGGCGGTCCGAAAACACCAGCATCGACGCGCCTGTTCGGGCGACGGAGAGTGCACATAGAGCGGGCATGATGGACGCATTGGCCTGCCAGCCTGACGCAAACAGGATCGCGTCCTCACAGCCCTTGAAGGCTGCCATTTTCGTCTCGACCTGCCGGTGCAGGTCCAACGTTCCGCTGACCAGCCGGGAGGCGCGCGCGCCTGTCCCGAAGCGCAGCGCCCAGTCCGCTGCCCGTTCACGCAGCAGGGGGTGATCCGCCAGCCCGAGATAGTCGTTGGACGACACATCCAGCATCCGCCGCCCGCCGCGGACGATCATGCCGTCCTGCCGGACCACCGGGCGCAGGGTCCGGCGTGTTCCGGCAGCTTCACGTTCGGTCAGGGCGGCTGTGAAATGGTTGTCGAACAGGCTCATGCGGCCTCCCGCAACACGTCCGCGATGGCTGTCGTCAGGCGTGTGACTTCTTCGGGTGTGATCGTAAAAGCGGGCGTCAGATAGACGATGTTGCGGAAGGGCCGGATCCAGACGCCACGTTCCACAAAGGCACGGCGCAGGGCGTCGGGATCGTCCAGCGTTTCAAGCTCCACCACGCCGATTGCGCCGAGGACACGCACGTCCTTCACGCCGGGCAGCGTTCGACAGGGCTCCAGTTCCCGCGCAAGCTGGGCCGAGATCGCCGCCACCTGCTCCAGTCTCGGCTCGGAATCGAACAGGTCCAGCGAGGCGTTGGCGACCGCGCAGGCCAGTGGATTGGCCATGAAGGTCGGCCCGTGCATCAGGGCGTGCCCGGCGCTGTCGGACAGGAACGCTTCGAAGACATGCCGCCGGGCTACGGTGGCCGCCAGCGCCATGGTGCCGCCCGTCAGAGCCTTCGAAAGGGCTACGATATCCGGCACGATCCCGGCCTGTTCGCAGGCGAACATTGTCCCTGTGCGGCCGAAGCCGGTGAAGATTTCGTCGAGAATCAGCAGGATGCCATGCCGGTCGCACAGTTCGCGCAGACGTTGCAGAATCTCCGGGTCATGGAACAGCATCCCGCCTGCGCCCTGAACCAGCGGCTCCGTGACCATCGCTGCGATGCTGTCGCCGCGTTCCGCCAGCAGGGCTTCAAGCCGCACCAGACTGTCCGCATCCACGGGCAGATCGGCCAGAACCTGTTCAGGCAAGACGCCGGCGAACAGGCTGTGCATGCCTTCCTCGGGGTCGCAGATGGACATCATGCCCAGCGTGTCCCCGTGATACCCGCCCCGGAAAGACAGGATCTTTGTCCGGCCCGTGGTTCCGCGGTTGATGTGGTACTGCACGGCCATCTTGATCGCGACTTCCATCGCGACCGATCCGGAATCGGTGAAGAACACGCGCTCCAGATCCCCCGGCAGCATCGCCGCCAGCCGCGCAGCCAGACGGATGGCCGGTTCGTGCACCATCCCGCCGAACATCACATGGGGCATCTGCCCGGCCTGACGGGCCAGTGCTTCATGGATGTGCGGGTGGCTGTAGCCGTGACACGCCGTCCACCAGGCGGCCACGCCGTCCACAAGCTCGCGACCGTCCGCGAGCGTGATCCGGCTGCCGGAGGTGCGGACGGCTTTCACAGGGAAAGGGGCTGTCTGCATCTGGGTGTAGGGCAGCCACAGATGGGGCAGGTCAGCGGCAGTGTGGGAAGCGGAAGGAGCTTTGCGAGACATGGTTTGCGTTTTCCCGCATGGCCGGGGGTGAGTCCATCCCCCGCGCCCTGTGGGGCCCTGGGGAAGTGGCAGGATCGTTCCGCAGACGGCACGCCGTATCATAAAAAGGTCACGTTCCATTAAGCAACGATGTGGCATGAGCCCCGTTAGTGACGCGTTCCGGATCGGTGGAGCCCAGAAGCCGGGCCCGTGTGGAACGTAGAAACATTCTGTGCTCCCGACGCGGGAGCCATGACGAGGTTGAAGACCAATGCTGAGTTCCAAGGTCATTCATGTTGATGGCGTCTTTCTGGGAACGGCCATCATGTGTGGAAGCCTGAACACCCTGCGGTTTTATGCAACGCATGAAAGCGTGCGCGCGCTGCACAATGCCTGCATGCCGGATTTTGGCGCGCTTTATGCCCAGGTCAAAAGCCTGTTCAACCGCAGTCGGCTGCTGACGCCCCAGCCCGCCTGATCTGTCGTTCTGTGGCGCATCAGGTGCCACAGAAGGTGTTTTTTACCTGCTCATGAGCCGCCGGTGGCGTCTCAAACCCGTCCGTCCCGTCTTTGAAGGGATGTGACAGCGCTTCGGTCAGACGATGGAACGGCGCAAAATCGCCCGTCACGGCTGAGCGGATCATCTCCTCGATCCGGTGATTGCGCGGAATGATGCGCGGATTCGTGGCCTGCATGTCGGCATGGCAGGCCTCTGCGGAGCGCTCTTCCCGATCCAGCCGCGCCTGCCAGTCCCTGATCCACTCTTCAATCTTCGAGTCCGGCCCGAACAGCGACACGATGTCCTCAGTCCGTCCGCTTCGTACGGCGTCCCCAAGTCTGCGGAATGTGAGCGTGAAATCCGCCTCTCCGCGATGCATGGCCGTCAACAGTCGCCCCGTCAGCCGGGCATCCCCGTCTTCTTCCAAAGCCAGCCCCAGCTTTCTGCGCCAGCCGCTGAGATAGGTTTCGTTGAAGACGCCATCAAAGCGCATCAGCACGCTTTTGGCCTGTTCAACAGCCCTTTCATGGTTGGAGTCCAATAGCGGCAACAGTGTCTCCGCCAGCCGTCCGAGGTTCCACAGGGCCATGTCGGGCTGGTTTCCGTAGGCATAACGACCGTTCTGGTCGATGAAGCTGAAAACCTTTGCTGGATCATAGGCATCGAGGAAGGCGCAGGGGCCGAAATCAATGGTTTCGCCCGCGATGGACATGTTGTCCGTGTTCATGACGCCATGAATGAACCCCACCAGCATCCACCGCGCCACCAGGTCCGCCTGACGTGCCGTGACGGCGTCCAGCAGCGCCAGATAGGGATTTTCGGCCTCCGACAGCTCCGGATACAGACGCCCGATGACGTGATCCGCGAGGATGCGAACGCTCCGTGTGTCTCCCTGTGCCGCAAAATACTGGAACGTTCCGACCCGCACATGGCTGGACGCGATCCGCACGATGACGCCGCCGGGCTGCATCGTCTCGCGCATCACGCTTTCGCCCGTTGTCAGGGCGGCCAGCGCGCGCGTGGTCGGAATGCCGAGCGCGTGCATGGCCTCGCTCACCACATATTCCCGCAGGACCGGCCCCAGAGCCGCCCGTCCGTCCCCGCGTCGTGAAAACGGCGTCGGCCCGGAGCCTTTGAGATGGATGTCCCGGAGCCGCCGCGCCCGATCCGTGACTTCTCCGACCAGCATCGCCCGTCCGTCTCCGAGGCTTGGGACGAAATGCCCGAACTGATGCCCCGCATAGGCCATTGCGACCGGAGGCGCGCCATCGGGGCGGCTTCCCTGACCCAGAAACGCCAGTCCCGCCGGGCTGCGGAGCCAGTCCGGGTCCAGCCCCAGTTCCCGCGCCAGAGGCTCGTTCAGCGCCACGACCTGCGGATTGCGGAGCGGCGTTGGGGTGAGGGGGGCGGAAAACTGTTCGGGCAGGGACGCATAGATGCGGGAGAGCTGCATCGGAGATCCAATCAGGACTGGAAAAGTCTGTCTTTAGATGGCCCACGCAGGTCCAAAAGGAAAGACCCGTCCTCCGGGTTCAGCCCCGGAAGTCATCCGGAAAGCAGTGCTGCTCCAGAAGCCCCGTCAGCCAGTCCGTAAAGACCTCGAGCCTGCGGGAAAGATGTTTTCTGTGAGGGAAGAGCAGCGTCATCGGTAGCGGCGCGGCCCGCCATTGCGGCAGGACGTCCACGAGTTCTCCACGGCGGAGATGGGGCAGGACGTCATAGGCCGGAAGCTGTGCGAGGCCGAGCCCGGCCAGACAGCAGGCAACCGCCCCTTCCGCGCTGTTCACCGTCACGCGTCCCTGAACCGCGCGGTTTTCTTCCCGCCCGTCCCGCTCCCATTCCCAGGCCTCGATCCGCCCGGTGGAAGGGGAGGCATAGAGAACGGCCTGATGGGCCGACAGGTCATCTGGCGTCCGGGGAATGCCGGAGCGCTCCAGATAGGACGGGCTTGCGACGTTGAAGACCGGCAGAAGGCCGAGCCTGCGTCCGATCAGGCTGGAATCCTGCAGGGGGCCGACCCGGAGCACGCAATCCGTTCCGTCTTCGGCCAGATTGATGCTGCGATCCGTCATTCCGAGCTCAATATCCAGCCCAGGATACTGCTCCAGAAACGCGGGCAGGGCGGGGGCGACCACCAGCCGCCCGATCCGGCTGGGCAGGTTGACCCGCACATGGCCGCGGGTCTGCGAGCTGTGGAGGCGGAACTGGTTTTCGGCCTCTTCGAAATCGCCCAGAAGCCGCAGCGCCGTCTGCTGAAACATCTGCCCGTCATCGGTGAGGCGGACCGAACGTGTCGTGCGGGCCAGCAATTGCGTGCCGAGCCGGTTTTCCAGCTCCTGAATGGCTGTCGAGACTGTGGAGCGGGGCATCTGGAGCGTATCGGACGCATGCGTGAAGCTGCCGCTTTCCGCAACCCGGATGAAAATGCGGAGCAGGTCGATCCGGTCCATGATTGCTCCGTGTTTGTTCGAAAATTCTGACAGATGATATCAGAATTTCAGACTTTTTCGGGATTTACCGACAAATCATAGTCCCTGTCATCATCCATCATCGCGAGGACATCCTCTCATGGCCGATCACAGCATCAAGGGAAAAACCGCTCTCATCACGGGGGGCGCCAAAAATCTCGGCAGGCTGATTGCTCTGGACCTTGCCGCTCAGGGCGCGGCCGCCATCGCCATTCATTACAACAGCGCCGCCACGAAAGCGGATGCGGACGCAACGGTGGCGGCGCTCACGGAACGGGGTGTTCAGGCACGGGCGTTTCAGGCCGATCTGACCACCGCAAGCGCGAATTCCAGACTGTTCGAAGAGGTCGTCACAGCCTTCGGAAAGCCGGATATTGCGATCAACACCGCCGGAAAAGTCCTCAAGAAGCCGATCCTCGAGACATCCGAGGAAGAATATGATGAGATGTTCGCGGTCAATGCGAAGGCAGCCTATTTTTTCATCAAGGAAGCCGGACGTCATCTGAACGACAACGGCAAACTGCTCACGATCGTCACGTCCCTGCTGGGCGCCTACACGCCGTTCTATTCAACCTATGCCGGTTCCAAGGCTGCCGTCGAGCATGTGACGCGCGCGGCGTCGAAGGAGTTCGGAAGCCGCGGCATTTCCGTCAATGCCATTGGGCCGGGCCCGATGGACACGCCGTTCTTTTATGGTCAGGAAGCGCCGGAAGCCGTGGCTTATCACAAGAGCGCAGCAGCCCTCTCGTCGCTGAGCCGCACGGGTCTGACTGATATTGAAGACATTGTTCCGATCGTCCGTTGCCTGGTGTCGGACGGCTGGTGGATGACCGGACAGACTATCCTGGTCAATGGTGGCTATACGACGAAGTAATGGGTTTTCGGCATTGCGGGTACAGGAAAAACACACCTGCAAGACTGGACTGTTCCTGAAGCTGTTAATGAGTTTTTGATCCTTCTGGACTATGCTGGCGTCAGGTATTTTTCCGTTCCGGCCTGTAGGGGTGGTGACGGAAAAGAGAGTCTTCTCTATTCATGAGAAGACGAACTGGCGTTCCTGCCTTTGGTGCCGCCCTTTGGTCCGCCCTTGGCGCGACAACAGCATAGAGGACATTTCGTGGAGCATACCCAGAGCTTGTCAGGCCCGGGCGGAAGAGTCAGTCCGACCGTCATCCGGCTTTATGCCGTGCTGGCCGCAGCCCGTTATCACGGCCTGGAACTGGATATCCGCGATTTTGCGGCCGAGCCGGGGGAGGATTCACCGTCCCCCGCCACTCTGGCGAGATGGTTGAACGATCAGGGCGCCGTCGCCAAGGGGATGCGTCTTCGGTGGCGCTACCTGGTCAAGATCCGCAATGCCCCGCCTGTCGTCCTGATGTTCAAGGACGGGTCGGCCGGTCTCATGGTCCGTGCCGATGCCGAAAAGGGCGTGGTCTGGCTGCGTGATCCGATGGGCGGAGACGGGGATGCGCCGGTTCCGGTCGATGAACTGCGGCTCATGCAGGTCTGGACCGGCGATGTCCTGCTGGTCAAACGCCGCCGGGATGAATCCGAGGCCGACGCCAAGTTCGACCTGCTGTGGTT
Source organism: Gluconobacter albidus (assembly GCF_002005485.1). Classification (NCBI taxonomy): domain Bacteria; kingdom Pseudomonadati; phylum Pseudomonadota; class Alphaproteobacteria; order Acetobacterales; family Acetobacteraceae; genus Gluconobacter; species Gluconobacter albidus. The sequence goes on along the minus strand of NZ_CP014689.1, from coordinate 2,455,818 downwards.
CGTCAAAATGGTGCTCCGCGAAAAGCAGATCATGCGGGACATCGCTTTTGCCTCGATGGTGCTGAGCATTCTTCAGGTCTTTCCGCCGCTGATCGTGATGCAGGTTGTCGACCGGGTGGTGAATTACCATTCCATGGCGACCCTCATCTCGCTGAGTGGGTTTGTCATCATCCTGTCGTTCTATGAAATCCTGCTGACCTATGCCCGGCGCGAGCTTTCCCTGATTCTCTCCACCCGTCTGGATGCCCGGATTTCGCTGCATGCCTTCAACCGGCTGCTGGCCCTGCCGCTCGAATTCTACGAACGCGAACAGACGGGTGAAATTCTTGGCCGGTTCATGGCCATTTTCAAGGTCCGGGACTTTCTGACCGGCCAGCTGATGACAACCCTTCTGGATCTTTTTACGCTTGTCGTGATCCTTCCCGTACTCTTCGTCATCAGCGCTACCCTTGCCTGGATGACACTGGCTGCGGCCGGATGCATCGGTCTTATCGTGGTGATCTTCCTGCCCCCCGTCACGCGGACCATCGGCCGGCAGGTTTTTGCGGAAATGAAGCGTGGCTCTGTCCTGTACGAGACGGTGGCCGGTATCCGGACGGTCAAGACACTCGCCCTGGAATCAACGCGACGCGAGATCTGGGATGACCGGACGGCCGAAGTGGTCCGCTGGAAGCTGGCGGCCGGACGCATGAGCAGCTGGCCGCAGACGCTTGCCATGCCGTTTGAAATTTTCATCAACCGCGGCATCATCCTGATCGGTGCCTACCTGATTCTCACGAATGCAAGTTCAATTCAGGCTGGTGCTCTGATGGGCTTTATGATGCTGGGCGGGCGGGTTGCCAGTCCGCTGGTCAATCTTGCCAGACTGATGGAAGCATTCAACGAAGTCAGCGTTTCTCTTGGCGAGGCCGGAACGGTTCTGAACCAGCCTACGGAAACCAAGGCGCTGACAAGTGGGATGCGCCCCGTCATCAAGGGCGCGCTGTCTTTCGCGAGTGTCGATTTCGCATATCCGGGATCGACCAGCAAAGCCCTGAACGATGTGACGTTCGATATCCCGGCGGGAACGATGCTCGGTCTTGTGGGACGCTCAGGGTCCGGCAAGTCGACGATCACCCGTCTGTTGCAGGGTGTGAGCCGCAATTATACCGGTTATCTGCGTCTTGACGGTGTGGATCTGCGGGAAATCAATCTGACTCATCTGCGACGTTCGTTCGGTGTGGTGCTTCAGGACAACTTCCTGTTCCGCGGTACCATTCGCGACAACATCACGGCTGGCCGTCCGGGACTGACGATTGACGACGCCATCCGCGCCGCCCGTCTTGCAGGCGCAGAAGAGTTCATTGAACGCATGCCTGCCGGTTACGATACATGGATCGAGGAAGGTTCGACCAATATTTCCGGTGGACAACGGCAACGGCTTGCAATCGCCCGTGCGGTCATCAGTGATCCGAAGCTCATGATTCTCGACGAGGCGACTTCGGCTCTGGATCCGGAATCCGAAGCGCTCGTGAACGCCAATCTGCAGCGGATCGGCAAGGGTCGTACGATGGTGATCGTCTCCCACCGTCTGTCCTCGCTTGTGAACTGTCATCAGATCGCCGTTATGGACAAGGGCAAACTGGTCGATATCGCACCGCACAGGGTTTTGCTCGAACGCTGCGAGATCTACCGCATGCTCTGGCTCCAGCAGAACCGGCACATGACAGACAACGACGTTCCTGGCTCTGCCGGGCAACTGACTGAAGGAGAGTAATCATGAGCTCTTCCGACATGATCCCGAAGGATGACCGGACGCCCCGGCAGACCGACGAAGACTTCAACCAGCACATTCCGCGTACCGCTACGGATCCGTTTGCGCCTGACGATATTCCGTTGGCACTTCTGGAATTCCACTCGCCGACGGCAGGGCTGGTCAATCTTCCAGCCACACCCTCGGCGCGTTACGTCATCCTCCTGATCGGAGGCCTGTTCATGGCGTCTCTGGCAGCCATGGCGCTCTTTCCGATCAATCGTGTTGTCTCGACGCCTGGTCGTCTGATCTCCACGCAGCCGACCATCGTCGTGCAGCCGCTGGAAACGGCGATCATCCGCTCGATTGACGTCCGGGTTGGCGATTTCGTGAAGAAGGGTCAGGTGCTTGCCCATCTCGATCCGACCGTAACCGAAGCCGACATCACGAACATGCGGGTGCAGCGTGATGCCTATCAGGCCGAGTATGACCGTCTGAAAGCGGAAGCCGCCGGACAGGAATACAAGGTCGATCTGAACGAGCCCGCATCCGTGGAGCAGGGAGCCGCATTCCTGCGCCGCAAGACCGAATATCAGGGGCATGTCGACAACTACGATCAGCAGATCGCAGGTCTTGAGAGCGATATTCAGGGTTATCGTGCCAATGCGGCCATGTATGGCAGCAAGATGCGCGTTGCGTCCGAAGTTCTGCAAATGCGTCAGCGCGAACAGGCCGATCAGGTTGGCTCCCGCCTGTCGACCCTCGGGGCCCAGACCGATCTGATGGAAGCCGAGCGTTCGGAAATCGCTGCCCAGCAGAGCGCCAATTCAGCCGAAAAAAAGCTGGCCGCCATGAAGGCCGAGCGTGAAGGCTATATCGGTAACTGGCAGGCCAAGATCTATTCGGAACTGACGGAAGCCGGGCACCATCTGGCGGAGTACCGCAGTTCGTTTGAAAAAGCGCGTCTTCGTCAGGACCTGGTTCTTCTGCGGGCGCCGGAAGACGGTATCGTCCTGACCATCGGGCAGGGGTCGGTCGGCTCCGTCCTGCAGTCAGCGGGTCAGTTCATCACCCTTGTTCCCACGGGATACGGGCTGGAGATGGAAGCCGTGATGCGGTCGCAGGACGTTGGCTTCGTTCAGGTCGGAGATCATGCGCTCCTGAAATTCGCGACTTTCCCCTATGACCAGTATGGCGGTGCGGAAGCAACGGTCCGTATCATCAGTGCCGATGCCTTTACGCCGTCGTCGCAGGGCGGTAACGGCGGGGCGGGTGCAAGTGGAAACGCTTCTCCCGAAGATTCAACCGGCTCGAGTGTCTATCGTGTCCGTCTGCGGATTGATCGTTACACACTGCACGGCCAGCCCTCGTTCTTCCATCCGATGCCAGGCATGTCCCTGACGGCTGATATTGATGTCGGAAAGCGGACCGTGATGCAGTATCTGTTCAACAAGATCACGCCTGCTCTGACGAACGGCATGAGGGAGCCATAACAAAGACATGGAGCGTTCCTAAAAACGCTCAAGGGGAACGCCTGGTCCCGTCCGGGCGTTCCAGCATGACAGTTACTCAGGATCCGCACTGCCCATGTCGTTCAAATCCCGCCTTGCTGCCCTGTTTTCTTCGAAAGGGAAGCTGGACCATGCGATCCGCCTGACGGAAAGCGGCAAGACAGTTCAGGGGTTTGCACTTCTCAGTCGTCTTGCTGCTGCGGGTGACGGGGAAGCCGCGTTCCGTGTGGGGCGGGCCTATCTGGATGGGATCGGCGTTCCTCCCAGTCTGGAAGAAGGTGCCCGCTGGATCTATCAGTCCGCCCAGACAGGTCATATCGAAGCGGCTTTTGTTCTGGCGACGCTCTATACGGTCGGGTTGCCGGAAGGATTTGAAATCCGGCCCACACATGAGGGGCTCGATCTTTCTCACGTGCCTTCGGCCGGTCCCAGACATCCGGATTTCCATCTTGGCATTCACTGGGCCCGGATTGCTGCCCAGGCCGGATCGCCCGATGCACAGGCTCTGCTGGGTTATATCCTGACGAATGGGCCGGAGGATCTGCGCGATCCGGCGCAGGCCCGCTCCTGGTATGACCGTTCCGCCGCCGCCGGATGTTCGCAGGGGCATCTCGGCGTAGCCCTCGCCATTCTTGAGGATGCCCGGACAGACGAGCAGCTTGCCGCTGCCGCCCGGCATCTGACGGAAGCGACGAAAGGCGGCCTTGGAACGGCTTTCGATATTCTTGGCCGGATGTACGAGTCCGGCTCAGGCGTGCCCCGCGATCTCGGCAGAGCCGCCACCTGTTTCCATGAGGCGGCCGAGCGCAACATCGTCACGGCGCAGGCGCGGTACGGGTTGATGCTTCTGGAAGGGACCGGGATCCGCAGACATTACGGACGTGCGGAAACCTGGCTCAAGCGGGCCGCGACGAATGGTGACACGCAGTCTGCGGCACTCCTCGGTGATCTGTGCGCCAATGGGGGAGACCTACCGCCCAATCTTGTTGAAGCGGCCAGGTGGTATCGTCTGGCGGCTGAGCAGAAGCACGCGGGCGCGGCGCGGGCTCTGGGCCTGCTGTATCTGACAGGGAGCGGTGTCCATCAGGATCCTGACGTCGCAGCGCACTGGTTCAAAGTCGCCTCCGAATCAGGGGACACGCATGCGGATGCGGATTTCGGAAACCTGATCCTTGCAGGCGCCTCCGCTACAGCTGACGAGAAGCAGGCCCTGCATGCCCGCTTCGAAAAAGCGGCGGAAAAAGGGGATCTTGTCGGAGCTTACAATCTTGGCGTCTGTTATGCGGAAGGCGTTACAGGCGAGCAGAACGGCCGTGAGGCCGCGCGCTGGATGCAGAAGGCCGCGGATGGTGTGGTCAACGCCCAGTACTGGTATGGCAGGATGCTGCTCGAAGGTCGTGACGTTCAACCCGATCCGACACAGGCCCTGTACTGGATGGAGAAGGCTGCCGACGCCGGCATGGCTGAGGCGCAGGTCGCGGTTGCCGGGCTGCTCGTTGACGGAAACATCAATGGACGCCGGGATCACGAGAAAGCCCTGACGCTATATCGAAACGCTGCGGAAAGCGGCAATGTGGACGCCATGTTCTCGCTCGCCGCGCTGTACGGCGGTGGGCATGATGTTCCCGAGAACCGGCCTCAGGCGCAGATATGGTTCCGCAAGGCTGCCCAGCGTGGCAACGGGCTGGCCCAGATGATGCTGGGTCGTTACCTCTGCCGCGGACTGGCAGGCGTCACTGACCCTGTTGAGGGACGCATCTGGCTGGAACGCGCGAAAGCGCAGAACATCAGGGATGCCGAAGCCGAACTGGCTCTTCTGGACGAAGCGCAGCCTGACGACGATGACTGATCTGCGTGGCTTCTGATCGTCCCGTGTCCAGCGGACGGAAACCGGGAGCCTCTTTCGCGGGGTTCGGCCGGACTGTCAGCGCGGAAGACAGGCGCCGGTGGCGCGAGGCCATGAGCCGCCGGGCGCAGGATGCTTTCGCACGAGGGCAGGCCGCCCTTCAGGTGGGCAATACGTCCCTCGGGCTGTTCTGGCTGGAACGGGCCGAGCGAATGTCGCGGCATAATCCCAATCTGAAGTGGTCTGTCGGTCTGGCCTGCCTGTCTGCTGGGCGCATTACGGACTGTCTGGTGCGGATGGAAAATCTGCGGCAGGATTTCGGTCTGCGGGAAGCGGCGTTTCTGGAAGTTATCTGCCTTGTGCGGCTCCAGCGCACGGACGACGCCACATCTCGGATGCAGGACGCCCTGTCGCGCTTTCACGCAACGCCTCAGACGCATCCTCTGGCCAGACAGATCGCGTCTGAGGCAGGGCGTCCGGGCTGGATGACGGCGTCCAATACGGGCACTGTTTTCGTCGGGACATCCCGACCGTTCAGGCTGTTTCTGGACGGGCGGGAGCGCCTTCAGGGGACGGGAGGGGGTACATACGACCTTCCGGAAGGCTGGCGCTCGGCACGCTTTCTGGAAATCAGGGCCGGTCGCCGGCATGTTCTGGGCAGTCCGCTGGATATTGCCGCTCTGACGCGGTGTGAATCCTTTGTCGAGGCTACCGGGGATGGCCTGAATGGCTGGATCTGGAGTCCGGCTGAGCCTGAATACAGCCCTCGGATCCTTCTCTGGGATGGTTCCACCGTCCGGGCCGAAGCACTGGCAGAGGACGTGGACAGCGACATTCCTCTGGCTCGCACGAGGGTCTTTCACGTCCCTGCCAGCCGTCTTCTCGAAGAGGATGCTGGTCCGCTGGATTTGCGGGACGAAAACGGGCGTCTTCTGACGGGTGCGCCGGTGGACCCGCGCGTGGGGCAACTGCTTTCAGGGCGGCCCGGCACTCTTCCGGCCCGGCTGCGACCCGTGAAGGTCAGGGTCTGGAAGGCGCGCCTGCGTCGTCCCCGCATCAGCCCCGGCTGCGCGGTCGTAATCCCGGTTTACGCGGATCTACGCCGGACGATGGCCTGTCTGCGCACTGTCCTGGCGACATGTTCAGACGATGTGCCGGTGATCGTCGTGGACGACGCCACACCTGAGCCTCTTCTGGCGTGGGAGCTCGATCAACTGGCGGAGCAGGGCCGGATTACGCTGATCCGTCACGCTCAGAACCGGGGTTTTCCGATTTCCGCCAATGACGGCATGAGGGCGGCTCAGGGGCGGGATATTCTCCTTCTCAACAGCGATACGCTCGTTCCCGCAGGCTGGGTCGAGCGCCTGCGGGCGAGGCTGGCCTTTACGGATGTCGGGACAGCTACTCCCCTGTCCAATGATGCGACGATCCTGTCCTATCCCGCCGTGGACCGTCCCAATCCGGTTCCGTCGCTTGCGGAGATGCGCGCGCTGGACCGGCTGTGTCAGGCGACGTTCAGACACGAAGATGCGTCATCCCGCGACGGGCTGGAACTGCCGACGGCTCACGGATTCTGTATGGCGATTTCTGCGGAGTGTCTGGCCGAGGCCGGCCTGTTCCGGGAAGACCTGTTTGCGCAGGGCTATGGCGAGGAAAACGATTTCTGCCTTCGGGCCTCTGCGAAGGGGTTTCGGCATATCGCCGCGCCTGAGCTGTTTGTCGCCCATGTCGGATCGGCGTCATTCGGGACAGCACGGAAGTCTCTCGGCGCCCGCAACCTGAAAATCCTCAACGCCCTGCATCCGGGCTATGACCGGCTGGTGCAGCGCTTTATCGACGCCGACCCGCTGCACGACATACGACGCAGGCTGGATATCGCCCGTCTGATCCGTCTGGCCGGGAACAGGGTCGCCCTCCTGATGGTGCAGCATGATGCCGGGGGCGGTGTGGGGCGCGTGGTCCGTGAGCGGTCCGAAATGTTTGATGCCGGGGGCGGCTTTGCACTCGCACTGCGCCCTCATGAACAGGGGTGCCGCCTGGAAGATGCTCTGGACGACAGGCGTTTCCCCAACCTTAAATTCCGCCTTCCCGATGAACTGCCCCTGTTGCTGGACGTGCTCCGGGCCGTGCGTGTTGAAGCCATCGAATGGCATCACCTGATTGGTCATGCGCCCTGCATCAGGACGATGCATGAAAGGCTGGGCGTGCCGTATGACGTGTTCATTCACGATCACGTCTGGTTCTGCCCGCGCATTTCGCTTTGCGATGGAGAAGGCCGTTACTGCGGTGAGCCCGACATCGCAGGGTGTGAACAGTGTGTGATACGCTGGGGCAGCTATCTTGGAGAAGATATTCCGGTCTCCGATCTCGTGGCCCGCTCGGGCCGGGAATTGTCCGGTGCCCGTCGGCTCATGGCGCCTTGTGACGACACCGTGCGCCGGATCCGGCGGCATTTTCCCGGCCTGACGATTGCGGCTGTGGCGCTGGAAGACGACACCGCACTTCACAGGTCTATCCGGACAGACCATCGCGCCGCTTATGGGCAGCCGCTCCGGGTCTGTGTCGTGGGCGGGATTAGCCAGTGGAAAGGATATGACACGCTGCTCGCTCTGGCGGCGGAAATCCAGATGCACCACCTGTCGATCGAACTCTCGCTGGTCGGACATACGCATGACGACGATGCCCTGATGGCGCTCGGGGTGCGGGTGACGGGGGAATATCGCGAGGACGAAGTGCAGGAGCTGATCCGTCAGCAGCAGCCGGATGTCGGGCTGATCCCCTCTATCGCGCCCGAGACCTGGTGTTACGCTCTGGGCCAGATCTGGCGCGGCGGTCTGGAGGCGGTCTGTTTTGATCTGGGGGCGCAGGGAGAACGGGTCAATCGCAGCGGGACCGGTCTGGCCGTACCACTCGGGATACCCCCATTTCAGCTTGCCATGCTGTTGCTCAGACGATGGAGCGACGCCCGGTGAGGGGTGGTTTACCTTTTCTAACGAAACAGTCCATTATGCTGTTCAAACAGGAACCGGTATTTGTCGAAGGCTGTTGCAACACATCGTCGGGATACCGCTCATAACTGTGACGACCATTCGTGACAGTTCATGAAACATACCAGTATTATTGCCCGCAAGAACGGATGCAATTGGGAGTAGGGAATGTCTAACGCCGCCGAAGCACCACGACAGAACCGGGTCATCGACCTCAAGGCCGGTGCACATATGATGGTGCTGGATGCAGGGATTTTCTGCATTTTCCATGCAGCCGGTCAGGCCCCTGCCGGCCCCGCCGGGCTGCCGGGCGTCAGGATTTCACGCGCGCCGGGAACGCCTCCCGGGATTGTGACCGTCAGCACCTTCGAAGAGGATGGCTGGATCGGCGGTTCGAACGGCGCGGCTCTCGTCCGGGTCATGCGTGGTCCGGCCGCCGTTCTTGTGACGACCTATCAGGAACCGGGCAGCGCTCACGCCGCGCCGCGCCTGCAGGTCGCACAGCTTGCGGGCCCTGTGGCTACAGCTCCGGCGCAGACGGTCGTTCCGGATGCTACTCCCGTTCCCCCGGCACCCAAAGTTCCTGAACCCATGGCTGCACCCGTGACTGAGGCGGCTTCGAAGGACATTTCCGCGCATATCCAGCGTCGTGGCGACGTTACGAGCGGTATCGGGCACTGGATGGGAATCCCGGGCAGTCAGGGCTGGATCGAGGGTTTCAGCATTGCTCCCGAGAAGGGCATCCCCGCGTCGGATATCGAATATCAGGCGGTTCTGGGCAAAGGCTGGCTGTCTCCCTGGGCGGAAGGGGGGCAGTATTGCGGCTCGCGTGGCATGGCGCTGCCGATCCTTGGGCTGCGCGTCCGCCTGAAGGGCGAGTCTGCAAAGAAGCTCAGGATCCGTCTTACGGCGTCTTTCATCGACGGGACGCGCCTCGGCCCTGTGGATGGCTCCGAAGCGCTTGAGGCAGAGAGCCTCGCACCTCTGGAAGCCTTCCTGCTTGAGATCGTGCCTGAAGGAGAAGATGCTCCGAAACCGGCAGCCCCTGCAAAGGCCGCCCCGAAGGCCCGCGCTGCAAAAGCGGCTCAGGCCCCGGCCAAGCCTGCCGCACCCAGAAAGCGCAAATCCGTCACGGCCTCCTGAACCGTTCAGGTCTGACACAGTAACCGGGGAGGAGGATTTTCTTCCCCGGATTCTTTGAAAACTGCCGCCATCTGCTGTCTTCTCCGTGCGCGAACAGGACTTCACGGAGGCTTCCAGTCGCTCCGGAGACGTCGTGCGTTATCTCTTCGTCCATCAGAATTTCCCGGGACAGTTCCTGCATTTTGTCCGTCATCTTCTCGCGCAGGATCATGAGATCGTCTTCATTTCGGAGGCGAACAACAACCATATTCCCGGCGTCAGACGCGCCATCTACCGCGTGCCGCGTCTGCCTTCGATGGAGACACACCCTCATCTGAGGGAGTTCGAATACGGCCTGCTCCGTGCCGAAGCCGTCGCAACCGCGGCCCGCACGCTCAAGGGGCTGGGCTATGAGCCGGATATCATCGTTGGACATCACGGCTGGGGCGAACTGCTCAATCTGGGCGACGTTTTTCCCGACTGCCCGATTCTCGGGTATTTCGAGTTTTTCTACCACGCAGACCAGAATGACGTGGGGTTTGACCCGGAATTCCCGCCTTCGCCGGAACTGGCGGCCGCGGTAAGGGTCAAGAATTCGATCAATCTGCAGGCTCTTTGCCTGAAAAACGGATACGGCCAGAGCCCGACGCAGTTTCAGCTCGGCACTTATCCGGCATGGGCGCAGGAAAAGATCTCGCTGCTGCGGGAAGGCGTCAATCTGGACCTCTGCTCTCCCGAGCCCCAGGCCAGACGGCGCAATCTTGTCATCAACGGGGTACGGATCACGCCGAAAGATGCCCTCGTCACCTATGTCGCTCGCGACCTTGAGCCTTATCGCGGTTTTCACGTCGTCATGCGCGCACTGCCCCGCATTCTGGCCGAACGCAGGGACGCCCAGATCATTCTCGTGGGCGGAGACAAGGTCAGCTACGGCACGCTCCCTCCCGGAGGTGGAAGCTGGCGCGAGTTCATGCTCCGCGAACTGGAAGGCAAGCTGGACCTTGATCGCGTGCATTTTGTCGGCAAGGTCGAGTACGATGATTTCCGGGCCCTGCTGCGGCGGTCCGACGCCCATCTGTATCTGACCTATCCGTTCGTTGCGTCCTGGTCCTTGCGCGAAGCCATGGCGACAGGATGCCCGATCATCGGAAGTGACACGGCACCGGTCAGGGAATTCATCACGCATGACGTTACAGGCCGTCTGGTACCGTTTCTGGACTCAGCCGCAATTGCCGAGACAACGCTCCAGCTTCTGGAGGACCGTCGCAGCGCGCGCCGGCTGGGGCAGGAAGCCCGCCGCTATGCCGAAGCTGAACTCTGCCTGACTGCGTATCTGGACCGCTACGACGATCTGGTCAGTCAGATCATAAAGATGCACAGGCCCTGACCGGGTACGGAATCCAATTATTATCTTGTTAACAATGTTCTGCTAATAGACGCGGAATAATTAAGAGTTAAACCGATGCAGGGTCTGCATTCTGGCAGGGGTCTTGCTCTGTCTGCGACTGCGCGCGGTCTGTTTGGGAGGATTTCCATATTCCTGGGGTGGAGAAAACGGCCGGGGTTGCGCATGAGGCCGCGTCAGCCCTGACGGCGGTGTTAGGCGGCTGGGTGTGCAGGAAAGACGCCTTCTCCCGCCCGGCTCTGCTCACGAATGCCGATATCCTCAACCTTGCCCAAGCCACGCACGCAGCTCTGTCAGCGCCGGTCTCTGCCGATGGCGAGAGGGAGTGGGGCAACCTCAGGGAAATGACGAAAAACTGGCTCGTCCAGCAGGGGCCGAATTCCGCATCGCAGCCATTGCAGCTTCAGGACTTCAGGAGAATGACAGAGCTGCTGTCTTCGGAAACGGGCCAGAATGTTCCTGATCCGACAGCGCTACTGCCTTCTTCGTCTGAACTCTGCGCAGAGGGGGCCGGTCTGGGTTGCACGAAAACCGATCTGGCCTTCGCTCTGGAACATCTCGAACACTGTCTCTGAACGTCAGAACGCCCCGCAGGAGGCCTGCGGGGCGTTCTGTGTTTTCCGGTGAAGCCGTTCGGATCAGCCGCGGCTGCCCTTGTGGTCGCCATCACGCATCTCGCCGGTCGGTTCCTGAACATGGGCTTCAAGGAACCAGAGATGCTTGTCGAGGCCGCGCGAAACTTCCGTGAAAATATCGGCCGTATCGTCATCGCCCGCTTCGTCCGTTGTCTTGATCGACTCACGCACGTTGTTCGCAACGGTCGCATAGCGGTCGATCAAGGCCGCGAGATGATCGGCGATGCGGTAGATGTTGTTCGGATAGGGCGTGCAGGCGCTGTTCTTGGACACGTCCTGCACGGTTCCGAGTGCTGTTCCGCCAAGCTGTACGGCACGTTCGGCAACGGTATCCGAATAACCGTCGATGCTGGTGCGGAAGCCATCAAGCATTTCGTGGACCCCGATGAACTGCGGTCCCTTGAGGTTCCAGTGTGCCTGTTTGGTGATCAGTGCCAGATCAATCAGGTCCGACAGGCGTGCGTTGAGCGTTTCGATGGAAACATTCTTGGTGTTGTCCGCAGTGTTGTTCTGCGTCACGTGACGGTCTGTTCTGGAAACCATGGGAATACTCCTGAGCATTGGTCTGAGGCCCGTTTTGGGAGCCATCATAACCGCTGAGATATCTTGGCACTCCGCTGTGATGCGGGGCTGTCAGTGTCTCAAACGTGTTATCCGCAGGGTGGTTCCTTTGAAGGGCTTTCCATTTCTGACCTGATGGTTTTCGGTTTTAGGACAGGCTCTCATCCCCGGCTTTTCCCAAGGTTCGGCAAGGCCTGTTTCGGGTATCTGGGGCGGTGATGACATAAATCTTTCATCCGGTGTCGTTCCTGTTCCGGTTGTTCTTCCCTGACAGGAGGGCTAATGCACTGATGTGGTGGCTGCGGCTGCCGGATAATGCCCGTTTTTCAAGTCAGAGCTTCTCACGCATGACCCTTGCCACAGCCACGCCGTCCGAAGAGGCCCGCGATACGGCCGGTGCTTCCAGAAGTGGAAGCCGCCGCAGCGGGCCTGATACTGCCTTCCACTTTCTGGTGGCGGCTTCGGCGCTGCTGGTCCTGGTGGTGCTGGGCGGCCTCGTGGTCCTCATGGGCATTGGGGGCAGCCAGGCCTTTCGGACCTTTGGTCTCGGATTTGCGTTTCACGATGTCTGGAATCCGGTCGCCGATCTTTATGGCGCTTGGGCGCCGCTGTTCGGAACGATCGTCAGCACGCTGATCGGCGTAGCGATTGCGCTGCCACTGGCCTTTGGTACGGCGTTCTGGCTGACAGCGATGGCGCCGCCCCGGATTGCGGCGATCGTTGGAACGGCCGTGCAGCTTCTGGCTGCGGTGCCGTCGATCATTTTCGGTATGTGGGGCTTTTTCACGATCGTCCCCTTCATGGCGCGGACGGTCCAGCCTTTCCTGACGCATCATTTCAAGCATGTTCCGGGCATTAAATTCATCATTCACGGCGCGCCGTTCGGAACGGGCCTCATGACGGCAGGTCTGGTGCTGGCCGTGATGATCGCCCCTTTCATGACGGCTGTGATGCGCGACGTTTTTGCCGCCATGCCCAACATGCTGCGTGAAAGCGCCTATGGCCTTGGCGCCACGCGCTGGGATGTGATGTGGAAAGTCGTGGTGCCGTGGTCCCGTTCAGGCATGATCGGTGCGATCGTGCTCGGCATGGGCCGTGCCCTGGGCGAGACCATGGCCGTAACCTTTGTGATCGGTAACGTCACGGCTGTCGGCTGGTCGCTGTTTGCGCCGCGCAGCACGGTTGCGTCCCTGATCGCTCTTCAGTTTCCGGAAAGTCCGGCCGGCTCGCTGCGCCTTTCCGCGCTGCTGGCGCTGGGCTTCATCCTGATGCTGCTGTCATTCGCCAGTCTGGCGCTGGCTCGGATGCTGCGGGGGAATACGAAATGAGCGATACCGTCGTTTCCACCAACGGCTGGAAGCCCAATCCCCGTGCCGCCCGCCGTCGGAGCGCCGATCATGTGGCGACCGCTTTCGGGATGGTCATGGCCGGCATTCTGGTGCTGGTTCTCGCATCCATTCTCTGGACCCTCCTGTCCCGCGGGCTTGCCGGACTGTCCGCTGCCGCGATCATGAAGCCGATGGGGCCGCCGGGCTCGTCGTCCGGTCTGGCAAACGCCATTGTCGGCAGTCTGATCCAGACGTTTATGGCGTTGCTGATGGCGACGCCGCTGGGGCTTGGGTGCGGCATCTATCTTTCGGAATATGGCACGGACACCAACAAATTCGCATCCTGCGTCCGGTTCGTCTCGGACGTGCTGATGTCGGTGCCGTCCATTCTGGTCGGTCTGTTCGTCTATCAGGTTATGGTCGCGCCATTCGGCCACTTCTCCGCGCTGGCCGGGTCCGTTGCACTGGCCATTCTGGCCGTGCCGATCATTGTCCGCACGACCGAAGACATGCTGCGTCTCGTCCCGACCGCCATGCGCGAAGCGGGCGCAGCTCTGGGCGCGACACGCTGGCGGGTCACGCTTTCGCTGTGCCTGCGCTCCGCCAAGACGGGCGTGCTGACGGGCATCCTGCTGGCGCTGGCCCGTGTGAGTGGCGAGACGGCGCCGCTGCTGTTTACGTCGCTGGGCAACCAGAACTGGTCTTTCAGCCTCACCCGCCCGATGGCGAGCCTGCCGGTGACGATCTACCAGTATGCCGGCGCGTCCTATGAAGACTGGGTACAGCTTGCCTGGGCCGGTGCGCTGCTGGTCACGATGGGTGTGCTGGCCATCAATATTGCCGTCCGCGTCTCGGCGCGACGCGGATGACCCCGGGAACACTGCAGGGGATGACACAGGATTCCATGATGACCAAGACTGATCCGCAGGTGGCGAAGAGCCCTGAAGTGGCGCTGGCTGTCCGCAACCTGAATTTCTATTATGGCGAAAACCACGCCCTGCACGACATTTCGGTGGATTTTCCGGCCCGCCGCGTGACGGCCATGATCGGGCCGAGTGGCTGTGGTAAATCGACGCTGCTGCGGATTTTTAACCGCATGTACGACCTGTACCCCGGCCAGCGCGCGACCGGCGAGGTGATGTTCGACGGGCGCAATATTCTGGATCACGATCTGGACCTGAACATTCTGCGCGCACGCGTGGGCATGGTGTTCCAGAAGCCGACGCCGTTTCCGATGTCCATCTATGACAATATCGCGTTTGGCGTGCGTCTGCATGAGAAAATGAACAAGGCGGATATGGATGCGCGCGTTCAGGACGTCCTGACCCGCGTGGCGCTTTGGAACGAAGTCCGTGACCGTCTGAATGCTCCGGCTTCCGGCCTTTCGGGCGGCCAGCAGCAGCGTCTGTGCATTGCGCGCTCCATTGCGACGCGCCCGGAAGTCCTGCTGCTCGACGAACCGACCTCGGCTCTGGACCCGATCTCCACGGCGCGTATCGAAGAACTGCTTGACGAACTCAAGGAAGAATTCACGATTGCGATCGTGACCCACAACATGCAGCAGGCTGCACGCTGTGCGGATCAGGTGGCGTTCTTTTACATGGGGCGTCTGATCGAAGTGGACAGCGCAGACCGGATGTTCACCAATCCGAAGCAGCAGCAGACCCAGGACTACATCACCGGCAGGTTTGGATAACGCGTCATGGCTGACAGATCCCATATCGTCAAAAGCTACGAACAGGAGCTGGGCCAGCTCCGCTCCATGATGGCGCAGATGGGCGGCATCGTGGAAAATCAGGTTGCCCTCGCGCTGTCCGCCATTGCGGACCGCAACGAGGAAGCCGCCGATGCGGCGGCGCGTCAGGACCCGGAAGTGGACCAGCTCGAACGTGAGGTCGAAGGTCTTGCCATCCGTCTTCTGGCGTTGCGAAGCCCGATGGCGGGCGATCTGCGCGAGATCGTGGCGGCTTTGAAAATCACGGGCGATCTGGAGCGGATCGGCGATTATGCGTCCTCCATCGCGCGTCGTTCGCTGCGGATCCGGATGCCGGAAAACCAGATTTCGCTTTCGGGTCTGCGCAGCATGGGGCGCCTCGTGCAGGAAAACCTGCGTCGCTCGATCGATGCGATCACGCAGCAGGATTCCAACCGGGCCATGGAAGTCTGGCACTCGGACCGTGCGGTAGACGAATACTACACGGCCCTGTTCCGTGAACTCGTCACGTACATGATGGAAGATGCCCGCAACATCCGCGCCTGCACGGAACTGCTGTTCATTGCCAAGAACCTTGAGCGGATTGGCGATCATGCAACCAATATCGCCGAGCGCGTCTTCTACGCCGTGACGGGCGACAATCTGCCGTCCCTGCGGCCGCGCGGCGGGCCGGCCTCGGCTCTGACGGTGGCGGAAACGATGCAGGAGCCGGACGTCCGGTGAAGGCCCCATCCCCCGCGCGTGCCAAGGGACTTGTTCTTCTCGTCGAGGATGATCCGGCCCTGTTGCTGATGACCTGCTACAATCTCGAACAGCGCGGCTACCGCGTCGAGACGGCAGAAGATGGAGAAGCGGCGCTTCTGGCGCTTGAGACGTCGCGCCCTGACGCCGTTGTTCTGGACTGGATGCTTCCGGGTCTGTCCGGACTGGATGTGTGCCGCCGCATCCGCGCCAATCCTGCTCTGCGGGATGTTCCGGTCCTGCTGCTGACGGCGCGTTCGGCCGAGCAGGATGCGATCCGTGGGCTGGACACGGGTGCGGACGATTATCTGATGAAGCCGTGCAGCGTCGATACGCTCGATGCGCGTCTGCGCGCCCTGCTGCGGCGGCACCAGTCGTCCTATGACCGTCTGTCCTTCGCGGATATTACGCTCGACCCTGAAACGCACCGCGTGGAGCGTGGCGGTCGGATGCTGTCTCTGGGGCCGACGGAATATCGCCTGCTGGACCTGCTGATCCGCAATCCGCGCAAGGTATTTTCCCGCGAGGATCTGCTGCGCCGGATCTGGGGGCAGAACATCCATGTCGAGATCCGGACGATCGACGTCCATATCCGGCGTCTGCGCAAAGCCATCAACGGGCCGGGCGAGGTCGATCTGGTGCGGACCGTGCGCGCGGCCGGCTACGCGCTGGATGATGGCCCGACGACGGACGGCGCCTGACGGGTGCCGGCAGGAGCGCTTTCCGGAGCACTGCCGGGAGGGGGCCTTCCGCCTGTAGCAGATACGCTGCCGTTGCAGGTCGGCATGGTCCTCGTCTGTGTGGCGCTCGCGGGATGGATATTGGCTGTCTGGCTCCTGCTGCGACAGCCGCGCGTTCCGACCTCACCTCCTGACGACTATCTGAAGCCCGTGTCTCCGGCTGATCTGCCGGTCGATCCGCTTCCTGCCTGCGCCGTGGTGCTGGACGGGCTCGGGGCCATCGTGCAGGTCAATGAGGCAGCGGCGTCCCAGTTCGGGGAGACGGTGGGCGCGATCCTGCGTCATCCGGCGGCCCGCTCGGCCCTGTCGGCGGCGTTGCGCGTTCCGGTACCGTCCGGCATGGCGGAGGGGGGGAGTCGGAGTGAGCTGCCACCCGTCTGCTCCACGACCTTCACGCTCGATGTGCCGGTTCCGCGGACGCTTCATCTGATGCTGCGCCGTCTTCCGGGCGGCAAAGGCCAGGACAAGCGTGTGCTGGTCGTACTGAACGATCATAGCGAGGCCCGGGCTGCGGACCGGATGCGGACGGACTTCGTGGCGCATGCAAGCCACGAGCTGCGCACGCCGCTGGCATCGCTGAGCGGATTCATCGACGCGTTGCAGGGGGCGGCTGGGGAAAATCCGGTCATGCGGCGGCAGTTTCTCGACATCATGCGACAGCAGTCCGAGCGGCTGAAACGGCTGATCGACCGCCTTCTGTATCTGTCGCGCGTTCAGGCGCATGAGCATCAGCGTCCCCGCGATCTGGTGGATGTCGCCGATCTGATGGCCGTCGTGCTTGGGGAGGTCGCGCCGCGTTTTGAACAGGAAGGACGTACGCTGACCCTGGAAGTCGAAGACGACCTCATGGTGCGGGCCGACGAGGACGAGATGGTGCAGGTGCTGCTCAACCTGATCGAAAATGCCCTGCGCTATGGTGCAAGGGAGGATGAGCCCCTGACCATCACATTGTCGGCCCGGCGCGCCGTCATCCCCGATGATCGGTGGCCTGCGGATGGGGGCGTCATTCTCGGGATCGAGGACAATGGCTGCGGGATGGAAGCCCATCATCTGCCGCGCCTGACCGAGCGTTTCTATCGTGTGGGTGCGCCGACTGATGGAGCCGGGCAGGGGACGGGCCTGGGTCTGTCCATCGTGCGGCATATTCTGGACCGGCATGGCGGCCGTCTGCGGATTGCGAGCGCGCCGGGCAAGGGCACGACCTGTCTGGTCTGGCTGCCGCCTGCGGGGGCGACACTTGCGGTTTCGCTGGTGGAATGACAGTTTCCTTCTGAAACAATCAGAAGGTATTGTTACAGTGACAGTTTTCCGCAGTTTCCGCCGTGCCGGTCTGGCCGCTCTGCTGACTGGCAGCATGTTCACGCCGCTTCATGCGGCGGATGTTCCCGACACCATTCCCGCCTGGCTGAGCGATATCAATGGCGCGCAGGCGATGGCCTGGGTGAAGGATCAGAACGACCGTACCCTGCGCCTTCTGGGGCATGGCCCGCTTTACCAGAGCCTGTATGCCACGTCCCTGAAACTGCTTCAGACGCATGACCGTCTTGCATCCCCCATCCAGATCGACGGGATGATCTACAATTTCTGGCGTGATGACCGACACCTGCGGGGCGTCCTGCGCCGGACGACGCCGGATTCCTATGCGACCGATCATCCGGAATGGACCGTCGCGCTGGATCTGGATGCGCTGGCGGCGAAGGAAAAGCGCAACTGGGTTTATGGCGGGGTGGACTGCCTGCACAGCCAGCAGAATCTCTGCCTGCTGCACCTCTCCGACGGTGGCGAGGATGCCAAGACCGTGCGGGAATTCGATCTGCGGACTGGAAAATTCGTTGAGGGCGGGTTCAACCTTCCGCATGCCAAGCAGGATTCAAGCTGGCTGGACCGTGACACGCTTCTGGTCAGCTATCCCTGGGCGTCTGCGGATGTGACGGAATCCTCCTATCCGTACATCGTGAAGCTTCTCAAGCGCGGCCAGTCCCTCGATCAGGCGCAGACGGTCTTCACCGGAAACCGGAAGGACGTCGAAGTCGGGCCGGAAGTGCTGCATGACGGCGCAGGACACCAGGTCACGCTGATCCGCGAAGGCCTGGATGCGTTTTCATCGAAGCTGTTCCTGTATCGGGACGGTCAGGTGACGCAGGTCGCCATTCCCCTGAAGGCGGATGTCGCCGGGCTGTTCAATGGCCGCCTGGTGGTTCAGCTCAAGGAAGACTGGAAGGTCGGGGCGCAGTCTTTCCCGCAGGGAAGCGTGGTGCTGGTCGATCCGGCTGCGGCCACGGTCGCGCCCCAGCTTCTGGTTGCGCCGACGGGCCGTCAGATGATCGAGGAAGTGTCCACGAGCCATGGCCATCTGATCGTCACGCTGTACGACAATGTGCGGGGCAAGGCCTCGATCTACACACCTACAGGCGCGGCCTTCACGCATCGGGATCTGCCTCTGCCGGAGAACATGTCGGTGGGTCTGGCCAGTGTCGACGAGGACAGCCCGGTGGCCTATGCCGTCTCCAGCGGTTTCCTGAGCCCGACCACGCTGTGGGAGATCAACAGCGATACGGCATCGGTCCAGAAGCTCCATACGCTGCCAGCGCAGTTCGACGCCTCGAAGATGGCGGTGGAGCAGCAGGAGGTTCGCTCGAAGGATGGCACCAGCATCCCGTATTTCATCGTCCACCGTCGGGACATGACACTGGATGGGACCAACCCGACGCTGCTTTATGCTTATGGCGGGTTTGAAGTACCGCTTTTCCCGTTCTATTCGGCAGGGATCGGCAATAACTGGCTGTCGCGCGGCGGGGTTTATGTTCTGGCAAATATCCGCGGCGGCGGCGAATTCGGGCCGGCCTGGCACGATGCCGGTCTCAAGACCAATCGCCAGCGGATTTATGACGACTTTGCTGCCGTGGCGAAGGACCTGATGGACCGGAAGGTAACCTCGCCTCAGCATCTGGCGATTCAGGGCGGTTCCAATGGCGGTCTGCTGATGGGTGTCGAGTTCACGCAGCATCCGGATTTCTGGAAGGCCGTCGATATCGAAGTGCCGCTTCTGGACATGATGAACTATGAACACATGTCCGCTGGGGCGTCGTGGGTCGGGGAATATGGAACGGTCTCCATCCCTGAGCAGAAGGCATTCCTGCGCGGAATTTCGCCGCTTCAGAACCTCAGACCCGATGTGAAATATCCCGTGCCGTTCATCGAGACGACGACGAAGGATGATCGCGTCGGTCCCGTTCATGCGCGGCGTTTTGCATGGCGGATGAGCGAGCTTAAACTCCCCTATTATTACTGGGAGCAGGTCGCGGGCGGTCATGGTTTCGGGGCCAGCCAGAAGGAAATCGCCCAGACGCAGGCGCTCAGTTACGCTTATCTGTGGTCCGAATTGGGCCGGACAAAGTAAGGCGTCGCATCATGCGGACATGAAAAAGGGCGCTCCGTGGAGCGCCCTTTTTTGTGCCGGAAGCCGGAAAAACGGGGTCAGCCGTGGCGGCGGCTGCGGTCCAGCAGGCACCAGCCCCCGATCAGCACGGCCCCGATCAGCGGGATGGCGCCGATCGTGATCGTGCCGTCCGGGTAGTCGAAAGCCATCATGACCAGAACGAAGCCCAGAAAACCGAGGGTCGCCCATGTCGTATAAGGCGCGCCCGGCATGTTGAAGCCCGTCGGCATGATGTCACCGCGATTGATCGCGGCCCGCAGGCGGAGCTGACACAGCAGGATGAAACCCCATGTGCTGATGATGCCCAGCGCCGAGAAATTCAGAACAATTTCAAAGACGCGCGACGGGATGAGGTAGTTCAGCATCACGCCCACCAGATACACGGCCAGTGTGGTGAGAATGCCGACATAGGGGACAGAGCTCTTGTTCAGCTTGCCCAGAGCCTTCGGGCCGGAGCCGCCAAGGGCGAGGGCGCGTAGCACACGCCCTGTGGAATACAGGCCGGAATTGAGGCTGGAGAGCGCGGCCGTCAGCACCACGATGTTCATGATGGTGCCAATGCCCGGAATGCCGAGTGCCTGAAAGAACGTCACGAACGGGCTGATGCCCGCGTGATATTCGGTCCAGGGCAGCAGGCAGACCAGCAGGATGACGGACCCCACATAGAACAGGGCGATACGCCAGATCACGCTGTTAATGGCACGCGGGAGAATTTCGCGGGCGTCCTCACATTCACCTGCCGCCGTGCCCAGCAGTTCGATGCCGGAATAGGCGAACACCACCCCCTGAAGCAGCATGAGCGCCGAAAACAGCCCGTGCGGGAAGATGCCGCCGTTTTCGGTAATCAGGTGAAACCCGGTCGTATGCCCGGCGACTGGCATGCGAATGCCGAGAATGAGAGCGCCTGCGACGAGGAACAGCGCCAGAGCCACCACCTTGATGAGGGAGAACCAGAACTCCATTTCGCCGAAATAGCGCACGCCGATCATGTTCATGGTGCCGACGATCGCCAGCGCCACGAGTGCGAAAGCCCACTGCGGAACCGGGAGGAAAACCGCCCAGTAATGCATGTACAGGGCGACAGCCGTGATATCGACGATGCCGGTCATGGCCCAGTTCAGGAAGGACAGCCAGCCTGCCATATAGGCCGCGCGTTCCCCGAGAAACTCGCGCGCATAGGTCACGAAGCTGCCGCTGGTCGGACGATACATGACCAGTTCGCCCAGGGCGCGCAGGATCAGGAACGAAAAGACGCCGCAGACCGCATAGATGATCGCAAGAGAGGGACCAGCCATCTGAAGGCGTGAACCCGCCCCAAGGAACAGTCCCGTACCGATGGCGCCACCAATGGCGATCATCTGGACGTGACGGCGGCCGAGATCCTTGTGATAGCCTTCCTCGCTGATGGCCCCTGTATGGTGGGTGGGGGTATGATCGGGAGCCGGGCTTGTCGTCATCTGCGCGTCCTGAAAAGTCGTCGGGAAAGGTGTCGGTGAGGCTGAAGGGGCGTGACGAGCGGCGGCGGGGAGGGCCTACGCTTCATGCGCGGCAGCTATGTGTCTCATGCATGGGAACATAAGCGAAAGTCGCCGCATTGCCAACGCGGATTGCTGGCATGGCCGAAACTGGCTGCCGACTGTGCCTTCAATGCCCCGGCGGAACGGCCATGCAGGCCATTCCCTGTCCGGAAAGAGTTGAACAGGCTTCCGCGGCTCCCACCCGGCTGATGCCTGTCAGACGCGCGCGCCAGACCGTGGTGCCGTGGCTCGGTGTGGGATGGACTTCGATTCGGGCAGACTGAAGCGGTGTGAAGGCTGCCTGCCGTGCCATGGTAGCGGCGAATTTGGCCTGTCCGATACTGCCAAACGCTCCCACCTGAACGGCCCAGGACCCATAGCTTCCCGGCCGGTGATAGCCCACGACCACGGTTCTCGATTCCGTAGGCTGAACCGGCAATGTATGCGGTGACGGCATGACGGGAGGGGGAGGAAGCGGCCGGGACGTGGCTGTGGCGGACGGGGGAGGAAGCTGTGATTCGCCCGCGGGCTGGACGGCGCAGGGCACGTCTGGATCGTAGGCGTCATCCGGATTGCAGGGCACGGCGCTGGGGGCGGCGATCGGTCCTGTAATCGGTGTCTGGGCGGCAGCACTCGTGACGTGTCGGCTGGCCCAGACCTGTCCGACACTGCGCGATGCCGTCATGACGGGCGCCGGAGCGGTCTGGGCTGCGGGCAGCCCGGCATAAGAGGCTCCGGACTGCGATGCATTCAGCTGATCGGCGCTGGCATAGGCGGCCAGAGGGCCTGTCAGGGCAATCTGCGTACCCAGATGGGGGGTGATGCTCGCAACGTAATTGACGGTTTCGTTGGGAAGCTGTCGCCCTTCGGAGAGATACTCTTCCAGTCGCTGCGGACCGGCATTGTAAGCCGCCAGAAAGGCCGGGGCTCCGTATTTCCGGGCAAGGATACTGATATAGCCGGTCCCTGCCATGATGTTGTCATGAGGCTCGTAAGGATCGGCCCGCAAGCCATACCGCGCGCGCATGTCAGCATAGGTCTGGGGCATGAGCTGCATCAGCCCTATCGCACCGGAATGGGAGGTGATGGGCCGCCCGTCCAGAAACTGGTGACCGCCCGATTCCTGATGGATGACAGCCCGGATCCAGTCCTGCGGAATCGAAAACCGGCTGGCGGCCTGCAGGATATAGGGCCGCCAGGGATCTCCGGCCGGCCCGGGTGCGCGGTAGGCCCCGCTTGAGGAATAATACCGGTTGTAGGGAGAACGCTGGGACGCACAGCCTGCAAGGGCCACGAGGCTCAGAAACATGGTTCCCGTCTGAAGGAAGACTTGCCTTTTCCTGAGCATCATAAACCCACTGTTAATCTTTTACGCAGATGATGAGCGCTGTCCGAAAGAGAAGGCAGACGAACGGTGACGACGGAGACTCCGGAAAACGAAACCCCGGTCGAGAAGGGGGGTAAGCGCAAGATCATCATCCTTGCAGTGCTGGCATGCCTGCTTCTGGCTGGCGGTGGAGCCTTTGCATGGAAGCATTTTCATCACGCGGCAACCCCGGCCACCAAGACTGCTGCCCAGCCTGTGAAATGGACGACCATCACCATCCCGACCATTCTCTCCAATCTTGATTCGGGGTCTGAGCGGACGCGATATGTCCGGATCGGCGCGCGGCTTGAAGTTGAAGACGGCAAAAACGCCGAGAATGTCGCCGCCCTGATGCCTCAGATCCAGGACGCTTTCCAGACCTGTCTGCACGGTATGCAGCCCTCCGAGCTTTCCGGAAGCGGCATTTACCGACTCAGGGAAACAATGCTGGCGCAGATCACCAACATCGTGGCGCCCCTTCGGGTCAGGGATCTCTTTTTCGTAGAGGTGCTGGTGCAGTGACCGACGACCGACAGGCCGACACCACGTTTGCGGATCAGGATACCGGCATGCCTGAGGCTGCCTTTCCGCTCGCCGGAAACGGTATGGCCGGTTTTGGGGCCGACAATGATCACGTCCTCAGCCAAGCCGAAATCGACAGCTTTTTTGGCAAGGATTCCGCAGTCAGCGGTCCGTCGAACAGCAGTGGTATCGAGCGCGTGGTCAGTACGTCTGGCATATCGTCCGAGCGGCTACCTATGCTCGAAGTGGTCTTTGACCGTTTCACCCGGATTCTGACGACGAGCCTGCGCAATTTTACCAGCGACAATGTTGAAGCGTCCATGGACCGGCTGGGTTCCCAGCGCTTTGGAGATTATCTCGAAAACGTTCCGGGCCAGGCCATGTTCGCGGTCTTCAAGGCGGAAGAATGGGACAATTACGGTATTCTCGTTCTGAGCTCTTCTCTGATCTACAGCATCGTCGACGCACTTCTCGGAGGCCACGTCCGCAGCGACGGTCCGACCGCTGCCCGACAAACAGGGCGGCACCACACCGCCATTGAACGCGCCCTGATCGAGCCTATGGTCAGGATCATTCTCGATGATCTGGAAACAAGCTTCAGCCCGCTCTGTGCGGTTAATTTTCATTTCGAGCGTCTCGAAATGAACTCGCGTTTCGCAATGATCTGTCGCGCTGGAAACGGCGTTGTTACCGCACGTTTTGGTATCGATATGGAAGGTCGGGGCGGGGACGTGGACGTTGTGCTGCCGCACGCCACGCTCGAGCCGGTCCGGGACATTCTGCTTCAGCAGTTCATGGGTGAGAAATTCGGCCATGACGGGATGTGGGAAAGCCACCTGGCACAGGAACTCTGGCGCACGGATCTGACCCTTGATGCCGTTCTGGAAGAGCAGACCGTGAACCTCAAAGAGATCATGAAGCTCGCCCCCGGCGATCAACTGGTCCTGCGTCGAAATCCGGATGCTCTCGTCACCCTGCGCTGTGGCGAACATGCCCTTTTCAAGGGACGTGTTGGACGAAAGCAGGGACAGGTGGCCGTCAAGATTGAAGAAGTCCTCAACCAGAAACCCGGCACGGATCGTGCCACATCCTATAGCTGACCGGAGCATATTTCATGGATAGATTTCAGCTTGGGATCGAGATTGCCCTTTCAGTCCTGCTCCTGGTGACCATTTTCTACAGCCTGTATCTGGGCCGCGCGCTGTCCGTGCTGCGGCGGGACCGTGGGCAGCTCGATGCCCTGATCTCCAGCCTTCAGTCCAGCAGTGCCCAGGCTCAGTCCGGCATTGACCATCTGCGCCAGACGACGGAACTCGTAGGCCGTGCTCTGGGAAAGACGGTCGAATCCGGGAAAAGTCTGAAACGGGATCTGGCCATGCTGTGTGACCGCTCGGAGACCCTCGCCCAGCAGCTGGAATCGCTGCTGCCCGCTGGTCGCGTTGCAGCAAAGGCAGCGCCTCGGATTGAAGAAATACCTGAAGAAACGTCCTTCCGCTCGGCGCTTCGCCTGAAGCCGGATGAGGTGCGGACTATGAAGCCCAGTGGCAGCAAGAGCGCTGCCGAGCGTGAACTTCTCCGCGCGTTACGTCAGAAGCAGGGATAACCGGACATGTTTTTCCGTCTTCTGCATTTGGCCTGCGGCCTGATGATTGTTCTTCTCGGGGTCAAGGTCTATGCGATTGCGGGCGATCTTATGGGAGACACCGACAGCTCCTCGTCTGCTCTGACGGCTGTTGCCATGGCCCAGCCCCAACCCGTCGCACCGGTATCTGCGCCTACGCCGGTTGAACCTCCCAAAGCTGCTGACACCCCCTCTTCTGCAGTTGCGGCATCTCCGAAGGTTGACGATTTGTGTGCCAAAGGGGGATGCAAGGGGCCTGCACCCGCAAATGTGCCTGCCTTGGCTCAGCCTGCCGATCCTGCGCTTGCGGAACAGCTCGCCTCGCGGGAGAAAGAGCTGGATCGACGGGATACAGCGCTGAATGACCGTCAGCGTCTTGTTGATGCTGCGGAGGAAGAGTTGCAACGTCGCATGACTGCGCTTGAGAATTCCCGGACCGCACTTGAAAGCACCGAACAGCACACTGATCAGCTCCGGAACGATGATGCGGATCGCCTCGTCAAGATCTATCAGGCGATGCGACCGGAGGATGCAGCCGCGATCTTTAATATCTTGGACCTGCGTGTTGGAGTGGCGCTGCTGAACAGGATGAACCCGCGAAAGGCTTCGGCCATCATGGAAGCAATGTCGCCTCAGCGCGCCATTCTGGCGACACAGCTTCTTGCGAACTCCCACGCGCGACCCGCTGCCCGGATTGGCGGCAACGGATGAAAAGGGTAATCCTGGCTGCAGTTCTGGGGCTGTCATCGCTTGGAACGGCGGTGGCCGCACAGACCAGGGCCTCCAGTGTGAAACCCGGAGGAGGGGAAACCCATGCCGGACCGGCACCAGACGACAAGCTGCTGCCTGCTGGATGGTTGTTTCTGAACGATCCAGCGCCTCTTTTCCCGCATCCGGAAAAAGCTGTGCAGGAGAAACGGATTTCGGTGGATTCCGCTCCAGTGTCCGAACCTCGCCCGCAGGTTGTCAATGCGTCTCCCGCAACGCCCATGCAGGTTCCCGACGCGACCGGGCTCTGGCTGCCGCTTGGAGAACTGACGCCTGTTGCAGCCTTTCGAAACGGGCAGAATATCGTGCTTGTGGCGGCCGGACGGCATGCTCTCGATACGGCAGGCCTGTCCGGGGTCGGGCCTTTCACGTCAGTGTCCAGCAGACTTCTTCCAGACGTAACGGTTATCACCATTGGGGTGTCTACTGATCGTGATCCGGTCCTGCGTCCGGTTGGAGCGGGATGGACGGTATCTGTCGCCCCGGATGTGAAGCCTCAGGCCGATATGCTTCTGGGGCAGGACGGAAACGCACTGACGTTCACGCCGCCTGTGCAGGAAGGACTGCCTCAGGTTGTTGCATTGGATGATCCGTCCTCGGGTCGGAGGCTTCTGCTTGGAATGACGCGCTCTGGACGCATCGGGCAGCCCATGCGCCGTCAGGGAACCGGATTTTCGGTTCGAAGCAGTCTGATGGGTGTGGTGGTGGCGGCCGATTCTGATGATATCGAACTGCGTCAGGCGGCAGGAAGGCTGGTTCTGGATACGATGGGGCCGGACAGTTTCCCCCTGATGGCTTCCAACCGGCTTCAGCCCTATGGATCGTCTCTTAGTGGTGTCAGTCTGGGAGGCGGAACCCCACAAGAGCTTCGCGAGGCCCTCAGACGGAGTGTGGCTGCCGCAGCCCTGGCCCCATCGGCTGATCGGTTCGAGGCGCGCATGCGGGTTGCGCAGGCGGCGGCACGCGCCGGGAATGGACCGCTTCTGGGAGAGGTCATGCAAGTGGCCTTGCAGGACTGGCCTGAAGGCGCAGAAAAACCTGAGACGCGCCGCCTTCAACAGATATCGGCCGTGCTGAACCAGCGCGAAGTTTCATCCTATCTGACCGAGGATGGGGGCAGTACTCCTGAAGATCAGCTCTGGCGTGGAATGATGCGTATGCTTATGCCATCTGCCAGCCGGGTTGGGCAGAGCGCGTCCGGGTCTGTGGAAAGCGACCGTAATCATACGGCAGACCTGATTGCGACAGGGCTACCTGTTCTTCAGGCGTATGCAGCGCCTTTGCGGGACCGTCTTCTGCCTCCTGCAGCCCAGTGGGTCGCGCGTTATGGTAATGAAAGCGCGACGAAAATTCTCGATCAGCTTCCCGAGGGACCGCAGGTGGCTCTGGCAAAAGCGCTTCTGGCGGCTCATCGGGATGCGCCGGATGCAGAAGAGAAGCTGAAAGCGCTCTCACATGAAACATCGCCGTTGGTCTGGCCGGTGGCAAGGGAAGCGCTCCTTCGACGGGCGCTGGAGAAGAAAACGCTGTCCCCGCAGGCTGTCGCCGATCAGGTTGATGGCATCCTGCCGGCTCTTCGGATTGCAGGCAGGGAAAAAAGTGCCCGGCTTCTGCAGATCGAGGCACTGATGAGGGGTAGGAATCTCGCCGCTGCTGCGACGGCAGTTCAGGAATGGAACCGATTGTATCCTGAGGATATGACCGATGTTGAAGTGCAGAAGACGGATATTATACGGCGGATGGCAGAGACTGTCTCTGCAGATGGGAGGCAGGCTCTGAATGAAGTCGCCTTTCTGAAGGACGCGCTGGGCGAAGCTTCAGGGAATGGGTCGTTACAGCGGGATATCCTCGACGGTCTGGCGCGTCGTTACGAAGCCATGGGGCTGCCGGATCAGGAGCGGGACGCTCTGAGGAAGCTTGTGGACATTCAGGGTGGTGCGCCGGGCATGGCTGTCCGCATCCGGCTGGCCAGGCTTGAGCTCGATATGGGAGATGCCAAGGCGGCCCGGCAGGAACTTTCGGCGTTTGCCGAAGGCTCTCCTGATGCTGCGCTGGCTCTGCCGGGAGGCAGCAGCAGCCAGTCTGTGGAGGTTGCGCTTCTGCGCGCGCAGATTGCGCTGGCCGATCATCGTTCGGATGAGGCCGCGGGAGAACTTGCCACCATTCGGGATCCGCGGGCCTGGACGCTGCGGGCCCAGATGGCGGAAAAGGCGGGAGAGTGGTCCCGGGCGGTGGAGGCACTGACCCCCATGCTGGACGCGCTTCCGGGGAATGGCGAAACGGCGAAGGCGCCACTCTCTCCTGACCAGCAGGCTCTCATTCTCCGGGTAGGGGGAGATGCGTCCAGGGCGCAGGATCAGCAGACGCTCAGAAGTCTTCAGGACCGGTTTGGGGCGATGATGACGGGGACACCTTCGGAGGGTGTTTTCAGGTTGCTGACGGGGAGCAGGGACGGTGCTGCGACGCCGCCTGTTTCTGCTGGTGGCTAGTGTCTGTTCAGGGGAGGAGTGACAGGGCGATGTCCTTCCAGAAAAACCCTGATGCCGTAAGCCATGAATTCTTCGAGCTTTTCTTTTGAACGGCTCGGTTTGCAATGTGTGAGGCGCCCCAGCGTCGGGCCGCCGAGCGTCATTCCGAAAAGAAGGTCCGACGCCTCCGTAATATCGGGAATGTCCAGTCTGCCTGCTTCGGACTGGATAGCCATCCAGTTCTGGATGGGCAGGACCCGTCCCGAGAGCTGAAACAGGTCTGCGACCAGTTGCCGCACTGCGGGATTGCGGCTCGTTTCCGTAATGACGGAGCGGAGCAGGCTCAGACGTTCATCACAGAACATGCAGGCAGCAATACTGGTCATCAGGCCCAGAAGCTGTTTTTCCATGGAATCCGTGGGGGCCGGCGTATAATTTATGGGGGCGAACAGGCGTTCGAGGATCAGTGTTTCGAACAGGACCTGTTTGGAGTCGAAAAACTGGTAGAGGGTTTTCTTGGACATTCCCGAGCACGACGCAATGCTGTCCATCGACGTTGCGTGATAGCCGTGCGTGGTCAGGACCGAGCTTGCGGCGTCGAGAATCCGGTTGCGTCTTTCCGCTTCGTCGAGTTGCACGGGGCGGCCACAGCAGGACTGTTTCCGGTCTTCAGGCTGGCTGCTCGACTGACTGGGCAAGATGAACTCCGATATTATTTCACAGACCGAATTGACGTCTGTCAAAGAAACCCGCTAGTTTCCGTCCTCGCGGGAAACTAGCGGGTTTCTGTATCACAGGATAGCGGCCGTATCATGCCTTCTTTTCAGAAAATATCGTTGAATTGTTCTGCTGCCCTGTCTCCGGTCGGTTCGTGGGGTGGGAGGGGCAGTTTTCTGGTGCCGCTTCTGGCACTCCCGCTGCTGGTGGCAGGGTGTCAGAAAAAAACGCCCCCTCCCCAGATGCCGCCCCAGCCTGTTGATGTGGTGACGCTGAAGACGCAGCCGGTCACGCTTGAGACGTCTCTACCCGGTCGAACGGATGCCTATGAGCAGGCGCAGATCCGTCCGCAGGTGAATGGTGTCATTGTCTCGCGTGATTTCGAACAGGGTGCGGACGTCAAGGCCGGACAGCAGCTTTTCCAGATCTACATCGCGCCGTATCAGGCAGCTTACGATCAGGCGAAAGCACAGCTTCTGAACGCACAGGCCGTGGCAGCGCGGGCGAACGGGCAGCTCAAGCGGTATCGTCCGCTGGTGGCGGCTCATGCCGTGAGTTCACAGGATTTCGACAATACGCTGGCCACGGCGCGTGAGGCCGAGGCCCAGGTGGCACAGGCGAAGGCAGCGCTGGAAGCGGCCGCCGTCAACCTGAATTACACCCATGTTCGTGCGCCCATCAGTGGGCGTATTGGCCGCACGCTTTATACCGCTGGTGCGCTTCTGACGGCGGGGCAGACCCAGCCGGTCGCAGTTGTGACACGGCTTGATCCGATTTACGTGGACGTCAATCTGGCTGCTACCGATATGCTGCGCCTGAAGCGTGAACTGGCGGACGGGCAGCTCGAGCGGAATGGCACGGATGCGGCGGCGGTAGGCCTGCGTCTTGAAGACAACACCGAATATCCGGTGCGTGGCAAGCTTCAGCTTTCCGAAGTCACGGTGGATCCGGCGACCGGAACGCTTGTCATGCGCGCCGTTTTCCCGAACCCGGATCATCTGCTGCTGCCGGGCATGTTTGTGAATGCCCATATTCAGGAAGGCATTGATCCGCACGGTATGCTGGTGCCGCAGGTTGCGGTTGCGCGGGATGCCAAGGGCAATCCCTACGTCATGGTCGTGGATGGCGAGAACAAGGTCAGCCAGCGTTCCATTCAGGTCCTGCGGACGGTCGGCGAGTCCTGGCTCGTCTCGGACGGGCTGAAGGAAGGCGAGAAGGTGATCGTAAGCGGTCTGCAGAAAGTGCAGCCGGGTGCAAAGGTGGCGCCGCATGAAGCGCCTCCTGCAGCTCCTGCGGGAAAGGCGGAGTAACCCCGCATGTCATTGTCCCGCTTCTTCATTGACCGGCCCATCTTTGCGTGGGTTATCGGTCTGATTATCATGCTCGTTGGTGGCGTTGCGATCACGCGCATGCCGATTGCGCAGTATCCGAACATTGCACCGCCCCAGATTGCCATTTCGGTCATGTATCCGGGTGCATCTGCCGAGACGGTGAACAATACGGTTGTCCGCCCGATCCTTCAGCAGATGTATGGTCTGGACCATCTCGAGTATCTGTCGGCTTCGTCTTATGCGAGCGGACAGATGGAGATCGACCTGACGTTCGAGCAGGGTACGAACCCTGATATCGCGCAGGTTCAGGTCCAGAACAAGCTCCAGCTGGCCCAGCCGCGTCTGCCGGCGGAAGTCACGGCGCAGGGGCTGAGCATCACGAAGGCGACCAAGAACTTCATGATGGTCGTGGCCTTCATTTCCGAAGATGGCAGCATGTCCGGGCAGGACATCTCGGATTATGTCGCGTCCAACATTTCCGACCCGCTGTCCCGTGTTTCGGGCGTGGGCGATCATACGCTGTTCGGCTCAGAATATGCGATGCGCGTCTGGCTGGACCCGTCGAAGCTCTACAATTTCGGCCTGACGGTCGGCGATGTCCAGTCCGCCATCCAGGCGCAGAACATCCAGGTTTCTTCGGGTGAGCTGGGTGGTCTTCCGGCCAAGAAGGGGATCGGGTTCGATGCCACGATCATTGGTCCGACCCGTCTGAGCACGCCTGACCAGTTCAAGGAAATCCTGCTCAAGGTGCAGCAGGATGGCAGCCAGGTGCGTCTGAAGGACGTGGCGCGGGTCGAGCTGGGGGCGCAGAGTTATGCTCTGGGATCGTCTTACAACAACCATCCGGCCGCCGCGATGGCGCTCAAGCTGGCGCCAGGCGCGAACCAGCTCAAGACCGAGGCTGCCGTTCGTGCGCGTCTGGGTGAGCTGAGCCGTTATTTCCCGCAGGGTCTGAAGCTCGTTTATCCGCTGGATACCGAGCCATTTATCACGCTCTCCATTCATGAAGTGGTCGAGACGCTGATCGAGGCGATCGTCCTCGTGTTCATCGTGATGCTGATCTTCCTGCAGAACTTCCGCGCCACGCTGATCCCGACGATCGCCGTGCCGGTGGTTCTTCTGGGAACGTTCGGGCTGATGTCCATTGTGGGTTACAGCATCAACACGCTGACCATGCTGGCCATGGTGCTGGCGGTCGGCCTGTTGGTCGATGACGCGATCGTGGTGGTCGAGAACGTCGAACGTGTGATGACGGACAAGGGGCTGTCACCGAAAGAAGCGGCCCGTGTCTCGATGGACGAGATCTCGGGTGCGCTTGTCGGCATCGTGCTGGTGCTGACGGCGGTGTTCCTGCCGATGGCGGCCTTTGGTGGTTCCACGGGTGTGATCTATCGCCAGTTCTCCATCACGATCGTCGCGGCCATGTGGCTGTCGGTTCTGGTGGCGATGGTCATGACGCCCGCATTGTGTGCGTCCATGCTCAAGCCGACCCACAAGGGGCATGATCGTGGACCCGCAGCCTGGTTCAACCGGACGTTCGATCGTATGACGAACGGTTATATCGGGGGCGTAAAATGGCTGATCCGTGTGCCGGTCGTCAGCATGCTCGGGTTCGTCCTGCTCACGGCGCTGGTCGGGTTCCTGTTCATGCGCGTGCCGGGGGGGTTCCTTCCTGACGAGGATCAGGGAATCATCTTCGGACAGGTCACGATGCGCAACGGGGCGACCGAAGCGCAGACGGCGGCCGTCAACCGCAAGATTACCGACTACGTTCTCAAGACCTACGGCCAGTATGTTGAGTCCGTCTTCACCATGACGGGCTTCAGCTTCGCGGGTCAGGGGCAGAGTGCGGGTGCGTTCTTCATCCGTATGAAACCCTGGGACCAGCGTCCGGGCTCTGCGCATACCACCATGACCGTGTCGCGCGAGATTATGATGCATTTCTGGATGGATCCGGAAGCGCAGATCTTTGCCGTCAATCCGCCTGCTGTGATGGAGCTGGGCAATGCGACCGGTTTCGATCTGGAGCTGGAAGACACCGGACATCTGGGTCATGAAGCGCTGCTGGCCGCGCGAAACCAGATCCTGAGCGAAGCAGCGAAAAATCCGCTTCTGATGGCTGTTCGTCCGCTGGGTATGGAGGATGCGCCGCAGTTCAAGCTTGATATCAACCGTGAGCGCGCCAACGCTTTCGGCCTGACGAATGCGGATATCAACACGACGATTGAAGGTGCGTTTGGCTCCATCTACGTCAACCAGTTCATGCGCAATGACCGCGTCAAGCAGGTCTATATCCAGGGCGAGCCCTGGGCGCGCATGACGCCGGAGGATCTGAACCGCTGGTATGTCCGCAATGCGACGGGAACGATGGTGCCGTTCAATGCCTTTGCTTCGGGGGTCTGGGTTAACGGTCCGCAGAAGGTCGAGGACTATAACGGTCTGAACTCCTACGAAATCCAGGGACAGCCGGCCGTGGGCGCAAGCTCGGGTCAGGCGATGACGGAAATGGAGAAGCTTCTGGCCAAGCTGCCGCGCGGCATCGGTTATGAGTGGACGGGTCTGTCGTTCGAGCAGCTTGCTTCGGGTGGATCGACCGGGCCGCTTTATGCTCTGGCCGTTGTGGTCATCATGTTCTGTCTGGCGGCGCTTTATGAGAGCTGGGCCATTCCGTTCGCGGTGCTGCTCGTGCTTCCGCTCGGCGTGCTGGGTGCCATCGCATCGACGCTGGGACGCGGGTTGGCCAACGACGTCTATTTCCAGGTCGGGCTGCTCACGACGGTGGGTCTGTCGGTGAAGAACGCGATCCTGATCGTGGAATTCGCCAAGGCCTTCTTCGAAAGTGGCGAAACTCTGGAAGACTCGGTTCTGGAAGCCGGGCGTGAGCGTCTGCGTCCGATCCTCATGACGTCGATCGCCTTTGTCTGTGGTGTGTTTCCGCTGGCGATCGCGACCGGGGCTGGCTCGGCAGCGCGCGTGGCGATCGGAACCTGTGTCGTGGGTGGCATGCTCTCGGCAACGCTGCTGGCGGTCTATTTCGTCCCGGTCTTCTTCGTTGTGGTGCTGCGTCTGTTCCGTGTGAGCCGGGTCAGGGACCGCAAGGACCCGTATGCCCATCTGGACAACAAGGCGGCGCCTGTCGCTGAAGGGGAGCACGGAGCATGAAGGCCCGTCTCGGACTGACTTCCGGATTTGCCGGAATGCTGATGCTTTCGGCCTGTAACATGGCGCCGGTTTACCACCGGCCCACGCAGGCCATCCAGAACAGCTACCCCGCGGATACGGCATCGAGGAACACGCCTGCGGCTCAGGCCGCGTCCAATCTCGGGTGGGAGGATTTCTTCACCGACCCGCGGCTGAAGGCGCTCGTGGCGCTGGCGTTGAAAAACAACCGCGACATCGCAGCGCAGCTTGATGCTGTGGGCGTGGCGCGCGGCCAGTACGAGATCCAGAATGCCTCGCTGTTTCCGATCATCTCGGCTGGCGGACAGGGGCTGTTCATGGCGCCATCCGATACGGCAGGTTTCTCCTTTGCGCCTGGCGTTGGCGAGCATATCTCAACCCTGCGTCTGTATCAGACGTCGATCGGATTTTCGTCTTACGAAATTGATCTGTGGGGCCGCATCCGCAACCTGACGCGTCAGCAGAAGGAAACGGTGCTGAACAACGTCGAGAACGCGCGGAACGTTCTCATCACGACGGTCTCGCAGATCGGGACGACCTACATCCAGTGGCTGGCTGATCGCGAGCAGCTCCGGGTGACGCGTGCCACGCTGGCGTCCGAGCGCGATACCCTGCGGCTGACCCAGCTTTCCTATGACAATGGCGAAACGGATGCGCTGACGCTGGCGCAGGTCAAGACACAGGTCGAGCAGGCTTCCGCCTACGAGGCGCAATATACGCGCGCTCTGGCGGATGACGAGCATGCGCTTCAGCTTCTCGTCGGCTCGCCGCTGCCCTCGACCTTGCCGGAACCGGCGCCCTTCGGATCGCAGACCATGATCACGGATCTGCCGGAGGGCCTGCCTTCGGATCTGCTGGAGCAGCGGCCGGACGTCCGTGCGGCAGAGCATACCCTGCTGGGGGCCAATGCCAATGTGGGTGCAGCGCGCGCGGCGTTCTTCCCCCGCTTTACGCTGACGGCTTCGGAAGGCACCAGTTCGCTTCAGTTCCGCAAGCTGTTCACGCCGGGTGCCGAAACCTGGAGCATCTCCCCGTCCATCAGCATTCCGCTGCTGACCTGGGGGCAGAGCGAAGGGAACCTGATGATGGCCAAGGCGCAGTCCCGTCAGAATGCGGCGCAGTATGAAAAGACCGTACAGTCGGCGTTCCGTGAAGTTTCGGATGCATTGACGGCACGGGAAACCTATACGACCCAGCAGCGCCACATGGATGAGCTGGTGGCGCAGTCGCAGCAGGCATTCGATCTGGCCAACATGCGCTACAAGGCCGGTATCGACAGCTATCTGACCACCCTGACGCAGCAGCGCACCCTCTATCAGGCGCAGCAGAACGACATCATGGTCAAGGCCGCAAGGTTCCAGAATATTGTAACATTGTATCGCGCACTCGGGGGTGGCTGGAGCCAGAAGACAGTTTCGCCTAAGGTGCCCGCACAAACGCACTGACCGGAGAGCATCATGCGCAGGTTGATTGTCCCAGTACTGGCCGTTCTTGCCGTTTCAGGCGCGGCCCTTGGTACGGCCGTGGCGCAGGATGCGGATGACGGTCCCAAGAAGCCGAGCATGCACGACCTGTATCACAACTCGTCGCTGCCCAAGAGCCATGCCGATTTCAGCCGGTATCGGTATCGCCCGGCAGGGGACAAAGTGATCGAGCAGCCGGATGCCTTCCGGCTGCTGTTCCAGACGAAGGACGGTCAGCCGGACGGTTATGCCGAACGGCGGGGAACGTCTGTTTTTTATTACGACCGCTACGGCAAGCTGCGTCAGATCCAGCCTCTGCCGGAGGATGAGCCGGCTGATTAATGTTCTGGCCTGAAAAAAGCCGCTCTGAAAATTCAGAGCGGCTTTTTTTGATGGAGGTTCAGAGGGCGGACTGGATGCCGCTCAGCCAGAGGCTTCGGGTTTCCAGAGCCGGTATCCGTTGATCGCCAGTACGACAAAACCGGCATAAAGCAGGGCTGTCGGATAAAGACCGCGGGTGAGGAACAGGGCCACATAGGCGCTGTCCACCACGATCCATAACAGCCAGGTTTCACGATAGCGCATGGTGTCCCAGTACTGGGCGAGAATGCTGTAGGCCGTGAGGGTGGCGTCCGTGACGGGTGTGGGATCGTTGGTGTAGCGGGTGAGAACAAACGCCCAGGCAGCGCTTCCTGCGCCGCCGCAGAGCAGTCCTTTCAGGAGCGTGGGGACTGTAGGGCGGCGGACGTGGATCCGGCCATCCGGTTTCGCCATCTGGCGCCAGTGTTGCCAGCCGTAGACGACATACAGACAGAATGCGATCTGAAGCCCGGCATCGGCATAAAGCCGGGCCTGAAGGAAAATCCAGGAATACAGCCCTGCCGCGGCCAGAGACACAGGCCAACAGATCATGCTGCGCCGCGATGTCAGCCAGACGGCCAGCGCGCTGAGGACGGCGCCCAGAATTTCGATCAGGGACATGGCGCTGTCTGGAGAAGATGCGTCAGCTTGTGCAGGAACTGCTGGCCTGTGGGGGACGAGAACCAGTGGGCGTGGCCCAGAAGATAGTCCGTATAGGCGGCTTTCACTCCGGCCTTGTCATGAACCAGTGTCTCGTAATAGGCGACTTCGGACAGGGCATATTCGACGTGAACGAGTGGCAGAAAAAGGGGTGCCAGACGGCATTCTTCCGCCGAAAGGGCGTAATGTGTCCGATAGCCTGACAGGAAGGCTTCGAGGCGCTCGAGGCTGACAGGACAGTCGTTTTCGGGTTCGAGCCATGCGATGGCGGTGCGTTCGATGGCGACTGCGAGATCGTAGGCGGCGCAGGTGCGGTCCGACATGCCGAAATCGAGAATGCCGCAGACCTGCGCTTCCGGGTCGGTGCCGGTCCAGAACAGGTTTGACGGGTGCCAGTCGCCATGTCCCCAGCGGGGCTGGATTGTGCCGAGATGCGCCTTCAGCTTTTCATGAAAGGGCAGAAGGGCCTGCGGGAGATCGGCGCGCCAGCGGTGGTGTGTCAGGGCTTCGGCAAGCCCGGCCTGATGGGGGAGCCAGCGTTCCAGCCCGGTCATCAGGTTGGAAGATGTGATGACCTCGAAGGTGGAGAGAAGCGGGCGGCGGGCAGGGCGCGCAGGGGCGTCGAAGCTTCTTGACGCCTGGTGAAGCTGGCCCAGACGCTGGCCAGCGGAAAAGGCGTGGCGGGCGTTGTGGAACGGTTCCCAGGATTGCACGGTCTCGTACAGGTCATGTCCGGGCATGATGGAAAAGACTTCGTAGGCGGATCCGTTGAGATCGAGTGCGGCATCCCCGTTTTTGGTGCGCCATGTCTGGCCGACAGGAACCCCCTGTTCGGCCAGATGCGTGATGAAGCGGTGTTCTTCCGCAAGGGCTGTTGCATCGCGCAGGCAATGATCGTGGCGTTTGAGGAAAACGCGGCTGCTATCCTCCAGCAAAACGACGCCCGTGGAGGAAAAGGGGCGTCGTCCGTGCCAGATGACCTGCCGCGCGGGGGAAGGAAGCGGAAAACGGGAGAGGACGTCGCGGGCTTCGGCGTCCGACAGTGCGGGCCAATCCCGTCTGCTTTCGGGACCATTGACGCCGAACTGTCCGGAAGCCTCCGCCATGCTCAGAACCCCGTCGAAGCGGTGAACAGGGCTGCAAACCCGCCGCCGATGAAGTAGCTCGGGGCACTTCCGGCGATGGTGGTGCCATACACGCCGGTCGTGTCCTTTGCATTCATGGTCGGACTGGCCACGCCGGAAAGGTAGTGTTCGTTTGTGATGTTAATGAAGTTCATCCGCAGGGTCGGCTGATGCAGATGGATATGGTCCGAAAAGCGGTAGCCGATGGCGAGATCGCCGGTCGTGTGATCCGAAACGCGCTCGTCATTCGTGAACGTCGCGTACTGGTGGCCGGTGTAATGCACGGTGGCGACGCCGAAGATGTGTCCGTCGTCATAGCTCAGCCCGGCCGCGGCCTGAAGGGTCGGGCTGCGGACGGCGATGCGGCCGCGGGTGCGCAGCAGGTCGCCGCCCGACATCAGGTCATTGTCGATCGTGGCATGCAGGTACTCGCCTGAGACATAGGGGCTGAAATGATGCCAGGGACGCAGGCCGATTTCCACGTCCACGCCGCGGGAGGTCTGGCCACCTGCGTTCATCGTCGTGCTGACGATGGAGCCATTCTGGACGGCCTGCGTGGAGATCTGGCGGTTGGTGAAGTTGTAGTTGAACAGCGTCAGGCTGCCGATGATCCAGCGCCCCGTGCGGCGGTATCCCAGTTCTTCGGAAATGGAATATTCGTTGCGGACATCGGCCGATCCGGTTCCGTACATTTCGCCCGAAGAGGGGTCATAGGTGTTGTACAGCGAGCTCTGATCCGGGGCGCGGAAATTGGTCGTGGCGTTGAAGAAGATCTGGTTTTCCGCGTCAATGCGCCAGCGCACGCCGAGGCGGGGCAGGGGCTCCATGCTATTGGAGCCGACATGGTATTGCGGGCCCGGCATGCTGTTCGTGCCATCGCGGTTCATCATGACGGCCTTGAACCCGAGGTCGATGGCCAGATGGTCATGCAGCAGGGACATGTGGTCGCCGATGAACAGCGCGTTGGTTTGTGAAATGGTGTGGAAGCTGCCGCCCAGAAGGCGTTCGCCGTTGGGCAGGCGGATCACGTCGCGGCCGTTTTGCGCCCAGATGTCCGGCGCATAGCCGTTGGTCTGGACGGCCGTGAAGGGCTGCTGTTCGTTGTCGTCGCCATAATCATACCAGTACCCCAGAACGAAATCGTTCCAGCCGGTTTTGTAGTGAAGCGCACTGGTAAAGCCGGAGCGGTAGCTGCGCTGGGTGTAATCCGCGCGAACAACGCCCACGCCGTCCTGCGCGCCGGGGAGGTTCAGAGTGTCCGACAGGGCCTGTGTGCCTTGGTAAAGTCCGGTTTCGGACAGCGTGCTTCCGCCCGGCCAGTTGCCATAGGCAAGCTGCGCGTAGGGTGTGACGTCCAGGGTCAGATGGTCGGTCAGGGTCAGATGGACCGGCGCGCCGCCATAAAGCGTGCGCTCTCCGTCCCGCCACAGACGCCAGTAATTCGCGCCGTTTTCCGGATTGCTGCTGTCATAATGGGCCAGCAGGTTGTTCTGGCCTTTGATCCCATCCGATTTCCATGTGTCCATGGTGGGTTCGGGATACCAGCTCGTGATGGTTGTGTTGAAGGTGCCGATGAGGCTGGCGCGGTTGCCCTGCCCCCATTCCTTGAGAAACTTGAAATCGACATGCTGCTTTTCGTCGCGTCCTGGCCCGCGCCAGTTGTCGGTCGCGCCGTGGGAGTAGGAGACGAAGCCACGGATGCCGGTATGGGCGATGTCGCCGGTGTCGAGGCGGATGAATTCGCGGTTGGTGTTGTAGGACCCGTAAGACACGCTGGCGTCACCCCCCGCTTTTTTGGCGGGGTCGCGGAAGGTCAGGTTCATCAGGCCCCCGGCGGCGTTCAGGACCGGACTGTCCAGATCGGCCGAGCCCTGCGACAGGGCGATTTCCTGATAGTTCTCACTGTCTGCGAACTGGCTGGGCGTGCCGGAATAGGCGGCGACATCGTTCAGCGGCATGCCTTCGAGCACATAACCGATGGCGCTGTTATCGAGCCCGCGGACGGTGATGTCGGTATTGGGAGAAAACCCCATCGGGTCGGACGAGGACACATTGGCGCCGGGCAGCATGGCAGCAAGCTGGAAGGCCGTGGCCATGGGGGCCTGTTTGGAAATGAAATCCTGACTGACGGTACTGACTGATTTCACGCCGTCCTGCGGATGGATCAGGCCGCCTCCCGGCTGGTTTCCGGGCGCGCTGTCTGGAATTCGGTGGACGACGATATGCTCGGCCACGTGTTCGGCCGGGGCGGTGCGGGGCGCATTCGTGGCTGGGGAGGCGGGGGCTGTCTGATGGGTTTTCGGGCCGGTCGTATCGGCTGCATGGGCGACGGACAGGCAGACCGTGGTGCCGAGCAGGGCCGGCAGGATGCCATGATACCGCAGGCGGGGTGCAGCAGAATTTCCGTGGTGTCCGTGGGCCATGATGGAACGCGCCTCGCCTGCAAGCAATGGGAGTTCAGCGCTGACAGGAAAGGTTCAAGCTGCTGGCTGGCTGGATCATGAGAATGCGTCCGTCAGGCAGCGACCACCATCCCTCCGCCAGTGTGAACTGGATCAGGTTCAATGGGTCACTGCGCCC
Source organism: Gluconobacter albidus (assembly GCF_002005485.1). Taxonomy (NCBI): domain Bacteria; kingdom Pseudomonadati; phylum Pseudomonadota; class Alphaproteobacteria; order Acetobacterales; family Acetobacteraceae; genus Gluconobacter; species Gluconobacter albidus. Next base: position 2,416,380 of record NZ_CP014689.1, on the reverse strand, counting down.
TATGACGGACAAGCATCATGCCAGCAGAATCTCAGCCCCTTGCCGGGGCTCCCCACGGTGAAGCGTCACAGATCGTCCGGGGACAGGAAATTGTCAATATGAGCAGATTTTGTCCGCGCAGTGCAGATGGAATGTTGCAAACAATTTCGAGAGCATTCTTCATTCTTTATTAATAACGACATGTATAGTTTTCAAAAAACATCACGCCAGTGTCCAAGCAGTGCGTGAGAGCTGAGCTCAATAAAGGCGATCATGTTAAACTGGATTGAAAAAACCGCCTACGTCCGACAGAAAATCAAAGTACTTTTTGCGATTCTTGTCATGATTGCCTTGGTGCAGTTCGTGGTGGAGCAGCTTTGCGAGCATCTGTTTATTCATTACCGGCATGAACAGATGCTGTCGCAGTGCATGGGGCTGCTGTTTCAGGTTGGACTGACACTTCTGATCGCCCGGTTCGCCATTCATGTAATTGCCGTGCCTTTCGAGCAGATTACCGCTGCGACGGAGAAGGTCGCGGGCGGCGCTCTCAACATCACCATTCCGTGCCTTCATCACCATGACTGTGCGGGGCGGCTGGCGCGCTCGCTTCAGATGTTCCGTGAAAACAGCCAGAAGCAGTTGAAGCTTCAGGAAAACTCTGCGGAAGAAGCACGGGATGCAGCGCAGATCCAGAAGGAACTGTCCGGCCGGAGCGAGCGTATCCGGAGGGTGCAGGATGAGACGATCGGGACCATCTGTGCCGGACTGGAGATTGTGAAGGAAGGGGATCTGACCTTCACGTTCGGCGGCGGTTTTCAGGACCGGTTCGAGGAATTCCGGCAGAATTTCAACACGCTCATCCAGATCTACCGGACGGCAATCGCCAAGATTTCCGATGCGACCTCCGTCATCGCCAACGGCACTTCCGAAATTGCGTCAGCCTCTACGGAACTGAGTGGACGAACGGAACGTCAGGCCATCACCTTGGCCCAGTCTGCCGCCTCCATCAACAGCATCACCCAGACGGTCGGAAAAACGGCGCGTTCTGCGGTAAGGGCGCGTGAAACGGCTCTTGAAACGCGGGGACAAACCGTCGTGGTTTCGGAGATCATGCATTCGGCCAACCGGGCCATGGGCGAAATCCGGACGTCGTCACGGCAGGTCGAGAGTATTCTGGGCCTGATTGAGGAAATCGCGTTCCAGACCAATCTTCTGTCGCTGAATGCCGGGATCGAAGCGGCCCGGGCGGGAGAGGCCGGTCAGGGTTTTGATGTTGTGGCCAAGGAAATCCGGGCTCTCGCGCAGCGCTCCGCCAAATCGGCGCAGGATATCCGCAACATCATCACGTCTTCGGGCCGGCAGGTGGAAGAGGGTGTCCAGCTTGTCGGGGATGCGGACCGCTCGATGAAGGTCATCAGTGAGCATGTGGACGGGATCACGTCGCTGCTTGAAGACATCTCCCGCTCCACGACGGGCGAGGCCGAGAGCCTTGAGACGATTAACAAGGCCATCAACGAAATGGACCAGATGACGCAGCGCAATGCCGCGATGGTGGAAGAGGTCAACGTGGCCTGCCGGAATCTGAGCAACGAGGCGAAGGATCTGTTCGCTGAACTGTCCAAATTCCGTTTCAGCCCGGCACAGTCCGCAGGCAGGAGACCGGGGTCCATACCCCGTGAACTGGTTCCGGCCGGTTTCTGAGGCTTTTCAGGAAAGTGAAAGACGCATTTTCCTGACATGTCTCGACATCGGAGCCGATATTCCCGACACTGACATCCATGGTTGTCAGTCCGCTCTTTCTTTCTGCGCTGAATGACAGGGCCTGCCCATGATGGGCGGGGCCTTCCGGTCTCTGGGGCGGCGGAATTACCGCGTCTGGGCCATGGGCGCGCTGGTTTCGAATATCGGAACCTGGATGCAGATGACAACTCAGGACTGGCTGGTCCTGACGGAACTGACCCGGCAGGATGCAACGGCAGTCGGGATTGTTACGGCGCTTCAGCTTGCCCCGCCCCTTCTGCTGATTTTCTGGACCGGAAAAATTGCCGACAGGGTGGAGAAACATCGCTTCCTGCTTCTGACGCAGGCCGCACTGGGCACACTGGCCATCGCACTCGGAACTCTGGTGGTGACCGGAATGATCCGGTTGTGGGAAGTGGATCTGTTCGCCTTCCTGAGCGGATGTGTTGCGGCATTTGACAGTCCGGTCCGACAGATTTTTGCTGGTGAACTGGTGGGCGAGGAAGACCTGCCGAATGCGGTGGCACTCAATTCCGTGTCGTACAATGCCGGTCGCATGATCGGCCCCGCGGTAGCCGGGTTCTGCATTGCGGAACTGGGTTCGGGGTGGTCGTTCATCCTCAACGGGTTTTCATTTTACGGCGTGCTGATGTCGCTTCTGTCCCTGCGGGCGCAGGATTTGCACCGTCTTTCGTCCCGCAAACCGGAAAGCGCGCATCAGGAAAAGCAGGATCTGCTGTCGGGGGTGCGGTATGTCTGGAAGCGCGATGATCTGCGGACCATTTTGTTCATGCTGTTTCTGCTGGGCGCTTTCGGACTGAATTTCCCGATCTATATTTCGACCATGGCCGTCAGTGTCTTTCATGTCGGGGCGCATGGTTACGGGGTTCTCAATTCGGCGATGGCGGTGGGGACGATTACGGGCGCGCTGTTCGCTGCCAGCCGCAGGACCATGAAATTTTCGGCGCTGCCGCAGGGGGCGGTGGTGTTCAGTCTGGCCTGTCTGCTGGGCGCGCTTTCGCCTGGATACTGGGCCTTTGCGGTCACGCTGGTCATGGCGGGCATGGCGTCCCTGACGTTTACGGCGGTGAGCAACAGCTACATGCAGCTTGCGACCGATCCGGGCATGCGGGGGCGCGTGGTGTCGATCCGTTTTGCGGTTTTCGCGGGGTCCTCGCCGCTGGGGGCGCCGCTGGTTGGGATGGTGGCCAACTCGCTGGGGCCGCGCTGGGCGCTGGGTGTGGGGTCTTTGTCCGGGATTCTGGCAGCGGGAGTGGCGCTGCTTTATCTGCACCGTACCCAGGCGGGGAAGGAGACGGTATCCTGATGGGGCGCAGGGGCTGGGTTGTGCGCGGGCTGGCGTTTGGTGCGGTTCTCCCGGGTCTGTTTCTGCTCTGGATGGGGTTCGTGGCGTTTCGGGGGCTGTCAGCCGTGCCGGAGCGTTCTGAGATGGCGGTCATTTTCGGGACGGCGGTGACTGCGAAAGGCACGCCCCGGCCTGCGTTGCAGGAACGGTTGCAGGAAGGACTGCGGCTCTGGCGCGCCGGGCTTGTGCGGACTGTGATGGTGAGTGGGGCGATCGAGAGCGGCAATCATCGTGATGAAGCCCGGATCATGGCGGACTGGCTGATGGAGCGGGGTGTGCCGGAGGCCGCCATCATTGTGGATTCGCACGGGAACAATACCTGGTTGACGGCCCTGCATGTCGCGCGTCTGCATCCGCAGGGCGCGGTCGTGGTCACGCAGTGGTTTCATATCCTGCGGGCGGAATGGGCGCTGGGCCGGGCGGGCGTATCGCCGGTTTCGGGTGCGGCGCCGTCCCGGTTCCGGCTGGCGGAGCTCTGGTATCTGTTTCGGGATTCCGTGGCGCTTCCGGTCTACGTCCTGACGAAAGCGCCGGCTGGCTGACTCAGTAGGGAACGCCGATCTGTTCGATGGCTGTGGCAAGGGAAGGCGCCAGCGGCATCATGGGAGCCAGTGTGGACTGATAGGCGTGATACAGATCGCCTTTGCCTTTGTAGATCGTCTCGGTGGGTTCGCCTTCAGGGCTGACTTCGTTGAACCAGCTTCCAAAATCCCGGTCGATCAGGGTCGTGTCGATATAGTCCCAGATCGTGCGGTACCAGTGCTCGTAATGAGGGTTTCCAGTCCGCTTGTAGAGATTGATGGCAGCTGTCAGTGCCTCGGCCTGTGCCCAGTGGATGCGGCTGCGGTTATGGGGGGCATGCTCCCAGTTGATCGTGTAGAGCATTCCCGGTCGGCCATCGGCGTTCCAGCCGGTGTTCATCCCCGTTTCGAACAGCGCCTGCGCGTCGTGCAGCATCCAGTCCGGGGCCTCCAGGCCATGACGGAGCAGGGCGGCTTCGAGTTTCAGGGTCAGATGCGCCCATTCCACGAAATGCCCCGGCGTCATGCCATAGGGGCGCAGGTCGTCGTTGGGTTTGTCGCTGTGGTACTCGCGCATGAGGGTCCAGTTGCGATCGAAATGCTCCGGCATGGCGAAGCCCTGCCCGGCGGCCAGTTCATGCACGAAGCGGGTGACGATGCGCCGGGCGCGCTGCAGCCACTTCACGTCTCCGGTGACGTCCGCCAGAGCCATGAAGGCTTCGGTGGAGTGCATGTTGCTGTTTGCGCCCCGATAGTTTTCCTCGTCCGACCAATCCGGAGCGAAGCTCTCGCGCATGACGCCTTCGTCCTCGCTCCAGAAATGGGTGTCGATCTGATGGGTGGCGTCTTTGAGCAGTTCGCCTGCGCCCTCCGCTCCGATCAGGACGGCTGAAGAGGCGGCAAGGGCGACGAATGCGTGGAGATAAGCCTGTTTGCGGTCATTGTCCTTGTCCGCGAAATGCTGCCAGCCGCCATGGTCGTCATCGCGGAAATGCGTGCGCAGGGCGTGGATGCCATGCGCGACAAGTGGTGCGCTTCCGGGAAGGCCCTGCAACTCGGCCAGTGCATAGGCGTGAACGCAGCGTGCGGTCAGGGTGGCTTCGGGTTTGGCGTTTTCGGGAAGGGTGCCTTCCAGATCCAGTCCTGCGAAACCTCCGTTGACGCAGCCGCCCTTGCTGAAATCCAGAAGACGGCGACCCTGCATTTCCAGCCAGGCCCGGTGTGAGGGGCGGCGGATCCAGCTGTCGCGGCTGAGAAGGGTAGGCGAAAGGCGATCGGTCATGAGGCGCTCCGGGCAGGTCTACGGATTTAGTCATCAGGACGTTTCAGACGCGCCGGGGTTCCGGAGCAGCACACACAGACATGAACCTCACGAAGATGCGCACGGATGCGGATGTGGCTTGCGTCGCGCGATGGCTTTGCCGATACATGACAGTATGACTGAGCGTTCTTCGATCATTGTCGCCCCCAGCCTTCTGGCTGCTGACTTTTCCCGCCTCGGGGAAGAGATCGCCTCCATCGCGCGTGCGCCGTGGCTCCATCTTGATGTGATGGACGGGCATTTCGTGCCGAACATCTCGTTCGGCCCTCCGGTGATTGCGGCACTGCGCAAACATACTGATGCGAAATTCGACGTGCATCTGATGATTGATCCGGTCGATCCGTATCTGGAAGCGACCGCGAAAGCCGGTGCCAACCATATCACGGTCCATGTCGAGAATGCGCCCCATCTGCATCGCTCGCTCCAGACCATCCGCGCTCTGGGCTGCCGTCCCGGTGTGGCGATCTGTCCGGCGACGCCTGCCGTGGCGCTGTCGGAGGTCATGGATCTGGTGGACATCATCCTGGTCATGACCGTCAATCCCGGTTTCGGCGGACAGAGCTTCCTCGACAGCCAGCTCGCCAAGATCCGGACGCTGTCGGAGATGATTCGCAAGAGTGGCCGCGAGATCATCCTTGCCGTGGATGGCGGCATCGACCCGCAAACGGCGCCACGTGTTGTGGAAGCAGGGGCGACCATGCTCGTCGCAGGCTCGGCGATTTTTGGAAAAGAAGACCGGGACGCGGCGATCCGGGCGCTTGAAGGACCGTTCGTGGAACAGACGCCCGGATGACAGGCAGTCGCTGGCTTCGCGGTCTTCGTCTTTCCCTTGCCCGTCTGCCGTTTGGCGCGCCTGCCTCCGAAGGGCCGGTGCACGTGTTTCGTGATCCCTGGAAAGGGGATGCTGAGCAGGGTGCGCGCCTGATTGGCGGGAAGTTCCGTTTCGACCGGCACGATTATGTTCTGCCCAGCGGCAACTGGGAGCGTGGCTCCTGGCCCGAACCGGCGCGGGAATGGCTGCACGGGTTCGGCTGGCTGCGGGACCTGCGGACGCTCGGGAGCGACAGGGCCCGCCTGACCGCGCGCGGACTCGTCAGTGACTGGCTGGCGCATCCGCCAACCGATCCTCTGGTCCGCGATGCCTGTGTGACGGGATCGCGTCTGGCGTCGTGGCTGTCGAACCATGAGTTCTGTCTGGCATCCGCCGATCCGCGGCTTCAGCAGCGTCTGATGGAGCGGATGCTGGTGGAGGGGCGGACCATTGCGGCCCTTCTGCCGCTGCCGCCGCAGGGTGCGCGCGGGTTGATGGCCTTCCGTGGGCTTCTGGCCGCCGCGATGGCGATGCCGGAGCAGACGGGATTCATGTCACGCTTTCTGCGCTATCTTCCGGCGGAGCTGGAGCGTCTCGTTCTCGCCGATGGGACCGTGATCGAGCGCAGTCCCGAGGCTCAGTTCCTGGTGGCGCGTGAGCTGGCGGAAATGTCCGTCATGTTCCGCACGGCCCATGCGACTGTTCCGCCGTTCATCGACCGGGCTCTGGACAAGGTCTGTCCCGTTCTGCGGGCCATGCGGCATGGAGACGGGGGGCTTGCGGTTTTCAACGGGGCGAACGAGCGGCACAGTGCGGCGGTAGAGGATGTTCTGGCGCAGGGATCGCGCCAGAAGCTGATCGCGCCTGCCATGCCGCAGGGCCGCTTCACGCGGCTTGCGCTCGGGAAATCGCTGCTGATTGTCGATAGCGGACCGCCTGCTCCGGCGGGTTTCGATAAAACCGCCCATGCCGGAACGCTGTCTTTCGAGTTCTCGCATCAGCGGCACCGTCTGTTCGTCAATTGCGGCAGTGCCGTGATCGGGGCGTGGCGGGACGCCATGCGCAGCAGTGCTGCCCATACGGTTCTTGTCGCGGATGGTCTGTCTTCGGCGGATTTCGGGCCTGATGGCGGCATGACGCGCCGTCCGGTCACTGTCTCCTGCGACCATCAGACGGACGGGACCGCCCACTGGCTGGACTTGTCGCATGACGGCTATCACGCGCCTCTGGGTGCGAAATGGACGCGGCGTCTGTATTTCGGTGCTGATGGTGAGGATTTGCGGGGGCAGGAACTGATCGACGGCGAACGCAATATCGACTTTGCGATCCGTTTTCACATCCACCCGGATGTGACGGTGACGCAGGATGACGAGGACATCATCCTTCAGGTCGGCGGGACGATCTGGCGTTTCAGGCAGCGAGACGGTGTCGTGCGTCTGGAAAACGACGTGTATCTGGGGCGTGGAAAACGCGAAATCTGCCGCCAGATCATCATCACGCCGCAGCCGGTTGCTGAGGTTGCGGCCCCGCCTGAGGGTGAAAGCGCGCCCGAGCCTGAAAAATCCGCCGCAGCGCAGAAGCCCGCCAAACGGACCCATCAGAGCGTGACATGGCTGCTCGAACGCATTCCGGAATAGGCCGTTTCGTGTCCAGAGTGCAGGCGTGAAGATCCTCGAAATCACGAATGTGGATTTCGCGCTCAGGCAGTTCCTGCTGCCGCTGATGCGGGAACTGCGCGAAGCCGGGCATGATGTTCAGGGGGCCTGTGCCGAAGGGGCCCATCTTCAGGTCGTGCGGGCCGAGGGCTTTACGGTGCACGGCGTTCCGATGGCGCGATCGCTCTCGCCGGTTGCCCAGTATCGGGCATTTGTCGCGCTGCTGCGCCTGATCCGGCGTGAAAAGCCGGATTTGGTTCATGGCCATATGCCCATCAGCGGGATTCTGGCACGGTTTGCCGCCCGGCTCTGCGGGGTGCGGATCGTGGCCTATACCTGCCACGGTTTTCTGTTCAACCAGCCGGGATCCTGGCGACGCCGGATGCTGTCTCTGATGCTGGAATGGGCGGCGGGGCGCATGACGGATCTGTACATGACCGTCTCGCGCGAGGAAGCGCGGGATGCGCGCCGGCTGCATCTGAACCGCCATCCCATCGCCATCGGCAACGGCCGGGACCCGGAACGCTTTCATCCTGACCCGTCCGTCCGGGCCCGGATACGCGAGGAGCTTGGGGTTCCGCAGGATCGGCCGGTGGTTATCGTGGTGTCGCGTCTGGTGCGGCACAAGGGTCATCCCGAACTGCTGCGGGCGATGGAAGATGTTCCGGATGCCGAACTGTGGGTCGTTGGCGAGCGTCTGCCTTCGGATCACGGGGCGGATCTGACGGCGCCGTTCGAGCGCGCAGGGGAGCGTCTGGGACCACGTCTGCGGATGCTTGGATATCGGGAGGATGTGGCCGAGCTTCTGATGGCGGCGGATATTTTCGCACTCCCCAGCCATTTTGAAGGTCTGCCCATGTCGGTCATCGAAGCGATGCTGAGCGGGCTGCCGGTCGTGGCGACGGATGTTCGCGGACCTAGAGAGCAGGTCGTGGACGGGACAACCGGATTTCTGGTGCCCCCGGGCCTCTCCGCCCCGCTTGCCCGCGCCCTGCGTCTTCTGGTGCAGGACGCGGCATTGCGAGACGCCATGGGTAAAGCCGCAAGACGACTGGCGCTGGAGACTTATGACGAGCGTCGTATTCTCCGGCATGTCGTGGCCCTGATGGAAAAGACGGCGTCCGGGCATACTCTGGGCGGCCAGAGAGCCTGAGACTATTTTGTTTTTCCAATTTTCTTTGATGAATACTTGAAAATCATCTTTTCAAATCACGATCAGATATTGGTATTACTATCAGGACTAAAATACTCTGGTTATGATGACTTCGATTCTCCCGTAAACTTGTCTTTTGTTTTTGTGTTGTTTTCATGAGACTGTGATCACACGCGTTGACTGAAGACAAAGGTATTCCCATGAAGGTCGGTCTGTTTGTTCCATGTTATGTGGACATGTTTCACCCCGAGACAGGAATTGCGACTCTGGAATTGCTGGAGCGTTTCGGATTGTCCGTTGAATATCCTGTCGATCAGACATGCTGCGGCCAGCCCATGACCAATACCGGCTGCGAGCGCGAGGCGGCCAAGACGGAAGAACTGTTCGTCCGCAATTTCGGGAAATACGATTACATCGTCACACCCTCCGGAAGCTGCACCAATCAGGTGCGCAACAACATGACGGCCATCGAACAGACTGATGCCGTCAAACACGTTCGCAGCCGCACCTATGAACTGGTCGAATTCCTGCATGACGTTCTCAAGGTCGATGCGTTTCCCTGGGCCGAGTTTCCGCATCGTGTTGCCCTGCACAACAACTGCAACACGCTGCGGAACCTGCGGATCGCCAGCATGAGCGAACGTCGGGAAGAGCCGTTTTCCAAGCCGAAGGCGCTGCTGGGGATGGTCAAGGGCATTGAATTCGCCGATCTGACGCGCCCTGACGAATGCTGCGGTTTTGGCGGAACGTTCTCGGTGTTCGAGGAAGGCGTCTCGGCCAAGATGGGTCAGGACAAGGTCACGGACCAGCTCAGGTCCGGGGCGGAATATGTCACGTCCTCCGACAGTTCCTGCATGATGCATCAGGAAGGCTGTGCGCGGCGGATGGGTGCCAATCTCAAATACATTCACATCGCCCAGATCCTGAATGGAGCACGCGCATGACCGCCGAACTGCATGAAGAGCTGACGGACCCGCATGGCGAACAGCTCGATCACGGCGCCGCCTCATCCCGGCCTCTGAAGTCCCGGATTTCGGAACCCCAGCCGCGGGGCGCGAAAATCCGTGGCAACCGGCCCGTTGACCAGTCCGAAGCTGCGAACCGCTTCATGGCCGCGACCGAACACGAAGCCATGCATGACGCGCGCCTGTGGGATTTGCGCCAGAAGCGCGACAAGGAAATGCATGGGATCGAGGAATGGGAAGAGCTCCGGAACCTCGCCTCCGGCATCAAGGAACACACGCTTTCAAAGCTCGATTACTATCTCGAACTGTTTGAGAAGAATGCGACGGCCAACGGAATCAAGGTTCACTGGGCGAAGGACGGGGCCGAGCATAACGCCATTGTTCTGGAAATCCTGCGGAGCAGGGGCGTCGAGCGGCTGATCAAGAGCAAATCCATGCTGACGGAAGAATGCGGCTTCCGGGAGTTCATGGCCCACAATAATGTCGAGGTCATCGAGACGGATCTTGGCGAACGCATCCAGCAGCTTGATGACGAAGCGCCGAGCCATGTGGTGGTTCCGGCCGTGCACAAGCTGCGCACTGATGTCGCTAGCGTTTTTGCCAAAACGATCGGCTCCGACCCTGACAATGCCGATGCGCATTACCTGACAGAATGTCAGCGCGAGGCTACGCGCCCGCTGATTCTCTCGGCGCAGGCCGGGATGACGGGCGGTAATTTCGTGGTTGCGGAAACGGGAACGTTCGTTGTCTGCACCAATGAGGGCAACGCGGATCTGTCCGCCAATACGCCGCCGCTGCATATCGCGTCCATCGGGATTGAGAAGCTCATTCCCGGCCTGAATGAGTTGCCCGTCTTTATCCGGCTGCTGTCGCGGAGCGCTCTGGGGTCCCCGATCACACAGTATACGTCGCATTTTCGCGGCCCGCGTGAGGGTGGCGAAATGCATGTCGTGCTCGTGGATAACGGGCGTTCCGAGCGTCTGGGGATGGAGAAGTTCTGGCCGGGGCTGAAATGCATCCGCTGTGGCGCCTGCATGAACACCTGCCCGGTGTTCCGGCGCAGCGGCGGGCTGAGCTATGGCGCGACCTATGCCGGGCCGATCGGGCTGATTATCGACCCGACCTTCAACGTCCATAAATACCGCAACCTGCCATATTCCTCGACGATGAACGGGAGCTGCACCAATGTCTGTCCGGTGAAGATCAATATTCACGAACAGATTGCGGACTGGCGCAAGACGTTGGCGGGCGAGGGGGAAATTTCTCCGGTCAAGAAGGTCATGATGAAGGCGGCGAGCGAGGTTCTGGCATCGCCTGTGGTCTATCGGGCGAGCCTGCCTCTGGGGCGGAGCGCGCTGCGGCACCTGCCGCATTTCATGCTGTACAACAAGCTCAATACCTGGGGCCGCAAGCGCGACATTCCCGAAACGCCCAAACAGACGTTCAATGAATGGTATCGCCGGAACCGGAAGTCGCAGGGCGAAGGAGAAAACTCATGAGTGGATCACGCGAGGCCATTCTGGGAGCAATCCGCAGCACTCATCTTCAGGGCGAGCATCCCCGCCCTGCGGTGCCGCTGTTCGATCAGGCAGCCCCAGCCGATCTGAAGGCTCTGTTCCAGAAGTCTCTGGAACGTATGGGCGGAAAGATGCTGCTCACGGATGTGGCTGATCCGATGGCGCCCGTGCGGCAGGCCATCGTCAAGCCGGGGCCTGTCGTGTCGTGCGTGCCGGAGTTTGAGGGGGATATGAAAATCACGCCTCACACGAAGCCCACGGATATCGCGCCGGTCGAATATGCTGTTCTGCGCGCGGCGTTTGGCGTGGCGGAGACCGGGTCGCTATGTTTCACGGAAAAGCAGCTTCATGTGAACACGACGGGCTTTCTGCCGCAGCATCTGATCGTCCTGCTGGACCCCGCCCAGATCGTTTACAACCTGCATAATGCCTATCAGCGTCCGGAATGGTTGCAGGCCCATTATGCCGTATTCCAGAGCGGCCCGTCAGCGACGGCGGATATTGAAGGTGTTCTGGTGCATGGCGCCCAGGGTGTGCGGTCTCTGAGCGTTCTGTTCCAGCCCTGATAGCGGCGGGGCGCTTACAGCCAGCCGTTCGCTCGGGCGATCCGGCCGGCTTCTATGCGGTTCCGGGCATCCAGCTTCTGGACGATTTCCGAGAAATAATTGCGGACTGTTCCTGAGGACAGGGACAGTTCTTCCGCAATTTCGCGGTTCGTGCGCCCGGCTTCGGCCAGGCGGAGCATGGTGCGTTCGCGTTCGGAAAGGGGATCAGGCAGGGCGTCCCAGACGGCTTCGGCCAGATCGGGGGCGATGGCCCGTCCACCCGCGGCGACCTTGCGGATGGCGGCGGCAAGCTGCGTGATGGGGGCGTCCTTGAGCATGTAGCCGCGCACCCCCGCCTGAAGCGCGCGCCGCAGATAGCCGGAGCGTCCAAAGGTTGTCACGATCATGACGCGGCTGGGGAGATTTTCCTGAAGGATTTTCTCGGCAAGTTCGATGCCCGTGACATGGGGCATTTCGATGTCGGTCAGGACCACATCCGGGCGGTGCTCGCGGATCAGGTCGAGCGCCTCGCGCCCGTCAGTGGCGCGTCCGACGATCTGGATATCGTCTTCAAGATGCAGCAGGGCCTCGAAGGCATCGAGGAGCATGGTCTGGTCTTCGGCAAGGATGAGGCGGATCATGGCAGCGTCGTCGCAGTCAGTGTGAAGCCCTGGGGGCGGGGAGAAATGGTCAGGGTGCCGCCCGAGGCGGCAAGTCTGGCGCGCATGCCGCGCAGACCGTTGCCTTCGACGATGGCCCGGGCGGGTTTTGTGGCCTGAAGCGGGCCGTCATCTTCGAGAGTGAAGGTGTGGATGTGTCCGCTGGCATCGTACAGGAAGGTCAGGGTGCAGGTCCGCGCTTCGGAATGGCGGATGACGTTCGTAACGGCTTCGCGCAGGGCCAGGGCAAGCACGCTGTTCGGCGGGGCGTCGGCGGGAGGGGCGCGGCCGGTCAGTGCGAGTGTGATGCCTGCGGTGTGCAGGGCCTTGCGGGCACGGTCCATTTCCCGCAGGAGGGACGCGCCGTTCATGCCGGATACGGCTTCGCGCACTTCGCGCAGGGATGTGCGGGCGATCTGGCTGATTTCGTTGATTTCCTGCCGGGCGCGGGGGGGATCAGCCATGAACAGCCGTTCTGAGAGTTCGGCCTTGACGGAAATGACAGTCAGGGAATGGCCCAGAAGATCGTGCAGGTCGCGGGCGATGCGTTCGCGCTCTGCTGTGGTGGCGAGGGTACGGATCTCGTTCTGGGCTTCGCGAAGTTCGAAATTGCGGATGCCGAGCTGCCACTGCACCAGTGTGCCCATATAGGTGATGATGCTGAAAAAGGCGCCGGGAATGACTTCCAGTGTGGTCTTGTGCCGGAAGTGGCCGGAGATGATGAGCACGACCTGCAACAGGATGACCATCGTGATGGACTGTCGCCTTTCGGGAAGGCGTGCACACATTCCGGCGGCGAAAATGCAGTAGACTTCCCAGTCGCCATGCGTCCAGGCACAGGCATAGCCGATCAGATCGGTGAGGATGATTTCGCCATAGCCGTAATAGCGGTCTTTGCGGTAGGGCGCGAAATAGACCAGCAGGAACAGCAGCATGGCCGCTGCCGAGAACAGGACGCCCGGAAGTGTGGGGCGGTGATAGCCCAGCAGCCAGGGAACCGGATAGAACAGCAGGTAGCTCAGATAGGCTACCAGATAGTGGTTGAAGTGCGGCCAGGGCGTCTTGCGATCCGCCAGATGGCGGGAGAGGGAATCCGCGGCCATCAGGTGAGGGTGATGGAAGCCGGTTCCGCAGGCAGGAACAGGCCGGACCGCCACAGCCGCACCGCGCTTCCGGCCCAGATGGCAACGGCCGTGCCAAAACCTGCGACTTCCAGATGGTGAGGTTCGGGCAGAAGCATGGAAAGGCCGGAAATCAGGACAATGGCGCCGCCCATGAAGACATGCACCGGTTCTTGCAGGGCGCGGCCCAGCGGGACGTAGGACAGGCCGATGATGGCCCCGAGCATCGGATAGAACAGGTCCAGCCGGTGATGGGAATGGGTCCATGATGCGGCAGCGAAAATCCCTACGAAACGCAGGATCTTGATGCGACGGGTCAGCTTCGGGTCAACGGAGATTTCGGGGCGTCGGAGGATGAGGTCGCGGCGGGCGAACCCGAGGACAAGAAGGAGCGTCGGGATGGCGATGAGCGCGACGGTCAAGGCCGGGGGAAGACTGGCCGCCTGTGCGCCGCGCGTGGCCCAGACGGCGGCGAAGGCCAGCCCTGCACAGTCAGTCAGCAGACCACGCCAGTTTTTGCGTTCCGTCATCATCCGCGCCGTGTCTCCGTTGGGCACCCTGCGGCGAGAATGCCCGTTCCGGAGGAGAAAAAACAGGGTATCCTGTCAGGAGTGGCAGATGACATTGGTCATGAGGGGTTTCAGACCGGACGGAGCAGGATGTGCTTTTTCTTGCCGGACGACACCTTCAGGACGCCGTCGCGCAGATCGTCGAGGGTGAAGGTCTGGTTCTCGTCCGAGACCACCACGTCATTGACGCGACCGCCTCCGCCACGGATCAGGCGGCGCGCTTCTCCGCCACTTGCGGCCAGTCCGGCTTCCTGAAAGACGCGGAATGCGGGCAGGCCCTCGGCGAGCAGAGTGGCGGGCAGGTCGATCTCCGGCAGGGCAGCCTGTGTGGAACCCTGCTCGAACACACGCCGGGCCGTCTCAGCGGCCTCTTCGGCAGCGGCGCGGCCGTGGCAGATGGCGGTGGCTTCGGTTGCGAGGATCTTTTTGGCCTCGTTGATGTCCGCGCCTTCAAGCGCGCCGAGACGTTCGCACTCCTCGACGGGAAGGTCCGTGAAGAGTTTGAGGAAACGGCCGACATCGGCGTCTTCGGTGTTGCGCCAGAACTGCCAGTATTCGAAGGCCGGCAGACGCTCCGCCCGGACCCATGTGGCGCCGTTGGCGGACTTGCCCATTTTCGCACCCGAGGAGGTGGTCACGAGCGGCGTGGTCAGACCGAAGATCTGCTTGCCATCGGTACGGCGGGCCAGATCAATGCCCGAGACGATGTTGCCCCACTGGTCCGAACCGCCCATCTGGAGAACGGCGCCGTGGCGGCGGTTCAGTTCGCGGAAATCGTAGGACTGGAGAATGGAGTAGTTGAACTCCAGAAATGTCAGGCCCTGTTCCCGCTCCAGACGCTGCTTCACGCTGTCGAAGGACAGCATGCGGCTGATGGAGAAATGCGCGCCGACATCCTGCAGCAGGTCGATGTAGGAGAGCTTGTCCAGCCAGTCGGCATTGTTTGCGAGGATGGCGCCGCTGGAGGGATCTTCGTCGCTGAAGGTGATGAACTGGCGCAGGGACTTTTCGATCCCCGCAATGTTGTGCGCGATTGTCTCGTTCGTGATGAGGGAGCGGGCCTCGTCGCGGAAGGACGGATCGCCGATCTTGGCCGTACCGCCGCCCATCAGGGCGATCGGGCGGTGGCCATGTTTCTGGAGCAGGCGTAACGCCATGATGGAGAGCGCATTGCCGACATGCAGGGAGTCTGCTGTCGGATCGAAACCCACATAGGCGGTGATCGGTCCGGCCAGCAGGGCCTCGTCGAGGGCGTCGAGGTCGGTGCACTGGAAGATCAGGCCGCGGGCCTGGGCTTCGAGAAGGAACGGACTCTTTGTCATGGGTCGGTCTTGCTACGCTACTGCTGAAAAGAAGGGACACAAACCCTAGCATGACCGGGACCGAAGCGGAAACTCCGGAGCCCGGCGAGGCATCGGGCCGGGCGCTTATTCGACGCTTACTCGGTCTCGTAAGGCCAGTCGGAGCGGGCCATGCGCGACGGAACAACAAAGAAGCACAATGCCCCAAGGGCTGCGAGAGCCAGAGCGATAGGCCCGAAGATGCGGGTTCCCAGAATGAACGGGTTGCAGATCTGGAGCAGGAAGGCCGGGGCGATGCTGGCCGCAACGATAATGCCCTGCGGAGGCTGCTTCATGACGAGAAACGGCAGCGGGCAGCAGAATGTCACCCCGAGCATTGCGACCAGAAGTTCCGCGCCATCCAGCAGGGCATGGGTGGGGGTAAGGGGTTTGAAGAGCGTGACCGGCAGCATGAGGCTCAGCGTCCGGAGCGGGGCCGTCATGAAAATTCTGCTGGCTTTGGCGGCGAACACTGAGCGCACGAAACTGAGCCGGCTGCCGAAACGTCCCGTCGTCAGGAGCAGCGGCCAGTGCTTGCGGTTGCTGATCCAGCCGTCCTGAAGGGCGATCAGGATCGTCATGCCGGGCGTCAGATGGGCAATCCGGGTGCCGAAAGAGCCGTGTCCGAGTGGCAGGCTGCCCATGAACAGGATGATGCTGGCAGGCATGATCAGGCTGATCAGCAGGTCGTTGCGCTGGCTGGTCGGGGAGGCTGGGGAGAGGAGCATCTGCCGGAGCTGATAGAAGCTGAGATCCTGCGGTGCGACGCGCGGGGCGCTGTCAGGCATCGCAAATTCCGGGGCAGATGCCGTAACGCCATCCGTGGGCGCCAGCATGGCCGGGGAGTGCAGACGGTTGGGCAGCGTCATGATGGCCGCCGTCAGCAGGCTCATCATGGCGAGATCGGCCGGGATGGTCAGGACGGCCGGGCGCGTGAGTGCCCAGAGCGGAAAATCTGTTGCGAAGGTCAGGAGCACCAGGCCGAGCAGCAGGGTGACGCCAATCACCGTCATGATGCCCTTGACCCTGCGGGATGTCTGCTGCGGCGGGGCGTACCACTGGACGACGGCCGGAACCGTGTTGAGAAGGGTGTAGAACAGCGTGTCATGCAGGGGCAGTCCGCTCCAGGCCAGCAGGCCTGCGAGGGCGATGATGGCCACAATGGACGTCAGGGCTGCGGCGCGGGCCTCGGCGTGAAGCAGGCCCGGGATGGCTGGGGCCTGGGACGCGCCGATCTGGTTGCCGGAATGGGTTTGCAGGCAGTTCTGTATAAAGGTTGCGGCGATGGCGGCGTTGAAGACGTTGGCGTGTTTAAGCGCCTTTTCCAGCCCCTGCGTCAGGAGGGCCGTGTGCAGATCATGGGCCGTCATGCCCGCAAGAAAGATGAAGAATCCGGCCGTATAGACCATCGGATTGCCGACGATAAAAACGCGTGTGCCGTACAGCCGCAGCGCGCGGATCGTGTCTTTGCGTTCCAGTGCGCCCGAGGGCAGGAAACTCATCATGCCGCGCTGTCCGATCCTTCAGCATGGGCCGGGGTCGTGCGGGGGGCTGTGATTTCCAGAAAGGCGTCCTCGAAATCCGGCACGACTGTCAGGGTATTTTCGGGGAGACTGAGGTCTCCTGTCCAGCCATGCACCAGCAGCGCATCGGGGCGCTGTCCGAGGATCTGGACGTCCGGGGGGAGGAGCGCGAGAAGCTGGGCAGGCGCGGGGTGTTCGAGCCAGCGTGTGGTGGCGCGGAACGTCCCGGTCGGCACGTCCAGCACCACGCGACCCTGCCGGACGAACAGCAGACGCGAGCACATACGTTCAAGATCGGACAGGATATGCGACGAAATCAGGATGCTCGCGCCCGTCCGCTGCGTGTAGGCGTCGAGCAGGTTCATGAAGTCGCGCCGGGCATGGGGGTCCAGGCTGGCGACGGGTTCGTCCAGAACCAGAAATTCGGGATTGTGACGCATGGCGAGAACGATGGCCAGACGCTGTTTCTGACCACCCGACAGCGCGCGCACCTGTTTTTTCGGATCGAGGACTGCCCAGGCGATCAGGGCAGGATCAACGGGAGGAAGTTCGCCGTAGAAGGCGGCGATATAGTCCATGAGCTGGCCGACGCGGAAATTGCCAAACCCGGTCATGGTCTGGGGCACGAAACCGGTTCTGGCCCGGATTTCACGCGGGAGAGCTGCGATGCTGTGACCGAAAATGTCGATGCAGCCGCCATCCGCGAGCAGGAAGCCCATGAGGCAGCCAATCAGTGTGGATTTCCCGGCCCCGTTGCGCCCCAGAAGGGCCACGGTTTCGCCCTGCGCGATGGAGAAGGAGACGTCGTCCAGTGCTTTGAAACTGCCAAAGCTCTTGGTGAGGTGCGAGACCTCGACGGGGAGGGACAGGGGAGCGCCGGGGTGCAGAATGTTTCGGTCTTGCATGAAATATCCGGTTACATATTTGTCTGGACAGGGCAAGAAAATCCGGGGGCCGGAATCAAAAAGGCTCTCCGTGAGGGAGAGCCTTTTTGAAGGTGTCTGGCGGGAATTATGTCCCGGATCAGTCTGCGGCCAGAGCCAGTGCCTTGCGGCCGCGCATCGTGTTGACGTGGTCTTCAAGCGCTTCGCCGACACGGTCGGCCTGTTTGGCGAAGATGTGGTCGGCGTCGTCGAAAATGCGGTAGTCGACGGTAACGTTCTTCTGGGTGTTGAGCTTGTCCACCAGCTTGTGAATGCCGGGTTCGGGCGCCATTTCGTCCTTGCCGCCGGCGATCATGAGGCCTCCACAGGGACAGGGGGCCAGAAAGCCGAAATCGTAGTCGTTGGCCGGGGGAGCTACGCTGATCCAGCCGCTGATTTCAGGGCGGCGCATCAGAAGCTGCATGCCGACGAAGGCACCAAAGGAATAGCCCGAGATCCACAGTTCGGTGGAGTTCGGGTTCACCATCTGCATCCAGTCGAGGGCTGCTGCCGCATCGGAAATCTCGCCAATACCGCCGTCATAACGGCCCTGGGAGCGGCCGACGCCACGCGAATTGTAGCGCATGACCGAGAAACCCATTTTCTCGAAGCTGCGATACATCGTGTACGTGATACGGTTGTTCATGGTGCCGCCGTGGAGCGGATGGGGATGCAGCACCAAAGCAAGCGGAGCGTTGGGTTCGCTGGAGTGGTGGTAACGACCCTCAAGCCGACCGTCTGGGCCGGCGAACATCACTTCAGGCATGAATACTCTCGCGCTGTGTCAGGCAGGATTGGAACTCTGCCGTCCGGTGGTGCTGTGTATACCGATTCGCAAAAGCCGATTTCCACCAAAATCGACATACCATTGCGATTTCCGCCCGTTTGCCCAATCTGGAAAACATGATGACTGCGCTGAAAACTGTTTCCGGGACGACCTATCTGGACGCCAATGCCACCGAGCCCCTGCGCCCCTGTGCGAAGGAGGCGGCGCTGGAGGGGATGATGCTGTCGGGAAACCCGTCTTCGGTCCATGCTGAAGGGCGGGAAGCGCGCCGGTTCCTTGAAGACGCCCGCAGCCGGATGGCAGCGGGTTTCGGGCGGATTTCCGGCACCTGCGTGTTCACGTCCGGGGCGACGGAAGCCGATGCGATGGCGGTTCATGCTTTCGGGCAGGGACGCCGGATTTTTGTTGGGGCTACGGAACATGATGCCATCCTCAAGGCCGCGCCCAGAGCTGAAATCCTGCCTGTGAACGGGGACGGGATTGTGGATGTGGAACACCTCCGGGCTCGGCTGCGCGAGAGCGGCCCGGCACTGGTCTGTGTGATGTCCGCCAATAACGAGACGGGGGTGCTTTCGCCGCTGGAGGATGTGCTGGCGGTCTGTCGCGACTCGGGTGCGCATTTGCATGTGGACGCTGTGCAGAGTGCGGGACGGGTGCCGTTCGCGCTGGGCGGGTGCAGTGTTGCGGTGTCGGGGCACAAGATGGGGGGGGCTAAAGGGGCTGGCGCGCTGCTGCTGGCGGAAGATGAGCCCATGGATGCGCTTGTGGCGGGGGGTGGTCAGGAACGGGGCCGCCGGGGCGGGACGCAGGCGCTTCCGGCCATTCTGGGCATGGCGGCGGCGTTTGATGCGGCGCGTCTGCAGGACTGGGCTCCCATACAGCGTCTCCGGGATCGGGTCGAAGCCGCGGCGAAAGCTGTTGGGGCGCGGGTTGCCGGCGAGGCGGTGGCGCGGCTGCCGAATACGAGCTGTCTGATTCTGGATGGTGTGGCGGCGCAGGTGCAACTCATGACGCTGGATCTGGCGGGGTTCTGCGTGTCTGCGGGCTCGGCCTGCTCGTCAGGGAAAGTGTCGTCTTCGCATGTGTTGCGGGCGATGGGGGAGACGGAGGGTGCCGCGCAGGCCATCCGTGTTTCGCTTCCCTGGAATGTGCAGGAGGCTCAGGTCGAGGCGTTCTGTGAGGCGTATGAGACGATGGCGCGTCGGCTGCGGAAATGATCGGGGCAATGGGCATGATCTATCTCGATCACTTTTCGACAACGCCGTGTGATCCGGCGGTCGTGAAGGCCATGCTGCCCTGGTTCGGGGAGGATTTCGGCAATCCGCACAGTCTGCATGGGCCGGGGCGGAAAGCGGCGCAGGCCGTGGAGCGGGCGCGGGAGAGCGTGGCGCGGCTCATCGGGGCGGAAGCGCGGGAGATCGTGTTCACGTCCGGTGCGACGGAAGCGAACAACCTCGCCATCAAGGGGGCGGCGCGGCATCTGGCGCGGCTGGGCGATCCGCGACGGCGGATCATCACAGTCGCAACCGAGCATAAATGCGTTCTGGAATCGGTGCGGGCGCTGGCGTCTGAAGGCTTTGAGGCGGTTGTGCTGGGCGTGGATGCTGACGGGCGGGTTGATCCCGAGGCTTTGCGCAAGGCGCTGGAGGTGCCGACGCTGCTGGTCAGTATCATGGCGGCGCACAACGAGACCGGCGTGTTGCAGGATATTCCGCAGCTTGCGGGGATCGTGAAGGCGGCGGGCGCGCTGATGCATGTCGATCTGGCGCAGATGGCCGGGAAAATGCCGGTATCGCTGAAGGATGTGGATCTGGCGTCCGTGTCCGCGCACAAGATGTACGGGCCGAAAGGGATCGGAGCGCTGTATGTCCGGCGTCGTCCGCGTGTCCGGCTGGAGCCGCTTTTTTCCGGAGGCGGGCAGGAGCGCGGGTTCCGCTCCGGAACGCTGCCGACACCGCTGGTTGTCGGGTTTGGAGCGGCTGCGGAGCTGGCTGCGGCGAGCATGGCCGAGGAAGCCGTGCGGCAGGCGGTGCTGCGGGATGATCTGTGGGCGCAGCTTCAGAGCGGCCTGCCGGGGATTGCCCTGAACGGGCGCACCGTGCCTCGTCTGGCGGGGGCGCTGAATGTCTGTCTGCCCAAGGGACTCCGGGCGCTGGACGTGCTGGAAGCCTGCCCGGATGTTGCCGCTTCGACCGGATCGGCGTGTACGGCGGCGGAGATTGCACCCTCTTATGTCCTGACGGCGATGGGACTTTCTGCGCAGAAGGCGTCGCAATGCTTGCGCCTGTCGGTCGGACGCTCTACCTCCAAGGCCGATATTGACCGTGCGGCCGGGCTTCTGATCGCAGCCGCGCGGACGTGCCAACCCAAGTGAAACCGGAAAAAGCGTACGACTATGCCCAAGATGACCTTTATCGAGCGTGATGGAACCCGTCGTGACGTGGACGCGCCTGTCGGACTGTCGGTGCTGGAAATCGCGCACAAGCACGACATTGACCTTGAAGGCGCCTGCGAAGGCTCGCTGGCCTGCGCGACCTGCCATGTGGTCGTCGATCCGGACTGGGCCGCCAAGCTGGGCACGCCGACGGATGACGAGGAAGACATGCTCGATCTGGCGTTCGGTCTGGAAAAGACGTCCCGTCTGGGCTGCCAGATCGTTATGACGGATGCGCTGGATGGCCTGACCGTTCGCCTTCCGAAGGCGGGCTGAGCACCATGCGGATCCTCGTTGCCATGTCGGGAGGCGTGGACAGTTCCGTAGTGGCCGCGCTGCTCAAACGGCAGGGCCACGAGGTGATTGGCGCGACCCTCCAGCTTTACGACCACGGACAGGCGGCCAAGCCGGGCGCGTGCTGTGCGGGGCGTGACATCATGGATGCGCGCGCCGTGGCGGACCGTCTGGGCTTCCCGCACTACGTCATTGATGCGGAAAGCCGCTTCCGTGACAGTGTGGTCGAGAGCTTTGCGGATGCCTATGCGCGTGGCGAAACGCCTGTTCCCTGCGTGGCCTGCAATCAGGGCGTGAAGTTCACGGATCTTCTGGGCATGGCGCGGGATCTGGGCTGCGAGGCCATGGCGACCGGGCATTACGTCCGCCGTGTCGAAGGGCCGGAAGGGGCGGAAATGCACCGTCCCGTCGATGCGGAGCGGGACCAGACCTGGTTCCTGTTCGCGACGACAAAAGACCAGCTCGATTATCTGCGCTTTCCGCTGGGCGAGATGCCGGACAAGGCGCATGTGCGTGCGCTGGCCGAAGAGCTGGGGCTTTCCATCGCCGCCAAGCCGGACAGTCAGGACATCTGTTTCGTCCCCACCGGCTCCTATGCCGAACTGGTCGAGAAGCTGCGTCCGGAAGTACGGGGCGAGGGCGAGATCGTGGACGAGGCTGGCCAGGTTCTGGGCCGGCACGAAGGCGTGGCGCGCTATACAGTCGGGCAGAGCAAGCGTCTGGGGGACATCCACACCGCGACGGGCGAGCGCCAGATGGTGACGCGCATTGATGTGCCCAAGCGGCGCATCGTGGTCGGGCCGCGCGTGCAGCTTTCGGAAGCCGACAGCCGCCGGACCGTGCGCCTGCGCGACATGAACTGGCTGATCGACGCCCCGGCTGAGGGCGTGCGCTGTGGCGTACAGATCCGCGCGCGGGAAAAGCTGCGTGAGGCGCTTGTAAAGCCGCTGGAGAATGGTGGCGCGCTGGTGGAACTGAACGAGGCCGCGATGCCCGCGCCCGGTCAGGCCTGTGTGCTGTATGACGGAAGCCGCGTGCTGGGTGGCGGCTTTATTACTGCGGGAGACGCCTGATGGCGGGTATGCTGCTTCTGGGGTCGCGTCGGTATTCGTCCTGGTCTCTGCGGGGCTGGCTGGCTGTGCGGCTGGCGGGGCTGGATGTGACGGAAGAGGTCATTGCGCTCAAGGGCGCTGGCCGGACAACCGAGATCCATGCGCGCTCGCCCAACCGGATGGTGCCGTATCTTCAGCATGACGGCGCGGATGTCTGGGAAAGTCTGGCGATCTGCGAATACTGTGCCGAAATCGCACCCTCGCTTTGGCCTGAAGACCGGATCGTGCGGGCCCATGCCCGCAGCATCAGCGCGCAGATGCATGCCGGTTTCCGCCCGATCCGCCAGAACTGCTCCATGGATGTTGAGCGTACTCCCGCGCCTCTGCCGGAAATCAGCGATGAACTTGCGGCCGATGTGGCGCTGCTGAGCCGCACGCTCAAGGACGCGCTTCTCCGCTCTGGCGCGCCGACGACGTTCCTCTTCGGGGAGCGGATGACGGTGGCGGACTGCATGTATGCGCCGGTTGCCATCCGCATTCACACGTTTGAACTGGCTGTTGATCCGGTCGTGAAGACCTGGGTGCGGACGATGCTCGATCATCCGCTGCTGCGGGAATGGTATGCGCTGGCCGAGGCCGAACCGGCGGAGTGGCGTCTCGTTTACTGAGACCTAGTGGTGGACGAAGCCCATGCCGGTCTGGAGAGCGGTTCTGAAGACTTCTCCCCAGAGATTGCCGTTGCCGCCCATGCCACCACCACCGTGGGTGTGGTCGCTTTTGACCGTATAGGCGGGATCATCGTCGTCACCGCTGGCCGACGTCATGTCGGGCGGGGCGTGTGAGGCGCAGGCTGCGAGCAGGATGAAAACGGCGATAGCGCAGGTCTTTGTCACGAAATCCGTTTCCTCCGGTTGCTGATATGCCGAAGAGTGCGTTCTGCCGTAACGTCTGTCATGTCAGGAACGGTAAGGAAGCGTAAGCGTACGGCCTGTGAGAAGTGACCTCCGGAAGGGCTGTTGCGGTTTTCGGAAGAAACTTCGGTGTACCCCGAGCAGTTAAGCAGGGTGGATCTGTCTGCGTGCGGCCTGTCATGGCCTGAGTCGTTGCCGGAGCAGAGATCGGGGAAGGAAATGCGGTCATGAATTCTCTGGGGCTGTTTGCTCTGCTGCTGGCTGTGGCGACCCTGCTCGGAATCATCAATTACCGGACCCTCAGACTTCCACTGGCCATCGGAATTCTGCTGATTTCGATGGTGATCTCCCTGATCGTCATGCTCCTGAACCCTTTGTTTCCTGGATATGATCTTCAGCAGGTTCCGCAGAACCTTCTGGGAACGATCAATCTGCCCCGGACCCTGCTGGATGGAGCGCTGTCCTTCCTGCTGTTTGCAGGGGCGATGCAGGTCGATCTGGGGATGCTGGTGTCGCGCGGAAAGTCGGTCGCGGCGCTGGCGATCGTGGGGACGTCACTGGCCGTGGCGCTGATGGCGGTTCCGGTGTGGTTTATTTTTCCTGTATTCGGGCTTTCCGTGCCTTTCAGCTGGTGCGTGCTGCTGGGTGCGATGCTTGCGCCAACCGATCCGGTATCGGTGGTAGGCATGCTGCGGCGTCTGGGACTGCCACCCGCGCTTCAGGCGACGTTCGCGGGGGAGAGCCTGTTCAACGATGGCGTGGGTGTCGTTTTTTATGGAACGATGATCGGGCTGGCCACGGGTGATATTGCGTCCGTTTCGGCCAGTGATTTCGTTTTGCGATTTCTGGTTGAAGCCGTGGGAGGCGGGCTGTTCGGCGCTTTTACGGGCTGGCTGGCGCTTCTGCTGCTTCGCGGCGTGGAGGACGCGCAGATCGACCTGCTGGGTTCTCTGGCGCTCGCGGCCGGGACGTATAGTCTTGCGAACGGGTTGCACATGTCCGGGCCGATTGCGGTGGTGGTTGCCGGAATGAGCCTGGCCAGCAAGGCGGGGCACCGCGCCATCACGCAGAAATCCCGTGAGGAAATGGTGGGGTTCTGGAACCTGATTGATGAGATCCTGAACGCCTTGCTGTTCCTGCTGATCGGGTTCGAACTGCTGGAAA
The DNA here is from genome assembly GCF_002005485.1 of Gluconobacter albidus. Lineage (NCBI taxonomy): Bacteria > Pseudomonadati > Pseudomonadota > Alphaproteobacteria > Acetobacterales > Acetobacteraceae > Gluconobacter > Gluconobacter albidus. Next base: position 2,392,030 of record NZ_CP014689.1, on the reverse strand, counting down.
TCCGGCCGCATCTGGCGCCGTTCCTGATGATGCTGGTGGCAATTCCGCTGTCGGTTCTGGTGCGCGGCGCAAGTGTTTTCCTGTCGACCATTCCCGTGCATCTGCAACCCGGCGAGCGCGGGCGCGCTCTTGGGCTTCTGACATGGGGTGGGCTGCGGGGCGGTATTTCCGTTGCGCTCGCGCTGGGGCTCCCGGCGGGAGAACTACGCGATACATTGTTGCCCGTCTGTTATGGGGTGGTGGTGTTTACGATCATCGTTCAGGGTCTGACGATGGGGCGGGTGGTGCGCTGGCTCTACCCCGAAAAGCCTTCCATTGATGAAGCGCCGCCTGCCTGAAAGCCCCTTGAAACGCCAGTTCCGCAAAAGGTGTTGGGCAGGGTCTGTGGGTTCCGAAAGAGGGCTGTGATAGGTTCGGAAAACAGAGAGTTCTGCTGGAGCATTTTACAGATGGTACGTTTGAAGCATGTCACGTTAGCCGCGGCTTTGGGAGCGGCGCTTGTTGCTCCGCATCTTGCGTCCGCGACGCCGCTGCCGGGCCAGACGGCCTGCTGGCAGTCGAATGTCGGCGAGGACCCGCGCCCGGAAATCAGCTGCCAGACCCTGTCGCCGGAATTCCTGCGCAAGCTGGAGCATGCCACTCCGGCTCAGGTCACCAAACTGTTCGCGGTGCCGGGAAAAGACGGAAAACCGACCTATTTCGAAGGTGTGGGCAAAATCCCGGGTTTCTATAACGGCTATGTCGAACTGGTTTACACTAAAGGCCATGTCACGAATGTGAGCGCGGTGACGACCGAGTTCCAGAAGAACGGCATGGCGGGTGACGAAATGGATTTCCGCTGGGATTCCGTGAAGGGCGAGTGTTCAGACTTCCCCGGTTCGACCCATCGCTGCAACGCGGCCGAATAAGGTCTGGTTTTCAGACCCTGTTTCCTTCCCGTTCAAGGTACGGCGGGAAGGGGGGGCAGACTGGCGGGCGGCAGGACATGAAGCGTTGTCTTGCCGAAATACCGCATCGCGGACTGAACTTCCCATCCGCTTCCACCCACATGGTAGGTGCCCGGCTCCCAGCGCCAGTAGTAGAAGGCGGGTGAAGCCGTGCCTTGCGTATAGGTCATCTCGGTCCCTGCCGACAGGCCTGACGCCCAGACGCGGTCATGAGCGGCTTCCTCCAGCGGCAGACCTGCGAGAGCGAGGGACAGGTCCGAAAGGCGCCACCGCATTGTCCATCCTGTAAACAGCAGAAGCCCTGCAAGCGCGCAGATCTGGAGGGTCGTTTCTCTTTTTCGGTCGTCAGAAGATATCCTGAATTTTGCCGATAAAATCGTGCTGAGTCCCGCAGCAAGCAGCAGGACAAGAAGGATGGAGAAGTCCAGCCGGAAAGTTTCATGGCGCTGACAGCAGAGAAAGCCAAATGCGTAAAAAGCGGCGGCGATCGTCAGGTACATTGTGCCTGAAAGTGCAAGGGCTGGGGCCATAAGCGTACGCAAGGCCGGTCGGATGCCACAGACCATGAAGAGTGCAGTAAATGCGCCGGTCAGGAGGGCTTTCAGGACCACCCCGCTGGCAAGGGCTTTCCTGGTGAAGAGGCTCCCCGAGCTTATTTCGTCCGGCTGAAGGGCGAACAGCGTTTTCAGAAACGGGCGAAATGCCGCAGCAAGGCTTGCTCTGATATGTCCATGGGTGGGCGTGAAGGGAAATCCACTGCCGCCCATTCTGTGATTGAAAATCATCACCGTAAACACACAGAGTCCAATACCCGTCGGCAGGAGCAGCCATCTGCTCCGCCCCAGCGGGAAGGTCCGACGGCCGCTCAGGCTCTCAAATCCGCGCATTCCCAGCCAGAGCATTCCGAAAAACACTCCGGCTTCGCTTGATGCCAGAGCCAGGGTCAGCAACAGAGCCTCGGCCCGGAGAGACAGGGTATTGCTGATCTTCAGCAGGATCAGCCCACAGGCAGCGGCAAGGACGGGAAGATGGGCAATGGTTCCCATCGGCCAGTAGAACAGGTCTGCGGAAGGGTGGCCGAGCATGAAAATGGCTGCGAGGGACACGGCAATCAGCAGGCGCATCGTGATAGGTGCAGCGCTTCGACGGAGGAAGGGCACAAAGGCTATCGCAGCACAAAACAGCCATGTGAGGGCCAGAAAGATCCATGCCAGTGGCTTATGCACGGCGTTGGCGAGCGTTCCGTAGGCGAATATGACAATTTCCGAGAATGGACGTGGGCTCCAGTGCAGCAGTCTGTCCGACAGAAAGGCCAGACCATGCTCCCGGATATTGGCAAAATAGTCGTATTCGTCTCCCTGCCAGACAGAAGCCGGGAGAATGGCGGCCTGCAGGGCGATGACACTGAGCATCACGCACAGGACAACGCCATAGGCTGTTCCGAGGATGTTCGGTTCAGCGGAACGTGGAGCCGGGGATTGGGAAGGCTTCACAAGGGTTTCAGCCACAGGTGTGGCAGTGCTCTGGTGTGATGCTGCGAAGATATGCCGCGAAATCGCGAAAGACTGGAGCCCGTGGGTCCGATGCGCGCCAGGTCAGACCGATCGTGCGGCGTGCTTCGGGTTCGGGGAGCGGACGGACGGTAATGAGATCCTCGAAATCCACCCGGTTGCGCAGCGCAAGCTGAGGGATGAGGGAAAACCCTTCGCCGGCTCCGATCATGTACCACAGCATTTCAAGGCTGGTGGCCAGGCGCTGCTCGCCTTCGCGCGGAACCGTCGGGCAGATGGACAGGGCCTGATCGCGCAGGCAGTGCCCGTCTTCCAGAAGCAGAAGATCCGGGCGGCCGAGCTGGCTGAGAGAGAGTTTCGGCTTCTGGGCCAGTTCATGCGTGTTGGGAAATACGGCGAGGAACGACTCTTCGAAAATTGGTGCGCTTTCCAGAGCCTCAGAAGGCGCGGGCAATGCCATCAGGGCGACGTCCAGCTCGCTGTTGCGCAGGGCATGCACGAGTGTGTCTGTCATGCTTTCGCGCAGGCGCAGGCTGAGCGCCGGATAATGCTCCCGCAGGCGTGGCAGAAGGCCCGGAATGTAATATGGGCCGAGCGTGGGAATGACGCCGAGCCGCAGCGCGCCTTCCATCGGGCCGGTCTGGGCGCGGGCGACTTCAAGAAGATTGCGCGCCGCCGCGAGAACTTCGCGCCCGAGTGTAAGCAGGCGCTCGCCATCGGGGGTTGGCGCAACGTGACGCCGTGAGCGTTCAAAAAGGGTGACGTCCAGAAGCTGTTCGAGCTTGCGGACCTGTTCGGACAGCCCGGCCTGACTGACGCCGCAGCGTTCGGCCGCACGGGAGAAGTTGCGCAGGTCATCGACCGCGACCACATATTCGATATCGCGCAGGGACAGGCCGGAGAGGGGAACATAGCTCATATTTTATAGATAGGATCGAATAACGTTATGGGGAAGTCCGGTTTTGCCTGTCAGGGAAAAATTGCATCGCAAAAGGCTGTTTCCTGAAGGTATGGCGCATCTCATGATCGGGAGTCTTGATATCTTCATCTCACAAGTTCGGTTTTAGCGATCAGTCATATTGACAGGAACTGTTTCCTGTCTCTCTCTTTCTGTGTGACACAGAGTCCGCAACACAACACCAACCCAAGGTCAGGAGACAGTCTGATGGTTCGCATCAACTCCCCGCTGAAGCCCTTCTCTACCGATGCTTTCCGCAACGGTGAGTTCCTCACGGTCACGGACTCCGACGTTCGCGGCAAATGGTCCGTTTTCTTCTTCTATCCGGCCGACTTCACGTTCGTCTGCCCGACGGAACTTGAAGACCTCGCCGACAACCAGGCCGCTTTCGACAAGCTGGGCGTGGAAATCTATTCCGTCTCCACGGACAAGCATTTCACGCACAAGGCCTGGCACGACACCTCCCCGGCCATCGGCAAGATCAAGTACACGATGCTGGGCGACCCGACGGGCGCGATTGCACGCAACTTTGATGTGCTGATCGAAGAAGCCGGTCTGGCCGATCGCGGCACGTTCCTGATCGATCCGGAAGGCAAGATCCAGTACATCGAAATCACCGCCGGTGGCGTTGGCCGTAGTGCAACCGAGCTGCTGGAGAAGATCCAGGCTGCGCAGTATGTCGCAAGCCATCCGGGCGAAGTCTGCCCGGCCAAGTGGAAGGAAGGCGGCGAAACGCTGAAGCCGTCCCTCGACCTCGTCGGCAAGATCTGATCCTTTCCGGATCCGATCAGGGTGGGGCTTTCGGGCTTCACCCGCTCCGCCTCCTGAGGGAGGCGGCTGCGCCGGACAGTCTTCCGGTTCCAAATTGTCCAGTCCCGAAATCCGGAGAAAAAACATGCTTCAGGACGACCTGAAAACCCAGATGCGCGCCTATATGGAGTACCTGCGTGATGCGGTCGTGCTTGAGGCGACCCTTGGCGCGGATGCCCGCTCTGCTGAAGTGCGCGGCCTGCTGGAAGACATTGCCAGCCTGTCCCCCAAGGTGACGTTTTCGGAGAAGGGACAGGGTCCCCGCACACCGTCCTTCGTGATCCGCCGTCCGGATACGGATATTCAGGTCTGCTTTGCGGGCCTGCCGATGGGGCACGAGTTTACGTCGCTTGTTCTGGCGCTGCTGCAGGTCAGCGGCCATCCGCCGAAGATCGAGGCGGATGTGGTCGAACAGATCCGTGCGCTGGACGGCGACTTCCACTTCGAGACGTATTTCTCCCAGTCCTGCCAGAACTGTCCGGACGTGGTGCAGGCGCTCAATGCGATGAGCGTGCTGAACCCGAAGATCCATCACACCGCCATTGATGGTGCGGATTTTCAGGACGAAGTAGAGCGTCTCGGCATCCGTTCGGTCCCGCAGGTTTATCTGAATGGCGAGCCTTTCGCGTCGGGGCGGATGGAAGTGGCGGATATTCTCGCCAAACTGGACACCGCTTCTGTTGCCCGGTCGGCGGAAAAGCTGAACGATATGGCGCCGTTTGACGTGCTGGTACTTGGCGCCGGGCCTGCGGGCGATGCGGCGGCGATCTATTCTGCCCGTAAGGGTCTGCGCACGGGTCTTGTGGCGGAGCGGTTTGGTGGTCAGGTCATGGACACGGCCGGGATCGAGAACTTCATCTCCGTGCAGGAAACGGAAGGGCCGAAGCTCTCGGCCGCGCTTGAAGCCCATGTGCGGCAGTATGATGTGCAGATCATTGCGTCCCAGCTTGCGGCAAAGCTGATCCCGGCTGAGGAAGTCGGTGGTCTGCACCAGATCGTTCTGGAAAGCGGGGCCACCCTGCGCTCGAAGACGGTCATCATTGCGACTGGTGCGCGCTGGCGGCATCTGGGTGTGCCGGGCGAGGACGAGTACCGCACGAAGGGCGTGGCCTACTGCCCGCATTGCGACGGCCCGTTCTACAAGGGGCGTCCGGTTGTGGTGGCTGGTGGCGGCAATAGCGGCGTGGAAGCGGCGATCGACCTTGCGGGGATCGTGTCGCACGTCACCCTGCTTCAGCGTGGCGCGCATCTGAAGGCGGACAAGGTGCTTCAGGACAAGCTGCTGAGCCTGTCGAATGTTACGGTCCTGACCAATGCCCTGACCACGAAGATCGAGGGTGACGGCAAGGAAGTGACCGGCCTGACCTATAGCGACGGCGATGGCGGCCTGCATCAGGTCAAGACGGATGGCGTGTTCATTCAGATCGGCCTGCTGCCCAATTCGGAGTGGCTGAAAGGCGCGCTGAAACTGAGCCCTTATGGCGAGATCGTCATCAACGATCACTGTGCCACATCCGTCCCTGGCGTATTTGCCGCAGGAGACGTGACGACCGTGCCTTACAAGCAGATCGTCATCGCGATGGGGGAGGGGGCGAAGGCCTCTCTGTCAGCATTCGATTATCTGATCCGTCTGCCGGTTCCGGCAAAGGAGGCCTGAGAAAAAGGGGGGGATTGGGGATTTGATAAACCGGGTGTAGGTTTCGATCATGCATCCTTATCTGATCCCGCTCCTGACCTTTGCCGCTGCCGCTGCGGTCTTTACGATCACGCCGGGCCTCGACACGGCTATGACGCTGCGAACCGCCACGACGTCCGGCTGGAAGGCCGGTCTGGCGGCCGTTGTGGGAATTTGTCTGGGGCTGGGGATCTGGGGGCTCGCGGCAGCATTTGGCCTCACGGCTCTGCTGGCGGCTTCGGAAACGGCGTTTACAGTCGTCAAATGGGCCGGTGCGCTTTATCTGGCGTGGCTTGGGATCGGGCTGATCCTGCATCCCCGTGCCTCTCTGGGGACAGCGGATGCAGCGCCGGTGCATGACGGCGCCCGCGCGGCCTTCCGCCGTGGACTGCTGACCAATCTGCTCAATCCCAAGGTCGGCATTTTCTACATGACGTTCATGCCGCAGTTCATTCCGCCGCATGTGAATGTGAAAGAGTTTTCGCTGCTCCTGACGGCCATTCAGGCCGTGCTGTCCTTCTCGTGGCTGGCACTCCTTGTCGCCATGACCGTACCGCTCGGGCGGTTCCTGTCGAGCACCACGGTTGTGCGGCGCATGGACCGGCTGACAGGCAGTATTTTTCTGGCGTTCAGTCTTAAACTGGCCCTGAGCCGGAGGGCCTGACCGATGACCAAAACCTATCTCTTCATGGTTTGCTTTGTCGTGGGAGCAACCTGTGCCGTTGTGTCTTACGGCGCCACCCATCATTAAAATGGCAGGGCCGAAGCCCCGCCATTTCTCAGTTCGCTGACGCCATTCCGCGAAGCACGTAGGGCAGGATGCCCCCGTTGCGGTAATAGTCAGCCTCATCGACCGTATCGACACGGCACAGCAGCGGGACATCCTGCGTGCTGCCATCCTGACGGGTGATCGTCATGGTCAGGGTTGCGCGCGGCGTGAGGGTTTCGATGCCGTGGATGGCGATCGTCTCCGTTCCATCCAGACCCAGCGTTTTCCACGTCGTACCCGGCTCGAAGGTCAGGGGCAGGACGCCCATGCCAACGAGATTGGAGCGGTGGATCCGCTCGAAGCTCTCTGCGATGACGGCCTTGATGCCCAGCAGGCGCGTGCCCTTCGCGGCCCAGTCACGCGACGAGCCCATTCCATATTCCTTGCCGCCGAACACCACGAGCGGCACGCCGTCTTGCGCATAGTGGCTGGCGGCATCATAGATGGACATTTCCGCACCATCGGGCTGATGCAGGGTGACACCGCCCTCGGTCCCCGGCGCCATCTCGTTGCGGATGCGGATATTGGCGAAGGTGCCCCGGACCATGACGCGGTCATTGCCGCGACGTGAACCGTAGGAATTGAAGTCCTTCACCGCGACCTGATGCTCCTGAAGATATACACCCGCAGGCGAAGAGGCCGCAATCGCACCGGCCGGGGAGATGTGGTCGGTCGTGATGTTGTCGCCCAGCAACGCGAGAATGCGCGCGCCGGCGATGTCCTTTGTGGGCGCAGGTTCGGCGGTCAGCCCATCAAAATAGGGCGGGTTCTGCACATAGGTCGAGCCTGGCTGCCAGTCATAGGTCGCTGAAGTGCCGGCCGAGGCCAGAGCCTGCCATTCCTTCGTGCCTTCCGTGATGTGGCTGTAACGCTCGACGAAGGCTTCGCGTGTGACGGCGGAGCCGATGAGTTCTGCGATCTCGTGGTTGGTCGGCCAGATATCGCGCAGATGGACCGGCGTGCCATCGGGTGCATGTCCCAGAACGGCCGTCGTGATGTCCTCGCGCATCGTGCCCAGAAGCGCATAGGCGACGACGAGCGGCGGGCTTGCGAGATAATTGGCCCGCACGTTTGGCGAAATGCGGCCCTCGAAATTCCGGTTGCCGGACAGGACCGAGGTTGCGACCAGACCATTGCCTTCAATGGCGTCCACAAGCTCTTTCGCCAGCGGGCCGGAATTGCCGATGCAGGTCGTGCAGCCATAGCCGACCGTCTCAAAACCCAGCGCGTCCAGATCGGCGCTCAGATCGGCGCGATCCAGATAGTCTGTCACGACCTGCGATCCCGGCGCCAGCGACGTTTTGACCCAGGGCTTCGGCATCAGGCCGAGCGCGCGGGCCTTGCGGGCCACCAGTCCGGCCGCGACCAGAACGGCCGGATTGGACGTGTTGGTGCAGGATGTGATGGCGGCAATGACGATGGAGCCGTGCCCGATCGCATACTCCGTTCCAGCGACAGGAGCGGTCTTGTGGGTATCGGCTGGCTTGACGCCCAGTGCGTCTGTCAGGGCTTTTTCGAAAGCCGGGGTGGCGGCGGAGAGTTCGATCCGGTCCTGCGGGCGCTTGGGGCCGGAAATGCAGGGCGTGACCGTGCCCAGATCCAGCGTCAGAACGTCCGAGAACACTGGCTCCGGCGTGGAGGCATCGCGGAACATGCCCTGTGCGCGCAGCCAGGACTCCGTCAGCGCAATGCGGTGTTCGTCACGGCCGGTCTGGCGCAGATAGTCGAGCGCCAGCGCATCGACCGGGAAAAATCCGCAGGTCGCGCCATATTCCGGGGCCATGTTTGCGATGGTCGCGCGGTCCGCGACCGGCAGGTGATCCAGCGCCGGGCCGAAGAACTCCACGAATTTGCCGACCACGCCCTTGGCGCGAAGCATCTGTGTGACCGTCAGAACCAGATCGGTCGCGGTCGTGCCTTCCGGCAGTCGTCCGTCCATCCGGAAGCCCACGACATCGGGGATGAGCATGGAAATCGGCTGTCCGAGCATGGCGGCTTCGGCCTCGATCCCGCCAACGCCCCAGCCCAGAACGCCCAGACCATTGACCATGGTCGTGTGGGAATCCGTACCATACAGCGTGTCGGGATAGGCATAGGTGACGTCGCCGACCGTTCCCGTCCAGACCACCTGAGACAGATATTCCAGATTGACCTGATGGCAGATGCCAGCACCCGGCGGGACGACGCGGAACTGGTCGAACGCTTCCTGGCCCCAGCGCAGGAACGCATAACGCTCACCATTGCGCTCGAATTCCAGCGAGACGTTCTGCTGGAGTGCATCCTTGCGTCCGGCGACGTCCACCATCACGGAATGGTCGATGACCAGATCGACGGGAACGAGCGGATTGACCTTCTGCGGATCACCGCCGAGTGAGACGATGCCGTCGCGCATGGCGGCCAGATCCACGACGGCCGGAACGCCGGTGAAATCCTGCATCAATATGCGCGCGGGCTTGAACGGGACTTCCTGAGTCGAATGCGCGGCTTTCGTCCAGTCAACGATCGCCTGCGCGTCCTCGACGCGATAGGTCGAACCATCCGTGAAGCGCAGGACGTTTTCGAGCAGCACCTTCAGGCTGACGGGCAGGCGCGAAATGTCGCCGAGTTTTTCAGCCGCGACGGGCAGGGAGAAATAGCGATAGGAGCGCCCCTCGATCGAAAGGTCGCGCTGGCAGTCCAGAAGGTCGTGTCCAACCTGTTTCATGATGGGAATGTTCCTTGGAGGGCTGTCAGAAAATTACTGGATGGCGCGCAGAAGGGCCTGCGTGACGTCCTGCGTGGTGGCCTTGCCGCCCAGATCGCGGGTGCGAAGGCCTTCGACCTGAAGGATCTGCTTCATCGCGCCGTCCAGCCGCTCGGACAGGTCCAGCCGTCCGACATGGGCGAGCATCATGCTGCCCGCCATCATCAGCGCCAGCGGATTGGCGATGCCCTGTCCGGCAATGTCGGGCGCGGAGCCATGCACGGCTTCGAAGATACCCATTTTCTCGCCGATATTCGCACCCGGCGCCATGCCCAAGCCGCCTACGAGACCTGCCGTCAGGTCGGACAGGATATCGCCGAACAGATTGGTCGTGACGATGACGTCGTAATTCTCCGGACGGATCACAAGCTCCATCGCACAGGCATCGACGATCCGCTCTTCCAGCGCTACGCGGCCTTCATATTCCGCGGCGACCTTGCGGCCTTCATGCAGGAACAGGCCGCTCAGGATTTTCAGGATGTTCGCCTTGTGGACGAGCGTCACCTTTTTGCGGTTGTTCTTGATGGCATATTCGAAGGCGAAGCGGACGATCCGGTTGCATTCGGCACGGGTATTGAACCCGGCGCCATACGCCACGGCTTCCGGGTCTCCGTCCACGGCCATGTAATGCTCCATCGCGGCATACAGGCCTTCGATGTTCTCGCGGATCACGACCAGATCAACGTTCTCATACCGGCCACCGGGAACGATCGTCTGGGTCGGGCGAACGTTGGCGTACAGGTCGAAGGCCTGACGCAGCGTGACATTGATGGAGCGGAAACCTTTGCCCACGGGTGTGGTCAGAGGGCCTTTCAGCACGAGGCCAGTGCGACGAATACTGTCGAGCGTAGCTTCGGGGAGGGCGGTTCCGTGCTCCTCGAAGGCGCCGACGCCTGCGCTCTGGTGATCCCAGAGGAAAGGGGCCTCAAGGGCGTCCATGACGGTCGTGACCGACTGCATGATTTCCGGGCCAATTCCGTCACCGGCAATGAGTGTGGCGGGAATGGTCTTGGTCATGGCGCGTTCCTGTCCGGTCAAGGAGTGGCTGGGAGTGGGAGTGTGTCTGTGACGCGGCGGACCTTAAAGAAGTTCCGTGTCTGAACCAATGTTTGCGGGAGGGTTTCATCATACTTTAAAGGTATGGAATGATCGAACTCAGACACCTCCACGCCGTCATCGCCATCGCCGAGGAGCGCAACCTCACCCGGGCTGCCGAGCGGCTGGGAATTCAGCAGCCCCCGCTGACCCGGCTTCTCAGGGGAGTGGAACAGGAACTGGGGGTGCAGCTCTTCGAGCGCCACGCAAGAGGCATGCGCTTGACGTCCGCAGGGCGGAGCATGCTCAAGGGGGCGTATGATGTTATCGCGCGTATGGATGAGACGGTCGAGGATGTCCGCCGTATTGTGCGTGGCGAGACCGGAGAACTGTCGATCGGGTTCACCAACTCAGCCCTCTGTCATCCCAGCCTGCCGGACATGCTGGGACAGTTCCGCGAAACCTGGCCTGACGTTGGCCTGACGCTGACCGAGGGCAATTCCAGTCAGCTTCTGGGAGGCTTGCGTGAAGACACCGTGGATGTTGCTTTTGTACGGACGTCCATTCCAGACGTGTCGGATGTTGTGGTCGAACTGATCGTGGAAGAACCCATGGTGGTAGCGGTTCCCCGGACGCACCGTCTGGCGAAAGAAGCTCCAGCATTGGGTCTGAAACTTGCTGAACTCGAAAACGAAGACTTCATTCTGTATCAGAGCCAATATAATAACGGCCTGTACAAGACGATCGTTGATGCCTGTCTGGGGGCGGGTTTCACACCACGGGTCCATCAGAAAGGTCCGCAGCTTCTGGCAGCTCTCAACCTGGTCGCCGGGGGGCTGGGAATCTCCCTCGTCCCACAGTCCATGCAGCAGCATCATGCTGGACAGGTGGCCTATATCCCGCTGTCCTCCCGCACTGCCCTGACGGCGCCGCTTTATCTGGTGTTTCGTTCTGTCCGCATGACGGGCGCTAAGCTCTATTTCATTCACCAGGCCCGTCGTATCAGGCAGACTTATGGACCAGTAACGACCAATTAAGGCCGTTATTGGTTTTTAATCTTTTTAAATGGTAGTAAAAACTGCTTTGATTAGCGCTCTTGCGTGTCGGATAGTTCTCCGCAGAGCTCTGGCATCATAGTGTTATCTTTTTTTATCCGGGCCACGTGTTTTTTTTCCACAGCCTCGAAGAATTTAATTATTTTTTCCTCGGACAAATCATAGAATATGTTGTTGTTCTGATCCGTATTCTCGGAATCAGCATAACATATGATGTTATCGTCGTTGTATATACGACCAATTCCAATCTGGACTTCCGTACGAGGATGAATTGTTCCTATTGTCATTCCGTTTGTATTGAAGAGTGAAGAATGCTGTGCAGATCCATGCTCGCCAATCTGGCAAACAGTTTCCTGCATGAGCTTTATCTGCTCCGCAATACTGAGTTTTTCCGGCTCAATGATTTCATAACCCAGCTTTAATGCCATTTCCTCGAAAAATTTCTGTTGCCGAAAAACCCGCTGTCCACGCTTGGTTGGTTCCCAGGTTTTTCTCGAAAGGCACACCTTTCGATAAGGTTTGTTTGTATTCATTTTATATTTATCATAAAATTCCTTAATATAAGGATGGAAATTATAATTTTTATGTGGATAAGATGAAATTAGAACCCTGTTAATTTCCCATATTTCTTGTGTGTGCTCGAATAATAGAAAATTATCTTCTGATAGATCAAAGAAATATTTTAAAAGATCTCTTCCCCACGAGGGTGTAGCCTTTGGAATAATGAATTTTTTTTCTTTGAATGCCTGAGGGCCAATATGGTCCCGTATGAGTCCTATCCGCGGAAGATCATCAACAAGATAATGTCCGTAGCACCCGTAACCAGGGCTGAAAGCGATAATACAATCTTCCTCTATTTTCTTTGTGATATTGTCAGAAGTTGGTTTTTTCCAAAATCCAGCACGTGCTTCATTCTCGGCAACGGTACACAAGTCGGATTCTAAATCTAAAAGAAACCCATCGTTCCAGAGGCATGCATGTCCAGAGAGGGCTACATTTGTCATCTCAAATACATCACGACTGGAGAGAGAATAGCTTTTTGTATGTCTCTGGGAGATATGAGGCGTCACATCCAGGCCGACAAGCTGTACATTATGGCTTTTGGGCATGAAGAAATTATCATGGTCAGAATATTTCTTCTTTCCTTCTGGTAAACCATAAGCATCGTTTCGGAATATCCCCTTTAATGATTTTGTTTTTATGTTTTGTTCCTGTTTTTCAAAAATATTTTCTTCTGCTTCGGATGGCGAAACAAACGCTTCAAAAACAGAGTTATGGATGAAATTTATTTTTTTATTTTCGAATCCAAAAAAGCAGAAGTAATCCAAGAAAAATTTATTAAACTGTTCACGGTCGGAAAAGCCTGTTCTCTGATCATGAATGCCTGGAACGGTAGATTTTTCGTTCAGATTTTCGAAATATTTTCCAAAAAAATCTTCATACGGCTTCGAAAAAAGGAATTTTTTATTTATTCCCTGTTCGTCGTAAACAAAAGTAATATCCACGCCTTCGATGAGAGGTGTGATATCACACTCTGCAACAGAGCAGACGTCTGAAGAAATTCCACCAGATTTATATAAAATGGCAGAAAGGAAGAAATCAGATTTCGCTTCGTTGCTTTTTATATAATTAAAATTGTTTACAACAACATCTCCAAATTCTTTTTTTAGGTACCTAAATACATTATATTCATCATAGTTTATGTATTCATAAAAAGGATTTTTATTATAAAAACCAATATTATGATATTGGTCAATTGTGTATTCTTTTTTATCTGGACGGCATTGTCTTATGCCAATGCATTCCGCGTGAGTATTTTTAAATATTTTTTTGTTTGTTAATAATTTTTTTTCGATTATATCTTTTTTTATTGATTGAAAAAAACCCTCCCAGTGTCTATTTTTTTCTCTAAAGCAGGTATAAATTACTTTTTTATTAAAAAAATCCTTTTCTTGTGTTATCTTTTCTTCATTAAAATCAAAATAATAGTAATTACCACTTAAGAAATCATTTACATATTGTATAATTTCCCGATCGCAGTTGTTTTTTATATAACTTGTATTGTCAATAAAAAATTTTTCTTTGATTTTTTTTAAGTCATTTATAGAGATATTCTTGCATATCATTTAAGTTTTTCCTTGTTTGTCAGGGGAAGAAATTAAATTTTATAAATACTGGCAAATATAATTTCAGGTGACAATACGCAACCATGAAAATAAGATCCAGATTAATTTGAAAACAAATACTTTTTCTTCTTGTGAAGGTTGAAGCAAAAAGCGTTTCAGTTATTTCCTCTCAGAATTAAACAATCGTGAGAATGAGCGCCCTTTTGTCGCATCTGACCGTCGGATAATTCCGACTGTGCAATCGAGAAAGGCAACCTTGTCCATCAACCGGAAGATGTCACAAGCGGCGCCATCGGCTAACAGGTGCTTCACCCATAACCAGCGTCTAGGATCATATGTCCTTAATGCAATGTCTGAAATATCCCGCACGACCAGTATTAGTCGGTCATCCATATCGACTACGATATGGCGTTGTCGACCAACGATCTCCTTGCCCGCGTTATAATTATGTGCCTTTGTATGAGACGGGTTGATACTCTGGCTATCAATTACCCCACTCCACTGACTGAGTTTGCGGCTGACTGCTTGGATCCAAAGTGAACCGGCAGCATCGCCAAGCTGCTGCCTTAACCAGTAAGGCAGCACAGCGCATTGATAGGCTTCGTAGAAGTTATTATCCATACGACCTCGTTGTTTTGACGTCTACATGCTGAGTTTGAAACATGCATAAACCTGAGTGATTTGTTCTGGCTGGCGGACTGGCGCCCGTGGATAAAGCTGATCCAAAGGAAGGCTGAGGCGATAGAGACGAAGCCGAGGTAGGGCTGGCCGGTCTTGTCGTATCGGGTGGCGACACGCCGCCAGTTCTTGAGCCTGTTGAACATGCGCTCGATACGGTTTCTCAGCTTGTAGGCATGACGATCGTGGCTGGCGGGGGCTCCCGCGTTTGGCCAGGATCACCGGACGGGCGCCGGCGTAGGCGATGTCGGCCCGGATCTGGTCGGTGTCGTAGCCACGATCCGCCAGAAGCTTGTCGAGACGACCGCTGATGGCTTGGAACAATGGCCCAAAGCGCTGCTGATCGTGCGCTTGTCCGGGCGGCAGGACGAAGGCGAGCGGGAGGCCGCGTGCGTCGCAGCGGGCATGGAGTTTGGTTGTGAACCCTCCCCGTGATCGGCCAAGCGCCTCGGCCGAGCCAGCACTATCATGCCGTCGAAGAACCGACTGTTATTTACTAGCAGGACGGCAGCCGCGCCCCGTTTCAGACAGCAGAAGAGGAGCGATCAGCGCCCATTCTGCCTCCGTCGTCCCGATCGTCTCGTCCAAAGCCATCTCCAAATGGCAGCGTTGAATCAATCTCGTGCAGACCCGTCAAGCTTTGTCCATGAGCGCTAGCAGATGGCGCACCGTGCGGCTTTCCGGTCTACCGGTAAAAAAGAGGATGTGGACCGCTTGATCGGCCGCACAAAAGCGACATGAAAACCCGACTTCATGCTATCACCGATGCGAACGGCCGTCCTTTAAGTTTGCTCATGACTGCAGGTCAGATCAGTGATTGTACAGGGGCAACGGCTTTGGTGGACTGCCTCCTAAGGCAGAATTGCTTCTGGCAAACTGCGGTTATGACGCTGACTGGTTCAGGGACGCACTGGAAGGGAAGAGTATCAACCCCCGCATTCCAAGGCAGAAATTCCAACCAATGCTCATCAGATACTAGAAATAGAAATACAAACGCTGCAACCGCATCGAAATCATGTTTGGACGCCTCAAGGGCTGGCGACGCGTTGCAACACGCTATGACAGATGGCCCTAATCGGCGCGAAGAAGCCAGCTATGGGCCTGCCGTAGGCGGTGAAGTCTGGTGAGTGGAAAAAGCAAAGGCGCATGGGTTCCACATTGCGGGGAGATTGTCTGGCTTGAGTTTGACTCACAGGCTAGCAGAGGGCGGGCAGGGCACCGTCCTGCTATTGTACGGGGTCCTGCCAGCTATAAAGCGAAGGCAGGCGTGATGCTCTGTTATCCAACGACCACGAAAATCAAAGGCTATCCGCTTGAAGAGGCGATCGCTGGCAAGGCAGCGAGTGTCGTTTTGTCTAACGCGGTGAGAAGCCTTGATTGGCGTGTTCGGAATGCGAAACTTAAGGGGAAGGTGCCCCCGCAGGAACTAGGTCACGTTGACAAAAGATCTATACGATCAGCCTGAGATCTGATTCACTTGCTGCCTGTGGGATAAGGAGCAGGGGGAACAGGCATGGCACGAGGCGATCTGACGGATCAGGAATGGGCGATGATTGGTCCGCTTCTGCCGTCTGAGCGCGGACGTTGGGCCCGTCCAGCTGGAGACAATCGCCTGTTTCTCAATGGTATGCTGCATGTTCTGCGCACAGGCTGTCCTTGGCGGGACATGCATGGGCGCTACGGCAAATGGAACTCGGTCTATGTTCGGTTCCGGCGTTGGGCTGAACAGGGTGTCTGGGATGCCCTGCTGCAAACCCTGGTAGACCTGGGACTGACTGATGACTGGCAGCATATGCTCGACAGCACCGTGGTGCGTGCCCATTCACAAGCCACTGGGGAAAAAGGGGGGCTCATTCGGAGGCTTTTGGTCGGTCACGCGGCGGCTTTACGAGCAAAATCCACGCCCGATGCGACAATCAGGGACGTCCTCTTGGCTTTGTCCTCACCGGCGGGCAAGTCTCGGACTATAAAGCCGTCAATGCTCTGATGGCACTTCCGGTTCCGAACCCCAGGGCCATACTCGCTGACCGGGGCTATGACAGCGACAGCTTCCGCCAGAATCTGCTGCTCCACGGGATCCTGCCGATTATTCCCTCACGAAAAGGCCGCAGCGTTCCTCAGAAAACAAACTGGTGGCGTTACAGGGACCGCAACCGCATCGAGCGGATGTTCAACTCCCTCAAGCAGATGCGCCGTATCGCGACCCGCTACGACAAGACCGCCTTGTCCTTCATGAATTTCCTCAATATCGCCGCCGCAAGGCTCTGGATCAGATCTTTTGTCAACGTGACCTAGAAGCCATCCGTCGACGCGTTCGGCTTCTAGTTGGCTGAAAAGCCTAGAATTTTTCAAAAGTTTCAAAGGCAAAAAAACGCGGGAGCTAGCAGTGCCCAATGGCTATCTATTGAGCAGCAGGCAAGGGGGAATGCTTTCCCCGTTGCTCCCAGGGACTTAGGGAAGGGGTGCTTTGTAGCGGCAGGCATATGGCCTCAGCCAACATGGATCGGGACGTAGAACCAGTTTCATATCCCAAGAGACGAATGGAATATGAGATGGATTGGTTATCGTAAGGTTGTGGACTTCACCATCGAATGGTCGTGCAAGCGCAATCCACCGCTCTCCTTGTGAATCGGGAAGTGAGCGGAAGTCGCGAATATTAACCAACTGACCGTCTTGATCTTTAATAGTGAAGTCGCGGAAATAGCTATCAGGCCATGCAGGAGGGGGCTCATGCAGGGTCAGCATCCAGGCATGCGAAGCTCCATTGGGAACTTGTACTGGCAGAATGCGAAGACAGGATACCAGAAATACACTTCCCATAACAGCAACTGCCATCCGCCATCGCGACGAAAAGAGTATGCGTAAGCCATGCCAGGCCAGAAACCCCATGGCGGGGAAAAGCCACTTGAAATAATGAACGTTATTATAACGCCACAGGCCGCCCGGAATTAGATCAATGTAGGAAAAGAACAACAGACTGTAAGAAATACATAGTACAGCCAATAGGACATAAGGCAGATCGTTGCGACTACGAACAACCCAAGGCAGCATGGCAATGCCCGTAATGCCGAAAAATAGCCAGTGCATACGCTCCAGCAGGCCTTCGCCATCAGGAAACCACGGGCGTGGTGTTACCATAAGCAAATATGTTTTCCACCACAGAAGATCCGTTCGAAAGCCGAGCTGCTTTGAATGGATCATGTAATCTGATGGCCGAAACCCGTAGATCTGAAGATAGAGAGTAGAAATTATTACAAATACAAAAAGGGCGCCTGCAATAGCGGCGAAAAATTCTTGTATTCGTAGTTCCCGATTCCATAATGCAGTCAAAAAACAACATCCTGCCACCGTTGCAGAAATCAGAATATCTGTCGGCCGGGTGACAGGAATGAGGATTAGCAATGCTCCAAGCAGGATGAATAACGGAATACGATGTGCCGTCAGGCTTCCTTCGTTTCTCAGCAAAGTCAGTCGAGTGCCTAGAGCCAAGGACCACCAGATAAGTGCTGCAGAGAGTGTTGTATTCCAAGGTTCGACCCATACACTTAAAATCTGACTTGGGAACATGGTTGTTCCAATGGCAATTAGCATTCCTGTAAAGGTCGAAATACCCAGACCTTCTGCAAAGAAGACAATTCCACCGGCGGTTATAAGAAGACATAAAAGATCAGGTATCAGATAGACGTGATTTCCCATCCAAACAAAAGGGGCCCCTAAAATGGCATATCCGAGAGGATACCAATGACTGGAAGGTGACAAGTCAAGATGTGCCAGTGCTTGAGCCGACTGGAGATACTTTGATTGATCGAACCAGCCCCACCACCCTTCTGGAAAAGGCGCGCTTGGTGAAGGGCGTGCAGGATTATGTAAATATCCTAAAAAATATATGACAGTCAGGAGAGTCATCCCGATAGCCAAAATATAACGCCGTACGCAGTAATTCTGCCTGTCGGAAAAATTCATGTTGATCTTTCGTGGCGAAAAAGAAAAAACTAGATGAAGTCGTTTTATATCATTTTTCAGTAATCTGTTTGGGAGCAGGTAGTGCGAGATAATGCATTCGCTTCTGTTCACGTCGGCCTAAAGTTACACTGTCCAGTATTAGTCCGCATACCATAGACAATGCAGAAATAATCATGCAGCTTGCGGCCAAAAGTGCAGTAGGAAGACGTGGAACAAATCCTGTGTCGATATAATTTATTATAATAGGGATGCCAAGAATTACACCGATTGCCGCAAAAATAAATGCAAAAATTGAAAAAAATACTAATGGCCTTTCTTGCTTTATCAGATTTATAATTGTTTTTAGGATAATTACCCCATCAGAATAGGTGCTCAACTTTGAAGTGGATCCTGGGAGACGTTCGATGTAACTCGTTGATATCTCGCCAATTGGCATGCCTAGTTCCAGCGCATGAACGGTAAATTCTGTTTCTGTCTCGAACCCGCTGGAGAGAGCCGGAAAGGACTTTACAAAACGTCGCGAAAACACACGATAACCAGAAAGCATATCGGAAAGACGTCGGCCAAACACCGCTGTTACCAAGCCAGTGAGTACTTTATTACCCAATACATGACCAGGGCGATAAGCGGCTTCTCGATCCGTCACGCGAGCGCCATTCACCATATCCAGCCCTTCGGTCAGGGCCGCATCCAGCATAGCGGAAACTGAAGCGGCCTCATAGGTCGCGTCGCCATCAACGAGCACATAGTAATCAGCATCGATATCCGCAAACATGCGTCGAATAACATGCCCCTTTCCTTGCATACGCTCTGTCCGGACAATGGCGCCAGCTTCACGAGCAACCTGTATAGTACGGTCACTGGAATTGTTGTCGTATACATAAATTAAAGAATTCGGTAATTCTACTCGAAAATCACTAATTACCTGCGCGATTGAAACCTCTTCATTGTAGCATGGGATAAGAACGGCAATCTTCAGGTTGGGATCAAAAATACTATCTAAAGACATAATAAGAGCACACATCCAAGGAATTAGATATCAATCGGTAGTTTACCTTATTGTTTGCAAATGCTCTACGTGTTCTGTTCTGTGTCTTGTTTCGTCGAATTAAAAGCGTGTCGCAAAAAAGCGGTTTGAGTGATTTTTTGCAGAATTTTGCGGATATGGGCGACAATGAGCCATACTTGGGAAGCTTCAAGTGCTGCCTCGACCTTTTTCTCGAGGCGACGACACCTTCGGAACCGTGCGAAGGTCCTCTCAACGATTCAACCTGGAGGGATCGAAGAACTGTTGATGGATGTGCCTGGCCTGTGATTTCTGAGTTTTGGGGCACTTATTGATGGTTTCTGATCTGAGTTTTGAGCGGATTGGGAGCTATCATCTGCTGGATTGCCACGCTGCAGCGCTGATCCGTTCCAGGAAGAGGAAGCGGCGCATATTGTAGAGGATGTTGGCCAGCCCGACCCTCATGGTGGCCCGCGTTATGCCTACAGTTCGGACGAACAGTCCTGTTTGCGATTTCTGATCGGCAAAAACATGCTTGACACGCGACCGGATAACGGATTTTCCGGCGTTGGATCTCTGGATATGCCGGGGCATCGGCTTGAGATGCGGTTTTTTCCTGTGGACCTTCGAGACAAAGCCATGCTTTTCCATGAAGTCCTCATTGGCCGTTGAGCGGTAGGCCGTATCCGACCAGACCGTTGAGGCTGTATTGGCTCTATCCAGCAGGCCTTCGCGCAGTCTGGCGCCATCATGCGTCGTCTTCCATTTGCGAATCAGTCGAAATTTCCGTCGATGGAGACGTGGAATTTGTAGCCAAAGAACGGGATGGCGAGATCGCTGGACGGATGGTTCCATCCTCCTGCCGCTTTGCTTTGGTAAATTTCAGCGTCCAGCGCGCATGACGATCTTTATGAGACAGCTTTGACAGCTTGTCCTTCCAGTCCTGCGGGATCCGTCCCTCCCGAAGATCCGCTTTCTCCGCGTTCGTATTGCGCTGCTTCGGAGCCGCGACCAGCGTAACATCCAGGATCTGGCCTGACATCGGCAAGATCACCGGCCTTCCTCAAAATAGCGTCAAAGCGATTGAACGGAATTTCAATGACCCCCACCTGTGTCAGACGTTCGCGGAACAGCCAGACCGTTTTGGCATCCGGCACCCGATCCAAAAGCCCCGGACCAAGAAAACGCATAAAAGACAGGCGGTCATTGATCAGACATTCCGTCCGCTCATCAGACAAATTGTTCAACGTCTGGATCACCAGGATCTTGAACATCAGCGCCGGATCAAACGGAGGGCGCCCGCCTTTGCTCCCGTCTGAATACGCCTGAGCCCTGTTCAGATCCGGACGGAATACTTCAAAATCCACAGTCTGGGAAAACGCTGCGAGCTGATCACCAAGTCAACTCAATCGCGCAAGTCGCTCTTCAACATCAAAGAAACCAGACGGGTTTGCGAACCCTCCATCTGCTCCATCATGTCCTTGAATGTGCCGGCGTCTTCTCCCGTGTAATCGCGGATGGGTCTGTCTCCACAGATTTCGACAAATCTTCTGTAGGTGTTGCGATGTTCGGCAATGACGGAGGGTTTTGACTTCTTGGCCTTGACGCTCAGGAAGGTCTCGGACGCTTCGGAGAACAGAGGGGAGGGTTTGGGAGCTGGCGGCTGGAAAAGCCTTGTCAGTGCGGCAACCTGTTCTGACAGCTTTGTCAGGGCTTCTTCGCCCGAGCTTCTTTTGTCCTTGCCCAGTTTGTGAATAATGTCGGTCAGAGCGTTGATTTCGGGACCAATCTTTTCAAGAACGCTGGAAACCCGCTGATGGTCTTCCATTCGTGCCAGACGATGCTCGGCATTCATGGTGTTATAGCGAGCTTTCAGAGCCTGAATCTCACTGTCATAGGTCTGGATAATGGACTGAAACAGGTCCTGCTGGACAGGATGAAGGTCCGAGGTGGAGAGAGCTTCCTGAAACGTCTCAACCACAGTGTTGAGCGAGGATTTTTCTTCCGGGTGAGACATGGTCAGACTGATGCACTCGAAAAGCTGAGAGGTCAGTCCATACATGGCACAGGCACGGGTTCTGGCAAGATTTCTGTCTGGCGTCTCAAGAGAATGCCAGATTTCCCGCTTTCCCAGAATCGGCCTGAAGCGGAGAGGAATTCTGCGTCTGAAGTGGAAACCGGATTGCAGACGAATCAGCATAACAGGGCTCGTTTTGTAGAAGTCCTTTGTAGAAGAATGGGGGCTCCAGGTTGCTGAGAACCCTAAAAGCTGTTTATTTTCAATAACTTATATGTGGTGCGAGCTGCGGGACTCGAACCCGCACGTCCTTGCGGACTCGAGATTTTAAGTCTCGTGCGTCTACCATTCCGCCAAGCTCGCACAACCCTCATGCTGCGCGCAGGAGAGCGGTACCGTTTTCTCTCAACCAGCGCTCCGCTGCAAGACGTCCTGTTCGTCCTTCGGGAATAAAACTGTCCACCAGAGTCCAGAAGTCGGGGCCATGATTGAAGTGTTTCAGGTGTGACAGTTCGTGGATGATCACATAATTCTGTATTGAAACTGGTGCCATCAGAAGGCGCCAGCTGAGCATGATCCGGCCCTGTTTCGTGCAGCTTCCCCAGCGCGTTCGGACCTCGCGCAGGTCGAGGCGTGTGGGATAAAGATTCATTTTTTCAGAATGGGTCTGAAGGGTCTGGGTCAGGCGTTCTTTTGCCAGAAGCTGAAGGAAATCGCAGACGCGGCGGGTCGTGTGGGAAGCATCTCCGCTCACATGGAGCCCATCTGCATCAAGCCAGCATCCGCGTCTAGCTGTGGGGTCATGAAGAATGGGAACGTGGTGCCCGTCGATCATGACGTGAGAACCGTCTGTCAGTGCGGGCTTTTCCGGCAATGCCGCAAGGGCTCTTGCGATCCATTCCGTCTGTTGGTGAACGAAGGCCAGAGCTCGGTCCCTGGTGACATTCTGGGGCACCGTGACGATGACTTCGCCGCGCACAGGTTCGATCCGCAGAGTGATGCGCCTGGCCCGTGCCGAACGCTTCCAGATCAGTGGAACGGTCGGGGGGAGCATGGATGTCAGCCCTTGAGTTTCAGGACCTGACACAGCGGCGATCGGTCCGGCCATTCGCCAGGCCAGTCTTCCAGATGGTCTTCCAGAGGACCTGCGCGACGCTCGCTGATGCAGCGGTCCTGAACGGACGCACCGGAACTGTGGACGCCTTTGCCGTTACCCGTGCGCAGCGGATGCCAGTCGGGAAGATCAAATCCGTCGCGCAGCAGGCGATAGGAGCAACTGGGCGGAAGCCAGTCGATCTCGGCCAGAAGTGCCGGGGTCAGGGTTACGCAGTCCGGGATCTTGCGGTGACGGTCCGCGTAGTCGGTGCAGCGGCAGGTGTGAGTGTCGAGAAGGCGGCAGGCGACGTTGGTATAGATGACCTCTTCCGTATCTTCGTCGCGCAGTTTGTTGAGGCAGCACCGGCCACAGCCGTCGCAGAGAGACTCCCACTGCTCGGAGGACATCTGGTCCAGAGGAACGGTTTGCCAGAAAGGCGTGGAAGGAGACGTCATGGATGGTCCAGCAGGGCACAGGCGATGCAGAAAGCAGTCGCAAGAAGAAAGGAAAGAAAAACAGACGGCAGCAGGAGCGGGAACCAGATCAGGCGCAGGCGTGTCGGCAGGTCTGCTCCCAGACCGATGGCGGCGCGGGTTGTGCCGGGAGGAAGGGTCAGCAGAGTGGCGCCTGTCGGAAAGACCGCTGCGGGTGCGATGAGCAGCCCTTCCAGCCATCCCGGAGCGGAATGCAGGCTGGCCAGAGCGAGTGCCAGTCCTGGTCCGGGAAGAAGCAGGATCAGCCCCAGGCGGCGCAGAACCGGCGCTGGCAGAACCCGTATGAGCAGTGCGATCAGCGCACAGGCTCCGAGAAGTCCCGTCAGGATCGAGGGGAGGTTGAGGCGAAGAGCGAGGGCCATCAGGGTGTCCGGGGAACGAAACGTGCTTCGAACTGCTGTTCGAGTGCCTCGCCGTGCAGGGACCAGAACGTGTCGCTGACTGTCAGGAATGTAGGAGGTTTCTCCGGGGGAACAGGAACGGGCATGTCCTCCAGATGAGGAGCGTGCATTCTGAGCTGCTCAAGGGTCCGGTGTGCGCTCTCCGCGGAAACATTGGTGGGAATGGCCCAGAAAAGCGGAGAGCGGAGAACACCCTGCGTACCGGCAACGAAAAGCGATGTCGCCGGACCGGATGGGGCCCGTGCGCTCACGCTGGTGACTTCCGTGGCGGGCGCGCTCAGCATGAGGGCACCGCTCTGTTCCATGATGCGCGCGGCATCGGCAGGCGTTTCCCACCACACGATATAGGGTCGCAGCAGATCCAGCCTGCGGAGCGCACGTTCCACGCCGGCCGATGTGGACAGCGTGGAATAGATGTCCTGTGGCGCAACGCCGTCAGCCAGCAGGGCGATTTCCAGTGTGGTCCGGGCGCCGAAATGCAATCCCCGTCGTCCCGGATGGCGGGCCACGTCCCAGAAGTCCTGCCAGGTCGGTGCAGTTGTCAGGCGTGAGCGGTCCCAGGTCAGTGCAATGTCGCTAACACCTCCGGGAATGCCGCAGGTCGGTGTGCTGTCGACCGGATGAACCCATTTGCCCTCACAGGCCTGCACCAGTTGCGTACCGGTTACGAGAACGGCCATCCATGCGGGCTTGGCCGCCTGCGTTGCGGTCTGAAGCGTGGTTGTCCGGCCGTCCCATTCTACCAGAGGCAGAGTGGTGTCTGTGGAGGTCAGGGCGTGTGCTGCGATTGTTCCCTGGGGCACACCAAAGCCGGGTTCAGGGTGATGGACGGGTTTGCGAACGTGGCGAGTGCGTCTGTGTGCATGGGCCGAGGCCGGCGCGGGTACGAAAACGGATGTGATGTCGTGTCCGACAGACGTTAAAAATGTTCCGATGCCGTTACTCTGGTGCGGCGACGCGGCCTGTGCTGCCGGGCGCAGCAAAGACAGAATCACTAGCGCGCACAGGGGTGTCCGAAGCGGGAGGCTCCTGTGGGAGGCCCGACCAGATGTCCGGGAGACATGTCGCGAAGGGAAGGCGGGCCGGGTCAGAACGAAAGGATCCTTAGAAAAATTCAGGTGTCCGAAAGGGGCTGCCCGGTTGTTTCCGGACGGGGCGGCCGCAGTTTAATACATCCCGGCGCTCAGCGGAAAGGCCGTCGCATGGGCAGCGGGCCATGCAAGCTGTACAGCCGTGCCGGGGGCAGGGATTTTCTGGGCCTGAAGCGGGGGGCGGCGCAACTCGATTTCCGTCCCTTCCGCACAACGGACGCGCATGCAGATATGGTCGCCGAGATGGGTGCTGTCGGTCAGCACGCCCCGCACGGGGATGTCTCCGTCGTCGTCCATGCCGAGGCTCTGGGGGCCGAAAAATGGCGATATCCGGTCCGGGCGAACGCAGACAAGACATTCCTGACCCTCAATCAGATCTTCGGAAACCATGGCGTCCACAATCCCGCCGCAGGCGAGATGTACGCGGGCCACGTCATCACCGATGTCCAGAACCTGCCCCGTCAAAGTATTTGTCTCGCCGAAAAGGGTTGCGACTTCAACGCAGGCGGGACGGTCATAGAGGCGGGCTGCGTCAGCGCACTGCAAAAGCACATTATCCTGAAAAACCGCAATGGCACCGCCGGAGCGCAGGGCATCTTCACGACGTGAGACGGCATGGATGACGCTGAGGTTCAGGGCACGGGAGAGGGTGCCCAGCAGGATCGGGATGCGGCGTGCGGCATGCGGATCGAGCGCGTGGAGCGGGTCGTCAAGAAGCAGGACGTCAGGTGAAGTGATCAGGGCGCGCGCCAGTCTGACGCGCAGGGACTGTTCAGCATTCAGTTCAGCCGGTCGCAGGTCGGCATGACCATCCAGCCCCATGAGCGAGATCATCCGTCCGGCAGCAGCCAGGGCTTCTGTTTTGCCTTTCCGGTTCGCGCGCAGGCTGAAGGCGATGTTGTCGCGCAGGTTCAGATGCGGAAAAAGCGGGTCCCGCGGGCTGACAATCCGCATGCGCCGTTCTGCGGGCGGGCGGGACGTCACATCCTCGCCATTGACCGTGATGGTGCCGCCCAGAGGAGGCAGGAAGCCTGCCAGTACATCCAGAAGGCGCGACAGGGCCGCGGGCTGGTCGCCGAAAAGGGTCAGGGTCGCGCCGGGCTGGAGCGACAGATCGACGGGCTGTGCGTCAATGGCGGCGCGCAGCCCGACAATGTCCAGCACGGGTTCCACGACGGCCTTCGGGCGGGAGGGGCGGACGCTCCCCTGCTTGGGAGCCATGCGGGGAGCGCCTGACAGGCCTGACATGCAACCTCTGGGAGAATGAACCGTTATGAGCGAAACAAAATCAGGCCAGAACAGATCTGACCTGATACTGAAGAAGGGGTTTGAACATGAGCCGTAAAAGCGTCAAGGATAACATTGAAGTTGCAACCGAGACCACGCAGGCTCAGATCGACGGTTTGCGGACCCAGTTGCAGGAACTCCTGAACAACCGCATCAATCCTGCCCTGCTCGACGCAGCAGATCGCACGGATCATGCCGTTGCAAATGCCCGCAAAATCACGGATCATGAAATTGAAAATGTTTCGACGCGTGTACGGGCGCGTCCGATCGCAGCCGTCCTGATTTCGGCTGTTGTCGGTTTCCTTGCCGGCCGTTTCTCCAAGTAACAGCCCGGTTCTTTCCAGGCAGGAGACGGACGGCATCTCGTCCGGCTCCGTCCTGAAGAAGAGGCAAACGATTTCCCATGAAGCCCATTGAACTCGGACAGGACGTCCTCTCCGCCCAGGGACAGATCCTCTCCCGCTCTGCCATGCGAATCGGCCGCAGAGTCGCTTATGGTGTTGTCGCGGCAGTCTTCCTGATGTTCGCGGCGATCTCGTTTCACGGGCTCCTGTGGGCATTTTTCATTGATGTGGTCGGACTGGGTTACGTCGCGTCCGCACTCTGCGTCATGGGTGTGGACCTTCTGTTCGTTCTGATCTTCGGCCTTCTCGCGGCCCGTTCCATTCCGGATCCTGTTGCGATCGAGGCGCGTATCCGTCGGGATCGCAAGCTGGCACAGCTCAAACAGTCCGTGGCCATGGCAGCGCTGACAGGCATTGTATTTGGCCCTGCCGGACGTTTTACATTCCGGCGCGTGCTTGATCTCGTGCGCAATATTCTGGGTCTCAGGAAATAAGACATTTTGTGGCTGATATTGGTCAAAGCCATATAGTCAGCCCCAGCGTAATGGCGTAAGCACGTCGCCAGCACACAACCTCCTCATTATTTGAGGAGGAGTCGTTGTGTCTGAGTGAGGAGCGTTGTGGGCGAGTTGTCTTACAGTCTGGCGTTTGGCAGTCTGGTGGTTGACGCTGGAGCTGGCTTCTGATGCTGGCTGAAGTTAACCTGTTTGGCGTTTTCGTTGCTCCGCTTTCCATTTATGCCGTAGCGGCGGTCTTTGTAACGTTACTGCTGAGAAGCCTTCTGTGGCGCACGGGCGCCCTGGGATGGTTCTGGCACGTCGCTCTCTTTGAAATAGCGCTCTATGTCTGTGTTCTCTGTCTGCTCATCCTTTACGTCTAGGGAGGGTCAGCGATGAACTGGACCCGCAGTGTAATCCGTGTCCTGCTGACCCTTGTGGTGCTGGCGCTCGCCATCGGCCTGGGGCGGACGATGTGGGACATCTATGTCCTCGCCCCCTGGACCCGTGACGGCCGCGTGCGCGTCTATGTCGTAGACGCCGCCCCCGAAGTTTCAGGCACGGTCGTGGCCGTGCCGGTCGTGGACAACGAGTATGTTCACAAGGGCGATCCGCTCTTTGTGCTCGATCCGGTGCGCTTCCGCCTCGACATCGACGCCGCCCGCGCCCGTCTGGCCGGAGCCGAGGAAGACCTCAAGCTCCGCAGCTCCGATGCAAAGCGCCGCATGGGACTGGGCGGTATCGTCTCGGCGGAAGAACAGGAAGACTTCAACTCCAACGTCGAGACCCAGCGCGCCAAGGTCAACGCGGCCAAGGCCGAGCTGAACACCGCCCTGCTGAACCTCCAGCGCTCCACGGTCTATTCGCCGGTGGACGGCTACATCACCAACCTGAACCTGCGCGTGGGTGATTACGCGCATGCCGGTCAGCCCGGTATGGCCGTGATCGACGCGCACAGCTTCTGGATCAACGGCTATTTCGAAGAAACGAAGATGCACGGCGTGCATGTGGGGGACGAAGCCCGCATCAAGCTGATGGGCTACAAACAGATCCTCATGGCGCATGTCGTGAGCATCGGCCGCGGCATCAACGACCAGAACGGCGTGTCCGACAAGCTGGGCCTGCCGGACGTCAATCCGATCTTCACCTGGGTGCGTCTGGCGCAGCGTATTCCGGTGCGTCTGGAACTCGACAGCGTCCCGCCGAACATCACGCTGGCGGCCGGCATGACGGCCACGGTGACGATCGGGCGCGAAACGCCGGGCGCGCGCGGGCGTCTGACCACCTGGCTGCAGAACCACCTCTGACATGTCCCGCAAATTCCTGACCCTTGCCCTGAGTACCTGTCTGTCGCTGACGGCGTGTACGGTGGGGCCAAACTTCACGCCGGACCGGATCAAGGTGCCCGACGCCTTCGTCGAGCAGCCCCATCCCGCCACGGCCGATGCGCTGGCGCAGTCGGCGGCGGACATGAAGGACTGGTGGTCGCAGTTCCACGACCCCATGCTCAACGAGCTGGTGGATCAGGCGATCAAGGGCAATTACGACCTGCAGATCGCCTCGCAGCACATCATCGCCGAGCGCGCCGTCCGCCGTCAGGCACAGTCGGCCTGGTATCCGCAGCTCGACGTGGCCGCAGGCGGCGGCGATGACCGCTATTCGATCAATATCGACAACTGGCCGCTGCGTCCGGGCAATCCGGCCAACCGCCCCGAAGCTTCGGTCCTGACCTATGGCGCGCGGGCGACCTGGGAAGTCGATCTGTTCGGGCACATCGCCCGGCAGGTGGAAGAGCGCAAGCGGATCGTCGAAGAGTCGATCGAGAACCGTCGGGGCGTTCTCCTGGCCCTGCTGGCAGAGATGGCGACGGACTATGTGACACTGCGCTCCGTGCAGGAGCGTCTGACCGTGACCGAGCGTGCCATCGACGTAGCCGTGCGCTCGCGCGAACTGACCGAAAAGCTCTACACCCATGGCCTCGGCAACACGCTGGCCGTGGCGCAGGCCCAGACGGAAGAACATCTCGAGCGCGCCCGTCTGGCGCCGTTGCACGAGCAGGAAGAGCGGCTGATGCATGCCATCGCCGTCCTTGTTGGCGACATGCCGGGCCAGCTTGAGGAAGAGCTGGAAAAGCGCCGTCCGATCCCCGATCTGCCGCGCTTCCCCGACAGCCTGCCATCGATCGTGCTGGCCAACCGCCCCGATATCCGCGTGGCCGAGGCCGAATACGCCGCCGACACCGCACGTGTGGGCATTGCGGTTTCGAACCTCTATCCGAAATTCATGATCCCGCTGACGTTCAACCCGAACGCTTCCGCCGCCTATCAGGCGTTCCAGGCGGGCGGCATGGCGTGGAGCTTCATGATGATGGCGACGCTGCCGGTCATTCATGGCGGCCGCTACACCGCCGCCATCGCGCAGGCCCGGGCCGAGGCCGAGGGCAGCCGTCTGAACTACCGCAAGACGGTGCTCAGGGCGTTCGCGGATGTCGAGGACGCGATGGGCGACTGGCGGCATAATGCCGAACTGGTCGAGCAGCTGAACCAGGCCTCCGTCGACGCCGGCCTCGCCCGCGACCGCGCCCAGAAGCTCTTCGGGGCCGGTCTGACCGGCTATCTGAACGTGCTGACGACCGAACAGACCGCCCTGTCCGCACAGGACCAGGCCGTCGTCGGACGTCTCGCCCGCGTCCGCAACGCCGTCGCCCTCTACATCGCCCTCGGCGCCGGATGGCAGGGAAAAGCCCTCACCGACACAAGGCTCCCCGTCGAAGTCAATCAGCAAAACGCTTTCGTCAGAGCTTTTACAAGGTAAAGCGGCAAAGGCGCCTGAACAGGAGACGCAGAATGAAGCCGAAAATATTTCGTTTCCTCTTTCTCCTCTCAGGCGTCTGCGGTCTGGCGTCGCATGCATTTGCGGCTGAGAGCAGCGCCATCACGGCGCCCGGCCCTCTGGGGGCGCTGGCAGGGACGTTTGTGAATGCGGGTGCTGGCACACCTGTTGTGCTGATGATCCCCGGCTCCGGCCCAACGGACCGCGACGGAAATTCGGCTCTGGGGCAGAAACCTGCGACGCTGCGGCAGATTGCGGATGGTCTTGCTGCCCATGGAATTTCGTCCGTCCGGATCGACAAACGTGGCATGTTCGGCAGCAAACAGGCAGTGGCTGATGGCAATCACGTCACGATTGCGGATTATGCTGCGGATGTGCGGAACTGGATTGCGGTCATCCGGGCCAGAACCGGCGCGCGGTGTGTCTGGCTGGCGGGTCACAGCGAGGGTGGGCTCGTCGCGCTGGCAAGCGTTCAGGGACAGGCCGACATCTGCGGGCTGATACTTTTGTCCACGCCCGGACGGCGGCTGGGTGAAGTTCTGCGGGCGCAGCTTCACGCCATTCCTTCGGCCAAAACGGTTCTGCCGCAGATTGACGCGACGATTGATGCTCTTGAAGCCGGACAGCATGTGGATGTCCAGACGCTGCATCCGGGGTTGCGGGGCATGTTTCATCCTCTGGTGCAGGATTTCATGATTGATCTGTTCCATCATGATCCGGCGGCGCTGCTCAAGGCGTATCACGGGCCGGTCCTGATCGTTCAGGGCGGCGAGGACCGCAAGGTCAGTGCAGCCGATGACCTGTCGCTGCTGAAGGCTGCGGATCCCGGGGCGACAGTCGTTCTGTTGCCGTCGGCGATCCATCCGCTGGCGGATCTGGGTACGGTTCCAGCCGCCGATGGGTCGCTTTTGCTGGATGGTGCTGTCGTGCCCGATATTGCAGAGTTCATTCAGAAACATTGACCCGAAGCCGCAGTGGTCACACATCTGGGGATAACGGAGGATCAGAGATGGCAGACGACGGACATCCGGCAGAGGATTATCTGCGACCGAAGCTGCAGGATCTGATTTCAGACGGTGTGCGGGCTGGCTTCCCGCAGGATGAAGTCATTGCGGTCCTGATTTCCCTGCTGGATGAGGGACCTGAAGAAGACGGGGAAATGAGATGAGCGACCCATATTCGGTACTGGGCGTTTCGAAAACGGCGACGGACAAGGAAATTCGCAGCGCGTATCGGAAGCTGGCCAAGCAGTACCATCCGGACCACAACCCGGACGACAAAAAGGCCGAAGAGCGCTTCAAATCGGTCGGGCAGGCGTACAACATCGTTGGCGACAAGGAAAAGCGCGCGCGCTTTGATCGTGGGGAGATTGATGCCGACGGGCAGGAGCGCGGGCCTTTCGGCGGCGGCTTTGGCGGTGGCGGGTATGGTCCGGGTGGCCCGCGTTCGGGCGGGCAGGGCCCCCAGGGTGGTTTCAGTCAGGAAGACCTCGGCTCCTTTTTTTCGGACATGTTCAGCGGAGGCTTCAGCGGCGATTTCCAGCCGGGCGGTTCCGGTGGACGCCGTGCCTCCAAGGGATCCGACCGCCGTTTCGCAGTGACGATCTCGTTTCAGCAGGCTGTTCTGGGAACATCGCTCGATCTGACACTGGGTGAGGGAGGGCACACGGAAGTCCGCATCCCGCCGGGTGTGGAGGATGGGCAGACCCTGCGCGTGCGCGGCAAGGGTGCGCCGGGGCGTCCGGGGATGGACGGCCAGCCGGGCGTGGCCGGGGATGCGTTGCTGACGATCTCCGTCACGCCCGACAGCCGTTATGTCCGTGAGGGACGCAACCTGCGGATGACGCAGAATCTGGATCTGAAAACGGCTGTTGTAGGCGGAAAAATCGCCGTTCCGACCCCGAAGGGTGACGTTTCGGTCAAGATCCCGAAGCACTCCGACAGCGGCAAGGTGCTGCGTCTGGCAGGGCGTGGAATTGGGGGCGATAAAAAGCATCCGGCCGGTGATCTGCTGGTGACGCTGCAGGTTCATATCGGTACTGTCTCCCCCGAGCTGGAGGCCTTCTTCAGCCAGCAGGAGAGCTGAAGAGATGGGGATGGTGCGTCGCGTCCGGTCGAGACTGCCGGAATGGCCGTGGAGTGACATCATCGGCGGGATCGTGGCGCTGATCTTCGTGGTGTGTCTGGGTGTCATCAGTACGCACGCACTGATCCTCGCCGGGGAGTGGCATTTGCCCTAAGGTGCCCCCGTCTTCTGGTTTCTGACGGGTTCTGCATGACCGCTTCTTCTCTTCCTTCCGCTCCCGGAATGCGCCGCAAGGCGTTTACCGTCGTTCTGGCCATCGAACTGTGGGAACGGTTCGGATATTACGGCATGCAGGCCGTTCTCACGCTCTTCATGGTCGTGCACCTCCGGATGGGTGATGCCGCCGCCAACCTCATGATGGGCGCTTTCGGCGCGCTGACCTATATCACGCCCGTTATCGGGGGTGTCATTGGCGACAGGGTGCTGGGCGCGCGGCGGACGATGGTCATGGGCGCGCTGTCCCTGACCTGCGGCTATGCCTTTCTGGCAGCGGCGCTTCAGTCCCATATGCTGCTGCTGGTGGCGATGGCGCTGATTTCAACGGGAAACGGCCTGTTCAAGCCCAATGCCGGAAATCTGGTGCGTCGGATCTATAAGGGCGACGATGCGGCGCTCGATGCCGCCTTCACGCTCTATTACATGTCCGTCAATGTCGGCTCGACCGTTTCCATGCTGCTTACTCCGTGGCTTCAGATCAATTACGGAGCGCCGGTGGCGTTTGCGACCTGTGCGGTCGGATTGGGCATTGGTCTGCTCTATTATGTGCTGCGCGCCAACTGGCTTGAGCCGACAACACCCGCGGCTGAAAAGGCGCCCGTCCCCCTGTCCCGCTTCGGGCTCGTCCTGGGGGGGCTTGCCGTACTGACGGTTTTCAACGCCTGGGTTCTGGGAAGCGATACCCTGGCGCGCCTGTGTGTGATTGCGGCCGGAGCCGGACTGGCGGCTGTCTGGGTTGCGCTTTACGTCCGTGCGCCCCGGATCGAACGTCCGGGCCTGCGGCTGACCTATCTGCTGTGTCTGCAGGGGACGATCTATATGGTCTTCTACCAGCAGATGATGACCTCCCTGACCCTGTTCGCCCTGCGTGGCGTGTCCGGGGATTACCGCATTGGCGGCATCACGCTCTTCCACATGTCGGCGGGCCAGTTTCAGGTTCTCAATTCCGTCTGGATCATGGTTCTCAGTCCGGTTCTGGCGGTTCTGTACAACCGCATGGGACAGCAGCAGAAGCCGACATCCCATGCGCGCAAGATGCTGGTTGGCTATGCGATGGTCTCGGTCGGGTTCGGGGTCTGGTGGGCTGCGGCAGCTCATACGGACGGGCTGGTATCTCCCTGGATTATGGTGGTTGGGTATGGCTTCCTGTCGCTGGCGGAACTGCTCACGAACGGGCTGGGGCTTGCGATCATCGCGCGCTATTCACCCGCCCGGCTGAGCGGATTCATGATGGGGGCGCTGTATCTGCTGTGGGGCATTGCCATGTATGTGGGCAGCATCATCGCCAATCAGGCTGCCCTGCCGCCTGAAGTGGTGGCTGGCAACGGCGGAGCGTCGCTTTATGCGGGACTGTTCCGGACGCTTTGCGAAGTTGCGGCCGGAGTTGTGGTCATTCTGGCGCTTCTGGAGCCTGTGACGCGACGTTGGGACCGCGAACACGCAACTGTGATCGCGGAGTAACTCCGGGAAACTGGAGCGTTAAACTTTTTGTAATATCGGAGAAATCTCCAGATAAAAAAATGGCGTCAGGTGTCGGGCTCGTGTCCTGAAAGACAT
Organism: Gluconobacter albidus; assembly: GCF_002005485.1. Taxonomy (NCBI): domain Bacteria; kingdom Pseudomonadati; phylum Pseudomonadota; class Alphaproteobacteria; order Acetobacterales; family Acetobacteraceae; genus Gluconobacter; species Gluconobacter albidus. The sequence goes on along the minus strand of NZ_CP014689.1, from coordinate 2,358,837 downwards.
ATTATGAAAACTGACGTCTTCCACGCTCTATTCTGGACCGTTTTCGGACTGTATGACATCTCCCAGCCGCGTGATCGGGTTCTGGCGGCTGTCATGGTGTCACAGGGAGACGGTTTGGAAGATGGGGAAGCTCGGACAGGATTGGACGAAAACGCTGTGGACGGCCTGCGCCATGACAGCGCTGCTTCCTGGCTTTATGGCCGCCGCATATGCGCAGACGACACCGGCTGGTGTCGTGGACGGTCATCAGAAAGCAGCGGCCAGAACCAGCACGGCGACCATGGGCACGCCGCAGATCCGCACGAAATCCATTTCTCCCGTGCCGCAGCTCGTGAAGCCGACCCCCAAAGGTGTTGAACCCGCAGCCAGCACGTCTGACACGACCGAGAACCGTTTCTTCCCGGCGTCTTTCCACGACTGGCTGACCCAGAGCACCATGACGGGTGACTGGGGCGGCTGGCGGACATGGCTGACCGACAAGGGCATCAATATCGGGGGGCACTATCTTGAGGACAGTGCCGGCAATCCGATGGGCGGCAAGACCAAGGCCGTGCGTTATGCGGATGAGTTCGGCATCAATGTCGATTTCAACCTCAAGAAGCTGACGGGCCTGAATCTAGGCATGTTCCACACGCTGATTACAGCGCGTCAGGGACTGGGCATTGGCGCGACGCTTCCGGCGCTGGACAGCCCGCAGCAGATCTTCGGGTCGGGCGAAACGGTGCGTCTGACGCGTCTGTCCTGGGAAATGCCCTGGAACCGGTATGTGTCGACCGAAGTTGGTGAAATCAACACCGAGAACGATTTCGAGCAGTCGTCCATCTACTGGGGCATGAGCCAGTACTGCCAGTTCGAGTCCAACGCGATCTGTGGCATGCCGCAGTCCATTGCGATGAACTCGGGCTATGGCTGGTATCCGACGGCCCATCCGGGGGCATGGGTGAAGTTCTACCCGGCCGGGAACGACCATTATCTCGTGCAGTTCGGCGCGTACTCGATCGACCCCACGATCTCGAACACGCATAACGGCTGGAAACTGAACCTGCATGACGCGATCGGGACTTATATTCCGTTCCAGCTCGGCTGGCATCAGGGCGGCAAGGACGACTACAGCGGCCCGCTCCAGACCAACGTCAAGATCGGCGGATACTGGGATACGTCCGAAGTCAGCGATGTCTATTCCAAGCTCAGCATGTTCTCCGTTCCGGCGGAGTATCTGCTGTCGGCCCCGACGCAGAAGGTCCGTGGACGGTTCGGTGGCTGGTTCCAGTTCGACCGGATGCTGGAGCGGGATGCGGCCGATCCGAACCGCGGCACGACGCTGTTCACGTCCTTCACCTGGGGCGATCCGCGCACAGCCGTCGCACCGTATTTCATCACCTGGGGCGTGACCCGCAAGGGTACGTTCCGCAACCGCCCGAACGATACGATCAGTCTGGGCATGAAGATGCTCTGGGTGAATCCGAAGCTGACGATCTGGGCACGCCAGATGCAGGCCTCGGGCGCACAGGGCATCAACAAACCCTCCGGCGAGCATGCGATCGAACTGAACTACGGCTGGCGCCCGACGCCCTGGCTCGTGATCCGGCCGGGTGCACAGTATATCTGGAGCACGGGCGGCACGAACCGATACAAGAATCCGCTGCTTCTGGATTTCGAAACGGGCATCACGTTCTGATCGTTCCCGACCGGAACGTCTGACATGAAAAACGCGCCGCTCCCGCATGGGAGGGCGCGTTTTTTGTTTCCAGCGGTGTGATGCGGATTACAGATCCGTCGTGAAGGAGAACTTGAACGTGCGGGGCATGCCCTGCATCAGATAACCGTTGAAGGCCGAGGACCAGTAACGCGTGTTGGCCAGGTTATCGACGCCAAAGCGCAGCGTGACCGGCGTGTGATGCGTCACGAACGTATAGCGCCCTGCCAGATCAAAGCGTGTCCAGACCGGGATATGCAGGGTGTTGGCTGTGTTGACCCACTGCTTGCCGGTATTGACCACCCGCCCGACGACCGTGGCGCCTTTAAGAAACGGCAGATCGTATTCGAGATTGGCGTTGATGGTATAGTTCGGCACGCCGATGGCCGTGTTGCCGTCCTGAAGGCCGTTTGCCGTATGACGCAGATCCGCCTGAATGACGGTGCCGCCACCATTGAAGCGCAGGCCGGGCAGGATCTCGCCATTCAGCGTCAGTTCGATGCCCCGGTTCCGCTGCAATCCGTCTTCACGAAAGGCGAACGTGCCCGTATTGCCAAGTGCGACGGAATAGGCGTTGGGCTGTGAAATCTCATAGACGGCGAGCGCGGCACTGAAGCGGCCCGTGTCGTATTTCGCGCCTACTTCATACTGCGTGGATTTGTATGGCGGGAAAATCTCGCCCAGATTCACGACATTTCCCGAAGCGGTCGGCCCCTGTGACAGGCCTTCGATCCGGTTGAAATACAGAGACGTCCGGCGCGTCGGATGGATGACCAGCCCCACGACCGGGGTGATGGCGTCCTGATCGTAATGGTTGTTCATCGCGCCTCGGCCGGTCTTACTGTAGGCGTAGCCTTTGATGAGCATGTTCTGGTACCGGAAACCGCCTGTCAGGGCGACACGGTCGTGGAAGAAGGACATCGTGTCTGAGAAGAACAGGCTGTACAGGCGCGTGCGGTTGGTGGACTGCGGGTCATTAAGCACACCCCCAATAAACGTCTCCGCCGGGGCTGAAAACTGCGGCGTGTTGTAGATGTTGGTCGCACCGGGCGTCAGGGCCATCGCATAGGCGGCGGCGCTGTCTTCCCACAGGCCGGAACCGCCAGCGTTGATTTCATGGCGGATGAAGCCTGTGCGGAAATGGGCGCGAACGCCTGCGCGGGTGCTTTCATTCGTTTGATCATAGGGCACATACATCGCCCCCGCCGTCCCCGCGCCAGTGGCAGGATCTGTGACGGTAGGGTTGGAATAATTGCCCTTTTCATTGCTGGTAAGGGCGCCGAATGCGCCATACAGCGTGATGTTTTTCGTCAGGTCATGCTCGACGTTCAGCATGCCGAAAACATAGTTCAGGTCATTATATGCCCAGCGCTGCCCGAAATTATGCGAGGGCGCGACAGGGCGGGGAACGGACGTGACGGCGCTGCCAAGAAAGATCGCCGGCCGCCCCCCGTCCACGCCCTGGTTTTCATAGTCGATATCCATTGTAACGCGGGTGCGGTTGTCGCGGTCATGCCAGTCGAAATCCGCGCCCAACGTGGTGGAATGGCGGTATTCGTCCGTCACGGCATCTTCGCCGCTTTTGCCCGCGACGTTCAGCCGCACGCCGAAATCCTTGTCCTGTCCGAACCGACGGCCAACGTCGATGCTGCCACCGCCCATGGCGCTGCTGGTGTAATCGCCGGTGATGCGGGTGAGGGGGGCATTCGTTGCGTGTTTGAACAGCAGGTTGATGTTGCCGCCGATGGCCGACCCGCTGGGTGCTGCCCCGTTGAGGAACGCACTGGCACCGTTGAGAACCTGCACCTGATCGTAGAGTTCGGGCGAGACGAGCTGCCGGGGCGTAATGCCGTAGAGCCCGTTGATCGAAACGTCGTCGCCATTCACGGCAAAGCCGCGGATGACGAACATTTCCGAGAAATTGCCGTAGCCATAGGTCGTGCGGACGGACGGATCGTTTTCCAGAACCTCGCCGAGCGTCTGGGACTGCTGGTTGAGGATCAGGCTGGAATTGTAGCTGCGGATGTTGAACGGAACATCCAGCCCCTTTTTGTTGCCCAGAGCCCCGAGCTGTCCGCCGCTGCTGACCTGCATCTGATCCCGGCGTCTGGCGCGGACAACGATTTCCTCATCCTGACTGACCTGTTGCGCTTCTGTTGAAGGCTTTGCCGAAGCGGTGGATGTCGTGTCGGAGACGACGGAAGGGGCGGCGAAAACGGGAAAAGCTGTCCCTGCCAGCAGCAGACAGGACAGGCGCGCAACCCGGAGCGGGTTTGAGAACGGAATGGAAAGCGATGCGCGCACGGAGACCTCGAAGCAAGAAGCAGTTGGGCGCGTTATTGCGATAATGAGATTTATTCGCAACTAAAATATGAATTCTGGATCGGCGCAACGGCGATTTGCCAAAGCCGGGAACTCCTGTAGCGTAAAAGTCAGAGTTTTTTCATGACAGGAAATTTCCAGATGTCCCTTCGTCCCCTGCTTGCCCGGAGTTTTCTGGGTGTTTCGCTGGCTGTTGCGTCCTTCGCTGGAACGGCTGCCACGGAATATGCTTTTGCGGCGGTTCCGGCTCCAAATGTGCCGCTCAAGCTGATGAGTGTTGCTGTTCAGGGCAACAGCCGCGTTCCGACGGCGGACATCCTGCAGGCGTTCGGCTATCACGCAGGTGACAAGGTTACGCGCAACGATCTGGATGCAGGTCAGAAACGGGTCGGCGAGCTCTATTCATCGCGCAATGTCGGGACCAGCCTGGAAGAGCGTCTGCGGATCTCCGGCAATGGCGTGGCCGTGAAGATCATTCTTGAGGAACAGGCCGCGAGCGCTCCCGCCCAGCCTGCTTCGCTCGTTCTGGACAAGGTCGAGTTCCAGGGAAACAAAAAGGTTTCGACAGCCGATCTGGAAGCCGCGACCAAGCTTCGCGCGGGCGGACCTGTTTCGAACGAACTGCTGTCTGCAGACCAGCAGGCCATCCAGGCCCTCTATAAGAACAAGAATGTCGGGGGATCTTTCCAGCCCCAGGCGACCTATCCGAACCACGACCAGCATGTCGTTCTGGTCTGGGTCATCAAGGAACAGGACAAAGCTGCGAACTGACGCAGCCTCCCCTGGAAAATGCCGCTCAGCCCAGCGTATCGGGGTCGAGCGGCTCCGGGGTTAGAATCGAGGGCAGATAGAGCGGATGTTCAGGACGCCCGCTCTTGCTCAGGCGCAGGGCCGTAACCCGGATGCCGTTCTGCCCCATCAGGCGGGCAACTTCGGTGCCGCGCGCGCGCAGGCCTTTGGCCTGTGGCGATCCATAAGCCAGCACGACCAGATCGGCCTGGCGGGCCATCTCCAGCAGGTGGGCATCGTTGTCCGGCCCGACCGGGTCGTCCACTTCCAGCAGGCGCTTCTGATCCGTGCAGCGATAGGCGAAGCTGTTGCCGACGAACATGCCGCCATAGCCCCATGCCCGCGCGTAACGCTGGCACTTGGCGACCGTACGGTCATCGCCGAACTCGGTCGCCACAGACGGGTTCATCATCAGCCACATGACCATGGGGCGTGTGTCGTCCCAGACGCGGCGCAGCGTGTAACGGTAGCAGTCTTTCGGGCCACCATAGATCGCGGTGCTGCTGACATCCGCGGACAGTTTCAGAGGGCCTGAATCACCGACATGATGATGGTCGAACAGATCGGGAGCCGCTGACGGGGAACGTGCGCTCACGGGGTCTGCTTCAGGGCCTTTACCGCGGCAAGCGCGCGCGAAACGTGCTCGTCAGGAGACATCGAGGCATAGCTCATGACGATATGACCATCCTGCGCGATGACGTAGGACGTGCGGCTCGCCATGTGCAGCAGGGGCATTTTGGCGGCATAGCTGCGGGTGATCTTGCCCGTCGGGTCGGCAGCCACGGCAAAGGTACTGCGACATTCGCTGACGGAGAACCGGTCGAGCTTGTCGATCGGGTCCATGGAAACGCCGATGACGGTTGCGCCCTGCGCCTTGAAGTCGGGAATGGCGTCCGCGAATTCATGGGCTTCAATCGTGCAGCCCTTGGTGAAAGCCGCCGGATAGAAATACAGGACCACCGGGCCCGTCTTGAGGGCGTCGGCCAGATGATAGGTGAACTCGTGCCCGCCGAGGCTTGCAGGGGCCGAGAAATCCGGAGCATGGCTGCCGGTTTCGAGGGCGGCATGCGCCGGAGTGATCGTCAGGGCGCCGGAGAGGGCGACAGCACAGAAAGCGGTCGTTGCAAGAAAGCGGCGCATCGGGGTTTTGTATTCCTGTCAGAAAAGCGGGCTAGCACGCAGCCCGGCAAACGGATCAATAGGCGCCGGGCGGAACCACGACGCAGGGAGAACCGTGCGACAGACGGCGGCAGGCTGCAACCGCATTTTCATGTGTCAGCCCCGTCAGGCGTGCACGATAGAGATGGGACCGGCCATTTTTGACGCCTTCCACCTGCGATCTGGCGGAGGCCACCACAACACCGCCTTTGCTGTGAGCCGTGGCGGTCGCAAGGCTTGCCTGCTTGGCATTGGCAAAGGCGCCGACCTGAATGGCCCAGTTTCCGGTCGCATTTCCCGGTGTCGCTGTGCTTTTGGCCGGAGCGGACGCAGCAGGAAGCGCCATGCGGTACTGGGGACGGGTGGCGGGCATGACGGCCATGATCGGCTGGGGCTGGAGATGATGCCCGATCGGGATTTCCTGTGCCGTTACGCGGTTGTCTGCCACATCGTCTGCGGGCACGGAGGCCTGACGCACAAGAGGATGAGCGGGTGCTGGCGCATAACCCCGGGCGGCCCAGGCGGCGCTGATGCTTGTCGGAGCGTCCGACCCCGCAGTGGAGGCGACCTGAACCGGCGCCTCTGCAGGCGACGCTGCGCTCGGCTGTGTCGCACTCTGGGACGTGGTGGACGACGTGTCGGAGTCTGTATCGTCAGACGCCGTTTCAGCTGTTTCCCGATGGCTCCAGGCTGCACTCACGGCCTGTCGTTCGGAGGGGGAGGCCGCTGGCGTCATATCGGCAGGCTGGGTATTCTGGGCCAGCATGACCTGCGCGTTCGGGTCATGCTGTGCGACCAGAAGATCGGCGGCGGAGCGGTTACGGGGCGTGATCCCGGCGATATGCGGTCCGATCGCGGCGACATACCGGCGTGTCTCGCGTGGCAGCGCACGGCCGCGACGCAGATAACGGTCAAGGCTGCCCGGACCGTCATTATAGGCCGCAAGGAAGCCGGGAGAGCCATAGATGTCATACATCTGGCGCAGATAGGCCGTACCTGCGAGAATATTATCATGCGGATCGAAGGGATCTTCGCCAAGCCCGTATTGCTGGCGCATGTCGTCATAGGTCGGGGGCATGAGCTGCAGAAGACCCATCGCGCCAGGAACCGATGTGATGAAGTTGCCGTTATGGTCGAAAAGGTGACCGCCGGATTCCTGCTGCATCACGGCCCGGATCCAGGCATCGGGTACGTCAAAGCGCTCGGACGCCTCGCGGATATAAGGTCCCCATGGATCTTCGGGGGGGCCCGGAGGGGCGTAATAGGATTTTGCATGAGCGCGGTAATTGGCCGCTTCCTGCGAGACTGGCAGTTCCGAAGAGGATCCCATGTCGGCATTGTTGCCGGCACAGGCCGCCAGAAGCCCGACCAGACCGAACGCCGCGCCCGCACGAATGAGAGACAGGGTGCGGACAGAAGTCCGGAGAGGAAAGACGGGTCTGGGCATCGGGTCGGGGCACCTGAGGAAAACGGGTCTCATTGTGTCAAGCATACACGGGGATTGCGGCGAAACTAGGAAAAAGGGTTCTGACGGGCAGATTTTCTGATGCAGGACTGTCCGTTGATCCGGGTGTAGCGGAAATTCATTTCCCGAATATGAACTTCCCGGAATATGACGATCACCGTAGCGTCTTCTTGCCGGGACATGGGGGATCGGGTAGGCGGACAGTATGAGTGTACCTTCTCCAGCTTCCAGTGCTGCACGGGACGAAGTGCCGCGCAGACAGACCCGTCGTGACACTCCCCGCAGCAGTCCTGCCGCGCGGGCCTGGGCGGACTGGAAGGAGACACGACGCCTGTGGAGACTGGGTGTGCGGCTCGGCTGGCTCGATATCCGGCTCCGGTATCGGGGGTCCGCGCTGGGGCCGTTCTGGCTTACGATCACCTCCGCGCTGATGGTCGCCTCGATGGGCGTTCTCTACAGCCGGCTGTTTCATATGCAGCTTGCGACCTATCTGCCGTTCCTGTCGCTGTCGCTCACCTTGTGGAGTGTGGGGCTTTCAAGCCTGATCCAGGAATCCTGCACCTGCTTTCTTGAAGCGGAGGCCATGGTGCGCTCCGTCCAGCTGCCGCTCCTGCTATATGCGCTGCGTGTCGTGGTGCGAAATGCGATCGTGTTTGCCCATAATATCGTGGTGCCGCTTGCCGTATTCGCTCTCTATCATGTCTGGCCGGGACTGAATGCCGTTCTGGCGGTTCCGGCTCTTCTGCTCTGGGCTCTGGACGGGTTTGCCGCCTGCATGGTGTTCGGATCGCTTTGCGCCCGCTTCAGGGATGTTGCGCCCATCGTCGGGGCGCTGTTGCAGATCGTGTTCTACGTGACGCCGGTCATCTGGATGCCGCAGCAGCTTGGCGCAAAGGCGTCCTATCTGTTGTACAATCCGTTCTATCCGCTGCTGGAAATCGTGCGCGAGCCTCTGCTCGGGCGTGTGCCATCCCTGCAGATCTGGAGCATTGCGCTGGCCATCAGTGCGGTGTTCTGGCTGATTGCCGTACGTGCGTTCATCCGGACGCGGGCGCGCATTGTCTTCTGGATCTGACATCATGGCCCATATCCGTCTCGAAGATCTCTCTCTGTCATTCCCCGTTCTGCATGGCGGTTCGCGTTCTCTGAAAAAGACCCTGCTGGCCCGTGCGAAAAGTACCGTGGCCGCAAAATCGGGCGCAGTGGGTGGCAGAATGCGCGTCAGCGGCAACTCCGCCGAAGTCGTGGAGGTTCAGGCTCTTTTCAATGTCAGCCTCACGATTGCCGAAGGGGAACGGGTCGGGCTGGTCGGGCATAATGGTGCGGGAAAATCGACGCTCCTGCGCGTGCTCGCCGGGATTTATGAAACGGGTGACGGCACGCTGGACATCGAAGGCGACACCCATGCCCTCATTGATCCCAATGCAGGTATGAACGGTGAGCTGACGGGACGTGAGAACATCCAGCTCTTCGCCTGTCGCATGGGAATGGGACGGGTTGCGACACAGGAACTGGAACAGGATGTGGAGGCGTTCTCGGATCTGGGAGCGTTTTTCGACCTTCCGGTGCGGCTCTATTCCTCCGGCATGTCTGTCCGGCTGGGTTTTGCGCTGGCGACGGTGCCGCGTTCCCGGATCCTGCTGATGGACGAATGGTTCATGGCCGGGGATCAGAAATTTCAGGATAAGGCTAGGGCACGACTGGAGAGCATGGTCGACGCGGCGGAGATCCTGGTGGTGACGTCCCACGCGCTGTCAATTCTCCGGCAGTGGTGTACGCGCATCATCTGGATGGAAGGCGGGGAAATCCGCATGGATGGCCCGGCACAAGAGGTGCTGGACGCTTATGAAGCGGCGCTGGCAGTGACTCCGGTATAAACTCCCCCTCACGACGCCTTGCGGGCAACGCAGTTGGTATCCCAGCAGCCGTGGGGTAGGCTCCGAGGGGTTTTTACATTCAGGGAGACATTTCATGTCTTATGCCGCCATTGACGCTGCACGCGTCGCCAAAGCTTCCGAATCCGCGCTTCAGACCCTGTCGACCGTGAAGGAAACGTCCGAGGCCCATCAGCGCAAGACGATCATGATCGAACGGATTCATGCGCTCGCCAAGGCAGCAGCGGAGACGAAGGACTGTAATGCCATTACCCTCACCTCCGAGGAATTCTGGCTGATTTCCAAGAACTGGTAACGCGATCTGAAGGCAGCGGCGCCAGGCTCCGCTGCCTTCAGCCGTTATAGGAAGCCAGTTCGATCAGATTACCATCCGGGTCGCGGCAATAAACGGATGTGATCGGCCCCAGTGCGCCAAGGCGCGCGACCGGGCCTTCAACGATTTCCACGCCGCATTTTTCCAGATGCTTGACGATCTGTTCACTGGCGATGGCCGTTGTGAAACACAGATCCGATGTGCCCGGAGCAGCGGCTCCGGCGGTATCCCAACCTTCCGAGCCTTCGGGGCGAAGATTGATCTTCTGGCCGCCGAAGCTCAGGGCCACACGATTGTTGCGGCCATACTCGTCGATATCCATGCCCAGAACCCGCTGATACCAGGACGCAGACAGGTCCCGGTTCCGGACGGTCAGCACGATATGGTCAAGGCGATCGACGGTAAAGCGCATGGGGATCCCTCATGAAAGCGACATTCAGGCCATTGGTTCCGGTCAGTATAGGCCGGAACCACACACTCTGGCTAACGCCTAGCTGGGCGGACGCTTGCGGAAGGCCGCGAGGCTGACCACTTCCGCGTCTTTTTTGCCGTCTTCCGAAGAGGAGGGCTCGGGCTGGACGTCCGGATGATGGGCCGGATCAATATCGTCGGGCTCTACCGCGCCCTCGGGAATTTCGATGTCCTCATCGTCTTCAAGCGGGGAGTGGTTGAAGCGCAGGGCCATCCGGATGTGGGGGTCGGCAAAGGCCGTGATGGCATTGACGGGAATGCACAGGATGCTCCCAACGCCGCCGAAGGACAGACCGACCGAAATCACGTTCTTGTCGCGGTCCAGCGCCAGATCCCAGAACTGGTGCTGAAGGACGATGGTCATTTCTTCGGGATACTGTGCCCGCAGACGGGCAGGGATGATCACATCCGGCCGGTTCGTCCGGAACGTCAGATAGAAGTGATGGGCCCCCGGCAGCCCCTCGGCCGCAACATGCTCGATCGCACGCAGCATGACCTCACGGTAGGCGTCTTCCACCCAGTCATCATAGGGGAGGAGGCTTTCGGGAAGCTCGTGCTCGAAGCCGTCCTGGCCGTTGTGATCGTCGTCGCTCATGGTCGCAAGCCTGATGTTTCGGTCAACTTTCATCAAGGGATGCGACAGACCGGCACGGATGGCAAGCCGTCTTTGAGAGGAATGTCGGAGACATGATGAGGTGGGAGGGCTTCTGTTGCCCGGTGCCCTCCCGAACCGCGCTTATCGCTTATGCAGCGACAGCGAGCACCTCTGAGTTATCGTTGGCACTTGTAAGTTTAGCCCGATGACGGTGGTACAATGCCGGGCAAAAGATAAGTCTTTACCGTGCGCGTCGAGCCTGTTTCGTCCCCACAGACCCCTTTTGCGAGGGGTTTTTCATGGTGGAGACGCCGGGCACTGCCCCCGGGTCCACAACACTTATTCCACTTACCGTTTATCGCCATAGCCGGGGACGAACCCCTTGCATTGGTGAACATAGGAGCCCGGCTGTCCTGTCGCAAGGGAAAAGCGGCCACGAAAAAAATTAGACGTCCGGAATCGTGTCAATCCGATTCATTCGGATGACGCGGGACGAAAGCGCATGCTAAAGCCGCCGCCATGGCACTGACATCCGAACAGCGCGCTGAAATCGAAGCGCAGCGCAGCGAACCCCAGCTTACGTCCCGTCCGACCGTGGCGGCGATGGAAAACCTGCTTTTCACGCCTTTCGAGGTGCTGGATCATGGTTTCCTGCGCGTGGTCGATTATATGGGCGACGATGGCGCGGTCGTTCAGGCTGCGCGTGTGTCCTATGGTCGCGGGACGAAGAAGGTGTCCGAAGATGCGGGTCTGATCCGCTATCTGATGCGTCACCGTCATTCGACGCCGTTCGAGATGTGCGAGATCAAATTCCATGTGAAGCTGCCAGTGTTCGTCGCGCGGCAGTGGATTCGTCACCGTATGGCGAGCGTGAACGAGTATTCGGCGCGCTATTCCATTCTGGATCGGGAATTCTACCTTCCGGCGACGGATCAGGTCGCTGCGCAGAGCAGTTCAAACCGGCAGGGACGCAGCGATGCACTGGATGCCGAGACGGCGCACGAGGTTTTGGAAATCCTGCGTCGGGATGCCAGCCAGTGCTACGACGATTATGAGAGCCTGCTGAACCCTGAAGGTACGGGTCTGGCGCGTGAGCTTGCACGGATCAATCTGACCCTGAACACCTACACACAGTGGTACTGGAAGATTGATCTGCACAATCTGATGCATTTCCTCGCCCTGCGCGCCGACCCGCATGCGCAGTACGAGATCCGCGTCTATGCGGAAAAGATGATCGAAATTCTTAAGGCTTGGGTGCCCGCGACGTCTGCGGCATTCGAGGAATATCGCCTTGGCGCCTTTACGCTTTCGGCCGGGATGCTGAAGGTTGTGCGCCGCAGCCTGGCGGGTGAAACCGTCACGCAGGAGAATTCCGGCCTGACCAAGCGGGAATGGTCTGAAATGACGGCGGTTCTGGATGGCCAATCCTGAACCCAGCCCCGGCTTCGCATCTGTCGGAAACGATTCCGCCAAAAGCGATCTTGAACGGCTGATGAGCGAGGCGCGGGAGGCACAGGCTGAAAGCCCTGTGGAAGACGCTCCTGTAAATCCACCTAATCTTCTTGTCTGGGCCGGGATAGCGGGCTCGCTTGTCCTGATATCTGTTGCCATTCATTTTTTCTGGCCCGCTTCATAAAATATTTAGCCCAATAAACGGTAAGTAAAAGCAGATATTCTCTGATTTTTTACTTCATGGGCTGTCATGAGAGATTCAGCGCGAATTCGTGTGAATTTTATCACATTTATCTCAGGGCTTTTTACAAACAGACTTATCCACAGGGTATTGCCATCTGCCTGGAGCGCTCCGATTCGTATTTTTGGGAGCGTAAAATTTTTTAAGATGCTGATTTAATGCGATAATTTTAGAATCAGGTCGCAAGGCCGATCAGGATTTGGCGCCAAGTCTGTCAAGAAGATTATTGGAATACCCACATTTCACCCTCTGTGGGTGCGATACTTGTGCATTACTGGTGCGGGGTGAAAATTCTGATTTTGTGGCAAAAATGCGCAGGTAAACTACGCCCTGAACGGCATTGACCGTCCGCCCGTCGCTGTCGCCATGCTTTTGGAAAAAGCTGGTGCCGGGTGAGGGATTTGAACCCCCGACCTTCGGTTTACAAAACCGCTGCACTACCACTGTGCTAACCCGGCATCGGCAGTGCGGCTTTTTCCATGTCCGGGCCTGTCAGGTCAAGCGCCCGAGAACGATTCTCTGTTCGAGTACCGGATTTTCGTTTGGATTTCAGTGTGGGATGGGGGTGGTCAGGTCTGCGGGCGGTGGCAGATGCTGTGAGTCTTTCGTAAAGCCATAGCCGTCGGAAGAAAGCCCCTGATGCGTGACCGTATGGGAGCAGCCAGCCAGTGTCAGGCCTGCTCCTGTCAGGCAGGCGCCGAGGAGAAGAATACGGATCATGACGGCTCTTTCGTGCTGTGTTCGGAAGACAGGGAACGGGCCACAGCCTGCGCAAGCCTTTTATAGGCCTGAGCCGCTTCGCTGTCGGGTGCGGAAAGGATGATCGGAGTCCCGTCATCGCCACTTGCGCGGATATCGGCGAGCAGCGGGATCTCCGCGAGGAATGGAACGCCCATTTTTTCGGCTTCGGCCTTGGCCCCTCCGTGCCCGAATAGCTCCGTTCGGTGGTTGCAGTTCGGGCAGCAGAAATAGGACATGTTCTCGACGACGCCGAGGATCGGGGTTTCCATCCGCTCGAACATGGCCACGCCGCGTCTTGCGTCCAGCAGCGCGATATCCTGCGGCGTGGAGACGATGACCGCGCCGCCAGTGGCAAGCTTGGGGCCGAGTTTCTGGGCCAGCGTCAGCTGCGCGTCGCCGGTGCCCGGGGGCATGTCGATCACGAGAACGTCGAGTTCGCCCCATTCGACTTCGCCCAGAAACTGCGTCAGCGCGCCCATGACCATCGGACCACGCCAGATCATGGCCTGGTTTTCGTCCACCAGATAGCCGATGGACATGCTCTTCAGGCCCCAGGCTTCGATCGGCAGGATCGTTCCGTCCACGACGTCCGGACGGGTGTTGCGTCCCAGCATCCGGGGGAGGGAGGGGCCATAGATATCCGCATCCAGAAGTCCGGTCTTCAGGCCCTCGCGCGCAAGACCGACCGCAAGGTTGACGGCCGTGGTGGATTTGCCGACGCCTCCTTTGCCCGATGCGACGGCAATAACGGCCTTCACGCCCGGCAGCAGCGTCTCGGGAGCATGTCGGCTCGCGGCGTTGCGGCGTTTGTCGCCCAGATTGAAGGGGCGGTGCCCTCCGCCCTGTGCGGGCGCGTTGGCGGCGGCCGGCGTTGCGGGGCGGTGGGACGTGAAGGACAGGGTGGCGCCCGTGATGCCCGGCAGGCTCGCGATCGCTGCTTCGACACGCGGCCGCAGGGGCTCTACGCGCGATGCGTTGTCCCGTGACGTCGCGAGGGAAACATGCGCATGGCCGTTCTGAACCGAGACGCTCTCAAGGGCTGCGAAAGACAGGACGTTCGAGCCCTGACCGTCCTGCTCGGATTTCAGGATATCTGTGATGCGGGTTTCGGCACTGGGGGTGTCCGTCCCGGGGGAGGCGGGCGGCATGTCGTTGGGGGGCGTGGTGTCAGTCATGCCGGGCTCTCTTCAGGGGAAATCTCATATCGGGAAAGACTGTGACGCTATCATGAATGGGCTGCAAACGCATCCTGAACGGCAGGATGGTGACGAAGGGCCATGTTCTGCGTTAGCGTGGGGGTATGAAAAACCCGTCTGTCCGTCTTTCCGTTTCTGCTCTGGCGCTGTCCCTTTCCGCGGGCTGGGCGCTGGGCGCGGCTCCGGCGCTGGCTCAGGATGCTGCGCCGGTTGCAGGCCAGCCATCTTCCGTACCGACTCCTGCACCACGTTCGGTGCCGTCGAGCTTTGCGGATCTGGCAAACAGGCTCCTGCCGTCGGTCGTGAACGTCTCGACATCCGCTGTGCTCAAGCCTGCGAAGACGGATGACAAGGGGCCCGATTCCAGCGATCCTGACGGCCCGCAGGTGCCCCCGTTCCAGCAGGGCTCACCGCTGGAAAAATTCTTCCATGATTATCTGAGGCATAAGCCCGCCCCGAACCATCCACCCCGCCGTCAGCAGGCTCTGGGTTCGGGCTTCATCATTGATGCGTCCGGAATCATTGTGACGAACAACCACGTGATTGAAGGGGCGGATCAGGTCAGCGTCACGCTTCAGGACGGGACCGAAATGCCGGCGCGGATCGTGGGACGGGACAGTCAGGTCGATCTGGCCGTGCTGGAGGTCAAGCCCAAGCGTCCGCTTCCGACCGTCCCGCTGGGCCGGAGCGACAAAGCGCGGATCGGGGACTGGGTTCTGGCGATCGGCAACCCGTTCGGGCTGAACGGAACCGTGACGGCAGGCATCATTTCCTCGCGCGGACGAAACGTCGAACATGGCCTGTATGACGACTACATCCAGACAGATGCCGCCATCAATCGTGGCAATTCCGGCGGTCCGCTGTTCAATCTGTCCGGTGAGGTCATTGGCATCAACACGCTGATCTATGGCGGCTCGGGGGGTGATTCCATCGGGATCGGTTTTGCCATTCCGGCGGATGATGCGCGGGGGATCATCGACCAGCTTCGGCGCACCGGGCATGTCTCGCGCGGCTGGATGGGGCTGAAATTCCAGGATGTGACGAACGACATCGCCGAGACGCTCGACTTCCGCAAGCCGGACGGCTCCAACGGCAAGGGAACGCTGATTTCTGAAATCGATCCGAAAGGCCCGGCTGCAAAAGCGGGTCTTGAGGTTGGCGACATCATCACCCGCGTCAACGATCAGGACGTGACCGGCCAGACCATGCCGCGCATCATTGCCTCCATTCTGCCGGGGACGCAGGCGCAGTTGACGGTCTGGCACAAGGGTGCCCTCAAAACGCTGCCGATCACGCTCGCGCAGTCCCCCACGCCGCCGGATATGCCGCCATCAGACACGCATCAGCCTGAACACCGGCATGCGGCTCTGGGTGAACTGGGGGTGACGGTCAGTGCGATCGACGCGGACGCACGCACGCAATATGCGCTGTCTGACGATCAGCGCGGCGTTCTCGTCTCGCGGGTCGAGGCGGGCAGCCCCGCCGCCTCGCGCGGGATTGTGGAAGGCAACGTGATTACGCAGGTCGGGCAGGACCAGATCAATACCCCGGACGATTTCGCCAAGGCCGTGCAGGGTCTGCACGAGCGCAAGAAGACGGAAGCCCTGCTGCTGGTGCAGGACGACGACGGGCTGCGCTGGGTTCCGGTGCCCTTTCTGGGGAACTGATTTTCACCTGTACTGAAATTTGAGCATGAATGTTCTGATACGTCTGGGCCTGGCCTGGCTGCCTGCGCCGCCCCGGAACAGCAGCTGGCGCGAAGTCATGCGTCCCGCAATACGCCAGACCATCCGGGTTCTGGTGTCGGTGGTCGTAGCGTGGATCGTCGGATCGCTCATGCATCTGCAGGAAACGATCTGGGCGCTGGTCACGGCCCTGATCGTGACGCAGTCCAGCATCAGCCAGACCATGGCCACGGCCCGCGACCAGATCAGCGGAACGGTGATCGGGGCGCTGGCGGGCGGGTGTGCGGTCGTGCTGGAAATCACGACGGGTCTGCGCTGGGTTCCGTTCTGGATCACGCTGACGCCGCTCGTGTTTCTGACGGCCATTCAGCCGACGCTGCGTTTCGCCTGCATCACGCTGATGATCGTGTATCTGTTTCCCAGTCAGGGCAGCCCGTTCCTGCCGCTGGTCACGCGGCTTCTGGCCATTGTCATGGGCGTTGCGGTGTCGATCGTCGTATCGTTCCTCATTCTGCACAGCAGTGCGCGCAAGCAGGCGTTCCATACGGCCGGGCGTCTGTTACGGCGCATGGACCAGCTTCTCAAAAGCGCGCTCGACCAGAATACGGGATGGACGGCAATCGAGCAGCAGAACGATGACTGTGTGGCCCTGCTGATAGAGCTTGAGGACGCCGTCACCGAAGCGCGGCGCGAGCGGCTGAAGGAACTGGAAAAACGTGATCCGGTTCTGGCAGCGCTGCCACGGCTCATGCGGCGCCTGCTGAATGACACGATGCTGGTCGCGCGGGCCATTGCGACGGGGCGCGCGGCAGGAAATACCGGCCTGATGCCCTTGTACAAAGGGCTGAGCCATGCGCTGCGGGCGCTGGCACATAGTTGTGAAGAACAGCTGCTCGCGAAGAACAGCCGTCATCCGCGACAGGCGCAGGATGAAGAAATTCTTCATCTTCTGCCACGCCTGGAAGAACAGACCCGACCGGAAATGCGCTTTGTGATGGCCCTTTTCCGGGAAGATCTGGAAAGGGCCGTGGGTGTGGTCATGCGCGAAGATGTGAGTGGCATGAAAGGGCTCTGACGCCTCTTTCCCAGGGTCTTTGCGGCGGACGGTTCCGGGGGCTGTTGAAACCGTTATTCGGCTTTTGCGTTGTCCGGGGGCTATGATGGCACATGCCCGGCCTTGTCGGTCCCCGTCAGAGACCGGCCCGAAACCACGGAGAAGTCCATGATTACGCGCGAAACCCTCAAATCTCTTCCCGCCAGTGTCCAGGCGCCCCCTTACGACATTGATGGCGTGAAACCGGGGATCGTGCATTTCGGTGTCGGCAATTTTTTCCGGGCTCATGAAGCGTTCTATGTGGAGCAGATCCTCGAACACGCGCCTGACTGGGCGATCATCGGTGTTGGTCTGACGGGCAGTGACCGCTCGAAGAAAAAGGCCGAGGAATTCAAAAAGCAGGACTGCCTGTATTCCCTGACCGAGACGGCACCTTCCGGCAAAAGCACGGTGCGCGTCATGGGGGCGCTGCGCGATTATCTTCTCGCCCCGGCAGATCCTGAAGCCGTGCTGAAGCATCTGGCCGACCCTGCCATCCGCATCGTGTCCATGACGATCACGGAAGGTGGCTACAACATCAACGAGACAACCGGCGCGTTCGATCTGGAAAATGCGGCGGTGAAGGCCGATCTGCAGAACCCGGAAAAGCCGTCCACCGTCTTCGGTTATGTCGTCGAGGCCCTGCGTCGCCGCCGGGATGCCGGACACAAGGCGTTTACGGTCATGTCCTGCGATAACCTGCGCCATAACGGCAATGTCGCCCGCAAGGCTTTCCTCGGCTATGCGAAAGCGCGCGATCCGGAACTGGCAAAATGGATCGAGGAGAACGCAACCTTCCCGAACGGAATGGTTGATCGCATCACCCCGACCGTTTCAACGGCCATTGCGAAGAAACTGAACACGGCCAGCGGGCTGGACGACGACCTGCCGCTGGTGGCCGAGGATTTCCACCAGTGGGTTCTCGAAGACCAGTTTGCAGATGGCCGTCCGCCGCTTGAAAAAGCGGGTGTGCAGATGGTCGGGGATGTGACGGACTGGGAGCACGTCAAGATCCGGATGCTCAATGCCGGGCATGTCACGCTCTGCTTCCCGGGCATTCTGGTCGGCTATGAGAATGTGGATGACGCCATTGAAGACAGCGAGCTCCTTGGCAATCTGAAGAACTATCTCAACAAGGATGTCATCCCGACACTGAAAGCGCCTTCAGGCATGACGCTCGAAGGTTACCGGGACAGCGTCATCAGCCGTTTCTCCAACAAGGCGATGTCGGACCAGACGCTCCGGATTGCCAGCGATGGCTGTTCCAAGGTTCAGGTGTTCTGGACGGAAACCGTGCGCCGGGCGATCGAAGGCAAGCGGGACCTGTCACGCATTGCGTTCGGAATTGCGTCCTATCTCGAAATGCTGCGTGGGCGGGACGAGAAAGGCGGAACGTATGAATCGTCCGAGCCGACTTATGGTGACGCCGAATGGAAGCTTGCCAAGGCTGACGATTTCGAAAGCTCTCTGAAGCTCCCGGCATTCGACGGGTGGCGCGATCTGGATACGTCCGAACTGGATCAGAAGGTCATCGCGCTGCGGAAGATCATCCGCGAAAAGGGCGTAAAAGCCGCCATCCCGGCCTGAATTCGGCTTTTAGGGTAGGGACTGAAACAGAAAACCGCGCTCTGGAAGGAGCGCGGTTTTTTTTATGCTCAGATCTGTCCCATCAGGACAAGGATCACGACGATGACCACGATCAGGCCAAGTCCGCTGGAGGGGTAGTATCCCCATTTTGAGCTGTACGGCCATGACGGCAGCGCACCGATCAGCAGGAGGATCAGGATTACAAGAAGGATCAGTCCCATGGCACATCTCTCTTGCCGGTTGAGACTGCTTTACGCGCGTTGGTGAATAAAAGTTTCCGCAATATTGCGAAAGATCAAAGCTGCCGGTCGCGCTTGATGCGGTCCCACGCAGCGTTGATGCGGGCGACCTTGTCCTGCGCGCGGCGGCGCTCGGCTTCGGACATGGGTTTCTGTGCTAGAACGTCCGGATGATGTTCGCGGATCAGGGTCCGCCAGCGGACGCGCACTTCGGTATCGGTGGCCGTGCGCGTGATGCCGAGAATGCGATAGGCGTCCGGCTCGTTTGAACTGGCAGCGCGGCTGTTCCCGTTTTCCGCCCGCTCCCACGCCCCCGCGGGGAGGCCGAAGGCCCGGTGCACACGCTGGAGAAAGTCGATTTCTCTGGGATGCAGCTTGCGGTCCGGCCCGGCATCGGCGCGGGCGATGCGGAACAGGGCCGTCATGAGATTTTCAAGCGGCGCCGTGTTGTCGGCATAGGCCGCGCCCATTTCGCGGGCATACATCTCGAAGTCGTCCGTCCGGTCGCGTGCGCGGTCGAACAACATGCCGACTTCCTTGACGTTGTCGGACGGGAACTGGAAGCAGGTCTTGAAAGCGTTGATCTCGTGCCGGTTGACCGGGCCGTCGATCTTGGCAAGTTTCGCACACAGCGCGACAAGTCCGATGGCATAGAGCTGATCCCGCTTGCCCAGCGCCGCCGCGATCTTGGCCGCTCCGAAAAAGGCCGCGCTGTTGGGGTCGGGACGGCCATTTGCAGGAAAACGCTCGCTCCATCCCCCTGTTGAGGGTTTGAGCAGGGAGCCGCTATCGGCGGCATGACCCAGTGCTGCGCCCATCAGCGCTCCAAAAGGACCACCAACCGCGAAGCCCGCGACACCACCGAACATTTTGCCCCAGATAGCCATGACTTCAGCCTAGCACGCCCGTTCGTGGCGGCAAATGACAGATCGTACAGCCGGGCTTGCCAGAAGCTGAAAGCTTTGGCGTGAGGCGTGCTATGAAAGCCGGATGACGAACCCGGCCGCTCTTCATGCTTTGTGGTGTCAGGATTTCAGACTGTTTGACGGATATTTTCATGACTTCTTCGCTGCCCCCTCGTACTGATGATGAGTTGATGGAGCTTTTGATCCGCCGGCTGCCCGAGAAGTTGCAGACCGTGCTGAACTGGCTGCGGGAGCCCTCGCATAAATGGGTGCGGATTCCGGCGGGCGTACTCTTTATGCTGGGCGGCGTCCTGTCGATTCTGCCGGTTCTCGGATTGTGGATGCTGCCGATCGGCGTGATGCTGCTGTCACAGGATATTGCGCTGTTCCGCCGCTTGCAGGGCCGCGTCCTGCGCTGGATCGAGCGCAGCCATCCGGACTGGCTGGGGCTGCAAGCCGATAAAGCCTAGCCGGCGCCGTCGAGGCGCTTTTGCAGATGCATAAGTGCAGCAACCCGAAGCGCGGAAGCCAGCGGACGTTCGGGCGGTCGCGTTGCATCCAGCGCGGCGACGAGTGAGGCAAAACTCTGCTGTCGGGTTGTGGCGATCATGTCCAGAACCGTCCAGAATTCTGGCTCGAGCGCCACGGACGTCCGATGTCCGGACAGGGACAGACTGCGTTTGACGAGATCGCTCATGCCGGATGGTCCTCAAGACAGGTGATGGCCCAGTGCGCCGTCTCGGCAACATCCGGGTCCGGGTCTGCCAGCAGGTCCCGCGCCGCGGGGAGGAGCGACGGATCGGCTGAGTTTCCAATGGCGATCAGCACGTTGCGTACAAATCTGTTGCGCCCGATCCGCTTGATGGGCGAGCCGGAAAAGAATGTCCGGAAGGTCGCATCATCCAGCCGGACCAGTTCGTCGAGCTTTGGGGCGACAAGTTCAGGACGCGCCTGAAGTTTGATATGCCGCGCGCTCTCGGCAAAGCGGTTCCACGGACAGACGGACAGGCAGTCGTCGCACCCATAGATGTGGTTGCCGATCTTCGCGCGCAGTTCGTGCGGGATCGGGCCTTTGTGCTCGATCGTCAGATACGAGATGCAGCGGCGCGCATCCATCCGGTAGGGGGCCGTAAACGCATCGGTCGGGCAGGCGGTCAGGCAGCGCGTGCAGGAGCCGCAGCTTCCACCTTTGGGTTCGGAGGGCGCGAGTTCCAGCGTGGTGTAAATCTCGCCCAGAAGCAGCCAGGACCCGTGCTCCCGCGAGACGAGGCAGGTGTGCTTTCCCGTCCAGCCAAGCTGCGCTTTCTCCGCCAGCGCGCGCTCTGAAACCGGTGCGGTATCGACGAACACCTTCACCTGCGTCTCCGGTCCGCCCAGTTTGACGACATACTGCGCCAGATGCTTGAGCATGCCCTTGATGACGTCATGATAGTCGCGGTTACGGGCATAGACGGAAATATTGCCGCATTCGGGATCGGTCGTCGGGCCTTGTGCCGGAGCATAGGACAGGCCCAGCGAAATCACGCTCCGCACTTCGGGCCACAGCGCCTGGGGATGGGCGCGTTCTTCGATGCGCGTCTCCATCCACTCCATCGTGCCATGATGGCCTTGTGCGACGAATTCCCGCAGCCCTTGAGCCACTTCCGGTCCAAGTTCAGCCTTGCAGAACCCGACCGCATCAAACCCGAGATGGCGCGCATGGTCCGCAATCCGGGTTTCAAGCCCTGTGTTAGGTGTTGGAAAATCAGGCATGAAAAGGGATTGGTCTCACCGGTGAACGGACCTCCATTATGTCATCAGGCGCGCAAGCGGACCAGCTTTTCCGATGTTCGGAAGGCCCGTTTCAGACAGGGTTTGTCACGATCTGAAAATGGCTTGCCACGCCGGGGGCGGGGCGGCATCGTTGGGCCATGCGACACCCCTTCCTATCCGTTCTGCCTGCCGTTTGTCTGGGCATGACTTCCGCTTTGGCGATGATCCAGGTCGCACACGCCACCCCGTCTTCCGCAGCACAGGTTTATGACCATGTCCGGAATGATCCGGTCCGGCTGAACATGTTCCTTCGCGCCTTTCCCAAAGGCGCGGATCTGCACAACCATCTGGCCGGCGCGATCTATGCCGAAAGCATGCTGGACTGGGCGGCACGCGATCATCTGTGCGTGTCCCTGACGGAAAAGCGCATTCTCGATCATGCCTGCACCCATCCGGGAGATGGCGAGTTCCCGGCTGCCGATCTGTCGCACCATGCGGGATCGGAAAACGCGCTGATTGATGCGCTATCCATGCGCGATTTCGTCCCGTCGCCGGGCGATGCTTCCGGGCACGACCATTTCTTCGCAACTTTTTCCCGCTTTGGCGCCATTGCCGACGCGCATGAGGGCGAAATGCTGGCCGAAGCCCGCGACCGTGCCGCACGCGATCATGTGACGTATCTGGAACTGATGATCTCCCCCGGTGTCGGCGCCATGATCGGGACGGGTTTTCATCATCCGTTGCAGGGTGACGACCTCGCTTCCGCGCATCAGGCGCTCCTGCCGGAAATTCCGGCGCTGGTGCAGAAAGCGCGCACCGAAACGGACCGGATGGAAGCGCAGGCGCGGGACGTGCTGAAATGTGGAACACCGCAGGCCCATCCGGGCTGCGCGGTCACGGTGCGCTATCTGTTCCAAACCCTGCGGACTTTCCCGTCCCAGGCCGTTTATGCACAGCTTGATGCCGGATATGCGACCGTGAAAGCCGACCCGCGCTTCGTCGGGCTGAATATCGTGGCGCCCGAAGACGACCCAACCGCGATGCGCGACTACGACCTGCACATGCGGATGTTCCATTTTCTGAATGGCGTGTATCCGGGCGTGAAACTCAGCCTGCATGCGGGGGAACTCACGACGGGCCTCGTCCCCACGGAGGGTTTGCGCCATCACATTCGTGCAGCCGTCGATGTGGCAGGTGCCAGTCGCATCGGACATGGCGTGGATGTGGCGCTTGAGGACGACCCTGAAACGCTTCTGGCTGAGATGGCGCAGCGTCATGTGATGGTGGAAATCAACCTGACCAGCAATGACGAGATCCTTGGCGTCAAAGGCGCGGCCCATCCGTTTTTGCTGTATCGCAGGGCCAGGGTGCCGATGGCGCTGTCTACGGATGATGAGGGCGTTTCGCGCGGGGATCTGACACAGGAATATGTCCGTGCGGCCCAGACCTATGATCTGTCCTATGCCGATCTGAAAACGCTGTCCCGCGCCGGGCTGGACTATGCATTCGTGCCGGGCGAAAGCCTGTGGTCCGATCATCAGCCGGGACAGTTTGTTCCGGCCTGCCGGACGTTTCCCGTCCCATCCGCGTCCTGCACGGCGTTTTTGAAATCCAGCGAGAAAGCCCGTCTGCAATGGGCACTTGAAGAGCGGTTCGGTCGGTTCGAAACCGTTGCCACACATGAGGGTCTTTACCAGTGAAATCTGTCTCAACCGTTTTCGGGGCCGCGCTCCTGTCCCTTGGTGTTTTTGGTGTGGCCTCGGCTCATGCTCCGATCCCTGTTCGCGTCGTCGTCGTCACGACTTTCGAGATCGGCAAGGACACAGGGGATACAGCGGGCGAGTACCAGAACTGGATCGAAAAACTGCCCCTGCAGCAGACGATCCCGGCCCCCGGTACCGATCATGATGTCATGCACTACAATCCGGAGCTGCATGTTCTGGGCATCGCAAGCGGCGAGGGGCCAGAGCATATGGCCTCGGCCATTACGGCCCTCGTGCTCGATCCGCGGTTCGATCTGCGCCATGCCTATTTCGTGCTGGCCGGGATTGGCGGGATTGATCCGAATTTCGGTACGATCGGCTCGGCCGTCTGGGCACCGCGCGTTATCAATGGCGGTCTGTCCCATCTGGTGGACCCACGCGAAATTCCCGCCTCCTGGCCGGACGGGTTTACGCCTGTGCAGGGCAGCACCCCGGATGAAAAGCCACGCCCCGCGCTGCATTCCGGCATGGGAGACATGGAATACACGCTCGATCCGGCCCTTGTGCAGTGGGCCTATGGGCTGACGAAAGACATCACGCTCCCCGATAATGACGGTTTGAAGGCCTCGCGTCTGCGTTACATCGGCTTTGCTTCCGCCCAGAAGCCCCCTTCCGTGCAGCTTGGCGACACGATTTCAGGCGAGACGTTCTGGGTCGGCGCGAAAATGAACCAGTGGGCCGAACGCTGGGTGAAATACTGGACGGATGGACAGGGCGTGATGGCCACGACGGCGGAAGAAGACGTCGCGTTCTGTCAGGCTCTGGCGCTTCAGGGCAAGGCCGGGCGTGTTGATCCGAAGCGCGCGCTGATCCTGCGCACGGCCAGCAATTTCGACATGCCGCCGCCGGGGCAGAGTGCGGCGCAGCTTCTGTCGGACGAAGCGCATGAGACGGGTTTTTCGGGTTTTCAGGCTTCGGTCGATGCGGCCTATACGGTGGGCAGCGTCGTCGTGAAGGAACTGGCGACGCACTGGGACCGGTACGGCAAGGCCCTGCCGTCGGCGCAATGAACCATGTCTGACCAGCCCCCTCTCCAGACCGGTCTTCTTGAACGACGGATGGGGGACTGGGCGCGGCACTGGCTGCCGCCTGTCCTGCGGGACGCCATCCTGTTTGTGCTCAAGCAGGGCTGGGCCGCGCTGTTTGGCGGTCTGCTGCTAGGGGCCGCCCTGCTCACGCGCGTTCTCTGGCAGCCCGGATGGCCGGTGCACCGCTATGATGCGCTGTTCGTATTCGCCATCTTGATCCAGCTTCTTTTCCTTGCCCTGAAGCTGGAAACCTGGACGGAAGCGCGCGTCATCGTGCTGTTCCATCTGACGGGAACGGCCATGGAGTGGTTCAAGGTCCGCGTGGGCGCCTGGGGCTATCCCGAACCCTGTTTTTTCCGCGTGATGGATGTGCCGCTGTTTTCAGGCTTCATGTATGCCAGCGTCGGCAGCTACATGGCGCGCGCCATCC
Organism: Gluconobacter albidus; assembly: GCF_002005485.1. Taxonomy (NCBI): domain Bacteria; kingdom Pseudomonadati; phylum Pseudomonadota; class Alphaproteobacteria; order Acetobacterales; family Acetobacteraceae; genus Gluconobacter; species Gluconobacter albidus. The sequence goes on along the minus strand of NZ_CP014689.1, from coordinate 2,334,021 downwards.
GTATTTTCGACATGCGCTTCATCCCCTATCCACCATTCTGGCAGACATTCGGCCTGGCGCTGCTGATTTACGTCAATTTCTTCTCGCATCATTTCATTCCAGACCTTCGATATGCGCTCTTTATGGGCACGCTCGCGGTTTATGGTCGCACCATGATCCACTTCCGGATCACGCAGCGCGATTGGTGGATGCCACTGCCTCTGGCCGCATTCCTGTCGAGTGTTGCGCTCTGGATTGCCGAAAATGTCTGCACGACGAGCGGCATCTGGCGTTATGCGGGGCAGCACGGGCACCAGATGGTCAGTTTTAGCAAAATGGGATCGTGGTACCTGCTGCTTTACGTCGCCTTCATGACCGTCACGCTGCTGGATCGGGACAGGTTTTATCCGACGGCAAAAGGCCGGTCTGCGAACTCCGGTCAGCGTGTCGGAATATGGTCGCGATAGCGGGCCCAGTGCGTGACCAGTTCACGCACGACCGGCTCTCCCGCGCGTTCGTTGTTGTCATAGGCGACGGCCTGCCCCGGTCCTTCGTCTCCCATGGACGCCGTGACCGAAACGCCAGGCGGTGGCATATCGAAATTGCTGCCTGAGCGCAGGACCATGATCCGCTCCGGATCAACATAGCCCAGCCGCGCCAGCATCCGCGTGTCATACTGGTAATGCTGGCTTTCCTCATTGGTCATGACGAAATGTCCCTGACCTTTCGTCCACATCGTGACCCAGTTTTCGGCCCAGCGGTTGCGTTCCGCGCCATGCCAGTAGCGTTCGGTACCCAGCGTCTCGCCCATCAGCACCATCGGCGGCTTCTGCGCCTGCGGATAGCCGCGCCATGCCTTGCGGCGTTCGGCAATCACCGGATCATCCGCGAGTTTTACATTCTGGCTCAGGGCAAACGCCCAGCGCGCCAGACCACGATTGAGCGGATAGGCCTTGGTCAACTGCGCCACATCCGTCACTGAGCCATAATGGTTCGGGTTGTCGGGCAGGGTGTCCGGACGGCTCGCACCAATCGCGTAAAGTCCGTAAGGCCAGCCTTTCGGGATAGTGCGGTCGTCGATTTCGCGCAGGGCGTCCGCATCCACAACCCATTGTGCCCAGGCCACGCTTCCCACCGATGCCATGTTCGGATTAACGCCGGAAATGCCGGTGAATAGCCAGTAGGTATGGTGCAGGTCAAAGTGTGGATCGAGCGCCAATGCGTGCAGATCCATATCGCCATGTCGCAGGACGATGCCGTACACGCCCTCCTTATTGCGGCGGAGCTGGTCCGGGACGCCGCGGATGGGGACGGTTTCGTCCAGATGCAGACGTTCTACCCAGTCCTGATACTCGCCGGGCGCGTCCCCGGTATCGTGCCCGACTTCGAAATTGGCCACGACCAGAACGCGGATTTCTTCCGGTGCGGCGCAGGCCGTTCCCGTTGCGAGAGCGGTGCTCAGAACCAGAGCGGAGACGACATGGCGCATGGATGGGTCTTTCTGAGGTGATGCAGGGCTCTGCCCTGCACCCGGAAGGGGTCGAGACCCTTTCACCCCGCTTTATGAATCGGGATCAAAGGGACTGCGTCCCTCTGTGGGGTCTGGGGCAAAGCCCCAGCTTACAGGGCCAGATCCGGCATCGGCCATTCGTCTTCGGTCCAGTCGCCCTTGGCCCAGTCTTCGCGCAGCTTCACAGCCAAAACGTCGAGCGTGCCGTCCACGATCGCGGCGCGGATCTGGCGCATCAGGCGCTGGTAATAGGCCAGGTTGTGCCATGTCAGCAGCATCGGGCCGAGCATTTCGTTGGCGCGGAACAGATGATGCAGGTATGCGCGGCTGTAACGCCCGGCGATGGGTGTATCATCATGGGGCGTCAGCGTGCGGGTGTCTTCGGCGAAACGGGCGTTGCGCAGATTGATGGGGCCGCGCTCCGTATAGGCGCGGGCGGTGCGACCCGCGCGTGAGGGCATCACGCAGTCGAACATGTCCACGCCGCGCATGACCGCGCCCAGCAGATCGTCCGGCGTGCCGACACCCATCAGATACCGCGCCTTGTCCTGCGGCAGCATCGGCGTGGTGAAGTCCAGCGTCGAGAACATCAGTTCCTGACCTTCGCCCACGGCCAGACCACCGATCGCATAGCCTTCAAAGCCGATCTCGGTCAGGGCCTTGATGGAATATTCGCGTAAGTCCCGCTCGGTTCCGCCCTGTACGATGCCGAACTGGCCATATCCTTCACGCGCGACAAACGCCTCGCGGGAACGGGCGGCCCAGCGCATGGACATTTCCATGGATTTCCGCAGCACTTCCGGCGTGGCAGGCAGGGCCGGGCACTCATCGAACGCCATGGTGATGGTCGCATCGAGCTTGAACTGGATGTCGGTCGAGATCTCCGGTGTCAGGCGGTGCTTGCTGCCGTCGATATGCGAGCGGAACGTCACGCCGTCTTCGTCAAGCTTGCGCAGCGCGCCGAGCGACATGACCTGAAATCCGCCGGAATCGGTCAGGATCGGGCCGGGCCAGTCCATCATTCTGTGCAGGCCGCCCAGCTTCTGCACACGGTCCGCCGTGGGGCGTAGCATGAGATGATAGGTATTACCCAGAACGATGCCCGCCCCTGTGGAGCGCACGGCGTCCATCGTCATGCCCTTGACCGTGCCCACCGTGCCGACCGGCATGAAGGTTGGGGTTGGGACCGTACCGTGGCGGGTGTGCAGATGGCCCGCGCGCGCCATGCCGCAGCTCGCTTCAGGCACCCAGGTCATTTTGGTGGCATGATCGGTTTGATGATTGCTCATGGCGCGCGCTCCAGCAGGCAGGCATCGCCATACGAATAGAACCGCAATCCGTTGGCGATGGCGTAGGCATAAGCCTCACGCATGGTCTCGGTGCCGCTGAACGCGCAAACAAGCATGAACAGCGTCGAACGCGGCAGATGGAAGTTCGTCATCAGGACGTCCACTGCCTTGAAGCGGTATCCGGGCTTGATGAAAATGGAGGTCTCGCCACGCCAGGGGGCCACGGTGCCGTCATCGCGGGCTGCGCTTTCCAGCAGGCGCAGGGACGTGGTGCCGACGGCAATAACCCGGCCGCCACGCGCACGGGTTTCGTTGATGGCGGCTGCGGTGTCGGCGTCGATCTCGCCCCACTCTGCATGCATTTTGTGCTCGGCGATGGTGGAGCGGACGGGCAGGAATGTGCCCGCGCCGACATGCAGCGTCAGGGTCCGGCGCTGGATGCCTTTTGCGTCCAGTGCTGCGAGCACTTCAGGCGTGAAATGCAGGCCCGCCGTCGGCGCTGCGACCGCACCGCGATACTGCGAGAAAATAGTGCGATAATCCGTATCGTCCTGTTTCGTCGGGCCGAAAGGGCGCTCGATATAAGGAGGCAGGGCCAGCGCTCCGACCCGTTCGAGAAACGCATCGAAATCGTCTCCTTCGACTGAGAAGCGGATGCTGACCGCGCCGTCGCCTTCGTTTTCGACAACGGTGGCCGTGACGGGATCGTCTCCGAAATGCAGGATATCCTGCGGTTTCAGCTTGCGGGAATTGCGTGCCAGGGCGTGCCAGCTTCCGTCCGCAAGAATACGGTCGAGCGTCAGGCCGATTTTTGCCTCGCCACGCGTGGCGGCAAGCTGGGCGCGGATAACGGCCGTATTGTTGGCAATCAGCAGATCTCCTTCACGCAGGAAATCCGGTAATTCGCGAATCACATGCGGATCAGGTGCCAGGCCGGGCCGGACATGCAGCAGCGTTGCGCTGTCACGCGGGCGTGCAGGTTCCGTCGCGATGTGATCGCGGGGGAGTTCGAAATCGAAGGGGGCGAGATCGTCCGTCATGGGAACGTTCTCTAGCAGGTTCGGCCCGCATGAAAACGTCAGACCCGCGGGCCTGACGTATCTTTTTGTGTAGCAGGTGTACGTTTCAGGCCGAAACGCTGAGCAGATGGCTCGTATCGCTGCTGGAGCCGGAGTTCGAAGATTCGCCGGAAGTCGTCTCGGAAATGATGTTTCCCTGGGCGTCCTCGACGATGGTCGTCGTGGAGCCGTCGGCATTCAGTTTGGTTGTCGTGGTTTCCTGCGTGGAGGAACTGCTGCTGGACGATGAGGACGCGCTGGAAGACGACGCGCTGCTCGCGCTGTAAAGGCTGCTCATGGCCGAAGAGCCGATGGAAGAAATGCCTGTCATAATGAAAAGACTCCGTTGGAAAAAAACGAAGACCAGTTTCGGATCAGAAGGTTAAGAAAGGATAAGGACTCCTGTAACCGAGTGATACGGAGTGTATTCGGTTACGGTATTCGCGGCAGTTTCATTCGCAACGAAGGTATGATCTGTAATCAAGATGTCATTTCATGCCGGGAAGTGTCTTCGCTTCCTGCCAGAGTGCTTCCATGGTCGGCAGGTCCTGCTCGGCCATGGTTTGCCCCTTGCGCGCGAGCATTTCTTCCATCGCTTCAAAGCGACGGGTGAATTTGGCATTGCTCCGGCGCAGGGCCGCTTCGGGGTCGATATCCAGTTTGCGGGCCAGACTTGCCACGGTGAACAGGACGTCGCCCAGTTCGTCCTCGATGCGGTCCCGGTCTCCGCCGAGTTCGGCTTTCAGTTCGTCGATCTCTTCATGAACCTTGTCGAGAATGCCAGTGGGGGCGTCCCAGTCGAACCCCACGCGGGCGGCGCGGCGGCTCAGTTTCGCGGCGCGCATCAGGGCGGGGAGGGGGAGGGCAACACCGGCCAGCGCGCCGTATTCGGCCTTGCGCTGACGCTCGGCGTCTTTTTCCCGCTCCCAGGAATCGTCATCCAGAGCCGCATCGCCGAAAACATGCGGGTGACGGCGCACCAGCTTGTCGGCGATCAGTCCTGCCACGGTCTCGAAATCGAAGTGACCAGCTTCCTGCGCCATCTGGGCCTGAAAGACGACCTGAAGCAGCAGGTCCCCCAGTTCGTCGGGAATGGCCTCGCGGTCGTCACGGGCGATGGCGTCCATGACTTCATAGGCTTCCTCGATCGCGAAAGGGGCGATGGTGGCCGGCGTCTGTTCCACGTCCCAGGGGCAGCCGCCTTGCGGGTCGCGCAGGCGCTTCATGACGTCCAGCAGGCGGTCGATCTGCCGCGGGGACGGCTGGGAGGACGGCCGGTTGGACTGGGGCATGGGAAGATCCTACTGTTATCGTGCTCAGAGGTTCATAGCCGTGCGGCCGGGTGGATGAAAGCACCGGATGCGCCCTGCGCGTGACAGCCTGACATTCCCGACGTAAAACGTCTTCCGGAACGGATTTGCAGACGGGGTTGCTGGCGCATGGCACGCATTTTCATTGACGGGGAAGCAGGCACGACGGGTCTGGGAATCCGCCAGCGGATCGAGGCGCTTCCGGCCTCTCATGGCCTGGAAATTTTGTCGATTGCGCCGGATCTGCGCAAGGACAAGGCCGCCCGTCGCTCCATGCTCGAACAGGCTGATGTCGCCATTCTGTGTCTGCCGGATGAAGCCGCCTGCGAAACCGTGGCGCTGGCCGAGGGGCTGGATGTCCGGATTCTGGATGCCAGCACCGCACACCGGATCGCTGATGGCTGGATTTATGGCTTTCCTGAAATGGATGCGGAACAGGCGGCTGCCATCAAGGGCGCGCGGTTTGTCGCCAATCCCGGCTGCTATCCGACGGGCGCCATTGCCCTGATGCGCCCTCTGGTCCGGGCAGGACTGCTTCCGGCCGATCATCCCGTCTCGATCAACGCTGTCTCGGGCTATAGCGGCGCAGGCCGCGTGGCGATCGAGGAGCATGAAAAGAACGGCGGTCCGGCATTTTTCCTGTACGGACTGAACCTCAAGCACAAGCATCTGGCGGAAATCCGGCACTATTCCGGCCTGACACGCCAGCCGCTGTTTGTCCCCTCGGTCGGGCATTTCCCTCAGGGCATGATCGTGTCCATCCCGCTGCATCTGAAAGATCTTCCGGGTCAGCCCTCGGCGGCGGAAATCGAAGCTGTACTGCAGGACGCCTATGCCGGATGCGCCCATGTGCGCGTTATGCCCGCCGAGACGCAGCTTGTGGCGGACACTCTGGCTAATACCGACGATATGGAATTGCGGGTGCATCATAACGGCGAACAGGTCGTTCTGACCGCGCGGCTGGACAATCTGGGCAAGGGTGCCTCGGGCGCGGCCATCCAGAACCTGCTGCTGATGCTGGGCCTGTAAGATTACGTTATTTCACAGCCCGGATTTTTGCACTCTGGCCCTTTTGTGGGGAATGCATTAGGGTCCGGGCTGCCCGCGCGAGAGTGGCGGAACGGTAGACGCAGTCGGCTCAAAATCGACCGCCGAAAGGCATAGGGGTTCGAGTCCCCTCTCTCGCACCATGAACGGTCATTTTCTGCCGGAATGACCTCAGGACCGATCAGCCCGGAACGCGCATGTCCAAGCCGACTGTCAAACCCTCCCGCCCGTTCTTCTCCTCAGGTCCCTGCGCCAAGCGTCCCGGATGGTCCCTGTCCGGCCTGGATCAGGCCCTGCTCGGCCGATCGCACCGCGCGCCCGAGGGCCGTGCGCGCCTTAAAGAGGTCATCACCCGCTCCAAAGACCTGCTCGGCATTCCATCCGACTGGCGTGTGGGGATTGTTCCCGCGTCCGATACGGGCGCTGTGGAAATGGTCCTGTGGGCGCTCGCCGGTGAACGCGGGATCGACGTCCTGTCCTTCGAGAGCTTCTCCGGAACCTGGGCGCAGGATCTGCGCGACGTTCTGAAAATCGAAGATCTGCGCGTTCTGGACGCACCTTATGGCGAACTGCCGGATCTGACGGCCGTGGACTGGAGCCGCGATGTTGTCCTGACATGGAACGGCACGACGTCGGGTGTGTGCATTCCCAACGCTGACGCCATTCCGGTCGAACACGAAGGTCTGGTCATCTGTGACGCCACGTCTGCGGCGTTTGCGATGGATCTGCCGTGGGACCGGCTCGATATCGTGACCTGGTCCTGGCAGAAAGCTCTGGGTGGCGAGGCCGCGCATGGCATGGTAGCGCTCAGCCCGCGTGCTGCTGCCCGTCTGGCTCAGCCTTCTCCGCGTCCGCTGCCCAAAATTTTCCGTCTGGCCAACAAGAAGGGCCTGATCGAGGCTATTTTCGAAGGCGATACGATCAACACGCCGTCCATGATCTGCGTCGAGGACGCGCTGGATGGTCTGCGCTGGGCCGAACAGATCGGCGGTCTGACTGCCCTGAAGGCGCGTTCGCAGCAGAATCTGGCGGCTGTCGCCCAGTGGATCGAAACGGCGCACTGGGTGTCGTTCCTCTCCGTCCGGGAAGAGACGCGGTCCAGCACGTCCATCTGTCTGAAAATCACGGCGCCGTGGTTTGAAAGCCTGTCTGACGAGGCGAAGGGCAAGGCGGTCAAGCATCTGACCGGGCTCGTTGCGAAGGAAGATGCCGGTTACGATCTCGCAGCCTATCGTGATGCGCCCGCCGGTCTGCGGATCTGGGGGGGGGCCACGGTCGAGACGGCTGATATTGAAGCGCTGCTGCCCTGGCTCGACTGGGCGCATGAACAGACCCGCCTGGAGTTTTCGGCATGAGTCTCTATTCCGAAAGCCCCAGCACAGCGCTGCTCCCGTCCGGTTTTGCGGACCTGCTGCCCGGTGAGGCAGAAGCCGAAGCCCGTGGCATCGCCAGCGTGATGGAAGCGTTTTCCCGTCACGGCTATCAGCGTGTCCGGCCGCCTCTGCTGGAATTTGAAAGCTCTCTTCTGGGTGGTTCGGGGGAATCCCTCGCGCCCCAGACCTTCCGCCTGATGGACCCGAACTCGCATCGTATGATGGCACTGCGTCCGGACATGACGACGCAGATCGCCCGGATTGCGAGCATCCGTCTTCAGGACGCGCCGCGCCCCCTGCGCCTGTCCTATTCGGGAAGCTGCATCGTGGTCGGCACGCCGGGCCGCGAGGCTGACCGTCAGGTCTCGCAGGCCGGCATCGAACTGATCGGCCCCGACAGTGCGCAGGCCGATGCAGAAGTCATTGCGCTTGGCGCAAAGGCGCTTACGGAACTGGGAATTGAGGGGGTGTCGTTCGATCTGTCCATGCCCGCTCTGGCGCTGGGCCTGATCGAAGGCGTTATTCCCGAAGCCGACCGCGAACCCCTGCTGCATGCGCTGGACCGCAAGGATGCCAGTGCCGTGGCGGAACTGGGCGGCCCGATCGCCGGAATGCTGGCCGTCATGCTCCGCGCCGCCGGTCCTGCCGACCGTGCGCTGGATCTGCTGGCCGAGCTGGACTATCCGAAGGAAATCGCCGGGCATTTCGAACGTCTCGCAGCCTCCGTGGCAGCGATCCGCGAGCGAAGCCCCGACCTGCGTCTGACGATTGATCCTGTGGATTTCCGGGGCTGGTGCTATCATACCGGCCTTTGCGTGACGGTGTTTTCAACCAGTTCGCGTGAGGAACTGGGACGTGGTGGACGCTATCTGGCGGGGAAAGAACCCGCCTGCGGCCTGACACTCCGTCCGCAGGCCCTTCTGCGCGCTGCTCCCGTGTCGGCCTCACGTCCGCGCTGTTATGTGCCCGTCGATCTGGACGCCTCCAGTCTCTCCGGCCTGCACAAGGCCGGTTACGCCACGGTGTCCGCCCTGTCTTACGACGAGGACGCGTTCGCTCAGGCGCGTCATCTGCGCTGCACCCATGTCTGGAAGGATGGTGCGGCCCAGCCGCTCTGACCTGCCGGTCCCTTTCGTTTCTCCCGCCCCGTATTGTCAGTTCTAGGAAGTCAGCTCATGTCCAACGTCACCGTGATCGGAACCCAGTGGGGAGACGAGGGTAAAGGCAAAATCGTCGACTGGCTCGCCAGCCGCGCCGATATCGTTGTCCGCTTTCAGGGCGGCCACAATGCCGGTCACACGTTGGTCGTGGGCGAGCAGGTCTACAAGCTGTCGCTGCTGCCGTCCGGTCTGGTGCGTGGCAAGATCGGCGTGATTGGCAATGGCGTCGTCGTGGACCCTAAAGCCCTTATGACCGAGATCGACCGCGTCACTGGGCAGGGCCTCGTCGTTACGCCCGAGACGCTGTGGATTGCCGAGAACGCTCCGCTGATCCTGCCGGTACATGGTGCGCTCGATCGTGCGCGTGAGGCTGCCCGTGGTGAGCACAAGATCGGCACGACCGGTCGTGGCATCGGCCCGGCTTATGAGGACAAGGTCGCCCGTCGCGCCATCCGCATCTGCGACCTGGCCGAGCCCGAGACGCTCGACTGGAAGCTGGACGAACTGCTCCTGCACCACAACACGCTGCTCGCCGGTCTGGGTGCCGAGACGTTCACGAAGGAGCAGCTCAAGGACTTCCTGACCGAGATCACGCCGCGTCTTCTGCCGTTCTCCTGCCAGGTCTGGGACCGTCTGGACGAAGCCCGCCGTGCCGGTCGTCGCATCCTGTTTGAAGGTGCGCAGGCTGTCATGCTGGACGTCGACCATGGCACCTATCCGTATGTCACGAGCTCCAACACGGTTGCGGCCGTGGCAGCTTCGGGCAGCGGTGTCAGCCCGTCTTCCGTCGGCTTCGTGCTCGGAATTGCCAAGGCTTACACGACCCGCGTGGGCGAGGGGCCGTTCCCGACCGAACTGCACGACCAGACCGGCCGGACCCTCGGTGAGCGCGGCCATGAATTCGGCACCGTGACCGGTCGCCCCCGTCGCTGCGGCTGGTTTGATGCGGTTCTGATCCGTCGTGCCGTCCGCGTCGGCGGCGTCAGCGGCATCGCCCTGACGAAGCTGGACGTTCTGGACGGTCTGGACGAGATTTCGATCTGCGTGGGCTATGAGCTGGACGGCCAGAAAATCGAGACCTTTCCGTCCGCTCCGGGTGCACAGGCCCGCGTCAAGCCGGTTTACGAGACGATGCCGGGCTGGAAAGAAACGACGGCCGGTGCGCGCTCCTGGGCCGAACTTCCCGCACAGGCCATCAAGTATGTCCGCCGTATCGAGGAGCTGATCGAAGCTCCGGTGACGCTGCTCTCCACCAGCCCGGAACGCGACGACACCATCCTGATGCGCGATCCGTTCGAAGACTGATCTCTTACGGCTGGAATCGCTTTCTGCATTAACGAAGTCTCAATCCCTGTCCGGCACAAAAGACCGGACAGGGAAACAACGGGATTTCGATGGCCGACACACAGGCAGATAACAGCCAGGAACTGCTCATTGCCGAGCGGTATCTGATCAGCCTGGATCACAAACAGCCTGATTTTGGCGGCTGCGCGACATATGGCGCGCAGGATATGACGGCTTCCGGGGCGTCCTATCTGGCTCTGGCGCCCTTAGCACCCTCCGCCCGTCTTTCCGAATTCATGTTCTTTCGTCATGAGAGCGTGATTCCGATCCAGACTCATGAATACTGTCAGGGCGCCCTGTGGGTGCTGTGCCCGCACCCTCCCGGCCCCTCCCTTGCGGAAAGTCTCGGCCTCTGGACCGAGAGCCAGCTGATTGACGGCGTTATCCGTCCGTTTGCCGGACTTCTCCAGAAGCTGGAAGCGGCCAACCTCACATGTCGCAGCATCCGTCCCGACAACATGTTCGTAGGGCAGGGGCTGCACAAGGTTGTTCTGGGGCCGCTGGGAGTCACCGCGCCTGCTGAAAAACAGCCTGTTCTTTTCGAACCCCTGTCCTCGGCTGTCTGCCGTCCTTCCGCACGGGGCGAGGGGACGATGGACTGTGACATCTTTTCGCTGGGCGTGATCATTCTCGCGCTTGCGATTGGAAAGCTGCCACTTGAGGGACTGTCCGATGCTGATATCCTCAAGCGTCGTTTTGAGATCGGTACGCCAGCGGCCTACATGCAGGACCAGAAAGTGCCTGTCGGGCTGCGTTCCCTTCTGACTGCCATGCTGGCCGATGATCCGCGCAACCGTCCTTCCCCGCGCGATCTGGTGACGATTGCGCCCAGCAAGGTTTTTACGGTCCGTCCGGTCATTCCTGCCCGTATTCCGCTCATGATTGGCGGGAATGCCGTGTACACACCGCAGGCTCTGGCCTGGTACGCTGGACGTCACCCCACTGAGTTTTCCGCGCTGTTGCAAAGGAAAGTCGTCAGTAACTGGCTTCATGGCGAGCTTGAACTCTCCGTTATGTCGAGTCTGATCGAACAGGCAAGTGCCTCATTTCTTCCTGCGGGCGGAAGCAAGGCGGTCGATCCCGCGACGATGGTCATTACGCATGCGATTTCCGTCCTGGATCCTGCCGCGCCCATGTTCTGGGGGGGGATTTGGTTCTGGCCTGAAGCGCTGCCCCAGATGATGGCCCAGGCAACAGTGAAGCCAGACAGTCCGGACGATGAACGAACGGTCCGCAATATCCTGAGCTTCATGGCGGGTAACCCGGATGCGTTCCTTTCAGCCCATCTTCCACAGAGACAGGGACGGCAGATCACAGCGTTGTCGGTGGCGGCGCGGCGCATGGCGCTCAAAGGTGCGGACCTGGTCAGACGGTTCCCCTATGAAGCGAACAGCTATCTTCCATGTCTTTCGAAAAAATGTCTGGATGCACGGATTTCCCTGCCGGAAGGTCTGTTGCAGTGGCTGAACCGGCATGTGGGCATCGAAGACCTTCCGGACGATATGCTGGCGCGGAGCGGTTTTCTGGACGACCAGATGCGCTCGTTCCTGGAGACGCATTGCGCGCGACAGGGCATTGTTCCTCTGTCGCAGTCACAGAAAGCCGGGTTGCCGGGCTGGCTGGCAGACCTGACCCTGCTTGCCGCGGTCCAGAGGAAATTCGACAACACGCCGCTCAGTTTTCTGGCGCAGCGTGCTCTGCCTCTGCTTGAGGCGGAACTGCGGCAGTGGCGGAGCAGAACCTCACGCGCCCGGCGGCGTGTGCGTCTGGGAAAGGCAGCGGAAAACGGAAATCTGGGCGTCTTTCTGGCAACAGTCAACGATCCGACCGGCCTCCGGCTGGATCAGAGGCAGGCTCAGGAAGCCGAGGCCGAAATCAGCAATCTGATGCGCGTGCTCGACGAGGCGCCTGAGCGGAAAGCCGCCAATGATCGCGAGGCGCGAAATTCTGGCGAATTTTTTTCCCTCCTGACGGGCATCGCAGTTGCAATGGCAAGTATCTGGTTGGAATTCTGCCAGTGAGGAAGATCTATGGCGTCCGTTAGGCAGGCAGAAGCGGGAATGCTCCGTGCTCCGGGATTTCGGTGGTGGCACGGGATCATTATCGGCCTGATGCTGTCTTATGTGCCGGGCAGTCTGCTTGTCGCCGGTGTGCTGTTGCTCCCGCTGGTGGCCCTGAAGCTGTTTGATCCGAATGCTGATGGCCAGCGTCTTATGATCGTTCTGTTTTATGTCGGCGCGGTCATGGTGCGGCCGCTGCATGAAGCCTGGGCCGCCAATGGAGACTGGGAGACCTGCATCGCGCAGATTACGCAGCCGGTGACGCTGGCGCTGGACTGGCTGGCGGCCGGGGCGGCATGGCTTGTGGCAGAGGCCTCGGCCATTGGCGGCCGACTCTGGAATGCGGAGGTCGCCCGGCGCGAGCGCAAATCCATTGAAAAGCGCATTGCCTATCTTCAGAAAGAATGGATGTCCTCGGACGATGATACTCCCGCAACCTGAGATCTTTCGCAGGTCAGCGGGTTCTGACGTCTTATTCGGCGGTGGACGTGTCTTCGCCCGGGGTTTCCATCAGTCTTGAGGCCAGGTCGTTCGCGCCACCGACCAGACCTCTGGCATAGTCCTGAGCCGAGAAGGGACGAAGATCTTCGGCCTGTTCCCCGACGCCGACCATATGGACGGGCAGCTTGAACTGTTCCGCAAGGGCTACGACGATGCCACCGCGGGCGGAGCCATCCAGCTTGGTCACGATCAGCCCGGTCACGTTGACCAGTTCCCGGAACACGCGAACCTGTTCGACGGCATTCTGACCCGTCGTGGCATCCAGCACCAGCAGCACGGAGTGCGGTGCCGTTTCGTCAAATTTCCGCATGACGCGGATGACCTTGGCCAGCTCCTCCATCAGCGCGCCCTTGTTGTGCAGGCGTCCGGCTGTGTCGATCAGAAGCAGGTCGGTTCCGGCTTCCGTTGCGCGCTTGAGGCCGTCATAGGCCAGTCCCGCTGCATCGGCGCCGTGCTTTCCGGCAATGACCGGAACATTGGCGCGTTTGCCCCAGACTTCGAGCTGCTCGACGGCCGCGGCGCGGAAGGTATCTCCGGCCACCAGCATCACGGACTTGCCTTCTTCGGTGTACAGGCGGGCCATCTTGCCGATGGTCGTAGTCTTGCCGACGCCATTGACCCCGACCACTAGAACAACGTGGGGCTTTTTCGTCGGATCGGGTTCGAAAGGAACTGCAACCGGCTCCAGAACGCGGGCGATCTCGGTCGCGAGGGTTTCGCGGATTTCGTCGCTGGTCACGTCCTTGCCGAAGCGCGTGCTGCGGAAGCTTTCGATCACGCGTTCGGCGACGGCGGGGCCGAGGTCTGCCGCGATCAGTTCGTCTTCGAGTTCCTCAAGAGCCGTTTCGTCCAGCTTGCGATGGGTGAAGACGGAGCCGAGACGCGAACTCGACCGTGAAAGACCCTGTTTGAGTCGTGAGAAAAATCCAGCCATGCATGGGAGTTCGGACAGGTCAGGCCTGACGTCAAGGGTGCAGGAAGGTCTGAACGCGTTTCAGCTGCGGATTTCCGCCAGAAGTGTCCCGTTTTCCAACCCGGTGGCCCGGACGGGAACGAAACTGCCCCGCACCGGCGCGGGCGTGTCGCCGACGAGGCGGATGGTAGCAAATTCGGGAGAATGGCCGCGATCGGGCGTTTCGGCGAGAATATCGAATTCCGTGCCGATGAGGCGTTTGAGAAAACTGTCACGGTTCCTCTCGCCGACATCGCGGAGTCGGGCAGCGCGCTGCTGGCGTTCGGCGTTGGGAACGGCTGGCATCCGTGCCGCAGGGGTGCCGGGGCGTTCGCTGTAGGGAAAGACATGCAGGAAAGGGATCTGCTGCTCTTCGATGAAGGCGCGCGTTTCTTCAAACAGAGCCTCTGTTTCCGTAGGGAACCCCGCGATCAGGTCGGCGCCCACACCCGTTTCCGGACGCATGGAGCGGACGCGACGCAGCGTGGCTGCAACGCCCGCGGTATCGTGACGGCGTTTCATGCGCTTGAGAATAAGATCCGACCCGGCCTGAAGGGACAGGTGCAGATGTGGCATCAGGCGGGGCTCGTTTTCCAGCAGCCACCACAGATCCGCATCCCCCGTCTCTACATCCAGAAGAACAGGGTCGATGGACGACAGGCGCAGCCGCCGGACACCTTCAACACTGCGCAGCAGTTCACGGCACAACGTGCCCAGCCCCTTGCCTTCAGTGCCTTGCCAGGAGGCAATGTCCACACCGGTCAGGACGATTTCCTGATGACCAGCTTCGACAAGGGCCTCTGCGCGCGCGATGGCGTCCTCCATTGGGGTGGAGCGGGAATCGCCCCGGCCATAGGGGATGATGCAGAACGTGCAGCGGTGATCGCAGCCCTGCTGGACCTGAAGCAGGGCGCGGGCATGACGTGAAGGTGGCAGGCCGGCACCGTTATCCCCCCAGATGGCGGGTTTGAGCTTGTCTTCGTTGGGGACGACGCGAACCACGCCCGGCAGTTCGGCCCACCGATCCGGTGCGATGTCGGAGGCGCAGCCCGTCACGACGATTTTTGCATCCGGATTTTCGCGATGCGCCCGTCGAATGGCCTGCCGTGCCTGCCGTTCAGCGGTGGTCGTCACGGCGCAGGTATTGACGATGATGGTGTCGGTCTGGCCGCGCGCATGATGGGCCATGCCGTCGCTTTCATGCGCATTGAGGCGGCACCCGAAGGTCAGGAGGGAGGCGGTCACGCGGTTGTTCCGTGGAAAACCGTGACAGCGGGCCCTGTCATGAGGACATGGCCGTCCGCGCGCCAGGTGATGTGCAGGTCGCCGCCATCCATGGTCACGGTGCAGGTGCGCTCCGTCAGGCCGCGACGCACGGCATTCACGACAGCAGCGCAGGCGCCGGACCCGCAGGCCAGCGTCAGGCCGGCCCCGCGCTCCCAGACGCGCAGGCGCATATGGGTTGGGGAAAGCATCTGGGCGAAACCGATATTGGCGCGTTCGGGGAACAGGGCGTTCTGTTCTAGCCCGGCTCCCAGTGCTTCCGCGCGGGAGGCATCGCCGAAGATCGTGGCGTGGGGATTGCCCATCGAGCAGGCCGCGGCGTCAAGGGGCGTGGGCAGCGGCAGATGCAGCGTGTCGCAGGCCTGCGACAGCGGCACGTCCTGCCAGTCCAGGTGGGGCAGACCCATATCGACCGTGACGAGATCGCCGTCGCGCGCGGTGGGGAGAAGACCGGCGGCTGTCTGGAGCGTGGGCGCACCGCCGACGAATTTCACCACGCAGCGGGAGGCATTGCCGCAGGCTCCGGCTTCCGAGCCGTCGGGATTGAAGAAACGGACATGCACGTCTGCACCGGTCAGGGTCGGTAGTGTGAGCAGAACCAGCTGGTCGCAGCCGATTCCGAAGCGTCGGTCGCACAGATGGCGGATGGTGGCGGTGTCGAGCGCGGGATCGTTCTGACGGGCGTCGATCACAACGAAATCGTTGCCCAGACCGTGCATTTTCGTGAAGGAGAGGCTCATGATGGCCCCTCTCATAAAGCATCCCGCGGGTTGACGCACGGGGAACATGCCCTCATCTCCGCTGCTGGATCAGAAGGAGTGGATATGAGCGGCCCGGAACAGCTTGAAGGAATGCACGTCGCGGCGTTCACGCGTGCGAACAACGAGCCTGACACGATTTTCCATGCGCAGCGCATCCCGGATTCGCTGATGGACATGGGCGCGCAGACAGCCGTGAAGGCCCTGTATCAGACAGCTCTGCCGGTCGGCGGCGCTGTGCTGGACCTGATGGCTGGAGCGCTGAGCCATTATCCGGACGAGGCACAGTTCCAGCGTGTGGTCGGGCTGGGGGTTGCGAAAGCGGCTCTGGAGGCCAATCCGGTCCTGAGTGAACGGGTTGTGCAGGATCTCAATGACGAGCCCATCCTGCCTTTTGAAGATGACAGTTTCGATGCCGTGACGCTGTGCGACGGGCTGGCCTATCTGACGCAGCCTCTGGCTGTGCTGATGGAAATCGTGCGCGTCCTCAAGCCCGGTGCGCCGCTGATCCTGACATTCTCCGACCAGTTCCATGCGGCGAAGGCGGTTGCGATCTGGCAGGCGCTGGAGCCTGCGGACCGTGTGCGTCTGGTGAGTGTTCTCATGTCCCGCACCGGTCTGGCCGAGCTGGATACGGGTGAAGTCGTGCCCCCTGAAGACCTGACGGCATGGCGCGATACGGTTCATGCGGTGATTGGTCGCAAGCCCAGAACCTGAAGCGCAAACACAAGAAAAACCTCGGCATACGTTCTTTCTGGTATTTTGAAGCGGAAGTCTTTATGCAGCGGCATTCCAGCCGCCGCATCCTGTCGTCGGCGTGACGTTTGCCGAGTGTTCATAAAATATGCCTTTTCCCGATACCCATCCTGCCCTTAAGCGCGCCCTTGAGGCACGTGGCTACGAACAGCTGACTCCTGTTCAGGAAGCTGTTCTGCAGCCGGGGCTGGACGAGCGCGACCTGCTGGTTTCCGCGCAGACGGGGTCGGGCAAGACCGTCGCCTTCGGCCTGGCCATCGCTCCGACCCTTCTCGGAGATGCCGATCGCCTTCCGCCGTCCCCTCAGCCCATGGCGCTCGTGATTGCGCCGACGCGTGAGCTGGCGCTTCAGGTCCAGTCCGAACTCAAATGGCTCTATGCCGAAACCGGTGCCCGCATCGCGAGCTGCATTGGTGGCACGGATGCCCGTAGCGAAGCCCGCGAACTGAGCCGCGGCGTTCATATCGTTGTCGGTACGCCGGGCCGTCTGTGCGATCATCTGTCGCGCGGCTCCCTCGACCTGTCCGCCCTGCGCTGCGTCATCCTCGACGAAGCCGACGAAATGCTGGACATGGGCTTCCGTGACGAGCTGGAGCAGCTTCTCGACGCCGCTCCGACGGAGCGGCGCACCCTGCTGTTCTCCGCGACGATCGCCCGCGAGATCGCGTCCCTTGCGCGTCGCTACCAGAAAAATGCCGAGCGGATCGACACGGTTTCGGGTGCGAAGCAGCATTCCGACATTACCTATCGCTGCGTTGTCACGCCGCCGCAGGAAATCGAGCGCTCGCTCGTCAATGTGCTCCGTTTCTACGAGAGCCCGACCGCCATGGTGTTCTGCAACACCCGCATGATGGTCAATCAGGTTCAGGCAACGCTGCTTGAGCGTGGTTTTGCATCCGTCGCCATCTCTGGCGAGATGGGTCAGAACGAGCGCAGCCGTGCGATCGAGAGCCTGCGTTCCGGTCAGGCCCGCGTCTGTGTTGCGACCGACGTTGCGGCCCGTGGTATTGACGTCCCGGCCCTGAACCTCGTGATCCACGCCAGCATCCCGACAGCAGCCGAGACCCTGCTGCACCGTTCGGGCCGGACAGGCCGTGCGGGCCGCAAGGGCACCAGCGTGCTGATGGTTCCGGTGAGCCAGCGTCGCAAGGCTGAACGTCTGCTTCAGATGGCAAAGATCCAGGCGGAATGGGAAGCTGTTCCGACGGCTGCGGCGATTGCCGAGCAGGACAAGACCCGTCTGATGGACGATCCGATCCTGACGAATGCCGTGGACGACATGTCCGACGAACTGGTCAACCAGCTCGCCGAGAAATACGACGCCACGAAGCTGGCAGCTGCGCTGGTGGGCCTGTACCGCGCGCGTCTGCCGAAGGTCGAGCAGATCCGTCCGATGTCCGTCGAAGCCCCGCGTCACACGGAGCGTGGTGAACGTGCGCCGCGTGAAGAGCACGTCATGGCGGGCGAGTGGTTCAAGATGAGCGTCGGCCGGACCGAGCGCGCCGATCCGAAGTGGCTGATCCCGCTGATCTGCCGTCTGGGTGGCGTGCAGAAGCGCGAAATCGGCAGCATCCGCATTGATCAGGAACAGACCTATTTCCAGATCGCCGATGAGAGCGTGGCCCGCTTCAAGTCCTGCCTCGCCGGTGCAGAAGCCGATGAAGTGACGATCGAGCCGTCCGAAGCGCCTGCGGGCGGCATGGGTCCCCGTGGTCGCAACCCCGGTGAAGGCAAGCGCTTTGGCGGCGGTGGCCGTCCGGGTGGCGGCGGCTTCAAGGGTGGTCCGCGCGGCGGTGCTGGTGGTGGCGCCGGTGGTGGCTACAAGGGCCGTGGCGGTTCGGGTTATGGTCGCCCGAAGCCCGCAGCCGGTGGTGAAGGCCCGCGCGGCGATGGTTCGAGCCGCAAGCGCCGTTCCTGATCCGTCTTTCGGGATCTGAATGATGTGAAACCCCGTCGGAGCAGGTCTTCGGCGGGGTTTTGTTTGTTCAGGGCCGGAGCAGTCGGACGATCAGATCCCGGGCACGGTCGAGGATGTCTGGAACGGGGAGCGGAACCGAAGCATTGTCCGTATGGTTTTCCTGCGCGGCACCCGTGTGGAAGACATCCGCCCAGTAGCGGAGGCCGCCCTGTGTCGCCATGGCGGCGAAGCACGGATTGACGTGATGGGATGGGACGAGTTCGTAAACGAGCGCTCCCGGCTGGCACCAGGCGATATTGGCCATCCCGGCGCCGAGCATGCCCATAACCATTTCGGCTTCGCTGAACAGACGGATCTGCTCGGTCAGGGACAGGGTTTCAGGACGGACGCGCTCAAAACCAAATTTCTCCAGCTCCTCCGCCAGTTCGGATTCGTTGGGAACATGCCGGTTGGCCGAGGCTCCGCGTTCGATATAAAGCCGCCGACCCGCGGGTTTGGCCGAGGCTCCCACGGCCTCACGCAGGCGCGCATAGGCGGCGCGGGAGACATCCGAGATGGCAAAATCCGCGCTGCCATTGACGAAGGTGATGTAATCCAGCGTCCTGAACGCGTACTGGCGCTCCTGTTGCAGGCGGATATGACTGTCGGATGTCAGGCCGAAAAGCTCCAGCGTCTCGAACTGCCAGGGATGCATGTGTTCGGGCAGCACAAGACGGACAGCTTTGCCCTGCAGGGAAAGGACATGCAGGGTCGGGATCGTATGGGCGACCCAGTGATAATAGTTCGAGGCCCAGTGATCGACGCAGCTTGCCGTAAGGCCCTTGAAAGGCGTGCAGCGGATCGTGTCGGCCGGGCGTAGCGTCAGGGCGCGGAGGGCGTCCGGGGGCTGGACATAGGCTGTTTCGGAGACGGGTTGGCCTGCATGCAGCAGGGTCATCAGGGGCTGGTCCAGCACGACGTTGCGCAGGGCATGGTGCTGGACCGTGACAGGCATGCTCGTCCAGTCCCGGAACGGATTGCGCTCCGGATAGGGCAGTTCGGAAAGGCCCGGAGATGAGACGGGCCGCACAGGGCAGCTTTCAAGCACAGTCACGCTTCGGGCAATCTCCGCCAGACCGGAAGGTCCGGCCGGGGGAGACAGAAAGCGCCTGAGACGGGAGAAAATCTGCATGATCCGGATCAGACGGTCTTGGCCGCACCTTTGAGCAGGGCCTGTTGGGCATCCCTGAGGGCGTCGGACAGTTTCTGTTCGGGTTCCTTGAGATGCAGGCTTTCAAGCGTCTCCAGCAGCGTTTCGGCCACCAGAACGCGGGCGAGCCACTTATGGTCTGAGGGAATGACGATCCAGGGGGACTCGGGCGTTGAAGTCGCGCGGATGGCCTCTTCGTAAGCGGCGGTATAATGCGGCCAGTACTCACGTTCCTTCAGATCGGAAGGGCTGAATTTCCAGCGCTTTTCCGGATGATCCAGCCGCTTGAGCAGGCGCAGGCGCTGTTCTTCTGGCGAAATATGCAGGAAAATCTTGAGCACGAGGATGTTCTGCCGGTGCAGATAGCTTTCGAAGTTCCGCAGATCCTCCAGACGATGATCCCAGAAATCCGGAAGGTCGGGATTGAGCCCGCGTGCCCGGACCATGTCCGGATGAACGCGCTCCACCAGAACGTCTTCATAATGGCTGCGGTTGAAGATGCCGATCTCGCCGCGCGAGGGGACGGCGAGATGGATGCGCCACAGATCGTCATGGCGCGTCGAGATTCCGGCAGGAGCCTTGAAGGACGTGACATGCACGCCCTGCGGATTTAGGCCCGAGAAAGCGTGCCGGATCGCGCCGTCCTTCCCGGCAGTGTCCATGCCCTGAAGCACGACGAGGATGCCATGCGTCGCATAGGCCGCAAGGCGCTGCTGCAGGAGGGACATCCGGTCCACGCAGTCGCGGATGCGGGTGCGGGACTCGTTCTTCTGGCGACCAAGCGTGTCGTTTGTGGGAATGGACGACAGGCGGAATTTTTTGCCGTCCGTTATGCGAAGCTGGGGAGGAAGCCCGATTTCAACCGACATGACGGTTCACCGCAAGACCACCCGAGGCCTGGCAGACGGGCATCATTTCCAGATAATTGATATTCACATGCCACGGCAGACCGATGAGCCAGGAGACCGTCCCGGCGATGTCTTCGGGCGTCAGCGGCGTCGTGTCCTTGTAGACAGCAGCCGCCTTGGTGTCGTCTCCCAGACGCACATTGCTGAACTCGCTGCCCCCACACAGTCCGGGCTCGATATTGGTCACGCGGATGCGGGTGCCGAGCAGGTCTGTCCGCAGGTTCTGGGTGAACTGGTGTACGAAGGCCTTGGTCGCACCGTAGACGTTGCCGCCGGTATAGGGGTAGGTCCCGGCCGTGCTGCCCAGAGCGATAATGTAGCCCGTATTGCGCTGGACCATGCCCGGCAGAAGTGCACGGGTCAGTTCGACAACGCCCGAAACATTCGTGGCGATCATGGATTCCCAGTTGTCGGGCTCGGCGTCCTGTGCGGGCTCCATGCCGAGGGCGAGACCGGCATTGTTCACCAGAACGTCGATATCCTGCCAGTCCTCGGGCAGTGCGCCGGGCAGGGCACGCAGGGCATCTCGGTTGGTCATGTCGAGCGTGAAGGGCAGAACGCTCTCGCCCAGTTCGTCCTTGAGGGCCTCGAGCCGCTCCTTACGGCGCCCGGTGGCGATGACACGGTGACCTTCGCGGACGAGGCGCGTTGCAATGGCGTGGCCGAAGCCTGCTGTGGCGCCGGTGACGAGGACGGTGAGAGGCATGGCAATCTCCAGACGGGCAGTCCGCACCCGGCAGGGGCGGGTAGGGGGGGCGGGTGGTGAGCTCAGGTCAGTAACATTGGATGTCATTAACACTCCTGAAGGCAAACGCTTGCAATACAGGAAGGGATGCACCCATGTTGGCAGGCATGAAGAAAACACTCGATGGACGGAATGACAACCTGACGGACCCTGCCCTTGTGGCGATGGGCAGGGAGGCGGGCCTTACGGGCCAGCTGCTTGTGGCAGCGCCTGCACTGGCGGAGACGTTTTTTGAACGGACCGTGATCTATCTCTGCGCCCATTCGGAGCAGGACGGGGCGATGGGGCTGATCGTCAACAAGCGTCTGGGTCAGCCGGGGCTGGACGATCTGTTTACACAGCTCGGAATCGAGCCCAACCCCCCCGAACGCCGGATTGGCGTGTGCATGGGCGGTCCGGTCGAGCATTCACGCGGTTTTGTCCTGCATTCGGCGGATTGGGCGGGGGAGGGCAGTCTGGCCGTTGACGGGCATACGACCCTGACCGCCAGTCTGGATATCCTGCGCGAAATCGCCAACGGACACGGACCGAAACAGGCGATGCTGGCCCTCGGACACGCCGCATGGGCACCGGGGCAGCTTGAACAGGAAATCCTGCGGGACAGTTCGTGGTTTGTGGCGCCGGCAAGTGATGAGATCGTGTTCGGCGCCGACCATGCAAAGAAATGGCGACAGGCTCTTGGCGCCATAGAGATCGACCCGCTTCTTTTTTCTTCATCGGTCGGAGAAGCCTGAGAGGGCACCCGTCAGACACAGGAAGGCAGCATGAGCGCACCCTATATTCTCCACATTTACGAACACTGCCCGTTTTGCACCAAGGCGCGGATGATCTTCGGGCTCAAAAAAATTCCCTATGAGCAGCGCATCCTGCTCAATGACGATGTGGACGGTCCGGTCCGTATGGTGGGGCGCAAGGTTGTTCCCATCCTTGAGGAAAGCGGACATTTCATGCCCGAGAGCATGGATATCGTCACGCATATTGACGCGATTGGAACGTCCGTCCTGACGGGAGACACGCGCCCCGAGATTACGGCATGGCTCCAGAAGGCAGCCGCGCCGCTCTATCGCTTGTTCCTTCCGCGCGCCGCTGCCGCACCGCTGCCAGAGTTTGGAACAACATCCGCACGCGCCGGATTTATCCGCCGCAAGGAGCCCTCCGTCGGGGCTTTCAGCGCACTTCTGGAAGAGAAGACCGAAGAACTGACGCAGCTCAATGCATTGCTGAAAGATCTGGCGCCACTGATCCGTTCGCCCGAGGCCGTGAATGGCGAGCTCTCCACGGACGATATTCATCTGTTCGCGCATCTGCACAGCCTCTCGCTGATCCGGGGCGTGGCTTACCCGGCTGAGGTCGAGACCTACCGGCAGGCCATGGCGGTGCGCTCCGGCGTGGAACTGTTCGACGATATTGCCGTCTGAGCGGCATCGCTAGGCAAACTCCGTCCTGACAGTTACGGTCGCGCATTCAATTCTGGAGGTTCGGATGCGCGGAACTGTTTGTGGATTTGTTGTCTCATGTCTGATGGCCGGAAGCGCGCTCGCCGCTCCCGCCAGCCATCCGCAGGCAGAGACACAGGCCCTGTCTCTGGCGGAAAAGGCGATTGCCCTGAGGTCGGTCGAGGGACCTGCGAGCCAGACACCACAGGTTGCGGCGCTGTTTCGGGATGCCCTGGTCCAGGGCGGCTTTGCGCCTTCCGACATCACCATCACCCCCTATCGTGACACGGCCTATCTGATTGCCCGCTGGCACGGGACCGACCCGTCCCTCAAGCCGCTGGTGATTTCCGGTCATATGGACGTGGTTGAAGCCAAAGCGTCTGACTGGACCCATGATCCGTTCAAGCCCCAGATCGTGAATGGCTATCTGCTGGGACGTGGTTCCACAGATATGAAGCTCGACGATACGCTCGGGATTGCGTCTCTTCTGGCGCTCAAACGTGAGGGGTATCGACCGCGGCGCGATATCATCATCGCGTTCTCCGGGGATGAGGAGACCGAGATGAATACCGGTCAGGCAATCGCCAAACTCCTCGATCATGCGGATCTGGTGCTGAATCTCGATGGAGCCAACGGCGTTCTGGACGAGCGGACGGGAAAGCCGATCTATTTCAGCTGGGAAGGTGCGGAGAAATCCTATGCGGATTACCGTCTGACCATCACCAATCCCGGCGGCCACTCCTCCGAACCGCGCGCCGTGAATGCGATTGATGAACTGGCGGCTGCTCTGCTGCGGATCAAGCAGCATCGTTTCAAGCCGGAGCTGAACGATCTGACACGCGCCTATTTCGTCAGTGCTGCACAGTGGGAGGCTCCGGCGACGGGGGCTGCCATGCGCGCCTTTGCGGCTGACCCGACCGATGAAAAGGCCATTGCGACCCTCTCGGCCGATCCTGCCCTGATCGGACGGATCGGGACGACCTGCGTCGTGACCATGATCAACGGCGGCCATGCCCTCAATGCGCTGCCTCAGCGTGCGACGGCCAATATCAACTGCCGGATTTTCCCCGGACATCCCCGCCCGGAGATTGCGAAGGAACTTCAGGCCGCCGCTGCCGATCCGGCTTTGACAGTCGAGGACATGACGGCGGGTTCCGTCGAGACCGCTGCCTCTCCGATGCGAACGGATTTCGTCAAGGCGGTCGAACATGGCATCCACAGCGTCTATCCCGGAATGCCGGTCTTCCCCAGCATGTCTTCCGGTGCGAGCGACAGCATGTGGTACCGCTACAACCACGTGCCGAGTTACGGCATGTCACCGCTGTTCATCAAACCGTCCGAATCCTTCATGCATGGACTGAACGAACGCACACCCGTGGCCTCCATTCGCCCTGCCATTGATGCGATGATGGTGATGGTGACGGATCTGTCCCACTAAAAAATAACCTGAAAAAAAGGGGGTGGATCACGCGATCCGACCCCCTTTTTTGTTTCGGCATTATTTTCCGGGCTGAAGAACCGTGCTCAGGAACTGCACCCGTCGCTGGGCCACCCTGGCGCGGATGACAGGATCGGGCAGCATATGCGTGCCCGGCAGCAGAAGCAGGTCGTAAGGCTTGCCCGCATGGAGCAGGGCCTGCGTCAGCTTCATGGTATTTTCGAAATAGACGTTGTCGTCCGTGATGCCGTGCATGAGCAGCAGGGGCTGTTTCAGGGTGTCGGCATAGGTCAGGACGTTGCTCTTGCGATAGCCTTCCGGGTCGTCCTGCGGGGTGCCGAGATAACGCTCGGTATAGGCCGTATCGTAATCCGCGAAATCAACCGGCGGTGCGCCAGCCACGCCGACCTTGAACACATCCGGTCGGCGAATGGTCGCCATGGCGGTGAAATAACCGCCAAAGGACCAGCCATGCACGCCAACGCGGGAGAGATCCATTTCATGATGACGTTTGCCGAGCGCCTGAAGCCCGTCCACCTGATCCTGAAGCGGCAGATCGATCAGGTTGCCCTTGATGGCGCGCTCGAAATCATGATCGCGCCCCGGCGTTCCACGCCCGTCGAGCGTGACGACGATATAGCCCTGATTGGCGAGGCACTGGTCATCAAGATAGGATGTCGGCGTGTCGTGCACCATCTTGGAGCCCGGCCCGGCATAGACGGACAGCACGACCGGATAGCGTTTTGAGGCGCTGAAATTCTCCGGCCGGATGATCGCTGCGTCCAGATCACGCGGGCCTGCAGTCGTGAACTCGGCATGGACCGAGAGTTTCGGGGCCTGTGCCACACCCGGAAGTGTTGCCACGACATGGCCTGCCGTATCCCGCACCATCGTCTGGCGCGTGCCGGTGGCACTGGCGAACGTGTCCACCATGGCCGTGTGCGTCCCATTCGTGACGTGGATGTTGTGAATGCCGCGTTCCGTCACGAACGGCGTGACGGCTCCGGTTTTCAGGTCGATATGCACGACCTCGTTGTCCAGCCGGTTGGCGCGGACGGTGACCGTGAGTGTGTTGTGTTCGGCGTCGTAATCGTTGAGGGCGATATAGGACAGGCCGGGCGGCGTCAGGACGCGCTCGAGCTTTCCGTCCGGAGTATGGAGTTCGAGCTGCCAGTCTTTGCCCCGGTCTGCGGCCCAGAGAAATCCGGCATTATTGTCAAGAAAGACGGGAAGGTTGTGGCCGCCGGACGCGGCACGCGGGTCCAACTCGATCCAGGCCGGGTCGGACTGTTCCAGAAGGAGATGGGTGGTGCCGGTTGCGGGGTCGATCGTGAGAAGCTGTTCCTGCGTCTGGGCACGATTGAGCAGCACGATGGCGAGCGGACCATTTTTCCGCCAGACCACGCGACCGAGATAGGGCCATGCGTCGTGGTCCCAGGAAATCCAGCGGACCGGACCACCTTTTGCGTCTACGAGGCCAAAGCGCGTTTTGGCGTTGTTCGTCCCGGCGCGGGGATAGCGGAAAGTGACCGGTTCGGCCTGGGGGGCTTCGGGGTTGGTGATGTAGTGCTTTTCGACGTCGCTGTTATCGGCTTCCTCGAACAGGATGGTCTTGCTGTCGGGAGACCACCAGGCACCGTCCGCGCGTTCCAGTTCTTCGGCGGCGGCAAATTCGGCGAGGCCATGGCTCAGAGTGTCGCTGCCCCCGGTCGTCAGGCGTGTTTCACGTCCGCTGACCAGATCGACACTATAAAGGTCATTATCCCGCACGGCGGCGAGGCTGAGCCCATCTGGCGAGAGGCGCGGGGCGATCCACTGGCCCTCGACCGGCGTGACGCGACCGTCATCCGTGGCAATGCGTTCTAGCTGCCCACCCTGCGAGGCAAGAACCGTGCCGCCGTCCTCGCTCATCTGGTAGTCGGTGATGCCGGACATGCTCTGGCGCGCCCGTTCGCGCCGGGCCTTCTCCTCGACCGACAGATGTTCCGGCCCCGATGCCGGTGCGGCCAGTTCATGAATCGTGTGGTCCGGCAGGTCGTAGCGGTAGAGATGCAGATGTGTGTCGAACGGTCCCGAGCGCAGGAACAGGACGGAGTGACCGTCCGGCGTGACTTCCGCATGGTTCGGCAGGCCAAGCGTTCCGTTCCGGGTCTTGGCGAGATCGAGCATGCAGGCCGCGGGATCGGCGGCCTGAAGGGCACTGGCTGACACCATCGGAAACAGGACGGCGCAGGCCAGAAGGGTTCGGCGCAGGGAAAGCGGCAGGGAAGGGGACAGCATGGCATCTCCGCAAGGATAACAACGGGCAGGATTTTGACGTCGATCATGGACCGGGGCGCCGTTTGTGAACAGGGTTTCCGCGAAGGATGACGCAGCCGTCTCACGTTTTCGGGAGCGGGGGCGTTTTTAGCGGGACCGATCCGGGGCTCAGGTGTTCTGCATCACGGTATGTCTCAGCAAGAAGGAGCCTGACGGATATGCAGTATCGTCAGCTTGGTCGCTCGGGCCTCAAGATTTCAGCACTCAATTTCGGATCGGTCACGTTCGGGGGGCAAGGCAATTTTGCCGCCACGGGCAAGGTGGATCTCGCCGAAGCCACGCGGATGGTGGATATCTGTGTCGAGCACGGTGTGAACATGTTCGACACGGCGGATGCCTATTCTGGCGGTGAGGCCGAGGAAATCCTTGGCCGTGTTCTTCAGGGACGCAGCCGTGAACTGCTCGTGACCTCCAAGGTGCGTTTCCCCACCGGGAAAGGGCCGAACGAACAGGGCCTGTCGCGCCATCATATCCTCAATGCCTGCGAAGACAGTCTGCGTCGTCTGGGACGCGATCATATTGACCTCTATTATCTGCATGAATGGGACGGCCTGACGCCGGTTGAGGAAACGCTTGAGGCGCTTCAGACCCTGCGCGATCAGGGCAAGATCCGGTATGCGGGGATCTCCAATTTCGCAGGCTGGCAGGCCATGAAACTGCTCGGGGCAGCGGAGCGGGACCGTCTGATCGCGCCGGTCAGTCAGCAGCTCTATTACTCCCTTGAAGCTCGGGACGCCGAATATGAACTTCTGCCGCTCGCCGTGGATCAGGGGCTGGGCGTGCAGGTTTGGAGCCCGCTCGCTTGTGGGCTGCTGACCGGGAAGTATCGGCGCGGCAAGACGGCTCCGGAAGATTCCCGCCGCATTTCCGGCTGGCCAGAGCCTGAAGTCCGGGATCTGAAGAAGCTCTATGATACGGTCGAGGTTCTGGTGCAGATCGCGGAAGAGCACAGCGTTTCCGCCGCCCGCGTGGCGCTGGCCTGGACGCTGCACAAGCCGGGCATCACGTCCCTCGTTCTGGGCGCGCGCAAGGAGAGCCAGCTTCTGGATAATCTTGCGGCCGCATCGCTCCGTCTGACGCAGGAGCAGGTCCGGCGGCTTGACGATGTGAGTGCTCCTGACCTGATCTATCCCTACTGGCATCAGAACCGGAATGCTTTTGACCGTCTCTCCAAAGCGGATCTTGTTTTGCAGGGGCCTGCAAAACGTCATCGGGAGGCTCTTGAAACCAAAAAATGACTGCCTAAATATTAATCACAGGCCGCTGCCTTCGGGGGCGGCCAGACATATCAATGCCGCCATAACGGGGCATACGAGGATTTTAAAAGACGATGGACATTCAGAATTTCACCGAACGCAGCCAGGGCTTTCTTCAGGCCGCACAGACCATTGCGCTTCGGGACTACAATCAGCAGCTGACGCCGGAGCACCTGCTCAAGGCCCTGCTGGATGATGAACAGGGTGCGGCGTCTGGCCTGATCCGCGCCGCAGGTGGTGATCCGAAAGCAGTTCAGACCGCTAACGATGCCGCTCTTGCAAAACTGCCGAAAGTGCAGGGTGGCGGTGCTGGCCAGCCGCAGATGACGTCTGATCTGGCGCGTCTGCTTGATGCGGCGGAGTCTGCTGCGAAAGTCGCTGGCGACAGTCATGTCGCGCAGGACCGTCTGCTTGTGGCGATTGCCGCCAGCAACACGGCGGCTGGCAAGGCGCTTGTGGACGGCAAGGCCAGTGCGGCCGCTCTGGAGCGCGCCGTTGCGGAAATTCGCAAGGGGCGCACCGTGACGAGCGCCTCAGCTGAAAACACGTTCGACGCTCTGAAGAAATACGCCCGCGATGTGACGGCAGTTGCGCAGGCTGGCAAGCTCGATCCGGTTATCGGCCGTGACGAGGAAATCCGCCGGACGATTCAGGTTCTGGCCCGTCGCAGCAAGAACAATCCGGTCCTGATCGGCGAGCCAGGCGTGGGCAAGACGGCCATTGTTGAAGGTCTCGCACAGCGGATCGTCAACGGTGACGTGCCCGAGGCCCTGCGCAACAAGAAGCTGATGTCGCTCGACATGGGTGCGCTGATTGCAGGTGCGAAGTATCGCGGTGAGTTTGAGGAACGCCTGAAAGCTGTTCTCAAGGAAATCGAGACGGCTGAAGGCGAGATCATTCTCTTCATCGACGAAATGCACACGCTTGTCGGTGCCGGTCGGTCCGATGGTGCGATGGATGCGTCCAACCTCATCAAGCCGGAACTGGCGCGGGGCACGCTGCATTGCGTGGGTGCGACGACGCTCGATGAATACCGCAAGTATATTGAGAAGGACGCGGCTCTGGCCCGTCGTTTCCAGCCGGTTTTCGTGGGTGAGCCGTCCGTGGCCGACACGATCTCGATTCTGCGTGGTATCAAGGAGAAGTACGAACTGCATCATGGCGTCCGCATCACGGACAACGCCATCGTTGCGGCCGCGACCCTCTCCAACCGCTACATCACGGACCGCTTCCTGCCGGACAAGGCCATTGATCTGATCGACGAGGCTGCCAGCCGTCTGCGGATGCAGATCGACAGCAAGCCTGAAGCGCTGGACGAACTCGACCGTCGTATCATCCAGCTCAAGATCGAGCGGGAGGCCATCCGCAAGGAAGACGATAACGCGTCGAAGGATCGTCTGGTCGCGCTGGAGGCCGAACTGGCCGATCTGG
>NZ_CP014689.1:1820000-2300000 GCF_002005485.1 Gluconobacter albidus | reverse complement strand
AGACGGGGTGACCCTCTCTGGAGATATCGGAAGTGCGAATGCTGACATGAGTAGCGACAAACAGTGCGAGAAACACTGTCGCCGAAAGTCCAAGGGTTCCTGCGCAAGGTTAATCCACGCAGGGTGAGCCGGCCCCTAAGGCGAGGGCGAGAGCCGTAGTCGATGGGAACCAGTTTAATATTACTGGGCCTGCCAGAAGTGACGAATGAGAGATGTTGTCTGTCCTTAACGGATTGAACAGGCTTTTCAATCATTCCAGGAAATAGCTCTGGCGTATAGACCGTACCCGAAACCGACACAGGTGGACTGGTAGAGAATACCAAGGCGCTTGAGAGAACGATGCTGAAGGAACTAGGCAAATTGCTCGTGTAACTTCGGGATAAACGAGACCCAACCGTGGGCAACCATGATTGGGTGGCACAGACCAGGGGGTAGCGACTGTTTAGTAAAAACACAGGGCTCTGCGAAATCGTGAGATGACGTATAGGGCCTGACGCCTGCCCGGTGCCGGAAGGTTAAGAGGAGGTGTGCAAGCACTGAATTGAAGCCCCGGTAAACGGCGGCCGTAACTATAACGGTCCTAAGGTAGCGAAATTCCTTGTCGGGTAAGTTCCGACCTGCACGAATGGCGTAACGACTTCCCCACTGTCTCCAGCATCGACTCAGCGAAATTGAATTCCCCGTGAAGATGCGGGGTACCCGCGGTCAGACGGAAAGACCCTATGAACCTTTACTGCAGCTTTGCAGTGGCATCAGAGACATTCTGTGTAGGATAGGTCGGAGGCTTTGAAGCCGGGGCGCCAGCACCGGTGGAGCCATCCTTGAAATACGACCCTGAATTTTTCTGATGTCTAACCGAGACCAGTAAGCCTGGTCCGGGACCCTGCATGGTGGGCAGTTTGACTGGGGCGGTCGCCTCCCAAAGTGTAACGGAGGCGCGCGATGGTGGGCTCAGGCCGGTCGGAAACCGGCTGTCGAGTGCAATGGCATAAGCCCGCCTGACTGTGAGAGTGACAGCTCGATCAGAGACGAAAGTCGGCCATAGTGATCCGGTGGTCCCACGTGGACGGGCCATCGCTCAACGGATAAAAGGTACTCTAGGGATAACAGGCTGATCTCCCCCAAGAGTCCACATCGACGGGGAGGTTTGGCACCTCGATGTCGGCTCATCACATCCTGGGGCTGGAGCAGGTCCCAAGGGTTCGGCTGTTCGCCGATTAAAGTGGTACGTGAGCTGGGTTTAGAACGTCGTGAGACAGTTCGGTCCCTATCTGCCGTGGGTGTAAGAGACTTGAGAGGATTTGTCCCTAGTACGAGAGGACCGGGATGAACATACCTCTGGTGCACCGGTTGTCACGCCAGTGGCACAGCCGGGTAGCTAAGTATGGACGGGATAACCGCTGAAAGCATCTAAGCGGGAAACCCACCTCAAAACTAGGTCTCATAGAGCCGTGAGAGACCATCACGTTGATAGGCCGGGTGTGAAAGTGCAGTAATGCATGCAGCTAACCGGTCCTAATCGCTCATACTTCTCACATCAAACACATGCACAGAAATCAGCCACACTCTCTTCATAAAAACGCACCAACCTCCACCCTCTCTCAAAAGACAGGGTGGGCTGGAAGACCTGGTGGCCATTGCGAGGGCCCTACACCCGATCCCATCCCGAACTCGGCCGTGAAATCCCTCAGCGCCTATGATACTGCACCTTAAGGTGCGGAAAAGTCGGTCGCCGCCAGGTCCCCCAGCCCACTCACACCACAAAAAATACCCCAACATCAAAAACACCACCGCGGGGTGGAGCAGCCCGGTAGCTCGTCAGGCTCATAACCTGAAGGCCGCAGGTTCAAATCCTGCCCCCGCAACCATCTGAAATCGCAAAAACCCCGCCAGGTCAATGACCAGGCGGGGTTTCGCTTCGTGGACTAAGCTTAGTACGCGCCTGTTAAATGTCGTGTTGCCTCAATGGTTTGGAACGGATGCGTTTAAAGTCCCGTCCCATATGTAGGGGATGGCCAGCAAACCGGAAGGGAAGGTTGTTGGATTTAAGAACGAATCCATTTTGGGATATAGAATATTTGCAGCAGTATTGCGGATATGTAGATTGATTTTGAGGTCTTGATCGGCGGGAAGAAGAAATGACGCGCTTTGTTCGATGCTTTTTCCTATCTGCCGCCCATTCACGAAGCATCTCACTGTGCCTGAAATTTTTGGTAAGACTAGATAGAGATTTTTCTTATGGCATCTGTTGAAATTTGATAGGTGCAGAGTATAGATACCTGGGCCGGAAAAATGCTCAAATCCCTGTTGTTCCCAGCCGCATTCAACAGCGATAGGCACTGGATGGGTATTGGGATCTGACTGAAAGAGCCATCCTCCTTCGAGCATTTTTTTGTAAGGAGTAGAAAAGCAGTCTTTGTTCTGTATTGGCAAACACTGGGCTTTTGCGGCTATGTCAGATAATTCAAAGGTTAAAAGCTGCCTGGGCCTAAGGGAAAGAATGCAGGTTGTATCGGCTGGGATAAAAACCGGGGATATTGCCGACGCGGTGTCACATCGCCATTCCAGAAGAATCCGTTCCTGTAACGCTGGGGCAAGCGTGGCTGTTCTTTCCCAATCTGAGTCATTAAAGACAGCTACGCGTAACAGGGAGGGGGTCAATCTCTGTAACGTGATCCTTTGAGGTTGATCTTCGATTGTCAGAAGAGGTGACGAGAAGGTTTCTGCAATAAGACGGGTAATTTCCGAAGTCGTGATAACCGGCCCTTCGATCCGCTGCGTTTTGTCATTTCGGGAGGTTGTGACGATTTTTCCTGATCTGAGCAGGCGTCCTCCTGTACGGGAGAACTCTTCAAGGATTGAGAGAGTTTGAGGATCGCGGACGACGGTGACGTCTGGCAGAATGATGGTATCGAACTGGCCTGAAACCATATGCAGGCAGCCGTTTCTGACAGTTTCCTGACGGATCTGCCTTTCGTCAATAATCGTATATCCGATGCCTGCGTCCATCAGTGCCCTGGCCCAAATGCCGAAATGCGCTGCGCAGTCCGGGATACTGCTGGCTGCCCTGAGATCCTCCAGAGGATAGAACAAGGCTACCGATCGCACTGGTACTCCATCTTCCAGAAAAGCCGATAGACGTGCGAGTTCTTCCAGAACATCCGATGCGTCGTCCCACCAGGGCTGAAGATTGAATCCTGGAGCAAAGTCGAAATGCGGGTCTGACTGGTGCGTGGGGTTCGGGTGGATCGCGTCCGGCAGGAAGAGGGCATGGAGCAGAACGCGGCGTGCGCCTTGAAGGATATGACGGATCATCTGGGCGCGTAGCCGGGAAAGTGAAAGGTCCCATTGTCCATGCAGGGACGGTCGGCCTACTTCCCGCCCAGTAGAATATTGTTCGACCGTGCAACGCGTACGCCCGTGCGCACGGGCAAGAGAATCTCCCAATATGGCGGAAAGCTGTGGATTGTAATCGGCAGCATCCGTGACGCTCTGGGTTTTGAATGCGTCGATATCAAAATAGTCTCCGCCTGGAGCGACGCGCGCATCAATACCGCCCAGCCCTCCGAGAAGATTCCAGCCACCGACATGCGGCAACAGTTCATGGCCGGTAAGACCAATGTCATGTGCGTCGCACCATCGCCGGAGGGTTCCGAAAAAGGCATGATGCATCTGTCGGGCATAGGTTTCAAACAGATATGCGCGCTGCGATGCGGCCTGTGGATCCGTGCCATAAACCGCGTCCAAAAGGACAATACCGTCGATACCAGTCTCAGTCAGGCTGTCGTCCCAGAGAAGGGAATTGTGGATTGCGTCGGGTCCGGACGCTGAATTCTGGCCGTTCCATGTGTAGAAACCTGCATAAGGATGGTCGAAGAAAAATGCCTCTGCTTTGGGAAAAGCCGCGCGCAGGGGCGCGTAGACACGGTTGGAAAAGCGTTCGGCTGTTTCCGGAAGAAGGTAATTGACCAGCCGGGATGTCAGGCATGTCGCTGCCACGAAGAGGGCAACGGGGCTTCCGTCCGGGAGATCCGGGGCAGTGATCTGTACGGTGCAACCGCTGTCGCCTGTTTCAAGAAATCTGATCTGGGAAGGCTGAAGAAGTGTCCGGGACGATATGACGCCACCGGCGACGATCTGCCACAAGCCCCATTGGGCATTGCCGCCCTCATATGTCCAGCGTCTTGCGGCCGGTCCGAGAAAATCCAGAAATGTGGCGTCGATGTCTGAAATCTGAAGCGCGGCCTGCCCGTTCTGGAGGCTTCCGGAAGTCCAGAACAGGTGTCGTTCACGGAGATGATCGGCGCCCTGAACAGTGAGGCCCCCTCCATGTCCCGACATCCAGCCATATTCATCGTAGATCTCAATGCTGAGTCCGTGTTCCTCTGCCAGATCCGAGACGAGACGGCACAGGGCCAGATAATCAGGGGACAGATAGTCGGACAGGGGCATGGCGAGCCGTGCCTGTACGAGAATACAGCCCAGCCCGGCACGTTTCATGTCCGCGATGGCCTCGCGGCACATCTGAGGCGTGGGCAGGTGGTGCCAGAACCAGAAGGCCGCAGTCCGGAAGCGGTTTTCGGGTGTCTGAAACCAGTCGGGCAATGCCGGGGTGTTCACGCCGCAATCAGCGGGGTGAGGTAGAGATCGAGCCGTTGTCCGCGACGCATACCGGACAGGTCTATGTTCGGGTTCCGTGTGGCGGAGCGGGGACTGCCATCCACACGAAGTTCCACGATCCGCGCGGCGTAGGTCGGACCAAGTGTCAGAACCCCCTGCTGGCCTTCATGGGCGTGGATGCGACAGCTCATGAGCGCTTCACTGATGGTGAGTTCTGTCAGGCGGCCTGTTCCCGTCCAGGAGAGGATCTCTTCCTGACCACGGAAGAGCGTCATGCGGCCGTTTGTGACAGCCATGATGACCTGTCCGATGGGTGTGTGGATCGGGCCAAGTGTGACGTCCGTCCCTGTATTCTGCAGTTCCCAGCCTGCCCAGGGGTTAATGTCCATAACGTCTGCAACACCCAGCATGGGCAGCATCGCGCCCCAGGAATAGAACAGGTCCGTATCCGGTTGGTCGTTGGCCTCGCCTGTTATTGCCGAGTAATTTTCTGCGGCAATCCTGCGTTCCGTCCATGACTGGTTGAAGAGCGCCATGCTGCGTTCGGCGAGCAGGGATGCTTCTGCGACAAAACCGTAGCGCCGCAGACCATGCCACACAAAATAGTTCACATTTGGCCAGATACGGCCCCGCCAGTAGACGTTATCTGCAAAAGCAGGATCATCCCGGCTGACATTGGGGATCATAAACGGGCCGTTGAAGCGGGCCGGATCAGAGAAATGTCCGATCAGGGACTGTGCCTGTTCAGGTGTTGCGGCACCGCAGATCAGCGGGAAGAAGCTTGTTGGGCCGACACTGTGGACGAAACCGCCGTGTCGTTGGCGATTGGCAAAAATGCTGCGTTCATGATCCCACAGATGTTCCCGGATTTTGCTACGGGTATCGTTTGCCAGTGCATTGAAAGTCTGTGCGTCTTCAGTGCGTCCCAGCTCCCGCGCAATATGCGCCAGACATTCCGCATCAAGCGTCAGAGAGCAGTTCAGTCCGACATCAAGCAATGACAGCGTGCGTGTTTCGGGGCTGTAGAGCGCTTCGTCATGGGTTGGGGAATTGTCCATCCCCGTTTCGTTGCGGGCTCCGAAGTGGGTGCCTTTGTACAAAGATTCTCCGATATCGGATGTTCCGCACGAGACAAGCCCCATGCCGTCGGGATCACGTTCACGTCGCCACCACATGTGATTGCGGGATAATGCCTCGTAATGACACTCGAGGAATGACCTTTCGCGCTGGCGCAGATAGATCATCCACGTCATGAATGCGCCGTTCGGAGCTTGTGTCCGGTCCACCCATGTGTCGTTCGATGTGGCGAGGCAGGAAAAATTGCCTTGAGGCGTTGCGCTTGCTGTCGCTACCGCCATGTTCTCTCGCGCAGTCTGTCCATCAATGAGGGCGGTCATCAATGCGGAATAAGTCTGATCGTTGTACCAGACTGCGAATGTCCCCAGATTCCAGATCCGGCTGAAAGTGGTATAAGGGCGACGATTGATGCCGTCATACAGGGTGTTCCAGGCCATAACATCACGAACGGCATCCAGGGCCCCGGCGTGACGTCCGATCTGGGCGGGAAGTACAGGTTCTTTCTCAAAAGCGCGCTCAAGTGCCGCCCGGGCCTTCGCGACGGCCAGTGCTTCACTATCCGCGACGGCTGCGGCGAAGCGCCCTTTGCGCATCATTTCCAGATTGAACCGTAATGCGATGACGGGGGCGGATGTGCCTCTGCTGCCTGTATGGAAATAGCCGTTATCGTCGAAATCTTTTGCGACGGCTTCCAGAGACTCATGAGCCGTAACCTGCACGGGGGCCATGTCGCCCATCAGGGCTACATACCGGTAGCCCAGCCGGATGACGGCGGCTTCCCCGTTATAGGTCACTGTGGTGCCACACTCGGAAGACAGACACAGTGTCAGCCAGTATCGTAGTCCCCATTCCGCGAGGACTTTCCCCTCCCAAGTCCCCAGCAGGCAATAGGGATCATCTTTCTCATAGCGGAATGCGATTTCCGTCCCACCATGCCGGGTTTCGAACTCCACCAGCCTTCCGTCCATGTCATGACGGCCGAACAGAAGATCCTTTCCCGGCGGAAGCAGTGTCGCGCTGCGCTGGCTGGTGGAATAGAGCAGGGGCGTCACATGAACGCCCAATGGCAGGAATGTCATTGCTGCCGGTCGATCGGACCAGGTGTTCCATGCGCGGGCCGGGGCCACGGTGCTCTCAACAATCATGATGGATCCAGTTCGCTGCTATGGTCAGGGCGATGTCCGGGTTTTCTTGCGCCACTACGTCTGTTGGCGTCGTCAAGGATCTGTGTCAGTCGGATTTCGTCCAACTCAAGGCCGAACGACCAGCAGAGCGTGTCGTAGATACCAAGGAAGGAACGGCGGCAGGAAGCAAGCCGCGTTTCGGTCCCAGCGATGCCCTGACCCGTCACACCGGCAAGCCACGCGACCAGATCGTCCTGTACGCCCGGAACTTCCAGCGCCTGTCCGGGCGGGGTGTGCGGATCGAGCCATCGCGCTGCTGTGGCATCGCCCGTGACATGAAGGGGAGCCGAGAGGCGGATATCGCGGGACGATGCCCCGATTTCGATGCCGACCTCTCCGGCAGGGACAGTCCAGTCGTCCCGTACGGTGTCGAAATAGGCGAGATCGCGGCGGCTTAGCGTCATGTCCACGACGCGGCTTTCTCCCGGCTCCAGACAAACCGTCGCAAACCCTTTCAGGGCCCGGAGCGGATGGTGGGGGAGCGCCCGGTTTGGGGCGGTTGGAGTCCGCCCGAGGTAAAGCTGACAGACTTCCCAACCGGTCCGGGCGCCGGTGTTGGACAGTGTGAAGCGGACGGTCACGTCATCCGCTCCGGTCGTCAGTTCCAGCGCGTCGTAGGTAAAGGACGTGTAGGACAGTCCGTGGCCGAATGGGAAAAGCGGCTGTATGTGGCGGATGTCGAAAAATCGGTATCCGACAAAAATGCCTTCCCGATACAGATGTGTTCCCTGTTCACCGGGATATCCCAGAAAGGCAGGGCAGTCTTCCGGTCGCACAGGCCATGTAACAGACGTTTTGCCGGACGGGTTGGTATGCCCGAACAGGATATCGGCCACGGCCTGTCCCAGACCGGCCCCTGCATAGCCTGCCGAGAAAATGGCCTGCACGTTGTTGGCCCATGGCAGCACGACGGCATCCGGATGGGTCAGAACCACGACGATCCTGTCATGGATCTTCGTCAGTTCGGCAATCAGGCGATCATGCGCCGGGCATAGCTC
Source organism: Gluconobacter albidus (assembly GCF_002005485.1). NCBI lineage: Bacteria > Pseudomonadati > Pseudomonadota > Alphaproteobacteria > Acetobacterales > Acetobacteraceae > Gluconobacter > Gluconobacter albidus. The sequence continues at coordinate 2,292,121 of NZ_CP014689.1, read as the reverse complement.
CAGATCGGGCCGGTCGGCGTTTTCGCCACTGACGCAGGGCGGCGTGGAGGCGAAGACGATGACGGTTTCGGCCGTGCGCGCTGCGGCAAGGGCTGAGCCCTGACGGTGTGCGTCATGGTTGCCATCCTCACCCCAGCCGGGTTCCCAGTGGATGGATACACCTCCAGGTGCAGTCTCTCTCAGGCAATCGAGCGGAATATCGCACCGGATGGGGCGGACGGCGGCGCTTCCGGCCCCCTGAATTTCAGGCAAGACCGCGCCTGTGCCAATGACCAGCAGGCGTTCACCGGGTTCCGAGGTGAGAGGCAGGACGTCATTCTGGTTGCTCAGCAGAACGCAGGCGCGGGAGGCCGCCTTGCGGGCGAGATCATGATGGGTCGCGAAATCCGGGCGTGAAACGGGCAGTCGGCGCTGGGCATCCATGATCCGCAGGGTGAGGGCAGCGATATGGGTGCAGGCTTGGTCCAGCGCAGCCTCAGGCCCCCTCTTGTTCAGGACTGCGCTTTCAAGCCGTCGCCTGCGGGCGGCATTGAACGGCATATCCAGATCGTTTCCGGCCTTTACGGCGGCTGGGAGATCCTGAATCCCGTGCCAGTCAGACATGATCACACCGTCATAGTGCCACCGTCCCCGGAGGACCCCGCGCAGGAGCCACGGGTTCTGTGACGTCTGAATTCCGTTGAGCCGGTTGTAGGATGTCATGACCGTCCACGGGTTACTCCGGGCAATCGCGCGCTCGAAACCCAGAAAATACAGTTCGTGCAGCGCGCGGGGCTCGACGACGGAATCCATGCTGATGCGTTCAACTTCGGAATTGTTGCACGCAAAATGCTTGAGAGATGCTCCCACGCCCTTGTCCTGAAGACCCCGGATGACGCCGGCTGCCATGTCTCCCGTCAGGATCGGGTCTTCGCTGAAATATTCAAAACCCCGCCCCGCCAGCGGCGAACGGCGCAGGTTGATGCCCGGTCCGAGCAGAATCTGCGCGCCTGCAGCCCGGCACTCGATTGCCAGTGCCTCCCCGATCTCATGGGCCAGTTCGATGTCCCAGCTGTTGGCCAGAACGGACAGTGCAGGAAAACAGGTTGCCGGCACGCTCTTGCCGAGCAGGACATTGCTGTCACGACTTTCCGGATCGTCAGTTGTATCAACGGCATCGAGGAACGCCCCGAGATCGGCATTCTGTGGGTCTGTGGAGATCTGATCCGGTACGACGCGCAGGCCGTTGGAACCATCGACCATCAGTAATGACGGCAGTCCCAGTCGGGGCACGCCCGTCGTGCGCCACAGGCCGTTGCCGCAGACGAGGTCGAGCTTCTCCGTGATTGTCATCTGCGCGACGATGGCGCTGGCCCCACTTCGGAATGCGTTTGCCATGTCAGATCCCCTCTAGCGCAACGGGGGTGTCAGGCTGAAGGGTGCGCGTTATCTCGTCTTCGGAAGGGTAAAGCAGGATGACCAGGACCGAGAGCAGGGCGACGCAGGCCGGGACACCCAGAAAACCGAACGTGATAAAGGCCCGTGCGGTCTGTGTCTGTGTGACGGCATGGGGAACATAGCCGCCCCAGCCCAGAATTGCCGCAGAAAGCGAGCCGCCGACGGCCCAGGCGACCTTTCCCGCAAAGCTGTTCACGGAATAGGCCATTCCGGACGCCCGAACGCCCGTAACGGCTGTACCGTAATCAATGGAATCCGCGACCATCGCATAGAAAACAGGCAGGGTCATGCCTTGGAAAAAGCAGATCATGCCAAAAACGGCGACCAGATAGACCGCGCTGTTCGGGCCATAGGCAAACAGGGCCAGACCGATTGCAGAGAGAATATAGGGCAGCACAATCGTCAGTTTCTGTCCGACATGGCGGGCAAGCCAGGGCGAGCACATCACTCCCAGAACCTTGCTGGCCCCCATCATCGAGATGAGCAGCCCTCCGAAATACTGCGGGCGATGCAGGACTTCTGTCGCGTAATACAGCGACAGGCCATAGAACGCCGTCAGATTGATGTAGAACAGGCTCAGCACGATCGTGACGATCACCCATGCCCGGTTGCGGAACAGGGAGCCGAGCAGAACCCGGATGGGGCTGTCATTCGCTTCCAGATCATGACGCTCGCGGCAGGTGAAAAAAGGAATGAGCGCCAGTCCTCCGCCTACGGCCCCTGCAACGGCCATCGCCAGCGGGTATCCCAGCTTCTCGTTACCAGCGCCAAACAGATGCACCATTGGCAGGATGGACGATCCGACCAGAAACGTCGCGAGTGTTGCGCCCATCATGCGGAAAGTGGACAGGGAGAGACGGTCCTCCCGGTTGCGGGTCATGACGTTGGGCAACAGCCCATAGGGCACGATGACGAGCGAAAAGAGTATACCCATCACGAGATAGGTGGCGTAGGCCCAGGCGAGGCGTCCTCCTGCTCCAAGTGGCAGTGGCAGAAAACAGCAGAATGTCAGGAGGCCGAGTGGTAGCGAAAACCATTTCAGGTAAGGCCGGACGCGCCCCCCGAACAGGATGCGATGGTCGATCAGATATCCGATGACCGGGTCCACCACGCTGTCGACCACCCGTGCCAGAAGCATCAGCAGGGCAACAGAGGATGCGGAGAGACCGTAAACATTGGTATAGTAATAGATGAGATAGGCCCCGGTAATTCCAAACAGGGCATTCCCTGCCAGATCGCCGAAACCGAAGCTCATCCGTTCCCACAATGCGGGGCGCTGGTTGTTCGTTGTGCCGTTCATGCAGCCATCCGGTTGTAAGCGCTGCGCTGCCTTTTCTTCATCCTGAAAAGGTAGCGCCGGGGAAGTCCGGTCCGGACAGGGGAGTGTCAGAAGTCTGCTTTCACCCCACCGAAGAATTGTCGGGGTGCGCCCACGACCAGCGACTGGTAATCGCCCGAAAGCGGATTGCCGCCGTCATCACCGGTCATGATCAGGTAGCGTGACCCTGTCAGATTGGTGACGTTAAACGATGCTGTCAGATTTTCCAGACGTCCGATGCGGCCGAAATTGTAGCGTGCTCCGAAATTGACCAGCCAGTAGGACGGAAGGGAGGTGTCGTTCGTGTAGCTGAACGGACGGCTGCTGGTGTAGAGAGCGTCGATGTTAAAGCTGGCCTTCTTGTAGGTGTACTCCGCCGTCGCCTTGTACATCAGGTCCGGATAGTTCACGACGTGCTTGCCCTTGGTGGCATAGGTCGTGCCCTGCTGGCTGATGTTGTTGTCGTAGGTCGAGTGGTTGTAGCTGATCGAGTTAAAAATCGAGAGACCACGCAGCGGGCGCAGGGTCAGACCGGCATCCACGCCGTTCATCGTCACACCGCCGAGGTTCAGCACCGTTGTCTGCGGGTTGGTCTGGCTGCCCTGGACCAGCGCGCCCAGACGGTTTGAGAAGTTTACGCGATAGGCACTGACCGAGAAATCCACACGCCGCTGCGTAAAGCGGTAGCCAACCGAGTAGGCCCAGCTGGTCTCGGGTTTGACGGAGCTGCGTGACAGATCGAAGGCCTCCTGCGAGACGGCAAACGGCGATGCCGACAGGTGATAGCCGCTTTCCGGATAGGCGCGCATGTTCTTGGCGATATCGAAATACAGCTCATGATGCGTCAGGAAATGCCAGTCCCCGCTGAAATGCGGCAGGAACGCCCCGAATGTCGTCAGACCCACGCCGCCGGCAAGAGCATTGGTGCCGGTATAGGGTTCGTAATTTCCTGTCTGTCCGACATGGGTCGTGCTCAGCATGGATTTGAAACCTGCATGGAGCGAAAGGTCTTTAACTGGACGCCAGGTGTCCTCGATATAGGTCTGCATCGTGTTGGTATTGTAGGTCTGCCCCCAGAGCTTGGCGAAAGGGTCGGACCATTTGCGGAAAGGATTTGGCGTCAGCGTCTGACCGTCGGCAAGAAGCGGGTCGTTGTAGGCGAACATGTTCGAGACGTATTTGTTGTTCTCGTACCAGATGCCGCCATGAATTTCGTGTTTCCCAATATCATACGTCATGCTCGACGTCAGGCCGAAGCGCTGGATATCGGGCTGCTTGACGATTTCGGAAAGGGGGGCGCCGTTCGCTGACGCCATCCAGGGGTCAGACCACTGCGTATTGGCCTTCTGGTTATGGCCGTACACGACGGAATCCCACCGCAGATGATCCGCCAGCTTCAGATGAAAATTCAGTCCTCCCAGCAGATCGCGGGAAGCCGTTGTTCCGGCGTAGTAGGATACATCCTTCGGGTCGCTGGTTTTGTCTTCGCCGTGCGAGTAGATCCCCTGTGCTGCGTTATAGGCCAGTCGATAATTCGGATAGTAGTTGGAGATGCCGTAACCCAGCTTCTGGACCGTCTCCAGTGTTTCGGACTGGTAATTGAACTGCTGGACATCCGCCCAGTCGAACAGGAGCGAGACGCTGCTTTCATTATGGATCGGCTGCACCAGCTTCAGGTTAGCCTGCTGGAAGAACTGGGTGCCATAGCCTTTCCACAGTTTGGTGTCGTTCCGCATGTAGGACACGTAGAACTTGGTCCCGGTGGGGTTCAGCTTGCCGCTGTCGATACGGATGAAAGCGTGGGTGGTGGCGTTGCTTCCGCCGGTCGCGGCCAGCGTGCCACCGAACTTGTCCTTGGGATCAGACGACGAAATCATGATTGCACCGCCGAGCACATTGGTGCTGGGCATGTCCACGGCGCCCGCGCCCTGTGACATCTCCATATGACCAACATTCTCGGATGACAGCGCGGCAACAGCGTTCAAACCGTTATAGTTGCGATAGACGGACTCACCGAGTGGAATACCGTCCAGTGAAAAGCCGATCTGGTTCTGTGAGAACCCGTGGATATAGAGTTTGACGCCGCCCGTATCGACGCCCTGCGCATCGTCCGATTGAAACAGGACACCTGGCACGTTCTGCAACGCTTTCATGACGGAAGTTCCGGCAACAGCGTTTGTGAAGACGTGTTGGGAGATGACGGTCTGTGCACCATGAGAAACACGCCGTCCCTGAACTTGCATAAGTTCGGGTTGCATGGCGCGGGCCGAAGCGTGCCGTGCGGCAGATGGTCTGGACGCAGGGAGCGTGTGCTGTGGATGCGCCTTTCCCTTACGGGCATGCTGCGATTTTTCTGCCGCCCACCCGTATGAGGGAATGACGGCCAGCACTGTGGAAAGCAGAGCCATGTGGCGTAACGCGAGTTTGTTCTGAGAGACGATACGCATTGAGATCAATCCTTGCTCTCACACGGGTCGGATGGGATGGCAATCTGATAACGGGAAAACGTCACGTTTCGATCTTATAACGTATAAACGATATTATGAACGACAATTCGATTCTGCAACAAAAAAGAATCTCCCGAAAAGCACTGTCTTACAGCCATTGTTTTTCGTTTTTCCGGATGCTCCGTTCAGAGATTGTGTAGCTATTACTAATGTATACGTCATTAATCAGGGGCAGGTCTGCAGAGACGTGCGTGGACAGGGGAAGTGACTGAGGCATTGCGAAATGTGGCATGGAATGCTGGTCTTCTTTCTGAATGTGTGGGGGTATCCGGGGTATCGGTCGCGCGCTGTGAAGGGAAGGCGATCGGGAAATTTGGATATACAATCCCTCCAGAGGCTGTAAAAATCTTTTGGGGTTTCAATGGAGAAAAATCCGATGTCGCGTGATGCAGATTACGAGCTTTGCAATCAGATCGGATATCTTCTCCGGCGCGCCTATCAGCGACACACGATCATCTTTCAGCGTGAAATTCCCGACGATCGGCTGACCTCTGCCCAGTTTGCAGCCATGGTGACAGTCTATCGGCTGAAGGAAGCCCCTCTCGTACAAATCAGTGCCGCGACCGGCATTGATCACGCAACTTTGCGTGACATCGTCATGCGTCTTCGCAAGAGAGGACTGGTGAGCATTGTTCAGGATCGCAATGATCGCAGGCAGCGTATCGTGTCCCTGACACCGGAAGGGTTCATCCTTGTCGAGAGTACGATTCCAAGTGCTGCGGATGTGACAGCCCGTACGCTGGCACCGCTTGATGCGTGCGAGAGGGTTGCGGCGCTCCATATCCTGAAAAAACTGGCGTTTTTCGAAGACTGAAAACTCCGGAATATATCTCAAACAGGAAACGAAACGGAATCGTCATAATTTTCTTGACGCACCCGGAAGGACTGTGAATTATTCATATATAGTGTGTACGCCATTATTGTTGGGCTCTCTTGCTCCGCGATGGCCAGCAGCAGAAGGGCAATCAGATGTCGGGTGGTGTTCGGGTCGGTATTGTGGGGGCTGGTCTTGGTGGCGTTGCTGCAGCGGGGCTTTTGCAGCGTAAGGGCTTTGACGTAACGCTTTATGATCAGGCGCCTGGTTTTTCCCGGCTGGGGGCAGGCATCCAGTTTGGCCCTAACGTCCTGAAAATCCTTGCCCATCTTGATGGTCTGGACAAAAAACTCGAGGAAATTTCCTGCCTTCCTGACTACTGGGTCAGCCGAAACGGAACAGATGGCTCGGTTCTTGCAAAAATCCCGCTGAATGCGGAGCGTGAGCGCTACGGTGCACCTTACATCACCATTCATCGTGGTGATCTGCATCAGGCGATGCTTGATTGCATTGAGCCTGACCGCATCAAATGGGGCCACAAACTCGTCGAGTTTACAGATAACGGTAAGACCGTTTCGCTGGAATTCGAGAACGGTTCTACGGATAGCGTAGACATTCTGGTTGCAGCAGACGGAATAAATTCGCGTGTACGTGAGAAAATCTTCGGTCTGGAAGAAGCTCTCTATACCGGCTGGATCGCGCACCGGGCGATCATTCCCGGTGCCGCCGCGAAGGCTCTGGGAGCGGATGTCAACGCCAAGTGGTGGACCGCTGACCGCCATATTGTCTGCTACTATCTCGATCGCAAGGAAGAGGAATTCTATCTGGTAACGGGAGAGCCGGCGGAATGGACCAGCCGGGCCGGTCAGCTTCCTTCTACGCGTGAAGAGTTCAAGGCGGCATTCGCGGATTATCATCCGATGGTTCAGGGCTATATCGATGCGGCGGAAACCGTGACGAAATGGCCGCTCAAGACGCGTGAGCCGCTGTCGAAATGGCATGAGGGCCGTGTGGTGCTTCTGGGTGATTCCTGTCATCCGATGAAGCCCCATATGGCACAGGGTGCAGCCATGGCAGTCGAGGACGCAGCGGTTCTGACACGCTGTCTGAGCGAGCTTGGTGTTGCCGATCTGGATGCGACGTTCGAGGCCTATTACGGGGCCCGCAAGGAACGTGCGACCAAGGTCCAGAGCATTTCCAACGCCAATACCTGGCTGCGTCAGCCTGAAGATCCGTACTGGTGCTACGGCGATAATGTCTACGACCTGAAACTGACATCCTGACGTGAAGGAGAGGGACGCTATGACGGACAGCGTCTTTCTGATGGTGAATGGGGAACAGCGCCAGGTTCACGCTGCCCCTGGCACACCACTCCTGACAGTGCTGCGCAATGATCTTGGTCTGAATGGCCCGAAATTCGGATGCGGACTGGGAGAATGCGGGGCCTGTACCGTACTGCTGGATGGCAAAGCCGCGCGAAGCTGCGTGGTTCGGGTTGAAACCGCCGCTGCGTGCGCGTCCGTCGTGACGCTGGAGGGGCTTTCCCCCGATGGGTCCGATCCGGTCCAGAAGGCTTTCATCAAGGCACAGGCCGCACAATGCGGATATTGCCTGAACGGAATGGTCATGACGGTAAAGGCGTTTCTGGATGCCGTGCCCGATCCTGACGAGGCAGCGCTGAAAGAAGCGTTGCGATATAATCTGTGTCGCTGTGGCACGCATGTTGAAATCATGAAGGCCGCCTGCATCGCGGCAGGTCTTGTAAAGGGAGAGCCCTGATAATGCAGGCATCGCTCCCTACGGGCTCCCTCAGCATTTTCCGTCCTGCGCAGCCTCCGAAAGGACTGGCGGCACGGGGCGGCTTTATTCCCAAAGACGAGATTTTCCTGCGCATCACGGCTGACGATCAGGTCATGGCGTTCTGCGGGCATGTGGATCTGGGAACGGGGATTGCGACGTCTCTGGCGCAGATCGTGGCGGAAGAGCTTGATGCCCGTCCGGCGCAGGTGCGGATGGTGCTGGGCCATACCGAAGACACGCCCGATCAGGGCGCGACGATTGCGAGCGAGACCATTCAGGTCACGGCCATTCCACTTCGCCGGGCAGCAGCGCAGGCGCGGCATCTCCTGCTGGAACGTGCAGCGGAACTGACAGGTCGGACGGTTGGGACCATAACGCTGCGGGAGGGTGAGCTGGTCTGTGAACCGCCCTTGCCGAACCGGGTCTATCGGATCGGAGATCTGGTCGAGGGCGTGGAACTGCGGGTGCTGCTCGATGATGCGGCGGCGGTGAAAAGTACGTCAGAATATCGTCTGGTGGGGCGGGATATGCCGCGCGTCGATATTCCGGACAAGGTGACGGGCCGGGCGGTCTATGTCCATGACGTCCGTGTGGACGGGATGCTGCATGGGCGCGTCGTGCGGCCGCCTTATGAGGGTTACGATCACGGACCGTATGTCGGACGGGCGCTGCTTTCGGTTGATCGGGAGTCTGTGACGCATCTTCCAGGTGTGGTGGATGTGGTCGTGGTCGGCGATTTCGTGGGTGTAGTGGCCGAACGCGAGGAACAGGCTGCGGCTGCCGCAGAAGCATTGCGGGTCAAGTGGGCGCCTGTTGCACTGCCGGATCTGACCGATCCGGTCGAGGCCGTGCGGGATAACCCTGCAACGCCGCGCGTTGTGCTGGATCGCGGCATGCTTGAGGACGGTCTGGCAGGTGCGAAGACTGTTTTGGAGCGGGAATATTTCTGGCCGTACCAGATGCATGGCTCCATCGGTCCGTCCTGTTCAGTGGCGGACTGGCAGGATGGAAAGCTGAAAGTCTGGTCCGGGACGCAGAACCCGCACATGCTGCGCGCGGATCTGGCGCTGCTGATGGGCCTGTCTACGGCGGATATCCAGGTCATCCGGCATGAGGCCGCCGGGTGCTATGGGCGTAACTGCGCAGATGATGTGGGCGGCGACGCGGCCCTGCTGTCGCGCGCGGTGGGGCGTCCGGTGCGGGTGCAGCTTTCGCGCGAGCAGGAGCATGTCTGGGAGCCGAAAGGTGCGGCACAACTCGTGCGGATCCGGGGCGGAATTGATGCGTCCGGGCAGCCCGTCGCGTATGATCTGGACACCAGTTATCCGTCCAATGTCTCGCCATTGCTGGCGCTGGTTCTGACGGGTGTGGTTCCGGCAGACGTGCCGTCTGTGGCGCAGATGGGGGATCGGACGTCTGTTCCGCCCTATGATTATCCCAATGCGCGGGTGACGGTTCAGGATATGCCGCCGATTGCGCGGGCGTCCTGGTTTCGGGGCGTTTCTGCGCTCCCCAATAGTTTTGCGCATGACAGCTATATCGACGAGTTGGCGGCGGAGGCCGGGGCTGATCCGCTGGAATACCGTCTGGATCATCTGCGGGACCAGCGGGCCTGCGAACTTCTGAAGGCGACGGCGGATCGGGCCGGGTGGACATATCGGGCCGGCCCGGTCGAGGTTGATCCGCAGGCGCGCGTGCTGAAGGGGCGTGGGCTTGCTTATGCGCAGTATGTGCACGGGACGTTTCCGGGCACGGCGGCGGCGTGGTCGGCCTGGGTTGCGGATGTGGAGGTAGATCGTCAGTCCGGCGTGGTGAGTGTCACGCGGGCGGTGGTCGGGCAGGATGCGGGCATGATGGTGAACCCGGCCGGGGTGCGCCATCAGCTTCAGGGCAATGTCATCCAGTCCACGAGCCGGATCCTGCGCGAAGAGGTCCAGTTCGACGAAAAGGGCGTGGAGAGCAGGGACTGGGGAGGATATCCGATCCTGACTTTCCCGGAGCTTCCAGCGATCGAGCCCGTTCTGATGGAGCGGCAGGACCAGCCGCCTCTGGGGGCGGGAGAGTCCGCGTCCGTGCCGAGTGCGGCGGCGATTGCCAATGCGCTTTATGCTGCCACGGGCATGCGTTTTCGCGATGTGCCATTCACGCCTGAAAAAGTGAAAGCACGGCTGGATGAGGCACTGGGTCCGCTGAGTGCGGAAGCGGTGCGACCACTGGCAGCACTGGGTGTGGCTGGGCCGGAAATGCGTCCGGCGATGGCACGGACGACGCTGGGCGCGAAGCTGCGTCGCGGGGCGTTTGCAGCGGCTTTTGCGACGGTGGGCGGTCTGATGGCGACGGTCATGCCCTGGCGGTCGGCGATTGCGCCGGCCTCACTGCCGGAAGCCGGGCTGTTTTCCGATGCCGCGATTGCACGGGGCGAGAAGGTTGCGGCCGCGGGGGATTGTGCGGTCTGTCATACGGCGTCGGGTGGGGTGACGAATGCGGGGGCATTCCCGCTGGAGACGCCGTTCGGGATCATCTATTCCACCAATCTGACGCCCGATGTGGACACCGGGCTTGGGGCCTGGTCCTACGAAGCGTTCGAACGGGCGATACGTCATGGCATCAGTCGGGACGGGCGGCATCTTTATCCGGCGTTTCCCTACACGGCGTTTGCGAAGACGAGCGATGCGGATCTGCGGGATCTGTATGCCTATCTGATGTCGCAGAAACCGGTGCGCAATGCGGTGCCGAAGACGGCGCTGAAGTTCCCGTACAACATGCGCTTCTCGATGGCGGGGTGGAACATGCTGTTCCATGATCCCGCGCCGTTCACGCCCGATCCGGCCCAATCTGAACAGTGGAATCGTGGGGCCTATCTGGCGGAAGGTCTGGGGCACTGCTCGGCGTGTCATACGCCGCGCAATGCGCTGGGGGCCGAACGCTGGAAGAATGCGTATCTGGCCGGAGGCGAGGCCGAGGGATGGTCGGCACCTGCGCTGAGCACGCTGTCGCAGTCTCCGTTGCCCTGGAGTGAGGACGATCTGTACGCCTATCTGCGGACCGGGTTCAGCCCGGCGCATGGTCCGGCGGGAGGGCCGATGGCGCCGGTTGTTCATTCCATGGCGTCCCTGCCGGATGCGGATGTGCGGGCGATTGCGCATTACATCGCGTCCTTTGATCGCAGGAATGCCGTCGAAGGTGTGGCGGCGCGTCGGGATGCGGTTTTGGAACAGGCGCGCGGGCTGCAGGCGCTGGACCGGGGCGAGGGCTCGCGGATCTATAACGGAAGCTGTGCGAGTTGCCATGAAGGCGAAGGCGCGCATCTGTTCGGCGCGCGTCCCCAGCTTGCGCTCAACAGTAATATCCAGGCGGACAGCCCGGATAATCTCGTTCATGTCATTCTCAAGGGTGTTTCGCAGCCTGCCTATGCGCAGGCGACCACCATGCCGACATTCGGGAACATCCTGTCTGACCGCCAGATTGCGGAACTCGTTGCATATCTGAGGCGGACAATGGCTCCCGGTCGGTCCGAATGGACGGATCTGGAGGCCCATGTGGCCCGGCTCCGTGCTCAGATCCGCGCGAACGGAGGACACTGAGGATGAGTGAACGCTGGCTTCCGGTTTGGCGTCGGGCGCAACGGACGGACATGATCGCGCCTGACGAGCATCCGGGGATGGGACAGACGGTCCTGCTCGGCGGCCAGCATGTCCTTGCGATGACGGGATCGACCGTGGTGGGGCCGCTGCTGATGGGGTTTGACCCCAATGTGGCGATCCTGTGCTCGGGGCTGGGAACAATCCTGTTCTTCCTCATCACCGGGGGACGCATTCCGAGCTATCTGGGGTCGAGTTTTTCCTTCATCGCGCTCGTCGTGGCGCTGACCGGATATTCCGGGCATGGTCCGAACCCCGATATCGCACTGGCCTGCGGCGGGATTTTCGTCGCGGGCGTGGTGTATGCGCTGATCGGGGTTCTGGTCCGGATGACGGGCTCGGGGTGGATCGAGCGTCTCATGCCGCCATCCGTCACCGGGGCGATTGGCGCGGCGATCGGGCTCAACCTGGCGCCTGTGGCGTCGCGCGGGCTCGGGCATGGCGGGGCCGGGACGGCCTGCGGTATTTTTGCGCTGCTGTGTACGGCGCTGCTGGCAGTCTATGGCGGTCCGTATCTGCGGCGGCTGTCGATCCTGCTGTCCCTGATTGTTTCCACGCTTGTGTATGTCGTGGTGGCGAACGGGCTGCATCTGGCGCCGGCGATGGATTTCTCCGAAGTTCTGTCCGCCCCGTTGATCGGGATGCCGCATCTGACGGCACCTCGTTTTAACGGCCATGCAGCCATTCTGCTGGCGCCTGTCGCGCTGGTTCTGGTGGCGGAGAATCTTGGGCATCTCAAGGCGATCGGGGCCATGACGGGGCGCCCCCTGGATCACCTGACGGGGCGTGCGTTCCTCGGGGACGGGCTGGCGACGATGCTGGCGGCCAGTCTCGGCGGCACGGGTGTGACCACCTATGTCGAGAATATCGGCGTCATGGCGCTGTCCCGGGTCTATTCAACGCTGACTTTCGGGGTGGCGGGATTGTTCGCCATTCTATTGGGTTTTTCGCCCTTCTTCGGGGCGCTGCTGCGGGCCATTCCGGAGCCTGTGCTCAGTGGCCTCTCGGTCGGGCTGTTCGGTCTGATCGCGGCGACGATGGTGCGCGTCTGGGTGGATAACCGCGTCGATTTCTCCCGTGCCTCAACGCTGTTTCCCGTTGGCGTGGCCCTCGTGGCCGGGGCGGGAGACCTCACTTTCACCATCGGCGGTGGGACGCTGGGCGGCATTGCAACCGCCACAATCGCCGCCATCGGCCTCAACCAGATCCTGAGGACGGGATCGGAATCCAAGGAGCCACCTTCATGCCCGTAAGTGATTTTGAACTGGTCCAGGCCTGGCGACAGGTGCTGACGCTGTGTCGTCTGGAAGCGGGGCAGACCGTGACGTTGCTGACGTCCCTAGGCAGCAATGAACAGACCCTCCGCTGCGCGGTTCTCGCCGTCCGGGAAAAAGGGGCGATTGCGAACCGGCTGGATCTTCAGCCGACGAACGGGGCGCTGTCCTTCTCGCGCGATCCGCTGGCGTTTGTCGGGACGACGCCGCTGACGAACAACCGGGCGGCGGTCGAGATGCTCAAGGCCAGCGATCTGGTTCTGGATCTGATGACGCTGCTGTTCTCGGCCGAGCAGCATGAAGTCCTTGCAGCGGGTGGCCGCATCCTGCTGGCCGTGGAGCCGCCCGAGGTTCTGGTGCGGATGACGCCGACGATGGAAGACCGCGAGCGCGTTCTGGCGGCGTCGAAAAAGCTTCAGGCGGCGAAGGTCATGCGGGTGACGTCGGCGGCGGGGACGGATGCGTCCTTTGCGCTGGGCGATTATCCGATGCTGGAGGAATATGGCTTTGTGGACGCGCCGGGACGCTGGGATCACTGGCCGAGCGGTTTTCTGGCGACATGGTCCAATGAGGGTTCGGCGGAAGGTAAGATCGTTCTAGCGCCGGGAGACATTCTCCTGCCGCAGAAATCCTATGTGACGGCACCCATCACCTGCCATCTTGAGAAAGGGTTCGTCCGGGCAATCGAGGGTGGTTACGAGGCCGATCATCTGCGGGATTACATGGAAAGTTTCAACGATCCGGAAGTCTATGCGGTGTCGCATATCGGCTGGGGGATGCAGGACCGGGCGCACTGGTCGGTCATGGGGTTCTATGACCGCGAGGCCAGCATCGGCATGGACCCCCGCGCCTGTTCGGGGAACTTCCTGTGGTCCACGGGGCCGAACAACGAAGCTGGCGGCACGCGTGATACGGCGTGTCATATCGATATTCCGATGCGGGGCTGCACGGTCACGCTTGATGATGTGCCGGTCGTGAAAGACGGCAAGCTTGTGGAGAACGCATGATGAGCGTGCAGAGCAATCGCGACGAAGACCGCTACAGGAAGCAGGGTTTCGGAAACGAAATGGGTATGACGGGGCACATTGCGCTGCTGATTGTCGATTTCGTCAACGGGTTTGCCGATCCGGAAGCCTTTGGCGGCGGCAATATTCCCGAAGCGATCGAGCGGACGAAAACGCTGCTGGCGACGGCGCGGCGTCTGGGCTGGAAAGTGGCGCATACGCGGATCGTGTTCGCGGATGATGGCGCGGATGCGAACATCTTTTCGCTGAAAGTGCCGACGATGCTGGGGCTGACGGAAAGTAACCCCGCGTCTGCCATCGTGGACGAACTGGCGCCGGAGCAGGGCGAATATGTGGTCCGCAAGACGGTGCCGTCTGCGTTTGCAGGCACGCCACTGGCTTCCTGGCTGGTGACGCACGGTGTGCAGACCGTTGTTGTCGCCGGATGCGTAACGTCCGGCTGTGTGCGGGCAAGCGTGCTGGATGCGATGCAGTACGGGTTCCGTCCGGTGATCGTCTCTGATTGTGTGGGTGACCGCGCCATCGGGCCGCACGAGGCCAACCTGTTCGACATGGCTCAGAAATGCGGTGACGTCATGGACCTCGACACCCTGCTGTCCCGTCTTCCCAACGCCTGACCTCAAAATTTTTCAGAAGGACCATTTCATGACGCAAACACGCCTGCTTTACGGTGCGAATGTCCATGCCAACGGCATCCGGCAGCATTATCTGCGTTACGGTGGCAAGGGCATGGCGCTGGTACTGGTGCCTGGTATTACGAGCCCGGCCATCACCTGGGGGTTCGTCGCGGACCGTCTGGCCGAGACGCATGATGTCTATGTGCTGGATGTGCGCGGGCGTGGCCTGTCTTCGACGGGGCCGGATCTGGACTATGACCTCGACACATATGCAGCAGATGTTCGTGGATTCATTGATGCGCTGGGCCTGAAGGATGTGGTTCTGATGGGGCACTCCATGGGCGCGCGGATTGCGATCCGTACGGCCCGTCAAAATGACGCGGGACTGACGCATCTGGCGCTGATCGACCCGCCCGTCAGTGGGCCGGGCCGCCGTGCTTATCCCGCCAAGCTCGACTGGTACACGGAATCAATCCGCATGGCGCGCAAAGGCATGAGTGGTACGGAGATGAAGCGCTTCTGCCCGACATGGACGGACGAGCAGTGCACGCTGCGGGCGCAGTGGCTCCATACCTGTGACGAACTGGCGACCCGGATCACGTTCGAGAAGTTCCATACGGAAGACATCCATCAGGATCTGCCTCATCTCAAAACCCCCGCCACTCTTGTCGTGGCAACGCGGGGTGGGGTGATCCAGCAGGAAGATATTGAAGAAATCCTTCAGCTCAATCCTGCGATTGCCATCGCCACCGTTCCGGATGCGGGTCATATGATTCCTTGGGACAACTTCGATGGTTTCTTCGAAGCGCTTCACGGCCGCTACTGACTTTCAGGATCGAATTCCCGTCCCGCTACAGGACGGACGCCAGATGAGGTAGACTGTATATGTGTAAACGACCCGGCTCCCTGTCTCTTGCACTCTCGGTGACGACGATGCTGTCGGCCGTCTTTTCTGCATCCGCAATGGCAGCCAGCAGACATTCGTCCCTGATGCACAAGATGGTTCCTGCTGCACATAAAACCACGTCTCGTATACGGACCCCGCCGCATCGGCATTCAGGGCCGTATGTGAGTAAAACTGCGGAAAATATGGCAGTTGTGGCGCGTCATCCGCCTCGGGGGAGTGTCGAGACGGTCAGTCAGAAGATGCTGTCGGAGGCGCCTGCCGGAACCAATCCGATGAAGGTGATCGCGCAGCTTCCGGGCATCACGTTCCAGTCGGGCGATGCACAGGGGCTCGACACCTGGAGTGCGCAGATCTTCATGCATGGTTTCCAGCAGCAGGAAATCGGCATGACGCTGGACGGGATGCCGCTCGGGGAGATGACGTACCGGAACTATAACGGCCTAAACCCTATCATGGCGATCTCGTCGGAAAACGTGGCGCGCATTGACGTATCGCAGTCCGCCGGTGCGGAGAGCATGGCGGCGAGTAACAATCTGGGTGGCGGCCTGAGCTATGTTTCGATGACGCCGTCCGACAAGATGGGGGGAACGGCTGCGGCGGGTTTCGGCAGCTACAGCACCTATCACACGTTCCTGCGCTTTGAGAGCGGCAAGCTCAATTCCAGTGGTACGAAGTTCTACACGTCCTACATGCGCAACGACAGCGGGATGTGGAAGGGCTATGGCGAGCAGTTCATGCAGCAGGTGAACGCCAAGCTGGTGCAGCCGATCGGCCATGACAGCTCGATTTCGGCATTTTTTGACTGGAGTGACCTGCACCAGAATACCTATCCGGACATCTCTCCACAGATCATCAAGCGGGTGGGCTATGGTCTGTCGAGCTACGAGAATGGCAGCAATTCCGGCTATATCGCGGCTGTGAATGCGGCGAACGGGATCTATCCCGGCAAGGTCGGAACGCTCGATGATCCGGCGGATGCAGCGTATTATGATGGCAGCACGAATACGGTCGATACGTTTGGCGGGATCAAGGCCGATCTGCGCCTGACGGATCGTCTGACCTGGAATACAACGGCTTACGGGCATGGTGAACGCAACCAGACGTCCTGGGCAACGCCGTATTTCCCATCGCCGACAGGATCGCCCGTCAGCGAGTTGATGAAAGAACCGGAAATCCGGCGTTTCGGCATTGTCTCGGCTTTGCATTATGATGTTGCGCGCAATCATCTTGGCGCGGGTGTCTGGTACGAAAACAACAGCTACATGTCGCCGATGAACGCCTATGCACAGCCGGCGGTGGTGAACGGGGTTGTTCAGGGTACGGTGCATGACCCCCTGACCCAGTGGCGTGATCCGTTCGCGCAGATTTTCAACCAGAATTACAATACCAACACGTTCACGGCCTTCGTGCAGGATACGTATAATGTCCTGCCAAATCTGGCGCTGCATTTTGGCTTCAAGTCCCTGCTGAGCACGACCAATGTCGGGGACGGGTATCTGAACCAGGAGTATTACGGCGCAGGAGCCCGGATCACGAGTGGCGAAAGTCTGACAGTGGCCAAGCCCTTTCTGCCGCATATCAGTGCGGACTGGCATTTCCTGAAGGATCACGAGCTGTATTTCGATATTTCGGAAAACGCGCGGACTTACGCGGAATCCGGCTACAAACTGTCGAACTCGCCTTTTGCCGTCTCCCAGACGGCCTATGACGATACGAAGTCCTCAATCCGCCCCGAAACGGCCTGGACCTATGCGATCGGCTATCGCTACACGGGCAGGCTGGTCGCTGCGACGGTCTATGCGTATCGGACCAACTATAACAACCGTCTGCAGCAGATTACGGAAGGGCCGGTCGTCAACCCGATCTCCGCCGTGTCGAATGTGGGGGGCGTTACGATGAACGGCGTGGATGCGGGGCTGACCCTGACGCCATTTCGCGGCTTCGCGCTGACCAATTCCATCAGCTACAACCATGGTGTCTACGATCAGAACCTTGTCAGCGGCTCTACTGTCTATGCGACCAAGGGCCAGCAGGTCGTGAATTATCCGCGCTTCATGTACAAAGGCCGGGTGTCATACGAGTGGCGGGGCATGACGGCCTATGCCGACGGAAGTTACACCGGCACACGCAATTACAGCTATACGGGAGACGTCAAAAGCCCCGGCTACTGGCTGACGAATGTCGGTGTGCAATACAGTTTCGGGAACATGAAGAAGTACAACCGCTACCTGGGCGCCATCAAGAACCTGACAGTTGCGTTCAACGGCTCCAACCTGACGAACAAACGCTATATTTCCACGATGGGCCAGAATGGCAATCCGGCGGATATTGCGACAGGCGCGCTGACGGACCAGTCCATGCAGATCGGAGCCCCCCGGATGTTCTTTGGAAGCGTGCGCGCGGATTTCTGAAAACAGGGCCTGCTTCCCGATCATAGCTGATCGTTTGCGACAACTTCGTCATCTGACACCCTGAGGCTCCGGGTCTTGACTGACCCGGAGCCTCATTCGCAAAGCGTCTATCATAGACCGGTCATTTTCAGGACGGCTTCAGGTAGTCTGTCGCCCTGAACGATCATCCTAGCGGTTGCATCATCAATTTCCTGAATATCGGCAGGTGTAAGAACAAGATCGACCGCGCCGAGATTTTCTTCAAGGCGTGAGAGTTTGGTCGTGCCGGGTATTGGCGCAATCCATGGCTTTTGCGCCAGCAGCCAGGCAAGTGCGACCTGTGCCGGCGTTGTCTCTTTACGGCTTGCAACATCTTTCACAACATCCACGAGAGCCAGATTGGCTTTGCGGGCTTCCGGTGAAAAGCGCGGAACGAAGTTGCGGAAGTCTCCTTCTGGAAACTTTGTGTCCATCGTGATCTGACCGGTCAGAAAGCCTGCCCCCAGAGGGCTGAAAGGCACAAAACCGATCCCAAGTTCCTCAAGTGCCGGGAGAAGCTCTTTCTCCGGCTCGCGCCAGAACAGGGAATATTCGCTTTGCACCGCTGTCACGGGATGAACGGCATGGGCACGGCGGATCGTCTGTACGCTGGCTTCGGACAGGCCGAAATGTTTGATTTTTCCTTCCCAGACAAGCTCCTTGATTGTGCCCGCGACGTCTTCAATCGGGACATCGGGATCAACGCGGTGCTGATAGAACAGATCAATCCGGTCGGTTTTCAGGCGTTTGAGTGCCGCTTCAGCCACCACGCGGATATGCTCCGGCCGGCTGTTGACACCGCCGGAGCGTTCGCCGGTTTGCTGGTTGATATCAAAACCGAATTTGGTGGCGATCACGACCTTGTCGCGGATCGGTTCAAGCGCTTCGCCGACCAGTTCTTCATTGGTGAACGGCCCGTAGGCTTCGGCAGTATCAAAAAACGTCACGCCGCGATCAAAAGCATCGTGGATCAGTTTGATCATGGCGGAACGATCCGCTGCTTCCCCATAAACGCCGGTCATTCCCATGCAGCCCAGGCCAAGTGCGGAGACTGTGAGGTCTTTTCCTAATGTCCGGTATCTCATTGTCATTTATCCTGATTTCATGGTTACGAATCTGGGGGGAGGTCAGGAGCAATCCGTGCTTGTACTGACGGTTTTCCACTCTTCAATTTCCTGAAGGTCGGCCTTGATGGCATCCGTGGCCCATCTCACGGCGTCACTGCCAAGGAGAAGACTATCCGGCAGTTTATCCCCGCTGATGACATCAATCAGAACCTGAGCAGCTTTGATGGGATCGCCTGTTTCTTTGCCGCTGGTTTTATCGGCCGTCTTGCGGCGGAGGCCGACCGTTGAATCATAATCTGCGATGACTGTTTTCGAGCCATGAAGGGAACGACCCGCAAAATCCGTACGGAACGCCCCTGGCTGTACGACCATGACCCTGATGCCTAGGGGGGCGACCTCTTTGCGGAGTGTGGCCGAAATTCCTTCGAGCGCCAGTTTGCTGGCCGAGTAGTAGCCTGATCCCGGGCTCGCGATGCGGGGCGCGACAGAAGAGACGTTTACGATTGTTCCGGCGCGGCGCTGACGCATGCCGGGAAGGACAGCTTTCATGACAGAAACCGGCCCGAAGACATTGGTGGCGAACAGGGCCGCGACATCGACTTCCTCACCTTCCTCTATGGCGGCGCGGTAACCATAACCTGCGTTGTTCACCAGTATGTCGATTCCGCCGAATTGCGTTTCAGCGCTCTGTACGGCCTTCGCAATCTGATCCGTGTTCGTCACATCGAGTGTCTGGGCCAGGGCTTTGCCGGGGTAGGTTTCGACAAGATCTTTCAGACTGTCGGAGTTGCGGGCGGTAATGACGGCATTATGGCCGCGTCTGAGCACGGCCTGTGCCAGATCTTTCCCCAACCCGCTGGAGCATCCGGTGATAAGCCATGTGGTCATTTTATTCCTCCATCCGCGAAGACTGTCACTACGGACCATTCAGGTGCTGAAGGGGCATGCCTTATAGAAGATAAGATAGAAGCTATCTGATCTTGTGACTGGCGATTAGGCGCTATAAAGCGGATGTAGTTATTAGAAGAGCTAATCAATGCCGCATGAGAACTTCAATGACCTGGCAGCCTTTGCCGCCGTGGCGCAGGAGCGGAGCTTCACCCGGGCAGCCGCTAAAATGGGGGTGTCCCAGTCAGCGCTCAGTCAGACTATCCGGGGCCTTGAAGAGCGGCTGGGATTGCGCCTGCTCACGCGTACCACCCGCAGCGTTGCGCCGACCGAGGCGGGTGAGCGCCTGTTTCAAACGATTGGGCCAAGATTCAGAGAAATAGAGGCGCAACTGGCCGATTTAAGTGCTTTGCGGGATAAACCTGCCGGTAAGGTGCGAATCACGGCCGGAGAACATCCTGCTCTTTCCATCCTTCAGCCGGCTTTGAAGCGCTTCTTGCCGGATCATCCGGATGTCAGTGTCGAACTGGTTGTTGATTACGGCCTGACGGATATCGTGGCTCAGGGATATGATGCAGGTGTCCGGATGGGCAGACAGGTCGCAAAGGATATGGTGGCGGTCCGGATCGGTCCTGATATGCGAATGGCTGTTGTTGGGTCTCCGAAATATTTCAAAAACCGTTCATTGCCGCAGTCCCCTCATGATCTGATGGAGCATAACTGCATCAATGTTCGGCTGCCCACGTATGGAGGCATTTTCCCGTGGGATCTGGAAAAAGACGGGCAGGAAGTGAATGTACGCGTTGAAGGACAGCTTGTGTTCAACACTCTGGCGCTTCGTGTGCAGTCTGCCCTTGATGGTTTGGGAATAGCCTATCTCCCCGAAGATGCTGTGGCATCACATATCAAGGCCAAGAGGCTGATACGCGTGCTGGAAGAATGGTGCCCAATGTTTTCCGGCTATCATCTGTATTATCCCAGCCGGAAGCATACGCCGGCCCTGTCCCTTCTGATCGACAGGCTTCGCTATCGTGGCAAACAGGATTGAGTATGACCGGAGCCAGGCTCTCTTCCCTCTTTGCCAGGATAGCCGCGCATTATTCTGGAAATATCAGCGCCGGAAAGGGGGGATGTAGCGGAGGATTTTGATGCACTTCTCCAGCTATCGTTCCGTACAGACAGGTTGACGTCAGCATCTGCTTTTAGCGTCCGGGACAGAATGATTTTTCTCTGTCTTGATGGAGTGTGGATATGCTGACTGGGACTATTGCGGCGGGAGGCACGGCATCCGGGGGGCAGGTTGCTGGTACTGAACTGGAGCAGGCTGGCACGGACAGTACCAAGACGGGAAAAAAATCGGACAAGAACGCGGCCTATAACGAGAATCTGGAACAGGGCATGGATACGCTTCAGCAGAGCGATCCGGCCCTGTTTTCCAAAATCATGACTGCGGGAGAGTCCGGAAACGGCAACAGCCTCGTCGAGGACGAGCTTCAGGCCTACAAGAACGGCGACCTGACCAAAAGTCAGGCAATTGCGGCGATTTCCGGTGCCCAGTCACTTGCAAACAACAACGGCGGCGGACGGATCAACAAGAAGGAGCGGGCCGAGGCGAAAGAGGTTCTGGGGGGAAGCTATATCAAGGGCGGCCAGACCCGTGCCGGTCATGCGATCCTCAAATTTCTTGAAGATACGTCTCCGATTGCCCAGATCGTAAAGGGCATCAAATCCACGACGTCTGATGGACCGGGGAAGGAAACGGTTCTTCAGGCGGGAAGTGGTGCTTTGTCGACCGCGACACAGCAGGCCATGTCTGACCTGGAGCAGACAGATCCTTCTCTGGCCCAGCAGTTTTCCACCGATGCCAGCAAGAAGAATGGCAACGCCATGGCGCAGGATCTGGAAGTTGCGGGCGAGGAAGCCGTCAGCTCCGGGGGGGCGTTTTCCGATGCGGACGCAGCAGCGCTCGGAAGCCAGATCGGACAGATGGGGGCAGGCAAGGTCTCAAAGAAGGACGCCGCGGATTTCGAGGCGGAATTCGGAGAAGGCACAATTGATCGTGGCAGCACGAAGGGCGCCAAAGGATGGGACAAATTCGAGACGGGGGTTGGTCATTTCCTGTCTTCTGTCGTCTCTCCGCTGACGGACGGTGTCGGTATGATCGACCAGTTCGCCAAGGGAAACAAAAGTCAGGGTCTGAAAGATCTTGGCGGAATGTTTGAAGGCGTCGCCAGCGATGCCGCGCTGCTCTTTGTTCCCGAAATCGCGCCCGAAGTGGATGGAGCGGAAGCAGCGGCCCGCACGGCCGAAGGTGTTGCGGAAAGTGCGGAAAAGGGTGCTTCCTCCATTGGCGACATTCTCAAGAGTGCTGCCGGGAAAGTCGGCAACGGGCTTCTGACCGGCCTGGATACAGCGGATTATGGCTATAATCTTTACACCATGGGGCAGGGTGACCCGATTGTGCAGCAGCACAAAAATACAGGCGAAGCCTGAGAGGTGCCAGCTTACGCCACCCGGGTGGCGTTCCGGTTTGATGTTCTGAAAGCAGAAGCCATGAACCGGGGCAATATTGCCCCGGCTCATGGCTATTTTGTCTGATGCCGGATCAGGCGTCTCCGAAGTCCGCCGTGTAATGCTGGCTTGTATCCTGTGCCATGGTCATCGGATTGGAGTTGGTCGCGTTGCGATCATCATCCGGATGGATATAGGCGTTCCCGGTGCCCAGCTTTGACTCCATATAGGCGCCACCGTCTTTCATGTCCTGCGTTGAGCCGTCATACCATCCGGTCACGGTCGCACGGCCAGCTGCGTCTTTCGTGACCGCATTGGAGGGGGCGTCGCTGGCAATGCTCTGGCTATCGCCTGCGGTTTTGCCGTTGCCGTCAGAAACCTTGATGGAGGCGTTTCGTCCGTCGATATAGCTGACATCGTCGTTATTGACGCCCTTGGCATCCGCATAGAATTCGAGGCGGCTGGCGGTGGACTGGAAATTGCCGGACGAGTCTGCTTCGGCGTCATAGCCGCCCTGGCCATTCTCGTATTTCAGCGTGCCGGTCTGGCCGGGTTTGAGGTCGATCTCGGCTGTGGGCTGGGTCGTGGACCCACCGTTAAGAAACTGGCCGATCTTCTCGTCGTGATTGCTGGTGTTTGTGATGGTGGTCGTGTTGGGACCGTCTCCCGCACTGACGCCCGAGGTGCTGGACGTCACGGCTGTGGCTGCAGGGCTGGACGTGTCGCTTGAAGCCGGAGTGGCGGACGACGTGGATCCTGTGGCGGGTGTCGCAGAGGCCGAAGATCCAGCCGCCGGAGACGCAGCCGGAGAAATGGCCGGGCTTGCCGTATCGGAGCCGGGGCTTGTCGAAGCTTCCTGGTTTCCCTGCTTCAGCAGGGCCATGAGTTCCTGAAAGACTTCCGCAAGTTTGGCCTCTTCCTGCGAATTCTGGGTCCCGCTGCTCTGGACTGCGCCGGTCGCGCTTCCGGTCCCGGAAGAGAGGCTTCCGGACTGCATTGCGGCCATCAGTTCCTGGATCAGGCTCTGGGTGTCGGGCGTGATTGAAGTGCTCATGTCGTCCTCATCGTGCGGCTGAAAGCGGGCATGGCAAACGGATTCATGGCCGCGTTTTTCTGCACGGTCTGTTTACGATGGGAAGCTGACGTCAGCCTGATTTGCGTCCAGATGACGTCACGACGGAAGATTCTGAAGAATGCGCGCAACAGGCTGGAAGAATTCAGGCGTGATCGTTGTGCCGGGCTTGAATTTCTCCGCAAGGTTTCGCGCAAGTTCATAATCCCAGACGACAGGAATACGGCTCTCCTGAGCGATTGTGCGATAGATCCCGGCCTGTTCTCCATGCGCCCGACAGACAATACGCGGAAGAGGCGTCTGGGGCGGTTTGTAGCGCAGACCGATGCAAATCCCGTCTCCGCAGATCATGACGCTGGCCTGCTTCGGACCAAGAGGTGCGGTATTGCGACGGGCCTGGCTCTGGAGGCGACGCTGCTGGCGCTTGATGAGCGGATTGCCCTGGCTTTCCTTGCGTTCGTTCTTCGCCTCGGTGGGCGTCATCCGCATTTCCTTGAGGAACATCTGCCGCTGGATCAGCAGGTCGATCACGCCGGCAACCATGTAGAAAACACAGGCGGCACCGAAAACCGGCATCAGCAGCGCTGAAAGGATGCGGGGCAGTTCAGTAATCCCGGCCTCGGGCACACGGACGAGACCGCCGATCGCACCATGAATGATAAGCGCCAGTGCGCCGCCGAAAAACAGGACCTTCACCAGTGACATCCCCAGATCCACGAAAGTCCGGGCCTTGAAGAGGTTTGCGAACCCCGAAACCGGATTGATCTTCTCGAATTTCGGCATCACAGGGTCGAGTGCGAAAACAAACCCGCCATTGGTCAGCAGCCTGACGAGAATTCCCGTGACGACGGCCAGAGCGAGAGGGGTCAGGGCATCTTCGAGGCAGATGGTTCTAAGGGCCTGACCCACGCTCGCGACCCCGGATCTGAAATCCATCGCAAGAGCGTTTCCGACCGCATCCATCATCGTTTGCAGATGAACGGCAATCGCGTTTCGCCGCAGCAGAAGCCAGACGATCAGGATGATGGTCACCACTCCGGACTGAAGATCCGGAGCCTTGGCGATATGGCCTTTGCGACGTTCATCCGCGAGTTTCTTGGCAGAAGCCGGGAGCGATTTTTCCTCGCTGCTACCGCTCATGGCTTCAGTAACCGGTGCATGGTGCCAAGAACATCCCGCGAGGCGACAAGATCATGCTTCATGTACGACACGAGCCAGGCGCAGTAGCCGAACATCATCAGGATGAAGACCAGATTGCGCAGGTTCGGGGCAAGATCATAAAGATGCAGTTTCGGGATGGCGCGCATCAGCAGAATGACGCTCGCCTCACACAGCAGCATCGCCAGCATGACGGGAGCGCCGATGGAAAGGCTCACGGTTTCCAGCCGGTCAAGCAGACCCAGCAGGACCATGCCGAACCCCGGCTGCGGCGCCAGCGCCAGAGCGAGCGGAGGCCAGAGCGTTTCGGACGACAGCAGCGTATCGGCCAGAAGATTGAGCCCCCCTGACAGGACAAACAGCGTCGTGACGGCAAGGGCAAAAAAACCGGCGGTTGTGGACTCCTGATTGCCGCTCCCCGGATCTTCGGCCTGACCCTGCGTTGCGCTGCGCTGGGTGTCGAGCAGTTCGCCCGCGCATTGCACGCCCCAGATCGGCAGACCGATGAGCAAACCGATGATGACTCCGATCACCATTTCCTTGGCCCCGAGCATACCAAGCGCCATCAGGGATCGTGGTTCGGTGAGCAATCCGGCATGGATCATGGGGGTTGCCGGAATACCCAGCGCGAAAGCAATGGCCCCCGTGATGGGGCCGCCAAGTTGCATGCGTGTAAAGACCGGCAACACGATGGCCGCCCCCGCAGGGCGGCTCATCGCCAGTGCGATGGAGCTCAGCCAGGGCATCATCTGTTGCAGGACGACAAGGGCGTCAGTGGCAGGCACGGCTCAGAAGCGCGTCATGGCCGGAAAATCGGTCAGAACGTGTTCGGTAAAGGCCAGCAGGGGCGGAAAGAGTGTCGAGGCCATAAGCACCAGCGTCGCGCAGACTGCGACGACCTTGAAGGTCAGCGGCATCGTCTGGTCCTGAAGCTGCGTTACGGCCTGCAGAAGCCCGATCAGAAGCCCGACCACCAGCGCAATCGCCAGCGGCGGTCCCGCGATCGAGGCGAACAGGAAAAGCGCGGAAGAGAGTTCCTGCGTAAGGGCCGCATCATCCACAGACAGAGTTCTCCCGCAGATGTGTGCGTCTCGAGGGCCTATGCATAGCTCATCACCAGCCCGTGCAGCAGGCGTGTCCAGCCGCTGGCCAGAACGAACAGAAGCAGCTTGAGCGGAACCGAAATCGTGTTGGGCTGCACCTGGGACAGGCCCATCGCGATCAGAATCGTGGTGACGACGAGGTCAATGGTAATGAACGGCAGATAGATCAGGAAGCCGATTTCAAACGCGCGTTTGAGCTCTCCCGTCAGGAAGGAGGGGAGAAGGATCGGGAGCGATTCCGGCGTCAGGCTGTCGCGCATGTCCTCGGGCCACAGGCGCTGGGTGGCGTTCATGAAGAAATTGCGCTCGGGAGCCTGTGTGAAGCGGAGCAGATGCTGGGCGACGGGGGCCTGCACGCGTTCATAGGCATCCACATAATCCGTCAGCGTCTCGTATTTCTGGTCGCTCTCCATGGCCGCCTTGTAGATGTCGTGGCCAAGAGGCGCGGAAATGAAAAGCGTGAGGATCAGCGAGATGGCATAGAGCACGATATTCGGCGGAGACTGCTGGATGCCGAGCGCGGTGCGCAGCAGGAACAGGACGACCGAGATTTTCACGAACGACGTGGTGGTGATGACCGCGAGGATCAGGACGCCGAACCCAAGGGTCAGGACAAGGGCCGTGACGAGATTGGTCGAGCCGATCATGCGGTGATGATCCGCGTCACCCGGATGGCGACGGAGGACCCGAGATCCACGAGTTCACCTTCACCAATGCGGCGCCCATTGGCCATGATCGACACGGAACGCTCGGTGAGCGCGCCAATATCAATCACATGTCCTTCTCCGATCGTCCTCAGTTCGGCCAGCGAGACCGGCATCCGCGCCAGTTCAAAAGTCAGGGGGATCTGAAGCTGTTCGATGGCGGAGGCTTCGGCCTCAACTGGGGTGGCCGGGCGCGGGCTGGTCGCGGAGGAGGGGTGTGTTTCAGTCATGCTGTTCCAATCTGCTGGCCAAATCCGGGCGAGAGGCACAAACCCGCCCTCAAAGACAATCCTGCTGCCGTCATGGCGGACCACTGCGCCCAGCACCTCGCCCGCAACGATGACGTGCCGGACCTGTGCCGCTGTTCCCAGGACCAGTCCGAAACCGGGGCCGAGCGCCATGAGTTCTGCGGGCGAGACCAGAACGCTGCCAACCCTCAGCGACAGCATCACCGGCGGATCGGGAAACCGGCGCACAAGCGGCGGTGCCAGACGGTGCAGCACAGGCATCAGCGCCAAAGGCAGGCGCACGAGGCCGCAGAAACTGTCCAAATTTCCAAAACGGGCCTCAAACCCGATCTCGCCAAGCGCGGGTATGTGGGGCAGGGCCTGCTGCGCGGGTTCGATCCGCGTAAACCGGATCGGCGCGCCTGTCGCAGCTTCCAGTGCGGTCAGGCCCTGATCCAGCAACATCTCAAGCAGCAGCAGGGCCGCCGGCGCTTCCATCGGGGCGCGAGGCTTCGGCTCCGCCAGCGAAACCAGCCTTTGAAGGATCTCGTGAGGGAGAACACATTGCCCCTCCCTGTCACCGATCCGAAAACTGATCGCACTCCACTGCCCTGAGGCCCGCTGTCCTGTGACGACGACCGGCGGCGTAAAGCGCACCGAAAGCCGCTCTTCGCCCATGGGCAAGACGAAGTCGTGCCGCCCGAGCAGACCTGCCGTCGCAGCGTCATAGCCCAGCGGTCTCGGTGTAAGGCGATGTATCGCGCGCGGTAGAGACAGCGTCATGGAACGCTGAACCGCGATGTCGTGCCGCGCTGGCGCAGGCGTGTGAGTCGCGCGCTGCTCTGGCGCATCATGGCGATCTCTGCAATGTCCTGCTCCTCGCGCTGCTCCTGCGCCGTGCGTCGTTCGGTCAGAACGCGCTCCAGCAGGTCGCGCGCCTGTTTTTCGCGCTGTTCGTACTGCATCAGGAGGCGACGTGTGGCGGCGGCGAGCTGCCGGGCTTTTTCGACGTCCCGTTCGGCCTGGGCGATCCCGTCTTTCAGGCGCTTTTCGTGACGGGCGAGCTCTTCGATATGATCATGATCCCGACGCAGGAGCACGGCGCTGACCGGCGCATTCTGTGCGCGTGCGACGATCTCCGTCTGAACCCGAAGCTGATGTGTTTGATGGTCGGACAGGATCTGGCTGGCGTGGTTGAGACGCGCCAGACGCTGATCGGCCTGCGACGTTGCCGCCGACAGAAGCTGCCGCGCCTCTGCGGCACGGCGCTGGCGCAGCGTCACAAGCTGTTTCGCTGCCTGCGGGCTCAGGTGCAAAGACGGTTCAGCCATTCCAGCATCTCCGCAAAGGACGTCCGCTCGTCGTTGCCCTGACGCAGGAAACCCCGCAGCGCGCCGATTTTGGCAATCGCCTCATCCGCCAGTGCGTCACCGCCGGGCTTGTATTCGCCGACCTGTAACAGAAATTCGACCTCCTGATATTTCGCCCACAGGCTCCGGATTTTCGTGGCTGCCGCCTGATGACGGGGATCGGTCACGAGAGACATCACGCGCGACCGGCTGGTCAGGACGTCAATCGCCGGATAGTGCCCCGCCGCCGCCAGTGCGCGCGACAGAATGACATGGCCGTCCAGAATGCCGCGTGTTTCTTCAGCAATCGGATCATCCATTCCGTCCTCGACCAGCACGGTATAAAACGCTGTGATCGACCCCCTTACGCCCATGCCCGCGCGCTCCATGAGCTGGGGCAGGGCCGCGAAAACCGAAGGGGGAAAGCCGCGGCGCGTGGGCGGTTCCCCGGCAGCCAGCCCGATCTCGCGCAGGGCGCGGGCATATCGGGTGACATTGTCCACGAAGAGCAGAACCTTAAGCCCCTGGTCGCGGAAATATTCCGCAACTGTCGTGGCAGCCTGTGCACAGACGACGCGCTCGGCAGCGGGCCGGTCGGAGGTGGCGACGATCAGGACAGCATTTTTCAGCCCGTCCGCCCCCAGATTATGCTCGACGAACTCGCGCACTTCGCGGCCACGTTCGCCCACCAGCGCCACGACTGCGACATCGGCGGAACTGCCCTTGACGATGGCGGACATCAGCGTGGATTTGCCCGCCCCGGCCTCGCCATACACCCCGAGCCTCTGCCCTTCGCCACAGGTCAGCAACCCGTCCAGAGCACGCAGCCCGACGGGCAGCGGCCGGGCGATCGGCTGACGTTCCATCGCGGGGGGCGGTGCAGCCTGGACGGAGCGTGATGGTCCGGCTGGCAATGGTCCCAGACCATCAATCGGCGTGCCGAGTGCATCGAGCACCCGGCCCAGCAGCCGTTCGCCGACCGGGAAGCTGCGTCGCCCTCCGGTCGTGACGACTTCCGTGTCCGCCGAAACCCCTTCGAGACCGCCCATAGGCGTCATGAGGACTTCGTTTCCGTCCAGCCCCACTACCTCGGCATCCAGGGACCAGTCCCGATCGCGGTTCTGCAACCGGCACAGATCGCCCACGGCCACATTCGGCAGAATGGCACGGATGATGGTTCCGGTGGCGCTCACGACGCGTCCCTGCATCGGATGTGTGTCGATCCCCGCCGCCCGTGAGCGAAGCATGGGCAGAAGGGTTTTCATCCGCGCGATGACATGATCGGCTGTCTGCGACGGATCGCGGCTCACCTGCATCCGGGACAAAGGGTCAGCCTGCCGGTTCTGCGTCACGGGCGCGCCGGAAAGACGGGACATGTCTTTCGGGGCCGGGTTTTCAGAAACCGTATCGCGTTTGATGAGAGACGCTCCGGACTGATCGGTCCGGGCGTCTTGTGTGTCGGGACCGGGACGGGAAAGGGCCTGTTCCGCGTCTTCCGGGGGCAGGTCCTGCTCGGGTTGCGGGTTGTCCGTCCGCTGAAACATATGCAGGCGGACGAAATCCGCTTCCAGCGCACTGGCGAGAGACACAGCCGGACGCGCGACATCCATGAGG
This sequence comes from Gluconobacter albidus, assembly GCF_002005485.1. Taxonomy (NCBI): domain Bacteria; kingdom Pseudomonadati; phylum Pseudomonadota; class Alphaproteobacteria; order Acetobacterales; family Acetobacteraceae; genus Gluconobacter; species Gluconobacter albidus. Next base: position 2,262,659 of record NZ_CP014689.1, on the reverse strand, counting down.
CCGTCCGCGGAAACCGTGTCGTCCGGAGCCTGCGAGGACGGCATGAGCGGGATGTCAGTCATGCTGCATCCACTGTGCGCTGAGATGCTCCCGTAGCACGGCAAGCTGGGCGTCCACGCCCAGTTCCGCCACGCCCAGTTCGCTCTCCAGCACACACCGTCCGGGCGATAGCATCGGGTCGATCTCAAGACGCAGGCCGGGATTATGGACCGTCAGGTCTTCCACGACCGGGCGCAGGATGTCGGCGCAGTCGGACCCCACCCGCAGCGTGGCGAGCGTGCCATGCCGGATTTTCCCCAGCGTATGCCTGATGGCGGCTGGAAGAGCGCTCCCGATATCAAGCCGCCCGAACAGATCCGTCACGACATCCGTCACAATGGCCGGGAGGCTCGTTTCCAGATCCCGGAGTACTTTTGCGACTGCCTCATCGGTCACGAGAAGACGACGCGCCATTTCTGCGGAAGCTTTGTCATGCCCGGTCTGATAGCCACGCCGACATTCCGCATCATAGGCGTTCCGCGTGGCGCAGAGCAGCATCGTGGCGTTTCGGATGGCAGTGTCATAGGCCAGGGACGCGTCGCACCAGGCGCTCATTTCCTCGGGGCGCAAGACCGTCGTGGAGGGTCGCATCCGCGAAAACATCCGCTCAGACATGCGTGGCAATCCCTTCTGCGACCTTCAGGATGATTGGGTCGTACGTGCCGGATGCCGCGGGCAGAAGGGTCCTCGCGGGCAGTTTCAGCGTGGCGAAGCGCCCGTAATCGCCGGCCAGACTGTCGCGCCAGCGGATCAGGCAGGACCAGCCGCAGTCGGTGACGGCTCTTGCAAGGCCGGGAAGGTCCGTGTCGGGTTCGGTCGGTGTTCCTGCGGACGGGATTGACAGACCGGCCTGCGCCCAGTGAGCCCCGTTACGGATACCAAACAGCCTGACGTCTTCGCCCAACGCGGCATCAAGGACCGTAATCGCCTGCCGGTCCACCTGTTTGGACAGACTGCGCCAGTGAACGACAGCCCCCATACGTCGTCCCGCCTTCTGCAGGACGGCATCGGGTTGAAGCGCCAGGGCTTCCAGCGCGTCCTGGGGCGGATGAGCCGGCGGCAGGTCCTGACAGTCCAGCATCTCAATCAGGCGGTTCGAAAGCCTTGAACAGGTCTGGAGTTTCTGGACCGTATCACGTTGCAGCATCGGCAGGCGCAGTTGCAGATGGGACGGATGAATACTCGCCAGCATCTGACTGTAGTCTGGCCCAGAAGACGCGCCCATGCCGTGTGGTGTACTCACGCAGCCTCACGCGGCACGATGGCCAGTTCCGTCGTGGTCGGAACCGCTTTCCTGCGAAAGCTTCGCCACAGGAGGCTGGCGCCATATCCGGCAGGGAAGGCGAAAGCGAAAAACCATCCGGTCCAGCCGAGCGGACTCATCCATTCCGTCTGAACCGGCGCAAGATGGGGAACCGCGACCGGCAGAAGAATGACGGACACCCGGTCATAGGCCAGATCCTGAACGGCATTGGCGACCATCAGCTTGATCTTGGGCAGCAGTCCCGACACAGCCGTTCCGGAATCGTACCGGATGACAACCGATGCCGTCGCCGGTTTGTCCACACCCGTCACCGGATCGCTCGCGGCAGGCGCGATATGAACACGCGCATCAATCACGCCATCAATGTCATTGAGCGTGTGCCCAAGCTCCTGACTGATGCCGTAATACAGCTTGGCGCGCTCGGCCGTGGGAGTGCTGATCATGCCCTGCTGCTGGAAGATCTTGTCCATGCTGTCATATCCGTTGCGGGGATAATGACTGCTGCGCAGGATGGAGACGGCATCCGCCACATGCCGTTCCGACACTTCCACAGTGGAACTGCCGTCCTTGGCGATCAGACGGGTGGCGGAAATCCCATGCTGCAGAAGGATGGCGATCATCTCCATCGCATCGCGTTCCGAAAGCTCGGTATAGAGCACGGTCTGACACGCAGTGAGGGAGAGGAGAAGGAGCAGGGCGGGAAGGGTGAGAAACAGACGCCGGATACGGAACATGATCTCAGCCCCCCTGTGTGAGGAGGCTCTTCAGCGTGGAGGTCATGTTCTGTGACGACACGGTGATGATATGGGTTTCGAATTCGGAGTTGGTGAATGCCATCTGTCGCGTCAGGGCCTCGTTGTACATCGCAATCCCCTCCTGCTCGACTTTCTCGAACAGACTGTTCAAAGGGGCGGTTTTTCCATCCGTCTTGCCTGCGGAAGCGACACTGGAAGCGCCTGAAAGTCCCGCTGTTCCGACGCTGCCCTGCGGGAGAGCCAGGTGTTCCGTTCCCGTCGTGGGAATAACAGTCGGCGCCAGCGTATTGAGCGTGGAAAAAGCGCTGCTGATCCGCCCCAGCCCGGACAGGATCTGATCCCCCAGTGTGTCTGTCGTGGAGAGGGACTGCGTCTCGTATGTCTGGCGGACAGGTGTACTTTGCAGGAAGGCAACCTGATCGTCGCCGGGCGCAGGCGCTCCTGCGGCCATGCCGCCTGTCTGGTCGGTGAGGGAGCGCTGGGCCAGCGCTGTCGCATCCAATCCCGTAATGCCTGTCATACCTGCGACCCCGAACAATTTCCTGCAACAGGCCCGGACCTATCGGGATCAAGCCTAGGGGCGAAAGCTGATCTGAACCTGACCTTCAAACGGGCTGTCCGAAAGTGTCTTCAGGCGTCCGGCAAGAATTGTCGGGCCTCTGCGCGCGGTCTATAGAAGAAAAGATGAAGCAGAACTCCAATTGCAGTTCGGAAAAGACGGCGATGCCGCACCGGCGATTTCTTTCCGGCGTTCTGCTGGCCTCTGCGGTGCTGGGCTCTGTGGTGCTGGCACTGCCGCACAGCGTCCGGGCAGAGCCGCTCCCGCTGCCCGATCAGGGACGCTATACTGTCATCCATCAGACTTTGCCCGATGTCCTGACCCAGTTCTGTGAAGACGTGAACCTGCGCGTCGTCGTGGACCCGTCCATTCAGGGGAATGTACGCTCCGGCTTTACCGCCGAGACGCCGCTGGCATTCCTGAATGCGCTGTCCGCCGAATACAGGCTGGACTGGTACTATGACGGCAACACCCTGCACGTCACGCCATCATCCGCGACGACGACACAGTCTTTTCCGCTGGGTGGTGTGTCTTATGCAGCATTGATGCGGGTTGTGGACGCGAAGAAAATGCTCGAGCCCCATTATTCGGTCCACACCGATGATCGCGGGCGTTCCGTCAGCGTCTTCGGGCCACCCGATCTGCGCGATCGCATCAGCCAGACGATCCAGTCCCTCAGCGGACCGGGCGCAGGCCATCGGACAATCAGGATTTTCCGGGGGAGTGCCGTTCAGGAAGTCTCGAAATAGATCGGGACATTTTTGACGAACGGATATGAAATCTCTTCCCGGTCAGAAATTGTGACCGGGAAGAGAAGTGCGGGCAGGTTTCAGGACGTCTGCTGCGAGGGAATGGGGGCCAGATCCGGCAGTTGTCCGGTCGTACCGGAGGCATCGGTTCCCGAAGCGTCGCCGCTCGTTCCCGTGTCCTTCGCGCTGGTTGCGCTGGAGCTGCTGGAAGAGTCCTTGTTCCTGGCTTCCTGAGCCTGACCGAAAGAAATCAGGCTGGCAATCTGTGCGGTAGACCCCAGCGTGACCGTGAGAGGCTTCAGGATCTTGTCGAATTTATCGCCAAAATCCTTCGCCGTGTCGCTTTTGGATTTGGCAGGCTTTGCTTTTGGTTCTGCGGTAACGGTGTCGGCTTCAGTATGAGGGGTGTGCGCAGCAGGCGCATGCTCGGACGCGACCGATGTGGGATGTATTTCCGAATTCTGCGAATAAACGGAGCTGGTGGGTCGGGGCGCCGTGTTGTGAAGGGTCTCGTTGAAACCCGTAATTTCGCTCTGCGGGGTGGAGGTGCTGCCGCCCGCGTGGGTTACAGGCGTATGCGGCTCAATTTCGCTGGATCCGATTCTACCGGGCATCTCTGGCTCTCTCCATAACTCAATGTTGCGCTCATCACCGAAATGCTGAAAGACCGGGACAGAGGGGCAAATCGGCGTGCTTTCATTCTGTAAGAGAGCAGTCTGTCTTTATCCTGATCTGGTTTTGACATTTGCAAAGCGCGGTTCCGCTTTCACGTAACCATAACAGTCTGACGAAAATCCCGCTTCCTGCCACCTGTCAAAAAAAATCCATATTTCAGGATGTGTCCTGAAATCGTCAGTGTCTGATAGATTTGGTAAATTGCGCCCTCCAAACCTGGTCTGCGCTTCGTTACGAAAGTTTTTTCATGCGGGTTTCTTTTCCGTCACGTGCTGTGGTCCTTGCTTTCACGCTGACGGTTCCTCTTGCCGGCTGTGTTTCAAGCGCTTCGCATAACGCACAGGATGTCGCGCGGGAGCGGCAGGCGGCGCGAAACCCCGAGACCATGATGAAAGTCGGCGACAGCGCACGCGCACGCGGAGACTGGACCACCGCCGCAGCCTTTTACGGCCGGGCCGTTGCACTGCGCCCTGGACAGCCGGATTATGTCGGGCCTTATGCCGAAGCGCTCATGCATCAGGGGCGGACGAACGAGGCAATCGAAGCCATTCATGGTGCAGAGGCCAACGCGACGTCTGCCGAGCGTGTGCGCCTTGCGCTGCTGCTCGCCCAGTTGCTCAATACCGCACAGCGCTCACAGGAAGCGATCGGGGTTCTCCTCCCCGTGATCCAGCAGAACCCCAATTCCGCTCCTTTGCGTGTGGCGCTGGGAATTTCCTATGAAATTTCCGGAGATGCACAGGGCGCGCGCCAGAGTTATCGCGATGCGCTGCGGATCGACCCCGCCAATATCGCCGCCGCCAATGATCTCGCCCTTTCGGAAGCCCTCGGAGGGCAGCCGCAGCAGGCGCGCACCGAGCTTCTGACCCTTCGGACACAGGCCGTCGAGCGCGGGGCGTCAGCCGCCTCGCTCTCCACGATCGACGGAAATCTGGCGATTGTTTACGCCCTTGAAGGCAAATTGTCGGACGCGCGGCAATCCGCACGTTCTGCCGCCCTCAGCAGCGAACAGATCCAGCAGAACATGCGGTTCTATACGCTCCTGCACGCCGCTCAGGGCGTGGACGCCGCCTCGTCCGCAACGGGGGACTGAGACGCATCGCTCTGTGTCGTGGCGTCTGAGGGGACTGCCGGGCTGTCGCTTCCGGTCGTCGGTGTGGAACTGCTGCCCCCGGTGCTCCCCCCCGTGCTGCCACCGCTCATGGCCGATGGGAAGGTCGACGTCGCCGGCGTTCTGTTCTGCGAATTGCGATCCATCCCCGCCTCCCACAATTCCACAACACGGCCAAACCGCGCACCATTGGCCGGTTGCAGATGTGCAGGCTCCAGCAGATCTCCCGGATTGGCGATTTCCGCGGCGAGCGCTGCCGCCTGAAGGCACTGTCCAAGGGGATAAAGGCTGTCGGACGTGTCTCCGGTCCAGGACGGTCGGATGGCCTGACGACAATCGGGTTGGGCTACGACATACGCCCTGAGGACGAGCGTGTCCGACACATCATGAACGACGCGGATCCGTGCCGGTTCCACCCCGGCACGGACAAGCGCATGCGTCACCAGGGCCGTAATCTGCGGGTCCGCACCGTTGATCGTGGCGTGGACGGCGCTGGGATCGCCCAGCCTGCTGAGCGCGGTATCGAGCGCACTGTCTGCGTTGGCGGCATCGAGAGGAATGCGATGCTGGTTGACGCCCAGCAGAAGCGGAGGCGGCGAGCCGGACGAACGGGTGCCGCTGAATGTGCAGCCGGTCAGCGACAGTGCAAGAAGGGCGGAAAGCGCATGTCTCATTCGTAAAGAAACCCGGCCGCACCCTGAAGATGGGGCATGCGTGTGGGGTCGGGCCCATCCGTTGCCGCGGCCGCCGAGCGTCGGAGCAGCAGCGCCTCGATGGCGGATGTCGGACGGATATAGTCGGTCGGCAGCGCCGGGACACGATCGGACGGGTGAACGATATAGGCCGTGACGACGATCAGCAGTTCGCTCTCGTTGCGCTGGAACGACGTGGAGCGAAACAGCGATCCGAGCACCGGAATATCCGCCAGCCCCGGCACCTTGGAGATGGTATTACTGGCGTCGTTTGAAATCAGGCCGCCAATGGCAAAACTCTGACCCGATGCAAGCTGGATGGTCGTATCGGCCCGGTTGGTGCGGATGGCGGGAACAACGCTGCTGCCGGAAATGGAATACGCACCTTCCGACGCTTCGGTGGAAACGGAGCTGACTTCCGGTGCGACATGCATGCTGATGGTTCCGTCAGACAGGACCGTTGGCGTAAAATCGACGCTGACACCATAATTCTTGTAGGTGATCCCGACAGTACCCAGACCCTGCGGGATCGGAACCGGGAACTGCCCGCCGGACAGGAACTTGGCTGTCTCGCCGGACATGGTGGTGAGGTTGGGCTCCGCCAGCATGGTCGCAAGCCCCTCCGTCGCCATGGCGTCCAGTGTGCCCGTCACGGAAGACCCTCCACTCGTATAGCTCCCCGAAAGCGCATTGGTTGCGCTCGACAGGGCCTTGATGGCGCTGGGGACGCCACTCAGTCCGCCCGTTGCGGCACCGATGGCGAAAGAGCCCACACCGTTGAAAACCGTTGTCCAGTTAAAGCCCAGATCCTGCGAGAGCTGCCGTTGCACTTCTGCGACCCGCACCACAAGATTGACCTGAACCGGCTCGCTGATTGTCAGACGGTTGATGAGTTTCGCGCCGTTTCCGCCGTATTGCCTGGCAAGCGCTTCAAGATGCGCGGCGGCTTTGGCATCCGGAACGGATCCGGACAGGACAACGCCTTCAGGCGACATCTGGACCTGAACAGTCCGGCCGCCTTCCTTTGCAATCATGGTGCGCATCGCGTCCATGTTGAATGTTACCGTCACATCGCCGGAAATCATTTTCTGGCCGCTCTGGTCCAGCACAATGAGCGTCGTATGGCCGGGCTTTTTGCCGAAGATGAACAGGCCGTCATTATCGGTGTACTGCACGTCCATAATCGTCGGATCGGCGATCATGACATTGCCTGCCGCACGGGGAAGCTGGATCAGCTGCGCTCCTCCGACAGCCAGTGTCATGGTCCCGCTGTGCCGGGCGGCCTGTACCTGCGCGGCTGCGTCTTGCGTGGCCAGCCCGATGCCGGCCGTGCCCATGAGCAGAAAAGATCCCTGCAATGCGGCGCCTGTGCGGGTAATTCGCCAGAACCATGTGCGATGTGTTGAACGGCCTGAAATCATACTGAAAAACTGTCCCCGTTCGTCATGCCGTGAGTTCCTGCGACTGTGCCATCCCCATGTCCTTGTCGAGCCGTGCTGCAAGACGGTAGCCCACCCCGCGGACGGATTCGATCGTCACGAGAGAACGCGCCTTTGCAAGCTGCCGCCGGATCCGGCTGACACGCACCTCAAGGGAATTCGGACAGTACTCGGCCTGCGCGCCATAGACGTCGTGCTCAAGCCCGGCCCGGGGCACAACATGACCACGGCGGCGCATCAGTGATTCCAGGATAAGCGTCTCCCGGCGCTGGAGCGTGAGCTCGAGATTGCCGACCCGCACTTCGCGTGTGGCGGTACAGAGGGTGAGGTCGCTGAACTGGTGCTGCTCTGCCGAACGGATGCGCGGGCGACGCATGATGGTGCGAACACGCGCAACCAGTTCGCGCGGGCTCACATCACGCGTTACGCTGTCATCCGCGCCCGCTTCGAGGGCTGCGATCCGCTCGTCCTGACAATTGGCGATGAGCACGAGGAATTCGTCGCCGTCATGTCGCCGGCAGCGACAGCGCGCCTGCCACCAGACGCTGTAGACGCCATCGCCACTTGTGGAATCAAGCAGGACAAGACTGTAATTCGAAGCCGTCAGGGCCTCGTTTGCATCGTCGAGTGTCGTAAAAACATCCGCGCCGAAACCGGCGCTCTGAAGGTTTTTGGCAAGGCCGTCGGCATACCCGCTATCGGGGGACATGATCATCAGTCTCATGTGCGTTTCTCCTGCAAAATCCGTTGATCCGTCATTGCTATCTGGCAATGACTGCATCGGCCCCGAACACGTCCGTTCCAATGGACGCGATGGGATGGACGGGGAATTCGTCGGCAAGGTCCTGATACGAAAGAACGGGGTTGTCGAAGCCGTTCCGGATCAGGAATCCCCTGACGAACCGTCGCGTGTCGACCGAACACACGATGATGGGTTTGGTGGTTTCCGCTTCCGCGCCGGATTTTCCGGGCGCGTTGGCCAGACGCTCGCGGACGGCCTCCAGAAGTTTTTGGGATGCATCCACTTCCAGCGCCAGAAACGAGCCGGCAGGCGTCTCGCGGACGGACTGCCGCAGAAGCTGGTCCGTTGCCTGCGACAGAACGATCGCGGGGATCGCCCTGTGGTTCGTCGCATAACGGTGGCAGATCTGACGGGACAGGGCATTGCGGACATGTTCAGCCAGCATCGGCACCTTGTTTTCGGTCTCACCCCACTCCACGAGCGTTTCCAGAATGAGGCGCATGTTGCGCAGCGACACGTCTTCTTCCACGAGACGCCTGAGAACTTCGGCGAGACGCTGGACGGGCACCAGTTTCGTGGCCTCGCGCGTCAGATCGGCATATTGTGCCTCCACGCGCTGGACGATCTGCCGCGTTTCCTGAAGCCCGAGGAAACGCCCGGCATGGCGACGCAACGCAGCACGGAAGCGGAAAGCAATGATCCCGGCATGATCGTAAAACCCGATCCCCGCTGCCCGGAGCCGCCCTTCACTGACGGAGGGAACCCAGAGGGACGGATCATTGGTCAGCAGAGCAACGCCTTCCTCGCCCTCTATCCCGGCAAGGTCCAGATGAACCGGATCGTCGTGCAGCAGTAGAAAATCCCTGCGCAGTTCATGCTCCTCGATGGGAACGTCTTCCAGATCAATTGAAAACCGCAGCTCCCCGCTGCCGTCGTGCTGACGGAGGGTGGGCGGGGGAAACTGGAAGCCCAGATCGTTGCCGATTTCCATGCTGACGCGCGCCAGAAGACGGGTCAGACGTCCCTGGTCCAGAGTGGCGTTCAGCTTCTGGCTGAGAGTAATCGCCATCAGGGGGGTGAAATTTTCCTGAAGGGTTGTGCTGGCCTGTCCCGCCGGTGAGGCGTCGGAGAAGACATCGTCCTGCGCGCCGGGATGCGGTTCGGCGGAGCGTCGGAAAACGCGGTTCGTCAGGCCCTTCCAGTCCGGGCGGCTGCCGCAGAAGAAAATTGCCGCCAGAATGAGGAAGACGGGTTTGGGAAAGCCGGGAATAAGCCCCATCGCCAGAAGAACGACCGACGCCACGCGCAGGGCGCTGCTGTTCGCCGTCAGCTGGGTCGCCATATCGCGGCCCAGATCCATGCCATGACCGCCCACGCGTGTGACCACGACGGCCGCCGTGATGGACAGCAGAAGGGCCGGAATCTGCGAGATCAGAGCATCGCCAACCGTTAGCAGCGTGTAGGTCTGCATGGCCTGGCCAATCGCCATACCGTGCTGCGCCACACCGATGCCGATCCCCCCGACCAGATTGACCACGATGATGATCAGCCCGGCGATCGCATCGCCCTTCACGAATTTCAGGGCGCCATCCATTGCGCCGTGCAGGGCACTTTCGCTGGCCAGTTCCGTGCGACGGCGCCGGGCCTCGATCGCGTCGATATCGCCCGACCGCAGATCGCTGTCGATGCTCATCTGCTTGCCAGGCATCGCATCGAGCGTAAAGCGTGCGCCCACTTCGGCAACGCGTTCGGTGCCTTTTGTGACGACGATGAACTGGACCGTGGTGACGATGGCGAAAACGACGAGACCGACGACGATGTTTCCGCCGATGACGAATTCGCCGAACGTTTCAACAATCGCCCCGGCATCCGCCGTCGTGAGAATCAGCCGCGTGACCGTGACTTCAAGCGCCAGCCGGAACACGGTCGAGACGAGGATCATGCCGGGAAGCGCTGTCAGATCCAGCGGCGACCGCAGATAGACGGCCACCATCAGAAGCAGGACCGACAGGCTGAGATTGCATCCGATCAGCACATCCGCAAAGGCCGCGGGCAGCGGCATGATGAGCATGCCGATCGTCAGGACCAGCACCAGAACGAGGGCCAGATCCTGCCGCTGGCTCATGACCCGGAAAAAGGGCGTGAGATGCTTCATGCCGCAGCGTGCCGCGTATAGTGCGCAAAACAGGTGCGCGCTTCGTCGAGCCGACCAAGCTGATGCAGCGCCCGCGCTCTCAGAAGGGCATTGCCCGCATCGGGAGTGGTCTCAAGCCTGTCGAGACAGTCGAGCACAACAAGGGCGAGTTCACTGCGGCGGATGACGGTGTAGACATGCGCCAGCATCCGCAGACATTCATGGTCTCCCGTGCGCTGGGCGAGCACCAGCAGCAACATGGGCAGAGCCCGCCAGGGCCGTCCGCAGCAGATGTAGAGATAGGCCAGGGACAGCAAAAGATCGCGTTGATCGCTTTCCACGATTTCAGCCGCCGATCAGACTGTTGGACGCCTTGAGCAACTGCTCCAGAGCCGCGAGTTCATGTCTGAGCGTTTCCAGTCCCCCGGGGACGACAGGAGCCGAGCTTGAGCGCGAGGAGGCCTGTTCTTCCAGCCGTCGCAGCAGGTCCTGCCTGCGCGACGGCAGAAGAACCGCGGGGTTACGGAGATGCGGCATGATATGGGCATAGACCGCGCCAATAACGGTGGGTGGGTCGATGGTTTCAGACAGCGCGTTCTCAGGCGCCAGTGTCTGGCGAAGGGCGGCAACTTCGGCGTTCAGCAGACTGTCATCATGCTGGAGCGACAGGTCCTGCAGAGCGCGGTCGAGACGGACAGTCCCTTCGGACCAGACTCTCTGAACCATCTGTCCTGTCTCCGCCTCATCTGCGGGGGCCGCAGATCAGTAATTAAAGTTAATAGGTCGTAAACCCTTGCGCATTATTACGGTATGTTTCCGTATCTCGAAAAGCGACAATCCTGTGACAATTTCAGTGCCCACCCGGTAGCGCTGAGAATGTACGACGATATTGGGATTTTTCCCCGTCCAGACGGCCTGAATGGGCACATCAACCGGCGGTGTGGTCGGGGCGGGCGAGACGTTCGAAACCCATACGGCCTGTGTTCCGAAGGAGGCATCGAACCATTTTTCAACCTCGTGGAACGTCTTCATTTCCTGAGCCGAGAGGCTTCCGTCAATGATGATGACGCCGGAAGAGGCACTGACCCTCAGTTCGGGAAGATTGTTTTTTGTCAGCTCTTGCACGACGAGACGGCCCAGTTCCGCATCGCTGACCAACTGTGGGACGGGCTGGGCTGCTGACGGATCCGGCGTGTGGGACACGGAGGCCATGTCTGCCCTGCGTGCGGGTGTCGCCGAATGCGACAGCGCCTGTATCACAACAAGCATCAGGGCTGTTGCCATTCCCCCCACAACCATGAGGGTGGGATTGATTTTCCGTTTTGTGGCGGGAATATCTTCGGCAGCGTGCGTAAACGTTTCTGACGAAGACGCGAGGGTGCCATCAGAACCCAGATGAAGGGAAACAGTCCCAAGCCGCAGCGTCGCAGGGGCTGTGACGATCGTGCTCTCGCCAGACGGGAGAGGCACCATATTCACAACAACATCCGGTGCGAGGGCCTGAAGCAGAAAGGCTCTTTCAGGCTGCGGCTTTATCGAAACATGCTGCGCTGCGATGCCCTCATCGAGCAGCGCCATGGTCGCCTGCGAGCCGGAACCGATGATGACAGGCTCCGTGCCAAGCGTCATGACGGCATCGCTGTGCAATCCGTTCTGAACAACCAGCATGATGCATCCCGGCTTGGGAGGACAGATCCTCCTGGTGGCAAAAACGGAAAATGGCCTGCACGACGGGGTCTGCCCCCGGCATGCAGGCCATGTCCGACGATGCGGAAATCAGTCCTTCGTGAAGGCGGACTTCGCGTTGCTTTCCATCGTCTGGGCAAAGTCGTTTGCAAATGTCTGGGCGTTGGAGATTTCAGACATCTGTTCCTGCTTCTGCAGGTTCTGGTCTTCCATGGCTTCGGACTCCTGCATGATCTGCTGCATGGTTGAGTCGCTGCTGGCAGAGATGGAACCGCTCATTTTATTCTCCATGACGTTGTTGGTGACTGAAAACAGCGCCGTTTTCTCCTGGCGCCATCCGGAAGCCCACATGAACTCCCGAAAACCGTGACGTTCGTAACGAACGCCTGTACACGCTCTGCATTCTCCCGCCGCCCCGAAGGCGCGCCGGGCAGAATGCCGGGCGTCAACCCAGTGCGGACTTCAGTTCGGATGCAGCAGAGCTGCTGTTGAACGTGCCGGACTGAATTTCGCTGGCGAGCATCTTCGCGACATCGGCAAGGTTGCTGTTGCCGGCGTTCGAGGCTTCGCGGGCCAGGGCATTGAGATTGTTGAACTCATCCGATCCGGACTTGCCGGACTGCAGGGCGTCCGCAATCGTGTCGACGTTGTTGCTCAGCGCATCGACGCTGTTGCCCTGAAGAGCCTGCTTGATGGCATTGCTGCTGCCACCTTGGTCGTAGGTGCCATCTGACAGGCTACGGCCGATATTGCCCGCAACGGAAGAATCGAGGCCGTTACCCTGCTGGCTGGCTTCCGACGAAACAGCCTGAGCGTACTGCTGCAGGGTGTTGCCGTTCGTGCCGTTCATGTCGACGAGCGTCTTCAGCGTTTTCATGTCGTCGCTGAGATTGCCGGTCAGGGACAGGCCCGTGTTTCCAACAGGTGTGGGCGTCGAAGACCCTGTGTCGGACGAGCCCGTACCTGAGGCGTTGCCGCTGGCTTCCATTTCCTGCAGGAGCTGGATCAGGGCCTGCTCCATTTCCTGTGCCGTTTCCATGCTCAGGTTCTGGCCGGTCGCTGAAGTGTTGAGGTCGCCCGTGCTCGTCGGGCTAAATGTTGTGTTGTAACTGTCAACCGTGGACATGCTGCTCTCCACATCAGAAAATCTGCGATCAGAGAGCAAGGTGTTACTTACCCTCTTGTCCGAACTTTCCACCCTCTGCGGTTGCAGTTCTCATGGTCGTTTCGGCCTGAAGAAAGAGATATTTGAGCAGTCTGACCGGAACCTGACGTAAAATCCGCCAACACTCAATTCCGGTTAAAACACGTCAATATTCACTGAATTGCAATCAAAGAGACAGGAACGGCGCGTCCCGGTTCCCGCGCCTGAATGTTCAGGCAGAGATCATTCCTGAGGGCTGTTTCCAGCCGCAAACAGGCGCCTGGCCTGCTGGAGAACCCGCTTCTGATAAGCGGAATTCAGCTGGGGCGTGTGGGAATGATAATCTCCTACGGCCTCAAGAAGGTCTCCGTGCGTTTCGTTGAGGTAACTTCGCAGGATAAGAGCCGAAGCGGCGATATTGAAGCATCCGTCCGAGACAAGACGCGCAGCCGTCTGGGTGGCCGGCATGCGGGTGATCTGGGAGAGAAGTCCCACCCACTGCGTGTTGATCTGCATCAGCCCCAGATCGTCGGAGCCGTTCGTGTTGTGATGCACGAGGCCAATGGCGCCGCGTTCGACTTCCCATATGGCAGGCAGAACCCTTGGGGGAAGATCGTACCGGATGGCGGCCGCGAGCATGCAGGCCAGAAGGGGAGCGGGCATGGCAGACCTGTCGGGACACTCTGTCCGGAATGAAGAAATTATGAAGACAGCACCGTGACCCCCATCATGCGCTGGGCAGAGAAGGTCCGAGGCTTTAGTACCGTTTGACGAACGGTTAAAAAAGGTACGTCATCAAAATGTCATGTCCCAGACAGGTCTCCCGTGCCGAGCGTCGCGATGATGCCGGTTTTACCCTTCTGGAAATTCTTGTGGTTCTGGCCATTCTGGGCCTGCTGGTCGGGCTTGTGGCGCCGGCTGCACTGCGCCAGCTGGGGGGTGCCCGCCAGTCCGTCGTCAAGCAGTCGATCGCTCGGATCGGTACGGTTCTGGACATGTATAAGCTCGATACGGGCGATTATCCCTCCACGGAGGAAGGTCTGGACGCGCTGGTCCATCGCCCGTCATCGGTGGAGAACTGGAATGGTCCTTATCTGAAGGGCGGCGCTGTTCCGTCCGATCCCTGGAACCATGCCTATGTCTACCATGCCCCTTCGGAGCGGGAGGGGCATGACTATGACCTCTGTTCCCACGGACCGAACGGCCGGGGCGAGGCGGGATCAGGAATGATCTGCAATCCCTGAGGGAGTGCTGTCTGGCGTCATGGTTTCCAGACGGACCAGACGCCAGGGAATGGGGCGTTCATCAGGAAGCATAACAGCCTCGGCATGACGCCACATCCTGAAAGCGCCATGGAAGACGAAGGCGTCCACGGAAACAAGGACGCCGCCGTTTCCTTCGCTGTTCGGATCAGTCTGATCCGCGCCACTTGAAATCCCGGATTTCAGCAGAGCCTTCCGGACGGACGGATCGCCGGTGTGGAGATCGGGCAACTCCTGCTGGGCAAAGGACAGATGCGGCTCCAGCCCCTCAAGCAACAGGGGCGTCATGCCAGGAACGGCCGAAAGATCATCCAGATCATGAAACGGCAGTCCCTGTGACACACAGCCCGAGGCCCTGTCCGCCACATGAAACCCTTCACTGCGCCACCCGAGAAGTGTGGCTGCCAGAGAGGCGGCCTGATCGGATGGAAAACCCTGCGTCATCAGGAGCGCCGCCATCAGCGGCTGACTGGCAATGTTGGGATTGATCCTGTCCCGTCGGATCTGACTGCGCGTTCTGACCTGAAACTCCGTGGCCTCAGGACTGGAAGACCATTGGCCCGTCGGGCGCGTGCGCCCCGTGGCGACGGCGTAGAGTTCCGTCGTGATGGCGGCGTCTGCCGTTGTCTGGAGCCGCGCTTTCCAGAGTGCCGTGCTTTCAAGGTTCAGGGACGCGCGGCCCAGCATCAGGGCCTGCGTGCCGATCAGGGCCAGAAAAGCAAGCGTCCAGAGCACCAGTAGCAGCGCAAACCCCGCCTCCCGTCCGCGCAGCGGGCCGCGTGGAGGCAAGGGGAGCGATGGGGTGCCGGCCGGCATGTCAGTCGTGCAGTCCGACCGCTTTGAGAATGCGGTGCTGCGGATCTGCCGAGCCGGTCGGGGGCATGCCGTTCATTTCAGCCGGCAGGAGTGCTGCGTGAAGAAGCTGTTCGCGCAGATCTTCCGTCAGGGCGTAGGCTTCGCTCTGGCTGTGAATGATATGGGGCGTAATGAGGATCAGGAGTTCCGTACGGTTTCGCGTGTTGGTCTGGTTTCCGCCCAGCATTCCAAGGAGCGGAATATCCTTCAGCCAGGGCATTCCGCTGTTGTTGCGGTTGGACGTGTCGGAGATCAGCCCGGCCAGTCCGACCGTCTGACCGTCCGCGATGACCACGCGCGACGTGACCTGACGCTGTGAGAAGGTCGGGCTGTTGATGGACCCGCTGCCGGTTGTCGTCGTGCTGGAAGCCACGGAGCTGACCTGCTGGGAGATGTCGAGCGTGACCGTCCCGCCATTGCTGACATGGGGAGTGACCTGAAGGATCACGCCCGTGGGCTGATAGTTGATCGAATTCGTAATGGTGGAATTCGACGTCAGAACCCCGGTGGTCGAGCCGGTCAGATACGGCACCATGTCGCCTACCATCAGGGAGGCCGCCTGGTTGTCCACGACCATCAGTTCAGGCGAGGACAGGACGCGCACTTTCGTGACGGCTTGGAGCGCATTGATGACGAAGGGCGCGCCCCCCTGTCCCGACCCGCCGAGAACGAAACCGGGGAACGAACTGGAGAGCTGCGACGACACCAGATTGGCACTTCCAAGGGACTGGGACGCATTGCTGAGAATACCGTTTATTCCGCCCGACTTGAAAAAGAACTGCGTGCCGTAATTGAGCGAGTCATTCAGCGTCACTTCGGCGACCGTGGCATCCACGCGGACCTGAAGGGGCATGATGTCCACCTTGCGGAGCATGGAGGCTACGGTTTCCATCTCGTTGGCCGTCCCATAGACCAGAACGGCATTGTTCTGGGTGTCGGGAATGATGCGGATTTCCGACGTTTCGGAACTGTTGCCCGAACTCCCCAGACCCAGCCCCCCGAGCAGGGGATTATTTGAAATTCCGTCCTGTGCGGTCTGCGTCTGGCCGGACTGGCCGTCCGAAGACGGGCTGTTCTGACCGGAACCGGAGAGCTGGTTGCCCTGCTGTGACGTTCCGCTGCCTGAAGACCCGAAGCCCATCCCGCTGCCGAAACTTCCCGAACTCCCGGAACCGGACGAGGAATTCTGGAAACCGGAAGAGGAGGTCTGGGCTTTTGCCGTGGGAACGGCCGTGACATGGCCGGGGGTGAAGGCCTGTTGCAGAACATAGGCCACGTCGTTCGCCCGGCTGTTCTGGATGTAGAACACATTCCATTTCCGCATGGTTCTGCGACGCTGCGCCTCGATGACGGAAAAGGCACGACGGGCCTGATCCAGAAGGGCGGGGGTTGCGGCAATGACCATCACCGCTTCGATATGCGGCATAGGCACGACCTGCATCCGGCCTACCAGCGCCTGTTCCTTTTTGCTGCCCAGAGCAGCCTGAAGGGCCTGCGAGACTTCGCTGGCATTGCCGCTGGTTGCGGGGAACAGGGCATAGGACTGTCCGGCCAGCACATCGGAATCAAAGGTCCGGACCAGTTCTTCCAGAGAGGCCCGCGTGGCGGGATCGCCCGAAATCACGACGGCATTTCCCGCCGGGGCCGCAACGATATGGTCCCCGCCCTTGAGGATGGGCTGAAGCGCCTTCACCAGACTTTCAGCCGAAGTGTAGCGCAGCGGAACGATCGTGTTGCCTGCCGTTCCGCCGCCGGTTCCCGCCGTGCCCGCAAGGGTGGTCACGCGGTAAATGCCGTTCTCCTCGACAAGCGCCGCGCCTGCGCCCGCGAGTGCGGTCCGGAAAACCGGCAGAAGCTGGTCCTGACGCAGCGGATGCGGCGTGCGCAGGGTGATGGTGCCGTGGACGTTTGAATCAACGAGATAGTTGGCCTGAAGCAGCCGCCCGAGAATTTCGTCCGTAACCGACTGGATATCGGCATCCACGAAATTGAGGGTCAGGGTTCCATTTTCAGAGGCGCCACCGCCCGTCTGGCGGGTGCCGGAGGCCCGGCCATAACTCAGCATGCCGCCCCGGGCGGATTCCATGCTCCCGACCGGACCGTCAACGCGGGGCGTGGCAGTCTGGCCGTACAGATGTTTCGAGACTGGCAGGGGTGTCAGGTGTGGTGGCGTGGACGAACAGCCCGCCAGCAGAGCCAGCGGCGGGAGCGCTGCCATGAGGAGGAAACGGCGGGACATCCCGGAGATGGCAGGGGACAGGGAAGCAGGCACGTTGTCTCTCAGTCTGTTCTGTCGGCGGAAAGGGATCATGGTCGGGGGGCGGTGGACGCCGCGATGGAACGGGGGTCGCGCAGCGCAAGGATGGTGAAGGACGCATCCAGGGCGCGCCCTTCAGCCGTTTCGTCGATCGCCTGCGGGTTGCCGGACACGTCGATCCGGAGATCATCGACCAGCAGGCGCGGAGCGGTGCTGTGGTCCAGGGCGTCCAGAAGACGGACCAGCACGGCATAGGATGTGGTGAGGGAAACCCTCACGCCGAGCCGCTCGAACGCTCCGGTGCGCGAGACGGGGAGCGGTTCCATGCTCGTCGGCAGGGCCTGCCCCTCGAGGGCGGCGTCGTGCACGATCTGCTGGAGGTGGGCAAGGGCCGTTTCCTGCGAGGTTTCACTGATCAGGAGCGTGCTGCCACGCGCCTGAAGCGATGCCGTCCGGGCCCGTTTTTCAAGATCGGGCAGGGTGTCCACAAGGATCTGCGTATGGGCGAGGATGTCCTGCTGTTCGGCCAGATCGGCCTGTCCCTCGGCATACTGTTTCAGCAGAAGGGATGCGCCGGATGCGACCAGCACGAGCAGGACGAACGTCATGCCGAGGGCGAGGAGACGTCCTTTTCGTCCGTCGGGCAGACCGGACATGGGGGGTGAGGCTGAAGCGGACATCAGGATCAGCCCGGAGCGTCAGCATGAAGGGTGAAGAGATCCTGCCGACGGTCTTCGGAGCGTGTGATCGGCCCCGAGAAAGCTGCGTTCGAAAACGCGGCGCGATGCTCCAGAATACCGATCAGTTGCGTGGCCTGTGCGGACTGTCCTTCCAGTGAGACATGACGCTCATGGAGATGCAGTTCCGTCAGGAACGTACCTTCCGGCAAGGCCTGCGTGAGCGTCTGCAACACGAGGAGGGACGATCCCAGCCTGTGTTCTTCCCGGCGGATGGCGGCCGGCCCCTGTGTGAAACCGGCGATGTCCCGTCGCAGCGCCTCGGCCTGCTGCTTTTCTGCGGACAGCGCGGAGAGGGCGTGATCGAGCCGCAAACGCGAGATCTCCTGACGGATGAAGGGGGCTGCGATCAGGGCAAGACCCAGCAGGACGAGCAGGGAAGGCCGGATTTTCCTGACTTTCGAGGGCGTGCCAAGTGACAGGACGCCTTCCATCCCTTCGCAGCGCAGATATGTCGGGATAACGGCATGCTCTGCCAGTTCCTGCATTGCCGCTTCAAAGGTACGGCGTGGTGCCACGAGAAGGCGGAAGCCCACCTGACCGTTACGCAGGGGGAAGGCTTTCCCCGTTGGCGTGACAGTCCAGACGACGTCTTCGGGGCGGAACGGGGTCAGCCTGTCCAGATCGTAGCCGATGGTCTGCACCGCATGGGGGGCGGCTGCGCGGGGTAAAGTGAGTTCACGCGAAAGGATGGCACCGGCAGGCAGGACAAGGCAGACCGGCGCGGGACGGGCTGAAAGAAGGCTCTTCTTGCGGTAGGCCGGGCGCGGAAGGCGGGACAGGCTGCCGGGCTCGAGGGTTCCGTCCCGCCGGACCGGGAGGCGCAGATCCTGCCGCTGGTCCCGCCTCAGGGCGGCAGGCAGGAGCTCCGCCATACGGCTCATCCACCAGCGGAAAACAGCCTCAGGCCCCGGTATCGACAGGATCATGCGTTAAGACAGAACATGGGAAAAGCGGGGAGGGGCCACCTGATGAAACGGTCCACATGAAAGGCAATGAAAAGCTTCGCGAGGCAATATCATTGCACCCCTGCACGATGACAGGGCTGGAATATTATAAATTCATGACAGTTCGAAAACCTCTCTGCCCCTGCATCAGGGCATCGGGTAAGTCATCGTAGGATCATGTCAGGATCACGAACGGCATAGCATGAGACGCGCCAGCCAGATCGCCGCGGCAAGGCACGGGCCAAAGGGAACAAGGATCGTCATGTTGAAGCGCCCCGAGCGCATGGCCGTTGCCAGAGCCAGCACGATACCCAAGGCCGAACCCGCACCGATGACGACAGGCAGCGCGCCCAGCCCGACCCAGGCTCCGCCCATGGCCAGAAGCTTGACGTCCCCACCCCCGAGACCCTGCCTGTGACGGATCATCCGGTATACGGCGGCAATGAGCGCGAAGATCAGCCACCCCGCCGCACTCCCGAGCGCACGGTCGAGCACGCTGTCCGTTCCGGCTGTGGCATATCCTTCCACAAGTCCCATCAGAAGCAGCGGCAGCGTCAGCATGTCGGGAAGCCGCAGGCAGGTGAGGTCGATCACGGAGAGGGCCAGCAACCCCCAGCCGAGGATGCAGTCTCCCACAAAGGACAACGCGTCCCAGTCGGCCAGCCGGAAGGGGAGATCCTGAAAATGACCGGCTATCACGCGGGCCAGAAGGGCCATGGCGGGCACGGTGAGCGCTGCAAGTTCGATCCAGAGATGGTCCGGGGTAATCCGGCTCTTGCAGTGACGGCATCGCCCCTTCTGCGCCGCATAGGACAGGATCGGGATCAGGTCGCGGGCAGACAGCGGAACGTGGCAGCTTTCACAATGCGAGCGGCCGGAGACCACGGTTTCCCCCCTCGGTATCCGGCGTATGAGCACGCCCAGGAAACTCCCCGCAACCGGGGCCATAAGGAAAACGGCAACAAGCAGGGAAACGGTCATGGCGATGGGACACTGGCGGATTTGCAATCGCACGACAAGCACGTGAGAAGCGGGCGTCCGCCCGGCCCGGCAACCGGAGTTCGCCATGCTCCCGGCTGACACGCGCCTTGAGGCCGCGCTGAGTGAGCGTGGCGTCTGCGAAGGTCGCGCGCTGGAGCGGGCCCGCAATGTCGCGACCGAGACCGGACAGTCTCTGGCGCTTGTTCTGCTCCAGCTCGGTCTGGTCAGCGAGGGCGATCTGGCCGCAACCTATGCGGCCATGCTGGACGTAACGGTTCTGACGCCGGAGGATCTGGCCGCCGTTCAGGAACCGGTCCTGCCCGACGATCTGGGGGCGCGGTTCCTGCATCAGGCACGGGCCGTTCCGCTGGGCTGCGCACACGGCACGCTGCGTCTGGCCATGGCGGATCCGCTGGATGATTATACGTCGGCTGCTGTTCAACTCGCCACGGGCTGTGAGGTCCGGCGTGAGGTGGGGCGGCCGTCGGATATTTCGGCGATTTTGAACCGGCTTTATCCTGAGGACGGCGCGGACGGCTCCGGAGGGCAGGGTGCTTTCGATGCAGAAGGGTCTGCCGCGGAGGACGATACGGACCGGCTGAAGGATCTTGCCAGCGAGGCGCCGATTATCCGGCTGGTGAACCAGCTGATTTTCCAGGCGGTGGAAACGCGGGCGTCGGATATTCATATCGAACCCTTCGAGGGCCGGCTTGTGGTCCGATATCGTTATGACGGCGTTCTGCATGAGGTGGACAGCCAGAGCCCGCGTCTGGCCGCGGCGATCGTGTCGCGCATCAAGATCATGGCAAAGCTCGATATTGCGGAGCGCAGGTTGCCGCAGGACGGGCGCATCAAGCTGGCCGTGCGCGGGCATGAGGTGGATTTCCGGGTCTCGACTGTTCCGTCGCTGCATGGGGAGACGGTTGTCCTGCGCGTTCTGGACCGGACGACCGTCAGTTTCGACTACAGCCGTCTGGGCCTTGCGCCCTCCGTCATCGCGGCGTTCCGCTCTGCGCTGGAGATGCCCAACGGGATTGTTCTGGTGACGGGGCCAACAGGTTCGGGCAAGACCACCACCCTTTATACGGGGCTGGCCGGGCTCAATGCGACCGAACGCAATGTCATGACGGTCGAGGACCCGGTGGAGTATCAGCTCTCGGGGATCAACCAGCTTCAGATCAGGCCGGCCATTGGACTGACATTTGCCAGTCTGCTCCGCGCCATTCTGCGTCAGGACCCTGATGTCATCATGGTCGGTGAGATCCGTGATATCGAGACCGTCCAGATTGCCGTTCAGGCGGCTTTGACCGGGCATCTCGTGCTGTCCACGCTGCATACGAATTCGGCTGCCGCGGCGGTGACGCGACTGCGGGACATGGGGCTGGAAGACTATCTCATGACGGCCGTTCTGCGCGGTATTCTGGCGCAGAGGCTTGTGCGGCGGCTGTGTGGACACTGTCGCCGTCCTGAAGCTGTCGATCCGGCACTGGCGCATCGTCTGAATCTTGATCCGGAGGCATCGCACACGCTGTGGCATCCGGTGGGCTGTGCGGAGTGTCGTCAGACCGGCTATAGCGGCCGCAGTGCCGTGGCGGAATTCCTTCCGACATCGCGGGAGATTTCCCGCCTCATCATGGCAGGGGCGGACCATTCCGAGATCGAACAGGCAGCCGTTGCGGCAGGAATGGAAACGCTGTTTCAGGCGGGTCTGAGACTGGCGCTTGAAGGCGAGACGTCCCTTGAAGAGGTTTCGCGCATCATCGGGCATGACGGATGAGTGCGGCATCGGGTCCTTCCGAGACGTGGCACTACAGCGCGGTTGGTCCAGACGGGCGGCTGGTGCATGGCGACATGCTTGCCAGCACGGAACAGCAGGTGATGCAGCGGCTGCAACGCCAGAAACTGATGGTCGTGCAGGTTGCGCCCGCAACGCGGCGGGGCGCAGTGCAGGGTGGTGTGCGGATGCTGCTGGGGCGGCGCCATACGCTTCGGCTGCGGCCTGCGGAGGTTGCGGATTTTACCCGCAAACTGGCAACCATGCTGACCGCCGGGCTCGATCTGGACCGTGCCCTCAGGTTTCTGGGGGAAACGGCCGTGGGGCCGCGCAATGGTCGGGTCATCGGGGCGTTGCGGGACCGGGTCAGGGATGGTGAGGCCTTTGCCGAGGCCCTTGAGACCATGCCCTCCGTCTTTCCAAAACTCTATGTGGGCATGGTCCGGGCCGGGGAAGCGGGGGGCGCGCTGGGAGAGGCTTTGCTGCATCTTTCGGAGTTGCTCGAACGGGAGAGAAAGCTGCGGGCGACCATCCAGTCCGCGATGATCTATCCGGCGGTTCTCGTCGTGGCGTCCGTGTTCTCGATCGTGCTTCTGCTGACGCAGGTGCTGCCGCAGTTCGTGCCGCTGTTTGAGGAAAATGGTGCAACCCTGCCGCTGGCAACGCGGATCGTGATTGCGACGGGCAGTTTCCTGACGCATTGGGGGCTGGTGCTGCTGGTCGCTTTCGGAATTGCGGGCGTCAGTATTCACGCAGCGCTTCGGAAGCCTGAGCGGCGGCTTGTCTTTGACCGTTTTCTGCTGCGGGTTCCGATCCTCGGATCGCTGTTGCTGGAGATCATGGCCGCCCAGTTTACCCGCACGCTCGGCACGCTGATGCAGAACGGTGTGCCTATTGTGGGGGCTCTGAGGATCACGGAAGGGGTGATTGGCAATACGGCGGGCGCGGCGTGTGTGAGCGAGGCCACGCGGGACATGCGCGAGGGGCGGGGCCTGGCCTATTCTCTGGAGCGGACGAAGGTTTTTCCCGAAGCCATGATCCATTTTCTGCGCGTGGGTGAAGAAACGGCACAGCTTTCGGCCATTGCCCTGCGGTCTGCGGATATTCACGAGGATGCAAGCCGCGTTATCATCCAGCGTCTTCTGGCCATTCTCGTCCCGGCGATTACCATCATCATGGGCGTTCTGGTGGCCGGAATTGTTTCCGCGCTGCTTCTGGCGATGCTGAGCCTCAATGATCTTGCACATTGACGCACAGAGCCGGAGGGATTCCGGTTTTACCCTTCTGGAAATCATGGTGGTGCTGGCCATTGCCGGAATCCTGCTGGGTGTTGCGCTGGAACGGGGACCGCTGCGGAGTGAGGCACTGTCCTTTTCCGTGGCGCGGCGACAGGTCGTGGAGCTTCTGCATCAGGCGCAGGATCTGTCTGAAACCCGCGGTGAAACCGTGACGGTTCTGCTGGACAGCGCGGAGGGGACGTTCCTGACGGTTGAGGGGCACACACTCCGGACGACGCGCATTCACAAGCCTGCGCGGGTGTTTGTTCCGACGCTCTCTGGCGGGATGATGGCGCGGGCGTCTTACCGGTTCATGGCGGATGGGCGCGTGACGGGGGAGCCGCTGATGGTTGTTCTGGGGCATCATGCTGCCCTTGTCCGCTTCAGCGACGTGACGGGACGGATCCAGATTGATGAGCGCTGAACGACCGGTCCGCACTTTGCGCCAGGATCAGGGCTTCACTCTGCTGGAAGTCATCGTGGCCCTGATGATCGCGGGTTTTGCCCTGGCTGCCATGCTGGGCTCGATCGAAGCGGGGCTGGCGGGTGGGGGACGGGCGGATCATGGTCTGCGTCTGCTTTCTGTGGCCAGGTCGCAGCTGGATGGTGCGCTGGCCATGCCGTCTTTCCGGCCGGGTTCGCAGACCTATGACATCCCGCCGCATTATCATTCCAGTGTGGATATCCGCCAGATTGCGGTTTCTCCGGCGCGGGGGGAGCGGGCGTCACTGGGGCTGTTTTCGGTGGAGGTGCGGGTGTGGGAAGACGGGGCGGCGCGGTCTGTGTCTCTGTCGGGGAGGGCAGTGGGGGCTGCGGTGCAGGAATGAAGCCAGGTCTGGGGTCTGATTCGGGAGAAGACGGTTTTACGCTGCTGGAAATTCTGGTCGTGACGGTCGTGTTCGGGCTGCTGTCCGTCGCCCTCTGGCAGGGTGTGGGTGTGGGAACGCGGGGCTGGTCGCAGGCGGAGCGACGCTATGAAGACGAAGCGACGTTTCAGGGGGCGGAAGAAGCCCTGCGTCGTCTGATCGAGCGTGCGGAGACGCCCGATGGCCGGGGTGCCTCTCTTTTTTCCGGTGATGCGGAGCGGCTCGGTTTCGTGTCGTGGCTGCCGGAGCAGGGTGGTTATGGAAAGCAGATGCAGGTGGCGTTTGGCGTGGATGCGGGCAAACGGCTGGTTCTGCGCTGGCGGCGGTTCCGCCGGGCGGACTGCGCCCTGCAACCTGAAATTTCGCATGAAGAAACGCTGGCCCGCGACGTGGGGCGCGTTGAATTTTCCTATTACGGCGTCGTTGAGGGACATTATGTCTGGCAGAAAACATGGGAAAGCCGGGTGCTTCCCCTGCTGGTCCGCATCCGGATGGAGCGCGTCAACGGAGGGGCGCTCTGGCCCGCCATTCTTGTGCGCCCGTTGCTCGCCGCTCCGGCGGGGGAGTGAGGAGATGAGGGCGGAAAATGCGGCCGGTTCAGGGAAGAGGCGTTCCAGAATGATGTTGGTACGACGGTCTCAGGTCGGTCTGTTCGCGTGTCTTCTGCTGATGGGTGTGATGGGGCAGGCCTGTGCCCAACCGTCAAAGGAACCGCAGAAGGTTGAGGTCGACTCCATTCTGGGGCGTCCCCTATTTGAGCCTGACCGGCAGCCCCGGGGCAGGGGCGCTGTGCAGGCCGGGGAGCCGCAGGTTGTGGGGATTTCCGGTCGTCCGGGAGGATGGCGGGCGATCATCCGGACCGGCGCCGCTGGCAGTCGCGGCAGGGTTGTGGGTGTGGGAGAGCGTGTGGGCGACTGGAATGTTGCGGAGATCAGCGCGACCGGGGTGATTCTCCGGCGCGGGCAAAGCGTGCGGCGTCTTGCTCCGGTTTTTGTAAAACATCCTGTTCAGACTGTCCCCCAGCTGCAGTCCCAGCCGCAGGGGGCAACGGCGCCGGTGATGCCGGTGCCTGCCCCGCCGGCGGCCCCTGTTTCGGGCCAGTCAAAGCCGACGTTTCATTTCGATCCGGCGTCGGGAGAGGCTCCGTGACACTGATGTGTCAAAGGATATCGTTTTTCACGAAACCATAACACTTCTTTCAAAGGCTTTCATTTAGTTAACGCACTGTCTCATCCACTGTGTTGGCGTGAGCCGGTCAAGGCGGTGTTCACCTGAACCTCTGGCACCCTGCTCCGGTCATGCCGTGCATCATGAAAGATTCCGCGACGTGTCTGCGAAGCGCACCAAAATTGCACTGTCCGTTCTTCTCTCCCTGTCCGTTGCCGCTCCTGCCCTCAGCCAGGCCCGTGGCTGGAATCCCTGGAATGATCAGGGACAGAACCAGAATCAGGGTTCATTCCAGCATGGGTCCGAGACGCGGACGCCCATTCGTCATCTGGTGGTGATCTATCAGGAGAACGTTTCCTTCGATCATTACTTCGCCACCTATCCGAAGGCTGCGAACCCTACGGGAGAGCCGGGCTTCAGGGCGCGCCCCGGTACGCCGACGGTCAACAACCTGCTTTCGCAGGGACTGCTGGAGCAGAACCCCAACACCAATACGGCCAACGGATCTGACGCAGCGCTTCCGTTTCGTCTGGATCGTACGCAGGCCAGCACAGCTGACCAGAATCATGCCTATACGGCCGAACAGATGGCCTATGACAACGGCAAGGCGGACCTTTTCCCGCTTTATACCGGTCGTGGAACATCCGGCGGCGTTGGCGCTTTCGGTACCAAGGGGCAGGTTCTCGGCTATTACGATGGCAACACGGTCACAGCGTACTGGCGTTATGCACAGCGCTTTGCGATGAGCGACAATGCCTACACCGACACCTATGGTCCTTCGACGCCGGGTGCGCTTGAAGTCGTTTCCGGCCAGACGAACGGTCTGAAGCTGCTGGCGACCACGCAGAAGCCGTCCACCGTTGCCAAGTCGTCCGCCTATGTGGCTGACGGACAGGGTGGCTGGACGATGGTCAACGACATCGACCCCGGTTACGACGCCTGCTCCTCCACGACCAATCAGGGTATGATGACGGGTCGTAATATCGGCGATCTGCTGAACGAGCGTGGCATTACCTGGGGCGGCTTCATGGGAGGCTTTGACCTCACCGCTTCCAATACGGACGGTTCCACGGGCTGCTCGCGCACGACATATTCCAGCATCGTGTCCGAAAACGTTGCGGACTACATCCCGCATCACAACTGGTTCCAGTATTACCTCAGCACGTCCAACCCGACCCATGCCCGCCCGGCCTCGGTCAGTTCCATCGGATACAGCTACGTTCCGGGGACGGCGAAAAAGGAACCGGCAAATCATGAATATGATCTGAAGGATTTCTACGCCGCCGTAAAAGCCGGCAACCTGCCTGCCGTGTCTTTCGTGAAGCTCCCGGCCTATCAGGACGGTCATGCCGGCTATTCCGACCCGCTGGACGAGCAGGTTGGTGTGGTTGATGTGGTCAATGCCGTTCAGAAGCTGCCGGAATGGCAGGATACGGCGATCCTGATCGCTTATGATGACTCCGACGGATGGTACGATCATGCCTATGTCGCGCCGACACATGGCTCTTACGATGCCGCTGCGGACCAGCTGGGCGGCGCAGGGATCTGCGGTACCGGTACGGCTCCGACAGGCGTTGGCGGAAAGCCGGTCAATGGTCGTTGCGGACCCGGCACGCGTATCCCGCTGATCGTGATTTCGCCCTGGGCCAAGCAGAACTTCGTCAGCCATACCCTGACGACCCAGGCCTCCATCGCACGCTTCATCGAAGACAACTGGCTCGGCGGCAAGCGTCTGGGGCAGGGGTCCTTTGACGCCACGGCTGGCAAGATCGACGATCTGTTCGATTTCCGTCATGACCCCAACACGGAAACGCTTGAACTCGACGACAACACGGGTGATATCGTTGCAACCCGTCACCCCCACCATGGCGGCGGCCATCAGTCTTCCGGGCATGATGACTCACCGTTTGGCCATCACTCGGGTGACACGGCTTCCAACGACAACGCGCAGGGTTATTTCTCCTCCCTGTTGTCCTCGATCTTCTCCATGTTTTCACGCTACCTCTGATCTTTATGCCTGATTTTCACCATCGGATGCGGCCCGTTCTGGGTCGCATCACTCTTCTGGCGCTTCTCTGGACGGGAAGCGCCCTGGCGCAGCAGACCGGCTCCTGCCTTCCCGCAGAGGATGGCAGTAATCCCTGTCCTGTGCCGTTGCGGCGACCGGATGTTCATCCGCTCTCGCAGATGGCGGAAATCGGGAAACAGATCTTTCACGATCCTCTGATTTCCGGGTCTGGACGACTGTCCTGCGCGTCGTGTCATGAACGCGGAAATCATTACGCATCCTCGGCTGCAACACCTGTTTTTCTGGGTGGTGCGCATCTGGATCTTCAGGGACGGCGCTCCATTCCGACCCTGACCTATGCCGAGCGGAACCCCAATTTCAGCATCGGTCCCGATAATCCGACCAGCGAAGCCGCGCCAGCCATCGTGGCCAATGCGGCGGCTACGCAGCGTGGCGGGAAAAATGCCGCCAATCCGGGTGCTGCATCAGCAAATATGGTGCCGCAGGGGGGGCTGTTCTGGGATGGTCGTGCCGACACCTTGCAGGAGCAGGCGCTCGGCCCGCTTTACGATCCCGCAGAAATGGCCTCGACGCCTGAAAAGGTGACGGAGCGCGTCATTCATGCGCCTTATTCGGACACACTGAAACAGCTTGCGGGTGTTCGCGCCAATGCGTCTTCTTCACTTCTGCTGGCTGAAGCGATTTTTGCCATGGCCCGGTATCAGATCGAAGACCCGGCCTTTCATCGCTACAACAGTAAATTCGATGGCTGGCTCGAAGGGCATGAAAAATTCTCCCCTCTGGAACGGGAGGGGTATCTGGCCTTTAACGATCCCGCAAAAGGCAATTGTGCGGCGTGCCATGTCGATACGGTCGCCAGCACGCGCCTGCCGCCGCTTTTTACGGATCACCAGTATGAAGCCCTGGGAGCGCCGCGTAACATGGCGCTCAAGGCCAATCATGACCCGAATTCCTATGATCTGGGGGTCTGTGACCGTCAGGCGGATGGGCGAACCGCTCTGAGCCTTTATTGCGGGATGTTCACCACGCCGACGCTGCGGAATGTGGCCACACGCAAGGTCTTTTTCCATAACGGGGTTTTTCGTGCGCTGGAGGACGTGCTTGATTTCTACGCCCTCCGCGACCTCGAGCCCAAGCGCTTCTATCCGGTTTCAAAGACGGGACATGTCGAGGCGTATAACGATATCCCGGCCCGGTATCGCGCCAATCTGGACACGACTGACGCTCCGTTTGACCGCAAGCCCGGCGAGCAGCCCGCCATGACCCCGCATGATCGCGAGGCCATTATTGCGTTTCTCAAAACCCTGACGGACCGCTGAGCGAACTCTTTGGATCCTCCCTTGGTGGAGGATCTCAGAAATTCGCCGTCAACTGCCCGCCGATAACTGCGGCGTCCTTGAACGTCGTCGTTGCACCCGGGCGCTGAAGGTACTGGAAATCAGCCTGCAGGGTTGTGCCCCGCATGATGTGGGTGCTGTAGAACGCCTCATAGACATTTTCCCAGTGCTGCACCCCGTAAACAGGCCCCCACTGATTGGCCAGATAGGGCAGTCCGAGCGCGAGTGAGGATTCCTGCTGAAGGGTCACGGTATGGCTCATGTCCATGTGCTGGAACATGATACCGGCCTGATCGCCGCTCCGGTGCCAGGCGGTTCCGCTATCGACGAGGCCGATCCATTCGTGGTCCCGCATGGCAACGAGATTGCCCTGCGCATATCCGACGCCACCAATCACGATCAGCCCATCCGTCACGCCCGGTCCGTTGCGGACCAGCATCTGGTCGAACATGAACCAGGCTGAGGTCATCCCGGCTTCATAGCGCCGGTCCAGTCCCGTAGCCTGAAAGGAGTTGCCGTGGATGTCTTCATAAAGGTTCGGATAGCGCGAATTATCGTACCAGGCGCCGATCTTGTAATTGCCGCGCAGTTTGTCTTTGCCGAAAGAGGGCATCCAGCCGATTTCGATCTGCGACGAGACTTTTCCGAGCCCGCTCTGGGCCATGGCCCAGCCTGAAATGCCACCATTGTAGCTGTGGGGAGAGACCGCGAAGACGCCCGCCATGATGTAGGTCTGCTCTGTTGGGCGCAGACGCAGTACGCCACCCAGGTTGCCTGATGGCCAGTCGCGCCCACCGGGAACATATTTTCCGGGAGCGAAGTTACTGCACACCGAAACGTTCATGAAGGAGCAGGCGACGTAATCAAAGGCGAAGAAACTGCCTGTCGGAATATCGCCAAGGGACAGGATGATGCGGTCGTTCAGGAAGGATTTATCTGCATACATCGCGACAAGATGTGCGACGACGTTACCACGTCCACCATAAATCTGTTCCGGATTCGTAACTGAATCACCAAGTGTATGGCTGAAGCTGCGCCCGTGTCCGTTAATCACGAGGAGATGCGTCCACAGCCCCTTGACGCCTGCAAGCTGCTGCCAGTCCACATCCAGTTCGGCCGCCACCTGACCGGCCAGCACGTTGTCTTTTGTGCGGCCGCCGGTGACGTTGGCCATGTATTCTTCGTTGAGCGCGACATTGAGATACATGCCGTGCTTTGTCAGCCATGTCTGGGCGCCCCCCCAGTCCCCGAACAGGTGAGGGTTGCCGTACAGCGATGGGACGAGCGGGCCAACTGCGAAGGTGCCCACGCCTTCCATCGCAAAGGCGCGGGCTTTGTAGGAGTCAGGTGTCGCAAGGTTCTGGGAGGTCTCGCTCTGTGCGAGTGCCTGACGGCCGGGGCCAATGATCCCCAGAACCGCGCACAGGAAAAACCCGGCGAGTTTTTTCCTGTGCAGGAGACGTCGGGTTTTCATTCAGTGCTCTTTGCCTTTGAAGCCTGCAGGAAGGTGGTGACTGTGGACTGGGCGAGATGGGCGTCGGTATCGCCCTCACCGCCGCTCAGACCAAGGGCGCCCACGAGTTCGTTGTTCACCATGATCGGATATCCGCCGCCTGCGGGAAGAGCGTTGGGCAGCGTACTGATCATGTAGTTCCCGCTATTGAGGGCATGTTCCATGTCCGCGGTCGGGCGGGCGAAAGACAGGGCTGTCTTGGCCTTGCGGATGGCCAGTTCGATGCTGCCGAGCTGTGTGCCGTCCATTTTCTGGAAGGACACCAGATTCCCGCCTGCATCGACAATGGCAATGGCGACGCGGTTATGACTGGCGGCTGCCAGTTTTTTGGCCTGTTCGATCAGGGTATTGGAAGTTGTCAGATTCACTGTCAGATCCTTCGCTGAGGCAAACCCCGTAAGGCCTGTTGCGGCGATGAGAAGACTGAGGACGGCGCCCGTGCTCCGTCGTTTAGACATTGTTTTCAAAAGACCTATCCCTGTTTCAGATCATTGAGAATGGCGTCTGCGGCGCGCAGTGAGAGCGCGGCCATTGTCAAAGTCGAATTCACCGTTCCCGAGGCGGCCATTGTGGCACCTGTTGCAAGAAACAGATTGGCGTGATCGTGGGTTCTGAGCCACTTGTCCACGACGGAATCGCGTGGGTCATGGCCCATGATGGTGCCCCCGGTAATGTGATTGTTGGGAGTGAAGTACGGGCTCATCTCGATTTCCGTTCCTCCAAGGGCCTTGGCAATGTCCATGAGACGCTGCCGGGAAATGACGGCCGATTTACGCACATATTCGCCCACATCATAAGTCACTTCGGGGTGTGGAATGCCTAGGGCGTCCTTGTGGTCCTTTGAAAGAACGAGGCGATTGTTCGGATCGGGAAGGACTTCATGATTGGCATAGATGTCCACGCCATGCGCCGTGCGGCGGCGGATTTCCTCATCCAGCTTCTTGCCCACCAGCCCCATGGACAGGGCCTTCATGCCGGCACGGGAATTCTGGGCCGTATTGTTGTAACCAATCTGTGTGGCGGCGTATTCCGAACGGAAATCGCCGTCCCGGAAGTTGGTGATGGAGCTCATCTGGACCGATCCGCCACCAGCCCAGATGGGTTCTGCAGACTGGAAGCTCATGCCGATGCCCGGATGGTCCATCATGTTCCGGCCGACGAGGTCGGACGAGTTTGCAATGCCGTTGGGATTGCGGTCGTTTGCGGCGAGAAGCAGCAGTTTCGGGGTTTCGATTCCGTTGGCTGCGACGACGAATGTTTTTGCAACGACACGATGGGACTGTTTTTCGGGATCGTAGAAGCGGATGGCGGTGATCTTGTTTTTCGCGTCCGTTTCCATCGCATAGACGACGGCGTTCGGAATGATTTTTGCGCCGAGCTTTTCGGCCTTCAGTGCGGCATAGACGCCATTATACATCGCGCCAATCGGGCAGATTGGCATGCAGTTGTTGTTGCCGCAGCACTGGGGGCGGCCATCATAGGGCCGGCTGTTGCGGGCCTGCGGAACGGGCGTGTTCGAAAAGCCGAGCTTGCTGACCACCTCGGTAAAGGTGCGGTCTCCGTAGCCATAAGGCATGGAGGTCATGGGCCAGGGGTTTTTGCGCGGTGCGGAGGGCGTGATTTCTTCGCCATTCGGCCCCATGACGCCCATTTCGCACTCGGCCTCGTAATAATAGGGCTCGAGTTCGTCATAGCTCACGGCGTAGTCGCGTCCGACGCCATAGGTGGAATGCAGTTTGAAATCGTTGGGCAGATAGCGCCAGCTTGACGCGGCCCAGTGCCATGTCGTGCCGCCAACGCCCTTGATGATGCCCTGTTTGTAGGCTGTCTGGTCCGGGCCTTTGACGATCAGGTAATTGTTGTCAGGAAAATAGTTGGTATGCGGGGCCCATGGAACGCTGGGATAAGGCGTTGCGTAGTCGTACTGGGATTTGTTGTCGGGCGGCATGTTCCGCCAGTTCTCAACGATCTGGGACCGGTCGCGGCGCGGACCGGCATCCAGCAGCAGAACGGAAAGCCCGTTGCGGACGAGTTTATGGGCAAGCAGGGAGCCACAGATTCCTGCTCCAATGATGACGACATCAGCCGAAAGCGTTTCACCAGACATGATATGATCCTTGAATTCTATTGAGCGACACGCTGTTTCCGACGGCTGACCAGCCACCAGATGCCACCCACCACGATGATGGCGCCAAGGACACCACCAGCCCCGAGCAGGAGCATCACGCCCGGATTTGCGAGCTGGGCGAGCGGAACCTGCTTGCCGCCCACGCGGACCTGTTTGACTGCATCTGCGGAAACCGTGGCCTGTGCGTTACCAAAATGACTCAGAACGTAATCCGCGACTGTCGCGATCTGTTCATCCGTCAGGGGCTGAACCAGAGAGCCGGGACCGAAGGCTGGCATCAGGATTTCGTGGTGATCCGTGGTACGGTCCACGCCATACAGGATGCTGGCGATCAGGTCGTTCGGATTGCGTTGCCCCGTCGTCGTGTTTCCTACGAGAGAGGGATAATATCCATCGGGCGATCCTTTGCCGTTGGATTGATGGCAACTCGCGCAAACCGCTTCATAGAGGGCTGCGCCGTCCGTGGTTTTGGCCAGGGTGCTGTTGTTTCGGCGCGCATTGGCGTCCGCCACGCTGTAGCTGGACGGACGGCCGGAATGTGCGAAATTGGCGACGGTTTCTCCTGCCTCGGCCTTGGGCGGAACGGAACGGAGATAGGTCACGATTGCCGAAATATCCGCATCCGGCAGATATTGCAGGCTGTGCTCGACCGCCTCGGCCATTGGTCCTGCAGCACGGGCATGCGCTGTCTGGCCGGTTTTCAGATACTGATAGAGGTCCTGATCGGACCAGCCGCCAATGCCGCTTTGGGGATCATTGGTAATATTCGGTGCGCGCCAGGAGCCTATGTCCGCACCGGCGAGATAGGCAGACTGGTCGGGCGCGAGGAGGAAATTGCGAGGCGTGTGGCATTCGCCGCAATGGGCCAGTTCATCGACCAGATAACGGCCGCGGTTCCAGTCGTCGTTGTGGGTGTGGTCGAAGACATAAGGCTTGCCCTCGATCCGTGCGGCAATTTTCCAGATCCCCAGAGATGCGCGGATGGAAAACGGGAAGGGAAGCTGCGTTTTGGGCGACGGGGCGTCTACGGGCTTCACTTCATTCATGATGTAGGCGTAGAGCGATTTGACGTCTTCATCCGTCAGGCGGTTATAGGCGTCATACGGCATGGCTGGATAAAGCTGGGCTCCATCGGCGCGGATGCCGTGTCTCAGGGCCTGCGAGAACTGCTCGAGAGTATAGTTCCCGATACCATATGTTTTCGATGGCGTAATGTTTGTGGAGTAAATATTTCCCATAGGAGAGGAAATGGCATAACCGCCAGCCAGAAACTGACCGTCGCGTCCATTTGTATGACAGGCCGCGCAGTCCGCGGCGATCGCGAGATAGTGACCGCGACTGATGGAAGGACGATGGGCTGAGGCGGGTGTCGGCTCTGTCGGTTGTGCCAAGGCGGACGTTCCAGCGAGAAGGAAGACAGTCGTCAGGGCCGTGCCGGACAGAGGACGAAAATATCGCATGATCACTGAGATAATTCCCTTAGAATTCCGGCATGACAGCGACGGAAGCGGGCTCTGCAACCCAGTAATTCGGCCCGTTATGGGCATAGGTCGGGATGACGACGACATCGCGGGATGTCTGGTACATCAGCGCTTTTTCGAAGGCGTAAACCTTGGCATTCGTTCCGCTTTCAATGACGCCCGAATACCAGCCGCGGATAATCTGGAGGAGCGTGGCGTGCAGAGGGTCACCGGTGAGGGCTGCCTCCAGCGTTTCGACATCCGGATATCCGTTTTTGGCGATACGCTCGCGAAGAGCGGCGACCTGAGCGGGGAAATCGTGTTTCTGTGCCTCGAAAGCCAGGAAAAGGGCAGATCCAATGCCGAGATCCAGGTTTTTATGACCGGTTGCAAAGGCGGAAAGCTGCATGAAATCGGAAATGCCATCACGATTTGAAGACACTATTTCTTGAGCAGAACCTTTTTTTGCCGTCCCTACGGCGACGGCTGTCAGGCAGGCTCCGGAAAGGGCCAGGAGTCGCCTGCGCGAAAGCATGGCCGAAACCGGATTGGGATCAGATAATGTGTCCAATGGCGCTCTCCTTGAGGAATAGCGTGATGTGTGATGCGCTTTCTTCCGGATTTTTCGCCAATAATGGAAATGACTATTTCTTGTTCGCTCTGACAAAATGGTGATGTGGAGCGTTTTTTAACCGTAACAACTGCGAGTCAGGCAGGCGTCTGGAACAGCCCTGAATTGGTACTGAGAATGTCCCGCCATAGATCGAATGCCGCCGGCATCAGGCGCCGACCGGCGCGAACTGCGGCGTAACGTTCGAAGGATTTCGCAATAGGATGATCCAGAGGAATGGCGCAGACACGATTGAGATCGACATAATCCTGTGCCGCGCCTTTGGTCATGAAGGCGACGCCCAGATTGTGCGCGACGAGGGAGAGTGCCGTTCCGAACAGGTCGCACCGGTAGGCCGGGAAACAGTTGAGCTGCCGGTCTTCCAGAATGGCATCGACATAGGTTTGGGCGGCAAAGTGGGACTGAAAGAAGATGAGTGGGCTGCTCGCGATGTCTTCCATGGTCACGGTGTCTCTCGTAGCCAGCGGGTGTGTGGCCGGCAAAATCGCGCATAACGGCTCGGTCTGGAACGGACGCGCGTTCAGGATGGGGTCACGCGCTGTGCCAGCGTAAATACAGACATCGACTTCATCATCACGCACCATCTGGACAAGCTGGGGGAGGGGGGCGGTGCGGATTTCAATGGTGATGCCGGGATGACTGGCGACGAACCGGTGCAGAACGGCCTTGATCAAAACGCTGACAATTCCTTCGCCACTCCCGATCGTAACATGTCCGCGTTCCAGCGTGCGATATTCCTGGAGACTGTTCTGGAAGCGCCGGGTCAGGCGGGCCCGTTCGCGTCCATAATTACAGACGACTTCTCCCATTTCCGTCAGGGCCGTGACGCGCCCGCGTTTCATCAGAAGGCTGAGGGCCAGCTGGTCTTCAAGGGCTGCAATCTGGCGGCTGATTGTGGACGCATTGACGCCGATGGCCGTTGCGGCGGAGCGAATGCTGCCAAAGCGCGCGACTGCGTCCAGATATTGCAGGGTTCGTTCGCTTAATTCATGCCCCCCAAACATTTCGTTACTCCGTTGCATTGAACGCAACATTCTTGTCGATGTTACGGCATGGATTCAATCGTTTTTTTAATATTTCATTTAAGAAACGAGTAGGGCTTTCCGGCTGTCATCCGGGGCGTCCTGCAATCCGCCCTTGCGTATAGACAGGCCTCTATAAGGAAGCTTTTCATGGTGCTGCGCGTTCTTTCCCGGAGCTGTAAACTGACAACGGCACTGGCATTCGGTACGGTGGGCGCAACGCTTGGTTCTGCCGAAGCCGCGCCCACGCATTCGGCGCATTCTGTCAAACATGCGGCGCCCTTGGGGGGTGCTTCGGTGCGTCACAGGAATGCGGACCATGCAACATCCCGGACAGCTACGGATGCGGAGACCATCAAGGTTTCGGTGCGCAAACTTCCGACGCGGTTCAACACAGAGCAGCATGTAGGCTCATCGACCACAATGATTAGCTCGGAAACGCTGCAGCAACGCGCGGTTATCACCACGACGGATATTCAGAAGCTGGCGCCGAACCTTCAGATTGAAAGCCAGTACGGCTCGAGCGCGCTGAATTTTCATCTTCGGGGCGTTGGTTTCAACGATCTGACCATGAACAATACGCCTTCCGTCATGCCCTATATTGATGGTGTGGCGTATCCGATTTCGTCCATGACATCCGGGCCTCTGTTCGATATCGACAGTATCGGGGTCGATCCCGGACCGTCCGGCTTTACACATGGACAGACCACGACAGGCGGTGAGGTCCGTATTACGACCAAGGCGCCGGAAAAGCAGTTTCATGCCGGGATTGCCGAAGATTTCGCGTCGTACAACAGGAGCAAGACCGATGCGTTCGTCACCGGCTCCATCACGCATAATCTTCAGTATCGTCTGGCGGCGGAGCTTCTTGAAGGGGGCGGGTACTATACCAACCGTGATACCGGGCAGTCTCTCGGGGATCAGCATACCGGGGCGATCCGCGGCAAGCTGGCCTGGCAGCCGGATGAAGATACGGATGTGGATCTGACCGGATACTGGTCCCTGAACCGCTCGGAAGCTCCGGGTTTCAGGATCAACAACAACCTCTCGGCCTATGCGGGACAATATGGACGCGATCTTGGCTATTACCAGACGGGCTGGGACATCAAGCCGGCGTTTGCGAAGCTGATCGGCTATCATGACACCAAACCCCAGTTCAATGATCTGAACTGGGGCTTTCATCTGGCCATGGCGCATCGCTTCCGGTTCGGAGAGCTTGATGTTTCGAGCGCCTATGACGCCGTTCAGCTTCATGAATACCAGGACCAGGACGGAATGCCGTATGCCACGGCAGACGACTATCGCACCCAGGTTGCGAATTCGTTCACGCAGGAAGTCAGTTTTCACAACCTGAAAGACAGTGCGAGCCGATTCAGCTGGGATGCCGGTCTTTATTACAACCGGATCATGCAGAAGCAGAACAACTACTATGATTTCTCGGATTATGCCCTGCGTGGGTACATGTCCGAGACGAGGTTCAGTTCGCCGCAGGAGACATTCAACCAGTATGTTACGCTGGGGTACAAGGTTCTGAAAAACCTGCGTTTTGTCGGCAGTATTTCACATGAATCGGATTCCCGGCAGCTTGTCGATCTCACGACAATTCACTTCGGGCACAACGACCTCAACTTCGGAACGCATGGTGCGCTCGCCAACCAGTTTACCGGGAAGGTCGGGATTGAATATCAGGCGACGCCGACCAGTCTGTTTTATGCGGATATTCGCAAAGGCATGAAGCCCGGAGGATTTACGGCCAATAATACGGTCGTGCCGCAGCAGGCACAGCCCATCAAGCCGGAAACGATCCTGGCCTATGAGATCGGGACGAAGAACGATTTCTTCTCTCACCGTCTGCGCCTGAATGCTGCGGCCTTCTATTATGATTATCGCGACCAGCAGGTGCTCGGAAACATTGTTGTCCCCAGTTATGGGTCTGTGGGGTCTTATGTCAGCGTGCCGCGCTCGACCATCTGGGGCGTTGAAGGCTCCATGGAGGCGCATCCCACGCGGGATCTGACCCTCACGCAGGTCGTGGGATATCAGCGGGGCGTTTATGACCAGTTTCATTCGATCAATGCGGCACAGGTGAATGCCTATTACGCCAAGACCGGTATCTGGCAGGCGTTTTACAGCAACTATCATGGTGTTGACAGCGGCATTCCCAAGATTTCAATGAACGGATCTGCTGTTTATACCATTCATGTGCTTCCGCATTATCATGTTCTCTTCGATGTTGATTATTCCTACCGTGGGGCAGAAGGTCTGATTCCCGGTAATCCGCCTTACCGGACCGTCCCGGCCTATTTCCTTCTGAACTCGTTCCTGACGTTTGAGCCCAATTCGAGAAAATGGTCTGCCACGGTTTATGCGACCAATCTGGCCGACCGGAAATATGATCTGACGCGCTCTCAGGCCACGAACGTGCAGACAGCGATTTCAGGGCCGCCCCGGTTTATCGGTGGCCGTTTGAATTACAATTTCTGATGATGCCGAACGTCGTTACAGGCCAGAAGGGACAGCATGCATGACAGGCAGGAAAACCGCCCGGACGATCGCCGCCGCGACTGTCGGCAATGCGCTGGAGTTCTTCGACTTTACGGTCTTTACGGCGTATGCGGCCTATATCGGTGATTATTTCTTCGGCAGCACGGATGATTACGTCCGCGTTTTGCAGGCGGTTTCCGTGTTCGGTCTTGGTTTCGTCGCACGGCCTCTGGGGGCTCTGCTGATCGGCTATTATGCCGATACGCGCGGGCGGAAAGCCGCCATGACACTGACGCTGCTTTCGATGTGCATCGGGTCTCTGCTGATTGCCATTCTGCCGGGCTACAGAACGATCGGGATTGCAGCGCCGGCTTTGCTTCTTGTGGCGCGGCTGCTTCAGGGGTTTTCGGTCGGAGGGGAGATGGGACCTGCCACGGCGTTTCTGGTGGAGTCCGCACCGGATACGAAAACCTCGCGGCGAGCGGCGTCCTGGCAGCTTGCGAGCCAGTCCTTTGCGACCATCGCTTCCGGACTTCTGGGAGCCTTGCTGAGCCTTGTGCTGACTCATCATGAGCTTGCCAGCTGGGGGTGGCGCATTCCGTTTGCGATCGGGGCCATGATCGGGCCGATCGGGCTCTGGCTGCGGGGTGCGTTGGAGGAAACCCTTGTTCCCGAACCGGGGCAGCAGAAGCCGCCCCATATCCTGTCCGTTTTCACCGGAATGCCTGTGGAGGTTCTGTCAGGCATGCTGATTACGGCGGGTGGGACGGTGCTTCAGTATTTCTTTCTCTACTGTGCCCTGTTTGCCGGGAAAAACCTGCATTTCCATGCGCTTCCGGCCCTGTCGGTGAATATTGCGATCGGTGCTGGTACGGCATTCGGAGCGATTGCCAGTGGGTATCTGGTTTCAGCTTTCGGGCAGACGGCGATCGTCGTGACCTGCCGTGTCATTCTGGCCTGTACGATTGTTCCGGTTTTCATGCTGTTTTCTCATGGCGCAGGGTTTCCGGTCGTTTTTTCGCTTCTGGGATTTCTGGCCATTTTCCATGGCGCAGCCTCGGGAACGGGTACCGGTATTCTCACGCGGCTGTTTCCGATGCCTGTCAGAACCGTGGGTGTGGGCTGCGCCTATTCTCTGGCCGTGACTGTGTTTGGCGGTTCGGCCCAGCCCATTTTCACCGTGATTATCAACCGGACAGGCAGTTCTGTCTCATGGTGTTTTTATGTGGTGGTCATGGCCCTGCTGTCCACGGTTCCGTTCCTGTGGATGAGAAAGCGCCTGCGCGATACCCCTGCTTCTTTGGCCGCCGGCCTTCATACGCCCTGATTTTCCAGTTCTCTGAAAGTTTTCTTTATGAAGATGTCATCTGAAGACCTGTCGTCGTTTCTTGCGGAACTCAAGGACTGGGTCAGTATCGAAACGCCGACCACCAGTCCCGACAAGGTGGATGAACTGGGGCGGGTGATCATGTCCAGCGCCAGGAATGCCGGGCTGGCAGCCGAGGTGCACGGCGGCAACATGGACACGCGCGGGGCGGCGCTGGGGGATCATTTTGTTCTTTTCGATCCCGAACGGATGTCGAATGAGAAGGGTATCCTGTTGCTCTGCCATATTGATACGGTCCATCCCGTCGGAACGCTCGCCCATGGATTGCCGTGGAAACAGGAAGGGGACAGGCTGTACGGGCCGGGCATTGCTGACATGAAAGCGGGCGTTCTGCTGGCTTTCCGGGCGCTGGCCAGACTGTCCCGGCAGTCGCCGTTGCCAATACGGATGCTGGTTGTGTCGGATGAGGAAATCGGTAGTCCGTCATCCCGGTCGTTGATTGAAGACGAAGCTTCCAGAGCCCGGTATGTGCTCGTGACGGAACCGGGACGACCGGGGAACGGTATCGTGAGCGGCCGAAAAGGCGTTGGGCGGTACTTCCTGTCATGTCATGGCCGTCCGGCTCATTCCGGTCGGGCGCATGCCGAAGGGCGCAGTGCAATCCGCGAACTTGCTCACCAGATTCTGGCGCTTGAAGCCATGACGGATGAAAGCCGGGGCATCACGGTCAATGTCGGTCTCATTTCCGGAGGGACGGGGGCCAATGTCGTGGCAGAGCACGCCTCGGCGGTCGTTGATCTGCGCGTTCCGGATGGTGCGACCGGGACGGAAATGAATGAGCGTATTCTGGGTCTTGAGGCTGTGGATCCGGATGTTGGTTTCTTTGTTGAAGGCGGGATCAACCGCCCTGGGTATGTGAAAAACGACGGAATTGCCGCGCTGGTTGAAAAAGCGGAAGCCATTTCCATTGCGGACGGTCAGACCCTGTTCGATCTGTCTACCGGTGGCGGTTCGGACGGCAATTTCTCTGCCGCGATGGGAGTTCCGACCCTTGATGCACTCGGTATTGTGGGGGACGGAGCCCATACCCTGCAGGAATATATAGAAATTTCCAGTATTCCTGTGAGATGGAACCTGCTGACAGAGTTGATCATGCAGCTTTGAGCAGTGTTTCAGGCGCCCGTCAGAACGTTCAGAGATCCTGCGCAGTATGGGAAATCGCGTTCTGACCGGGATTTTTGAGTATTGTTTTTCCGGGCCGTGCCGGTGCCTGAAATGCCTGGGATCCGAATAATACAAAACGCGAATGTCTGAAAAATTTCTTGTTTCAATCAGGCAACTTTTGTAAATTTTTCTTTACACACATCACACAGGAACCTTTCGTATGGCACAAATAGAGTTTCCGCTGGGCCGCTTTTCCCGCTCTCTTCTGTCAACGTCGATCCTGTGTGTTTTCCCGATGACGGCTGTGTGTGCGGCTGATGTGAAAGATGTTACCGCATCTTCCGTGGATGTTAAAAAAAATTCTTCGGAACGTTCCGGTACCGAACATAGATCATCCTCTGGAACCAGCGTAAAGGCTTCTGCAAAAAAGAAGGAATTGCAGAAAGTCACGTCTGTCAAAAGCAGCGCGGCGGAGCAGGTGACGGTTACGGGGAGTCATATTGTCCGTAACGGCTTCAGTTCTCCCACGCCGGTGACGGTGCTTGGACATGAGGATATCGCGGCCCAGGTTCCGGCAAATATTTCTGAACTGGTGAACCAGCTTCCTGCTGTGACGCAGGGGAGTACGTCTGCGACCAGTTCGGGCTTTCTGTCTTCGGGGCTGGCCGGGATCAACTCCGTCAATCTTCGCGGTCTGGGGGCCAACCGGACGCTGATCCTGATTGATGGTCAGCGGTCGGTGCCCTCGTCCATCACGGGGCTGGTGGACGTCAACACCATTCCGCAGAACCTTGTCGAACGTGTGGAAGTTGTGACGGGGGGCGCTTCCGCACAGTATGGTTCCGATGCGGTAGGCGGTGTCGTCAATTTCGTTCTGAACAAGAAATTCTCAGGCGTGAAGCTCTCGGCTAATACCGGCTTTACGACTTATGCGGACGATCCGAACTATACGCTCAATGCGACGATGGGAAAGACTTTCCTGAACGGGAAGCTCCATGTGCTGCTGGATGCGCAGTATTACCAGCAGTTCGGTGTGGATACGATTGACCGTTCCTGGAACGACAGCGGGTATTTCCAGATCAACAACCCAGCCTATACCGCAACCAATGGTCAGCCGCAGCGGCTTGTGGGGTCAGGGTTTGGTCCCTCGACCTATACGTCGGGTGGTCTGATCAGTTCGGGGCCGCTTGCGGGAACGTATTTTGGAGCACCGGGGCAGACCGGGCAGCTCAAATATGGTGTGAGAAGCTCGGCTTCGAGCCCTTACATGATTGGTGGGGATACGGAGGAGACGCTGAAAGGGCATGTGGGGACCAACTCGCTGACCCCGAGCGAGGAGCGCATCAGCGTTTTTAACCGCACGTCCTACGACATCAGTGAGCATACCGAGATCTTCGGCCAGTTTTCCTGGAACAAATATAGCGGGAGCAGCTATTACCAGCAGACCCCCAGCACCGGGGTTACGATCAATCGCGACAATGCCTATCTGAACCGCGACTATTCACAGGTCGCCAGCCAGATGGCGGCTGCCGGTTTAAACTCGTTCAATATGGGGACGAGCAATGCAGGCTTTCCGGTGCCGGGAAGTGATGTGAGCCGTCAGGTGTTTCGTTATGTCGGCGGGATGAACGGAAAGTTCAAGTTTGCGGGGAATAACTGGCATTGGGACTGGTATTACCAGTATGGACGGACGCTGGATGATATCCGGCTGAAGAATACCTGGAATGTGTCGCGGATGGCTCTGGCTCAGGATGCCGTGATGCATAACGGCCAGATCATGTGCCGTTCAACCATCAGCAATCCCGGCAATGGCTGTGTACCGATTGACCGTCTTGGTACGAGCGGTCCTTCCGCTGCGGCGCTGAATTATATCTATGGCGGGCAGACCGGGCAGCCGGCGCGTGAGCAGGTGCTTCAGCAGCATGTCGCCTCCTTCGATATCGGGGGAGACATGTTCCATCTGCCGGGCGGAAATGCAGCCATTGCCATGGGTGGCGACTGGCGGCGTGAATCGGTGTCGGGTTATGTGAACTCCGCATATCAGTCAGGCTGGCAGTACGGTAACTTCCTGGCCAACAAAGGCTCCTATAACGTCAAGGAAGGCTATGTTGAGCTTGATCTGCCGGTTCTGAAGGGCGTCGATATCAATGGTGCCGGGCGTTATACGGATTATTCCACATCCGGAAGTGTCGAGACCTGGAAGACGGGTGCGACCTATGCGCCCATTCAGGACATCAAGTTCCGTGGGACGTACAGCCATGATATCCGCGCGCCCAATCTGAACGAGCTTTATGCTGCGGGAACATCGCTGAACAATACCGTAGTTCTGCCGGCCAATTCCCCTGATCCGGGTTCACAGCCGTTCACGCAGATCCGGACTGGCAATACCAGTCTTTCACCGGAAACCTCGAACACCTGGACCGTGGGAACGGTTCTCAGTCCGCGTTTCCTGCCCGGTTTCATGGCGTCGGTTGATTATTACAGCATCAATATCAGTAATGCGATCGGGACCGTCACGGGCCAGAATGCCGTTGATTTCTGCTATTCCGGCGGAACGGCCTGGTGCAACAACATCCATTATTCGAATGGCGTATTGCAGAGCATCCTGTTACAGCCGTTCAACTTTGCCAGCCAGAAGGAGCGGGGGCTGGATATCGAGGCGAGCTACAGGTTCCGCCTTGCGAAGATCTGGAAGAAGCTGCCGGGGACATTCTCGGTCCATGGCGAAATCACGCACTACATCTCCAATACGGTTGATAACAACGTCTATCCGATCAACTATGCTGGCGTGAATGGCGGCAGTCTGGCGGGCGATTACAGCGCACCGAAATGGAATTACCGGATCAGTTCTTTCTATAAGGTGGACAACTATACGTTCAATCTTGTGGCGCGTGGTTTCAGCTCGGGTGTTTATGGCAACGACTATGTCCAGTGCACCACGAACTGCCCGGTTTCGACGCCGCAGCATCGGACGATCAACAACAACCACATCAAGGGTGCTGTCTATTTCGATACGTCCATCGCCTATGATTTCACGGCCTATAATCATCCTGTCAGAGCGACGTTCGTTATGAACAACATGCTCAATTCGAAACCGGTTCTGATCGGGAGCGGGCCTGACGGAAACAACGTGCCTGCCTATGCCCAGACCAATGAGTCCCTCTACAATTATCTGGGAAGGGTTTTCCGCGTCGCCGTTACTGCGAATTTCTGAAAACAGGCCGTTTATCG
Organism: Gluconobacter albidus; assembly: GCF_002005485.1. NCBI lineage: Bacteria > Pseudomonadati > Pseudomonadota > Alphaproteobacteria > Acetobacterales > Acetobacteraceae > Gluconobacter > Gluconobacter albidus. The sequence continues at coordinate 2,219,221 of NZ_CP014689.1, read as the reverse complement.
CCTCCGGAAAAGGGCGGATTGTGTTCGGGAATGGTCTCCTGAACTTCTTCGCTCTTTCCCGGAGAAAGCAGGAAGTCTTCATGTTGCCTTTGAAATTTTTCCGCCCGTCACGAAATTTCCGTTTTCTGCTTCTTGTGAGCACCATTGCGACTGCGGGTCTGGGGATCGGGGCGTCGGCGTCTGGTCAGGAGACGAAAGAAGCGCCACTGCTGGCTGTTCGTGTCGATGCCCATAACGGAAAAACGCTGGTTTCGCTTCCCGCGCCGGACAGTGACGGGCTGTATGGACGCTATCTTTATGCCAGTGCGCTGCGGACAGGGATCGGGTCGGCCAATATCCGGCTGGATCACGGGATGCTCGGTCCGACGCATATTCTGGCTTTTCGCCGGATCGGCTCGCGGGTTGCGGTGATTTTTGAAAATCCGAAATTCATGTCCCAAGGGGATGCGGACGTTCGGGAAGGGGTCAAGCGGAGCTTTCCGTTCAGCGTGATTGCGATGCTGGATATCGTTTCGGTCGATCAGGCCGGGCATACGGTGGTCGATCTCACGCCTTTTTATACCCATGACACGATGGCCATTGCCGAAACGCTCAATGGCGGAGGGATGAAGCTGCCGGATACGGTTGAGGCCGGGGGGAAGGGATTTCATCAGCTTGCCGCCCTCAGTCAGGTGGACTCAGCCAGCGTCAAGGCTTTTCCGGACAATATCGAGGCGGAATCCGTTCTGACCTTTGCGTCCGACGCTCCGGGAAAGGAAGTCAGCCAGCTTTCCCCAGATCCGCATCAGATCAGCTTCATTGTCCATCATTCGCTCGTGCGTCTTCCGGGGGCGGGATATGTGCCGCGCAGGCTGGATATCCGCTCGGGCAGTCATGGGACGGCGGTTTATGATTTCGGGGCACCGTTGGGACAGAATGTTCTGGTCGAGTATGCCAACCGTTTCCGGCTGCTCAAAACCGATCCGTCCGCAGCGCGCTCGCGGGTTGTGAAGCCGATCGTTTATTATATCGACAATGCCGCGCCCGAGCCTGTGCGGAGCGCTCTGGCCGAGGGTGTCGCCTGGTGGAACAACGCATTTGATGCTGCCGGGTATATTGACGCGTTCCAGGTGAAGATCCTGCCGCCGGGCGTCGATCCGCAGGATATCCGCTATAACATCGTCAACTGGAATGAACGTCAGACCCGCAGTTATTCTTACGGGATCAGTGTGATTGATCCGCGGACGGGCGAAGTGCTGCGCGGAAACGTGGTGCTGGAAGGGCTTCGGCTTCGGCAGGATCTCATCATCTTCGAGGCGCTGGCGGGGACTGAGGACGAGAATACCGGCCGTGCCGATGATCCTGTCCGGATTTCGCTGGACCGGCTGCGGCAGCTTGGCGTTCACGAGGTGGGTCATACGCTTGGCCTTGTGCATAATTTTTATGCCAGCACGCAGGACCGTGCCTCCGTCATGGATTATCCCGGCCCCCGGATTGGGATAACGGGCGATAAGCTCGATTTTTCCGATGCCTATGCGAAGGGTGTCGGCTCCTGGGACCGCTATGCCATCGACTGGTTGTATGGTCAGCCGAAACCGGGCGAGGATCCGGAGAAGGCAGCGGCGCTCAAGGCCAAAGCGATCGAGGCGCAGGGCATGCGTTTCGGCACCGATATCGACGGCCGGGACAGCGATTCCGCACTCGCGGGCAACAATATGTGGACGGATGGCGGGGACACGCCGGACGATCTGCGGCAGATGCTGAAGGTGCGTGAGATCGCGCTGTCGCATTTTGGGCCTCATGTCCTGCATCCGGGAGAGCGGCTGTCTGACCTGCGTCGCAAATTCGTTCCGCTCTGGCTGGTGCATCGTTATGACGTCGAGGCTGTCGGCAAGCTGATCGGTGGGCTGGATTACCGCTATGCCGTTGTTGACGGACAGAGTCCGCTGCCGGTCTCGGTTGATGCGAAGCGGCAGCATGCGGCGATGGATGTCATGCTGGAGACGCTGTCTCCGAAGGTGTTGAGCGTTTCGCCAGCGCTGACGCTCATGCTGTCGTCTGGCGTGAATGGCAATTCTGATCCGCAATACGATACCGAAGTCTTCCGGATGGCCGGGTCTTCCACTTTTGATCCGCTCAATGCGGCGGAGACGGCGGCCGAGATCACGCTGCATTCCCTGCTCGGGCCGGGCCGTCTGGAGCGGATGGTTCTGCAACATGCCCGCGATCCTGCGCTGCCCGGTCTTGGAGATCTGCTGAACAGGCTGACGGCTGATGTCGCGTCCCGGCACCAGACGACTCTGGAACGGCGGGTTGCCTATCGGACCATTCTCAGCATGGCCCAGACGCGCGATGATCCGCATACCTCGCCGGATGTTGCGCTGGCTCTTTCCGGGGCTATCCGGCAGGCGGCCGGGAATTTCGCGGCGTTCAAAGGGCACGGGGATGAAGCGGTCTGGTGTCAGGAAATGAGTGTCCTGCTGCATGATCAGGCGCGTCTGGGGCGCGAGGCGTTAAAAACAACGCGGCCAGCCGCCAATATTCCGCCGGGAACGCCCATCGGCGGGGGCGAAGGAGGGTGGCTTTCGGAAGATGCCCCGATCTGAAACCGGCCATTTCCGAGCCAGACTGAACGCCAAGGACTGAAAGACGCAGATGATGAAACGAACCCTGATGACCGCGAGCCTTGGTGCCGCATTCATGCTCGCAAGCGTGCCTCTGGCGATGGCGGAGACGACTGCAATTGTGGGAGGCGTCGTTTTTGACGGCACGGGCGCTCCGGCGGCGCGGAAGACCATTGTGATCCGTGATGGCAGGATTGCGGAGGTCGGAAAGGACATCGCGGTTCCTTCCGATGCGCATGTCATTGATGTGCACGGCATGGCGGTCACACCCGGGCTTTTCGATCTTCATACGCACTGGACCGTGGCGGGGGACCCCACTGATTATCCGTCCATCGCCGCCGCCTATCTGCGTTCGGGTGTGACGACGGTCAGCGATTTCAACGAAGCGCCGGAAGCCTATGCGCCCTTGCGGGCGTGGCTGGCGAAGCTCGATGCGCCGCATGTCAATTTTGCGGCCCGGATCAGCACGCCGGGCGGCCATGGTGCGGACTGGGCGGACCAGAACACGACGCGCTGGATCAGTTCTCCGGACAGCGCGAAAGCGGCGATTGACGCAGTGGTGGCGTATCATCCGGACCTGATCAAGATTTTCTCGGATGGCTGGCGCTACAACCGCATGCCCGACAACACCAGCATGAATGAAGCGACGCTGGCGGCGGCCGTGGCGGAGGCCCACGTCAAGGGTCTCAAGGTCATGACCCATACCCTGACCGTCGAACGGGGGCTGATTGCGGCGCGGGCAAAGGTTGATTCGCTGGCGCATGGTCTTCAGGACCGGGTGCTGACCGATGGCGAAGTCGGCGTCATCCGGGAGAGCGGGATGGGTGAAATCCCGACACTTTCGGTTTTCGATCCGGACAAATGGGTTCACTCCTCCGATCACAAGGTCGTTGCGAACAGCGTCCTGTTCGATAATGCACTGCGCAATGTCCGCAAGCTCTTCCGCGCGGGCGTCGTTATCGGTGTGGGAACGGATGCGGGGATGCCTGCGACGCCGCATGGTCTTTCAACGCTTCATGAACTGGAACTTCTGGTCCGTGCCGGTCTGACGCCGGCGCAGGCCCTGACGGCTGCGACGCATTCCAGCGCGGTCCTGATCGGGCAGGACAAGGACCGCGGTGTCATCGCGCCGGGTCTGCGGGCAGATATTACGGTTTTTGATGGACGGCCCTGGGAGACGATTTCCGACATTCATCATGTGGCAATGACCATGGTGGATGGAAAGCCGCTCTACGGGCTTGAAGCTCCGCCTGCCGACGGGCGGCCCGGATGGCCTGCGCCGCTGCCTGCCGCGAAACTTGTGGATGATTTTGAGCGGACGGATGGGCGTTCCTCGCTGGATACGCTGCGGACCGACACGATGGATCGCGGACCGGACCGCACGGTCGAAGTCTCCGGAGTCATGCCGCGCGAGGCGGGCAAAGGGCATGTGCTGTTCATGACGGCGACCATGGCGCAGCAGAAGACGCCTTATGCGGGTGTCTCCGTGCCGCTTTCGACCGGCGCGATCCTGCCCGTGGATGTCTCGGCCTATCATGGGATTTCCGTTGAGGTGCGGGGATCGTCCTGCGATGCGCGCATGACGGCCAATGGGACGGTCGGGGCATCCTGGAGCGCATCCCTGCCGCTGTCTGCGCATTGGCAGACGATCCGGGTTCCGTTCACCAGTCTGGCAAGCGTGGACAATCCGCATCATAGGGCCTGGACAGGCCGGGACATCACCGATCTGGAGATCGGTCTTTCCTGTGCTCCGGGAACGACCGCGTGGCTTCAGGCCGACACGCTCAAATTCTATTAAGCGCAGGACTTCTGGAATAATATTTCCCTGTCGGCATATGAGTTTTGTGCATATGACTGACAGGGTATGGCCATTCTCGAACGCAATCATCTGATGATCATTCAGGAAGTCGCCCGGGAGGGGTCGCTGACGGCTGCTGCGGCGCGACTGAACCTGACGCAGCCTGCTCTGAGCCATGCGGTCCGCAAGATCGAAATCCAGCTTGGTGTGAAGATCTGGCGTCGGGAGGGGCGGTCGCTGGTTCTGACGCAGGCGGGGCAGTGGCTGCTTTCGCTTGCGAACCGGCTTCTGCCACAGTTTTCTCTGGCTGAAGAGCGGCTGGAGCAGTTTGCCAATGGAGAGCGCGGTACGCTGAGGATCGGGATGGAGTGCCATCCGTGTTATCAATGGCTGCTCAACGTTGTCTCGCCGTATCTGGAACGCTGGCCGAAAGTCGATGTGGATGTCAGGCAGAAATTCCAGTTCGGAGGGATTGGGGCGCTGCTGGGCAACGAGATTGATATTCTCGTAACGCCTGATCCGCTCTACAAGCCGGAGCTGAAGTTTACCCCCGTCTTTGACTATGAACTCGTGCTAGTTGTCGGCAGCGGCCACAGGCTGCGGGATGTTCAATGTGTCACACCCGAGCAACTGGCGGATGAGACCCTCATCACTTACCCGGTGCCGACGGAACGGCTGGATATTTACACACAGTTTCTACAGCCCGCCGGGATTGCGCCGCGTCAGCAGAAGCAGATCGAAACGACGGATATCATGCTGGTCATGGTGTCGCATGGCCGGGGCGTGGCTGTTCTTCCCCGATGGCTGGTGGAGGAATACGCCACACGATTTGATCTGCATGCCATCAGGATTGGCAAACATGGCATTGCAAAGCAGATTTTTCTGGGACGGCGCGAAACGGATGAGGATGTCCAGTATCTCACCAATTTCATAAAATTTGCGGCCAGTCCCGGGGATCAGGACGTTCTGATCCCGTAAAACGGGACGACGGAGTGAAGGCCAGGTGCCAACCTCCACTCCGTCAGACCGGTCAGCCCAGAAGTTCTTTCCGGACGATTGCGGCACCTGCGCTCAGGGCGTTCAGCTTACCCGTTGCGACCTGCCGGGACAGCGGGGTCATTCCGCAGTTGGTTGACGGATACAGCTTGTCCGCATCGACAAACTGAAGGGCCTTTCGCAGCGTGCTGGCGACTTCTTCTGGTGTTTCAACGGTGCTGGTGGCCACGTCGATGGCGCCGACCATCACCTTCTTGCCGCGGATGAGTTCGATGAGATCCATCGGAACGCGCGAGTTCTGGCATTCCAGTGAAATCAGATCAATGTTCGACTGCTGCAGCTTGGGGAAAATCTCTTCGTACTGTCTCCACTCCGAGCCCAGAGTGTTCTTCCAGTCGATATTCGCCTTGATGCCGTAGCCGTAGCAGATATGGACAGCGGTTTCGCATTTCAGGCCTTCAATGGCCTTTTCCAATGTTGCGATGCCCCAGTCATTCACTTCGTCGAAGAAAACGTTGAAGGCAGGTTCATCGAACTGGATGATGTCCACGCCAGCCGCTTCAAGTTCACGGGCTTCCTGGTTCAGGATGCGGGCGAACTCCCAGGCCAGCTTTTCACGGCTCTTGTAGTGCGCGTCATGCAGCGTATCAATCATGGTCATGGGGCCGGGGAGGGCCCATTTGATCGGCTTGTCCGTGAGCTTGCGCAGGAACTTGGCGTCCTCGACAAAGACGGGCTTTTCGCGCGACACGGCGCCCACGACGGACGGCACGCTTGCGTCGTAACGGTTGCGAATCTTGACCGTTTGGCGGTTTTCGAAATCGACGCCGCTCAGATGCTCGATGAACGTCGTGACGAAATGCTGGCGCGTCTGTTCGCCGTCGCTGACGATATCAATGCCGGCACGGTTCTGGTTGTCCAGCGTCAGGCGCAGGGCGTCCTGCTTGCCTTCGACCAGTTCCTCCCCCTCCAGTTTCCAGGGGGACCAGAGGGTTTCCGGCTTTGCGAGCCATGAAGGTTTCGGCAGGCTGCCGGCGGTCGAGGTCGGGAGAAGTGTTTTCATGATGATTGCGGCCTTGGTGTTTTTGATGGATCAGGCAGGAAAGCTGGCAGACCACTGCCCCAGAATGTCCTGATACGGCTTGATGAAGCGTTCTTCCGTGAACACGCCCTGCTCAACGGCCAGCCTGCTGCGCTCCTCACGATCGTAAACGATGCGGGTCAGCGAATAATCCTGATGCTTCAGGGTTGGTTGATAGCAGTCGGATGCAGGGGAATTCGTATTGTAGATTTCCGGCCGATAGATTTTCTGGAAGGATTCCATCGTGCTGATCGTGCTGATCAGTTCAAGATCGGAATAGTCGGACAGAAGATCGCCGATGAAATAGAACGCCAGCGGCGCGGTAGCAAAAGCAGGCATGAAATACCGGACTTTCATGCCCATTTTCCCGAAATACTGATCGGTCAGGGAAAATTCGCGCTGTTCGTATTCGGTCCCCAGAACCGGATGATGGTTTTCGGTCCGGTGATAGGTTCTGTTGCTGGAAACGCTCAGGCAGATGACGGGCGTCTTGCCAAACAGGGCCTTGTAGTCAGCCGAATGGATCGCCGCCTTGAACAGATTGCCATGCAGATCGCCGTAATGCTCGGGAACCTGGAATTCTGACCGACCCTGATTGTGGTTCAGAAGCAGGACGCTGAAATCATAATCGCGAACATAGGAAGAAAAACTGTTTCCGGAGAGGCCCGGGATCCGCTCGTTTTTAACCTTGTCGACAATGGTCGTGTTGAGAATTTCAATGAGCGGAAAGACGTCATGCTTTGCATCGGCGTTGATGTTCATTTCGATGGAAATGATTTCGAGCTCGACAGAATAGCGATCCGCCCTGGGGTTGTCCCAGTGCGCGAGGGAATTGAAGCGGTTATCAATCATCTGCAGGACTCTCTGCAGGTTTTCCCGCCGGTGTTCACCTCTGGCCAGATTGGCGAAATTGGTTGTCAGGCGTGTGTCGTCCGAAGGCGTGTAGTCTTCGTCAAACCGGGTTTTTTTGATAGAGAACGTAAATTCGGCAGACATTCCTGTTTCACCTTGCTCGGGCAGAAATTCTCCAGATCATGACGGGGATCTGTAGAGAATTTTACGTGTGTGCAGCTTCCAATCGGCAGTTTTCAGGCCGGTTATGTTGAGACGCGTTGGACGCTGTTATGCCCGAGAGGGTCAGTGAGCAAAAATGATTTTATTTCATTGTTCTATGAATTTCATTCATGGTTAGGTTTCGTCAGGGAGCTGTCTGTGCGGCCTGTCATCCGTTTTGGCGCAGGGCGGTGGCGGGGGGCAGGGTTGCGATGCGCCGGGTCTGGGTGATGATCGTCAGGACGGCGATGAAGATGGCGGCGGCCGTAACGGCGAGGAAGGGCAGGGGCGTCAGACTGATCCGGTCATCGAATGTGGATAGCCAGATCCGCATGAGGCCCCAGGAGGCGGGCCATGCAATCAGGCTGGCGAAAGCGACCGGGCGGAGAAACTGTGTGAGGAGAAGCCACAGCACGTCCCGCGTTCCCGCACCGAGGACCTTGCGGATGCCGATTTCCTGACGCCGTCTTGAGACATTGAACGCCGAGAGACCGTAAAGTCCGAGGCAGGCAATGGCGATGGCGACCGTCGATCCGATACCGAACAGTGCGCCGTGGCTTTCATCTGCACGATAGTCCTCGGCGAAGAGATCGGACGCTGTCCGGGCAGAGAAAGCGACGTCCGGTGCGATTTCGGCCCAGGCTTTTGCAAGACGCTCCATTTCGATCTGCGCGGAGGCACCGTTATAGCGGATCAGGCCCCCGATATAGGGGAACGAGCCGGAGGCCCCTGTGAACAGCAGCGGTTTCATGGGGGCGTTTGCCGAATGGATCCGGATATCGTCGATGACGCCGATGACACGATAGGTCTGAGGCGCGCCTGATTCCTGAATATCTTTTCCGATGGCAGTCTGCGGAGACGTAAAGCCGAAGCGTTCGGCGGCGAGGCGCGTCAGGATGACGCTGGTGCCATTGCCGGCGGTGAACGGGTTGGCGGGATAGTCCTGTCCATGATGGGGATCGAAAAACCGCCCCGCGAGAAGATGCGCGCCGATCGCGTCGAAATACCCCTCCGTTGCGCGTCCCCAGTTCATCGAGTGTTTTTCGGGATGGCCGACGAGCAGCCAGTCCTCGTTGTTGACGGCGTTATAGGGATAGATGTCCGAGCGTGTCGCGATCCGGACACCTGGAACCTGGGCCAGACGCGTCATGATGTCGCGCTGGCGGCTGAGGAGAGAGGCGTCGTCGAGCGCGGGGATAACGATCAGCCCGTCCTGCGTCATGCCACGATCCAGTGTCCGGACATGACGCGCCTGAAGACCCATGACGAGGCTGCAGATCGCGAGTGTCATGGCGAAGCTGAACTGGAGCACGACCAGAAGGGAACGCAGTCCACTTTCGATCCGGCCGCCTGCGGGGGTTTTGCTGGCGGCGAGGACGGCAGCGGGACGAAAGCCGGAAATAACCAGAGCGGGATAGAAGCCCGCCAGTGTTCCGGCACCCAGCACGACCAGTGCGTCGATGGAGAGAACGAATCCCCAGTCCATCGAGAGGGTCCAGCCGCCCCACAGATTGACCCAGTGCAGGGCGAGTTCCGTTAGTGCCGTTCCGAGGATGGCGGCGAGCATGACCATCAGATAGGCTTCGGTCATGAACTGTGCGATCAGGCGCGGGCGTGTTGCGCCCAGTACCTTGCGCACTGCGACCTCGCGCGCGCGCAGGGCCGAGCGTGCCGTGGCCAGATTGACGTAGTTGATGATGGCCGTGGCCAGCGCGGCCAGTCCGATCAGGCCGAGAATGCGGATGAGGGCCCGGCTGTTTCCGCCTTCTCCGATGTCGGCCGCGTGGAAATGGAAATCTTTCAGTGGTAGCAGGTCCAGACCGCCAGTCCCGAACATGTCCTGGAGCATGTCCTTCGTCCAGTTTCCGGGGTGTGTGTCAGGATAGTGCGCAAGTCCGGCCCGGATGCGGGGAATGGCGCGCGGGTCGTCGATACGGGCCCAGATCGTGCCCCAGAGCGAACCCCAGTTCGTGAAGGCAGGTTTGGAGAGCCAGCCTGTTGGAATGATCTCGATGAAGTCGAAATCCATTGTCTGGTTCGGCGGCTGGGGGGCGAGAATACCGGTTACGATTGCGTCCGTCTGGCCGTTATCAATCCGCAGCCGCTTTCCCAGTGCCTGTTCGGTCCCGAAATATTTTCGTGCCATGTCGGCTGAAATGACGACTCTACCGGGTCCATCCAGTGCGGTGGCGCGGTCTCCGGCAAGAAGGGGCAGTGCGAAGACGGAAAAGAACTCCGGGTCCGTCATCGTCACCTTTTCCTGCGCGAGGAGTGCCCCGCCCCGCACCACGAGCGTTTCCTGCATGATCCGGATGACGGCGCTGATTTCCGGGAAGTCCTGCTTCAGGAACGGGAAAGGCACGAAGCTGATGAAATCGCTGTCGGCCGGTGCGTGTCCGGCCGGGCGGAAGGCTTCGTCCACGGCATAGAGATGCGAGACGTTGGGAACGCTGGCGTCATAGCTGTTTTCGTAGCGCACGATCAGTGCCATCGTGAGGAACACGGCGATGCCGAGCGCCAGACCCGCCAGATTGAGAAGCGTATAGCGTTTCTGGGCGGTAAGGGTGCGCCAGGTTGCTCTGAAGGTCTCTGCGAACATCGGGTTTTTCCTTACCAGCCGGCCTTGTCGATGGCGGAAATCGGAGCCTGAAGGGGTTCCCAGCCGCGCGTGCGGGCGCGCTGGAGCTTCGCTGCGGCGTCGTAATGCGGAAGGTTTGGTAACAGGTCGTCGGCCTGCAGACGGCCCATCGAGGCGAGAAGGGTGGCTTCGGCGACGATGGTGTCGTGGCGGCTGCCGGCGAGTTCCACCTGTGCCGAGCGCAGGTTCTGATCGGCGTAGAGCACGTCGGTCGTGCTGCGCAGGCCGTAGCCATATTCGATCTGATAGCCCTTGAGGGAGGTCTCGCCGGAGCGGACTTCCGCCGTTCCGGCGCGGATGGCCTGCAATCCGTTTTCGACCGCGTGCCAGTTGGTCGCCACATCCTGCAACGCGGTGCGCCGGGCGAGTTCGACGCTTTCGCGGGCCTGTTCGTCCCTGTTGCGGGCCTGACGGATCTGGGAGTTGTACAGGTCGCCATTGTAAATCGGCTGAACGAGCTGGACGAGGCCCGTGACCTGTTCACCATACTGGTCGCCGTGGAAGGGGGAGGCCGGGCCGATCGTTCCGAACGTTCCCTGCACCTGAATCTGAGGGCCCCATTGCGAGCGCGCCGTGTCGATATCGGCGGCGGTGGCTTTTCTGGTTTCCTGCATCTGGATCAGCTGCGGATTGAGCGCCAGGGCGGTTCTCAGCGCCTGATCCAGTGTTGCGGGCAGGCCGGGTAGGCCTTCCGGCATCGTCAGCGTGTCCGGTTCCGTTCCGATGACCGCGCGGAACTGCGCGACCGAGGCTGCGAGCGTGGCCTGGGCCTGCGTGACGGCGACTTCCGCCGAACGACGCCGGGTTTCCGCCTGTTCGACATCTGTGCGTGTGACCTGCTCGGAGGGCTGGCCGCCGAGGTTGTAGCGGGATGTTGTGAGCTGTACCTGACGTGTCAGCATGTCCAGATCGGCCTGGCGCACATCGAGAATATTCCGGTCGCGCAGGACGTTCATGTAGGCCGTCACGACGCCGGTGAAGACCTGTGCTTCAACGAGCCTCAACTGATGCTGCTCCGCCCGCGAGCGCGCATCCGCCGCCCGGACCTGATTGGCGACGTGACCGAAAGAATAGAGCGTCTGTTTCGCGGAGACATACCCTTCGGCGGAGTTGGACGTATAGGACCCCAGCGCGAAGGCGCTGGTGTAAGGCCCCTGCTGGTAGGAGGCGTCCATGTTGACCTGAACGGTCGGTCGCCATCCGGACCGGGCCTGCGCGGAGTTTTCGGTGACGGCGCGCTGGTTGGCCTGTTCTCCCCGCAATGTCGGATTGCTGCGATAGGCGAGGGCCAGCGCCTCCTGAAGCGTCAGGGCCTCTGCGGGAGCGGGCAGAAGAGCGGGGACCGAGGCCAGCAGGGCGAGAAGGAGGGCTTTATGGTGGGTCATGGGCGTATCGGGTCCGGAAGAAGCGGAGTGTATGGGGGCTTACTGGGCGTGTTACTGGGAGCTGAGAGCGATGGCGGGCGCGCTTCGGGCACCGCGGCGGATCTGGAGCAGGGTGGTGAGTGTGGCGAGCGTCAGCACGATCAGCGCGGTCAGGGCGAAATAGAGCGGGGAGAGGCTGATGCGCCGGTCGAACCCGGACAGCCAGCCCCGCATCACCCACCAGGCGACCGGCCAGGCGATGAGGTTTGCGATCAGGACGGGACGCAGGAATTGCAGCACCAGAAGCCGTGTGACCTGTTGTGCCGTTGCGCCGAGCACCTTGCGGACGCCGATCTCGAACAGGCGGCGTCGCACGTTGAACACGGCAATGCCGTACAGACCGATGCAGGAAATCGACAGCGTCACGAAGGACGCGACGATCATTAGCGTTCCGCGCTGCTGTTCGGGCCGTGTGTCGTCGTCGATGATGTCGCCGACACTGCGCAGGTTCAGTGCGCTTTCGGGATAGACCTGCTTCCACACCGTGGCGATCGCAGTCCGGACAGCGTTTTCGGGGGCGTCGTCAAAGCGGACGGAGAGTACGCCGTAACCGATCGGGCCGGACACGGCGTAATACAGTGCGGGCGTGACACTGGCGCGGCTGTTTTTGAACCGCATGTCAGCGACCACGCCGATGATCGTCTGGACGTCCTTGTTGTGCAGCGTGATCGGCGTTCCGATGGCGCTGGCAGCGTCTGCAAAGCCGAGCGCACGGATGGCGGACTCGTTGAGGACGACGTTATGGGCGCCGAATGTCCAGGTCTGCCCGGCCAGAAAGCTGTCGAACGGTGCGACCGGCATTGCGCGGCTGTCATAGTCGTGGCTCGTGTCGAACAGACGACCGGCGAGGAGATGTGCGCCCCAGACAGGCAGCGTGGAGGGCTGCATTGCGATTACGGCCAGTAAGGGAGGCGGGGTTGAACGTCCCGGACGGGTCGTATCGAATGTCATGCCTGCGGTGCCGCCGCCGGGTGCGTCGTCCGAAATTGTGACGCCGGTGACGCCGGGAAGGCCGCGGACGAGATCGCTCAGGCGTTGCTGGCGCAGGCGCTCGGCCTGTTCGTTCGGCAGATAGCTCATCAGGAGGCCGGACTGGTGAAAGCCGCGATCCATCGTCTGGAGCAGATGCGTCTGGCGCGAGATGACCAGTGTGCAGATCGTCAGCGTCACGGCGAAGGCGAACTGCACGACGGTCAGCCCCTCACGCAGACGGCTGCCAAGACGCCCGCTTCCCGGCATCCGGGCCGAGGCGAGCACGGCCGCCGGGCGGAAGCGTGAGAGCATCCAGGACGGATAGGCGCCCGCGCAGGCCCCGCCGATGATTGCGGAAGCCAGCAGCAGGGGCAGGGCGAAACCGAAATCGAGGCCGACCGGCCAGCCGCTCAGCGTGCTGATCCAGGGGAGGGTCAGTTCGGTCAGGACGAGCGCGATGACGGCCGCGATCAGGGCCAGACCGATGGCCTCCGCCGTGAAAGACAGTCCCAGTGTCAGGACCGTGGCGCCCAGCACCTTGCGCATTGCGACTTCCCGCGCGCGGGTTGCGGCAAGGGCTGTGGAGAGTGTGACGAAATTGACCAGTCCCGCCCCGAGTGCGAGCAGCCCGACGACACCGAGAATGATCGGCAGGCGTTTGTCTGTTCCGCCCCAGCCAAGGGTCGCGTCGAAGAAATGGAGCGTCGTGAGGGGGCGTGCGCGAATTTTGAACGCTCTGGCGTCTTCCGAGGATAATCCGGCGGCATGACGCTGTACGATACCACTGAGAAGATCGGGCAGCTGGGACGCAACGGCTGGCGCAACCCGCACCCAGGTCTCGGCTGCGCTCATTTCCCACGAGGACCCGGCCTGCATTTCGGATGCGGAGGTCGGGACGAGAAGATCGAACTGTGGTGTGGTGTTCGGCGGCAGGTCCTTCAGGACGCCAGTGACATGGAGCCGTTCGGTCCGGCCCTTCTGCGTGATGTCCAACGTCTTCCCCAGAACATCGTGATCCCGGCCGAAGAAACGCCGCGCCTGCGTTCGTGTCAGCACCACGCCTTCAGGAACAAGGGCCGTGCGCGGATCGCCCTCCGCCAGCGGGAGCGTGAATACATCGAACAGGTGAGCATCCGTCCGGGCGATGAAAACGTCCCAGGCATTGTCGTTGATGCGGACGGTTGCTCCGGAGAAGCCACGCAGGATCGCGGTTGCGTTCCAGTCCGGATGCTCCGCGCGGAGTGCGTCGATCAGCCGGATGCTGGAGACCGGGACTTCTTTGTCGGAGAAGGCATCCAGCCGGTAGATGTGCTCCGCATCGGGGATCCAGCGATCGAAGGTGAATTCGTAACGTACGATCAGCGCAAGCGTCAGGAACGTCGCCATGCCGAGCGCCATGCCCAGCACGTTCAGCGTTGTGAACAGGCGGCGCTGGAGGATGCCGCGCCAGAAAACGAGGGCGATATGGGAAAGCATGGCGTTTACTCCGCTCTGAGCGCGCGGGCCGGTTCGGCACGGGCGAGGCGCAGGGTCTGTCCGAGGACGGTGAGGGCGGCGATGAGGAGCGTCACAAGGACGACGGTTGCGAAATCGAGCCAGGACAGCGCGATGCGCTGATGGAAACCGGACAGCCAGGAGCGCGCCACGAACAGGGCCGGAAGGGCTGCCATCGCGCAGGCCAGCAGGACAGGGCGCAGGAAATCACCGAGCATGAGGGTCAGCACGTTGTTGGTCGTGGCCCCGAGCGCCTTGCGGATTCCGACCTCATGGGTCCGCCGCAGGGCCGTGAAGGACGCCAGACCGTACAGACCCAGACAGGCGATGAAGATTGCGATGCCCGAGGCGATGGAGAACATCCATCCCCGGCGCTGCTCCGTAATGTAAAACGTGGACATGCGGTCCTGCACCGTGCCGAAGCCGGTCGGATCATTAGGAAAAACCGGGTCCCAGGCCGATTTGAGACGCGTTTTCATGATGTTTTCGGGCACGCCCGAGAAGCGGACCGACGCGTGGGGGTAATCGAGGGCGGCGGTTGAATTGAACGTGATCTGTGGCGAGACGTCATCGCGGGCGGAGACGAAGCGCATGTCTTCCATGACGCCGATGACCCGCAGCGTGACGGGACCGCTTTTGAGGGGCGTGCCTATGGCGCTTTCCGGTGAGGCAAAGCCCAGCCGGGACACGGCCGTGCGGTTGAGGACGACGTTCCATGTTTTTCCGGACGACTTGTGGAATGCTTCGTCGCCGGGGCTGTCGTCTTCGCCATGGCTGTTGTCGAACCACCGGCCTGCAAGCATGCGGGGGCGATAGGTCGTGGCGTAGTCTCCGACGACCGTATCGCCGAGGACATGAATGTCTTCGTGATGGGGGCCGACAGGCGTCACGTTGAAGCGGTGGCGGTTGTCGATGTTCGGGGTCAGCTCTGACAGCGATGCGGAGACGACGCCTGGCGTATGGCGCAGGGCTTCGAGAATTGCCCGCTGCTTTCCGATGTCGCTCGTCATGATGTCGGAGCTGATGAGAATGCCGTCACGGGCAAAGCCGAGGTCCTGTGACTGCATGAAATGGGCCTGCCGGTTCACCACCAGCGTGCAGATGGCGAAGGCCACCGCGAAGGCGAACTGCACGATGACGAGACCGTTCCGCAGGCGCGCTGCGCCACGTCCGCCAGACGGCATGCGCGTGGCCGCCAGAACATGCGCGGGCTGGTAGGAAGACAGGACGAGTGCGGGGTAAATTCCGCAGGCGAGACCGGTGAGCAGCACGACCGCGAGGAGGAAGGGAAGCGTGAAGCCGTAATCCATATGCAGGGTCGTACCCGTCAGGGCGGCCGTGAAGGGCAGGGCGATCTCGCACAGCGCAAGCGCGAGTGCTCCGCCAATGGCGGTACTGGCGATCGCTTCGCCGACGAACTGGACAAACAGCGTCTTTCGCGTGGCGCCGAGCGTCTTGCGGATGGCGACTTCCCGCGCCCGAAGGCCAGAGCGGGCCGTGGCGAGATTGATGGCGTTAAGCACCGCTAGGAGAAGCGCGAGCGCGCCGATCAGTGCGAGAATATTCACCACCGAGCGATCGGTCGCGTCATCGCCCGCGACAACATGCAGGTCATTGAAATGCGTCTCGCGCAGGCTGACGAGGGACAGGGCAAAACGACGTTCGGGGTGGACGCCTTCGCTGGCGTCGTCATTCGCCGTGCCAGAGGCATGGTCGATCACGAAGCGGGTCAGGTTCCGTGCGATGGCGGTACGGTCGGCTTCGTTCCGCACGCGCAGGAAGATATTGCCCGAGCTTGAGCCCCAGCGTGTGAACTGTGGTTTCTGCATTTCATCGGACGGGAAGGGCGTGATGGCATCCGGGGCGATCGTGACCGGACCCGCGGCACGTGCCAGCACGCCTGTAACCGTCTGGCGGGTGTGATGCCCTTCATGATCGGCTGTGATCGTGCGCCCGATCACGTCCGTTGTGCCGAACAGGGCCTGTGCCGTGGCGGCGGACAGAACGATGGAGTCAGGTCTGCTCAGGGCCGAACGCGGGTCGCCGTGCTCAAGCGGGAGGGCGATGACATCGAAAAAGGACGTGTCCACCATGGACGTCCCGGCCGCCACGCTTCGGTCGCCGTTATGGAGCTGGTAATCATCCGCCTCGTAGCGCGTCGCATCAACGATCTGTGGGAAATCGGTGTGCAGGAACGGAAAGGCGATGAACGGGACATCGCCATATTCCTGCGGTGCGCTTCCCGGGAACATGAGATGGGAGTCCAGTCGCAGGACATGCGCCGCGTCGGGGATGGTCGCGTTGAAGCTGTATTCGTAACGGACCTGAAGGGTCAGCACGAGGCAGACCGCCA
The DNA here is from genome assembly GCF_002005485.1 of Gluconobacter albidus. Taxonomy (NCBI): domain Bacteria; kingdom Pseudomonadati; phylum Pseudomonadota; class Alphaproteobacteria; order Acetobacterales; family Acetobacteraceae; genus Gluconobacter; species Gluconobacter albidus. The sequence continues at coordinate 2,202,809 of NZ_CP014689.1, read as the reverse complement.
TGCCGAGCCCCAGCCCGATGACGTTGAGCGCCAGATACAGCGGCTGACGACGGGCCTGACGGAGGATGCTGCGCAGGATGGCGAGAGGCATGACGGTCACTCCGCGCGCAGGGCACGGGCAGGCTCGGCCCGGGCGACACGCAAGGTCTGGAACAGGACGGTCAGGGCGGCGACAAGCAGTGCCGCCACGAAAACCGAGGCGAAATAAAGGGGGGAGAGGGCGATGCGCGCGTCGAAGCCGGACAGCCAGTTCCGCATCGCCATCCATGCCAGGGCACAGCCGATCAGCCCTGCACCCACGACCGGCCTGAGGAACTGGCCCATCAGCAGAGCCAGAACGCGGCCGGTCGTGGCACCTAGTGTCTTGCGGATTCCGACTTCGAGCATCCGGCGGGCGACGGTGAAGGAGGCAAGAGCGTACATGCCCATCACCGCGATGAAGATGGCAACGCCCGCGCCGATGGCCAGAAGCTCGCCGCGTTGTTCGTCGTCACGATAGTCATTGGACAGCAGATCGGTGGCCAGAAGGGCCCGGAATGCGAGACCGGGTGCTCTTTGCCGCCAGATCGCCTGAAGAGCGGTTTTAACATCCTGTTTCGAACGGTTTTCAAAGCGGATGCCCGCGCTTGCGAAGTGTTTGGGTTTTGAAGTGTAGAAGTAAACCGAGGGGACATTTTCCCACCGGGCCGAGCCGAGGCGCACGTTGTTCACCACGCCAATCACCTGCCATGAGGTCTGGCCGGTGTCCTTGCGGATCGTCTGGCCCAGTGCGGCTTCTGGCGTCGCGTAGCCCAGTGCGCGTGCGGAACTGACATCAATGATGACTGAGTGCGTGCCATCCCCTTTCTGCTGGTCATCTTCGCCATGTGCGTCGTCGAACAGGCGTCCCGCGATCAGGTGAAGTCTGAACAGCCGGAAATAGTCGCGGCCGACATCCTGCCATTCGAGATGGGGGCGACGGTCAGGAGCGTTGACGGGGAAGAAATAATCCGCAGCGGAGAACCCGAAACCGCCTGGCATGGTATAAAGACTGGACACCGTCGTCACACCGGGAATGCTGCGGAAAGCGTCCATGAGTGCCAGTTGTGTGGCCGCTGGGCCGACATTGTCGATGAATGGAATGAATGCCAGCCCGCTGCTTTCGAAACCGCGATCCATGTCCCGCACAAAATTGGACTGGCGCAGGATCACCATGCTTGAGGCGCTCAATCCGATTGCAAAGCCGAACTGCATGACCACCAGCCCGAGACGGACGATGGCGCCAAGGCGGCCCATCGTTGCCATACGCGAGGCCGCAAGGACTTTTGCGGGCTGGTAGGATGAAAGCCAGAGCGCCGGATAGGCGCCCGCCATCAGGCCTACGATGACCGTCAGCCCCAGAAGTGCCGGCAGCAGAAGGCTGTAAGGAATCACGATGTCCCAGCCTCCCAGCGCGTTGACCGTCGGAATGGCGATTTCAATCAGGGCCAGGGCCGGGATAGCTGCGCACAGGACAAGCAGCATCGCTTCGCCCATGAACTGGACGATCAGATCGCTCCGTGTGGCGCCAAGTGTCTTTCGCATCGCCACTTCGCGTGCGCGGAGCAGGCCGCGCGCGGTGGACAGGTTGACCGTGTTGATGAGGGCGGAAAGGAGCGCCAGAACGCCAATGAGGCCCAGCATGATGACCCCACTCCGGCTGGCATCCGACGCGCCGAGAATCCCGTCAAGGAAATGCACGGATGGCAGTCTGCGGACCCGCCAGTCCCGTAATTCCCCTTTCTCCCGGACCTGTGTAGGGACATGGTCGTTGGAAAACTGCACCATCGCATTCTGCATGTGTCTGGCGTCGGAGGAGCTGCGGAGACGAAAGAAGAGATATCCGCCCTCGATCCCCCATTCCATGAAAGCCGGGGAGGCCAGCATCGCACTGTCGATCGGGATCAGCATGTCGGGTCTGAGCGTCGTATTGCCCGGGACCGGGCCGAGAACACCGGTTACGGTGAGGTCCGCCTTACGGCCGTCGTGATCGACACTCAGCCTGCGTCCGACTACGTCGACAGTATGGAAATAGGCCTGTGCGCGTTCCTCTGAAAGAACGATGCTGTTTGGTGCCGACAGCGCGGTGCCCGCATCGCCGCGGATGAGGGGGTAGGGCAGGGTCGCGAAGAAATCGGGATCGACATAGAGCGCATTGGACGAGTGGATATCGTCCGGCGTGATGATGGAAATACCCTCCGGGCGGATGCGCGTGGCATGTGTGATTTCCGGGAAGGCCGTCCGGAGTGCGTCGTAAACCCGGAACGGGGCATCCGCGATTTCCGCCGGTTTGCCGTCCGAGGCATTGACCGCATCCAGCCTGTAGATGTCGCCTGCGCCCGTAAGCCATCGGTCGAATGTGAATTCGTAACGAACGATCAGCCCGAAAGTGAGGCAGGTTGCGAGACCCAGTGCCAGCCCTGCGACGTTGATGGCCGTGTAGAGCCGATGATGACGCATCTGGCGAAAGAAGGCCGTGAAAACAGGGGAAATTTTCCGGAAGAGCATGATCGTCACTCCGCACGAAGGGCACGGGCGGGTTCGGCCCGGGCGAGGCCGAAGGTGCGGCCGAAGATTGTCAGCGCGCACAGCGCTGCGGCGAGTAGTGTGGTGAGCACGAAATACAGGGGCGTGAGCGCAATGCGGTTGTCGAAGCCCGTGAGCCAGTTGCGCATGAACACCCAGGCCAGCGGCCAGGCAATCAGGCTGGCGTAAAGGACGGGGCGCAGGAACTGGAGCAGCAGCAGGCGCATGATCTGTGCGGTCGTGGCGCCCAGTGTCTTGCGGATGCCGACTTCATGCATCCGGCGTTCGGTATTGAAAGCCGCCAGTCCGTACAGGCCGAGACAGGCGATGGCGATGGCGACGGAGGCGCCGATGCTGAACAGATGGCCGCGTGCGATATCGCCCCGGGTTGATTCCGCGATGATTTCGGTCATGGTCTGGGGCTCGAACGGAACGCCGGGCGCCAGTGTCGGCCATGCCTTGTGCAGTGTGCTCAGAACACGGGGCATCGCACCCGGTGCGGTCCGGAACGCAATGATCCCTTGCTCGATCTGTGTTGTTTCAAGTTCGTAGATCGGCGGAGGCAAGGTGTCCTGCCCGGAATTGAGAATGACGTCCTCGACGACACCGACAATCGTGCGTTTCTCGGCGATATGGCTGTCACCAAACATGAAGGTCTGTCCCAGAGCAGCCTGCGGCGAGGAAAAACCCAGCTTGCGTGTCGCTTCGCGGCTGAGGACGAAGTTCTGCGCCAGCACGGACGGATCACCGTTTTTCGTGTGTGTGACATCTGTCGCGCGCTCGGATGTTGTCAGGCGTCCCGCGAGCAGGTGCAGCCGGAACGTCCTGAAGAACGCTTCGTCATGGGCGACAGTCTGCGCCATGAAGGCTTTCTGGCCGGGTGTGCGGTGGACGCTCCCGACGTCGTAGCGCCCGAGTGTCCCTCCCGCCGAGACGGACAGGTCGGTGACTTCGGGCATGGCGCGCAGGGCATTCACGATGGCGTTCTGCTGCCTGTCCAGCGCATTGAGGTTTTCCGTGGCGATAATGGCGAGGCCGGGGATGGTCATGCCTCGGTCCAGATGACGCAGATGCAGCGCCTGCGCGTTGACGACGAGGGTGCAGATCCCGAGTGTCACGGCGAATGCGAACTGGAGTCCCACCAGAAAGAGCCGGATCCGTGCGCCGAAGCGTCCCTGTGTCGGAAGGTGGGCGGAGGCGAGGACCGGTGCGGGTGAGAAGGAGGACAGCATGAAGGCGGGATAAAAGCCGGCGCCGAGCGTGAGGACGACGATGACGCCGCAGAGGAGGGGGAGTGTCCAGCCGTAATCCAGCGCCACGGCCCAGCCCGAGAGGCTGGCGACCGTCGGCACGGCGATTTCCGTCAGTACCAGTCCCAGCATGGCCGCCAGTGTCGTCAGCACCAGGGTTTCTCCAAGAAAGCGGATCATCAGACGAGTGTGGGAGGCGCCGAGAACCTTGCGGATGGCTACTTCCCGCGCTCGTCCCAGAGATTGCGCGGTGGCGAGATTGACGTAATTCACCGCCCCCGCGAGCAGGGACAGGGTGCCGATTGCGGCGAGTGCGAAGAGCACGCTGCGCGATGCTCCGTCATTCGCCACGCCATCGGAGCCGAAATGAACGAGCGGGAGAGGAACAATCTTGAGGGTCATTTTTTCACCCCCCGGATCTTTCTGCTCGATGGCACGAGACATCGGGGAGGCCATCAGGACGTCATGGGCGCTGTGAAGAAAGGACTGGCGCAATGCGGCTGTTGGCAGCACCGCGTAGGTTTGCGCGCACATCGTGTTCCAGCCGTCACACGGGCGATCCTCATCAGTTTTCGGGATCGCGGCAATCAGATCGATTGTAATCGTGGTGTTGGCCGGATGGTCTTGGAGCAGTCCTGCGACACGGTAGACGGAGGTCTTCCCGTGACGCGTGACCTCCATTGTCTGGCCGAGCGCAGACTTTTTACCAAAGAGCTGGCGCGCCATGGTCGCCGACAGGATGATGTTTTCGGGGGATGCGAGAACGGCTGGTGAACCGGCAGTGAATTTCAGATCGAAAAGGTCGAAGAAATTCGGATCGACGAAGCTGATCGTCTGGTCGTAATGCACCGTTCTGCTGGTTTCCGAAGGTACCACGAGATCTGCGGATATCTGTTCAAGGCGCGTACCTTGCAGACCGGGCATACGGCTCTCGACTGCCGGAAGCACGGGGTCATGGATCTCGGCCATATGAAATGTGCCGTTGCCGATCACGAAATCAGCCTGAAGTTCATAGATTGACGCCGACTGGCGGTAAAAGCCGTCCCAGCCCAGTTCGTAGCGCGCCACCAGCGCCAGTGTGAGAAACGTGGCCACGCCCAGCCCGAGCCCGATCACGTTCAGGGCGGTGTAGAGCCTGTAACGCACGGCCAGCCGCCAGAAATCCGACATCATCGTCCTCATGGCCCTCATTCCTCCCTTGCTGTCGCTTCAGATCGCGTTGCGGACTGACACCACGACCTGTCCGTCCAGCATGTCGATGCGGCGGCGGGCGAGGTCAGCGTGGCTTGGGGAATGTGTGACCATGATGATGGTGGCGCCCTCGTCGTTCAGGCGCTGGAGGATGTCCATCACCTGTGCGCCGTTTTCGGTGTCGAGGTTGCCCGTCGGTTCGTCGGCCAAGATCAGGCTGGGTTCGCCCACGATGGCGCGGGCGATGGCCGCACGCTGCTGCTGGCCGCCGGAGAGCTGGGACGGGTAATGTCGCGCACGATGGGCAATACCGACATGGTCCATGGCATGGGACACACGGCTTTGCCGCTCGGCTTTGGGCATGTTGCGATAGATCAGGGCGAGTTCGATGTTCTCCTCGATCGTCAGTTCGTCGATCAGGTTGAAGCTCTGGAACACATAGCCCAGATGTTCGCGGCGGAATTTCGCCAGTTCGGCTTCGTTCATCGCTGTCAGTTCATGGTCGCCGAAGCGGTATGAGCCGCCGGTTGGCCGGTCGATCGTGCCGAGGATGTTGAGCAGCGTGGATTTTCCGCAGCCTGAAGGGCCCATGATCGCGACGAACTCGCCTTTCTCGATCTGGAGGTCGATCTCGTGCAGGGCGGTCGTTTCCACCTCGTCGGAGCGATAAAGGCGCTGGATGTGGGAGAGGTCGATCAGCATGGTGTGTGGTCCTGCAATGCGTTGTGTCAGTGGATCGCGAGGTGACTGAAATTCTTGTAGGAATTGTAGGAAGAGACGATCACCCGGTCGCCGTCATGCACGCCGCCCGTGATCTCGACCTGTTCGGGATTGCGGCGACCCGACGTGATTGACACGCGGTCTGCGCCATGATCACCCGAGGCCATGACGAAGGCGGAGGAGCCGCCGCTGGCCTCCAGCCATGCGCCGTTGGGCAGGACGAGCGCGCGATGGGTTTCTCCGAGCGTGATGCGCAGATCGACGCTCTCTCCGCGCCGCAATCCGGCTGGTGGCGGTCTGTCGAAAGTCAGTTCCGCGCGGAACTGACCGTTCGTAACCTGTGGGTGAACCCGTGAGACGGTCATGGGCAGTTTCGTGTCGCCCAGATCGGCTTCGGCACGCTCGCCGACGGCGACGCGGCCCAGATAGAATTCATCAATATCCGCATCGAGCCTGTACTGCCCTTCGCTGTCGATCTGTCCGATCTTGTCTCCGGCCTTGAGAGACTGTCCCGGCTGGAGATCGAAATTGGTCAGGCGTCCATCCAGCGGGGCACGGAGGTCGAGCGCTCCGAGACTGGCTTCCACCACGTCCAGATTGGAGCGCAGGCGCTGGGCTTCCTCGTCGATTTCGCCACCCTGCCGGTCCGCGACTTTCAGGTCCTGCGTCAGGGCGCTCTCGAGGCGTTTCAGGCGCTGGGCGTAATAGTCTGCCTCGTCGCGGTAGGACTGGACGTTGGCGTCGGATTCAAAACCCTGATCGTGCAACTGCTGGCGGATGGAGAGTTCGCGCTGGGCCTTAAGCAGATTGTAGCGGGCCTCCGCGCGCTGTGTTTCTTCGGTCGTGCGGGTCTGTTGCAGGGCGAGGCGCTGGGCGCTGACTGCTCCGAGCTGGCTTGCGATCTGGGCTTCGCGGGAGGTGACGTCGAGCTGGAGCTGGGGGTTGGTCAGATGCGCCAGAACGTCTCCCTTTTTCACGAGCGCGCCGTCCTTTGCCACGACTTCGGACACTTCGCCGCCCTGAATGGCATCAATGAAGGTCACGTTGAGCGGGGCCACGGTGGCGCGGACGGGAAGGTAGTCGAGAAATGGCGCGGACCGGACGGTCGCAACTGTTAACTGGTCCTGGGAGACCGAAAGCGTTCCCGATGCCGGGACGAGGCGCCACCCGGCCCAGATCAGGCCCGCAACCGCGACGGGAGCACCATAACGCAGAGCCCGCCGGGACAGGATCCTGCTCCGCGATGGGGCGACTGCCCGGTCCATGACGGCACCGGATGCAGGGCGGAGTGCGGCGTTCGGCGGGGCTTTGGAAACGGGTTGATCCATGCACTGTTTCTCCTGTTGGCAAACAGTGTATCATGGTGGAAATGGAATTTAACTTATTGATAAATAACGATAAAATTGATTCTGATTTTACGGGTATGTCCGGTTTCGAACAGGGTGTCCGGAACCGGACACCCCTGAGAGGTCTGTCAAGATCATAATGAACGCAATCCGAAACGAATCGGGGGAATCCGCCCCTCCGGCACCGTGTCTTCTTTTCGTTGATGACGATCGCGATGTGCAGGTTGCGGCCCGTCTGCTGTTCCGTCGCAGCGGGCTGGACATTCTTTCCGCGCATGGGGCGGATGAGGCGTTGACGCAGCTGGCGTCGTTTCCTGTCGATCTCGTGCTGCTCGATCTCAATTATACGAAAGGAATGACTGCTGGTGCCGAAGGGCTGGCCCTGCTCAGGGACATGCTGGTCCTGCGTCCGGACCTGCCGGTGATTGTCGTGACCGGCCATAGTGGCGTGACGATTGCTGTTGCGGCGATGCGCGCGGGGGCTGTCGATTTCGTTATGAAGCCCTGGAATAACGAGCGCCTTCTGGCGCTGGTCGAGGGGACGCTGAAGAAATGCCGGGCCTGTCAGGCGAGTGAGGCGGAACCCGCTCTGATTGTAGCGTCCGATGATCTGAGGAGGACCGTTGCCGAAGCGGACCGTCTGGCTGTGACCCGCGCGTCACTGATCATCACGGGTGCGCCGGGTGTCGGGAAGATGCTGCTGGCGCGGCGCATTCATGCTCTTTCTTATGAAGACGATCCTGCGGTGATGCTCCGTGCGGAGGATTGCGAGGCTTTGCCGGAAGGGCGGGGAACGTGGATCTTTCGCAATATCGAGGCGCTGTCTGTGCCCATGCAGCGCCGTCTGGCGGACAGGCTGGACGCACGCGTGGCACCCCGGGTGATTGCTCTGTCCTCGCGCGATCATGCGACTCTGGAGGGTATGCTTGATCCGCGGCTGATGCTGCATCTGGGAATGGTCGGACTGACCCTCTCTCCTTTGCAGGGGCGAGCGGACGATATCGCTGCTCTGAGCGCGCATTTCCTGCGGTATTTCGCAGCCCGGCATGGACTTGCCGAACCCGGAATGGACGAGGGCCGGCTTCGGTTGCTGTGTGAGGAAGAGTGGTCTCAGAATGTGCGCGGTCTGCGTGCTGTGGTTGAGCGGGCTGTACTCACCGGGAGATGGGAAACGGCTTCCGAAGAGGCCGAAGCGGTTCCGAACACAGCGCTAACGCTGCGCGATACCGAACGATCCCTGATCGAGACAGCGTTGCGCAAGCATGGATTCAATGTGACGCAGGCTGCGCGGGAACTGGGTCTGACCAGACCGGCGCTGTATCGTCGTATGGCACGGTACGGGCTTTAGATGCGCGCTGTGGCTGAGACGTTCCTGCGGCTTTGCGGTATCGTGGCGGCCTGTCTGCTGACTATTCCGGCCTGGCAGCGGGGGTTTTATGCGACGGCCCTGCTGTCTGCCTGCGTGGGGCTGATCTGTGCGGGGTCCGTTGTCGCGGCGCAGATCCGGGTGACGCGGCGTCTGAAACGGCACGAGCCTTCCGTCGTGCGTCCAGTTGATCGGGAAAAGCTGCGGAACCGGGCGCTGCTCGATCATGCGCCTGTGCCGCTTCTGGTCCAGTATGTGGATGGGACCCTGCATGCCGCCAATCGTGCGGCGCGGCGTCTGTTCATGACGGAAGGGGTCCTGCGTGAGCCACCCGAAGCTCTCATTGCGGCTTTGGAGAAGGAGGCGTCGGGACCGGAAAAACGCCTGATCCGTCTGCCATCCGCCGGGAGTGCGCCGCGGGTCTATGCGCTGTCGGTCGGAAAAGGTGCCGGGGCAGGAGGGATTGTTGCGTATCTGGCGCTCACGGACATCGAGGCCGGGTTGAACGCTGCGGAAGCTCAGGCGCTGCGTGATCTTCTTCAGGTGCTCAGCCACGAGATCATGAATTCCCTCACACCCATCGTTTCCCTGTCCGCCACGGCCGAGGAGCTGTTTTCCGAAGGGCGGGGGCCGGAAGACACCAGCCATGAGACCGCGCCATTGATTGCGGAGGCGCTTGGGACGATCCGGCGTCGTGCAGAGGGGCTGGATCGTTTCGTGCGCGGCTATCGCGATCTGGCGCGTCTGCCCAGACCGGATCTGAAACCCGCAGACCTTGGCGCGCTGGTGCGTGAAATCGCCACGCTTTTTATGGCGCGCTGGGGCGCGCGCGTGGTGCTTGATGTGGTGGTGCCTGCGGGGCGGCTTATGGTCCCGCTTGATGCCGCACAGATGGAGCAGGCGCTCATGAATCTTCTGAACAACGGGGCGGAGGCTGCTCTGGGACAGTCTGCGCCCCGAGTGCAACTGGCTGTTGAAATAGCCGATCATGCCGTTCTGATCAGAATCCGCGATAATGGTTCAGGGATTGATGCAGCGCTGCGGGAACAGGTTTTCGAGCCGTTCGTCTCGTTCAAGGCGGGCGGCAACGGGATCGGACTGCCTCTGGCACGCCAGATTGTGAGGGGACATGGCGGGACGCTGGTCCTGAGCCAGGCTGGCGAGCGATCGGAATGGACGACGACCTTTGACGTGCAGATATGAATGGCCCGCTAGGCTGGCTTCGGAGGGTCTTCTGACGCAGCAGCGGGATAGAAAATTTTTCCCCGGCTGATATCGACGCGGACATTCTGCATCTCCTGTGGGGAGAGGTCTGTGGGGGTAATCATTTCAAATGCGGCCTCGGCGGTAACGATCTGATAGCGGAAAAGCCCGTTGGAAAAATGGGGGCGTTTTTCCACGGAAGCCTGTCCAGCCCCGGGCAGGAGGAAGACGTCATGTGGGCGGATAAAAGCGGTCGCGTTTCCGTCTGGCCCCTCGAACGGGAAAGGGGCGATATCGGGGTTGTCCGGAACGAGCTGACCAGCCCGGACGGTACCCGGAAATTTGAGGGTTTCGCCCAGAAACTCCATGACAAAGGGCGTTTGGGGGGCAGCATTCAGGGTGGAGGCGTCGGCGGCCTGAACGATGCGGCCCTCCTGCATGACGACGAGCGTGTCTGCGACGTCCATGGCTTCTTCGTGGTCATGGGTGACGAGAAGGGTCGTCAGGTTCATCCGGTCGTGCAGGTCCCGGAGCCAGCGGCGGATGTCACGGCGGACCAGAGGGTCCAGGGCGCCGAAGGGTTCATCGAGCAGGAGAAGTCTGGGGCCGGTTGCCAGTGCGCGGGCAAGGGCCACGCGCTGTCTCTGGCCGCCGGAAAGCTGGTCCGGATAGGCTTTTGCGAGATGGGGAAGCTGGATGAGGTCCAGAAGTTCGGTGACGCGGCGCTGGATGGCGGCGCGATCGGGGCGCCGCGCGCGGGGCAGGACGTCGAGGCCAAAGGCGATGTTCCGGGCCACGGTCATGTGTCGGAACAGGGCATAGTTCTGGAAGACGAACCCGATGCCCCGGTCCTGTACGGGGCGGTCGTGGATGGGGAGGCCGTCGATCAGCAGCGTGCCTTCGGAATGGGAGGAAAGGCCTGCAATGGCTCTGAGCAGGGTGGTTTTTCCGGCTCCGGATGGCCCGACAAGCGCGACGAACGCGCGGTCTTCGACGGTTAGCGCGATGTTATCGAGCAGTTTGCGCGAAGAGCGGGGGGCGTATTGCGTGAAGGCTTCGAGAGTGATGCTCATGGATGCTGTTTTCTGAAAGAACGCTCGAGAAACATGCGGATCAGGACCGTTGTCATTGCGACAAGGACGAGAAGGGCCGCCATCGCGAAGGCTGCTACGGACTGGTAGCCGTTATAGAGGGTCTCGATATGGAGCGGCATGGTTTCGGTGACGCCGGGGATGTGGCCGGAGATGACGGCGACTGCGCCGAATTCCCCCATGGCGCGGGCTGTCGTGAGAAGAACTCCCGAAAGAAGCGCCCAGCCTGCGTCTGGGAGTGTGACGTGGATCAGGGTTTTCCAGAAGCCCGCGCCGAGCAGGAAGGCGGCTTCTTCGGCGGCACGGCCCTGCTGTTCCATATAGGGCATGAGGGTGCGCGCGACGTAGGGGAAGGTCACGAAGAGCGTCGCAAGAACGATGCCGGGGACGGCGAAGGCGATGTGCAGGCCGTGATGGCCGAGCCAGTTTCCCCACCATCCCTGTCGGCCGAAAAGCAACAGCCAGACCAGCCCCGCAATCACGGGAGAAACGCTGATGGGAAGTTCGATCAGGCTCACCAGAAGGCGGGCACCTCGGAAGTCGTACTTCGTCAATGTCCAGGCCGCAGCGATGCCGCCTGCCGTGTTGATGACCGTTACGATGGCGGTGACGCAGGCTGTCAGGCGGATGGCGGATCGGGCTTCCGGGTCTTTGAGGGTTTCAAGAGCCGTATGCAGACCCTGACGCAGGGCTTCGTGCAGGATCAGGGCCACAGGCAGGACGATGAGAAGACCGATTATGGTGTAGCTGAGCAGGGTCAGGACAACGGGTATTATCCGGGAAGACTGACTGGTCATGCGCTGTCCTTGCGGACCAGTCCGGAAGAAACCGAACGACGCAGATGGCTGACGGCAACGAGGCAGAGCAGGGCCGTGACGAGCAGGATCAGCGCGATTGAGGTTGCGCCATCATAGTTGAATTCCTGAAGCCGCATGACAATCAGCAGCGGTGCGACCTCGCTGTGGAAAGGCTGGTTGCCCGCAATGAAGATGACGGAGCCGTATTCCCCGATGCCCCGTGCAAAGGCGAGCCCTGCACCGCTCAGAAGCGGGGGGGCGAGAGCGGGCAGGAGAATACGGCAGAAACGCTGCCATCCCGATGCGCCCAGAAGGAAAGCGGCTTCTTCGACATCTTTGGGAAAGCTGCGAAGCACGGGTTCGACGGAACGGACGATGAAAGGCAGTCCGATGAAGGTCAGCGCGATGACAATTCCGGCGGGAGAAAAGGCGAGTTTCAGTCCCAGTTTTCCTGCAGGGGCGCCGATCCATCCGCCGGGGCCGTAAAGGGTGGCCAGAGCGATGCCGGTCACGGCTGTGGGAATGGCGAAGGGGAGGTCGATCAGGGCGTCTACGGCGCGATGACCGGGCGGGCGGTAGCGGACGAGGGTCCAGGCCAGCAGCAGGCCGATCGGCAGGTCAATGAGGACCGCCAGGAAGGCGCAGATAAAACTGACCCGCAGGGCGGCATACATGCGTGCGTCATGCAGCGCATGGAGCATCGGGCCGAGGCCGTGCTGCCAGGGCCGGAGCAGTAGCGCCGTCAGGGGGAGCACGACGAGCAGCCCGGTCCAGAGCAGAGTCAGGCCCAGCGACAGTGAAAAGCCGGGTAATGTCTGGCGTCGGCGCGGGAAAGAACGCAGGCCCGTCACGGTCAGGGGTTTCACACTCAGTGGCTGTAGATCTGGTCGAACACGCCGCCGTCCGAGAAATGGGCTTTCTGCAGGCGGGTCCAGCCGCCCAAGCTGGCGACGTCGAAGGTTGTGGTGTGTGGGAAGACTGCGGCTGTTTCGGCCTGAATCGCAGGGTCCACGGGGCGGAAATAGTGTCTGGCGCCGATCCGCTGGCCTTCTGGGGAGAACAGGAAGTCCAGATAGGCGCGAGAGACGGCTTCGGTTCCGTGTTCCTGCACGTTGCGGTCCACGGTGGCGACGGGAGGTTCGGCGAGAATGGTGAGGGGGGGCACAACAATATCGAATTTGTCCGGCCCCAGATCGCGCGAGGCCAGCAGGGCTTCGTCTTCCCATGCGATCAGAACATCGCCCAGGCTGCGCTGGACGAAGCTGTTGGTGGCGCCACGCGCGCCCGTATCAAGAACGGGGACATGCGCAAAGAGCGCTTTAAGGTATGCTGTTGCGGACTGTTCCGTCCCGCCGGGCTGATGGAGTGCCCAGCCCCATGCGGCCAAATAGTTCCACCGTGCGCCCCCGGATGTCTTGGGATTTGGGGTGACAACCTGAATGCCGTCGCGGATCAGATCGGGCCAGTCGTGGATGTTCTTTGGATTGCCTTTACGCACGAGGAACACGATCGTGCTGGTATAGGGTGTTGAATTGTGCGGCAGGCGTTTCTGCCAGTCTGTAGCCAGAAGGCCGTTCTGGGCGAGAATATCAATATCGTATGCGAGGCCCAGCGTGACGACATCCGCGGGTGCGCCCTCCAGAACCGAGCGTGCCTGCGCGCCGGAGCCGCCATGCGATGACGTTACGACAACGCTGTCTCCGCTATGGGTCCGGGACCAGAAGGCCGGGAAGGCATGGTTGATGTCGCTGTAAAGCTCGCGCGTCGGGTCATAGGACACATTCAGAAGGTGGTAATCCGCAGCATGTGCGGCGGACAGGCACGGACCTGCGATGAGGGCTGCGGCGAGAGCCAGTGTTCCTTTGAGGGTGTAACGGCGGGACGACAGGATTTTCATGGCCATGAGCCTTCGGGAGCAGGGAAATGTCGGGTCGATCTGTATAACAAAAACAAAACGTTATTAATTAAAACAACGATATCATTTTGATTATAGATCTGCCTATTGCCGTCAAGCGTGTCTCGGATCGATTCTTGAAAATCGGCTGAAAAACAAAGATTTCATAAGAAAACAGAACGATTCTGCAACGCGGGATTGAAAACGCCGAAGGGTTTGTGTTTTCAATAACTATGAAATAGAGTTTTTAAATAATAAAACTATCAGGATCAGTTTAATGACCCTCGGCTCCGCTTCTGCTCACCCGAAAAAAGCGTGCTGCGTTCCGCAGGCGGCACGGGCGTCTTCGCGCGCGCTGTCCGTTCCGGTGTTTCAGGACCGTCAGCCCTGCCATGTCTCGGGCTATGAGGACATGGTGCTGATCGGGGAGGGGACGCACCAGATTGGCGCTGATGATTCCGAAACCCATGTCGCGGATGGCGAGGGGCCGGTCCGGCTCGTGGAGGTCGATGCTTTCTGGATCGACAGATATGCCGTCAGCAACCGGCAGTTTGCGGCCTTTGTCGCAGCTACGGGGTATGTGACGGAAGCTGAAGCGGAGGGGTGGTCGTTCGTTTTCGAAGGAGTGGCGACGGCGACAGCGAAGAAGCGCCGTCTGCGCGGTTCTGTTCCGCAGACGCCGTGGTGGCTGCCGGTCCGTGGCGCGCAGTGGCGTCATCCTGAAGGGCCGGGGTCGCATATTTCGGCCCGTCAGGATCATCCGGTCGTGCATGTGTCGTGGAATGATGCGGCCGCCTATGCGGTCTGGGCGGGCAAGCGTTTGCCGACGGAAGCGGAATGGGAAATTGCCGCGCGGGGCCGGATGCAGAATTTCCGTTACCCCTGGGGAAATGAACTGCGTCCTGATGGTGAGGCGCAGTGCAACATCTGGCAGGGACGTTTCCCTGATGAGAACACCCGGCAGGACGGGCATGTGACGACCGTGCCCGTTACCGCATTTCCGCCGAATGGATACGGCCTTTACAACATGGTGGGCAATACGTGGGAATGGTGCTCCGACTTCTGGAGCCCGGTCTGGCATCAGGCTGAAAATGCCCTGACGCGATGCAATCCTTCAGGACCACCCGAGGGGACGGACAGGGTGATCCGGGGAGGATCGCATATGTGCCATCATTCCTATTGCAACCGGTATCGCAATTCGGCACGGACCCATACGACGCCTGACAGCTCTCTCGGTCATATCGGTTTCAGATGTGCGTCATCGGCTGTGGTGGATCTGTGAGTATGGATCGACCCTCCAGAGCGGTGAGCCGCCGTCATCTTCTGGCGACGACGGGCGGGGCCGGTGTGGCGTTTTCGGCCGGTGCTGGTGCCAGGGCGAAGACCATCTCTGCCGCGTCAGAGACCCCGGCAGACCGGAAGCCGAACATTATCTGGATCGTCTGCCATGATATCCATGCGCCTCTTCTGGGATGTTACGGCAACCCTCTGGCGGTGACGCCGACGATTGACGCGCTGGCCCGCGAGGGAAACCGCTTTGACAGCGCCTATGCCACCGCCCCGGTCTGCTCTCCGTCGCGTTTCTCGCTGGTCACGGGGCTGTATCCGCAAAGTTGTGGGCCAGCGGAAAACATGCGCGCTGTGGCCCGCATTGCAGGACAGTTCGAGAGCCTTCCGGAACTGATGCGTGGGGCGGGGTATTACTGCACCAATAACGTCTTTACCGACTACAACTGTGACCTTGATCCTGCGACGATCTGGGATGAGTGTTCGGTGACGGCGCACTGGCGGAACCGCCCGGCGGGGAAACCCTTTTTCGCGGTCTACAATTATCTCATCACGCATGAATCCCATCTGTTTGAGACGGGCGCGACCGTGACTGATCCTGCGCGGGTTCATATTCCGCCCTATCTGCCGGACACGCCCGATATCCGGGATTCTATTGCGCGCAACATCGACATGGTGAATCGGCAGGACAGGGCTGTGGCTCATATTCTGGACGAGCTTGAACAGGACGGTCTGGCTCAGGACACGATCGTCATGTTTTTCGCCGATCATGGCGGGGTGCAGCCCAGAACGAAGCGCTACTGTTATGAAGGGGGGCTGCACGTGCCTCTGATCGTGCGGTTTCCAAAGAAATTCCAGCATTTTGCGCAACGTGCGGCCGGGCAGGTCAGTCCGGATCTTGTGAGTCTGGTGGATATGGCGCCGACGACACTGTCGCTGGCAGGGGCGGCAATTCCCCGACATATGCAGGGACAGCCGTTTCTGGGGCAGCACGTTCCCCCGCCACGCGAACATGTGTTCAGCGGTCGCAACCGGATGGATGAACGGCTGGATCTGATACGAACGGTCCGGAGTGGGCGTTACCGCTATATCCGCAACTACATGCCGCATCGCATTTACGGACAGCATAATGCGTATGAGTGGAAGGGCCGCGGTTACCAGTCCTGGGAAGAGGAGTGGCTGGCGGGGCGCCTTGATCCCGTTCAGGCAGCCTTCTGGCAGGCCAAGCCGGGTGAGGAGCTTTATGATCTTGCGGATGACCCGCATCAGATCAGCAACCTGATCGACGATCCGGCGCATCAGGCTGCACTGCAACATCTGCGTGGTGTGCTGGATGCGCAGATGATTGCGATCAACGATAATGCGTTCCTTGCGGAAGGGCTGCGACATCAGGGATATCAGGCAAGCCGCGAGCCTGGCGCTTATCCGTTGCCTGCGCTGATGGCGCTGGGGGCGAAGGTGACCCAGCGTAGCGCGGAACATCTTCCGGCGTTCAGGGCCTCTCTTGGAAATGACAGCGAAGCCGTGCGGTACTGGGCGGCTACGGGTATTCTTGCGGTGCAGACGCCGCTGGATGCCCGGACCACTCATGATGTGGCATTGGCATTTGGAAAAGAGCCGTCTGTAGTGATCAGGGCCGTGCTGGGTGAAATTCTGCTGAATGGCCCCGATGCCGCTCAGGCCATCGACTGGGTTGCGGGAAAGATCGCGCAAACGGGTGATCCGGAGGGGGCCCTGGCTGCGGTTCTGGCGGCGACTTATGGGCGGAACGTGCGCTCTCCCGCCGTAACGCCGGCTGTTCAGGCGGCCCTGACGACGCGTGTTTCGCCGCCTGATGTGCAGGGTGTTCTGGGGCTTTTCGCGGTACGGGCCGCCGCGCGGTATCTCACCGAAAAACGCGCCGGAACCTATACGCCGCGTCTGAAACAGCCGTCCGATTTTGATGCAGCCTCCATGCAGAGCCCGGCAGGAAAGAAGCTGGTGGCGGCCATGGGAGGCAGGATCAGCGATCCGCAGATCTAGAGGCTGCGGGAAGAAAATCTCAATTCTCTCATGCCTTTCGCAAAGCTTTTGGCTCTGCGGGGGGCCAGAATATCCGCGGGAACATCATGGTACAGGTCAGACGTCGCACCCTTCTTGCCTCAGGCGGAGGCGCCTTCGTGGCAAAAGGATATGGGCAGTCCCTTCCGAAAGGCAGGTGGACGAATATTCTCTATCTTCATTCCCATGACAGCGGGCGGGCGCTCGAGCCCTATGACAGCGCGGTCTCTACTCCGGAAATAGCCTCTCTGGCGCGTGAGAGCGTGACGTTCCGGCAGGCGTTCAGTGCGGCACCGGTCTGCTCTCCCAGTCGTGCGGCTCTGCTGACCGGTCAGTCTCCCCATCGTTCCGGAATGATGGGGCTGGCGCATCGGGGTTTCAGGCTGAACGATCCGCGGCAGCTCCTTTTCCGGGACCTGCAGAAATTCGGATATCAGGCCGTGTTGACAGGGATGCAGCATGTTGCCGCTGATCCGGACACGCTGGGGTATGACAGGAACCTTGCCTATCGCGACGAGAGCGGGAAATGGCGTGCGGAAGCTTCTGTGGTGGCACCCATAGCCGAGCGGTTTCTGGACAGCCGGCCCAGACAGCCGTTTTTTCTGGATGTCGGATTTTTCGAGACGCATCGGGAGTATCCGGACCCGACCCCCGCGGATCTGGAGCGTGTGCGAAGCGTTCCGCGTCCATTACCCGATACGCCGGAAATCCGCCACGATTTCGCGGGGTTCGGAGCAAGCGCCCGTCAGTTGGATGCGGGTGTGGGGCGGGTTTTGCGGGCTTTGTCCAGAAATGGTTATGACCGCAACACGCTGGTTATTTTCGTCACGGATCATGGCATCGCTTTTCCGGGCATGAAGTGCAACCTGACGGATGACGGGATCGGAACGGCACTGATCATGCGGGGGCCGGGTCTGGCCGTGGGGCATCAGTCGGACGTGATGGTCTCGCAGATTGATGTTTTTCCGACAGTTTATGATTACCTGGGCATCCCGCGTCCTTCCTGGCTTGCGGGGCAGTCTTTCCTCCCGGTCTTGCAGGGCAGTCAGGTGGAAATCCGGGATGCCGTCTATGCCGAGATGACATATCACGCGTCTTATGAGCCGATGCGGGCCGTCCGGACGCAGCGATGGAAATATATTCGCAGATTTGGAAGTCGCAGGCAGCCCGTACTGCCGAACTGCGATGACAGTCCCAGCAAGTCCGTCTGGGTCGGGGCCGGATGGCCGGATCATCGTCTGCCTGAAGAGGTTCTTTATGATCTGACGTTCGATCCTGCGGAAACCGGTAACCTGTGTCACGATCCGCAGTACGGAGACGTTCTGCGGGAGATGCGAAAACGCCTGAGGCGCTGGATGAAAGAGACGCAGGACCCGCTTCTCAAAGGGCCTGTGGCGGCTCCGGTGGGGGCGGTTGTCAATCCGCCCGATGGTCAGTCCCCTTCGGAACCGACGGTACCTGCCTGAGAAGGGAGGGCTGGCGTCATGACTGCGGCCGCCAGCCCTGCGGTTATATTATTTTTCCGGATCTGAAGCCGGAACCACGACTGTTTCGGTATGGGAGACGGTTGAGGGCACCCATCCATATGGCACGGGCTGGATACGATAGACCCAGTTGGAGCGCGTTGTTTTTCCTGGAGAGCTGCCGGGCGTTTCACCTGAATAGGGCGACACATATTCCCACACGATTTCACCCGTGGGCGTGACCTGGAAGAAGCGTCCGTTCATGCCTTCGTCAATCAGGGTATTGCCATTGGGCAGCCGATCCACGGAGCTGATGAAGCTGCTGTAGAAGGACCATGGCGGGCCGCCCGAATTCTCGCCCGTGTACTGCCAGACGACCTGCGCCGTTACGGGATTGATTTCCAGAATTCGCGAACCGTTAGCGACCTGCAACGGACGGGCGGGATAGCCTGCTTCGCCCTGATTGTCGAAAACGATCAGGTTGCCTGCACCCGGTAGGCCTTCGGGAACAAGATGCGCGTCATGCTGTCCGACGAACTGGTCGACGGCGAAAGGAACAGCCGGTTCGCTGCGGCGCCGCTGCGGGAGGTTGGGGCCCAGACGCCATACGACCTTGCCGGAATGGCGGTCCAAGATTGCGATGAAGTTGGCTTCCCGTGAGTCGATCAGGATGTTGTCTGGCGCGAAACGCTTGTCTCCCGCACGGTACCAGTGGTTATCGCCTACAAGCTGCATGTTGTTGATATGAAGGTAATCCGGATTTTCAGCATGCGTTACCAGTTGAAGCTGGCTGTCGGTAAAGCCGAATTCCTGAAGATGGTCTCCGGCCTTCCAGGTCCAGCGGATTTTGCCATTCGGGGCGATATCATAGATCACGTCATCAAGTACCGGCTTGGCTCCGCCGGGGATGGAGCGGTTCTGGTTGGCCAGAAGAAGCGTGCCGCCATCGGGCAGGCGGGCCCAGTCATGATGCTGACGGGCATTGCCCTCGGGCGACTGAAGTCCCCATTCCCAGAGCGTTTTGTCGGACCAGTCCACATAGCCGAAAGTCCGGTTACGGAAACCGGCTGTGGCTCCGGGGATCTTGTGGGTGCCGTCCCCGCGGATTTCCGAAAGCTGAAGCCCGATAATGCCTTTCTGCCCCTGGACCAGAGCGGGATCAATGTATTTGGCGGGGAAACCGGCCTGTGCCCATTGCCGGACCTCGTGACCGTTCATGTCGATGAGATGGGTATGATTGTCGCTTCCGGAAAACAGGAGGAAGCTGTTGTAAGCCTTTTCGGGGCTGTAACGGGTGACGCCGGTCGGCACTACGCTGGGGACGGCTTTTGCCACGTCCGGGAAGGTCATGAGGGCAGTGCACAAGGCCATCGTACCCGTAGCGACGGTGGAAAGCCTGAGTCGGAACGAAGCCATATCACTTACCCTGTTATCTGGAATCATGTTCTCCCGGGGGGAGCTTCCGAACTGAAACCGCTTTTCGGGGTTCTTTCAACCATCAATATTGGTTTTTATGAATTTACATCCTATTTTTTGGTTGTTAATATTTTTAACCATAATTGATAGTTTAATAATCCAGACTGAAAGCCCGCAGATGACCCGATTTGTCCAGAGGCGTCGCGCCTTCCTTTCCACAGTTGCAGGGATCGGCCTTGGCGGAATTACGGGTCTGGGAGCGCGGGCGATCGCCCAGCCCCGGATTTCGGGCCGTTCCGGCGAAGGGACAAAGGCGCCGAACATCATTTTCATTCTCGCGGATGACCTTGGATACGCGGATGTGAGCTGCTTCGGCACGCCGGGTTTTACGACGCCTTCCATCGACCGTATCGCGCATGAAGGCATCAAGCTGACGCGTGCCTATGCGAACTCCGCCGTCTGTTCCGCGACGCGGACGGCCCTGATTACCGGGCGTTATCAGGACCGGATTGCCTGTGGTCTGGAAGAACCGATTGCCTCATCCAGCGGGAAAATCGGGCTTCCGCCGGGATTGCCGACCCTGCCGGAGCAGCTTCACAGGGCTGGATACAGGACGGCTCTGGTGGGGAAGTGGCACCTTGGGAGCCCTCCGGAGTTCGGGCCGCTCAAGAGCGGCTATGACCATTTTTACGGTATTTCCGGTGGCGCTGCCGACTATTTTACCCATCAGGCAAAACCCGGTGAGGACCAGTTTTATCGGGACGACCATCTGATCCACGATCATGGTTATCTGACGGGGCTTCTGGGGGACGAAGCTGTTCGGCTGGTCGACACTTTCGCACAGGACACGTCGCCATTTTTCCTCAGTCTGCATTTCAATGCGCCGCACTGGCCTTGGGAAGGGCCGGAGGACGAGGCCGAATCAAAGCGCCTGAAAGGCAGGATCTTCGACTATGATGGCGGAACGCAGAAGACCTATGGTCGGATGGTCAGAGCCATGGATGACCAGATCGGCCGGGTTCTTGCAACACTTGACCGCCATCAACTGACGGAAAATACGATCGTCGTGTTTACCAGTGACAACGGCGGGGAGCGTTTCTCCGAGATCTGGCCTTTTACGGGCATGAAGGGGGAGCTTCTGGAGGGTGGGCTCAGGGTGCCGGCGGTTCTGAGGTGGCCCGCACGGGTGAGGGCAGGGTCCGAGAGCGACCAGACCCTCATCACGATGGACTGGCTTCCCAGTTTTCTGGCTGCTGCGGGCGTGACGCCGGACGCAACTTTCCCGTCCGACGGCACAAATCTTCTGCCGTTCCTGAGTGATCCGGAGAAACGCCAGTCGCGCTCACTGTTCTGGCGTTACAAGATCCATGACCAGCACGCTCATCTCGATGGCGATTACAAATATCTGAAAATCGGGGAGAACGAATTTCTCTTCGACGTTGTCAGCGATCCGCGCGAGAGAGCCAATCTGAAAGATCGCAAACCGGAGCTTTTTGCCCGTCTGAAAAAGGAATGGGCAGCCTGGAATGCAACGATGCTGCCTTTCCCGCAGGGCAGTTACAGTTGGGGAGCGGATGCCCAGGATTTTGCGGATCATTATGATGCGTCCCAGTCAGATTGACGTGGGCTTCACCGCAACCGATCACAACAGGCGAAGGAATATATAACTTAAATAAATAGTATTAATAAATACATCCCGAATCCGTGACGTGTGTATGGACCGAATCAAAACGACGATATATCGTTCTTATGTAAAAACAACGATATAAAAATGTTAATGCGGTTTCGGGAATATTCTGGTCATGAAGAAAAAATACGTCCTGCTTACCGCCATAGCGGCCGTGGTTGATGTGACGGGATGGGACAGTGCGCAGGCACAGAACACTGCCCCCACGGAAGGGGCCGCGGCCACGCATGCCGCGCACAGGCATCACACGGCAAAATCGGTTCCGGCAGCCCGGCCCACTCTCAAAGCGGTCAAGGCGCCGGTCTCCGATCCGGAACGGATCCACGTGGTCGCATCTCCGGTGCAGGCAGCAGCGCACACGATTGACCAGGAAACGCATGCGCTTCAGAACGTTCCGCAGGCTGCGACACGGATCGGTGCACAGGAACTGAAGGCCGAACATATCACGGCCCTGCCCCAGGCCGCGCGTCTTCTGCCTACCGTTCAGCTCAATATTTCCAATCCGCGCAACACCACAATCAATATCCGTGGTCTCGGAGCCGCCGGGACAGCAGCGACCGATGGGATCGAAGGGGGCGTGGCGGTGTATGTCGATGGTGTTTATCGTTCACGGCCTGCGACAGCGCTGAGCGATCTGGTCGATCTGAACGGGATCACGGTCCTGCGTGGTCCGGCCGGAACGGAAGGGGGCATGACGGCCACGGCAGGCGCCATCGAACTCACCACGGCAGCGCCGGATCTGCATACCCGACATGTTTATGGTGAGGCGGGGGTTGGAAATTATGATTATAACCGCTGGAGCCTTGGCGTTACGACGCCGCTGATCAAGGACAAGCTTGCGGTCCGGCTGAGTGCTTTGGGATATGGCAACAGCGGCTGGGTCAAAAACCTTGCGGGTGGTGGCGATATTAACGGCCAGACCAGCCGCTCTTTCCGCGCTCAGGTTCTGTATCACCCCACGGATGAGCTGAGTGTCCGGCTGACGGGAGATTATGCCCATCTGCGTGAGAACTGCTGCTCTGGGGGACTCTACAAGATCGTTGCAACCAAGACGGATGGCAGCGCCGTAGCGGGAACGCTGCCGCAGCGTCTGGGCTGGGCCGGATATGGCGCGACGGCTCCGTCCAATGCGCCCTATACCATCAACCGAAGCTCTCTTTCTGACGCAGAGCAGGAAGACATGGGGCTTTCGGGGCATGTGGACTGGCACCATGCCAATTTCACGCTGTCCTCCATCACGGCTTTCCGGTGGTGGGACTGGGCACCGCATAATGACGGTGATCTGGGGCCAGCCAATGCCATTCTCAACAGCAATGCCAAGGTCGATCAAAGGCAGTTCACGCAGGAACTCCGTTTTTCCAGTTCTCTGGGGCGTCTGCTCGATTATCGGGTTGGAGCGTTTTACATGTGGCAGGAAAACCGTGTTTACGGTGACACCCGCTACGGACCGGATGCCGGGACGTGGTATGGATATGGAACCGGAAGCTCACCCGTTAGCGGTATCTCTGCCGAACAGGCCTCGAATGTCCTGAACAATTATGACGTGCGCAGCTATGGACAGCCCACCACCAATTATTACGGGCTTTACGCGAACGGGACCTGGCACATCACCCGCAAACTGGATTTCGTGACGGGTGTACGATATAATTACAGCACCAAAACGGGAAGTTTTTCCCAGTGGCAGGTCACACCCGAAAGCTATAATTCAGCCGTTACCTCAGTGGCTACGGCACAGAAAATCTGGGGCCTGTATGGTAGCAATACGGGATATGGCGCGCATGTCGATAATGGTTTCGTAACTGGACAGTTCGTTGCGAAATACCATGTGGCGGATAATGCCATTGTTTATGGCCGCTATGGCCGTGGCGGAAAATCCGGTGGCCTCAATCTGGTCTCTTTTTCTGCGAGCCAGCTTTCTCAGGGCGCGGTTTCGCCGAATGTCGGAAAGGAGACGGATGACTCCTTTGAGGTTGGGGCGAAGGCGCAGTTTCTTCAGAACCGTCTTCTGGTCAGCGGTGCGCTGTATCAGACGAACGACCACAACTATCAGGTCACGGCAGTTCATGAATATCAGGGCGCGCTGGTTTCCTATCTGAGCAGCGCTCCAAAAGTGCGGGTCCGTGGTGCGGAGATGGATATTCATTACAGCCCGCTTGCCAATCTCGTAACGTCTCTGTCTGCGTCTTATAATGACGCCCAGTTCCTCCAGTATTCCACAAGTGCGCCGCCGGAACTGGCATGGAAAGGCGCTTACAGTCTCGCCCATACGCAGATTCCGTTCGTGCCGAGATGGGCGCTGTCGGCTGCGGTGCAGTATTCGCACGGGATCGGAAAGGTTTTTTCCCGCCCTCTCGATGCCTATGCAGGTGGGAGCTACAATTACAACACCCGCATGAACACCTCCAGCAACAACTCCGTTTATGGCTGGGTGCCGGCCTATGGCACGCTGAACCTGAATTTCGGGTTTCGCGACCATCAGGGGCGCTGGGAGCTTGCGGGTTTTATCAATAATGCAACGGACGAGCGGCGTGTGTCGCAGATTTCCCAAGGAAGCGCCGCTTCGGGGAATGGCAGCTGGTACGCCTATGTCACGCAGCCCCGCAATTTCGGCTTTATTGCCCGCGTGAATTACTGAACCGGCGAGGAATGGTCATGAAAAGACAGACGTCTCTGGGCCTTCTTCTGGGCAGTACGCTTTTATGGGGCAGCCTTGCACAGCATGTCCATGCAGCAGAACCGTCCCAGGCGACGCAGGGTTGGCCGCAATCGCCACAGGCGCCCAGGGGGGCGCCGAATATTGTCGTTATTCTGATTGATGATGTCGGATTTGGTGCGACGAATGTTTTTGGTGGTCCGATTTCGACACCGGATTTTGCACGTCTGGCGGATGCCGGGCTGCGATATGACAATTTTCACGTCAATGCTTTGTGCTCCCCGTCGCGGGCATCATTGCTGACGGGATACAATGACCGGCAGGTGGGGTTTGGAAATATCGAGGAAGCGGCTTCGAAGCATCCGGGATATAATACCGTTCTGCCTGCGAACGTGACGCCGGTTGCCGAAGTTCTCAAGGAACACTGGTATAATACGGCGGCATTCGGGAAATGGCACAATACGCCTTACTGGCAGATCAGCGCGGCGGGGCCATTTGATCTGTGGCCGACAGGGCGGTGGGGGTTCGAACATTTCTACGGCTTCCTTGCCGCAGCGGACAACCAGTATTATCCGCGTCTTTACCGTGACCAGACCCCTGTTGAGCCGTCTTCCACGCCGGAACAGGGCTATTACTTCACGACCGACATCACCAACGAAGCCGTTCGCTGGCTGCATCAGCATGACGCCGTGGCGCACGACAAACCGTTCTTCCTTTATTATGCGACGGGTGCGACGCACGAGCCACATCATGTGCCCAAGGCATGGATTGCGAAATATAAAGGGAAGTTCGATCAGGGCTGGGATGTTATCCGGCAGCAGAGCTTTGAGCGTCAGAAGGCGCTTGGCGTTATCCCGGCGAATGCGGAACTGACACCGCGCCCCTCCACCCTGCCTGCATGGGACAGTCTGTCTCCGGATGAAAAGAAGCTGCTCGCGCATCAGGCCGAGGTTTATGCCGCTTTTGCCGAAGAGACGGATCATGAAGTCGGGCGGCTTCTGGAGACGCTGCGGGAGGAAGGCATTGCGGACAACACGCTTGTCCTGGAAGTGTTCGGGGATAATGGGGGGAGTGCCGAAGGGGGGTTTCTGGGGAAGGATGCGAAGACTGCGGAGGGCGGAACGCCGGATGTCAGGACGCGTCTGGCCGACAGTGATGCGCTGGGAAGCGAGTTGTATCTCAACCATTATGCCGCCGCATGGGCATGGGCGCTGACGTCTCCGTTTCAGGGCACGAAACAGGATGCCGCCCATCTGGGCGGGACGACGGACCCGCTGGTCATCTCCTGGCCCGCACGCATCCACGATACTCATGGAATACGGGGGCAATTCGGGCATCTGAACGATATTGCGCCAACGCTTTATGAAGCCGCCGGGATTACACCGCCGTCCCACACGGCGGGCGTTGAGCAACTCCCGATTGAAGGCCGGAGCCTGCTTTATACGTTCGATCATCCCGACGCCCCGTCGCGGCACAAAGTGCAGTATTTCACCACGAGCGGAAATCTGGGCATCTATTCCGATGGATGGTGGGCCGGCCAGCTTGCTCAGGAAACGTGGGAGGTGGGTGACAACCGCGTGTATCTTACCCGTGGGACACAGCCGCAGACGCATCCGTGGGAACTCTACAGGCTGAGCGATGACTACAGTCAGGCCCATGATCTGGCTGCGAAATATCCCGAAAAACTCAAAGAGCTTCAGGCGCTTTTCCAGCACGAGGCCAGCCGTAATCATGCAGATCCGCTCCGGCCCGGAGTTGACGCCTATCCGCTTGGTACGGCGACAGGCCAGACGGTTTTTACATACCGCTCTGGCGTGGATCGCGTAGGGCCGCGTTTTGCACCGGGTCTGGGGCATGATCCGTATACGCTGAGTGCTGATGTCGATGTCCCTGCGGGCGGGGCGCAGGGGGTGATTTTCGCCGAGGGCGGGCGATATGGGGGTGTCACCCTTTATGTTTCGAAGGGGCGCCTTGTTTGTGAAGCCAATGCAAATGGTGTGCGGACAGGACAGATCGTAACGTCTGCTCCTTTGGCGGCAGGACGGCGGCATATTGTCGTGACGGTCACACCGGAGCAGGAGCGGACAGAGGGGAAAAGCGATACGGCGGCGGAGATGATCCGGCGCTGGGTGGGCGGGAAACCGGTTCCCGCGACGGTAGGGCTTTCCGTGGACGGAGCCCCGGCCCGGCAGGCGCGTTTCAGCAACATCGCCCTGTCATCGCGCGAGACCCTCGATATCGGTCGTGACCTGGGATCTGCCGTGAGCCCGGCCTATACGGTGCCCGCAGCATTTACGGGCCGTATCGACACGGTCACCCTCACGACTGCGCAGTCCTCCGGCCAATGAATCCCGTTCCATCAAAGGAGGCGCAGGCCTTGATCCGTTCAATCCGCATGAACCGCCGGACACTCCTCGCCGGGACCGCAGCGCTCGGCACGGTTACTCTGGGTCTGTCGGAGGGGGCTGCGCATGCGGCTTCCAGGGCAGTCTCGCGGGCGCCCAACATCATTTACATCATCGCGGATGACTTGGGTGTGTATGATCTGGGCTGTTACGGCCAGACCAGAATCCGCACACCGCATATCGACCGGATGGCGGCTCAGGGCATGAAGTTCACGCAGGCTTATGGTGGCGCGCCTATCTGCTCGCCTTCCCGCTGTGCGCTCATGACGGGGCGCCATATGGGACATGCGTCCATCCGCGACAATTTTGCGCTCGCCGGAGGCGTGGTCGGATACAAGGGGAAGGAACAGATCCGCAGGGCCAATCTGTTCGATCAGGAACCGACGGTCGCGTCCGTTCTGAAAGAGCAGGGATATGTGACGGGGCTGGTGGGGAAGTGGCATCTCGATGGTTACGATCCTGACGCCATCCCGACGCGGCACGGGTTTGATGAATTCCACGGATGGCTGACGCAGACGGAAAAGACGCAGGGCTATTTTCCGGAGAAATGGTACGACGGCACGACGTTGCAGGATGTCGCGGGAAATGCCGGCGGGGGGCGGGCTGTCTACGAAACCGACATCGTGACGGATCAGAGCTGCGACTTCATAAGGCGTCATCGCCAGAAGCCCTTTTTTCTGACGGTCGCCTATAATGCGCCGCATAGCCCGCATATTACGCCAGCCGAGGGGGATTATGCAGGAGAGCCCTGGGGCGCCCGGGAAAAGGCCTATGCGGCCATGATCGAATTTCTGGACGCTGGCGTCGGCAGTATTCTGCAAACGCTTGAAGCGTCCGGGCTGAACAATGATACGATCGTGTTTGTGTCGTCCGATCATGGGCCGAGATCCGAACCCACGGCGGAGCAGACGGAAGTTGTGACCTTCTTCAACTCTCATGGTCCGTTGCGAGGCTATAAACGCGAGCTTTACGAGGGTGGAATCCGTGTTCCGCTGATTGCGCGCTGGCCTTCACGGATCGCCGCAGGCACGACGAACGGGACACCCGTTTATCATCCCGATTTGCTGCCGACGGTTCTCGGGCTGGCAGGGCGCAGTGTTCCTGTGGTGACAGATGGTCGCGATCTGACGCCCGTTCTGCTGGGGCAGGGGGAGCTGCCGGAGCGACTGCTCTACTGGGAGACATATGAGCCGTCTTTCTGGCAGGCGGCGCGTCTGGGGAAATGGAAAATCGTGCGGCCCGTCGGGTCGTCCCGGCTGGAGCTTTATGACCTGACGGCAGATCCGGGCGAAAAGCACGATGTGGCCGCCAGGCATCCCGAGATTATCCGTGAACTCTCAGGACGACTTGTATCGGAACACAGGCCGTCGCGTGAGTATCCGATCGCCCTTTAACTGGCGAAAAGGAGGGCACCGGTCATCGTCCGCCCAAGCAGAAGAGACGATGACCGGTGACTTTGCTGTCAGGCCCTGAGGTCGTGCAGCAGATCGTGGCCGTGCTGGGCAGCCATGCCGCTTTTCAGGTCCCTGCCGACGCTGCGTACGCACAGGGCGAGGGACAGGGCGCCGGCATCGGGATGCCCCTTGCTGCGCTCGCCATGCATTTTCGCACGTCCCATCCGGGGCAACAGGTTGCGTGTGTCCTGCGCGGCCTGATAGGCGGCTTCCGCGCTTTCCATCCAGGCTTTGACGAGTTCATGGCCCGCGGCCAGTTCCCGCTCCAGTGTTTCCACAAACGGGACCAGCGCATCCACGAGCGTCTTGTCGCCGGGTCTGGCCCTGCCGAGCAGCATGATGCGCTCCATACTGTTGCGGGCACCCTGCGAAAGCTGCCCGGCACTTGGCAGACGGCCGTCATCGAGTGCCGTGCTGAAGGCCCGCAGACCTTCGCCCCAGAGCGCGCCCGATGTGCCCCCGGCACGATCGGCCCAGGCATCGGCTGCCGTGGCCAGAACCGTAGCCGGGCCGGCACCGGCATTGGCCGCGTTACGGGCGGCGCGGGCAGACGCCGCGGACCCGCGCGCCATGCCCTGTCCATGGTCGCCATCGCCTGCAAGTGCGTCGATATGGCCGAGGCTGGATTCCTCGGCGGCCAGCATTTTCGCCAGATTTTCCATGACATCCGCGACGCACGCGCCGCCCTGACGGCCCGTTGCGGTAGCGGAGCGCATATAGACGATGGTTGCCTCATCTTCGACGGCAAGGTCGGCCACGCCGTCTCCGACCAGTGTGCCGTGGCGCAGGGCCGCGGAATCCACCGGCGCGCGCCAGTACTGCTCAAGATCCTCGTCGAGCCAAGTGAGGGTCAGGGAACAGCCCGCCATGTCCAGACTTGTGACATACTCGCCCACCAGCGGGGCCACGAGGGTCAGTCCGGCGTTTTCGAACATTGGCGCCAGCGCGTTCCAAAGCACGAAAAGCTCTTCCTGCTTGGTGCTGCCCAGACCGTTCAGCAGCACGGCGACACGGCGCGGCGCCTCGTGGGGAATTTCGGCCAGCAGGCGGTCAAACAGGATTTTTGCCAGTGCTTCCGGGCTGGGGACGTCCTGTTCGTCAATTCCCGGCTCACCGTGAACGCCCAGGCCTAGAGCCATGCGGTTTTTGGCGACCTCGAACAGTTTTTCAGTCTCGCCGGGCAGGGTGCAGCCGTCGAAAGCCACGCCGAAGGTGCAGGTCTGACGGTTCACGCGGTGCGCGACTTCCTCGACCTCATCGAGCGTCAGTCCGGCTTCGGCAGCGGCCCCTACGATCTTGAAAATCAGCAGGTCTCCCGCAATGCCCCGGCGGCGTTCGCGGGTGGAAGCGTCCGAACTGGCCACGTCATCGGCAGTTGCCAGAAGGCGGACGTCATAGCCTTCTTCGCGCAGACGGTCGGCGGCAATGCCGAAATTGAGCACATCGCCCGCGTAGTTGCCGTATCCTAGGATGATCCCGCCGCCGAGATCGGCCTGTCGGGCGATGCTCTTGATCGCCTGCGTGGAGGGGGATGCGAAAATGTCGCCTGCCACGGCAGCATCGCCGAAGCCCTTGCCGACATAGCCCGCAAAGGCGGGATAATGGCCCGAGCCGCCGCCCAGCACGACGGCGACTTTGCCTTTCGGACCTGGCTTTGCCCGCAGAACGCCGCCACGGACGAGGCGCACAAGGTCATGATGGATCAGGCTGAACCCGCGAAGGGCCGACATTGCGAAATTGGATGCGTCGCCGCAGATCTTGGTCATGTGTTTTTCCTCCAGTCGTGTCCCGCAGCGGGACAGTCAGGCTGCATCACGGTTGAGGTAACGACGGGCCAGTGCGTCGAAGGAGATGGCGAGAACAACGATCCCGCCGCTGACGACCGACTGCCAGTAGGGTGAAATCCCGAACAGAACGATGATGTCTTCGATCATGCCGATGATGACGGCACCCAGAACCGCTCCGACCGGGCTGCCGATGCCGCCGGTGGTCGCGACACCGCCAATGACGGCTGCGGCGATGGGTGCGAGAACCCAGGTGTCACCGATGGAGGGCTGGGCCGTTCCCAGACGGGCGACCATCAGGATTCCGGCAAGGGCAGACAGGAACCCGGCAAGGGCAAAAGCGCCCATGCGGATGGCGTTGACGCGGATGCCCAGCATCCGGGCGGCGTCCGGGTTGCTGCCGATGGCGTAGATGTAGCGGCCGACGGGCGTGCGGAACATGACGAACGCCACAACCGCCAGACACACCAGAAGCACGACGAACGGCACGGGAACGCCCATGACGAGCCCTCGCCCGAGAAAGGAGATGTCACGGGGAATACCCGTAATGGCCACGCCTTTGGTCGCAACGAGGTTGGCGCCGCCATAAACGCCGGCCATACCGATCGTCAGCACCAGCGAGTGCAGGCGGAGTTGCGTAATGAGCGCTCCGTTCAGCAATCCGCACCCGGCTCCCATCAGCAGGCACAGCCCGAGCGAAAGCCAGGGGTTCAGCCCAAGCTGCACCATTAAAATGCCGCCCACCACGCCCGCCAGGCCGCCAATGGCGCCAACGGACAGGTCAAGCTCGCCCAGGATCATGAGAACGGACTGTCCGATCGTGACCAGCCCGACAAAGGCCAGCGCACGCGCGATGATCATCATGTTGAAGGACGTCAGGAAGTGCGGCGACAGCGCACAGGACGCCCCGAAAATGATGACGAGCGCGGCGATGACGCCGCCCAGCGGATTGCCTACCAGACGCGACACCAGAGCCTTCATGGGCGGCAGTTTCGGCGGCTTCGACGGCGTGGCGGGGAGGGTGGTTTCAAGCGACATGACGGGTCTCCGGGGCGCCGATGATCGCGCCGACAAGCGTGTTGACGTCGGTGGTGGCCTGATCGAACGAACCCGTGATCCGGCCGGAATACATGGTGATGATCCGCGAGGCGCAGCGCTGAAGCTCGGTCATTTCGGACGAGACGAGGATGATCCCCACGCCTTCTTCGGCAAGCTGCTGCATGATCCGGTAAATCTGGAATTTGGTTCCGATATCGATCCCTTTGGTGGGTTCGTCGAAAATCAGGACGCGCGGCCTGCGGGCCATCGCCCGTCCGATGATCGCCTTCTGCTGGTTGCCGCCTGACAGATGAACGATTTTTTTGGCCGCGGAGGACGTCCGGACGTCGAACTGCCGGATCGTTTCCTCCACGACGTCATTTTCGCGCCGGGAGGAAATGACGCCGCCGCGCTTCATGCGGTCCAGAACCGAGAGGCTGATATTTTCCCGCACGCTGAGCAGCGGGAAAATGCCATGATGTTTGCGCTCTTCGGAGAGGTAAACCATCCCCATCGCTACGGCACGGTCCGTGCGGCCACGGGGGATTTCCTCTCCGTCGAGGAAGCACTGGCCGGATGTCGCCCGATGATAGCCGAAAATCGTCTGCATCAGTTCGGAGCGGCCCGCGCCGACAAGCCCCGCAAATCCAAGGATCTCGCCCCGGCGCAGGGTGAAGGATGCGTCCGTGAACCCCGGTCCCGAAATTTGTTTAGCGCTCAAGATCATGTCGTTTTCGCTGATGGCGAAACGCGGCTGGAACTTCTCTTCCAGTGAGACAGAACTGCCGGACATGAGCTGGATCAGGTGTCCTTCCGTCATGCCCTGCATGGGGTAGGTGCCGACGCTGCGACCATTGCGCAGAACCGTTACCGTGTCGCCCAGCTCAAAGATCTCTTCCATCTTGTGGGAGACAAACACGATCGCGCAGCCGTCATCGCGCAACCTGCGGATGATCCGGAACAGATGCTCGGTTTCGTTTGCCGTCAGCGAGGAGGTCGGTTCATCAAGGATCAGAACCCTGAATTCCTCACGGCAGGCTGCGCGCGCGATCTGCAGAAGCTGCTGGTCCGGCACGCTGATTCGGTTCACCAGATGGCCTGGTTTTGCATGAATTCCGAAGCGCTGGATGAGGTCTGCCGCAGCCTTCTCCATGGCACGCCGCGAGACCGTCAGATGGCCAAACCCGGAGCGGTCGAACGGCATAAACATGTTTTCGGCCACCGTCATGGAACCGAAAAGGCTCAGCTCCTGCGGTACATAGGCGACCTTCGCAAACAGGGTGCGGTCCGCCAGTGCGTCTCCGTCTTCGATCAGGACGCGACCCTCATCGGGGGCGACGAGGCCGGTCAGGACCTTGATCAGGGTGGATTTTCCGGCACCGTTTTCGCCCGCGAGAATATGGATTTTCCCCGGCTCCAGCGTCAGGTCCACATGATCGAGCGCGACCACGCCGGGATAGGTCTTCCGTACGGCTTCGATCTGAAGAATTGTCATGGTCGTGTTTCCCTTGTCCTGATCGGCAAGATGTCAGAGGGTCTTGCTGGTCAGGAGATCAATTCCGGTGTCGATATATTTGGGTGTCTTCTGTCCCATGGCTTTCTGCCAGGCGGAGATGACGGCCCAGTAACCCTGCATTTCGGGGCGGCTGGAGGCGGAAGATTCCGCTACGCCGTCCTTGATGAGCTGGATCATGTCATTGAGGTTGTCGAGGCCGACTTCCTTGACTTTCCCGGTCTTGCCCCCCTCGCGGATGGCCTGTCCGATGCCCACCGGTCCGGATGCATCGCAGGCGACCCAGCCCACCAGGTCCGGATGGGCCTGCATGATGGCGGAGGCCTGTTTCTGGGCGGTTTCGATACTGTCATTGTCGATCCCCGTCGCGACGACTTTCATGTCGGGGTATTTCGCAAAGACCTTCTTTTCACACTCGGCCCGAAGCGTATGGTTTGGCGCTGTGGGCACACCCATCATGATGGCAACCTCGCCCTTTTTGTTAACGAGGTTCGCCAGCCTCTCGGCAGCCGTGGTGCCCTGTTCGCAGAAATCCGCGCCGACTGCCGTGATGTCCATGCCTTCGGGGGGCAGGGAGTCGAACACCGTCATCGGGATTTTTTGGTCCGCCGCTTCGTCCATGGCGGCGCGGTTGCCCTTCTCATCCAGCAGATCAAGGATCAGGCCATCGGGATGGGTCGCGACAGCGCGTTCGATAATGTCGTTCTGCGAAGACACATCGGCTGTCTGCGGCGCGCGATATTCGATTTCGACCGGGCGGCCCGTCGCTTTGGTGATCATGTCGCCAGCGGCCTTCGCCCCTGTCATGGCCTTGTCAAACCACGGATGGACCGTTTTGGGGATCAGAACGAAATGCAGGGGCGCGCCACTCTCCGCCGCACAGGCGACGCCGGAGGACAGAACTGGCGCAGCCGCCAGCATTGCGGCAAAAGCGAATGCCGTTTTCATAACTCTGTTCTTTCGAAAATCAGCCTGAACCTGTCCGGGCTGAAAGTTTTTATTTCAGCAGCTCATATCCGCGGAGACGGGCTGCCGGTATTTCCTGCCGAGTGCATCAATTCCGGCAATATTGCGCGCCGATGCACTTGTGGGATCGAAGGTGCAGGCCAGCCAGGCTTCCACGATCGACTTCGCCACTTCCGGCCCGATCACACGCGCGCCCATGGTGATGATATGCGCGTTGTTCGACAGGGCTGCGCGTTCGGCGGAATAGGTGTCATGGGTCAGGGCCGCCCGGATGCCTGGAATTTTGTTGGCGGAAATGCAAACGCCAATTCCGGTTCCACAACACAGGATGCCCCGGTCGAATTCACCGCTCAGAACCGCCAGCGATACGCGCTCGCTCAGTTCGGAATACAGTTCGCCCCGTTCATCTTCGGGATGGGACATGTCGACGACGACATGTCGACCAAGCGTCGAGAGATGCTGGGTCAGAAGTCTCGCCAGGCCTTCGCCGGCGCTGTCTCCACCAATGGCAATACGCATGGTCATTTTCCCTCTTCCTGCGTTCAGGCGACCGTTCAGGCCGCTATTTTGTCCGAAGCCAGATCACGCACACTGTCGATAAGGGCCATGAAGTCCGTCGCCTTCCAGGCCGCCCGCCCAATGAACACACCATCCACATCCGCAAGTCCGACATAACCGCGGATGTTCTCACGCGAGACGCTTCCGCCATAAAGCAGCGGGATACGCGCGCCCTCCGCACCTGCGAGGTCCTGCACGACGCGCCGGAGCCGGGTGTGAACATCCGAGACGAAGTCTGCGTCCGCCGGGCGGCCGGAAGCTCCGATGGCCCAGACCGGCTCATAGGCAATCAGGACGTTCGCCAGATCTTTTCGCGCCACACCATGCAGTGCGATTTTGGTCTGCCGGGCGAGCGTTTCGTGCGAGACGCCAAACTCGTACTCGTTCAGCGTATCGCCGATGCAGATGAGCGGGCGTAACCCGTGACGGAGGGCTGCATGAACCTTCAGGTTCACGGTCCAGTCCGTCTCGCCGAAATGCTGGCGACGTTCGGAGTGGCCGATTTCCACCATCGAGGCGCCGCAGCCCCGGATCATTTCCGGTGAAACTTCGCCCGTCCAAGACCCGCTGTCTTCCCAGTGCATGTTCTGCGCGCCCACCATCAGGGCGCTGTCTTCCAGCACGGTGCAGACATCCTTCAGGGACGTGAAAGGCGGGATGACGAAAGGCTGGATCCCCTGCGGGGGAACAAATCCTTCAAGGGCCTGTGCCGAAGCGATGGCTTCGGCCGGTCCCTTGTTCATCTTCCAGCTCGTTCCGATCCAGACCTGAGCCATTTCCGACCTTCCGAAAGGCTGAATGTTCATCCCGATTCTCCGTATTGCAGAACGGCATATGTTATCTTGAGCGTTAAAGCATAACATAAAAGAGTTACCAATACCAAAAATAACGATACAAAATTCAGGAAGTTCAGAGGAAAAATTCTCTTTGAGGGTGATTTTTCTTCTGAATTCTCTGGAAATCAGCTCTGTTTTATAATCACATAAAAATGTTACGCTGCACGCTCCAGCAGGACCGCTTCGGTCACGACGCTATCCAGATCCGCCTCTCTGAGGGGTGGTACGCCCTGAGCGCCCAGTTTTTCATGATAGAGATGTGTTGCTTCTTTCGTCGACAGGGCTCCGTCGGTCACGCTGCGCATGGCCTCGATCAGTAAAAGCGGGTCATCCGCATCCACGATCTTGCGGCCGAAAAGCGCCGCGCGCGCCCCACAGCATTGTGCCTGATGGATCAGTTCCAGACAGTCGCGCGTTGTTCCGCTGCTGCCCCCCATGATGCCCACGATCACGGAAGGGTCGAACGCACAGAGTTCGCTCAGGGCGTCCGCGCCATTGAAGGGCACCTTCAGAAAAACGGGGCGTTCTTCACGCCGCAGGCCTGCCAGACAGCGGACGATCATGTCGTTCAGATAAAAGCCGCGGTCGGCCTGTGCGATCCGGCCTTCATTGGGATTGAAGACCTCAAGGAAATACGAAAAGCGGCTTTCTCCGGCTTCTTCCCGAAAGCGGGCGAATTCTTCCAGCGCAAAGCTGTCCTGCTCGGCGTCGCCGTTGAAGGTCATGGAATACAGGCCAAGGCTGGTCTGCGCTTTTTTCAAAGATGCCGAGCGGAAAGGAACGGATTTCTGGGACTGGTAGGAGCCACCCCGCCCGCGCCACAGATCCGTCGTGTCATTGGCCCGGATCGCGGACTGGATCCGGGTTCCGGCAAAACCGTCTTCCGCGATCAGGGTCTCCAGAATGGAGGCCGAAGTCAGCATGATGTCCACGATGTCCTGCTGGAGGATGCCGTGGATCACGTCGACATATTCGCGGCGCGTCCGGAAACGGGAGTGACCCTGTCTGGGGTCGCGACGCAGGCCTGTGGCGCTGACGCCCGCGGCCATGTCGGAATCCTTGGCATCTGCGAGAATGAAATCCGTACGGTCGTCCTGACCGGCCAGCATGCGCGCGATTTTTTCTTCGTAACGGTTCATGGTTCAGGCTCTCAGGGCTGTCTGTGAGGGGGATGTGTCGGGGAGGTCGCCCTTCAGGTTGTGGCGCTCCTGCGCTTCTTTCCAGGCGGCGCGGCACTGCCGGTCCGTTTCCTGCGCGCTCCATCCCAGAGCTGCGCCCACGACACCGCCCACTTCGAGAACGACGTCGGGTGTGAGGAGCCCGCTCAGGGCAATCGGCGTCCGCCGAAAGAGAACATCGGAGAGGGTGCGGACCAGTTCTTCCGAAGCGATGAAGGCCAGTTCGCGCCGTGTGTAGGTCGGGAGCGTCCGCAGTGGCGCGTCGGCTTCCTTCTGGCAGAACACCGCAAAAGCGCGGGCCCGCGATCCGTACCGCTCCAGCAGAATTCCGGCCCTCTGGCGCGGCATGCCATAGGTTACGAAAAACTCGTCCAGATACGCGGAATAGCGCTCCGGCGCCGGATAATCGCGGCCGCCGCCAATCGGGAAAGTCTTCGTGGAGAGGTGCCGTGCGGCGCCCAGAGTTTCGAGCAACCGGTCCGCGACCTCTTCGGCCAGTCCGCGGAATGTCGTCCATTTCCCGCCAACCAAGGACAGGAGGGGCGTGTCTCCAAGCCGGTTTTCATGCACGATGTGATCGCGGCTGATGGCTCCGGGATCGGACGCATCGGTTGCGGGGAGGGGACGGACGCCACTGTAGCGGTAAACCACGTCATCGGGGTTGAAGCTGAAGCCGGGGAACAGGTCCGCGACCATCCGCAGCATGTAATCCTGTTCGTCGTCGGTGCACGTGGCGGTATCGGGATCTTCGATCCGGATATCCGTCGAGCCGACCAGAACGTGACCGTAAAACGGATAGGCCAGACAGATCCGTCCGTCCGGTGTTCCGAAATACATCATGCGTCCTTTGAGTTCGCGCAGAAGCCCGTCATGCCGTAACAGCAGATGCGAGCCTTTCGTGCCGCCGATATAACGCGTCGTCTCGCCGAGGACGGCATTGATGCGGTCGATCCACGCGCCTCCCGCATTCACAAGCGCCCGCGCCCGGACGTTCCGTGTCTCTCCGGTGATGCTGTCCCTGAGGCGCAGAATGCCATCGGCAAAAGAAACCGGAACGGTATAGGTCGCAACCCCGCAGCCGGTCCCGACATTCAGGCCGTCCTGCACACATTCATAACCAAGCCGCTCGGGCTGGGTGATGGCCGCGTCATAATATTGTGCAGTGGCGAGAACGTCCGTCGCCATATGCGGCCATTCTTCCCGCGTTCTGCGATTGAGGAAGAGGCTGTGTCGCGGCATGACACGCGCGCGCCGTCCCAGAAAATCATAGATCTGAAGCCCGGCTTCCAGCACCAGAGCCCCCCGGTCGGTCATTTTGCCGCCCAGACGCAGGAATTTCCGCACGGACGGGACGATGCCTCCGAACCAGGAACGGATTGGCAGAACCGTTGGCAGGGGTTTGACCACGTGCGGCGCATTCCGCAGCAGAAGATTGCGCTCCAGAGTGGACTGCGCGACCAGGCGGAATTCACCCGTTTCGAGATATTTGATTCCGCCATGGATCAGCCGCGAGGGCGCGCAGGAGGCGCCGGAACAGATGTCGCTCCGATCAACGAGCAGGACGCGCAGATCCTGTAGGGCCAGTTCGCGAAACAGGCCGGCTCCGTTGATGCCGGCGCCCATGATGACGACATCGAACTCCGCATTCTCGCAGATATCTTTCAGTCCGCTCATGGCCGTGCTCCCTGTGTCATGGTGCTGGCCATCGCGTAGTTCAGAACCGGTCCGGCCTCCACGAGATCGTTTTCGCGGGAATGTTCTGTTGTGGCAGGTTTCAGGGAGGACGTTCCGCCATCATAAAGATCTGACCAGAACGGCCTCATGGCCTGCGTCAGTGCGACATAGCGGCGATAAATTCCCTCATAGACACGTTCGCGGTCCGGCTGCGGTCTGTAGGTGTGCATCGGCACGTCCTGCGCGGCCACGGCGTCTTCAAGGCTGGCGTACAATCCTACGGAAACGCTCGCCGTCAGGGCCGCGCCCAAAGCTCCGGCTTCGCGGACTTCGGGGATGCGGACAGGCATTCCCAGAATATCCGCGAACATCTGGGCGATGGCAGGCTGTCCGCTTCCGCCTCCCGAAATTCCGATCCTGCGAACGGGCCCGGTCTGTTTGAGGGCATCGACATGTTCACGATGATTGAAGACCGTTCCTTCCACCATTGCCTGAAACAGGTCCGCCCGGTCATGCCAGGACTGCACGCCGAACAGGGATGCGCTGGCGGGGGCGTCATAGGGCGAGCCGAACAGGAACGGGTGATACAGCGGAACCGCAGGACGGGCTCCTGGCTGGGACAGGCGCGCTTCTATTTCCGCAGAAAGGCTCCGGGCCGCGTCCTGATCGCCGGGCATGAGGATTTTCGCCAGCCATTCGAGATTGCTGGAGGATGCCGGAGAAATTGCCATGCAGTTCCATAGTCCGCGACGATATCCCGCCCGACAGGCCCAGCCTTCCCCCACGACAGGTCGGTCGCGGAAAACCTCGTTGATCGAAAAGGTTCCAGCCGTGATCGACAGATCGCCCGCTCTGGTATGGCCCAGACCGACGGCTGCGGCCGTCACATCATGCAATCCGACCGAAACGGGTGTGCCGGCAACAAGCCCCGTCAGGGCTGCGGCTTCCGCCGTAACGACGCCACCCTGCTCACAGGAGAGGCGCATTTCCGGCAGCGCAGCCCGGATGTCCGCAAGGCCCAGAACATCGAGCAGGTCGTCGCTGTAATTCTGCGTGTACAGATCGGTGAAAGACGTGCTGGCCTCGGTCAGATCCGTCGCGATTTCGCCTGTCAAGCAGTAACGGATCCAGTCCTTGGCAAAAATCACGGACCCGATCGCCTGATACCGTTCCGGCTCATTATCCCGGATCCAGGCAAGAAGTGTGTTGGCCGAATAGACGTACGGACGCTGCCCCGCGATCGGGAGAGTCAGATCGGAAATGCCGTCACGCTTCCAGCGTTCGTGAATGGCCGTCGCCCGGCTGTCGAGCGACATGACGCCCCGGCCCAGCGGATTTCTTGAGCGGTCAAGTAGAAAAACGCCATCTCCGTGCGCCGTGACACCGACAGAGGCAATGGCATTTCCGTCCAGCTCCGCATCTCTCAGCGCGTCGCGGATGGATCCGATAACGGCCTGCCACGCTTCGTGCATATCGCGCTCGACATGATGCGGGCGCTCCATGTGCGGTGCGACACGGCGTCGCCCTGTTCCGACGATGGCCCCTGTGGACGAAAACACAACGGCTTTGGTCGTGGTGGAACCGCTATCGATTCCGATGATGAAATCCCGGCGCATTTCTGGCCCTCCAGACGGCTTCAGTGTCAGGGACACGCAAATTCGAAGGACAGCCATATCACCGATTACGAGATATAGAACACATATATCTGTGATATTTTAAGATTTAGTGTGACTTATCACGCAGATGCCCCGATGTCGGGCCAGAAATCTGATCTGCTGCGGATAACCTGCATGGTTGTCATCACATCAGTGGTCAGCCATAAAAACAGGAAATGCTTCTTATTGAGTGGATGCAAAAAGAAGCGCGCGTCATACTGCACGCAATCAGGCACTGACATGTCCATCCATAGCCTGTTTTTCTAACTGTTTGGGACTGATTACATATGAAAATAGCTGACTGGATGGTGGAATCAGGCGTTGCGTTTGGAACGAGCGGCGCGCGTGGGCTTGTGACGTCCATGACGGATGCTGTCTGTTTTGCGTATACCGTCGGCTATCTCAAACATTTACAGACGCTGGGAGAGTTTGCTCCTGGAACATCCGTCGCCATCGCCGGAGACCTTCGGCCGAGTACGCCGCGCATTTTGCGCGCCTGTGCGGCTGCCATTCTCTGGATGGAAGGCCAGCCGGTAAACTGCGGCTTTGTGCCGACGCCTGCTCTGAGCCTCTATGCGTTTGGCAGGGGTATTCCGTCCCTCATGGTGACGGGAAGCCATATTCCGGACGACCGGAACGGCATCAAGTTCAATCGCGCCCGGGGCGAGTTTCTCAAGAGCGACGAAGCTGCCATGCGGCATGAGGACGTCACACTTCCGGAAGGCTGGTTTGATGAGCAGGGCGCCCTGAAAATTGACGTCGCAGTCCCGCCACTGACTGATGTCCTGAGGGAATATGTAGCCAGATATGTCGATTTCTTCGGCCCGACAGCGCTTTCGGGCCTGAAGCTTGGAATTTATCAGCATTCTGCAGTGGGGCGTGACGTTCTGGTGTCCGTCGTCGAAGCCCTTGGGGGTGAAGCCCATCCTCTGGGACGCTCCGACGTGTTCGTTTCGGTCGATACGGAGGCCGTGCGCCCCGAAGATGTCGTCCTTGCGCGGGACTGGGCGCAGACGGGGCAGTTTGATGCGATCCTGACGACAGATGGTGATTCCGATCGCCCTCTTCTGGCGGATCAGAATGGCCGCTGGCTGCGGGGTGATGTGCTGGGTATTCTCGCGGCCCGCAAGCTTGGCGCCGTCTCCGTCACAACGCCCGTCAGCAGCAATACGGCGCTGGAAGCATCCGGCGTTGCGCCCTTCGTTCAAAGAACGCGTATTGGCTCGCCATTCGTCGTGTCAGGCATGACGGATGCTGTGGAAAAGGGAAATGTTCCGTCTGTTGGCTACGAAGCCAATGGGGGCTTTCTGCTTGCCAGCGATATCGAGAATGACGGCCGACGTCTCGTGGCATTACCGACGCGCGATGCCGTCCTGCCCATGCTCTGTGCGCTGGTTTCGGCCAGAAGCGGGCAGAACGGGCTTGCGGAACTTCTTGAAACACTTCCGCCGCGCTTCACCGTGAGCGATCGTCTGAAAGACGTTCCGACAGAGCAGAGCAAGGCCCGTCTGACCATTCTGCGTGAGGACGTTTCGGCTGTGAGCGGGACTCTGGGGTTTGTGGACGCCTGCGGACCTGTTGCAACCGTCGATGAGACGGACGGTATCCGCATGACGTTCGAACGTGGCGATATCATCCACCTGCGGCCATCCGGCAATGCCCCGGAACTGCGGGTGTATGTTGAATCGGCGACGCCCGAACGGGCCGAGGAACTTCTGACACTGGGGCTCGAGGCGGTCCGTCGCTGGATGGCATAGACGACCAGTCTGCGATCAGGCTTGGATCCTCGGTGAGCTTTGCCTGATCAGTGGGGGTTGAAGGCCGGAAGGGCAGGGCCGTAAACGGCAGCGGGGCCGTTCATGATACCGATTTTTCCGCGGACGCCATAAGTCTGGGCCGGGAACTGGATGGCGCTATAGGAACTGTCGCTCTGCACCCAGTAGTCGCTGCTGGCCTGGCCGCCGGACTGGCTGACGAGAATGATCGAGCCGGTTGTGATGTAAAGAGAGCCCGCCGGTTTGCCGACCAGCGCATGCAGTTGGATTGGAGGAGTGTGCGGAGGGGCGATTTCTATATGCCCGTCAAACGTCCACGGACCCGAAATGAATGCGGTTGTTGCATTGTAATCCAGATGCGACGAGAACCAGTCCAGTTCCATGCCGCCTTGATCGTCCACGCCAAGCGTGTTGTTGAAAACGCCGACGTCGATCAGGGCAATGCGCTCTCCAGCATCCACCGGATTGGGAATGGTATAAATCCCTGTGCCATTGTTATGGATCTGGGCATGGGAGAGGCCAAAGCCATAGGAATGGTTTCCGAACGTCAGCCCACGCCGGAAATTTGAAATGGAGATGTTCTCCAGAGTAATTGCGGCCGCACGGATATTGTCGTCGTCTTCATTGTCGAAAACGATCCCGTCCGCCTTGGGCTGGCCGGTCAGGATAAGATGATCAATGCTGTTGGCGGCCGTATCGTAACTTTCAGGCTGCCCTTTACCGTCTGACGAGATGATGATCGCAGGCTTTCCATCGGGAAGACCGGAAGCATCCAGTGTGCCGTTGGTGAGTGTCGTCGTGAGCGGATTGAGGTGCAGGGTTTCCCGAATTTTGTAGACCTTCCCTTTCAGATCGACCCGGCACAGGGTCGGCCATGACGGGCAGGCTGCCAGCATTGCAGCGGGATCGTTCGCATGCGCGGCTGTGGGAAGCGCCAGCGCACTCATGCCGGCAATCGCGAGAACTTTCAGGAGATGACCAGTCATGGAGTGCGTCTTCCCATCTGTGAAAAGCTGTCTGTCAGGACAGAGTTTTTCCCGTGTTGTGTCGGGCGACCTCAGCGGCTTCGCGGCAGAAATAGCCCGAAAGCCGCCCTTGCAGCATCTTGGAATAATAGGCCGCCTTGTTGGATTGCCTGCGCAGAAGGCTCAGACAGACGCCGCCGAAGGGGCGGATAAAGAATGTCAGGACTGTCTTGAGGGTAGCGTGGTTCTTGCGCAGGACATATCCCAGTCCCTTGCCGTAGTCGAAGGCGCGGGCCGTGTTGAGACTGGCTGGCTTGTCCATGTGACGCACCAGCAGCGCACGATCATGATATCCTTGCGCCCCTGCTGCCATCAGGCGTAGGGCAAGGTCAGGGCCTTCGGCTGAACCATAGGGGGCTCCGATCCCCAGATCCTCATCGAACCCATGTATCTTTTCAAACATCTTGCGCGGCATGAAAAAGTTG
This sequence comes from Gluconobacter albidus, assembly GCF_002005485.1. Lineage (NCBI taxonomy): Bacteria > Pseudomonadati > Pseudomonadota > Alphaproteobacteria > Acetobacterales > Acetobacteraceae > Gluconobacter > Gluconobacter albidus. Next base: position 2,160,575 of record NZ_CP014689.1, on the reverse strand, counting down.
AATTCGATCAGGCCCGTCCAGACGCTATGCGAGTTCAGGACCTGGCTGCTGGTCAGCCAGCGCCCCATGGCTGTCGGTGCACCGTTCAGATTGAGCACGGCACCGGTAATGAAGCCGGTATCGCCCGTTTTGCGGAAATAGTCGTTCACCCGTTGCAGCGTGTCGGGCTCATAGATGCAGTCATCATCCGGAAACGATATGATATCGCCTACCGCGACGCTCGCACCAAAGTTGCGGGCGTAACGCAGTCCGTTGACCTCGGGGCGCAGATGCTTGAAGGGCCATTTGGCGCTGTATCGCGCGACGAGATCGTCATAGATGTCTGATCCGCTCTGGTCGACAAGAATGACCTCGAAATCCTTGAATGTCTGCTTTTCCAGACCCTCCATGAAGGCCTCGACTTCGGCCAGACGGGCTACAGTCGGAACGACGAGTGAAAAGCGCATCTCAGGAAGCCTTTTTCTTGGAATGGAGTGTGGCAGCCCGTTCGGGCGTAATACGGTTTTTCAACAGATCGCCAAGTCCGATCAGATTTCCGAACAGACGTCCTTTGCGATCTATATAAGGCTCGGGGCTCAGTGATTTCAAAGCGTTGATGACGAGGTGTCGCCCTGCGCTTTTCACAGCGTGAGACCAGGGATAGGTTCCCTTCCGGGCCAGATAGATACAATTGATAATCTGCGAATAACCCAGTCGAAGACCGGATCCTTTGCCCGTCTTGTTCCCCAGATGCACGCCCTGTGCGCCGTGAGCCTTGACGATTCTGCCGTGAGGCAGAAGAGAGCGGGAAAAATCTATGTCTTCATACCAGGCGTAGAGAGGCAGCCTTTCGTCAAAGCGTGCACCGAGGCGTTTTACGGCGGCACAGCGGAACGCCATGTTGCAGCCATAGGTGTTGGGGGCATCCTCGACTTTCGAAACCGATGACGTGCCAGCATTCGTGTTCAGACGGTCCGCCTCTTCAATTGACAGACCAGGTCCTTTGGCGCCATCGGCCAGGACGTTGCCTGTAACGCCCAGAATATTGGGGTTGTCGTGAAAGGCTTCGATAATCCGGGCGATATAGGTGGGGTGAGGGAAGAAATCATCATCGAAGAACAGGACGATATCTTCGTCATCGAGACGGTCGAGAATGACATTCCGCTGGGCAGGAAGGCCCATATGGCCGGTGACGAATTCGACCGAAGCCATTTCCCGGAGCGTCTGGGGAATAGCTGCAATATCCTCCGGTTTGGCGTAGCTGATGATGATCCTGGTCGGTCTGACCGTTTGATGGGTCAGTTGACGCACGAGTTCGGCGAGAATGGCAGGACGGCCACTGGTAGCAATGCCTACGACAACCTGCATGTCTTTTGTTAAAGGCACAGACTCTCCAGTTTTCGTTAATGTCAGCGGCAGATTTCTGTTTTGCTCAGATGAATTTTCTGGATGGGAGACACCTGCCGAGGGCATCCGGGCTGTATCGGGGGTCATGAATTAGTTCGATCCGACGGTTACAATATGGCTGCCACGCTGTTGTGCGAGGGAAATGAGTGCATCGCGGGTTTTTGTGGCATGTGCCATGTCGGGGTAAATGGCACATGCATGATCGTTGTTGCGGATTGTCAGATTATAGCGGCTGTTGACGATCGTTATGAAACGGCTGTTGGCGTTCCATAGCGCCATGTGGCTGAGGTCAGATGTGGGAACCGGGTCGGAAGCAAAAAGACGCTTCGACCCACCATCAGAGACGGTGCACCACAAAACCAGTTTTCTGGAAGGAAGACCTGTAGTCGCGTCCTGTGCGCAGGCAGGCATGACGATGGCTGCGGCAACCATCATCGCTACAAGGCGGGAGGGCGTCAGCATTTGACAAATTCCTCCCGCATGATGTCCATCAACTGCTTTGCAGCGATGGTCCAGCGGTATTTCTGAACCTGTTCATAGCCTGCGCGACGGAGATCACCGGCACGATCCGGATGATCAAGCAGTTCGATGACGCACGCGGTAAGATCGGAAGGGTTTCGGCCGAAGAGAGCAGCCTGACCGCAGATTTCACGCAGTACGGGAATGTCACGGGCAACGACCGGACAGCCGGCTTCCATCGCTTCTACAGGCGGGAGGCCGAAACCTTCATAGATGGACGGAAAAACAAAACAGGCGGCTTCACTGTAGAGCGCGTGCAGTTCCGCATCCGTAACCCTGCCGACATAGGTCGCATGCTGCAGGTCAGGGGCGCCTGCGCTGAAAACCCGTCCGTTCATTCCACCACTGATCACGAGCCTGATCCCGCGTTGAGCGAGTGTTGCTGCCAGATGATCGAGCGCTGCAAAATCCTTGTGGGGCGCCTTGTTGCCGACAGCCAGAACGTATTTCCCGCTTTCCAGACCATGCGTCTTTAAAATCGTCCTGTCTGCCGCAATGCGCGTGGCATGATCCGCGCCTTCAGTGATAACGCTGATGCGTGCAGGGTCGATCTTCAAGTGACGGGCAATGTCGTTTCTGGAGAAGTCCGAAACCGTCACGATGCGTGTTTTGCCCAAGGCCAGCAGGCGATGCAAAACCTTGTAATACGCACGAAACTGGCGTGAGTACGACTGTGGCGTGGAGAAGACGCCAGCATCATGAATGACAACCAGCTGCCGGCTATGCCGCGATGACAGGTGAAGAGGAGCGGTATTGCCCAGATTGACGAGCAACCCTGACGCTGCCGCTTTGGGGAGATCAATCTGTTCCCAGATCTGTCCCTGAAAGCGGCCACAGGACCGCGCAGTAAAACCCAGGTCGATAGAAACTGCCGGGTCTGTCCGGGGTGTCAGGAGTTCGGGGCGTGGCAGATCCGCGGGCCAGATTTCCGAAAGTGCACGCGTAATTTCCGTTGCAAAACGCTGCACGCCACTGAGCGACTGGACGGAAAAGCGTCCGTTAAGGAAAATTTTGCTCATTGGAGAAACAGCCATTACGAGGAAGATACGAGTTTGCGGTAGTGGGAGTAATCACCCATACGAAGGCTTTCTTCCGGGCGCAGATTTTCGATATCAACGAATGTCAGGACCGCCCCCAGACAGTTTGCGTGGTGTGTCCGCAAAATTCTCTGTGTCTCGATAACAGCACTTGCAGAGGTATGGTGCCATTTTACGGCGATGATGACGCCTTCAGCAAAAGACGCAAGAACGCCTGCTTCGGGAAAGCTCAGAATGGGAGGTGTGTCGATAATGATCTGATCGTATTCGTCACGGTGCTTCGCCAGAAACTCTCCGAGAGCTCCAAAATTCAGGACGCCGGGTTCTCCTGTCTGGCTGGCGACGAAAATATCCAGTCCTGGAAGCGCGTCGTGAACGAAGCCGTCTTCATGCGCCTTGAGGTCCAGAGCCAGCAAAACGCTGGGTCGGTGAGCATCGCAGTCGATCAGGAGCGCGCGTTTGCCGAGCGCTCCGATGCTGGCCGCCAGTGAAATGGCGAGCGTGGTTTTGCCCTCGTTGTTTTCCGCGGAGGTGATGACCGTGATTTTTGTACGGATCGAGGGGTTACCGAAGGTCAGGATGGCCCGCATGGAATTGAGCATCCGACCATACAGAGAGTCGCCGGATGTCAGCTGTTCCCGCAGAGAGCCCCGGAAACGCGGGAGTGCGCCAAGCCCGAACAGCCGTGTCTGCTGCTCCAGCTCGGCCAGAGTCCGCAGACTGCTGCGGGACCGGTCGCGCAGCAGGGCCGCGCCTGCGCCCAGACCCAGCGAAATCAGAAAGAGAAGCACGCCGTACTGTTTCTTGGGCGGCCCGGCCGGACCCAGAGGCTGGTTCGCCGGTGTGATGAGGCGGGCTTCGGCCTGCTGTATGGTGGTTTCGGCTGAGACCTGTCCAAGACGCGAGAGGTAGTCCCGGTACAGGGTCTGTGCTGCAGTTGCTTCCCCAACGAGCTGCCGTAGCCGGATGTCGGCGTGTTCTTCTTCCGTGACATTCATCTGCAGGGCGTTGGTACGCTCCTTCAGGGCATTGACGCGCTGCTGGGCGGCATCCGCTTCGTAACGCAGATTCTGCAGCAGCTTCTGGCTTTCCGTTGCAATCTGGGCATCAATGCGCGCAGCCTGCGCGCGGGCTGCGACCAGCTCCGGATTTTGCTCGAGCGCCGTGGAAGCAAGCGTCGAAATGCGGGCGTTGATCTGGGTCTGCTGAAGTCTGAGGCTCTGGATGAGCGGAGAGGCTGTGATTGCGGTAATGGTTCCAACGTTGCCGCTGGACGCAGCCTCATTGTAAATGGCCTGCTTGCTTGCCAGATCGGCTTCTGCCTCGCCGAGCTCATGATTCATTTGTGTCAGGTGAAGGTCATTGGGCGTTGCGGGCAACGCAATACGGGCCGTCCGCCCGGAATCGCCGCCCGAATCATCGCCCAGCAGATAGAGATTATGCTCCTGCCTGTAACGCGAGAGTTCCTGTTCGGCCTGGATTGACCTCTGCCGCAGAGGAGCAATCTGCTCTTCCAGAAGAACGCTTGCATTTCGTGCGGCCTGAATCTTGGCCTGCTGCTCAAAATCCAGATAGGCTTTGACGTAACCATTGGCGATGGCAGGTGCCAGATCAGGACCTGCGGAACGTGCAGTAATTCCAATGATTGCGGAGCGCCCATCATTGCTGATGTGGACTTTTCCCATAAGCAGATTGGAAACGAGCTCGTTACGCTGCTGCTGCGTGAGGGGAGGACCGTCCTTTTGAAGACCGAACTTCTTTTTAAGTTGTGACACAAAGGATGGGCTCAGAGCCTTTATGTATTCAGGACTGTCCGCGAGGTGCAGTCGCTGCGTCACCATCAGGGCAATCGTAGGGCTTTTGAGAATATCAATCTGGGTATTGAGCGCGACCAGATCCAGAGCACGGTCAGCGTAAGGGCTGAGTTCCGAGGGAGAAATCATGCCCCGTGCACCGATCGCAATTTCGGCGTTGGATTCGTAGTAGGGTTTGAGCGTCGTAATGGCGGCCGCTCCAAGAAGGAACGTGCCGCCTGTAACAGCACACATCAGAAGCCGGTGCTGGCGCAGAATGGAGAAAATCCGACCGAAACCGGCAAATTCCTGCTCTGGGGCAGGACCAATGTCCATTGGGGAGAACTGCTGTGGGGGCATTGCACCGGAAATCTGGCTCATGAGTGATGTGTCCTGCTCACCGTGCGCCGCGTCTCAGGAAAACGGCGGGAAGGGTTTTCGCAAGAATTGCGATATCGTGCCACAAAGTCCAGTTGCGCACGTACCACCGATCAAGCTGGACACGTTCTGCATAGCCGGTGTCACTTCTGCCGCTGACCTGCCATAGCCCGGTAATTCCGGGGCGGATGGCCTGATAGTAATCGAAATTTTCACCGTAATGCCGGACTTCCGCCTGGACGATCGGACGGGGCCCGACCAAGCTCATGTCGCCCCGCAGAACGTTGATGAGCTGCGGCAGTTCATCAAGGCTCGTTTTGCGGATGAAGTGGCCGACACGGGTAATTCTGGGGTCGTTGCGGAGTTTCTGGGTCTCCTGCCATTCGGCCGCTGCCAGGGGATCGGTTTCCAGAAGACGTTTCAGCAGTTCATCGGAGTTTTTCGCCATGGAACGGAATTTCAGGCACTTGAACTCACGTCCGTTCTGACCAATGCGCCGATGACCATAGATCGGCTGACCACCGTCAAGGGCAATCATAATATACAGGATGACATAGACTGGCAGGACAAGAAGGAGCAGGAGCAGGGCTGCCAGGAAATCAAAGGTGAATTTAAGCCTGCGCTGGAGTGGATTTTCCAGATTGCTTTTATAGGACAGAATGATGGTGTCGTGGCTGAAATAGGAGGACTGCGTCAGGCCGTGCGTGGGCATTCCTGAGATTTGCGGGATCAGCGCGAAAGGAACACGACGACGCGTCAGCCATTCGATGATGTCGCGTGAGCATGTATCGGTCGGGTCGAGGCAAAGCAGGAACTGGAATCTCGAAGATGCGGTCGCGTTTTCAGTGACCAGAAGAGATCCGATTGCTGCCTCGGGGCTGATGGAGCCTATGATTTCGTAGCTGGAGAGTGTTTCACTGGCCAGGACGTGACGCACCTGAGCAGTTTCCGCCGGGTTTCCGATCAGGATTGTAGGAATTTGCCACAGCCGGAGCGCATGGAGGATGTGTCGCCCACACTGCCTCATGAATTCGCCAAGGAAAGGAAAGATGATCCAGGGCAGAAGCAGCGCGGAGCGCGGACCGGAAATCTGAAACGCAAAGGCCCAGAAACCCGTAGCCAGCAAGGCGCAGAAAGCGGCTGTGATCAGGCGGCCGAATTCACTCCAGAACGGAAACCGGATGCGGTACTCGCCGCTGGCGAACATGTAAAGAAGAACGCCGAGGCAGATGGGCATGAGAGAACCCATCGTGTGCGTTGCGTTGGTGCCGGCATCCAGAAACAGGGGGAAACCAGAGGACATGTTGTGCAGAACCGAGGCGACCCAGCTGCCAAGCAGCACGGAGACACACAGAGCAATCACGTCACTCACAAAAAAGACGGAAAAAATTCTGGACGAGCGATCCGACGTCAGCCGGGAACGAACGCCATTGGGCGCAGTTAGCGCTCCGCCGTTCGGGAGGGCTTCGAGAGCGTCTTGCGGAAAAGAAGAAGGAAATAGGCTCATCGGCTCTCTGCATTCCAAAAACGCTACCGGATGCGATAGCAGCGGTGTTCCCAATTGGTCTCCGGACGAACGGGGTACGAAAATAACGATCTTGCGGTAATTAAGGCTTTTTATAGACACAAAACCGCATGTGCGTCTACAATATTAACGGTTAATAAATCGTCATAGCGTATAGGGCCTTCCTCGGTCGCTATTGGTGCAATGGAAGCGTTTCTGGATGGATCTTTTTCTGCTAGAAGAGGTCTTATGTTCGTGTGTCGTGAAAAAACTCGTCTGCGCCTTCTTTTCGCGCTTGAAATAGGGATTGCGTCGCCGCTTTCCCTGTTTCTGGGTGGTGTAGCGCATGCGCAGGTCGTGACACAGAATCTTTCTGCCCTGGGAAGCGCCGAAGATGGGCTCTCTGTTGATGCGTTCCAGTCCGATACGGACCATCGTTATGGCGCACAGGGTCTCAGATATGGACCTTGGGCGATTAATGGGGGAGCGTCCGAAGGGTGGGGTTATACCAACAACGCCGACCAGATGATGGGCGGAGTTCCAAGTGCGGCCAGTATTACCAATGCCAACCTTGAAGGATTACTGACCCAAAATCGGAGACTCCTGAATATAGGGGCTACGGTTAGCCAGCAGTATTATCCTGAACGGGAACTGCAAAACCAGACAAACTGGACCGCATTTCTGCGTGGGTATGAGAAGATTGGCCGTCATCGCGTCTCATATCGTTTCAGCCATGAGAAAATGACGCAGATGCCCTCTGACCTGGGGGCATTTGCCGTCAATCAGCCCATTCCATACTTTATGGAAGATCTGAGTCTGGATGACACGATTGAGACCCATGGCAGGCTTTCGGTCATCCCGAATTTTGATCTGAAGCGTTTCCTTTTCACGGATCTTGGAGGCGATAATATCTACCTGAAGCAGTCCTATCGCAACCGGCTGCTGTTCTCCGAAGGTCTTGGGCTGCGTTACAGTCTCGCAGAGGGGAGCGACCTGCTGATGATCACGCAGGGTGTTGAGATCCGGTATTCCAATAACCGGTTTCATCTTCCTTCGCGGGATTCCAACGGCTTTTCGGCCCTGGTGGGCTATGATTATGAAATGCCGGGCCCTTTCAGTATCCGTGTATTGGGGGGGTATCAGAATCGCTCCTATAATGTTGCCGCTTACAAAACCATTGATACGTTTTATGCAGAGCTTCGTGGCACATGGACCCCCACGCGCATGACACGGGTTTCCCTGACCGTATCGCGCGGAATTGCGGATAGTGCGTTTGAGAGCGTCATTGGTTTTATTTATACAACTGCCGCCCTTGATATCCGTCAGGTCTACTCCCGGAATATCGTGTTGCATGCCGGATTTCAGATTCAGCAGGGCGGGGCAGGGCAAACCCCTGCAATTTTCCAGAATACTCCGCTGGATCAGACAATGACATCACAGTTGAACGCCAATTTCAGTGTTGGGGTGAACTGGGCATTGAACCAGCATTTGTCTCTTGAGGCGTCTAATGTCTATCGAAATGCGAATGCTTCGGGAAGCAGCCGATACAGCATCGATATGGCTATGATAAGCGTGAAATATCAATTATGATAAAGTTCTCATCATGACAGAAATCTCCCGGATGCCGCTGTTGCAGAACCTGCGGAAATATATCCTTTTCCCCATATCGGGTCTTGCGCTTGCAGCCTGTAGTCCAGGTGGCGGACTTTCGCCGGTTCCTGTCTACGATCCAGTGCAGTACCGTCTCGGGACCGATGACGAGGTGCGCCTGATAACCTATGGGCAGGATCAGTTGACCTCTGATTTCCGAATCGACAGTGCAGGGAACATTGACATCCCGTTACTTGGGAGTGTCCATGCGTCCGGCCTGACGACAGAGCAGCTTGGTCAGCAGGTTACGGAAGATCTGCGGAAAAAAGCCATTCTCCGGGATGCGAAGATCGCGGTTCAGGTTACGGCTTACCGTTTGATTTCGATAATTGGTGAAGTCGAACATCCGGGACAGTATGCCTATCAGCCGGGTATGACGATGCTTTCAGCGGTTGCTGCGGCCGGTGGGTTCACATACAGGTCTTGGGAGAGATACGCGTACACCATCCGCCAAGAGGGTGGATATACGGTCGCTGGGCTGCTTTATCCCCAGAATTTCGTCAAGCCGGGGGATGTCATCAAGGTGTATGAACGGCATTTCTGATGCCGCAGGCCTGATTCTTTTACTGGGCTGTTAGTCTTCAGTGGCAACAGCTCAGGAAAAGAGCCAGTAACCGCCAGCGATCCAGATGAATGTTCCCAGAAACGCCGCAAGTCCAATTCCGCTGCCAGCGATGGGCGATGTATCTTCCACCGACGCGGGTTTCGTTGAATGAGTGCAGGCACCTGTCATTGACTGGCGTTCGATGGCAGCAGAATGAGAAAAAAGAGACATGGAATCCACCCGAGTTGCGATCGTACATGAATGGCTTGAAAACTGGGCCGGCTCCGAGCTTGTCATCGAGCAATTAATTAAGTGTTACCCGGATGCAAAAATCTTCGCCGTGGTGGATTTTTTGTCTCCAAAAGACCGTGCGCGGCTCGGTGGCCGTGAAATCCAGACGTCATTCATTCAGAAACTGCCCTTCGCACGCAGACTTTTCAGGCATTATCTTGGTTTGATGCCGCTTGCCGTGGAGCAGTGGGATCTCAGTGGATTCGATATCGTCATCTCCAGTCATCATGCGGTGGCAAAGGGCGTCATTACGGGCCCCGATCAGTTGCACGTGTCCTATGTACATTCCCCGATGCGCTATGCGTGGGATTTCCAGAACACCTATCTGCGCCAGAGCGGGCTGCATCGCGGCTTGCGTGGGCTCTACATTCGCTGGCTTTTCCATCGTCTGAGGAACTGGGACGTCCGGGCTGCGGCTGGAGTGGACGCGTTCATCGCCAATTCCAACTACATTGCCCGCCGGATCCGCAAAACATGGCGGCGGGAGGCAGCGGTTATTGCACCCCCCGTCAATCTGGAGCGCTTTTCCGTGACGCAGGCGAAGAAGGACCATTACGTCGTGGTTTCGCGACTGGTGCCCTATAAACGGATTGATCTGGTGGTCGAAGCATTCCGGAAAATGCCCGACAGAAAGCTGATTGTCATTGGGGGTGGAACGGATCTGGACCTTGTTCGGGAAAAAGCCGGAGGGGCTCCGAATATTGCGATCAAGGGGCATGTCTCTGATGCCGAACTCCAGTCCACGCTCGGTGCGGCCAGAGCTTTTGTCTATGCGGGTGAGGAGGATTTCGGCATCTCGCTGGTTGAGGCCCAGGCCGCGGGAACGCCGCTCATCGCTTATGGGCGCGGAGGGGCGTGTGATATTGTTCAGCCAGGGGTGACGGGTCTTCTTTTTGACACTCAGAGTGCGGAAAGCATTATTGCGGCTGTGCAGGAATTCGAGGAGCATGAAAAGGATATGACGCCCGAGCTGTGCCATCAGAACGCGCTGCGCTTTTCGGAAGACCTGTTCCGTTCGCGCTTTACGTCTTTTGTCGCGCAGCAATGGCGGGAATTCATGCCATCCCGGTCGAACGACAGGGTCTGACATGCCTCTGACCGCGATGGGGCTGATTTTCTGGCCCCTCAGCTTCCTTTTCTTTTTCAGGAAGGATCCGCAGCGCCTGCTGGAGCTGACCCTCATAGGGGGCGTTCTTCAGGCGGCGGCGGTTCTGGTAATGGGGGGGCTTGGTCTACAGCCGGCCATGGCTCCCGGTATGTTGTTTATTGCGTTCATGGGCCTTCAGCTGATGCTGGGGGTCAAGTTTCCGGCGGCTGGACGGGTTCTCAAATTTTGTACGCCGCTGCTGATCGCGTTTTCCTGGGCGCTGGTCGGCTCTATTATCCTGCCCCGCCTGTTTGAAGGGGTTGTGCTGGTCTGGCCGCAGAAGCTTGACGACGTGGCAACCCGGGTTCCGCTTGCGCCAACGCGCGGAAACATGACCCAGGATTGCTATCTCGTTCTCGACCTCGTCATGTTTATCATGACCATTTTTTTCCTGACCCGGCGCGAAGCTGATCCGCGGCGGCTTTACAATGCCTATCTGGTGGGCGCGGCTCTGGCATGTGTGGTCGGTTTCTGGGAGATGGCGCACCGTCTGGTTGGGAGCATTCCATTTCCCAAAGAGCTTTTGTATTCCAATCCTGGATGGGCCGTTCTGGACACGCAGATGAGCGGCCCGGTGCCACGCATCAATGCAACCTTTACCGAGCCTTCGGCCTGCGCGACTTTTCTGATCGGGACGCTGTATTCAACGGTGTGGTGCGCCCTTCGGGGATATGGAAACTGGGCGACGCGGGTAATGATTTTCCTGTGTACCCTGTGTCTGCTGATGACGACCTCGACAACCGGCTATGTCGCCATGATAATCGGGCTGGCATTGCTGATTGTTTACGCCATCTTAAGTCGTGAGAGGCGATTGTTCCGACGTCTGATGATGTTCATCGCGGGCGGGGTACTGTGCATGGGCGTGACAACGCTGGCTTTGGCGGCTTTTGCTCCTGACGTCATCAAGGCGGCGGCGGAGGTTATGCTGGAGACGCAGGACAAGAAACAGTCGGCGTCTTACGAAGAACGTACCCAGAAAGACGCTGACTCGTATCAGCTTGCGTTTGACACTTATGGTCTTGGGACCGGGTGGGGAAGTGACCGTTCTTCAAGTCTTCTTCCGGGCTTTCTGGCGACAATAGGCGTCGTGGGCGTTCTGATGCTCGTGGTCTGGAACGGAAGCCTGTTTCTGAAGATATATCGCACGATCAAGGGGGCGGCGGGGGAACGCTCACTCGATGCCTGGATGATCGAAGCGACATTCACTGCATTGCTCGGGCGAACGGTAGCAACCCTCATTTCAGGACCTGTTCTGGGGACGATGGATTTTTATGTGCTGCTGGCCATGCTGGTGTCGGCATTGATCCGTCTCCAGACCCGAGCGGGAAAACAGGTGCGTGCCTGACGGCCTCATGAGTCTCATCGGGTTTTTCAGCGACTTCGGAGACGAAAACATCCTCTGGCCTGTGATGGCTTTGAGCGGCGTTCTGCTGATCGTGCAGGCACGACGAAAGATGTTACTTCAATGGCTGGCGCTTGTGGTTCTGGTGTTTGGCGGAATGTTATTGCTTAAACTGCGGTTTGAGGCATGCGGCCGGATTCCGGGCCAGAGTCTTTACAGTCCGAGCGGTCATACGGCAGGGACGACATTCGTGTATGGCAGCATGGCTGTGCTGTTTGGCCGGCTGCCGATCGCGGGCTTTATGGCGGCTCTGGGGATTGGGCTGTTTGCCGGCGCTGCACGTGTCTGGCTGCATGTACATTCCGTTGCCGAGGTGTGTGTGGGAGGTGCGTGGGGACTGCTGGGGGTTCTGCTTCTAACGCTTGCACGATATCGGGAAATGCAGACGTTCTCAAAAAAGTATCAGCCCGACTGGTCGGTTGCATTGATGCTTGTGGCGGCTCTGATTGTGGCATTGTCACTGCACGGTTTACGTTCTCCGGCAGAAGCATGGCTCGAATATTTTTCGCACCGCTTTGTTGCGCCATTCAGGCACTGTCCTGTAACACTTTCTGCAACCTGATCCTGTTATTATTGAAATCTGGAAAAGTATCATGAGTAAACTCGGCTTTCCGTTATTTCTCCGGCCCGAGGCAAGACTGCAAGGCGCAAAAAAACTTCTGGAGAACGGAAAGGTCAGGCAGGGGCTCAGGCAACTCCATACTTTGGGGACGTCAGGAAACGCAGAGGGCCAGTTCGCTCTGGGAGAGCTTTATCTGGCGGATAAAGACGTTCCCATCAATCCCGGAGAAGCCCTGCGCTGGTTTCAGAAGTCTGCAGAACAGGGTTATGCACCAGCGTGTCAGAGACTGGCCCAGTTGTGTTACATGGGACTGGGGCCAGCCTCGGAAAACCGTACGACGGTCTTTGATAGCATGCCTGAACAGGGAGAGCCGGACTATGACGGCGCACTGTACTGGGCGCAAAAGTCCGTTGATGGCGGAGATGCCGACGGTATGGCGATGATGGCTCATCTTCTGATGCAGGGGCCGGACAATCTGCGTGATCCTGAAAGAGGGCGGGAGCTTTATCGCAGGGCAGCCGAGGCTGGCAGCGTGCAGGGGCTGTATGGGTATGGGCTCGATCTTCTCGGAGCCGCGAAAAACCCTACGGAACGCGAACGGGGGCTATCCTATATCCGCAAGGCCGCGCAGGGTGGCCTCGCGGATGCCGAGCTGACCCTTGGGACTGTTCTGGAGTATGAAGGCGGAAAGGATGTGCAGGCTTTCGGGCATTTCATGAAAGCTGCTGAAGACGGTCGTCCTGCCGCGCAGATGAAGGTTGGGATTGCCTATTATCAGGGGCGTGGCGTGGAGCGCGATGTTTCCAAAGCCGAGACATGGTTGCGCAAGGCCGCGCAGGGTGGGGAGGTTGAAGCGACTGCATTGGTCGGGGATATCAACCTTCAGGGCGACGGGACTACGCCCAATTTTCTTGAAGCCCATTCTTGGTATCGTAGGGCTGCACAATCCGGACATACAGGGGCTGCGGTAACGCTCGCCCAGTTGGTCTATAATGGAATGGGATGTGCCGCTGATCCGGCGGAAGCAAAGAAGCTTCTGGAATTTGCGGCATCGGGTGGGAATGCTGCGGCGAAAAAACTGCTGCAAAGTCTCACGTAGGAAAAACCGAAAGTTCCCGATATCTGTCGGGCAGACGGCGCGCCCGTTAAAGCGCGACGCGGCTTCTCCTCAGTTTCGACATGCATATTCCGACAACCCTTGCTTCTACGGACCCAGGTTTTTTGCCGGTCAGAGACCAGAGCGCGAGCAGTGCGAGGACATAAGCCATGAGTCCAGCGCTGCCGAGAATAAAGAGCTTTACAATACCCGGCCATGAAGGCGGCAGCAGGTACCATTTGATGCTTTCTATACTGAGCCACGACAGGAAACCGGACAGACAGGTCCGCCAGTTTTGAAAAAAGACTTGGCCGTAGGAGACCTTGATCAGGCTCTTGGTGGTTGAGAGATAGACAAGCATCATGAGGAACGCGATACAGATGCGTCCCCAGCACGCACCAAGCGCTCCGAAGAAATAGGCGGCGCCTGTGACGATCGGGATCTTGAACGCGAATTCCAGCGAGTTCAGACGCATGTAAAGGTGGTTTTTCTTGAAAGCCATGACCAGGGCTGAAATGCCCTCTGCCAGTCCCGCCAGAATTGGTGGAATGGCGAGCAGGGAAATATAGGTGATGGACTTCTCCCACTTTGGTCCCAGAATCGTGTGGACGATTTCGGTTGAGAGGGCCGACATCTCAATAAAGATGGGAAGAATGATCATGAACACCGTAGCGTTCGACAACTGGTAGAGATTTCTGAAATGATCCAGATTGTCCCGGCGGGCCACAAGAGCTGAAAGCAGGGGGCGGCTGAGGGGCGCGATGATGGCCTGCGATGGAATTCCCACCAGATCACTCGCGATCGAAAATGCACCCAGCGTCTGCGGAGGGACGAGACGTCCCAGAATGAGCCGATCATACTGCCAGTTGATGGCACTGACGATCTGGGCTCCGCTGCTCCACCCAAGAAAGTTTCTGAAATCGCTCCATCGCGATAGCGTAAAATGCGGTTTGTATGGGGAGATCACATACGAAACGATCATTCCAAAAGCGGTGCTTGTGATTGTTGCGGCGGCAACGGCCCAGTAGGAGCGGGTTGTGACCGCTACACAGACGGCAACGATCAGAGCGCCGAATTTTCCAAGGAAGTCGATGATACATTCACGCGAAAAATCGAGACGTTTTGCATAGAGTGCCAGACCCGGACTCTGCATTCCGCGAAGCGCGGGCGCCAGACTAAGCGCCATCAGCAGCGGGAACAGGCGGGAATCGTGGTATAAAATTGAAAACGGCAGGGAAATGGCGAAGACAAGAACGCAGATGATGGACCCGCGCAGAAAGCTCAGCGTAAATGCCGTGTCCAGATGGTCTCTGTCTATGGTTTCCAGAACGACGAGCGCCTGAGACAGGGGAAGTTCGAAAATGGCTTCTGTCAGATAAATGACGGACATGGCCAGAGAGACCACGCCAAAATCGGCTGGCAGCAGGAGATGTGTCAGAACAACAAGTGACACAAAATCCAGAAACCGGCCCATCAGCTTGGCGCCGACCAGAAACGCCGCTCCGCGTGCGGCTTTTGCGCCGACATTGGTAAAGGTGTCCTGCTCCGGGATCAGGGCATTTTCCGGTTCGAGGCTACTAGTCACGAAAGTACGTCAACCCTTCAGTGCAGTCACTCCGGCTATGAGTGACACAAGTCCAGAACATGTTCAGGTTTATTTCTTTCAGGGCATTTGTTCCATGCCCTGAAGCGTAAAACTCTCAGTGCCCGGCTTTGTGTCGGGCAGGGCTGTCTGAGCAGAATTATCTGCGTTTTTTCATGACCTCCCGGTAGACATCCATCGTCTGGTCACAGACGCGGCTGATGTCGAAGAATTCTATGTCGCGGAGCGAGGCGGCTTTCTGCTGCGCGAGGAGTTCGGGATTATCCAGAAGTGACAGTACGGCTGCGGCAAGAGCCGGTGCGTCTTCCGGAGGCACAAGCAGGCCAGCGTTTCCAACGCTGCAGACCTCGGGTACGCCGTCCACATCCGTTGCCACGATGGCGCAGCCTGCCTCGCGTGCTTCGCAGATCACCAGTCCAAAAGGTTCGCGCAGGGATGGGAGGACAAAGATATCCGATGCGTTCAGCCACGATCCCGTATCCGGTAAGGCGCCACGGAACATGATGTTGGCGCCTCCTTCAAGAGCGGCGGCCTGCTTTTCGTACTGTTCCCTGAAAGGGCCTTCGCCTAGAATATTCAATGTGGTTTCAGGATGACTGCGCCATATGATCTCAAATGCGTCCAGCAGGGTGGAGATTCCCTTGCGCGGGTGTAGTCCGCCTACCGAAATCAGATTGGGTCGTGGAAGATCAAGGTTCTGATTCGGCCATTCCTGACGGCGTACGGCATTGCGCGTGCCGTTCAGTACGGTCCGGACACGCGATCTGGGAACGTGACGGCGGATCATCTCTTCCGACACAGCACGGCTGACCCCAATAACCCGATCTCCAAGCCCCATGAGGATGGCATGTCGGTCAAAGGAGTTGTGAACCGTGGTGACAAGCGGAATCCCGAAAAGACATGTCCAGGGTTTGGCGAGCACCGCACCGGTCATCATGTGGGCGTGAATTACGTCAGGCCGGAAGTCGCGGATGACCTTCCATAAAGAGAAGAACGTCCTGATGCCCTTCGAAACGGTCATTGCTTCCTGTGGCACATCAATCAGAACAACTCCGTTTTTCTGAAGGAGAGGCTCGAAGTACCCACCAGAACTGCCGAACGCGACAGTATGCCCTTTGGCAGCCTGTTCGCAGGCAAGGTCAACGGCGGCATGGACGTTGCCATTGGCAAAACGGCAGTGATTGGAAAGGTGAAGGATGCGCATATGGGTTCTAATAAATGATAATGTTCCACCCATTTATCACATAATTTTTCATTGACGCTTAAAGATTTAACAATAATCGAACACAAAATAAAATTAACCACATTTTAACGTTCGAGTATGCGCGTCAAAAATGACTGAAGTCTTGCATCCAAGAATCTGCGCTGGATTTTTTCGCGATGTTTTTTTGCTGCCTCTTTTCCTGGAGGGGGGGGCTGTTTGCAGTGCGGATGTGCGCGGCTTGTTCTGGCTTCGATCGCGAGGCTGATAAATAAAAAAATGCTTTAACGTCTTATTAATGAGCAAAGATTTTTCGTATGTGCGAGTGAGTGCACATTATTCGATCCAAAAGTGCGCTAACTCAATAGTTCGGTGCCCTTGGATTGATTTGGAATGTGTTGGGACTACTCCCAATAGTATAGGGTAATTTGACATGGCTTCGACTTATTGGACTGGCGGCACCAGCGGCGATTTTTATAATGTCAAGAACTGGTCGACGGGTGCGTCTCCGACCACATATCATGATGTCAATATTTCCGGTACAAGTTCCAC
This sequence comes from Gluconobacter albidus, assembly GCF_002005485.1. Lineage (NCBI taxonomy): Bacteria > Pseudomonadati > Pseudomonadota > Alphaproteobacteria > Acetobacterales > Acetobacteraceae > Gluconobacter > Gluconobacter albidus. The sequence continues at coordinate 2,143,910 of NZ_CP014689.1, read as the reverse complement.
CGCGACGGCTGAAGCCGTGGCGAGCACGGCAAACTCCACGGCCGTACCAAGCCTGACCATCGGTGACTACGGCACGCTCGACATTACGGCATCTTCCTGCCAGTCCAGCGAAACCTCTCCCGTCTTTTCGACCAGTTCCTTCCAGGTCGGGCAGTACGGTTCCATCGTGATTGATACGGCTTCTGCAGTTCAGCTTGGCGACATCAACGTCATGAACGGCACGCTGACCATCGAAAACAACCGCAGCAATGTTTTCATGGGGGCAGGGGATCGTCTGAACGGCGAGGGTACGCTCAATCTGGTCAATTCGACGTTTGGCAGCCAGACGGACGGCGTCAACATTGCCAATTCGATGCACATTACGCTTTCCGGCACCAGCTCCGTTTACACGGGTTTCCTGGCAACGGGCGTGTCTGTTGCATTTGACTCCAAGTCGAGCGAGCAGTTCTTCCTCAACGGTACGGATACAACGGTTGATACCAGCTTCTCTGGTGTTTCCGCCAAGACCCAGTTCGGTATCACGGCCAACACTGGCGAGACGCCGCTTTCGGCATCGTACGTCAAGAACACGGACGGCAGCTACAGCCTCGTCGTGCAGGAAAGCGACAATCACACGCTGACCCTGAGCAACGTCACGATGGCTTCCGGCTATACACCCGGAACGCTTGCGATCACACAGGACAAGAGCGGCAACTACCTGATTTCCGATACGTCCGCGAACAGCAGCAACTCGGGTGGCAGCAACTGTGGCGGTCATGGCGGTCACTGGGGTCATCATGATGGTAACTCGAGCGGCAACAGCGGTCACTCTGGTTGGAGCGGTCATGACGGACATAACTCCTCCGGTTGTGGCGATCACGGATCCAGCTGGGGCTGGGGTTCTGGTTCGGGTGGTTGCGACTACTCCTCTTCCCTGAAGCAGATCATCTCTGCCTGGAACAATGCTTTCTCTTCCTGCAAGGGCTGGCAGTCGAGCAGCTGTGGCAGCAGCAACTGGTTCGGTGGCAACTCCTACCAGTCCGGCAGCGCCTGGAACTGCTCTTCCAGCTGGGGTCAGCAGAGCAGCGGTTCGCGTGGCTGCTTCTCGTCGTCGGGACAGTCTTCGTCTCACACCCAGGTGTCTGTGACGCATAACACGTCGCACTGGGGCTGCTGATCGCTCCGGTGAACGGCATGTTTCGGGACTGAAAAAGAAGCACCCAGGAATGGGTGCTTCTTTTTTGTTTCTAATGGCTTAATATCGGAGATAAAATCGTTTCAGGAGAAGCAAAAAGAATGTCTGACAGGACGTCCGAAACCGCCCGTTTGAGCAGACCTTCCGGCGATCATATTCCCTCCCTGCAATCGCTGCGGGGAATCGCTTCCATGATCGTATTGTTGCGCCATTACATTATCTGCTTTCCCGTAGGCGGATCCATCGGACTTGCGTATGAGGATATTTTTCTCAATTCGCATGCTGCCGTTGTCGTGTTTTTCGTCCTCAGCGGTTTCGTGCTGTCGCCATCATTTTTCAGCAGAGCCATAAGTCTGAGCGAGCTGCTCGGCTTCTATGTACGGCGGTTTTTCCGCATTGTTCCGCTGCTTGCTGTCGTGACGGCCCTGTCGCTTCTTTATGTGAAATCGACGCTTTCGACCTGGAAAGTGCCATTCACCAGTCCCTGGTTCGACGGGTTGCTGCCGCATGAGGTGCCGCTATCCGCATCCATTCTGGCGAAGTGTTTTGTTGGCATGAACAGTGCTCTCGTTCCCCAGAACTGGACCATCGCCTGCGAATTGCTGGTGGCGTTGATACTGCCATTCCTTGTCAAAGCCTGCACAAAGCGTCTGTGGCCTGCACTCCTGACTTTCATCGTCGCTGCGGTCCTGTCGTTTCTCGCCGCCGATGGTGGTGGAAAGACCCTGCCGCTTTTGTATACGGTGGATTTTGTTGTGGGAATTCTGACCTTCAGAATTTTGCAGTCTTACGCCAGTCGTTATTCCGATCTTTTCTTTTATGCCATGGTGATCGGGCTTGTATGCACGCGGGTAATTCTGGAAGTGGTGACCGGCCGGGCAGACCTTTCATTTCATGATCCGCTTTGCAGCCTGATCGAAGCAGTGTTTTCTGCCTTCATCATTTATGGTCTTGCGACGCAGAACCACATGTCCCGACTGCTTTCAGCGCGCTGGCTGGTCTGGATTGGAGATATTTCCTTTGGGATCTATCTCGTTCATTTTCTGGTTATTGTCGTGACTGCGCGGCTGATGTCGTCTTTCCTGCTGCCTTATGCGCTTCCGGTACAGATGGTCCTGATGCTGGTTCCGGTTCTCGCCATTTCCTTGGGAGCGTCTTATTTTTCCTATCGGTTTGTTGAAATTCCTTTCAATGACTTTGGAAAAAAGCTCCAGCGCCATGTCAGGACCGCTTTGTCGCGCGGATGAATGAAGCAAGGCAGGGGATATCTCTTCCCGTGTTGCGGCACGGGAAGAGCGGAGGCGTGTTTTAGTACCGCTCGGGGACGAGCATGGTTTCAGGCGTGGGTTCGCGTTCGTAATCCGGATGGAATACACGCTCCGGCAGGACAATTTCTGTGCGGCTGACGGGTTCGTAAGGCACGAGAGACAGGAAGTGGGCGATACAGTTCAGTCGCGCGCGTTTTTTGTCCACGGCGGGAACGACCCACCACGGGGCTTCGGGGATGCTGGAACGCTCCAGCATGATTTCCTTGGCCAGAGTATAATTCTCCCAGCGGCGACGGCTTTCAAGATCCATCGGGCTGAGCTTCCACTGCTTCAGTGGATCTTCGATCCGGGCGCGGAAGCGTGATTCCTGCTCTTCGTCCGTGATTGAGAACCAGAACTTGATGACCCGGACACCACTGCGGACCAGCATGCGTTCGAATTCGGGAACAGAGCGGAAGAATTCTTCATATTCTTCGTCCGTGCAGAACCCCATGACGCGTTCAACGCCGGCCCGGTTGTACCAGCTGCGATCAAAGAGAACGATTTCACCAGCGGCCGGAAGATGCGCCACATAGCGCTGGAAGTACCACTGCGTGCGCTCGCGGTCATTTGGGGCTGGCAGGGCGGCGACGCGGCAGATCCGGGGGTTCAGACGCTGGGTGATGCGTTTGATCGCGCCGCCCTTGCCAGCAGCGTCCCGGCCTTCAAAGAGTACGACAATCCGCTCGCCACTGGCTTTGACCCAGTCCTGCAGTTTGATGAGTTCGCCCTGCAGGCGGATCAGTTCGCGGAAATAGAGGCGACGAAAGGCACGCTCCGCAGGATCGAGGCTCTTGCCTTCGTTTTCTTCAAGAGAAAGCTCGAATTCTTCATCCAGGTCATCGATGATTTCGTAGCGCATGCGCTCCCGAGCCTGTTCGTCTGGCGAGAGACCGCCGAAATCCTTGTCCTGCGTCATGAATTGGTTCCTTTGTCACCGGCTTTACAGGCCGTGAAGAGAACCTTACCGGGCAAAGCGGAACCGAAGTTTGAAACTTAATTGAAATCATAAAACCGGTTTTAGAAGGACGTGGTCATGTTCAGACCCAGAACTGCTCCCCGCGATACGGATGCGGCGCCTTTTACAGGTTCCTGGCCACCCAGATTCCAGAAATACTGGAAATCCGGCTGGAGGGTGAGGTAATCGCGGACCGGAACCTGCCATGTCAGTTCGATATGGTTTTCTGGCACCAGAAGTCTGGCCGAGCTGTCTGAAAGACAGATGACATCCCGTGCGTTTTCTTTGGCGCGATGGCTGAAAAATCCTGTTCCCCAGCCAATTCCGATTACATCATTGGGGCGCGAAGGGACAAAGCCCTGAAAGGTCAGACCGGCTTCCACCTCGGCGGTAAGACGGTTTCGGGTGCCGCTGGCCATTGTGGCGCGTACGAAAGTGTTGATGGCCTTGACCGGATCGCCGACTGTTCGCCAGAGCGCCTGATCGAGCACGACATATCCCAGCCAGGTGCCGGAGTGGTATAAAGGTGTGCCGGTACTGTCCGGACTGCCCAGGAGGCCGCCATGACTGTCGAAACGCGGGTCCGGAAAGCGGCCTGTATCGTACAGCCCACCAATTTTCCATGTTCCCGGAAGGGCAGGGGCGTCTTTTCCCGAAAGGCTCTGTGCCGCATCGACCCAGAGCTGGGCTTCTCCCATGAAAAGCGTGCCGCCTTTGGTGGAAAAGGTTGTTCCCGACGGGTCGATCCGTGTTGGACTGAGGGTGCTGTAGAAGGGACCTCGGGTCGGATTGTCGTCCGTGATGGCAAGCATGAGCACGAGCGGGTAGGCGGGGGACCATTTGATCCGTGTTCCGACGGCGGAAAACGGCCAGGAAGGACCGCCCGAATAGAGATTGCTGGATGTCGAGAGCGGCCAGCCGAAACTGGCATTCAGGAACAGGGACGCGTTCTGGCTGACTAGAAATTCGGTATCCAGATCAATTGTCCCGACGCGGATATCCAGCCGGTTTCCGAAAAACCCCTGCCCGTACCAGAGTTCGAACAGGCGGGTCGTCCGGCCGGCATCATAACCACTGACCGGGTTGAGGGAGCCAAGACGTTCTCCGGCCAGAGACCGTCCCCGGACCTGAATGGCGCTGATATTGAACAACCCGTCATGCCATCCGAAGGCCCGGCGTGTTTCCAGCAGAAGTGTTGCGGCCGTCATGCCGTCATAGGTCGGACCGGGGTGCAGGCCGCCGGAAGCGAGGCCCCAGACTTCCTCGACATCCTGAAGATTGAACCGGACCCCTTTCCGGCCCAGCCAGGATCGTGCGCCGCCGATATCTCCGAGAAGTTCGGTGCCCGTATCTTCAGGGGGCAAAACGAACCCCGGTGCCGGGGAGGGCAGGGGGACGCCTGATGGCAGGACATCGGTGACAAGCGGCGCTGTTGCCGCCCGTGCGGTTCCGATCAGGAAAACCAGCGCAAAACATCGGCCCGTCGGCCGCAGGAGCGAAGGAGAACATCCTTCGGACATGCCGGTATCCCGTCAGATGAATGCGGACAGGCGCAGCGCCGGGACAACCGGATGAAGCGCTCCAGCAGGGCTGGAGACATGCGGCGATCGGCAATGATCCGGAACACGGTCTGGCAAGACGGCTTCCCTTCCCTGAGGGTATGGACTGTCCGGACCATTCACAGGACGGGGCGGGGGATGTGAAGTGAAGTTATTATGACTTTGCGGGGTTCAGGGCCAGCCGGACAGGATCCGGTCTTTAACGCTCAGGGGCAGCGGCACGTAATCCAGATCCCGCGCCACGTCGTCGCCCTGTTTCAGGCCATATCTGAAAAATGTTTTTGTGGCGGCGGCTGCCGTTTTGTCTGTCGGATGGGCAGGTACGAGAACAAAGGTTGCGGTCATGATTGGCCAGGCCTGTGGCGCCGTGGCCTGGAGAAGATTCACGGCGTAATGGTCAGCGTGCGACCAGTCCGCGCTGGTGGCGGCACGGGTGAATGACGTTCTGTCGGGCATGACGAACTGCCCTGCATGGTTTTTCAGCCGGACGGTATTGAGCCTGTTCTGGCGCGCGAACGCATATTCCACAAAGCCGATGCCTCCGATGGACTGGCGCACGCTGGCCGCGACCCCGTCATTGCCCCGCGCTTCGGGTCCGTCAGCCCACATCCCGGCTTTCCAGTCGGGCGCGACATTATGCAGATAATCCACGAAAACATGGCTGGTGCCCGAGGCTTCCTCGCGGTGGATGGGGAGCACATCCAGATCCGGCAGGCGCAGGCCGGGGTTCAGGGCCCGGAGACGTGGATCGGCCCACGTTGTGATCGTGCCGTCAAACAGCGCGGCGAGCGTTGGGCCGTCCAGTTTCATCTGGTTGGAAGCAACGCCGGGGACGTTGATAATCACCACGATCGCGCCCAGTGCGGTCGGGAACTGATAGAGGCTGTTTGAGTCCAGCAAGGTGCCCGCGAGAGGGAGATCCGAGGCTCCGAAATCCACGCCCGCAGCCATAACGAGCTTTTGTCCTGCACCGGAGCCGACGCTTTGATAGGTGAGGGACAGGCCGGTCTGGCGATGAAAACCTTCGCCCCAGCCCCGGTAAAGCGGAGCGGCAAAGCTGGACCCGCCGCCGGTGAGGTCAGCGGAATAGGCCGTCCCGCAGAAAAGGACTCCAAGAACGCCCATCACGCAGCGCGCGATCCGCTTGCCCCAGTGATACATGCTCAACCACGCTCCGCTTTATGGCCCGGTTTGTCTATCATTACGGGCGAGCGTGTGACCACGCTTCTTTGCACGATCAGGCGTCGATACCGTCCAGATAATCGGCCGACGGAACAAAGAACAGCGAGCCCGTGACGGGACGGCTGTAATCCAGCAGACGGTCGTAATTTCCTGCGGGTTTGCCGACGAACATGTTGTGCAGCATTTCCTCCGTGACGGACGGGGAGCGGGCATAGCCGATGAAATAGGTGCCGAACTCGCCCTTGCCAGCCTCACCGAACGGCATGTTGTCGCGCAGGATATCGACCTGTTTGCCGTTGCGCGTCACGACATTCAGGGCGTTATGGGCATAGGCGGGTTTTGTTTTGTCATCGAGTTCAACATTGGACAGCTTTTTGCGGCCGATGATCTTTTCCTGCATCTCGACGGGCAGGGTGTTCCAGGCGTCGAGATCGTGGAAATATTTCTGCGTGATGACGTAGCTTCCGCCTTTGAATGCCGCATCTTCGTCGCCGATGATGGCGGCCTCGCAGGCCGCGGCATTTTCAGGGTTTTCCGTGCCGTCCACGAAACCGATCAGGTCCCGGTCGTCGAAATATTTGAAGCCGTGGACTTCATCTACAACCGTGCAGACGGCACGCAGGCGCTCCATGACCAGCCTGGCCATTTCGAAGCACATGTCCATGCGGGTGGCGCGGATATGGAACAGCATGTCGCCAGGTGTGGAGACGGCGTGATGGACGCCTTTGATTTCCTGAAACGGATGCAGTTCCTGTGGACGCGGGCCGGGAAAAAGACGGTCCCATGCGGTCGATCCGAACCCCAGAACGCAGGAAAGCTGCCCGTTCAGATCCCGGAAGCCGACTGTGCGGCGCAGGCCGGAAAGATCTGCACAAAGGCTGCGGATGGTCTTTTCCGCTTCCGTGCCGGGATTGATGTTCAGGACAAGGAAAATGGCGGCGCGCGTCAGGGGGGCGGCAACGGGCTGGGGCGTAGCGTCGGACATCGGAACAGTCTTTCCATCAGCGTGGCAATATATGTCTGGCTGTTGATAGCGCGCGTCCTGTCAAACGAACAGGTTATGAAAACGGCCAATCCCCGTTTTGAAATACGGACTGCGTGCAGTAGGGTCCGGCCATAAACGAAAAAAGGTCATCATGGACAGCAATCTGAAATGCCCGGTCTGCGGGTGCGAACATGTTTATCCTGACGGCGCGCTGTGGATGTGCCCGGAATGTGCGCATGAGTGGAACCCGGCCGAGACGGCAGCGGAAAGCGGCGAGGCTTCCGGCGAGATCCGTGATGCCAACGGCAATGTTCTGGCGGATGGCGACACAGTGACGGTCATCAAGGATCTGAAGATCAAGGGCTCGTCCATGGTCGTCAAAGGCGGGACCAAGGTGAAGAACATCCGCCTGTCGGACGGCGGAGACGGGCACGATATCGCGTGCAAGATCGCCGGGATCGGGGCGATGAACCTGAAATCCGAGTTCGTCAGGAAAGCCTGACGGACGGCGCAGGGCCTCCCAGAATATCGTGGGCGGCTTTCAGCGCTGTATGCAGTTCCGGGTAGATATTATCGGCTCCGAGGGCGGGAGTGATGTGATGGCGGTCCATGTCTGAGCGCAGATAGACGCTCACCCGCCCGAACATCAGTGTAATCCCGCGCTGCTGGAGCTGCGCGATCAGGTCCCGCAGGTCGGCGGCGGCGGAATAGTCGATGTCCGTGACGGGACTTGCGTCAAGGACGACACAGCGGACCGGGTGCGGGGCGTGGTCCACCAGAGCCAGAAGGTCCTGACGAAAGCGCGTCGAGTTAGCGTAGAACAGATCCGCGCAGAACCGGAAGACGATGAGGCCCGGAACCGTTTCCAGCCCGTTCTTCGCAGGCAGGGCTTCCAGAATTCCTGTGCCTGCGGCCTGTTGCAGGACCACCGTATGGGGCTCGTAGCTGTGTCGGACATGGCGAAACAGCGAGAGCGCGATGGCGAGGAAAATGCCTTCCTCAACACCAATCCCTACGACAACGGCGGCGGTCGTCATGGCCAGCCAGAACTCGCCCGGACTTTCCTGCCCGATCGCGCGCAGGCTTTTCAGGTCGATCATACCAATGGCGACAGTAAAAACGATCCCGGCCAGAACGCAGCGGGGCAGGGCCTCCAGCGGGCGTGTCAGAAACAGCAGCACCATGAGCGTCACGCAGGCAAACGTCACCTGCGCGATCTGACTGCGTGCACCGGAACGCACAGCCATGGCGGTTTGGGTGGGGCTGCCATTGACGGTGAAGGTACCGCTCAGACCGGCAGCGATATTTGCGGCGGACAGCCCCAGAAGGTCACGGTTTTCATCGACGGTTTCATGAAACCGCTCTCCGAAGACCCGGGACGTGGCGGCACTCTGTGCGATGATGACGAACACGCACGACGCGGCCACGGGCAGGAGGCCGAGAAGTTCGTTCCATGAGACGCCAGGCAGGCCGAAATGCGGCAACCCGCCTGCGACATGGCCGAGTGTGGGAACGCCGTGATGCGGCAGGTTCAGCCCCATGCTCAGGGCGATGCTCCCGATGACGACACAAAGCCCGGCTGGCAGATGCGGGGCGAGACGCTGTCCGGTCATGAGAACCCCGACCGTAAAAGCGGAAAGCCCGGCGACCACAAGGCTTGCCTGCGGAAGCTGACGAAGCGTGTCATACGCCTGAAGCAGCGGGTTATGCGCGCTGACGGACACGCCCAGCATGTCGTGAAGCATGGCGATGCAGACCTGTACGCCCACACCCGCCAGAAACCCGGTGAGAACGGTGCGGGACAGGAAATCCGCCAGAAATCCCAGCCGAAAGACCCGCGCCACAAGCAGGAGAGCCGCGCAGAGCAGCGCTGTCATGCTGACGAGCGCCATGTAATGTGGGCTTCCCGCCGGTGCCATTTTGCCGATGGCGCTTGAGAAAATGGCCGCCGTTGCGGAATCGGCCGCCACAACCAGATGCCGGGAGGACCCAAAGGCTGCGAACGCCACAAGCGGCAGAAGGACCGTATAAAGGCCTGTGACCGCCGGCATGGCCGCGATGCGCGTATAACCCAGAACCTGCGGAATATTCACCGAAGCAAGGGAAAGACCTGCGACAATATCCGGCCAACCGCGACGGGTTCTGGTGGGGTTCTGCTGTTCCGACATGACATGTGTTTTAGGCTCTTGATGAAGGGATGTCTTCACAATGTCAGGGAGGTGGTTGGGTCCGGCTCGAAAATGCCGCATGATCCGGCCGCTAGAGACGGATCTTTCGTCAGCGCATTCAGAAGGAACAGGATCATGACCCAGAGAGTGGCTCTCGTTACAGGTGGATCACGCGGTATCGGCGCGGCCATTGCGCTGAAACTGGCGCAGGATGGCTTCGATATTGCCCTTACCTATGCCCGCAATGAAAAGGCTGCTCAGAAAGTTGTCGCCGAGGTCGAAGCACTGGGGCGTCGTGCGGTTGCGGTGCAGGCTGATGGTGGCAGCACAGACGGCAATATCGCAGCGATCACGAAGACTCATGAAGCGTTCGGGCGTCTGGATACACTCGTGTGCAATGCGGGCATCTATCCCTATGGCCCGATTGCCCAGATGAGTGTGTCGCAGATCGAGGATGTTCTGAACCTCAACCTGCGTGCGGCAATGATCGAGACGGTTGAAGCTCTTAAATACATGAAGGCGGGCGGACGCCTGATCTATATCGGTTCGGCTTTTGGCGAGCGCGCACCGTTTCAGGGGATTTCGCTTTACGCCGCGACGAAAGCCGGTCTGATCGGGTTTGCAAAAGGCGTGGCGCGGGATCTCGGACCGCAGGGGATTACGGCGAATGTCGTCGAGCCAGGCCCGATCGCAACGGATCTCAACCCCGAAGATGGCGAGGGTGCCGCCGTTATCCGCAGCTTCACGGCTACGGAATCCTACGGCAAGGTCAATGACATTGCCCGCACGGTATCCTTCCTCGCCAGCCCCGATGCCTCTTACATCACGGGCGCATCCATTCTGGTGGATGGCGGCCTCGTCGCCTGAGACCGGAGACAGACCTCATGCCCATATCCGTCACGATTTATGGAATTTCCAACTGCGATACGATGCGCAAGGCCCGGTCATGGCTGGCCGGGCACGGTGTTGCGGCCAGTTTCCATGACTATCGCAAAGACGGTGTTCCGCAGGCGCGGCTGGAGGGCTGGGTTGCGAAACTGGGTTGGGAAAAGCTTCTGAACCGTTCGGGAACGACGTTTCGCAAACTGCCGCCCGAACTTCGGGATGCTCTGGATACGGAACGGGCTCTGGCCCTTATGCTGGAACATCCCGCCATGATCCGGCGTCCCGTGCTGGAAGGGCCGGATGTGCTGCTGGTCGGGTTCCGTCCCGACGATTACGCGGCAGCCCTGTCTGGCCCTAGTGATCTAGGCCAAGCGCCCTGATCTTGCGGTGCAGTGTGGCGCGGCTCACGCCTAAAAGACGTGCGGCCGCGCTCACATTGCCACCTACCGTCCCGAGGGCGGAGCGGATGACCTGAGCTTCTGCCCGCCGGAAATTCGGCTCTTCCTGACTGTCGAGCAGCGGCAGGAGTGCGGGCAGGCCGGCCAGTTCGCCTTCCGGCCAGTTCATGTGCCGACGGCTGGCATGGGTGGCGCCCCGGATATGGCCGTCCCGATCCAGCGCAACCAGCATGGCCGAGGACGATGTCGATGGCCCCAGGGTCAGGATCATGTCCTCCCGGAAGCGGTCGTGAAACAGTTTTTCCTCCACGCGCCGGGCTGTCGTCTGGAGCGCATCCATCAGGAGTGCCGCCGCGGGCAGGACGTTCTCGGCCACGAATGAGCTGATGTCGATGGCCCCTGCAAGTTCCCCGATGGAATTGTAAACCGGCACGGCCATGCCGGTCAGCTTGCGGAAGCACAGACGCCAGTGCTGGTCGTGAACGACCATAACCGGGCGTTCTTCGCGCAGGCAGGTCCCGATCGCGTTGGTCCCGGCATTGGCTTCATTCCAGACCGCACCCGCCTGAAAACGCCACCGCCGACACCCGCTCAGATTGCTGCGCTGGGTGTGACGCGAGAGGACGATGCCGGTCGGGTCGGCCAGCATGACCGTGAAGTCCAGCGGGTCCACCAGCGTATGCAGGCGCTGCATTTCCGGAAGGGCGCTCTGGATCAGCCGCTGCGTGCGGCCGCTGACAAAGCGCAGTTCAGGCTGGCTGAGCACCTGCGTTTCCCAGCGTTCGGACGGGTCCAGATTATAGTTCGTGGAGCATCTCGTCCAGGAATCCGACAGGCATGTCCGGGCGGTGGCAGTGGTCATTGTGCTCCCCGTGCGGCGGGATAAGGCACCCGGTGCCTAAAACCTGTCGCAGATCTGCGACAGGTGCGCCGCAGACAGTCACAATCGGGTGAGGGTGCAACCATACAGGATAGCCTGCGGCGAAGACATTCGGGAATGACGGGTTCTGGAAAAGGCGAAGCGTTGCGTATCGGGTGTGTTTCTTCGCAGGCCATCGGTAACGCAACACTCCTTTCTTTTCCGGTTCAGTGCTGTGGGTCGGAAGGGACACAGGCATGAAAGCCGGGGCTTTTGCAAGCGCCGGTCACTGCCGCTCCTGATGCACAAACAGAGCTGTCCCGTCCGTCACAGCCATGACGGAGCGCCAACGGTATCGCGTTCCGCCGATGATCAGGAAAGACAAATCATTTCAGAGAGAATGGTTTTCGTTTTTCGCAAGAACGAGGTGTCATGTCTGCTTCACTCCAGAGGGTAATGTCTCCATTAACCTCTATCCTGCTCGCAGTTGTCGGGCTTTTCCTGCTGGGAGGGGGGGGATATCTCCTCGTTCTCGGTGGTTCGTGGTTCTATGCCCTTCTGGGCCTTGTGATGCTTGCGGCTGCGGGTGTCAGCTTCAGGAATCCCCTGCTGGCCGCGCGTCTTTATGCCGCGCTCCTGCTGGTGGCGACCATCTGGTCCGTTCTTGAAGTCGGGTTCGACATCTGGGGACTGGAAGTCCGTCTCTTCACGCTCGTCGGCATCGCGGCCTGGATGCTGCTGCCATGGGTGTGGCGGACCGGTCAGAACTGGGTTTCGGACAAGCGCGAGCTTCTCGGCTCGGCCGTCATCGCGATGGTTGCGATTATCGCAAGCTGCTTCACGTCCTACTCCATCAACGGCACGCTTCCCGCAGACCGTATGGCCGCAACCAACCAGTCCGACCTGACGGCCAAGGACACGCCCGACGCCGACTGGCCGGCTTATGGCCGTACTGTGGGTGGGGACCGCTACAGCCCGCTGGGCCAGATTACGCCTGCGAATGTCAGCAACCTCAAGCGCGCCTGGGTGACCCGTACGGGTGACGTCCAGAAGGCGGATGAAGGCGTTGTTGCAGGTCCCGATCAGGGCCACGAGTTCAACCTTGAAGTCACCCCGATCAAGGTCGATGACACGCTCTATCTCTGCACGCCGCATAACTGGGTCATGGCGCTCGATGCCAAGACGGGCAAGGTGAAGTGGAAGTTCGATCCCAAGCCTGCTGCCGAGGATCTGGCTGCGAACGTCTATCTGGCCTGCCGTGGTGTCTCTTTCTACAAGGCGCCGGACGACTACACGGCTCCGGATGGCTCCAAGGCCTGCCAGAAGCGCATTTTCTCCCCGGTCGGCGACGTACGCCTTCTGGCGGTTGATGCTGAAACCGGCAAGCCCTGCGAAGATTTCGGCGAGCACGGCTTCATTTCCCTGCGCCAGTATCTTGGTCATGTGCCGCATGGCTTCCACTTCGTGACGTCTCCGCCGCTGGTGGTGAAGGATCGCGTGGTTCTGGGTGGGTGGATTTTTGACAACCAGGCGAATTTCGAGCCCTCCGGTGCAATCCGTGCGTTCAACCCGATCAACGGCGAGATCGAATGGGCCTGGGATGCCGGTCATAATCCGGAAAACTGGAAGCCCGGCCCGAACGACGAGCTGACACGTGACACCCCGAACGCATGGGGCGTTTACACGGCTGATCCGGATCTGGGTCTTCTGTACCTGCCGATGGGCAATTCGCCGCCGGATAACTGGGGTGGCTCGCGCCGTCCGTTCGATGACGCGACTTCCAGCGCCACGATTGCTCTCGATGTCGAGACGGGTGAGCGCCGCTGGACCTTCCAGACCGTGCATCACGATCTGTGGGACATGGATCTGGCCATCGGACCGTCCATGGTCGATCTGCCCGGCCCGAATGGCGAGAACATTCCGGCTCTGATCCAGAGCACGAAGCGCGGTGAGTTCTTCGTTCTGGACCGTCGTACCGGCAAACCGGTTCCGGGTTACCCGGTCGAGGAACGTCCGGTTCCGACCGCGGGTGTTGCAGCGGATGACCATGTCTCCCCGACGCAGCCCTTCGCTGTCGGTCTGCCGTCCCTGACGCCGCCGGACCTCAAGGAAAGCGACATGTGGGGTGCGACGCTGCTGGATCAGATGATCTGCCGCATCCAGTTCCGTCAGTCCGCTTACGAAGGTCAGTTCACGCCGCCGCATGTTGGCAAGACGACGATCGTCTATCCGGCATTCTATGGGGTGGTTGACTGGCAGGGTGCTTCCATTGACCCGCAGCGCAAACTGCTGATCGCCAATGCGAGCTACCTGCCGTTCCGGATCCGTCTGGAGAAGCGTCAGAAGGCCGAAAATTCCGGCATTCTGCCGAAGTGGAACGGTCAGGGCGACAAGCCTGAAGCCAAGGGCGATGCGCTGAGCGTTTCCCCGGACTACGGCACGCCCTACATCGCCTATACCAGCCCGTGGCTGAACCCGCTTCAGATCCCCTGCAAGGGACCGGTCTGGGGCAAGATCACGGCCATTGATCTGGTGACGAAGAAGATCGTCTGGCAGCACCCCGTCGGCACCACACGCGACACGGGTCCTTTCCGGACGCATAACAACCTCCCGCTTCCGACCGGGATGTACAACATCGGTGGCAGCGTCCTGACAAAGGGCGGCGTGTCCTTCATGGGGGCGACGGCCGACGATTATCTGCGTGGTTTCGACATGTCGAACGGCAAGGTCATCTGGCAGGACCGTCTGCCTGCAGGCGGACAGGCAACACCGATGTCCTATCAAATTGATGGGAAGCAGTATGTTGTGATCGCCGCCGGTGGTCATGGGGGCCTTGGCACCCGCAGCGGTGATTATATCATCGCCTACAGCCTGAACGGAGACCAGGGCGCCGCCGCGCACTGAGCATCCGCTTATGGACGGAGCGTGTCCCCCTGAGGACACGCTCCACACTCCCGCTCAATCTCTATGGAAATTCACGTCATGCGTCGCAAATTCACGCTCGGAGTGCGCCTTGGTGCCCTGACAGCCTGGTTGCCTGCTGTTGCTCTCGTCCCGGGCGTTGCCGCTCATGCCGCGGATATTCCCCTGGCCATTATCGGCCCGCACGAATACGACCTGCCGGTGGACTTCAAGCCGTTCAACGTGGTCGTACAGTACGGTGATGGAAACGCCGCCGGATCGGTCTATGACAGTGGCGGCCAGCGCCGGGCGCGGGGTGGCAGTCACACCTGGAGCGGCATGACGAAATACGTGCATTTCCGCAGCTTCGACGCGATCCCCCATGTCAGTTTCGCGTTCGAGCTGATCCAGTCCGAGGCCTATACTCTGGCCAACGGGCAGAACTGGGGTGGTCTGGGGACGACGATTGTGGGGCCGGCAGCCTGGTTCAAGCCCAATAAACACAGCACACTGGGCATCCAGACCTTCATGGAGACCCCGTCAGGCACGCGGGATTCCATGGCAATGCATTACTGGGCCAACCTGTCGAGCATCATTTTCGACTATGAATGGAAGCATTTCAGCTTCGATGGCGATCTGGGCAGTGTCGTGAGTTCGACCAAACACCGCAACGGCGAGCACAGCTATTCACCCGGCAACGTGTTCTACACGAACCTGCGTTTCAGTTGGAAAGCCACATCACGCTTCGAGCCGTTCTTTTCGCTCGATTGGCAGAACAGCGGCGGTATGCACGACAACACATCCAATCTCTGGGTCGCCAATTCGAGCAGTCGCGAAACAGCACTTGGCGTCGGTGCGATGTTCTACATCACCAAACGCCTGTCGTTCACGCCACGTTATTCTCATTCCGTCGAGGGACGGAACGTGCCAGAGACGAACGCCTATTACATGAAGATCGCCTATCTGTTCTGAGATCAGGGCGCCGGAATGAGAAAACTTTCCGGGCAGGGCGCACTCGTGGGCGGTTCATCCGCGAGCGAGGATGCCGCAGGAAAAAGCGCCAGCCGTCGGGCACGGATGCCTATATAGACCCGGTCGAACACGGCCTCCCGGGATATCTGATCCGTCGCACAGCGCAGACGGATTGCCTCTTTCCGGCGGCTCCCCAAAGACGCGGCAAGATCGCTGATCAGCGCGTCACGACGGACCGTCTTTCCTGCACTTCCCCTCAGAATGGCTGCAGCCGGACTGTTGCTGAAAGCGGTATAGGTTCGGGCCGCTTCCTCAAAGAAATCCTCCTGCGCAAAGCCCAGACACGCCGCACGGACCTGGTAGTCCCAGCTCAGCCCTGTGTCCGTTTCTCCGGGCGTCAGGGCGATGAGGTCTTTTCTCAGGGCGGGCGAGAGGACAACCGGCGGGAAGTGAACCGGACCGTAGGACCGGCACCCTCGGTCACGCCAGTTATCGGCCGAAACGCCAGCGTTCTGAAGATCCCGCGGAATAGAGCCCCTGAAAGCCCATAGATAAAGGGTCCGGGCCGGGGCAGCGAGAGTATCGGTGCGGTTCGTACTGCCGATCCGGTGCAGGCTGGGTGTCCAGCCGATTTCGAGCGTATAAGCCGAAAACTGGCGCCCGGTCGCCGGGTGCAGGGGCCCTTCAGCTGCGCACCCGCCCAACGCGAGGAAAAGCCCTGCGGCCCACACACCCATCCACCGTCTCATCGCAGGCGTCCCATAACGTTTATGCAATGAAGACGTTGACCTGCGACGGGACGGATTTCAAGCCTGTTTCAGGCTGCAACCTTCGGACGAAAACGCGCCGTGGTGATGTCGCAGTCATACTGGGCGGCGGTTTCGCAGGGGTTGCTGGCGAGTTCATTGACCGCGTTGAGGATACGCTCGACCTTGCCGTCATCCATCAGCACGCTGAAATTCAGGCGCGTCCAGCCGGGCTTCTCGATTTCCTGCCCGGACAGGATGGCGCTGCGGATCTGATCGGACTCATCTTCGTCAATTTCCAGCAGACGGTGCGCGTAAGGGCCTGCACACGCACAGCCGCCACGAACCTGAATGCCGTAACGGTCCGACAGCATGCGTGTGAAAAGCTGCTGATGGATGAACACGTTGTTCTTCACATCGCGGATCCGGAATGAAAAGATCGGAAGCGCGGCAGCGGTCGGATGCCCCAGAATTTCGATGGCGGGATTGCCGCTCCAGGCTTTTACGGCCCGGGCGCGCAGTTCTGCATTGCGCTGCGCCATGTAAGCGTCGCCAATGACGTCCTTGACGATAAAGGCCAGCGCGGCGCGGATGTCCCCGATCACGTTCGGCGTCCCGCTTTCCTCGCGAGACGCGAGATTGGCAGAGTAATCGTGGTTCCATGGGGAGACGAACCGTACGGTGCCTCCGCCTGGAAGAACGGGAAGCGTGCGCGAGATCGCGGCGTTGCGCACGATCAGAATGCCCGAAGCCGCAGGGCCACCGATGAATTTGTGGCAGGAAACGACAATCGCATCTTTCTCGAACGGCGTTCCGGGCTGCATGTCGATCGGGCAGTACGGTCCGGCTCCGGCATAGTCCCAGATCGACAGGGCACCATTTCGCTTGAGCAGGGCGCTGACGGCGTTCACATCCGTCAGGATGCCCGTGACGTTGGAAGCTGCCGAGAACGAGCCGATTTTCAGACGGTCTGCCGGGCAGGATTTCAGCGCCTGTTCCAGAACATTCAAGTCCGGCCCACCTTCGGCCGCCTCGGGAATTTCGACGATCTCCGCACCGCTCTCGCGCCAGGGCAGGATGTTGGAGTGATGCTCATAAGGGCCGATGAAAACGATTGGCCGCTTTCCTGCATCACACAGCGCCGGAATTTCTAGCAGGTGCACCAGACGGTTCAGTCCTGCCGTCGCGCCATTGCCCATGAAGATCGTCGTGAAATCGGGAGAGGGGGCGTGGCACAGCTGCGCGATGGTTGCGCGGGCGCTGTTGCGCAGGCGCGTCATGTAGGCGCCGCAGAAAGATGCTTCGGTATGGCTGTTGGCATAGAACGGTAGGATTTCGTCCATAATGAACGTCTCGATCTGCTTCAGCGCACGGCCGGAGGCGACATAATCGGCGTAAAGCAGGGACTGCGTACCGAACGGCGTCGAGAATTTCGCACCATCGCCGATCACGCCCTTGGCAAGCGCGGGTAGCCCGTTACTGCGCAGGGACTGCTCGAACTGTTCAAGAATGGCGGTGCTGTTGTCGAGATTGCCGATCGTTTCCATGGCGCGATGTTTTCCCCGTCCGTGATGGCCCTGCGTGATGAAGGAACGATAGACCGATGGAATGAGTAAAAACCGCTTCTTTTTTAAGGATGAAAAATCCTTTTTGTGGTCATATGATGCGATATGGCCAGAAAACTCGATCAAACGGATAGAGCGATCCTGAGAATCCTGCAGAAGCAGGGCACGCCCTCGCAGCGTGAACTCGCCGAAAAGGTCGGGCTGTCGCAGAATGCCTGCTGGCGACGGCTGAATGCCCTGCGTGAGGATGGCGTGATCGCTCACGATACGGTCCGTCTCAATGCGACCGCGCTGGGCCTGACACTGACGGTCTTCGTGCTGATGCGCACGCGCCACCATTCGCGGGAATGGTTCGAGACATTCCGTAAGGTTGTCGGTTCGATACCGAACATAGTTGATTTTTATCGGATCGCGGGCGAATACGATTATCTTCTGAAGGTGGTGGCCTGCGACATGAACGATTTCGATCGTGTGTATCAGCAGATCATCAGCAAGGTGGAACTCGATGCCATCACGTCATACATGACCATGGAAACCCTGGCGGACAACAGGGACCTTCCGGTCTGAAACGCCCATCCCGTCCACAGCAGGAAGTTTTTTGTCCATGAGCCAGCCCGACCAGCTTGCCCACAGTCTGCGTACGCGCCATGTCGTCATGATCGCCCTCGGGGGGGTGATCGGGGCAGGATATTTTATCGGGGCGTCCGCGGCACTCTCGCTGGGTGGCCCTGCGGTCCTGCTCTCTTATGCGCTGGCCGGAACGCTGGTGTTTCTGGTCAATCTGATGATGCGCGATCTGGCGCTGAAAGTGCCGGGACGGGCCTCATTTCTGGGGCAGATCCAGTATGCGCTCGGAGCACGGGCGGCTTTTGTCGCGGGCTGGGCGTACTGGCTGACATGGATCATTGCGATTGCAGTGGAGGTCATTGCGGTCGCGACAATGCTCGCCCCCTATATTCCGCTGCCTTATGCCGTCATCGAGGTGCTTATCATGGCTCTGATGACGGGGGTGAACCTCATGTCCGTCAAAGGGTACGGGGAATTCGAATACTGGTTCTCGGCCATCAAGGTTCTCGCGATCGTCTGCTTTATCGGAATAGGCGTCTGGGCGCTGCTGAGCCGCCCTGTTCCAGTGCATGAAAACCTGTTCGCGCATGGCGGCCTGCTGCCGCATGGCTGGCTGGCACTGCTGGCGGTTATCCCGACCATTCTGTTTTCCATGGGCGGCAGCGAGATTTCCACCGTTGCAGCCGTTGAATCCGACAATACGGAACAGAACATCGTCCGCGCGACGCGCTCCATCGCGCTGCGGATCGGTGGGTTCTACATCGTTTCGATCGCGCTGGTCCTCTGTCTGGTACCGTGGAGTGATGTCGTACCGGGCTATTCGCCGTTTCTGCTGGTGCTGCACCGCCTGCACGTGCCGTTTGCGGACGTAGCCCTTGCGGTCGTGGTCATGACGGCGGCGCTGTCCAGCCTCAATTCCGGGATCTATGTGACGTCGCGTATTCTGTATGAACTGGCGGAATCCGGGTCTGCGCCAGGGCTGTTCCTGACGGTGGATACATCCACGAAACTTCCCCGCCGGGCCATTCTGGTGAGTGCGCTGGCCTCCGTTCTCGTCGCGGCTGTGGCTGTACTGTCGCCAACGCTGATCTTCGGACTGCTCGTCAGTCTGACGGGCGGGTTCATGGTGTTCAACAACACCATGATTGTGGCCGGACGTCTGAAACTGGTGCGGGAGTCCTCCTGGAAGGCCTATGCGGCGCTTGTGCTGATCGCCTGTACGTTGATCGCCATGCTGATCCAGCCCGAAACGCGCTCACAGATCATTCTCGGCGCCGGCGCGCTGCTGCTGATCTTCGCCGCAGAACGCTTTGTTCCACGGCGCCAGCCGGATTGATGACTTAGTAAGGCACCCCCAGATCCCGGTCGTTGATTTTTTCAAAGACCGGTTTTGGTGTGTCATGAAACGTCTGGAGTGAAAATTTCCTGTAACTGATATCCTTGTATCCCCGAACGAACATCGCCCCGTCGCTGAGGTCAGAGAGTGCCGTCCAGACAGTATATTCGGAAACGGTTTTACCGGACGCCTTCTGTGTCTCGCCGCCCAGTGTATCGGTGGTAATGTTTTTCATGCGGTCGAACCGGTTCATGATGTGCGCCAGAATATTGATCGCATCCCCCGATGACTGGGCCACGGGTGCATAGCTGGTGTAGTAAACGCCACGAATGAAGCGCCCTACAGAAGTGTCGGAGGAGGGCAGATCCGAAGCCGCAATTCCGCTATCCGGCTGGACGACCTTGATGCTTCCCAGAATGGCCGATGATCTGTCCTGATTGGTCAGTTGTGTATAATTGTTCAGGTTTTGCAGATGCCACGGGAAATCCGGTCCGTTTGTCATGACCTTGGTGGGGTTGTCATAAACATGGAATTTTCCATTGAGCGCCTCTACGACGATGCTTCCGCCGTTCTTGTCGTAAAACGCAAAATGGAAAGGCGATTTCACACCTCCCAGTCTGGCCAGGACGGGGGACCAGAAATGCCCTTGATCAACGGCCTTTCGGACCTCATCCACGGTGGCGAAATTGGCCAGTGCCCATTCCCCCAGCGATGTCACGGGGATGGACTCCCGGTAGTCTGACTCCGCAAGCGGAGTAAGCGTGGCGTCCGGCACCATATTGGCGCTGAAAGACAGGCCCGCCCCGTTCATCCCTTCAAGCATGTTATGGTCGTCGCCATCCTCATAGATGGGCGTTGTAATCGCCAGGATGGGATAGAGAGACTTGTAATGTGCTCCGGCACTGCCGTTGGGTGATTTTTTCTGAAATGCCGTCTGCGCCGGATAAAAAGTCAGCCATGACGGCAGGTCTTCGGGCAATTCCAGCGTGCGTCCATGAAAGACATGGCCTTTGTTATCTGTAATCGCCAGACTTGAGCAGGCCTGCCCGATGGCAGGGAGCAGCAAGGCGGAGGAAAGGATAATATTGGAAAGAGAAATTATTTTCATGATTCTGTCCTGAAAAGCACGTTTCGCAATTATTTTTGTGGATAATCCGAAATAATTATCTTCAATAAGAGCCTGTTATTTATCGGAATATTTCTTAATTCCGAGTAAAGTTATATTCCGGATCCGGAAACGACACTTCTATAACAGCACACCCTGCGCCGGGTTTCCGGGAACGGCTTGTCCGAAGTCCCGCTCGATCCAGCTTCGGAGAGTCAGCAGGATCTGTTCCTGCTGCTCGTGCGTCAGGGGTTTTCCCGGCTCCATGCCGTGCCATTTGGACAGACAGCTTCTGCAACAGGCTCCCGTGGCATGCTGGGCGATGAACACCGGATGACCGCGCATGGGCGTCTGTTTGCCATCGCGCTGCGGGTGTGCCGGTGCGAGGCGTTCGGCGACGAAAGCCGCTCCATGATCCATAACGGCGTCGAGGCCCCGGTTTTCCAGATAGAGTCGGGCCTGATCGTCCAGATGAAAGCGTGAGCGGAAGCGGGATCGGGCAAGACGTTCGAAGAGATCCTGGGGGTTGAAACGGCTCACTAATCCACAACCTTCTGAAAAACAGGCAAAAAATCGCGTGAGAGCCTGCAAGCCCCCTGTAAGAACATTTGTTCTTTCTCCATATGGTGACGGATGGACGCTTTTCCGAGACGCTCCCGCTCATCTTCCGGGGCAGGAGACACGACAACACTGACGGTTCTTTCTCCACTACAGGTACAGGACCTGTTCTCTGCGCGGCTGGAAGAAATTTGTGCTGCTTTCGACGACTGGGGCTTTCCGCTGATCGTGGCCGGGCAGCTTGGCGATGCCGCGCCCAATTCCTATCCCAAATATTACCAGCTTCCGCTGACTGACCCGCAGTTCGGCACCACCCTGTCGTTGGAAGTGCAGAAATCTGTTTTGGCGCGGGCGGGTGTCGGGCCCGGCGATCATGTCCATGTGACCGGCATGCTGCGGGCGCGGCAATACCGGGGGCAGATTGTACTGCGTTTCGAGGCAGTGGCTGTTGAGCTTCATGATCCGGCGCGACAGAAGGTCGAACGTGTCGAGCGATCTCTGCTGGATGTTCTGCGGGGGCTGCCCTGCGCCTCGCATCCCTATCCTGCCCGACCGGAAGCGCGCCTTCTGCTGATCCATTCAGCGGCCTCAAGCGCATTGGTGGCGGAAGACTTCCTTCAGGCGCTCGGGGGAGCCTGGCGCCCGGAACGTGTGAGAAGCCTGCCCACGGCCATGAACGATCCCGGCCGTCTGGCAGAAGCGATTGGCACCTGCAGGGAGGAGATTATTGTCCTGATCCGCGGGGGCGGAGATGCGTCAGATTTCGTGGTGTTTGAAAATCCGCAGGTGATGGAAGCGCTGGCCGTCTGTTCGGCGCACCGCGTTCTGGGGCTGGGTCATACGGCCAACCGTACGCTCGCCGAGCGCGTTGTAGATCATGCCGCGACAACGCCCGCCGATGCCGGACACTACATCCGTCGTATGAGTGGCCGGGTCTGGCAGGAACAGGAAGAAGCCCGTGCGCAGCAGGAAGAAATGGCTGCGCTCCGGGACAGTGTGGCGCTGGATGTCGTGCCGGAACGGGCACCGGTCGGAACACGCCTGCGCAACGGGCTGATCCTGCTTGCGACTGGCGCAGCCATCGGCCTGCTGCTTACCCGACTGCTGTAAGGAATGAGAGTCTCAGGGGATGGACGTTTCGCGGAGTGCTCCGGTCATCCGCAAAACGGCGATGGCCATGGCTCCAAGAAACAGGCACAGACCCAGGCGACCATACCCATGGCCCTCTAACAGCACGGTGTTCAGAGCGAGAATATAGGTCAAGAGGGTCAGTTGGCCCCGAACGCCCCGTTGACCGAGGCGGAGTATGAAACCTGCATACAGAATGCCCAGCGCCAGTTCGGCAGCAGTCATATGTCCCATGTAACCGCTGATGACACCGGAAATTCCTGTCAGGGCAAGCAGAGCGTCTGTTCTTGACATGGCCTCGGACCTCTTTTCCTGAGCAACCTTAAAATCCGTAGCAGCCGGAGCAATCGTGCGTCAATTTGGAACCAAAATCACCTGATGCAGTGCCCGCCGGATTGAAAGGAGTGCTTGCATACAGCGGAAGCTCAGCGCACGTCCACGCGGACGAAGGGTTTTGTGGCCGACGGGTCAGTCATCGCATGCATTTCGATCTGGATGGACTGGGCGCCCGCCTTTTCGATATGGGCGGCAACGCCCGCTGCCAGATGGTCGGTCACGTCCGTCAGCGCCTGTGCCTGCGTATCCGGGCTGGGCTGGGGCGGCGCGAAGGCCTGCACGATGAACAGGACATTTGCCTTGCGCGACAGGGCGGCTTTCGCGGCGCGTTCGACAATGGGGCCGTACTCGGATTCCGGGGTGCCGTCCGGAATGGACAGGAACGGAGCGTGCGGCGGCGGTCCCGGAGGCGCGGGCGGGATAAAAGGGTGAGGGGGCTTGCCTGCGTCCGGATTGAACGTGCGCTGGTCCAGCAGCTTGCACCCTGACAGCAGGGGGGTTGCCAGAAGCAGCCCGCCCATCAGGAGTGCTGAGTGCGGGACAAAGCCCCGCTGCGAACGGAAATGTCGGACGAATGGTGCCATATCGCGCGGAACCGTCGCAGGAACGGAGGGTTTGAGCAAGATTATAGAGTCAACTTAATGAAAAACTGTTGATGCCCCCTGTCGCTCTGCTGTGGCGGTGCTATGGAGGATGCCCGAGTTTTCAAGAAACGGAGTAGGGCAGGTCATGGCTGTAAAAATCGCGATCAACGGTTTCGGACGGATCGGACGGCTGGTGCTGCGTGGCATCATCGAGAGCGGTCGCACGGATGTCGAGGTTGTCGCCATCAACGATCTGGGTTCCGTCGAGGCCAACGCGCATCTTCTGGCTTATGACAGCACGCATGGCCGTCTTCCTGGAACCGTTCGCGCCGAGGGCAACAGCCTGATCATCGAAGCCAATGGCCGCACCTATGGTCCGATCACGGTATCTGCCGAGCGTAACCCGGCACAGGTCCCGTTCCAGGGTGTCGATGTGGCGATGGAATGCACGGGCCTCTTCACGTCCCGCGAAAAGGCTTCGGCCCTGCTGGAAGCCGGTGCCAAGCGCGTCGTCATTTCCGCTCCCGCGACAGACGTTGATGCGACGATCGTGTTCGGTGTGAACAATGATGTCCTGACGCCGAACATGAAGATCATTTCCAACGCGTCCTGCACCACGAACTGCCTGGCGCCCGTGGCCTCCGTTCTGGACAAGGCCTTCGGGATCGAATGTGGCTACATGGTCACGATCCATTCTTACACGGGCGACCAGCGCACGGTGGATACCCTGCACAAGGACCCGCGCCGCGCCCGCGCCGCCGCGCTGAACATGATCCCGACGTCCACGGGAGCTGCCAAGGCCGTCGGTCTGGTTCTGCCGCATCTGAAGGGCAAGCTGGACGGAACCTCCATCCGCGTTCCGACCCCAAATGTCTCGGTCGTTTCTCTGGATTTCGTCCCGACGCGCGCTCCGGCTTCCGCCGAAGCCGTCAACGAAGCCATCCGTGCCGCTTCGCTCGAAGGGTCCCTGAAGGGTATTCTCGAGTACAACACGGCGCCGCTCGTCAGCTCCGACTTCAACCATGACAAGGCGTCGTCGATCTTCGATGCGACGCAGACGGTCCTCGTCGATGGCGGCAAGATGGTGCGCGTCTGCTCCTGGTACGACAACGAGTGGGGCTTCTCCAACCGTATGGCCGATACGGCAGCCCTGTTCGGGAGCCTCTGAGTGATGGCCTTCCGCACCCTTGATGGTGTGGACGCACGCGGCAAGCGCGTGCTGGTCCGCGCCGACCTCAACGTCCCGATGCATGACGGCGTCATCACCGATGATACCCGCCTGCAACGGGTCGCGCCCACCATCCGCGAACTGGCCGACAAAGGTGCGCGCGTCGTGGTGTTCAGCCATTTCGACCGCCCTAAGGGGCAGGTCGTCCCGGCTCTGTCGCTGCGTCCGATCGCGCTGAAGCTCGGTCAGATCCTCGGCCAGCCGGTCGGTTTCGTGGCCGAATGCGTTGGTCCGACCGTGGAAGCCGCCGTGGGTGCGATGGTGGACGGGGACATCATCGTTCTCGAAAACACGCGCTTTCATGCGGGTGAAGAGGCCAATGACCCGGCGTTCGCCAAGGCTCTGGCACAGAATGGCGACATCTTCGTCAACGACGCGTTTTCAGCCGCACACCGTGCCCATGCCTCGACCGAAGGCGTGGCACGGGATCTGCCGTCCTTTGCCGGGCGTCTGATGCAGGCGGAACTGAGTGCGCTGTCGGCTGCTCTGGAGAACCCGGAGCGCCCGGTCGGTGCGATCATTGGCGGTTCCAAGATCTCGACGAAGCTCGACCTGATCGGGAATGTCATCGAGAAGGTGGACACGCTGTTCATCACAGGGGCGATGGCCAACACGTTCCTCGCGGCTGAAGGCATGAATGTGGGCAAGTCCCTGCAGGAAGCCGACATGCACGAGACGGCGCGCAAGATCGCCCATCTTGCGCAGGAAAAAGGCTGCGAGATCATCCTGCCCGTCGATGCGGTCGTGGCGCGCGAGTTCAAGGCCAATGTCCCGACCGAGACCTGCCTGATTGGCGAAGTCCCGGACGATGCCATGATTCTCGATGCCGGTCCGCGCACGGTCGCGCTGATCCGCGAGCGTCTGGATACGCTCAAGACGCTGGTCTGGAATGGGCCGCTGGGTGCGTTCGAGATTGCGCCTTTCGACAAGGCAACAGTCGAGGTTGCGCAGTATGCCGCGCAGCTGACGGAAGAAGGCAAGCTCAAGACGATCGCCGGTGGTGGCGATACGGTCTCGGCCCTGCGTCATGCAGGCGTTGTAGACAAGATGACCTATGTCTCCACCGCTGGCGGGGCTTTCCTCGAATGGCTGGAAGGCAAGATTCTTCCGGGGATCGAGGTTCTTCGTTCCGCGGGCCACGATCTGGGGCTCACCTGAAAAAAAGCCGGGAGGGGAAACCTTCCCGGCTTTTTTATGCGTTTCTTCATAAGGAGAGGCAGACATTGAGAAAGCTTCTGTCAGGCCTTTGTCTGTTGTGCAGCCTTGCCGGGTGTCAGGCTTACAACCAGCCCCCAAGCCAGCCTGCTCCGCCTTCAACCGGAGAACCTGTCACGAGCGGTCGTCCGGATGGAATGCTGCTGTCTCCTTCAAGAATTGAGTCGCAAGCTGCCTATTCCAACCGGTATTATGGTGGGGGCACTTAGAATAATGGTTTCTAGCCTGAGGTTCCGTATCGGCTTCAGTTGATCTGACCCCGGACCTCGACCTGCCCACTGCGTCTGAGCACCAGCATCGCCAGAAGATAGACGAGCAACCCGGCTCCCGAGAGCACAGCTCCCCCAAATCCGAGTGAACCATAGCCAAGCTGCCGTGCCAGAAGCACGCTCCCCAGCGACGCCCCCAAAGCATTGGCGATATTGAAGGCCGAGTGGTTCAGGGACGCGGCGAGCGTCTGTGCGTCTCCCGCGAAATCCATCAGACGTGTCTGAAGTGCGGGACCGAGCGCGTTTACAAAGGTCGGCACCAGAAAGACATCCACCATCAGGGCTGGCCCGTTGTGGAGCAGCATGGGGAAGACCACCATGACTGCAGCGCTTCCGGCAAGTGCAAGAAGGGCAGCGATATCGAGGTTCCGGTCCACGATCCATGCGCCGATATTGGCACCGGCCAGCATTCCAAAACCCCAGATGACCATGAACAGCATGACCTGCCATTCCGGAACATGCGTGACGTTCTGAAGCACGCTGGTGAGATAGGTGTAGATCGCGAACATGCCGCCAAACCCGATGGCCGCCGTCAGAAGAGTGAGCAGCACCTGCGTGTTGCCAAGGGCGGTCACTTCCCGAAGCGGCGAGTTCTTCCGGTTGGGCGTGTCGGCCGGAATATAGCGCCAGACACCCAGAAACGTCAGAAATCCGAAGATGGCAATGATGAGATAGGCAATCCGCCAGCCGAAATGATTGGCGGCGAAGGTCGAGAACGGCGCGCCGATCAGGGTCGAGATCGCAATACCCGACAGAACGCGCCCTACCGCCCAGCCCCGCCGTGAGCGTTCCACCATGGAGGCTGCGACCAGGGCCGAAATTCCGAACAGCGCACCATGCGGCAGTCCGGTAATGAACCG
This sequence comes from Gluconobacter albidus, assembly GCF_002005485.1. Lineage (NCBI taxonomy): Bacteria > Pseudomonadati > Pseudomonadota > Alphaproteobacteria > Acetobacterales > Acetobacteraceae > Gluconobacter > Gluconobacter albidus. The sequence continues at coordinate 2,117,065 of NZ_CP014689.1, read as the reverse complement.
CCCGACTTCGACCAGGCTAGGTGTTGGCATAACGATGCTGAGCAGGTTTCCGAGGCAGAACAGGATTAGCAGGAGCAGCAGCAGCTCCCGGCGCGACAGACGCGCGCCCAGAATGGTGATGAGCGGTGCACCGATGACCACACCCAGCGCATAGGCGGTGATGGCATAGCCCGCATCGGCTGTAGACAGGCCCAGAGAGCGGGCAAATTCAGGGAGCATGCCCATAATGGCGAATTCCCCTGTTCCCACGACGAACGTGCAGAAGGTGAGGGTCAGGAGCGCCGCTGTCCGTCCGTGGGGTGGCGGGACCTGAATCGTGGCGTCTGGCGCCGGGAGGGTGTCAGTCGTCATGGGATGGGACCATTAGTGAAAGCTGCAAAAAGATCAGGCGCTGAGTGCTGCGGCGCCCGCACGGGCAATCGCGATGTCTTCATCCACACTCGCGCCGGAAACACCGATTGCGCCGAGGACAGTGCCGTCAGTCGCACGCAGCACAACACCACCGCCAAAGCTCGTGAGGCCGCCATTGGTGTTTTCAAGCGTGTAAGCTTCGCCATTCGGATGGCCTATCGCGGCGAAATCAGCGCTGTCTGTCTGGAAGAGGACCGAGGTCCGGGCCTTTTTGGTCGCAACTTCAATGGCGCCGAGGGGGGTTCCATCCAGGCGGATCATGGCCATGGGCCAGGTCGCCTCATCAAGGATGGAAATGCAGACGGCGACATTCAGTCGTCTAGCCTCGGCGTGAGCGGCATCCAGCATAGCTGTTGCGGTGGAAAGTTTCATGGGTTTCAGCCTTCGTGTCAGAGGAAACGGAAGACACTATCGCTGGCGGAGAGAGATGGAATTTCAATTTTATGAAAAGTCGATTTGTCCAACATTATTGGACAGATGCTTTTTCAACCTGCTTCATCATCATCCAGCTCAGATGAATCAGGCGATGGCGGGGGAGGGTCTCTGCCGGGCCGCTGACACAGATACTCGCGCGCACTTCGCCGTTCTCACGCCAGGGAATGGCCACGGCATTCCAGCCCGGGCGGAATGTCTCAAGATCAAGGGAATAACCTTTGACGCGCACATCCTCGATACGATTGAGGCTGTCGCCATCCAGTGCATGGGTGCGCGTACTGAGGACGCGTCTGCCCAATCCGGGGACGAAGGCAAGAAAGACCAGCCCGACGGCCGAGCCTTCCAGTGTTTCGCGCGTCTGTAGCAGGGCCGCGGCCATGGCAGGATCATGCGGGTTGAGAATATCCAGATAGGCCACTTTGTCTCCGCTGGGCACGGCGAGGAAAACCACGGCTCCGCTGTTTTTCGCAATGGATTCGAGGGCAGGGCGCGTCCGGGTGCGCAGGGCGTGATCGTCCCCGGCGATGCGGGAGAGGTTCAGGACCCGACCCCCCAGATGGTAGCGCATGTCTCCGGAGCGACGCTGGACATAGCCAAGCTGGGCAAGGGTCTGAAGGATATTGTGGGCAGTTGTTTTGCCTATGCCTGAAATCGTCGCGATTTCCTGAAGGCGCGCGCCGCCACCAGCCTGCGCAATGATTTCCAGAATCGCGGCGGAGCGTTCGATGGACTGGATCATGCGCGGGGCTCGGGTCATGGCGTTTTTCCGGTCTGGCAGGTTTCGGGGGCGGGAAGTTCAGCATGGATGGATATCTGGATATTCCGGCGCTGTCCGTCCTGACAGCACAGAACCCTTCCCACGTGAACCGCTTTGTAGGGGCGGAACAGGAAGACGCAGCATCGTTTTTCTGTTGGACGCAACAGACAGGAGAGCATGTCCGTGAGGGATTTTGCAGGAAAAACCGTGATCGTTACCGGTGCCGCTTCGGGCTTTGGCAAGGCAACGGCAACACGGTTTCACGAAAAAGGCGCCAACGTCGTTCTGGTGGACAGGGATGCCGAGACACTGAAGTCGGTTGCGGGCCAGTTTGCTGACAACGTTTTTGCCATAACCTGTGACGTGTCTGATGCCGAGGCCGTGGAACAGATGGTCAGCCGGGCCGTCGGGCATTTCGGTCAGCTTGATGTGCTGGTCAACAACGCCGGCATCGCTGTTCCGGGCCAGCCGGACGAGATCGACAACTCCACCTGGAGCCATGTCATCAACACCGATCTGAGCAGTATTTTCTATTGTTCGCGGGCTGCCATTCCCCATCTGAAGAAAACGAAGGGCAATATCGTCAATGTCGCCTCGATTTCCGGAATGGGCGGGGACTGGAACTTCCCGGCCTACAACGCGGCCAAGGGGGGCGCCGTTAATCTGACGCGGTCTCTGGCGCTGGATCTGGGGACATATGGAATCCGGGTCAACGCGGTCAATCCGGGGCTGTGCCGTACGGCTATGGGCAAGGCGCTGGTCGACGATCCGGAAAAAGCAAAGCGTTTCACCGAACGGACCGCGCTGGGGCGGTTGGGTGAACCCGAGGACGTGGCGCCGGTGATCGTGTTTCTGGCAAGTGCAGAAGCCGGGTTCGTCACGGGTGCGACCGTCGCCGTCGATGGCGGAACGTCAGCCTCCAACGGTCAGCCCCCGATGTCCTGACATGAAAAACCCGCTGAAGCAGGACTTCAGCGGGTTTCGCAGGGCGTATGGTGCCTTAGGCCTGAAGCCCGTTTTCGCGGCGGCGATGTTCGACTTCAGCCGCCATGGCCTTCTGAAGTTTCTCCATGGCGCGGGCTTCGATCTGACGGATACGTTCGCGCGAGACGTTATAGTGATGGGAAAGGTCTTCCAGCGTGGAAGGCTCTTCCTTCAGGCGACGTTCGCTCAGGATATGACGCTCACGCTCATTCAGCGTCATCATGGCCTGATCCAGAAGCGCCTTGCGGCCTGTGAACTCCTCGGATGCAGCGTAGGTCTGTTCCTGGTTCTCGTGGTCGTCCACGAGCCAGTCCTGCCACTCGCCCTCGCCATCAATACGCAGAGGTGCGTTCAGGCTGTGATCTGGCGCGGCCAGACGCTGGTTCATGGACATAACGTCCTGTTCCGGCACGCCAAGGGTGGTCGCAATCGAGTTGACCTGCTCCGGCTTCAGATCGCCATCGTCAATTGCCTGCATCTGTCCTTTCAAACGACGCAGATTGAAGAACAGCTTCTTCTGCGAGGCGGTCGTGCCGATTTTCACCAGAGACCAGCTGTGCAGGATGTATTCCTGCATGGCGGCACGGATCCACCACATGGCATAGGTGGCAAGGCGGAAGCCGCGCTCCGGATCGAACCGGCGGACGGCCTGCATCATGCCGATATTGCCCTCGCTGATGAGTTCGTTCACCGGCAGGCCATAGCCACGATAGCCCATGGCGATCTTGGCTACGAGGCGCAGATGGGACGTGACGAGGCGGTGTGCCGCGCTGGTATCCTCGTTCTTGCGCCACTGGCGGGAGAGATCGAGCTCTTCCTGCGGGGTCAGCAGGGGGAACTTGCGGATTTCCTGAAGGTAGCGGGTGAGATTGTTCTCGGGACCCACTGAAATGACGGCTGGGGATGCCATGGTCTTCGACTCCTTTCGCCCGGGGCTTAACCCGCATCCGGATGAGATGGAGACTCATACGGACCGGCGACGGGATAGTTCCGTCTGACCCAGGTGACGCATTGGGAAGGACTTTCACGTCCCCGACCGTCAGCCCCCGGACTGGGCGACCTCTGGTGGTACGATCCGTTCCGGCGGCGCGTCAGCTCGTCGGATGGGTGGTTTATGACAGGCTCAGCCAAAAAAGTCAATGGCCTTTTAAGGTTTAGCCGATCAGTCGCTTTTTCAAGGCCTGGAAGTCTTCAGGGGGGGCAGTTTCGAACGAAAGCTGTTTTTTCGTCCGCGGATGGATAAATCCGAGTCGGGTCGCATGAAGCGCCTGACGGGGAAAATCGAGCGCCGCTTCCTTCGCATCCTGTGACAGACCGCGCGCCGCTGCGGGAATCCGGCGCAGATAGACCGGATCACCGAGCAGGGGATGGCCTGCGTTCGAAAGGTGAACACGGATCTGATGGGTCCGTCCAGTGGCGAGGCGACATTCGATCAGGGACACGGCCGCCTGATAGGGTTCGATCAGCCTAAAACGTGTCAGGGCGACCTTGCCGCCATTGCCCACGACCGCCATGCGTTTGCGGTCCCGCTTGTCGCGGCCGATGTTGCCGTCGAACTCGCCTTCCAGCGGCAGCAGCCCCCAGGCGAGGGCCAGATAGGCGCGGTCGATGTCACGGGCGGCAAAGGCTTCGGACAGGGTATTATGGACCATGGCCGTCTTGGCCACGACCATCAGACCGGACGTGTCCTTGTCCAGACGATGCACGATTCCCGGACGCTTCTCGCCGCCAATCCCCTCGAATCCTTCGCCGCAATGGCCCAGCAGGGCGTTGACCAGTGTGCCGGTCTCGTTTCCGGGCGCCGGATGCGTGACGAGCCCGGCCTGCTTGTCGAGCACGATCAGGTCGTCGTCTTCATAAAGGATGTTGAGCGGGATCTGCTCGGCGATAGGGCGGGCGGGGGTGGGCGCCGGGAATGTCAGCAGCAGTTCCATGCCTTCACGCAGCGTTTCCGCCGGTTCGCAGACCGTCTTTCCATTGACGGAAAGATTGCTGCTTTCAATCAGGGCCTTGACCCGGGAGCGGGAAACCGTGCCGATGGCGTCCGCCAGCGCGCGGTCGGCCCTCTGGCCAGCCGTGGACGCATCGACAACAAGACGGAATGGGGAAACAGGATCAGACATGACACAGGGTGTAGCCGAGGAAATGGCGAACAGCGAGTCGCACACACCAAAAGCGCTTCTGGCCGCTGTAATTTTGATGGGCGTGCTGATTATCGCGGCCGTTTTCGGGCTGATCGGCGTGATTGCCTACCGCTTCCTGCATCCACGCCCGAGCGTCACGGCAACTGTGCCGCTGGTTGAGGGAGGCTTCTCGCGTCTGGCTCTTCCGCTCGGGGCGGGTGAGCACATTACGGCGGTTACAGCGCGCCCTGACGGTCTGATGGCCGTAACGCTCAGCGGTACCGGAAGCGACCGGGTGCTGTTGTGGAACCCGGAGGCCGGAAAAATCGCCGCCGAGCTGGATTTCGGAACGCCTGCGCCATCTTCGCCCTGACCGGTCTGAACCTGCCGCCGTGTTTCCGCGTTAAGGCGGCAGGATTCAGAAAGGATACCGGAATAATGGGACGTCTGATTGATGCGGCCTTGGCCGTCGGCACGGTTTTTGGGGTGCAGTACGCCTCGCGTGAAATCAGCCCGGCGGATGATGCGTCTACCCGCCGGTGGTACGACCGGCTGAACAAGCCGCATTTCAATCCGCCCGGTCCGGTCTATGGCATCGTCTGGACGATTCTGGACGGGCTTCTGGCCTGGTCGGGCTATCGGCTTCTGCGGGCCGAGAAGTCCTGTTGCCGGACGGCAGCGCTGAGCCTCTGGGCCCTGTGTGTTGCCGGTGTGGCAGGCTTTCCGTTCTTCGTGTTCCGCAAACGACAGCTTGGAACGGGTCTGGCCATCTGTGTCGGCCTGATCATGACGTCCGGGGCTTCGATCTGTACGGCGCATAAGGTGGACTGCAAGGCGGCCTCTATGCAGGTACCGTTTTTCGCATGGCTGATTTTCGCCACCTGCATTCACGAAGAAGTCTGGCGCACGAACTGAAGCCGTCCTCAGGCCGCGTTCAGAATGGCCGTCATCAGCCCGGGAAACCGTGCGTCAAGCTCGGCAAGCCGCAGGGAATTGCGGTGCTGGACGCCTTCGATGCGCGTTCGCAGGACGCCGCTTTCACGCAGGACCTGAAAATGGTGCGACATGCTGGATTTGGGCCGCGTCCCGATCAGGGTGGCGCAGTTGGCCTCTCCCACCCGGCCCAGATGCCGCACGATGTCCAGACGCGCAGGATCAGCCAGCGCGCGCAGCACAAGAATCAGTTCGAATGTCGCGGGGTCAGGATGGTCGTAGGCAGCCATGAGGTCTTATCCCTTTCCTGAAGTTTTATCGCAACACTTGCTTTGTTCGAATTTTATCGAACAATATGGTGATCAGTCCATTGAAGGAAAAACAGGATGCCAACGCTGTTCGATTCGATTGATTTCGGTCCCATTCATGCAAAGAACCGGATTCTGATGTCTCCGCTGACGCGTGCGCGCGCCGACAGGAACGCCGTTCCGACGTCGATCATGGCGGAATACTACGCTCAGCGCAGCAGTGCCGGACTGATCATCACCGAAGCCACGGGTATTTCCCGCGAGGGGCTGGGCTGGCCGTTTGCCCCCGGTATCTGGTCGGATGAGCAGGTCGAGGCCTGGAAGCCGATCGTAGCTGCGGTTCATGCCAAAGGCGGCAAGATCGTCTGCCAGCTCTGGCATATGGGGCGGATGGTTCATTCCTCCGTTACGGGAACGCAGCCCGTTTCGGCCTCAGCGACGACCGCTCCGGGTGAAGTCCATACCTATGAAGGCAAAAAGCCCTATGAACAGGCGCGCGCCATTGATGCCGCCGATATCAGCCGCATCCTGAGCGATTACGAGACTGCGGCACACAACGCCATCCGTGCGGGTTTCGACGGTGTGCAGATCCATGCGGCCAATGGCTACCTCATTGACGAATTCCTGAGGGACGGGACGAATCTTCGCACCGATGACTATGGGGGTTCGCCGGAAAACCGCATCCGGCTCCTGCGTGAAGTGACCGAACGTGTGATTGGTGCGATCGGCGCGGAACGCACAGGTGTTCGCCTGTCACCGAATGGCGATACGCAGGGCTGCATCGACAGCGCACCGGAAACGGTTTTTGTGCCGGCCGCCAGACTGCTTCAGGATCTGGGCGTCGCCTGGCTCGAACTGCGCGAACCGGGTCCGGACGGAACTTTCGGCAAGACGGATCAGCCCAAACTGTCTCCACAGATCCGCAAGGTCTTTACCCGCCCGCTGGTCCTCAATCAGGACTATACGTTCGAGACGGCGCAGGAAGCTCTGACACAAGGCCATGCTGACGCGATTGCCTTTGGTCGGAAGTTCATCTCGAATCCCGACCTGCCGGAGCGTTTTGCGCGCGGCATCGCCCTTGAGGCAGACAATATGAAGACCTGGTACAGTCAGGGGGCGGAAGGATACATCGACTATCCGTCCGCTACATCGGGCCCTAACTGAATCCTTGAAGCAGTCCGGGAGCCGTCGTGGTGGCTCCCGGACTGCCAGTCAGACCGGCCGAACGAGCTCGTACAGCGCAACGGCCGCAGCATTGGAGACGTTGAGGCTTTCCATTTCGCCGGGCATGTAAACGCTGGCGATTTCGTCACAGGTTTCGCGCGTCAGACGGCGCAGTCCGGCCCCTTCAGCTCCGAGAACCAGTGCCACACGACGTCCGGCGAACCCCTTTCCGTCGAGCCGTGTGCCCCCGGCATCCAGACCGACAACCCAGAAATTCTCAGCCTGAAGTGCCTGAAGCGCGCGGGAGAGGTTGACCTCACGCAGGATGGGAACGACGTCGAGGGCGCCTGAGGCTGCTTTCGCCATGGCGCCACTTTCCTGGGGGGCATTGCGATCCTGAACGAGGAGGGCAGCCGCCCCGAAAGCCGCAGCAGATCTGAGAATGGCGCCGATATTGCGCGGATCCGTCACCTGATCCAGCACCAGAACCGGTCCTGTCCGTTCAACGATATCGGGAATGGCAAGCGTTTCCAGAGGCTCAACTCGCAGGCAGACACCCTGATGCACGGCATCGCGCTCACAAAGCTTGTCGAGGCGCTCACGGTCCACGATCTGCGGCTTGTGTGAGGCACCTTCAAAAGATGTCGCAGCTTCGCGCGTCGCCAGAAAATCATGGATGACCCGCTCAGGATTGGCGAGAGCCGCCTGTACGGCATGATGCCCATAAATCCAGTAGCCGGAACCGGAATTGCCGGCATGGCCACGACCGGAGCGGCCACCGCGGCCGCCAGAGCGCTCACTGGATGAGCGAGACGGCTGCTCAGCGTGTGCGGAAGGAGGGGAGGAGCGACCCGTGGAACGGTCGGGGGCGGAACGGGAGAGAGATCTTCTGGCCATAAAAAGCATATAATCGACAACAGGCGATTGACATAGCCGTCAATCCGCCATATTTGAACCGCCGACCCGGAGAGGTGCCCGAGTGGCTAAAGGGGGCGGACTGTAAATCCGCTGGCGTACGCCTACGTTGGTTCGAATCCAACTCTCTCCACCAGGTCTCTTCAATCTAATTTAATGATTTTTCCCCTTAGGGGGCTGAGCCTAGTCATAATGACATTGGCGGCTCTATAATTTTTCCGCACGGCTCCACCGAAATAATTTCCGGGCAGATGGCCGACTTTGGAAAAGAATAGTCAGCAATAAAGGCCGATTTCAAACAAGAGCGTGTCTTGCGAAAAATCGAAAATGAGACGCGGGATATGCGATCTTTTTTGCGATGTCGCCTCTTAAGCTACTGGGAGCGAGAAGCGTCTCCGGTTTCGGCAATTGCGTCACGCAGGAAAGTCCTGGATGCTCCTTGCAGCAGATCTGTATTAGTTATTTTTTTATCACAAACAAAATAAAAATAACTTAAATAAATATCGAATTTCACTCATTATATAATCACTTGTCAAAAAGTATATATATAGTTTTAAACAAGTGATTAAAAATAGATTTTAAGACCTATACGATGTCTGATTGCTCAAACCAATAGCGGTGTAGGCGTGAAGAAAAATGTATCAGTAGTTAAAATTACAGTATATTTATTATAATATATTTTCTATTATTTAAGTGTTTATAACATAATAATTAGTGCACAGTATCTTATGCAGCCAAAAAAATCGAGCATTCATGTTTGACTCGTAACTGATAGCATGTGATTTAGGGTTTTAATGAGGCTATTTTCCATCGGCATGGATTTAAATAAAAATATTTTCATGGACTAGTTTTAAGAAACTCGATTGCCTTACGATCGTTTCTAAATCTAGAAAGATTCAGATATAAATATAATCAAAAGAAATAATGCATTTTGTGGAATACGTCGGATATTCATAAATTTTTACATAAATCGCATAAATAAAATTTTTAATTATATCATGGTTAATGATTATTTAAATAATAATATCAATATTTATTTTATAAATGGAGAAAATATGATTTTCCATAATGATTTTATGTCAATGAATTTTTCTCCTTCAAGAGGAAATTTAACGGCAAAAAGTATAAAAGATACAATTATCATATCAATAAGCGGTATAGGCCATGAAGATGAAGCTGATAAATATATTCTATTAGAGGATAGTTTTGAAGATTTCAATATTTTGGGAATAACCAATAAGAAAAGAGATTTCTTCATAAATAATTCCACTGAATCGGCGCTTGATTTTCTAAAAAACTTTCTAAGCAATTTTTCTCGCATAATAATAATTAGTCATTCTATGGGAGGATTTTTTGCATTTTATATTTCAACATATATAGAAGTGGACTTGTGTATTGTATGTAGCCCATATTTGTCTTTATCAGAAAGCGAAATGAATTTAAATGATAGTGAAGAGAGGCTACTGTTCGATAAATTAAACAGCAGTTACATAGAAAATTATTGCCTTAAAAACGTTAAAATATCACATCTTTCGCCAAAGAAACAAGATAAATTTATAGTAATACTTGATTTATCGATTAAGGATGACGTCAAGACATTTTATTTAATAGATAAATATTTAAATAAAATAAATACAGTAATTCTTCCGGGTATAGGTCATTTATCATTATATTATCTTGAAAAAAGAAAAATCATAAGTTCTGTGATTCGTGCTGAATTGGAAGAGGGAAGTCCATTATCTACAAAAAAAATACTTGAGAATATACTTAACTATTATCTTGAATTTACTATTTCTGAAAAATCAAAAATATGTATTAAAAATCAGATCTATTTTAATGATAAAAATGTATATAAAAATTATTATTCTTTTGTTTATGATTTTCTTCCATATAAAGAAAGTAAGTATTTATTTCTTATTCTCAATAAGCATGGTTACATGATGAGTTTTTTTTATTCGATTTCGGGTTTTTTCTGGTCAGAGACACCATTTGAAGATAGTAGATTTTCTCCTGTTGTTGTAAATATTGAACAAAGAAAATGTTTTTGTTTTTATGACTGTGATTATATAGAGGTTGATTACGGAATAATTAGTGCAGAAGTTAACAAAATTGGAAAAAATTATATAAAAATTCCTTTTTCGGAAGATTTTTTCATAAATTATTTTGGGAAATTGAATTTCAATGATAAAATAAATATTTTTTCGGCTATAAATTTAAATAAAAAACATCAAAAAAATAATGATTCTTTATCTTTTAGCAGTAAAATCAGAAGAATATTTGGAATTAAGGGCGTTTGATTAACATCTATATTTGTTACCGGAATGCCATGTTGTGATAATTCTCTGGCTTTGAGTTTGTGCTTTTGTAGCGCCTCAGGAAACACTCTATGGCAAAATGATTTTGTCAGTATAAGCAGGTGTCTCTGTGTTTTCTATTCCGGGTTGGTTTTGGATTTTCAGTCGATAAAGGTATACGATTTACGAATATAGAGCAGTAAAAATTCTGGAAGAGAACTTCGGCCTCTCTGAAATTGCTCTTTCATGCATTTCTCTGGTTGGATCAAAGGGGGGATTGCAGAAGTTATGGAAAGGCAGTGCCGGAGGGCTGGGGAGCGCCTCCGGCGGGAGTGTGGTTTCAGTCAAGAGGCGCGATCTTCACGACAATATATGGCATGACTTCGAGGTCTTTACCGTCATGAAATACCGGCAGACGCGCCCACTGCCCAACTGTGCCGTAGAGCGCGCCATTGGCGTAGGTTAGGCCATCGGGTTCAGTCAGGCGCGGATCATGGGCAACGACCGAGATCTGACCGTCAGGACGATGTCTCAGGATTGCGTGACGTTCGTTATCCGTGATGTAGAGCGATCCATCCGGGCCGGTGGCTATGCCATCGCTCATCCCGGTTTCGCCTTCATCCTTTACGGCCCGCTCCAGATCGGTTTCGCTGGTTTTCGGATCGGACAGGACGGCGGTGGGCGCGGAATAGAGGCGGCGGCTGCTCAGCGGCTGCCAGTAAAGCGTCTGCTGATCGGGACTGATGGCAATGCCGTTCACCCCGCCCTGAGGGACGATGGCATGTGATGGATCATAACGCCCTGTCACGCCATCCATCATGGCCACAAAGCCCTGGACGGGCATGACGGAGACCGTGTCCGCGAGAATGCGACGCTGATGTCCTGTGGCCAGATCGACGACAATCAGTGCGGGATGCACATCGACGGAAGTGTCCGAAATGAACGCGCTGCCCGCTTTGCCATGGGTCAGGTCAATGCGGACGTCATTGAGGTGGCTGTCTGGCAGAAGTGCCGGAGCGCCAAGCGGGATAACCTGCGCGATTTTCCTGCTGGCGGGGTCTATCCGGAACAGCTTCTGTGCACCCGCCACGGTTCCCGTGCCAGCCACCATGCCTTCATCCAGCACCCAGAGCTGTCCGTTGGCATCCACCGTCATGCCAAGCGGAGAGACGAACTGCTCCTGTGACGCGGCATCGGGGAAGGGAGTCAGCTTGCCTTTCGCATACAGCGCAAGTCTGGGCCCCGAATGTTCATGGGCGCTGCGGGGGAAGCCGAGCACCATGCGCCCATCAGGCAGAACGGCAATGCCGGAGGGCTGGGCGTTGGAAAACCGTCCGATGACCTGCACATTGCCGGATGAAAGCGTGCCTTTGTCCACGGTTTCTGCGGCGAGAAGAGGGGACGCGGTGGTGAGAGCTGAAATACCGACGCTGAAAGCGAAAGCCAGAAATGTCTGACGAGCCATGGTTAAGTCTCCTTTACCGGTAAAGGAACAGAATGGCTGCGCCATGACAACCCACGCCCACGTGAATGCGGAAGATCAGCGTTGCAGGAGCCGGGTTCGCAGGGCAGGATCATGGGCATACAGGAACAGCCCATGAATGCCGCGCGTGAGGATGACGTTCAGGGCGTTGAGAATAACGCGCTTTTTTGCTTCTTCGGGTGCAGTGATCCCGTTGCGCCCCTGAAAGGCCGCGGTGTCTTCATACCGCTCCGGCCGTACGCCGATCTGGTCGTGTTCTGCGTCGTAAAACAGTGAGGGCCCAAGGATGACGCCGGCATAATTCAGGTCGAACCCCTGAATGGTATAGACAGACCCCACCTCGTCAATCGTATCGGGGCGCTCGGCCCAGGGCAGTTTTTCGCTTGGCAGGGAGCGGTCCCAGCGCAGATGGAAAGCACCTTCGGTGATGAAATGGTCTTCACCATTGAGCGTGTAGGGATAGTCATATGTCGAGAGCAGACGACAGAGGCCGTGTTTTGCGTTGCAGTCACGCAGATCCGCGTAAAGCTTCGCACAGTCGTCATAGATCCGCAGATCGAAGCCCGGATCTTGCGGGAGTGGCAGGATCCTGCCCTGTCCCAGAGCGTCAATCCACGAACATGTGGCTGCACTGGCCGCGACACGGAACTGGGTTTCGAGATGGAAGGTTTCTGAGGGACGGTCTTTGCGGAAGCTCTCTAGAAGATCGTTGGACCAGTGGCTCTTGAACTTCAGTACCTGTAACGGATCAAACACGACCACCACGATCCGTGCCCAGCGCAGGAGTTCCTCCAGATGGTTCTGCTGGGAAAAATGATTGTACCGGTCTGGTCGCGTCAGGAGCAGGTGCGCTTCGTCCACCAGAACGATATCTGCGCGTTTTCCGGTCTTTGCGGATTTATTGATGAACGTTGTCGGGCGCTCGTAATCGCTTTTGCGCAGGTTTGGCATCGTGGCCGCGATGTTGCGATAGAGCTTGAGCATTTCCGGATGGTTGACGATCAGCATGTTCCGCAGATCCTTCAGTGGATCGGCAGGTGAGTCGCTCCGCGCCCGGGTCTGGAGTGTATTGAAGATCGCATTCAGGACGACGCTTTTTCCTGTGCCTGCCGCGCCTTCAATAATGAAAAGGGCGCTGTCGTCCTTTCGGTGGCGTTCGCAGAATGAAACCACGCGATGCAGCAGATCTATCTGTGGTCCGGACAGTGCAAGCTCGGGGGAGAGCTTGCGCGTTGCAGCATTGTCGGAAACGCTCATGGGGCTCAGTCTGCGGCGATATCGGCAACCGTGGCATCCGTGGCGCGCTGCGCATCCGCGGGCGTGATCCGCACGACCAGCCCCTGACCGCCCGCATTGATATAGACATGCGCACGCGGCATTGCGTCCTGTGACAGGACGACCGGGATCGGCGTTTTCGATCCGAACGGGCTGGTTCCGCCGGACTCGAAGCCGGTTAGATCATGCGCCTTTTCAGGGCTCATCATGCGGGCATTGCGCCCGTCGAACAGGGCGGCGACCTTCTTGAGATTCATGCGCTGATGCGCAGGGGCCACGACGCAGACCGCCTGTTTCTTGTCCACTTCGACAACCAGCGTCTTGAGCACGTCTTCAGGTGGCACGCCGATCGCAGCCGCAGCCTGCATTCCGATCAGACCGCCATTAGGGGCATAGTCATAATCATGAATGCTGAAGGGAATGTTCCGGGCCGTCAGAAAAGCGGTTGCGGCTGTTTCTCGGGTCATGTGCGTGCTCCGTTTCCAGAAGCAGGCCATATACGCCGGGCGGCTGAATTCCAGCAAAAATCAGCGAGGCCATTCCGGGTGGGACCTGCAGTATCGTGTTGCCTGTATGGGCGCGCGGAGGCGGGTTGGCAACATGACGGATGCTGGAAAGAGGCGGCCCGTTCTGCGCTAGGCTGACCCGGAGTTGCGAGATGTATCGTTATTCATGAGACACATGACGTTTTTTTCGTTATTGTTTAACGCTAAAGAGATTGCTGGCCGCTCTGGGGGCGGGAGAGTCGTCGTGACGATCCAGCAGGTCGGAAAGCTGTCGGGAGAGGCATCGTGAGTCAGAAAAGCATCTGGATCGGGACGAACTGGAAAATGAACAAGGGGCCGGCCGCAGCCATTGCGGACGCCCGGGCCCTCGCGTTTTTTCGGCCCCCCGAAGGCGTCCGGTGTTTTCTGGCCCCGCCCGCCACGTCTCTGCGGGATGTGGGAGCGGTCCTTCATGACAGTCCCCTGATGGTTGGCGCGCAGAACATGTACTGGGAAGAGAACGGGGCGTGGACGGGCGAAATTTCCGCGCCGATGATCGCTGAATGCGGTGCGTCCATTGTTGTGTTGGGGCATTCGGAGCGTCGGCTGCACTTCGGGGAGACGGACTGGACGGTCAATCTGAAGGTCCGCGCAGCGCTCCGGCATGGTCTGCGTCCCCTGATCTGCATTGGCGATACGCTGGACGAATATGAATTCGGCGTTTCGCAGGAGACTCTGGCGCGGCAGACGAAAATCGCGCTGCACGGGGTTTCACAGGAAGACCTTGAACGGGTTCTGGTGGTCTATGAGCCCGTCTGGGCCATTGGAGCGGCAGGCCGTCCTGCCGAACCGGCTTTCGTCTCGCAGATCCATACGACGCTGCGCGGCGTCGTGCAGGGGATCGTGGGTCAGGGCAGCTCCGTGCGGATTCCGCTGCTTTATGGCGGGAGCGTTTCGCGGGGCAATATCCGCGATTATGTGGCCCTGCCGGATGTGGACGGCGTGCTGATTGGCCGGGCAGGCTGGGATCCTGCGGATTTTATGGATCTGGTCGAGAGCGTGCGTGACGTGGTGTCTCCGAAGGTTCCTGCATGATGAATGCCCTGCTTACGGAAGGGCAGGCACTGTCCGGCCGCCGGCGCGGGATCCTTGATTATGTCACCGAACATGGCGTGGTGCCGGTCGCGGACCTGCTGAAGCGCTTTTCGCTCAGTCGGGCGTCGATCAACCGGGATTTGCTGGCACTCTGCGCGCAGGGGCTGGTGCGGCGGGTCGGAGCAGATATTACGGCTCTTCCGAACATCAGCGCAGCGGGCAGCGTGATGTATCGAAGAGGGCAGGCTGTTGCCGAAAAACAGGCGATTGCGACGCTGGCCGCCTCCATGGTCAGCCAGGGCGACACCATAGCGCTCGATGATTCCACGACTGCCGGAGCAATGGCAGACAGACTGTCCGACATTGCCGGATTGACGGTCGTGACGAACAGCCGTGGGCTCGTCAGCCGTCTGGGGCCTTGCGAGACGGTCGGGTTGATTGGTCTCGGGGGGCGGTACAGTCCGACGTTCGACGCCTTTGTGGGCAGGATCTGCGAACAGGCCGTGAGGTCCATGCGGATCAACACGGCATTCGTGTCGGCAGCGGCAGTCTCTGGAATGGCGGTCTATCATCAGGTCGAGGACATCATCCAGGCCAAGCGTGCCCTTATGGACGTTGCGGATTGCCGCGTTCTTCTGGCGGACAGCCGGAAGTTCGACACTTCGGCCATGAACCGGCTGGCGCTCCTGTCCGAATTTGATGTCGTGATTACCGATGACGGGATTGATCCCGTCCGCGCCGGGCTTTTGCGGGATGCAGGCATAGCCCTGAAGATTGCGGACGTGCCCCGTCCCGGTTCCGGAGTTACTCCGGACTGAGCGCCTTCTGCCGCGTTATGACCGGGGCGGCCGGCCAGAATGTGACGGAGACTTCCGCCTGCAGGGCTGAGAGTTCGTCCTGGATGTAGGTCATATATTCATGCAGTCCGCGGGAAATGATGTCCTCGGCCGTCTGGTCTTCGAGCGTGGCTCTCAGATTGATGATGCGTTCCTGAAGCGGCCCGCACTGGTGGCGGAGATTGTAGTGTGTGGACAGGGCGTTGAGCGTGCTTTCCACCTGCCGCAGATTGAGCATCAGCGACCGCGGAAAGCCCTCGTTCTTGAGCAGAAATCCCACGACATTGGCGGGTGTGGTTGTCACGGGCTGGAGGCGGCGGAAGGCGTGATAGGCGGCGGCCGAGCGCAGGACGGACCCCCACTGCGTCAGATCCAGCTGCGAGCCGAAGGTTTCGCCGCCGGGCAGCAGCGTGTGATAGCGGATGTCGATCAGACGGGTGATCTGGTCGGAACGCTCCAGATATTTCCCCAGCAGATAGAACAGCCATGCCTGATCGCGGTACAGCGTGCCCTCGGTGACGCCGAAATGCGTCTGGCAGTCCTGCTTGATGCGGTTGCACAGCCCGGACAGGCCATTACGGCGGATGTCGGGCGTTGAAAGCTCCATCATGCTCTGGGTGAAGATGTTGAGCTGCATCCACATTTCAGTTGAGATCAGCGGGCGCGCCGAACGGGCGTTTTCCCGAACCATGTGCGCCATGGCGCGGATGGAGGTGGGGTTGGTATTTTCCGTGATGTAGAAGGCGAGGATATTGTCTTCCGTCGCGGGCAGCGCATAGAGGGCGGCGTAGCGCTCCTCATCCGAGTTGATCTGAAGGATGGAATCCCATCCCGGACTGCCGTCGGGATTGCGGACGAAGGCTTCCGTTACTTCCAGAATACGGGCCAGATTCTCGATCCGCTCCATATAGCGGGCGAGCCACATCATGCTTTCGCCATAGCGCGACAGCAGCGTGTTAAGATTGGCGAGCATTGCCGGAAAGCGTGTGCCAGTCTGTGTCATCGGGCCATCACCCAGGTGTCTTTCGAGCCGCCGCCCTGTGAAGAATTAACGACCAGCGAGCCTTTGCGAAGGGCTACGCGGGACAGACCGCCGGGGAGGACCCATGTGTTTTTCCCCGTCAGGGCAAAGGGTCTCAGATCCACGTGCCGCGCCTCCACGCCGCTGGGACAGAGCGTGGGGGAGACCGAGAGGTCGATGACGGGCTGGCTGATATAATTGGAGGGATCTTCGAGCAGCTTGGCGCGGAATTCGTCCAGTTCGGTCTGTGTGGCCTGCGAGCCGATCAGCAGACCATACCCGCCCGACTCGCCGACGGGCTTGATAACGAGTTTGTCCATGTTGGCGAGCGTGTAGGCCAGCCCCTCCGGCTCGGCGCAGATATGGGTCTGGACGCTGTCGAGGATCGGGTCTTCGCCAAGATAATAGCGGATGAGACGGGGCATGTAGGCATAGACGGCCTTGTCGTCCGCAACTCCCGTTCCCAGCGCATTGGCCAAGGTGACATTTCCACGGCGATAGGCCTCTACGAGACCGGGCACGCCGAGCATGCTGTCCGGATTGAACGCCAGCGGGTCCAGATACTCGTCATTGAGGCGACGATAGATCGAATGGACGGGGCGGAGGCCTGCGACCGTGCGCATGTAGACGCGATGGTTCTCGACGATCAGGTCCCGGCCTTCGACGAGGGGCACGCCCATCTCGCGGGCCAGAAAGACATGTTCGAAATAGGCGGAATTGTAGATGCCCGGCGAGAACAGGACGACCTGCGGATCGGTCACGCCCTCGGGCGCGACCTCGCACAGGGTCTGATGCAGCTTGAGGCCGTATTCCTCAACCGAACGCAGCGGCATGCCCGAGGCAAGGTCGGGCATCAGGCGCAGCATCATGTGCCGGTTCTCGATGACATAGGAGACGCCCGACGGCGTGCGCGCATTGTCTTCCAGGACCATGAAACGGCCGCTGCTGTCGCGGATCAGGTCGGTTCCGTTGATATGGACGTAGACGTCCCCCGGAACGCGGACGCCGACCATGGCTTCGCAGTAATTGGGGTTGCCGAGCACCAGACTGGCCGGAATGATGCCGTCCCGCAGGACATGACGCTCGTGGTAGATGTCGCGCAGGAACAGGTTGAGGGCCCTGACGCGCTGCTGCACGCCGCGGTCGATATGCTCCCATTCCGAGGCCGTCAGAACGCGCGGGATCATGTCGAAGGGGAGAATGCGGTCGATCGCTTCGCGGTCGGAATAGACGGTGAAGGTGATGCCCAGTCGATAGAGCTGGGTCTCGGCCGTGCTGGTGCGATGACGCAGTTCCGACAGATCAAAAGCGGCCAGACGGTCGCGCACGGTCCTGAGCGACGACGGCATTTCGTCCGTCCGGCGCATGAGTTCGCAAAAGAAATCCGGCGTGTCATAGGCGGCGAAAATGCCTGCCGCAGCCTTCGCGGGGGGCAGTGCGGAGAGACTGTTCGTGGAGGGAGTGGTCGCGGAGGGATTGGGAGACTGCAAAACCGGCTTGTTCATTCTCTGCCTCACACCCTGTTTTTCCCCGACCCTGTGTGCTGAGGGAAAATCCGATCAGCCGTGCCGGTTCATTACGATAGTTTATTAACGGAGCAAGATTCCGGCGCTTTGCCAAGCGTGAAATTTGGCGTTTGGACAGATCAGGAAAAGTCTGGTGGAAATTGTTGCGGTTCCCGACAGGGCTGATAGGGTAATGTTCTGAACTGCCATCAGACCCGGTGGTTGCCGGAGCGGGATGGCCCGAAAATCCTGTGCCTGGAACGCGTTTCTGAAACTGATTGTCCACAGGGCCTGCCGAGCATGAATTCCCGCGTCATACTGCGCCACCATACCCGATATCAGTATGACCGTCCTGTCTTTCTGGGACGCCAGACCGTGCGGCTGTGCCCGGTGTCGCGGGTGGAGCCAATTATCCGGAATTATGCGCTCGACGTGTCGCCGGACAATGCGGATGTGCTGTGGCGGCAGGATGCGTATGGCAATCGCGTGGCGGAAATTCGGGTTCCGGAGCGCGTGACGGCGTTTGATGTATCGGTCAGCATGGACGTAGATCTGGGCAGCCGGCAGGATGCGGCCGGAGGGGTGGAAACGCCGCTCTGTGCGGCCTACCGGGATGTGGATGCGGCTGGGACGCAGGTGTCCCGGTTTGTCGAGGCCTGGCGGGTGGCGGGTGAGCAGAGGGCCCCATCTGTGGTGGCGGACCTCAACCGGGCCGTAGCGGAGCGTCTGACCTATCAGCGCAGGCTTGAGCCGGGCGTGTGGGCACCGGAAGAGACATTGCAGCGCGAAAGCGGCTCATGCCGTGACAGCGCATGGCTTCTGGTGACGGTCCTGCGGCATCTGGGGTTTTCGGCGCGGTTCGTGTCCGGCTATCTGATCCAGCCGGATGACGCCGAAGGCCTGAGCTGTGACCTGCATGCCTGGGCCGAGGCCTGGATTCCGGAGAGCGGCTGGGTCGGTTTTGACACCACGTCCGGGCTCACGGTGGCGCAGCATCACATTCCGCTGGCGGTTGCCGGCCGCCCTGAGGAGGCCGCGCCCATTTCGGGAATGCTCGACCGGTGCCGCGCGACGTTTGATGTGACGATGCGGGCGGAGCCTTTTCTGTCCGGGAGCGATACCCCGGAACTGGTCATGATCGGGCAACCCGGTGTAATGCGATCCTATGAAGCTCTTTGAGTGCCAGTCCTGCGGACAGATTCTCTTTTTTGAAAACACGGTTTGCGAGCATTGCCGCCATCCGATCGGGTATCTGCCAGAACAGTCGCTGCTGACTGCGCTGGACCCGGCTGGAGAACGCTTGTGGCGTCCGCTGGAGCCTTCGGCCCGTCAGGAAAGCGTGCTCTACTGCTCCAATCACGACTATGGCGTCTGCAACTGGTTGACAGAGCCTGATCCCAATAATGGCAGGCCGTTCTGTTTTGCGTGCAGTTTCAACCGTACGATCCCAAGCCTTGATACGGCTGAAAACCTTGAGCGGTGGCGGAAAATAGAAGTCGCCAAGCACCGCCTGTTCTACACGCTGCTGCGCCTGAAGCTGCCCATCCGGAATCGGCGGCAGGACCCTGAAAACGGGCTGGTGTTCGACTTCCTTGATGATGCGCCCGATGGCTCTTCATCCGTCATGACGGGGCACTCCAACGGCGTCATCACTCTTGCGATCCGTGAAGCCGATGATGCGTCCCGTGAGCGGATGCGGATCGAGATGGGAGAGTATTACCGTACGCTCCTGGGGCATTTCCGGCATGAGATCGGACATTATTACTGGAATCTTCTGGTGCGTGATGCCGGAAAACTGGATGAGTGCCGAGCCGTCTTCGGAGATGACAGGGCGGATTACCAGCAGGCGCTTCAGGTCTATTATGACAGCCCTCCGCCGCCCAAATGGCAGGAGAGTCACGTCAGCGTCTATGCGACCTCTCACCCTTGGGAGGATTTTGCGGAAACCTGGGCGCATTACCTGCATATCGTCTCTACGCTCGAGACTGCGTGTGCCTTCGGAGTCAGCGTGAATCCGCGGCTTGAGGGGATCGGTCATGCTTCTGGTCGGACGCTGGGAGATCCTTATACGGAAGCGTCTTTCGAAGACATCATGCAGGCCTGGCTGCCCCTGACCTATGCGGTAAACAGCCTGAACCGCTCGATGGGGCTAGCGGATTTCTATCCGTTCGTGCTGACGGCAGGAGTCATGCACAAGCTCGCCTTCATCCATCGTCTGATCCGCGGAAGCCAGAGCGCCTGAGTTCAGGAAAAACTCTCCGGAACGGTTTTGCACGTCATAATGTAAGGGGGCCTGCTTCTCCTCAGTCCAGCCGGACTGAGGGGCGGACAAAGGTTTCGACCCAGTCCGAATAACAGGACATCAGCCCCCGGTAATAGCCGAAAAGTTCCATCTGGTGCTGGCGGTAGAGCATCAGATGCGCCATGCGTGCCGAGAAGCCGTGTGAAATGCCTCCGCCCCAGACGGTGCCGCCGGGGAGGGCCGCCCAGCCGTTATATTTTCCAAGAGCCACGATCGCACCCTTGTTATGGAAGACGCAGCCCGGGACTTTCCGCCCATGTTCGATCCATGCGGGGAGATACCGGGCAAGATGTTTGGCCTGCTGTCCCGCGACCTGAGCCGTGGCGGGCAGGGGGTCATCCTGAATGAAAGAGCAGTCTCCAAGCGCGAAAATACGTTCGTCATCAATGGATGAGAGGTTCGGATTGACGAGGATCTGACCAGTGCGGTTGATCGTCAGTCCGCCATAGGCGGTGGTGACTTCGGGGGCTTTGACGCCTGCCGCCCAGACACGCAGCTTGGCGGGGACGTAGGATCCGTCTTTCAGAATAAAGCCGTGGGCATCCGCCCCCGCAACGCGGGCATTGGTCTGAACGGTCACGCCGATATGCTCAAGTTCCTTCTGGGCAGCCGCAGAAACGGATTCCGGAAAAGCGGGAAGGATACGCGCGCCTGACTGAAGCAGCGTGACATGCAGCTTGGGGGGCGCCTTGCCGAAAGCGTGCAGATTATAGGGTCCAACGATCTCCAGAGCCTTGTGCAGTTCCGCGGCAAGCTGAACACCGGTCGCACCGCCCCCGACAATCGCGATGTCCAGTTCCGAGGTGTTGGCGAACGCGCGAAGCAGTTCCATACGGAATTTCTCGTTGAAAGCGTTGGCCTCCACGAGATTGTCGATGGACATGCAGTGATCTTTAACGCCCGGCGTGCCGAAATCATTGGCGCAACTGCCGATCGCAATGACGATGGTGTCATACTTCATGCGGCGGCTTTCCAGAATGACCGAACCGTCGGCTTCCAGAAGCGGGCTGAGGATCACTTCGCGGTTTTCGCGGTCAATGGAAGCAACTTCGCCGGGCCAGAACTCAAAATGATGACCGCTGGCCTGTGAGATGAAATTCACCTTGTCGTTTTCATTGCTGAGCGTGCCGGAGGCAAAGCAGTGCAGCATTGGTTTCCAGACATGGGAGAAGCTTTTGTCGATCAGCGTGATACGCGCTTTTCCGGGTTTCCCCATCGACTTTCCAAGGCGTGTTGCGAGAGAAAGGCCGGCAACACCACCTCCGACAATCAGGATTTCAGGTCGAGACAGCATCGGTTTTCAGGCCTCCGTTGAGGGGACGGGCATCAGAAAAAGATACACGGGGAAAAGCTGTTCACGCCTCGCCACGGCAGTAAACAGTGAGGTTCGGAAGAGACTATTATGGGCATTCCGGATATGACGAAAATCATATTCAGGTGACTGTAATAAAGTCCGATGAGTTCTTTCCTGTTTCGCGTAATTTCAAATAAGCGTGATAAATTTTTACAAAATATACTGAAAGGGTTTTTCGCCCTGTCGCATTCCCCGTAGCGGGAAAGTCACGCTTTATTCGGAAGATCTAGAACCAGAAAATATCGTGGGCTAGTGCAAAATTGACAGAAAATGTCATTACAGAACGTTAAATGAAACAAAAGATTAACAAGAGAAATAATCAGAAACCAGTAAATGTCCCGCGCAGCGAGAGCAGATCTCCGTTTATTCCAGTTCAAGGCTCCAGAATGTCTTTCTCAAGTCGGTCTTTCGCGTTTGCGCTTTCAGTTTCCGTTCCGTGTCTTGTGCCTGTTGTTGCTTTCGCCCAGGATTCACAGAACGTTTTTTCTCTCCCTGCCCAGTCCCTGACATCCGCCCTGACGGCTTTTAGCCGGCAGACCGGTGTGCATGTCGCCTTCGATGCCAATGCGGCAAACGGTCTGCGTTCTGCCCCCCTTTACGGGAAAATGGACAATCTGAAGGCCCTGCGCAGGCTTCTTGGCAAACATGCCTTCAAGGTTGAGGTATCCAATCCGAAAAACATCACCTTGCGTGCAGGGGCTTCCAGAAAATCGACCAGTTCTGAAGCTGATATGGTGGACAACCTGACTGTAAGGGGAAGTCGCCATGAATTGCGGACCAAGCGTAATTTTGCAGGTGTCGTTGATTCGATCACTTATGATGATGCGTCCAATCTGGGCGGGGCGACGTCCATGGCCCAGTTGCTGACGCAGCTTCCGGGTGTCACGGGGATCCGTAATGGCGATGAACCGCGTTATATCAGCGTGCGCGGCGTCTCCTCGGATCTTAACCAGACGACACTGGATGGCATGACGCTTGCAAGTATCAGTGACGGCGGCAGCATCCGCAGGCGCGTGAATATGCAGAACATTCCGGCCGAAATGACCGGGGAAGACGATATTTACAAAACTTTTACGGCTGAACAGGATGGGGGTGCTATCGGTGCGGTCATCAACATGAATCCGCGCAGCGCCTTCGACCATGACGGGCTCTATAAATACATCAATGCATACGGGATTTACGGAACCGAAAAAGGATCGGCGGGCGCCAACCGAATTCCCGGGATGTCGCCGCATTTTGGACAGGGCGCCAAGGCTGTTTTCTCTGACCGGTTCGGGAAACACAAGGAATTCGGCATCATGACCTCATTCCGGTATCAGAGCCGGACCCGGAACACGACCAAGAAGTGGCAGGAAGACAGCTACAATTATTATAATACCAAGGGGAAAATCCTCAGCCCCAATGATCCAAGCACGCCGGGCTGGAATGGCATGACCGCCCCTCGCTATGTCGATGGCGGAAGTTATTCAAATAATCTGAATTCTCTGGGCGGCGCCGCGCGTCTTGAATGGCATCCCGAAAACAGCGGATTCAGTGCCTCCGTTATGGGATATGCTTACGAGAGGTGGGAAAATTCCTTTATGGAGCACAACGAATACCTGCTTGATGATACAGGGATCTGGAACCAGACCCCGACTTCCGGCCGTGAATACATCTACCGTGCCCGGACGATCGGCCGGAAAGACAACTGGCAGATGAATACCAATGGTGTTCTGGGAAATCTGAGCTGGCACGACAATATCTCGACGCTGAAATTGCGTGCGGGATACACGTGGGAAGATTATTATAATCACGAACCCTATGTGACTGCCCGGGTGTATCCGAAAGAGACTGCGAAAGGCGCTGTTTACGCCGATTATACGATCAACCGGGAAAACGTGGCCAATCTCGTCGACATTATCGACATGAACAAACTCCTCAACAGCGGTTACGCGTTCCAGACAGTTCAGCAGGAATACGATCGTGATCATGAAGGGGTTACGAACGTTCGTCTGGATTACACCCGCAATCTCAGTCCGGATTTTCACGGATTTGGATTTGCGAGCGGTTTTGAATGGAGAAGTCTGAATGCCACCAATTCTTCAGATCAGCTCTGGTACAAACCCGGTGGCAGTGCGACATCCAGCATGTTCATTCCGGATATGCAGAACCCGAACGGACCATTTTTTGACCTGACGAATTTCCCTTGGGACAAGCAGACCCTTGATCCGGCCAAATCCAAAAATTACACGCAGCTGGCGTATTTCCGGTATCAGGAGCAACTTTTTGATGGGTATGTCTCGCTGCACTACAAGTGGCGGAACTCACAGATCATAGCCGGTGTTCGTGCTGACTCGGTAAATTTCAACGCCTTTATTCCAGGCACTGACAGTTCGTCGAACCCGACAGGGAAAATTGACAAAAACCGGGGTGGCTACATCAATCCGCTCCCTTCCGTGACGTTTGTGCATGAATTTCCAAAGAACCTGATTCTGCATGCGGTTTATAGTCAGTCGGTTGGTCGTCCGCAGCCAACGGATCTTGCACAGGCTGCACAATATAGCTGTGGTGACTCCCAGAATACGCAGCCTGGAGATATCAACTGCTCGCTGTCACGGGGAAATCCTAATCTGATGCCGCGTAAAGCGCAGAATTTCGATATTTCCCTCGATAAATTCTTCAATCGTGGAAGAGGCGTCTTCAGTGTCGCTTACTTCGACAAAATGATCAAACACGACATCTATACAACCAGATCGACGGAAATCATCAATGATGAGCTGACCTACGTCACGCAGCCACGAAACGCCAACAACTCGTCTCTGATGGGGGTCGAGGTTTCGGTGGTGGATAAGAGCATCAAGGGACCGTGGAGGCAGTCGTTTGACATCAATGCCAGCGGAACCTGGATGCGCGGCCGGATGACGTATCAAGGTGTGAATGTTTCATACAAGCTGAAGCAGCTGACCGAGCAGCCTTCATATGTCTTTAATGGTAGCGTGACATGGCACATCCCGCAGATCCGTGGTGCCGTCAAAGCGTCCTTTTCGTATTCCGCGAAGTATCTTGAAGGCCTCAATGACGACCCGACGCAGATGTATGGTTACGGCTCGCAGCCAAGTCTGGATATCGGCGCCTGGAACGATATTACGGACAGTCTTCGCCTGAAATACGAAGTCTATAATCTGGCCGGATCGCATACGCGGATGTATTACGGCGAGCATCTCAATCGGCTGGAAGCAAAAGAAGATTACGGCCGCAGCATCTATTTTGAACTGGTTTACAACTGAGGAGAATTCACGTCGTCAGGACAAAGTCTGTCCTGACGCGTGATCTTATGCCCCGCTGCCATTGCCCCGGAGTTTGCTCCGGGGGCAACGTGCTTCAGGCGGCGAACACTTTTGAAATGGCGTCCTGTGCTTCTTGCTGAATGGCGCGCAGGTGATCCGCACTGACGAAACTCTCTGCATAGATCTTGTAGACATCTTCCGTGCCAGACGGACGGGCGGCGAACCAGCCGTTTTCGGTGACGACTTTCAGCCCGCCGATCGGAGCATCATTACCCGGTGCGCGCGTCAGCTTGCTGATGATCCTGTCACCGGCCAGCGTCTCCAGCGGGAACTGTTCGGGCGCGAGCTTGCTGAGCTTGGCCTTCTGTTCAGGATTGGCGGCCGCATCGATGCGCTCATAATATGGGGTGCCGAGGCGGGCGATGATCTCGTGATAATGGACGCTCGGGTTCTTGCCGGTCTTGGCCGTAATTTCAGCCGCCAGCAGGCCCAGAATGAGGCCATCCTTATCGGTGGTCCAGACTGAACCGTCGCGTCGCAGGAACGTGGCGCCTGCGCTTTCCTCGCCGCCAAAACCCAGAGATCCGTCCATCAGGCCGGGGACAAACCACTTCAGGCCAACCGGGACTTCGACCAGTTTGCGCCCCATCTCGGCAGCAACACGGTCGATCAGGCCGCTGCTGACGAGTGTCTTGCCCACGCCGAGTTCCGGGCTCCAGTCCGGACGGTTCTGGAACAGGTAGGAAATGGCCACAGCAAGGTAGTGGTTCGGGTTCATCAGGCCGTCGGGCATGGCGACGATGCCGTGGCGGTCCGCATCCGTATCATTGGCAAAGGCCACGTCGAAGCGGTCTCCCATCTCGATCAGGCGCGCCATGGCATAGGGGGAAGAGCAGTCCATGCGGATCTGTCCGTCCCAGTCGGCTGTCATGAAAGAGAAGGTGGGGTCCACCACATCGCTGACAATGGTGGCATTGAGACCATAGCGGTCGATAATGGGCTTCCAGTACGCGACGGCTGCGCCGCCCAGAGGGTCGATGCCAATCTTAACGCCGGCGTCCCGAATGGCCTGCATGTCGATGACGGAATCCAGATCGTTCACATAAGGTGTGATGAAATCGTAGCCCTGGATGCAGGCTTCCTGCCGCGCCTGTTCATAGGGCAGGCGTTTGACGTCTTTCAGGCCGTTGGCGAGGAAGTCGTTGGCCATGTCCTGAATGGCTTTGGTAATGGATGTATCTGCGGGGCCGCCATTGGTCGGGTTATACTTGAACCCGCCATCTGCCGGAGGGTTATGGGATGGCGTGATGACCACGCCATCGGCGAGGCCCGTGGTGCGGCCCTTGTTGTAGGTCAGGATGGCATGGGAAATGACCGGCGTCGGCGTATAGCCGTCATGTTCGTCAATCCGTACGTCAATGCCATGGGCCGCGAACACTTCGATTGCGGATTTCTGTGCCGGACCCGAAAGCGCGTGGCTGTCCATACCGATAAAGAGGGGGCCATCAATTCCTTCGGCCTTGCGATGGCGACAGATGGCCTCGCAGATGGCGAGGATATGGTTTTCGTTGAAACTGGTGTGGAGCGAGGAGCCGCGATGGCCCGAGGTTCCGAACGACACGCGCTGCGTGGAGACGGCCGGATCGGGGTTGCGATCATAATAGGCCGCGATCAGGGCGGGAATGTCGGTGAGCTGGGAAGAGGAAAGTGTTTTTCCGGCCAGAGGACTGAGATGGGCCATTGCTTCAGAGTTCCTTGCATCCACGTTGCAGCGTTGCCGTTCGTTGGCAGTCATAACGCATGAACGCCCTGTATGGGCGTGTCGTTCAAGGCAGGAGAACGTGTATCCGAAGCGATGTCCAGAGAGATGCGCCCATTTCATGAAGATTGAACATCAAGCGGTTCACGGGAAGCCAGACTTGAAAATATCCTTTTGGAATTTTGAGATATTTTTAAAATTTACGAATTCTTAAATAAAGTCAAATCAATGAAAGTCATAAATATCTATGCAATAATATATGGGAATACTTTAATAATAAAAGTTCCAAACCGATAAAAATTTATTTTTGTCATTGCAATAAATTTTTCCGCATTTTAACGAATGATTCTACTTCGATAAAATATTCTCCGGGTATTGTAGAGTAAATTCATTTATATTTTTTGGAGCTTGTTATGTCATCTCCTCCATTGAGTCCTGAGGCACCCACTGCGCCTAAAGGGTCTGTGAAAGCACAAGCGACAGGTCAGGCGGGTCGTTCGACGACTTTGGATGCAGCGGAAATTTCAGCAAAAATTTCAGAATTAAAAACATCTTCCAAGGGGCTGACGTCGATGGAAGCTCAGGATCGTCTTGCCAAAGACGGTCCGAATGCCATTCAGGCCCATGAAGAAAGCCGCTGGAAAAAGCTTCTCGGCTATTTCTGGGGACCAATTCCCTGGATGATCGAAATTGCAGCGGTTATCTCTTTTCTGCGCGCAGACTGGCCGGATTTTTTCGTTATTTCCGGCTTGCTCCTCTACAACGCGGCCATCGGATTCTGGCAGGACAACAAGGCAGCCAATGCACTTGCTGCTCTCAAAAAGGGGCTGGCTCTCAAGGCGTCTGCATGTCGCGACGGGGTATGGGCCGCCATTGATGCGACTGATCTTGTGCCAGGGGATGTTGTAACGGTTGCATCGGGAGAAATCGTTCCCGCAGATCTTCTGTTGATTGACGGAAAATATCTGTCTGTCGATCAGGCGGCTCTGACTGGCGAATCTTTGCCGGTTTCGAAAAAAATCGGCGATGGCGCTTATTCCGGGTCGATTGCGCGTCAGGGGTCCATGATCGGTCTGGTCGTCGCGACAGGAAACAATACCTTTTTTGGTCGTACAGCAAAGCTGGTCGCATCGGCGGGTAGTAAATCGCATGCAGAACAGGCCGTCCTGCGTATCGGTGACTTCCTGATTATCCTTGCGGCGGCGCTTGCCGTTGTGCTGGTCGGGGCGCAGATCTGGCGGGATCTGGCCCATAACGGCGCCTGGCATTGGAGCGAGGCCGGGGCGATTGCGCAGTTTGTACTGGTGCTCCTCGTGGCTTCCGTGCCGGTTGCCATGCCTGCGGTCATGTCTGTGACAATGGCGCTCGGAGCCCTTGCGCTTTCGCGACAGAAGGCCATTGTTTCACGCCTGTCCGCGATTGAAGAACTGGCGGGTGTTGATGTGCTGTGCTCGGACAAGACCGGAACACTCACGCAGAACAAGCTGACACTGCAAGCCCCGATTCCCTTTGGGGCCGCAAAGGCCGACGATCTTGTCATTGCCGCCGCCTTGGCGACGCGGACGGAAAGCACGGATGCCATTGATCTTGCCGTTCTCAAGGCACTCCCTGACAACAATCCTCTGGCCGCATACAAGCGGGTGGATTTCATTCCGTTCGACCCCGTCAACAAGAAGACAGTCGGCATTGTGCAGGATGCTGCCGGACATAAGATCCGTTACGCCAAAGGTGCACCACAGGTTATCGCGACGCTGTGCGGGATGAAAGAAGAGCCGGTTGGCTCGAACGACAGCTCTCCAGCGACGGAATATTTCGGCAAGGTCTCGGAGCTGGCCAGGCACGGTACGCGATCGCTGGGTGTGGCGGTCTCGCATGACGACGGGTCGAGCTGGACCTTGCTGGGGCTTTTGCCCATGCTGGATCCGCCTCGTCCGGATGCGGCGGCGACTATCGCTCAGGCGAAAAAGCTGGGCCTGTCCGTAAAAATGGTCACAGGTGACGATGTCGCAATTGGCTCTGAAATTGCGCACCAGCTGGGGCTGGGCGAGCATCTGCTGAAGGCGACGGATATATTTTCATCTGATATGAACCCGAATAAAATTCCGGTTGATGCAGCACGTGCGGTGGAAGCCGCAGATGGGTTTGGGCGGGTTTTCCCCGAGCATAAATTTGAAATTGTCAAAGCCCTCCAGGAGCGTGGGCACATTGTTGCCATGACAGGTGACGGGGTGAATGACGCGCCTGCTCTCAAACAGGCCGACTGTGGTGTCGCCGTGAGCGGCGCAACGGACGCCGCCCGTTCGGCAGCTGCGCTTGTCCTGACAGCGCCAGGGCTCTCGACAATCGTGAATGCGATAGTGGAAGCCCGGGCGATTTTCGAGCGTATTACGTCATATATCTATTATCGTATCGCAATGACGATCGACATTATGTTTCTTGTTGTCGCCTCGTATCTCGTCTTCGGTTTTCAGCCTTTGACGGCTATCATGATTGTCGTCCTGGCTCTGCTTGACGATATTCCGATCATGACGATTGCTTATGATAACGTTGTAACCTCCGCCGAGCCGGTGCGTTGGGACATGCATCGCATCATTACGTTTTCTTCCGTCATGGGCATTGCATCCCTGGCTGAAAGCTTTGGTCTTTTGCTGCTCGGAATTGCCTGGATGCATACGCCCTGGCTGATGGATATCGTTCCTCTTACGGCCGCTCATCTTCAAACGATGATTTTTCTGCAGCTGGCTGCTGGTGGCCACCTGCTTCTGTTCGTCGTGCGGACGCGGCATACGATCTTTCGGCCGCCTTATCCCAGTCGTCCGCTATTTCTGGCAGTGGTTGGAACGCAGATCGTTGCTGTGTTGCTCTGTGTCTTTGGTATTCTTGTTCCCGCATTGCCATGGATCATGATTGGCGTTGGCTGGATCTATGCCCTGATCTGGATGGTCATCATTGATCTCATCAAAATCGTTTCCAGTTCTCAAATAAAGCGTCGCGAAGAGAACAGCCTGAAACTCGGTCAGCCTGTTATTCACAACTCAATATAAAATTTAAAAAAAGGATATCTGTTATGGATTTGCGTCGTAAATTGATCGTCAAGCCGGGAACCACGGTTCGCCTTAAAGATGTCAACGCATCTTATCACGCTCACTACAAAACAGAACATGACGCCGACAAGGATATTGAAGAACATCAGGCACGTGTCAGCGCCTATCAGCAAAAACTATATGCTGAAAAGAAGCATGCCCTTTTGATTGTTCTTCAGGGAATTGATGCGGCTGGTAAAGATGGTACCTGTTGGCACGTCATGAAAGCGATGAACCCTCAGGGAACATCCGTGCATGGCTTCAAACAGCCAACGGAAGAAGAAAAGCTCCATGATTTCTTATGGCGCGTTCACCCTTATACGCCTGCCCGAGGACAGGTCAGTGTGTTTAACCGATCGCATTACGAAGATGTGTTGGTAACCAGAGTGCATGATCTGGTTCCCAAAAAAATCTGGTCAAATCGTTATGACCTGATCAACGATTTTGAAAAAATGCTGGTTGCGAACAATGTGACCATTCTGAAGTTCTTCTTGTATATTACGCCGGAGGAACAGTTGGAACGCTTTCGTCAGCGTCTGGATGATCCGGCCAGACAGTGGAAAATCAGTGATGCTGATTACAAGGAGCGAGAGTACTGGGATAAATATACTGCCGCATATCAGGATATGATGGAAAAATGTTCAACAAAGCATGCTCCTTGGTATATTATTTCATCCAATAACAAATGGTTCAGAAATCTTGCAGTGTCTAATATTATCTGGAAAACCCTTCAGGACATGGACCTGAAATTTCCGGAACCTACTGTTGATATTGAGAAAATCAGAAAAGAATATCATCACGCGAAAAAGGAAAATATCTAATTCCGGGGCTCAGGGGCGGCCTTTTTGTTTGGGATTTGAGATTTCCGGTTTCTGGGCTGGTATGATTGATGAATATAACGCTTTTTATTTTCCTGATGGTTTATCTGGCAATGGGGCTGGGCAAATTGCCCGGCTTCAAAGTCGATCGTACAGGCGCGGCCATGATTGGTGCCATGGCGATGATGGCTGTGGGCAGTATCGGTGCCAAAGCTGCATGGGTGGCAGTCGATTATCGAACCATTGGCATGCTTTTCGGCTTGATGGTCGTGTCGGGTGCCTTCGCTGAATCCGGGTTTTATGAATGGACAGCACGCAAGGTTGCAACGCTTTCTGTAGGGCCAATAGCACTTCTGGCCGTCTTTGTAGCGGTGTCTGGTTGCCTGTCTGCGCTGCTGACGAATGATGTCGTTGTGGTCGCCATGACGCCTCTTCTGGTCTCCGTAACTTTGGCGCGTGGCCTTAATCCGGTTCCGTTTCTGCTGGCTTTTTGCTTTGCCGCCAATACAGGATCAGCCGGGACTTTAATTGGAAGCCCGCAAAATATGATTGCAGCCCAGGAACTCGGGATTTCATTTACAGGCTTTTTATCTGTCGCTGGAATACCGGCCTTGCTGTCCTTGTCTATTGTATGGGGGATTGTTGCCTGGATGTATCGTGGAAAATGGACTTTAGAACATGCAGGAGTTTCCGAGGAAAGCACCGGAACAAAAACGGAGCAAACTCCCTTAAATATTCAGGAGACCTGCAAAGCAATATTTATAACCATTTCCGTGATTATCGCATTTGTTTTGGATGTTTGGCCAAAAGAGCTGGTTGCGTTGACCGCTGCTGCAATTCTTCTTTTGAATAGAAAAATTTCATCGAGTGATGTTCTTCGTAGAGTTGACGCAAATCTTTTATTGTTGATATCGGGTCTGTTTATCGTCAACGCGGCATTATCAAAAACAGGTTTGCCACAAAATATTCTACACCATCTTCATGGCTATGGAATTGATTTGAATGATCCCTTGTCCCTGTTTCTGACGAGCGCAACTTTGAGTAATATTATTGGAAACAACCCTACTGTCATGTTGCTGGTCCCATTCCTGAATTCAGGTGCAAACGTGAATGCCGTGGGGGCTGCTTTGGCACTGGGAACAGGTTTCTTTAGCAACCTGATCATCTTTGGCAGCCTTGCAGGGATTATTGTTGTCGAGCAGTCAGCGCGCTGCGGCGTGAAGATTTCATTCGCGACTTTTACGCGCGTGGGGGCCCCAATCTCTGCCGCCTGTATGTTGATGGCTGCAGGTTGGATCATTTTCCTGACGAGCCACCAGTCATACTGATGCCAGGAGGAATGAGGCTGGGCGGATACCATTTTTGATACCCGTCCGGTTTGACCGTCTCTGTAATAGGGCGAAGGCGTTACGCTCTGGCTTGCTATGCGGCTGACTTCGGCAGGGATTCCATGGTAAGTCGGCAGGCTGCGAGATCCCACGCGGCACAGCCGACGCTTTTGAAAAAGACCGGCTGGTCCTGCTCAGGCTTCTCCTCAAGGAAATCCGCCAGAGCCCACACCTCTGACCAATTTTTCCCGGCCTGAAGAATGTCCCCCGCTTCGTGGGGTGCGCCAATGGGATCATCGACAACGCAAAGACTTTTCAGGACGATCCCCGGTCCGATCTCGATCATGTCCGGTTTGTATGCACCGACACCGATCACCAGTGTTTCCGGCGCAGCCTCCTGATCGAAAAGGATTTCCCGGCTGCTGGTGACGGAAATGACCGCATCGTAATGGTCTGCTGTCTCTCTCTCGGCCTGAATGCGAAGAGCGGGGTAAGGGCCCTCGATCAGGGACTGGATACGCTGCGTGTTCCGCCCACGGATCGTCACGGAAAGGCCCGGATAGAGCTCATTCAGTGCTTCAAGATGAACCCGTGCCTGTGCGCCGGTCCCGATGAGCAGAACGTGTTTGAGGCGTTTTGGTCGAAAGCAGGACAGTCCAAGCATCGAGATCGCGGCGGTGCGCCGCTCGGTCGCGGTAATGCCGTTCATGGCGAACAAAAAACGTCCGTTTTGCCCATCCAGACACGTCACCTGTCCCTGAAGGGTCGGTAGAGCGCTATTTCCGGGAAAAATGGTCAACAGCTTGTGTGCGATCAGGTCCGGCCCACAGGCCACCATCGACAGCACCGTTCCGGTGCGGTCGGCGGTCGGCACGACAAGGCGTTCCGGACAGACGATGGTCCCGTCCCGATATTCCGTAATGGCTGTTCTCAGCGCTGCGATCAGGGGCTGAAAGGGCAGGGCCTGTCGTGTTTCATCGGCAGAGAGAAGGCGCATGGAGGCTCCGGGACAGTGTCAGGGGAAGGGGAGTTTTGCCTCAGGAGCCGAGGCGTGCAACCAGCGTCATTTCGACTTTCCAGGCGGGGTCCACCAGACGGGCTTCCACCGTGGCCCGTGCAGGCTTGGCGTCCTGATCGAGCCAGGCGTCCCACGCTCTGTTCATCGCGCCGATCTCGGAAATATCCGTCAGGAAGATCTGGACGGAGACGATGTCGCTTTTCCGGCTTCCGGCCTGTGCCAGAAGGCTGTCAATCTGATGGAGGACGTTGGCGGTCTGGCCTTCGGTGTCCAGGGTTTCGTCGGTGGTCACCTGACCCGCAAAGTGGATCATGCCATTGCAGATGACAGCGCCGCTGAGGCGCTCGTGAGGATCCAGACGTGTGATCGACATTGCTGATGGTCCTTGTTCTTGGGGAAGGAAATTTCAGGAAATGATTGCGGGCAGCTGCATGACGTCCTGCAGATAAGCATCATAAAGACTGCGGAAAACCGGACCGGGAGCACCGCCGCCGACACCCACACCATCCATTTCGATAACGGGGACGGCGATCGTCGAGGCACTCGTATAAAAGACTTCCGCCGCGCACAGAACGTCCACCTTTGAAAATGGCCGCTCCACGATCGTCAGACCGTGACGTTTGGCAATTTCGATGATCGTGCGTCGCGTAATGCCCGGAAGAATATCCTGAGAAAGATTGCGCGTAATCAGTTCGTTGCTCGCACTGACGATGAATGCGGTCGAGGAAGCGCCTTCGGTGATCTCGTCGCCATCCAGCATCCAGGCCTCGTTCACCCCGGCCTGTTTCACGGCGTGCTTGGCCATGACCTGCGCCAGAAGCGATGTGGACTTGATGTCCCGTCGCGCCCAGCGCAGATCGGGCACGGTAATGATCCGCCCACCGGTTTCGATGACCGGATTGGACTGGACCCGGTTGAACTGCGGGAACATCACCACGGTGGGCTCAAGACCGTCCTTGTACTGGAAAGCCCGTTCGGCCACACCGCGGCTGACCTGAATATAGATCAGCCCGTTGCGCAGTTCATTGCGGCGCATGAGTTCGGTCTCAATGCCAGTCCATTTCTCGATGCTGAACGGGTTGGCAATGCCGATCTCTGCCAGTGAGCGGTCCAGACGCCGGAGATGGTGGTCGTTATCCACCAGACGCCCCTCAATGACGGCCGTCACCTCATAGACGCCATCCCCGAAAAGAAACCCGCGATCCATGACAGGAATGACGGCCTCCCGAAGAGGAACGAATTTACCCATAACGAACCCGATACGGTTGTCGATAGTCGACACGATCCCTCCACTGCAAGCCGGTCTGTTGAGGCCTTGTATAAAAGAAGTTTCCCGCGCTGGCGTATCGGATATCCGGACTGGCTATTCATGGGCGTGATAGTGACCCACAACTGCCGATAGAGCGGACACTGGACGCACTCATGCCTGACATGGAGTATTTTTCGACCCGATATCATTCCCAGAGCAGGCAAGGACGACCCTCATGGACCATTTCGATCTCATTCTGAAAAACGGGACTGTCGTCACCTCGTCGCAGGAACGCGCCGATATTGGCTGCCGTGACGGAAAGATCGTCGCCATCGGAGATCTCGGTCGCGCAGAGGCAACCGAAGTCATCGACTGTACTGGTCTGCACGTCCTGCCCGGCATCATCGACCCGCATGTCCATCTGCGCGAACCGGGCAATGCCAGCGTCGAGACCATCCATGACGGAACGAGGGGCGCCATTCTTGGCGGCGTGACGGCGGTTTTCGACATGCCGAATACGGCGGAATCAGTGGTTTCCCAAGAGGTTCTGGACCGCAAGCGCGCCATGATTCCGGGTAAGAGCTGGTGTGATATCGGGCTCTATGTCGGGGCGACGAAGAAGAACATCGACACGCTGGATATACTCGAAGTTCAGGACAATGTCTGCGCGATCAAGGTCTTTGCTGGATCATCGACGGGTGATCTTCTTGTGGAAGACGATGCCAGTCTCGAAGCCCTGATGCGGAATGGCACCCGCCGCGTCTGCTACCATTCAGAGGACGAAACGCGCCTTCAGGAACGTAAGAAGCTCTTTTCCGTCGGCCAGCCCTATCGCACGCATATGGAATGGCGGGACGTAGAATGTGCGTTTCTTGGCACCCGCCGCCTGATGTCGCTGGCGCGAAAAACAGGGCGCAAGACGCATATCCTG
This sequence comes from Gluconobacter albidus, assembly GCF_002005485.1. Lineage (NCBI taxonomy): Bacteria > Pseudomonadati > Pseudomonadota > Alphaproteobacteria > Acetobacterales > Acetobacteraceae > Gluconobacter > Gluconobacter albidus. Next base: position 2,081,933 of record NZ_CP014689.1, on the reverse strand, counting down.
CATGTCTCCACCGCGGAAGAACTCGCCTATATGCGCGATTTCAAGGATATCGGAACGGTCGAGGTTCTGGTCAATCACCTTACGCAGGTCGGACCGGATGTTTACGATCGCCTTGGGGGTTACGCGATCATGAACCCGCCCATCCGTGACCAGCGCCACTACGATGCGTCCTGGGCGGCGGTCAATGCGGGAGATGTGGATTGCATCGGCTCCGATCATGCACCCCATTCCCGTGAGGCCAAGGAACGCCCTTGGCCGCTGACTTCTGCGGGTCTCACGGGCGTGCAGACGCTTGTCCCCATCATGCTTGATCATGTGAACGCCGGTCGTCTGCCGCTTGAGCGGATGGTATCGCTGATGTCCGCTGGTCCCGCGCGCGTCTATGGCGCAGTCGGGAAGGGGCATATCGCTCCGGGCTATGACGCGGACTTCACGATCGTTGATCTTGCCCACCGCCGGACGATCGAGGAAAGCTGGATTACGTCTCCCTGCGGCTGGACACCGTTTGCAGGCGTGTCCTGCACGGGCTGGCCCGTCATGACGGTCATTCGCGGTCAGGCCGTCATGCGCGAGGACGAAATCATCGGATCGCCCCGCGGTGCGGTCGTGTCCTTTTCCTGATGCTCAAGGCTCTTTGGGAAGATCGGTTACAACCTCGCGGACGCGCTCCAGAAAAAAGCGTCCAAGCCGCGAAAGCGAGCGGTTCTCGGACCATATCGCATACGCGGCGACGGGAATGGCCGGTGCAAAGGGGCGGCTGACGAGTTTGAAGCGCCCCGACGAGGCCGTCAGCGGGTCCACAATTGCGACCCCCGCATTGGCTTCCGCAAGCGTACAGGCTGTGTTGGCGTAGCGGACTTCGGCAGAGAAGGTGAAACCCTCGTCTTCCTGATCGAAGGCCGCGCGTGTGGCTTCCCCGAGCTTGGTGCCGGATTCCAGGGCGATGAAATGATAGTCCCGCAGGTCCCAGGGGCGGATCTGCCGGCGTTCGCTGAGCGGATGACCCGGCGGCATGACGCAGACCATCTCGCCGCGATACAGAACTTCCGACGCCAGCCCCGGCTTGCCGCTGAAGCCGAGCGCAAATCCCAGTTCCGCCTTGTGGCTTTCCACACTGTTGACGACGCCTTCATAGCGCCGGACGTCGAAATACGTCCGGATTTTCGGCCGAAGGGACTGCGTGCGCTGGATCGCCGTTGCCAGCATCCCGTATCCGATCGGCGGTGTGGCCACGAGCCGGAGCTGCCCGGCCCGGCTGTCCCGAAGATCCTGAATCCGGCCTTCGAGCCGTTCATGCAGATCGAAGATTGCCTCCGCGTCATCCACGATGATCGTGGCTTCAGGCGTCGGGTAAATCCGGTTGTTGACCCTCTGGAACAGGGCGAAGCCCACCTGATCCTCCATCGTGCGGATGGCGTTGCTGATCGCAGGCTGCGACAGCCCCAGAACGCGCGCGGCTGCGACGGTTGTGTTGTGGCGAATGATCGCCCGGAGGATCTCGATCTGGCGGAGGTTCATCTATAAGTTTTTTGAATATGAAGGTGGGATATCTGATTAGCGGGATTATTGAGCTAACCGAAACAAAATGGCAATGAATTTGTAACCGGCCGGTGTGCGAAGGGGTTCGCCGTCGTGCCGCATATGAGACCCGGACGAGAGAAAATGACTATGGGACGGATCATTCGGATTGCCGCAGCCCAGATGGGCCCGACACAGAAAGCCGATGCGCGGAGCCATACGGTCGGGCGCATGATCGCCCTTCTGGAAGAGGCAGCCTCGAAAGGTGCCACGCTCGTTGTCTATCCCGAACTCGCGTTCACGACATTCTTCCCGCGCTGGCTGCTTGAGGGAGCAGAGCTCCTGAAGGAATACGAGCGTTCCATGCCCAATCCGGAGGTCCAGCCTCTGTTCGATCGGGCCAGGGAGCTCGGCATAGGCTTCTATGTCGGCTACGCGGAAATCACGCCCGAAGGCGAACGTTTCAATACCAGCATTATTGTTGCGTGCGATGGCACGATCCTTGGCAAGTACCGCAAGGTCCATCTGCCGGGTTCGGTCGAGCCAAGGCCCGGCGCGCAATTCCAGCAGCTCGAGAAGCGCTATTTCGAATATGGCGATCTCGGTTTCCCGGTTTATCGTGCGGGAGCGGAATGGTCCGGTGCCCTTATCGGCATGCTGATCTGCAACGACCGCCGCTGGCCGGAAGCCTGGCGCACGCTGGCCCTGCAAGGCATGGAACTGCTCTGCGTGGGCTATAATTCCGCCGCCTACGATCCAAACGGTGGCGATACCGAAAGTGCGGATCTGCGCACCTTCCATGCGCAGCTCGTCGCGCAGGCCAATGCGTATATGAATGCCTGCTGGGCCGTAGCCGTGGCAAAAGCGGGCGACGAGGACGGGTCCTGCCTGATCGGCGGAAGCTGCATCGTTGACCCGAACGGCCAGATTGTGGCCCAGACCACGACCCTTGCCGACGAAGTGATTGTCGCGGACTGTGATCTTGATCTCTGCCAGCAGGGCAAGACCAAGATGTTCAACTTCGAGGCACATCGGCGGCCGCAATGGTATACCCGCATCACAAGCCAGACGGGCGTCATCTACCCGGAGGACGAAATCGGCTGATGACGTCGACATTCCGGACACTCCTGTCTCTGACGGCCTGTCTCCTCTGGGGGCATGTGGAGGGCGCACAGGCGTCTTCGGGAGTGCTCCGGATTGCGGTTAATCCGATTTATCCACCGCTTGAATTCCGCGATCCGGTCACGGACCGCCTGACCGGCTTCGACATTGATTTCGGAAATGCCCTGGCGGCCCGCATGGGTGTGAAGGCCGAATGGGTTGAGACGGCCTTCCCGCAAATGATTCCCTCGGTCCAGAGCGGCCGCACCGACATGATCCTCAGTGGATTTTCCGACCGTCCCGAACGCCGCGCCTTTCTGGATTTTCTGGACTATCTCAAATCCGGCGCACAGGTCCTCGTCCTGTCACAGGGCGATGTCCGGAGCCCCGAGATGCTGTGCGGCCGAAGGGTCGCTGCCAGCCGCGCCACATCCTTCCCCACCATGATCCGGCAGTGGAGTCACGACCACTGCGAGGCGCAGGGACGTCCCGCGATGGTGTTCTACCCATCCGAAAGCGGGGCAGACGCCCGGATACAGCTCCTTCAGGGGCGCGTTGCGGCCATGGTGCAGGGGGGCGAGACGGTCGGATATTTTATCGATATCACCCATCACGCCTTCCGCCGACTGGGAAATCCGCTGTCGAACATGCTGCTGTCGATGGCTTTTCCCAAAGGACAGACTGCCCTTGAGGCACAGGTCGCGCACGCCTTCGCCAGTCTCAGGGCAGACGGAACCTACGCACGCCTTCTTCAGCGCTGGTCCCTTCAGGACGCCGCACTTTCCGACCCGGACTCAGACGGATCAACACCATGACCAGAATGACAGAGTCTTCCCGGCTTCTTGCCCTGCCGCGTGGAAGGGGTATCGCATGGACGCAGATCGCCTCGGGCGTCGTGCTGCTCGCCCTCTGCGCCTGGATCATCCATGCCTTCGTCGTGGGGCAGATCGAATGGCGCTATGTCGGCCAGTTCCTTTTTGTACCGTCCATCCTGCGCGGCGTTGGCGCCACGCTGCTGATGGCGGTATGCGCCATGGCGCTGGGCATGGTCGCGGGCATCGTTCTGGCGCTGGGCCGGTTATCCACGGCCTGGCTGCCCCGGATCGTCTCGGGGTTATACGTCTGGCTGTTCCGTGGCGTGCCGGTCATCCTGCAACTGCTGATCTGGTTCAACCTTGCGCTGATCTTTCCGCACGTCATCCTGCCTGGCATCGGCTCGTACCGGACGGTCGATCTCATGACGCCGTTTCTCTCGTCGCTGTTCGGATTGGGCCTCAATCAGGCCGCCTATATTGCCGAAATCTTTCGCGCCGGTTTCCAGAGCGTGGATCGCGGACAGTATGAAGCCGCGTCCGCCATCGGTATGACGCGCTTGATGGCCATGCGCCGCATCATTTTCCCGCAGGCGTTCCGGACGGTCATCCCGCCGCTGGGCAACGAATTCATCAATATGATCAAGCTGACCTCGCTCGCCAGCCTCATCCAGTATCCCGAAGTCCTGCACAATGCGGAGACGATCTATTACGCCAACACGCGGGTGATCGAACTGCTGATCGTCGCCGGGTTCTGGTATCTGGCCGCCGTGACTGCCCTCTCGCCGTTGCAGCATCTGCTTGAACGCCGCTTTTCACGAGGAAAATCCTCATGACCGAACCTGCGATCTGGATCAGGAACCTGCACAAATCGTTTGGCACGAACCCTGTTCTGAAAGGTGTGTCGCTCGATATCCCACCGGGACAGGTCGTGTGCGTCCTCGGCGGTTCCGGGTCAGGCAAGACGACGATGCTGCGCTGCATCGCCCAGCTTGAGACAGCGGAAGACGGACTGATCGTGATGAGCGGCGAACTGCTCGGCCTCCGGGAGCGGAACGGACGACTGGTCCCCCGAAGCGCGCATGACATTGCCCGTCAGAGACGTCTGGCCGGTATGGTTTTCCAGCGTTTCAATCTCTTCCCGCACATGACGGCGCTTGAAAACGTCATGGAAGGGCCGGTCCGCGTGCAGAAGCGCGCGGCTGCGGAAGCCCGGTCCGAAGCGCTGGAGCTTCTGCGCAGCGTCGGGCTGGAGCATCGCGCGGATCATTATCCCGCGCAGCTTTCCGGCGGCCAGCAGCAGCGCGTCGCCATCGCCCGCGCGCTGGCGCTGAAACCCACCGTCATGCTGTTCGACGAGCCGACCAGCGCGCTCGATCCGGAATCCGTAGGTGATGTGCTGGCCGTCATGAAAAGCGTCGCGGCCAGCGGCGTGACGATGCTGGTCGTCACCCATGAACTCTCTTTCGCCCGGGAAGTCGCCGATCGCATCCTGTTCATGGATGGCGGCGTCATTCTGGAAGATGCCCCGACCGCCGACTTCTTCGGAACCCCACGCGAAGACCGCACACGCGCGTTCCTCGCCGCCGTCCTCGGCCAGAAAACCACTGCCTGACTCTTCACACGCGGAGATACCCCATGACTCGCAGTTACGACGACGTTCCGATCCGCCCCTCGAACCTCGCAGGGGCAGCGCCTGAATTCCCTTGGCCCCACGGCATGCGGGCCGCGATGATGCTGTCCTTCGATATCGACGCCGAAAGTGCCATCACCAGCAAGGACCCGTCCCACGCGGACAAGCTCGTCTCGATGTCCTATGGCGGCTATGAAGCCCGTGTCGGATTACCCAAGGTCCTCGAACTGCTGCGTGAACTGGACCTCAAGGCCACGTTCTTCACGACCGGCTGGGCAGCGGATGCCTACCCTGCGATGGTGGAAAGCGTTCTGCGCGACGGCCACGAAGTCGGCCATCACGGCTATCATCACCTGCTGCCCGATCCCGGATCGGCGCATATCGAGGACGAACTGGCACGCGGTTTCGAGGCGCTGGCCAAGCATGGCGTGCGCCCCGTGGGCTACAGAGCGCCCTATGGAGAAAGCTGTGACGAACTGCGCACGGCGCTTAAGCGCGAAGGCATGCTCTATTCCAGCTCATGGCGTGATGATGTGCGCCCCTACCGTCAGATCCTGCCGGACCTGACGCCGGGCGTCGTCGAGCTTCCGCCATCCTCCTGTTTCGATGACTGGATGCACGGCCTCAGCACCCGCTTTGGTGCGCGCTCGATCTTCCCGAAGGAACACGTGCTGTCCATGTGGAAGGACGAACTGGACGAAACACGCGCCTGGGGCGGCATGGTCGGCACCGTCCTGCACCCGCTGGTCAGTGGCCGTCCGATGCGTCTGCGTCTGCTGCGCAATTTCCTGCTCTACACGATCGAATGCCGTGACGTCTGGATCGCCACGGGCGAGCAGATCGCCCGCCATTTCGAGGCGTGTGAAGCGGCCGGATCGACCGCACCATGACCGCCCGTCCGATCCGCATTTCCGGACTGCGACAGGCCGTCCTGTGGGACGAGCGTAGTGCGGGGCATGTCTATGCGCCCGACACCGACCTCGTGATCGAGAACGGCCGGATCGTTTTCGCCGGCCCTGCATCGGAACTGCCGGACGTGTATTCCGCATTGCCGGTCGATGTGGACGGGCGCGATCTCATGGCCATGCCGGGGCTGGTAGATGTCCATTCCCACCCGGCGACGGAACCCATGAGCCGGGGCATGTTCGATGAGCTCGGCTCCCCCGGCCTGTTCTATTCGTCCCTGTACGAATACATGCCGGTCTTCCGCGCCGATGCCGCCAGCAAACCGGACTGCGCCCGCGTGGCCTATAGCGAAATGCTGCTCTCGGGCGTCACCACGATCGTGGACCTGTCCACGCCGTGGGCGGGCTGGCTCGATGCGGCGACGGAAAGCGGGCTGAGGGTCTGTCTGGGGCCGATGTTCCGCTCCGCCGCATGGAAAACCACAAACGGCTATACCGTCGATTACAGTTGGAGCGAGGACGGCGGGCAGCGCTCGATGGACGAAGCGCTGGAAACCGTGGACGCAGCACAGGCCAATGCGTCGGGCCGTCTGTCCGGCATGATCGTCCCGGCCCAGATCGACACCTGCTCCCCCGAAATCCTGAAAGCCTCGTTTGCCGCCGCCGGAAAACGCGATGTGCCGTGGCAGACACATGCGGCGCAGTCGATCGTCGAGTTTCAGGAAATCACCCGCCGCCACGGCATGACGCCCGTTCAGTGGCTCGACAGTCTGGGCGTGCTCTCAAGCCGCAGCATCGTCGGCCATGCGATCTTTCTGGACGACCATCCGTCCACGCCCTGGCACACGAAACGCGATCTCGACATCCTCGCCAGCCGGGACGCGGGTGTCGCGCATTGCGCTACGGTTTTCGCCCGGCGCGGCTACGTCCTGCGTGACTTCGGACGCTACAAACGCGCCGGAATCCGCATCGGCCTGGGGACAGACACCTACCCGCACACCATGCTCGATGATCTGCGTCTGACAGCCTATCTGGGCCGCGTGCAGGAACAGAGCCCCGAAGCCGTCTCCACGCGTGACGTGTTCGATGCTGCCACCTGTGTGGGCGCTTCCCTGCTCGGACGGGATGATATCGGCCGCCTGAAAACCGGCGGCCCGGCCGATCTGGTGCTGGTCGATCTGTCGCATCCGATGATGCGTCCTTCGATCGATCCGGTGCGCTCGCTCATTTTCTCCGCCGATGACCGCGCCATCCACTCCGTCTACGTGGCGGGCCGCAAGGTCGTGGAGAAGGGGAGGGTGCTCACCATGGATTATGAAGGTGCGACTTCCCGTCTGGTCGAGGAGCAGGCGCGGATTGTCGGCTCCGTTGCCCAGCGTGACCGGCTGGGCCGGTCCGTGGAAACACTCGTGCCGCCCACCTTTCCGACCCGCCGCTGATGTGCCGCGCCATGCCCCCGTTTGTAGCGCGGTTCATGCCGCACTTCTTCGCGGTCATCGCGCTTCTGGGTCTCGGTGCCGCAAAAGCCGAGGCCCCTGATCTCCCGCTGGGGCTGTATCCCAGCTATCCGCCGCTCGACATGCGCGACACCACTACGGGCGAACTCGAAGGCTTCGATGTCGATCTCGCAACGGCCCTGAGCCAGCGGATGGGCATGGCGCCCCGGATGGTCGAGACGGGTTTTGCGCAACTCATCCCCTCCCTTCTGACGGGGCGGATCAGGATGTTTTTCAACGGCATGGTGGATACGCCCCTGCGACGCCAGAGCGTCTCCTTTGTCGATTACCTGCAATCGGGCTTCCAGTTCGTGACCCTTTCGGGGGACGATCAGGCCCCGTCCAGCCTGCCTGAACTCTGCGGCCGCAGGGTGGCGGCCAGCCGCGTGACCTCCGTTCCCGCCGAGCTTCTGGCTTGGAGCGAGCGCAACTGCGTGGCCAAAAATCGTCCGCCCGTCCTTCTCTTCGCGACCGAAAACTCGGCAGATGCGCGGCTCCAGCTTCGCGAAGGTCGCGTGGTTGCTGCCCTGCAAGACAGCCTGACGCTTCCCTGGACGGTTGAAATCAGCGGCCACACGCTTCAGGCTCTGGGTGAGCCGTTTCATCTGAGCCCTTTGGGCATCGGCCTACCCAAAGGGAACGCCGCCTTCACCTGCCGCGTCTCAAACGCGCTTTTGGCGCTTCAGCAGGACGGAACCTATCTGTCCCTGATCCATAAATGGCACCTGCCCGAAAATGCTGCCCTTCCGGCGCAGCCCGTTCCCAAGGAGTGCATCGATCATGCTCCCTGACCGTATTCTCGTTATCAACCCCAATTCTTCGTCTCAGGTGACGCGTGCGATTGATGCCGCGCTTGCTCCGATGCGCGAGCGCACGTCCTTCCGGATTGATGTGATGGATCTTCCCGAAGCCCCACCAGGTGTTGCGTTGCAGAGCGATGCCGACGAGGTCGCGCCGCTGGTGCAGCGCGCCATCCGCGACAACGCGGCAGAAGCCTACGCCATAGCCTGTTTCAGTGATCCGGGCGTTGCGGGCGCGCGCGAAAACACACCGGGCGCCGCAGTCCGCGGGATCGGGGAAAGCGCGATCCTGCACGCCCTGACGAAGGCAGACCGCTTCGGCATCATCGCCCTGTCCGAAAAATCGGTCTTCCGTCAGCGCCGTCTGGTGCGCGGAATGGGTGTGGGCGAGCGCTATGCCGGCAGTCTCGGCATCGGCACCACGGCTGCCGGTGCCACGGATCATGCGCTGCTCGACAGGATGGTTGATGCGGCAAAACGCCTCGTCGATCAGGGCGCCGATACGATCCTCATGGGCTGTGCAGGCATGGCGCATTTCCAGCCGCATCTTGAAGACATCTGCCAACGCCCCGTCATCGAACCCACCCGCGCGGCCGTCGCCCTCCTGATCGGAGACCTTACCCTCAGGCCCTGATAGGTGCTCGGACACAGGCCAGCGCTCCAACCCCCGCCAGCCCCAGAAACACCAGCATCCCATCCGCCAGCCACCAATCCCCGAGAAGCGTAACACTCCACGACATGGCCAGCGGCACCACCGCAACGGACAGGTTCCCCAGAAACTGCGTCCACGATGACACTTGCGCCGTGGATGCCCCGCCGAACTCCTGTACGCAGGACCAGATCGAGATCTGGCCTAATCCCAGAAACGCCGCTGCGATGAGGGCGAGAGGGAGCATGGCTGTGCCGCTCGACATCATCAGGGCCACGGCCAGAAAGGCTGTCCCGCCGCCGAGCCCTGCGATTCCAAGCGGAACCCGTGCGCGCCATTGCGAAAAACCCGCGCGCAGCAGCATGTCCGACGCGACGCCGCCCAGCAGCTTTGACAGCAGAATGACAAGATAGGATGCAGAAACGTACCAGGCGACATGGCTCATGTTCAGGTGGAATGTGTTCCTCAGGTACAGGGGAAACAGGGCCAGAAAAAATCCTTCGACGCCCATGAGACAGAAATAGGCCCCTCCGATACTGAACAGGCGGGACAGGGCAAAGGGTTCTGTCATGCTGGCCCTGTTCTGCGGCACCGAAGGTTCTGCCGCTTTGCGGCTGTAGGCCAGAAGAATGCCGAAGAGCAGGATCCCTGCTGTTCCGTAGATCGCAAAACACAGACGCCATGACAGTGATGTCATAAGAAAAACGGAAAGAGGCGCGCCCACGACGGCTCCAAGGGAGAGTGCGGCCAGCAGGATTGCGATGACGGAAGAGCGGTGAATGGAACTGAAGCGTTGCTGCACGGTGATGAGTGCGGCCGTCCAGTCCGGCGCCTGCCCGATGCCGAGGAGCGCGCGGCACAGGATCAGTTCTGCGATCGTGGTGGCAAAGGCCGTGGAAAGCAGGGCAACGGACCAGAACAGGCAGGCCAGCGCATAGGTCCGGGCCGCGCCCAGTTGGCGGCAGACCCAGCCAGCGGGGATCTGGCAGAGGGCATAGGTAAAAGAGTATGCGGAAATGACATTGCTGATCTGCCCCAGACTGCAGCCGAGGCTGTTCTGGATCTGGGGCGCCATGACGACCATCGCCTGTTTGTCGATGGCCATCAGGAATGTCGCGGGGAGAAGAACCAGTCCGAGAATGCACCAGGGACTGTTCCAGTATCCTCTTGTCCTCAGGTCGTGGTCCAGATCGTGGCGGGCAGGCGGGATGGCATCTGGACTCTGCATCGTTGTTAGAAATCGGAGCTCAGGGAGAAGGCGACTGCAAAATCGCCGCCGACATAATAGGTCGGTGTCCCGGCGGCGACGGCTGTTCCGAAAATCCCCTTTGTTGCGCGGGCGTTCGTGGCGATGCCGTTCACGCCGGACAGATAGTGCTCGTCGCCGATATTTATCAGGTTGAGCTGGATCTGCGGATGCTGGGCCGGGCCGATTTTCCTGAAGCGGTAACCGGCGGACAGGTTGGCCGTCTTGAATGCCGGAATGCTCTGGTCATTCATGAAAGTGCTGTATTGTGAATCCACGTAGTTGAAAGTGAAGTTTCCGAAGAAACGGGTGTCGTCGTAGCTCAGGCCGATTGATCCGGTGAATTTGGGAGCGAGAACAGCAGCTTTTCCCTTGGTCGGCAGGTAATCGTTTCCGACCTGGATGTTGTTGCCCATTTCGGAATGGAGATACTGGCCCGAAATATAGGGGGAGAAATGATGCCATGCAGGGAGACTCAGTTCCGCCTGTACGCCGCGGATCGTCTGACCGCCGCCATTGACCGAGAAGGACTGCGGGCTGTTGTTGACGTAGGTGATGCTGGAAATCTGGCGGTTGGTCAGATTGTAGTTAAACGCTGCCGCCGAGAAGTTGACTGCGCCGTAATGGCGATAGCCGATTTCTTCGGAGATCGAATATTCCGGCTTGAGGTTGCTCGAATGGCTGCTGGTCTTTCTTCCCGTTGTGGCGCTGTAGATGTCGACATAGGCGCTCAGAGCGGCCGGTTCCTTGAAGGCCGTCGACGCACTGAAATAGACCTGGTCATGGGGGGTGATCCGATAGCTGACTGAAAGCTGTGGCAGCGGCTCTGCATCGTTCTTGTTAACGGCATAAGTCGGGCCAGGCATCGCGCTGGTGGCATGGCGGGAGACCATGACTTCCTTGAACCCGGCATTCAGCACGAGGCGATCGTCGAAAAATTTCATCGTATCGTTGATGAAGAGGGCGTTTGTCTGCTGGATGAGATGACCACTATAGGTTCCGATGACCGTTCCCGAAGACGATTTGATCGGATTGCCGCCATACTCGTTCATCACGTTGCCGTTGGGTTCGACCGGTGTGTACGAGGTATTTTCGTTGTGGTCGAAGTAATCGTACCAGTAGCCGACCTGAAGGGTATTGAATTTGTGCTTCCATGTCAGGGTTGCGTTCTGGCCACCCGCGGCCTGAGTATAGGCATCGACGTTTTCCACGGTAGCGACATTGTTGACGCTGTACGGTAGCTGCACCGTTCCGACCGACTGGTCTCCGACGAACATCGAATTCCCATTGACGTTTGCACCGCTGTTGATGAAGCCGCGCGTATACATGATGTAAGGCGTGATCTTGAACGTCAGTTCCGGCAGGAGTTCGAACTCCGTCGGCATGGCGGCGATGACGTTCTGCCGCTGGTTGAAGCGCAGCTTGTAGTAATTGGATGTGCCATAGGAGTATTTTCCGGCGTAGTTATAGGAAATTCCGTCCTGCTTCCACTGGCTCAGGGTGGGGTTGGTGTAGACGTCCGTGCGCATCCAGTTCCAGGCGAAGAACGGGGCGATGCTGTTATGACCCCATTCCTTCAGAAAATGGCTGTCGACATGATAACGTTTGGTATTGCCCGATCCACGCCAGTTGTTCACTTCCGTGTGGGAAAAGGACGTGTAGTTCCGGATGCCGGTATGGCCGATTTCGCCGCTGTCGAGGCGGATAAACTGTCGGTTGAGGGATTTGTTGCCACCGCTGAGGTCGATGTACCCGCCCGCCTTGTGGGAAGGCTGCCGCGCAGAGGCCCGGATCTGACCGCCCACCGAGTTGTAGACAGGAGCATCAATATCAGGCGAACCCTGTGAAACCTCGAGATGGCTGATGTTCTCCGTATCGGACCACTCGGTTGCGAATGGTGTGTAGTAGAGGCGATCGCCTGCAGGCATGCCTTCGTATGTCGTGCCCAGTTCGGTCTGGTTCAGGCCGCGGATGGAGACGTTCATACGGTCGCTGAGACCCAGGGGATCATTGGCTGCAACAACGACGCCCGGACTCATTGCAAGAAGGGTCACCGCATTGGCTGTCGGTGACTGTTTGGCAATGTAGTCCCGGGAGACGCCGCTGACGGATTTTGCAGCGCTCTGCACGGGCATCAGACCTCCGCCCGGCGTCGTGTTCGTAGCGCCGTTGGCATCGACGGCCTGTTTGCGGACCGAGATATATTCGTCCTTGTGTGCGGGAATGGCTTTGGGAGCGGGGTGGGAAATTTCCCGGCTGCGAGGAGCATGATGTGTAGGAGCGGGTTTTCCGGTTTTCACACTGGATGCTGCCAGCGCTGGCTGGAAGTATAGCGCACAGCCCGACAGAAGAAGGATTTTATAACCGTTTTTCGTCAGCATATCGGCAGTTCCGTTCCAGCCATAAAATTTGGTGTGATACAGAAACGATAAGCGATGCAAACAGCAGAATCTTGCTCTAAATCTATCATGATAATCAGAATTGGACCGGTTGGTATTTATTTTTATTATACCCCTTGAGACTAGGGGAAGGCTGACTATAAGAAAGTTCCCGGTTGTAACGATCCGGGATGATTGCGTTCCAGGAAGATGATGCGGACACGGAAGTGACAGCAGTGGGAGGCGGCCGTTTCCGTGCTGTCTTTGATGTGTCAGGCCAATATCTGAGGACTCTCCCAGAAACCGGGGATCGCATGCGGCTGAATGTCAGGTCAGGACAGGAGTGATGATGGAAATGGATAACCGGATAGAGGCGATCCATGCCGGATTGCAGGCGATTGTCGGGGTGGATCAGGTCTTCGCGGGGTCTGCAACGGAGCGCTGGTCACGGGATTGGACAGGCCAGTTCGAGGGACAGCCTCTGGCCGTTGTCCGTCCCGCAAATCGTGAGGAGGTCGCCGCGATCCTGCGTCTTGCAGGCCAGTATCATGTTCCGGTCGTTCCGATCGCCGGCAATACCGGCCTCAATGGCGGAGCTTATGGACCGGAGGCCATCCTGGTTTCCATCGAACGGATGAACAGGATCCGCGAGATCAGGAATGATGCCCGTGTGGCCATTGTCGAAGCCGGCGTCATTGTAGCGGCGCTTGATTCCGCTGCCGCTCAGCACGGTTTGACGTTTCCGCTTGCGTTTGGAGCGGCGGGTTCTGCGATGATTGGGGGCGTGCTCTCCACCAATGCGGGGGGTGCGAATGTCCTGCGTTACGGCAACGTGCGCGATCTTTGTCTGGGGCTTGAAGTTGTGCTTCCGGACGGCTCTGTCCTTGATCTGATGACGGCCCTGAAGAAAGACAATTCCGGTTTCGATCTACGTGATCTCATCATCGGAGCAGAAGGGCAACTCGGGATCATTACTGCGGCCATCCTGAAACTGCATCGTCGACCGCTGTTTCATGCAACGGCGCTGGTTGCGCTTGAGGATCTGAGCGTAGCACCTGCATTGCTGAATGCTTTCCAGGATGCTTCTGGCAATGCCGTGACGGCCTATGAGTTCATGTCCCGCAGTTACGTTGCCGGATATGAGGCCCTCGTGCCGGCGGGCCGCCGGTTTTTCGATGTCTCCTATCCTGCGGTTCTTCTTGTGGAACTGGCGACTGTGCGGAACGAGGAGCTAGGGGAGATTCTGGAGACAGTTCTGGCTGATGCTCTGGAGAGGGGGATACTGGTGGATGCCGTTGTCGCCCAGAGTGACACACAGCGTCAGGAAATGTGGGCGCTCCGGGAGGCCGCCGCAGAACTCGCCTTTCAACGCCATCCCGTCATTGATACTGATGTTGCCGTTTCGCTGGATCGGATTGCAGACTACCTCGACCGTATTCCGGAAATCATGGCTGCAATAGATCCCGGATTTACGGACATTGCCGTCGCGCATTTTGGTGACGGAAACATCCATTATACGGTGTGGCCCTCAGGAAGTGACCCCGCAGTCGAAGCGGCCTTGCGTGCAGCCATTGATGCTCTTGCAGTGGAAATGGACGGGACATTCTCGGCAGAACATGGGATCGGTCTTTGCAAGCTGCCATCCATGGCGCGGCACAAAAACACTGTGGCTCTTGATATGATGCGGGCGATCAAGGCGGCTTTTGATCCTGGAAATATCCTGAATCCCGGCAAGACCCTGCCGGGTGTGAACGTGGGATAGTCCGCTCCCCGGACGGGTTAATTTTCTGTTTTCCGAAACTGTGCGAAAGCGTCGCGGATGATCTGACGTATCCAGGGATTATCTGCCGTACGCTGCCAGAGTAACGACACGGAATATTCCCCCAGATCAATGGGCGCCGCGCAGACCGTAAGGCCCGAAACAGCAGCAAGACTCCGGGCGGCGTGCACTGGTAGTGTGGCAACAGCGCGCGTCCCGGTCAGGAATGGTGGTAGTGCAGAGAAATGCGTTAAAGCCGTTTGTACCCGTCGCGACAGGCCAAGCTTCTTCAGGACATGATCTACAATGCCCTCGCGGCCTGAAAACGACACCAGAAGATGTGGCAGAGCCAGATAATCTTCGAGACGCAGTGGAAGTGTAAGGCCACAGGCGATCGGATCAAGCAGACAGGCATAACCGGACTGTCCGATCTCCTGCTGCTGTAATCCGGAACGCACGTTTGGCTGTGCAACCAGGGCAAAGTCGATTTCGCCCGCTGCGAAAAGCGCCTCGACCCGGTGTCTGTTGGCCTGCCTGAATGTTACTGAAATACGGGGCGCTTCCGCTGCCAGCCGCCTTGCGATCAGTGGGCCGATTGCGATCTGGAAATCGTCTGACATTCCCAAGGAAAAATGCTGTCGGCTGGTTGCCGGATCAAATGCCGTGACGGTCGAGAACGCTGTATGGATCCGGGCCACTCCGTCCTGAAGTGGCTCTGCCATGGCAATCGCCCGGAGGGTGGGCTGCATGCCCTCACGCGTACGGACGAACAAGGGATCATCTGCCGCTTCCCGCAGGCGCGCCAGAGAAGCACTGACAGCCGACTGGCTCAGGGACAATCGGTGTGCCGCTCTGGAAACGCTGCGTTCTTCCCAGAGTGCGAGAAAGGTGGTGGCCAGATTGAAATCAAGGCGTGAAATATCGACCATGGTGATTTTGACTATCAAAACAATCAATTTGCCCGATAATGCAGGGAAGTCCACTCTCTCCGCCATTGCAATCCACCACCTCCATAAGAGATCCGGACATGAGTCAGCGTCGCGTCGCCGTCATTCAGGCAGGAACCAGTCTATTCGACACCCCGCGCACACTGGATCGGATGGAAGCCCATTGCGAAGCTGCTGGGGCACAGGGCGTTGAGCTTGCAGTCTTTCCGGAGGCGTATGTCGGCGGCTATCCAAAGGGGCTAAATTTTGGCGCTGTTCTGGGCAGTCGTTTCCCGGAAGGGCGTGAGGACTATCTGCGCTACTGGAAAGCGGCAATTGATGTGCCAGGGGTAGAAACAGCGCGGATCGGCTCTTTCGCAGCGAAAATGAAGGCACATCTTGTCGTTGGTGTCATCGAGCGTGACGGCGCCACACTTTACTGTACGGCGCTTTTTTTCGGGCCTGACGGAAATCTTCTGGGCAAACATCGCAAGCTGATGCCGACCGGAACCGAAAGGCTGGTCTGGGGGCAGGGGGACGGTTCGACCATTCCAGTCTTCGATACGGATATCGGGCGGATAGGAGCTGCAATCTGCTGGGAAAATTATATGCCAGACCTGCGTCAGAGCATGTATGCACGGGGCATCAATCTCTGGTGCGCGCCCACGGTGGACGAGCGCGACATCTGGCAGGCTTCAATGCGGCATATTGCCTATGAGGGGCGGACGTTTGTTCTCAGCGCCTGTCAGTACATGACGCGCGCCGACGCGCCAGAAAATTATACCTGCCATCAGGGCAATGACCCGGAGACCGTGCTCATTCGTGGCGGCAGCGTGATCGTCAGTCCGCTCGGGGAAATCATTGCCGGACCAATCTATGATCGCGAAGCCATCCTTACGGCCGATATTGATCTGGACGACGTGATCCGCGGCAAATACGATCTCGACGTTGCCGGCCATTATGCACGCCCTGACGTCTTCAGCCTGCGGGTTAACGATAGCCCGCATCGTCCTGTAGTATTCTCTGAGTCAGTGAATACTTCGTCCGTTTTTAAAGAAACTCCCGAATAAATTCACCTGCCGTCCGTGATGCCGACGCAGTTCAGCGGATGGTTATATGTCGTAAAGGCCTGAATCAGAGCCCGTATTTTCCCGATTATTTCAGGAATAACCCAATATTTTAAAAGTTGACCTGCCGCTTAATCATCTGTGAAATTTGCACAAGACTGCAATAAATCAGATGGTGTCCCATAGGGGATTCGAACCCCTGTTGCCGCCGTGAGAGGGCAGTGTCCTAGGCCTCTAGACGAATGGGACGAGGCGAAGGGCTTAATAGGAGGCCCTTCGGATCTTGGCAAGCATTATTTAGGAAGTTTTTTGTGTCAGGAGGGGGCCCAGGCTTTTTCCGCCGAAGAGATGGACATGGAAATGGGGAACTTCCTGTCCGGAATTGGGGCCGGAATTGCTGATGAGTCGAAAACCTTCGTGGGTCAGGCCCTGTTCTTCAGCGATTTTTGAGACCGCGCGCCAGAAGCCCGTGATTTCTTCCGCAGAGGCTGTCGCACTGAAATCGGCAATGGAAACGTAAGGGCCCTTGGGGATGACCAGAACGTGGATCGGAGCCTGCGGGGCGATGTCGTGGAAGGCGAGGGCGAAGTCGTCTTCATAAACGGTACGCGCTGGAATTTCTCTGCGTAGGATGCGGGCGAAGATATTGCCGGGATCGTATGTCATGGTCGGGCTCCTGCTCAGCCGAGCTTTTCCTTGGGACGAGCTGCTTTTTCTGCAATGCCGCTCGTGCCTTCGCGGCGCTTGAGCTCTGTCCAGACGTCTTCGGGTGAGACGCCTGCGTCCACCCACATGACGATCAGGTGGTACAGCACGTCCGCGCTTTCCCCGATCAGTTCCTTGCGGTTGCCGTTGACGGCTTCGATCAGGCATTCCACGGCTTCTTCGCCGAATTTCTGGGCGATCTTGTTGCGGCCGCGGGACATCAGGCGCGCGGAATGGCTAAGCGACGGATCAGTGCCACGACGGGACTGAACCGTGTCATAGAGGCGCTGGAGGACCTGTTCCTGCAGGGCATCAGACTTTTTATCGTCCTGCTGTTTCGAAGGCTTTGGAGCCGGTTTGGTGGCGGGTTTACCCATGATCTTATTCTCCAAGCCTGACCGGCAGGCCGGCCTTGTTCAGCGCGTTCTTGACTTCATCAATCCGGAACTGGCCGAAGTGGAACACACTTGCCGCCAGAAGGCCACTTGCGCCAACTTCTGCACCTTCCACGAAATGCTGTAATTCGCCCACACCACCAGAAGCGACGACCGGAACTGTCACGGCGTTGCAGACCGCGCGCAGAAGGTCGAGGTCAAAGCCTGCGCGGGTGCCGTCGCGGTCCATGCTGGTGAGCAGGATTTCGCCTGCGCCCAGATCCTGCATTTTCCGCGCCCATTCCACGACATCCAGCCCCGTGGGTTCGCGGCCGCCCTTGGCATAGACTTCCCATCCGCCCTGTCCATTGGATCGTGCGTCGATGGCGACGACAATGCACTGGCTGCCGAAGCGTTCAGAAGCTTCGCGGATCAGGGCCGGATTTTTGATGGCGGCCGAGTTGACGGCGCATTTATCGGCACCGGCCAGCAGGAGGCGGCGCATGTCTTCACAGGTGCGCACCCCTCCACCCACGGTCAGGGGGAGGCAGATAGCCTTGGCCGTGCGGCGGACGACATCAAGGATGGTGTCCCGGTTTTCGACGCTGGCCGTGATGTCGAGAAAGGTCAGTTCGTCAGCGCCGGCAGCGTCATAGAGCTTGGCCTGTTCGACCGGATCGCCCGCATCGCGCAGGGAGACGAAGTTCACGCCTTTAACGACACGTCCGTCCTTGACGTCCAGACAGGGGATGACGCGCAGTTTCAGCATGATCCGAGGACGTCCAGGGCGTCTTTGAGCGCGATGCGACCATCATAGAGGGCGCGACCGACAATGGCACCGGAAATGCCTGGAACGTCCCGTGCGATGTCGCGCAGGGCCTTGAGATGCTCCAGATTGCCGACCCCGCCGCTGGCGATGACGGGAATGGACAGGCGGCGGGCCATGTCGGCGGTCTGTTCCAGATCCAGCCCGGCCAGCATGCCGTCGCGGGTGATCTCGGTGAAGATCACAGCGGCGACACCGGCATCTTCCATGCGCAAAGCAAGGTCGTTGGCTTCGAGTTCGGAGACTTCTGCCCAGCCTTCGGTGGCGACGCGGCCCTGTCGGGCGTCGATGCCAGCGACGATGCGCCCCGGGAAAGCACGGGCGGCCTGACGAACCAGTTCGGGGTCCTTGACGGCCACGGAGCCGAGAATGACGCGGGAGACGCCCGCTTCGAGCCAGCGTTCAATCGCAGCCATATCCCGGATGCCACCGCCGAGCTGTACGGGAAGGCTTGTAGCCTTCACGATGGATTCAATGGCCGGAATATTGGTGGAGCGGCCAGCAAAGGCACCGTTCAGATCCACGACATGGATGTGACGGCACCCGGCCTCGGCGAACAGACGGGCCTGTGCCCCGGGATCGTCGGAATAATGGGTGGCATCTTCCATTTCCCCGCGGCGCAGGCGGACGCAGGCGCCGTCCTTGAGGTCGATGGCAGGATAGAGCGTCAGGCCGTGTGCCGGAGCGTGCGCTTCCGGTTCGGCGAGCGCATCGGGTGCGGAACCACTGGCGTCAGGCATGGCGATGCTGGACTGCCAGCGGGCGGCCTCGTTCTCGTTTGCCAGAAGTTTTGAGAGAAAAAGTCCGCGCACCGTCTGCCCTCCGATCCGTGCATAATAAGGATGCGTGCCCCAGTGTTCGAATTCGAATGACCGGAACAGCCCGATAGCGGCGACATGCGTTTCGCGGATGTCGCAGTTTACAACCTTGCAGCCAATGGCCTTTGCGCCCTTGAGCATGGCTTCCAGAAGCGCGCGCCCGAGACCGCGGCCTCGGGCATAGGGCGCCACGAAAAAGCCGGTCAGGTTGGCGGTTGCCGCATGGGCTTCATAACTTGCAGGGGGACGCACAAGCTGCCCCGCGCCGCAGATCACACCATTTTCGCGCACGATGTAGAAGCTGCGCTCCGGCACGAGCAGCAGCCCTTCGAAATAGCGCGCCAGAGCCTGCGGGCCGGGAGGCTGGAGCCAGCCGAAGCCGCCGCCGTCCAGAATGCCGGCCGATGTCGCTTCGATCAGGGCATCCAGATCTTCGGGTGATAGCGACGAGACGACCCGTTCGCAGGTGATCGTCATGAAGTCCACCGCAGGAAGTTGCCGAGGATGGTCAGGCCGACATCCTGGCTTTTTTCAACGTGGAACTGCGTGCCGCAGCGGTTCCCGCGAGCGACGATGGCCGGAACCTGCGTGCCGTACTGCGCGGTGGCGACCAGATCGCTGTCCGTCCCGTCATGCAGGGCATAGGAGTGAACGAAATAACCGTGATTGCCAGGCGTGAGACCGTCCGTCAGCAGATGCGCGCCGGGCGTGAAGTCCAGCGTGTTCCAGCCCATATGCGGCAGGCGCAGGCCCGCACTGGCGGCTTCATCCATGCGACGGATATTGCCGGAAATCCAGCCCAGTCCTTCGGTGCGGCCATGTTCGAGGCCATATTCGCACATAAGCTGCATGCCGACGCAGATGCCGAGAAACGGCGTACCATTGGCGGTTGCGGTTTCCAGCATGGTGCGTAGTTCCGGGCCGAGACCCTGCGCGCAGTCCGCGAATGCGCCCTGACCGGGGAGGATCAGGCGGTCTGCGGTGAGGATGTCGTCTGCGTCGCGGGAGATGACGACATCGGCCTCGATTCCCTTGCGCGTCGCGGCCTTGCGGGCAGCCTGTGCGGCCGAGGCGAGATTTCCGCCATTGTAGTCAATTACGACGACGCGCATGGAAACTCCGGGGATGTGCCGTAGGAAGGGGCGTATTGCTGCTGGTCCATCCAGCGCAGGAGCGCGATGTCTCGGCTGGGGGCGGCGATGGGCGTGCCGGGGACGCGGCCGTTCAGGCGCTGTTCCCACAGACGGATCTCAGCCGTGAAGCTGGCGAGCACGGCGTGGATGGCCACGATCAGGTCCAGCCGGGACCAGAATCCTTTCAGGACATGCAGCAGGATCATCGTCACGGCGGCGGCCAGAAGGGCGGAAATCCATGCGCCATAGGTCAGCAGACCAAACCAGCCGAAAAACAGGACGCGCCATGAAAAGCCGTCCTGCACCATAACGGGCATCTGCGGGCCGGAAGCACCGGGCTTTGTGCAGGGAATGTAGAGCTTCACAGCACGCCCTTGGTGGAGGGAATGGCTCCCGCCGAACGCGGATCATGCGAGACCGCCACCTTCAGGGCACGGGCAACGGCCTTGAAGCCGCTTTCGGCGATGTGATGGGCGTTTGTGCCGGCCTTGCAGGTCAGATGCAGGGCGATATGGGCAGACATGGCGAAGGCGCGGAAAAATTCTTCAAACAGTTCCGTGTCCATCGTGCCGATCTTCTCGCGGGGGAAGACGACATTCCATGCGAGATAGGGACGGCCGGAAATATCCACCACGGCTTCGCACAGGGCTTCGTCCAGCGGGACGAGGGCATGGCCGAAACGCTCAATACCGCGCTTGTCGCCGATGGCCTGACGGAAGGCCTGCCCGAAAACGATGCCGACATCCTCGACAGTATGATGCCCGTCGATATGCAGGTCTCCCCTGGCCTTCAGGTCAAGGTTGAAGCCGCCATGTTTGGCCAGCGCCGTCAGCATGTGATCGAAAAAGCCGATGCCACTGTCCACGTCGGAGCGGCCTTCGCCGTCGAGCGTGAGGGCAAGGGTGATGTCGGTTTCGCTGGTGGCGCGATGGAGGCTGGCGTGGCGGATGTCGTTCATGACATCCCTGCTACACCAGCATGGCGCGGATTTCCACGTTGTCCAGCCAACATGAGTGCAGAATCCGTACGGACGCAGAAAGAAAAAGCGGGATTGGGGAAAGGGTGTTCCCGGAGGAAACGGTGCGAGAGGGCGTCACGTTTCCTTGAAGTGGGCCGTGTCAGGAAATTGCCCTTGGCGGGGAGGAGAGATAGGCCCATATTTCCTGATTATGGCACATCATCATTCTCCCCTCGACGTCCTTCTCTCCCGCGCCTCGACGGACCATCTCGTCGAGCCTCCACCGAAGGGGGATGACCTCCGCACCATTCTTTCCGCAGGTCTGCGGGCCCCGGATCACGGGAAGATGCGGCCCTGGCGATATACGGTGATCAAGGGCAAGCATCGCGAGGCCTTTGCCGATCTCGTGGTGGAAGCGATGGGGCGGCAGGAGCCTGATGCGCCCGAGGCCAAGAAGACCAAGCGCCATCACCGCTTTTCCAATATGCCAATGATCATCGCACTCGGGATGCATCTTAAGCCGGAAGGAAAAATCCCGGTCATCGAACAGGAAATGGCTGTGGCGGCAGGGGCGATGAACGTCCTGAACGCGCTCCATGCGTCCGGATTCGGCGGCATGTGGGTGACGGGTCCATTCTGCGAGGACCGCGTACTTCTTGAGTCGCTCGGGCTGCCCGAGCCGCATCGTCTGGCCGGTTTCCTGTTCGTCGGAACGCCCGCAAAGCATTCGGATGAGCGCAAACGTCCTGAAGTCGACGATTACATGGCGGTCTGGAAGGGAGACGCCATCAAGTTCGCCGCGGATGCCGGCTGAGCTGATGCGTTACGACGTTCTTATTGCCGGTGGTGGTCCGGTCGGGCTGGCTGCGGCTCTCTCACTGGCGCGGGACGGACGCAGGGTCTGCCTTGTCGAGCGGTCATCTGTGGATGTGTTGGCCGATCCGCCTTTTGACGGGCGGGAAATCGCGCTGACACATCATGCCTCGGAATGGCTGAAGGCCGTCGGGGCATGGGATGAAATCCCCGCTGGCAGCATCTGTCCGATGTATACGGCCCGGATTGAGACCGGAAACACGGGAAATCCGCCGCTTCTGTTCGATGCGCCAGCCGATGGCCCCGATGCGCTCGGACATATGGTGGCGAACCATCTGATCCGGCGGGCGCTGTATCGCGTGGTGTCGCGGATGCCCGGCGTGAAGATCAAGGCCGGAGAAGGCATTGCCAGTTCCTGGCACGATACGCGCTCGGCAGGCGTTGTTCTGGCCAATGGCGAGCGTCTTGAGGCTGATCTGCTGATCGCGGCAGACGGGCGTTTTTCACGCCTGCGGACCGAAGCCGGGATCGGGGCGATCGTTCACGATTTCCAGCGCAACATCATGGTCTGCCGGATGCGGCATCCCGAGCCGCATGCCAATACGGCGCTTCAGTGGTTTGATGAAGGGCAGACGATTGCTCTTCTGCCGGTCGCAGCAGATGAACGTCCGGGCTCCTGTTCGTCGCTGGTTCTGACGCTGGAGCCGGACGAGATCGCGCGTCTCAAGGCGCTCGATGGGAAGGCCTTCAGCGAAGATATCACCGCCCGTACGCAGGGCCGTATGGGGCCAATGACGCTGGAGAGCGCGCGCTGCGTCTATCCGCTCAAAGCCGTTTACGCCCATCGCTTTCAGGCGCCGCGTCTGGCCCTGATCGGGGATGCCGCGGTGGGGATGCACCCGATTACGGCGCACGGGTTCAATCTTGGCCTCAAGGGGCAGGAGGTTCTGGCCAAGGCGATTGCGGATGGCCCGGGCGATGCGGGGGACCCATCCGTTCTGTCTCGTTTCGAACGCACGCATCGTCTGGCCACGGCGCCGCTTTTTGCGGCCACCAATGCGATTGCAACCGTTTACACCCGCGACGAAGCTCCGTTCCTCATGGCGCGCCGGGCCGGGCTTGCGGTGGCCAACCGTCTTCTGCCCTTCAAGGCAGCCGTGACGAACATGCTGATGGACCGTCATGGCTGAAACTCCTGTCGCCTTCTGAAGGCGGCAGGGGAGAGTCTGAAGGATTCGTCAGTTGAAATGCGCCCGCAGCAGCGGGGTGGACGAAATGCAGAGCATGATCAGCCCGAACAGCGCCATGACCTTGATGACGAAAAAACAGGCGTGGTGACGGGCATCTGCGCCGGTGGCCAGCATCATGAACGGGTCAGGATCGGGAAATCCGGTTTTGCTGTTGATCTGCACGAGCTCCAGCGCGCGTTGACGGCTGGGCGCCGCCTGTGCCCGGCGGCGCGTCATTTCAGTCCCGGAAATATCGGCTTTTTCGTGCAGGGCCGTAAGATAGAGTTCCAGATCCTCCCGGCGATAGGCAATTCTGCCATCAGGACCCTGCGTGTGCGCAGGCCCCGTGCCGAGAAGGGACAGCAGCTTCATCCTGCGTTCTGGTAGCGCGAGATGGGCTGCTGCTTCCGCTCTGGAAAGCGTTTTGGAGCGCACAGGCAGATGAAAGACCTGTCCGCCTGACTTTTCACCGGGAATCTGTGTCGGAGACGGCATCGGTCTGAATCCTGATTTCTCTGGACGGACTGACATTATGGTCAGTCCGTCCAGAAATCGAGTATTTCCCGGAGTCCCGCCCTGTATTTTTGATCAGGCTGTCGTGATGGCGATACCTTCGGAACGAAACCGGCGGAAGACGTCAAAAAGAATGGCATCCTGCACGCTGCTGGCGTCCCGGGCGGAGGCGAGGGCGATACTCAGGGTCAGGGTCAGACTGTCTGCGGTAATGGCACTGACCCGAACTTTTGGGGCAGGTGTCGCGAGGACTTCGTCGCGATGTGCCGCAACTTCCAGCAGCATGGATTTTGCCCTTTCCGGATGGGTCGCCACCGGCACCTGAAATGTCAGGGTAAGGCTGCCCGTTGCTCCGCTCAGCGTGGCGTTCTTGACGCTTGTCGTGATGAACTGGGAGTTCGGAACGATCATGGTCGAGCCATCGCTCAGCCCGATATCGGTCGCGCGGATGCTGATGCGTTTGATATCGCCCCGTGTGCCGGCAATCTCAACCATGTCTCCAACGCGCACCGGCCGCTCGGCCATGAGAATAACGCCGGAGACGAAGTTCTGCACGATGGATTGCAGACCAAAACCGATACCGACCGAGAGGGCACTGACCACCCAGGTCAGGTTCTGCACGGACACCCCGGCGATGGAGAGAATGCCGAGGCCGACGAGGATCCACGAGCAATAGGTGAAAATGCTGAGGATCGACGTCCGGCTGCCGATGTCGAGGCGGGTTGTGGGGAAGAAACGGTCCCTGATCCAGCTTCGGGTCTGACGGATGATGTAATAGGCGGCCACGGCCAGCACGATGACCAGCACGACCGTATCGAGAGAGATCTTTACGCCGTGGATGGTGTTGCCGACGAACAGCAGCCAGAGGCGGTTGGTGATGTCCGTGACACTGAAGCTGCCATCTGTCTGTGCAATGGAAAACAGCAGCAGAAGCAGCAGGATATTTCCAAGCCCGGAAAGGATCACTCCGATCTGCGACAGGCGGGGTTGGGGAAGGCCAAGCTGCATCAGGCGGAGGCTGAAGAAACTACCTTCCGAGAACAGCCGCTCCAGAACATCGCGCCAGCACAGACCCAGAAGTGCCACGATGGCCACGCCCGTGCCCAGCGAGAGCAGCCAGCCATTGAGCGTGAAGGCGAAGGCCACATAGCCCAGCAGGATGGAAATGACCGTGACGGTCAGAAGCAGGCTGGACACACCTAGCGCGGACGGCGCGAAGCCGCGCGTATCGTTCTGGTTGCCCAGTCGGCGGAACGTATCCACGGCACACAGGCCGATGGCGATGGAGAACACAATTTCCAGCAGGATCTGAAGCGTCGGGCCGAAAGCATCCTGAGCCTGAAACGCACGCAGCAGGTCCAGAAGAAGAATGCTGATCGCCAGAATCCAGTCCACTCCCCGAAGCGCCTTGCGCTCACCGGGATTGCCCTGTGCCAGAACGCCGCTCCGTCCGAATACTGGCAGACCGGCGCCAATGATGAAGCCGCAGACGGGAACGGTCTCGCCAATGATCGCACCGATCGGGCCGCCACCATCGGGCAGGGTGGCCGCAGCCCAGATGAACCATGTCAGGGTAGCGATCAGGGCTTCCAGCGCACCATTGAGCGTGATGGCAATGATGCTGGCGGAGAGAGCCTCTTTCACGCTGTCTTCGGTAGCGGGGCGGAAATGGGCACCACAGCGCTTGAGCAGACGCAGGATCAGGGGGGAGCTGAGGCCAATGACCGCGAAGGTGATCGCGCAGCCGATCAGGAGATGGAGCCAGTCCGCCAGAACACCGCCCGGATGAAACGAAGAGTGGTTTTCGGCGCGCTCGGTCAGGAGTGTATTCCAGAAGCGCGGAGCCAGCGGTGAAACCGTGTGTTCGGACAGTGCCGCATGCTGAAGCTGTGTGCGGCGCGCATTGATGGCCGTGTTGAGCTGCTGGGCCTGAAGGTTATAGAGCCTGGCGCGGATCAGGGCCGATTTCACGGACTGCGCATTCTGCTGCATCCGCTGGCGCTGTGCCGTGACGGAGGGATCTTCGTTTTCCGCCGCGCTGGTGCCGAGGATTTTCAGAAAAGATTCGGTGATGTTGTCATAGGACTGGATCTGCGTGACGGCGTCCTGCGTGTTCTGCTGGACCTTCTGGATCCGGGACGACAGGCTGTCGAGCTCGCTGTTGCCCGTATTTTCGTCCTTGCGGTTCAGAACGGCGAAGACCTGCCGTAGAGTGGTGGCGCTGTCGTCGAGCTGGTGAGCAATGGTGGTGGAAACCGCAGCCCATCCCAGACCGGACGTGGTGGGGTCGGATTGTGAATCTTTTCCAACATCTTTTTTGGAAGGCGCGGCGACTGCCGGGGCGGAAGCAGCCTGAGGCGCAGCGAGTGCGATAGGGGGAGCCAGTCCGGCAAATGCCAGCGCGACAGTGACGAACAGAACACCCAGAGTACGTCCACAAACGGCTCCGGACCGCTGTCTGCTGAAAGATGAAAAGGCGCGCGCGGCAGGCCGTGTGGTCATGCGTCGGGTGTTCCGTTCAGTGTCTTGATGGGTTTTCAACGGTTTGCAGAGACAGAGGTTCGATTGCTGCGGACAGTACGGATATGAAAAGGGCACCTTTCCCGGATCAGGAAAGATGCCCCGAACCGGGAAGGACCTGAATGCTTAGTCCTGCCAGTCGACCCCATGGGCATCTGCGATCGACTCGAAGCCATCGCGGCGCATGGCGTCCAGAAGTTCCTGTTTCATGCGGCTCAGGATGCCGGGGCCCTGAAGCACGAAGGACGAATAGATCTGCACCATGTCCGCGCCCATGCGGATGCGGGCCAGAATGTCCTCTCCGGTTTCAATGCCACCGCAGGAAATCAGCGCCAGCCGGCCCTTGTTCAGCCCCGAGACAATCCGCAGCACATCCCGAGAGCGGGCTGCCAGAGGCCGTCCGGACAGGCCACCGGTCTCGCGGGCTGCCGGATCGCGCAGTGTACCGGGGCGGGTGATGGTTGTGTTGGTCAGGATCAGACCCTGCGCGCCGCCTTCGATGGCGGCCTCGAGGATCGGCTCGTAGGAACTGTCATCCAGATCCGGCGCGAGCTTGACCAGAAGCGGCGGCCGTTCGGGATTGCGCGTGTTGATGGCCGCGAGAAGTTCTTTCAGCATCGCCGCCGACTGAAGATCCCGCAGTCCCGGCGTGTTGGGCGACGACAGATTCATCGTGATGTAATCGGCATACGGGCGCACACGGGCCACAAGTTCCGGATAATCCCGAAGCGGGTCGGAGCCGGTCTTGTTGATGCCGATATTCACACCCAGCGGCACAATCGGGCCGCGCATCCGGCCATTGGGCATCGGACGGTGCAGACGGGCGAGACGTCGGCAGAAGCGGTCCACGCCGCAGCCATTGAACCCCATGCGGTTGATGATCGCGCCGTCCTCGACCAGCCGGAACAGGCGTGGGCCCGGATTGCCGGGCTGGGGGCGGGGCGTCACGGTTCCGGCCTCGATATGCCCGAAGCCCAGCTTTGCAAGCGGGCGAATGGCGCGGGCGTCCTTGTCGAACCCGGCGGCCAGGCCGATCGGGTTGGGAAAGCGCAGGCCGAGCGTGCGGGTCGAGAGGGCCGGGACGTCTTTCGGAGCCTGGCCACCGAGGCCAAGAGCGAGAGAGTGAATGGCGAGTTCATGCGCCGTTTCGGTGTCGAAGCGGTGCAGGAGAGGGGTGACGAGCGTTCCGAGATCGATCATGAGTTGTTTCCATACTCCAATCCGCACTGTGAAGCACCTGCCTCACAGCCCTGGACGATGGGTGACGTCGTTTTGTCTTGGCCGTGGCGTGGGGACACGATAGACGCGAATGCATGTCCAATGCCTTCACCGCTGAATCCTATGACGAGCCTTACCTTGAGACGTGCTGCCGCTCGACGCTGCACCGGCTCCTGCTCTGTGGCGCGACGGGCCGTCCGACAGGTTTGAAGGACCAGCCCTGTCTGGAGCGGCTGGAGCGGCTGGGGCTGTCTGAACTGCGAGACGATGGACGCTTCGTCATCACGCAGGATGGTCTGAAGCGGCATCGCGAGGAAATCGGGCCGACCGAATGAAAATCAGGCTGTACCGGTCCAGGCCTGATTCAGTCCTTCACGGCAGAAGCGGATGACTTCGTTCAGGTCACGGTCATAGAGGCTGTCCGGCACGCCGGATGAGAAGATCTCCACAGTGCAGGCGCCCCGAAAACCTGCATCCCATGTGGCATGCAGCATTTCATAAAGCGGAATGCAGCCATCGCCGGGGATCAGACGGTCCGCTGCGGACCAGGGTATGCGCCAGTCGCTGACCTGAAGGACGTTGATCTTCCGGCCTGCGGCCCGGATGGCCGCGCAGACGTCTTTCTGCTGCCAGATGTTCCAGTAATCCAGGCACAGACCCATGGCGGAGTGTCCGACGCCGTCGATGATGTCCATCGCCTGTTCGATGGTCCAGATCGCACTTTCGGTGTTTACAGAGGTCGGGTTGAGCGGTTCCAGTGACAGGGAGACGCCCAGATCGTCCGCAAGGGGGCAGAGGTCACGCAGATAGCGCACTGTCTCGTCCATGGTGCGGCGCATATTGCCCTTGGGTGGGGCGCCGGTATTGGTGACGAAAACGCTGCCGGGCACATGCGGGGCCAGGGTTTTCAGGCTCCGGGTCAGACGTTCAACGCGGGCTTCGGGTGCGCCGGGCTCGGGCACCATGGCGCTGCCGAAAAACGTACGCACAGCAGGCTGCACAGCACTGACGGTCAGGCCGCTCTCTCTCACAAGGCGCATCTGTTCTTCGATGCGGTTTGGATCGAGCTTGGCTTCGCAGATCTCGATCGCATCCACGTCAAGCGCGCAGTAACGGGTTACGTCTTCCTCGAATGACCAGGGCTGGGTCGTGAATTCGTTCATGCCGAAGCTGAAGGGCATTGTCGTCATGGGATCAGCCCTTCATGAAGTCGAGAACGGTGCGGTTGAATTTTTCGGTCTCATCGAGAAAGACCATGTGGGCACTGTCCGTAAAGTCTACGCCCTGGCAGTTGGGCATGTGCTGTGCGACCCAGGCGGGACCCTGCGGGTTAAGGACCTTGTCCTTGCGGGCCACCATCATCAGAGCCGGAAGCGTGAAACGCGGCAGGACATCGCGCCAGTCCTGCGTGGTGTGATCGGCCATCATGGCGCTGCGGGCATGTGCGGGACTTTGCGCCATCTCCCGAAGCAAGAAGGCCTTTTCCTCGTCCGCAATCGGATGACAGATGCAGTTTTCCAGATTGGCCAGGTCGAAGTCTTCCGGGGTGAGGGTCAGCTGCTGCTGTACGGCCGTCAGGCCCGCCTGATCGTAACAGTCGGCATGGCCGAGCTTCCAGTCAGCAGAATAATACTGTTTCGGGGTCTGCTGGACGAATATGGCGTTGCGGATGCGCTCTGATCCGAACAGTTCCAGATACGACCAGATGACTGGACAGCCAATCGACCAGCCCAGAACCGTGACGTCCCGCAGGTTCAGCGCTACCAGCAGATCCCGCAGATCGGCGGCCAGACGGGCGATCCTGTACCCATGGGATGGTTTTTCCGAACGTCCGTGGCCGCGCAGGTCCACAGTGATGACGCGGGCCTGTTCGGAGATCGGGCCGACATTGCGGTGAAAGAAGCGTCCTGAAAACGTCCAGCCATGAATCATGACGATGGGCCGTCCGTGCCCCTGTTCCTCGTAATGGATGCGGATTCCGTCACTGGTCGTGATATGCGGCATGGTCTTCTCCGTAAAAGCACTGGCCGGATGGGCGTGGAAACTGTCACAGGCCATAGCGCGCGGACCGTAAGGCGGGTTGCGTTCAAAGGAGCGTTTGCGCTTGCGGGGGCAGGGCGGTAAATTGGAAGTGCCATGACTGTTTCCTCACCTTCCGTCACGCCCGACGCGCCTGAAACCGCCCCTCCGAACCGTGTTCTGAAACCCATTGATCTGGGGCAGGGCGTGGTGATCGAGGACCCGGTGATTCTCGCCCCGCTCTCGGGGGTGACGGATCTGCCGTTCCGTCAGCTCGCGCGCGATCTGGGAGCAGGGCTTGTCGTATCGGAAATGATCGCCTCCTGGGCGATGATCCGTGAGAACGAAAACACCATGCGTATGGCTCGGATGGCCGAGCGCGGTCCCAATGCGGTCCAGCTTGCCGGCTGTGATCCCGAAGCCATGGCGCAGGCGGCGAAGATTTCGGTCGATGGAGGGGCAAACCTCATCGACATCAATTTTGGCTGTCCGGTGAAGAAAGTGGCGATCGGGCAGATGGCTGGCTCCGCACTGATGCGCGACGAGGTTCTGGCCGGGAAGCTGCTGGAAGCCACGGCGCGGGCCGTGAATGTGCCGGTGACGCTTAAGATGCGCATGGGCTGGGACCACAACTCCCTCAATGCGCCGCGTCTGGCAAAAATCGCGGAAGAGAGCGGGATCCGGCTTGTGACGGTTCACGGTCGCACCCGGCAGATGTTCTATAACGGCACGGCGGACTGGCGTTTCGTCAAAACGGTGAAGGACGCGGTGTCGCTGCCGGTTATCGTCAATGGCGATATCAACACCATCCGCGATGCGCGTGAGGCGCTACACCAGTCTCAGGCCGATGGCGTCATGATCGGGCGGGGTTGCTATGGCCGCCCGTGGTTCACGGCACAGGTGGCGCAGTCCCTGCGGACAGGTGAAGACGTGCCGGATCCCGATCTGGCCACGGAAAAAGAAATCGCCCTGCGTCATTATCGCATGATGCTTGACCATTTTGGCGAGCGTCCGGGTCTGCGTCTCGCACGTAAGCATGTGTCCTGGTATTCCGCCGGGCTGCCGGGGTCTGCGACGTTCCGCTCTACAATCAATAATGTGGATAATGCCGCTGAAGCCATCGCGCTGCTTGAAGGCTTCTATGACCGTCATATTGAAGCCGGTGTTGTCCGCAACCGCGAAGCCGGGCCGGCCGGCAGTCTGAGCCGCGATGGCACGCGTGAGGCGGCCTGAGATCATGCGCCGTTCATGACGGAAGCGTCCGTATCCGGTCTGGTCGAGCAGGGCTGTCATCCGGTTTTCCTTTACGGGGCCTCCCGGCTGGACCGGCAGGACGTGGCCCGCAGGCTGCACAGCCACAGCCCGCGCGCGCAGCGCCCTTTCGTGGTTGCGGCTCTAACCGCTACCCCGCGCGCACTGCGCGAGGCGGCATTGTTCGGGAGCGCCGAGGCGGGCTGGATCCAGCAGGCACAGGGTGGAACCCTTCTGCTGGACGAGATCGACTGTCTGTGCCCTACGATGCAGGACCGGTTCGTGGACTGTCTTGCTCAGACGGATCTGCGCGTCATCGCCGGAAGCCGTCACGATCCGCTCCTGCTTCTAAGGCAGGGTGGTCTGGCGGCAGGACTGCATCAGTGGCTGTCGGCACTCCCGTCGGCGCAGCGGATGGGGCCTGAACGCATCAGTGCGGTCTGTCGTCTGGCGGCAGGTACGGGCACGGCGCGTCCCCGCGGTCTGGAGCGGGCGCTGGAACGGCCTTTGTCCGAATATCTTGAGGGTGACCTGGAAAACGGCGCGGGCGATCTGCATGCCTGCGTGGTGGGGGAAGTCGAACGGCCGCTGATTACGATGGTCCTGCGTCGCACCTGCGGCAACCAGTTGCGCGCCGCCGCCATTCTGGGTGTAAACCGCAACACCCTGCGCAAGCGTATCCGAGAACTGGACATCACGATCCCGAAAGGCATCGACGAGTGAAATTTCGTTCCCTGAGGCGCCTGTTTGCAAGGCTGACGAGTGCCAACGGGGCGGTTCTTCTGACGGTTATGGCGCTTGTGCTGGCTTTTGCCACGTTCGTCGTGCTGTCAGGCGGCATGTCTCTGGCGCATCGCCCGCAGGTTCAGGCGATCGTGTTCCTGCTCGATTTCATCATGCTCATGCTGATTGCGGCTGCCGCCGTGGTGCAGATCGGGCGGATGGTGGCCGAGCGCAGACTCGGCCTGGCGGGTGCGCGTCTGCATGTACGGCTCATTACGCTGTTTGGCATCGTGGCGGTCGCCCCGACCATCGTCGTGGGGGCGGTGGCGACGCTGTTTTTCCATTATGGCGTGGAAATCTGGTTTTCCAACCGTGTGAACGATGCGCTGACGGAGGCACGATCGGTCGCGGTCGGCTACCTGCAGGAGCATAACGACAATGCCCGGACCGAGGCCTTCGCGCTCGCGAACACGCTGATCACGGTCCAGAACGACGAGCTTTTCTCGCGCGGCACCGATCTTTTCCATGACCCAGCGCGTCTTCAGGAATTTCTGGACGACGAAGTGACGGAACGGGGCCTGACGGATGCGGAGGTCTTCGATCCCCTGACATCCAAGGTGCTGGCTGTCGGTGGCCTTCTGGGCAGCGATGCCGATATGTCCACCGCGCCCCCCCTTCCGCCGAAATCGGTCGTGGAACTGGCCCGGCATGGAGAGGCCGTGATTCTTGACCGTCCGGATCAGCGCAAGGTGCGCGCCGTGGTGGCGCTGGGCGGCAATTCGGGACTCATGCTGGTCATCACCCGTCCGGTCGATCCGGATGTCGTCGAACACATGCGCCGGACGGACACGCTGGTTACGGATTACCAGCGGCTGATTGCCAATCGTGGCAAGACGCAGGTCCTGTTTGCGGTCATTTTCGCGCTTATGGGCCTGCTGGTTCTGGCGGTGGGAATGCTGACGGGTCTGGCGCTGGCCAACCGGATCGCCAATCCGCTGGGCCTTCTCATCCTGGCGGCCCAGCGGATTTCCAAAGGGGATCTCGGGGTGCGCGTTCCTGTTCCCGACGATGCGGGGGAAGACAAGGATGACGAGGTGACGGGGCTGTCCCGTGCGTTCAACAGCATGACAGACCAGCTCGAAAGCCAGCGTTCCGAGCTGATGCAGGCCTATGACCAGATCAACGAGCGCCGCCGCTTTACCGAAACCGTGCTTGCGGGTGTTTCGGCGGGCGTGATCGGGCTGGATCGGGCTCAGGTGATCGAACTGCCGAACCGCGCCGCCTCCAGTGTGCTCCAGCGTGATCTTCAGCCCGCCATCGGCCGGAAACTGACGGAACGCGTGCCGGAGTTCTCCGCTCTGCTGGAGGCGGCCCGCATGGCGCCGGAGCGCGTTCATACGGCTGAAATCCAGGTGGATACCGAAGGCGCGCAGCGTCCAGGTGGACCGGGCGAGGGTGGGGGTGCGGGTGCGGGCCGCACGCTGCTTGTCCGGGTCGTGGCAGAGCTGCGCGGGCAGGATGTCGCGGGCTATGTCGTGACCTTCGATGACATCACGGATCTTCAGTCTGCCCAGCGCAAGGCCGCCTGGGCGGATGTGGCCCGGCGGGTGGCGCACGAGATCAAGAATCCTCTGACCCCGATCCAGTTAGCGGCAGAGCGCCTGAAGCGGCGCTTCCTCAAGGAAATCCATTCCGATCCCGAGACTTATACGCAGCTTGTCGATACGATCGTGCGTCAGGTCGGCGATATCGGGCGAATGGTTGACGAGTTCTCCGCCTTTGCACGGATGCCACAGCCCGTCATGCAGCCGGAGGACTTCTCGCGGCTGTGTCGGGAGGCGTTGGTGCTCCAGAGAAATGCCCATCCCGAAATTGTGTTCGAGACGGCCGGACTGCCGCCGTCAGGGCCGATCGTGCGCTGTGACCGGCGACTCATCGGACAGGCACTGACAAACCTGCTACAGAATGCAGCTGATGCCATCAGCATGGCAGGCCGCGGAAAACCGGGAGAAAATGTCTCCGGACAGCCCGCAGGACAGGTAGTGCAGCCAATAGGACACATTGTGGTGGGCTTGCACATTCACGGCGGGCATGTCCTGCTAGACATAGAAGATGACGGGATCGGCCTGCCGACGGTGGAACGCCACCGGCTGACCGAGCCTTATGTAACCCACAAGGCGAAGGGCACCGGCCTCGGCCTTGCGATCGTCAAGAAGATCATGGAGGACCATTCCGGGATGCTTCAGCTCACTGATCGGGAACCAGACCTTTCCCGTGGCCCGACATCCGGGCAGCGGGGAACGCGCGTCACCCTGTCCCTGCCGTTATGGGAGCAGGAGAGCCATGTCCCGGGTGGAACGGACCTTCAGACCATGAGGACAGCAGATGGAACATGAGATCCTGATCGTCGATGACGAACCGGACATCCGGTTCCTCATCGAGGGCATTCTGAACGATGAGGGCTACAGAACCCGGACAGCCGCCAACTCGGATCAGGCGCTTGAACTCTTTCGCGCGCATCGTCCGTCTCTGGCGATTCTGGACATCTGGCTTCAGGGCTCCCGGCTGGATGGAATCGAACTGCTCAAGATTTTCCAGACCGAGGAACCTGGGCTGCCGACGCTCATGATCTCGGGTCACGGCACCATCGAGACGGCAGTGTCGAGCCTCAAGCTTGGCGCCTATGACTTTATCGAAAAACCCTTCCAGTCGGACCGGCTGCTGGTGGTGGTACGGCGCGCGCTTGAAGCGGCGCGCCTGCAACGTGAGAATGCGGAACTGCGCCTGAGGGCCGGCCCGGAAACGACCCTTTCGGGAGAGGGGGCCGTCATTTCTGCCATCCGCGCCCAGATCGAGCGTGTTGCGCCCACCAATTCCCGTGTGCTGATCAGCGGTCCGGCCGGATCGGGCAAGGAAGTGGCGGCGCGGATGATCCATGCGCGCTCGCGCCGGGCAGAAGGGCCGTTCATTGCCCTGAACTGTGCGACGCTGGCGCCCAACCGCTTCGAAGAAGAACTGTTCGGCCTTGAGGGCGAAGACGGTCAGCCGATGCGTCGTGGCGTGCTGGAGCGCGCCCATCGCGGAACGCTCCTGCTTGATGAAGTCGCGGACATGCCGCCTGAAACGCAGGGCAAAATTGTCCGCGCGCTTCAGGACCAGACCTTCGAGCGTCTGGGCGGCAATACGCGGGTGAAAGTGGATATCCGGGTCATCGCCACCACCAACCGCGACCTTCAGTCCGAGATTGCCGCGCACCGGTTCCGGGAAGACCTGTATTACCGCCTTGCGGTCGTGCCGCTACGGATTCCCTCCCTGCGCGAACGGCGCGAAGATATTCCGGGTCTGGCGCGGCACTTCCTTGACCGCTGCGCCCAGTCTTCCGGGCTGCCGGTCCGGGAGCTGTCGGTCGATGCACTTGCCGCGCTGCAATCCTATGAGTGGCCGGGAAATGTGCGGGAGTTGCGCAACCTGATGGAGCGGCTGCTGATCATGATGCCAGGGACCGGCAATGATCCGATCCGGGCAGACATGCTTCCCTCCACCATCAGTCAGGGCGCGCCGTCCATGACACGCCTCAATTCGGGAGCGGATGTCATGAGCCTGCCGCTGCGTGAAGCACGGGACCTGTTCGAGACGCAGTATCTTCAGGTGCAGCTCATGCGCTTTGGTGGCAATATCAGTCGTACGGCCAGTTTTGTCTGCATGGAGCGCAGTGCGCTCCATCGCAAGCTCAAGCAGCTTGGCGTGACGACAAATGAAGACCGTGCGCCTGCGTCGTCCACGCCAGTGAGTGGTTGAAATGGCCCGTCGATTTTCCTTCTCTTTCCTCTGTCGACTGATAACAGCGTGACTTCAGAACATTCCTCTCCTGTCGGTTCTCGTGCCGTTCAGGAGGTTTTCCTCGACCATCTGCGCCGGACGGAAGCCTCCGTGACCGTCTTTCTGGTCAATGGCGTAAAGCTTCAGGGAATCCTGGCCCAGTCGGATGCGCAGACCCTGCTGCTGCGGCGTGATGGTCATGTGCAGCTTGTTTACAAACACGCCGTCAGTACGATCATGCCGGTAACGGCGATGAATTTTGTGGAAGAAGAGCTTTGAGCGGTTTCGAGACCAAAAAACCCGCAACACGCGCCGCGGTCATCCTGCCGTGGGAAAAGTCCGGACCGCAGGAAGAAATTCGTGCGGCGGATGCGCGCCTTGAGGAAGCGGTGGGTCTGACGGCGTCGATCGGGCTGGTCGTGGTGCGTCAGGCCGCGATTCTGCTGCGTGCACGTCGCCCCGCTACTCTGCTGGGAAGCGGTCAGGTCGAGCAGCTCGCCGAGGCTGTGAAGCTCGACGATGTGGATGTGGTCGTGATTGATGCGCGTCTGTCCCCGGGACAGCAGCGCAATCTTGAAAAGGCCCTGGCCTGCAAGGTCGTGGACCGGACCGGGCTGATTCTTGATATTTTCGGCGCGCGCGCTGCCACCCGTGAAGGTGTGTTGCAGGTCGAGCTGGCTCATCTGGAATACCAGCGTTCGCGCCTTGTGCGGCTATGGACCCATCTTGAGCGTCAGCGGGGTGGCTTCGGCTTCCTTGGCGGTCCGGGTGAGACACAGATGGAAGCCGACCGCCGGATGCTGGCCGAGCGGATCGGCAAGATCCGCAAGGAACTGGAACAGGTGCGCCGGACACGCGGCCTACACCGTGAATCCCGCAAGCGCGTACCGTTCCCGGTCGTGGCCCTCGTCGGTTACACCAATGCGGGCAAGTCCACGCTGTTCAATGCCCTGACCGGGGCGTCCGTTCATGCACAGGACCAGCTTTTCGCCACACTGGACCCCACTATGCGCGGCATGCGTCTGCCGTCCGGGCGCAATGTGATCCTGTCGGATACGGTGGGGTTCATCAGCGAACTGCCAACCGAACTGATTGCGGCATTCCGGGCGACTCTCGAGGAAGTGGCGCAGGCAGATGTGATTCTGCATGTGCGCGATATTTCGCATCCCGACAGCGTGGCCCAGCGGGCGGACGTCCTGAACGTGCTGGATGGCATGGTGCGGGATGGGGTGCTGGATTCACACTGGTCGGATCGCACGATTGAGGTTCTGAACAAGGCCGATCTGGTGGGCGGTGTCGAAGCGGTTCCGAAGCGTGAGAATGCTGTCGCGATTTCCGCCATCACAGGCGAGGGTCTGCCGGATCTGTTCGAGGTTCTGGACCAGTACCTGACGCGATCCATGAAATCCGTCGATGTCCGTCTGCCGATCACGGACGGCGCGGCGCTGGCCTGGCTTTACCAGCACGGTGAGGTGGTTGGACGCACGGATCGGGATGACGGGATGGATGTGCAGGTCCGTCTGTTCTCGGCGGATCTGGAGCGTTTTGAACTGCTTCATCCAGACCGGATCGTGCAGCCGGACGCCTGAATTTTCTACTCGGACGCTCGTGTCGCCGGAGCTGCGCTGCGTGAAGAGGCACGGGCGGCTCTGGCGCGTTGGCGGACACGGTCCAGCGGTATGGCCAGTGCATAGGTAAGACCGAGGCCGACCACATTCATCACAAGCTGTTCCCACAGGTTGATGCCGAAGCTGGCGAACATCAGCCGTCCCAGCAGATCGAGCACCGTGCTGCAGGCGAAGACTTCCAGCGAATTCCGGCCGAGCAGGGCAAGGCTCTGGCCGATCCGGTCGGCGGAAATACGGCGCAGCGCAGCAGAAGACTGCACCAGATAGAAGATCGCCATGATGTCTAGCAGTCGCCAGATGGCCAGCGTGGATTTGCCCGTGTTGGGGGGCGCCGGAAAAACCCGCAGGAACGGGACGTGCCAGTATTCGTAGGGGAAGCACAGCACGAAAGCGCCGGCGAGGTAGGCCAGACACAGGGCTTTGGCCCATGGACGGTACGGCAGGTCGCCGTTGTTTTTTGAAGCCCAGACAGCGCCCAGAATGCCGAGGATATAGAGAAACTGCCAGCCAAACGGATTGAGATACCATCCACTGGGATCGAGCCAGTTGGGGATGGTAATGCGCGGATCCAGATTGGCGATGGCCCAGATGCCGACGCTGAGAGCAATAAGCAGCCACAGGCTGCGCTTGAGAACCCAGTAGATCAGCGGAAACAGCGCGAGCAGCACGACATAAAGCGGCAGGATGTTCAGATAGCTGGGCAGCGCATCGAAGGTCAGGATGCGCCACAGCCAGCTATAGCCGTGTGCGAGCTGGGGCTCGATCGTATATTCCGGCAGGGGCTGGTAGTGTCGCCATTGGCGGACCGTCCAGACAAAAACCAGCGTCATGCCGGTCTGGTACAGGTACAGTTTCAGGCAGCGGGCCAGAATACGGTGGATGCCGGTTTTCCAGCCCTCCCGGTCGATCAGGCGCCCGTAAGCCAGGTAGGAGGCATAGCCTGCCAGCATGACGAAGATTTCGGCCGCATCAGCAAATCCGAAATTGCGGATCGTAATACGATTGAGCAGGTCATCCGGGACATGGTCCACCAGCATCATCAGCAGAGCAATGCCGCGAAGGGCGTCCACGCGATGATCGCGGGGAAGCTTGCGCGTTAAAGCTGATGGGGAGGGTTGGGACGGCTCCATAATCTCTTCTTATCGTCAGAGCGCGGGCAGGGGTATGGGGGCAGATTACAGCCAGATTAAAGATTGGACGGAATTCATACCCAATCTGCCCCGCCCGGATCGTTTTTTACAGCGCGAGAAGGGCTTCGTTCGACTGGTCAGCAAGAATGCCGTGTCGGTCGGGATCGAGCCCCGTGACGTCGACGGTGCGGCCGCGCGATTGCAGTTTGCTGATGATTTTTTCCAACGTCTGAACGGATGTGATGTCCCACAGACGGGCATCGGTCAGATCCAGTACGACTGTGGAGGCGTCGGTATGGTAGTTGATCGCATCCGAGAGGCTGTCTGCGGACGCAAAGAAAATCTGACCAAAGGCGCTGTAAGTCAGCACATCGCCGGAGCGCCGCTCCGTAACGCGCAGGAGGCTTGCGGCGTGCCAGGCGAAGAAAACGCCCGAAAGCATGACACCGACCGCGACACCGGCTGCCAGATCGTGGGTCATGACGACCACGGCCACGGTGACAAGCATGGTCAGGCTGGACAGGCGCGGATGGCGTGTGAGGTCGCGCAGACTTCCCCAGGAGAATGTGCTGGCGGAGACCATGATCATGATGGCGACCAGCGCGGCCATCGGAACCTGCCCGACCCAGCGGTGCAGCAGAACCATGAGCGTCAGCAGAAACGCGCCTGCAGTGAAGGTCGACAGACGCCCGCGTCCGCCATAGCGCAGGTTGCCAACGGTCTGGCCAATCATGCCGCAGCCCGCGATGCCCCCGAAGGCGCCAACGAGAATGTTGGAAATGCCGAGACCTGTGCACTCCATGCGCTGGTCGCCATGGGTATCGGTGATGTCATCGACGACGGAGGCCGTCATCATGGATTCCAGCAGGCCCACAGCCGCCATGGCCAGCGCATAAGGCAGCACGACGGACCATGTGGCCCAGTCCAGTGCGATATGGGGGAAGGTCAGGCTGGGAAGACCGGTCGGGAGGTCGCCGAGATCGGAGACGGTATGAACCGGCATCGGATAAAACATCGTGATGGCTGTGAGAACCACGATGCAGATCAGCGGAGAAGGAATGGCATCTGACAGGCGCGGCAGCAGATAGATAATGACAAGACCCAGCGCGATCAGCGCATAGGTGTGCCAACTTACCCCCAGCATCTGCGGGACCTGCGCGGCGAAGATCATGATGGCCAGCGCGTTGACGAAGCCTGTCCGGACTTCTGCGGGGACGAACCGCATGACGGCCTGAAGCCGCAGCAGACCGAACAGGACCTGAAACGCACCGGCAACCAGTGTGGCGAGCAGCATGGCCTGAACGCCATGGGCATGAACCAGTGGCGCGGCCACCAGAGCAACAGACCCGGCGGCCCCCGAGATCATCCCCGGACGTCCGCCGAAAATGGCGATTGAAACGGAAATGACGAATGACGCGAACAGCGAGACCGCGGGGGAGACCCCGGCGATGTAGGAAAAGGCAATGACCTCGGGAATGAGGGCAAAGGTTCCAACCATTCCGGCCAGCACTTCGCGCAGAGGGTTCTGTGCCCACTGGCGACGATAGAGAGCGGGAGTCATGACAATCCTTGAGGGCAGGGCGTGAACGGAGTGCGACGTATTCAGGCCCGGCGCGGCAATGATGCACGCAGTGTAACCCGGCTTGGTTCAGGATTGAAGGTCTGGAGAACCTGAATTGGAAGAGGGGGGCTCTGAAGAGGGATGTTTTCCCCGCGAATTGAACAGGGGCGACGTCTTTGCGTTGGGACGGAACAGACCTTCCTTCATCCGGAGCAGATCATGGCCACCTATCCCACCCCGCCGTTCAATACCCCGCATCAGGATCATATTCCCGGCCAGACATCACTCATGACGCCGAAGCCCGATCATGGCGAGCAGAGCTATGTTGGCCATGACCGTTTGCGCGGAAAGATTGCGATCATCACCGGTGGCGATTCCGGTATCGGTCGAGCCGTTGCGATCGCCTTTGCGCGCGAAGGGGTGGATGTCATCCTATCGTTCCTGCCAGAGGAAATGGACGATGCCCGCGAAACCGAATCCTGGATCCGCAAGGCAGGACGGCGCGCTCTTCTTGTTCCCGGAGACCTGCGGGACAGGGATGTCTGCGCCGAATTGGTGGATCGGACGGTCGCTGAGTTCGGGCAGATCGACATCCTCGTGAATAACGCGGCTTTTCAGATCGAGCGTTCGTCTCTGGCAGATGTCAGTGATGAGGAATGGGACAAGACGTTCGATATCAATGCCGGCTCTGCGTTCCGGCTGTCGCGTCTGGCTCTGCCGCACATGCCGCGTGGTGGCGCGCTCATTCATACGGTTTCGGTCAATGCCGACCAGCCCAAGCCGAAGCTTCTGGCCTATTCCGCGACCAAGAGCGCCATCCAGAACTTCAGCGGGGGACTGGCGCAACTTCTGGGGGAAAAGGGGATCCGCTCCAACGTGGTGGCGCCCGGCCCGATCTGGACGCCGCTGATTCCCGCGACCATGGAGGTGGAGCATGTTGAACGCTTTGGCGCGGACACGCCAATGAAACGTCCGGGGCAGCCCGCGGAACTGGCCGGGGCTTATGTGTTCCTGGCGAGCGATGAGGCCAGCTATGTCTCCGGCGCCACGATTGCGGTCACGGGGGGCACTCCGGTGATCTGAGCCGGAAGGGGGGAAGGCGGAAAAACCCAGGATGCAAAAAAAATGCATCAAAGGACTGGACGACTGCCCCCACCTTCCTCTAGAGAATGCGTCGCTGTGTGGCGGATGTAGCTCAGTCGGTAGAGCGCCGGTTTGTGGTACCGGTTGTCGCGGGTTCGATCCCCGTCATTCGCCCCAGCACTTTCTTCTGAAAATCTGAATGAATGCTATCTGGGCTTTGCAGCATCTGTGTGATGTCTGTGTTCCCAGTGTTCTTCCAGTGCCATGCGTTCGAAACGCAGTTTCTGGCGGATCCAGTTCAGCATGCCTGACAGCGTTACGACGATGATTCCCATGAATGTCCAGTTGTCCAGCGGTTGATGAAACAGCAGGTAGCTAAACGCCACGGCCCAGACCATCTGGCTGTATTGCGGTAGCGCAACGCGGTTCGCGGGAGCAACGGCCGTGGCCATCATCATGAAAAGCTGACCAAGGGCCGCAAGAAAGCCATAGCCGAACAGGATGGCCCAGATCCGCAACCCATGTGGCCATGAAGCATGGGTTATCATGAGAAGGCCATCGCCGATCAGCGGGCCGAACAGGCTCGACCCGAATAAGGAAAGCCGTGCACTCCTGTCTCCGGCCAGTCGGTAAGCCACAACGCTGATGGCGTTGGCGAGAGCCGCGACGATAGCGCAGACATGCCCGAGATGGAATGTCCGCGCCCCGGGCCGTAGAACGATCAGTACGCCAAGAAAACCGATTCCAACCGAGAGCCATGTCCAGAACGAAACCTTCTCCTTCAGGATCGTCACGGAAATGATGGTGACGAAGAACGGCATCAGGAACATCAGCGACAGGGCTTCGGGCATGGGCAGCAGCATGAACGCCATGACGCTCGCTGCTGTCGAGACGAATGTCGAAGCAGCCCGAAGACTCCACATGCCCGGGCGGCTGGTTGCGAAAATATCGGAATAGGGTTCTTCAGGGCGGCGGATGAACGGCAGGAGCAGGAAACCGAAAACACCGCCGGAAAAGGCGACTTCAAAAGGGTCGAGATGTCCGGCCAGCCCTTTGGAACAGGCATCGCTGATGGAAAAAGCGGCGTATCCGAGAAGTGCCAGCAGAATACCCGAGGAGAAAATGTTCTGTTTCATGGATCTGTTCTCCGCGGGCGGGACTGATTCCCGTGCGGGGATAAGAAAGCCTGCTATTGCTGACAGTCAATCTTCGCGGCGTGCCGGGATCGTTCTTTCTGCGTTGTAATTCATTAATATTAAGTGAATATTGGATTTGGAGAAAGTATCTGTAAAGCGAAATTGGAATAGCTCTCACCTTCATGTATGGTGCTGGCCATTCGGGTAGGCTGTATGGCCCCCATCTCCTGGATGAAAAAGTTATGTCTCAGAAGATTGTTCCAGTCATTCTCTCCGGTGGATCAGGCAGCCGCCTCTGGCCGGTGTCCCGCAGCAGCTATCCCAAACAGTTCTGGCCCCTCCTGACCGAACGGACTCTGATTCAGGAAACTGCTCTGCGCGGCGTCCGGGCAGAACTCTCGGCGCCGATCGTGATCTGTAATTCCGAGCACCGTTTCATCGTGGCGGAACAGTTGCGGGATGTCGGCGTCGAAAACGCCCGAATCATGCTTGAGCCTGTCGGACGCAATTCTG
Source organism: Gluconobacter albidus (assembly GCF_002005485.1). NCBI lineage: Bacteria > Pseudomonadati > Pseudomonadota > Alphaproteobacteria > Acetobacterales > Acetobacteraceae > Gluconobacter > Gluconobacter albidus. Next base: position 2,039,673 of record NZ_CP014689.1, on the reverse strand, counting down.
CTCCGGCCATTGCGGCGGCAGCATTCCTCGTGGCCGAGACCGATCCGGACGCCATCCTGTGGATCATGGCTGCGGACGCCGCAATTACCGACGAAGCCGCGCTCTATGCCTCGCTTGAACACGCAGTCTCTGCGGCGGCCGAGGGACGGATCGTGACGTTCGGCATGAAGCCGACGCGCGTTGAAACCGGCTATGGCTATATTGAAAGCGGCGCGCCTCTTCCGGGGCTGGACGGTGTTTTTGAAGTGTCGCGCTTTGTCGAAAAGCCTGATGCCGCAACTGCCGAAGCCTTTTTCCGTGATGGCCGGTATCTGTGGAATTCCGGTATGTTCGTGACGCAGGCTGGCGTTTTTCTCTCCGAGATCAAGACGTTCGAGCCGGAGATCTATGAACATGTCGGGCAGGCCGTTCAGACGCGTCACAGCGATCTGGACTTCGACCGGCTGGACGATGCGAGCTTCCGTCAGGCTCCGGACATTTCCGTGGATTATGCCGTCGCCGAACGTACGAAGCGTGCGGCTGTGGTGCCGGGAACATTCGGCTGGTCGGATATCGGAAGCTGGGACGCGCTGTGGGACCTGTCTCCCAAGGACGATGCGGGCAACGCCACGTTCGGTGACGTTTTCCTGGATGCTGCCAAGAACTGTTACGTCCGCTCGGACGGGATCGTTGCCACAGTTGCCGGGGTCGAGGATCTGGTCGTTGTCGTGACGCAGGATGCTGTCATGGTCTCGCATCGTGATCGTGCGCAGGACGTCAAGCACATGGTCAGCCGTCTGAAAAAGGCCGGCCGCAAGGAAGCAGTGGCGCATAACCGCATGTATCGTCCGTGGGGCTTCTATGAGAGCCTGATCCAGGCGGACCGTTTCCAGGTCAAGCGGATCGTGGTCGAGCCGGGACAGAAGCTCTCGCTGCAGAAGCACTTCCATCGTGCCGAGCACTGGGTCGTCGTTGGTGGCACGGCGCTCGTGACGCGCGATACGGACCAGATCATGGTTCGTGAAAACGAGAGCGTCTATCTGCCGCTGGGCTGTGTGCATCGTCTTGAGAATCCGGGCCGGATTCCCCTGACTCTCATTGAAGTCCAGTCTGGCCCCTATCTGGGCGAAGACGATATCGTGCGTATCGAAGACGTTTACGCCCGCAACTGAGGCAGGCCGCAAACCCTGATCCTGAATGGATCAGGGTTTGCGCTTCTCGTGGGAACGGCGTCCGAACAGGTGATGAAGCCCGTTGGCAAGCGGGATGGGTGTCACGCCCAGACGATGTTCCATCGGGCCGACATCGAAGTTCTTGTCTTCCAGAAGTCTGCGGATTTCTTCCGGGGCGATCTGGGGCAGCCTGCGGATACGGCGCGTCACATGAGACAGCGCCATGAGCATCCATCCCGGCAGGGAAATGATGGGGCGTCCGCCAAGCTCCGCAAAATACAGAACCATGCGAACGAAGGTCCGATAGGCCACAGCGGTCGGGCCGGCAATAACGATGCTCTCGGGGCCTGTGACGTCTCCGCTCTGAATGAGGCGGATGGCCGCGACGACGCAGCGTGTTACGTCGCGCTGGTCGATGGGCTGTACGAGGGCGCGTCCCCCGCCCGGCAGCGGAATGACAGGCAGACGTTCCAGAAGCCTGGCCAGCCGCTGCACGTTGTCTTCGCCCTGCGCGCCATAGATCATGGTCGGATGCAGCAGAATCGAGGGGCGACCATCCGCTTTGAGCGCGCCCTCCCCCGCCAGAACCCCTCGTCCGTGATCGTCCGGCCAGTTCGTGAACTTGCGCGTGCTGCCCAGAGCGACGATCGGAGCTGTCGTGGCCGCGAGAATGGCGGGCAGATGTCGCGCATGGGCCGTGTTGACGACAATCGCAGCGCCTTCGAAAGCCAGCGCGAGCGTACCGGGGTCCGTCAGGTCGGCAATGCGGACGGCCTGACAGGCCTGGGCGATGTCCGGCGCCAGATTGCCTTGGCTACGGACGACGGCGATGATCTGCTGGCCCTGTGCCAGAAGCGTGCGGCACAGAGCTGCCCCTGAGCGTCCACTTGCGCCGATGATGCAGACAGGACCGCTGGTCGGGGTCGTAGGGTGTGTGATGTCATCGGGCGTCATTGTGCAAAAGCCTTCAGATCGGGGGAGGCGAGGAATGTCAGCATCGCGGCGGGCGAAGACATGGCCTCATTGAGCGCCTTGAGGGACATGGGCGTAGCCGAGGCATAAATTACTGTCAGGGTACGACCTGCAGGATGCATCACGTAATCGGGAATCGCCGTAAGGGCGGGATTGGCCGCAAGGCCAGTCTGAAGGATCTGGGCGGTCTGTTCGCGGATCTGTGCAGCGGTGATGCCGTTTCCGCTCTGCCGTGCGGCGAGGAGAAAACCGGCATCAAGAAGGCGGTCGCCCTGCAGGGAGATTGTGACATTCTGCAGGGCCGTGGATTGCAGAATCTGCTGCTGTGACGGATGCCGTTCTGTAAAATCCGTCTGGATGGTCCGTGCATCGGCAGTCAGGGTCATGAAACCCGGAACTGCGAGGGTGGCGTTGGTTCGTGACGTGTGATCCGCAAGGTTGGAAACCTGCACATAATGGGCTGTCGAACCTGCCCCGTTGATGTGAAAGGGAAGCTTTTCGTCGCTCTGGAAATGAAAGCCTTTCAGGTCCTGCGTCACGGTTGCGATCTGGTTTTCCAAAGTGCCCGTGCCATGCAGATCGTCCAGCCGGAACAGACCGGATGTCATGTTCAGTCTGAAATTATGCGCGGCGAAACTCTGGGGCGGGGCCATCTGCGACGGGAGCGGAAGATGATCCCAGAGCGCTGCGACCTGTGCGGCGAGATTCACCTGTTTCAGATCAAGCCGCTCCAGACTGGCCTGTCCGCTGACAAGCTGCGGGTCATGACCGGGGACCTGCAGCGTGCGTTCATAAGCGACGGTTGCGGCGTCGGTCCGTAGGGCCGTCAGCAGGGCCGGGCCGTAATTGTCGAGTGTCAGGCGGCGGGTAAAGAGGCTGTGAACATTGACCGGACCGGGCGCTGAGGACTGTGCCAGATTCTGGATGGAAAGCTGTTCGATCTGGCCGTGGGCAAGCGTTACGTGCGCCAGATCAATGCGGGAATGGCCTTCTGCCGCCGCCCTTGATGGTGGCAGGAACAGGCGCCTCAGGCTGAGCGTGCTGCCGTGAATAATCTGGGTCGGTGTCTGAAGGAAAGGTTCACGGACCTCTACCGAACGGATGGAAAGCCTGCCATCCGGCATCGGCCGGGGATGACCCAGTCGCATCTGGGAGGCGCGCAGGGTGATGGACCCGTCACGCAGGGTAATGTCCGTCAGGGTGGCGCCAAGAGCCAGAATGGATGGCGTAGCGGTCCCGTAAGTGAATGTGGTTCCCGGCGGAAGGGCCGCCCGGAAGCTCGACAGGCCGCGGACCAGTTCCATATGGGCTTCGTGGTGAACACCGGCCAGGCCGATCACAGCCGTTACTGAAATCAGGCTCGCCGCGAGCCAGGGTTTTTTCACGTTGATGTTCCTGTCTGAAACGGCCCCGCACAGGCGTCGGGCGCGAACGTTCTGTGTTGCGGCAGGATACCATTGTCGCGACATGGAGCAATGCGGACGTCGTTTTTGTTGCGGTAACAGGATACCATATTGTCAAAAACGGCTGAAAACCGCTGCGAATCACATAATTCAATGTGTGAACGGGGCTTGACGCGCGCGCCGCAGACGGCAATAAGGCCCCACCTGATCCGCCTTGCGGGGGAGGGGATGCTTTCGGGCATCGTTTTAACCGCAGGCGCCATCCACGGTGCGGCCTTTGTGGGCGCACCCCAAGCTGGAATGTCACTAATGAAGACCACACGTTCGCTGAAGCCAGCGGAGGTGACGAAGAACTGGGTGCTGATCGACGCCGAAGGGCTCGTTCTCGGCCGTCTCGCCACCATCATCGCCACCCGCCTGCGCGGAAAGCACAAGCCGCAGTTCACCCCGCACGTTGACTGCGGCGACAACATCGTCGTCATCAACGCCGAGAAGGTTGTCCTTACGGGCAACAAGGTCGGGCAGAAGCTGTTCCATTACCACACGGGTCATCCGGGCGGTATCAAGGAGCGCACCATCACGCAGCGTCTCACGGGCAAGCACCCGGGTGAAGTTGTCGAGAAGGCTGTCGAGCGCATGATCACCCGTGGTCCTCTGCAGCGCGCCCAGATGAAGCACCTGTATGTCTATGCCGGTTCCGAGCACCCGCATGACGGCCAGAAGCCCGTCAAGCTGGACGTTGCTGCGATGAACCGCAAAAACACCGTAACCCACGAGTCGTAAGGCCTGTATCATGTCCGAGACCCAAGAGCGCACCGGCACGCTGCAGGACCTTGCGAGCGTTGCTCCTGCCGTTACCTCCAACGCTGCCCCGGTTCACGAAGTCAAGCGTGACGCCCAGGGCCGTTCCTACGCAACCGGCCGTCGTAAGGACGCCGTAGCCCGCGTATGGATCAAGCCTGGCAAGGGTGACATCATCGTCAACGGCCGTCCGGTCACGACGTATTTTGCCCGCCCGGTTCTGCGTATGCTCCTCACGCAGCCGTTCCTGATTTCCGATCGCTACAACCAGTTCGACGTGTACTGCACGGTCGCTGGTGGTGGTCTGTCCGGTCAGGCTGGTGCCGTCCGTCACGGTATCTCCCGTGCACTGACGTATTACGAGCCGAGCCTGCGCGGCATCCTGAAGGCTGCTGGCTTCCTGACGCGTGACAGCCGTATTGTCGAGCGTAAGAAGTACGGCCGTGCGAAGGCACGTCGTTCCTTCCAGTTCTCGAAGCGCTGATTTTTTCCAGCCTTTTCGAACGACGAAAAACCCGGTCAGAAATGGCCGGGTTTTTTTGTGCCCGATTTCTGGATAATCGGATCTGCCTTTATTCTTAAGAAAAGAACTCAAAAAGCACTATAAACGAACCTTAATTTCAACAGAGAATTTGAAAAAGAAATAAGCTTTCCATATCGCCAGCGCGAACCATGTATGGCAGAGTGCGTCCGCTGTTTTAAAGACCAGAATCTTCGGAAGTGTTTTCCCATGACGCCTTTCATCATCGAACAGACCGAAACCCCGACCGATCCCGTGAAGCGGACGGAACTGCTGGCCAATCCGTCCTTTGGGCGTGTCTTCACTGACCACATGGCCATCATCCGCTATTCCGCGGACAAGGGCTGGCATGATGCGAAAATCACACCGCGCCGCCCCCTGAGCATCGATCCGGCTTCGACGGTCCTGCATTACGGGCAGGAGATCTTCGAGGGCATGAAGGCCTATCGCGAAAAGGACGGCCATGTTGCCACCTTCCGCCCCGAGGCCAATGCGGCGCGTTTTGCCGAGTCTGCTCGCCGCATGGGCATGGCTGAACTGCCAGAAGACCTGTTCGTGCAGGCCGTTGATGAGCTGGTACGCGTGGATCAGGACTGGGTCCCGTCGGGAGAGGGGCAGAGCCTCTATCTGCGTCCGTTCATGATCTCCAATGAAGTCTTCCTCGGGGTGAAGCCGGCGAACGAATATCTGTTCATCGTCATCGCCTGTCCGGTCGGAGCCTATTTCGGTTCCGGTTGCGTATCCGTGTGGGTGTCCGAAAACTATACGCGGGCTGCGATCGGCGGCACGGGTGAAGCCAAGTGTGGCGGCAACTATGCCGGCAGCCTGATCGCCCAGGCCGAAGCCAAGGAAAAGGGCTGCGATCAGGTCCTGTTCCTTGATGCGCGTGAGCGTCGCTTCGTCGAGGAAATGGGCGGCATGAACGTGATGTTCGTTCGCAAGGACGGCAAAATCGTCACGCCGCCTCTGGGAGGAACCATTCTGCGTGGCATCACCCGCAACAGCCTGATCCAGCTTGCTGCCGATCAGGGAATTGAGGTGATTGAAGAGCCTGTCGAGATCGACGAGCTTTTCGCGGGTGCGGCTTCGGGCAAGTACACGGAAGCCTTTGCCTGCGGCACGGCAGCGGTTCTCTCGCCCATCGGCAGGTTCGTCCGTCCGTCGGGCGAGGCCGTGTTCGGTGATGGAACGACGCCCGGCCCGGTGTCGCAGAAGCTCAAGAAGTCCCTGACGGATGTGCAGGGTGGCCGGACGAACGACGTCCATGGCTGGATTCACCGCATTTCCTGAAGACGCTCCGCCGGGTTCGTAACGGGCCCGGCTTTTTTCAGTCTTGATCAATCCATCCGGCACGGATTGCGGCATCAAGCTGCTCGGGCGTGTCGATGTCGAAACCGAGTTCCGGGGCGTGGAAGAAAGCCGGTGTGGTTGCGCCGTTTTTCCAGAGCTGACGCAGCCCGGTATCGCCCTGCAGGTCGGCAAGATGCGGCTGCGTCGCGGGGCTGAGCAGCACCGGAATACCCCGGCCTTCCTCTCCATAAACTGTGACGACATCCCTGTGTTGCTCCCCCTGTTTCAGGAGGGCACGGAGATGGTCGCATGTCAGGCGTGGCTGATCCGTTCCGGCGATCAGCAGCGGGGCCGGGTCTGCTCCGAGCGCCCAGTATCCGCATTGGAGCGAGGACGCCATGCCGGTTTCCCAGTTATCATTCTGCACCAGAACGATGTCGAGACCTGCGAGAGCCTGAGATATCCGCGCAGCCGCGCCACCCGTCACGACGACCAGGCGCTCCGGTCCCGTCGCCAGAAGCAGTTCTGCAATATGCCGCACCAGTGGCACGCCATTGACAGTCAGCAACTGCTTTGGCCGTCCGAGCCGTGTGCTTCCCCCTGCAGCTAGAAGAAGAGCAGAATAGCGTTTCACTGAGGCTGTTTCGCGATCATCTGGGCCAGAATGGAAAGGGCGATCTCCATGGGAGCATGTGCGCCGATTTCCAACCCGGCGGGCAGGTGCAGCCGGTCAAAGGCTTCGGCAGGAACGCCCGCTGCGCTGAGAGCTTCCAGACGTCCGGGAATTTTGCGGCGGCTGCCGAGAATGCTGACGCAGAAAGCATCAGACTTCAGCGCATGTGCCGTCAGCATCAGATCGGAATGAGCGTCGTGGGTGAGGCTATAAACCGCCGTCCATCGGTCCAGTGGCAGCGTGGGAAGGGCAGCCTCCAGATTTCCGCGCAGATAACGCGCCGGGTGCAGTCCCGGAGGAGGCTCGGGCGGTCCGTAGGGCCGGATGAGAATGGTTTCGAGTCCCATGATGGTGGACAGGTTCAGGATCGCGAGGGTGACTGGATCTCCTCCTGCCAGAACCAGTCGTAAGGGCGGCAGATACGGACGGAAGAAACGGCCTGCTTCCTGTCCGGGAGGGCGCACTCCGTCCCGGAACGTCATGCTCCCGCTGTCGAGGTCCGTGACCAGTGTGAGGGGGCGGCGGCTGTCCCGGGCCGCTGTGCGGACGGCAACATGAGTCGCGAGATCAGGAATCGGGCGCACGAAAATACCGATCCGACCGCCGCAGGTGAGCTGGATGTCCAGAACCGGGCTGCCCGCGCCATAATCCAGTGTCCGGGGCTGTCCGTCCTTCAGACATTCCAGCGCCTCGGCACGCACGGCCGCTTCTACGCAACCGCCGGACACATATCCCTGAACCTCCCCGTCCTCGCAGATCGCCATTTCACTTCCCAGCGGGCGGGGCGAAGAGCCCGTGATGCTGACCAGTGTCGCCAGGGCCGCATTTTTCCCGTCTGCGGACCAGCGTTGCAGCGTAGGAAGCAGGTCGTCCGTCAGGCCGTAATTCGGCCACGGGGGAAGGGGAGAGAACTGTGCCGCGTCCGTCATGGAGGGTCCCTGATGCGCTTTGAGGGCATCAGGGTAACGCCAAAGACAATTATGACATACCCTTTCAGCCGCAGACTGTTGATCCGTGGGCCATGAGGTCTATATCGGCAGGGAACGCGGCGTCGGCATTTCAGCCCGCGCAACAGACGCACCAGCGACCGGAGCGGAAATGAGTGATCTCCTGAGCGTTACACGGGCCATGGATCTGGTGCTGGATTATGCCGGCAGCTTCGGGACCGAGACGGTGGATCTGGCGATGGCGGCCGGTCGCGTACTTCAGCAGACGATCCATGCCGAGCGCGCCCAGCCTCCTTATGACCGCGTGATGATGGACGGCATTGCCTACCGTTATGGCAGCGGCCAGACGCTGGTGTCGCATGGAATCCAGCGCGCCGGTGTGCCAGAGCAGGTCCTGCCGGATGGTCCTGTCTGTCTGGAAGTGATGACGGGCGCGGTCCTGCCGGAAGGGGCGGACACTGTGGTGCCGGTCGAACGTCTTGTCCGCGAAGGGCGACTGATTCGCTTTGAAGAGGGCTATGAGCCGCGCAGGGGCCAGTTCATCCATCGCCGGGGTTCCGATTGTGCGGCCGGAACGGAGCTTCTGGTGCCGGGGCGTCGGCTGGATGGTCCGGCGCTGGCGGTTCTTGCGGGGAATGGGCACGCGCAGGTCTGCGTGTCACGGATTCCCTCCATCGGGATCGTGGCGACGGGCGACGAACTCGTGGATGTGGGTGCCCCTGTGCGCGACTGGGAAATCCGCCGTTCCAACGAATTCGCCCTGACCGGCGCGCTCCTTTCACGCGGCTTTAACTGCATTGAACGCTCCGTCGTACCGGACGATCTCGCGGAGACGATCGTGGCGCTGCGCGAACAGCTCTCGCGACATGATGTTCTGATCCTGAGCGGGGGCGTTTCGATGGGGGCCTTCGATCACGTTCCCAAAGCGCTGTCGAAAATCGGGGTCGAGCGAGTGTTCCACAAGGTGGCGCAGCGTCCGGGCAAGCCGCTCTGGTTCGGGGTCGGTCCGGAAGGGCAGCGCGTTTTCGGGCTGCCGGGCAACCCTGTTTCCGCCACGACCTGCGGAGTGCGTTATGTCATGCCGATGCTTCTGGCCGGGCAGGGATTGAGCCGTCCCGAACCCTATACGGTCGTGCTGGATGCCGATGCCGAACGGATCCCGACACTGACGCGCTTTCTGCCCGTAAAACTCCATCACGATGCGACGGGACAGGTGCGCGCAACGCCGTGTCCAATGCCAACATCCGGGGATTTCAGCTTTCTGGCCTCCACGGACGGGTTTGTGGAGCTGTCACGCGGGGATGCCGTGTCGCCCCGTGGGACAGCCGTGTTGTTTTATGGCTGGTAACGCCCTGACTGACCGCTTCAGCCGTCCGCTGCATGATCTGCGGATTTCCGTCATGGACCGGTGCAATTTCCGGTGTCCGTACTGCATGCCGGAAGCGACCTATCACGAGCATTTTCGCTTTCTGGAACCCAAAGAGCGTCTGAGCTTCGATGAAATCGAACGCGTGGCGCGCGTGGCGGTGTCGCTCGGGGTGCGCAAGCTGCGGCTGACGGGCGGGGAGCCGCTTCTGCGTCCGAAGCTGCCGGAACTCGTGGCGCGTCTGGCGGCCATCGAGGGTGTGGAAGATGTTGCCCTGACCACGAACGGCGTTCTGTTGGAGCGTCATGTGCAGGAGTTGAAGGCGGCAGGGCTGAATCGCGTGACGGTCAGTCTCGACAGTCTGGACCCTGCGGTTTTTGCGAGGATGAGCGGAGGCCGCGCGCAGCTTGAACCCGTGCTGGAGGCCATCGACAGCGCTGCGCGGGCAGGTTTTTCAGGCGGCGTGAAACTCAATACCGTCATCCAGCGCGGCCTGAACGATGCGGGCGTCGAAGAACTGGCCGAACGCTTCCGCCACAGTGGTGTCGTGCTGCGGTTCATCGAATATATGGATGTCGGAACGCGCAATCACTGGGAGCGGGCGGAAGTGGTTCCGTCGCGTGACCTGCTTGAACGTCTTGACGCCCGCTGGCCGCTCGAACCGGTCGATGCGCACTATCGCGGAGAGGTTGCACAACGATACCGTTACTGTGACGGGGGCGGAGAAGTCGGATTTATTTCTTCCGTCACAGCCCCGTTCTGCGGGGACTGTTCGCGTGCGCGCCTGTCGTCGGAAGGGCAGCTTTATACCTGCCTGTTCGCTTCGGAGGGGACAGATCTGCGGACGCTTCTGCGCAGTGACGCGGAAGATACGGCCCTGCGCGCGCTGCTGGCCGGGGTGTGGCGCCAGCGGACGGACAGGTATAGTGAGGAGCGGGCAGCATCTTCGGATGCACCCGCACGCCGCCGTATCGAGATGAATTATATCGGCGGATAGAAACGGTAGTCGGACCGGGAGATCGAAGACGATGAAGACGCTCACTCATGTCAACGAACACGGCGAAGATCCGCGCATGGTCGATATCAGCGGCAAGGACGTGACCGAGCGCAATGCCCATGCCCAGGCCCGTCTGGTTTTCCCGTCCGACATGGCGCAGACATTGTCTGAAGCGGGGTTCATGACGGCCAAGGGCGCGGTTTTGACCGTGGCGCAGATTGCGGGCGTGATGGGTGTGAAATCGACGTCGCAGCTCATTCCTCTGTGCCATCCGCTGGCCCTCAGCGGCTGCCGGGTAGACATCACGATCGAGGGCGACGAGGCGGTGATCGACTGTCGGGTGTCGTGCAAGGGGCGGACAGGTGTGGAAATGGAAGCTCTGACCGGCGCGTCCGTGGCGGCACTCACGATCTATGACATGTGCAAGGCCATGTCCCACGACATGGTCATCCGCGAGGTTCGGCTGATGGGCAAGGCAGGTGGCAAGCGCGACTTCCAGAGGATCGAATCGTGAGGCCCCTTTACGGCCTGATCCTTGCGGGAGGGGCCAGCAAGCGGATGGGGACGGACAAGGCCGCGCTCGCCTATCACGGCAGGCCGCAGCTTCAGGCGGCCTTCGATGTTCTGTCGCCTCTGGTGGAAAAATGTTTCGTCTCGGTGCGTGCGGACCAGACGGAAGACCCTCTTCGCGCCGCTTTCCCGCAGATCGTCGATTCAGTGGAAATCGACGGGCCGGCGGCGGGTCTGCTGTCCGCGCATCAGGCCTGTCCGGATGTCGCCTGGCTGGTTCTGGCCTGTGATCTGCCGATGCTGGATCGGGGCACGCTGGAGAACCTGATCGCAAGGCGGGAGGCCGCAGACGTCGCGGTTGCCTATCGCAGTGAGCACGACGGTCTGCCGGAACCGCTCTGTGCCATCTGGGAACCCGAAGCGCTCGATCGTCTGGAGCAGCAGGTTCTGGATGGCCGGACCTGCCCCCGCAAGCTGCTGATCAACAGCCCGACCAGACTGCTGGAGCCCCATGCCCGTGGTGCGCTCGACAACATCAATACGCCCGGAGAACGCGAGGATGCGGCCCGGCGTCTGGAAGACCCGACAGGAGTGCCGATGATCCGCCTGACACTGGAATATTTCGCCCAGCTCCGGGAGCTTGCCGGAACGCGGGAGCAGTCACTCGAGACGGCATTTGCCACCGTCGGGCCGCTTTATGAGGAGTTGCGTGAGACATACGCCTTTCCCTTTGAAGCCTCGAAGCTCCGCGTGGCGATCAATGGCGATTTCGCGCCCTGGACGCAGCCTCTGAAGGACGGAGACCACATCGTGTTCATTCCGCCGGTGACAGGAGGATGAGCCGCTTTCGGATGGCGTCTGCGCCGCTGGATCTGAACCTGCTGCGTGAGGATCTGCATCTGGCCGAGGCGGGTGGCTTCTGCACCTTTGAAGGCTGGGTCCGTAACAGGAATGACGGCCGTCCCGTAGATGGTCTGGAATATGAATCCTACGAAGCTCTGGCGCAGCTTGAAGGCGAACGTATCGTGGCGGAGGCGCTGGAGCGCTTCGAGATCAGCGAGGCCGTGGCCATGCACCGGACGGGCAGCCTGAAGGTCGGAGAGGTCGCCGTCTGGATCGGCGTTTCGGCACCGCATCGCGATGCGGCATTCCGGGCCTGCCGCTACATAATCGACGAGGTCAAGCACCGTGTTCCTGTCTGGAAGAAGGAGCATTATCTGGATGGGGATGCCGAATGGGTAGCGTGCCATCACTGCCAGACGGCGCCTCGCGCCTCGGAAAATGATGCTCATGACCACGATCATGGGCACTGTGGCCACCATCACCACTGACTGAGCGTGCCTGCGGAACAGCATGTTTCTGTTCCGCAGCGTGTTTTTGAGTTGTAACTGCAAATCATTCTCAATTAGGATAACTCCGGTCCTGCTGATTCGGAGTTATCCCCCATGACACGGCTGTCGCTTTCCCTGTCCGATCTCTGCTGCTGTGAACGGCTGGCGCTGTGGAGCATCCGCTGCCTCATCAGCCATTACCGTTTGCCGGACTGTCCCGAGACAAAAACGACCGACGGCCTGTTCCCGGTCTGCTTCCGTCCGGCGCTCGATGCTGCGGAAGGAGCCTTTTCGGACGCCGTCCATCTCCTGGCGGTCGCAGGGCAGCCACGGCTTGCTGTGAACGCGCCGGGCATGCAGTCCCTGACCGTGCTGGAAGAGCGCTTCCTGCGCGGGATCGTCGCGGCTCAGAACGAAGGCCAGCGTGACGTTTTCATCCTTCTTGCAGAAGTTTTTCCGGACCGCTTCGTACAGGGTTGTCTGGCCACGGCCCTGACGCTTCTGGCGGATTGCCTTGCCGGAGCAGGACACTGGCTTCCCAAAACGCTGCTGAAAGACGAAACCACGATTTCCGGGGGCGGGGCGCTGTCGTCGATCAGCCGCTGGCGATCGGTCAGCCCGTCGCGGATGCGTGTCCTGTGGCCGCAGGATAGCGGACCGCTCCAGCGCGGGGGAGCGCCTGACGCGAACAGGGTGATGCACTGATGATGTCGCTGGGCAGGCGCACTGTCCGGAATGGCGTTGCGTCACGCATTCCGGGCCTTGAGGAGCTGGAACACATGACGGTCTGTCTGTTGCTGCTGTCCGTGGGCGTGGTCGGTTTTTGCTGGCTCGCCTGCGTAAACCTTGAAATTTCCGCTGACGACCTTCTGTCCGCACTGGGGTACCAGTCCGGGCTGGAAGAGCCGTTCAGAGGCTGAACCCTCCCCAGCCCACAGATGGGCCGGAGACGCCGTTTTCAGATGTAATATTCGGTCAGCGGCGGAAAGCCGTTGAAACCGACGGAGCAGTACGTCGAAACATAGGCTCCGGTGGCGAGGATCTCGACGCGATCGCCACATTCAAGGGAATCCGGCATCGGGATGCGGTTCTTCTCGTACATGATGTCCACACCATCGCAGCTCGGACCGGCCACGACGCATGGCGAACGGGCGCCGTCTTCTGAATCGCGTGACGTGCGGAACGTGTAACGGATGGCCTCGCCTTCCGTCTCTGCCAGCCCACCAAAACGGCCGATGTCGAGATAGACCCAGCGCGGATCGGTGACGGCACCCCCGCGGCGGCTGACGAGAATGACCTCGCTCGACACCACGCCGGACTGCCCGACCATGTAGCGGCCCGGCTCCAGCAGGATTTCGGGTGCGTCGTCAGGGAAATGCGTCTTGAGGGACGCGTGGATCGTGTCGGCGAAATCCTGAACGGAAGGCACGTTCTCGCGGTAGTGGGTCGGGAAGCCGCCACCCAGATTGAGCATCTGAAGGTCCACGCCCTGCGCGCGCAGATCATGATACAGCCCTGCCGCCTTGGCGATGGCATGATCATAAGCCGCAACACCGGTCTGCTGGCTGCCGACATGGAAGGACAGGCCATAAGGCTTCAGGCCGAGCTCGCGTGCGCGCAGCATGAGCGTGCGGGCATTGTTCAGCGTGGTGCCGAACTTGCGCGACAGGGGCCAGTCGGCACCTTCGTTTTCCACGGCCAGGCGGCAGAAAACGCGGGCGCCGGGCGCATGCTTTCCGAGTTTTTCCAGCTCTTCGATGCTGTCGAACACGAACAGGCTGATGCCCAGATCATGCGCTTCACGGATCCACTCCGGCTTCTTCAGCGTATTGCCGTAAGAGATCCGGTCCGGCGTTGCGCCGGCATCGAGGCACATGCGGATTTCCGCAATAGAGGCGGCATCGAAAGACGATCCCAGACCGACCAGGCGCTCGAGGATGGCCGGGGCCGGGTTGGCCTTGATGGCGTAATAGATTTTCGCTTCCCCAAGCGCATCGTGCAGGGCACGGTAATGCGCGGCCACGACGTCGAGATCGACGACGAGGCAAGGAGTTGCCGGCTGCTGCTCGGCAAGGAAACGGGTGATTTTGGGAGTCATGACACTCAATTCCCAGAACCGGACTCGTCAGGGAACAATATCGCCCTGCGAGTGTGTTGCGAAACGGTCGAACGGACCGGCGAATAGCGGGAATCCGTAACGGGTGGATTCCTGAAGGCCAGAACGCTTGACGTCGTTGCGTAACCTCGAGTGGGCCAGTGGCACGTGCGTTGCTGCGTGAGGCGGGCATATGGGACCAAATGCCCCGTCGTGCAACCGCTAATTTTGCATTGTGATGCTTTTGCCAATATTGGTGTGGTGAATCTGGGCGAATTCGGAACGCTGAAGGCATCTTCCGCGTAGGTACATGGCTCATGTCGTTCGATCCGGACTGTCATGAGCGCGACCGCTGCCCCAACAGGACACTGCCGAGGAAACCCTGCGTGAGTTTGACACCCGAATCTGCGACCCTTTCCGGCTCCCGGGTCGTGCCGGAACAAGCCGTATCTTCGGAGTCGGGACAATCATCTGCTGTCACGGATGCCGCTGATCCGAATGCCGCATCATCGCAGAACAGACTGCATCATGCCGCCTGGCGGGTCATCGCCAAGCATCTCTTTGCGGAAGTCGGCTCCAGCCAGACTTCGCTCTCTGCGGCGGGATGCGCGTTTTACGCCACGCTGTCGCTTTTTCCAGCCATTTCCAGCCTGATTTCCCTTTACGGTCTGGCCTTTGATCTCCAGTCAGTCGAACCTCAACTCGAAGTGCTGAGGCATCTCCTGCCGCCATCGGCCTATGCTCTGATCGGTGACCGGATTCACGAACTGATTTCCCAGCCCCATTCGTCGCTGACAATCGGTCTGATCTTCTCGCTTGCGGTGGCCCTTTGGTCCGCTTCGGCAAGCACGAAGTCGATCCTCTCCGCGTTGAACATGGCCTATAATGCTCAGGAAACGCGGAGTTTCCTGAAATTTCAGGCTGTCGCGCTGTCAACCACGCTGACGGCTATCGTGGGCGCTGCGCTCACTCTGGCGCTGATGGTGGCAGCACCCGCGCTCGTGGATTACCTGCCGCGCCATGTCAGTTTCCTCAGTGATCCGCCATTTCCGGTGAATTTTCTGCTGTCCTACGGTGCACCGATGATCGTGCATACGCTTGCGCCGGTTCTTATGCTGCTGTTCGTCTTTATTGCTGTGACGCTGCTGTACCGCTTTGCGCCGTGCCGCGTGCATACAGAGTGGCGCTGGATTTTTCCGGGCTCGATCCTCGCGACGATCCTGTGGGTGGCAACGTCTCTGGGCTTCTCATGGTATGTCGCGCATTTCGCCAGCTATGGCGCAACATATGGACCCCTCGGCGCTGTCGCAGCCATCATGATGTGGCTTTTCGTGAGCGCATATGTGGTGCTGTTCGGAGCGGAACTGAACGCCAGCCTTGAGGCCCGGGCTGGTAAAAGTCAGGCCGTGCCGCCGGAAGGAACAAGTCTGGCCTGAGGATCAGGCCAGTTGTTCAGCGTTAGTGATGATGGTGCGGGATCCGCTGTGATGTGCTGCCCCGCGGAGAGGCAGGGGCTGTATTGGTGCCTGCGGCTTCAATTGCCTGTGCGCTGGTGTCCGAAGGATCGGCTTCCGCCACTTCAGGCTCGGAGCCCGCCTGCGTGGACGGTGCCACTTCCGTCATTTTCGCGATGGTGACATGCGCTGTACCCGCGCCCAGCATCCCGATTTTTGCGGCCGCAGCGTGGGACAGGTCGATGATGCGGCTGTTGAAAGGACCACGGTCGTTGACGGTTACCACAACCGAACGCCCCGTGTCCTGTGACGTCACCAGAAGCTTTGTCCCGATCGGCAGGGACGGGTGCGCGGCGGTCAGGTCATTGGTGTTGAAGGTGGCGCCGCTTGCGGTGCGTCGTCCGTGGAAATGCCGTCCATACCAGCTCGCCATGCCATGCTGGGACCAGGCATGTGCGGCCTGATGAGCCCGGTTGGACAGTGCGGCCCGAACGGAATCTGCCCAGCTTGTTCTTGGCGTTCCATCAATGGCGGACTCGTCACTCGCATGAGCGGTGTGATGACCGGCCAGACCAGCAAGCGCTACGGCAAATGTCATGCTGCGCAGGGGGATGAAGCCTAGGGGATTGCGAAGGACAGACAGGTTGAAGCGCACTATATCAGGTTCTTCTCCAGTGGACGGGACGGGCTCAGATTGGTCCTGATAGCACAAAAATGCTGCCCTGTCGCCTTTTGGACACCCCGAAGACGGCAGCAATAGGGCAATGACGCTTTCATGACAGCTTCGAAAGTGCTATCGCGCGGCCAGATGAAACGCCCTCTGATTACCGTTCTCAACGGTCCGAATCTTAATATGCTGGGTCTTCGCCAGCCCGGAATCTACGGTCACGCCACGCTCGACGATGTCGAGCAGGTGTGCATTCAGGCTGCGGAACGGCTTGATGTCGCCATTGATTTCCGCCAGACGAACGGAGAGGGTGAACTTGTGTCCTGGGTTCAGGAATGTCGCGGCCGTGCAGACGGAATCGTGATCAATCCCGCAGCCTACGGGCACACCTCGATTGCCCTGCTCGACGCGCTTCTGGCGGTCGAGCTGCCGGTGGTTGAGGTTCATATTTCCAATATTCATCGCAGGGAGCCGTTCCGTCATCACACCTACGTCTCGCAGGCCGCCATCGGCGTGATCTGTGGCCTCGGCGTCAGGGGATATGCGCACGCGCTTCAGGCAATAACCGACATGATCGAAGACGAAGGATGAGCCGTATGCTCGTGGACAAGGATGCCATCCGGGCATTGGCCGATATTCTGACCGAAACCGGCCTGACCGAAATCGAGATTTCCGAAGCGGACAGCCGTATCCGCGTGGCGCGCAACGTCAACGTGGTTCAGGCTGCTGCTCCCGTGCAGGCCGCCGCAGCACCTGCGGCTCCGGCAGTCGCCGCCGTTGCGGCTCCGGCTGATCCGGCCAAGCATCCGGGCATGGTGCCGAGCCCGATGGTCGGCGTTGCCTATCTGACGCCCGATCCGGCTTCTCCGCCGTTCGCAGTCGAAGGACAGCCGGTTACCGCGGGTCAGACGATCATGCTCATCGAAGCCATGAAGACCTTCAACCAGATCAAGGCTCCCCGCGCCGGCACGCTGACGAAGTTCCTTGTCGAATCCGGCCAGCCGGTCGAGTTCGGCGAAGCCCTGGCGATCATCGAGTAATGATTTCCAAGGTCCTCATTGCCAACCGGGGTGAGATCGCGCTGCGGATCCAGCGCGCCTGCCGCGAGATGGGCATCAAAACCGTTGCCGTGCATTCGACGGCAGACGCCGATGCGATGCATGTGCGTCTTGCGGACGAAGCCGTCTGCATCGGTCCGCCGAGTGCGCGCGACTCCTATCTGAACGTTGCAGCTATTCTTTCCGCTGCGACGATCACAGGGGCTGACGCCATTCACCCCGGCTATGGCTTCCTGTCGGAAAATGCCGAGTTCGCCGAAACCGTGGAAGAACACGGTCTCGCGTTTATCGGCCCGACCGCCGAGCATATCCGCACGATGGGCGACAAGATCGCCGCCAAGACCACCATGCGGGCGCTCGGTGTGCCGCTGGTGCCCGGCTCCGATGGCGGTCTGGCAAATTTACAGGCTGCCCGTGAGGTTGCGGAAAAAGTCGGCTATCCGGTTCTCATCAAGGCTGCTGCCGGTGGTGGCGGGCGCGGAATGAAGGTCGCAATGACGGCGGACGACCTTGAGGAAGCCTGGTCGGTGGCCCGTGCCGAAGCCCGTGCGGCTTTCGGCAACGACGAGGTCTATCTCGAGAAATATCTCAACCGTCCGCGTCACATCGAGCTTCAGATCCTTGGCGATGCGCATGGCAATGTCGTGCATTTCGGCGAGCGTGACTGTTCGCTCCAGCGCCGTCACCAGAAGCTTCTGGAAGAAGCCGGTTCACCGGCCCTGACAGATGCCGAACGCGAACAGATCGGCCGGACCGCGACCGAGGCCCTCTCACGCATGGGCTATCGCAACGCTGGCACGCTCGAGTTCCTGTATCAGGACGGCCAGTTCTGCTTCATCGAGATGAACACGCGTCTTCAGGTCGAGCACCCGGTGACGGAGATGGTCTGCAACGTGGATCTCGTTCGCGAGCAGATCCGCATCGCATCCGGTGAGCCGCTTGGTTACACGCAGTCGGATATCAAAATGTCCGGGCATGCGATCGAGTGCCGCATCAATGCGGAAGATCCGGAAACCTTCATGCCGAGCC
The DNA here is from genome assembly GCF_002005485.1 of Gluconobacter albidus. Classification (NCBI taxonomy): domain Bacteria; kingdom Pseudomonadati; phylum Pseudomonadota; class Alphaproteobacteria; order Acetobacterales; family Acetobacteraceae; genus Gluconobacter; species Gluconobacter albidus. The sequence continues at coordinate 2,021,409 of NZ_CP014689.1, read as the reverse complement.
CCGGTACGATCAAGGTGTTCCATGCTCCGGGTGGGCTGGGCGTTCGTATGGACAGCGCCATTTACGCTGGCTATCGCATCCCGCCTTACTACGACAGCATGATCGCCAAGCTGATTGTGCATGCCCCCACGCGCGCTGAAGCCATTGCCCGCATGCAGCGTGCTCTGGATGAATGTGTGGTGGATGGTGTGAAGACGGTCATTCCGCTTCACCAGAAAATTCTGGCCGACCCTTCTTTCCAGAAGGGAGACTATACCATTCATTGGCTGGAAAATTTTGTTGCTGCCCGGCAGGCAGGAAAATAACCCGGAGTCAGTCAATGAGTTATGCAGAAACCATTATCCTTGATGTTCGGATCGGGCAGGTCCCTGTAGTGGTTTCTGCGCTCACGGGGCGTGAGGGGCTTGCCGTGTGGGTGAGCGAAATTGGCGTGCTCAACCGGATTATCCTGTTCCGGACAGCCGATACCTATGCTGGTCTGCTCGACGGACGACCTGAACTTCTGGCTGCAATCCCCAAAGACTCCATCCAGAGCGTTGATGTCACAAGCTGGCGCATCATTTCGCCTCTGCTTCCCGCGGGAGCCCATGGCAGCGTCTATGAATGGCGCTGCTACGAGTTAAAGCTGGGGCAGGTGGGGGAGGTGGAGGAAGCTTTTGCGGCGTCCCTCCCGCCACGCCTGGAACTGTCCGGGCTGGTCTGCGGGATGATTTCTCTCGAAGGCACGCCGAGGCTGGCCCATATCTGGCCCTACGCAGATATGAATGCGCGTATGGAGATCAGGGCACAGGCCGTAGCGAGCGGGGTCTGGCCGCCTAAGGTCGCAAGCTATCTGAGCATTATGGAAAATGCGATTTTGCTTCCGGCTCCCGATTCCGCCTGGCGTTAAGGTGTTCTGAATCATGGACACGAAAAAGCGGTGAGGCTTCGGCCTTCACCGCTTTTTTTATGCCTGAACCCGTGTCTGAAAAATTATTTCCTGGAGGAAGCCGGGGCGGCAGGCGCCAGTGTTTCGATTGTGCTTTCAGAAACGAACACCACCGAATTCAGAGCCTGGTTCAGGGCAGCAACAGCTTCCTGCGGATTATGCCCTTCGGTGAAAACGGTTGCGCGATAGACCGCACCCTGCACCGGCGTGACGGGAGCGAGCGCCATAATGAAGTCCGCATCTGCTCCCACGACCTTCATGGTCTCGGCGGCCTGATCCGTGTTGCCGGACTTCAGCTGGGCATTCGCAGAGACGATCGCGGCTTTCTTTTCGGGGGCCAGCGTCTCGCTCAGGATGAACTCACCGCCGACCGGAAGCCAGTCCGTCTGGCCAACGACAGGCTGGCGGTTGGCGATAACAGGATGCTGCGGGGCAGGATGGAGATCGTTTTCGGCAGCCTGAAATTTTTTGTCAGCCTTTTCCGCAGCAGCAAGGCGCTTCTGGGCATCGTACAGGGCCGGAATGGCGGCTTCGGTCTTGCCTGTCGTCTGGAGAATGTCCCGAGCCTTCAGAATATCCTGAAAAGCACGCTGCCCGTCGGCAGAAAGATGATGAAACGCACGGTGTGCCTTAAATTTTTCCCAGTGTGTGTGCAGTGAATCGGCACTGGCAAACGGGGTTGCGCAAAGAATGGATGAAATTGCAGCCATGGCGGGAATAAATTTCATTATATTATCTCCGTGAATATTCTGTTCTGACCCCTATCGGTATTTCATGAGGGTAGTTCAGACAAATTACCGATCATTTAATGACTGTTGGTCCATTTTTGAATTTTCCGATATGTACTCTGACGAGCGGCATTTCCTTGAGGATTGTGACTAACAGATGCAATTCTTTTTGTTGCGTCCTGAATGTGATTTTTGGAACTTATCGACGATATGAAATGATTTATTGAAATAAAAATGAGAATATTGAGGTTTTCATTTGGGGAACGGCTTGCCCTGAAGGAGGGGTTTCCGTATGAACGGGGCCTCAATCACGATACCGTGCCTTGCGCCGGAAAGTCGGCCTTTCCGGAGCGCATTGCAGGCATCAGCCGAGTAGCGAGTATTTCCAGATGTCTCTGAATCCTGTCGTCGAGAGTGTGACTGCCCGTATCATCGAGCGTTCGAAAATCTCCCGGCGCCGGTATCTCGCCCTGATGGAGCGCAACCGGGCCAAAGGTGTGCTCCGGCCCAGACTCGCCTGCGGAAATCTGGCTCATGCGATCGCGGCTTCCAGCCCCGACAAGCCGGAACTGATGCGTCCCACCGGGACCAATATCGGCATCATCACGACCTATAACGACATGCTTTCGGCGCATCAGCCCTATGGCCGCTATCCCGAGCAGATCAAGCTGTTTGCCCGTGAGGTCGGGGCGACGGCCCAGGTCGCAGGCGGCGCACCCGCCATGTGTGATGGTGTGACGCAGGGGCAGGAGGGGATGGAGCTGTCCCTGTTCTCCCGCGACGTAATCGCCATGTCCACGGCGGTCGGTCTGAGCCATGGTATGTTCGAAAGCGTGGCGCTGCTCGGGATCTGCGACAAGATCGTGCCGGGGCTTCTGATGGGCGCCCTGCGCTTTGGCCACCTGCCAACCATGCTGATTCCGGCCGGTCCGATGCCGTCCGGCCTTCCGAACAAGGAAAAGCAGCGTATCCGCCAGCTTTATGTGCAGGGCAAGGTCGGACAGGCCGAATTGATGGAAGCGGAAAACGCCTCCTATCACAGTGCCGGAACCTGCACGTTCTATGGAACGGCCAATACGAACCAGATGATGGTCGAGATCATGGGTCTGATGATGCCGGACTCGGCGTTCATCAATCCCAACACGAAGCTGCGTCAGGCCATGACGCGCTCGGGAATCCATCGTCTGGCAGAGATCGGCCTGAATGGAGAAGATGCGCGCCCGCTCGCGCAGTGCGTCGATGAAAAGGCTATCGTGAACGCTGCTGTCGGACTGCTGGCAACGGGTGGGTCGACCAACCATGCAATCCATCTTCCCGCCATCGCCCGCGCTGCAGGCATTCTGATCGACTGGGAAGACATCAGCCGCCTGTCTTCCGCTGTTCCGCTGATCACCCGCGTCTATCCGAGCGGTTCGGAAGACGTGAATGCGTTCAATCGCGTGGGGGGTATGCCAACGGTCATCGCCGAACTGTCGAGCGCCGGAATGCTGCATCAGGATATCCTGACGGTCTCGCGCGGCGGCTTTTCCGATTATGCACGTCGCGCTTCGCTTGAAGGCGACGACCTCGTCTACAGCCGCGCAAAATCTTCCACCGACACCGACATCCTGCGTGACGTTGCAACGCCTTTCCGTCCGGATGGCGGCATGCGCCTGATGACGGGCAATCTGGGGCGTGCGATTTACAAGAGCAGCGCCATTGCAGCGGAACACCTGACGGTCGAAGCGCCTGCACGGGTGTTTCAGGACCAGCATGACGTCATCACGGCCTATCAGAATGGCGAACTTGAGCGTGATGTCGTCGTGGTTGTGCGTTTTCAGGGGCCGGAAGCCAATGGCATGCCGGAGCTGCACAAGCTGACCCCGACGCTGGGCGTGCTGCAGGACCGCGGCTTCAAGGTGGCGCTTCTGACGGATGGTCGTATGTCGGGCGCCAGCGGCAAGGTGCCGGCGGCCATTCATGTCGGCCCCGAAGCGCAGGTTGGTGGTCCGATCGGCCGCGTTCGGGACGGTGACATGATCCGCGTCTGCGCCGTGAGCGGCCAGATCGAGGTCCTGGTAGATGCCGCGGAATGGGATAGCCGTACGCCGGTCGCCCCGCCGCTCCCGGCATTGGGAACGGGCCGGGAGCTGTTCGCGCTGCTGCGTTCGGTGCATGATCCGGCCGAAGCGGGCGGGTCTGCGATGCTGGCCCAGATGGATCGCGTGATCGAAGCCGTCGGCGACGATATTCACTAAGGAAGATTTCGCATGATCGATACTGCCAAACTTGATGCCGTCATGAGCCGCTGTCCGGTCATGCCGGTGCTGGTGGTCAATGACGTGGCGCAGGCCCGTCCGATGGCCGAGGCTCTGGTGGCGGGTGGCCTGTCCACGCTTGAAGTCACGTTGCGGACGCCCTGTGCGCTCGAAGTCATCGAGGAAATGTCCAAGGTGCCGGGTGCGCTCGTCGGTGCGGGGACCGTTCTGAACCCGTCCGATATGGACCGTGCCGTGAAAGCGGGTGCGCGCTTCATCGTCAGCCCGGGCCTGACCGAAGCTCTCGTCAAGGCCTCCGTCGCGCATGACGTGCCGTTCCTGCCGGGTGTTGCCAATGCGGGTGACATCATGCGCGGTCTCGATCTGGGTCTGTCGCGCTTCAAGTTCTTCCCGGCCGTGACGAATGGCGGCATTCCCGCGCTGAAGAGCCTTGCCAGTGTTTTCGGCAGCAATGTCCGTTTTTGCCCGACGGGTGGTATTACGGAAGAGAGCGCCCCGGAATGGCTGGCCCTTCCGACCGTTTCCTGTGTCGGTGGCTCCTGGGTTACGGCGGGCGCCTTCGACGCGGACAAGGTTCGTCAGCGCGCAACGGCCGCAGCCCTCCTGAAGGTCTGAGCGCACCGCCACGGACGCTTCACGGGGCCTGCATCACGTCGTGGCCCCCGTGAACGTTTTATGAACAAATGGTTTGCGGGACGGGATGAAGCAGATCATAAGGGCGCGTGACTGGACGTTCCCATCTGTTGATCGGCGGCTTTGCCGTATTGTGTGCCATGCGCTGGCATGTGCTATCGCCTGAACCGCTCTCCGTCTGCACCGGGCTGCTGGGCAGCCTGCTACCCGACATTGATACCGAGCGCTCCATGCTTGGAAGCCGGGTGAAGATCCTCTCCCGCTTTCTGGCGAAAGCCTTCGGCCATCGTGGCCTGACGCATTCGGGCCTGATGCTGCTCATGGTTGCGGTCGTCATGAATGGTCTGATGGGCCCTGAAAGTCTTCGCGGACCGTGGGGTGCCCTGCTGCTCGGCGCTGCGACCCATATTGCCGCCGACCTTCCGACAGGAGGCTGTCAGGTTTTCGCCCCCCTCAGCCGTTCGCGACTTTCACTCTGGCCCTATGTCCGGACTGGCGGCATCGGGGAAATCATGCTTCTTGTGCCCATCCTCTGCCTTCTGGGCTGGGCAGGATTTTCCGGTAATGGCCCTGTTCCGGGTCATCATCTCCCTTCTGCGCATCACTCGCGGTTGCGCGGACATGTTTTGAAGGATATTTCATTCTCATCATGACACAGACCCGACTCCCCGTCCGCCGCGCTCTTCTCTCCGTTTCTGACAAAACGGGACTGATCGAACTGGGGCGTGCGCTTGCCGCCCACGGTGCGGAACTGCTTTCGACCGGGGGGTCCGCCAAGGCTCTTCGTGATGCCGGTTTGACCGTCAAGGATGTCTCGGACCATACCGGTTTTCCGGAAATTCTGGACGGGCGGGTCAAGACCCTCGTGCCTCAGGTCCATGGTGGCATTCTCGGACGCCGCGATCTCGCCGATCATGTTGCGCAGATGGCGAAGCATGACATCGCTCCGATTGATCTGGTCTGTGTAAATCTCTACCCGTTCGCCGCAACCGTTGCATCGGGGGCAGGGGACGAAGACTGCATCGAGAATATTGATATCGGTGGCCCCGCCATGATCCGCGCGGCTGCCAAAAACTTCGATCACGTCGCGATCCTGACGGATCCGCAACAATATGGGGCGGTCATCGCGTCACTGGAGCAGGGCGGTACGGTGCTGGTCGAACGACGGGGCTACGCGGCCTCCGCCTACGCCCACACAGCTGCCTATGACAGCATGATCTCCCGCTGGTTTGCCAAACAGGCCGGCGAAATCCTGCCTCCCGTCCTGACCCTGAGCGGAACACGGGACGATCTGCTGCGTTACGGCGAAAACCCACATCAGAAGGCGGCTTTCTATCGTGACGGCAGCCAGCGTCCGGGTGTGGCGAGCGCGCGGCAGCTTCAGGGCAAGGCGCTGAGCTACAACAACATCAATGACACGGATGCGGCGTTCGAGGCTGTCGCCGAGTTTGATGAACCGACTGTGGTGATCGTCAAACATGCCAATCCATGTGGCGTGGCGTCTGCAGCAACGCTGGAGCAAGCCTGGATTGCGGCTCTGCGCTGCGATCCCGTTTCGGCTTTCGGCGGTATCGTCGCCCTCAACCGGACGCTGGATGGTGCCACGGCCCAGAGGATCAGTAAGATCTTCACGGAGGTGATCGTGGCTCCCGATGCCGATGCCGATGCCGTCGAGGTCCTTGCAAAGAAAAAGAACCTGCGTCTGCTGCTCACGCAGGGCGTGCCTGATCCGACCGCTGAAGGGCTGTCATTCCGCTCGGTCGCAGGTGGTTTTCTGGCCCAGAGTCGCGATGCCGGTCGGGTAACGCAAGCCGACCTCAGGGTCGTGACCAAGCGGGCGCCGACGGATCAGGAAATGAAGGATCTGCTGTTCGCGTTCCGCGTCGCAAAGCATGTGAAATCAAACGCCGTCATCTATGTCCGCAATGGCGCCACGGTTGGCATTGGTGCCGGGCAGATGTCACGGGTAGACAGCGCGCGGATTGCAGCGCGCAAGAGCGAAGATGCCGCAAAGGAAGCCGGAGAGCAGGCTCCGCTGACAATCGGATCGGTTGCAGCTTCGGATGCGTTCTTCCCCTTCGCGGATGGTCTTGAGAGCGTCGTTGCGGCGGGTGCCGTGGCTGTCATTCAGCCGGGTGGCTCCATCCGCGATCAGGAGGTGATTGATGCGGCAGATGCGGCCGGGATCGCCATGGTATTCACCGGCATGAGGCATTTCAGACATTGAAAAAGCTTGCTTGCGCCAGCCTGGTTCTGGCTCTGTCCCTCTCCACAGCGGAAGCTGCTCCCTGTGTCTATGACATGACGCCACTTCCTGTGATCAAGGGGATTGTCGCTGACATTACGCCTACTGGCGTACAGCTTAGCGATGGGACAGCTGTGATTCTGCCACAGGAGTTTCTGGCGCATATCCATCTGAACCAGAAGCTGGCCGTCAGAGGACTGATTTCGGTGGCAACCCATACGGTACAGGCTCTGGCACTTGATGGTAATCCTCCCATCTGCCCGAGCACGCCGGCGATCCCGCATGGCGCCTTTCCAGGATCGCCTGCATACGACACGATCCATCCCTGACCTCCCGCAACAGGTTATAGTATTAGGCAGTAGTTAAACGCTTTCTTTACGGTTCTTGTGCAAAAATTTCCCGGATTTACCGATGCTGGCAGATCCGGAGGCGCAAGTTTTTGTCACATGTCACGACATCCGCAGTTATGTCGACCACGGGCCTCGGGCGCACTGATATTGCTCCCGGGGCACAACTGGCCTCCAATGAGCGGTTCCACGATTTTCTGGCAAGCTATGTTCACCCGGAAACTCCCAGGCACTCTGAAAGCAGCCAAAAAACCTCAATAGTCAAATCCCAGTCTACGACAAAAGCAGAGCCTCTCCCATCCGAACGGACAGCTCAGAGGCAGTCTCCAAAAGCCGAGACCTCAACGACGTCCCCTGTGCGACCAGCCGTAGTCTCACATCTGGAAGAACATACTGTCCTTCCGAAACCGGCAGCTGCTCCTCAAAGTCAGACCCTTCCAACTGCCGTACAGAAGGGCGCCGCTGATGGCAGTAAAGAACAGCCACAGGATAGTAGCGTTCCAAATAAATCGCCCCAATCCGTTGCGCAGAAAAGTAGCGATAAATCTTTGCCGAAGGATGGTCTGAGCCCAGCAGAAAATGAGTCATCTCAAACGGAGGGAGATGATTTCGTTAATAACAATACGACGTCTCTTCCTGTGAAGGAGACAAGCTCTGCGGTGGACGGTAAGGGAGAGTCTATTTCAAATAAAACAAATCAGATCAGTGATTTTATTGAGAATAATAATTCAAGAGTTATTTCCGATAATGGAATATTGGAGGAAGATAAAAAAGAACAAAATATAGAATCCAATAAATCTGAAAATTCTATAAAAATAGAAAACAACTCTTTTATTGACTCAGATTCGATTTCTTCGGAGAAAATTCTACCTGAAGTATTGAATGAGATAACTCCTGAGACGCAGGCAGAAAATACCACTGCACCCCCTGGTGATGAAGAGAAAATCTCCCGGCATACTGATCCGCATGTTCAGCTTTATCAAGAAAAAAGTAGTGGAAATAATATAACTCATATCGAAATGAATGTTGGAGAAAACGAAAAAATACATATAGAAATTAATGGAACTATCAGTAAAGAGCATCGGATTCATATTAATACGGATAATCCGGAGGTTTACCAGTCGCTTAAAGAAGACAAAAGTACACTAATTGAAGCACTGTCTGATAATTCATCTTTTGTTTCTGGCGCGCAGTCCACAGTGAAAGCAGATATCCAGATCAGTCTTTCGCTGCCAGCTTTTCTTGACATGTCGTCTCGTGATGAGCGGCAGGAGGGCAACAGCCGCTCATCAGGTTCATTACGGGGCGATACTCCTGAAGCTTCAACTTCTGTTGCTGAACGCCGATTTCTCCGCGGCGTCGTCGATCTCACAGTCTAAAAATAGGATTGAAATCATGGTCTCTTCAGTTGGCACAACAACAGGCAGTACATCTCTTTTAAGTCAGGCAATAAGCGCAGCCAAAAGTAATGCCGCTACGAATGCCGCTGCGTCGTCCAGCACCGCAACGAGCAGCTCAAGCAGTTCCTCCTTGTCTTCTCTGGGCGGAAACTTTAATCAGTTTCTCACACTGTTAACGACGCAGTTGCAGCATCAGGATCCCAGCAATCCGACAAGTACTGATTCATTTACTGCGGAATTGGCCCAGTTTGCCGGTGTGCAACAGCAGGTGCAAACCAATACAAACCTGACGAGCTTGATTTCAGCGACGCAGGATAACCAGATGGCTTCTGCTGTCAGTCTTATCGGAAAAACAACGACAGCCAGTACTTCCAGTCTCCCATTGCAAAGTGGGACGGCCTCTTTGTCTTTTACTGCGCCTCAGGCTGGAGATGTCGCGATCGCTATAACGGATAGTACGGGGACTGTCGTTAAATCCGAGACAATTGATGCTTCAGTTGGAACAAATACCTGGACATGGGATGGTAAAAATAACAGTGGGATACAGCTAAGCAATGGCGCTTATACTGTGGCAGTAGAAGGGAGTTCAACAGACGGGACCAGTGTTGCGCTTCCGACTACGGTAACAGGAACGGTTACAGGCGTTTCAAAGGGAAGCACGGGGGTTAATATTGATATGGGTAGTGCCACCATCAACATGAGCGACCTGACCGGCTTTTCAAGTACCTGATTTCAGGAGCCTCTGAGGTCGATTGTTAGTCATGAATTAACCTTTTTGTCCCACAATGGAGTTTATCGAAAGTAAAGTTTTAGGAACAGATTCGTATGTGGGCAGGGCAGGGAGGTTTTTCTGACAGGAATCGCAACGATTACGATTCTCTGAAAAATTGGAAAGAGAGCAATCAGTGAAAGCTCTTCTGGAAAACCTCAAGCAGCTCGGCCTCCCACGTCTGGCAGCTCTTGGTGGCGTTGGCGTCTCAATGCTGATCCTGTTGGGCGTGCTGGTCATGCATGGCATCAATGCCACTAATGGTCTCTTGTATCGTGATCTGGAACCCCATGAAGCTGGTGAAATTGTAGACCAGCTCTCAAAAGCCCATATCAAATATCGTCTTCAGGATCAGGGTAGTACGATCATGGTACCTGATGATGATGTCGCGCGTGCCAGGCTACTTCTCGCTAAGGGAGGTTTACCGTCTGGAGGTTCAGTTGGATATGAGATTTTTGACAAGGGTAACAGCTTCACCGCAACTCAATTCGAACAGACTATTAATGAAACCCGCGCCCTTGAAGGAGAGCTGGAAAGATCTATTCGCCTTATTCATGGGGTGCAGAATGCCAGAGTTCACCTTGTATTGCGTCATAGGGAACTTTTTTCAACAGATGAGCAGAACGCTCAGGCGAGCGTACTTCTTTCCATGGATGGCGGCCGCCGCCTTGATGAAGAAAATGTTGCCGCAGTTGTTAATCTCGTTGCCGCCGCAGTTCCCGGATTGGATGCACACAATATCTCGTTGATTGATAATCGTGGCCACGTCCTGCTCAAGCAAGGAGAAGGAAGCGTAAATGGTGGTCAGTCCTTAGAAGAGCAGCGTCAGGTATTTGAACAGCGCATTGCACACGAAGTTGAGGACCTGTTGGGATCATCGCTTGGCCCTGGGCACGTTCGTGTAGAAGCGAATGTTACCATGAACAATGATCACGTTCGTGAAACACAGGAAAATTACGATCCTGATCAGCAGGTTTTGCGCTCTCAGCAAACTAAAAGCGAAAAGAATATTAATACTCAGGGCTCCGCTAATACGACAGTTTCAAATAATCTTCCTAATGCGAATGCAGGACAGCAGCAGAACGGGAGCCAGAGCAATAGGCAGGAGCAGACAAACAATTATGAGATTGGTAAAACAGTACGTACTTTAATTCAGGACCAACCTCGTATTGCACGTATCAGCATGGCAGTGATGGTCGATGGCATCACTCAAGCTGATGGAAAAGGTCATTCTTCTTGGCAGCCGCGCAATGAAGAAGAGCTGGCTCGTCTAACAGCGTTGACTAAAAGCGCAGTTGGTTTTGATCAGGGGCGCGGGGACGTGGTAACTGTCATGTCCATGAAGTTTACCGATATGGAAACTGAAATGCGGCCCGAGGTTTTCAGATGGGGAAATTTTTTCACTCACTCAAACCAAATGGAAGCCGTAAGATTTGGTTTATTCGCTTTTTGCCTTGCAATGGTATTATTTTTTGTTGTCCGCCCTTTATTGAAACCAGTCGGGGATAATAAGGCTGAAAGGCTTCTCGCCCCTTCAATTTCTGGAGCTGGGCCCCAATCTCTATCCTCAACCTCCCAAGCCGCGCTTTACCTCCCCGATAATCAGTCGGGTAGACAAAAATTACCACTGCTTGCAGTTCCCGATGGGGAAAGAGACTTGGTTGATGAAGAAACTGTTTCTGTTAATGGAGTGCAAGGCAGAATTAGAGCATCATCCGTACAAAAAGTCATAGATCTCGTAGAAACACACCCTGCAGAAAGTATTTCTTTAGTGAGAGGGTGGTTAATGCCTGCCCAAGAAGGAGCATCGAGATAATGGATATGGAAAAAAATATCTCAGGTGTGCAGAAGGCTGCCATCTTGATGATGGCGCTGGGTGAAGAAAATTGCTCTAGGTTATTTGAACAAATGCATGAGGAAGAAATCAGAGAAGTTTCTTCAGCAATGGCTCAGCTTGGTATTGTATCATCAAATATTGTGGAAAAAGTATGTCATGAATTCAGCCAAGGTTTAGGAACTGCTGAAGGAGTGGTTGGGGATCTTGAAAGTACAGAAAAACTTCTCAAGAATGCGCTTCCAGCCAATAGAGCAGCGGCGATTATGGAAGAAATTCGCGGTCCTGCGGGCCGGACAATGTGGGATAAATTAGGGAATGTACCAGAAGCTGTACTTGCTAATTACTTAAAAAACGAATATCCGCAAACAGTATCTGTCATCTTGAGTAGAATAAAACCTTCTCATTCAGCTAAAGTATTGGCACTTTTCCCGGAAGAGTTCTCTCTAGATATTATGATAAGAATGCTAAAAACAGAAACGATACAAAAAAGCGTAATCCAGAGCATCGAAAAAACTTTGAGGTCAGAATTCGTTTCTAACCTGCCTCGAGGGGTAAATCGTAATAGCCACGAAGTATTAGCTGATATATTTAATAATTTTGATAGAAGGCTCGAAAATCGTTTTATGACTGCTTTGGAGCAACGTAGCCAAGAAGATGCTGAACAAATTAAGAGCCTCATGTTTACGTTTGAAGAACTTGTGAATCTGTCCGGAGAGGGTTTGATAACGTTATTGAATCAAATTCCTCGGGAAAGTCTGCCATTAGCACTGAAGGGTGCAAGTGATAGGCTGCGTCAAGCATTTCTGGCATCTATGTCTGATCGGGCAGGACGTATTCTGTTGGATGAAATTGAAGATCTTGGTCCTGTCCGAGTGAAGGACGTTGATATAGCACAAAATGAAATTCTCATCGTTGCTAAAGATTTGGTGGATCGTGGAGAGATCGATCTGATTGATCAAGAACAGCCAGGAAATGAAATGATCGTTTGATGGCTAAGCAATCTTTGGAAACGCAAAAAAAAATAGGAAATTTATATGCTGAGGATTTTGGAGAAATAGAAAATAAAAAAAATAATACGTTAGAGGATCAATCTATATCTCCAGTTTTAGAAAAAGAAAATGTAATTTCTCAAGATATTTTAAATGAATACTATAATAAAGGCTTTCAGGATGGATTAAAGAAAGGAAAAAAAGAATACGATATAGAAAAAGAAAAAATTAACACAGAAAAAGAATTAAAAAATTATTTCATATCCGAAATTTCATCCATAGAGAAGAAAATTCAAAATCAAGAAAACAAATTTTATCAAGAAGTAGCATTTGCAGTGCTGACCTGTATACAAGCTGTGTTTCCTAATTTATTCGTTAAATATGGAATGGAGGAATCGGAAATTATTTTACAAAAATTGTATCCACTAATAAATAAAAATAATAATTTTAAATTAAGTTCTTCTAAAGAATTTTTTATTACAATAGAAAAGTTAATACCAGATTTCTTTAAAGAAAGATTAAATTTTAGATTAGATGAAACATTGGAAAATGGAGATTTTGAGATTTATTGGGATTTTGGGGCTTTGTCGCGGAATGCAAATAAATATGTGGAAAAAATAACTTCTGAAATCATGCTTGCTTGTCAGAGAGGGAATAGAAAAAATGCTGGAGAATGATAAAAAAAACTTTGAGATGGAAGGAGAAGACTTTTTCTCTCCTGATGTTTCCGAAGTTAAATCACCTAATGACTTAGAGGCTATTTACGATGTCCCGGTAGCTATAAGCGTAGTGTTGGGTAGGTCCGCAATGCCTATAAACCAGCTATTGAGATTGGGACGTGGAGCAGTTGTCGAGTTGGATCGCAAAATTGGTGATCCCATTGATATACTTGTTAATAACCGTCTAATTGCAAGAGGAGAAGTGGTCATGGTAGATGAAACGCGTTTAGGCGTTACAATGACTGAAATTGTTAAGTCAGAAAAATAAAATGGTAATCGTCTTTATTTTTGGAAATTTAGAAGAAAATGAATAGTATTAATTATAATTTTTCTTCTGCATTGAAGGATATTTTTGATAAATTTAATATAAATTCGAAATTATCCTCCTTTAAGAGATTTTTCCCCGGATCTGATGTCGGTTTGGCACTGTCTGTTGCGGCATTGCTTTCTATACTTGTTTTGCCGTTACCTACATTTGTTTTGGATATTGGATTATCTCTCTCAGTTACATCATCAATATTGGTTTTGATGGTGGCATTATTTTTAAATAAGCCTTTAGATTTTACGTCCTTCCCAACCTTGTTGCTACTGACAACATTGCTGCGTCTTTCTTTGGAAGTGGCAACAACACGTCTGATTTTGAGTCACGGCTATGAAGGAACATATGCTGCAGGTCATGTCGTTGCAGCTTTTGGCGGATTTCTCATGGGGGGAGATGTCGCTATCGGCGCTATATTATTTTCTATTCTTCTTGTTGTTAACTTTATGGTTATTACAAAGGGATCAGGAAGAATTGCGGAGGTAGCGGCTCGATTCTCTTTGGACTCCATGCCTGGAAAACAGATGGCAATTGACGCCGAGTTGTCTTCAGGAGCCATCACTGATGTTGTTGCTAGAAAAAAACGAAAAGAACTTGAAGAAGAAAGCGGTTTTTACGGAGCAATGGATGGAGCCGCGAAATTTGTTCGTGGAGATGCTATCGCCAGTTTGATAATAACAGCTATTAATATTGTTGGCGGGTTAACGATAGGCATTATTCGTCATGGTATGTCTATATCAGATGCCGCTACCGCATTTACAACATTAACGATCGGTGATGGGCTAGTGTCCCAGATACCAGCGCTTTTGGTCTCTACGGCCTCCGGTATTGTAGTAACAAAAGGAGGGACTGAGGGGGGGGCAGATGTTGCTCTTGTCAGGCAATTAGGCGGAAATCCTAAGCCACTTGCTTTAGCTGCCGGTTGTTCATTGGTTTTAGCGCTCATGCCCGGATTGCCAACCTTTCCGTTTCTTTTCCTTGCAGTTTTATCAGCAATGGGAGCGTGGTTCAGGTATAATTCCCCTATTTCTAATGGCGATACAGAGGCGGACGCTATTGTAGTGCCTGAGACTACTGTTCAAGCTGACGCACCAATTTCGGAAAGCCTTAAGGTTGATTTATTAAGATTGGAATTGGGCTTTAATTTGTTGGCGATAGCCAATGGAGAAAGCGCTCGTCTAACCGAAAAAATTAAAATATTACGAAGGAATATTGCTAGTGATATGGGTTTTGTACTGCCGCCCGTTCGCATTCAAGATAATTTAGTTTTACCTCCTGATTATTATTCAGTTTGTATCAAAGAAATAGAAGTGGGACGGGGTGAAATCAAAATTAATAAACTTTTGGCTATGAATCCTCAAGGAGGAGCGCCTAATATTGAAGGTGAAAAAACCAAAGAACCTGCCTTTGGCTTACCTGCATTGTGGATAGATCAAAATTTACGTGAAAATGCCATAATTCAAGGATACACTGTCGTAGATCCAGCAAGTGTTATTATTACTCATTTAACCGAGCTGGTTAAAGAGAACATGGCAGACCTTTTATCCTATTCTGAGACGCAAAAATTACTGGATGGCATGCCTAGAGATCAGCAGAAATTAGTCGCTGATCTTGTTCCTTCGCAGGTTTCTGTGAGTATTATTCAAAGAGTGTTACAGTCTCTTCTTGATGAAAAAGTTTCTATTAGAGACTTAACGGGTATCTTGGAGGCGATTCAAGAAGGTTACGGTCAAGGATTCAAAACAGTTGCAGCACTGGTCGCGCATGTTCGAATTAGATTGGCGCGTCAAATCAGCTCATCTGTGATGAATGCCCAAGGGTATATACCAGTGTTATCTCTTAGTCCCGAGTGGGAATTGGCTGCCTATGAGAGTTTGTCTGCTTCGATCGAAGAAAAACAAATTAATTTTTCGCCTTCCCAGATGCAAAGATTTGTTTCAAGTTTGAAGTATTCTTTTGAGTCCTCTTCGAAAGAAGGAAGGATACCAGTAATATTAACGTCTCGTAACCTTAGACTTCCTCTGAGGCGTATAGTAGAGAGAATTCAGCCTACCGTTAGTGTTTTATCTCAAGAAGAACTGTTTTCTAGGGCTAAAATCATAAATTCCGGGACTATATTGTAGTATAATTTAAGTTTATATTGTTTGTGAATGATTGTATTTTGTTTTTATTGGAGTATTTTTATGATATAACTTTGGTATATTTTTTCTTGTCACATATTAATTTCTAAAAATTCCTGCTTCCCAGTGTTGAGTGCCACCTTGAGTTAGCTGAGTGCGGCGCCTTCTCCTCTCTCCCATTTGGAAGCAAGAACCTGCTAAACTCTTTGCTGATGCGAGAGTGTTCCTAGCGGAATCCAGATTGATATGACTGCGAGTATGAAAATTCATTTTGTTGCCTCCTCTAACGACACCGCTCAGTTAGCTTTAGAGCGGCTCTCGCAGAGGTATGGAAATTCCCAGATTCATAACGCTGATTTTGTTGTTTGTCTGGGGGGAGATGGCTTCATGCTTGAAGCGCTTCATAAGGTTCTGGATAGAAGTATTGCCATTTATGGAATGAATTACGGGACTGTTGGTTTTTTGATGAATGCTGCCAATGAAGAGGACCTGTTGCGTCGTCTTGAAAATGCTCAGCCTTCGGTTCTTCATCCTTTACACATGACTGCTACGACCGCTTCCGGGGCGGTTAGAAGCGCATTGGCGTTTAATGATGTTTTTCTTTTCAGACAAACGAGACAGACGTCCCGTATAAAAATTGAAATCGATGGCCGAACGCGTCTTGAAGAACTAATTTGCGATGGAATTATTGTTTCCACTCCTGCAGGCTCTACGGCCTATAATCTTTCTGCTCATGGACCTATTGTGCCGTTGAGCTCCAATATCCTTCCTCTCACGCCAATTTCCGCTTTTCGTCCCCGACGCTGGCGGGGGGCTCTTTTGCCGTCGACTGCTGTCGTAAAGCTCACACTTCTGGATACGGAAAAACGATCGACCGCGGCCGTAGCAGATTTTACAGAAATTCGGGATGTGGCCGAGGTCGTAGTGCGGGAAGACCGCAGCCGGAAGGCTACGATCCTGTTCGATCCTGATCACGGCCTTTCAGAGCGGATCATTGCCGAACAGTTCGTAGCTTGAGCTCAAATGACGGGAGTCAGGAGCTTTCCATCAGTGAAATAGGCGATCAGGTTCTCGACAACCAGATTGCCCATTGCTGTCCGGGTTTCTAGGGTCGCTGAGGCCTGATGGGCTTGCAGAACAGTGTTCGGAAGAGTGAAAAAAGCAGGGTTGATGTTGGGTTCGTTCTGAAAAACGTCCAGACCGGCGCCAGCAATCCTTTTTTCCTTCAAGGCTACCAGAAGTGCTTCTTCATCTACTACTGTGCCTCGGGCGATATTGATCAGGACCCCATTTTTGCCCAAGCATGTCAGGACGTCGCCATTGATCATGTTTGCAGAACGTGGCCCTCCTGAGACTGCCAGGATCAGGACATCACACCACTCTGCAAGTGCTTTCAGATCTGGCTCGAAACGGTAAGCGGTTTCAGGTTTTGCATGGGAATTGAAATAGGCCACTTCCATGCCGAAAGCCGAGACACGTTTAGCAATGGCCTGTCCTATGTGGCCAAACCCCGCGATGCCAGCCTTTTTCTTTGTAAGACTACGGCTCAGGGGAAGGGGCGAATTGGGCCAGTTTCCCGCCCGGACGAACCGGTCATTGTTCACGACATCCCGCATCACCGTCATCATCAGAACAACGGCCATATCAGCTACATCATCTGTCAGGGTGCCCTGGGTCGTGGCAACGCGGATGTTTCTACGCTTTGCTTCCTGAAGATCAATGCGATCGGTCCCTACGCCATTGACAGAAACGACTTCAAGATTGGGCAGGGCGTTCATGATGGCGGCAGGAACACCTGAACCGCCTCCTGTCGTGATCCCGCGAATGACAGGAGCAACAACTTTCAGCTCTTCAAGTGACGTGTATGGATGGAGGTCAAAAAACTGTTCCAGCCGTTCTTTCATAAACGGGAGAATCGGATCAATTGTCAGAATGCCGGGTCTGGATGACATGAAATTCTCCGTTATTGATTTGCCGCACCATCAATCTTTGGGGTGCGGTCCTAGAGTAGCGTTTGCAAGTGCGACACAAGCGGCCTCGACGTCTTCCCAGGTTCGGATGAAGCCTTCTTCAGGTCCATAATAAGGATCAAGAACGTCCTGTCCGATTCGATTGGGAAGGTGGTCCAGCATCAGTGAAAGACGGGCCCTTGAATGACGCGGCTGCATTTTTCTGAGAGCTGTGAGGTGGGAACGGTCCAAGGCAATAATATGATCAAAACGGCTGAAATCCTGCTCTGTCACGAGGCGCGCGCGGAGCGGAGATGCGTCCAGCCCTTTCAGGGTCGCTATCGCACAGGCACGTGGATCCGGAGCCTCGCCCAGATTCCAGTGTCCTGTCCCCGCAGAGTCGATATCGAGGTTCAAGCCGCGTTCCCGCGCTTCCCGGCGCATGACGAGTTCAGCGAGAGGAGAGCGGCAGATGTTGCCCGTACAGACAAAAAGAAAACTGTTCATGCACCTGTCAGCCAAATGAAAAACGCCATGGTGAAGATTGAAGATAACGTCCCGAAGAACAGAACGGATGCAATTTCACGTTCCAGAACATGATATCGCATGGCGAGGATAACATTGATGGAGGCGCTGGGAATGGCCATCGTCAGGACGCTCTCCTGCAGTGCAGGCAGGGGCAGATGCCATAGCCGGGCCAGTGCATAAATGATGCCGGGAATGACAACGTTCCGGACACTGACAATGACCCCCACCAGAGGGCTGAACTTTACCTGACGGGTGAAAAGAACCACACCTGAGGCGAAGAGCGCCGCACCGCCTGTCGTACGTCCAAGAAGCTGAAGCGAGCCTTTGAGAAACTGGGGCAGGAAAGCCCCTGCACTGACTAGAACAAGAGCCATCATGGGCACCCACACCACGGGTTCGCGGCATGAATGTATCAGATGTCCGAATAGTTCGCGGAAATCATTGCGGGCTTCGCTGTCATTTCCAACGCGGTGGTTGCTGCCTCGGTCATGCCCCATCAGGATCAGTGTGATCGGGAGCTGAACCAGATTCATGGCCAAAGATGCGATTGAAATCGGCACGGAACTGGCAGGACCGAAAATCTGACCCAGAACGGGAATGCCAATGAAAGGGACGGATGGGCCGGTGATGGTCATTGCGATCAGTGCCGCTTCCCCGAGGCGGCGTTTCAGGAGGCCGCGCAGGATGGCAAAGATCAGCCCATAGCCCCCAACCATGGCCAGCAGGATCAGGGCGGCAACGGGTCCTGCCGCCAGAACCTGACCGCGCGGCGTGCTGAGGATGGAAACCAGCAGTTCCAGCGGAAGTGCATACAGCATGACCAGACGTGTCAGAACACCAGCCTGCTGGGCGTCAAAATCTTTTCGGTATGCCGCGAAATAGCCAAAGCCCAATGTCACGAGAATCGGGAGAATGGACTGAACGATCGTCAGCAGCAGGGCAGGCGAATTCGTCATAATTGACTCATGAAATCAGAAATCCGGTCAGGAAAAGATCACCTTTCGTAACGGTCACCCTCACATTCGTCTATCCCTGCTGCAGATGACAGTTGACCAAAGCCGCGGAGAATGGCTTTGTGGAGTGATCTTGTCCTCTTTCTGTCGGTGCCAGATTACGTGATGCAATCCATACTCGATACGTTGTGGGGTCTGATCCTTGGCCTGCTGGGCGTTGTGGTGGCCGGCGTGGCCATCATCGAGGTCATGGCCCGTTCCGTGCTGGGCAGTCTTGGAATACAGGGGCAGGTCCAGACGGTTCTGCTGTTTCTGCTTCTAGGTGGATTGATCCTGGGGGCGTTCCGGGTTTTTGGAAAACTGTTTGCCGTTCTGCTGGTGGCCGCGTTTTCCGTCTATTTCATGCATGTTGTCTTCGGCGTTCTGAGCGATGCGCTCATCCCGGTTCAGACATCGAGTGCAACGACTGATGTCTGAACCCCGCCAGTTCTGAACAGTCAGTCTTGGGGCGTCTGGATGATGCGGATCAGTACTTCCACGATCTCGGGATCGGCGAGAGTGGACAGATCGCCAAACCCTTCAGTCTCGCCACAGGCGATCTTGCGGAGAAGACGCCGGACGCTTTTCCCCGAACGGGTCTTGGGAAGGTCCGGCACGACATGGATCCGCTCGGGCGCCGCATAGCGACCCACTTTCGACGTAATCGCTTTCGCCGCCCGGATGTGAAGGTCGTCGGGCGCGTTATCGCGCGGGACGACGTAAACAACAATCCCCTGTCCTTTGAGGTCATGCGGGATGCCGATTGCGGCACTCTCCGCAATGGTCACTTCAGTCGCCAGCGCATCTTCGATTTCAGCAGAGCCGATCCGGTGTCCCGAGACATTGATGACGTCATCCACCCGCCCGGTAATCCAGTAATACCCGTCTTCGTCACGGCGTGCGCCGTCACCCGTGAAATAGTATCCCGGATAAGGCTGAAGATAGGTGCGCTCGAAAAGACCATCATCGTTCCAGATGGAGAGGGCGCGTCCAGGCCACGAACCCTTGAGGCAAAGCACGCCCTCTGTGGCGCCTTCCCGCGGCGTACCCTTTTCGTCCAGAAGAACAGGATGCACGCCGGGGAGGGGGAGCGTTGCTGAGGCAGGTTTTTCACGAACGGCCCCCGGAACGGGAGAAATCATGATGCCGCCGCTTTCAGTCTGCCACCAGGTGTCAACGAAAGCGCAGCGCCCGCCACCGACATGGTCATTGAACCAGGACCAGGCTTCCTGGCTGATCGGCTCGCCCACAGTCCCCAGAACACGTAGCGAAGACAGGTCGTAACGCTGCACGACAGCATCGCCTTCCCGCATAAGCGCACGGATGGCTGTCGGAGACGTATAGAACGTCGTGACCTTGTGATCCTGAATCACATTCCACCAGCGACCTGGCGCCGGAGAGGACGGCATGCCCTCGAACAACAGAACCGTCCCGCCGTTCAGCAAGGGCCCGTAAACGCCGTAAGTGTGGCCCGTGATCCAGCCGATATCAGCCGTGCACCAGAAGATGTCTCCGTCCTGATGATCAAACACCAGTTCATGCGTGTAGGACGCCCATACCAGATAGCCACCGGTGCCATGCACGACGCCCTTGGGCTTGCCGGTGCTTCCCGAAGTGTAAAGCAGGAACAGCGGAGCCGAGGATGGCATGTTCTGGGGCGCGCAGTCAGATACGGCCTTTTCAAGAAGGGGGGCAAGCCATCTGTCCCGCCCAGGTTTCATACCGACCTCGTCGTCCGTCACGCCTACTACCAGAACAGCGTTGACGGCAAGGGTTTCCGGCCGGAGGTCGAGGGCCGCGTCCAGTGTGGCCTTGAACGGAATCCTTTTGGCGCCCCGTCGCCCGACATTGGCTGTGATCACCAGAGCAGCACCGCTGTCAGCCAATCTGTCAGCAATGGCTTCGGGAGAAAACCCGCCGAAGAGAACCACATGGATCGCGCCAATCCGGGCACAGGCGAGCATGGCGATCAGGCCTTCAGGAACGGAAGGCAGATGAATGGCAACACGATCGCCTGCCTGAATGCCCTGATCCCGCAGGACATTCGCCATCCGGCAGACATGTTCGTAAAGGGTCTTATACGTGAAAGTCAGCACGCGTCCGGCGTCCTCAGCCTGCCAGACCAGGGCCTTCTGATCGCCGCGGGTTTCGAGGTGGCGGTCCAGGCAGTTGACGCTTGCATTGAGCATCCCACCGGCAAACCAGCTCTGCTTCTCGCACTGGGCGTGCGTCGGCGCGGTGTTCCAGGACAGTCTCTCGCTTTCACGCTTCCAGTAAAGTTCGGGCCCGGCAGTCGCCCGTTCCACCAGAGCGCTATAATCCGTCGGTGTCAGGCGGAACGAATGAGAGTGAGAAGAGGAGGGCATGAACCTGAAACCTTACGCACAAAAAGCAGATGCCACAGAGCAGGCTGCTGTTATATATTTGGCTTACAGGTTCTGAAACAGGGAGAATTTCTGCCTTCTTGCAGAAAAGCTCCCAAGGGATGGTGGTGTCCGCGAGAGGATTCGAACCTCCGGCCCCAGGATTCTTACCACTTCGGCTTTCACCGCCATGCCGCGAAGCATGTTCGTGGTCTGGACTGTCTCTTCACCACGACTGCGGAAACCGCAGCCAAGGTGTTGCCCGTACAGTCTCTACACCTTCGTTCCAGCGCACCGGAACGCTTGGCTCGGGATTGGCACGATCGAGATGATCAGAGCGTTCCCCGAATTTGAGCAAATCCACCATGCGGTTTCCCATCATGGCGCCCAATTCAAAACCTTAGGAATCCTGTGCTCTATCCTGCTGAGCTACGCGGACAAACCATCAAAATCATATAGTGGGTATGCTGTTTCTGCAACCATGTCTGTTTTATCTTCAGGGAAGAGCATCATCACGGCCCCCCTCAGCGATGCGTTATGAGAGGCTGGACAATCGGAGCTGTCATGAGATTGGTGTGCGGTTAAAGGGAGAATGACGGCGTTTGTTTAGGCTATCTAAACCTTTTGCGGGTATTCTTGGAGGCGGTGCTTCTGCTACGGCCTTGCACCATGCCTCTTTCCTGCCAAGGGGGAGGGGATCTGTTTTTTCTGGTAGTCCAAATCCTGGGTAGGATAGAGCGCATCCGCGTCTGGCATCCTACAGATATCTCTCTTGACTAAGGGGTTGTGCAGGTTTGACAGGTTTAAGAATGGCCATGATCTGCGTTGCTTGCGGCGATATATTGAAGCGGTTTGATGGTTCTGTGCTTTCGGCAACGGGGCGCTGACTGTGGGGATGATGAAGATGATGGACAGCTCGGCCCGTCATGCCCGAGAGGCTGACCCTACCCTCCTGCGGCTGAAGCTGATCGGCCAGATGGAGGCGAAAACCCTGACGGGAGAGAGCGTGCTGCCTGTTGGGGGCAAAACGCGCGCCCTTCTGGCCATTCTTGCTCTTTCCGACCGAAAGCCTGTTTTGCGTTCCCGGCTGGCTGAACTGTTGTGGAGCCAGCGTCCCGAAGACATGGCCCGCGCCTCCCTGAGGCAGGAAATCCATCGTCTTCTGGATGCTTTGAATCCCTTGGGCGTGGACGTTATCGACGTTCAGCGACATGCCCTCGCCCTGAAGCCTGCACTGACCTCCGTGGATGCGGAAAGGCTTCTGACAGCCAGTCTTCGGACAATCGACAGTGTGGCTTTGCCGGATGAACCGCTGCTTGGCGAACTGGTAGGCGTGGATCCCGCGCTCGATGAGTGGATCAACCAGCAGAGGGAGCGTCTGACCGCTCATCTTCAACAGCTTTATGAAGGCGCTGTCAGGGAACTGACGGATCCAGATCAGGTTGCAGAGATGGCTGAACGCCTTCTGCGGTTCGACAGTCTCAATGAGGTCGCCTGGCGAGCCAGAGTACAGACTGCCCTTCGTCGTGGAGATCAGGCACGCGCAGCGGCGCTTGCAGATCAGATGGTGTGCATCTTCGGCGGCGTCGAAGGGCATATTCTTGCCCCGGCAACCCAGACGCTGATTAATGGTATCGGCACTGAGAGTTCCAGTAGCGAACTCCTGAAGACCTCATCCCAGACGGCCGTGTCCACACCCGGTCCGGATACGTCCGTTTCCATTCCCATGCAGCGACCAGATCCAATGCTGGTCCTGCCATTGCATTATGCTTCCTCGCATGGCCCTGCGGGAGAGCCGCGAAAGATTTCTCTGGTTTTTCTGGCGCCCTCATGTGCCGATGAAAAGCTTCTGCAGCATGGAGAAGTTTTGCGGGATCAACTGGAACTCATGTTCGTAAATATGGGAACCTTTGATATTGTTTCGTCTCCCGGGCTGCCCCCGTCTGACACTGTCAACGCCGCGATGATGTATCAGGCGCTCGGCGCGGACTATATTATCTCCGGAAATCTGCGCGCAGGGGCTGAGGGGGCTGAGAGCCGTCTTATCCTGCGCGTGCTGGATGCCCGACGCTACGGTGTCATCATCTGGGGAACGCATTATGACTTCCCGTCTTTGGCTCCAGAGCAGGCCCAAAGCAGCATCATGGCTCCTGCGCAGGCCATGCAGTGGAGTATTTTCGTTGCGGAGGCCCGGCGTATTGCGGGGCGCCCGGACAGCGAACTGTCTCCACTGGGTATGGCGCTGAGAGCTTTCACACTGTTGCTGCGGCATGATTCTTCGCTCTTCGGGCGGATTGATTCTCTTCTGGAATGCGCTGTCGATCTTGAAAAGGATGATGGGACAATCGCTCTTATTGATGCGATGTACTGTTATATCCGCTTCCAGAACGAATGGGGTGTGGAAGCTGACGCCATTTTCACCCGTGGATTGCGAAGTGTGCGTGCGGCTGTCGCGCTGATGCCAGACTTGCATGCGGTTGAAGTCCTGCTGGCCGCATACCTCATGTATGACCCCGCCAAACATTCCATGGCTGTATCAGTCGTTCAGAACGCAATGGCGGGTATCGCTCGCAACGACAGAAATCATCTGGATTCTCCTGACATCCTGATGGCGGGTGTCGTCATGAATCTTCTGCAGGGAGACATCAAATCAGCAAACTGCAGCGTGAAGGTCCTTCTGGAGAACGGATGCCGTTCTCAGTTCCTTGAACTTCTGCGGCCTGTTTTCATGATGGTTCTGCTGTTGGGTGAAGAGTATCAGGACGTCATTGCAATGGGGCGTTTGATCTCCGGCCTGTATCCGTCCTGCCCGAGCGCTCTGGTGTACTATCTTATCGCCTTGACTGAAGTGGGGACTTTCCCCGAAGAGGCCCAACAGGTCTGCCGTCACCTTCTTCGTCTGGTGCCTGACCTGACGATTTCCAAAGTTGTCAGCCGCTTTACGTTTGCAAAACCTGTGCAGCAGACGAGACTGGCTGAGATACTGCGTCAGGCAGGTGTGGTCGCAGGCTAGGGACATCTTCTCTCAGGTGCTTGGCCTTACGGCGCCGTCGCGATATGAACACTCAAGAAGTTGCCGGCTACAGGCCTCGCCAGTCTGTATCCTTGCTCGTGACCGGCCCTGGCGCGGCCCGCAGGACCACCCATGATGTCTCGCATCCAGTTGACCGTTCTTCGACCCTTTCACAGACCAGCGGCCCGCTTTGCCCTTGGATGTCTGGCTCTTACCGCGCTTTCCGCCTGCGGTGGTGGACGTGATCCCAGCACCCTGACCGCCCCGCGCAATCATCTTCTGGGCGTGGACCGGGGAGCTGAAGGCGGCGCCGACGAGCTTCGCGGCGGGGTTAATGCCTATCTGTGGCGCGGCGCGATTGATACGCTGTCGTTTATGCCACTGGCATCTGCCGATGCCGTGGGTGGCGTCATTCTGACGGACTGGTATCAGCCTTCCGCCAGTCAGAACGAGCGTTTCAAGATTGCGGCCTACGTCCTGGACCGGCGCCTGCGTTCGGATGCCCTGCGGGTTTCCGTCTTCCGGCAGGTTCTTCAGGATGGACAGTGGGAAGACACCCCCGTTTCCGCCACCACAACCTCCGATATCACCACCCGTATCTTGACGCGTGCACGTCAGCTGCGTGCCGAAAATGGCGAGCGGGACAACTGAGCCAGACATGAACGATACCCCAGCCCCCGCATTCGATTTCCAGAACCGTGAACCCTTCTGGCAGAACGAATGGAAGCGCCGGAATACTTTTGCAGTTCCTGATGTTCCTCCCGCCGATCGTCCGAAGTACTATGTGCTGGAGATGTTCCCGTATCCATCCGGGCAGCTTCACGTGGGGCATGTCCGGAACTATACGCTTGGCGACGTGGTCGCACGCTACAAGCGGGCCCGCGGATTTGCTGTCATGCATCCGATGGGCTGGGACGCCTTCGGCCTTCCCGCGGAAAATGCGGCGCGTGAGCGCAATGTTCATCCCGGGAAATGGACGATGGACAACATCGCAACCATGCGGGGCACACTTCAGCGTCTGGGTTTTTCTCTGGACTGGGATCGTGAAATCGCGACCTGCCTTCCCGAGTATTACGGTAAACAGCAGAAGCTGTTCGTCGACATGCTGGCGGCCGGGTTGGTTGAACGCCGGGACTCACTGGTCAACTGGGATCCGGTCGATGAGACGGTTCTTGCAAATGAACAGGTCGTTGAGGGCCGGGGCTGGCGCTCGGGAGCTCTGATCGAGAAAAAAAAGCTCTCCCAGTGGTTCCTGAAGATCACGAAATTTGCCCAGCCTCTGCTGGATGACCTTAAAACGCTAGATCGGTGGCCTGAGCGCGTCCGGACGATGCAGGAACGCTGGATCGGTCGCTCCGAGGGCGCGCGGGTCCGTTTTGCCCTCCATCAGCCGCCCGTTGGCTATGACGAAGATCTCGACAGCATTGAGGTCTTTACCACGCGCCCTGACACCCTGTTCGGTCTGAGCTTTGTCGGTATTTCGGCTGAGCATCCGCTTGCCCGCAAAATTGCTGAAGCGAACCCGCAGGCCGCCGCCTTTATTGAGGAGTGCCGTCGTCTCGGGACCTCGGAAGAGGTGATCGAAGCTGCTGAAAAACGTGGCTTTGATACCGGACTGCGCGTTGCCAATCCTCTCGATCCCGAAAAGACGGCTCCCGTCTGGATTGCCAATTTCGTCCTGATGGATTACGGGACTGGCGCGGTTTTCGGCTGTCCCTGTGGCGATCAGCGCGACCTTGATTTTGCCCGTAAATACGACCTGCCGGTTCCGCAGGTCCTGTTGCCTACCGGACAGGACGCCGAGACCTTTGTTCTGGGCAAGAAGGCCGTTTCGGGCGATGTAACCCTGTTCAATTCAGGCTTCCTGGATGGACTGGACCCCGCGGCAGCTCGTACGAAAGTTATTGAACGCCTTGAAGGTCTGGGTGCCGGAAAGGGCGTCGTGAACTGGCGTCTGCGCGACTGGGGCATTTCACGTCAGCGCTACTGGGGCTGCCCGATCCCCATCATTCACTGCGAGACCTGTGGTCCGGTTCCCGTTCCCGACGATCAGCTTCCCGTCATCCTGCCCGAAGACGTGACCTTTGACCGTCCGGGGAATCCGCTCGACCATCATCCGACCTGGAAGCATGTGAGCTGCCCGCATTGCGGAAAGGCGGCTGTCCGGGAAACGGATACATTCGATACCTTCGTTGATAGCTCGTGGTATTTCGCCCGCTTCACCAGCCCTCATGCCGAGACCCCAACAGTGCCGGCGGCGGCGAACGGATGGCTCCCCGTTGATCAGTATATCGGCGGTATCGAACACGCGATCCTGCATCTGCTCTACGCACGGTTCTTCACCCGGGCCATGCATGAAACCGGCCATCTGGATGTGGACGAACCGTTTGCCGGTCTTTTCACGCAAGGCATGGTGACGCATGAGAGCTACCGCGACGAGAGCGGCTGGCTATATCCCGAGGAAGTCGAACGTCGTGGTGACACGGTGGTGCGGCGGGATACCGGAGCGCCGGTGCAGATCGGCCGCTCTGAAAAAATGTCCAAATCCAAGCGCAATACGGTGTCGCCCGTCGATATCATTGAGCACTATGGCGCCGACACGGCCCGCTGGTTTGTTCTGTCCGATAGCCCGCCCGAGAGGGATATGGAGTGGACAGCTTCCGGCGTCGCGGCTGCTGCCCGTTTCGGTCAGAGATTGCATCGTCTTGTCGCCTCGGTCGCGGCTCGCGATGCCGCCGAGAGCGTCCACGGTGCGACCGGTGAAGACCTGCGCCGCATCACGCATCGGACAATCGCTGCGGTTGGTGAAGCTCTTGAGGCTTTCACACCAAATGTTGCTGTGGCGCGCCTGCATGAACTCACCTCGGCGTTGGCGGAGGCCGAGCGTCTCGAAGGAGACGGCATTGCGGCGACCCGTCGTGAGGCAGCGCGCGTTCTGTGTCTGCTGACCGCACCGATGATGCCGCATCTTGCCGAAGACATGATGGCAGTTCTCGAGCCGGGAAGTGCGCTGGTTGTGGACCGCCCCTGGCCTGAAGCCGAGGACCAGTGGCTTGCCGTCCAGAGTGTGACGATCGGTGTACAGATCCTCGGCAAGCTGCGTGGGACCATTGAGGTTCCGCCGGATGCACCGAAGGACGATGTGCTTGCTGCTGCCAAACGCGAGCCGAACGTGGCCCGTCTTTTGGAAGGGAAGCGTCTGGTGAAGGAAATCCATGTTCCGAACCGGATCGTCAACTTCGTGGTGGCCGGGTGATGTCAGACCGGCGCGGCACTTTTCTGCTCACGGCTTTTCTTCTGCTGGGGGGGTGTGGTTTCTCACCCCTCTACGGAAAGCTGACCCCGAAATCCGACATGTCGGAAGAGTTGGCCCAGGTTTATGTGGACAACATTCCGGGGCGTTACGGCCAGCTGCTGCGTCTGGCCTTGCAGAAAAATCTGGCAGGCGCCGGGCCGGAAGATCCTCATAAATACATGCTGAAAGTCTATTCCGGCATGAATGAGGAAGCAGTCGACATCCACCAGGACAATACGTCAGGCCGGACGCGAAGCACAGGCTCGGCGCACTGGGTTCTCATCACGGTGGAGCAGAACCCGCGCCTGCTGGCGCAGGGCGATGCGACGACGCTGGATGGTTTCAATACGAGCTTCGAGCAGTATTTCGCCCAGACCCTGAATGATGAAACCCTTCAGGCGCGTGTTTCCGACACGCTGGCACAGACCGTGACGCAGCAGCTGGCGATCTGGTTCCGCAGTCACAACATGCCAGAGAAAGCGGCGCCTGATGAGCTGCCGCGTTATCTGAACACCGACCGTATGCCTGACGACAACGGGAATGCGGCTACGGACCGGACTGGCGTTGACGGCTTCCCCGCCTCTGCCACTGGCCGTCTGTCCCGTAGCACGACCAGTACATCCGCCCAGTAAGTGGTGAAAATCGACGCACGGAATATCGGGCGGACACTGGACGATGCCGGCTCTTGGCGGGCTATCGTGCTTCATGGAGACGATACCGGCCTCATCCGGGAGCGGGCTGCGCAGGCGGTCAGGCGGGTTGCTGGAACGACGGATGATCCGTTTCAGGTGGCGCAGCTTGATCGGGAAACGCAGGATCGTCTTGAAGAAGAAGCCACTGCGCTCTCCCTGATCGGAGGGCGACGCGTCGTCTGGGTGCGGGACGGGCAGGACAGCCTCGCTCCCCAGTTCAAGCGGGTATTGGACGCCAGTACGGATGCTCTGATCGTTATCGAGGCTTCGGGAGTGACGGCACGCTCGAAGCTGCGTGCTCTGGCGGAGGCCCACAAACAGGTGGCGTCCATCGCCTGCTATCCGGAAGAGGGGCGGGCCCTTTCCCAGACCGTGACGGAAGCGCTCGCTCAGGCGGGCGTTACTATCGACCGTGATGCCCTCATCTGGCTTCTGGGGGTGTTGGGGGCCGACCGGAGCGGGGTGCGAGGCGAAGTCGAAAAACTTCTGCTGTATGCCGGTCCGAATGGCCGTCTTGATCTGCAGGCCGTTCAGGACTGTGTCGGCGATGCCGGCGGAAATTCACTGGAAGATGCAGCGTTTTCAGCTTTATGCGGAAATCGCATGATGGCCGATCAGGCTCTCGAGCGGGCATTGGCTGACGGTGCAAATCCCGTTGCGGTGGCGCGAACGGTTCTGGGTGTGCTGGTACGGCTTCAGAAAGTCGCGCAGGCTGTGCAGGATGGTCAGGGACGAGCCGAAGCCATGAAATCCCTGAAGCCGCCTGTATTCTTCAAACGTACAGCGGCTTTCGGTCTGGCACTGGATCGCTGGTCTCTCCCGGCGCTCGCACTGGCAGCACGGGAAACGCAGGCTTTCGAACTGGCCTGCAAGCAGAGTGCTTCGCCTGATATGGCGCTATGCAGACGCCATATCGCGTCGCTTTGTACGGTGCGGAAAGCCTGATTTAGGTATTGGATCGGGGAATGCGGCATTCTTTCCGCATTCCCCGGACCTGCTCAGAAGCGTGCTGAAACGTCCAGATAATAATACCCGCCATTCATGCCGAGCTGCGACGTGCTCATGTAGTACTTGGGCACGCCGAGATAGCGGTTTCCTTCAGGAACAACCGACGGGAACTTGGCGAAAATGTTGTTCCCCCCGATCGTGGCGCTCCATTTGGGACTGATATTGTAGGTCACGGAGGCGTTCGTCGTCCATTTCGGCACATTCTGGAACTCCAGGTAGTGGCTCGTGGAGTAGGTATACGGCCCGGTATAATAGGTGAGCTGAGACGTCGTCTCGCCATAACGGATCTCATGGACGGAAACCGCCCATTTGTTGCGCGCGGAATGCCAGGTACCGCCGAAGATGATCTTGCTGCGTGGGTACGCGGTGGTGATGTAAGCGATATACTGCGCGGTCAGAAGCGGCGCTCCGGTCGTGCTGGTTGCCTGATGGCGCAGGCGCGTCCGGTTCAGATTGATCGCAACATCCCAGTCCGCATGGCCATAACGCCCGAAGTTGGTCGGATAGGTCGCCGTCAGGTCAAGTCCCTGCGTCCGCGTATTGGCGACATTGGCAAACCAGTGCGTGGCAAGCTGGCTGCCCGTCCAGTTTTCAGATCCCGGGGGCAGATTGAACCCGTCCATTTCAAGCGCGCTATGAGCCTGAGATCCGTAGATGGACCCACCCGGCATAATCCGGTCCCGCAGGTCGATCTGGTACACATCAACAGTGACGTGCAGCTTCTTGACCGGCTCGACAATGATGCCGCCTTCGGCGCTCGTGGAGGATTCCGATTTCAATGCCGATGCGCCATTGGCGAGTGCGCCAGCAGAGTTTGCCGCGATGATGCCACTGGCAGCGGTCGGCGAGACAGACAGCGCGGAATAATGTTCCTGCGCCAGCGTCGGGGCATGGAAACCATTGCTGAATGTGCCGCGGATCGCAAAGCGTGGGCTGAAATCGTAACGGGTCGAGACCTTGCCAGTCTTGGTGTTGCCGACATCCGTGTAATGCTCGACACGCCCGGCCAGATCGACCTGCCAGTGCTTCATCAGGTTGGTGGAGATGTCGAGATAGCCCGCCGCAACGTCACGGGACCATTTTCCGGCATTGGCCGGGTTGGTGCCGGGAAAGCCGTCCGAGCTGGAGTACTTGTAGCTGGCCGGAGAGCCGGTTCCGATCGCATAGGCTTCATAGCGATAGGACGCGCCGCCCGCGACATTGATGGCATACGGCCAGAACGACGTGTGGAACTTGCGGCTGAGGTCGACGCTGTTTGTCCACTGCGTGTTGTTAAAGGACTGTGCAGCGAAAGATGTCGGTGTCTCGCCCGTGGCTGTGTATAGCCCCACATTCGTGGTGCTTTCGGCATTCACGGCATCATAGTCCCGACCAAAGACCGACGACACGTCCCAGTGCCAGCCCGCCAGCGTGCCTTTCAGACCAGCCGTGAGTTCGTAATCGTCTTCTTCCAGAGCCTCGATGGGCGAATAGCCATAAGGATAGATCGCCGCATAGCCGGGATATTTGGCGAGTGACGAGGGCAGGCGGTAGTTCTGGTAGGATTCCGCATGACGATGCGCATAGGTCGCACCGGCATAGGCCTGAATATCATCGGTGATGTCATAGCCCGCATTGACGGCAACGCTTTCACGCGTCTGCTCGGGCTGTCCCAAAAGCTGGTTGACGTCGGTGTGGGTGCGGTTGTCATTCCCGGACCGGAAGGTGTGATCCTGATGGACGAAATCGCCACCGATATGAACAAAACCGCGATTGTTCAGGTTCAGGCCGCCATCAATGAACACGCCCTGCTGGAAACCGTCGCCTTCGCTCGTGATCCCGGTGTTCGAACGCATGGTTAGACCATGATTCTGCTTCTTGAGGATGATGTTGACCACCCCCGCAATGGCGTCGGAGCCATACTGGGCGGACGCACCGTCGCGCAGGACTTCGATATGGTCGATCATGGCCATGGGGATCATGTCGATATCGACAGGTGTGGACCCCTGCGCCGGTCCGCCATCTGCGTAGATATTGGCCGTGGTGTGTCGCCGCTTGCCATCCACGAGCACGAGCGTCTCGTTGGGGTTGAGGCCACGCAGCGAAATGCTGTCGGTCAGGGCACCGGCATCGAAGCCCCCTGTGGGAACGGTCAGGGAAGGCAGCAGCAGCGCCAGGGAGTCACGCAGCGTGGGCTGACCCGTCCCCGTCAACTGACGGTTCGTCACAATATCGACCGGGGCGATCGAATCCCGCGCCTTTTTGCCGAACTCGCGCGTTCCCGTCACAACGACCGCTTCCGTACCCCCCGCAACCTCGGTTTCAGGCCGTGGGGTCTGGGCAGGCTTCGCTTTTCTGGTCACCGGAGTGGCGCGGACCGGCTTGTGCGTGCTCGGAGCAGAATGCGCCGGGGCCGGCTGCGGCGTAGCAGCACGGCTTTCAGAAGTGACGAGAAGGAATGTAGAGCCGAGAAGGGAGGTCCCCAGAAGGGTCAGATGACGAAGGGAAAGCTGGGTCAGCACTTTTACCACGCAATAAGTTAGTATTTTATATGAGCCACAAAATTGGTTCGTATTTGCGCAAGGTCAACATAATTTTCCGGTTCCGGGAAAATTCCGATCACATTTTGCAGGGCCTGTGGCGTTCCTTACACGGTTCGGGCGTTATGGAAACGGTTTGTTTTGAAAATGAATTTCGGAGAGTGCGCATGAAACGACGTCATTTCCTGCGGGCAGCTTCGGCAGCCCCAGCGTCTCTTGCGGTTTCGGCAGCCCTGCCGGCTGCTCAGGCACAGACGGCCGGAAACGAGGACAACGGAACCGGCCCCTACGGAGAACTCGACATTGTGGCCCGGTTCGATGGCCCCGGTCCGTCCGGGATCGTGGTGCTTCCGGACGGCCGGACCTTTGTCGGCTTTCCCCGCCACGCCGTGGATCACAAGGGTGCCACGCTCGGCGAACTGGTGGACGGAAAGGTCGTGCCTTATCCAAGTCCCGAGATGAGCCTTCCGGGGGCCGTTCCGGCAAAGTGCCTTGTTTCTGTCCACGGCATGACGACAGACCGTCAGGGACGGCTCTGGGTGATTGATGACGGCAAGCGCGCCGGACATCCACTGCAGCCCGGAGCTGCCAAGATCGTCTGTATCGACCCGACGACAAACCGGGTCGCTCACAACATCATCCTCAAGGCGCCCGCCCTGCTGCCGGACAGTCACATGAACGACCTGCGGGTCTCACTGTCGCACGGCGCTCAGGGGACCGTTTTCGTGACGGACTCGTCTTTCGGCACAAAACCTGCCCTCGTAATCGTTGATGTCGCCACCCAGCAGGCGCGGCGGGTTCTGACCACCCATCCTGCCATTCTTCCGGAAGCCGGGTTCATGGCCATTGTCGAGGGCGAGCCGCGCCGTTACCTCCCCGGACATCCGCAACTGGTCTCTGGAGGCGTGGACGGCATTGCCCTGACGAAAGACGAAAAAAATCTCTATTTCTCGCCCCTGACCAGCCGTCGGCTCTACAGCCTGCCTGTGGACCTTCTGGCAGACCCGACGTCAGACGATACCGTCCTGGCGCCTGCTATACGCGACGAAGGCGAAAAAGGAGTGGCGGACGGACTGGCGCTGGATGACCATGACCGTCTTTATACGACCAATTACGAACATGACTGCATCCTGAGACGCGATCAGGATGGCTCTTTCACAATGATGCTCCGTGATCCACGCGCCCTGTCACCGGACGGAATTTTCGCAACGGCGGATCATGTCTATTGCACGTTCGGGCAGTGGAACCGTCTGGCGTCGTTCAATGGCGGCAAGGATCGCCGGGTCACGCCCTACCTGCTGGTCCGTTTCCCGATCGAACAGCCGCAGCCCTATGATGCGGTTCCAAAAGGGCAGAAAGCCTGAACCCGAAACGCAAAACGCCCCGGCGGAATTCATCCCCCGGGACGTCTGCAGACCTGTATGTCTGAACCGGGTATCAGGCCGTTGTTGACGGTGCCTGACCTTCCGGAGTGTGCTTGTCCACGGCAGCCGGGAGAAGCTGTGCCAGCGCAGGAAGGATTGTCCCGGCGGGCAGGCCCGTCTTGGCCACGATCGTCTGGATCTGCTGGTCCGTCAGAAGGCTGCGCAACTCGTCGGTGGTGATGGGCAGGTTCTCGCCATTGCCGATCCAGGAGTGGATCTTGTCGGTCAGCCCGGCGCTCTGGGCCTGGCTCAGCAGCATGTTAAGGCCGTCACCTTTGAGGAATTCGCCGATGCTGCCGCCGAATTTATCGCCAAGCTGGCCGCCGATCGCGCCCACAGCCTGGTTCATGAGGTTTCCGAGAAAGCCGCTCATCCGTGT
Source organism: Gluconobacter albidus (assembly GCF_002005485.1). Taxonomy (NCBI): domain Bacteria; kingdom Pseudomonadati; phylum Pseudomonadota; class Alphaproteobacteria; order Acetobacterales; family Acetobacteraceae; genus Gluconobacter; species Gluconobacter albidus. The sequence continues at coordinate 1,987,955 of NZ_CP014689.1, read as the reverse complement.
TGTTCCGTTCTTTCAGGCGCGGCGTTTCGGGCCGCAGTTGGTGCAGTGTTAGGAAGTCCGCTTGCCGCTGAGTTCCTGCGGAACCTCGACGTCGATTTCGAGCATGGAGCAGCCACTGCCACGATCAACCTTGATCTGGACCTTGTCCTGATCGACGGCGACATGGCGCGCGATGACTTCCATGATTTCCTTGTGAAGCTGGCGGATCAGGTCGGACTCACCGCTTTCTCCCCCCGAACTGCGTTCATGAGCGAGCAGGATCTGGAGCCGATCCTTGGCGACGCTGCTGGACTGCTGGCGTCGTGCGAAAATATTTGCGAGAAAACTCATGAACTCATGCGTCCCTCTTGAAAAGCCAGTCAAGGAAACCGCGCTTTTCGACTGGAACCGAGACTTCGAGCTTCTCGCCGCTCAGGCGACGGGCAGCTTCGAAATAGGCGCGGGCAGGAAGGCTCGTGGGCGCAGCCAGAGTGACAGGCGCGCCGACATTGGAGGATTTCAACACATCCTCGCTTTCCGGAACAATGCCCAGCAGCGGGATGGACAGGATTTCGAGCACGTCTTCGACGCTCAGCATTTCCTTGCGCGCAGCGCGGGCCGGGTCGTAGCGGGTCAGAAGCAGGTGCTTGTCGACCTTCTCGCCCTGTTCGGCCTTTTTGGTCTTGCTGTCGAGCAGGCCGATGATCCGGTCGGAGTCACGCACCGAGCTGACTTCGGGATTGGTGACGATCACGGCCATATCGGCATGATACATGGCAAGCTGTGCGCCACGTTCGATGCCGGCCGGGCTGTCGCAGATCACCCAGTCGAACTTCTCGCGAAGCTCGTCCATCACGCGGGCCACGCCCTCGGAGGTCAGAGCGTCCTTGTCCCGGGTCTGGGAGGCCGGAAGGATCGACAGCGTCTCACAACGCTTGTCGCGGATCAGCGCCTGCGACAGGCGGGCATCGCCCTGTACGACGTTGATGAGATCGAAAACCACCCGGCGCTCGGCGCCCATGACCAGGTCAAGGTTCCGCAGCCCGACATCGAAATCAACCACCACCACATTCTGCCCGCTCTGAGCGAGAGCGGCGCCGAGCGCGGCGGTTGATGTCGTCTTGCCGACGCCACCCTTGCCGGAAGTGACAACCAGAACCTTGGACATGAATACTCCAGAAAAACGTCTCTTCGGTCTGCGCCTGCCTGTAACAGGCCAACGCGGGCCGATTTCTTATTCTATGAATGTTTTACACCCCGCGGCAACCTGCGAATAGGGGTGCTTTCATGGCAGCCTACGTCACGTTATTGCCCGGATCACGCAGGCAGCGGCAGCACGCGGACCCGGTCCTCATCCAGAGCGGCCTGCGCGGCGTGCCCCAGAAGCGCGGGATCAATGTCTTCCGTAACGGCATAATAGCCATCAAGCGCCAGCAACTCGGCCTGCATGCGGCTTGCGAAAATACGGCTCTGGGACTGCCCGCCCACGCCCGCAATCGCTCGCCCACGCAGGGTTCCGTAAACGTGGATTGAACCCGCAGCCACGATTTCAGCGCCAGAAGACACCGATCCGAGGATAATCACATCGCCCTGCATATGCTGGATGCTCTGACCCGACCGCACAGTCTGGTCGATAATGAGGGTCCCGCCGCCCGAAACCGGCCCCGCTGCACTGGTAGAAGGATCTTCCGGAATCTCGACTTCCCCGGCCGGTCGGCCACCATCCAGCATTTCCGGCCAGTCCCAGTGCGCGACAGCCGGCCAGTGCCGGCTTCCACCCTCAAGACCGATAATCCGGACACCCCGGCCCCGGATATCGTCCAGAAGCGTGGCCAGACCCGGCGTGTTTTCGTTGAGGAGGCCCAGATCCAGAATGATCGGTTTTCCGGTGAACAGTCCGCCGGATCGGGCGACCTGATAGTCGAGGCCGTTCAGCCAGAGGGGGAGGGGCGCCTCGGGAGACAGGACGAGCGCGAGGAAGGAGCGGCCACGGGCGCGGATGCGCATGGGGGCAGTCGAAGAGGGTGCGGAAACGGGATCGGGCATCGTGAAAATCGTCGGACCTGTGTCGGGCAGTCGGTGAGGCTCTTGTGAGCGGGTATCGGCTGACTTAGAAAGTGGCAATGCGTATCCTGCATCACCTTCCACTTTCTCCGCAATGCCGTCTTGTGAGGCTTGCCCTCACTGAGAAGCGACTCCCGTTCGAACCCGTCATCGAGCGGGTGTGGGAGCAGCGTGAGGAATTCCTCCGTCTCAATCCGGCAGGTGAAGTGCCTGTGCTGGTTGAGGAAAATGGTCTCGCTGTGCCTGGCGGACGTGTCATCTGCGAATATCTGGAAGACGCCTATCCCGATACGCCGCTTCTGGGGCGCACCTTTGCCGAGCGGGTCGAGACCCGGCGGCTCGTGGACTGGTTCGACACCCGTTTTGCGCAGGAAGTCACCCGGAACCTTCTGGGCGAGAAGGTGGACAAGCGCCAGTTCGGGCGTGGCCATCCGGACGGCAATGCGCTTCGGGCCGGTTACGCGAACATGCGCTTTCATCTCGATTATATCGGCTGGCTGGCGGAAACGCGGTCCTGGCTGGCCGGGCCCGCGCTGTCGCTCGCGGATTTCGCAGCCGCGGCCCATCTGTCGGCGCTCGATTTCATCGGCGACGTGAACTGGTCCAAGGCACCGGCCGCAAAGGACTGGTATGCCCGTGTGAAATCCCGGCCCTGTTTCCGGGGGCTGCTGTCTGACAAGGTCAGTGGCATCACGCCGCCCGCGCATTACGCCAATCTGGATTTCTGAGGCCTGTGATGATGAATCCCGATGTGATTGTGCTTGGAGCCGGTGCAGCGGGGCTGATGGCGGCGGCTGTCGCAGGGCAGAACGGTGCACGGGTTCTGGTTCTGGATCACGGGCCGGAGCCGGGACGCAAGATCCTGATTTCGGGGGGCGGACGCTGCAATTTCACGCATCTTGAAACCGGCCCCAACTGTTTCATTTCCCAGAACCGACATTTCGCCCGCTCGGCGCTGGCGCGGTATACGCCGCAGGATTTCCTCAAGCTCGTGAACCGCTATGGCATTGCCTGGCACGAGAAGGCGCGCGGGCAGCTTTTCTGTGATGGCTCGGCTGGGCAGATCGTGGACATGCTGGTTTCGGAGTGTCGGGCGGCTGGCTGCGAATTCCGAATGCAGACGCGGATTCTGGATGTCCGCCGGGCAGAGCACGGATTTATTGTCGTCACGGATGGCGGCGAGATCCGCACGGGCTCTGTGATCCTTGCGACGGGTGGGCTATCCATTCCCAAGCTCGGGGCGTCAGACCTGTCGCTGCGGCTGGCGCGGAAATTCGGACTGCGCGTGGTGCCGACGGCCCCGGCGCTCGTGCCGCTGGTTCTGGGAGATGCCGATCCGGAACTTGCAGGCGTTTCGCTGCCGATCGTGGCGCGGGTGGGCAAAAAAGGCCCGCGGTTCGAGGATGGGATGGTCTTCACCCATCGCGGCGTGTCAGGCCCGGCAATTTTGCAGATTTCGTCCTATCTTGAGAGCGGCGATGCGGCGCAGATTGACCTGCTGCCGGGACAGAATGCGCTGAACGTGCTGCTGAAGGTGAAGAAAGACCGACCGAAAGCCCTCCCGCCGAGCCTGCTGGAAGCGCTGCCCCAGCGGCTGGCGCGTGTTCTGGCGGCGGGAATGGGCGATACGATGCTGGCGAACCAGCCGGACCGCGCAATCAAGGCGCTGGCCGAGCGGATTTCGAACTGGCAGCTCCGTCCCGCCGGGACCGAGGGTTATGCCAAGGCGGAAGTCATGCGCGGCGGGATCGACACGCGGGACCTGTCATCCCAGACGCTGGAGGCCCGGGAAATTCCCGGACTTTACGCGATCGGGGAAGCCGTGGACGTAACGGGCTGGCTTGGCGGACACAATTTCCAGTGGGCCTGGGCAAGTGGTGTGGCGGCAGGGCAGGCGGCAGGCGGGCATCGCTGAGGGGGGCATTGCCACAGGATTGCCATGCTGGCGTTCGATCAGGCGGAAACCGATGACGCGGCGATCCGTTTGCGTTTCTCTGATGTCCGGTTTTCAATCCGGTCGATTTAAGGACACATCCATTATGTCTCGTTCCGTTTTCCGTCATGTTCTGCGTACTGCGGCAGGTCTGTCTTTTCTGGGGCTGGGAGCGTGTGTCGGGACGGCGGCGCCGGGGCCGATTCCGCCGGGCACGCCCATTGCCGGCTATGGTTATACCTGCAAGGCCGGGATCTATACCTGCAAAATGCCGACACAGGTTCCGCTCGGGGCTCCGTGTTCGTGCCCGGGTCTGGGAGCGGCGTCTTACGGAAATATCCACCAGCCGTAAGACGCGTGGCATTGGCCGTATTGCGTTGAACGGGTAGGACATGCGTCATGCAGGAGAATATTTCCGGAATGGCGCAGTTTTTCCCCTGGATTGTTGCGGCGGTCGCGCTGGTGGTTGCTCTGCTGGCGATCCTGCGGGGCGGCAGCGGGGGCGGGCAGCTCGAGCGGCTTCTTGAGCGTGAGGCTCAGGAGCGCTCGCAGGACGTTGAATACCATCGGGCCCATCTGTCGGAAGTCGAGCGCGTCCTGTCGGGGCGGCTGGACCAGTTCCGGCTGGAAACCAGCGAGCGGCTGAGTACGCTGGCCCGTAATCTGGGGCAGGATCAGGCCGAAGGGCGTCTCCTGCTATCGGATGCACTGCGGGAGATGGCGCAGAGCCAGAATGAACAGATCGAGCGCATCCGCGCCACCGTGAATGAACAGCTTCATGGTGCCGTGGAAAAGCAGATGCAGACCAGTTTCCAGCGCGTTGTGGAACAGTTCAGCGCCATGCAGAAAGCGCTGGGCGAGGTCACGAGTGTGACGGCGCAGATCGGTGACCTGAAGCGGCTGTTCTCGAATGTGAAGACACGCGGGGGGTGGGGCGAGGCGCAGTGCCGCTCCATTCTGGACGATATTCTTCCTGAGGGCAGCTATGACACCAATTTCCGCCTCGGAACGGCAGGTGAGAACGTCGAATTTGCGGTGAAGATGCCGGTGCGGGGCACGGAGACGCCGCCACGGCTGGCGATTGACAGCAAATTCCCGACCGAAGCCTATGAAAGACTGCTGAATGCCTCGGATGCCGGGGATGCGCTGGCGGAACGTCAGGCGCGGCGCGAACTGGAAAACGTGATCCGGTTTGAGGCAAAGAAAATTGCCTCCAAATATATCCTTCCGCCCGTGACCGTTGAATTTGCCGTGCTGTATCTGCCGACTGACGGGCTTTATGCCGAAATCGCCCGGATGCCCGGCGTGATTGACGAAATCGGGCGCCTGCACCGTGTAATGGTGATGGGGCCATCGCTTCTGCCGGCGATGCTCCGGACCGTGCATCTTGGATATGTCACGCTGACGCTTGAAGAACGGACAGAGGCGATTGCCGGGCTTCTGGGGGCAACGCGACAGGAGATGCTGCGGATGGACCAGGTGTTAGAAAAGCTGCATCGCAACGCCGGGACGATGGGCAATACGATCGAAGAAGCCCGCCGGCGGACGCGCGTGCTCGGGAGGCGTCTGCGGGCGCTGGACGGAACGACGGACGACATGGAAGAGGCGCTGGACGAACCGCCTTCTTCCTGAGGCTCCGGCCTTAAGACCGATTTTAATTGGATGACATGGTAGGCTGCCCCATGTGATGATGATGACCATGACGTCCGCACATGACTCCGGGGCGCCTGAGCGCCTTTCCGAACCTTCTCCCCGGCTTCTGCTGATCGAGGACGACGACAGCATTGCGGCCGAGGTCGTGGAGGAACTCACGACGCGCGGCTATGACGTCACCCGGGCTGCGACGGGTGTCGAGGGGCTGGACCATGCCTGTACCGGGCAGTTCGATCTGATGATCGTAGACCGGATGCTGCCGGAACTGGACGGCCTGACGGTGATCGAGAGCGTGCGTGCGCAGCGGATTACCATTCCCGTCCTGGTGCTCTCGGCGCTCTCGGCCGTGGATGACCGCGTCAGTGGCCTCAAGGCGGGGGGGGATGACTATCTGACCAAGCCCTTCGCCATGGAAGAGCTGGCTGCCCGTCTGGAGGCTCTGCTGAGGCGTCCGACGGACAGTCGTGTGACGGTGCTTCGCGTTGGTCCGCTTGAGATGGACCTGATCGAGCGCCGGGTGTTCCGCAACGGGCAGGAAATTGATCTGCTTCCGCGGGAGTTCCGTCTTCTGGAATACATGATGCGCCGTCCGGATACGGTGCTGACACGGACGATGCTGCTGGAGGATGTGTGGAATTACCGTTTCGTTCCCCAGACAAATCTGGTGGACGTTCATATCGGAAAACTGCGTCGCAAGATTGATCTGCCCGGCGAGCCGCCGCTCATTCACAGTATTCGCGGCGCCGGGTTCAGTCTGCGTGTCACGGTCTGAGCTGCGCTTTTCCGAACTGTTCCGGGCTGATCTTTTCCGGACGGCGACGTTCCGACTGACGCTGGCCTTCGTTGTGGCGATCATCGCCGCAATGGCGTTGCAGTTCGGGCTCGTCTACGGTCAGATGAACGGATACGAGCAGCAGCGCTCGACAGATCTGCTTCAGCGTGAAGCCGATCAGCTTCTTCAGGAAAGTCCGGCCCAGCTTGAATATGAGGTTCGGGAGCGCAGCAAGACTGATCTGCGCGTGATCCTCAACGGGGCTGCGCTGTTCGACATGAACCGTAACCGGATTGCGGGCGATATCAAGAAATGGCCCGTCGGGCTGGAGGTCTCGCCCAGAACGCAGCGTCTATGGGACGCGCCTCCCGGTGATACACCCTATGAAATGCGCTATCTGGCCGTCGAGGTAGAGGGGGTGCAGGGAAACCGGGACCGCATTCTCGTTCTGGCACGTTCGCTGCATATGGCCAATGAACTGCGCTACATCACCAAGCGTGCGGCGCTGATGTCTGTGGTGCCGATCGTAGTGTTTGCCCTGATGGCGGGAATTTTTCTGAGCCATCGGGCGCTGGGGCGCGTCAAGGATATGCATGAGGCGATCGACCGCATCATGGACGGAGACCTGCACGAGCGTCTGCCGACCGGACGCGAACGCGACGATATCGAGCGACTTGCGGTATCGGTCAACCGGATGCTGGACCGGCTGGAGCATCTGCTCGACGAGATCCGGGACGTGGGCAACGACATTGCCCATGATCTGAGGACGCCTCTGGCACGGGTAAAGGCCCGGCTGGAGCGGGTGTCGTCGATTACGAATGATCCCGCAGCGCTTCAGGGCGCGATAGAGCGCGCCACGCTGGATCTGGAACAGTGTTTCTCCGTCATTACGGCCCTGCTGCGGATCGGTGAAATCGAGAACGGGCGGCGTCGGGCCGGGTTTGCAATGCTTGATCTGCGTGAACTGCTGGCCGGGGTGGTGGATCTGTACGAACCGATTGCCGAGACGGAGGGCATTCTCCTTAAGGTCGTGGACTCGGATAAAGCGGTTCCGCTGTTCGGGGACATGGACCTGCTGAACGAGGTTCTGGCCAATCTCGTGGACAATGCGATCAAGTTCACGCCCGCGCCGGGAACGGTCCGGCTGAGTGCGGGGCTGGGAGCTGACGGATCGAGCTGGCTGCGTGTCAGCGATACGGGAATCGGTATTGCAGAAGAAGAGCGCAAGGCCGTCATGGGACGCTTTTACCGTTCGGATAAAAGTCGTCATGTTCCGGGAAGCGGGCTGGGGCTGAGCCTCGTGTCAGCAATCCTGCGGCTGCATGGAGCATCGGTGGATATCGTGTCCACAAGGCCCGGTCATACGCTGCCTGGAGCTGTTTTCACCATTCATTTCGCGCCCGCGACACCTGTCTGAAAAGGCACAAAATGTTGCGTAGCGTGTCAATATTTGCCGCGTGTCTTGATATTTAAACAGAATTTTCCTTGTCGTCTGAGTCTCGATGGATATGACTCGGATCAATTTGCAAGGGGACACCCGTTGAGAATGACCGGACCAGGAAGAGCCCCAAGGGGTTGTCTGACCGCATGAATGCCATTGTCGTTACCGCGCTGAAGCGGCCTTACACTTTCGTTGTCCTGTCGATCATGATCCTGATCTTCGGGGTCCGGGCCATCGTTTCCACGCCCACGGATGTCTTTCCTTCAATCAAGATTCCGATCGTGGCTGTCATCTGGTCCTATACGGGCCTGATGCCCGAGGACATGTCGGGGCGTATCGTTTATTATTACGAACGTTCCCTGACGGCGACGGTCAGCAACATCGAACATATCGAAAGCTCGTCCTATTACGGGCGTGGCATCGTGAAGGTGTTCTTCCAGCCGGGAACCAATACGGCGGTGGCGCAGACGCAGATCACGTCTGTGTCCCAGACGGTCATCAAACAGTTGCCGAACGGTTCGACCCCACCGCTGATTCTGGCAATGGATGCGTCGTCGGTTCCGGTTCTGACGTTGCAGGTCAACAATCCGACCATGTCCGGGTCGGAAATCTACAACATGGCGTCCAACCTGATCCGGCCGGAACTGATTTCCGTGCCCGGGGCCGCGATCCCCAATCCCTATGGTGGTCTGGCTCCGGACATCATGGTGGATATCGACCCGATCAAGCTGCTAGCGCACAGACTGTCTCCAGAAGACGTGGCGACAGCGCTGAACCTGCAGAATATCGTTCTTCCGGCAGGCGATCAGCGGATCGGCCAGCTTGACTGGATGGTGAAGACGAACTCGACGCCCCTTGATCTGGAAGTCTTCAACAAGATGCCGATCAAGCAGGTCGGCAATTCCGTGATCTATCTGCGTGACGTTGCCTGGGTGCATCGTGGAGGGCCTCCGCAGATCAACGCAGTCCTTGTGAAAGGGCAGCAGGCAGTCCTGATTGTCATCCTCAAAAGTGGTGATGCTTCCACGCTGTCCGTCGTAAGCGGCATCAAGAAGCTCCTGCCGCAGGTCGAGGCAACGCTGCCAGCCGGAACGACAGTGAATGTCCTGACCGATGCGTCGAGCTTCGTAAAGGAATCGGTCGTGGACGTGGTGCGTGAGATGATCACGGCCGCGATCCTGACCAGCCTGACGGTTCTGCTGTTCCTTGGCTCGTGGCGTTCGACCATCATCGTGGCGACGTCCATTCCGCTGGCAATGCTGTGTTCGATCATCGGGCTGAGCATCGCCGGGCAGTCCATCAATGTGATGACGCTGGGCGGTCTGGCGCTGGCGGTTGGTATTCTCGTCGATGACGCGACAGTCATGATCGAAAACATCGACGCGCATCTCGAAACCGGGAAGGAACTGGAAGACGCCATCATTGATGCCGCCAACCAGATCGTCATCCCGACCTTCGTGTCCACGACCTGTATCTGCATCGTGTGGCTGCCGCTGTTCGAACTGACGGGGATTTCGGGCTGGCTGTTCATGCCGATGGCCGAAGCCATCATCTTTGCCATGATCGCTTCTTTCATCCTGTCGCGGACGCTGGTGCCGACGATGGCGAACTGGATGCTGGCGGCTCAGGTGCGGATGCATCGTGATCCTGAATGGCACCACCGCAAGCCCGGAATTTTCGGGCGCTTCCAGCGGGGATTTGAGGCGCGATTCTCCAGTTTCCGCGAGCATTACAAGGTCATCCTTGAAACCCTGATTGCGATTCGCGGTCGTTTCGTGATGCTGTTCCTGCTGGCGGCCGTATCGTCCATGGCGCTCCTGCTGTTCATCGGTCAGGACTTCTTCCCTGAGATCAAGTCCGGAACCTTGCAGATGCACATGCGTGCCCCGATCGGCACGCGCCTAGAAGAGACCGGCAAGATTGCAGGGTTGGCGGAACGCAAGATCCGGAGCCTGTTGCCGGGTCAGGTGGTCAATATTGTCAATAACTGCGGTCTGCCGTTCAGTCAGCTGAACCAGGCAATGATTCCGTCCCCGACCGTGGGATCGCAGGACTGCGACATCACCATCCAGCTGCGAAATTCCGAAAGCCCGATCCCGGAATACCGCCGCAGGCTGCGCAAGGGTCTGACGAACGATTTTCCGGGAACGGTCTTCACGTTTCAGCCGGGCGATCTGACGGCGAAGATCCTGAACTTCGGTCTGCCATCTCCGATCGACGTACAGATCGTGGGCCGCGATCTGAGCGAAAACTTCAAATTCGCGACACAGATTGCCCAGAAACTGCGGCATATTCCCGGAATCGCGGATGTCTCCATTCAAGAGCCGATGACGCAGCCGACGATCCTGGTGAACAACCGACGCAGCTTTGCGCTGGGAACGGGTATTACCGAGCGGGACGTGGCCCTGAATGCTCTTGTGACGCTGTCCGGTAGCGGGCAGGTCGGCCAGACCTACTACCTGAACGCGCAGGGCACGTCGCAGCTCATTGATGTGCAGACCCCCGCGAATTATCTGCAGACCATGAACGATCTGGAAATTCTCCCGATCGACAAGGGGGACGGTAACCCGACAAACCAGACGCCGCAGCTTCTGGGAGGGCTGAGTGCTCTGGTGCAGACCGGGACTCCAGCAGAAGTCGCGCATTACAACATCATGCCCGTGTTCGACATCTATGCTGCGCCGGAGGACATGGATCTGGGAACGGTTTCAAGAGCCGTGAACCGGATCGTGGAGGAACAACGCAAGCTGCTGCCGCATGGCTCGACCATGGTAGTCCGTGGACAGGCTGTGACGATGAACGATGCGTATGTCCAGCTCGCAGGTGGCCTCGCGCTGTCGATCGTGCTGGTTTACCTGATCATTGTCGTCAACTTTCAGTCCTGGCTTGATCCGTTCGTTATCATCTCGGCGCTGCCAGGGGCTCTGGGCGGTATCTCGTGGAGCCTCTTCCTGACGCATACATCCATGTCGGTACCGGCACTGACGGGGGCGATCATGTGCATGGGTACGGCCACGGCCAACGCCATTCTCGTGGTGGCGTTTGCCCGTGAGCGGATGGACGAGCATGGTGATGCCATTCTCGCGGCTCTGGAAGCGGGCTACGAACGTATCCGTCCCGTCATGATGACGGCGCTTGCAATGATCATCGGCATGATCCCGATGTCCATCAGCAATTCCGACAATGCGCCGCTGGGCAAGGCAGTGATCGGTGGTCTGCTGGTTGCGACCGTTGCCACCCTGCTTTTTGTTCCCTGCGTTTTTGCCCTTATTCATTACAAGCGGCCTGCTGGGCCTGAAGGAGACCGCGCGTGAGCCATTCTACGGATCAGGGGCAGGTGCCTCCGACAAACCATCAGGCCCGTACGGGCTCAGGCGCGCGCGGCAAGCTCATTCTGCTGGTGGTGATCCTGCTGGCGATTGCACTCGCGGCATGGGGAATCGTGCAGCGGGGCACGCATTATCACTCCCTGCGTGGCGCGACCGAAGAGGCGGCCATTCCGCCCGTTACGCTGATTACGCCGCAGCCGGGACCGAAGACACGACAGGTCGATCTGCCTGCCAATCTTGCCGCATGGTACGAGGCGCCGATCTACGCGCAGGTCTCGGGCTATGTGAAAATGTGGTACAAGGACTACGGCGCACATGTGAAGCGCGGAGATGTTCTGGCGGAAATCAGTACGCCGAGCATCGACGCCCAGTTCGAGGCTGCCAAGGCGCATTACAACGTCATTCTGGCGCGTTATAATCTGGCCGTCATCACCACACAGCGCTGGACGGCGCTGAAGGGGACGCAGGCCGTATCACGTCAGGAAGTGGACGTGCAGGCCGCAAATGCCGCCGCGCAGAAAGCCGAACTGGAAGCCGCGCGCCATGACGTGGACCGCTTTCAGGCGCTTGAAGATTTCAAGAAGATCGTCGCACCCTTTGATGGAATCGTGACGTCCCGTCTGGTGAACGTGGGTGATTACGTGAATGCGGGCGGTGGCAATGTGAATTCCCGCGGTGCGGCATCGGAGCTGTTTTCGGTGGCCGACGTCCACAGGATGCGCGTGTTCGTTTCTGTGCCGCAGGATTTTGCGAGTGTGATTTCGCCGAAGATCGAAGCCGAACTGACGGTACCCCAGTATCCGGGAAGTCATTTCCGGGCGACCTTTCTTGCGACGGCCAATGCCTTCAACGCCGCAACCCGTACGGTGACGACAGAACTGACCCTGGATAATGACGATAATCTGTTGTGGCCGAATTCCTATGCGACAGCGCATATCTCGGCCCCCGGAAACCCGAATATCCTGATCCTGCCGGAAGGTGCGATCATTTACCGGGCCGAAGGGACGCAGGTCGCGAAGGTCATCAACAACCACGCGCATCTGGTGAACGTCACCGTCGGGATCAATTTCGGGACGACAGTTCAGGTGCTCAGCGGTATTACAAAAGACGACCGCGTGGTTGCCAACCCTACGGCTGATCTGCTGGAAGGGGACGAAGTCAGGATCGTCCCGACCACACCGGGATACAACACGCCAGGCAAGGCGCTGCAGGATGCGGATCAGCAGCCTGTCCGCCAGCATGACGCAAACCCCGAAGAGGCCGGATCGCGCTGATGAAACCGGAAAGTTCCCAGTCATCTCCCTCCCGGAAGAGCGCATCAACCCGCAAGCGTTCCATCTGGCGTTTTACGACGGCTCTGGGCGGCGTTCTGTCCATCGGGCTTGCCTCCTGCGATCTGGCCCCGGAGTATCATCCGCAGAAATTCCTTTACCCTGAAGGATGGGAAGGGAAGGGGCTGATGGTCGACGCGCAGCCTGCGGATGGTGCCGTCCGGAGTGACTGGTGGACCATGTTCAACGATCCCATTCTCAATGGGCTCGAACAGCGCATGCTCGCCGTCAATCCAGATCTGCAGGCCCAGGCGGAAGCCTTTACGCAGGCCCGGGACGTGGCGCGCGAGACGGAAAGCCGTCTGTACCCGCAGCTCACGGGCGGCTCTCACATGAGCTACAACAAGGGCTCCGTGGGGCGGCTGTACAACAATCCCGCAACCAGCAGCAGCCTGGTTTATGAATCCAACCAGGCCTATAGCGGCGCTGCCACGTGGGAGCCGGATTTCTGGAATTCCATTCGCAATACGACGCGGATGCAGAAAAACCTCGCTCAGGCTTCCGCCGGACAATATGCGCTGGCAAGGCTTAGTCTGGAAGCGGAGCTGGCATCGGATTACGTCGCCCTGCGCGGTCTGGATGCCCAGAACGCGGTTTATGATGATTCCATCCGCTACTTCCGCGCAGCTGTAGAGATCACGGAGCTGCGTCAGGCAGGGTCGATCGGTGCGGGGCTGGACGTCTCGCGTGCCGAGACCCAGCTCTATTCGGCGCAGGCTGCAAAAAGCAATCTGATTGCCCGCCGCAATGTCATGGAACATGCCATCGCAGTCTTGCTGAACACGGCCCCGGCAGGCTTTCATATCGCGCCCGTCAAGGACGTGAAGATGCATTTCGGCGTGGTGAAGATCAACGCTGGACTGCCTGCATCCCTGCTGGAGCGTCGCCCTGACATCGCGATTGCCGAACGCCGGATGGCGGCGTCCGCGCGTGCGATCGGTGTGTCGCGTGCGGCCTTCTATCCGCATATCACCTTCAGTGCGGAAGGCGGCTTCGAGGATGGCGGCTTCGATCTGGCCAGTATTTCCCGCGCCTTCTGGAAAATTGCCGTGCAGGCGGTCGAACCGGCCTTTACGGGTGGCCTGAGACGCGCAGCGTTGCAGCGCTCGTGGTCGCAGTACCGCGGAATGGTGGACAATTACCGTTCTGTCGTCCTGTCCGCGTTTCAGGATGTCGAGGATGGTCTGACCCAGACGCGGCAGTTCAAGATTGCCCAGGATCAGCAGCAGAAAGCTGTTGAGGCCGCGCTGCGGACACAGAACATGACCATGGCGCTCTATACGGGTGGCTTGTCGAACTATCTTGATGCACTCGTGGCGCAGCAGGATGCGCTGCAGGCGCGTCTGGCGGAGGTCGAGGTGCAGACGGCACAGGTGCAGTCTTCCGTGCGTCTGGTGCGTGCTCTGGGCGGGGGCTGGAGTGCCAGCGACCTGCCGGGCGTCAAGCAGATCGATCCTTTCGGCCCGCTTCAGTACAAGGATCTGCGGACTCCGAAGCCGGTCAGCGGCATCGACAGTCATGCGTCCCCGCTGGACAACGATCTGCGGGGCGATCAGCCCCCGGTCAATGTTTCGCAAGGCTTGACGGGGCGCCCCTAACTGGTCTAGGGGTCCGCCTCACTTCGAACGCGGGAGGAGGAGGCATGGCCGACTCCGTTGAACCGCGGTTCGGGAACGACAAACAGGGGAGTCCCGGATATGGCCAAAAAAGTTGTTGGCTACATCAAGCTTCAGATCCCGGCTGGTAAAGCCAATCCTTCTCCGCCGGTTGGTCCGGCTCTGGGTCAGCGCGGCCTGAACATCATGCAGTTCTGCAAGGAGTTCAACGCCAAGACCCAGCAGCTCGAGCCCGGCATGCCGATCCCGGTGGTCATCACCGCCTATGCGGATCGCACGTTCTCCTTCATCACGAAGACGCCGCCGAACACGTACTTCCTGCTGAAGGCTGCCAAGATTTCCAAGGGCAGCCAGACGGTCGGCAAGTCCGCTGCGGTTGGTTCCGTGACGACGGCTCAGCTTCGCGAGATCGCTGAGACGAAGTTCAAGGACATGAACGCCAATGACATTGATGGCGCCGTGCGCATGCTCGCCGGTTCCGCCAAGTCGATGGGCCTGAACGTGGTGGAGGGCTGATCCTATGGCCAAGAACAAGCGTCTGAACGCCGCACAGGCAACTGTCGAGCGTAACAAGCCGTACGGCCTGACCGAGGCTGTCGCTCTCGTGAAGAGCAACGCCAAGGCAAAGTTCGACGAGACGATCGAAATCTCGCTGAACCTCGGCATCGATCCGCGTCACGCTGACCAGATGGTCCGTGGTCTGATCTCCCTGCCGAACGGCACGGGCAAGACCCTGCGCGTTGGCGTGTTCGCCCGCGGCCCGAAGGCTGAAGAAGCCTTGGCTGCTGGTGCGGAAGTCGTCGGTGCAGAAGATCTGGCTGAAAAGATCCAGGCTGGCGAAATCAACTTCGACCGCTGCATCGCGACGCCGGACATGATGGCTCTCGTGGGTCGTCTGGGTAAGATCCTCGGCCCGCGTGGTCTGATGCCGAACCCGCGCCTCGGCACGGTGACCATGGATGTCAAGGGTGCCATCACGGCAGCCAAGTCCGGTCAGGTCGAGTATCGCGCCGAGAAGGCCGGTATCATTCATGCCGGCGTTGGCAAGGCTTCCTTTGATGAAGCCAAGCTGGTTGAGAATATCAACGCTCTGGTCGATGCCGTGCAGAAGGCTCGTCCGACGGGTGCCAAGGGAACGTATCTGAAGAAGGCAGCCCTGTCTTCCACGATGGGTCCGGGCGTTCGCGTTGACGTTTCGAGTTTCGAAGCCTGATTGACAGGTGGTCTTCCTTCTGGGAAAGACCACCACGAAATGACGTCACGCCCTCGGGCGTGATGGCTGAGGGGTGGCCTGCTTGCAGGTCGCTTCCAAACCTGTCCAAGACCGCACGTGGACCTTCGGGGCCTTAAGGATCTTTCGGGATCGCGGGCGTCAGACGGGGCGACAGTATTCAGTGGCGCTGCTGCGATGTGCTGGGTTCGCTCACTTCTGTGGACAGGCGAGCGGAGCTGCTTCGAAAGAGGCGGTTCCATGGGTAACCTGGTCTGGCGAAAGCTGGACTGACGAGGAGACAGGTTTTGGACCGTACGGAAAAACGGGCCTTTGTTGAGTTCCTCGCCGATGTGTTTGGCAGCACGTCCATGGTTGTCGTCACCCAGAACAAGGGTCTGACGGTTGCTGATGTGACGGAACTGCGTCGACGCATTCGTGCGGCAGGGGCGACATACAAGGTTGCGAAGAACCGGCTGGCCAGCCGTGCTCTGGATGGGACCCAATTCGACGGCATCGCGCCGCTGCTCAAGGGACCGACCGCGCTTGCGTGGTCTGAAGACCCGGCATCAGTAGCAAAGGTGATCGTCGAGTTCGCCAAGACGAATGACAAACTGGTGGTGCTTGGTGGCGCCCTGGGTTCCCAGACGCTTGGCGTCGACGGAGTCAAGGCCCTCGCCGAGCTGCCGTCCCTGGACGAGCTGCGTGCGAAGCTGGTGGGTATGATCAATACCCCCGCAACGCGTATCGCAGGCGTTGTCCAGGCGCCGGCTGGCCAGCTTGCTCGCGTCTTTGGTGCCTATGCCAAGGCCGGCGAAGCAGAAGCCGCCTGAGAATGAAGGCCCGCGCTGCGGCGTAGGCCTGAACCTGATCAACAGTACATCAATTTAGGATAAGACCATGGCCGATCTGGCAAAGATTGTTGAAGAGCTGTCCGCTCTGACCGTTCTGGAAGCTGCAGAGCTTTCCAAGATGCTTGAAGAGAAGTGGGGCGTTTCCGCTGCTGCTCCGGTTGCAGTTGCTGCTGCTGCTGGTGCTGCTGCTGCTCCCGCTGAAGAGCAGACCGAATTCACGGTTGTCCTGGCTGACGCCGGCGACAAGAAGATCAACGTGATTAAGGAAGTCCGTGGCATCACGGGCCTCGGTCTGAAGGAAGCCAAGGACCTGGTCGAAGGCGCACCGAAGACCGTCAAGGAAGGCGCGTCCAAGGACGAAGCCGCCAAGATCAAGAAGGCTCTTGAAGACGCCGGTGCCAAGGTCGAAGTCAAGTAATCTACTGATTTCGGGCTGGGTCGTTCGCGTCGCAGCCACTGCCTGGCAGACAGATGGGGCGGGGATCGCATGCGGTTCCCGCCCGATTTGCCGTTGGAGCAGAACGGGCGTATAGTGCGCGGCTCGCCACGTACTGAAAATTTCATAACGGCCGGTCGTTCCGGTCGTCCGCAATGCAGGGACCTGTTCTCGGCACGGTTTGCGGGCGACTCGAAGGTCTGGTGCAGAGGGCAGAAGAGATGAACGCGATCACCAAATCGTTCACGGGACGCAAAAGGATCCGCAAAAGTTTCGGGCGTATTCCCGAAATTGCGCCGATGCCCAATTTGATCGACGTGCAGCGCGCCTCCTATGAGGCATTCCTGCAGATGAACGTAAGTCCTGACAGCCGGCAGGACGCCGGTCTTCAGGAAGTCTTCCGTTCGGTGTTTCCGATCAACGATTTTGCGGGTCGCGGTCGTCTGGACTTCATGTCCTACGAATTCGAAGATCCGAAATATGATGTCGAGGAATGCATTCAGCGCGGTCTGACCTATGCGGCGCCGCTGAAGGTTATTCTTCGTCTGACGACGTGGGATATCGACGAGGACACCGGTTCACGTTCGATTCACGACATGAAGGAACAGCCGGTTTACATGGGCGACATGCCGCTCATGACTGATAACGGCACCTTTATCATCAATGGCACAGAGCGCGTCATTGTCTCCCAGATGCATCGTAGCCCGGGCGTGTTCTTCGATCACGACAAAGGCAAGACGCATTCTTCGGGCAAGTACCTCTTTGCCGCCCGCGTCATTCCGTATCGTGGTTCCTGGCTCGACTTCGAGTTTGATGCCAAGGACCTGATCTATGTCCGTATCGACCGCAAGCGCAAGCTGCCGGTCACAACTCTTCTTTATGCGCTTGAAGGCGCAAACTATCTCGCGCAGCGTGAGCGGAAGATTGCTGACGGCGGTGACGTAGACGGCCTCGATATCCGTGGAATGGATCAGGATGAAATCCTGTCCTATTTCTACCAGACTGTTCCCTTCACCCGTCTGGGCGGTGAATGGGCCCGTCCTTTCGACCCCGATGCATTCCGTGGCCTGAAGCTGCTCAGCCCGCTGGTTGATGCTGATACGGGTGAGGTGGTTGCCGAAGCCGACGCCAAGCTGACTGCGCGTATGGTCCGTAAGATTGCGGAAAAAACCCGCGTCGTGCAGGTTGGTCGTCTCGATATCCTCGGACGCTTCCTTGCCTATGATCTCGTGAATGAGAATACAGGTGAGATTTACGGTGAAGCTGGCGAAGAGCTGACGGAAGACCGTCTGGCGACGCTTGAGGAAATGGGCATCACGGAGCTTCCGCTTCTGTCCGTTGACGGCTCGCACGGTCCTTGGATCCGCAACACGCTGGCTGCTGACAAGAACAGCAGCCGTGATGAGGCCCTGATCGACATCTATCGCATCATGCGTCCGGGTGAACCGCCGACCAAGGAAACGGCGGAAGCCATGTTCCATGGTCTGTTCTTCGACCAGGGTCGCTATGATCTTTCTGCGGTTGGCCGTGTAAAGATGAACATGCGTCTTGATGTGGACGCACCAGATACCCTGCGCGTTTTGCGTAAGGAAGACATCCTGCGCACGATCAAGATCATGTGTGAACTGAAGGATGGCCGCGGCCAGATCGACGATATCGACAACCTTGGTAACCGTCGTGTCCGCTCTGTCGGCGAACTGATGGAAAACCAGTATCGCGTTGGCCTGCTCCGCATGGAACGTGCCATCCGCGAGCGCATGGGTTCCGTCGACATCGATACGGTCATGCCGCATGACCTGATCAATGCGAAGCCTGCCGCGGCTGCTGTGCGCGAATTCTTTGGTTCCTCGCAGCTCAGCCAGTTCATGGATCAGACGAATCCACTTTCCGAAGTGACGCACAAGCGTCGTCTTTCGGCGCTTGGCCCGGGCGGTCTGACCCGTGAGCGCGCAGGCTTCGAAGTCCGTGACGTTCACCCGACGCATTACGGCCGTATCTGCCCGATCGAGACGCCGGAAGGCCCGAACATCGGTCTGATCAACTCGCTGTCGACCTATGCCAAGGTGAACAAGTACGGCTTTATCGAGACGCCTTATCGTCTGGTGGAAGAAGGCGTTCTTCAGGATGGCTGGAAATATCTTTCCGCCATGGAAGAAGAAAAGCTCGTTGTTGCCCAGGCTGATGCCAAGCAGGACGATCAGGGTCGTCTGACGGATGAACTTGTTTCCGTTCGTCGTTCGGGTGACTTCCGCGTTGTCCCGCCGGAGCAGGTCACGGCCTGTGACGTTTCGCCGAAGCAGCTTGTGTCTGTCGCTGCCGCGCTCATTCCGTTCCTTGAGAACGATGACGCCAACCGCGCACTGATGGGCGCGAACATGCAGCGTCAGGCTGTCCCGCTGGTGAAGGCTGATGCCCCGCTGGTCGGTACCGGCATGGAAGCCGCTGTCGCGCATGACTCAGGCGCGACCATCGTGGCTAAGCGCCGTGGTGTGATCGACCAGATCGACGGTGCCCGTATCGTGGTTCGTGCCACGGACGAGGCTGGTGCAACGCAGGGCGTGGATATCTATCGTCTGCGCAAGTACATGCGTTCCAACCAGTCCACCTGCATCAACCAGCGTCCGCTGGTGAAGGTCGGGGATACGGTTCATGCAGGCGACATCATCGCTGACGGTCCGTCCACCGAGCTTGGTGAACTGGCTCTGGGTCGTAACGTGCTCGTCGCGTTCATGCCCTGGAACGGTTATAACTTCGAAGATTCCATTCTGATCTCCGAGCGCATCGCCCGTGACGACGTCTTTACTTCGATCCATATCGAAGAATTCGAAGTCATGGCCCGTGATACGAAGCTGGGTCAGGAAGAAATCACGCGTGACATTCCGAATGTCGGTGAGGAAGCCCTGCGCAACCTCGACGAAGCCGGTATCGTGTATGTCGGCGCCGAAGTGAATCCGGGTGATATCCTTGTCGGTAAGGTGACGCCGAAGGGCGAAAGCCCGATGACGCCGGAAGAAAAGCTTCTGCGCGCCATCTTCGGTGAGAAGGCTTCCGACGTCCGTGATACGTCCCTGAAGCTGCCGCCCGGCACGACCGGTACGATTGTCGACGTTCGCGTCTTTTCCCGCCGTGGCGTGGACAAGGACGAGCGCGCCATGGCGATCGAGCGCGCCGAGATCGAGCGTCTCACGAAGGATCGTGATGACGAGCGCGGCATTCAGGAGCGCAGCTTCTATAACCGTCTCCGTGAGCGTCTGGTGGGCCAGACGGCCGGTGCCGGGTTCAAGGGCCTCCGTTCGGGCACGCCGATCACGGAAGAGGTTCTGGACGAGCATCATCGCGCGACCTGGGCCAGCATTACGGTCACGTCCGACGACGTCATGACGGAGCTTGAAAAGCTTCGTGGTGAATTCAAGGAAGCGACCCGCAGGATTGATGCGCGCTTCGACAGCAAGGTCGAGAAGCTTCAGCGCGGTGACGAACTGCCACCTGGCGTGATGAAGATGGTCAAGGTCTTTGTTGCCGTGAAGCGTAAGCTTCAGCCCGGTGACAAGATGGCCGGTCGTCACGGTAACAAGGGTGTTGTTTCTCGCGTTGTTCCCGTTGAGGACATGCCGTTCCTTGAGAATGGTCAGGCAGTCGACATCGTTCTGAACCCGCTGGGTGTGCCGTCGCGCATGAACATCGGTCAGATTCTCGAGACCCATCTGGGCTGGGCCTGTGCCAATATCGGCGCAAGCATTGGCGAGATGGTGGACGAGTATCAGCGGACGGGTGAGCGCAAGCAGGAACTGCTGGATCGTCTGCATGACGTCTATGGAGACGTGGTCTTCAATGACGACATCGCGACGCTGCCGAATGAGCAGCTGATCGAGCTTGCGAACAACCTTCGCAAGGGTCTGCCGATTGCAACGCCGGTGTTCGATGGCGCTTCCATTCCCGACATCGAAGAGATGCTCGAGAAAGCTGGTGTCAACAAGTCGGGTCAGTCGCAGCTGATTGATGGTCGTACGGGTGAGCTCTTCGAGCGCCAGACGACGGTTGGTTACATCTACATGCTGAAGCTGCATCACCTTGTCGATGACAAGATCCATGCCCGTTCGATCGGTCCTTACTCGCTTGTCACGCAGCAGCCGCTGGGTGGTAAGGCGCAGTTCGGTGGTCAGCGCTTTGGTGAAATGGAAGTGTGGGCCCTTGAAGCATATGGTGCAGCCTACACGCTGCAGGAAATGCTGACGGTGAAGTCGGATGACGTGTCCGGCCGTACCAAGGTCTATGAGGCAATCGTTCGCGAACAGGACGATTTCGAAGCCGGCATTCCGGAGAGCTTCAACGTTCTGATCAAGGAACTGAAGTCACTCGGCCTGAATGTCGAACTCGAGCAGAGCGGGCTTTAATTGCCCGCTCCCTCCTTCTCGCTACGGTTCATTTTTAAGGTGTCCGCGGTACGCCGCGGAACACATTGGGGTTTCGGCGCATGAACGAACTCATGAAGATCCTGGGTCAGACCGGCCAGTCGGTGACCTTCGACCAGATCAAGATCCAGCTCGCATCCAGCGAGCAGGTGCGGTCATGGTCTTACGGCGAAATCAAGAAGCCGGAGACCATCAACTATCGTACGTTCAAGCCTGAGCGTGACGGCCTGTTCTGTGCGCGTATCTTTGGCCCGATCAAGGATTACGAATGCCTGTGCGGCAAGTACAAGCGGATGAAGTTCCGCGGTATTGTCTGCGAAAAATGCGGCGTTGAAGTCACGCTGGCCAAGGTGCGCCGCGAGCGTATGGGCCATATCGAGCTGGCATCGCCTGTCGCGCATATCTGGTTCCTGAAGTCGCTGCCGAGCCGTATCGCGACCATGCTGGATCTGCCGCTCAAGGACGTTGAACCGGTTCTGTATTTCGAGAAATTCCTGATTCTCGACAAGGGCGTCTGTGAATCCGATCAGATCGACTCCTACAAGAACGGCAAGAAGCGCGATCAGTATCTGCTGGACGAAATCCGCTGCGAAGACCTTCTGGATGAATATCCCGACGCCGGTATCGACGTCGGAATCGGTGCGGAAGCCATCAAGCGCGCGCTCTCCAGCTATGACTGGGGCATTCCGAACGGCCAGGAACGCGACCTGAGCCTTGCGGCAAAGGAAAAGGGCCTGCCGGATCCGTTTGACTATGACGCTGAGGTCATGGAAGGCGATTCCGAGAAGACCATGATGCGCAAGAAGCTGCGCAAGGCGACCTCGGAAGCTGCCCGCAAGAAGCTCGTCAAGCGTCTGAAGCTCGTTGAAGCCTTCGTGGAAAGCGGTTCGCGCCCGGACTGGATGATCATGGACATCGTTCCGGTCATTCCGCCGGAACTGCGTCCGCTGGTGCCGCTCGATGGTGGCCGTTTCGCAACGTCCGATCTGAACGACCTGTACCGTCGCGTCATCAACCGTAACAACCGTTTGAAGCGGCTGATCGAGCTGCGTGCGCCGGACATTATTGTCCGTAATGAAAAGCGCATGCTGCAGGAAGCTGTGGACGCCCTGTTCGATAACGGACGTCGTGGCCGCGCCATCACGGGTGCGAACAAGCGCCCGCTGAAGTCGCTGTCCGACATGCTGAAGGGTAAGCAGGGACGTTTCCGTCAGAACCTGCTCGGAAAGCGTGTCGATTACTCTGGCCGTTCGGTCATCGTGGTTGGTCCGGAATTGAAGCTGCATCAGTGCGGCCTTCCGAAGAAGATGGCGCTCGAACTGTTCAAGCCGTTCATCTACTCGAAGCTCGAGAAGTACGGCCACGCCACCACCATCAAGGCTGCAAAGCGCATGGTGGAAAAAGAGCGTCCGGAAGTCTGGGATATCCTCGAAGAGGTGATCCGCGAGCATCCGGTCATGCTGAACCGTGCTCCGACGCTTCATCGTCTGGGTATCCAGGCGTTCGAGCCGACGCTGATCGAAGGCAAGGCCATCCAGCTTCACCCGCTGGTCTGCACCGCGTTCAATGCCGACTTCGATGGCGATCAGATGGCCGTTCACGTGCCGCTGTCGCTGGAAGCCCAGCTTGAAGCCCGCGTTCTGATGATGTCCACGAACAACATCCTCAGCCCCGCGAATGGCAAGCCGATCATCGTTCCGTCCCAGGATATCGTTCTGGGCCTGTATTACCTGAGCCTTGAAGTTCCGGAATACCGCGAAACGCCGGACGAGGCTGTCATCAAGGATGGCAAGGTCGTCACGGCTGCTCCGCCGGCCTATTCGGATGTGGCCGAGATCGAAAGCGCCATGCTTTCGGGCTCGCTCAAGCTGCATGACAAGATCCGTCTGCGTCTGGCGACGATTGACGCTGACGGCAAGTCCGTCCGTCAGACGATCGTCACGACGCCGGGTCGCGCCCTGATCGCGCAGATCCTGCCGAAGCATCAGGCCATCCCGTTCAGCCTGATCAACAAGCAGCTGACGAAGAAGAACGTATCCGACGTGATCGACACGGTCTATCGTCACTGTGGTCAGAAGGAAGCGGTGATTTTCTGCGACCGCCTGATGGGGCTTGGTTTCCGTCACGCTGCCCGCGCCGGTATCTCCTTCGGTAAGGATGACATGATCATTCCGGACGCCAAGGCAACGCTGGTTGGCAAGACGTCGGAAGAGGTCAAGGAATTCGAGCAGCAGTATCAGGACGGTCTGATCACGGCCGGCGAGCGCTACAACAAGGTGGTCGACGCTTGGTCACGCTGCACGGACGAAGTCCAGGCCGCGATGCTCAAGGAGATCTCCAAGCAGGTCATCGGCAAGCCGACGAACTCGGTCTGGATGATGAGCCACTCCGGTGCCCGTGGGTCGCCGGCCCAGATGAAGCAGCTCGCCGGTATGCGCGGCCTGATGGTGAAGCCTTCGGGCGAGATCATCGAGCAGCCGATCATCGCGAACTTCAAAGAAGGCCTCTCGGTTCTCGATTACTTCACGTCCAGCCATGGTGCCCGTAAGGGTCTTGCGGATACGGCGCTGAAGACGGCGAACTCGGGTTACCTGACCCGTCGTCTGGTCGACGTTGCGCAGGACTGCATCATCGTCGAGCCGGATTGCGGTACGGAACGCGGTCTGACGGTTCGCGCCGTCATGGATAGCGGCGAAGTCGTGTCTTCCCTGTCCGAACGTATTCTGGGTCGTACCCTGTCCAAGGATGTGCTGCATCCGGTCAGCCAGGACATCATCCTGCCGCGCAACACGCTGATCGAGGAAGCTGAAGCTGAGCTTATCGAGAAGGCGGGCGTGGAGAGCGTTGATATCCGCTCCGTTCTGACCTGTGACAGCCGCGTTGGAATCTGTGGCCACTGCTATGGTCGCGATCTGGCCCGTGGTACGCCGGTCAATATCGGTGAGGCTGTCGGCGTTATTGCGGCACAGTCCATCGGTGAGCCGGGCACCCAGCTGACGATGCGTACCTTCCATATTGGTGGTGCGGCAACGCGTGGCGCCGAGCAGTCGATGGTCGAAGCGTCCCGCGATGGTATCGTGACGATCAAGAACCGGAACGTCGTCGAGAACTCGCAGAAGGTTCTGGTGGTGATGTCGCGTAACTGCGAAATCCTGCTGACCGACGAGAACGGTGTGGAACGTGCCCGCTATCGTGTGCCTTACGGTGCGCGTCTGATGGTCTCGGAAGGGGAAGCGGTGACGCGGACCCAGAAGATGGCCGAGTGGGACCCGTACACCCTGCCGATCATCACCGAGCAGGCGGGTACCGTCGAGTATCTCGACCTGATCGACAGCATCACGCTCGTCGAGCGTATGGATGAAGTCACGGGTCTGAGCTCGAAGGTCGTCGTTGACTACAAGCAGGCCGCAAAGGGCGTTGATCTGCGTCCGCGTCTGCAGCTCAAGGATGCTTCCGGAAACGTCGTCAAGCTCGCCAACGGCAACGATGCTCGCTACTTCCTCTCGCCTGACAGTATTCTGTCGGTTGAGAACGGAGCAGAGGTCAATGCCGGTGACGTGCTGGCCCGTATTCCGCGCGAAGGATCCAAGACGCGTGACATCACGGGTGGTCTGCCGCGTGTGGCCGAACTGTTCGAAGCGCGTCGTCCGAAGGATCATGCGATCATCGCCGAAGGCGAGGGACGCATTGAATTCGGTAAGGACTACAAGTCCAAGCGCTGCGTTATCGTCAAGAACGACGATACGGGTGAAGAGACGCAGTATCTTATCCCGAAGGGCAAGCACGTTTCCGTTCAGGAAGGCGACTTTGTCCAGAAGGGCGATCCGCTAGTCGACGGTCCGCGCGTGCCGCATGACATTCTCAAGGTCATGGGTGTCGAGGCTCTGTCCGACTATCTCGTCAACGAGATCCAGGACGTCTATCGACTGCAGGGCGTGAAGATCAATGACAAGCATATCGAAGTCATTGTTCGTCAGATGCTGCAGAAGGTGGAAATCCTCGAACCGGGTGACTCGACCTATCTGATCGGTGAAACGGTGGACCGTATCGAGTACGAGGGCGAGAACCAGCGTCTGACCCAGAACGGTGATACGCCTGCCCGGGCCATGCCGGTTCTGCAGGGCATCACCAAGGCGTCCCTGCAGACGCAGTCCTTCATCTCGGCGGCCTCCTTCCAGGAGACCACACGTGTCCTCACGGATGCGGCCACGTCGGGCAAGGTGGATACCCTCAACGGTCTCAAGGAGAACGTGATTGTCGGGCGTCTGATCCCGGCAGGAACGGGCAGCGTGATGAACCGTCTGCGGGGCATTGCCGCCACTCAGGACCGTCAGCGTGTTGGTGGAACGTCGCAGGCAGCTGTCGAAGACGCAGCGGAGTGAAAAGAGGATCCCCGCTTTTGAAAAAGGCGGGGATCTTCCTGTCCCGATTCTGGAAACTTTCAGCGAAGAATCGGGCCATTTCAGCTGAACCACTTGACTTGACGTCGAACCCTTCGTAGGTTCCGCGCCCTCGGCACATGCCTTCTCGGAAGGCTGAAAAAGCCGACGAAGTTTAAAGAATCGCATGCGGTGCCGCTATTCTCCTTATCTGGAGAAAATGCCAAGGCCGCACGCTGGAGAGAGGAGGGAACAGTTCAGGCTGTTTCCTTTTCACGATGTGGAAATGGCAGGCGGTCCTACCGCATGTCGGTTGGAACAAATGTCACGACAGAAACAGCAATGTTGCTGTCTGAAATAGGACAAGGATTGGGAAGGGCGCATGCCGACCATCAACCAGTTGATCGCGAACGGCCGTGAGCCGGCCGCAAAGCGGAACAAGGTCCCCGCACTGCAGGGCTGCCCGCAGAAGCGTGGCGTTTGCACGCGTGTGTATACCGTAACGCCAAAGAAGCCGAACTCCGCTCTGCGTAAGGTCGCCAAGGTGCGTCTGACCAACGGGTATGAGGTCGTGAGCTACATTCCGGGTGAAGGTCATAACCTTCAGGAACACAGTGTTGTTCTGATCCGTGGTGGCCGCGTGAAGGATCTTCCTGGCGTCCGTTATCACATCCTGCGTGGTGTGCTTGATACACAGGGTCTCGCCAAGCGTCGTCAGCGTCGTTCGCTGTATGGCGCGAAGCGTCCGAAGTAAGAGGTATTTGGAATGAGTCGCCGTCACCGCGCTGTAAAGCGCGAGATCCTTCCCGATCCGAAGTTCGGAGACGTCGTCATTACGCGCTTCATGAATGCGCTGATGTACGATGGTAAGAAATCCACCGCCGAAGGTATCGTTTACGGTGCCCTCGAAGTCATGCGCCGCCGCGGCGGCACGACTGCAGATCCGGTGGCCATGTTCCACTCGGCTCTGGACAACGTGAAGCCTGCGGTTGAAGTCCGCTCGCGTCGCGTCGGTGGCGCAACCTATCAGGTTCCAGTTGAAGTCCGCGCCGAGCGTCGTCAGGCCCTCGCGATCCGCTGGCTGATCGACGCCTCCCGCAAGCGTGGCGAGAACACGATGCAGGAACGTCTGTCCAACGAACTGATGGATGCGGTCAACAACCGTGGCTCCGCTGTCAAGAAGCGCGAAGACACGCACCGTATGGCTGAAGCCAACAAGGCATTCAGCCACTATCGCTGGTAATCAGAACCGGTTAAAGGGCTTCCGGCAGTGCTGCGATCTCGGGATCGTGCACTGACTGGTTTGAACTTTCAGTCTTACTCCCGTTCCAGGTGGAGCGGGGTTTTGGAGAAAGACGATGGCAAAGGCTAAATTTGAGCGGACGAAGCCGCACTGCAACATCGGCACCATCGGTCACGTCGATCACGGCAAGACCTCGCTGACTGCTGCAATCACCAAGGTGCTGGCAAAGTCCGGTGGCGCAACGTTCAGCGCCTACGACCAGATCGACAAGGCTCCTGAAGAGCGTGCTCGTGGCATCACCATTTCCACGGCTCACGTTGAGTACGAGACGGCCAACCGTCACTATGCTCACGTCGATTGCCCGGGCCATGCTGACTACGTGAAGAACATGATCACGGGTGCAGCTCAGATGGACGGCGCGATTCTCGTCGTTTCCGCTGCTGACGGTCCGATGCCGCAGACCCGCGAGCACATCCTGCTTGCACGTCAGGTTGGCGTTCCGGCTCTGGTCGTGTTCCTGAACAAGGTTGACCAGGTTGATGATCCGGAGCTGCTCGAGCTCGTGGAAATGGAAGTTCGCGAACTTCTGTCTTCCTACCAGTTCCCGGGCGACGATATCCCCATCGTCAAGGGCTCCGCT
Source organism: Gluconobacter albidus (assembly GCF_002005485.1). NCBI lineage: Bacteria > Pseudomonadati > Pseudomonadota > Alphaproteobacteria > Acetobacterales > Acetobacteraceae > Gluconobacter > Gluconobacter albidus. The sequence goes on along the minus strand of NZ_CP014689.1, from coordinate 1,960,663 downwards.
CTTGTGACGCTGGAAGATGGCGACGCAGCAATCGGTGAAGACCGCGTTCTCGAACTGATGACGCAGGTTGACGCCTACATCCCGCAGCCGGAGCGTCCGGTTGACCGTCCGTTCCTGATGCCGATCGAAGACGTGTTCTCGATCTCGGGTCGTGGTACGGTTGTCACGGGTCGTGTCGAGCGCGGCGTTGTCAACGTGGGTGACGAAGTCGAGATTATCGGCCTGAAGGACACCATCAAGACGACCGTTACGGGCGTTGAGATGTTCCGCAAGCTGCTCGATCGCGGTGAAGCCGGTGACAACATCGGTGCACTGGTTCGTGGCACGAAGCGTGAAGACGTCGAGCGCGGCCAGGTTCTGGCAAAGCCCGGCTCCATCACGCCGCACAAGAACTTCAAGGCTGAGGCTTACATCCTCACGAAGGAAGAGGGCGGTCGTCACACGCCGTTCTTCACGAACTATCGCCCGCAGTTCTATTTCCGTACGACCGACGTCACGGGCGTCGTGACGCTGCCGGAAGGCACGGAAATGGTCATGCCGGGTGATAACGTTGCCATGGACGTGGAGCTGATTGCTCCGATCGCCATGGACGAAGGCCTGCGCTTCGCTATCCGCGAAGGCGGCCGTACCGTGGGTGCCGGTGTGGTTTCTTCCATCACCGCCTAAAGTCCTGCGTTTAGCTGTTGGCTTTGACAGCCCCGGTCAGATTTTTTCTGACCGGGGTTCCCTTTCAGGGGCAATGGCAGTAGGACGACACCCGAATTTTTGAGTTGGACGAACAAGAACATGGACAACCAGAACATCCGCATTCGCCTTAAGGCGTACGATCATCGCGTGCTGGACAACAGCACCAAAGAGATCGTAAACACGGCGAAGCGTACGGGTGCGCGGGTTCGGGGTCCGATCCCGCTGCCGACGCATATCGAACGGTTCACGGTGAACCGCTCGCCACACGTGGATAAGAAAAGCCGCGAACAGTTCGAAATTCGGACTCACCGCCGGCTGCTCGACATTGTCGAGCCGACCCCGCAGACCGTGGACGCCCTCATGAAGCTCGACCTCGCCGCTGGCGTGGACGTCGAGATCAAACTCTAAGGTCCAGACGATGCGAACCGGATTGATTGCAAAGAAGCTGGGAATGACCCGGCTGTTTAAGGAAGATGGCACGCATGTGCCTGTGACGGTCCTTCACCTTGACAATGTCGAGGTTGTGGATGCCCGCACGAACGAGCGCGATGGCTACACCGCCATTCAGCTCGGACTTGGTAATGCCAAGGTGAAGAATGTCACCAAGGCGAACCGTGGCCACTTTGCCCGGACCAAGGTCGAGCCAAAGAAGCATCTGGCAGAGTTCCGCGTCTCCGAAGACGCCCTGCTGGAAGCTGGAACCAAGCTGTCCGCTGCTCACTTCGTTGTGGGACAGAAAGTTGACGTCACGGGCCAGAGCAAGGGCAAGGGTTTTGCGGGTGTTATGAAGCGTCATAACTTCGCAGGTCTCGAAGCGTCCCACGGCGTCTCCATCAGCCACCGTTCCCACGGTTCTACGGGCCAGCGCCAGGATCCTGGCAAGGTCTTCAAGGGAAAGAAGATGGCAGGTCACATGGGTGACGAGCGTGTTACCACGCTGAACCTTGAGATCGCTGCCGTGGATGAAGAGCGCAACCTGATCATGGTCAGGGGTGCAATTCCTGGTGCGAAGAACGGCCTTGTGCTGATTCGCGATGCAATCAAGAAGGCTCGCCATGCTGATGCGCCGTATCCGGCAGCAACAGTGGCGGCCGCCGGTTGAGGACGAGGGGCATGGAATACGATATCAAGACCCTCGATAATGGTAGCGCAGGCTCTGTCGCGCTTCCGGAAGAGATTTTCGCTGTCACCCCGCGCTCGGACATCATGGCACGCGTCGTGCACTGGCAGCTGGCAAAGCGCCGCGCCGGTACGCACCGTACCAAGGGCATGGGTGAAGTTTCTGGCACGACCAAGAAGCCTTTCCGTCAGAAGGGCACGGGCTCTGCCCGTCAGGGCTCCCTGCGTGCGCCGCAGTTCCGTACGGGTGGCGTTGTTCATGGTCCGGTCGTTCGCGATCACGGCTATGACCTTCCCAAGAAGGTTCGTCGTCTCGGCCTGATCTGCGCCCTGTCGCAGAAGGCTGCCGAGGGCAAGCTGATCGTTCTCGATGCAGCCAACGGTGTCACCAAGACCCGTGAAGCCGCAGCGAAGATCAAGGCTCTGGGCTGGACGTCTGCGCTGATCGTTGATGGCGCTGTCGACGAGCAGTTTGCTCGCGCAATCGCCAATCTGCCGAAGATCGACGTTCTGCCGACCATTGGTGCAAACGTCTATGACATCCTCAACCACGACGTGCTGGTTATCACCCGCGCCGGTCTTGAGGGTCTTAAGGAGCGTCTGGCATGACCACCAATACCGTCATGAACGCACACAAGACTGCACAGAACATGTCTCAGGAAGCCCTGTATGACGTGATCCGTGCACCGCTGATCACCGAAAAGGCGACGCTTCTTTCCGAGCGTAATCAGGTGGTGTTCAAGGTCGCTCCTGGCGCGACGAAGCCTCAGATCAAGGTTGCGGTTGAGAAGCTCTTCAACGTGAAGGTTACCGGCGTAAGCACGCTGGTCCAGAAGGGCAAGGTCAAGCGCGTCAAGGGTCGTCCTGGCCGTCGCTCGGACATCAAGAAGGCGTATGTACAGCTTGCTGAAGGTCAGTCCATTGACCTTACAGCCAAGCTGGGCTGACGCGGGGTAGGATACCATGGCACTCAAGCACTTTAATCCCACGACGCCGAGCACACGCGGCACCGTACTGATTGATCGCAGCGAGCTCTTCAAGGGCAAGCCGGTCAAGCAGCTGACGGAAGGCAAGAACAAGTCCGGTGGCCGTAACAATCACGGTCGTACGACAGTTCGTTTCCGTGGCGGCGGGCACAAGCAGTCCTATCGTTATGTCGACTTCAAACGTCGCAAGTTCGATGTGGCCGCAACGGTCGAGCGTCTCGAATACGATCCGAATCGTACGGCGTTTATTGCGCTGATCAAGTATGAAGACGGCGAACTCGCCTACATCCTTGCTCCGCAGCGCGTGAAGGTTGGCGATCGCGTCATCTCCGGCGCCCACACGGACGTAAAGCCCGGCAACGCCATGCCGCTGGGTGCAATGCCGGTCGGAACGATCGTGCATAACATCGAGCTCAAGCAGGGCGCTGGTGGCAAGATGGCCCGTTCGGCTGGCACCTATGCGCAGCTGGTCGGCAAGGACGCCGGCTACGCGCAGATCAAGCTGCAGTCCGGTGAGCTGCGTCTTGTTCGTGGTGAATGCATGGCAACCGTTGGTGCCGTGTCCAACCCGGACAACATGAACCAGCACATGGGCAAGGCCGGTCGTTCCCGCTGGCTCGGACGTCGTCCGCATAACCGTGGCGTTGTCATGAACCCGGTCGACCATCCGCATGGTGGTGGTGAAGGCCGGACCTCTGGTGGCCGTCATCCGGTTACGCCCTGGGGTGTTCCGACCAAGGGTTACAAGACACGTGTTAACAAAAAGACGGATAGCCTGATCATCCGTCGCCGTAAGTCCGGCAAGTAAGAGGGGGCAAACAGAGATGGCACGTTCCGTCTGGAAGGGCCCGTTCGTTGACGGGTATCTGTTCGGCAAGGCTGAAGCGTCACGCGCTTCGGGTCGTAATGAAGTGATCAAGATCTGGTCGCGTCGTTCGACGATCCTTCCGCAGTTCGTTGGACTTACGTTCGGCGTCTATAATGGTCACAAGTTCCTGCCTGTGCAGGTCACGGAGAACATGGTCGGTCACAAGTTCGGTGAATTCTCACCGACGCGGACCTACACCGGTCATGGCTCTGACAAGAAGTCGAAGCGGGGCTGAAAATGAGCAAGCCAAAGCATATCCGCACGCTTGCTGACACGGAAGCGCAGGCCATTGCCCGCAACATCCGCGTCAGCCCGCAAAAGCTGAACCTGGTTGCGGCGATGATCCGCAACCAGCCGGCTGACAAGGCTATCGCCGCTCTTGCCTTCTCGCGTCGTCGTATCGCGCAGCAGGTCAAGAAGACTCTTGAGAGTGCCGTGGCCAACGCTGAGAACAATCATCAGCTCGATGTCGATCAGCTGGTGGTCAAGACTGCAGAAGTCGGCAAGTCCATTGTCATGAAGCGTTTCCACGCTCGTGGCCGTGGCCGTTCTTCTCAGATCCAGAAGTTCTTCAGCCACCTGAAGATTGTTGTTGCCGAGCGTGCGGAAGCACCGGAAGAGACGAAGCCGTCTCGCGGAACCAACAAAGAGCAGAAGGCAGCCTGATCCATGGGACACAAGGTCAATCCGATCGGGCTTCGGCTCGGCGTCAACCGTACCTGGGACAGCCGCTGGTACGCTGGTCAAGATTACGCACGTCTGCTGCATGAAGATCTGAAGCTTCGTGCATTCCTGCGTCGCAAGCTTTCCGGCGCAGGCGTGTCCCGCGTTGTTATCGAGCGTCCGGCAAAGAAGCCCCGCGTGACGATCTACGCTGCCCGTCCGGGTGTCGTGATCGGCAAGAAGGGTCAGGACATCGACGCGCTCCGGAAGGAACTGAGCCGTATGGCGAAGACCGATGTGGCGCTGAACATCGTCGAGATCCGCAAGCCGGAAATCGACGCCACTCTTGTTGCCGAGAACATCGCTCAGCAGCTGGAGCGTCGCGTTGCATTCCGTCGTGCCATGAAGCGCGCAATCCAGTCCGCAATGCGTCTGGGTGCCCAGGGCATCCGGATCACCTGCGGTGGTCGTCTGGGTGGTGCTGAAATCGCTCGTGCCGAAAAGTATCGTGAGGGACGCGTTCCCCTGCATACCCTTCGCGCCGATATCGATTACGGTACGGCAACTGCCAAGACAACGTATGGTACCTGCGGTGTGAAGGTATGGATCTTCAAGGGTGAGATCCTGGCTCATGACCCGCTGGCACAGGACCGTCGTGCTGCGGAGCAGGCTCCCCAGCGCTAAGACTGTGAGCGAAAGCTCACAGTTCCTTTGCTGGTGCTGATTTGAGGATTTAACAACATGCTTTCCCCAAAGCGGACAAAGTTTCGTAAGGCCCACAAGGGCCGCATTCACGGTCTGGCGAAAAGCGGAACCCAGCTGAACTTCGGTGCCTTCGGCCTGAAGGCGCTGGAGCCGGAGCGGATTACCGCTCGCCAGATCGAAGCCTCCCGTCGTGCGATCACGCGTGCCATGAAGCGTGCCGGTCGTGTGTGGATTCGTATCTTTCCGGACACTCCGGTCTCGACAAAGCCCGCAGAAGTGCGTATGGGCTCCGGTAAGGGTAACCCCGAGTACTGGGCCGCACGTGTCAAGCCGGGTCGTATCCTGTTCGAGATCGAGGGCGTTCCGCCTGAGGTTGCCAAGCTGGCCCTGAGTCTGGGGGCTGCGAAGCTTCCGATCAAGACCAAGTTCGTTCAGCGTATCGGAGACGCGTAATGGCCGACACGTACAAGCCTGCCGATCTGCGCGCGAAGAGCGAGGACGAGCTGAATGCTCTTCTGCTCGATCTCAAGCGCGAACAGATCAACCATCGTTTTTCGGCTGCCACGGGGCAGTCGGAGAACACAAGCCGCGTCAAGGTCGTGCGCCGTGCAGTAGCACGTATCAAGACACTGGCTCACACATCGAAGAACCGTGCGGGCGCCAAAACGTCCGCCGCTAAGTCCTGAGAGGAGACGGACGATGCCAAGGCGCGTCCTGACGGGTCGGGTCACGAGCGACAAGATGGACAAGACGGTTACCGTTCTTGTTGATCGTCGCATCATGCACCCGCTCTACAAGAAGTTTATTCGCCGCTCCAAGAAGTATGCGGCTCATGACGAAGAAAACGTCTGCCAGACGGGCGATCTGGTTCGCATTGAAGAATGCGCACCGATCTCCAAGCGCAAGACGTGGTCTGTCGTGTCGCGCAACGGCGAGGAGCTGGCTTCAGCGTCCTCTTCCGTCAGCGCATAAGGGGGTAGGCACATGATTCATCCCGAGACCAACCTTGACGTCGCCGATAACTCCGGTGCGCGTCGGGTGCAGTGCATCAAGGTGCTGGGCGGCTCCAAGCGGAAGACTGCCTCGGTCGGCGACGTCATTGTCGTGTCCGTCAAGGAAGCAATTCCCCGCGGCAAGGTGAAGAAGGGTGACGTGCATCAGGCCGTCATCGTTCGCACCTCCTACCCAGTTCGTCGTGCAGATGGCTCCGCCATCCGTTTCGACAAGAACGCCGCTGTTCTGCTGAACAAGCAGCAGGAGCCGATTGGTACGCGTATCTTTGGCCCGGTGGTTCGTGAGCTGCGTGCGCGCAAGTTCATGAAGATCATCTCGCTGGCTCCGGAGGTGCTGTAATGGCTGCTCGTATCAAGAAGGGTGACCAGGTTCTGGTCCTCTCCGGCAAGTCCCGTGGCGTTCGCGGCGAAGTTCTCGCCGTGATGCCGAAGGCCGATAAGGCTGTTGTGCGCGGCGTGGCTATCGCCAAGCGCCACACGAAGCCCAACCGCACAGGCGGAGAAGGTGGAATCATCGAGCGCGAAATGCCGATCCATCTTTCAAACCTGAAGCTGGTTGATCCGAAGAGCGGCAAGCCGACGCGTGTTGGCTTCCGCATTCTGGAAGACGGTCGCAAGGTTCGTGTTGCCAAGGCAACCGGCGAAGTGATCGAAGGCTGAGGAACGCAACAATGAGCGAACAGAAGAACGCTTTGCCGCGTCTGCACCAGCGTTACGAAGAAGTGCTGAAGAAGCAGCTTCGTGAGCAGTTTGGCTATGCCAACGAACTCCAGGTTCCCAAGCTCGAGAAGATCGTGCTGAACATGGGTGTTGGTGAAGCCGCCGGTGACCAGAAGAAGCTTGATGCCGCTTTTGCGGAAATGACCGTGATTTCGGGTCAGAAGCCTGTCAAGACCCTTGCTCGCAAGGCTATTGCCGGCTTCAAGATTCGTGAAGGTCTGCCCATCGGCTGCAAGGTCACGCTTCGTCGTGCCCGCATGTACGAGTTTCTTGACCGTCTGGTGACGATCGCCATGCCGCGTATCCGCGATTTTCGTGGGCTGCCGGCAAACAAGGGCTTTGATGGACATGGTAACTTCGCCATGGGCATCAAGGAACAGATCGTGTTTCCTGAGATCGAATATGACAAGATCGATGCCGTTCGCGGTATGGACATCATCTTCGTGACCAGCGCCAAGTCTGATGCTGAAGCAAAGGCCCTGCTGAAGGCCTTTGATCTGCCGTTCAACGGCTGATCCATAATTTTTCAGACCGATCACGGTTAAAATCAGGATTCGGCCTTCCATTGGAAGGCCGCTTTCCTTTATAGACACGCTGATTGGAAAACCGTCGGGATAGGCCTGACAGGTTCCGGGAGAAAATTCGAGATGGCGAAGGTCTCAGCGGTAAACCGTAATAACCATCGCGCTGCCCTGGTGAAGCGCGACAAGGAAAAGCGGACCGCTCTCAAGAACATCATCAAGGATCGCACACTGTCGGTTGAAGACCGCTTTGATGCGACCCTTAAGCTGGCCCAGATGCCGCGCAATGGATCCGCAACCCGCGTCCGACTGCGTTGCAAGCTTTCTGGTCGCCCCCGTGCCAACTATCGCAAGTTCGAACTGAGCCGTATTGCTCTGCGCGATCTTGCCTCCGCCGGCCAGATTCCTGGCATGGTCAAGTCGAGCTGGTAAAGGGTAGATCGAATGTCTTTGTCTGATCCACTGGGCGATATGCTGACCCGGATCCGCAATGCGCAGCGTGCCCGTCATGCTGTCTGCGTTGCGCCTGCATCCAAGCTGCGCGCAAGCGTTCTGGAAGCCCTGAAGCGTGAAGGCTACATCCGTGGCTTCGCTGCTGAAGAGCTCCGCAAGGGTGTTGCACAGCTCCGTATCGAGCTGAAGTATGTAGAAGGCCAGCCGGTCATCAAGGAAATCCATCGCGTTTCCAAGCCCGGCCGTCGCGTCTACTCGAAGATCAAGGAACTTCCGCGCGTTTATGCCGGCCTTGGTGTGTCGATCCTGTCCACCCCGCGTGGCGTCCTGTCGGACGTCGAGGCTCGCGCTGCCAACGTTGGCGGCGAGGTCCTCTGCCGCGTCTTCTAAGGAGGATCGCATGTCTCGCGTAGGTAAATATCCCGTCGAAGTTCCGGCTGGCGTGCAGGTTTCCGTTGCTGATGGCATCTTCAAAGCCAAGGGCAAGCTCGGTGAGCTGACCGTTCCGGTTTCCCGTCATGTGGAAGTGAAGATCGAAGGCAGCAATGTTTCTGTTGCTCCTCTTGGTCGCCGTTCCCGTGAAAACTGGACCATGTGGGGAACCACCCGCGCTCTGATCGCCAATACGGTCAAGGGTGTGTCGGACGGCTTCACCAAGGGGCTTGAAATTCAGGGTACGGGTTTCCGTGCTGCTGTTCAGGGCTCGAACCTGGTGATGAACCTCGGCTTCTCGCACGATGTTGTCTATCCGATTCCGGAAGGCATCAAGATCACCACTCCGCGTCCGACCGCGATTGTCGTTGAAGGCAACGACAAGCAGCGTGTTGGTCAGGTTGCGCTCGATATTCGCAGCTTCCGCAAGCCTGAGCCTTACAAAGGCAAGGGCGTTCGGTATGAGACCGAGGTTCTGCGTCGTAAGGAAGGTAAGAAGAAGTAATGGCATCGCAGCAAGGATTGCAGGAACGTCGCCGTCAGCGGCTGCGTTTCCAGCTTCGTCGCAAGAGCGGCGGCCGGCCGCGTTTGTCGGTCTTCCGTTCCAGCAAGCATATTCATGCCCAGATCATCGACGATGCCCAGGGTCGTACGCTCGCCAGCGCCTCCACGCTGGAAAAGACGCTTCGCGATGCTGGCAAGACCGGCGCCGATACCTCTGCGGCCACCCTTATCGGCAAGCTGATTGCCGAACGCGGTGTTGCAGCTGGCGTCAAGACCGTCGTGTTCGACCGCGGCTCTTATCTGTATCATGGCCGGGTCAAAGCCCTGGCAGAGGCTGCCCGTGAGGGCGGACTCTCGTTCTAAGGAGGATCACACATGGCACGTGAGCCAAGAGAAGGCGGCCGTGGTGGTCGTGAGCGCGAGCAGGGCGATGATCTGGTCGACAAGCTCGTTACCATCAACCGTGTTGCCAAAGTCGTAAAGGGTGGTCGCCGTTTCGCGTTCGCTGCCCTCGTCGTCGTCGGTGACCAGAAGGGTCGCGTCGGTTACGGAGCAGGTAAAGCCCGTGAAGTTCCCGAAGCAATCCGCAAGGCAACCGAGCGTGCAAAGCGCACGATGATCCGCGTGCCGATGAAGGAGGGGCGTACCCTTCATCACGACACGTTCGGTCACTACGGTGCTGGCAAGGTTGTTGTCCGTGCTGCTGAAGCCGGTACGGGTATCATCGCTGGTGGTCCGATGCGTGCAGTGTTCGAAAGCCTTGGCGTCAACGACGTTGTGGCCAAGAGCCTGGGAACGCGTAACCCGCACAACATGATCAAGGCGACTTTTGCTGCGCTCGAAAAGGCCAGCAGCCCGCGTCATGTTGCTTCCCGTCGTGGCAAGAAGGCTGCGGAATTGTTTGGCAAGCGCGAGCAGGGCCAGACGGAAGCGGAGGTGACAAATGGCTGAGAATGGCAAGACCGTTCAGGTTACGCAGATCGCTTCGGTCATCGGTCGTAAACCGGGCCAGGCTGAGACCATCACCGGTCTTGGTCTGCGTGGAATTGGTTCCACGCGTACGCTGGAGGATACTCCGGCCGTGCGTGGAATGATCCGCAAGGTTGCCCACCTCATCAAGGTGGAGGGTTGAAATGAACCTCAACGAACTGCGCGATAACGAGGGTTCCCGTTATCGCAAGAAGCGTCTTGGACGTGGCATCGGGTCCGGCAAGGGCAAGACGTCAGGTCGTGGCGTCAAGGGTCAGAAGGCCCGTGAGGGCGTGTCGCTCAACGGCTTCGAGGGTGGTCAGCTTCCGCTGTACCGTCGTATGCCGAAGCGTGGCTTCGTGAACATCTTCCGCAAGGAATATGCTCCGGTGAACCTCGGCGCGATCTCCAAGGCCATCGAAAGCGGAAAGCTGGACAAGGCTGCTACCGTCACCGAGGAGACCCTTCGCAAGGCTGGTCTCGTCAACGGAAGCAAGCTGGCCGGTGTCCGTCTCCTGGCCCATGGTGAACTTTCGCATGGTGTGACCATCGAAGTTGCCGGTGCTTCTGCTGCTGCTCTGGCAGCAGTCGAGAAGGCTGGTGGTACCGTCAAGGTACTCGAGACCAAGAAGGAAGCTCAGGCTGAGGCCTGAGTTTTCTTCCCTGGGCTTCGGCCCGGGTTAGGGTTGGATAGTGAACAGCGTCCCGTGCTTATGTGCGGCGACGCTGTTTTCATGAAAGGACAGGTGGATGGCTTCCGCAGCAGAGCAGCTCGCCGCCAATCTCAATATGAGTTCGTTTTCCAAGGCGACCGAACTCAAAAAGCGCATCTGGTTTACCCTAGGCGCGCTGATCGTCTATCGACTTGGCACGTATATTCCGGTTCCGGGTGTCGATGCGACCGTGATGGGGCAGCTTCTTGCCCAGCATCAGGGTGGCATTCTGGGAATGTTCGACATGTTCACCGGTGGTGCGCTCGGGCGTATGACCGTGTTCGCGTTGAACATCATGCCGTATATCAGTGCCTCGATCATCATCCAGCTTCTTTCCACGGCGCTTCCGTCCATGGAAGCAATGAAGAAGGAAGGTGAGGCGGGCCGTAAAAAGCTTAACCAGTATACGCGCTATCTTACGGTCTTTATTGCTCTTTTCCAGGCTTACGGCATTGCTGTCGGCCTTGAGAATATGACGGCGCATGGTGCGAATGCTGTGGTGGCCCCTGGAGCGTTCTTCATCGCATCCTGCGTGGTGACACTTGTTGGCGGCACGATGTTCCTGATGTGGCTGGGTGAGCAAATCACATCCCGAGGTGTCGGGAACGGGATCTCCCTCATCATCTTTGCAGGCATTGTTGCCAATCTGCCGAATGCTCTGGCCAGCCTTTTCGAACTTGGGCGAACAGGAGCACTTTCACCCATTTTCGTGGTGATTTTCCTTGTTCTGGCAATTGCCGTCATTGGCTTCATTGTCTTCATGGAACAGGCTCAACGTCGGGTTGTGATCCAGTACCCGAAGCGTCAGGTCGGAAACCGTATCTTTGGCGGTGACTCCACCCACATGCCGCTGAAAGTGAACACTGCGGGCGTCATCCCCCCGATCTTCGCGTCGTCCGTACTCCTGATTCCTGTGACCATTTCCGGTTTCATGAACGGGCACTCGATGCCGGGCTGGCTCTCGGTCCTGGGCCAGCAGTTAGGCCAGGGACAGCCGCTTTACATGCTGTTCTATGCCGCAATGATCCTGTTCTTCTCCTATTTCTATGCGGCGATTACATTCAATCCCGAGGAAACGGCAGAGAACCTGCGCAAGCAGGGCGGCTTCATTCCTGGCATTCGTCCCGGCGCAAGTACGGCTACGTATTTCGACAAAATCCTGTCCCGTCTGACGGCGATCGGTGCGATGTATCTTGTGGTGGTCTGTCTGTTGCCACAGATCCTGATCAGCAAATACAATGTTCCGTTCTATTTTGGCGGCACGAGCCTGATTATTATCGTCTCAGTCACGATTGATACGGTCACACAGATTCAGTCCCATCTGGTGGCGCACCAGTATTCGGGTCTGATCCGCAAGCAACGCAGCCGTGGAAGCCGGGGTGGCGTGCAGGGAGGCACAAGGCGTCGATGAACATCATTCTTCTTGGCCCTCCCGGGGCAGGAAAGGGCACGCAGGCCAAGCGGCTTGAAACCCTTTACGGCTTCAAGCAGATTTCTACTGGTGATATGCTGCGTGCCGAGGTGGCCGCGGGTACGGCAATCGGGAATGAAGCCAAGGCGATTATGGAGAAGGGGCAGTTTGTTCCTGATCCGATCATCGTGGCGATGATCCAGAACCGTATCGCACAACCGGATTGCCAGCGCGGATTCATCCTTGATGGCTTCCCCCGGACCGAAAGCCAGGCTGAGGCGTTGGACGCCATGCTGTCTCATCGTAGTCTGACAATCGGTGCGGTCATTCTTCTGGATGTCAACGAAGATGAACTCGTGGACCGTATCGCCAGTCGCAGAGGCGAGGACGGAACGCGGCGTCCGGACGACAATCCCGAGGTTGTCCGCGCGCGTCTTGACGTCTATCGCAAACAGACTGCTCCGATCCTTCCCTATTACCAGAAGGCGGGGCGTCTGCTTCATGTCGATGGCATGAAAGACGTTGAAGCCGTTGGCAAAGCGATTGATGCCATCGTGACGGGCGCTGTAAAAAACTGAGTCTGAGAACGATATCACGAAAAAGTGATCTCTATTATTTGACTCAGGTGGGGTGAGCAGTCTATTGCGCGCCCTCGACATAGGTGTAGCCAGACCGTTCGTGCGTCTGCCGGAATCGGTGGGTGACAGGTTTGGCTGCAAGATCATCGACCTGGCTATGGCCGGGGATATAACAGTCTGAGGCGGCTTCAGGCCGCTTCAATGGGAGTAACAGGCGTGGCACGTATTGCCGGCGTAAACATTCCGACCAACAAGCGGGTCGTCATTGCCCTGCGTTATGTCTATGGCATTGGCCCGGCGACAGCGCAGTCCATCTGCAGCAAGCTCGAGATCCCCGATGCCAAGCGCGTCAACGAGCTGTCTGACGATGAGATCGTAAAGATCCGCGAACTGATCGATTCTGAACTGCGCGTCGAAGGCGATCTTCGCCGCGAAACCGCAATGAACATCAAGCGTCTGATGGACCTCGGCTGCTACCGTGGCCTTCGTCACCGTCGTGGCCTGCCGGTCCGTGGTCAGCGTACGCATACCAATGCCCGTACCCGTAAGGGCAAGGCTGTGGCGATTGCTGGCAAGAAGAAGGTTACGCGCTAATCCGCGGCTGATCTCTTCATCGACGTTTTTGCTTAAACTTTTAGGACGACCTCTCTCATGGCGAAGGCCGCTGCTCCGCGTATCCGTAAAAAGGAACGCAAGAATATCATTTCCGGTGTTGCTCACGTGCTCTCCACGTTCAACAACACCATGATCACCATTTCTGACGCACAGGGCAACGCGATTGCCTGGTCGTCGTCGGGTGCGCAGGGCTTTAAAGGCTCCCGTAAGTCCACGCCGTATGCTGCCCAGGTCGCTGCAGAAGATGCCGGCCGCAAGGCGCGCGAGCATGGCATGGAAACGCTTGAGATCGAGGTCTCCGGTCCGGGTTCGGGGCGTGAAAGCGCGCTTCGTGCCCTCCAGGCCGTAGGGTTCAACATTACGTCCATCCGCGACATGACGCCTGTGCCGCACAATGGCTGCCGTCCCCGGAAGCGTCGTCGCGTCTGAGTGATGCTTTGCTGCGTATCGCGTGCGATACGCAGCATCTGTAAGTGATTGCATCTTTTACCGCACCGCTGGTGCGGGCCCAGGTGCCGCCAATTTCCCTTGGCGTGCTTCGTTGTTTGAAAGGCCACGACCTTGGTTCTCCAGAAAAACTGGCAGTCCCTCATCAAGCCGGAGAAGCTTGAAGTCGAGCCCGGACCGGTTGCCTCGCGCATCGCCACTGTCGTGGCCGAGCCTCTGGAACGCGGCTTCGGCATGACGCTTGGTAATGCACTGCGTCGTATTCTCCTGTCGTCGCTGCAGGGTGCTGCCGTGACCGCCATCCAGATCGATGGCGTGCTGCATGAGTTCTCCGCCGTGCCGGGCGTGCGCGAAGACGTCACGGACATCGTCCTGAACGTCAAGCAGCTTGCTCTTCGCATGCATGGTGAAGGCCCCAAGCGCATGATCCTGACGGCCACCGGCCCGGGTGAAGTGACGGCAGGACAGATCCAGGCAGGGCATGACATCGAGATCATGAATCCCGATCTCGTGATCTGCACGCTCGATGACGGCGTGAAGCTCGGCATGGAATTCACCGTCAATATGGGCAAGGGCTATGTTGCAGCTGCAGCAAACCGTCCGGAAGATGCCCCGATTGGCCTGATTCCCATCGATGCGATCTATTCGCCGGTCCGTCGGGTTTCCTACAAGATCGAGCAGACGCGTGTCGGTCAGGTCACTGACTATGACAAGCTGCTGCTGACGGTAGAGACCAACGGTGCAGTGACGCCGGAAGACAGCCTGGCTCTTGCAGCCCGGATTCTTCAGGATCAGCTGCAGCTGTTCATCAACTTCGATGAGCCGCGTCCGGTCCAGCATGAAGAACCGCAGGATGACCTGCCGTTCAACCGCAATCTTCTTCGCAAGGTTGACGAACTCGAGCTCTCGGTGCGTAGCGCCAACTGCCTCAAGAACGACAACATTGTCTACATTGGCGATCTGGTGCAGAAGTCCGAACAGGAAATGCTCCGTACGCCTAATTTCGGGCGCAAGTCGCTCAACGAGATCAAGGAAGTTCTCACCGGTATGGGGCTGTCGCTCGGCATGAGCGTCCCAGCCTGGCCGCCCGAGAACATCGAGGATCTGGCCAAGCGTCTCGACGAGACGTTCTGAGAACTTTCAAGGTAAGGAAAACTAGCAATGCGTCATGGTGTGAGCGGGCGTAAGCTCAATGTCACCTCTTCTCACCGCGCTGCCATGTTCCGCAACATGGCCGTGGCTCTCATCAAGCACGAGCAGATCACGACGACCCTGCCGAAGGCGAAGGAACTTCGCCCGGTGGTCGAGAAGCTGATCACGCTCGGCAAGCGTGGCGACCTGCACGCCCGTCGTCAGGCTTTCGCGCAGCTGCGTGACGATGCCGTCGTGACGAAGCTGTTCTCGGCTGTTGCCGAGCGTTACAAGGGACGTGCCGGTGGCTACTCCCGCGTTCTGAAAGCTGGTGTGCGTTATGGCGACAATGCCGATATGGCCGTGATCGAACTGGTTGATCGCGATGTCGCTGCCAAGGGCCAGGACAGCGGACCGAAGCAGAACGTTGCCGAGGAGCAGGAAGCCGCCTGAGGCTCCTGTTTTTGAAGCATTGAGAAAGGCCGGGGCAGGAATGTCCCGGCCTTTTTTGATTCGTGGTTTATTTGCCACGATGTTGTGTGATATGCAGTCACCACTCTTTGCAGAATTTTTCCTGTCTCTTTCTGAGGCAGTCTGAATTTCCGCTTCCTTACAGGATGCGGTTTCTCCCTTTTTGAAGAATGTTGTGTCGTTCTTCGTGTGGGGTCTGCACAATTCTGAGAAACAGGTCCGAGCACTCTCGTAGGGCCTGCCACGACGCATCGAATATGTATCCCGGCAATGAGGCCCGGATGGGTTCGTGATGCGTCCAGCGTTTGGAGAGCGTTATAATGTCCGAATCTTCCCCTCCGAAACATGGGTTGGCGGAAACCCTTGGAATACCCAGAGCGCTCTTCTGGGCGTTCGTAGGTCAGCTTCTGTTCATGGTCGGCGATGGCGTGGAAGCGGGGTATCTCGATACCTATATGCTGCACCACGGCCATACGCAGGGTTTCGTGAATGAAATGTTCACGTTTTATGGCATCACCGTGATGATCGCGGCCTGGTTCTCCGGGCCTCTGTCAGATCTCATGGGGCCAAAAAAAGTCATGTGGCTTGGCCTCATTTTATGGACTGTCCTTGAAGTCGGGTTCCTGGCTCTGGGGCTGGGGCCGAACAGCGGACCCATGATCCTACTGTTTTATACGCTGCGAGGGTTTGCCTACCCGCTGTTTGCATACGGTTTCCTTGTCTGGATTGCTGCCGCTACGCCGACAGCCATGCTGGGCTCGGCCGCAGGCTGGTTCTGGTTTTCCTTCTCAGCAGGTCTTCCCACTCTGGGATCGCAGTTTGCACGCTTTGCCATTCCGGAAATTGGCGAACTTCGCACCTTCTGGTGCTCCCTGGGGCTTGTGATCCTGGGTGGTCTTGTTGCGCTGCTGTTCACGCATGAGCCAACAGGCAAGAAGCGCCTTCTTCCGGACCATATTCCGACCAAGGATATTTTCTTCGGTTCCATGAGTATCATGTGGCGTGAGCCGAAGACGTTGATTGCCGGTATCGTCCGCGTGATTGATACTTCTTCGGAATATGCGTTCCTTGCGATCATGCCCGCGTTTTTCGTGGATCATCTTGGCTTCTCCCTTGCCCAGTGGCTGAACCTCCTGTCACTCATTTTCCTGAGCAACATCCTGTTCAACCTTGTCTCGGGCATGGTGGCAGATACGCTGGGACACCGTTTTGTTGTGGCGGTTTTCGGCGGGATCGGTGGCTTTGTGGCCATTCCACTGTTTTATTACGTACCGCTCTGGTTCCCGGGAAATTTCTGGGCGGTGGCTGCGGCAGGGATTTTCTATGGTGCAACGGTGGCCGCTTTCGTGCCGTTGTCGGGTCTGATGCCGCAGATCTGTCCGCGTGAAAAAGCGGCTGCGCTGTCTATCCTTGGTTTGGGTGCCGGGGCATCCACCTGGGTTGGACCGGCGGTTGTTGCCGGGTGTGAAGCGGTCTTTGGGCCGGGCATGCAGTATGTGATCTGGACGTTTGCTGTGATCTATCTTCTGTCCGCCGGAATGACGATGGCTCTGACCATCTCTCCCGAAGCCCGTCGTTACAATGAAGAGGCTGCGCTGCGGGGTGAAGACGCTCCTGCCGTTGGTCACTGAGCAGGACCCTGATTCAGGACATCCCCTGAGTGCTCTGACGATGTAAAAGAAAAGGCAGCCCGTGACCGGGCTGCCTTTTTTACGTTGGGAGCATGTCATGGCAGGGAGAAGACCTATGAGCGCTGATCTGGAACGCCTGCGGGGAGGAGCGGACACATGCCCCTACGGAAGCAGGCTGGCAGCAAAACTTTCTCGGGGGGCAAGAGAAACGGAAGCACTTGTCAGTGATCTGATGGTGGATCAGCCGCTACTCTGGCTTCTGACCGCATCTTTTATCGGGTTTTTGTTGGGAAAGCGTCTTTTAGGGAAAAATTAAACTTCCGCAGGCGCGTGACGTTACGACATGACCACGAACTCTTGGGCAAGGTACCACCGTCATGCTGCACTACGCGATTGTGTTCTTCATCATTTCCATCATTGCCGGGTTTTTCGGCTTCTCGGGCATTTCTTCGGCTACGGCAGGAATTGCCAAGCTGTTTTTCATCGTCTTCATCGTGCTGGCCGTGCTGGCCATTCTCGCCGGTGTCGCGGGCCTGCATGCCCTGTAAGGGCCTGATTCAGAGCTGAGATTTTCAGGGCTGAAATGAAAAGGGCGGGTGCCGATGGCCCCGCCCTTTTTTTATGCTCTTCAGTTCCCGTTCTTGTCTCTCTGAATGAAGGAGGGAAGAAAAGGATTGTCTGTCTGGAGCGAACCCTTGCTTGGAAGCTGTTGTGTGGTCCAGCCGCCGCCCAGATCCGTCATGAGTTTGACTTCTGCGAGGAACTGCTGCTGTCGCACGCTGAGCTGGGTTTCCTGATACTGAAGGGCGTTCTGTTCGGCCGTGATGACCGTGGTGTAGATCTGCGTTCCGGCGAGGTACTCGTTCATTGACACCTGAACGGCACTCTGTGCGGTTTTCACGGCAGCATTCTGCAAGGCAAGCTGCTGATCGAGATAGCGCAGGCCGGACATCTGATCTTCGGTGTCCTGAAGCGCTGCCAGAACCGTCTGGCGGTAGGTTGCCACAGCATTATCGTAATCGGCTTCAGCGCTGCGTACCGCAGCGGATCGTGCGCCGCCCTGAAAGATCGTCTCGGTTGCAGCCGCACCAAGGCTCCATGTGCGCGTCGCAGCCTGGATCAGCTGTTCGAGAGGATTGCCGCTATAGCCATAGGACGCAGAGAGCGTGACCTGCGGGAAGAAGGCGCCGATCTCGTATCCGATCTCCGCATTATAGGCCTCCATGTTGCGCTCGGCCTGCGCCACGTCCGGGCGGCGCTGAAGCAGCATGGAGGGCACGGCGACAGGAGCTGCCGGGATCGTTTCGGGGAGGGGAGAGGGTGCCAGTGTGAGTTCGACCGGAGCACGGCCTGTCAGCATGGCGATGGCGTGTTCGTACTGCGCGCGGGCAATATGGGCGTTGGACAGGCTGGCCTGCGTCGATTGCAGCAGATAGCGCGCCTGGAGGACGCTCGCCGGATCCGCGACACCGGCATCAAGCTGGTTCTGGAGGATTTCCAGATTGTGGCGATAGAGATCCACGTTGCGGGCATAGAGCGCAATCAGGCTATCCTGATAGCGCAGATCGAAATAGTCCTGCGCGAGCTGAAGCTGATAGGACAGCCGCATGTTGGCGACGAGGGCGGCGTCAGCCTGTGTGGCAGCAACCTGCTGCTGAACCTGCCGGCGGATCATGCCCCAGACGTCGACGGTCCAGCTGGCGGATGGGCCAGTGGTCCATGTGTTGGACGTGTAGGACTGGCTGGAGGTGTAGGGAATGCCGCTGCTGGCATTCGACGTGCTGCCGCCCTGTGAGTTGCGGTTGAAGCTGAACTTTCCGCTCAGGGTCGGGAAAAGCTGGGCGCGGATCGAGTCAATCGTGGCAGCTGCCTTGCGGTACTGCGCCTCATATTCCTTCAGGCTCTGGTTGGACGTCGCCACGCGTTCCTCAAGTTCGTTGAGGACGGGATCGTTGAAGATCGTCCACCAGTCTCCTTTGGGCATTTTCGCCAGATCGGGCGCAGCCATCTGCCAGCCCGGCGGCGGAGGCGCCTCCTTGAATTTGGCGGAGATGATGGCTTTCGGGCGATGGTAGTTCGGCCCGACCATGCCGCCGATACAGCCGCTCAGGAAAGGCAGGGTCGCCGCCCCCAGCAGGGCAGTGCGCAGGGTGGACTTACGGAGGGCGGGCATCAGGACTGTGTTCCCCGGGCTGAGAGATGGAAAAAGGAAGCGACGTGGGCACGCAGACGGCCCATGGCGCGTCCGAACCGGTCGAGATACAGGAAAATGACGGGTGTGCTGTAGAGCGTCAGCAACTGGCTGACTACCAGACCGCCGAGAATGGCGATCCCTAGCGGTCGCCGGAGTTCGCAGCCATATCCGTTGCCGATGATGAGGGGCACGGCACCGAACGCAGCCGCCAGAGACGTCATCAGGATAGGACGGAAACGCAGATGGCTGGCCTGACGGATGGCGTCTCTGGCCGACAGGCCTTCGCGCTGCGCCACGAGGGCGAAGTCGATCAGCATGATGGCGTTTTTCTTGACGATGCCGATGAGCAGGATCACGCCGATCATAGCCATGAGGGAGAATTCCTCCCCGCAGATCTGAAGTGCCAGAATGGCGCCAACGCCTGCGGACGGCAGTGTCGAAAGGATTGTCAGGGGATGGATCAGGCTCTCATACAGGACGCCCAGCACGATATAGACGGCCGCGAGTGCTGCCAGGATCAGCAGGATTTCGCTGCCGGCGGATTTCTGGAAAGCTGCCGCATTGCCTGCAAACCCGCCGTGAATGTCCGAGGGGACATGCAGCTTCACCATGGCAGCCTGCACGGCATCCACGGCAGTACCAAGCGAAACACCGGGCGCAAGATTGAAGGACACGGTCGTCGCAACGGACTGCCCATCATGGCTGACGGTCAGGGCCGTATTGGTGTTGCGCTGCCGTGAGAGGACGGACAGGGGCACCATGTTGTCCACGCTTGTGGCGACGGCCGCACCGCTCGACGCTGACTTTCCGCCTGCCAGAGCGTTAGCGACGGAGTTCTGATAGGATTGTTCACTCTGTGACAGGGTCGTGACAGCCGTTGTGGCACGCGCGCGGATATTGTTCGATGCCGTACCACCCGCCGCTGTTCCGCCGGAGGTGCTGATCCACATCTGTTGCAGCATCGACGGGTCCTGCCAGTAGCGGGGGGCTGCTTCCATGATGACGCGGTACTGGTTGAGGTTGCCGTAGATAATGGATGCCGCGCGTTGGCCGAATGCGTCATAAAGCGTGTTGGAGATGAGCTGCGGCGTGACGGAATAGCGTGCTTCCGTATCGCGGTTGATGGCGATGTTGATCCCCTGACCGCCCTGTTCGACGTTCGAGGTTACATCCATGAGTTCCGGCAGCTTCGAGAAGGCGGCCGTAATTTTTGGCGTCCATTCGAACAGGTCTTCGGCGGAGGGGCCTTCCAGAGAATACTGGTAGGCGGCGTCGCCGGGGCGGGCACCCGTGCGGACACTGCCGGGCGCCATCAGACGGAGCTGCGCGCCGGGAATGTGAGAGAATCTGCGGGTGAGGCGCTGGATGGTGGTCGCAAGATCGTCCGTACGCTCGGATTTGGGCTTGAGAGCGATGAACATGTTCGCCGAATTGGCCGAACGCCCGCCAACGCCCCCCATAACGCCGACGACATCCCGGTCGGACGCGACGCTTTTCATGGCCTTGACCACGATTTTCTGAAGCGCCTGAAACGAGATCGACTGATCGGCGACCACGCGCCCCATGATCTGCCCGGTATCTTCGGAGGGAAAGAACCCCTTGGGCATCTTCACATACAGCACGCCGGCAAGCACCAGAGTGGCGGGCAGCGACATCGCGATCAGGAACTGGTGCCCCAGGGCCCAGTCCAGCGACCTGCCGTAACCCGAAGTGGTGGCGCTGATCATGCGTTCGAGGAAACGGCCTGTCTTCTTCCACAGACCGGGACCGTTATCGTCCGTGTGGGTCAGGAGCTGGGCGCTGATCATGGGCGTCAGCGTCAGGGACAGGAGCAGCGAAATGCAGAGCGTGATGACCATGGTCATCGCGAACTCATGGAACAGGCGCCCGGCTATCCCGCCCATGAGCATGATCGGCGCAAACACCACGATCAGCGAGACCGTGATCGAAACGACCGTGAACGCGACTTCGGTGGTGCCCCTGATGGCGGCATCCTGCCGGTCGTAGCCCATCTCCATGTAGCGGGCGATGTTTTCCAGAACGACGATGGCGTCATCGACCACGAAGCCCGTCGAAATCGTCAGCGCCATCAGCGACATGTTGTCGAGCTGGTATCCCATCAGCGCCATGGCCCCGAAGGTTCCCACGATCGAGACTGGCACCACGATGGCCGGAACCATGATGGCGGACAGGCTGCGCAGGAACAGCAGGACGACGACGACCACGAGCACGACGGCAATGACGAGCGTCTGTTTCGTATCGTCCAGCGAGGCCCGGATTGTCTTGGAGCGGTCGATCAGGATCGAAATGTCGGTATTGCCGGGCAGGGCGGACTGAAGGGCTGGCAGGCGGCCACGGATGCCGTCGATCGTCTTGATGACGTTTGCGCCACCCTGCGAGAAGACCGTGCAGATGATGGCAGCGTTGCCGTTCAGATACCCCGCCTGACGAAGATCTTCGACACTGTTCTTGACGTCCGCGAGATCCGTCAGGCGGACAGGCTGGCTGTTGCGATAGGCGATGACCAGATCGCGGTATTCTTCCGCGTCCGTGGCCTGGTCATTGGTGGAGAGCATCATGCGCTCGCCATTGGCATCCAGAAAACCCTTGGGCGTATGGGCGTTGGCGGAGGCAAGGGCGGCCCGCAGATCCTCGAAACCGATCCCGTAATGGAACAGGCGAAGCGGATTGATTTCAACACGTACGGCCGGAAGAGACGCGCCCCGGATCTCCACATCGCCGACGCCCTGGATCTGGCTGAGCTGCGGGATGAGGATGTTGCTTGCGAAATCGTAGAGTTCCTGCGGCGTCCGGGTGCTGGACGACAGGGTCAGTGCGAGGATAGGCGGACCGTTGGAGTTCGCCTTCATGTAGGTCGGGTTGCTGCGCAGACTGGTGGGCAAATCCTGCCGTGCGCCCTGCAGGGCCGCTTCCACGTCACGCGCAGCACCGTTGATGTCCCGCTCCAGGTCGAACTGAAGGGTGATGCGCGTCTGGTTGACCGTGGATTCCGAGGTCATTTCCGTGACGCCGGAAATTGCGCCCAGATGCCGCTCCAGAGGGCCGGCAATCGTGCTCGCGATTTCGGAGGGGGAGCCGCCGGGCTGGTTCGCGGTCACCATGATGACCGGGAAGTCCACGTCCGGCAGATCGGCGACAGGCAGGGCGAAATACCCCATGACGCCGCCGATCACGAGAGCCACCGCCAGCAGCGTCGTGCCAACGGGCCTCAGGACAAAGAGGCGGACCAGATTCACGGAGCGCCTGTGTGAGGGCTGGGGGCTTGGGGCTGCGAAGGCGGGCTGTTGCGGCGGTGACGCTGCATGAAGGCACGGGTTTTCGTTCCCAGCTCATCCATGAACAGATAGATGACGGGCGTGGTGAACAGGGTCAGAAGCTGGGACATCATCAGGCCGAAAACGATGGCCACACCCAGCGGACGCCGCAGCTCGGAGCCGACGCCCGTGCCGATCAGCAGGGGCAGCGCTCCGAACAGGGCGGCCAGCGTGGTCATCAGGATCGGACGGAAGCGAAGCATCGCCGCGCGCTTGATGGATTCAAGCGGCGTATGGCCCTCCAGGCGTTCGGCTTCGAGAGCGAAGTCGATCATCATGATGGCGTTCTTCTTCACGATGCCGATCAGCAGCACGATGCCGATGATGCCCATGATGTCGAGATCCATCCCGAACAGATAGAGCCCGATCAGCGCACCGATGGCGGCGGAAGGCAGGGTGGAGAGGATCGTGATCGGGTGGATATAGCTCTCATAGAGAATACCCAGCACGATATAGACCGCGATCACGGCTGCCATGACCAGCCAGACCTCGTTGGACAGCGACGAGCGGAATGCTGCCGCCGTGCCCTGGAAGGCAGTCTGGAACTCCGGCGGCAGGCCGATCTGCTTTTCCACGCGCTCGATGGCGTTGGTCGCGGCCCCAAGCGAATAACCGCTGGCGACGTTGAACGACACCGTCGTGGCCGGAAACTGGCCGAAATGGCTGATGAGCAGGGGGGCGAGGACATGCGTCATCGTCGTCACCTGCGACAGCGGCACGAGCCCCGATGTCGGCTGGCGCGTCGGGCCGGACGTGCTGCCACCGGCCTGCGAGGAAATGCCGGGCAGATAAAGCTGGCTCAGGGACGTCAGGTCGGTCTGGAGTTTCGGGTCGGCTTCCAGAATTACGCGGTACTGGTTGGACTGCGTATAGATCGTCGTGATCTGGCGCTGGCCGTAGCTGTCATACAGGAGATTGTCGACCGTCTGCGGCGTGATTGAGTATCGCGCACCGGTCGGACGGTCGAGCGAAAGCTGGGCGACCAGTCCCTCGGCCTGCAGGTCCGACGTGACATCCCGCAGCGACGGTTCCTTGCGCAAAGCATCCACGAATTTCGGCACCCAGGTCTTGAAGGTATCGTAATCCGGGTTTTCCAGCATGAACTGGTACTGCGTGGCGGAAATCGAGGAATCCAGCGACAGATCCTGAATCGGCTGGACGTAAAGCTGCGCCCCGATCACCTGATCCCCGACGGAGGACAGGCGCCGCATGATTGCCTCAAGGCTGGACGTGCGCTGTTCACGCGGCTTGAGGTTGATCAGGAAGCGGCCGACATTCAGAGTCATGTTCTGGCCGTCGATGCCCACGAAAGACGAGATGCTGGCGACATCCGGGTCCTTCAGGATCACGTCTCCAAGGGCGGCCTGACGGTCTTTCATGCCTTCAAAGGAAATGGCCTGCGACATCACGGAGATGCCCTGGATGACGCCGGTGTCCTGCGTCGGGAAAAAGCCTTTGGGGATGGTCCAGGCCAGAATACCGGTCAGAACGATCGTGCCGAGCGTCACCAGAAGGGTCGTGACCCGGAAGCGCAGCACGACATCGAGCCAGCGCCCGTATCCTGCAATCAAGGCGTTGATGCCTCGCTCGGTGCGGTTGGACAGGCGGCTCCAGACCGTGTTTTTCGTGGAGGGCGCATGCGTGTCAGACAGCAGGCGCGCGCACATCATCGGTACCAGCGTCAGGGCGACGACAGCGGAAATGATGATGGTGATGGAGAGCGTCATCGCGAATTCATGGAATAGGCGCCCGACGACATCCTTCATGAACAGCAGCGGGATCAGCACGGCGATCAGCGAGACCGTCAGCGAGATGATGGTAAAGCCGATCTCCCCCGCACCTTTGAGTGCGGCGGTGTAGCGGTCTTCACCGGCCTCGACGTAACGGGCGATGTTCTCGATCACGACGATGGCGTCATCGACGACGAAGCCGGTCGCGATAGTTAGGGACATCAGCGACAGGTTGTCGAGCGAGAAACCCAACAGATACATCGCCGCCAGCGTGCCGATCAGAGACAGCGGAACGGAAAGGCTGGGAATGATCGTCGCCGGAACATTGCGCAGGAACACGAAAATCACGCCCACGACGAGGAGCATGGCGAGCGCCAGTTCGTATTCCACATCATTGACGGAAGCGCGGATGGTCGTGGTGCGGTCGGTCAGAGGCGTGACGTCGATGCCCGGCGGCAGGTCGAGCTTGAGCTGTGGCAGGACGCGCAGGACGTTGTCCACGACGCCAATGACGTTCGCGCCGGGCTGACGCTGCACGTTCAGGATCAGCGCAGGTGTGCGGTTGGCCCAGGCGGCAAGCTGTGCGTTCTCCGCACCTTCAACGACGGTCGCGATGTCCCGTACGCGGATCGGACCGTTGTTCTGATACGCGATCACCTGGTTCATGAGCTGTGCGACGGACTGGATCTGTCCGTCGATGCGCAGGGAGGTGGAACGCTTGGGACCGTCGAATGTACCGGTCGGGGAGTTGACGTTCACCGTGCTGATGATGGTGCGCAGCGTATCGATCGCGATGCCGTAGGACGTCAGCTTCGGGATGTTGACCTGAATCCGGTACGCCTTGCGGTTACCGCCTGACAGGGTGACAAGACCAACCCCGGAAATCTGGCTGATCTTCTGTTCAAGCCGCGTGTTGACGTAATCCTCGACCTCGGGAAGCGGCAGCGTTTTGGACGTAATGCCGAGCGTCAGGACGGGGGTGTCCGCCGGGTTGACCTTCGCATAGATCGGAGGGGCGGGCAGATCGCTCGGCAGCAGAGAGGTGGCATTGTTGATCGCGGCCTGAACTTCCTGCTCGGCCACGTCCATCGACATGTCCAGCCCGAAGCGCAGCGTGACAACCGAAGCGCCACCGGAGGACTGGGACGTCATCTGGTCCAGACCGGCCATCTGGCCGAGCTGGGTTTCCAGCGGCGCGGTGACGGACGTACTCATCACGTCCGGCCCGGCGCCCGGATAGAAAGTCGAGACCGTGATCGTCGGATATTCAACCTGCGGCAGGGCTGAGACGGCCAGAAAATGGTAGCCGAGCAGGCCGCTCAGCAGGATGGCGAACATCAGGAGGCTGGTGGCAACCGGGCGCTCGATGAACAGGCGGGACGGATTCACGATCTTGATGTTCCCTGTTTGACTGTTCTGGACGTCGGTCAGTGGTTGCCGGTGTCGGCGGGCGAGGACGGGTCGTTCTTCTGCTGGGGCGCATCGGAACTCTGCTGTCCGTCGCGGTGATGACGGTGCTGGCTGGCGCTCTTGTGTTCGGCTTCCGTCGTCTGTGCCGCCGGGGAAGACGTATCGGGGATGGACACTTTCTGGCCGGGGCGCAGATGGCTGACACCATCCGTCACGACACGGTCCCCACTGCTCAGGCCCTTTTCGATCACGGCGTTCGTGCCGTCTGTCGTGCCGACGGTGACGGGCACGACTTCCACGGTCATGTCTGGCTTGACACGGTAGACGAAGCGTCCGTCCGGTCCCGTCTGGAGGGCATTTCCGGGAACGAGCAGGGCATCATGCAGCGTCGTGACCAGAAGATGCGGGTTCACAAACTGGTTCGGGAAGAGGTGCTCGTCCTCGTTCGCGAAGATGCCACGCATCCGGACCGTACCCGTTGCCGTGTCGATCTGGCTGTCGAGGGCCTTGACGGTGCCGGTCGCGATTTTATGGGTGTTATCGCTGTCCCAGGCTTCGACGGACAGTTCGCCGGTCTTGTCCAGATATTTCATGACCTCCTGCAGCTGGTTCTGCGGAACTGTGAAGATCACGGAGATGGGCTGCATCATGGTCAGGATGGTCAGACCGCCGGACTGGCCTGCCGTCACATAGTTGCCGACGTCGAGCACGCGGATACCGACACGGCCTTCGACAGGCGCAATGATGTGACAGTACATCACGTTGAGCTCGGCATTGCGGACATTCGCGCGGTCGAATTCGACCTGACCTTCAAGTTGCTGAACCGTGAATTCCTGATCACGCGCGGTCATGGCGGAGGTCGAGTTCTGTTTGATCAGGCGTTGGTAGCGGGCATTGTCCACGCGGGCCTTCTCAAGCTGCGCCATATCCGCGGCCAGTGTTCCACGATACTGGGAGAGCGTGGCCTCGTAAGGGCGCGGGTCGATCAGTTCGAGCTCATCACCCTTATGAACGTGCTGGCCTTCCTTGTAATAGACGGCCGAGATATGGCCGTTGACGCGCGGCGTGATCGTCACATTCGTGACTGGGACGACCGTTCCGAGTTCTTGAAAAACTACGGGCATGTTGCCGGTATGGGCGGTCGCGACGGCGACGGGCTGTACGTTTCCGTCAGCCGCGGCGCTGTGGCCATGCTTGTGGGTTGCGCCATGGGGGCGGAAAATCGCGAAAAGGATCAGAAGAGCGATCAGGAGAACAGCGCCCCAGAGGATCCAGCGCCGACGACGGGACCGTGCGGGAGGGGGCGAGGACTGGGCGGTGCTGTTCGTAAGGCGGTCGCTGGAGCTGGCCGTCTGCTGATCCATGGTGGTTCTGTCTTTCCGCATAGCAGAGCGCGGGGCTCTCAGGCGACGAAGTTATGTGTTTTCCTGCTTATACGGCAGGAGGCCAGCGCCTGCCATGACGCGACCTTAAATCCTGTTCAGTTTTGGCAATGAAAATCAAAATGACCGGAAATGATACTTTTCGTTACATTCCTGGCCATGACCATTCCATGGGGCTTGTCTCTTTTCCGCGCAGGGATCATATCGGGTTGGAACCGGGTGTCTGTGTTGTGCGTTTGCATTGAGGACAGGTTAATCCGGACAGAGGAGAACAAAATGGCCGACACAACTGAAACGAAGGTCGAAGGCCTTGTGGATGACGCCAAGGGCAAGCTCAAGGACGGTTTTGGTGGCTTGACCGGCGATGCGAAGCTTCAGGCCGAGGGCAAGTTTGACCAGCTTTCCGGCATGGCGCAGCAGGAATTCGCTGATCTGTACGACGAAGGCGAAACCAAGCTCGAAGCCGCAACGGCGTTTGTGCAGGATCGCCCGCTGATCTCGCTGGTGATCGCAACAGTCGTCGGAATGATCGTCGGCGGTCTGCTGTTTGGTCGCAAAAGCGACTGAGGCGCCACAGGCGTTTCGACCATAGGGACGTCTTTGTGCTAGAAGCCTTCCGGAGTAATCCGGGAGGCTTTTTTCATGGAATGGTTTTACGACAACAACGGGCAACAGGCCGGTCCAGTCTCCCGTGAGGAAATCCTGCGCCTGATCATGCAGCGGCAGATCAAGCCCGAAACGCTCGTCTGGACGGCGGAATTCGGATCAACATGGCGCCCTGCCAGCGCTGCGGGGCTTGTCTCTCCACTGACAGGGCTTCTGCGGATGTCTTCGGGAAGTTCGGAACACTGGGCCTGGGTGCTTCTGGTCGGACCATGGCTGATCCAGCGCCTTACGCTGCTGATTCTGGACCTGCGCCAGATTCCGGACAGCGGCCGGGTGGGAACGATTTCCGTCGTCGGGATGATGTCGCTGATCCTGTTTTTTGTTTCCTTCATGTTGGACCGGACGTCCATTCGCGAAAGCGGAAAGACGCCGCCGGGCTTCTGGTGGTGGCTGTTTCTGCCGGGATATTTCTGGAAACGCCGCCAGATCGTTGGTCGGGGGCTCTCGCTGCTGATCGTCAGTCTTGTCCTTTTGACGGTCAATGTGACGGAAAAAATCTATCAGTTCCCTCAGATCGAGAAAGAGATTCAGATGCGACACGGGCAGATGGATCAGCCCGCTCCATCGCCTCCGTCAGCGTCCGGTCAGGACAGCCAGCAGGAAGACCTCTGACGCTTGGGGTAAAGAGTCTTTCTCACCACACTTGACATATTAAACTTAGAACTCATGCATTTTTGGGGTTCCCTTTCGAGTCGCCATGATTCACAACCGATTCGGTCACCTGATTTCGCGGTGATCTGTCGGGGAGACACTCAGAAATGCCGGATTACGCCCTGGAAGCTGCCCATGGGGGGCTGGTCGTCGGGATCGACGAAGTCGGGCGTGGTCCTCTGGCAGGGCCGGTCGTAGCCTCCGCCGTGGCATTTACGGCGCCGCCGTCTGAAACCCTGTCTGCCCTTCTCGATGATTCCAAGAAACTGACGGCCCGGCGCCGGATGCTCGCCTATGAGGCCCTGATGGCCGACGAACAGGTGCTGATCGGCATTGGCGCGGCATCCGTTCCGGAAATCGAGCAGATCAATATCGCCCAGGCCTGCTACCTGGCCATGCGCCGGGCGCTGTCCCGGCTCGGCCGGGTGCCGGACCTTGCCCTCGTGGACGGCAAACACGCCCCGAAACTGCCCTGTCCCATCAAAATGGTGATCGGTGGCGACGGGATCAGCCTGTCCATTGCCGCAGCCTCCATCATCGCCAAGGTAACGCGCGACCGCCTGATGGCGCGCCTGGCCATGCGCCACGATGCCTATGGCTGGGAGCGCAATGCGGGTTACGGCACGGCCGCGCACATGCAGGGCCTGAAGCTCCGGGGGGTGACACCCCATCACAGGCGCGGGTTCGCGCCAATACGAAACATGATTGAAGCAGAGGCACACGCAGCATGAGCGGTGAATTTCCCGTCGACCAGATCCTGCGTGGAGAATGCATCGAAACGATGAAGACGCTGCCGGACGGGAGCGTGGACTGCATTTTCGCTGATCCGCCGTATAACCTTCAGCTGCGCGGCGAGCTGCGTCGTCCGGACGAAACCGTCGTGGATGGCGTGGATGACGACTGGGACAAGTTTGCGGATTACGCGACCTACGACAACTTCACGCGCGAATGGCTGAGCGAAGCGCGCCGGATCCTGCACAAGGACGGCACAATCTGGGTCATCGGTTCCTATCACAACGTCTTCCGGCTTGGCGCGATCATGCAGGATCTGGGCTTCTGGATCCTGAACGACATCGTCTGGCGCAAGTCCAACCCGATGCCGAATTTTCGTGGACGGCGCTTCACGAACGCGCATGAGACGCTGATTTGGGCGGCACGTGGTCCGCAGAGCAAATATCGTTTCAACTATCAGGCCATGAAGGCCCTGAACGACGATCTTCAGATGCGTTCGGACTGGTACCTGCCGCTGTGCACAGGCAATGAGCGTCTGAAGAATGAACACGGCCTGAAACTGCATCCGACGCAGAAGCCGGAAAGTCTGCTGCATCGCGTTCTGGTGGCTTCGACCAATGCCAATGATGTGGTGTTGGATCCGTTCTGCGGAAGCGGGACCACCCCGGCAATGGCCAAGCGGCTGGGGCGTCATTACATCGCCATCGAACGTCATCCGGATTACGTCAAGGCAGCCCGGGAGCGCGTGGCGCGCGAAGAACGCCTGACGTCCGAACAGCTTGCGACCACGCCGGCCCGGCGCGAAATGCCGCGTATTCCGTTCGGAAGTTTCGTGGAGACGGGCATTCTGCCAGCAGGAACCGTGCTCTACGACCGGCAGAAGCGTCTGAAAGCAACCGTGACCCCGGATGGTACGCTCGTATCGGGCAACCAGCGCGGCTCCATCCACAAGCTGGGCGCGGGCCTGACGGGCGCTCCGTCCTGCAATGGCTGGACATTCTGGTATTTCGAGCGTGACGGCCAGTTCGTTCAGATCGACGTCCTGCGTCAGGAAAGTCAGGCGCTGCGCAACGTCGGCTGACACCGGACGACAGCGCGCATAAAAAAAGCCGGAGAGTTACTCTCCGGCTTTTTTCGTCTCTGGATCAGATGAGGCTAGTGACCTGCGAAGCCGAGGAAGCCGATTGAAGGATCCGCTTTTCCGCCACTCGCGTCAAAATGCGGGGATGCTGCGACAGCAGCATGTTTCGGCGTGACAGACTTTCCACCAATCGTCAGATGGCCGCTGCCGTTTTTCATTTCAACGCCCTGATCGGAAACGCTGTTCTCGATCTTCCCGTCCGGATTATAGGTGCGCATCGACAGCAGCAGGAACATGATGTCCTTGCGGTTCAGGTCGATGGCCATGTCCAGCGGTGTCTGGTCCAGAACATTGTGGCCGCCCATGTCGGCGCCACGGTTGAGCGCTTCTTTCGCCGCGTTGAGGGAGCCGCGGTTGATCGCATCGAACAGGGCTGTGGTCGGGTTCACATCGGCACGGGCATGACCGGCGTCGTCGTCGGAGGCTTCTGCTCCCGGAAGGGCGGAAGGCGGCGCGGCGCGCTGGGCGGCCTTGCGGGC
Source organism: Gluconobacter albidus (assembly GCF_002005485.1). Classification (NCBI taxonomy): domain Bacteria; kingdom Pseudomonadati; phylum Pseudomonadota; class Alphaproteobacteria; order Acetobacterales; family Acetobacteraceae; genus Gluconobacter; species Gluconobacter albidus. The sequence continues at coordinate 1,930,306 of NZ_CP014689.1, read as the reverse complement.
TTCGGCTTTCTTCTGATTGGCCTCGGCTTCCTGTTCAGCCTCGGCGTCGTCGGCATCCTGAGCCTGGGCGTGGTGCCAGGGTACGAGAATCGTCGGCGTCATTGCCAGAGCGGCAACGAGCAGCAGGCGGGGCAGGGTGGGGAGCAGTCGCATAAAACCAATATACTGTGATCGTTCGTCCTGCGCGAGTCTGCAGATGCCTCCCGGAGGTGCCGGATTGTGACATTTTTTCAATGACCTTCCCGCCACCAGCCGATTGCGAGGAAAATCAGGGCCGCGAACAGGGCCGCCCATGCGGGAACGAGGTCCGTCGTACGCGTCTCACCTGCGACGGCGGCCGTGGTGACGGGCAGGCCCATCCAGTCCGAGCCGCTCATGACCGAGCCAGTGGGAACCTGTTTCAGATGGGGCGTATGGTCCGCGGTCCATGCCACGGCTCCCCCCGATGCCTGAGCGCTGACGCCCATGATAGTCGCGGTGGCGCGCAGGTCCTGCCGTTCGATCGGGTCATGGGAGACGGGACTGGCGAAAGCGACCAGACCATCCTGCCGGACGCTCCAGATTCCGGGCATCGTAGCGGCGAGCGTGGCGTGCCAGACGCCATCCGTCTGTTTCAGGGTAACGGGCGTGCGTTTTCCGTCCGGCGCCGTGACGAAAGCCTCAGGCGAAACAGCCTGTCCCGCGGCATGACGCTCGACCTCAAGTTGGCCGTTTTCGATCCGGGCCGTAAGGCGGTTCTCCTCAAGGTCCGGCTCTTTCATGAGCCAGTGGGAGAGGCGGCGCAGAAGCTCGGCCTGCGGTCCACCGCCGCCCTCACCACGCGACCAGAGCCAGAGCTGGTCCGACATGAGCATGGCGACGCGCCCCCGATCCACCCGGTCCAGAAGCAGAAGCGGTACGCCGTCCGGGCCATGCATCAGGTCCTCGCCATGGGACTGGTCCGGACGGAGCGCACGATACCAGGGGCCCCAGTCTTCCGTCAGGCCAGCCGTGACGGGATGGGTTTTACCCAGATCGGTCAGGGAGGGACGGAAAGCCCGCGTAACGACCCCGTCCGTCCCGACATGGGCCGGAAGAATCTGTGCGAGGCTGGTATCCTGAAGTGTGCCGTCCTGCGTGAATTCAGGCCCTGCCGTTACCAGCAGGCCGCCGCCGTTGCGGACATAATCGGCGATATTGGTCAGGTATTCGTCCGGCAGGATGTTGCTGTTGCGAAAGCCGTCCAAAATGATGAGGTCGAAACTGCGGATCTTTTCCTGAAACAGTTCGCGGATGGGAAACGGAATCAGCGCCAGATCCGACAGCGGGGTGCCGTCATCGGTGTTAGGGGAGCGCAGAATGGTGAAGTGAACGAGATCCACGGACGGATCGGCCTTCAGAAGCCGGCGCCAGACGCGCTCGCCCTGATTGGGAACGCCGGACACCAGCAGCACGCGCAGCCGGTCCCGGACGCCCCGGATGCGGACGACTTCGCTGTTATTTTCGGTGGAGGCCTCACCCGCCAACGGGGAGACCGACAGGCCGACAAGCGTTTCGCCGGGATGCTGCACGGGAACGGTGATGTCCTCGGGCGTGCCGGTCCGGATCGGGCGGGTTTGCGGCGGAGCATCGCCCGAGCGGATCGTAAGAACCGCGTCGGCCGCACCCGGAGCGCCCAGATCGTCGACCTGAACGCGGATCGTGGCGTTCTGTCCGACGATGGCATAGGGCGGCGTGCTCAGGATGCGCAGGCGACGGTCCTGTTCCTCGCCCCGCGCCGTCAGCAGAAGATGCAGCGGAAGTTTCTGTCCGTCCGGTCCCTGAAAGCGTGCCGGAAGATGGGCCGGAACGTCATGATCCATGCCGTCCGTTACGACGATGGCACCTGCAAACCTGCCCTGCGGCAGATCGGCATGATCCAGCGCCTCGAACAGACGGGTGCCGTGGCCCGTGCCACCCGGAACATCGACGCGATGGAGCGTCAGGCCCGGAAGACGGGCCGCGTCCTGCATGATCTGCCGTGCGGTCTGATCCGCGATGGCCGTGCGGGGGCCGACCTGCATCGAGGCCGAACGATCCACAACCAGCAGCGCATCCTGCGGTACCGGGCGGAGCACCGGATGAAGTGCGCGCGGTCCGGACAGCCATCCCAGCAGGGCCAGAACGGCCAGCGCCCGCCAGAGCATTCCGCGCGCGCCACGCAGGGCACCGTAAAGCGCGCCTGCAATACTGAGTGCGGCCAGCGTCGCCAGCAGCCAGACGGGCAGCATCGGAGAAAGATCGAACATCATGGTGCGTCCTCCTCGTCGGCGGTGTCGGGACTGGTTGTGGCGGGTGCTGCATCCGGGCTGCCGAGGCGGCGGAGCATTTCAGGATACTGGGCCTGATCGTTCTTGTAGTTTCCGGTCAGGGCGTAGAGCACCATGTTCACGCCGAAGCGATAGGCCTGCGTGCGCTGGTCTTCGCCCCCGGGAATGACGGCGAAGGGATGGTTGCCCGACCCGTCCACGGCCCAGGCATGGGCCCAGTCGCCGTTGCCGATGATGACGGGGCTGACGTCATCATTCGCCTCGTCCCCATTGCGCGCAACATAAACCGGCTGTCCGGCAACGCGACCAGGAAAGCCGCTGTGCAGCAGATAGAAGGTGTGGGCCAGAACGTGCTTGTCCGTCAGTTTCGCGAGTGGCGGCACGACGAGACCATCGGTCACGCGCTGCAGCGCGGCCCGGGCGGCGGCGCTTGTGCCGGAATCGGTGTCGGTGCCAGCACCCTGTTCGTCGATCAACAGGATCCCCCCGTGTTCCATGAAGGTATTGAGCGCTTTCGTGCGTTCGGGATCGGGCTGCATATCCGGTGTGATGGGCCAGTACAGGAGCGGATAGAACGCCAGATCGTCCTTGCCGGGAACAACGCCGTCGGGATGACCGAGCGTGGCGGAGCTGCGGGCTGTCGTATAATCGGAAAGGCCCTGAAGCCCTTCGCGGGAGACGGCGTCGATATCGTCATGCCCCGTGAGGACATAGCCCAGCCGTGTCTCAAGTGCGGCCTGCGGCACGGTTGGCGGCAGGGGAGCCGTTGTCTGTGCTGGCGTCTGATTCTGCGTCTGGGCGTGGGCGATCGGCAGAAGCAGCAGACCTGCAACCGCCAGAGCGCCGAGCAGACCGCGCCGCCGCAGGGACAGGAGCAGATCCAGCAGCAGCAGCAGCAGACCCGCCGTCATCAGCGCGGGGCCGATCGGCCGATCCGCATGCGCACCATCAGGCAAAATCCGCGTCCCGAGCAAAGGCTCCTCCATCATCGGGGAAGCAGCGTCACCGAGATTGAGCGCGCGTGTTCCACGGGCCGGACCATAAAGCCCGGCAGGATGCGTGACGGAAACATCCGTATGCGCCAGATCCGCAGCGCGGAGGGAGCGCGCAGCCTGTGGCGGCATGACGAGCCCGCCATCGCTCCCGACAATACGCCAGGGCGCCAGTTCTGCCGGACCGCCGCCCGCCACGCCTGCGGAGCGTTCGATCAGACGCTCCAGCATGTCGGGAAACAGCCCGGAAAGCGGCACGTTGGACCAGTCGGGCGAGGGCGTGACATGGAACAGCACGATCTCGCCATTGCCTTCGGCGCGCGCGGTCACGAGCGGGGTGCCGTCGCTCAGGGCCGCCCAGACATGATCCGTCAATCCGGTCTCGGGCTTGGCCAGAACCTGTCGCGAGACGGTGACATCGGGCGGAATCGTCAGGTCCGAAAACGGCGAAGTTTCGGGGAAGGGCGCCAGCGTCTGGGGTTTCCCCCACGACATCGGGCCACCCAGCTGACGCATCCCGCTCATGAGATGGACGGGAAGGAGCGCATCGGAGGTCGCGTCGGACGTGGCTGTCTGATCGGCGGCGAGACCCGGGCCTGCGAAGCGGACGAGCATTCCGCCATGCCGCACCCAGTCCAGAACGCGATGGCGCGTCTGCTCACCCGAAAGCGCCCCATCCGTGGCGATCAGAACCGACAGTGGTGCGCCCAGCAGGGCCGTGGCGTCGCCGCTATGCAGGTCCGCAATAGGTTGCAGGGCACGATTCAGGAAGAACGCGGATCCGACAAGAGGTGTGGCGTCGCCGGGCGTCTGGAGAATACCGACCGGGCGGCGGTGATCGGCCTGTCCCATCAGATGCACAGCGGCAGGGCCGGTCGCGCCTTCGAGCGTCAGACGATCGAGCTGGTTCCGCAGCAGCGCGGGGAGGGAGAGCGTCTGGTCCTTCCCCGTCGTGAGGGGATAGGCCGCAAGCGTGCCGCCATTGGCGTTGACGGCATGCAGCGTCACGGTCCGGGTCGGGCAGGGCAGCGTATCGACTTTTGCGTGAAGCGCGCCGTCCTGACCTGTCGCGGCATCAAGGCGCAGGATGTCACAGCCGTTCCAGCGCATGTCCTGAACGGACCGCGCCTTTGCGAGCGCGCCCCGCAGCGCGTCGTCTCCCTTCGCGGCCAGACCGTCCGAAAGCACCATCACGCGCTGGCCTGATAGATCCCGGCCCCCGAGCAGGGCAGCCAGAGCCTGACGGTCCGTCGGCCAGGGCTGCGGACGCAGGCGCGAGAGATGTTCAGACAGGGCATGGGGGTCATGCGTTGTGAATGCTTCGGGCATCGCGCCATCCGGCGCACGCGCAGCATGCAGGAACGTGACGTCCTGACCGTTGCGGATCGCGGTTTCGCCAAGCGCGAGCGCTGCCGAAATGCGGTCGGTCCAGTGCGGAATGGCGGCCCAGCCATCATCGAGAATGAGGGTCAGCGGTCCATTGCCGGTTTCGGTCCGATGCGGCGTCAGGACAGGGCGCGCCAGCCCGAAAATGACGAGGGCCACCGCCACCATGCGCAGAATCAGAAGCCAGAGCGGGGAACGGGCGGCGTCTTCCCGCCGTGCCGTCAGCCGGTTCAGGATGAGCAGGGACGGAAAGGACTGTTCCTGCGGAGCGGGCGGCGTCGCGCGCACCAGCCACCACAGCGCAGGCAGTGTGAGCAGACCAAGCAGCAGGAAGGGAGCAAAAAGGATCATCGGCCGCCTCCGAGCGCCATGTGCAACGCCAGTAGAGCCGGAAGCGGGTTCTGCGACGTGTCATGCACGATGCAGTCGGCATGGAGCGACGCCGCACTCTGTTTGAGGGCCGCGAGATGCGCGTTCATTGCCTGCTCATAGGCCGGACCGAGGCTTTCCATGGCGGGAAGGGTCAGAATGCCCCCTTCAAGCCCTTCGAACCGGATTCGTCCTGCGCGTTTCAGCGCCCGTTCCGCCGGGTCGAGAATACAGAGGAGATGGGTCCGCACGGGACGGCTGGCGCAGGTTTTGAGGAACGTGTCGATCCGGTCTTCGTCCCACAGGAAATCGCTGATCACCACCAGATCGGACCGTGGAGGAACCAGAGACATGCGAGGAAATTCGGGCTCATCCGCGTCCTGACGCAGAAGGGATGCCGCCAGTCGCGGCAGAACCTGACGTCCGGCAAGGGCGCGTCCGGCCTCGATTCCGGTCAGCAGACCCGCGCGTTCGCCGCCGCGCAGGGACGCGGACGCCAGCGCCAGCGTGCAAAGCTGCGCGCGCTCCGCCTTGGTCGGCAGGGTATCGGAAGACCGCCACTGCATGGAGGGCGAGGGGTCACACCACAGCATCAGCGACTGGGCGTTCTCGCGCTCGCGTTCCCGGACCCAGAACGTGTCTTCGACCGGCGAGCGGGCAGACTGACGCCAGTCGATGGACGTTGCTGGCTCGCCGGCATGATAGGGCCGGAACTGCCAGAAATCCTCGCCCGGCCCCGAACGTCTGCGGCCATGAACGCCGCTTTGCAGGCTTGCGGCAATCTTTTCGGCTTCAAGAACGAGCGCGGGCAGGGGCAGGCTTTCCGCCTGCGCGGTCGGTGCGCCGGAACTGGCACCCCGGTTGCGGCGAAACAGACTGCGCAGGGTATCGGACGGACTTCTCACGGCGATCAGAGGAGAGCCTGAGCCTGCTTGCGGATCAGGGCTTCGCTGTCCGTCCCGGCGGCACGGGCGCCAAAGCCCAGCCCGATACGATGGGACAGGACCGGGCTTGCAAGGGCCACAACGTCATCAAGGCTCGGTGCCAGACGGCCATCCAGCAGGGCACGGGCACGGGTGGCGATCATCAGCGCCTGGGCCGCACGCGGACCGGGGCCGTAAGACACGGCCTCCCGCACGTCCGGCGAGGCGGACGGATCTTCCGGACGCAGCGAACGCGTCAGGCTCAGGATGGCATCCACGATCTGATCGCCGACCGGCAGACGCCGGACAAGGTTCTGGGCGGCGAGCAGACTTTCGGCATTCATCAGAGCCGAGACAGTCGGCGTCGTGGCGCCTGTCGTCTGAAGCAGCATCTGCCGTTCCGCGTCCCGGTTCGGAAAGCCGAGGCTGATCTGAAGCATGAACCGGTCGAGCTGGGCTTCGGGCAGGGGATAGGTGCCTTCCTGCTCGATCGGATTCTGGGTCGCGAGAACATGGAAGGGGCGCGGCAGGGCATAGTCCTTGCCCCCCTGCGTGACCCGACGTTCCGCCATGGCCTGCAACAGGGCGGACTGGGTGCGGGGGCTGGCGCGGTTGATTTCGTCGGCAAGCACAAGCTGGCCAAAGATCGGGCCGGGCAGGAAGCGGAAGGCGCGTCGTCCATCAGCATCCTGATCGAGAATTTCCGCCCCTGTGATGTCCGACGGCATCAGGTCGGGCGTGAACTGGATGCGCGTGGCCTCCAGACCCAGAACCTGTGACGCCGTGTTGACCAGCAGGGTCTTGCCCAGACCGGGCGCGCCCATCAGAAGTGCGTGACCACCAGACAGGATCGTGACAAGAACCTGTTCGATGACGCTGTTCTGGCCCAGAACAATGCTGCCGATGGCCTGACGGACATGATGGAGAACCGGAGCCAGACGATCGGCTTCAGCCACGTCCGCCTCGCCCCGCAGGGTGCCGGCGGAGACGCCGGAAGAATATTGCTGCTCGCTCATAACGCCAGTCTGACAGGTGTGGGGGTTTCATCAAGGCTCGATTGCACCCAAGTTGGTGTGAGAAGAGAGTTTTTATGCAGTTGGAGGGAAAATTGAGCGATCATCAGTTCCGGCAGGCGGCCCGGCCTGACGCCTTCGCGGCTCCAGATCCGCTGGTGGCACCGTCCTCCTTTCCCGACTGCTCTTCCACGGGTCCTCGAAAGCTGCCCTTTCTGATCCAGCGCGACGGCACATGGCTGTATCGCGGCTCCGCGGTAAAGCGCAAAGCCATGCTGTGCATGTTCTCGTCCATGCTGACCCGGGACCCCGAAGGCATCTACTGGCTGAAAACCCCAATGGAGCAGGGGATCATCCAGGTCGAGGACGCCCCCTTTCTGGCGGTCGAACTGGATTTCCGCGGCACCTGCGGCCGGCAGCAGAATCTGTGTTTCCGCACCAATATGGATGAACTGATCTGTATCGGCCCCGAACATCCGCTGTCGTGTGACTGGGATCGGCCTTCGGAAGAGTGTGCGGGCGTGCCTTACGTCCATGTCCGGGATGGCGAAGGCGCCTTTCCCATTCAGGCGCGGGTGACGCGCCCTGTCCATTATGAACTCGCAGCTCTTGCTGTTCCTGGACATGTGAAGGGAAAACCCTGTCTCGGTGTCTGGAGCCAGGACTGCTTTTTCCCGCTTTCACGCCCTGCATGACGCAGCGCACCGGTCTGCTGGACCGTCTGCCGGACAGGAAAGGTCTGGATCGGATCTGGAGCGTCCTGCCTGCGGCCCGTCTTGTCGGCGGTTCCGTCCGCGATCTGCTCTCAGACGTTCCTGTCCATGATCTGGACCTTGCGACTCCGGAGCCTCCCGAAGAGGTCCAGCACCGGCTGGAAGATGCGGGAATCCGGGTGATCCCGACCGGTCTGTCTCATGGAACGGTGACGGCGGTCTTGGATGGAATTCCGTACGAGATTACGACGCTGCGTCGTGACGCGGAAACGGATGGGCGTCACGCAGTTGTGGTCTGGACGCAGGACTGGGCGGAAGACGCAGCCCGGCGCGATTTCACGATCAATGCCATGTCGCTGGACCGTCATGACCGCCTCCACGATTATTTCGGGGGGCAGGAGGATCTGAGGAAGCGTCAGGTCCGCTTCGTCGGGGACGCACCGTGCCGGATTGCGGAAGACGCTTTGCGGGCATTGCGTTTCTTCCGGTTCGACGCGCGTTATGGAAACGGCATCCCTGATCCGGCGGCCTATAAAGCCGTTTCGGAACATCTGAAGCTGATTGGGACGCTTTCTGCCGAACGGGTCGCGTCCGAACTTTTAAGAATTCTGTCGGGTCCACGCCTTGCCGAAACGATCACAGCAATGGCGGCGGTCGGGCTGTTGCAGGTTATTCTGCCTGACCCGGATCTGGCCGCTTTGAATCGTATGCTGAACTGCGATGCTCCGGCAAATTCCCTGCTCAGGTTATTTGCTCTTTGCCATGAGAACAGTCGGGAGCTGTCTGGGCGGCTGAAACTTTCCAATGCAGATGCGGCAAGAATTGAAGTCTGGGCCTCAGACAGACCGGTTTTATCGCCGGGCATGTCTGACGATGATCTGCGGCGTCTTCGCGCAGAGCAGGATCTGGATCAGCTTGTGGAACGGAGCTGGCTGTATCAGGCCCGTCTTGTGGGTACGTCCGACAGCGCATGGGACCGGTTCCGTTCCAGAGTGCAGGCGCTGCCCCAGCCGCATTTCCCGCTCTCTGGCAAGGATGCCCTTGCCCAAGGTGTTCTGCCGGGTCCGGGAATGGGGCAGTGGCTGAAAAAAGGCCGAAACTGGTGGATGGCGCAGGGATGTTTGCCAGATCGGGAGCAGTGTCTGGCTTATCTTGCCGGACATCCGTGAGATCGCGGTTTCGTCCTTTTCGCAAGGTTTGCTACACCCCCGGACATGACGAAAGCCACAGCCCTTGATACGGACAGCCGCGTCCTGATGAAACGCATCTGGCGCGAGGAAATGCGCCAGCATGTGGGACGGATCGTTTCCGTTGTTGTCCTGACCGTTCTGATGGCAGCGTTGACCGCGCTTTATCCCGCCGTCATCAAACGGGCCGTGGACATGTTCGCGGCGCATGATTCCCGCATCCTGTATCAGGTTCCGGCTCTTGTCGTGCTCGTGACGGGGCTCAAGGCTGCGTCCCAGTACGGGCAGACGATTGCCGTGCAGGGGCTGGTTCTGGCGGTGATCCGGGGATTGCAGTCCCGCATGTTTGCTCATTCGCTCCAGGCGGATGTCTCGACGATTGAGAAGGATGCGCCTGCCAAATGGGCCGCCCGCTTCACCACGGACGCCATTTCGATCCGTGAAGCGATGATTCGCGTGGTCAATGCGCTCGGAGACGCTGTGACGGTGGTGGGGCTGGTGATTTCCATGATCGTGACGGACTGGGAACTGAGTCTGATCGCACTCGTCCTCTACCCCGTCGCGGCTGTGCCGATCCAGAAGCTGGGCAAAAAAGTACGCCGGGCTTCGGGCGGCATGCAGGAGCAGATTGGCGAGACGTCGGCCCTGCTGAACGAAAGTTTCGCTCTGGCCCGGCAGATCCGTATTTACCGTATGGAAGACCGGGAAAGCACGCGGGTCGATCACTCCCTCGATCTACTCCATTCGGCATTTCTGCGCATTGCAAAAGGCCGTGCCCGCGTCGATCCGGTGCTTGAGGTTCTGGGGGGCGCAGCGGTGGCTGCCGTGCTGGGGTTCGCGGGCTGGCGGGCGGCGCAGGGTGGCGCGACACTGGGAGATTTCACTGCTTTCATCGCAGCCCTTCTCACCGCATCCCGACCCATCCGCGCGCTGGGATCTCTGAACACGGCCCTTCAGGAAGGGCTGGCCGGATTGTCGCGTGTTTTCGCTGTGATTGACGAACCTCCCGCAGTGATGGAGCGGACGGGTGCGAAACCCCTGCCTGCAGGAAAGGGACATCTGGTTTTCGAGCAGGCCAGCTACCGTTACGAGGACGGCAGGATCGCGTTGCGGGGCCTGACTTTCGACGTGCAGCCCGGCAAAACCGTCGCACTTGTCGGCCCCAGCGGGGCAGGAAAATCCACGGCGCTCTCCCTGATCCCGCGTCTGCATGATGTGAGTGAAGGGAGTATCCGGCTGGAAGGCGTGGATCTGCGTGATCTGACGCTTTCATCCCTGCGCGATGCCATCGCCTATGTCAGCCAGGATACGACCCTGTTTGACATGTCCCTGCTTGAGAATATCTGGATCGGGCGGCCATCCGCATCGCGCGACGAGGTCGAAAAAGCGTGTGCCATGGCGGCCGTCGATTTTCTCGATAATCTGCCAGCGGGACTGGAAACCCGCGTGGGACCGGGGGGACGTCGCCTGTCTGGTGGGCAGCGTCAGCGCGTGGCTCTTGCCCGCGCTCTTTTACGTAATCCGCGGGTACTGCTACTGGATGAGGCGACAAGCGCGCTTGATTCCGAAAGTGAAGCGCGGGTTCAGAAAGCTTTGGCTAATCTGCGCTCGGGCCGCACGACTGTGATCGTGGCACACCGCCTCTCAACGGTGCAGGCGGCGGATCTCATCGTCGTCATGGATCACGGAGCCGTCGTCGAAGCGGGGACGCATGCGGAACTGCTCCGGAAAGACGGTCTTTACGCGAGACTGGTGCGGACCCAGTCTTTGGCGGCGGCCTGAAACAGGGCCGTCAGTTCCGGGATCAGAGCGGCGTAAAGGTCTTTTTTGAAGCCCAGATCGCGTGCTAGCACCTCGTCCGGCTCAACCCATTCCCAGCAGTCGAATTCCGCTGGCTCATGAAGGTCCAGACGGATTTCGGAATCGCGTCCTTCATATCCCATCACGAACCACTTCTGGGTCTGCCCCCGGAAACGGCCCCCTAAAGCCTTTCCGATCAGGACAGCGGGCAGGTCGTAGGATAGCCATTCCTCGCGTTGGGCGAGGATACGCGCGTTCTGTGTTCCGATTTCTTCGCCCATCTCTCGCATGGCGGCTGTTTCGGGCGTCTCCCCCTCGTCGATGCCACCTTGTGGACACTGCCAGATCCGGCCCGGAAGATCTGTCCGACAGGCGATGAACAGCTTGCCTTCCCGGTTGAAGAGGGCAATTCCGACATTCGGGCGGTAGGGAAGGGTCATGGGATCGCTCATAGAGGGGCAACCGGGCTGGCGGAAGATAAATTGGCGGCCTGCTCGTTCCCGATACCGCTATCGACGAAACTTGAGGGAGGTACCAGGACGAAGCTGGCGGCCGCCGGGCCTTTGAGCCAGTTTGCAAGACGGTCGATCATGACGGGGGTGATGGGACCAACCATCAGCAGAATTTTCGTGGGCTTTCCCTTCTCGGGCAGCAGCGCGGCAAGACGGCTGTCCAGAGTGGCTGCGTCCGTGTCGCCATCAATCCAGGCCGTCGCGGTCATGCCGCGTGTGTGGCGACCATCCTGTGCGGAGCCTGCCAGATAAAGAAGACCTTTACTGCTGATGACGCTGGCGATCGGAGCAAAATCCGGCGAGGTCGCATAACCGCCGCCCGGTTGATCGTCCCCATTTTCAGAAGCGTCCGTCAGCCCTTCTGCGCCTGTGGCGCGGGACAGACACCATTCCAGTTCACGCTGGTCATCAGCCGCGGAATTGCCATATCCCAGCGCGTGCGGGCCTTCATCAACGCGCTCGGGATGCGCGCTCTGCATCGGAAGTGTGACATAGACTTCACGATGGCTGGCGTGGGCTCGGGCGATAATGTCGCCGATATTGCTGACATACGGCGAAATCCCAACGGCGACCGGAGCTGGAATGCGCGCAAGGACGTCGTAGGTGAGGGCGTCAGAATAACCAAAGCCCTGGAGCACGATTGCAATGGCGGTTTTGTTCGCCGGGATAGCCGCCAGCGGCGGCCTTACAACGGCTGCTGAATCGGTGGACGTGGAGGGCGTCACCGATGGAAGTGCCTGTTGTGTCACTGTGGTTGAAGGTGCTGTGACTGTGGGCGGAACGGCTTTGGAGGGAATGACTTCTGCTGTTGCGGGAGGCGCTGGCGTCTGCGTCTCAGGCGCACTGATAGGCCGGATCGCCTCTCTTGGCATCGGTGTGGAGACGATCGAGGAACTGCTGTGCGCAGGCGGGACTTCCGGTCGGGCTGGGGGCGTGACCTTTGCCAGAACGACGGGCTTATGCTGATGGAACAGGAATGCCGCCGCTCCGGCCCCTCCGGCCAGAAGGACTGCCCAGAACGCGATCAGAAGGCGTCCGATAACGGGAAGTCGTTGCCAGAGCCCTGCACGGCTGGAGGCGGGACGGTTCTGCACGATCCGGGATGTCCTTGTCAGTGATGTGCTTCGGGCGGCTTGGGTACTGCGGGAGCAGAGGCCTTGACCTCGGTCGCTGGTGCGGTCGCAGGGGCGGGGTTTGAAATGCCCGCCATGGCATTGATGACCTTGATGGCCTGCTGAAGCTGGAAATCTGTCGCAGGCTTTGTAGCGTCAAACGCGGGCCAGCTGGCATCCGGCATTTTGGGAATGGACTTCGCAATTGGCGGAATATCGGTGCGCGGCGTCTCGGTCGTACGGTTTCCGCCGATGTTCGTCAGGATGTGAGACAGATCCGCCTCGCGGTAGCCATAAGCATCGTCATCCTTTGTTTCGGATACAGGGATATCGGGTGTGATGCCAAGGCCCTGAATGGAACGGCCGGACGGCGTGTAGTAGCGGGCTGTCGTCAGACGGACTGCGCCCTGATCGCCAATCGGAATCAGGGTCTGGACCGAACCTTTTCCGAAAGTCTTTTCACCAAGGATGATGGCGCGGTGATGGTCCTTCAGAGCGCCGGCCACGATTTCACTGGCCGAGGCGGAGCCACCATTCGTCAGAACGACGATCGGCAGGCCATTGGTGATGTCCGTACCTTTCGCGTCCCAGCGCTGGTTGTTTTCCGCATGGCGACCGCGAATGGAGACGATTTCTCCATCCTTGATGAAGTCGTCCGCGACTGCGATGGCCTGATCGAGCTTGCCGCCCGGATTGGAGCGCAGGTCGAGAATGATTCCGGTCAGCTTGCCACCGGGAGTTTTGGCGGCTTCTGCCTTGAGCTTGTCGAACGCGGCATGCATGGCGCCTTCGAGATCGTCATCGAACTCGGTCAGACGGATATAGCCCGTGCTGCCATAGAGAGCGGATTTTACGATCTGGACATGGACGATTTCGCGCGTCATGTCGAAAGTCAGGGTCTTGCCGGTCTTGGGGCGCACGACTGTCAGGCTGATCTTGGTGCCCGGATCGCCGCGCATCTTGCGGACGGCCTGATCGAGCGTCAGATCGTCGATGCTCTTGTGGTCGACCATCGTGATGAAATCGCCTGGCTGGATACCAGCGCGCGCGGCCGGAGTGCCGTCGATCGGGGAGACGACACGGACATGGCCGGATTCACCCTGAACCTGAAGACCCAGACCGCCAAACTTGCCCGAAATCTCGGTCTGCATGTCGTGGAACTGGGCTGCGGTCATGTAGGAGGAGTGGGGGTCGAGATTGCCGACCATTCCATCCAGTGCGTTGTTGATGAGGTCCTTGTCAGACACGGGGTGGACGTATTCCGCCTTCACCACGTCCATCACCGTTCCCAGCAGCGTCAGCAGGCGGACGGTTTCCGCGCTGTTGTCATGGGAAATCTCACGGGCGAAGGCTGCGCCCGGAAAGTCGCCGGAGCCAGCAAGACGCAGGGCGCCCGGTCCAACAGCCAGTCCGGCCAGAAAGGCGGTGCCCAGCAACAGGCCACTGCGAAACTTCATGTGATCTCCATCCTCGGGCACGAAGGAACCTGCTGGCCTACGGTGCTCCGCAGGGAGACTAGGCCGGTTCAGGTTGCCAAATTACTAAGATACGATCCTACAAGGTCAGACGCGCTCGGCAAACCGGCTCAGAGGAAAGGCGCCGGGCTGACGACCTGTGCGCCGTGGCGGAGCTGGACGAACAGCATCCCTTCGGCCGCGGGCATCTGGCCGAGTGTGGCGGCTTTCCTGATGCTTTGGCCACCCGAAACCGTCAGTTGCCCCAGTCCAGATAATACGAAACGATAGTTGCGCCCGCAATCCAGGATCAGCATCTGCCCAAAGGAGCGGAAAGGGCCGGCAAATTCGACTCGGCCCGTACACGGAGCCTGTACGGGGGCGGAAGAGAGGGCGGCGTAGGTGATGCCGGTTGCCGGTCCGGCTTCCGTTGCCTGTCCCCAGCGGATGGCAACATGTCCCGGAACCGGGGCATGACCGTCATTGCTGGAAACCCCCTGTCCGGCGGAAGAGAGGGACTGGGCCTGTGAGCGCGCATGGCGGGCGCGCTCGAACTCGTGCTGGCGGGCAAGGGCTGCAGCTTCTTTTTCCAGTTCGGCACGGGCCTGTGCTTCCTGCTGTACCAGACTGCTGATCTCCGCAGACAGATCTGCTGCGGCCTGCATGGCGTCGGCAACGGCTTTGCGGGCTCTCTGCGCGCCCTGATCTGCGATGGCTTCCTGATGCGCTGCAACCCGGGTGCGGGCGGCGGCCGTGTTTCGTTCGTGGGTCTGTTGTGTCAGCAGCGTCGAAAGCTCTTTCTGTTGCTGTTCCAGATCGTTGCCGATGGCGCGGAGTTCATCTTCGCGAGACTGAAGGGTTCGGGCGCGCTGTCGGGTCAACTGGGAAAATCCGCCGAGAATGGACAGAGCGGTTACGCTTTCGGACGCTGTTTCGGGAGAGGCCAGCAACGCAGCGTCAGGAGCGATGGACAGGCGCGCGGCGACGGGGAGCAAGGGTTGCAGGGCGGCGTTCTGCTGGCGGATGTTCGCCTGGACCGCGGCCTGTCTGTTTTTCAGCTCTGTGATGCTGGCTTGCAGGGTCTGGATGCGGTTCTGGGTGCTGTCCATGGCGGACTGGGCCGTATGGGTCTGGGCGGTGTAAGCGAGCGTTCGGGCCGTGTCCTGTCGGGCTTTTGCCTCTGCCTGTGCCGACGCGATCTGTTTGGCCCGCAGGGCGGCGGCTTCTGAGGCCTGTTGCTGTTCCAGCGCGTGGCGTGCGGCCTGTGCGCGGGCGAGGGCTTTCTGCCCCGCACTTTGTTCCGCGCTTGGTGCTGTCAGCGTTGATTTCGCGACATGATGGTGTGGCGCATGGTGTGCTGTCGCCCAGTGGGGCGACAGGATCAGGGCAAGCGGCAGGACATGCCGTGGATCAGGCGCTTTCAAGCAGGGAGACACCCGTCATCGCGTCAGGCTGGCTGATGCCCATGAGCGCTAGCATGGTTGGGGCGAGATCAGCCAGGCGACCATCATGGATGGTCTTGCCGTCTGCATGGGCGAGAATGACCGGCACGACATTGAGTGTGTGGGACGTATGGGCGCCACCCGTCACGGGGTCGCGCATGGTTTCGCAGTTGCCGTGATCCGCAGTCACGAGCAGAGCGCCACCGGCTTTGACAATGGCGTCATTGATGCGTCCCAGCCCCTGATCGACCGTTTCGCAGGCCTTGATGGCGGCGGGCAGGGAGCCTGTGTGACCGACCATGTCAGGATTGGCGAAGTTCAGGACGACCATGTCAAATTTGCCGCTTTCAATGGCGGCAACGGCCTTGTCTGTCAGTTCGGGCGCGGACATTTCGGGCTGAAGATCGTAGGTCGCGACCTTGGGTGAGGGAACCAGAATGCGTTCCTCGCCCTCGAACTGGACTTCGCGGCCTCCGTTCAGGAAGTAGGTAACGTGCGGATACTTCTCTGTTTCCGCCATGCGAAGCTGTGTTCTGCCCGCTTTGGCCACCACGTCTCCCAGTAGATCGTCGAGCGGCACCTTGGAGAACAGGACGCTCATATAAGGCGACAGATGGTCGGAATAGCGTGACATGCCGCAGACGGACGCAAATTTTATCTTCCGGCCACTTTCGTATTCCGCAAAATCCGGAAGAACCAGAACGTCCAGAAGCTGGCGGATGCGGTCTGCACGGAAATTGCAGGATAGGATGCCGTCTCCGTTCTTCATGCCTGCGTAATCGCCCAGAACGGTGGGAAGAACGAATTCATCGCCCTTGTCGCTGTCGTAACTGGTCTGGAGGGCGGAAAGTGCATCCGGGGCGTGAGGCCCCTTCGCATCGCGGATGGCCGCGACGGCCAGGTCAACACGCTCCCATCGGCGATCGCGGTCCATGGCATAGTAGCGGCCGCTGAGTGTGGCGACTTTTACGCTGTCTGGCAGGTCCGTGAGGAATTTTCCGATGAACTGCTCGCCTGAGCGCGGCGCGGTGTCGCGGCCATCGCTGAAGATATGAACGGCAACGGGAATGCCTGCTGCGCTGACGATTCTGGCGAGTGCAACGACATGATCCTGATGGGCATGCACGCCGCCGGGCGAAATCAGGCCCATGAGGTGGCAGGTTCCGCCCGAGGCTTTCAGCGCCGCGATATGGTCCAGAAGGACAGGATTCTGAGCCAGTGAGCCGTCTCGGGCGCTGCGGGAGATGCGGGGGAGCTCCTGCATGACGACGCGACCGGCACCGATGTTCAGATGGCCGACTTCAGAATTGCCCATCTGCCCGTCCGGAAGGCCTACGTCCTCGCCGGATGTTTTCAGAAACGCGTGGGGGCTTGTGGCCCAGAGCGTGTCGAATGTCGGAGTGCGGGCGAGGCGGACCGCATTGTCGGAGTCATCCTCACGCCAGCCGAAGCCGTCGAGGATGACCAGCATAACGGGACGGGGCGTTGAGGATGCAGACATGACAGTCTCCTGAAGGGAAAGAAGGAGGGAACTGCCGTCCATCATGCCACCATTCCCCGCAAATGCGAACGCCCGCCATGAAGGCGGGCGCTGCATTGTGATCGCAGGTGGGGCTCAGAGCTTGTCGATACCGCTTTTGACAGTATCCTTGGCGTCACCGACGCCCTTCTGGACCTTGCCCTTGAGGTTCTGGGCGATACCCTCAGCCTCAAGCTTCTCATCGTTCGTCACGTGGCCGACTTCTTCCTTGATCTTGCCCGTCACCTGATTGGCGACGCCTTTGATCTTGTCTTCGATGGAACTCATGACCGGATCCTTCCGTCTTGATGTTGTACGGATCTTAACGGGTTTCATCGTGCCGGGTTGCGTCCTGACAGTTTAAGATGCGTGACAAAATACGGCCGCGCTTTCATACATCCCCAAAGATCCATTCCCAGAAGACGTCCCTCAGAGTTTCCGGAGAACCAGCATGACCCAGAGTTGCGGCCCGACCGGGCAGAACGGCAGTGGTTGCGGCGTCGGCCTGACACCGGAGCAGCGGCGCATCCTTCACGAACATGGCACGGAACGTCCCGGATCCAGCCCGCTCAATGATGAAAAACGGGCGGGAACCTATGCCTGTGCGGCCTGCGGACGTCCGCTGTTCTCCTCGGATGCGAAATATGACAGCGGCAGTGGCTGGCCGTCATTCTTCCAGCCTCTCCAAGGGGGCGTCGAGACGACGCAGGACAGCCGCTATGGCATGGTCCGCACGGAAGTTCACTGTGCGAACTGCAAGGGGCACCTGGGGCATGTGTTCCCTGATGGGCCGCCGCCCACGGGGCTGCGTTATTGTATGAATGGGCTGGCGCTCGATTTTCGCCCGGCCGAAGGAGAAAAAGCATGAGTCAGGCGCTGCCGCCTATCGTTCTCGACCATCCGCTGGTGCGCCACAAGCTGACCCGTCTGCGTGACCACAATACGTCCACGGCCGGTTTCCGGCGCCTGACGCGCGAACTCAGCCTGCTGCTGGCTTATGAAGCCACGCGGAACCTCTCGCTGGCGCCGCGCCATATTGAAGCGCCAAGCGGCCCGATGGAAGGTGAAGAACTGGATGGCAAGAAGCTTTGCTTCGTTTCCATCTTGCGGGCTGGCAACGGTCTGCTGGATGGAATGCTGGATCTGGTGCCGTCCGCGCGCGTAGGCCATATCGGGCTGCGTCGGGACCACGAGACGCTGGAAGTCAGCGAATATTATTTCAATATGCCGAGTGATGTTCCGGGCCGGACCTGCATCGTTCTGGACCCTATGCTCGCGACGGGACACTCCGCTGCGGCTGCGCTGACCCGCGTGAAGGCTGCCGGGGCGACAAACCCGATCTTTGCCTGCCTGCTGGCTGTTCCGGAGGGCATTGCCCATATGGCAGAACTGCACCCTGACGTGCAGATCGTGACCTGTTCGATCGACAGCCATCTGGACGAGCATGGCTATATTGTTCCGGGCCTCGGAGACGCGGGCGATCGTCTGTTCGGCACGCGCTAAAGCACGGGCACACGCTCTTGTGTGCTGAAATGTCAGGCGTTTTGTGGCGGGTATGGAGGCTCATTCTGAGGAGAGCGTTCCATGCCTGCCTATGCCCTGTTTATTCGTGACAAACTGGCTGATCCGACTGAATTTAAAAAATATTCGGAAGTGGTTGGTGAAACCTTCAAGGGTTTCCCGGCTAAAATCCTTGCTGCCTACGGCAAGCAGGAAAAACTCGAAGGCACAGAGCCTGATGGCGTGGTGATCATCGAGTTTCCGGACGCGGCCTCGGCCCGCGCCTGGTATGAAAGCCCGGCCTACCAGAAGGCTGCCGAGCACCGCTGGAAGGCCGCGACCTATAACGTCGTAATCGTCGACGGGATCTGAGGATCAGTCCCGCCGGACGATGTAATGCCGTGCCAGATCGGTTTCGATCTGGTGCGCGTGTTCGGTATCGCGGGCTTCCACCATCACCAGAAGTTCCGCCGTCTGAACGGACGGAGAGGCGAACAGGCGGTGATGGGAAACTTCGATGATGTTTCCGCCGTAATTGCCGATGCGGGTGGAGATATCTGCCAGCATGCCCGGCCGGTCGGGGATCTGGAAGATCAGCCGCAGGATCCGCCCATCCCGAAGAAGGGAGCGCAGGATCGTGTTGGCGAGGATGCGCGCGTTGATGTTCCCGCCCGAAAGCGGCAGGGCGACGCGGCGACCTCTGAACAGCTCCGGATAGGCGAGGACGGCGGCGAGACCCGTCGCGCCCGCGCCTTCGCAGACCTGCTTGGCCTTTTCGGCCAGTGTCGTGACGGCGCTCTCGACCTGAAGTTCGCTCACGACAAGGATTTTCGAGATCTTGTTGCGGAATGCGCTCAGGCAGTGATCACCGAGTCTGGTAACAGCGATGCCTTCCGCAATGGTCGATCCACCCAGTGTCGGGCCGTCTTCCTTCGGATAGCTGGACAGCGAGGCATAGGCCTCGACCTGAACGCCGATCACTTCAACATCCGGGCGCAGGGCCGCCATGACGGTGGCAAACCCACCGATCAGTCCACCGCCACCGACCGGCACGACGACTGTGTCGATATCCGGTGCGTCCTGCAGAAGCTCGAGCGCAGCCGTGCCCTGACCGGCGATGACGGCCGGATCATTGAACGGGTGAACGAGAACGCGCCCGTCCTGCTTCTGAAGCTCGGCGGCTGTTTCGCTGGCCTGCGCGAAATCGTCACCTGCGAGCACCACATTCGCGCCCCAGGCCTGCGTTGCCGCGACCTTGGTAGCGGGCGTGAAGCGCGGCATGACGATGGTGGCATCAATGCCGAGAAGACTGGCCTGACGGGCCACACCCTGTGCGTGATTGCCTGCCGAGACGGTAATGACGCCACGGGCCCGCTCTTCCGGCGTCAGGAGGGCCATTTTGTTGGCCGCTCCGCGCTCCTTGAAGGAGCCGATCGCCTGAAGGTTCTCAAGCTTGAGCGTAATGTCCGCGCCTGTCAGTTTGGACAGGGCAGGGCAGGAAATTGTCGGCGTGCGAACCACGGTGGACGCGATGCGCTCATGGGCGCTTTCGATGTCCGCAATGGTTACGACAGGAGTGGTGGACGTCAGGACGTCAGACATCAGCGATATGCGACCTTGAGGATTTCGTAAGTCCGGTCTCCACCGGGCGCGGGGACAGACACGGTATCACCGACATCCTTGCCAATCAGTGCCTTGGCTAGCGGCGAGGAAATCGAGATCAGGCCCTGCTTGATGTCGGCTTCATGGACGCCCACGATCTGGTACAGGGCTTCCTTGTCGGTTTCTTCATCGACAAGCTGGATATGCGCGCCGAAACGGACGCGCGTTCCGGTCAGCGTCGAAGGGTCGATCACTTCGGCGTTGGAGACGATGCTTTCCAGCTCCAGGACCCGGCCTTCGATGAAGGACTGGCGGTCACGGGCGGCGTGGTATTCAGCGTTTTCGGACAGGTCCCCATGTTCGCGGGCTTCTGCGATGGCGCGGATGACGGCCGGACGGTCGACGCTCTTGAGGGTCCGCAGTTCGTCTTCGAGACGCTGCTGTCCCTTCGCGGTCATGGGGATCTTCTGCACTCTGAAATCCTCGAAAAAGCGTGACTGAAACTTGATAAACAGCCTGACAATATAGGATTTCAGGGAGTTTTTTGCAAGATGGCGTATTTTTATTTATTGAAAAACGATAAAATCCTTGTTGGGTAAGGGGTGAGTGTGCTTATCGTTTTTCGATAAGGAGAAGCCATTATGAAGACAGTTGATAGTTTGTGCCGCATTCGTCAGGTTCTGCGTGTTCTCTCCGGTATCTCATCGGTGCTTTTCTGGAGCGGATTGATGCTGTTGGTAGGCAGCCTTCTGCTCGCGCCACTGCTCTACGTCTTCTGGGACAAGGCATCGCATTTGATATGGAAAGATGCAGGCGAGATATTTGGTCTCATGCTTGCTGTTGTCGACATGTACATACTGATGAATGTTTTAAGTGGTTCAATTAAGATTGTTGATAATTCCATTTCCGAAAAAATTTTTGCTCAAAATAATGCGGAAATCATGTGGGTTATTTTTAGAAGGATCGTTTATTTTTTCGGAATTGGCTTTTTCGGGGGAATATTTTCGAGCCTTCTTGACCCTGTAAAATTCGGCCCATTCCTGTGGATCAACTGTTTTTCGGATCTTGTTGATTCCCTGCTCTGTCTGGGACTGGTTTATCTTATTGCTTTGCTTTTCGGGGTAGGCGTTCAGCTTCAGTCCGAAATTGATGAGGTCATCTGATGCCGGTGCAGGTCAATCTGGATGAGTTGCTGAAGGCGCGGGGTATGTCTTTGACGGAACTGTCGGAGAAAGTGGGGCTGACGCTGGCCAATCTCTCCATTCTCAAGACAGGCAAAGCAAAGGCGATCCGTTTTTCGACCCTTGAGGCCTTGTGTCGGGTTCTCAACTGCCAGCCGGGCGATCTTCTTCGATATTCAGGCGACTGAAAATGAAAAACCCCGCCAGATTGCTCTGGCGGGGTTTTTTAAGGTCAGGAAGGGGTCAGAACTCACCCTTGAAGTAAGACTGGAGCGGGGCGACGCCCAGATCGTCTTCCTTCAGGACCGCGATCGCATAGGTCGCCGCACGGGCGCCTGCGATCGTGGTGTAATGCGG
Source organism: Gluconobacter albidus (assembly GCF_002005485.1). Taxonomy (NCBI): domain Bacteria; kingdom Pseudomonadati; phylum Pseudomonadota; class Alphaproteobacteria; order Acetobacterales; family Acetobacteraceae; genus Gluconobacter; species Gluconobacter albidus. Next base: position 1,908,956 of record NZ_CP014689.1, on the reverse strand, counting down.
GATGCCCATCGTCAGGGCGCTGCGACGGATCTCGTAGCTGTCCTGTGCGGCCTGCCCACCCTGTGAGGTGTTGATGACCATCTGCACGTCGCCCGAGCGGATGGAGTCCACGCAGTTCGGACGGCCCTGCATCACCTTGTTCACGCGCTTTACGGGAATGTCGGCGGCTTCCAGACGGGACGCCGTGCCGCTGGTGGCAAGGATCGTGAAGCCCATGGCGACCAGCTTGCGGGCGAGAGGCTGGACATGCGCCTTGTCGCTGTCACGAACGGACAGGAACACCGTGCCCGCAAGCGGCAGCGTCACACCGGCGGCAAGCTGCGATTTCGCAAAGGCGCGCTCGAAGCTGGAATCCAGCCCCATGACTTCACCCGTGGAGCGCATTTCCGGGCCGAGGATCGTGTCGGCATTGGCGAAGCGGTGGAACGGGAACACCGCTTCCTTGACCGCGACATGCGGAGAGACCGCACCACCATCAAGCTTGAACTCGGTGAGTTTCGCGCCCGCCATGACGCGCGCGCCGATCTTGGCAACCGGAACGCCGGTGGCCTTGGCGACGAATGGCACGGTCCGGGATGCGCGGGGGTTCACTTCGAGAACGAAGACTTCCTGATCCTTGATGGCGTACTGGACGTTCATCAGGCCGCGGATGCCCAGTTCACGGGCCATGGCTTCGGTCTGGGAGCGCAGTTCCGTCACCAGTGCCGGGGAGAGCGTATAGGGCGGCAGGGAGCAGGCGGAGTCACCGGAATGGATGCCGGCTTCCTCGATATGTTCCATGACGCCTGCGACATAGACGTTCTCGCCGTCGCAGATGCAGTCCACGTCCGCTTCGATGGCGTCGTTGAGGTAGTGATCGAGCAGGACGGGACCGGTCGAGACTTCCGGGCCGGCGGCGCGCAGGACTTCGTTGAGGTAGCGCTTGAGGCCCGGTTTGTCATAGACGATTTCCATCGCACGGCCGCCCAGAACGTAGGACGGGCGGGCGACGACCGGGTAGCCGACTTCTTCCGCGATTTTCTCGGCTTCCGCCGGGCTGCGGGCGATGCCGTTGCGGGGCTGGCGCAGGCCGAGCTTGCGGAGCATGGTCTGGAAGCGTTCGCGGTCCTCGGCGCGGTCGATCGCGTCCGCTGGCGTGCCGAGAAGCGGGATGCCGGCGTCTTCAAGGGCGCGGGACAGCTTGAGCGGGGTCTGGCCGCCATACTGCACGATGCAGCCCAGAACCTTGCCGCCCTTTGCTTCGGTGCGGATCAGGGCGATCACGTCCTCGGCGGTCAGGGGTTCGAAATACAGGCGGTCCGAGGTGTCGTAGTCGGTCGAGACCGTCTCGGGGTTGCAGTTGACCATGACCGTCTCGAAACCGGCTTCGCGCAGGGCGTAGGCGGCGTGGACGCAGCAATAGTCGAACTCGATGCCCTGACCGATGCGGTTCGGGCCGCCACCGAGAATGATGATCTTGTCGCGGTTCGTCGGGCGGCTTTCGCATTCCGGCGTGCCGAATCCGCCTTCATAGGTCGAGTACAGATAGGGCGTGTCGGAGGCGAATTCGGCGGCACAGGTGTCGATGCGGCGATAGACCGGTGTGACAGCCAGTTTTTCGCGCAGTTCTGCGACATCTGTGACGCTCTGGCCGGAGAGGCGTGCGAGCTGGACGTCCGAGAAGCCCTGGGCCTTGAGACGGCGCAGGTTGTAGGCGTCCGTGGGCAGGCCGTTCTTTTCGATCTCGCGCTCGGAAGCCACGATGTCTTCGAGCTGGCGGAGGAACCAGGGCTCGAATTTGCAGGCTTCGTTGATCTGCTCGACCGACAGCCCGGCGCGCAGGGCTTGTGCGGCCATCAGGATGCGCTCGGGGCGCGGCTCGGCCAGGGCGGCGAGGTAGGCGTTGTGCGAACCGTCGCCGGGGGCTTCGACCGGGTCGAGGCCGGTGAGGCCCGTTTCCATCGAGCGCAGGCCCTTCTGGATGGCTTCGGCGAAGGAGCGGCCCACCGACATGGCTTCACCGACCGACTTCATGGACGTCGAGAGCAGCGCCGGGGAGCCGGGGAATTTCTCGAAGGTGAAGCGGGGGATTTTGGCAACGACATAGTCGATCGTTGGCTCGAAGGAGGCCGGGGTCGTTTTCGTGATGTCGTTCTTGAGTTCGTCCAGCGTGTAGCCGACGGCCAGCTTGGCGGCGATCTTGGCGATCGGGAAGCCGGTGGCCTTCGAGGCAAGTGCGGAGGAACGCGACACGCGCGGGTTCATCTCGATGACGACCAGACGGCCATCGGCCGGGTTGACGCCGAACTGCACGTTGGAGCCGCCGGTCTCGACGCCGATCTTGCGCAGGCACGCGATCGAAGCGTCCCGCATGCGCTGGTATTCCTTGTCGGTCAGCGTCAGGGCGGGGGCAACGGTGATGGAGTCACCGGTATGGACGCCCATCGGGTCGATGTTCTCGATGGAGCAGATGATGATGCAGTTATCCGCGGTGTCGCGGACCACTTCCATCTCGTATTCTTTCCAGCCGAGAACGGATTCTTCGATCAGGACTTCGGTCGTGGGCGAGGCATCGAGGCCGCCCGTGACGATCTGGTCGAATTCCTCGCGGTTATAGGCGATGCCACCGCCAGCGCCGCCCATGGTGAAGGACGGGCGGATGATGGCGGGCAGACCGACATCGGCCAGTGCCGCGCGGGCTTCTTCAAGCGTGTGGGCGATGGTGCTGCGGGGGCTTTCGATCCCGATCTCGTCCATGGCTTCGCGGAATTTCTGGCGGTCTTCCGCGCGGTCGATGACCTCTGCGTCCGCGCCAATCAGTTCCACATTGTGCTTTTTGAGGAAGCCGGACTTGTCGAGCGCCATGGCAGCGTTCAGGGCTGTCTGGCCACCCATTGTCGGCAGGACGGCGTCGGGCTTTTCCTTGAGGATGATGCGCTCGACGAATTCCGGGGTGATCGGCTCGATATAGGTCGCATCCGCCAGACCGGGATCGGTCATGATGGTGGCGGGGTTCGAGTTGATCAGGATGACGCGATAGCCTTCCTCGCGCAGGGCCTTGCAGGCCTGTGCGCCGGAATAGTCGAATTCGCAGGCCTGTCCGATGACGATCGGGCCAGCGCCGATGATCAGGATGGACTTGATGTCTGTCCGTTTTGGCATGGCTCAGGCTCCTGCTTTAGCGCGACGGTCCATGACCGCGACGAAACGCTCGAAAAGATAGAAACTGTCGGACGGGCCGGGGCTCGCCTCGGGATGGTACTGGACGGAGAAGGCGTCTTTCGTGGTGGAGGCGATGCCTTCGTTGGAGCCGTCGAACAGGCTCACATGCGTCACCTTCACGTCCGCAGGCAGAGACTTTTCGTCCACGGCGAAGCCGTGGTTCTGGCTGGTGATTTCCACGCGGCCGGTCTCGACGTCCTTGACCGGCTGGTTCGCACCGCGATGGCCGCGCTCCAGCTTGTAGGTCTTGCCGCCCAGCGCCTGTGCGAGGAGCTGATGGCCGAGGCAGATGCCGAAGACGGGGACGTTTGCGTCCAGCACCGTGCGGATGGCGGGGACGGCATAGGTGCCGGTCGCGGCCGGATCGCCGGGGCCGTTGGAGAGGAACACGCCTTCGGGCTTCAGTTCCAGAATTTCTTCGGCGGTGGCCGTGGCGGGCAGGACGGTAACGTCACATCCGGCGGTCACGAGACAGCGCAGGATGTTGTCCTTGGCGCCGTAGTCCATGGCGACCACGCGGCGGCGGTTTTCGGTCCGGGCCGGGCGGGTGGTTTCCCACACGCCTTCTGTCCAGACGCGTTTGGGCTGCGTAACCTCTTTGGCGAGGTCCATGCCTTCGAGGCCGGGCCACTGGCGGGCGCGGTTCAGCAGGCTGTCCGTGTCGATGCGGCCGTTTTCCGGGAAGGCGAGGATGGCGGTCTGTGGGCCGCTGTCGCGCAGAGTGCGGGTGATGGCGCGGGTATCGACGCCACTGATGCCTGCGCGGCCGTGCTGCTTTAGCCACGCAGCGAGGGGTTCATGCGAACGCCAGCTTGCGGGGGCGGTGATATCTTCCTTCACGACGGCACCGAGGGCGGCCATTTTCGGGGCCTCGTTGTCATCGGCATTCGTGCCGACATTACCGATATGCGGGAAGGTGAAGGTCACGATCTGTCCGGCGAAGGACGGGTCTGTCAGGGTTTCCTGGTAGCCGGTCATGCCGGTGGAGAAGCAGAGTTCTCCGACGGCGCCTTCCGTATGGGCGCCGAAGCCGCGGCCCCACAGGACTGTCCCGTCTGCAAGGACAAGGGCGGCGTTGGCGCCGGGAGGGCAGGGATTGGACACGTCCGTCTCTCTTTCTTGTTCTTGTGGGGTGTGAGGTGCGGTGAGATCCGCTGTCAGATCCTGAAGGGCGATTCCCGGCACGCGCAGCAGGGCCGGCCAGTGTTTGGTGGGGACCATGCGGGACTGGCGCCATTTGCGCACGGCCTCCAGCCCGACGCCCGCAAGGGCGGCGATCTCGTCCGCGCCTCCGGCTTTTTCGATGATTCTGTCGATGTCCATGGTCGCCCCGTTGCTGACTGCCGGATGTACTCTGGAGCCTCTGAATAAGGGATCGGAAACGGAATGGGAAGTTTTTTCCCACTGCGCGCTCTGCATGCCCGGAGGGGGTGGGAAGTTTTTTCCGAATGGCTCGTTTCGTGCGTTGGGAGGCTGTCGGATTGTTGCAATCCGGCTTTTGTGCGATTTTGCTGCCATTCAAGGAATGAGGGACGGCTCGCCGAGGGAGTTTCCTGCGGGCTGTCCGATGAAGGAGAACGGCGATGTCGCTTCGCAAGCAGATCATGGATGACCTCAAGACGGCGATGAAGGCCGGTCAGTCCGAGACGGTGGCGCAGATCCGCGGGATCACGGCCAAGATCAAGGATCTGGATGTCGCTGCCCGTGCCAAGAGCGCCGAGGTGACGGATACGGACATCATTTCCGCCCTGCGCTCCATGATCAAGTCCCGCACGGAATCCGCTACGATGTATCGTGAGGGTGGCCGTCCGGAACTGGCGGAAAAGGAAGAGGGCGAAATCGCGACGATCAAGTCCTACCTGCCGCCGGAACTCGATGAGTCCGCGCTGAAGGCCGGCATTGCCGAAGCGGTGCAGAAGACCGAAGCGGCGGGCATGAAGGACATGGGCAAGGTCATGGCGGCTCTGAAGGAGCGCTTCGGCGCGGATCTGGACCCGGTGAAGGCCAGCGCGCTGGTGAAGGCGCATCTCTCGGCCTGATCGGCCGTTCAGAAGGTCATGATGCAGAAAGCCGCTCCTTCGGGGGCGGCTTTTTTGTTGGGACGGGCGTTTGACAGCGGAGCGTGGAGGTCATCACTCTGATGTCCGGATTTTACGAATGAGGCCAGAATGTCCGCAGGTGGTTCAGCGAAGGTCGTTTTCATTGCCCTGGGGGTGAATTTCGGGATTGCCTGCGTGAAGGGGGCTGCTGCGCTCCTGACCGGTTCGGCGGCCATGCTGGCGGAGACGGTTCATTCGTTTGTCGACTGCGGCAACCAGATCCTGCTGCTGGTGGGGATGAAGCGGGCGGCGGCTCCGGCGACGAAAGAGCATCCGCTGGGACATCACCGGGAGCTTTATTTCTGGACGCTGGTTGTGGCGGGGGCGCTGTTTGTCGGCGGTGGCGTCGCATCCCTGCATGAGGGCTGGGAAAAGGTCTGGCATCCGTCGGCGATGGAGTCTGTCCACATTCTGGGACATGTCTTGCCCGGCTGGTGGCTGAACGTGGCCATTCTCGGGATTTCGGGCAGCATGGAGGGATATGGTTTTCTGGCGGCCATGAAGTCCATGCCATCGGGCAAGGGATCGCTGTGGACCATGATCCGGCGCAGTACCGATCCGGGGCTATTTGTAGTGCTGTTCGAGGACGGCGCGGCGCTGGTCAGTCTGATGATCGCGCTGCTCTTTACGGTTTTGTCCGTTGTGACGGGGTGGCATATTCTGGATGGCGTTGCGTCGCTGCTGATCGGGGTGGTTCTGGTGATCGTGGCGGTGCTGCTGACGAACGAGACGCGCTCTCTGCTGGTCGGGGAGAGCAATCCGGAAATTGACGCCTATGTGCGCAAAGAGGCGATGAGACTGCCGGGTGTGGTCGGGGTGAACGAGGTCGTGACCGAAACGCGGGGACCGGGGAGCATCATCGTTCTGCTGTCGCTGGACTGGGAGGATACGTTGACAGCGGGGCAGGTCGAGCAGGGGGTTTCTGCGCTGGAGCGGGTGACGCGGGCGCGGTATCCGTCGGTCATGCGGATGTATGTCGAAGCACAGGACCACAGGGATGGTGTGCCGGTTCCGATCTGAAGCGGGCTAACCGGGCTTCCGTTGAAGAAAGCCCGGTGTGGTGTGCTTACTGGGGCTGTGCCGGAGCCGTTGCGGCAGGCGCGGTGGTTGAAGGTGTCGTGCCGGTCATCTGGCCGGGCTTTGTGGAGTGTTCCACGTCATAAGCCGTTGCCTTTTCTTCGTAAGAACCCTTGGCGCCCGGGTGCTCCTGATCGTACAGGGCCGCCTTGGCGCGGGCTTCCTTGCGGTAGCGGTGACGCACATACATGCCGGTCACGCAGCCGCCCATGGCACCCAGAACCCCATGATGGTTGGCGACGTGGCCGCCGACGGCACCGGCGGCACCGTATTTGAGGCATCCGCCCGGTTCTGCCTGTGCTGTCGTAAGCGACGTCGCCAGCAGGCCGGTTGCGGCTGCAAGCATCAGGTACTTTTTCATGAATGCTTCCTGTTGTTCAAAACTGCCGGAGCACCCGGCAGCAGAGAGAGAGGGCTTTAAGCATGCCTTAACCCTGCATCCGGAACAACAGGCCGGGCAGGGGCAGAAATCTGAAACGGGGTGTGACGGATGTGGATTCTGGAAGAAAGTTTCCTTTAAACATGAGCGCTGGCGCTGTATGCGCTCATGGTTCTTCTCTCTGACGTGCATGAAAGGCTCTTTCTGCCCATGGCAATTGATGCGGCCTTTCTGGATGAATTACGGAACAGGACGCCGCTTCCGTCGCTGATCGGGCGCCGCAACAAGCTGGTGAGGTCTGGGCGGAACTGGAAAACCTGCTGCCCGTTTCACGGCGAAAAAACGCCGTCCTTCTACATTTATGACGATCATTTCCATTGCTTTGGCTGCGGTGTGCATGGAGATGCGATCTCTTATGTGATGCAGAGCGAGGGGCGCAGTTTTCCCGAAGCGGTCGAACAGCTTGCCTCTGAGGCCGGGCTTGAGGTCCCGAAAGCGGATCCGCGAACCGAGGCGCGCGCGCGCGAAGCGCAGTCTCTGGGCGATGTTCTGAATCTGGTGCAGGAAAGTTACCGCCGCCGTCTGTATCGTCCGGAGGGACGCGAAGGGCTGGCCTACCTGCGTGGACGGGGCCTGACGGATCAGGCGATCGAGCGGTTTGGTCTGGGCTGGTCAGGGGACGGGCGGCAGTTGCTGGACGAACTGCGGCCGCATGGCGTGAGCGTCGAAATGCTGATCCGCGCGGGCGTCATGCGGGTGGACGAGCAGGGGGCTCCGAAGGGGGAGCTGTTCTTTAACCGTGTGACGTTCCCCATCCGCGATCGGCGGGGGCGGATGATGTCCTTTGGTGCACGGACGCTGGGAGACGGGCAGCCCAAATATCTCAATGGTCCGGAGACGGCGCTGTTTTCCAAGCGGCGGACATTGTTCAATCTCGATCTGGCGCGGGAAGGCGTGCATCGCGGAGCGGATCTCGTGGTGGTCGAGGGGTATATGGACGTGATCGCCCTGGATCAGGCCGGGTTTGGGGGGGCAGTCGCCCCTCTGGGCACCGCGATGGGGGAGGAGCAGCTTGAACTGCTGTGGCGCATGTCGCCGTCGCCGATCCTGTGTCTGGACGGCGATGCGGCAGGGGCTCGGGCGGCGCTTCGTGTGTGTGAAGTTTCGCTGCCGCTGCTTTCACCGGAACGGACGATCCGCTTCTGCCGGCTGGACGCGAAGGACGATCCGGACAGTCTGATCCGCAGCCGTGGACCGCGGGCCATGCAGGAGGCTCTGTCCGGGGCGACGTCCATGGCGGAGGAACTGTTCGGGCTCCTGACTGCGGGACTGGTCGATCCAGGGCCGGATCAGCGGGCGGCGCTGCGGGAAAAGCTGGTGACGCTGTCGAAGCTGATCCCGGACAGGGCGTTGGCTTCGGAATATCGCAGCACGCTGCTGGACATGTTCTTCGAGCGTTTCAGGCGAAAAAAGACTTTCCAGCGCAAGGGTGGCGAAAGTCTGAAGCTGTCCACGCAGGCCCCCGGCGCGATGCGCGATGTGGAGTCGGGGAATGTGGAGCGGCTCAACATCATGACGGCGATGCTGCTGCGGCATCCCGATATCCTTCCGGAAGTGGAACAGGCCTATGCGGGGCTTTCTCTTCCGTCCGATCTGGATCGTTTGCGCTCGGCTCTTCTGGACTGGTCCTGTCAGGAAGAGGGGCGCGATGCCCTGACGGAAGAGAGCTGCATGGCGTGGCTTGAGGGACATGGACTGACGGATCTGGCCGAGGCGCTGAAAAGCGGGCCGTTGCCACGAAGTGTGGGAGACGGGAAGGTCCGGGACGAGGTTTTGACGGTGGATGTCATTGAAAGTTGGTGGCATTTTTATGCCTTGGTCAATTTTCAGACCTTCGAGCGCACTCTTGAAGAAGATGTGACCAAAGCCGTGGTGAATGGTGACATGGAGCCTTTTGTGGACGAGAATGGCCAGAGCGGACTGCGCTTCCCCAGTGCGCTTATGACCCGGCTGCGTGTGCGCGACGCTTTGAAAAGCGGAGAGAGAGTCGGAGAGTGACTGGACTGATGTAGCGGCAGGGCTTGTTGTAAAGAAATGGAATCGGAACGACTTTTATTCCCGAAAGGTTGCATTCTTTGGAGCCGCAATCTTGACTTCGGGCGAAGGATCGACCACCTGCACGCTGCCGGATTGCTAACTCGCGGCGGAGTTGACGGAGAGACGAATGGCGACGAAAACAGCCTCTGGAACGGATCGGAACGCGCAGGAACAGGAGGGGGATACCACTCTCCTTGATACGCAGTCCGCTGCCGTCAAGCGGCTGATCGCCAAAGGGCGTGAACGCGGGCATATCACTTTTGATGAACTGAATGCGGTCCTGCCGCAGGACCAGATGTCTTCGGAGCAGATCGAGGACATTATGGCGGCCCTGTCGGAAATGGGCATTCAGGTCATCGAGAACGAGGAACAGGACGAAGCCGAGGGCCCTGCTGAAAAGGAAGCCGAAGCTGAGACCGAGGAAGCCGAAGGCCCTCAGGGCGGCAACGTCGATGCCGAGGCTGCCAGCCGCACGGATGATCCGGTCCGGATGTATCTGCGTGAGATGGGTTCGGTCGAGCTGCTGTCGCGCGAAGGCGAAATTGCGATCGCCAAGCGGATCGAAGCGGGTCGCGATGAGATGATCGGCGGCCTGTGCGAGAGCCCGTTGACGATTCGCGCCATCATTTCCTGGCATGAGCGCCTCAAGGACGGCGAGATGCTCCTGCGTGACATCGTGGATCTCGAGGCCAGTCAGGGGGGTGGTCCCGACCCCGATGCGGTCGAGGGTGAAGAGGGCGATGAGGCGTCTGAAGAGGACGACAAGGCCGAGGACGAGAGCGAAGAGGGCGACGGCGAGCAGCAGGAAGGCAGTGGCCTGTCCCTGTCGGCGCTGGAAGAAAAGCTGAAGCCGGAAATCCTGGCCCGTTTTGAAGCCATCGAGCCGCTGTATCACAAGCTGCGCAAGATCCAGATCAAGCGTATTGAAGCCCTGACGGGCGGCGAGGATCACTCGGACAAGTCTGAGCAGACCTATGAAAAGCTGCGTCATGAGCTGGTCAGTCTGGTTGAGCAGGTGCATCTGCACAACAACCGGATCGAGGAACTGGTCGCGCAGATCAAGATGCAGGTCCAGAAGCTGAACGGCGTTGAAGGCCGGATGATGCGTCTGGCCGAGAACTGCAAGATTTCGCGCGATGACTTCCTCATCAAGTATCGCAGCCGCGAACTGGATCCGACCTGGCTGGACAGCATTTCCGCGCTGCCAGGCAAGGGCTGGAAGAACCTGACGACCAAGCACATGGACCAGCTGCGCAATCTACGTGGCGAGATTGCGGCGCTGTCGCATGAGACGGGCCTGCCGGTTGGCGAGTTCCGCCGCGTCTATGCGACCGTTTCCCGTGGCGAGCGTGATTCCACGCGTGCCAAGAAGGAAATGATCGAGGCGAACCTGCGTCTGGTGATCTCGATCGCCAAGAAATACACGAACCGTGGTCTGCAGTTCCTGGATCTGATCCAGGAAGGCAATATCGGCCTGATGAAGGCCGTGGACAAGTTCGAGTACCGTCGCGGTTACAAGTTCTCGACCTATGCGACCTGGTGGATCCGTCAGGCGATCACGCGTTCCATCGCGGATCAGGCCAAGACGATCCGTATTCCGGTCCATATGATCGAGACGATCAACAAGCTGGTCCGCACGTCGCGTCAGATGCTGCATGAAATCGGGCGCGAGCCGGCTCCGGAAGAGCTGGCCGAGAAGCTGGGCATGCCGCTTGAAAAGGTCCGCAAGGTCCTGAAGATCGCCAAGGAGCCGATCTCGCTTGAGACGCCGATTGGTGACGAGGAAGACAGCCATCTCGGTGATTTCATCGAGGACAAGACGGCCGTTATTCCGCTGGATGCTGCGATCCAGACGAATCTGCGTGAAGCCACGACACGCGTTCTGGCGTCCCTGACGCCGCGTGAAGAGCGCGTGTTGCGGATGCGCTTCGGCATTGGCATGAACACGGACCACACCCTTGAGGAAGTGGGCCAGCAGTTCAACGTCACGCGTGAGCGTATCCGTCAGATCGAAGCGAAGGCTTTGCGCAAGCTCAAGCATCCGAGCCGTTCGCGCAAGCTGCGCTCCTTCCTCGACGACAACTGAGCCGCCTGAGAGCGCGCGGCGGTGTTGCCGGACTGGCTCAGGCCGAAAGGGGCATCCACCCGTCTTGCGGTGGATGTCACTTTTCTGGAGGTGTGTTCGTCCCGGCCGTCTCCGGTTCTGCCGGAGGGGTTTTCTCTCTCTCGTATGACGGGGGCTGAGGTAGTCGCGCTCTACCGCTTTCTGTATCTGACAGTCGGGCAGGATTACTGCTGGTGGATGCGCCGGTCGATGCCGGATGCGGAACTGGGAGAAATCCTCCACGATCCAGCCGTTCATTTCATGGTTCTACGTGACAGCCGCGGCGAACCGGCGGGTTTCTATGAGCTGGATCTGCGGCAGGGCGGGGATGCCAATCTGGCCTATTTTGGTCTTCTGCCGCCGGCGATGGGGCGCGGGCTCGGACGGGTGCTTCTCGACCATGCCGTTGCGCGGGCGTTCGGGGCAGGGAGCTGGAGGCTGAGGGTCAATACCTGCACCCTGGACCATCCCAATGCACTGCCGAATTATCGTCGGGCGGGATTTTCCGTCCGGCATGTCGTGTCTGAAACATGGGACGTTCCAGACGAATATGTGCCGGAAAGGCTGAAGCGACTCTGAGTTAAGGCTTGCTTTTGGGGGCTGTGCGTGATTAATGCCGCCTTTCCCTGCCGGGCGATGTGGCATCGCACCGGCTATACCCGTGCCCTGAAACATGGGCCCTGTTTCCGGCATGGGCCGGGACCAGTCGCGGGTTGACCCAATCCGAAGGGAGTCTTCATGCCATTGTATGAAAGCGTGCTCATCGCACGTAATGATGTGTCGCAGGCTCAGGTGGAAACCCTGGTCGAGACCATCGAAACCCTGCTCAAGGACAACGGCGGTTCCATCCAGAAGCGTGAGTTCTGGGGCCTGCGTTCCCTCGCATACCGCATCAAGAAGAACCGCAAGGGCCATTACGTCCTGCTGGGCCTTGACTGCACCCCCGACACGCTGCGCGAAGTAGAGCGCCAGCTCGGCCTGAACGAAGACGTGCTGCGCGTTCTCACGCTGCGCGTTGACGAGATCGACGAGAACCCCTCTCCGGTTCTGGCTCGCAAGAGCGACGATCGTGGCGATCGCGGTAACTTCCGTGGCGGCTCCAAGCCGGCTGGTCGTTTCGAGAGCGGCCGTGGCGGTCCCCGTCGCAGCAGCGAAGATCGTGAGGAATATCGTGCACGTGGCGAGCATGACGATGTTCGCGAGACGGCTGGAGCGGAGTAAGAATCATGTCTGACACCATCACTCCCGACGTAAACGAAGTGAACCCCGCTGCCCGTCGCACGGCAGTTGGCGCACGTCGTCCGTTCTACCGTCGTCGCAAGTCCTGCCCGTTCTCCGGTGCCAATGCCCCGAAGATCGACTACAAGGACGTGCGTCTGCTGAGCCGCTTCCTTTCGGAGCGCGGCAAGATCGTGCCGAGCCGCATCACGGCCGTTTCGGCCAAGAAGCAGCGTGAGCTGGCACAGGCGATCAAGCGCGCCCGTTTCCTCGCCCTGCTCCCCTACGTTGTGAACTGAGGAGAGCATCATGTCCCAGACCGCACTGATCCTGCTGCAGCGGGTCGAGCATCTCGGCCAGATGGGTGACCTGGTGCACGTGAAGCCGGGCTATGCCCGTAACTTCCTGCTGCCCCAGGCCAAGGCCATGCGCGCCACGGTTGCCAACAAGAAGCGTTTCGAGACCGAGCGCGCCCAGCTTGAGGCCCAGAACCTCAAGAAGCGTGAAGAGGCCGAGCGCCTTGCCGAGCGCATGCACGAGCTGTCCGTTGTTGTCATCCGTCAGGCTGGCGACAGTGGCAGCCTGTATGGTTCTGTCAGCACCCGCGACATCGCGGTTGCCGCTACGGATGCCGGCCTGACGATTTCGCGTCAGCAGGTTGTTCTGGCGCACCCGATCAAGCAGCTTGGCCTGACGGAAGCACGCGTTGTGCTGCATCCGGAAGTGTCCATTCCGCTGACGGTTAACGTTGCCCGTTCCGCTGAAGAAGCAGAGCGTCAGGCTCGTGGCGAAGCAATCGGTGTGCAGGACGAGGATGAGAACATCCTTGGTGACCTGCAGGCTGAGAATGCTGCCGAAGAGGCTGCTGCCGAAGCTGGCGAGGCATCGGAAGAAGCCTGAGGCTTTTACCGCTGATCTCGTTTTGAAGAACCCGGCCGGGAATATTCCCGGGCCGGGTTTTTTTATATCCATTTGACTGGCAGGATACAACTACAGGCCCGCTGAGGCTTTTTCCCGGTATTGGAAACAGGAGATCGGAATGAAGCGGATTCTGGATTTTGTCTTGCGGAAATTCATTCAGACGGGAAGCCTGCGAGTCGTATTCAGCGATGGTATTGTCCGCACCTATCGCGGATCAAAGCCGGGACTTGAGGCTGGTCTGCATCTTCGGACAAAGCAGGCCGAACGCGCCCTGATCGTCAATTCCGGTCTTGCCTTCGGTGAGGAATACATGGCGGGCAGCATCGTGCCCGACAGATGTACGCTTGAAACGCTGCTGACGGTTCTGATGGAAAACATCAACAGTCATGGTCATGTCTTCGAAGAAATCGAGGATCGTCTGCGTTATGTTACCCGGGCCTGGAAGACGCTGAATTCCCTGAAGACATCCCGAAGCAATGTGGCGCATCACTATGATCTGAACGGTACGCTGTACGATCTGTTTCTGGACGAGGACCGGCAGTATTCCTGTGCATATTTCGAGCGTGAGGACATGACGCTGGAGGAGGCGCAGGCTGCCAAGAAGCGGCATATCGCGTCCAAGCTCAATCTGGATCGGCCGGGGCTTGATGTGCTGGATATCGGGTGTGGCTGGGGCGGAATGGCTCTGACGCTGGCGAAGGATTACGGCGCGCGGGTTCTGGGTATCACGCTGTCACGCGAGCAGCTTGGTGTGGCGCGGCAGCGGGCGAAGGACGCAGGGCTTGACGGGCAGGTCCGGTTTGAACTGATTGATTACCGCAATCTGCATCAGCAGTTTGACCGGATTGTTTCGGTGGGCATGTTCGAACATGTGGGGCCGCCGCAATTCGAGGCTTTTTTCCAGAAAGTGAAGGCCTGTCTGAAGACGGACGGCGTGGCGCTGATCCATTCCATTGGACGGATGGACGGACCGGGCACGACCAATCCCTGGATCCAGAAATACATTTTTCCGGGCGGGTATTCACCGGCCCTGAGCGAGACGTTGGCAGCGATTGAGCGGTCGGGGCTGTGGATGACGGACTGTGAGGTGTTGCGTCTGCATTATGCGCGTACGCTGGCGGAATGGCGCAAGCGCTTCGATGCCAACCGTGAGAAGATCCGGGCGCTGTATGACGAGCGGTTTGTCCGGATGTTCGAGTTCTATCTGGTGGGGGCCGAGTTGTCGTTCCGGGTGCAGGGACACATGAACTTCCAGCTTCAGCTGACCCGGTCCATCGACGCTGTGCCGTTCACGCGGGACTATATGTTCGAGCGTGAACGGGAGAGCGCGAACCGGTAAGGGTTCTCAGCGGCTGGCGAGATTGAGTTCAGCCAGCCGTGCGAATTCGGCGACCGAGAGGGTTTCGGCGCGGCGGGTCGGCTCGATCCCGGCTTTTTCCAGAAGGCGTTCGCCGCCAATGGATTTCAGTGATGAGCGCAGCATCTTGCGGCGCTGTCCGAAGGCGGCGGCCGTGACCTGCTCCATGGCGCGGAACAGCTGCGGGGACGGCTGCTCGGCGTGTGGGATGATGACGGCCACTGCGGAATGGACTTTGGGTGGCGGCGAGAACGCTCCGGGCGGAATACGCAGGGCGACCGAGCAGGAGGCGCACCACTGGGCCAGCACCGCGAGACGCCCGTAAGCCGAACTGCCCGGTTCCGCGCAGATCCGCTCGGCGACTTCGAGCTGGAACATCAGGGACAGCCGTTCCCATTGTACGGCCTGTCGCAGCCATCCGACCAGAAGAGGCGTTGCGACATTATAGGGCAGATTGGCGATGATCTGGCGTGGTGCGGGGGCGAGGGTGGCGGCATCCAGCTTCAGGGCGTCTTCGCGGACGACGTGCAGGCGGCCCGGATAGTAGGTCGCCAGTTCGTCCAGAAGGGGCCAGGCGCGTTCGTCGATTTCCACCACATCTACGCGGGTGGCGGGCGTGTCCAGCAAAGCACGGGTCAGGCCGCCGGGGCCGGGGCCAATTTCAATGACGCTGCGTCCGGTCAGGTCGCCGCCGAGGCCTGCAATCCGGGCACAGATGCCCGGATCAAGGAGGAAGTGCTGGCCGAGGGATTTCTTGGCATCCAGACCATGGATCTGGATGGTGTCGCGCAGTGAGGGGAGAGACACGTCAGTTGGTGGCCTTGGCGGCAGGGCGCATCTCGATGATGGCGCGGCGCTGGAGGTCACGCTGAAGCTGGCGTGAGGCCTGCTCGACATGTTCGTTCATAAGCTGATCTGCGATTTCGCTGGGGCTCTGCTGCGCCAGGTTCTTTTCCTGCCGGTTGCAGACCATGAGCAGGGCGATACCGTCCATAGAGACCAGCGGGCGGCTGACCTTGTTGGGAGGCAGCGATTCGAGAACCGACTTCATCTGGGGCATAAGACGCTCCAGAATCTGCGAACCGGGATTTCCGGGGCGCTTTTCACCCAGAGACTTGTTGAGCGCTTCCATGGCGTCACAACTATGAACCGTCTGGACTGCAGAGGTTGCTTTCTGCAGGGCTGCGCGCTGCTGTTCGGTTGGGTTCTGCGGGTTCAGAGGGGCATCAAACGGGAAAAATGCCTGTCTCAGGTCAAGCTGGGTGCCCATCTGCTTGCCGACCACGCGCTTGGCCTGAACGGTGGCGATCACGAAGCCGCCCGCGACCTGAATGGGATTGGAGATGGCGCCGATCGGCATCTGGCGCACGATGTTGACGACCTGCGGATCGAGGTTATCTTCCTGGACCCAGCCCATGGAGCCGCCATCAAGGGCAGACTGGGCCTGCGAAAACTGGGCCGCCACGATCGGGAACGGTGCGCCTTCGCGGAGCTGGGAGATGATGGTTTTGGTGAAGGCGAGTTCGGCGTCATCATGTCGGGGATCGGCGACGGGGACGAAAATTTCACTCATGAAATACTGGGCACGTCCCTGTTCTGCCTGAAGCGCCTGTTCGCGCTGGCTGATCTGGGTTGCCGTAATCCGACCTTCTTCGCCGAGCTTTTCGCGCAGCACCTGCATCCAGCCGATCTGAACGCGGATCTGGTCAATCAGTGTCGTAAGCGAGACGCCGTCCGAAGCGAGACGGTTGCGCAGGGCGTTCTTTGGCATCCCGTTGCGCTGCTCGATATTGGCGATTGCGGCTGCAATCTGATCAGGCTCCACATTGATGTGACGCTTGAGGATTTCCTGCGTTTTCAGGCGTTCGTCGATCAGCTGATGGATGATCTGGCCACGCATGCGCCCCATGATTTCCGGGCTGATGGGCAGGCCGGTCGAAAGCACGAAGAGCTTTGCGCGGTTATCCACGTCACGCTGCGTGAGAACCTGTCCGTTGATGACGGCAAGGATCTGGTCTTCCGGGGGCCTGACCGGGGCCGCGGCCTCTTTGGTGGCGGCAGGTTTCGTGGCCGCCTTGTGGTGTGGTGCGGCCATGGCCGGGAAGGTGGCCGAGAAAGCCAGAAGGACAGCCAGGGCCGTGGATGCGGTGCAATGGGTCTTGGACATGCTCAACCGTTGATTCCGAAGGTGCCGATCGTCTTGAACGTGAAGTTGAAGAGGACCGTCTCGTTACGCTGTTCGCCGCCGATACGGGTGTATTGTTTGATATACATGATATCCAGCCCGAAACAGTCATTGGAATAGCCGATTGTGCCACCATTGGCGACGAACTGTTTCCGGGACAGGCTGCGGCGGAAGAAACCCGATGCATGGTAATTGCGCCAGTGGGTTGAGAACCCGCCTGTTACTTCGCTGGTTTTGACCAGATAGGGGGCATTGGGGCCGCTTTGGCGGAAATCTGTTGCGTAATAATAATATGGCGTTACGGGAGCGTAGACATATCCGCCTGTCAGGCGGAACATCGGGACGCCTGTGCTGATCAGGCCTTCGCCGTAATCGAACTGGTGGGTCCAGGGATTGAAGCGGCCTCGCGCCGTCACATCCACATACTGATTCGGACTGACCCGCAGGCGACCAATCGGATCCGACAGGTGATGGTCGAGCCCGGAATAGGGCAGCCGGTTATGGTCGATATGTTCTTGGAAGCTTTCGCCGATGAGCATGTCGATGGCATGACCGTTCCAGGACCAGTTTTGATGGATACCGACATTGGCGCGCAGGCCACCGTCAAGACGGTCGGTTCCAAGATAGCGGTTGAGAGAAAACAGCGTTGTGTCCGTGAATTCGTAGGACAGGCTGTCTTCGTTGGGCAGGCGGCGGTTCTGCGAGTTGCCGGTGTTTGGGGCGGCGATGATCTGGGCGATGGGTTCCAGAATCTGAGAGCCGTGTCCCTTCGCGAAGCTGCGCAGGAACGGCCAGTTCATGCGCAGGGCGATGGTCGGCTGGACCTGTCCCACGAGATGGTTGCCGCCGGCATTCATGTAGTAGGTCGGCTGCTGGTAGGCCTGCGTGGCGTGATAGACCATCGAATCGATCCGCGCCGTCAGCAGGAACTGCTGACCGAGTTTGTTGTGGAACGGACGGTCCCACTGGATGGCCGCCTGACCACGCTGATCGTTGATGCCGTTCTTTCGGTAGAGGTTGAAATCAGTCGTCTGCACGCTGAGGCGACCGCCGAACATGTCCGGCTGCCCTTGAAACGCATAAGTCAGTCGCGGCAGAGCCCAGGGCAGATCCGAGTTGCGGATAACGCCCTGGTTCAGCCCCTGATAGGCCTGTCCATCGAAGCGCAGGTAGGAGCCGACGCCGTATCCTTCGAGGAACAGGTTCGAGTTCAGCATTTCCTGACCGTAACCGGGAACGCGGTAGTCGCGCATATAGTTGGCGGAGCTGGCGACATTGATGTTGGCGCCGACCTGCCAGTTGCGGTCGATCGCAAAATTGCCCCGACCGAACACATACCCCTGAATGCCGTATTCGCTGGATGAGCCTACGTTGTTGCCGAAAGCAGTAGTGTACTTGCTCTCGTTATGGGTGTCGTAGGCGACGCCGCCGGTGACGTCGATCGCGCCGAAGTTGAGGCGGTTGCGGTACTGTGCT
This sequence comes from Gluconobacter albidus, assembly GCF_002005485.1. Taxonomy (NCBI): domain Bacteria; kingdom Pseudomonadati; phylum Pseudomonadota; class Alphaproteobacteria; order Acetobacterales; family Acetobacteraceae; genus Gluconobacter; species Gluconobacter albidus. The sequence goes on along the minus strand of NZ_CP014689.1, from coordinate 1,890,842 downwards.
GTCAATTCAGGGCCGGTCTTGGTGGAAACCAGACCGCGAACCGTCAGATCCTGCTGTTCGTCGATGGCCCAGAAATAGGGCAGTGTGAAATAGGTGCCGAGATAGCGGTCATGCGGGCTGATGCCGGGCATGAGGAAGCCGCTCTGCCGTTTAATAGACGGGTCGGTCATGGAGAAGAACGGGAAATAGAAAACGGGCAGGCCGAGCATTTTCAGCCAGGCGTGATCGAATTCGAGGCGCTTGTGCTGCACGTCCTGCGTCGCGCCGAAAGCCTGAAACTGCCAGAACGGCGGAAGGTCGGGGTTCTTCTCGCAGATCTTGCAGGCCGTATAGACGGCGTGTGTCAGGTCATTGAGCATCCCGTTCGTGCGGCGCAGGCCGTTGCCGGCCAGTTTGGCGTTGTCTTCCATGCGGATATAGATGCCACTGCCGATGCCGTCATGCATGCCGTGGCTGAACTCGACATAATCGGCATAGGTCGTGCTGCCGTCGGGTTCTACGACCGCGACATGACCCTTCGCCGAAAGGATGCCGGTGCTGCGGTCATAGGTCACGCGGTCCGCGCGCATGGCGTGGTCGCCCTGCCAGACGCGCACATTGCCGTCCCATGTGATCAGACCGTTCTTCGCATAGCTTTCGCTATCGGCGAGATAGGTCAGGGGATCAGTCTGGGAGGTGGGTTTTCCGACGACGATGATATGGGAGTTGTCGCGTTGCATCGTGTTGGCAGACATTTTCTGCGGCGCCACGAGCGCGGTTCCAGCCATCAGTGTGGCACCGACGAACGAAGCGCGTCTGCGGGCGCGTGCTGGGAGCCACAGGGGCACCGTCATCAACCATCCTCCATGTGCAGCAGAAGCGCCACGGCGAGGCAGAGCCCCGCACCTGTCGGCGCCCATGCCGCAAGAACCGGCGGCAACGCACCGGATTCACCAAACTGTTCGGCCACTTTCGAGATGGTGAACAGCGCAAAGCCTGCGGCAATTCCCGATCCCAGCATCCGGGCTACGCCGCCGCGCCGTGTCGGACGCATCGAGAAGCCTGCAGATACCAATGCCATGGTCCCGGCCAGAATGGGAAGGGCCAGCAGCGACTGGAAATGAAGTCTGTGCCGGATCGAGGGAAATCCCGAGCGCTCCAGAAGGTTAATGAACCCCGGAAGCGCGAAGACCGATAGCGTGTCGGGGGATGCGAAACTTTCCTGCACGCGGCTGACCGTCAGGTCGGAGGGAAGGGTCATGTTACCGATTTTCTGGGGCAGGTGATCGGGGTGCAGTACGGAGGTATCGTGCAGCAGCCACTGGTGGTCGCCCAGAGCGCCATTGGGAGATTCGATACGGAGGATCAGGCGGTCCCGGTCGTCGAGGCGAAAGATCGAGACGCCGGAAACTTTCAGCGCGCCGTTGATGAGATGCACGTCCTGGGCGTGCAGAATAGCAACGCCGTGAGGAACAAGTCCGTCATCGGACTGTCTGAGCCACAGGGCTCCCCCGTTGAGCGTCAGGGGACCTCCACCGGAGCGTAGGTAGGTTTGATCCAGCATTTCTGCACTGCGGAACATGCTCGACGACAGGGCAGAAATGCCGGTTGTGGTCAGAAGACCGGTCAGCAGGGCGCAGGCCAGCGGGCTGGCGAGGAACTGCCAGGCGGAAATGCCGGCAGCGCGGGCGACGATGAGTTCAGACGAGCGTGTCAGGCGCGAAAAGCACACGATTCCGCCCAGCAGAATGCCGAAGGGCAGGACATAAATGATGTAGTACGGCACATGCAGCGCTGCGATCTTGACGATGAGGCTGGCTGGAACGTTGGGGCGGGTGGCTGCGCGGCGCAACAGGTCGATGAAATCGAATAGCGACACCAGTCCGGTCAGGGCGAGCACCATGGACAGGGTGCTGAGCATGAACTGCCGGGCGATATAGATGGCCAGGGTCGTGGAGAACCCGGCGTGGTCGTCGCGGGTGCTGAACACCTGAAACAGCGATGTCAGCCAAGGACTCAGTCGCGGAGAGGCGATGCTTCTCATCGGGAGGCCTCCGGCGAAGGAATCATCGGGACTGGCTGCTTCACGCTTCCGGTCCACTGTTCGAGGAACAGCAGGACGGCGCAGATGACTGCGGGCAGGAGGGCTTCAAGCCAGATGAGCGGCACCAGCGCAAGATGTCGTCCGGCGAGGTTCTGGAGCATGAGCGAGAGAGCCAGCAGACCGACGACCGTCAGGATTGCGGTCAGGGGGCGGGTGATGTTGCCGTGACGGGAGAAGGCGCCGCGCAGCACCGTGACCAGACCGATCATCGCAAAGGACAGGGCCGTCAGGGGAGAGGTGAACCGCCGCCAGCCCACGACGATGTTTTTGCCGCGATCGCGTTCGGAGACTTCGTGAGGGTCGGGATGAAACAGTTCGTGGAGTGACATCTCGTCCGGGTCCCTGTCTTCGTGACTGTTCCGGCGCCCCGAGGTCAGGTCAATGGTGTTGCGTCCGAAGGTCAGGACGTTCAGTCGTCCGGTATGGCGGTCAATTTCCTCGCGCGAGCCATTATAGAGGACGACGCGGGGTTGGTTGTTCACCACGACCATGGTGCCGCGCTCGGCGAGGACCGTGGTGTGGGAATCCGGGTTGCGATCATCTTCGACCAGAACGCCGTGAAGCTGCCCGTCACTGGTCCTTCCCCGGACGTAAACGGTCATGTCTCCGGAAAGGCTGGTGAAGACGCCGTCCTGAAGCAGGAAGGCCGCCATGCGGTTGCGGATCTGGAATTCGTAGCGGTGAAACGCGTGGTAGGACATGGGGGCAAGCCACAATGTCAGTGTGTAGCACAATGCTACTGAGAAAAACGCGCAGAGCAGTCCCGGTCTGGCCAGTTCCAGCGGGGAGCGCCCGGCGGCGCGCATGACCGTGAGTTCCCGGTCCCCGACCATTCGCTGATAGGTGAACAGCACCACGAGAAAGGTCGTGATGGGGAGGATGACGGCGATGAAGGTCGGGAGCATCAGCGAGGTGAGCTGGATGAACACGCGCAGGGACAGGCCATGCTGGACCACCATCGAGACGAAATGCAGCGACTGGGTCAGCCAGATCAGGGCTGTTGCACCTCCGGTCAGCGCCAGCAGGGCGATGAGGAGCTGACGGAGAATGTAGCGGTCGAGCAGAGGCAGGATCTGCCGCCCGGAAGTACCGGAGGATGAGGCCATGGCCCTTCATCTATCCCTAGCGCGTGGCGGGAGGAAGGCGAAAAAACGAAACAGTTTCTATCGCAGATAGGCGGCCCGGTCGATGGGCACCCTTGTGGCCGACAGGCTGTGATAGAGTTGTGTTCCGGCAATACCGACCAGAAGGCCAGCACCCGCCGCGAAGGCGAGGGCGATATAACGCCAGGGTTTCTGCATCCGGAAGGTGGCCACTTCCACCTGGAGCAGTCCCATGTCCATCTGGCAGCGCCCGAGCCGAAGCTGGGCAGCGCGGGTATCGGTTTCGCTCTGGCTGAGGCGGTGTTCCAGATCCTGAACGCGCTCGCGCAGGCCTCTTTCCCGCGTTGCGGTGTCCCGCGGGGCGATGGTGCCGATACGCGTGATGAACAGGTTTTTCAGTGCGCCGCCCGTGACGCCGTCGCGGCGGGCCATCTGGCGGATCCGTTCCAGCGCCGTGGCGGCATGGCCGGGCTGCTCGTCCAGCACCAGCGCCAGAATATCGGAGAGGATTTTGATTTCCCTCGGGTCGATGTCTTTGGGATCCGGCGCACGGGCCATGCTCAGGACGGTGCCATGGTGTCTGCGTGAGTATCGGTGCGGGGTTCGGCCGCGCGGCGCAGACGGTCACGGATCGCGAGGCCCAGCCCGTGACGGGGTATCGTCTGTGCAGCAATGGTTTTCAGGCCGCGTCGGCTGCCTTCTGCATCCAGAAAACGCAGTCCGGCGAAAAGACGGGCCGCTGCTTCTTCAAGATTGCCGCTTTCGCTCAGGTTCCATGTCAGGCCCGCGCCAGGAAACGGGCGACCGAAAGCAAGCTGGGCCTCGTCGGGCGCAATGGAGGTCACGTCCAGCCTGACGGGCAGGCTGGGAGCATAATGCGAAGCCAGTCTGCCGGGAGAGGCAGGGGCGATTTCGGCGAAATCGTCCGGATGGCGGATCGGACCGCACAGATCGTTCAGTTCCTCGAGCGTGACTCCGCCCGGACGCAGAAGAACCGGCACGTTCCGGGTCAGGTCCAGCACAGTGCTTTCCACGCCGATGGAACAGGGGCCGGAATCCAGAACCGCGTCGATCCGGCCGTCAAGCGAACGCAGGACGTGGAACGCGTCGGACGGGCTGACGGTGCCCGAGACGTTGGCGGATGGTGCTGCAACTGGCGCGCCCACTTCGCGCAGGAGCGCCAGTGCCGTTTTTCCACGCGGCACACGCAGGGCGAGCGTGGAGAGCCCTGCGGCAGCGAGGTCCGAGACGGTCGAGTTTGGGGAGCGGGGCAGCACCATCGTCAGCGGGCCGGGCCAGAACCGCTCGGCCAATGTATGGGCGATTTCCTTCATCCTGCCGCTGAGCGACGCTTGTGCGAAGGCGCTTTCGGCATCGGGCAGGTGGCTGATGAGCGGGTTGAAGCGCGGACGTCCCTTGGCGGCGAAAATCCGGGCGACAGCGGTGTCGGACGAGGCGATGGCCCCAAGGCCGTAGACGGTCTCGGTACCGAAGGCGACCAGCTTTCCGGCTTTCAGAAGCTCCGCCGCGCGGCGGATACCTTCGGGCGTGGCTGTCAGGCGTTCGGTATGCGGCGTGTCGCTCAAGATGCACCTCCCGTGCAGTAAAAGGATGAATTCAGTCGGCCGGGCTTGCCATAGCGCAGGGGCTGGCCGTCTGCATCCAGAAGGGCGCCCCCTGCGGCTTCGAGAATGGCCTGTGGAGCAGCTGTGTCCCATTCCATGGTGGGGCCGAAGCGGGGATAGAAATCCGCCGATCCTTCCGCGACGCGCATGAATTTGACCGAAGAGGACAGTTTGTCGATGGAAGCGACTTTTCGTCCCGCCAGCCAGCGTTCCAGCAGTTCCGGGTCGCCATGATGGCTGGAGGCCAGCACGCGCAGGCCCTCGGCAGACGGTGTTGCGGTCCGGATCGGGGTGTTGTGGGTGCCGTCCCACCGGTGAGCGCCGAGGCCCTGACCGCCGCTGTAGATCAGTCCGTAACCGGGAAGCGCCACAACGCCCAGAACCGGGCGGTCATGGCGGACGAGGCCGATATTGACCGTGAAATCCCTGCCACCCGATGCAAAACCCCGAGTGCCGTCCAGCGGATCGACCAGCCAGTAGGCGTCTCCTGCGATGACGCGGATCCCGGCCGACATTTCTTCCTCACCGATTGCGGGAATGGACGGACAGGCTACGCGCAGGCCTGACAGGATATGATGTTCGGAGGCATGGTCCGCTTCCGTGACGGGAGAGGCATCGTCCTTGATATCCGTGCGAAAGCCGCGTTCGCGGATAGCGTTGATGATGTTCGAGGCTTCGGAGGCGAGCCGGAATGCCAGATCCAGAAGGGCGCGGTCATCGTTCGCGGGGACGGTAATGAGGGAAGCGGAAGTCATTCGTCCAGACTACTCCAAGAAGGCTTTTGCGTCATGTGCTGATACAGGCGGTTTTACTGCGGACAGGTCGGCACAGGTTCATGAGGGCCGTTCCATGTTGCGAACGGGATTTTTGTCGCGGCGCTGAGGGCGATGTCCGCATGGCAGGTCGTGACCGGGGATGCGATTGTGGACAGGGGCCTGAAAGTGAACGCCGTGGTGCCGGGTTCGCCGTCTTCGCGTGTCAGCTGATAGATCCGGACATGCGCCGGGCTGGGCTGCGGGACGGGATGGCCGTCCATGTCGCGCGTTGTGATGAACAGAAGAAGGCCCGGTTGTCCGTTCACGCGGGCGGAGGCGAAATGGACGGTCTGGATCGCGTCTTCGCCAGTATGGGGACTGTCCGCAAGCATGTCGGCGAGCGGAGCGTTAGGGTCCGCGTCCTGTCTGTCCACGAGGTCGGCCTGATCGGGTTGTTCGGCATCGGGGGTGGTGACGGCATAGAGATGATAGCCCCATGCGTTTCCGTTTTCGCGCCAGAACGGCGTGACCGTCACGGCGGGAAAGCCCTTCGGGTGCAGGGTTACCGGGCTGTTGCCGATCAGGATGGGCGTAATTTCGGTGATCCGGGGCGCTGTGGGAGCGGCATGTCCTTTCGGGAGGCCGAGCGCGACGGCGGAGCAGAGCAGGATCTTCAGGGCGGTGCGGCGCATGGAAGGTCTTTCTCGGGGGAGGGCTTGTATGCCGGGGCGGTGTTTCCGATAACGGAGCTGACGATTTCATGTTCCAGACGACAGGGCCATCATGCTTTCAGTGATTTTCGATTCCCTTCCTGCTTTTTCAGCAGATGCGCCCCATGCGGTTGTGTTGCTGTGCGAGACTGTCGGTGGCGAGACGTTCTCGGCGCTGGACAAGGCGACGGCCGGTGCGGTGTCGCGCGCCGTTGCCCTCAAAGGTTTCAAGGGGGAAGCCGGACAGAGCGTGGTGCTGCCGGCTCCGGCTGAGGGGCTGTCGCAGATCGTTCTCGCCGGGGTGATGCCGAAGGGTGGCGCCGCTGTGGATGCCGTGGCGGTCGAGAACGCTGCGGGTCGGGCGGTGCGGCTGCTGGATGGCGTTGAAAGCGCGGTCCTGGTCGTGTCCGGGGCGCTGGAACAGTTTGCTCCGGAAGCGGGGCTAGGCGCGCGTCTGGCGTCCTATGATTTCGACCTGTATCGCACCAAGAAACCCGGGGGGCGTCCGGTCCTGAAGGCGCTGACCGTCGCGGTGTCGGACGTGGTGGTAGCCAAGGCACGCTGGACGGCTCTGGATGCGGTGTCGCAGGGTGTGATCCTGACGCGGAATCTCGTGAGCGAGCCGCCGAATGTGCTTTATCCCCAGAGCTTTACGCAGCGGATTGAAGACCTGCGTGAGCTTGGCCTGACGGTTGAGGTTCTGGACGAAAGCGCCATGACGGAGCTTGGTTTCGGTGCGCTTCTGGGTGTGGCGCAGGGCAGTGTTCACAAGCCGCGGACGGTGATTGTCCGTCACAATGGCGGTGGCAGCGAGGCGCCTCTGGCGTTCATCGGCAAGGGTGTGACGTTCGACAGTGGTGGCATTTCCATCAAGCCCGCGGCCGGTATGGACGAGATGAAGACCGATATGGGCGGGGCCGCGACGGTGATTGGTCTCATGAATGCGCTGGCGCGTCGCAAGGCGCCGGTCAATGCGATCGGTGTGGTCGGGCTGGTTGAGAACATGGTGTCCGGCGGGGCGCAGCGTCCGGGCGATATCGTGCGGGCCTATGACGGGCAGACGATCGAAGTTCTCAATACCGATGCGGAAGGGCGTCTCGTTCTGGCGGATGTGCTGTCTTACACGCGCAAGCGGTTTAACCCGAAGCTCATGGTCAATCTCGCCACGCTGACGGGCGCGATCGTGGTCAGCCTTGGCTATGAAAATGCCGGTCTGTTCAGCAACAGCGATGCGCTGGCCAAAGGGCTCTCGGAGGCCGGAACGCAGGTCGGTGAGGGCCTGTGGCGGATGCCGATGGGCGAGGCCTATAACCGTGAAATCGATTCAGATATTGCCGACATGAAGAATATCGGCGGGCGTCCGGGCAGCGCGATCCTTGCGGCGGAATTCCTCAAGCGCTTTGTGGGTGACACGGACTGGGCGCATCTCGATATCGCCGGGACGGCCTGGAAGACCAAGGCGTCCGCCATTGCACCGAAGGGCGCGACAGGCTTTGGCGTGCGGCTGCTGGACCGTTTTGTGAAGGCGCATGAAGCCAGCGCCTGAGGATCGGGATCACGCTGTGGATGTCGGGTTCTATCATCTGACGCGTACGCCGCTTGAAGAGGCGCTTCCGGCCCTTCTGGGCCGGACGCTGGAGGCGGGAGAGCGCGCGCTCGTGCGTTGTCCGGATGCCGCCGCCGTCATGGCGCTGGATACGGCGCTCTGGGCGTGTCGGGACCCGGTATGGCTTCCGCATGGGACTGCAAAGAACGGTCATGCGGCCCGGCAGCCGATCTGGCTGACGGAAGGCGAAGACGTGCCGAATGGGGCGCGCTTCCTGTTTCGGGTCGATGGGGCGGGGGAGGATGATTTCGCGCCCTTCACCCGGATTTTCGATCTGTTTGATGGTGGCAATCCGCAATCCGTGCAGCGGGCAAGAGACCGCTGGGTTGCGATGAAATCCTCTGGTCACAGTCTCGTGTACTGGAAACAGGAAGAGCGGGGCTGGAAAAAGGCAGGGTAAGGTTTCAAAGTGTGTCTGAAGCCATTGATGGAAGGGGCCGTCTGATCTGGGGCGTCTTTCATGTCACTGGAGAGGACGCCTGACTGTGCCGGACCCCACGAATTCTTCCCCCGATCCTTTGAAAGCCGATCTGCGTCGCGTCGATATCAATCCTGATTTCTGGTATCCGCTGGCATGGTCGAAGGATCTCAAGCGCGGGAAGACGATCGGGCGTCGGTTCGAACGCCATCCCGTTGCGCTGGTACGGCCTGCGGAAGGCAGCGTGTTTGCGCTGGAAGACCGGTGCGCGCACCGTCAGGTTCCGCTCAGTCTGGGCAAGGTCAGCGGTGAGGCTGTTCAGTGCTGCTATCACGGCTGGGCGTATGGCCGTTCGGGCCGCTGCATCGACGTGCCGTATCTGGGCAAGGGCAAGCTTCCGAACGGTGTGAGGACCTATCCCTGCCGTGAAGCAGGCGGCATGATTTTCATTTTCCCCGGTGATGCGGCGAAAGCGGAAAGCGTTCCCCTGCCGGCACTGGCGCAGGTGGACAATCCGGCATTCAAGACGCGGCATTTTAGCCCTGTCGTGAAATGCCATTACACGTTCATGCATGAAAACCTGATGGACATGAACCATCAGTTCTTGCACCGCCGCCAGATGGGGCAGATCAAGGCACGTTTTCTGGGGCAGGATGCGGGCGAGGGCTTCATTGAGGCGCGCTATAGTTTCGCACGCAGCGGCACCCAGCAGCCTTTGGCGGAGCGGCTGATTTTCGGCAAGCACCACGATGATCCGGGCCGGGAGCAGCCGGTTGAGGAAATCGTCAGTATCCGCACGACCTATCCGTATCAAAGCCTGAAAATCCATGACAAGGACGACGATCTGATTATGGAGCTGTTCAGTGTTTACGTTCCGGACAGTGCCGATGGCATGAGCACGCAGACGTTTGGTCTGCTCTCGGTGCTGCGTCCGAAAACGCCATTCCTGATTGATGTGATCTGGCCCGCGCTGGGCGTTTTCACGAACCGGATCTTTGAAGAAGACCGGGAGATCATGGAACTGGAGCAGAGTGCCTGGCGGGACCTGGGGGGCGATCACAACGTCGAGGTTTTCCCCATCGTGCGAAAGCTGCGCGACCTTCTGAAGGTCAATGGAATTGTGAGGGAACAGACGGCTGATCCTGTCGTTGTCTAGAGACATGGGTCTGGGGATACGGACAGGAGACGGTCATGAAAACAGTCACGCTCAGGAATGGTGTTACGGTTCCGGCACTGGGGTTGGGAACCTGGAATATCGGCGACAGCGCTTCGCGGCGCAGCAGCGAGATCGAGAGCCTGCGAAAAGGGCTTGAAGCCGGTCTGCGCGTTGTGGATACGGCCGAGATGTATGGCAACGGCCGCTCGGAAGATCTGGTCGGGGAAGCCATCGCGGATGTGCGCGACGAGGTTTATCTCGTCAGCAAGGTCGTGCCGTCCAATGCGTCTTATGACGGAGTGTATGAGGCGTGCCGGCGTTCCCTGAAGCATCTGGATACGGACTGGCTGGATCTGTATCTGCTGCACTGGCACGGGGGGACGCCGCTTGACGAGACAATCCAGGCCTTTGAGGATCTGAAGGACGATGGTCTGATCCGGGGCTGGGGCGTATCGAACTTCGATGTCGATGACATGGAAGAGGTCGAAAACCTTTCCGGGAACTGTCTGGTCAATCAGGTTCTGTATAATCTGGAGCACCGCGGGACGGAGTTCGATCTTCTGGAGCATGATCTGAAATCCGGAACGGTGACGATGGCCTATTCGCCGCTCGGGCAGGGTGGGGAGCTTCTGGGGCATCCGGCCCTGAGAGAGGTGGCATCACGGCATGAGACGTCGCTTGGGCCTGCCGATCCGGCGCAGATTGCTCTGGCCTGGGTGTTGCGTCGGCCGAATGTTCTGGCCATTCCGAAGGCCGCTTCTCCGGAGCATGTGGCGGGAAATCTTGCCAGTCTGGAGATCAGCCTGACGGATGCGGATCTCAAAACGCTTGACGGCGCTTTCCCTTCTCCGAAACGCAAGCTATCTCTCGCCATGATCTGACGGTCGTGATGGTTGCGGTCCGTTCTCCCTAACCTGCGGACCGCGCCCTGCATATTTTCACGTCCCTGTTCCATACTGATCCGGTTTCCCTTTGCCTCGCGGTTCTGGTTGTGCCTGCCTGTGTGCTGGTGCTTCAGCCGGGGCGGTTCGGGCAGGCCGTAACCGTATGTCTGGCGGCCCTGGCTGCGGTACTGGCGCTTTCGCCAGCTGTTCTGGCCGTTGCGTTGGGTGTGATTGCGGCGCAGGAGCGGGATGCCTGTCCGGCGGTGTGGAGCGTTCCGGTTCTGCTGCTGAGCGTGTTGTTCCCTGCCCAGACGCCTGTTCTGCTGGGGCTGCTGCCTGTTCTGTTCTGGCCTGCGCTTGTGCGTCGCAGGGACGGGGGCTGTTCCGTTGTTATGAGCATTCTGGGCGTGTCGCTGGTGTGGCATGCTTCAGACGTCGTGTCGGCCGAGCTGGTTGCGGGTCTGGGCCTGTGTGTGCTCGGGTTGATCGGATGGTCCGTTCTGGGCGCGCATCGGCCTGGAAATCTAGGGCTTTTGCGTCCCGTTCTGCTGATGGTTCTGGTGGTGGCGGCGCAGGGCGAGGGTCTGGCGGTCTGTGCCCGGATTGCGCTGGAAGCCACGCTTCTTGATCTTGCCACGCTGGCTCTGACGGCATCACTGGGGCTCCGGTTTCCGATGCTGGCCGTATTGCGCCTGCCGTTTCCGCCTCTGCCCGGACTGGTTGTGCTGTGGCTCGGAATTCATGCCGCGCTAGGCCTGGCGGCTGGTGTGGAGGGCTGGAGCGTGCTTGGCGTGGCGGTGGCGCTGCTTCTGGGCGTTCTGGTGCTGTCCGATCTGCTTGTCGTTGGGCGGCAGATGTCCGGGGGGGCGGCTGCCGTATCCGGGATTTCCGTGTTGCTTCTGGGGGCTGGAAGCCTGCTGCTGCCGGCTCTGGTGTTCGGGATGACAAGCCCTGCGTTGCACGTTGTGGGAGGAGAATGGGTCTGGCCCATCTGGAGTATCGGTGCGGGCGACGGCTCCCATTTCCGGCTGATGGCCTTCGTGATGGTCGGAGCCGTAATCTGGATCGTTCTTGTGCGTCCCTGGCGGAGGATCGGAGGGATCGTTCAGGCGGCCTCCACACTCGCTCCGGCGCTGGCAAGGCTGCTCTCGTCAGGCGATGCCCTGTTTGAAGAGGCGCCATCTCTGGGCTGGAGCCTGCGGCGTCTTATCGTGTCGGGGCGGGTACGGTTCAGGGCGCTGAGAGAGATGAAAGCGCCCGTTTTGCCCGATCTGCGGCAGGGGGCCGTGGGACTCTGGCTTGTTCTTCTCGGGCTCGTCCTCGCGGTTCTGGGAGTGATGACGTGATGGCGCATGAAGCCGGACTGATCGCGCTGTCAGTGCTGGAAGCCCTGTTTCAGGTAGGGCTGCTGCTTGTTCTGGCACCTGTGCTGGGATGGTGTCTGGACAGTCTGCCATTCTGGCTGGCTGGCCGGTCGGGAGGCGCGGTGCAGTTTCGCCTTTTTGGTGCAGGGCGTTTCTGGAAAGACGTGCTTCGGAGTCCGTTGGGGGGACGTCCTGCACTCGCGTTGACCGTGGGGGTTCTGGCGCTCGTGTGTCTGCCTGCGGTGACAACGGGATCGGTATTGTCATCGCTTGCGGACCCGCTCGTCATGGGCCTGATGCTGTTGATGGGACGTGGATTTCTGGGGGCGGGCGTTCTGTCGGGAGAGGCGTCCCGGCTGGGGCCGGCGGTTCTGCTGCTCTGTCTGACGGAGGCTCTGATCGCGCTGGCTGCTCCGGGGACGGATGGCCTCGGGGGGCTGTGTGCGATGTTGCATATCGAGCCCGAACCCGGTCTGGAGGGAGCGCTTGCCGCCTGTGCGCTGGCTCTGGGGATTGCGTGTCCTCCGCTGCGTTCCGAGGACGTGACGGAGATGCTGTCTGGATTGCGAGGCCGGCAGGAGCGCGAGGCGGCGCGCTGCATCGCCGATGTGCTGAATTGTGCATGGCTGCTGCTGCTGGCTGATCTGGCATGGCCGGTGAGCGTGGGGCTCGCGCAGGGAGGCGTTCAGGGCTGGTGGCTCGGGCTGGTTGCGCTTGTCGCACGGCTGGCGCTGGCTGTGGGCGTGGCGGTCGGGTTGAGACTGATGGCGCAGGAGCGGAGCGCACGTTTGACGGCGCTGTTTGCGGGCGTGGCGCTTCTTCTGGCTCTGGCGGGGAGGTTTGGCACATGATCGTTGGGTTCGGACTTCTCCTTCTGCTGGCTTTTGCGGGTCTGGGAAAAGACGGGCGGGGGCTGCCGCTTTACGGGGCAGTCTGCGCATTTGCCGGGGCGACGGTCTGCTCGGGACTGATGGCGCTGCTGACATCCGTGGCGCTGATCGGACTGAGCGTCCTGGCGTGGATCTGGCTGAGGCGCTTTGCGCCGGAAGCGCCGGATCGGGCCGCTGTTCTGCCGGTTGTGGGCACGCTTGTCCTGCTTCTGGCGCTTGGTCTGTCGGGGGCGGGTCTGGGACTTGCTCCGGTTCTGGGTGCGGGCGCGGTTCTGGCAGGATTGTGTGGCGCGGCCTGGGGAACGCCGCTGGTTCAGTTCACGGGACTGCTCCGCGCTGCGGACGGACTGGTTGTTGTCGCCTGCGTTCTGAATTCATGGCCGCTTTTTGCCGTTGCTCTGAGTCTGTGGGGTGTTCTGGCCGCACTGGGCATCACGCTGCTGCCGCGTCTGGCATGGCGGCGGGTGGAGGACGTCTGATGCATCCGCTCGCACCCGTCGGTACGCTGTTTGCCGTTACCGTCTGGCCGCTTCTGGCAGCGTTTCTGCTGTGTCTGACGCCTGAAAACCGGCAGTCCGCCAGCAGTCGGACATTTGCCGTGGCCGGACTTGTCATCACGCCGCTGGCCGTGTGGCTGATGCCGGGCACGGATGCGCTGGCCGCTGCGTGTTCCTGCATCGTGACGGCCATTCCGCTTCTTCTCCCGCAGGCCCGGGACCGGACCGGACGGATTTTGCCGTTTCTGGTGACGGGATGCGCGCTGCTGGCGCTGAATGTCCATTCGGCGTTCGCGGTGACGATCCTGTGTGGCGCGGGAACGGTTCTTCTGGCGTGGCGCGAGGGGCGTGGTCCCCGTCAGGCCGCGGTTGTGTGGGACATCGCGCGCAGCCGGCTCGGGGGCGTGGTTCTGGGGCTTCTGGGCGCGTCGCTTCTGCCGATGCAGCAGTCGTCTCTGGGGGCGGTTCTGCTGACGGTCGGGCTGTGCATGGTGGCGGGTCTGGGACCGTCACCGGCCCCTGCGCCGGAGGCGGCGCTGCTGGATACGGGACTGCGGTTTGCGGCGCTGATGCTGATGTTCCGTCTGAGTGTGTATCCGCTGGTTCATCTGCTCATGCTGGTTGCGGGCTTTGGAACACTCCTCATGCTGGTGTTGTCCCGTTCGACGGGACGGGCGATTTCTCTGCCGATGCTGTCGGCGCTGGGTGCTGTTGCGGCCGCGACCGGCGGAGGTCCGGCGCTCGTCCTGCTGCTTCTGTCCGCGCTCGGACTGGGCGTTCTGGATCTGCACGAGGCCGAGGGGGCGGAGGTCATGGGGGCAGGAGCCGCACCATGGCCGGTGTTCTGTGCGCTGGTCGGGATCGGGCGGTCGCTTGAAACCGCACAGCTGGTTCTGCTGGTGTTGTGTCTGCTGCCTGCTTTGTGGTCCGTACGTCCTATGACCCTGCTGCCAGCGTTCGGGCGGCCAGAACGGGGGATTGTCGCAGTGATGCAGGCTGTGCTGCTGCTGGGCGGGCTGTGTGGTCCGCTATTGCTGGCGTGGCATCCGGTGACGGGGTGGCGGCCATGAAAAGCATGGGGCGGATCATCCGTAGTGGAGAGCGTGTGGCGCTGTCGCATTATCATCTCGATCCTGCGCAGTGGAGCGACATGCTCTGTGCTCCGGGCGCGACGCTGCCACTGATCTCATGCTGGGCGAATGATTCCCGCGCCTATGTCCTGCTGCTGGAGGGGGACTGTCCGCTTCTGGCGAGCACGATTGTGGAAGAGCGCCGGTATCTGGCGCCTTCATCGCGGTTTGCCGGGGCGGAATGGGGGGAGCGCGTCTCGTATGATCTGTATGGCGTCGAGGCCATGGATGCGTGTGGCAACGGAACGCCGGCGCTGGATGAAGGCGGATGGACGTCTACATGGCCGTTGTCGTCCCGGCCGGGACCGGCGTCGGGTGGTCTGCGTCCGCTCGCGGGGAGTCATTTTCTGCGTCCGGAGCAGACGGGGCTGAGTGGCCCTCTGGACCTGTCTTTCGAAGTTCTGAAAGGGAAAGTCCGGACTGTGGATGTCTGCGCGGGCGGGGCGCATCGGGGGGTGGTGTCCCGTCTTTTGGGGAAGACACCGGAAGAGGCCATGTTCCTCGTGGCGCGGATGACGGCGGGTGCGTTTGTGGCGCATCCTCTGGCCTTTGCGCGCGCTGTGGCGCAGGCGCGGGGGCAGGTTCCGGGGCCGGGAATTCGGGATGTGTGGATGATCCTGCTGGAGATCGAGCGGATGTCGCTCCATCTGTTTGACATGGCCCGGACGGCGCGGGGTGTGGATGCGGAGCTTCTGGCGACACATTGCGATCATGCGCGCGAAGCCATTGCGCAGGCCTGTTCGGAGCAGGGCGTGTCGCGTCGTCTGATGGATACGGTGAGTTGTGGTGGTTTTCGCGAGGGGCTGGAGATCGTCCCGCTGGCGCAGGCGGTTCATGCGGCGATGCAGCCACGTCTTGCGGCGCTGGAGGAGCTTCATCGGGTCTTTGCGTCACGTCTGAACGGGTTTGCGGTTCTGGATGTGCGGCTGGCCGAGCGTTTTGCCGTTGGAGGCGTGACGGGGCGTGCGAGCGGCCGCAGCATGGATATGCGGCGGCGGGAATCCGGAATGCGGCTGGAGGCCCTGCGGGCGACGGGATCGAGCCGGGGCGATGCCCGGGCGCGTGACAGATTGCGGCTTGCGGAAATCAGGGATTCGCTGAAGCTGATGGAACGAATTCTGGGGAGCATCGGTCTGGAGGACGACGAGCCTGCGCCGGATCGTACGGATGAGGGCATTGGCGTGGCCGAGGGCGCGCGCGGAGATGTGTGGTACTGGGTACGGCTGAAAAACGGCCGGATCGAGAACCTGCATGTCCGCGATCCGGGTGTATCGGTTTTACCGGTTCTAGGGGCGATGCTGCGGGGCTGTCCTATCGAGCGGATACCAGCGGCTCTGGGCTCGATCGGGCTCTCTCCAGCGGGCATTGCGTTGTGAACGCTCTGCGACGGACGGGGCCTCTGAGCCTGCTTTACGCCTTCATGGATGCGCGGCGCTGGCGGCCCTCCACAGAGGGGGTGTCTGTGGGGCGTGAGCGTCCGATCGGGTTGTATGTGCTGGAGACAGGGGGATGCGAGGGCTGCTTCATGGAGATCGAGTCCCTGAAAGGCAGTGCTTTTGCTCTGGAGCAGGCGGGTTTTGTTTGTGTGAGTGATCCGGCGGATGCGGACTGGCTGCTGTTGACCGGGGCGGTGACGCGGGTCTGTGCCGAGATGGTGGACCGGGTGTGGCGGGCAATGCCACCGGGCCGGAGCCTGATTGCGGTGGGGGCCTGTGCGGTCGATGGAGGGCCGTTTCCGGCCAGTTATGCGACGCTGGGCGGCTTGCAGGCCCTGACGCCGGTGCGGCGTGCGATTCCGGGCTGCCCTCCCGCGCCACAGGAGATCCTGCAGGCCCTTCAGGAACTGGCGCGGGTCTGATCGCGATATTCTGACGCGGGAAATTGCCTGAAACAACGAAGTTTTGTCTTCGGACGGCTTGTCGTGACACGGTTTCGCGTTAAAGCAGACGGGCGCACTGGATGCGTTTTCCATGAGGTCCGGCCGCCTGTCGTTCAGGTCGCCGCACAGAGCACAGGGCTTGAGATGGCTGATTATCGCCTTGGAATTGATCTTGGTGGCACGAAGATCGAAATCGCGGTTCTGAATCGTTCGGGCGATCTCGTCCTGCGGGAACGGATTGCCAATCCCGGTATTTATAACGAGGCCGTTCTGGCGATCCGGGATCTGGTTGCGGATGTGGATCACCGTCTGGGTGCGGTGCCGAGCCACCGCGTCTCGGCGGGGCAGCACACCTCCACTCTGGGCATCGGGATTCCGGGATCAATCTCGCCAGAGAGCGGGTTGATCAAGAATGCCAATGCAACCTGGCTGAACAACCAGCCTTTCGGGCATGATCTGGAAGCCGCGCTGGCCCGTCCGGTCCGGACGGAAAACGACGCCAACTGCTTTGCTCTGTCCGAGGCTGCCGATGGTGCGGCCAAGGGCATGCTGACCGTTTTCGGTGTGATCATCGGGACGGGCATGGGCGCGGGTATTGTCAATAATGGCCGCGTGCTTGAGGGGCGTCATCATATTGCTGGCGAATGGGGGCATCTGCCTCTGCCCTGGCCGACGGAAGAAGATGCGCCGGCGCGCGAGTGCTTCTGTGGGAACAAGGGCTGCATGGAGCGCTACCTTTCGGGCCCGGCACTTGCCGCGGATTGGAAAGGACCGGGCCATCGCAATACGGCCGGGATCGAAGAGGCTGCAGCCAATGGCGATCAGGCTGCAATTGCGGCGCTGGGCCGTTACACCGAGCGTTTTGCCCGGGCCTGTGCCATGGTCATCAACTTCCTTGATCCAGATGTGATCGTCCTCGGTGGCGGCGTCTCCAACCTTCACACGCTGTATGAGCGCGTGCCGCCGCTTCTGGCCAAGCATGTCATTACGCCGGTCTGCACGACGCCGATCGTGCGGAACAAGCATGGTGACAGCTCTGGTGTGCGTGGTGCGGCATGGCTGTGGGACGTGACGGAATAAGCCCGTCGCGTATCGGACATGAAAAAGGGCCGCCCGGATATCCGGGCGGCCCTTTTTTGTTGGTATTTCCTGCTCTCAGGCGGGTTCTTCTTCCACCGTTTCCGACATCTCTTCCGCCGCAAGTTTCAGGCGGTGATAAGAGCGGCGGGAGAAGGGCAGGATCGCGATATAGAGCAGTCCCGCACCTGCGAGGGCGCCCCAGGGGTCCGCGACCAGAAGGGCCGCATACAGGCCGGTCCCGAGCATCAGGGGCAGGACGTAGCGCGCCGGGACCTTGAAGTTCTTGAACGACCAGACCGGAAGCGTCGAGACCAGCAGCAGGCCCGTGACGATCAGGCAGACGGCCGAGACGAGAGGCAGCCGGGCGAACGCGGCCAGACCTTCGGCATGGAGGCGGTCGGCTTCGAGGCCGAGGAAGACCGGGAACAGCACCAGCCCGGCGCCCGCAGGGGCCGGGACACCCGTGAAGAAGCTGTAGGAATATTCCGGCTTGTCGTCGTCATCGAGGCTCGCGTTGAAGCGGGCCAGACGCAGTGCCATGCAGACCGTGAACAGGATGCACGGGACGAAAGAATAGCGTCCGGCATGTTCGAGGGACCACATCAGCAGGACGAAGGACGGCGCGACGCCGAAGCAGACGAAGTCCGACAGGCTGTCGAATTCCGCTCCGAAGCGGGTGGCGCCTTTGAGGAGGCGCGCGATGCGCCCGTCGAGCCCGTCGATGCAGGCGGCGATCAGGAGTGCTACGGCCGCGGGTTCGAACTGGTGTTCGAGCGCGAACCGCATGCCGCTGAGCCCGGCGCAGAGGCCGAGCATCGTCATGATGTTGGGGATGAGGCGGTTGAACGACGGCCCGCGCACCCGCGTGCGGGGGCTGCGCCCCATGCGGCGGAGTCTGCGCCGGATGCGACGCTTTCGGCCAGAGGCGCTAACGGACTGGGCGGGTTCGCGGGTGGGGTCAACCGTCGGAGGCGTGGTCATGTATGGCGTCTGGCTCAGAGCGTCGCCAGGACGGTTTCGCCGCCAACCATGGTCTGCCCCTCCACAACCAGAGGTTCGACGCCGGGCGGCAGATAGACGTCGGTGCGCGAGCCGAAGCGGATCAGGCCGAAGCGCTCGCCCGCTTCCATGCGGTCCCCTTCCTCGACGAAGCACAGGATGCGGCGTGCAATCAGGCCAGCGATCTGGACCACGCCGATATTGCGGCCATCCGGCAGCGTCAGGCGCAGTTCGTTGCGTTCGTTGTGTTCCGACGCCTTGTCGAGGCTGGCATTGAGGAATTTGCCAGCGTGATAGGCGATCTTTGTCACTTCACCGGCGGCGGGCATCCGGTTGATATGAACGTTCAGCACCGAGAGGAACGTCGAGACGCGCCAGACCGGCGTGTGTCCCATTTCCAGCGCGGGCGGCGGCGTGACGAGGGCGACGGATGTGACGCGGCCATCGGCGGATGCCAGCACCAGATCGGCGCGCGGCGGCGGGGTGCGTTTGGGATCGCGGAAGAAGTACAGGCAGAACGCCGTGAAGGCGATACCTGCATTGCCCAGCAGGCGCGTGGCGCGCCAGGGCGTGGCCCGTCCGAGCAGCCCGACGAACGAACCGGCGAGGAGGAAGGGAGTCGCGGCGCGGTGCGGCGGCGACAGGACGAGCTTGAAGGACTGGATCAGCGACATGGAACGCACTCTTACGGCACACGGCGGGAGGGTCAAGAATTCGCCACAAAGAAGGCGTTTTTCGGGCAGGTTTTCTGCTTCAGGCGGGTCTGGGTACCTGTTGGGGAAGCGGGGCGGCCAGTTTGTCGTCGATCAGGGGTGTTCCGGCATAGGCATTCTTGCGGGCCGTGACGAGGTGAACGCCGCCACAGGGCAGGCGCAGCCCGTGCCCGATCCGCTCCACGAGGCGTCCATGTGTGGCGGAAAGAGCGGCGGGGGGGGGCATCAGCGCCCCTGAGTGATGGTCGATCCGGAAAAGGGTCTGGTCGAGCAGGCGGGTCAACTGGCGGCTGCTATAGGGAATGCCGTGGCCGAAAGGAGTGGCATCGGTATGCGCCCAGTAGCCTGAACGGTTGGGCACGATCAGGATCAGGACGCCGTCATCGGTGAGGGTGCGCCAGATGGCGCGCAGGAAATCCGGCGCGACACGTGTGAATTCGAGGCCATGAACCACAAGCACCACGTCCATCGAAAGGTCGTCGAAAGGCAGGCGACCGCTGTCGACGATGCAGTCCCTCGAGGATGGGTGACGTGCTTTCTGGGTCTGGGCGTGAAGCAGGCGCGCGGAGACTGCGAATTCGGCACTTTCGGGAAGATAGGGCGCTGTGTAGCCTATGCCGAGAATGCGTCGCCCCCGCATGGGGGGCATGATGCGTCGCAGGCGCTCGTTGAGGAGCAGGGCCGTGCGCTGTCCCTGTCGGCTTTCATAGAAAGTGGCGGCATCATCGGAACGGATGCGGGCCAGGGACGTCAGCATGCAGGTACCTCATCAGCGGGACAGTCCAAGGGGAACAGTCATGCCACTTGATATCAAGCCGATTCCGGTTCTGTCGGACAATTATGCCTGGCTGCTGACGACGCCCCAGGGCGCGCGGGCCGTCGTGGATCCCGGAGAGGCCGGGCCAATAATCGACGAAATCGGGGAAGGGCGGCTGGATATGATCCTGCTGACCCATCATCATGCCGATCATACGGCCGGGACGGAGGCATTGCGGGAGCGCTATGGCGCGCAGGTTTACGGGCCGCGCCAGAAGCAGGAATGGCTCCCCCGGCTGGATCACGCCGTTGAGGGTGGGGACGTCGTTTGTCTGGGAAGCACGCAGATCCGGGTCCTGTTCACGCCGGGTCATGCGGTGGGGCATGTGTCGTATGTCGTGGACGAGGTTCCGGCGCTGTTCTGCGGGGATGTGCTGTTCAGTCTCGGCTGCGGGCGGTTGCTGGAAGGCACGGCGCAGGAACTGTTCGACAGTCTGCACCGCTATGACAGTCTGCCAGACAGCACGCTTGTCTGTGCCGGGCATGAATATACGCGCTCGAACCTGGCGTTCGCGCTGCATGTCGATCCGGATAATGCTGCCCTGAAGGCGCGGGCCGGGGAAGTTGAACGTCTGCTGGAAGCCGGGCGGCCGACGCTTCCCGTGGCGCTGGGCGTGGAGCGCAGGACAAACCCGTTTCTGCTTGCGCCGGATGTTGAGACCTTCGCGCGGCTGCGCAGGGAAAAGGATACGTTCTGAAGGAACAAAAAAGCCCCGCTCGCAAGAGACGGGGCTTTTTTTGGGCATTGTCAGGCTGTTACCAGCCGAAGATGACCTGCTTGAGCAGTTCGGCGCCGAGGCCTACTACAACGACGCCGCCCGCCCAGATTGCCACGAACCAGCCTACGCGCTTCATCCAGTTCAGGAAGCCCGGTTTCTCGTCCCGCTGACCGTATTCGATGCGCATGGGGCTGGTTCTCCGCCGTTAGTGATAGTGGTGTCCGGCGGACATTTTTCCGCGGAACACATAGTACGAATAGGCAGTGTAGGAGAGGATCAGCGGCAGGAGGAACATCGTGCCGACCAGAAGGAAGGTCTGGCTTTCCGGCGGGGAGGATGCCTGCCAGATGGTGATGGTCGGTGGCACAATATAGGGCCACACATTGATGCCCAGACCGCTGAAGCACAGGAAGAACAGGCCCAGTGTCGCGATAAACGGAAGCAGGTGCGAGCGCGGGTTCCGCAGTCCAAGGAACAGTGCGGCTGCCAGCACGAGGACTGCAACCGGAACCGGCGCTACCAGAGCGAACTGCGGCATGTCCAGCCAGTGCTGCATGTAGGTGGTGTGGAGCATCGGCGTCCAGACCGAGACGAGCGCGATCGTCGCCAGCATGAGGCCGCCGAGGACGAAGGAGATCCGGCGCATCGCATCATGCAGTTCGCCTTCGCAGCGCCACAGAAGCCATGTGGCGCCAAGAAGCGCATAACCGATGACGACGGCGAGGCCGCAGAACAGGGCGAACGGGGTCAACCAGTCGAAGCTGGAACCGACGAACACGTTATTCTCGACTTTGATGCCCTGAACGAGTGTTCCCAGAATGACGCCCTGCATGAAGGCTGCCACGATGGAGCCGCCGCAGAACGACGTGTCCCAGAAGAACTGGCTCATGGGCGATTCCGACTTGAAGCGGAATTCAAAGGACACGCCGCGCAGGATCAGGGCCAGCAGCAT
Source organism: Gluconobacter albidus (assembly GCF_002005485.1). Classification (NCBI taxonomy): domain Bacteria; kingdom Pseudomonadati; phylum Pseudomonadota; class Alphaproteobacteria; order Acetobacterales; family Acetobacteraceae; genus Gluconobacter; species Gluconobacter albidus. The sequence goes on along the minus strand of NZ_CP014689.1, from coordinate 1,869,463 downwards.
GAACAGGATTGGCAGATAGAGCGCTGGGAGGATCGTGCCATAGGCGACGGGGAAGACGCCGTAGAGCGCTGCGCCGCCAAAGATCATCCAGGTTTCGTTGCCGTCCCAGACAGGGGCGACCGTGTTGACCATGAGGTTGCGGTGATCGTGGTCCTTTTCCTTGAGGAAAAGGATGCCGATCCCGAGGTCGAAACCATCAAGGCAGACATAGAGGAAGATGGCGGTTGCTGCGAGCAGCGCCCAGACCACCGGAAGCCAGAAGCCGGCTGTTTCTGTCATGGTTCTTACTCCGCCATGCCAGCGCCGGCCGCAGGGCTGGACGGGGGCTGATGAGAGACCTGTGTTGTACCTGCGGCACGCTGGGGCTGGTCCTCGGCGGGGCCATGCTGGTCCGCATGCGGTTCTTCAGCAAAGGTCCGCAGAAGGATGGTGATGCCACCCATGAACACGATGAAATAGACGATGATGAAAGCGATCATCGACGTTGCGATACTCGGCAGGGCGATCGGCGAGACACTGTCGGCGGTCCGCATCAGACCATAGACAGTGAAGGGCTGACGGCCGACTTCGGTCGTAACCCAGCCACACAGCAGGGCGAGGAAGCCTGCCGGGGACATGAACAGGGCAACCCGGTGCAGCAGCGGCGTATCGTACAGCTTGCCTTTCCACCGCAGATACAGCGACCACAGACCGACCAGCACCATCAGCATGCCCAGGGCCACCATGATGCGGAACGAGAAGAACAGCAGTGGGGAATAGGCACGGTCTTCCTTGGGGAAGTCCTTCAGGCCCGGAACCTTGCCGTCGAGGCTGTGCGTCAGGATCAGCGATCCCATATAGGGGATGGCGATCTTGTAATGGGTTGTCTCGTTCTTCATGTCCGGGATGCCGAACAGCAACTCCGGCGCGCGGCTTTCGGACTCCCAGTCGCCTTCGATGGCGGCGATTTTGGCGGGCTGGTATTCCAGCGTGTTCAGACCCTGCGTATCACCGGCCAGAACCTGGATCGGGGAGACGATGGCGGCCATCCACATGGCCATGGAGAACATCAGGCGGACCTGTTCGGACGCCTGACGGCCTTCACGACGCGCCTTGAGCAAGTGCCATCCGGCCACGCCTGCCACGATGAATGCCACGCACAGGAATGCTGCGAGGCCCATATGGACGATGCGGTACGGGAAAGACGGGTTGAAGACGATCTGCCACCAGTCGACAGGCAGGAAGCGGCCGGTGGCTTCGTCGATGCGATAGCCACGCGGGGTCTGCATCCACGAGTTGGACGACAGGATCCAGCTCATGGAAATCAGTGTGCCGATCGAGACCATGCAGGTGGCTGCGAAATGCAGGCCTTTGCCGACGCGGTTGAGGCCGAACATCATGACGCCGAGAAAGCCGGCTTCAAGGAAGAAGGCCGTCATGACCTCATAGGCCAGCATCGGGCCGAGGATCGGACCTGCTTTCTGCGAAAAGGCCGACCAGTTCGTCCCGAACTCGTAGGACATGACGAGGCCGGAGACCACGCCCATGCCGAAGACGACGGAGAAAACTTTCAGCCAGTATTTGAAAAGGTCCAGATAGGCACTGCGGCCTGTCTTGAGCCAGAGTCCTTCAAGAACAGCGAGATAGGCTGCGAGGCCGATCGAGAAGGCCGGGAACACGATGTGAAACCCGACCGTGAACGCGAACTGGAACCGCGCCAGGAATAAAGCCGAGAGGCCAAACATTTCGGTTGCCTTCTGGATAGATGGCGAGTGGCAGATCCCGTCAGAAGCAATGTCGCTCCCCAAAGGATCTGACGCACGCAGAACGAGAGTAACGAAGTTGTGATCGTTTCGTGTGTCGCCGTCTTTTGAACCTCCAGAACGTGTTTGGCCAGAGAAAGTTCTGTGTTCAGGTGGTGTTTTTGATGGAAATCAACCGGCGGCTTCGGGTCCTGGCAGCTTTCAGGGGAGAGGAGCTTTTCCGTTGAAAAGCGCGGAAAACGCCTGCGTATCGGGGAGGATCTCCCCGTTGACGACAGGGATCGCCATCGAAAGTGGCTGTCCGTTTCCAGCCCGTCGGGTGAAAGCTTTTTCCAGAGCCTTGCGGAGAGCGACCTGAAGGTCCGGTGCAAGGTGCGACTCTATTTCAGATTGGGCCAGAAGCCGGTCTGCGAGGGTCTGCCATTGGATCACGGTGAGAGTGAGAGTGCCATTCCGGCTCGGGAGTGCCATGGCGCCGGACAGGATGATGCGGCTGTTTGTGGAAGCTGGCGAGGCCGAGGCGTCCTGAAGCAGAAGGCGTCCGTACGAACTCGGGTCGAGAAGCGAGAGTTCTGTGGAGGCGTCGGATGCTGTCAGGGCAAGCGCAAGATGCATGTAATGGAGGTCGACGGAGGCGCCATAGGGCAATGGAAACCCTGACAGATCAGCTGCTTTTGCGTTTATGCCGAGCCGTGTTGCACCGGCCAGGGCTTCGGGAAAGCGGATGAGGCGTCCGGAGAGGTTTTTTGCGAAGATCTGCTTGTCAGGCCAGCGCCCGGAGAAGGCCAGTTTAAGCTGTGAGACGGAAAAACGCAGATCCTGTGGATTTTTGAAACGAATCTGAAGGTCTGCAGTCACAAAGGTCAGGATCGCATTATTCAGGACAAGTCGCGCAGCCTGATGCCCTGTCAGGGAAACCGGCAGTTCCGCGCCAAGTAAAAAGGGCCATGATCCCCCAAGGCGGAGATGCTCTGCGGCCCACCCAGCATCGTAGGGCGCACCGGACGATGCTGGATGTGTGGCGTCCAGACGGTCCAGTTCTACCCATGCGCCGAACGGCCAACCGCCCCTGTGCGACGGAGTCGTGTTAACGACCCAGCCGTTTTTGCGTGCAGTAGCGATGGCAGTGTGGGCGACGGTTTCCAGTCTGTGGATGGTGTGACGCCAGCAGAGTGTATCGAGGAGGGTCGATATTGCGAGAATGGCAATCAATACCACAGCGTATCTGCTGTAACGGACAGTAAAGAACAAGCGATCCATTGAGCATCTCTTTTCGGGATTGGCTGCGGGATTGGTCAACCCCCGTCTGTTTTATCCCCAGCCGTGGAGAGTGCCTTGGGAATGCGGGAAAATGCGCCTGCCTGAGGGTTTTTCAGAAACGCCCTGAAGCTGATGTGGCTATGAAAACCGCAGAAAACCAAAGAATATGGAGAATTTGTTAATGATAGGACGCCAGAAGTATCCTGTTTTTACAAGATCGTTGAAAGATTTCAGTTTTTTGCTGATCAGTCAGATTTTTTCCGGGTCCACAGAGTTATCCACAGGATCTCGGGGCAACGCATGGGTTGTGCACAGTTCGTCCCACGCGCTCTCCAGTCCTTCGGTAAAAGCTCGGCGTTCCTGCTGCGGCGGAAGGGGCTGGCCGATCACGACGTGTACGATGCCCGGACGTTTGAGCCAGGGGTGCCGGTCCCAGAAGAGGCCTGAATCGGTTGCGACAGGCACGACGGGAACGTTGGCCTGCCGGGCCAGAGCCACGATACCGGGCTGGATCGGATGACGTTCGCCGGGAAGGGTGCGGGTGCCCTCGGGGAAGATGATGATCTGGCGGTTTGCGTCGTGAGCGGATTTTGCATCCTGCATCATGGTGCGCAGGGCTTTTGATCCGGCTTTCCGGTCAACGGAGATCATGCCGGTCAGGCGCAGCATTGGGCCGACGACGGGAATGCGTGTCAGTTCCGTTTTGATGATGTAGTCGGGGCGGTCAACCAGCGTCATCCAGATGAAGCCATCGAAGAAGGACTGGTGCTGCGAGGCAATCAGCAGCGGACCGGGCGGCAGGTTATCCTGGCCGGTGATCTCGATCCGGACCGAGCAGATGCGGGTAAAGCCGAACAGAACGGCTCGTGCCCAGAGTTTTGCGTACGAAAGAGCCAGATCCTGATTTTTCATCAGGCGGATCGGAATGGTTCCGACGCCCATGAACAGGGTGATCCAGAAGAGATAGAGATTGAACAGGACGCCGCGCAGAATGCTCATCATGGTGTTCTGCACACCAGAAAACGGGGGCAGGCACAAGGGCTGTCAGGCGCCATCCAGTCCTTCGCGACCATCTGGCAGGCCTGTTAGGACACCGATTTCGGCTCCGAGTAGCTTGTTGTATTCCCGAAACATCAGGAACAGGATTTTGTAGGAAAGGGTGCCTTGCAGGGCAAGTGGCACGACGGGGTAGGGCATGAGGTCCAAGTCGGGGGCCGTCCTGTGGATTTCGAGAACGGCGCGGCGGATGTGATAGCCGGCGGTGACGACAAGAACACGATGGAGGTGGTTTTCTGTTGCCCACTCGGCTGTTTCGTGGGCGTTGCCGATCGTACTGGTGGCGCGGCGACCCAGAGTGATGCGCGCGGCCAGAGGCGAGGACAGCGATTCCTGCTGAAGATGAAGGATATGTTGCAGCGTGACGTGGGGGCCAACACCTGAAATCAACAGCAGGTGTCCGTATCCGCCCCGCAGCAGGGTAATGGCTGTATCGACGCGCTGCTCTCCGCCGGTCAGTGCGACGATGCCATCGCAGACAGTGGCAGTGACGGGAGGCTTGCTGGCGTCCTGAATAAACCAGGCGAAGCCCGCCAGCCAGAGCCCTCCCAGGGCCAGACATGCCCGGAAAAAGCGTCTCATGGCAGGCGCCGCAGCCAGACAAGTACGACGGTTTGCGCCGTGAGCCAGCCCAGGCCGGCGGCGATCAGGGGCAGGGCGCCGAGTTCTTCGAGGAGCATGCGCGGCAGGACGTGCAGGGTGCTCCACCATGTGGCGATCAGGGCGTCCCATGTGCTGGCGGCAGGGGCAGCAGCAGGGGCGCCATGTGAAAAGGGTGTGAGCTTCCGGGCCAGCATGGTGATGACCGGGCTCAGGAGCAGCAGGCCGACGAGGCTTCCGGCGAGACTGAGCAGCGCGGCCCGTCCTGCGATCCGGCTGGAGATCGTCAGGTCTCCGGCACCAAGGAAATGGACGATTTCGACGGATTTGCGCTGAGCCATGACGGAGCGACGGACGGTCATGCCCACCGAAAGGACCGCAATGGCCGCAATGAGGCTCACGGCCAGCCAGGCGCAGGCGATCAGGCTGTTTCCCAGACCGTTGAGGCGCTCGCCCCAGCGGCGATCTTCTTCCACCACGGCTTCAGGCAGGACGCCATGTACGATTGTGCCCAGATCGGGAGTGCCGGTATGGGCGACGATTAGGACCACGGGCAATGAGAGGCCGGGAAGGCCTGCGCTTTCAGAGACCTGCCCCAGCCAGGGAGCGAGAAGGGTCTGGACCTCTTTGGTGGAGAGTTCACGGACGGTCGTGACATCTGGCGTTTTGGTCAGGGTGTGGATCAGGGTGTGGGTACGGTCTGCGAGCTGGGGTGTATCGGACGGAATCTCGATCGTGGTTGCGTTGCGGGCGGCGCCGGACCAGCTTTCAGCAAGGGTCTGCACGCCTGCCAGGCCGGCGAGCGAAAGGCCTGCGAGCAGCGTCATGAGTGCGACGAGAAGCGGCAGGCTGCCCGAGCGCAGCCCGGGGGAGACCGGAGCGCTCATGAGCGTTCTCCCCGTCGCACGGACATGCCGCCCTGAATGTCGGTATTTGCGATCGTGCCGTCCTGAAGAACGATCGAGGCTGCCGGGGCTTCGTGGACCAGAGCCTCGTTATGGGTGGCGACGATGACGGTCGTACCCATTTCGATCAGTTCCTGAAATGTCGTCAGAAGCCGCCGGGCCTGCGCATCTTCCAGCGCGTTGGTCGGTTCATCTGCGAGCAGCAGCTCAGGACGCCCGATCAGGGCGCGGGCAATGGCGGTGCGTTGCTGTTCGCCGCCCGAAAGGGTTCCCGGACGTTTGTCGGCCAGATGCGCGACGTCCAGCCATTCCAGAACGGCGAAAGCCTCCCGCCTGGTATCGCGTTCGGAGGCGCCGCGCAGACGGAGCGGAAGCGCCACATTGTCGAACACTGTCCATTCCCCGATCAGGCGATAGTCCTGGGGAACAAAGCCGATTCTTCGGCGCAGGTTTCGCAGGGTCGCGCGGCTGGCATGTGTGACGGAAACGCCAAGCAGGTCCATCTGACCGGCGGACGGGCGTGTCTCCAGTGTCAGGAGGCGCAGAAGACTCGATTTGCCTGCGCCGGATGGTCCGAGCAGCCAGCGGAACTCCCCCTGCGGCACGGAAAGGGTCAGGTTCCGCAAGACCGGCTGGCCTACGCCGGGGGGCATCATCGAGACATTCAGGAGGCGGATCATGATGCTTTCATTGAAAAGTGGAGCAATCTATTAACCATTTAATAACGATCATTTCGTCATAACAGGCAAGCACACGGCTCAGGCTAGGCCGGATCAGAGCCAGCTGTCGAAGGGATTGATTGAATGCGCATTGAATGCCCCCATTGTCATGCGGTCTTTGAGGTGCCGGAGGCGATGGCAAAAGGGGTCAAGCGGTTGCGCTGCGCCAATTGCGGAGACAGTTGGGAAATGGCTGCGCCCGTGGCGACGACGTCGCACGAAGTGCTTTCTGAGGCTGCGCCGACTGTTTTTGAAGTTCCGGAAGAAGAAAGCGCCGGGAAGCCGGTTGTGGCAGAAAAACCCGCGTCCGGGACGGAAGGAACGTTCCGCGCCACTGGGGCGATGGCTGGGCGAAATATTGCGCGTCGTTCAGCTGTTCTGCATTCCCGTTCAACCGGTGACGTGCAGGCACCGGCTGATCTGAGTGGCCCGTCGATGATCGGATCTACCGGGCTCTGGGCCGCGGCCTGGGGTGCCAGTCTTGTTCTGGCAGGCTCCGGAGTTGCGGCATTGTGGTACTGCAAGGGAGCGGGCCTGTTCGGGTTTCTTCCGGGACGCGGACATTTTTACTGAGCCCCAGGCTGAATTGCGGCCGCCTTGTTTTACATGTTGCGGGCGGCGAGGGCTGAGATCGTTGCGCCGATAGCGGCTACCGCCATGAGCAGGATACCGTCAAAAATGAGGGAACCTGGCGTCACGAGATGGCTGCCGACCTGAAGATGGGTTGGAAGGGTTCCGGCTACGTGGTTCATGATGTCACGCGCCTGCGGATCGGCACTGGCTGCGCTGGTTGTGATCGCATTGACGATATGCGGAAGAATGTACCAGCCCAGCCCCAGGATCAGCAGCAGGGGAGCCAGAAGTTCCGCAACCTGCTGGGCCATATAGAAGGCGAAATAGCAGACTGACCACACGCCCATCCGGATCATCGAGGATGTTGTGAGCGATGACTCGCTTTGGCTTCTGCTACCAAGGAGGCGGTCCGTGATATGGGGTGGGGGCTGCATGTCCATGAGATATGGCTTCCAGTGGTCCGGCAACGGGAGTTAGTGTTCGTCACTGAAATCGGACGAATGGTTCACTTCGGACTAGCTGCAAGAGATCGCCAATGCAAACTTTCCCGTGCCGTCATGCCTTTTCCTGAATTTGAGATGCCGATGGTAACGCCGAACATGCCCCGGGTCGTTCTGGTGGAGCCTGACTGCGACCATGCCCGGCAGATTGCCCGGATTCTGGTCAATGAGGGCTTTGCGCTCACCTGCGCAACCAGCGGCGAAGAAGGGCTGGGCACGATCGAGGATACGATGCCCGATCTGGTGGTGGCCTGTACCGAGCTTCCGGGGATGAGTGGTGGCCAGCTTGCGCGGCGACTGCGACTAGATGCGCTGACCCGCAATATTCCCATCCTGATGCTGACGGAAGATGCGTCGCCGGGCGTCGAGCGCGAAGGGCTGGAGAGCGGGGCTGACGCCTATATTTCAAAATCGGCGCATCCTGACCTGATGGTTCTGCGGATGCGGGCGCTGTTGCGGGAGGGGCCTGAGCTTCTTCAGGTTGACGAGGCGTCCCGGTTGCGTCGGGCACGGATCGTGATCGTCAATTCTCCACGGGAGGATGAGGACGAGGAAGATGCCGTCGAAGAAGCGCCCGAAACGACGCTGGGAGAGCTGCTCTGGCGTGACGGACACACCGTTACGTCCATTGAGCGTTCGGACGATCTGATCGACGGTGGTTGGCTGCGGGGGGCGGACAGTCCGGACTGTCTGGTGCTTGAACTCGGGAGCGGAGACGAAGATCTGAAATTCTGTCGCCTTCTGGACGCCCGGCGGCAGGCTGTTCTGGAGGCAGGCGGAATTCCGTTCCGGACACTGGGAATCGTGGAGGCATCGCGGTTCAGGCGCCAGTCTTCGGGCGAGTTTTTTGAGGCCGGAATTGATGATCTGGTGCCCAGCGATATCGCGCTTGAGGCCCTTGCCATGCGAATTCGGACGCTGGCCCAGCGCAGGATGGCGCAGGACGAGTTTCGTCAGCAGGAAATCGAGCGTCAGCAGAATGCGCTGACGCTTGAAGCCGCGCGTGCCAAGGCAGAGATGGCTGAGGCGCTGGCGCAGGCCAATATGGAACTTGCGCGCACGAACGAGCGCCTTCTGCAGGCGCAGTCCAAACTCGTGCAGACGGCGAAAATGGCCTCGCTGGGCGAACTGGTGGCTGGGATTGCGCATGAGATCAACAATCCGCTGGCTTTCACGATTGCGCATGCCGATACGGTGACGCGGACGCTCAAACGTCTGCAGGGCGTCAATGCGTCTGACGAAGCAATCTCGCTGACAAAAAAAGGCATGTCGCGGCTGGAATCCATGAAACTCGGACTGCAGCGTATTCAAAATCTTGTGCTGAGCCTGCGCCGGTTTTCGCGCCTGGACGAAAGTTCGTTCCAGAAAGTCGACGTTCCGGCCGCACTGGAGACGGCGCTTGCTTTGCTGGCCCATAAGCTGGGGCCGGGGATTGTGGTCCGGAAGGATCTTCAGGCTCCGGCAGAACTGGTCTGTCAGCCGGCTTTTCTCAATCAGGTTGTCATGAACATCATCTCCAATGCGGCGGATGCGCTGGCGGACATCTCTTCGGATGGGGATGTGGTGCGCGGTACGATCGTTATCGCCTCGCGGCTGGAGAACGGGCGCTATGAAATGAGCGTGAGCGATGATGGGCCGGGCCTTCCGCATGAACTGCGAACACGGATCTTTGACCCGTTTTTCACGACCAAACCTGTGGGAACCGGGACGGGGCTGGGGCTGGCCATTGCCTATAGTGTCATGGAGGCGCATGACGGAACGATTGAAGTAATGGACGCCAATCTGCCGGGCGGGCATGGCATCGGAGCCTGTTTCCGGCTGAGTCTGCCCGTTCGCATGACCGAGGAGGGGCCGGTGGCGACTGGCCGCGCAGCATGACTTTCTGGAGCGCAAAAGGACCGTCGCGTCCTCTGATTTTGCTGGTGGACGATGAGGAGGAAATCCTTGTCGCCCTGACGGACCTGCTGGAAGACCAGTATGAAATCCTGTCCACGACGGATCCGCTGCGGGCGCTGGATCTGCTGCGGGAGCACAGGGATGTTGCGACTATCATTTCCGATCAGCGGATGCCCGGCCTGACCGGAGACCAGCTGCTGATGCAGGCGCGGGGGTTTTCGGACGCGCGCAGCATTCTACTGACGGGATATGCGGATCTGGAGGCCGTCGTATCGGCGCTGAATCAGGGGCAGGTTCAGGCATATGTGCACAAGCCGTGGGATTCGGATGCGCTGCGGTCGCTGGTCGGTGAGGTCACGCAGCATTGTCTGGCGCAGCGGGCGTTACGGACCGAGCAGGCTCTGCTGCGTGGATTGATGGAAGCGCTGCCGATCGGACTGGTCTTTTCGGATCGGGACGGCCGGTGCATCCGCAGCAATGTGCGGGATGAAGCCGAGAGCGGCGCCGAGACCGAGCAGGCTCATTTTCCTGAAAGTCTTTGGCCGGAGGTTTCGGCCATGCGGGAGGGCGTTCGCAGGTCGGGGCAGGAAGAGCGTCTGGTTGGGGAAGTTCTTGCAGAAGAAGGCGGCAAGACCTCAACCCGGTGGCACGAACTGACGCGGCTGGCGCTGGCATGGCCGGAAGGTGCGTCTTCGGAGGATGCTTGGCAGGTCAGCATGGACCGCGATGTGACCTCGCGCGTTGTTATGGAATCTCGGCTTCGACAGGCGGAAAAGCTTCAGTCCCTGGGGACGCTTGCAGGGGGAATCGCGCATGATTTCAATAATCTGCTCGCAGCGATTTCTGGATCTCTCGAACTGCTGGAAGATATCGCCGATCTGGACGAGGCCTCTGTGGCACTGCTGCGCAATGCTGCGGATTCAGCGCAGCGTGGAGCGGTTCTGACACGACGGCTGCTTCAGTTCGGCCGCCCGCGTGAAGCACGTCTGTCGGCGGTGTCCCTGGAGCAGCTTTTGCCCGGTTTGACGGATCTTCTGCGTCAGAGCCTCAAGAAGCGCGGTGCGCCTGCAGTGGCGTCGCCCTGCGCGCTATGTGTCGAAGATCTGCCGCAGGATCTGCCGCTGGTCTGGTCGGATGCCGACCAGCTTGAAATGGCGCTTCTGAACCTGTGTGTGAATGCGCGCGATGCCATGGCCGATGGTGGAACGGTGCAGATCAGTGCGCGGATTGTGGATCAGAAGCGAACGGACCTGCCTGCGGAATGCTGCCCAGAGCGGGCTGTGGCGCTGGACGTCGTGGATGAAGGGGCGGGCATGACACCCGAAATTGCGGCGAGAATTTTCGACCCGTTCTTCACGACCAAGGATGTCGGGCGCGGGACGGGGCTGGGGCTGTCGAGCGTGTATGGGTTCCTCAGCCGCAGTTACGGGGAAATCGCCGTAGAGAGCGTCGTGGGTGAGGGAACGCGCATGACGCTGATTCTGCCTGTGGCGCGGAGTGGGCAGCAGCGGATCAGTCAGCCGGAACGTTCCGGTGGGACGGTTGGACGGTCGCTGAAGGTTCTGGTGTTGGATGATGAAGCGCCGGTACGGATGGTGACGGCAGGTTTCCTTGCGCAGGACGGGCATGAGGTGACGGCTGTGGCCTCTCTGCAAGAGGCGCTGAACTCTGTCGATCCGGCATCCAGCTTCGATCTGGCGATCATTGATATGCGGATGCCCGAGCATGATGGCCTGACCTGTGCGGCAGCGTTGCAGAAAGCGATGGCGGGATTGAAGGTCCTGTTTATCAGCGGACATACAGATGATATGCCGACGCCTGAAAACGGTCTGCTTCTGCCAAAGCCTTTTACGCAGGATGCCTTGCGCAGGGCTGTTGCCGAGACCATGCGGAACGGTAACGTGAGCATGGAGCAGAGGTCTGTAATGGAGATTGTAACGCGTGAGTGATGCCTATCTTGTGCCCCAGGAAGACACGGCTGCTGCTGCCATTGAGGAGATCGAGGCGGAGCTGGGTCTGTTTGATGACTGGATGGAGCGTTATCAGTACATCATCGAGATGGGACGCAAACTGCCGCCTTTTCCGGAAGACTGGCAGGATGATGCTCATCGTGTTCCGGGCTGTCAGAGTCAGGTCTGGCTTGAGGCCGTTGAACGGGGTGGAAAGCTGTTTTTTGCCGGTGCGTCCGATGCCGCGATCGTCCAGGGGCTCGTGGCGCTTCTGCTGAGGGTTTACTCAGGTCGGACCAATGCGGAAATTCTTGGGACGAGCCCGGTGTTTTTGCATGAGATGGGTCTGGTCAAGGCGCTTTCGACAAATCGTGGCAACGGGGTCGAAGCCATGGCGCAGGCCATTCAGAAACGGGCTGCTCTCCCGGTATGAGAAACCCCCGTCGGCCGAAGCCTTCGGGGGTGTGAGGTTTTATTTCGGGGCTGTTGCAGGAGCCGGGGTGCCGGCGGGGGCAGGACACTTTGTGAACTTGCCCTTCGTGTCGCGGCAGGGCTTCGGCTTCTGCGGTGCCTCGCATTTTGTGAACTTGCCCTTGTCGTCACGACAGGGCTTGGCGTGAGCCATCTGGGCACCGAGGGCCATAACGGCAAGTGCGGCAACGGACAGGCGACGAAATGACATGGTGAAGGTCTCCAGAGCAGGACCGGGTCGTGGAAGCCGTGTCCCGGATTTGTGGAAATCATGCAATATGTTTCGGGTATGAGGCAAGTTGCCTCATCGCCGCCGAACTAGCGAAATCCCTTCTGATCCACGGGATGAGATGAGTCCCAGTTGATGCTGCCGTGATACTGCGCCGAAACGGGCTGACCGTCCTTCAGGGCCGGATAGTATCTTGCAAGACCGAAATAAGCGAGCGATGCCTGTTTCAGGATAGCGGGGCCTTCGCTGGCGGTGCAGTCATGGGCGACACCGATCGGATCAACCTGGCAGGTGACGGCGATGTGCGCGCCAAGGGCGGCAACATCTGCCGCTTCGGGATAATGGGGCGGTGCAGAATGGAGCTTATCGAGCAGCGGGGTCGTCAGGTCGGGGTGCACGTGGAAAGTGTATGCATATTCCCATGTGCTCTGAACGGGGCTGCCATGTTCGTAAGCTGGCAGGAATTTTGAGCTATAGGCCAGATGTTCGGCAGCGAGCGCGAAATCCGGCTGTGAGGCGGAGGCCTCACACTCTGTAGGAAAACCCGTGGCACTGATGGTGCAGCGGATATGGGCCGTACCGCTTTTGCGTTGTTCGAGTTCCGCCGGCGGGTAGATGAGCTGACCATGATGGTGGGGGTCCAGCATTGCTCCGAGAGACTGATCCTCGGCGCGTGCTGTTATCATCGTACTTAAAAATACGACTGTTACAGCGAGTGCGGGGCGGGCGGCGGGCAATCTCATGGCATGTCTTTCGTCTGCGACCGAAGTATTACCATATGTAACGAACGTGTCTGTGGCCAGTACGCTGCAATAAAAAAAGGGGAGATGCCGGATGGCACCTCCCCTTTTTCATGGTTTTTCTGGTCCTGTCAGATCATTTCTGATCGGGCAGGGCGTAGGCGATGATATCATCGCCCATGCGGGTCGGGAACGAGTTGTGTCCGCCAGCATATGTCACGATGTACTGCTTGCCATTGATGGCATACGTCATCGGTGTGTTCTGGGCGCCGGCCGGCAGACGATCCTGCCACAGGACCTTGCCTGTCGTCAGGTTGTAAGCCCGGATGTAGTAATCCATGGACGACGTCAGGATGCCGATGTTTCCGGCCGTGGAGAGCGGGCCACCAAGGCTCGGGACACCGATCTTGATCGGCGGCAGCGGGATCGGCAGGGAGCTTCCGTACATGGAATCCCGCAGGGTGCCATTACGGTGCTGCCAGACGACCTTGTTGGTCTTCAGGTCAATACCGGCGACATAGCCCCAGGGCGGTGTACGGCAGGGCATCTTGATGCCGAGCGGTAGCAGCACCGGATCCAGGAACGGATGCAGGTTGACGGCATACGGAATGCCATAGTTGTGCTGCAGGCCGGTTTCGCCACCTGTGCCCTTGGCGTTTTCTTCAGGCCAGAGCGGGTTACCCGGTCCGCGGGGAACCAACTGGGAGACGAATGGCAGGGAGATCGGGTTGGCGAAGGCCACCTGACGCTGCGGATCGACGGCCAGACCGCCCCATTCGAACATGCCCAGATCGCCAGGGAAGATCAGCGAACCCTTGAGCGACGGCGGCGTGAAGGGGCCTTCGTAGCGCAGGGTGTGGAAATAGATGCTGCAGAACATCTGGTCGAAGATCGTGCCGCCCCAGATATCGGAGTCGTTCAGCGGGTTCTTCGGACGCAGGGTCAGCTGTGACATCCGCTGTGTGGGGCTGGTGTAATCGCCCGGAGCAGCGCCACCCGGAACCGGGGTTTCCGGTGCAGGGACGATTTCCTTTCCAGTGCGGCGGTCGAGCACGAAGATGTCGCCGGTCTTGGTCGGAGCGTAGATGGCCGGAACAAGCGTGCCGTCCTTCTGCGTGATGTCCACAAGGCTCGGCTGGGACGGAACGTCCATGTCCCACAGGTCGTGGTGAACCGTCTGGTAGAACCAGGCAAGCTTACCCGTGTCTGCGTTGAGCGCGATGATGCCCGGAGCAAAACGCTCGGAGTCCTTCGTGCGGTCACCGCCCCACTGGTCGGGAGTGCCCACGCCCATCGGGATGTACACGAGGTTCAGGTTACGGTCGTAGGACGACACGATCCAGGAATTCGGGGAGTTCGGATGAAAGACAGGATGGCTTTCATCCGGAAGCTGGTTCGGATCGGGATTCGATGCGTCGAACACCCAGACGCGCTTGCCGGTATAGACATCAAATGCCTGCGTGGCGCCCGAAGCCTGCTTGACGGAACCGTTATCGGTGATCGCGCTGTTGGCGATGATCAGCTTGTCCGTGATGACCGGCGGGGACGTCGGTTCATACTGACCAGGCGTTGTATATGGCTGGTTCGGAACGCGCAGACCGATTTCACCATCGGTGCCAAAGCCTGAGCAGGTCTTGCCCGTATCGGCGTCGATCTCGACAAGACGGCCATCATTGACCGGGAGGATGATGCGCTTGGCGCAGTCCGTCGGTGCGGGATTACCATCGGAATCGGTCGCGTTGGCCGGGGTCTCGTGGAAGCTGACGCCGCGGCAGGTCAGGTGCTGGAAGCCGGGATTGATCTGGAGTTTCGGATCATAAACCCATTTGACGTTGCCGGTCGCACCGTCGATCGCAAACAGCTTCTGGTGCAGGGAGCACATGTAAAGCGTGTTGTTGAATTCGATCGGGGTTGCTTCGTTCGTCGCTTCGCCCGGGTCGTTGGATGTCATCATATCCCCGGTGTGGATATGCCACGCGACCTTGAGATTGCTGACGTTCGATGCGTTGACCTGGTTCAGCGGGGACCAGCGGTCACCAGCCTGCGTGCGGCCATAGGCGTGCCATTCGCTGGCCGGAACGTTGTCCGGGTCGGCGGGGGAGGCGTTTGCGATCTGCGTCGGCAGCTCGCCGCTGATGTCATGCGGGTCTGTGAAGAGGCTGGCGAACAGGGCCAGAACCGCAACGCCAACCGCGCCTGCGAGCGGGAGCACGGTCGTCCGCGTACCGCCGATCTGGCGGGAGACGAACGGCAGAAGCAGCCAGATGCCAAGGATGATGACGATGTCCGAACGCGGGATCAGGGCCCAGATGTCGAGACCGACAACGGTGAGTTCCCAGATGACCGTTGCGAATACGACGACTGCAAACAGGTAGAGTGCAGCCGGATTGCGCCGGAATGAGAGGAAAGCCGTGGCGAGGAGTGCCACGCCGAGGAGGACATAATAGAGAGGGCCGCCGATAGCGGCGACCCATGCGCCGCCAACGGTAAGGATCGCGCCGCAAAGCGCGAAGACCGCGGCCGTTATCAGGGCCCAGAGCCCTGGCCGGGATGATGTGCTCATGATGTTCCTGAAGATGTTGTTCTGGTGCAGCACGGTGACTTCCGGACAAAGCACATGGAAGGATATCAAGGGTCAAGATGTCAGAAGGTTCATCTTGCTCACGTCACTGTGAGGACATTCACGTCGTCGTGACTTGAGGAAAGGGGCCACTTATGATTGAGCGTTCAAGAAAATAATGCGCTTGCAGAATACTTTGTCCTCGGATAAGGACACCGCTTCCGCGCACGCGTCCGGGCCACGAGTGGCATGCCCGGCCGTGCAGAGTCCTTACTGTGTGTAGGACCAATCGTTTACGGCGAGGGAGACCGAAATGCCCAAGATGAAGACCAAGTCGTCGGTCAAGAAGCGGTTCAAGATCACCGCGACCGGCAAAGTGATGTGCGGCCCAGGCAACAAGCGCCATGGCCTTATCAACCGTCCGCAGAAGATGAAGCGCACCAACCGTGGTCCCCAGACCATGACGGACATGGATGCGAAGACAATCAAGCAGTGGGCGCCCTACGGGCTCTGAGGAGATAAGGTACTATGGCACGTGTCAAGCGGGGCGTAACGTCGCACGCCCGTCACAAGAAGGTTCTCGGGCTCGCCAAGGGCTATCGCGGCCGTTCTTCCACGAACTATCGCATTGCTCTGGAGCGCGTCGAGAAGGCGCTGCGTTATGCGTATCGTGACCGTCGCAACAAGAAGCGTGATTTCCGCGCCCTGTGGATCCAGCGTATCAACGCTGCCGTCCGCGAGCACGGTCTGACCTACAGCCGCTTCATCAACGGTCTGGACAAGGCTGGCATCGAGATCGAC
This sequence comes from Gluconobacter albidus, assembly GCF_002005485.1. Taxonomy (NCBI): domain Bacteria; kingdom Pseudomonadati; phylum Pseudomonadota; class Alphaproteobacteria; order Acetobacterales; family Acetobacteraceae; genus Gluconobacter; species Gluconobacter albidus. The sequence goes on along the minus strand of NZ_CP014689.1, from coordinate 1,853,462 downwards.
CGTAAGGTCCTCGCTGCTATTGCGTTTGACGATAGCGCCGCTTTCGGTGAAATCGTGAAGAAGGCCCAGGCCGCTCTCGGCTGAGCTTTTCCGGCTTGACCCCCCTGGGGGTCTGGTGACTGGCGGGCCGTCCTGTTATCAGGACGGCCCGTTTTGTTTTGTGCTGCAGGAGATGGGCGGTATGGCTGACGATCTCGATATACTCAGGAATGACACGCTGGCCGCGCTGGCCGGAGCGCAGGACCGCGCGCAGTGGGACGCGATCCGCGTCGGAACACTGGGCAAATCCGGTGCGCTGACCGGGCTGCTCAAGCAACTCGGAAAGCTGGAGCCTGAGGAACGCAAGGAGCGCGGTCAGGCGCTGAACCGTTTGCGTGACGAACTGACAGCGGCTGTCGAGGCGCGTGGTCGCGATCTTGAGGAAGAGGCGCTTCAGGCCCGTTTGCGCTCCGAGCGCGTGGATGTGACGATGCCAGCCCCTGCGGTTGTGACGGGCACCATCCATCCCATCAGCCGTACCATTGAAGAAATGACGGCCATTTTCGGCGCGATGGGTTTTTCCGTTGCCGAAGGGCCGGATATCGAGAGCCAGTGGCACAATTTCTCGGCGCTCAACACGCCGGACCACCATCCTGCGCGGACCGAGCACGACACATTCTATCTGCCGCCCGAGGCTGAAGGCGGTGAGCCACGGGTGTTGCGGACGCAGACATCGGGCGTGCAGATCCGAACGATGTTGGGCGAAAAGCCGCCGATCCGCATTATTGCCCCTGGGCGCACCTATCGTGCGGACCATGATGCCACGCATTCGCCGATGTTTCATCAGTGCGAAGGTCTGGTGGTGGATCGTAATATCACGCTCGGTCACCTCAAGGGCTGCCTGATCGAGTTCCTGCGCGTCTATTTCGACAAGCCGAACCTGCCGGTTCGTTTTCGCGCTTCCTATTTCCCGTTCACCGAGCCTTCCATGGAAGTCGATATCGGCTGGTCGAAGGCGACAGGCGAGATCGGTGGCGGGTCTGACTGGCTTGAGGTTCTGGGCTCGGGGATGATCCATCCGCGGGTTCTGGCGAATTGCGGACTGGACCCGGCCGAATGGCAGGGATTTGCATTCGGAATGGGAATTGAGCGACTGGCGATGCTGAAGAATGGCATCCCTGATCTGCGCTCTTTCTATGAAAGTGATCTGCGCTGGCTGCGGCACTATGGATTTTCGGCGTTTTCGCCTGCCACGCTGACGGAGGGCGTGTGACATGAAGTTCTCTCTCTCATGGCTGCGTGAACATCTTGATTTTACAGCTTCTGTTGAAGATATCTGCGCCCGGCTGAGTGTCATCGGGCTTGAGGTCGAGGGCGTTGAAAACCCTGCCGACAGCCTTGTGGGCTTCCGGACGGCCAAGATTGTCGAAGCGCATCGCCATCCTGATGCAGACCGGCTTCAGGTCTGTCGTGTGGCGGCAGGCGGCGGTTTTGAAGATGTGCAGGTCGTCTGTGGTGCGCCGAATGCGCGTGCAGGTCTGCATGTGATTTTTGCGACGCCGGGGACGTATGTTCCCGGGCTCGACATCACCATCAAGAAGGGCAAGATCCGCGGGCAGGACAGCAACGGAATGCTGTGCTCCCTGAAGGAACTGGGGCTGGGCGAGGAAAGCAACGGAATTGCCGAGCTTTCCGAGGCGGCTCCGATCGGCGAATCTTATGCAGCCTATGCTGAACTGGATGATCCGGTCATCGAGATCGCGATTACGCCCAACCGGGGTGATGCGCTGAGCATTCGTGGTATTGCGCGGGATCTGGCTGCGGCGGGCATCGGGCGTCTCAAGCCCTGGCTTACCGAAGCGGTTGAAGGGGATTTCCCGTCGCCTCTGGCGTGGAAGACTGAACATCCGGCCTGCCCGTATATTGTTGGGCGCGTTATTCGGAATGTGAAAAACGGGCCGAGCCCGGACTGGCTGCGGCGGCGTCTGGAATCTGTTGGGGTCAAGCCGATTTCGGCGCTCGTCGATGTGACGAATTACCTCACATACGATCTTGGTCGTCCGCTGCATGTCTTTGATCTTGCAAAACTTAAAGGCGATATGCTGACGGTGACACATGCCGCCCGCGAAACCTTTACCGGCCTTGATGGGCGCGAATATGTGCTCGGCACCGAGGACATGGTCATTGTCGATGAAGCCGGGGTGCAGTCGCTCGCGGGCCTGATCGGTGGTGAGAGCAGTGGCGTTGATGAGAACACCACCGATGTGTTCGTGGAATCGGCGCTCTTTGACGCAGTTCGGATTGCCCTGACCGGGCGTCGTCTGGCCATTCATACCGATGCGCGCCAGCGTTTTGAGCGTGGGATTGATCCGGCACAGGTTCTCAATGGGCTTGAAGCCGCCACGATCATGATCCGCGATCTGTGTGGCGGTGAGGTCAGCGAGATTACCGAAGCGGGCATTCTGCCCGAATGGAAGCGGACGGCGACGCTGCGTTTCGAGCGTCTGAAGACGCTGGGGGGCGTCGATCTTACAGCCGAAGATGCTGTGCGCTCGCTTGAGCATCTCGGTTTCGAGGTGACGGAGCAGACGGCAGACGCTGCGACGTTCCTGGTGCCGTCCTGGCGGAACGATATCGCTTCGGGACAGGTTCTGGCCCAGGCGTCGACACTGGATGCGGATGTGGCTGCGAAAGCTGCCGGGCATGTTCAGGCCATGGAAGCGGAATGCGATCTTCTTGAAGAAGTGCTGCGTCTTTACGGACTGGACAATGTTCCGGCAGTGGCGCTGCCGCAGGCAACGGTGGTTCCGGCTCCGGCCGTGACGTCTCTTCAGGCGCGTGCGGCGCTGCTGCGACGGATCTGTGCGGCGCGTGGACTAACCGAGACGGTCGGATTTTCCTTTGTGGCGCAGGATGATGCGGCGCTGTTCGGAGAGCTTCCGGAAACGCAGCATCTTCTGAACCCGATCGCCACGGATCTGGACCAGCTTCGTCCGACCCCGCTGGTCAATCTGGCGCGGGCCCTGTCGCGCAATCTGGCGCGCGGTCTTGGCGTTTCGGGCGAGGGTGCGCTGTTTGAGGTTGGACCGAGTTTTGACGCGACGGGGCAGCATCTGCGTCTTGCCGGTCTTCGGGCCGGGCTGACTGCGCGTGAGCCGGGTGTTGCTGCGCATGAAGCCAGCCTGTGGGATGCGAAGGCGGATCTGTTTGCAGCTCTGGTGGCTCTGGGGGTGCCAGAAGCGGCTTTGTCCGTGACGGCAGATGCGCCGGGGTTCTATCATCCGGGTCGTTCCGGGCAGGTTCGGCAGGGGCCAAAGACGGTTCTGGGGACGTTCGGAGAACTGCATCCGCGTGTTGCGCGGGCATTGGGCCTGAGCGGGACCGTGGTGGCGTTTGAAGTCTATCTGGATCAGGTGCCGCAGCCGAAGGTGAAGCGGAAATCCGCGCCTGTGCTGTCATCGTTGCAGCCTGTCCGGCGAGACTTTGCTTTCGTTGCCGGACCGGATGTCGAAATCCAGGCTGTTCTGAAGGCGGTTCGGATGGCGGATCGCAATCTGGTACAGGATGTGCGTCTGTTTGACGTGTTCGAAGGCGGCAGCCTGCCAGAGGGGCATCGCTCGCTCGGTGTGGAAGTGGTCTTGCAGCCACAGACCGAGAGTCTTACGGATACGCAGCTTGAAGCGGTTTCCAAATCGGTGGAAGCTGCGGTTCTCAAGGCAACAGGGGCAGTATTGCGTCGATGAGCTCTCTTCCAGAATCCGGATCTGACGGACAGTCCACGGTGGACCCCTCCCAAACGACCATGCCTTTGCCCCGGTACGGGCGGGTGATCTGGATTCTGGCAGGCGAGGCCAGTGGAGACGTGATTGGAGCGCGCCTGATGCAGGCGCTTCATGCACAGGACCCTTCGCTGGTTTTCGCAGGCGTCGGGGGCGGCCGTATGGAAGCTCTGGGGCTGCACAGCCTGTTTCCCATGAGCGATCTGGCAGTCATGGGGCTTGTCGAAGTGCTGCCCCGTCTGCGGCATCTGTCGCAGCGACTTCTGGAGGCCGTTCAGGATATCGAACTGCGCAAGCCCGATCTTGTCGTGACGATCGACAGTCCGGGTTTTGCCCTGCGCCTGTTGCAGAAAATCGAGCGTTCCGGAATCAAGCGCGTTCATTATGTGGCGCCGCAGGTCTGGGCCTGGCGGGAAAGCCGGGTCAAGGAATTCCCTGGTCTGTGGGACAGGCTTCTTTGCCTGCTGCCTTTTGAACCTGAATGGTTTGCAAAGCGTGGTCTTGAGGGGCGGTTTGTCGGGCATCCGGTGCTTCAGTCGGGCGTGCGGCAGGGGAATGCGCAGCGGTTCAGGCTGAGGCACAATATTCCGGCCAATGCGCCCGTCGTGATCCTGATGCCGGGCAGCCGGCGTTCGGAAGCCCCCCGGCTTCTGCCCGTTTTCCGCAAGATGCTGGATCTACTGCGGGTGCAGTATCCGGATATTTGTCCTGTGATTCCGGTTGCGCCCGTCATTGCGCCGACAATCCGTCAGCTGATCCGCAAATGGCCGATCCAGCCGCATATTGTTACCGATATTCATGACAAGCACGATGCCTTTGCGGCTGCGCAGTGTGCCCTGACCAAGTCAGGGACCTCCACGCTGGAACTCGCGATGGGCAATGTGCCGATGGCGGTGACGTATCGGGTCAATCCGGTGACGGCGACGATCGCGCGGCGCCTGATCAAGGTTCCGCATGTGGCGATGGTCAATCTGCTGGCGGGGCGGAAGGTGGTGCCGGAACTGCTTCAGGAAGACTGTACGCCGAAGAAGCTGGCCGAGATGGTCTCGAAGCTGTTGAGTGATCCGCAGATGGTGGAAAAGCAGCGTATGGCGTTTGCTGACGTGCTTGAGATGCTCGCACCGCCTGTGGGGACGCCCGCTGATGCGGCCGCTGCCGAGATCATGGATCTGCTGAACGAACCGGTTTCCCGGTCGTCCAGCATCTGAAATCCTAGCGCAGGAAGCCGACGAGGCGCTCGGCTTCCTGAACGATCGGTTCCGAAACGCTGTTTGCACGTTCGGCACCGGCACGCAGGACCGAGAGCAGATGTGCTTCGTCCTGAAGCAGGCGCTGCGTTTCGCTGGCGACCGGGGCCAGACGTTCCACCAGAAGATCCGCGAGAGCATTCTTGAACGGGCCAAAGCCCTGACCGCTGAAGCGGGCCAGAATGTCTGCCGGTGTTTCATCCGACATGGCTGCATAGATGGAGACGAGGTTCCGGGCTTCCGGACGCTCGCTCAGACCGTCCATTTCGCTGGGGAGCGGTTCGGAATCGGTCTTGGCGCGTCGGATTTTCAGGGCGATGTCGTCTGCGGTGTCGGTCAGGACAATGCGGCTCTGTTCTGACGGGTCGGACTTGGACATTTTCTTGCTGCCGTCGCGCAGGCTCATGACGCGGGCTGCGGAGAGAGGGATGAAGGCCTCCACCTGCGGGAAGAACTCCACGCCCATGTCGTGATTGAACTTCTGGCCGATGTCGTTGGTGAGCTCGATATGCTGGCGCTGGTCTTCGCCGACGGGGACGCGGGTTGCGTGGAAGGCCAGAATGTCAGCCGCCATCAGGTTCGGATAGACATAAAGGCCCGCCGAATGGTTTTCGCGGTTCTTGCCGGCCTTGTCCTTGAACTGGGTCATGCGGTTGAGCCAGCCGAGGCGGGAGACGCAATTGAAGATCCAGCCGAGACGGGCATGCGCGCTGACGGCGGACTGGTTGTACAGGCGTGTGGGTTCGATTCCGGCGGCCAGAAGACAGGCCGTTGAGCCGAGTGTCTGTTCACGCAGGGTCTGCGGGTCCCAGGGCATGGTGATGGAATGCAGGTCCACCAGACAGAAGACGCAGTCATGGTCTTTCTGCAGCGTAACCCAGTTGCGGATTGCTCCGAGATAATTGCCCAGATGGGGAATGCCGGTTGGCTGGATGCCGGAAAATACGCGCTGCATGGGTTCTGTCTTCAGTTGCTGGGAAAGGGAGCAGGGATGGAGGAAGCGGGCGGCTTCACTGAACGGGCGTCTGCAGGTCGAGCTTCTGCCGTTCCTGCAAAACATCCGTCGCCGACATCGGATGAGCCCGTGCGGCTGCGATGTCGGCGGCGGTGAATGTGGGGGCGTCTGCGGGCATTTCCTGACTTGCGACGAATGTCAGGATACGCGCGATCTCGTCGTTGGAGAGGCGATGGAAGGACGGCATGGAACTGTTGTAATGACCGTCTCCCGCTGTGATGGGGCCGTCCAGTCCGTAAAGCAGGACGTCAGCCAGGTAGTGGTGCCCGGCAGGAGTTCGTGCGATCGGGCCAACGCGGCCAAAAATCGGGGCGACTTCAGAAACCTGGCCATGACCGCCGTGATGGCAGATGCTGCATTCATTGGAGTATTCACGCGGGGCCTGAACACGATTTTCCCAGGCATGGCCGACAACGAAGACCGCCACCATGAAAATGGCGAGAAACAGGGGAAGTCGGACAGCTGGGTCAATTCTGATCACAGTGTCGTTGTCGCATCTTCGGAGGCGTTTCAGCAAGTCCGGGGCTTGGCAAATCGGCTGTAATAGGGCTCATGGCGCTATCGGAAGGAGAAGCCATGACCGTCAGAGGCCGTCTTGTAGTGTATGTGGGGCCGATGTTTGCCGGGAAATCCGCACATCTGATTGCCGCAGCGAAAAAGCAGGCAGATGTACTGGCGCTCAAGCCGGGCTTTGATAAGCGAGATGGTTCCGAACTTGTCAGCCGGGATGGATCCCATCTTGCTGCGGTTTCGGTGAATGTATGGCCCGCAGAGGCACACCGGTACAGCCATGTCGTTCTGGATGAGGGGCAGTTCTGGGTCGCGCCACATTATCAGGGCGATATCGTCCAGGATATCCAAAAAGTCCGGGCGCAGGGCGTGGATGTGACGGTCGGGGGGCTGGATACCGATTACCGGCGTGTCCCGTTCGACGTCATGGAGCGGCTGCGGGATGAGGCAGATGAGGTCATTGTTCTGACAGCGCGCTGTCATGTCTGCGGGGCGCCAGCGGCATGGACCGCAAAAACCCATGATACGGGTCATCTTCTGGAGACGGGCGATCAGGAGCTTTATGAGGCGCGTTGCGATGCGCACTGGACCCTTCCGGAGGCAGCCCTGAAGAGGGGTTCCGGAAGGGGATGACGGTTTTTACTGCTGGCCGCCGCCGCCGTTATTGACGCCCAGAAGGCGGATCTTGAAAATCAGCGGGCTGTTGGGCGGGATAATGCCCATGGAGCGCTTGCCGTAGCCGAGATTGGGCGGCAGGTAGAGCATCCATTCATCGCCCACATGCATCATGGGAAGGGCTTCGAGCCAGCCCTGCACGAGGCCGTCGAGCGGCATTTCCATGTAGGCACCGCTGCCATGCTGGTCAGAGCTGTCGAAAATACCGCCATCGGGGAGGCGGCCTTCGTAGATGACCATGATGGTGGAGCCGTGATGCGGGCTGTCACCATCTTTTGGGCCTGACTGGAGAACCTTGTAGGCCAGGCCGTCCGGCAGGGTCTTGACGCCTGGTTCAGCATGGATTTTCGCCATGAACTGCGCGGGCGTCAGGTCGGAATCATCCACTGGCTTCGGGGCGCCAGAGCAGCCCGTCAGGGCAAAGGCACCACACAGGGCGAAAGCGGATGTAAGACGGATCAGACTGGTCATGGTCCCCCGGGGAGTCAGTTGAGAAATCAGAGCGTGCCGCCACGACGGCCGATCTGACCGCCGAGCCGCAGGCGCAGGGCGTTGAGCTTGATGAAGCCCTGGGCATCCTGCTGATTATAGGCGCCTTCGTCGTCCTCGAAAGTCACGACGCGGGTATCGTACAGGCTGTGGGGGCTTTCACGGCCGACGCAGGTCACATTGCCCTTGTACAGGCGCATGCGGACACGGCCGGTGACGGAATGCTGGCTGGTGTCAATGAGAGCCTGCAGCATGCGGCGCTCTGGCGAGAACCAGAAACCGTTATAGATGATTTCGGCATAGCGCGGCATGATGCTGTCCTTGAGATGGGCAGCTTCGCGGTCGAGCGTGATGCTTTCGATGGACCGGTGGGCAGCCAGCAGGATTGTGCCGCCCGGCGTTTCGTAGATGCCGCGGGATTTCATGCCCACGAAGCGGTTTTCCACGATGTCGAGACGACCGATGCCGTTGTCGCGGCCCAGTTCGTTCAGACGCGTCAGCAGAGTTGCCGGGGTCATTTCAACGCCGTTGATGGCGACCGGATCACCGCTGACGAAGTCGATGGCAATTTCGGTTGCGACGTCAGGGGCGGCTTCCGGAGAGATCGTACGCTGGAAAACGATTTCCTCGGCGCCGATCGACGGATCTTCGAGCAGCTTGCCTTCGGAAGAGGAGTGCAGAAGATTCGCATCCACGGAGAACGGGGCTTCGCCGCGCTTGTCCTTCGTGACAGGGATCTGGTTCTCTTCGGCGAAGGCAAGGAGCTTCGTGCGGGACGTCAGGTCCCACTCACGCCAGGGTGCGATGACCTTCACATCCGGCTTGAGCGAATAATAGCCGAGTTCGAAGCGGACCTGATCGTTACCTTTGCCGGTCGCACCATGTGCCACAGCGTCGGCACCGACGGCTTCGGCAATCTCGATCTGGCGTTGTGCGATCAGCGGACGGGCGATGGAGGTGCCCAGCAGGTACTGGCCTTCATAGAGCGTGTTGGCCCGGAACATCGGGAACACGAAATCCTTGACGAAGGTTTCGCGCAGATCCTCGACGAAGATTTCCTTGACGCCGAACATCTCGGCCTTTTTGCGGGCCGGCTCCAGCTCTTCGCCCTGTCCGAGATCGGCGGTGAAGGTGACAACCTCACAGTTATAGGTTTTCTGAAGCCAGCGAAGGATAACCGAAGTGTCCAGGCCGCCAGAATAGGCGAGCACAACTTTCTTGACGTCCTGGTGGGCACTCATAACGGTGTGGTCCTTGGTGTGTTTTGTTTGAGAAGCGTTTCTAGCAGTTCAGCCGACAGAGGGAAACCGGGCGTGTGTCAGGTATCCGATGCGGCAGTGCGACGCTGGCGTTCGCTTTCGGTTTTCAACTGCCCGCAGGCCGCGAGGATGTCCTGTCCGCGGGCTGCGCGGATGGGGGAGGCGAACCCTGCGTCCATCACGATATTGGCGAATTTCGTAATCTGCGCGCGGCTGGAAGGCTGAAAGTCCGAGCCGGGCCAAGGGTTGAACGGTATCAGATTCACCTTGGCCGGCAGATCGCGGATCAGGCGCACCAGTTCGCGGGCATCGGCTTCGCTGTCGTTCACGCCGCGGAGCATGATGTATTCGAAGGTAATACGTCGGGCGTTGGATGCAGCCGGATAGCGACGACAGGCGGCGATCAGGTCTTCAATCGGGTATTTGCGGTTCAACGGGACGATCTGGTCACGCAGTTCGTTCGTCACGGCATGCAGGGAGATGGCCAGATTGATTCCAAGTTCCTCGCCACAGCGGTCCATCATCGGGACTACACCGGATGTTGAGAGCGTGATGCGGCGGCGGGAGAGGGCGATGCCTTCACCATCCATGATGATCCGCATGGCTTTTGCGACATTTTCGTAATTATAGAGCGGCTCGCCCATGCCCATCAGCACGATCGTGGACAGATAGCGCGGCATATCCGCGCTGGGGCTCGGCCATTCACCGTAGCTGTCGCGGGCAGCCATGAACTGGCCAACGATTTCGGCAGGCCCAAGGTTGCGGACAAGTTTCTGGGTGCCGGTGTGGCAGAAGGTGCAGGACAGGGTGCAGCCGACCTGCGAGGAAATGCAGACGGCGCCGCGGTCTTCCCGACGGTCTGGAATATAGACTGTCTCAGCTTCCTGACCGTCGCGGAAGCGGAAAAGGAACTTGCGCGTCTCGTCTATGGAGGTTTGTTCGGTGGCCGTCGTGGGGCGGCTGACGACGAAGTGCTCGGCGAGTTTGGCCTGCATCGGCTTGGCGATGGTTGTCATGGCCGAAAAATCGGTGGCGCCCTGATGGTAAATCCAATGCCAGAGCTGCTTGGCGCGGAATGGCTTCTCGCCGATATCCGTCATGAGCGCGGCCAGCTCTTCGCGTGACAGGCCCACCAGATCGCGTCGTCCGTCCGCGAGACGCGCCTCGGGCGGTGCGAAGAGAGCAGATTTCGCGTGGATACGCTCGCGCTCGGCTGCGTTCAGGTCGTCGGAGGCGACGGAATTGATTCGGGGGCGGATGTCGGGATGGATTACGGCTGTCATGACGGCGGAGCCATAGCACGGAGAAGACCCGAATTTCCAAAGGAAAAGCGCGGTCTTTCCGGTAAAACCGTTTTGGAAAACTATTCCGCGGTGGGCTGTGTCGTATCAGTTTTGCGGGCTGCGATCAGGAATTCGCGGTTGCCTTCGGGGCCGGTGATGGGGCTGGCCTCGATCCCGAGGACGTCCCAGCCGGGGAGGGCTGCGAACCATTCCCGGATTTCTTCGCAGACACGCTCATGGACCGCAGGGTCGCGGACGACGCCTTTGGCCCCGACTTCCCCGCGTCCGGCTTCGAACTGGGGCTTGATGAGGGCGACGGCCCAGGCATCCGGCGTGGTGAGTTCAAGGGCTGCGGGCAGGACGGTGCGCAGGCCGATGAAGCTCGCGTCGCAGACGACAATTCCGGCAGGCTCAGGAATCTGTTCGGCAGTCAGGGCGCGGGCGTTCGTCTTTTCCATGACGATGACGCGTTCGTCCGAGCGGATTTTCCAGGCGAGCTGTCCGTGTCCGACATCCACGGCATAGACCTTTTCGGCGCCGTGGGTCAGCAGGACATCCGTGAAGCCACCGGTCGAGGCACCCACGTCAATAGCAATGCGGCCTTTCGGGTCCAGTCCGAAATGTTCGATGGCGTGAATCAGCTTGAGGCCACCGCGCGAGACCCAGGGATGGTCCTGGCCTTTGAGGGCGAGGGGGGCATCCTCGGGAAGCTGGTCGCCGGCCTTCGCGATCCGGCGGTCACTGGTATAGACGAGGCCAGCCATGATCAGGGCCTGAGCCCGTGTCCGGCTTTCGACCAGCCCCCTGTCAACGAGGAGCTGGTCGGCGCGGCGTTTGGCCATCAGTCGCTCAGGCGGACTGCTGGGCGACGTCTACGCCCAGGGCAGCGGCGGCGACATGCACGATGTTCGGCGCGGTCAGGCCGGCTTCCTCGTACTGGGCGTCCTGCGTGTTGTGGTCGATGTAACGATCCGGCAGGGCGAGCGGCCGGAACTTGACCTTGTCCAGCAGGCCGGTCTCGGCAAGGTGCTGAACGACGAGGCTACTGAAGCCGCCAATGGCACCTTCTTCAAGCGTGATGAAGACTTCGTGCTGGTTGGCCAGATCTTCGACCAGAGCCTTGTCGATTGGCTTGGCGAAGCGGGCATCCGCAACTGTGACCGGAACGCCCTGTGCGGCCAGCTGGTCGGCGGCGCGCAGGGATTCGTGGATACGGGGGCCAAGCGACAGGATGGCGACGCCACCGCGGGCGTTCGGCGCGCGACGGGCTTCGCGGACGATGCGGCCCTTGCCGATTTCCAGAACTTCGCCCTTTTCAGGCAGATCAAGGCCGATGCCGTTGCCACGCGGGTAGCGGAAGGCGATCGGTCCGGCGTCATATTCACAGGCCGTAGCCGTAGCGTGCAGCAGTTCGATTTCGTCGCACGGCGCCATCACGACCATGTTCGGAAGGCAGCACAGGTAGTTGAGGTCGAACGAACCGGCATGGGTGGCGCCATCGGCACCGACCAGACCGGCGCGGTCGATGGCGAAACGGACCGGAAGGTTCTGGAGCGCGACGTCATGCACGACCTGATCGTAGGCGCGCTGCAGGAAGGTCGAATAGATCGCGCAGAACGGGCGCAGACCTTCAGATGCAATACCAGCGGCGAAGGTGACGGCGTGCTGTTCGGCAATCCCGACGTCAAAGAAGCGGTCCGGATAGGCCTTTGCGAATGCGCTCAGACCCGTGCCGGACGGCATGGCGGCGGTGATCGTAACCAGCTTGTCGTCGGTCTTGGCGCGGCGCATCAGTTCGCGGCTGAAGATGGACGTGTAGCTCGGCGGGCCAGCCGGGGCCTTCTTCTGCTCGCCCGTGACGACATTGAACTTGCTGACGGCGTGATACTTGTCACCGGCGGCTTCGGCGGGTTTGTAGCCGCGGCCCTTCTCGGTGATGATGTGCAGCAGGATCGGGCCCTGATCGTCGGCATCGCGCAGGTTACGCAGGATCGGCACGAGCTGGCTCATGTCGTGGCCGTTGACCGGGCCAACGTAGTAGAAGCCGAGTTCTTCAAACAGCGTGCCGCCGGTAATCAGGCCGCGGGCATATTCTTCGGCGCGCTTGGCGGTACGCTCGATCTTGCCCGGAAGGCGCTTGGCGACCTTGCCGGCGAGATCGCGCAGGCTGAAGAACTGGCGCGAGGACATCAGACGCGACAGGTAGTCCGACATCGAGCCGACCGGCGGGGCGATCGACATTTCGTTGTCGTTCAGCACCACGATCAGACGGTTCGCGCCAGGGCCTGCGACTGCGGCGTTGTTCATGGCTTCATAGGCCATGCCAGCCGAAATCGAGCCGTCGCCGATCACGGCAATCACATTGCGCTCGTGGTAGCTCGGGTCTTCTTCCGCGCGCAGATGGTGCGCAACGGCCATGCCGAGGCCAGCCGAGATCGACGTCGAGGAATGCGCTGCGCCGAACGGGTCGTATTCGCTTTCCGCGCGTCGGGTGAAGCCGGACAGCCCCTCGGGCTGACGCAGGGTGCGGATCCGGTCGCGGCGGCCGGTCAGGATCTTGTGCGGGTAAGCCTGATGACCGACGTCCCAGATGATGCGGTCATCGGGTGTGTTGAAGACGGCGTGCAGGGCAACGGTCAGTTCGACCACGCCGAGAGAGGCGCCGAGATGGCCACCCGTGGTGGAGACGGCGTCAACGGTTTCCGAGCGCAGTTCGTCGGCAAGCTGCTTGAGCTGGTCGACGGACAGGTTTCGCATGTCGGCAGGGAAGCGGACGCGATCCAGCTCGGGATAGCGGCCATAGGTGGGAATCGTGGAGGACTTCTTGCTCATGGGATCAGTTCCTGCGCTCGACGACATAATCTGCCAGTGCCCTGAGGGCGTCGGCCTGTGCACCGAAAGATGAAAGAGCCTCCCGGGCCCGGTCGCTCAGGCGACGGGCCTCGGCTCGGGCACCGTCGATGCCAAGCAGGGAGACATAGGTTGATTTGCCGCTGGCTTCGTCCTTGCCTGCGGTTTTGCCGAGTTCCTCGGCTGTGGCTGTGGAATCCAGAACGTCATCGGCAACCTGAAACGCCGTGCCCAGATCGCGGCCATAAGCGACGATGGCAGCACGGCGTTCGTCGTCCACATCGGCCAGAATGGCGCCGGATTCAGCCGCATAGCGGATGAGGGCGCCGGTTTTTAAGGCGTGCAGACGGCGCACCTGATCGAGCGGCAAGGCGCGGCCTTCGCCACGGATGTCGATGACCTGACCGCCAACCATGCCAGCCGATCCAGAGGCCTGCGCAAGGGCAAGGGCCAGATTGGCGCGGACGGCCGGATTGGGGCTGGTTTCGGGTTCGACAAGAATTTCGAAAGCACGGGTCTGCAGGGCGTCGCCCGCCAGAATCGCGATGGCTTCGTCGAACTGCTTGTGCGTGGATGGCTGCCCGCGTCGCAGGTCGTCATCATCCATGGAGGGCAGGTCGTCATGGACCAGCGAATAGGCGTGCAGCAGTTCGACCGACGCGGCAACACGCAGGGCAGCCTCGCGGTCTGCGCCAAACAGTGTCGCGACTTCGACGGCCAGAAAACCGCGCAGACGCTTGCCGCCGCCAAGAGCGGCATAACGCATGGCGTCCAGAAGGACGGACTCGTCCCCCGGAACCATGGGCAGAAGAGCGTCGATCGTGCTTTCGATTTCGGCACAGGCGCGGGCGAGCGCGTCCTTCAGGGAAACAGACGGGGTAGAGACATTCATCGGCCGGATTCTCCGGTATCGGCAAGAGGCTCCGTGCCTGTCGTGCCGTCATCGTTCTGCACGATGGCACGCACACGCATCTCGGCCTCTCCCAGCTTCGCATCGCAATGTCTGCGTAAGGCAGCACCGCGTTCATAGGCGGAAATAGCGTCCTCGAGCTTCATCTGGCCGCCTTCAAGGCCACGGACGATCCTCTCCAGTTCGGACAGGGCATCCTCAAAAGACAGGGCATCCATGGGGGCATCAATGGGTTCGGGCATGAAGAGCCTCAAGGCACACTTTGGAACAAGGTAGCGAGGGGATTACAGGCAGAAGACAGTTTTTGCCAGCCCCGACCACGGGAACGCTGGAGTTTCCTCAGGACGGTGATGTTTCTGCACGTCGCCGGATTACGAAGGAAAGCATGCCTGCGGCTTCTGTGAACGCAATGAGCGCATGGCCGGTTTCGCGGCAGTAGGACTGAAAATCCGCCACTGAAGCGCGATCCGTGGCGAGGACGCGCAGCTTCGCGCCCGGGGCCATGTCGCGGAGGGCACGATTGGCTTTGAGGACGGGCATGGGGCAAGCCAGACCACGCAGATCGAGAAGTGTTTCTGTCGGAGGAACAGTCATGGGGCACGACTATGCGCCCATCTTTGGAGGGGGCCAAGTCGGCTTTTGGTGCGCTTGTCTGAGGGTTTCAGGTTTTCGTTGATAAATCAGGCGTTTGTTTCTATATTAATGGCTTAATGCCACAAAAGCGTTCCTCTCGGGGAGCGCTTTTTTTATTGGGGGAACGGTATGTCGGACGGGGAAGGCCAGGCAGTTAGTCTGGCTGATGGAAATGAGAGACGCGCCTATACGCTACGGATGCTCGAGGATCGGGTTCTGCGACTGGAGACGATCGCAGGGGGGCTTTCGGATCGATATGAGGAACTGCGCACCGAGATGCGGCAGGAAATCTCGTCGCTGCGGGATCAAATGAAACTGCTGGAGACGAAGGTTGATGAGGGGAATCGTGTGGTCAACGGGAAGCTGGACCGGCTGATCGGGGGGCGGGCGGTCATTACGGGGATCATCACGCTGGCCACATCCATTCTGGGGACGGGCATGGTGCATGTTGCCCTGTCCCTGACCACAAAGTGAGGAGATGCCATGAGTGGAATTGATGCAGGCCAGCTCAAGCATCTCGTGGTCTCTCCCGCACTGGCGGCGCTCGGGCTGGATGGGGATGTTGCGGTCAATCTGGTGACGGGCACGGCCCTTGCGGAAAGTCGGGGAACATATGTCCGGCAGATCGGTGGCGGTCCGGCTCTGGGTTTGTGGCAGATGGAACCAGCGACGCATGACGACTGCTGGGTCAACTTTCTGTGTTATCCAGCGGGCAGGAGGTTCGAGCGGATTCTGGAGGGGATGCTTTCGCAGGATCTGCCACGAAGCGCGCAGCTTGTCTCCAATTTGAGATATGCATCGGCAATGGCCCGCATCCGGTATTACCGGACGCCGGTCTCACTGCCGTCGTCCAGCGATCCGGCGGTTCTGAGCCGTTTTCACAAGCAGTATTACAACACGGCTGCCGGGGCAGCTGACCCTGTGGCCAATATCCCGTTTTTCCGTCAGGCGGTTCTGGTCTGAAGGGAGAGGGAGCGGTGTCGGGGAATGTATGCATCACGCTCCCGACACCGCATGACTGTTTAAACCGGTTTAATATGACGGAATAGTGGCAGATGACGCCTGAAATCCGGCCGTTTCAGGTTCGGGATGTAGAAAGTGGCAACGTTCGCGCAGACAGGTCGCCTTTGAACGTCGTGCTACCCGTATGTGTCAGTGACAGGCCACGGTGGAGGGAGACGCGCCCTCCGATTGTGATCCAGCGACGGCAGAAGGCGAAATCTTCGGAAAGATATGTCCGGGTTTCCGGGTCGATCAGGCAGTCGAACAGGGCATAGGCGTCTGACGACGGAGCTTGCGAAGTCTGGCCTTCGGACTTCGCGTCGATGCGGCTGTATCGGGTCTCGGGATAGTGGGCGATCATGTCGAGCACCATCTGGCGGGTCATGAGCATGAAGCCTGTGCCGATATAGGAGACGTTCGCGATTTCGCCCGGTGCGCTGTCATCGTGCAGGGTGGCACAGTCTCCGACATAGCGCAGGCTGGCTGTTCTGGACTCTTCGCCAGCGGCCATGAAACGGTCCGTATCGTGGTCCCAGTAATGGGATTTCAGGGGGTAGGCCCCTCCGATCAGAGGGCGGTCTGCATCCAGAAGAGCGAGAATGTCGGTGATGGAAAAGCCGATGTCGCTGTCGATGAAAAGAAGATGGGTGGCATCGGTCATGGTCACGAACTGATGCAGGAGTGTGTTTCTGGCGCGGGTGATGAGAGCGTCACTGCCGATCGTGGACAGGGTGAGCTGCAGATTATGGGCCGGTGCCGCGGTGATGCAGCCGATGAGAGACTGCATGTAGTCCAGCGTGATGGTGCCGCCGAAGCAGGGCGTGGCGATAAAGACGTGGCGCGGACTGGGAGGGCAGGAAGTCATGCGGGACAGCCTGCCCTGAAGCCATGAAAAAAGAATTAAAACCGCGCTTTAAAAAGTCTTCATGCTCCCATGTGCGCCTGAAGAACCATGTAAAAGACGAAGGCGGCGTCCAGACCGAGGACGATTGGTGTCAGACGGTGCAACTGGCGGGTTGCGATGGCGAGTGCGGTATAGATCAACAAGCCGCAGGACAGGCTCAGCATGAAATTGCCGGTCACGCCTGCGATGAGCAGCATCGTCAGGGGCGGGATGGCTTCTGCGGGTGTTTCAGCAACACGGCTGAGGCTGCCGAGCATGTTCAGGCCCACGAGAATGAGCACGGGAGCTGTGGCGATCGCGGGAATGGCGGTGATGAGCGGCCAGAAAACGGAAGACAGGGCAAACAGGACGGCGACGACGAGTGCGCTCAGGCCTGTCCGGCCACCGGCTTCGACGCCAGCCAGGCTTTCGACATAAGCAGAGACCGTGCAGGTTCCGAGTGAGGCTCCGATGATGCTGGCCGCTCCATCGGAGGCGAAAGCGCGATGGTCAAGAGCGGGTTTTTCGAGCGTTCCGTCCAGGCCTGCGCGGTGGGCGACGCTCATCATGGTTGCGGTCGCGTCGAAGAAATCGCTCAGCAGGAAGTAGAGCGTGATGGGGACGAGAAGTCCGAGATGGGAAAAATATTCGTGGAAATCGAAGGGCAGGAACAGGTTGGTCGGGTAATGAGGCCAGTCCAGCAGGTGAGCCGGCAGATGCGTGATGGGGCCTGAGGGTGTGTGGATGAAAAGTCCGGCGATGGTGATGGCGAGGATGGCGAGGAGCAATCCGGCCGGGACGCGCAGGACCACGAGAATGGCGCTCAGAACGACACCCGCCATGCTGAGGAGGATGGACGGGCTGCTCAGGGATCCGAATGTCAGACCTTCGGGGGAAGGAACTGCGATGCCCCCCGTGATCAGGCCGATCCGGGCAATGAAGGCGCCGAGTGCGATCTGGATCCCAAGGACGATCGATGGCGGAAAGCCACGGATGATGCGCTGGCGGATCTGGCTGAGGGAGAGGGCGGTGAAGCACAGTCCGCTGAACAGGACGACCGTGAAGGCTGTGCGCGGGCTGACATGGGCCTGCTGCACCACGACCTGCGCGAATAGAACGTTGCTGCTCATGGCGGGGGCAAGGGCGATGGGCAGTCTGGCCCAGAGCGCCATCAGGAGCGTTCCGGCGACGGCGCCTGCGATCGTGGTCATGACCATGTCATGGCGATCCAGACCCGCGGCCGAGAGGATGGCCGGGTTGACGGCCACGATATAGGCCATGGCCCCGAAGACCGTCAGTCCGGCAATGACCTCACGCGGGATCGTTGAACCGCGGGCCGTGATATGAAACCAGCGGTCGAGTCTGGATAGCAGCAAGCGGACACTCCGGGGGCAGGGGATGGCTGGGCCAAGCTATAGTTAAAAAACCTGTCCCTGCCATGGGCTGGAGCGTATCTTTTCATTTCGGGTTCGATTTTTTCTCCCATGCCTTGCTGACTTCTGCCGGACTCAGATGGTGATGTGAGACTTGCGGATGTTTTTCGGGGTGGGGGTGAGCCGGGTGCGGGATGCTGCTGGGGCCTGAGCCTGTGGTGGCGCCGGGTGCAATTCCGGCGGCGGGGTGTTCGTTGGCTTCCAGAATGGCTTTTTCGCAGGCCGAGCCCTTGCCGACACCAAGCTGGATGGTCGGGATAAGGGCCGCGGGCGGGAAGACGATCCCAAGCCCGACGGAGGCCGCGACGCGGCCGATCAGTTCCGCACCGGGCAGAATTGTGGGGCTGTTGATCGGGCCGAAAATATGGACCGCGCCGGGCAGGGACAGGATCTGTGGCCCGATCGAACGGGTGGTCACGGCGTAATCCAGCGTGTCTTTGTGGAAATTGACGGTTCCGGTGCCGCTTGTCCGGGTGGTGCCGGTTTGCAGGAGCATCGCATCGGTATGGACGATGCCGTTCTTGAGGGGCAGGTCGGCTACGAGGCATTCCAGCTTCGAACGATCCGGAATTCCAAGCGCAGACAGGATGGCCGAGCCGAGCTTGAGCCCCAGCAGATCGGGAAGAAGGGCCGTCACGTCACCCCCGCGGTTGAGCACCAGTGTTGTGCCGCCGTCACCGTTTTCAACCAGGGTTGCTACCGAACTGCCGGTGGATGTCAGGGTGACATGACCGCCAATGGTGCCTTCGCCCTGGAACATGTCCTTGGATGTCATGATCCGTGAAAGTGGCAGGCGGGAGACCTCCAGACGAAAGCGGGTATGGAACTGCTCGTTTTTGGTCGGCTCAAGCGTAGCGTTCGCGGAAATGGTTCCTGTCCCGGTGGCGAAGGTCAGGTGTTTGAGGTCAATGGCGCCATCGTGGATGTCGAGTTCGGTATCAATGTTGTCCAGAGGCCAGTTTTTGTTGCGGATATGCTCGCCGTGATACGTCAGATGGACGTTGGCAGCGTTGAGTTTCGGGACATTGATTGTCTTGTCAGGCAGTACGCGTGTGCTGGCCGGTTCGGCTTTTTTCGCTGCACCGGGCTGCGCGCCGATGAAGCCGCCCAGGTCCGCCAGATCCACGGAATGGGAGTGCAGCGCTGCGTCCACGAAGATCGGTTTCTGATGCGGATTGACGTTGATGTCTCCGCCAATATCCGAAGAGCCCATATGGCCTTCGAATTTCTGGAAACGGATTGCGCGGTCGGAATAGGCGAGATTGCCAGTGACGCTATAGGCCGGGGTTTGCGGAATGGGCACGCCCGTCAGCGGGTAGAGGAGCGCCATGTCCGGACCGGCAAAATGCAGCGCAAGATTGGTGCCGCGAAAGTGGATCGGATCGTCAACCGTGCCGCGCAGCGTGATGTAGGTCGGTCCGTTGGCGAGGCGTCCGTCGATCGGATAGGGATGCGTGGTGTCCGTAATGTCCAGAAGGGCGCCTCCGACGATATGACCCGTGATGGGCGCGCGGGCGTACCGGCCTTCGAGATCAATCACGATATGCCCGTCATCACCGTCTTTTGGCGAAACGGTATGGATGAGGACGTGCATGTCCGTCTTCAGCTTTGCCATCGCCACACGGATATCGCCGTCATTGATCTCGATCTTGCCGAGTTTGGGCAGGGCTGTTGAGGATGACGCTGTCTGGGAGGATGTGTCGGACGCTGAGGGGAATGTATAATTGTTCGTGCCATCAGCCAGTGAGACGATGTCGCCTTTTGGTGCATCGACACGGATCAGTGGCACGGAAAGACCGCCACCTGTCAGGTAACGCCAGGCATCGACTTTGACCGTGATGGCGCGAGCAGAGGCAAAATCGTCTTTTTCTTTTCCAAAGCCCTCGGGCTGGCCGATTTTCAGATCATCGACCGTAATTGTTGGTTTGAAGCCAAGATGAACGTGCAGATGCGCGATGCTGACGGGGCGGTGCAGGGCTGTTGTGGCCTTGCGGTCAATGTAGGGAACGAACCAGTCCCATTGCCAGACCAAAATCAGGACGATGAGGGCGGCCGCCAGCGCTCCGATCATACCGCCAGCGGTTTTCAGGAGCCGATGTCGCTTTTCCCGCCCGGCGAGAGGTTTGTCAGAAGGGGAAGGCGTCCGGGGCGGGGTGCTGCTCAACGGGGGTTTCTCCGGAATTTGTGGTGTGTCGGAAGGGATCTGGTTGTTGCAAGTCACTCTAATTACGGACAGAACCGGAAACGGTTTCACAAAGGATAGGAAGATCAGGACGAATGGACACGGTTGAACGCATTGGCGGGCAAAAGAGCTCAGGCCTTGCGGAACTGCGACGTGTCAGCCGAAAGGCGCATGAAGCCGTAGATGAGGCTTTTTCGCGTTTCGATCTTGCGGATCGAAAATCCTACGGTGCGTTTCTGACGGCTCATGCAGGCGCGCTTCTGACGGCCGAGACTTATCTAGCGAAACACGCGAGCGCGCTGCCCTCATGGCGTTCACGCTCGGAACTGTTGAAGGATGATCTGCGGCAGATGGGGCTTGGAGTTCCTGCGGCGCGTCAGGACATTTTTCCCGAGCATGACGGCCTGGCGCTGGGCATTCTGTATGTTCTGGAGGGATCGCGCCTTGGCGGCAGGGTGCTTTCGGCCCGTGTGGCTGAGGGCTTGCCCCGGGCGTATCTGTCGGCCTTTCATCAGAAAGGGGAATGGCCGGAGTTTCTGGCGTATCTGGAGCGCTCTCTGAACGAGAGTGACGTGGTACGGTGTGATGCTGTTACGGCAGGAGCAGTTCTGACGTTTGACCTGTTCCGCAACAGCGCCGGTTCTCAGGCCTGAAGCGGTCGAGCCGGTCGCACGTTTCTTGGAACAACACCCGGAAAAGCGTCGGACAGGCGCTCGGCCTCTTCAAACGGCAACATTGCAATCGCACAGCCCAGAGCGCTGGCATCCGGTGCGGGAAGTCTGTCGATCCCGCGCAGGAGCCCCGCAAGGTTATGGCCTTCCGCCGTCAGGACCATGAAGGGTGTCATGCGGCTGTAGAGGCCGATCGTAGAATCGATTTCCGTCAGGGCATGATCGGGGATGGTGATGTGGATGTCGTCACCGCTCACGGGCGACTGAACCGTGTTCTCCGCGATCCGGATGCGCAGTGGCACCATGGGCAGAAGCGTCGGCGAACCCGGCAAGCAGAGATAGCGGTCGGGCAGGGGGTTTTCTGTGAAAAGGCATGCGTGCCAGAGATCTGTGTCCGACACTTCAAGAGCCATGACGAGCGGGTTGTAACGCCCGAAATTTGTGTTGGCTGCTTCGACGGAGACCGGAGAGCCGTTCTGCGTATCCAGCATCAGTCGTGGCGACTGCCCGAGTGTGCAGAAGCGGAATTGCGGAGGGGAGCGTCGGGGCGAAGGAGCGGAGAGTTGTGCCGGGGTCAGGCCAAGCTTTTGCAGCACGGGCTTGTCTGCATGGATCATGGCAGCCTTGAGACGCCAGTATAGATCGGTCAGCGACGCCTGTGTTATGAAAGAGGAAATTCGCCGGCTTTCGGGAAGCCAGCGCCTTGCACCGCCATAGTCGGCATCGTTGCGATCGAAATTTTTCCATGCCTGTTCAGGCATTGCACTCGGGTTGCGCCTGAAGAAACTTTCCCGGTCGCCCGCGGCAAAATGAAGGACCCGGCTTTTGTCCCAGGTCGCCTGTCTGTCCATTGCCGAGAAGGGATCGGGCAGGCTGCTGCCATGATGACGGGGCTGGACAAGATGCCGCACAACACGGTGATCCGGCAGGTTGAGCAGTCCGTGACGGGTGAAGGTTTCGACGGGTGAGAAGGCCGAAGGCGTCAAGTGTCCGGAAGAGCCGAACAGACACCAGTTTATCGCTATTGCTGTTTCGGTCGCACCCGCCGTGAATTCGGTGACGGATCGGGCGGTCTCGAAATGTAGGTACTCATCCGCCGCCAGGATCATCATCCAGTCGAACTCGTCCCGGCCCTGTTCGAGAGCATTTTCATGGAAGCGGGTCTGACGCTCCAGTTGTGTGGGGAGCGTCGTATCGGCGGACTGGACCCGGATGTCGTAGAGCGTGGCTGCGTTTGAGAGGACGGCAGCGGTTCCGTCGGTCGAATGGTCGTCGCAGACGATCAGGGTCGAAAAACCGATGGTGGCATGGTGGGCCAGCCACCATCCGATCGTATCAACCTCGTTGTGAACGAACAGGATGGCGGCGCTTTTCGACATCGGGCTGGGATCAGTCCATTTTCAGGGCGGCGAGGAAGGCGCTCTGCGGGATTTCGACCTTGCCGAACTGTCGCATGCGCTTTTTGCCTTCCTTCTGTTTGTCCAGAAGTTTGCGCTTGCGGGAAATGTCGCCGCCATAACATTTGGCCGTCACGTCCTTGGACAGGGCGCCGATTGTTTCACGGGCGATGACCTTGGAGCCGATGGCCGCCTGAATGGCGATCTTGAAGAGCTGCTTGGGGATCAGATCCTTGAGCTTGCCGCAGATCGAACGACCGCGCTGTTCGGCGACGGTGCGGTGCGAGATGAAGGACAGGGCATCGACAGGCTCGTGGTTCACGAGGATGGAGATGCGGACCAGGTCGCTCTCTTCGTAGCCGTCCATCTGATAATCGAAAGAGGCGTAACCCCGGCTGATGGATTTCAGGCGGTCGTAGAAATCGAACACTACTTCGTTCAGCGGAAGGCGATAAACGGCCATGGCGCGGTTGCCGACATAGGTCAGATCCATCTGGACGCCACGACGTTCGGAACACAGCGTCAGGACCGGGCCGAGATACTCGTCCTGAACCATGATGGTCGCCTTGATCCAGGGCTCCTCGATGGTTTCGATCTTGCTCAGCTCCGGCATGTCGGCCGGGTTATGCAGATCCTCGGACGTGCCGTCCGTCATGTGCATTTTGTAGACCACGGACGGGGCGGTCGCGATCAGGTCCAGATTGAATTCGCGAGACAGGCGTTCCTGGATGATTTCCAGATGCAGCAGTCCGAGGAATCCGCAGCGGAAACCAAAGCCCAGAGCCGCCGATGTCTCGGCCTCGAAGTGGAAAGAGGCGTCGTTCAGGCGCAGCTTGCCGAGGCTGTCACGCAGCTTTTCGAAATCGTCCGCGTCGATCGGGAAGAGGCCACACCACACCACAGGAATAGACGGCTTGAAGCCCGGTAGAGCCTTGGGGGCGGGGCGCTTGTCGAGCGTGACGGTGTCACCAACATTGCAGTCTGCAACGGTCTTGATGGCGGCATTGATGTAACCCATCTCGCCCGGGCCGAGGCTCTCGACCGACTGCATCTTGGGCAGAAAGACGCCGACCTGATCGACATGATAGGTTGCGCCAGTCTGCATCATGCGGATGCGGTCACCGCGCTTGAGGCGGCCATCCTTGATGCGGACAAGAATGATGACGCCCAGATAGGCATCGTACCAGCTATCAACCAGCAGGGCCTGAAGCGGGGCTTCGGCGTCGCCTGTGGGAGCAGGGAGGCGCTGCACGAGGGCTTCGAGCACACCTTCGATATTGATACCGGTCTTGGCGCTGATTTCGACGGCATCATCAGCCGGAATGCCAACCACGTCCTCGATCTGGGCGCGGACGCGCTCAGGCTCGGCAGCCGGAAGGTCGATCTTGTTCAGGACCGGGACGATCTCGTGGTTGGCGTCAAGCGCCTGATAGACGTTGGCCAGCGTTTGGGCTTCCACACCCTGCGAGGCGTCCACGACCAGAAGCGAGCCTTCACAGGCAGCGAGCGAACGGCTGACTTCATAGGCGAAGTCGACATGGCCCGGCGTGTCCATCAGGTTCAGCGTATAGGTCTGGCCGTCCTTGGCCGGATAGGTCAGGCGTACCGTCTGCGCCTTGATGGTGATCCCGCGCTCCTGCTCGAGTTCCATCGAATCGAGGACCTGATTTTTCATCTCGCGCGCGGTCAGGGCACCACAGGCTTGGATCAGGCGATCGGCCAGCGTCGATTTGCCGTGATCAATGTGGGCGATGATCGAGAAATTGCGGATAAGGGAGAGCGGGGTATCGGTCATGGCTGCTACATAAGGGATTATCGCAGAAATGTCAGTAGATCTGCGCAAAAGCCTGCCTTTGTGAAAAGGCAGGCGGGAGTGGGATCAGCGGTCCGTCAGACGGAACTCGATCCTGCGGTTTCTGGCATAGGCTGCCGGCGTGCTGGCAGCGTCCAGAGGCTGGTAGTCGGCAAAGCCTGTCGCGGCCAGATGGCGCGGGTCCACGCCCTCGGCAATCAGCAGTTTGACCACCGTAATCGCGCGTTCGGACGACAGTTCCCAGTTGCTGGGAAAGGCGCTGTGGATCGGCTGGCGGTCGGCATGGCCGTCCACGCGCAGGATCCAGGGAAGATCCGTCGGGATCGTTGAGGCGACCTGCTTGAAGGTATGGGCGAGGGTTGTGATTTCCTTGCGGCCTTCAGGCGTCAGATCGGCGCTGCCCTGCGGGAACAGGATTTCCGACTGGAAGACGAAACGGTCTCCCACGACATTCACGCCTTTCTGATCTTTCAGCAGGTCCCGCAGACGGCCGAAGAATTCCGATCGGTAGCGTTTGAGCTGGTTGACCTTGTCGGCCAGCGCCAGATTGAGCTTGTTGCCAAGATCAGCGATCTGGGCGTCCTTGCCCTGCTCGTTCTTCTTTTCAATGTCGAGGGCGTTGCTGATCGCCTGAAGCTGGCGGGTCAGTTCTTCAACCTGCGCCTGAAGGTCAGAAATCTTGCTGTTCTGCTGTTTGCTCGTGTCGTCTGCCGAGGCCAGGGCCTGATCTTTCGATTGTAGCTGACCCGTCAAGGCGGCGATCTGGGTCGAAAGGGTCTGGAGCTGGACCTGATTGTGCTGCTTTTCGTCAGACAGCGTGGCAACGGTCGAAGACAGGCTTTTGTTCTTGTCTTCCGTCATCGACAGCATGTGCGACAGCTCGGCCAGCTGCTTTTGCAGGGCGTCGAGCGTGTGTTCGCGTCGTGACAGCGAGACCGAAAGGAACTGCTGCCCCACGACAAACACCAGCAGGACGAAGGTGACGACCATCAGCAGGGTGGACAGGGCGTCCACATAGCCGGGCCAGGCATCAAGGGCGTTGTGGGATCCGCGTCTGCGCCGGGCCATGGATCAGTCCTGCCTGCCGGGGGAGGGCGTCGTGCTGCCGGAGGCCGCCGCAATCGTGCGGGCCAGAACGCGGAGATCGTTTCGAAGCTCTCCGATCGTCTGCGCACGGCCTTCATGCAGTTCCTGGATCAGGCGGCTGAGATGCGTCTCGATCCGTAGGAGCGCCGTGCCCTGAGAGCCGGGACCGTCATCGCCCATATGGCGCAGAAGGGCGGTCTGGGTTTCGGCGGTGCGGGTCATGAGCGTCTGGTTGGCGGCGAGCAGATCCGTCATGCCGCGCAGGCGTTCCTGAAGGCTGTCGAGCATGTGCAGTTCGCGGACGCGGTTTTCCTCGCTGCGGGAGACGGCGTTCTGGAGCGTTTCCAGATTTTCGGCGGTCTGTTCGAGCAGGGCCTGAACATAGGCGGGAACAGGTGCGCCATCGCTGTCGATCGACGTGCTGCCGCTCACGCGCGTCACGCCAGCCAGCCATTCTTCCAGTTCGTTGAAGAAGCGGGTCTGGGCCTGTCCGGCGGTCAGATCCAGAAAGCCGAGGACCAGTGCGCCGGCGAGACCGAACATCGAGCCCGAAAACGCCGTGGACATGCCCGCCAGCGGGCCCGCCAGTCCGGTCTTGAGCTGGTTGAACATGACATCCATGTCCCCACCGCCCGCGGACATGTTGCCGATAACACCGGCAATCGAGCTGACCGTCAGCAGAAGTCCGTAGAACGTGCCCAGCAGACCCAGAAAAATCAGGAGCTGCGTCATGTAGCGGGAGATTTCCCGGCTTTCATCCAGACGCGAAGACAGGCTGTCGAGCATGGCCTGTGTCGTCTGGGTTGAAAGCGTCAGGCGGTCCGTGCGGTTGCGGGCCGCCAGCATGCTGGCCATGGGGGCGAGCAGGCGCGGCGCCTTGGGTGCGGCCAGACCGGCGCGGGGTTGGCGCAGGAGTTCAACCCAGTGCACTTCCGGCATGAGGCGCTGGACGACATGCAGGTTCCACAGGATGCCCAGGAGGAGCACACCAAGGATGATGGCATCGAGCTTCGGGTTCGCACTGAAGGCCTGAAGCAGGGTTGTGCCCATTGTCGCGGCCAGAAGGCCGACCGCGACAAGGAAAACGGCCATTCGGAGCAGATAGGTCGTAGGACGTGTCACGGCGTGTCTTTCCTGATGTTATTTCGGCAGGCCGTTTGCGGAAGGTGAGGGGTCTGCGGGATTTGTCTCGATGACAACATCCAGCCGGTCGGCATGCGCGCTGTCTCCGGCGTCCGGACGTCCCAGCGCGCGGGGATAGAGACGGGTGGTAGCGACACCTGCGTGAATAAAGATCGAGCGCACGGCGAGTGCGCGGGCCAGCGCGATGCGGCGCGGCATGGACACGTCATCGCCCGGCAGGGTGGCATGGGCGATCAGCACCACCCGCTCTTCCGGGTGATGGGAGAGTTCGGCTCCATAGGCCTGAAGCGTTTTAAGGCTGTCGGCGTTCAGCGCTTCGCTTCCGGATGGAAACAGAACCCGCAATCCACCGTCAGGCAGCGATTCCGTACGGCTTGCGGCATCGGCGACAGCTGTCACGTCCGCAGGAGGAACGGGCGGGTGAAGCTGGACCGGAACGAACGGGGGGGGCAGCACGACGGGCGGCGGCGGAGCGGGAGGAACTTCTGGAACCGTTTCATGCGCGGGAGCGGATCTGGCCGGAGTGGCCGCCGGGGCAGGCGTGGAGGCTACGGCAGGTTTCTGGGCAGCCGGTTTTGTGCCGTCATGGGCCGCCGGGGTGTGGGCCGTGCGCGGCGCAGGGACCGGTTTTTTCGCGGAAGGGGCTGGTTTAGCCTGAGGCAGGTCATCCAGATTGCTGGTGACCTGTGCCTGTGCGGCGGGCAGCGAAAGGCAGGCCAGAAAGGCCGCCAGAGAAAGGGAGGAGAGGATCGGCCTGTGCATGTCAGGCCGATCCTAGACGACGCCTCACGACTCCCGCAATGGGGCGTGAGGACAGTTTCGTCAGCTCCGGTCAGTCAGTTCCGGTTCAGGGCTTCATGCACGAGCGCGCGCAGAGTGCCGTGCAGGTTTGTGTTGCCCGCAACGACATTCACGTCGTCCGGCAGATCGTGGAGTTCGTTGCCGTCCGGATCGGTCGCGTAGCCACCGGCTTCACGCACCAGAAGCAGGCCTGCTGCGCAGTCCCACGGCTTGATGCCGAATTCCCAGTACCCTTCGTAACGGCCTGCGGCGACCCATGCGAGATCGAGAGCGGCGGCGCCGAAGCGGCGAATCCCCGCGACCTGCGGCATCAGCGCGCCGAGAACGCGGGCGAACGGCAGACGGCTGCTGCCCGGAACCTTCGCAAAGGGAATGCCCGTTGCGAAAACGGCTTCCAGCATGTTGCGGCGGCCGGAGACGCGGAGGCGGCGCTCGTTGAGGAACGCGCCCACGCCTTTTTCGGCCCAGAACATTTCGTTGGCAGCCGGGTTGTAGACAACCGCGGCGGCCAGTTCGACCGAGCCGTCCTGCAGTCTGCGCTGAAGGCCGATGGAAATGGCCCAGTGCGGAATGCCGTGCAGAAAGTTCGTCGTACCGTCCAGCGGATCGACAACCCAGCGCCAGGTCCAGTTGTCCCCGCCCGAAGCGCCGCTTTCTTCCATCAGGAAGGCATAGCCCGGCCGCGCACGGCTCAGTTCCTCGCGGAGGATGGTTTCGGCACGCAGGTCGGCCTGGGAGACGAAATCTCCCGGACCCTTGATGCTGACCTGAAGCTGTTCGACCTCTGCAAAGTCACGGAGCAGACGGCGCGAGGCCTTCTGCGCGGCGCCCTGCATGACGGCCATGTGCGGGGAGAGACGCATGATGGATCAGTCCTTCGCGCGTTCGACGTAGGAGGCGTCTTCCGTGCGGACAACAATGCGCTCACCGGCTTCGATGAACGGCGGAACAAGCGTCTTGACGCCATTGGACAGGACGGCGGGCTTGTAGGACGAGCTGGCCGTCTGGCCCTTGACCACAGGGTCGGCTTCCGTGATTTCCAGCGTCACATGCGGCGGCAGTTCCACGCCCACCGGGTCGCCTTCGACCAGCTTGACGTTCAGCGCCATGTTGTCCTGAAGGAACGCGAACTGGTCGCCGAAGATGTCCTTGGCGAGGATCAGCTGCTCGAACGTTTCCGGGTCCATCAGGACGACATTGTCACCATCCATGTAGGAATAGGTGTAGTCCTTGTCTTCCGTCATCAGGCGCTCGACGGAATCAGCCGTTCTCCAGCGCTCGTTGGTCTTGTTGCCCGTCTTGAGATCGCGCATTTCGACCTGGATGAAGGCGCCACCCTTGCCCGGGGTGATGATCTGCTGCTTGAGAACCGTCCAGCGGCGACCGTCGTGCTCGATGACCTGGCCGGCCCGGATAAGGTTGGCTTGCTGTTTCATGCTTGTGTCCTGATGACCCTTGGATAGGGATTTTCTGTCACGTCTTGTGGGCTTCTAGCGCCGCACGGGGGCTCTAAGCAAGGCACAAGGGATACGTGGGCTGTGGGGACTTCAGGAAAGTGTGAAGGAAGAGGGGCTTGGGAGCGCACGCCGGGCAGGTCATGTCAGACTATGTGTGCGTCCTGAGGGTCAGGGCGAAACGCAAGGAGAAGACGCATGTACGATATGAAGAACCTCTCGCGCATTTCCCATCTCGAAGCCAATGCCTCCAAGGGCATGGACGCTTTCTGGCAGTTCGACCGCGCGGCTTTCGAAGAAGGGGCCGTCAGCGCCCTGACCAAGCAGCTTGCCGCCGTGGCTGTCGCCCTGACGACCCAGTGTCCGTACTGTATTGAACTTCACGTGAAGGCGGCGCGCGAAGCCGGGGCGACGGACGCCCAGCTTTCCGAAATCGCCCTTGTGGCCGCGGCGATCCGCGCGGGCGGTGCGATTACACACGCCACGCATATGTTTGAAGCGAAGTAGGCTCTTCTTCCGTCTCAGGTGAAGTCGCACGTCTCTCCGTCGGGTGTTGAAACCGTGCCCGGAGAGCCGGGCTTGAGATATTCCGGGCCGATCGGGACTTTGCCTCGCCCGCCCGGAATGTCCAGAACATAGGTTGGCCAGGCAAGGCCGGTGACCCGCCCGCGAAGCTGCCGCAGCAACGCCTGTCCTTCCTCGACCGGAACATGGAAATGTCCCGTTCCGGCGGCGGCATCCAGATGGTGCAGGTAATAGGGTTTGACCCGCGCTTTCAGGAATGCCCGCAGAAGGGCTTCCAGATTTTCCACCGTATCGTTGATCCCACGCAGCAGAACGGACTGCGACAGGACCGGAATGGCGCGCGACAGGACGGCGCGGATGGCTTTCGTGGCCTTCGGTGTCAGTTCGCTGGAGTGGTTGGCATGGACCACGAGCCACATGGCGCGGTCCGTCTCCATCGCATCCAGAAGCTCTTCCGTCATGCGGGCCGGGTCGGCGACGGGGACGCGGGAATGGATGCGGATGGTTTCGATATGGGGCATGTCCGACAGGGACTGCACGATATGCTTCAGCCGGCGCGGCGCCAGCATGAGCGGGTCGCCTCCCGTGAGGATGATTTCACGGATATCGGGATGCTGCCGCACCCAGTCCAGCGCGGTTTCAAGCTGCGCATCGTTCAGAAGACCGCCGCCGGGCCCGACATGTTCGCGGCGGAAGCAGAAGCGGCAGTAAAGCGGGCAGACCAGCAGAGGCTTGAGAAGCGCACGATCCGCGTAGCGATGGACAATTCCGGGGACGGGCGAGAGCGCATCGTCACCGATCGGGTCCGTGTCTTCGTGCGGCAGCGTGACCAGTTCGCGCGCATCGGGAATGACCTGTCTGGCGATAGGGTCGTCCGGATGTGTGATCAGGTCCTGAAAGGCGGGAGGAATAGCCATCGTGAAGCGTTCGCCCACCGCTTCGAGCGTTGAACGGTCCGTCTCATGCGCCAGCCCCGCGTCGATCAGATCCGACGGTGTGCGGAGAGTGGCGCGTTTTGGGGAATGCTGTTGGGCTGTCTTGACCATATCGTGCATGTGATGCCTCTAGCGGTGCGGGTCCCCGTTTTGCAACAGGAGCGATAGACGCCATGACCGTATTGTCCGCTGGATTGGCCGCTGATTCGGCCCGGATCGCCGAGCGTCTGCCGCTGCTCGAACGGCGTTCACAGATGGTGAGATCCGTTCGGAGCTTCTTTGAAGAACGGGGCTATCTGGAAGTCGAGACGCCCTGCGCCGTTCCCGTTCCAGGAGAAGAAGTCCATCTGCGGTGCTTCAGAACCGAGCTTGAACGCCCTGACGGCTCCCGCGAGGCGCGTTTCCTGCACACGAGTCCGGAATTCGCGATGAAGCGGATCGTGGCGGCGACGGGGAAAGCCGTGTTCCAGCTCGCGCGCGTCTGGCGCAATGGTGAGGCGAGCAACACGCATGCGCCCGAATTTACCATGCTGGAATGGTACCGTCCGGGTGCCGACCTGTCGTCCCTGATGGATGAAACGGAATCTTTCCTGCGCGCGCTTCTGCCGCCTGTGGTGCATCGGGGCACGGATGTCATTGATCTGTCACTCCCCTTCGAGCGTCTGACGATGCAGGCTGCTTTCGCGCGTTATGTGGGGGCGGATCTGCTGGGAACGGCTGGAGATGCTGCAGCCCTTGCAGAGCAGGCGCGTGTTGGTCTGCGCAACGGGGAGACCTGGGAGGATCTGTTTTTCCGGCTTCTGCTGGAGCGTATCGAGCCTGTGATCGGCCGTGAACGTCCCACATTCCTGACGCACTGGCCGGCTGAACAGGCCGCTCTTGCGCGCCGGGATCCGATGGATGGGCGCGCCGCCCTGCGGTTCGAGCTGTATGTGGGGGGGCTGGAACTGGCAAATGCGTTCGAGGAGCTGACGGATCCGGTGGAGCAGCGGGAGCGTTTTGTAACGGACCGCAAGCGCCGTATCGGTCTGTCACCGGATCAGGACTGGCCGGTGGACGAGAATTTTCTGGCGGCGCTGCCGGATCTGCCGCCCTGTTCGGGGATCGCGCTCGGATTTGACCGGCTGGTGATGCTGGCAACGGGGGCGCCGCGGATCAGTGACATTTTGTGGTTGGCCTGATCTTTTCGGAACTTGCAGGAGTTTTAATCCTTCTTTTGCGTCAGAAGGGCTAGAACGTGTCGAAAGAGGAACATGACCGCGTTGCAGCGGCACAGTCGGGGAAGATGATGATGAAAAAAGTTGGCGTGCTGTCCGTTCTGGTGCTGCTGGGCCTTTCCGCCTGTGAGGTCCCGACTCTTCAGCAGCGCAAGGTTCTGGATTCCATGGTCGGCAAGTCCGAAGTGGATGTCCTGCGCCAGTTCGGTGTGCCGACCCGCAACTACGATGCGCAGGGCCATACGTTCCTCGCCTATATCGACAACCAGACGCAGTATTCTCCCGGTGGTGGCTGGGGTTGGGATGGCTGGGGCGGCGGTATGGGCGGCTGGGGCGGTGGCTGGGGTGGTATGGGCGGCTGGGGTGGCGGCTGGGGCGGCATGGGTGGATGGGGTGGCGGTTTTCCGTCGACCTATTACAACACGAGCTGTCAGACGACATTCGAGCTGGTCAGCGGCAGGGTCGTCGGATGGACCATGCGCGGGGACGGGTGCTGAATCACCCGACCTGCTCTATGGTCGTCTCTCCCGCTCACAGGATGGTGCGATCAGGCATGGATGTGCGACTCGATGTTTTTCCCTCACGACGGTTTCCAGGCTGGGGGAAGGGGCTGAAACTCGGCGTAGGGCTTCTTCTCGGGGCCACGCTCTCCGCCTGTGGCGATCCTGACTGGCAGGGTACGGACTGGACGAAGAACTATCAGGACAGTTTCGAGACCCGGATCAGCGCCCGGGCTTCCACCATGCCGGGAACTACGGATGGTGCTTACCAGCCCAGCGCGGACGGGACGCCCAACAGCCCGGTTGCCTACCATTCTCCTCCGATGATGTCCTACGAGGACCGTCCCCTTGACGAAAATATCGCGGGTTCTCTGGAACTGAGCGATTACGTCAAGGCGCTCCGGGTGGCGAAGCTGGAGCCTTGGATCAGCGGTCCGGGGCCGTACACGCTTTTTGCGATTCCCAATGCCGCTTTTGAGCGTCTGAGTGCGCGCTGGCCCGGTGGGCTGCTGGCTCCGGCGAACCGTGGGCAGCTTGTCCATATTCTGGGCTACACGATTGCCAATGGAAAATGGGACGAAGCCGCTTTGCGCCGGGCAATCCGCCGCAATCATGGGCGTGCGATCGGCTTGAAGACGCTGTATGGCGATCTTCTGGGCGTGGAAGTGGCTCCGCATACTGGTGAGTTGCTGCTCGAAAACGCAGTTGGTGAGACTAACCGCCTGTGGGGTAAGTCTTTCCCACAGTCCAATGGCGTTCTTTACTTCACCCAGGATACGCTGCTGCCGATACCCGTCAAAACGGTTTCAACCGGCGGCAAGCACGGCCATCGCTGAAAACCGCTCCTGATCCTTGCCATCAAACTGAAGGGGGATGGCAAGGAAATCAGCTCCGGCAGCGATCGCCAGGGATGCGTCAGCCGGGGTTGTGACGTTCTCGGTAACGCCCGGAAGCTCCATGACGGAACTCCACCATTTCACCAGTTCCAGATCGCCCGCTGGAAACGCAACATAGTCTGCGCCCGATTCGCCAGCTTTCATGGCGTCATCACGGTTGTCGCAGTGACAGCCGATTGGCATGTCGCTCCCGACGGTCTTACGAAGGGTGACCAGATCCTCGACACAGGCGACATGCAGTCCATCGCAGATTCCCAGCAGAGAGTCTGATGTGCCGGACAGCGGAACGTCGACTTCAGGAATCAGGGCGACCCCATTGGCATGAAGCAGGGCTGCGAGTTTTGAAAGCTGTGCTTTCTCTGGTGTCCAGCCACGAGGCAGCCGCAGGGCGGTGACTTCAGGCAACGGCAGAATATCGCGCAGTACCGCCAAAGCGGCATCCATATTGAAACCGGTTTGCAGAACGGGGTAGAGATCACAGGCTGTCATGGGGATCTTCTCGCAGATTGTCGGAGCGGGAGCTAGGCGGTCTGAGCGTCAGGAGGCGCCCGCGGTATCGGTCATAGGATTGCAGAGTGCGCAACTGTGCCGCATTGACCCGGCAGATCACCCCTCCAACCCCGAGATCCAGTGCCTGCCGTGCCGCCGTGGGGGAGTCGCCGCAGTCCAGAATGGACAGTTCTGCATGGGTATTCACGACGTTCAGCCACCAGGGAACGCCAAAACTGCTGCCTGCACTTTCGACGGAAAGAGCAAGAAACCGTTTTCCCTTGAGTCGGGCCAGACGCTCCATCTCGTGGCGCGACGAAATTACGAAAACAGGATAGTGAATGGGCAGGGATGTCCTTGACCCCAAAGCGGGATCGGGTCTTTCCTGAGCAACGGGCCGGAGCGG
>NZ_CP014689.1:0-1815000 GCF_002005485.1 Gluconobacter albidus | reverse complement strand
AGCAGGCCAATGCCTGATCAGGAAGAAGCAAAACGGTCTGGAAAGTCCGGCAATAATGGGTGATAGCCCCGTATGCGTAGTGTTCTGATGAGGATTCGAGTAGGGCGGGGCACGTGAAACCCTGTCTGAACATGGGGGGACCACCCTCCAAGCCTAAATACTCCTTAGTGACCGATAGCGAACAAGTACCGTGAGGGAAAGGTGAAAAGCACCCCGATGAGGGGAGTGAAAGAGACCTGAAACCGGACGCCTACAAGCAGTCGGAGCCTCTTATGGGGTGACGGCGTACCTTTTGTATAATGGGTCAGCGAGTTTCTGTTTGCAGCGAGCTTAAGCCGTTAGGTGTAGGCGTAGCGAAAGCGAGTCTGAATAGGGCGAATGAGTTGCTGGCAGAAGACCCGAAACCGAGTGATCTAGCCATGGCCAGGCTGAAGGTGCGGTAACACGCACTGGAGGGCCGAACCCACGCCTGTTGAAAAAGTCGGGGATGAGCTGTGGCTAGGGGTGAAAGGCCAATCAAACTCGGAGATAGCTGGTTCTCCGCGAAATCTATTGAGGTAGATCGTCGGGTGTTTACCCTGGGGGGTAGAGCACTGGATGGGCTAGGGGGGCCCAAAGCCTTACCAAACCTAACCAAACTCCGAATACCCAGGAGTATAGCCCGGCAGACAGACAGTGGGTGCTAAGGTCCATTGTCGAGAGGGAAACAGCCCAGACCACCAGCTAAGGCCCCTAAATCGTGGCTAAGTGGGAAAGGATGTGGGGATTCCAAAACAACCAGGAGGTTGGCTTAGAAGCAGCCATCCTTTAAAGAAAGCGTAATAGCTCACTGGTCTATTAGAAACCCTGCGCCGAAAATGTAACGGGGCTCAAGCCACGTGCCGAAGCTGTGGGTGCATTCTTTGAATGCGCGGTAGCGGAGCGTTCCGTAAGTCTGCGAAGGAGACGGGGTGACCCTCTCTGGAGATATCGGAAGTGCGAATGCTGACATGAGTAGCGACAAACAGTGCGAGAAACACTGTCGCCGAAAGTCCAAGGGTTCCTGCGCAAGGTTAATCCACGCAGGGTGAGCCGGCCCCTAAGGCGAGGGCGAGAGCCGTAGTCGATGGGAACCAGTTTAATATTACTGGGCCTGCCAGAAGTGACGAATGAGAGATGTTGTCTGTCCTTAACGGATTGAACAGGCTTTTCAATCATTCCAGGAAATAGCTCTGGCGTATAGACCGTACCCGAAACCGACACAGGTGGACTGGTAGAGAATACCAAGGCGCTTGAGAGAACGATGCTGAAGGAACTAGGCAAATTGCTCGTGTAACTTCGGGATAAACGAGACCCAACCGTGGGCAACCATGATTGGGTGGCACAGACCAGGGGGTAGCGACTGTTTAGTAAAAACACAGGGCTCTGCGAAATCGTGAGATGACGTATAGGGCCTGACGCCTGCCCGGTGCCGGAAGGTTAAGAGGAGGTGTGCAAGCACTGAATTGAAGCCCCGGTAAACGGCGGCCGTAACTATAACGGTCCTAAGGTAGCGAAATTCCTTGTCGGGTAAGTTCCGACCTGCACGAATGGCGTAACGACTTCCCCACTGTCTCCAGCATCGACTCAGCGAAATTGAATTCCCCGTGAAGATGCGGGGTACCCGCGGTCAGACGGAAAGACCCTATGAACCTTTACTGCAGCTTTGCAGTGGCATCAGAGACATTCTGTGTAGGATAGGTCGGAGGCTTTGAAGCCGGGGCGCCAGCACCGGTGGAGCCATCCTTGAAATACGACCCTGAATTTTTCTGATGTCTAACCGAGACCAGTAAGCCTGGTCCGGGACCCTGCATGGTGGGCAGTTTGACTGGGGCGGTCGCCTCCCAAAGTGTAACGGAGGCGCGCGATGGTGGGCTCAGGCCGGTCGGAAACCGGCTGTCGAGTGCAATGGCATAAGCCCGCCTGACTGTGAGAGTGACAGCTCGATCAGAGACGAAAGTCGGCCATAGTGATCCGGTGGTCCCACGTGGACGGGCCATCGCTCAACGGATAAAAGGTACTCTAGGGATAACAGGCTGATCTCCCCCAAGAGTCCACATCGACGGGGAGGTTTGGCACCTCGATGTCGGCTCATCACATCCTGGGGCTGGAGCAGGTCCCAAGGGTTCGGCTGTTCGCCGATTAAAGTGGTACGTGAGCTGGGTTTAGAACGTCGTGAGACAGTTCGGTCCCTATCTGCCGTGGGTGTAAGAGACTTGAGAGGATTTGTCCCTAGTACGAGAGGACCGGGATGAACATACCTCTGGTGCACCGGTTGTCACGCCAGTGGCACAGCCGGGTAGCTAAGTATGGACGGGATAACCGCTGAAAGCATCTAAGCGGGAAACCCACCTCAAAACTAGGTCTCATAGAGCCGTGAGAGACCATCACGTTGATAGGCCGGGTGTGAAAGTGCAGTAATGCATGCAGCTAACCGGTCCTAATCGCTCATACTTCTCACATCAAACACATGCACAGAAATCAGCCACACTCTCTTCATAAAAACGCACCAACCTCCACCCTCTCTCAAAAGACAGGGTGGGCTGGAAGACCTGGTGGCCATTGCGAGGGCCCTACACCCGATCCCATCCCGAACTCGGCCGTGAAATCCCTCAGCGCCTATGATACTGCACCTTAAGGTGCGGAAAAGTCGGTCGCCGCCAGGTCCCCCAGCCCACTCACACCACAAAAAATACCCCAACATCAAAAACACCACCGCGGGGTGGAGCAGCCCGGTAGCTCGTCAGGCTCATAACCTGAAGGCCGCAGGTTCAAATCCTGCCCCCGCAACCATCTGAACCCTGTCTAAGAATTTACCAAGACTGCTGCGCTCCAGATGGACCATGGCGTCTTCTTGCCGATGATAGATGGTCTGGCTGTACCTTAGGCTTCAGAGCGCAAGACGGTGATGATCGACGCGACCTGTTTGAGGGCGCACCGTACAGCTTCCGGCCTGAGGATAAAAAAGGGGATGTGAGCCGCCAGATCGGCTGCACAAAAAGCGGCTCAAACACCAAGCTTTATTGCGATTACCGATGCGGACGGCCCTCCTTTTATCTACCTCATGACTGCAGGTCAGATCAGTGAGTATTAGATATTTTTTTTGTGATCAGACTTCTCCGATCGCGATAATATTCATAGTATCCGTTGAAGCATCCCAGCCACTGACACCTCCATTGACATAGAACTTGGCCATGCTGAAGCCGTTACGGTCTGCCGGCTTGCTCTTGTCTACACCGCCCAGAATAATGTTCTGCCCATCGAAGTAGGTCGGCACGATCACAGCAACGTCATCGCTGGAAAAAGACGTTGGAAATGTTACTGGCGAGCCATTGCCGACAGCAGCACTGAAATGCTGAACACAGAGCGGACGCCCTGTGGAGCCGGTTGCCTCCATAAGTGTTTTTCCGTCAGGGGTGTTGACGGCACCGCCGGCAGAAAAATCCCATTCCTTCCATCCCTGAGGACTGAGAGCCGCAATATAAAAAGACGTCAGCTGACCTGAACTGTCGGTGCGGATAGCGAGTTGTCCGCGGTTGCCGGACTGGCCAATAACAATCCCTCCGTTCGGACCGTAGCCTCCAAATCCTTCATTATAGACAGAGCAGCCAGTAAGATTGACTTCGGTATTAGTCAAAGTGATCGGACCGTTTTCAACCGACAGTGCCCCATTGATCGTACCGCCCGAAAGCGGCAGGCAGCCAGAAGGATCGCCAGAAGCTCCCTGTGCACCAGGCGGAAGGGTTGCAGTAACCGGGAAGCTGGTGCCGTTGTTATCGGTCAGGACAAGCGTAATTGTCTGGGGTTGGCCCGGAGTATAATCAGTCATAAAATAATCCTTAGTAATGTGAAATTTGGGCAGCAGCGGTTACGGCACTGCTAGCTGTCAGGGTTAGATTTTGACAGGAATCAGGTGGAAAGATCAGGCTTGAAAGGGATGACAGGCCGTCGTTCACAAACGCTTCGAGCGAACAAGCATCCATCAGAACTGTAAGTTTCACTCTCGTTTCAGACAGGCCGGTCAAGGAAGCCGGAATGCGATAAGGCTTCGTCCATGAGTCCGGGAGTGGCCCTCCGGCGCCAGGTGCGCTTGAGCCTGGTCCAACAGGACCTGAACCAGAGCGATCCAAGGTAATGGTGCCGTCCTGACCATTCAGGACAAGATCGGTGTGATAATAAGCGCCGTTCACGGTGCCTGTTCGTAACTTGAGTGTTGTGGTTCCTGGCCACACTCCATTCTGCTGCGTCAGAACAATGTCGAGACGGAAGCACTTCCCCGTTGGTAGCGTGCCGTCCGGCCAGATATAGTCATTGTTGGCACTGATAGTCTGGCGACTACCCTGCGTGACACGCCTGTAGGCACTCATATCAGATGCAAGGGGAGCTGTGTATAATCGTAGCAATCCTGTGGTGTCGGGCTGCAGCCAGCACTGGCGTGGCATACCTTGGATGTTCTGGAATCCTTGGAATGGCATATAACTGCCGCAATAGGCCCAGCTACCCAACCAAGTGCCAACAAAGGTATTGCCCTGATCATCTTGTCCGGCCGTTGCTGCATAGCTGTCTGGGCCATAATCCCAAATCAGTGGGTAGCCATTGTCTGGCACAAACGTCGTGCCATCCCAGTTGCCGACCCAGAGCGCGCAATTTTCATATGAATCCCCGGACCCTGCATAATATCCCTGGATACAACCGATAATGCACCAGCGCGTTGCATTGGTAGTCAGACCGTTTGCGTCCCGAACCTTGACCTTCATCATGTTCGGGCATTCCACTAGAGGCCCAGGACCTTGGACGGAACTGCGAAATGTCCAATCCAGTCCGTTGGTTGACGTGAAAATTCCGAAGGTCTCCCCGCAGGTCGCGGCGAGAACAAGCTGGTTGTGATCATCATCCCAAAACACCCGGCAGTCGCGAAAAGAATTGCTCTGGCTCCAGAGGTCCTGGGGTACGGCTGAAAACGGGATAACAACGCCTTGGGCACTCGGATCTACACCCAGCCGTGGCGCCACATAGAGCAGGATCGACTGATTCTGTGGCGTAGGAGCGGACACGAAATACCATGCGGCTCCGTAACCTTTGCCTAGATGGTTGTGCCAGTCCACAAAGCAGCTGCCGGACCACAAAGAGTGATCAGGAGAACTAGACTTGTCGATCCGAATGTCAGTCGGCACCATCTGGTCCAAGGAAGGTCCGACATACTCCCCCCAGTGCGTTTCCGGAAAGCCATTACCGGCTTTCCAATCGGGATTGACCAAGGCCCAAGTTCGCCACAAGCCCTCATAAGGATCATAGACGAAATTCTGACCGTCATTCTGCCAAGAATTTCCTCCACGCTTCGGGGCACGGGCCATATGACGGAGCGGGTAAAAGCTGCTAGCAGACAGACCGGTCTCAAGATCGATTGCGATGGTCATGATATCTGAAAAACGTGTCATGCCTTCTCCTCAGTTCAGTCCGAGACGGGCATGAAGAATGGCTGCGTCCTGTGTCGACCGTGCCCAGTGCTGAAGTGTCTGCTGCACCAGAACAGGCAAAAACCCGCTTCTAATTTGTCCCAGAGGCGTTTCGTCTCCGCTAAAGATGGAGATATTCGCAAGGGAAGTGTTGGATGGTGGCGTAGAAATGCCATTGATGATTTCGGCCCGGGCGATGGCACCATCCAGAAAGCCAGGAACCGTTGTCGTGGCCCCATTTTCCGTGACTGTGATGTTGTTGATCGCTGTTGAAACCGACTGCAAGTCGGCTGTCAAGTGCGTAGGCGTAGTCATAAAATTTCCTCATAAAAAAAGGCCACCCGAGGGTGGCCTGTTGAAAACGGGAAAGTTCAGGGAAGAAAGCGGTAACGGACGATGCCTATAACGCTATGTGCACCAAGAGGCTTTGTCTTGGTGCACATAGCGTTATAGCCGCTTCGCCTTCTAAAAGTAGGTTGCGATACTCCCATGAAAAATATATCCAGCCTTTCTGCCCATTCGAACCCGGAGTAATCTAAACGCTGAGCACATTAGCTAGCGAATTTGTACATCTGTGCTGTTCGGAGAGGCGGCTATGGTTATTCAGGATCGAGTTTTCCATATTTGGCTGAATAAATTACTATCAATAAAGTAGTATATCGGTAAATTTATTATTTTCCTAAATAAATCATAGTATAATTTGATAAATTCCTGGTAGTAAGGAAAATTTACCTTCTAAAAATGGTGAAAAGTACTTAGCACTACCCTTGAATCGCCAATTTGAAGTCTCTGTCAAGTGGCATAGACATTCTTGTTATCAGAAATTACTAACGCTTTCCGGCTATCCGCCGACTGATGGGCTATATGTTTTTCAGTACTTTAGATCGACACACATGACCCAACGTCTGCTATTCGATAGCATCTCAAGTATTTCTTTAATATATTCCGGATATCATTAAAGCAAAATACCTGTCTATCTTTAAATATCGCTGTATCTAAAGATAGACGGAAGTTCTAAATGAGTTTTTTTAGCATAGAAGTTTTCGGGAAGACCGATATACGTCAAAAAAAAACGGACAGACGTGCATTTTAGTATCTCTTAGAGAGAGACGTATTTTATTAAATTATAATCAAGATATTTATGGAAGAAAAATCGTATACAGAAAAAATTACAATTTTTCAATATTAATATAATTGCAAATCTTTCTGCATTCGTCAAGTTTGTTTGGTGAATTGGAGAGACTTTCTTTAGCGCCGCCTTGGTTGTTAACTCGATAATGTTCTGGGGCCGCCGTCACGATCATGCTTGCGTCACAGTCCACAAGGTATCACAGGATATCTTGTGGCGGATCATGATTAGAAATCGCCAGGAGCCTTACGCGAAGACCAGTTCTGGAATGCTGACTTTGATCATTGTCGCCCAAAGAGTGTCCTCTGTCAGGATCTATGGGACAAAAGCGGTGCATTGAACAATGCGTTTGTTACGTTTTTGTGCCGATTGATTGGGCATTTTTAGCTTCATCAGGAGATCAGAGGAACGACGAATGTGACGTATATAAAAAATTTCTCCATGAGTGGTGAAGATTGCACTGAGCAGGGTTTTGTCGTGAGAGTAATTTACAACCGCTCTAGGCATGGGTAATCGACACCATCAACTTAGGTCGCAATGCGACTGCGGTCCCGATAGCGTTTTCAGTCTGCTTGCTGTGAGCGCCACGGTCTTTTCGTGAGGGAATAACCGGCAGGATCCCGTGGATCAGCAGGTCCTGACAACAGCTGTCATTGCCCCGATTGCCCAGCATGGCTTTGTTATTCGAGAGTTGGCCAGCGGTCAGGACAAAGCCGGGAGGGCGTCCCTGACTGTCGCATTGGGCGTGGATTTTGCTCGTAAAGCTGTTGTGTGGTCGACCAGAAGCCCTCGAATGAACTCCTCTTCTACGCCCGTAGCCTGTGAATAGGCACGGACTACGGTGCTGTTGATTATATGCTGCCCGTTATCGCCTATTCCTGATCTGTCAGATTACCTCGTGCCATACCTGCTCCATTACGCTGCCTCGCCATAGCAACCAGCGAAAACGTTATCTTCTGGCTCTGAGGCTTGAGCCTAAGCTGACTCTTACGTAGCTCTGGATGCACAAACTCTACGATTTATTCTATTAAGAGGTCATTCATGTGTAGAAAAAATGGACTAAAAATAGTCTATTAATTCTGCTCCTGCACCATATAATCCAGTTCGCCTCCCCCCCCCGCTGTATCACTGAGGTCGCGGGGTTTGCGTTGCAGAATATCTGTGAAATAATAGTTATATAGTTATATAGTTATATAGTTATATAGTTATATAGTTATATAGTTATATAGTTATAGGATTAATTTTAAGTAACCAAAGACATATTCCGATTTATATAAATAACAGGCGATTTTCAATAGTTATCTTCAAAATATTTATTGCGCATCGGTGCGGAGCACTGCGCATAATATTTAAAAATCAAAAAAGAATGTTTTTTCTTCAAGGTTTTGAATCTCTAGCCCGAATTGATTTTTCAGTATGGTACGGTAATATTTTTGACGTATTATATGAGTATCGGAAAGAGCTAATCGATTGGCTAGAAGA
Organism: Gluconobacter albidus; assembly: GCF_002005485.1. Classification (NCBI taxonomy): domain Bacteria; kingdom Pseudomonadati; phylum Pseudomonadota; class Alphaproteobacteria; order Acetobacterales; family Acetobacteraceae; genus Gluconobacter; species Gluconobacter albidus. Next base: position 1,806,915 of record NZ_CP014689.1, on the reverse strand, counting down.
GTGTGTATACACGTTATCTCTTCGAGATGATTTCGTCGATTGAGTGTATGAGTTGCTGATTCAGCGTGTCTACGGTGAATATTAAGAGGTTTTGCTATGTATATGACTTCTGCATTTTCCTGTGTCAGAAGTTCAATATAAACTCTCCAATCTCCGGCAACACGAAGCGTCTTCAAGTCTTCCTGACAGGAATTAATGGCAGTTAACAAACGTTTTTTTTGAAAAATGGCGCTACTGACATTGAGTACAAGATTGCGCTCGAACAGACATCCTCTTACAAACCCTTCGCCCGTGAAATGACTGTTATTTTCCAGAAGGGACCCTGCACTTTCTGAGTAGTAGGGACGATAAGAGGAAGAAATTGGAGTGCCGTCTTCGTCTACAGAACGGCTGTCGGTGAATGCCATGACGATGGACGGATTATCTTTGATCCCGTACAGAATATTTTCAAGAAAATCTGGTTCACAGAAGTCATCTGCTTCGGCGATCCAGATCCAGTCGCCCTGTGCGAGTTTGAGAGCCTTGTGCCATTGCCGGAAGACTGATCCTGAAGCGATGGTATTTTCAATGCAGAGAATGTCCCTGTTCCAGTCTTTTGCAGTCTGACGCGCAACTTCAAGGCTGTTATCGTGAGATGCGTCATCAAGGACGATAATTTCAAAGACCGGGATTGTCTGTGCAAAAATAGAAGACAACCGGCTGCTCATGTAACGGGCATAGTTGTGGGAAGGAATGACGACGGAGATTTTTGGTATCTCCGGCATGGCCAGACCGAGAATATCCTGAGCATAATGTTTGAAGCTGAATGCGTCCTGAGCAAAGCGCCCGATTTTTTGGCGCGCTTTTCCAGTTCTTTTCATGGACCAGATAGCAAGCTCTTTAGCGGCTTTGGCTAATGCAGATACATCCGCGAACGGAACAGTTCTGTTGCAGAAGTTTGTATTGTTGTCGAGTTTTTTGAGAAGATCCGGAATTCCTCCTGCGTTTTCGAATGCAACGCATGGAAGCCCTGAAGCCAATGCTTCGAGCACGACTGAAGGATAGGGGTCTTCGCGTGACGGCAGAACAAAGACATCTGCGGCGGCTAACCAGGCCGGAACATTGTCTATTCTGCCCGGCATGTGGAATGTTCCGCTGGAGCAGGCGTTTTCGAGTTCGACGTGAAGATTGTCTTTCAGGGACGGATCAATATCTCCCAGCCAGACACAGTGGATTGTGCCGCCCAGCTTGCGCCAGAGTTGGAGAAAAAGGTCGAACCCCTTACGCAAATCGGCATAGCCTGCCCCGATCACGACTGGATCTGTCCCGCCAAAGCCCATCTGCTTGCGGATCACCTGTCGTGTCTGCAATGAAAGTGGAGTGGCAGAATACAGGCCCTGTGGCAGAATTTTGAGGTTTTTTGCAGCTTCGAGGTCAAGTTTTCGGGCCACACTTCTGGCTGGGACGATGACGTTCCGTGCAAGGGCGCAGGCCTGTTTCATGGGGGCATCAAGGTGGCGGCTGCGAAGGAGGGTCGGCAGTTCATGAATCAGGAACAGGAAATGGATACCCACCCGTGCAAGGTGAGGCGCCATAGCCGAAGACGCCGCGCTGTTAAGAATGGCTGACTGAAATCCCTGCTTTTGAAACGTACTGAGGCGGACTGGAGTTGTTTCAGCTTCTGCTGAGAGAACTTCAGTCGGTGCAACGTTCCGGTAGTCGTTCAGAAGGGCGCCGTCGCCCAGAAGGACGAACTGGATTTCAACTCCAAAGCAGTGTTTCAGGGTCCGACCTGTTTCCAGAAGCAACCGCTGTGCGCCGGCTGGAAATGCGTCATGGCCAATCAGCAGAAGTTTGGATCGCGACTGACTGCCACCAGAACCTGTGCAGGCGCGGGCCGTTGCGTTGAGGTAAGCGCTTCCGAAGTGCTGGTCCGGCTCCAGATAGGCTCCCTCGGCCCATTCGTTCCAGGCATTGATGCAGACCACAGGGTCTCCGAAGAAGGTGCGGGTCTGGGCCTGTTCGATCAGGCCGCCGAGCCAGCGTTCATAGAGTTCAGGTGTCGACCCGTGCAGGACAAGACCTTTCCCCTGTCGGCGCGCATCGTTGTCCCAGGACGGGGCCGCTGTCCGGATAAGTGGAAATGGCGTTCTGGGCTGAGAAAGGGCTGTGTCCACAACTTCGCTGTAATCATAGACCTGACCACTGAATTCATTATCGAACAGCTTGAGTTCGTCATTCATCAGGTTGCAGCCTGAAACCACCTTGTGGGGCGGGAACTCGATAGCTCCGTCCAGGCCGAAAAGATCGGGGTTTTCGTCTCCGAACGCCTGTCCCATGACAAGAATCGGGTTCAGACCATGTCGTTCCCGGAACATCGTGCGCCATCTGACGATGGTGGCCGGAGCATCCGGAATCGTGCCGGGACGGTAGATCATGATGAGCGGTCGGCCGTCGCAGTGGATATAGCGCGGATCTCTCAGATAGCGGGCAAAGCAGTCTATGAGCGCTTCGTCATCCGCGGGGCAGTAATCCTGCGCAATCAGCAGGTCGTCATCCGATCCGTCCCAGCGACGGCTCCAGTTCTCATTGGCCCACATCAGGCAGAATGGCAGGTCGATCTGCGGGTTGGCCAGGAGAATGTCCAGCGGCTGTTCAAGCAGCCGTTGGCGGTTGAACCAGTAGAAATAGAAAATGAACCCTTCGATGCCAGCCGCATGGGCCATGGCGGCCTGCCGTTCGAGGATTTCTGGCGAGTTCAGGGTATAGTGGCCCAGATCTCGTGGAATGCGGGGCTGATAGTGATCCGCAAAACGCGGAACACCACGGGGCAGGTTGGCCCATTCCGTGAACCCATCGCCCCACCAGGCGTCGTTTTCCGGAATGGCGTGAAACTGCGGAAGATAATAGGCCAGAACCCGCGCGCGGCGGATGGCGCTTGCGGGAAGGGGGCGGGCCTTTTCAAAAAGAGGGCCTGGTCTGGTTCTGCGCCTGATTTCTCCAAAAACCGATACTTCAGTTTCCGGGCTGCAGGGGTGCACATCCGGTCGATCGCGATGCTCCAGATAATGCAGCAGCGGATTACTTTCCGGAGCATGCCGCAGGTGTTTTCGTCTGTAATAGAGGGGGTCAAACCCGTCGAAAGGACGGCGTGCTTCACGAAACCCCTGGACCATGTAGTGTTCAAGCGCATCGAGCCCTGCTTTCGCGACGTCCGGATAGGAGCGCAGATAAAATTCGGGGTCGAATTCCGGGATCGGCCGAAGCGATGTGTTGTGGCGGTTCAGCAGATAATGGGCGAGGGCGAGCATCCCTTCCGGAATACGGTAGGTCCGGGCGTACCATACCGGGTCGAACCATGCGATCGGGCGGCGTCCTTCCCGCTCACCCCGCAGGATGTAATGCAGCAATGGATCGCCAATGACGTCGCGGTTCTGGCTGAGATACCAGTGGGGATCGAAAAATGGATTGGGTTTGCGGCCTTCGCGCCAGCCATGCTGGTGATAATGGCGCAGAACCTCGGTTCCAAGCGTCTCAAGATCAGGATTGGTCTGCAGATAGTAGAATGCGTCAAAAAGCCCGGAATGTCCGAGGATCTGTAAAGGCGACGCATCGACCGGGAAGGACGATGATCGTGAAACTTCGGCAGGAGAATGTGAAAACGCATTCATCATGTATAACTTTTTTACTTTTTTTTAACTTTATTCAACCCGTTAATTGATCGTCAATCCAAAAGAAATTTGATCGCATGGCCTGGGGGTGTCATACCGTGGCGCCCAGCAAGGCAATGCGGCCTTCGGTCGTGACATCAGAGGCAGGTTAACGATGGACATCAGCGCGTTACCGATTATCGCGGATGGTCCGGTTCATGAGCATCGGACCGTGCGCCTTGAAGGCGGTCTCGATCTGGAATGCGGTGTGCATCTGGCGCCTCTGGAGGTCGCCTATTGTACGTATGGAACGCTTTCGCCGGCGCGCGACAACGCCATTCTGGTCTGTCATGCGTTAACAGGTGACCAGTACCTTGCGGAACAGCATCCCCTGACCGGCAAACCCGGCTGGTGGAACCGCATGGTGGGGCCAGGTCTTCCGATTGATACGGATCGGTATTTCGTTGTGTGCTCCAATGTTCTTGGGGGCTGCATGGGTACGACGGGGCCGCGATCGATCTGCGCAGAGACGGGGAAGGCATGGGACAGTGCATTCCCGCCGATCACCATGCACGACATCGTGGCCGCTCAGGCCAGGCTGATCGACCATTTGGGTATTGACCGTCTGTTTGCCGTTATTGGCGGGTCAATGGGCGGAATGCAGGCTCTGACCTGGGCTGCGGATTTTCCGGACCGGGTGTTTGCCGCCATGCCGATTGCGACTTCACCTTTTCACTCCGCCCAGAATATCGCGTTCAATGAAGTCAGCCGACAGGCCATTTTTGCCGATCCGGACTGGCATGACGGGCAGTACAGGGATTTCGACGCCATACCTGCCCGCGGGCTGGGGGTCGCGCGGATGATGGCGCATATCACCTATCTGTCGGAGGAGGCGCTCAGCCGGAAGTTCGGGCGGCGGATCCGGCATGATGCAGCCACAGCCGTACCCGCGTCCAGCAGTCCGTCCCTGTTTGGCGAGATGTTCGAGGTTGAGAGCTATCTGCGTCATCAGGGCTCGTCGTTTGTGCGACGCTTCGATGCTAATTCCTATCTGACCATCACGCGCGCGATGGACTATTTTGATCTGGCTGCCGAACATGACGGGGATCTGGCCAACCCCTTCCGGAAATCGCAGACGCGTTTCTGTGTCGTCTCCTTCAGTTCGGACTGGCTGTTCCCGACATCCCAGTCGCGTCTTCTGGTACGGGCGTTGAACCGGGCGGGCGCGAACGTTTCTTTCGTCGAAATCGAGAGTGATCGCGGGCACGATGCCTTTCTGCTTGAAGAGCCGGATTTTGACCGGACGATCCGGGGCTTCATCAATGGCGCTGCCGAACATGCGGCCCTTCTGGCGGGAGAAGGCTGATGCGTGTTGACCAGCGTCTGATTGCCGAAATGATCGCGCCTCGGGCCCGCGTTCTCGATGTGGGAAGCGGAGACGGCACTCTGATCGACTATCTGTACCGGACGCGCTCGTGCGATGCCCGGGGGATCGAGATCGACATGCAGAACGTGACCCAATCTGTTGCGCACGGCCTGCCTGTCATGCACGGCGATGCGGATCACGATCTGGCGGATTATCCGGATGGCACGTTCGATTATGTGGTGCTGCAAAGAACCCTTCAGGCCGTCGAACGTCCGCGGGAAGTCCTGCGACAGATGCTCAGAATTGGCCGCTATGCCATTGTATCTTTCCCAAATTTCGGACATTGGCGACTGCGGCTTCAGCTCTTGACGACAGGGCGGATGCCAATGACGCCTGTCTGGAGCACGCCCTGGTATTCGACGCCGAACATTCACCCCTGCACAATCCGGGATTTCCTCGTGCTTTGTGAAGAGGAGGGATATGTCGTTCAGCAGTGGCTGGCGATTGACGAAGACGGGGCCCGTGCGCCCTGGCGTCGTTCGATCAGGCTTGCCAACCTGTTCGGAGAGCAGGCCATGTTCCTGCTCCGGCGTGCGGAGCCCTGACACGGGACCGTCGTTTGCAACCTTTCGCTGAGGGAAGGGTTTGAAGTCCCGGGCCTGATCAGGGTCTTTCACCATGAGAGCGGAGTTCAGGATCCATGAGCGAAATTCTTCAGGCCATCGCATCGCGTCGTGCGACCAAGCATTTTGATCCGGAATACCGGATTGCGGATGCCGATCTGACAGCGATTCTGGAGGCGGCCCGCCGTGCGCCGACAGCATTCAACATCCAGAACTATCGTTTTCTGGTTGTGCGGGACGCGGAACAGCGTCGCAGAATTCGCGCCGCCGCGTGGGATCAGCCGCAGGTCGAGGACTGTTCCGCGCTGATCGTCATGTGCGCTGATATCAAGGCATGGGAGAAAGATCCCGCACGCTACTGGAAGGACGCACCGGAGTCCGTGCGCGATGGATATGTCGGGATGATCCGCTCTTATTATGAAGGGCGGGAACAGGTGCAGCGCGACGAAGGGTTCCGGTCCTGTGGTCTGGCCGCCTATGCACTCATGATGGCGGCATCAGCCTATGGTCTTCAGACATGCCCGATGGACGGGTTTGACTTTGATCGGGTCGGGGAGATCATCAACCTGCCGTCTGATCATGAAATTGTGATGTTTGTAGCGCTCGGACGTGAAGCATCTGCGCCAAGGCCCCGCGGCGGCGTCTTGCCTCTTGATGCAGTGGTTCAATACGACAGCTTCGCCTGATGGCAAAACTCAAGAAATAGCAATGGTTTTTCACAGAATGGCGTTGCTGTATCCTTGCAATGGGACAAGTGCTGTCCTACATCCCAGATGCACTTCAGGGGCATTTTCTGAAATGTGATGATGACTTCGTGATCCTGCTGGCTTTGCGAGCAAATCAGGCATGGAGTGATTTGCAATAAAAGCCTGCGGTCACTCGACCGGCGGGACGTATAGCGGTGTGGTTGACTGAGCATGACCTTGCCGTCTCATAGGGAGAGGTCAATGACCAGTTTCGCCGAACTCAAGCTTGCCGAGCCAATTCAGAAGGCTCTCGCAGAAGAGGGTTACACCACGCCCACACCGATTCAGGCCGGGGCTATTCCCTACCTGCTGGAAGGTCGTGACCTTCTGGGGCTCGCGCAGACCGGCACTGGTAAAACCGCCGCATTCGCGCTCCCGATTCTGAACCATATCTTCTCCAACCGTCGGCCTGCACCGCCCAAGGGCGTCCGGGCTCTGGTTCTCGCGCCGACGCGTGAACTGGCGTCCCAGATTGGTGAAAGCTTTGCCGCTTATGCGCGGCACATGAAATTTTCCTACGCTGTCGTGTTCGGTGGCGTGGGGCAGGGACGGCAGATCGAGGCGACCCGCCGCGGTGTGGATGTTCTCGTCGCGGCACCTGGACGTCTGCTCGATCTGATCGGGCAGAAGTATATTGATCTCTCCAGTCTTGAAATCCTCGTGCTGGATGAAGCCGACCGGATGCTGGACATGGGCTTTGTGCGCGATATTCAGCGCATCATGGCCCTGCTGCCCAAGCAGCGCCAGACCCTGCTGTTTTCGGCAACCATGCCCCCCTCCATCAGCGATCTGGCGCATTCGCTTCTGAAGGATCCGGCAACCGTTCAGGTCACACCTGAATCAAGCACGGTCGATCGCATCAATCAGGCTGTGATGTTCGTTGACTCGAACAGCAAGAAAGATGCGGCTCTCATGCTGCTCGAAAGCCCGAGCGTCGCCCGGGCCGTGGTCTTTACGCTGATGAAGCACGAAGCCAACAAGGTCGCCGAATTCCTGAACAAGAATGGAATCCGTGCGGAAGCCATCCACGGCAACAAGTCCCAGGGTGCCCGCGAGCGTGCCATGGCAGGGTTCCGGAGTGGTGCGATCAAGGCGCTGGTTGCCACGGATATTGCTGCGCGCGGCATTGACGTGGACGAGGTAAGCCACGTCTTCAACTACGATCTGCCCAACGTTCCGGAATCTTACGTCCATCGTATTGGCCGTACAGCGCGTGCAGGCCGTGAAGGTTGCGCGGTTTCGCTGTGTGACGCCGAACAGCGCGCTTGGCTCAGGGATATTGAGAAGAAGATCGGCAAGCCCATTCCTGTCGTGACCGATCATCCCTTCCATTCTGAAGAGGCCCGCCTGTCCACGCAGCGGCCGCCTGTTCTGGGTGGTGGTCGTGGCGGCGGCGGAGGTGGCGGACGCCGCCGTTCCGGTCCGCCCTCAGGTGGTGGGGGGCGTCCGGGCGGTGGTCGTGGCAGTGCTCCCGGTCGTGGTGGCCCGCGTTCCGGCCCGCGCTGATCCGTTTTTAAAAATGTTTTCTGAGAAGCCCGCTTCTGCATAAATGCAGAAGCGGGCTTTTTTTTTTCAGAACTCGGGGAAGGAGGCTTACCGAATGTTTCGAAGAGCCACCCCCGGAGAGAGGAATCAGCCTTTTTTGTTCTGAAGGTGCAGAGCGAAGCCTTTGACGCCCGGTTCTTCGAGATCCGGCAGAAGTTGCATGGTGGGAATCTGATAATCGCCTTCGTTCTGCTGCCGGTAGGCGATAGGAGGCGTATCGTTTAGCGTTCTGATCCGTTCGCGAAGGTCATCTGCCATGACAGCGAATTTTGCTTCGTCGGTGCGATCAACACGATAGGCCACGAACGGCGGTAGCACTGTAAAGCCCGGATAGAACAGAATGCCGTGGTGGATCGGGAATAGTAAATCGTCGATCGGACCGTTGATCCCACGTGCAGAGTAATGCTCCAGCCAGCCGCCTGTGGTGACGATGAGCATGGCGCGCTTTCTGGCCATGACGCCTTCGCCATAACGGTCTCCCCAGCGACTGTCGCTGTGTTCGCCGACCCCGTATGCGAAGCCGCAGGCATACACGCGATCAACCCATCCCTTGAGAATTGCAGGCATTGCGAACCACCAGAGCGGGAACTGGAGGATCACGGTATCAGCCCAGAGCAGTTTTTCCTGCTCCGCTTTGACGTCGTCCGTGAGGGTATGGGCTGCAAATTCTCTGGATGATTCTGCCGCGACTTTCAGGCGGTCAGTTGGCTTGAGTCCAGGAAAATCGTCACGATCGACAGTGGCTTTCCAGTTCATGGCATAGAGGTCGGAAACCTGAACCTGATGTCCCTGAGCATGCAGTTCACTGAGGGCCACATCAAGCAGGGCACCATTCAGCGATTGCCGCTCAGGATGGGCGAAGACAATCAGAACATTCATGAGTCTTTTCTCGCTCGATAGGGGAATTGAAACTCCCTCAGAATAGGCGACCGGATATTGTTCCTCTATAGCTCTGGTATGAATAGGACTCTGCCATTTTATGGAACAATATGACGTCACACTCGACCGGATGAGGACCTTCGTACGCATTGCCGAACGGGGAAACCTGACAGCCGTTGCGCGGGAGTTCGGACATGGTCAGTCCACCATCACGCGGCATCTCCATGAACTGGAACAGGCGCTTGGTGTGTCGCTCTTCACCCGTACGACACGGCGTGTGGCACTGACCGATGAGGGCATGCGGTATTATGAGCACTGCCTGAAAATTCTATGCCTCGTGGAGCAGGCGAGCCAGGAAATGCGGGACACGCAACAGGCGACGGCCGGCACAATCCGGATATCCTGCACGGCCGCCTTGGGGGTTCTTCATATCAGCCAGTTGATCTTTGCTTTTCAGGACAGCCATCCCGGCATCCGTATTGAATTCAGCCTGACGGATGAGCGGATTGATTTGGTGCAGGAAGGTGTTGATATTGCTCTCCGCCTGGGTCCTTTGACGGATAGCGCGCTGAAGCTGCGCGCTCTGGGTGAAAGCCATCGTGTTCTGGTTGCTTCACCAGTCTGGCTGGCGGCTCATGGCAGACCTCAAGTACCAGCGGATCTGATTGATCTGGAGGGAATTCGCCTTTCACGGGTGCAAGGCTCCGACAGGCTGGTTCTTCTGGGGCCTGACGGCAGGCGCACAACCCTGCCGTTTCGCGGGCGCCTGACGGTGGATCACGGGCTTGCGGCGCGCGAAGCTTTTCTGGCTGGCCGAGGGTTTGGTCCTGCGCATCTCTGGCTTGTGGAAGATTGCCTCGCTGACGGCCGCCTTGAACGCGTCCTGCCGGACTATGAACTGACGTCCTCGCCACTCAGTATGTTGATTTCGCCGGAAAGGGCAGGCCTGACGCGTGTCAGGCTCTGCGTGGATTTTCTCGCCGAGAAGATCGCGGGAATTCCAGGGATCGTTCGATAATCTGTCTGCGAAGCTCCAGAGTAATAACGGCCATCGTATCGTCAGATCCCTGCGATAAAACCGGAGGGTGTGCCGTCGGCAGGATCCACGAACACCACGTCGTCTGGAGCCCGTCGCGGCGTATCAATGGCCAGAAAAACGACTGGATGGCTCAGAATGCGGGGTACGGCATGCACGGCCCGACGGGGGAACACCAGAAGATGGCCGGGGGCAAACGGGGCCTCCTCCTTGGGATTACCAATCCAGAACGTGCCTGTCCCGGACAGGACATGGAGCACTTCATCGCACTGGGTATGATAATGCGGCGGCACGTCCCGATAGATCCGGAAGACCCGGATACTGGCTTCCGGCTTGTCGGTCAGATAGGTGTCCAGCAGCATCGTGTCCGCTGTTTCGGGAAACGCCGTCGTAATTTTATTGAGATCGAAGCGACCTCCCATCCGGTTCAGGGTCATCAGATGTTCTTCGTCATTCATGAGGTCTGCTCCTCTCAAGCGCTTTGGTTGTTTTCGTCATGGTCGTCTCCGTTCAGGGAGAGAAACCCTCGAGAACGATTTTGCCTTTGGCCTGACCACTCTCGATCAGAGCGTGAGCCTCTCGCAGATTGGCGGCAGTGATGAGACCGAGATTTTTGCCGAGCGTCGTGCGAAGACGACCTTCCTCTACGAGCCGCGACACGTCGTTCAGGAGTTTCCCCTGTGCGCTGATGTCTGCCGTTTCGAACAGTGAACGCGTAAACATCAGTTCCCAGTGCAGGGACAGGCTTTTGCGCTTGAGCGGTACGGCATTGAGTTCAGCCGGATCATCAATCAGGCCGAAATGTCCCTGAGGGGCCAGAAGTTCGACGATCTCTGCCAGGTGTCGATCTGTCTGCGTCGTCGAAAAGACAAAACCGGGAGCGCCCGTAGGAAGGGCGGCAACCTGTTCTGCCAGAGGCTTGCCGTGATCGATCACGTAATCTGCCCCGAGAGATCTGACCCAGTCCTGCGTTTCGGGGCGCGAAGCCGTGGCAATGACCGTGATATCAGTCAGCACCTTGGCCAGCTGGATCGCCATGGAACTGACCCCGCCTGCGCCCCCGATGATCAGAATGGAGGACGTCGTTCCCGGGACAGGCCGACGAATGTCCAGACGATCGAAAAGCATTTCCCAGGCCGTGATTGCGGTCAGCGGTAAGGCCGCGGCTTCGGCCCAGTTCAGAGAGTGGGGTTTGCGACCGACAATCCGTTCATCAACCAGATGAAACTCCGCGTTGGTCCCCGGGCGATTGATTGCGCCCGCATAGAAGACCTCGTCGCCGACAGAAAAATCCGTGACCTCCGGTCCGGTGCCGACGACAATACCCGCCGCATCCCAGCCCAGAACACGCCACTGACCTGCCTCTGGTGTCGCACTGCGACGGACCTTTGTATCAACCGGATTGACCGACACAGCCCTGATCTCCACCAGAAGATCCCGCCCCGTGGGAACAGGCTTCGGCAGATCGATGTCCTGAAGGGACGCCGGATTTTCGATGGGAAACGGCGTCTGATAACCGATGGCCCGCATGATGTCTGCTCCTCTGTTGAATGAGGAGAAGAGTGAGCACTATGCTGTTTTCAGACAAGAACGCACTTTTAACGCCCATAGTGTCGGAAATGATACCGTTATGACCCGCATCCGCCATCAGTCGCTTGATTGCAGCCCCGGCTGCGCTGTTGAAGCAACGCTTCAGCTCATCGACGGCAAATGGAAAGGTGTGATCCTCTATCACCTGCTTCAGGGGACATTACGCTTCAACGCCATCCGCAAGCGCCTGCCCAATATCACCCAGAGAATGCTGACAACCCAGCTGCGCGAACTGGAGCGCGACGGGTTCGTGTTACGGACGGTTTACCCGGAAGTTCCGCCAAAGGTGGAATACAGCCTCACTCCACGCGGACGGACCCTCGAGCCCGTCATCATGGCTCTCAAGGCCTGGGGCGATGAGAATATGAAGTTCAGACAGGATATTGAAACATGCGCAGGTGAAAGTGGAATGCTTTCAACTGCCGTTCAGTCTTCTCCAGCGACCAAATCGCATTCATGAACATATAGCACGATGCGTATCATGTCTGGGCGCCGTACGACGACGCATTTCTGAAGTCGGAACAAAATTCGCTAAATCAAGCAAATGTCTAAGAAATCTTGAGATTTTTGATTTTTTTCTGGCGGAGAGGGTGTCCGCCGATGTAGGGCGTCATGAAAGGGCGGATCAGCGCAATAACCCTTGTTTTTCATGGTTTTACGGAAATTCATGCCATCCTGAAGAAGCAGATAGACGCACTGAAACCCATCCCGTAAGGTGGGACGGAAGATGGGACTGAAAAGCCATGAGCAAGCTTCCGCCGAATCAGATGAATGTTCGTAAGGTCGCCTCCCTCAAAGACGGGGTTCACGGCGATGGCGGAAATCTATGGATTACCGTCCGGGGCGACACCCGAGCCTGGACCTTTCGCTATAAAAGCCCAAAGACCGGCAAAAGACGGGAGATGGGACTCGGTCCCGCCCGGGATATTTCTCTGGCCGATGCCCGGCTCCGGGCGACCGAGAACCGGCGCCTGCTTCTGGAAGGGCTCGACCCTCTCGAAGAGAAAGCCCGGCAGAAGGGAGAAACCGTTCAGGAGCGCACCTTCGCGCAGGTTGCCGAGCAGTACATCACCGAGCAGGCGCCGGGCTGGAAAGATCCGCGCTCAGCCCCCATGTGGCGCAGCTCTCTGGAGCGTCATGTTTATCCCGTCCTCGGCCCGAGACCGATTGGCAGCGTGCAGACAGAGGATGTGCTCGCTGTCCTGCGACCCATCTGGGAGAGCACGACCGAAACCGCAACACGGCTGCGTGGACGGATGGAGCGTATTCTGGACTATGCACAGAGCCATCACTGGCGGGAGGGTGAGAACCCGGCCCGCTGGCGGGGGCACCTGGCCAACATCCTTCCCAAACCCACGGCCGTCACGAAGGTGGTGCACCATGCCGCCTTGCCCTATCGCGATCTCCCGCCGGTCTACAGTCGGCTCAGCGCCGAGCATGGGGTAGGAGCTCTTGCTGCACGGTTCGTCTGCCTGACCGCCACCCGGTCTGGCGAGGTCCGCAAGGCCCTGTGGTCGGAAATCGATCTGAAGAAAAAGATCTGGACCATCCCGGCCGAGCGGATGAAGGCCGGGCGGGAGCATCGTGTGCCCCTGACGAACGGAGCGATGGCTTTGCTGTATAAAGTCCAGACCCTGAGATCCAGTATCGGTGAGGACAGTTTCGTGTTTCCTGGTGGCCGGGTCGGATCACCGCTGAGCGATGTCGCGGTCTCCAAAGCCCTCCATCAGGCCGCAGGCACGAAGGATGTGACGATCCATGGTTTGCGCTCCAGCTTCCGGGACTGGGCGGCCGAGGAAACCGACTTTCCACGCGAGGTCGCCGAAATGGCTTTGGCCCACACCATCGGTGACAAGGTCGAGGCGGCCTATCGCCGGGGGGATCTCTTCAACAGGCGTGCCGAGATGATGCATGCCTGGGAACGCTTCTGTGCCGGGCAATCCAGTGAGGCGGTCGCAAAGCCTTCGCGTCCCAATCCTGACAGCGCCCCGCTCTTGACCTGGAAAGACTCTGACATCGGGGATCCAGACGCCTGACCGGGTCTCAAACTTCAGAAAACCTTTCCGGGTCTGGAAGGATTCCATCGCCTTCAGAACCCCATCTCCGCGTCTATGGCAAAATGCGTGAATTCTGCTGATCGCACTGAAGACCCCTCAAAGGCCCGATGACGCGTCACGCATGCGTCATCCATGCGTCATCTTGCCATCGCGCGGACCCGGGATGCGTCATTCAAGCGTCACACGCCGAGAGTGGATCAGAGTGATACCCGATCAGCAACTGCAGACCATGGCACTGCGCCATGAAAATCGGGCTGTCAGATCGCTTAAGATGGCACGATACCGGGTTTTTGGCGCAAAGCTCCGAAAACCCTTTTAAAACAGTCCCTTAAAACCGTTTCATTTTCGTGCCCTTAGGGGGGGGCGTCCGCATCACGCTGTGACGCGTCATCCGGACCTGCACGCGCCCCCCGGAGGGCGGCGGTGCAGAACTCAACCTCTCTTCCTCTCTCTCACGACGGAAAATGATCAAAAGGGTTCTGTCGTTTTTTTGGCTTCGCAAGGGAGGACCGGGCTGGTCCTCACCCCAGAGGGCTCACGCGGGGCGTGAGCTGGAATGGTCGCCGTGCGACCAGAACGGTCTGTTCTCTCTGGAGCTTCCTTCTTTCTGGAGCCTTTCGCAATGACCAGATCATTCACCGAACTCGACACGCTTTTTGACACCCACGCCGTCCTGGCAGGCGTCGTTCTTCCCACCCTGCGCGATGTGATCGCACAGCCCGGAGCCTTCACCAGCGACACGCGGCTTGAGGGCACGCTGATCGTTCTGGCGCAGACAGTCCGCTCACTGAACAGAGCGCTGACGGAGAACGCAGGAGACCGGACATGACGTCCTTCCTGTGCACGGACCTGGCTGTCCGCCTGATGGGTCTTGTCTCCTCCCGCGATCGCCCGAACGCTCCGCTCCGGCCGACCGGGACTGCCGTCTGTCTGTACGATCTTGTTCTGTCCCGGGCCGAACCCGTGCCCGTGGCTGAACGGTTGGGCCTGTGGTTTCCCTGTCAGGAGGCCGATCAGGACCCGGCACACAGACAGGCTCTGCGGGACCAGATCCTGCAGCAGCCCATGCCGTCACCAGTTGGTGCAGCAGAGCACACTGAAGATGGCGCTTTTCTTTCTCCTGGCCTGCATCCAGATCTCGTTCTGCTCATGGGGGTGCAGGAGACGGCCTGGCTTGGTCCCTGGTCGTCAGAGAGGCCGCAGGTCATGACCCTTGCCGATCTGATGCACCAGCTTGCGCCAGAGCTGGTGGAAACCGGGAACACGACCGAAGCCCTTCTGGCCCGGTTTGCAGCGGAAGACCGGTCAGGCGTTCATCCAGCTTCGGACCTTGTCCGCATTCATGCCGCAGCCCGGCTAATCGAAGCAATCTGGACTGGCCAAGGCCCCGAGGCCAGCTTCCTGTAACGCCTGACACCGACAGGCCGAACAGCGTCGGCCTCTCATATCCTCCCTACAAAAATCTGGATGCTCTATGCTTCTTACAAAAACCCCGGTCGCTGCTGCGACCGTGCCCCGTCAGGTGCGCTCATTTTTCGAGCCAACACCGGACGACCTCCGCCTATATCGCGAACTGAGCCTGCGTCTGCGCACTCAGCCGCCCAGCTCCTTGTTTCGTTATATCCCAACACCGGCCGGGCAACACCTGACCCGGCTTGGCGACTGCGGAACCTGGGCCTGGGCGGCAGTCATCAAAGCGGCCATGGCGTGCTGGAACGATCTGCCGACAGGAGGGAAAATTGCTGAAGATGGGACGCAGCTCAACTCCACGCCGGAGCGGATCCTCTGGGAAGCCCTGCGTCCGGTTACCCCCTCCGACATTACACTGGACGTCGAGCCCCCCATCCAGATCGCGGCACCGGTACGCTTCTTCTCGGATCTGGGGATCCGGTTTCAGGATCGGGTTCGGTACGTTGAGGTTGTAGGCGCCTGCGGTGCGGACCGTGTGACGCGCAATGAATGGGAAGCGCATCTGCTGGCCCAGTTTGACCGACGGCTGGAGGTGTACCGGCAGCAGCGCCTTACGCCCGAGATCTGGTATCTCAACGACCTCCTTGAGCCAGCGCAGTTACAGAAGCGTTTCCTCGCCCTGGTAGCGCAGCTTCGCGCGGGAGGCGGGTCATGACCCCTGGTCCGATCCGGCTGCCGCGCTGGCCCATCACGCGCCTGAAGCTCCTCGATATCACGCCGGATCAGAAAGGAGCGCCCTATGCGGGCGCTCCCGTCACGCTGTTGCAGAGGGACGGCTTTGTCGAAGGGCGCAGCCTTCTCTGGCTCGGCACCCCCCGGCGTTCCTCGGGTCATCTGGAGGAAAGCCTCGATGAGCATGGGCAGCCTGCCCTGACCATCAGCGATCCCCTGTTCCGGGCCCTGATGCCGGTGGATGCCCCGCGACCCTTTGTTCTGGCGGGATTTCACATGTCCTTCCTGCGCCGCATACTGGGTGGACCGCAGGATCGGCCACCGTATGATCTCTGCCTGTACCGGCTCGCACGACAGCGGGCGTCCTGGTTGCGGCCGTGCGGCTTGCAGGAATCCGTCCTCGAACTCCGGACAGACCTGATGACAGAACTGACGCAGGACAGCCCTTTTCTGCGTTTGAACTGCGCAACTGCTCTGCTTGAAACACTTCTTGAGTGGGAGCCGCTGAACCGGCTGCTGGTGCTGTCAGGCAATGTCGTCTCTCCACCGCCTGGCGAGGAGGAACCCTTCGGTCAGGCCGCAGAGTGGAGTTGTCTGCCTCAAGGTCCTGCCATGCTGGAAGACTGAGTGACCAGCGGAGGCGTCGACGGTGACTTAGGAAGGTTTGAAAATGCCCTCAGACCCGGACGATGCATCCAGCTCTTCAGCGGCCTGGGTTAACCCCCTCTGCTCGCAACAGCAGAGGGGGCTTTCCCTCCTGTAACCTCAGAACAGCCCACTGCCAGTTTTGACAGCGGAGGCATTCATGGTGTGATGCCAGACGACGTCGCCGTTGAAGATCACGGTCAGCGTCTTTTCTGTGCCATGGGTGCCCTGATGCAGGTCGCCATAGAGCGGAATGAAGTTCGCCGCGTCAGACGAGGCGTTGGTAAACGCATAGCGCCACTGCTCATGGCCGCTATCGGTGAACGTGCTCTCGCGCGGATCTCCGAACAGCGCCCGGGCCTGCTCCTTGGTGGTCACGCCATCATGGATCTTCTGATCGATGGAGGCGCTGGTCTCGTTTTTGAGGGCTTCGTTGCCTTCCGAGGCACAGCCTGTCAGGGCGATTAGTCCGCTGAGAGACAATGTGACGGCAAGGGTTCTAAGAAGACGTGCAGACATGCGGGATCCTTTGCTGTTTTTGCAAAAACAGTTGCTGACGGGACAATTGAAAAAAAGCGGGCGACCTGCCGAAGAACGAACGGACCGTCTCAGTCCAGCCCGCGAAGCCTGCGGCGGTCTTCAGCGGCTTTCAGTTTTCGAAGCAATGGTTCTCGCGGAGCCGTCCAACAGCTCATGCCCAGAACGAACGCAAAGAGCGGATGCCAGGGCAGAGCAAGAGCGATGTCGCACAAAAGACAGATGCCCGCTCCGAACCACGAGACGTATCTCAGCAGAAGCCGTGTCTCGTCTTCCTCGGCACCATACTCTTCGAGATAGGCAGCCAGACGGGCCGCGCGTTTTGCTTCGGTCGCCTCGCTGTACAAACCGTCTGTTGAAGACGTCATGAGCGCTTATCTCCCCCAGTGGGCGTGGAAGATGACCCGAACGACCAGCGCCGTGCCCAGCATCAGAGCCGCAGGGGACAGAACGTCGCGGGCCTTCAGCCACGCGAACAGCCTGACCGACGATCCCAGCGCCAGAACCAGCAGGAGAAGAACGATCAGGACAAGAAGGAGGGAGACGACCATGTCAGACGCCCCCTGACAGGCAAGAACAGGGGCCAGACCGGAAGACACAACGGGACAAAGACATCATCGCCAGCTCCTTGCAGTTCCTGTGTGGCAGGACGGCCCTGCCACCCGGCGAACTCAACAAGTCAGATGATCTACGATTTCCCGTGCATCGTCAATACGGATATGCGCCTGTTTCGAAAAACAGGTTCCCGTATATCGCAAACGCCTCAGGGATGAGGCACGCCGCCGATCCAGACCACTTCGCCGAGCAGCTTGAAGCAGTCCAGGCGATCAGCTTCAACGTCCTGGGGCGGGTAGCGATGATTATCAGCAATCACCCGGACCCCGCCACCGAGTTTGGGATCAAGACGACGGATCAGCACGGCGCCAGCGCTCTCCAGCGCATAGAGCGCGCTGCCCGTCACGGTCGTGACGCTCCGGTCCACGATGACCAGATCGCCTGAGGACAAAGTCGGCTCCATCGCATCGCCTGCATTGCTGATGAGGCAGAGGGACGTAAGGTTCCGGGGGATCACGCTCTGTAACCAGTCGCGACCAATCCGCAAGCCGTCTTCATGATGATCATACCAGGGAACGACGATCTGACGGGTCGAGGTGGTCTGGACCGCTGTCGCCCCGGATGGTGAACCGCTGGCCATGCCAAAGGCGATCCAGTCCAGGGACACACCGCAGACCCGGGCCAGTGACGCAAGGGCGGAGAATTTCATCTCCCCGCCATTCATATAGTCCCTCAGGGTCGTATACGGCACACCCGCCGCCTTGGCAGCATGGGTGATGCCAATACTCTGCGCCGCTTCGCGGAGGCGCTCGCCACGTTCGCGCATCAGGCGGATCTGGTCGTCCATGAGTTTACGCTTTCGCCTGGAATGTCGGGGCACGCAGAGGGTCCTCATTCGGAAATGAGGCATGAATACGATATTCCGCTTGATATGGAAGTCGGAAAACCGTATCTCTTGACATCGAAATGTTGCGTGGCCCGTGACTCGTCATCGTCAGATCCTCGCATGAAACCGACATTTTTGTCCAAGGGATTGTCATGCCTGAAGATCCACTGTTGCCACCACCCCGTCCAGCCGGCCTCGAGGACCTGCATGCCGGCCTACACGACGTGCTGCGGCTGATCGAGATCGAGCATGCGCTGCTCAAAGGGCGCCTCGAGAGCCTGCGGGCGGACACGGAAGGCGCGCGCCTGCTGGAAGGCGTGATGGTGCTCGGGGCTGTGCTGCAGCAGCGGATGGGCGGTCTGCTCCAGCTCTGCCGCGAGGTCGGGAAACTGTGACGGATCGGTCCATCGGACACAGCACGTCCTGACCCTGCCGTTTGCTTCATCGAAGCCCTGTTGTTCCCTTCCATACGGTCATCATCTTTTATGTCAGAACACTCAGACCCGTCTTCTGAGCACATTGTGCTGGACGGACACGGCCCTGCGCGGGCCCTTCCTTTTGGTACCTATCCGTTGACGGACGTGCAGAAGAAGATCCGGAAAGCCTTTTTCAACACACCCTTGGGGTACAGCCGTTTGCGTCGGCCTTTCATTGAGCGGTTTAAAAAAGACTGCTCCTCAGGTCCTGTTGATGCGACCCTGTTCGGGCTGAAAGTGCGGTTTTATCCCCATGACAACCAGACGGATGCAAAATCAGCGGTATGTGGCGCGTGCTACAATCATCGTGAGCTGAAATGGCTGCGTCGTCATCTGCCGAAAGGCGGCACGTTTGTGGATGTCGGTGCGAATATGGGGTTTTTCTCCCTCTATGCCGCCCAGCGGGAGGTCCGCGTCATTGCCATCGAACCGAACCCGGTCCTGTTCGAACGGCTGGCCACCAATATGAGGCTGAACGGGATGCGGGCCGATCTCTTGCGTGTCGCGGTAGGCGATCAGGAGGGCTCTGGTCAGCTCGTGCAGGTGAACGGGGATTTCGGTGGGGGGCGGATCGGTGCGGGACACGGCGCTGCAGTTCAGATCCGTCCGCTTCTGGACATTCTGCAGGCCTGCGATGTGACGGCCGTGCATGTTCTGAAAATTGACATCGAAGGCTACGAAGACCGGGCGCTCCTACCGTTTTTTCGCGAGGCGCCGGCAGCGTTCTGGCCTGATCATCTCATCATGGAAGATACCGAGCATGGCCGGTGGGCCCAGGACGTCTTTCCGGTGCTGCGGCGCTGCGGATATGAACGCCGCTCCCGCAGTCGGGGGAATATCCTGCTCTCCAGGTTCTGAGGGACGCTGGGGAGAAGAAATTTGTCCGCTATGGGGGGGTAACGGATGGTCCGCTCCTTAGCGATTACTCCTAGGAGCGGACATCTCACGATGAGTGAAGAACCCAGCGTAAGTGAGCTTAGAAAGCCTGTATGATAGTCGAAAAATTGAGCAACAGGCCTGATAAATTACCGAAAAATATTTAGCTCACCACACGCAGTTTTTTGCGGTGTCTCAAATTCACCGCAGCGTTGGACGCATCGAGCGCGGCGTTGACTGCAATTCCAATTAAATTGCTCGGGCCGTCTACTGCTTTGGCTCGAACAAGTAAGGCGGCCCCGCCGCTCACCATGTTACCGCTGTCGGCCTTGACCTTGCTATACAGAGGGTCAGTTCCGGAATTCTCACTCACAACCTTCATTAAAAAATCCCCCAACATAAGCGTCACTAGATCGCTCGTAAGCTCGGTTCCCACTTACAGACAGCGATCACTCCATTTTTGTGGAGATGCGTAGGCGCAGTTTCAAGAGGCAAATCATTCCGATGTAGAATTATATCCGTTTTCGGGCGGATCGCTGACAGGACGGCATTGACCGCGTGAGGCGACATGCTGCTCGTTTCTGTAGGTATAGCATGAGTCCCTTAACCCTGTCGCAAAACAGATGATTCCCGACAGGGTATGAATGTTCAAGCCAAATGGCCGGTCTCTGATCACGGCATCTGGCCGCCCGGGCAGCTAAGGGGGGCAAACGGACTGTCCGGTTTCGCATGGAAACTTGAAAAATCGGACATTCAAAACCGCGAAATAATCGCAACTACAATTCCCACTCGATTGCTGTTTGATTGGGAAAATTTTCTTTTTTTAACGACATACGACTAAAATTATATGTGATGCCATAATGAACACCATCTTCAATCATTCGCGCCCGCAACCTTCCTCTCCTGACGCAGCACCATTGCCGATGCCTTAGTCGAGTAAGTACCAAACGCCCCATATCTTCTTTGTCACCACGCCTTCATTTTGAAGAGGCGCCCGTGCTGGCCCTCATCGTGTAACGTGATAATAACTTCATCAGCTGAAAACACCGCCCCCTCATCAGCAGCGCGAGCTGGCATATCAGAATCTATGAGTGTAATAATTGGCTGCAGCCCCATCTCGGCATATCGACGAATGACTATCAGCAGATTCTCTTTCTTGCGATCGTCCAAGGACTCGAACACGCCATCGTGGTAAACGAAACGCGGAAACTTGTCGTCCAAGTGCGCACGCAGGATGGCCAAGTCGAAGGCTATGCACAGCAATTTTCTGTACGTGTGTCCAAGGTCGGCGCTGGTTGCGTTACCTGACTCATCGAGAATTTCCGCCTTGAACTCCAGATGTCCCACCTGGTTCGGCGATACGCTCAGCAACGCCTTGCGGTCGATCACCTCTTCGACAATCTCACTGAAAAATACGCGGATTGCCGAAAACAAGCTGTTCTGATCAGAGTTTTGCTTCTCGACATTCGCCTCAATCTGGGTCTGAAGATGCCCACGCTCTTCGGTCAACGCCCTAATCTCGGTTCGCAGCCCCTGCAGACGATGCAGGAAACCGCGTTGACGCTCCAGAGAAGTAATGTCGGCACGCAGCGTCACCATTTCGTCGGACACCTGCTTGTACTTGCCAAAGATATCGGTACCGCTCAGGAACGACAGCATCTCCGAGCGCTTCTTGCCCAGGGTATTCAGTTCTGTATTAATGCGCTTAAGCTCAGCCTCAACCTCCACGCGTTCTTCCTGCAGATAGCCTTGGCGCTCATCGGTAATGGCCCGATTGAAGGCAATCAACTGCTGAAAATCTTTCTTGATCTGCCCGTTGAACAGGACGCCGACTTCCTCAAACAGACGCTGCGCCTCGTCAGGGTTGAAGAGGATCTGATCCTCCTCCAGTGATGTGATGATCTTCTTCTTGTTCTGGTTGAGAGAGTAGCGTTCAGCATTGAGCGCCGCGATGCGTTCGTCGATGTCATCGACCAACTGCTTAGTGCTGTGCTTGTCCTGCGCGCGGAAGTCGAAGGCGTCGAGCAGTTTCTGCTTCTTCTCAGCCTCTTTCTGCTTGAGCAACAGAATGCCCTCGATCTTGCTGATGTCTTCAATGGACCCGCCCAGTTCGTTCTTAATGGTCTGCGCGGTTGATTGTTTCTCCGTAAGCTGTTTTTCCTTCTCGTAGTGCTGCGCCACGAGTTGAGCGTCAAAGCCGAGAATGTGAGCCAGAAAAGGCTTCCAATCCGAATGCGCAGCCGCGAACTTACGCAGATGAAACACGTCGCGGAAATCGTCCTGGGAGCGCAGCAGGTAGCCCAAGCCTTTGCGGAACCCCCAGGGCTTGAGTGCGCGCCAATCGAGCAATCCATCCAACAAGTCGCGCGCCCGCTCGAAGGGCATGTCTTGGTGGTCCCATTCCGCCAGCGGCAATGTAGATAAGTCTTGATGCCCGGCCGCGTGGCGCTTGAAGCTAATCTTGGTGGCTTCTTCAACGCCGCGCCGGATCGTCACGAACGAAGCATCTTCCAGCTCAATCTCCAGGAAGAAGATGAGGTCCTGGAAAAGATCGACGTGCTTGAAAAGAAAGAACTTGGGATCGCGCTTGGCAAGGAAGCCAAAGTCGAGCAAACGCCCAAGCGTGGTCTTGCCGAGGTTGTGAGTGTCCTTGCTTCGGTTCTCTGGCAGACGAATTTCAGCCATGACGACGTTCAGGCCCTGGACGAACTCCACTGGCTCGAACAAGTCAGGCTTGTTGGAATAAAGTCTAGATAGCTTCATTTGGCCCCATGTACTCCACGGCGTCGGTCTTGGGGCGATATTCGATCAAGCCCATGAGATACAGAAAGTTCAACGCGGGTAAGAACAGCACGTCCCCGCCGACAACACTTTTTTTCGCAAACTTGCGTAACACGTCGTAATCATCTACGCGCCGAGCCTTCAGGCGAGCGAGCAGCAGCAACGAGACGTTGATGACGGTGCGATCAGGATGAGAGTGCTTGCTCGGCCGCAGCATCGCCCACCTCCCCAATATCGCAATTCCAGTACATGTAGAACATTACGGCGCGCGTCAAACGCTTGTGCGCGTGCTGCCGCAATACAGCATCGCGGTTGAACAACAGGTCCACCAGATACTCCATAACCTCGTCGAAAGTCTGATAGTCCTTGCGCTTGGCGATGATCTTGAGTTGGAACTCATCGACTACAGACTCGTACATACGCAGCAAGTCAAGGTTTTCCGGTGCTGCCAAGAAAGTCCGAATTTGAGCAGTGTCCTTTAGGTACTTCCGCCGCTGCGCCTTTGCGTACTCGGCACTCATATTGTTGAGTGCGTTCTTTTGCTCGTAGGTCACACGCACAGTCGGTGGATCGTCAAGTAGTGTGACCACGCCATCTTTCTGGCGAGCCAATGCCTGGACTACTTCGGCCAGGTCATCGGGGCTGACGATCAACGGTGAATCGACCGGATCAATGTCAGCTTCCCCTGCAACCTCGGGGAAGCGCTTCAACCAGATTTCTAGTTGCTCCAGTCCGCAGAGATAGATCGACGAGGCTGGAACGGTGCACTGAGACGCGATGTAGTCGCGTATCTCGGTTTCGGCATTGCCCGACAGTCGTCGGTTGGCGAACAGCATGTAGTGATCGAGCTGCTTGGCTTCACGCAGTTTCCTGACGCGGGGAATTTCTTTGCCCAGCACAGTGTTCGCGGTCGTCGTGCTGAAGAAATCAGACTCGGAGAAGTTACGGTTATAGCCGTTGGTATGCTTGGCCTGGACGATGGTAGTGCCGACCCACGGCGCTGACTTGCTCGGGTGTAGTTCCGCTGTCCCGACGAACTTGGCATCGCGCCCACCATCAGGCCCTTTTGCGAAGCCCTGAACGGCAGCACCAAGCAGCCGCTGACATAAAAGAACGACTAAGGTCTCGAATTGACCATCGTTCATGTCTTCGTAGGCGAATTTCATTGGGCTCCCGTTCCCTTTAGCTTGCTAACACCTCAGTGCTTGTAGATTGTCGTTCGCGACACCCCGTAATCGCGCGCCAACTCGGTAACACCAGTCTTCGGGTCAGCAACGCTTTAATATGTCTGATCTGCTTGGTGTTCAACTTTGGCTTCCTGCCGCCCATGCGACCATGCGCACGCGCTGCGGAGAGACCGGCGGTTATCTCCGGATGGTCGTACCCAACGGCCACGCTCGGATGGCAAAGGCGGACCAATCAAATCTCAGGATGATCGTATAGACCTTTTGTCAACGCGACCTGACAGCTAGAAGAAGATGGAGGTGGCGTACTCTAGCCGAATGACCGTTACCCTCGGCGGTAAAGTCTCAAACTCGGCCTATTGACTTGAGCTTAGCAATGTCGGCTTTTAGGAAACTCTTCCAAGCGTCTGTATGACCGGCATGAGGCGAAACCGGTAAGTCCGCTTACGCCTACATGGCAGACGTCCAGGACGTTTCATCGCTGTCCACATAGCAGACATGAGTAGCTCGATCTCTCGTGGGCGAGACTGGCCGACAGCAGACCGGCAACTTTCGGTACATAGCCAAGCTAGGATGCCATGGATGAACAGCAGAGAGCAGCGACTTGATAGGGATCCCCATGGCTTCATGCCCGAAGCCATGGGGGGCAAGTTCTCTAACTTTTTCCATGCCTGGGAAGTGGCCTTTAGACTTTCAGGGACAGACCACCCGCAGCATTTTCGGGTTTCGTATCTTTCGCAGAGCCATTGATATCGAAGAGACTATCAATTTCTTTTTCCTGAACAGTCTGGAACTGTGCACTTACGCCTCCAAGAGAGTCAGTTATTTTGAAGGTCTGGAGTGAAGCTGAACCTTCACCAGATGCCGAGTATGTTCCTGCCACAGCCTTTCCGGTTGTCATGTTGAAACTTAGTGTTCCAGCGACGGCGCCCGGAATATCTTTCGCGTCTATACCGTTCACTTTAGTTCCTGCGGTACAGAAATCGCCTAAACCACCGTTTTTAGACGGCAGCCAGTATCCTACCGATGTATGAGACATACTTTCAGTAAAGGTGGAGATCTCCACGCTATCTGTTTGATTCCCATCTTCCGCGCACACAGTCTGTGTGCGCTCGGAAATCGTATCCGTAGATTCAGAAATTCCATTAGAAATGGTTTGTGATATACTTTTATTTTTCTCAATAGCGCCATAACCGAATAAGAGACCGCTATTTGCTGCCGATATTGTCGTCATTTCAAAGGACTCCATGACACTTTCCTGAACTCTGCATGAAGTTGGTTAATGCGCCCTTAAGAAAATGAAACCTTTCGTCGTAAATTGCCCTCTTATCAGCCATTTAACCAGATTTTTAGCCTTCCAGAAATCAGACGTAGCCGCGGTCAAGCATTGTTACGGAGACGAGTGATAAAATTCTTCTTCGAGTTGAAATAGCGCTATAGACAGGTCAGTATCTTCGGGAAACGTGGTGCATCTTCGTAAGGGTTCTTCCTTGGATATAGGACAACTGGCAGTCAGTGTTTTTTCGGCAGTAATTAGTAGTCTTCTTACAGCGAACATCGCACTAAAACGATTTCAACGTGAAAAAATGTGGGAGCGGAGAGCAGACGGTTATACGGCAATCCTCGAAGCTCTTCACGAGATGAAAGCGTGGTATGAAGAGCATGAAGCGGTGCTGTATCGAGACCACGATATGGATGACGACCAGAAAGCCGTATTAAGCGGGAGATACCAAGCCGCAAAGCTACAACTCTCTCGGCGCGTTGGAGGCGCAAAATGGCTGTTTTCCAAAGAAGTTTTTGAACGCATTGAGCGTCTTCTCAAGGAGGTCCAAATGCTAGGTATCCGAGATTGGTACGAAGTCCTTGAAGGTGGTCAATGTCTGACTTCTCAATGCATTGAGGATATTGAAAGGCTCGCGCGAGGTGAAATTAATCAGAACGGATTCAGTTATTTTCTGAATAGAGTACGAAATATATTCGATAAGGTATTTTCTAAAAATAAAAATTGAAGGGTAATAGAAATATTTTGGAAATCATTTACTTTTTCATTCATGGACGTAGCAGTGTTATCTGCGTTTAATAATATTCTTGTATTCTCACAAACATGATTCATAGCGTAGAAATGGATCTTCCGTTCAGCCGAAAATAGCCTGTTTGCTCGATGTAAGTGAAGCAGACAGGCCGTAGTCGCCTACATGCTAGACAACCCAACAGTTATGACGGTTGCCCAAAAGCCGACATTGTCAGGCGAGCAGCGCCAAGACGCGATTGTGACCAAGCCGTTGTCACCGACGTATCGTTTGGGTTACCGCACTGCAACGTGCGCATTCGCATCAGTATGGGAATTCACCTCGCTTGTGGGATGAGCCATAAGTTGTCACTTTCTCCATAACTAAGGGGAGAGCGAACGCATGAGAGTCATTGATGCCGGTGAACTGTCCATTGATCAGTTAATCGATGGATTACTATCTCGCGGCGGCCTTAGCCAGCTACTTGCGCCAAACACCGTTGCCTGCTTTGTCTTAGCTCGGCAAGCGCTAATGCCCGAGTTCTTTCGGGAGTTGGTCGCCGGTGTTCGCACGATTGATGGCACACTGGGGGAGCATGTCGAGTTCATCGTCTTTCACGGCGATCAATCGACCATGGCAATTCGCTCTCGTGGGACCGAATATCGTTACAAAACGAGCGGCGTATCTTTCTCCAGCCAATGCAATCGCGGCGGCAAGAAGGTTGTTATCCGGTTTGATGACGCTCGCGCCGATCAGCTTAGATGGGACACCCGTTCTCCCCTCGCAGACGCCGCCGCGCGAGTCAGCGAGGGTGCCGTTTCCGTGCTGAAAAAGCATTTCGAGCTCGATGAGGCGTCGCTGCCTTGCCTTATATTCGTCGATGGAGAAAGCGTTCGGGACAGGCCCGTCATCGTGCCGATCGCCTCCGACGACCCGATCAGCAGTTTGTATACGGATGTTCTTGTCCCACTGAGCGATGCGTTTCAGAAATTCGAGCGCCGCTGGACCCTTGATGCCCAAGTAAATGATTGTGGTCATTATGTCCGGGCTGCGAGCTTGAGACTGAAGGCTAGCGCGAGGCCGGTCAACGAGGCTCAGGCAAAATTGGATTGGGCCAAGCGCAGAATTGAAGACGTCGAGGCGCGAAGCAAGGAAGTTGTGCAAAAGATTGCAATTTTGACGAGCGAGCGTCGCGAAGTGAAACGATTTCTCGCAACATACAAAGGTGCAAAGTCTTTTGAGGATCAGTTACGTCTCGTCCCTGAAAATCATCCCCAATCACCTAGTATTCATGAAAGTCTACAGCGGGCCGAGCGTCTGCAGCAGAGCTTGGACGAGGGCAATGTCGGCGCGGACAGAGAGCATGTCCAAGATCTCTTGGAACGCCAACGTAACCGGACAAGGTCACTGATCGGCAAGATCCAGTCTACGAGCAAATATAGATTGAAAGAGATCGCGGCCGAATTTGACCGCATCGGTTTTCCTGTCGAGGATCTCTTCGCCGCAGAGGAGGAAGCATCGGTCGTTTTGACGCGGGAGAAGTCGAAACTAGAACACTGCGAAAAAGAGTTTGCTCGCTGCATGTCGCAGCACAATGCTGCGAATATGCTTGCACGGGAAGAGCAGAACAAACTTAAAGCGCTGGGTTATCCGCCCGGTCTGGTCTCAGAGGCTCGGAATGGCGTCCGCGAACTAGTCGCCCACCTTCGTCAGGAGGGAAAAATTGGAGCCGGAGCCAGTCGGTCCGATGTTTCTAAAAGTTTAACAATACTACTCTTGACTGCGGCTCCAACAGGCGCAGATCCCCTGGACCTCGAGGGTGAGATGCGAGCCATCGATGAACAGGTCCGTGGAACGCTGTACCGCGACAATGTCCACTTGCATTCAGGTCCGGGGGCAAGGCCAGATGATCTGTTGCGGCTAATCAGCGAACATCGGCCTCAAATCGTACATTTCAGTGGTCATGGTTGTCCCGATGGCATCGTACTACGGAGCGATACCGGTGATGCTATCGTTGCTCGAGCACAAGCGCTCCAGCGGCTATTTCGAGACCGCGGCGTGAAGGTGGTGGTGCTTAATTCCTGCTATTCAGAAACGCAAGCTGCGGCGATCGCAGCGACGGGTGCAGTTGTGGTAGGCACAACGGATGCCGTCGATGATGAGACGGCGAAACGGTTCAGCGCAGCCTTCTATCGCAGCCTCGCCAATGGCTACTCGGTGGGCAAAGCCTTCGAGGATGGTGGTACGGCAGTCGACCTCCATAATTTGCCCGACGTTTACAAAATTGTAGGCAACGGTGACATTGTGCTGATCTGTTAAGGGCGAAAAGCTTTTGAGGCACCATCGTTCGGCCGTTCTCCGCGGCCTCATCGGCAATTTCCCGCCAATAACAGACGTTCACAGAGACTGATATGCATGACCGGCTCCGGTCTAAGGCCATTATGAACTTGAACGCTGCGAATGGCAGCTTCCGGTCAGGCCTTCCCGATAACCGACATTCTGCTTGCCCCCCCCTTAACTGACAACTTGGGGGTGTCAGATTTGCTTCTACAGCGGCCGCCAGCGTACTGCTCTCCACTGTGCCTCAAAGGGGCTTCACCTGTGATGCCATCGGGGCTTGTTTCGGTCTCTCGATGGAAAATCAGGGGGCGCTATCCAACGCCGGGCCTGAGCCGTACGATGCTGTGTCCAACCAAGATCCCTCACAGCGCGAGCAACATCGCGCTGCTCATCGGATCGGATTGGTCTTTTATAAAAGAGAACGTGTTCTGCAATCACATTGAGTGGCAGACCTGCCTTCCGGTATTCGTCATAAACTTGGATCATCCGGCCTGATGTCAGCTGCGGAAGAAGGTCATCCAGTGTCAATGCATCAGACCAGAAGGATGTCCGGGCGAACAGCAATTCCATGAGTGCATCTGTCTGTGCCCAAAAGTCCAGGCCCCTGGTTATCGAATGGGGCTGTCGCAGTGTCAGCCTCTCTATGATTTCATCTATTTTTCTGTCCGAGAAATTTGGGCTTTCAAAATAAACGCGGGACCACCTTGCGCCGATATCACGCGGCAAAGAGCGCTCGATGGCTTTGGAAATGTCCAACAGTGACCAACTGGCCTGCGGGTGATCAGGATCTGTATAAGTTCCATCCGTGGGGCCTCTGAAGACATTCGTGAGAAGCCAGTAGAAAAAATCCTGGGCAACATTTTTGACTTCAAGAGAGCTCCAGGGAGCTTCCCAAGAAAATTCTGTTTCAACGACATCAAACATCGGGGCGACTTTCAGCATTGAAGCGGGATTTGCGGGGATCTGGCCCTGAAGGGGCGAGATGACTAGAAATCCGGCCTCAAGCGCACTGGCGCAGGTGCCTGAAAGCCGACATCGTCGCGACGGACGAGATGCTCGACGTCGCGTAGCCGAAAGAGCGTCCGACGCGGTCCGATCTTGTAGCGCTGCAGAACCCCAGCGGCGACATACCGATCAATTGTTGAGAGAGAGACACAGAGCCGTGTCGCGGCTTCGCGACGGCTTATAAAAAAGTCATCCGAAAGACGACTCGCCAATATAAAGTCCATGATACGCCCGTCCAAACATGTCCCTTGCGGAACTAACGATGACACCGTGGTTCGTTTGGTTTTTTGGGCGTTCAGGATTCTGCAAAATTGCTGCTTCGATCAGAAGCAGGTAGTGCACTTCCCCTGTAAGAAGTCTTCTATACTTTAGTGTCAACCAACAAGAGAACGTTATCTGAACACGGGCGACGATTTCAAGATATTACTGAGCGAATTTTTGCGGAGTGCTGCTTCAGGCGCGGCCTCAGATTATCTGGATGCCTCTGGGAAGGACAGGATTTCAGTCAGCAGGTCACTTCGGGAAATTTACAGGACGACGCATATCGCGTCCGGACGCTGCACGATGACGCATTTTTTAAGATGGGACCCAAGGTGGGATTGATTTTGATAAATCAGATAACTCTCTGAAAAGTCTGGGAATTTTTGATTTATCTGGCGGAGAGGGTGGGATTCGAACCCACGGTACGCTTCCACGCACGGCGGTTTTCAAGACCGCTGCCTTCAACCACTCGGCCACCTCTCCATCCGTGCAGACTTCGTCTTTGAAGGATTCTGTACAGATCGGGATGCTACATGCGACGGGAAGCATCCGCCGTCAAGTCGTCGTGTTACATATACTTTGTGCTCTTACTCTTTGAAACGGAGGAGGGGGAACTCAGCAACATTGAAGCGTGCCATCTAGAACGTCATGGAGACGCCCCGTGCGTTATCCGGCTGCCATAACCTCCAAGGATATGACGTCCATGACGATCCTTCGTCCCACTGCTTTTCTTCCCGTCATTGCGGCTCTCGGCCTGATGGGAACCCCTCTTGTGGCTTCGGCGCAGGCGCATCATGCGGCTGACTGGGTACAGCCTCCTCCGGGAGGTCCGCGTGGCGGCCCAGGCCATATGATGCCTCCTGTTCCTCCGGGCGTTACGCTGACGGCGGCCCAGAAGACAAAGCTCAAGGCCATTTTTGACAAGGCTCATCAGGACGAGCATGCGCTGCGTCTCGAAGGGCGGACTATCGAGGACAAGATCCGCGATGCCCTGAGTGCTGTGGGCGATCTGGACCGCACAGCGCTTACGGATCTGAACGGGCAGGAAAATGCGCTCAAGGCAAAGGTCTCAGCTTTGCATCTTGAAACCATGGAGCAGATTCATGATCTGCTGACGCCAGCGCAGCGCCAGCAGGGCAAGGAGACCATGGACAAGCTCAAGGCGCTTCATGAGCAGATGAGGGCTCTGATGGGGCATCCGCCAGAGGGTGAACCGGACGATATGCCCTGAAAACCGAGGTTTCTGCGTCTATATCCTTGACGCCCTGGCGGCAAGGATATAGACCAACTCTGTTTCCGGACACGCCACCTCGCGAAGACTCGCGCAGTGGCGTGTTTCTGTTTGCTTTTAAGGTGACCCGTTGTTCGATCAACTCTCAGGCAAGATGTCCGGTGTCCTCGAAGGGCTTTCCAAGAACGGGAAGCTCTCGGAGGCTGATGTCACCGAGGCCATGCGTGAAGTGCGTCTCGCCATGCTGGAGGCAGACGTTGCTCTGCCCGTGGTGCGGGACTTCGTCAACAAGGTCCGTGAACGGTCTGTTGGCCAGGAGGTACTGGAAAGCGTTTCTCCGGGGCAGGCCGTTGCCAAGATCGTCAACGATGCCCTGATCGACGCACTGGGCGGGGCAGGGGCCGTGCCGCTGAACCTGTCCGCCAATCCGCCGGTTCCGGTGCTGATGGTGGGCCTTCAAGGTTCCGGAAAGACCACGACGTCGGGCAAGATTGCCCTGCGTCTGTCCGGTCGTGAGAACAAGAAAGTCCTTCTCGCCAGCCTTGACGTCCAGCGTCCGGCTGCGCAGCTCCAGCTCCAGCAGCTGGCCGAGCGCGTCAACGCCAAGACGGGGCGTGTTCAGGCCCTGCCGATCATTGCTGGTCAGTCCCCCGTCCAGATCGCGAAACGTGCCCTCGAGGCCGGGCGTCTTGAAGGTTATGACGTCGTCATTCTCGATACGGCAGGCCGCCTGTCCATCGACGAAGCGCTGATGGATGAAGTGCGGGAAATCCGCACGCTTACCAAGCCGGCCGAAACGCTGCTGGTCGTCGACGCAATGACGGGTCAGGACGCCGTCAACACGGCGAAGGCCTTCAACGAAGCCGTCGGGATTACCGGCGTCGTCATGAGCCGGATGGACGGTGATGCCCGCGGTGGCGCGGCGCTGTCCATGAAGGCCATCACGGGCGCGCCGATCAAGCTGACCGGTTCGGGCGAGAACCTCGAAGCACTTGAAGAATTCCATCCCGAGCGTGTCGCCGGCCGTATCCTCGGCCTGGGCGACGTCGCAGGGTTGGTGGAGCGTGCCGCCGAAACCCTCGATCACGAGGAAGGCGAGCGCGTCGCCAAGAAGATGCTCGCGGGCAAGTTCGATCTGGATGACTATGTCTCCCAGATCGACCAGATCAACCGCATGGGCTCGATTTCCGGCATTCTCGGCATGATGCCGGGGATGGGAAAGATCAAGGATATGCTGGGTGACAAGGAGCTCGATACGTCGATCTTCAAGCGTCACAAGGCCATCATTTCCTCGATGACGAAGCAGGAGCGCAAAACGCCGGACATCATCAAGGCGTCCCGCAAGAAGCGCATCGCGGCAGGCTCGGGAACCACGGTTCCGGAGATCAACCGGCTGCTCAAACAGTTCAACGACATGTCCACCATGATGAAACGCATCAGCAAGATGGGCCTGGGTGGCCTGATGCGCGGCATGGGTGGTGCAGGAGGTCTGGCGGATCTGATGAAGGGCATGGGCGGTCCTGGGGGGAAACCCGGTGGACGCCCGCCTTTCGTCTGATCCGTCCCGTTTTTACAAGTCTGTCTCTCAGGAGTATTTCATGAGCCTCAAGATCCGCCTTGCACGTGCAGGTGCCAAGAAGCGTCCCTACTACCACATCGTTGTTGCTGACAGCCGCAGCCCGCGTGATGGCCGTTTCATCGAGAAGGTCGGTTCCTACAACCCGATGCTGCCGGCCGATCACGCCGACCGTATTCGTCTCGTTGACGAGCGCATTAAGCACTGGCTGTCCAACGGCGCCCTCGCCACGGACCGTGTTGCCCGCTTCCTCGGTAATGCAGGCCTAGCTCCGAAGCCGACCTACAACGAGCAGCCCAAGCAGTCCGCTCCGAAGGCGAAGGCTCAGGAACGCGCCAAGGCTGCCGCCGCTGCTGCCGCGGCCTGATTGAGCCGCTTTTCAGGAAGCCCGAGACGTGCCCCGCTTCAACCCTGACAGCGATGTCCTGATTGCCACCGTCGGTCGTCCGCACGGTGTCCGCGGTCTGGTGCATCTTCATGCTGCCACAGATGATCCGGCTTCGGTCGAGACGCTGGGCGTGCTGCATGACGGGCAGGGCAGGGCGTGGACGGCCCGCTGGATTTCGGCAGGCGTGGCTGCACTGACGGACGCCGACGGACAGGATCTTCCTGACCGTACGGCCGCCGAACGTCTGGTCAATGCGAAGCTGTATGTTCCGCGGACCGTTCTTCCGAAAACCGGAGACGACGAATTCTATCATGCCGATCTGATCGGTATGACGGCTGTCTCGGAAGACGGAGAAGTTCTCGGGACGGTGTCGGTGGTTCACGATTACGGCGCAGGCGTCAGCCTCGAAGTGGATCGTGGTCTGATCGTGCCGTTCACGCTGGCCTGTGTTCCCCATGTGGATCTTGCGAAACGGGAAGTGGTTCTTGTCCCTCCTGTTGAAGTCGAGGTCGAGGGGGATCTCTCCGGTGAGGTCCAGGTGCGGGCATGAGCTGGCGCGCGGACATCCTGACCCTTTTCCCCGACATGTTCCCGGGGCCGCTGGGGTTCTCCCTTGCGGGCCGGGCGCTGGAGCGGGGGATCTGGTCCTGCGAAGCGCACGATCTGCGCCAGCATGGACTGGGACGTCACCGGGCCGTCGATGACACGCCTTTCGGTGGCGGAGCCGGCATGGTGATGCGGGCAGACGTTCTGGATACGGCCCTCTCGGCGCTTCCCGCGCTGAATGGCCGTCCGGTCGTCTACCCGACGCCACGGGGCAAGCGCATGTCGCATGAAGATGCGGAGCGCCTGTCGTCCGGACCGGGGGTCGTCGTTCTCTGTGGGCGCTTTGAAGGCGTGGACGAGCGCGTTCTGGAAAAGCACGATATCGAACAGCTCTGCATGGGCGATGTCGTACTGTCAGGGGGGGAAATTCCTGCCCTGACTCTTCTGGATGCATGCGTCCGTCTTCTTCCCGGCGTCATGGGGTCGGATGTCAGCGGTCTGGACGAGAGCTTCGCCGAAGGGCTTCTTGAATATCCACAGTACACCAAGCCGGCAGTGTGGGACGGGCGGGACGTGCCCGACATTCTTCTCTCCGGCAACCATGGTGCCATCGCCCGCTGGCGCCATGAACAGTCAATCGCCGTCACGAAGGCGCGCCGCCCGGACCTCTGGGATGCGTATCTGGCACGACAGCAGGTCCATTGAAGTTTTGTTTTCAGGAGTTTGGTCATGAACATTATCCAGCAGTATGAGGCGCGCGAGATCGAGCGTCTTTCCGGCGTCCGCGCTGTTCCCGAGTTCATTGCAGGTGACACGGTCCGCGTTGGCGTCCGCGTTGTCGAAGGCACGCGTGAGCGTGTTCAGAGCTTCGAAGGTGTTGTTATCGCCCGTTCCAACAAGGGCCTGAACAGCAACTTCACGGTTCGCAAGATCTCCAACGGTGAAGGCGTCGAGCGCGTGTTCCCGCTGTACGCACCGTCGATCGCCAGCATCGAAGTTGTGCGTCGCGGTAAGGTCCGTCGCGCGAAGCTGTATTATCTGCGTGGCCGTTCGGGCAAGTCCGCCCGTATTGCCGAGCGTCCCCGCGATCTGCCGAAGGCGGACAGCAAGGCCGCTTCCTAAACCGTTCGGAGTAGAGACAGGATGCCCGTTACCAATTCGCCCAGAACCCTTTTTGACAAGATCTGGGACGATCATGTCGTCGAACGTCTCGAGGACGGGACGTGCATCCTCTACATCGACCGGCACCTCGTTCATGAGGTGACAAGTCCGCAGGCTTTTGAAGGTCTGCGGCTGTCCGGGCGTCGCGTGCGCCGTCCGGATGCCACGGTGGCCGTGGTGGACCACAACGTCCCCACGTCCGACCGTTCCAAGCCGATCGAGGAGCCGCAAAGCCGCCTCCAGATCGAAACGCTTGAGAAGAATGTTGCCGAATTCGGCATTCCCTATTTTCCGCTGCGTTCCGCCTCTCAGGGGATCGTGCATGTTGTCGGGCCGGAGCAGGGCATCTCTCTGCCGGGCATGACGATCGTCTGCGGCGACAGCCACACGTCAACGCATGGCGCCCTTGGGTCGCTGGCGTTCGGGATCGGCACGTCCGAGGTCGAGCATGTGCTCGCGACCCAGACGATCCTGCAGAAACCCGCGAAGAATATGCGTGTCTCGGTTGAAGGCAAGGTCGGCCCCGGTGTGACGGCCAAGGACATCATGCTGGCCATCATCGGGCGCATTGGCACCGCTGGCGGCACCGGGCATGTCATTGAATTTGCAGGATCCGCGATCCGCGATCTGGACATGGCGGGGCGTATGACGCTGTGTAACATGTCCATCGAAGCCGGTGCGCGTGCGGGTCTGGTCGCTCCTGACGAGACGACCTTCGCTTATGTAAAGGGCCGCCCGTTTGCCCCGAAGGGTGAGGCGTTCGATCAGGCCTGTGACTACTGGCGCAGTCTGGCGTCTGACGAAGGCGCCTATTTCGATACCGAAGTCACGCTCGCTGCTGAAGAGATCATTCCGTCCGTCACATGGGGCACCAGCCCGCAGGACGTGCTGCCGATCGACGGTTCCGTTCCTTCTCCGTCGGACGTTGCGGATCCGGCCCGTGCCGCCCAGATCCAGCGTGCGCTGGACTATATGGGGCTTGAAGCCGGGCAGAAGATTGCCGGGACGCCCGTGGATGTCGTGTTCATTGGTTCCTGCACGAACAGCCGTCTGGAAGATCTGCGCGCTGCGGCGGACGTGGTGCGCGGACGACATGTTGCCGAGGGGGTTCGGGCCATGATCGTTCCCGGCTCTGGTCTGGTGAAGCATGCGGCTGAAGCCGAAGGACTGGACAAGGTGTTCCTGGATGCCGGTTTTGAATGGCGTGAGGCGGGCTGTTCGATGTGTCTGGGGATGAACCCGGACCGTCTGACACCGGGCCAGCGCTGTGCTTCGACATCCAACCGCAATTTTGAAGGCCGTCAGGGCCCGGATGGCCGTACGCATCTCTGTTCGCCCGCCATGGCGGCGGCGGCGGCTGTCAGGGGGCATCTGTGCGATGTGCGTGAACTGGTAAAGGAAACCGTCTGATGGACAAGTTCACGGAACTCACCGCCATTGCGGCGCCCATGCCGACCGAGAACATCGACACGGACCAGATCATTCCCGCCCGCTTCCTCAAGACCATTCAGCGGACCGGTCTGGGGAAGAATGCTTTCGCCGCCCAGCGTTATGACGCCGATGGCAATGAAAAGCCGGATTTCGTGCTCAATCAGGAGCCGTACCGGCATGCCGAAATCCTGATTACCTATGATAATCTGGGATGTGGCTCCTCGCGTGAACATGCCCCCTGGGCCCTGCTGGACTTCGGCATCCGTTGCGTGATCGCGCCCAGCTTTGCCGATATCTTTTTTAATAACTGCTTCAAGAACGGTATTCTGCCGATCCCGCTGCCTCGCGAGATCTGCGACGAACTGATGGACGATGCCCGTCAGGGTTCGAATTCGCGTCTGACAGTAGATCTGGAGCGTCAGGTCATCGTACGTCCGAATGGCGAGACCATCGCGTTCGAGGTCGATCCGTTCCGTCGCCACATGTTGCTGGAAGGGCTGGACGACATCGGTCAGACCATGGCGCATGATGCCGAAATCAGCAGCTTCGAACATCGCCCCAGCCGTGCGTGGGTGCCGTCAATTACCATAGGGACTGTGAAATGAGCGACGCACACAAGCTTCTGGTTCTGGCCGGAGACGGAATCGGCCCGGAAGTCATGCGCGAAGTTGCGCGGATTGTGCACTGGATGAGTGCGCATCGCGGACTGAAGCTTGAAATCACGGAAGAACTCGTTGGTGCAGCCTCGCTTGCCGTACACGGCGTGCCGATCCGCGATGAGGTCATTGAACTGGCCCGCAAGGCTGATGCGGTTCTGTTTGGCTCTGTGGGGGATCCGGCCTGGAGCCATGTCGGGTTCGACAAGCGCCCGGAAGTTGCGATCCTCAAGCTCCGCAAGGAACTTGAACTATTCGCCAATCTGCGCCCGGCCAAGCTGTTCGATGCCCTGATTGACGCCTCCGCGCTGAAGCCTGAAGTGGTGCGCGGGCTTGACCTGATGATCGTTCGCGAGACGGTTGGTGGCATCTATTTCGGTGAGCCGCGTGGCATCGAGACATTGCCCGATGGCTCCCGTCGCGGTATCAACACGGAAGTTTACACGACGTCCGAAATCGAGCGTGTGGCTCGCGTGGCGTTCGACCTGGCCCGCAAGCGCGACAACCGCGTGTGTTCGGTCGAAAAGTGCAATGTCATGGAAAGTGGCCTTTTGTGGAAGGAGGTCGTGACCGACATTCACAAGCGCGAATATCCCGACGTCCAGCTTTCGCATATGCTGGCCGATAACTGCGCGATGCAGCTCGTGCGTGACCCGAATCAGTTCGACGTTATTGTAACGGGCAACCTGTTCGGGGACATTCTGTCCGACCTGGCGTCGATGCTGACGGGTTCGCTCGGAATGCTGCCTTCCGCAACGCTTGGCCCGGTTCGCGCCGATGGTAAGCGCAATGCTCTGTACGAGCCGATTCATGGCAGCGCACCGGATATTGCAGGCAAGGGGATCGCCAATCCGCTGGCGCAAATCCTGTCTTTTGCAATGCTGCTGCGTTATTCGCTCAATCGCGCCGAGGATGCCGATCTGATTGAAACGGCGGTGTCGAACGTGCTGGCTTCGGGCCTGCGGACCGGGGATATCATGTCTCCCGGCATGGCTCGAGTCGGAACCGAAATGATGGGACAGGCCGTGCTGCGCGAGATGGAAAAGCTCGCCTGACCTTTTACGGGACCTGTCTGACACATATCAGGCGCCTTCCTTAGGGAAGGCGCCTTTTTTGTTGATCGCAGCCCGGCTGCCTGTGGTCAAAACTGTTGGAACATGCCTAGGATCGCGTCATCGAAATGATCCGGAACCCTGTCATGTCCTTTATTGCCGACCGTCTGAACCGTATTCTTCCCAGTCAGACGATTGCCGTGACCCAGAAAGCTCGTGCCCTCAAGGCTCAGGGCCGCGATATCATCAGCCTTTCCGCAGGTGAGCCGGATTTCGATACTCCTGACTTCATCAAGCGTGCGGCAATCCGGGCGATCGAGGCCGGCAAGACAAAATATACGGATGTTCCTGGGACGCTCGAACTGCGCAAGGCTGTCGCGGCCCGTCTGAACGCCGACTTTGATCTGGACTACAAGGCTGAAGAAATCTGCGTCTCCACGGGTGGCAAGCAGGTTATCTACAACGTCATGGTCTCGACCCTGAATGCAGGCGATGAAGTCATCATTCCAGCCCCTGCCTGGGTGTCTTATCCCGACATCGTAACACTGGCCGATGGGACGCCCGTCATTGTCCAGACTGACCCCGAAAATGGCTTTCGCCTGACGGCAGAACAGCTTCGCGCAGCCATCACGCCCCGGACGAAATGGCTCTGCCTCAATTCACCGTGCAATCCGACGGGGGCAGCATATGATGAGGCCGCCCTGAAGGAGTTGACGGATGTCCTGCTGGACTATCCGGACATCTGGATCCTGACCGACGATATGTACGCCAAGCTTCTGTATGATGGTGCTGTGGCCAAGACCGTCGTGCAGGTTGAGCCGCGGCTGCGTTCCCGCACCGTGACGATGAATGGTGTGTCCAAAGCTTATGCCATGACGGGCTGGCGGATTGGATTTGCAGCGGCCCCGGTGGACTTCACAAAACAGCTCATCAAGCTTCAGGGACAGAGCACGAGCAATCCCTGTTCTATCGCGCAGGCGGCAGCGCAGGAAGCCGTGTCCGGTCCTCAGGACTTCATTTCGGATATGGTGAAGGTGTATCAGGAGCGGCGCAATCTGGTGATTGGTATGCTCAATGATGCGCCCGGTCTGAGCTGTGCTCTTCCTGAAGGGGCGTTTTACGCCTTTCCGTCCATTGCGGGCGTCTTGGGCAAGACCACCAAGGGCGGCCGCCTGATTGATAGTGACGAGGCTTTCGTAACGGCTCTTCTGGAAGAAACCGGCGTTGCGGCGGTGCACGGAACGGCGTTTCTGACGCCGGGATATTTCCGGATTTCCTATGCCACCAGCACGGAACTCCTGGTTGAGGCCTGCACCCGGATCCAGAATTTCTGTCAGGGTCTTTCATGAGTTTTACCATCGCATCACGCCTTGCAAACCTGCCCCGGCCTGCAACGATCGCCATGGCTGCCCGCGCCCGCGAACTGAGGGTACAGGGGGCGGATGTCATTTCGCTCGCTCTGGGGCAGCCGGACTTTCCGTCGCCGCCAGAGGCGATTGACGCCGCCTATGCGGCCGCAAAGGCCGGGGATACCGGGTATCCTCCGATTCCCGGACAAAAACCGCTGATCGACGCCATCATCCGCAAGTTCGGGCGTGATAACGATCTGGACGTTGCGTCCAGTCGGATCATGGTCGCGAATGGTGGCAAACAGATTATTTTCAATGCGCTGATGGCGTCGCTGGAAGCTGGCGACGAGGTTATCATTCCCGCGCCGTACTGGGTAAGCTATCCGCTAATCACCCGGATGCTGGGTGGGGTTCCGGTCGAGATCCTCTGTCGGGAAGAGGACGGCTTTCGTCCGGACCCGGAGGCCATCCGCGACGCCATTACGCCGCGTACGAAATGGCTGGTTCTGAATTTCCCGAATAACCCGACGGGCGCCATCCTGGAACGACAGGATCTGGAAGCCATTGCAGATGTGCTGCGCGAGGCGCCGCATGTTCTCGTGATGAGCGACGAGATTTATGAGCATCTCACATTCGACGGCCGTAA
Organism: Gluconobacter albidus; assembly: GCF_002005485.1. NCBI lineage: Bacteria > Pseudomonadati > Pseudomonadota > Alphaproteobacteria > Acetobacterales > Acetobacteraceae > Gluconobacter > Gluconobacter albidus. The sequence continues at coordinate 1,767,711 of NZ_CP014689.1, read as the reverse complement.
ACATCTCTCTCTGCTGAACATCGCGCCTGATCTGGCGGACCGGATCCTGATCGTGAACGGCATGGCGAAAGCCTATGCCATGACAGGGTGGCGTGTCGGGTTTGCCTGCGGTCCCGTACCACTGATCCAAGCCATGATTGCCGTTCAGGGCAATTCTACATCTGGTGTCTGCACGCTTGCACAGGCCGGGTCGGTTGCCGCTCTGGATGGGGATACTGACGGAATTGCACGGATGCTGGCGACGTATGAGCGCCGTCGGGCTCTGGTCGTTGGTGCATTGCAGAACGTGCCCGGACTGACCTGCGTCATGCCGGAAGGTGCGTTTTATGCCTATCCGGGGATCGCGGCCCTGATTGGCAGAACATCCGGAGAGGGGCGTCTTCTGGATACGGATGTGGCGTTTGCGGAGGCCCTTCTCGAAGAGGCGCATGTCGCGACCGTTCCGGGTTCGGCCTTTGGATACAGTCCGTATCTTCGTCTGTCCTTTGCGGCGTCTGATGAACAGCTGGGAGAAGCCTGTCGCCGTATTGCGCAGTTCGTGGGCGCTATCCGGCCCGTCTGACAGGAGCCGCGGCAGGGCATGGACGCCGAAGCGAGGGAATGTCAGAATTGGATCATGACGAAGACAATCCCTCCCTTTTCCGAACTGTCTTTCCCCCGGCCTGACGAGAACTTGCTCAAAACGCGCTACGATGTCATTGCATCGCTGCTTGATGCCGGGGACCGGGTCGAGGCGCTGGAGGCTTTTGACGCCGTCCGTCGCGAGTATGAGTCCTGGGCCTCGCATGTGCATCTCCAGTTCTCGCGCAATACGCAGGATGAGACGGCCAAGGCCGATCGGGATTATGCGGACCGCTTATCTCCGGTCGCGACCGATCATGAGGTGACGGTCAAAAAGCGCCTGCTGGCCGATCCTGACCGCGCTGGCCTCGAAGCCATCGTAACACCGCATGTGGTGCGGTTCTGGGAAGCCGATACGACCACGTTTGATCCGCGCATCAGTGCAGATCTTGAGGAAGAAGCCCGTCTTTCTGGAGAATACACGGCCCTTCTGGCGGCCGCGAAAATTCCTTTCGATGGCAAAGTTCTGAACCTGCCGGGGCTGGTGCCTTATCTTCAGGGTATGGACAGGGATGTCCGTCATGCGGCGGAGAAGGCGCGCTGGGATTTTTTCGAGCAGAACGGCGCTGAACTGGATGCCCTTTACGGCAAACTGGTCGCTCTGCGGGACCGGATGGCGAAAACCCTTGGTTTCGAGAACTATATCGAACTCGGGTATCGCCGGATGCGTCGAACGGATTACGGCCCTGAACAGGTCGCAGCCTTTCGGGAGAAGGTTCTGGCGTATGTCACGCCCCTGATCAGTGCGCTCATGGAGCGTCGTCGTCTGAAAATGGGCTGGGACAAGGTGATGGCATGGGATGAAGCCCTGATTGACCTTCAAGGCAACCCCGAGCCCGCAGGTGATCATGACCTGCTGGTGGCGCGCGCTGAAACCATGTTCCGCGACCTCGATCCTTCAGGCGAAATGGCGGATTTCTATGTCCAGATGCGCGATCTTGGGTATCTCGATCTGAAAAACCGCGAGGGAAAGGCAGGTGGTGGCTTCTGCACGTCTTTTCCGACGGTTGGGACACCGTATATCTTCGCCAATTTTAACGGCACCCATAACGATATCGGCGTTTTCACCCACGAAATGGGCCACGCGTTCCAGAACTGGAAAAGCCGTGAGCTGCCGTGGATCGACCAGCTCTGGCCAACCATGGAAGCGGCAGAAATCCATTCCATGGGCCTTGAATTCCTGAGCTGGCCGCAGATTGGAGACCTGGTCGAGGATGGTGCGGCAGAACGGTATCGGCGCATGCATCTGATTGATGCGCTGTCGTTCTTTCCGTACGGCGTCTGCGTGGATCACTTCCAGCACGAGATTTATGCCCATCCGGACATGACGCCGGAAGAGCGGCATCAGACCTGGCAGCGGCTTGAAAAACTCTACATGCCCTGGCGGGACTGGGGCGATCTGGCCTATCCTGCAAAGGGTGGCCGCTGGCAGGCCCAGCTTCATATCTACCGGCTGCCGTTCTATTATATCGACTACGCGCTGGCGCAGTGCTGTGCGCTGCAACTGTGGCTGGGATCTCGTCTTGACCGGGAAGGGACGCTGGAAGTTTACCGCAGGCTCTGTGCCGAGGGAGGCTCCAAGCCATTTGCACAACTTGTGTCCGAAGCAGGGCTGACCTCTCCGTTCGAAGCCGATGTTCTGGCTGAAGTCGTTCATGAAGCCGAGCAGGTGCTCGCGCTCTGAAGATGAGATGAGGCTCCGGAAAAAACCGGAGCCTCAGGGACTTATCCGCGTTTGTTCCAGTCGGAAATGAGGTCGAGGACAGCCTGCGGAGACATGCTGCGGGCATTGCCAAGCGCCTTGGAGCCGTCACCGTTCAGGGCATGGCCTTCCGGGGTAACGATAATGACGGTCGGGACAGACTTGATGGTCACGCCATAGCGTTCTGCCAGATCGAGATTGGTGTTGATGCGTCCTACGTTGACCGGCACCACTACGAACTGGCTGTCCAGCCAGCGTGCCGCGTCAGGCAGCGCGAAAATGCCGCTGAGCATCTTGCAGTCCGGGCACCAGTTGCCACCGAAATCGAGCAGAACCTTGCGATGCGTCTTCTGCGCGAGCGCGAAGGCCTGTTCCACCTGCTCGTGCGCCACAGCCGTGTCAGGATAGGGTTCGGCGACGGGAGGAGCGGATGTTTCGGTCAGTTTGGGGGCAGGGACTGCTGGCGTTGTGGACGCGGCATGTGCCGGAAGGGTTGCAGTCAGGGCCAGACCAAGGCCGGCGGCAAGAAGGGAACGGTTCATGAAAAAGGCTTTCATTGATGTTGTCCTCTGCATGCCATAACGCAGAATGACAGGAACAGATGATTAAAGCCCAATTTTCAGGAAAGGTCATGCGTTTGAAAAAAGCAGTACCCCGCCCGCAAGCAGCATCTCCACGCGAAGTCAGTGTTACGGAAACCCTGATCCGGACTGCAGTCCTCGTGGCGCTGACGCTTGCTTTCGCATCGGTCTTCCGTTTCTGGCAACCGGCCATCAAAGCTGCGCAGCATATCGCTGGAACGTCCGTCTGGCAGGAACTCTACAGCCTGTTTCATATTGAATCGGGGGTTGGACGCGAGCAACTGATCCTGACCGGAATCATGGTTGCCTGTTTTCTGCTGGCGCTTGCTGTCCAGTCCGTTGGCTTCCTGATCTTTCGGAAACTCAGAAAAAACCGGGCCTGACCCGCAGGGCGGAAACGGCTGCCAGACACCACGCAAGTATGAGCATTGTCCCGCCATAAGGCGCGATCCGGCCAATCGAGACGGGGCCCAGCTTCAGGTCAAACAGCGCGAGGAGCGTGACGGGGACGCAGAACAGAACCATGCCGATCGCCATGCACAGACACGCCATGCGGATCCACCGGGGAGACAGGCGCGCGGCGTTCAGGGAAAGCAGGCACAGTCCGAGGGCGTGCCACATCTGGATTTCGACTGCGGAATGCAGCATGGCCCTGCCACCCGGAACGGCAAACAGCCGGTCCGGCAGATGGGCGGACAAGGCGCCGAGCATGACGCCGGACGCGGCGGACAGGGCAGCGAAAACGAAACTGCCCCGAAGCAGAACTGACGTGCCGGGCTGGATGGGGTTTGCGGACATGCCGTGAATGTATCATGTGTTGTCTGAACAGCGAATGAGAGACTGTCATGAGTGCATTGTCAGTCTGTCGCGGCCTGCCTTTTCAGGGTAGGCGCGTTTGAAAAAGGAAGCTTCGATGACTGTTTCGTATCTCCGCCTGTGTCTGTCTGCGGGCCTTCTGGCCGGTCTTGCGGCCTGTAATGCTCCCGATGCCCCTCCGGCGCCGGCGCTGCCGAGCGTCGCTTCGACCTACAAGCTGACGACGGCAGATGCGGCGTTCCTCCAGCAGGTGGACGAGATGGACCAGACCCAGATCGCTATTGCGACGCTGGCCGCGACCCATAGCAACAGTGACGTGGTAAAAGCATTCGGCTCGACCGTTCAGGGTGATTACACGACCAATCAGAAAGCCGTCGCCAAGATCGCCTCAGACGCCAATCTGACGGTTGCCGCCAAGATTGACGCGGCCGATCAGGAACATGTCGAGTCGTTTTCCCATCTTTACGGTGCCGCGTTTGATCGTATGTTCCTGCGCGATATCGTCAGTATCCGGACACCGGATCTGAGCAAGGCCATCGCGACGGCTCAGGCTTCGGGCGGCTCGCCGGACATCAAGACCCTTGCCAAGGACACGGACAAGATGCTGACGGATCACACGTCCCGCGCCCGCGACCTGATGGGCAATCGCAGCATCGGTCATCACGCGAAGCACAAAAGAAGCCGCTGAAAATAGCGCGGAGGGTATAGGCAGGTCATGACTATCCGCATCGACAGGATCGTGACACGGGGTGGAGACGGGGGGCAGACGTCTCTTGGGGACGGTACACGCGTCCCCAAGTCTTCAGACCGGATCGAGGCGATGGGGACTGTGGACGAACTAAATGCCCAGTTGGGAATTCTGTGCTGTTCGATGGTGCAGGATTTCCGGATGGCTGTGCTTGAAGACGAAATCCGTCAGATCCAGTCCTGCCTGTTCGATCTTGGTGCGGACCTGTGCCTGCCTGACCCAGAACGTACCCCCAGCCTGCCCTCGGAGGCCATTGCATGGCTGGAAGTCCGTCTTGAGGATCTGCGCCGTCACCAGCAGGAACTCAGAAGCTTTGTTCTGCCAGGTGGCAGCCCTGTCGCGGCGCAGGCGCATCTCGTCCGCACCGTTGCGCGCCGGGCCGAACGACGTGTGGCGGTACTGGAGCAGAGACCGGCAGACGGACTTCGTTTTTTGAACAGATTGTCCGATTACTTCTTTGTTCTTGCGCGACATGCCAACAATCATGGTGAAACGGATATTCTCTGGTCGCCGGGACGCTGGAATCAGAAGAAAATATAAATATCCGCTTATTGCCCTGATGACAGAATGCACGTGAAGTGCTAGAAAATCTTCGTCAGAACGCTGGGGTTCTTCCAGACGAGTCGACTTTTCATATCCTTGTCAGGACATGTGGCTGCTGAGCGGGTTCAAATCCGGTCAGCTTTTCTGCCTTTCGGCAGGCCTGTTCAGCAGGGGAAAATCCATAAATATCATATTGGTTGAAGAATACAGAATGCAGGACGAGCATCAGGTTAACGAAGAAGATAAACTGCGACAGGCTCTTGCCCGTCTCGGTGCTGGAGCGTCCTCCCGTACTCCCAAATCACGACCGGTTCCCCCAACCGCTGAACGCCGTCGCCGCTTCGTGCGTGACGGACAGGTCGTGGTCGAACATCAGGGCGGTCGTGGGATTGCGGCACGCAATGCCGGACAGGATGATCAGGAAGAACTTGAGCGCCTGCGTCAGTCGGTCAAGCGTGAACAGCGTCGCTGGGAAGAAGCCGAGCGGAGCCTGACGGATGTCCGGGCCCAGCTCAAGGCGTTCGAGACACGCGAAGCTCATGCGAAAATCCAGATCAGCGAACTGAACCGCGAACTACGCGAGAATCAGGACACGATCCAGACACTGAAGGCGTCGCTTCATCAGGCGCGCGAGCAGGCCGCCGAAGCGGCACGCCGCACCCCGCGCCCGGTTGGGCGCCCCCGCAAGGAGGCCGCTCCGCAAGTCGTGGAGATGCCACAAGCCGAGGTTGCCGAGCAGGAACCTGTGCAGTGGTGGGTCAAGGCCTGATCTGACGTTTTTCTAAAAGCAGGCTTTTACTCTGAATGTCTGACCTGACGTCCGAACCAGAGTAAAACACCGCAGAACACCGCCCAGCCCAGCCCGGCATTCAGCAGGGCCGGGACGGGAAGCGCCAGTGTCTCGGAACTTCCCGTGGCGCCCGCCATTGCGGCAAGGGCCACGCCGATCAGGCTTTCTCCGACAATGAAGCCTGAAGCGATCATTGTTCCCTGGTCCTTGGGGAAACGACGTAACAGCCAGCCAAGCCCCGCACCGATCCCGATGGTGACCGAGACATCCGCCGGAAGGTAGATGCCCATCCCCACGGCCAAAGGCGGGAGCGCAAGGTTCCGGCGATGTAGCGCGATATCCAGAATGACCAGACAGACGCCAAGCGCTGCTCCGATTTCCAGCATCAGCCAGTCAAGCTGATGCGTCAGGATGCCGGTTGCAATGGCGGCCATCAGGGCGGGCTGTGGTGCGGCAAGTGCGCGCGTCGGGTCCATGCCCGTGCGTGGCATGGCGCCCACGAAGCCGTAGGCCTGATACAGCACCTGAAGCACCCAAGGGATGACGATCGCGCCAACGGCACAGCCGATCAGCAGGGCAACTTCCTGTTTCCAGGGCGCTGCGCCGACGAGCTGACCGGTCTTGAGGTCCTGAAGGTTATCGTTGGAGACGGCGGCCGAGGCGGTGATGGCGGAGAGGACGAACAATCCGAACGCAATGGCGATCGGGCGTTGTTCCACCGTCAGGACGCCACTGCTTTCCAGCCCCCAGAGGGCAACCGAAATGGCAATGATGGCGATGATCCCGACGCCGGATATCGGTGACGACGACGACCCGATGATACCGGCCATGTAGCCGCACGCACTGGCGACCAGAAAGCCCAGCCCGAAACAGGCGATCAGTCCCAGAACGACCAGTGTGCCCAGAGCGCCGCCATGCGGCATGACGGGCCACAGGAAATAGCTGAACAGTCCTGCCAGCAGCACTGCCAGCCCTGCACACAGGGCAATCAGTGTGCGGGGTGCCAGATCGCGATCGCTGTCATCGCCGTTTGCCAGATGGGTGACGGAGAGCGCTTCTTTCAGTCCCCGCGCGACCGGACGGGCAAGCGCGAGCAGTGTCCAGACCGCTGCAATCGCAATGGTCCCGGCGCCGATGAAACGGACCTTGTGCAGCCAGAGACCCGATGCTTCGGTTAGCGGTGTGGCTGACGGCGAAAGATGTCCCAGAACCGGAACCATGATGCCCCAGGCCAGAAATACCCCGAGCAGCATCGCAATACCGCCCCCGATGCCGACCAGATAGCCGGTGCCAAGAAGGGCCAGAGAAAAGCTTCCGTTCAGACGGAATGCCGATGATCCGACGACGGTGGACGCCGAAAACCCGTCCGACAGGAGGCGCAGTCCCGATGTGGCAAACGCCACGACACCCGAGACGACTGTACCGAGGGTGAGGGATTTCAGGCTTCGCGCATCGCCTTCCGGAGAAGAAGCGCGCAGGATTTCCGCACAGGCCGTGCCTTCGGGGTAGGGCAGATCGGAATTGCTCACGAGCGCCCGGCGCAGCGGGATGGTGAAAACAACCCCCGTCATGCCGCCTGCCATCGTCAGCAGCAGTGTGATGGCATAGGGAAATTCATGCCAGTATCCGACCATGATGAGAGCCGGCAGGGCCGCAAACACGCAGGATAGAGTACCGGCAGCAGAAGCCTGCGTCTGGACCATATTGTTTTCCAGCATGGTCCCACCGCCCATGAGACGCAGGATGGCCATCGAGATGATGGTGGCTGGAATGGATGATCCGAAAGTCAGACCGATCTTCAGGCCCAGATAGACGTTTGCTGCCGTAAAGACGACCGTGATGAGGGCTCCGAGAATAATCCCGCGGAGGGTCAGTTCGCGATTGTCCATGTGTTTCTGTTCCGAAATGATGTCAGGCACAGGGCAGCCCGCTGTGCCTGCATGCCGGGGCTAAGGCCTCAGCCCCGGCATATTTTTCCTGACGTAATTTTACTGTGTGTGGCTGTGGAAAGCGACCGGGGCCAGATGCTCGCGATTATAGCCCAGTTCGCCGTGTGTCAGCTGATACCCGATCTCGAGCGTATAAGGATTTTCCTGCGCCATGTTGTCGGTGGCGGGAAGGTCAATCAGGCGAAGGTCCGTGCGGACAGACTGTGTGCTGACATTGGGCGGGAAGCGGAAGGTGTCCGTGAAGACTTTCTTGTCCACAATCTTGCCGTCCCGCATGATGACGATGAAATATGGCACGTCGATCATACCGCTGGTCGCCGCCGGGCCCCGGGTCAGGTTCATGGCAAGGCTCAGGCGTGTGCGCACCGTCTGGTGGCCGTGCGGTCCTTCTGGGCCCCGCTCGCAGTCTCCGGACAGGGAGGTGATCTGCGCATGGCTGACGAGGCTTCCGATATCCGCGCTCTTGCCGTCATAGACGAACTGGTCCGCTGCAGATCCCGGGATATCGAGGGCCGGACAGGCAGGTGCGAAGAAACTCTGGTTGGATTCGTCGCAGCCGGCCAGACTCGAAAGGGCCAGGAGGGCGAAAGCCGGAGCAAACAGGGGCGAGGCGAAGCGCCGGATGGCTGGCATCAGCTGAAGAAACTCCTACAAAGAGGCTCGGCAAAGAGGCCCGGACGTTGCGACGAGCGGCAATCCGGTCGATACTGGTCCTACATATCGAACTCCGCCCGCTTGGGGAACACCATGTCAGAACAGACGACTTTCGCTCCTGCCCGCACCGATGGTGTGGACGCTCCTCCAACCCTCCGCGTTCTGCTCGCCGGTCCGCGGGGATTCTGTGCCGGTGTGGACCGCGCCATCCGTGTTGTGGAAGAGGCCCTTCGCCGTTATGGCGCTCCGGTCTATGTCCGTCACGAGATCGTCCATAACCGGACGGTCGTTGAAGGACTTGAAGCCAAGGGTGCCATTTTCGTCGAGGAACTGGACGAGGTCCCCGAAGACGGACATGTCGTTTTCTCGGCGCATGGCGTTCCCAAGGCCGTTCCAGCAGAAGCCCAGCGCCGTAACCTGCTTTATCTGGATGCGACGTGCCCGCTGGTCTCGAAGGTGCATCGTGAGGCCGAACGTCACTTCGCGGGCGGTGGCCCGGACCAGCTCCACATCCTCATGATCGGCCATGCGGGCCATCCGGAAGTGGTCGGCACGATGGGACAGCTTCCGCCGGGTGCCGTCACGCTCATCAACGATGCGGAAGAAGCCCGCACGATCCAGCCGGAAGACCCTGCGAAGCTGGCTTTCATCACGCAGACCACATTGTCGGTCGATGATACGGCCGAGATCGTGGACATCCTGCGCTCACGCTTCCCGCTCATCGAAGGGCCGAAGCGTGAAGACATCTGCTATGCGACGACCAACCGTCAGGAAGCGGTGAAGGCGATTGCCCCCGAGAGCGATCTGGTGATCGTGATCGGCTCGCCCAACTCGTCCAACTCGCAGCGCCTGCGGGAAGTGGCCGAGCGGTCTGGCGCGCGCCGTGCGCTTCTGGTGCCGAAGCTCGAGAATCTGGACTGGAGCGTCCTTGAAGGCGTGGAAACGCTGGGCATCAGTGCCGGTGCGTCCGCTCCCGAGAGCCTCGTGCAGGAAATGGTGACGGCTCTGGCCGAAAAATACACGCTCAAGATCGAAGAGCGGATCGTCAAGGAAGAGAACATCAATTTCCGCCTGCCCGGCCCGCTGGCTGGCGAGGAAGACTGATTTCTCATGGCCGTCTATACGGAACTGGCGGCCGAGACGCTTGAGGCGTTTCTTGGCACTTACGCGATGGGCAATTTGGTCTCGTTTCATGGCATCGCCGAGGGTGTCGAAAACAGTAATTTCCTCCTCCGTACGACAGAGGGGGATTTTATTCTCACGCTGTTCGAGCGTCGGGTGAATGCCAGTGAGCTTCCGTGGTTTCTGGGGCTCATGCAGCATCTGGCGGGCAGGGGGCTGAATTGCCCGCTTCCCGTATCGGACCGGAGTGGAACGGCGCTGCGGACTCTCGCAGACCGTCCGGCTGCCATCACGACTTTTCTTCCCGGTGTGTCTGCAACCCACCTCGATGCAGGGCTGTGTCTGGAACTCGGCAAGGCGCTGGCCCGGCTGCATATTGCTGGCGAAGGATATAGTGCCGTTCGTCCGAATGCGCTGTCTCCGGCGGCATGGGGGCCGCTGCTCGAAAGCTGTGGTGAGAGTGGAGACGCATTATCTCCCGGTCTGACGGCTGAAGTCCGGGGCGCGCTTCAGCGGATCCAAGCGGCATGGCCGCTACCGGATGAGCTGCCGCGCGGGCAGATCCATGCGGATCTGTTTCCGGATAATGTTTTCTTCCAGAACGGGCAGGTTTCGGGTCTGATCGACTTCTATTTCGCCTGTACGGATTTTCTGGCTTACGATCTGGCGATCTGCCTGAATGCCTGGTGCTTCCGTGACGAAAAGACGTTTGCACCGTCATTTGCTGTAGCCATTCTCCAGGGCTATGAGAGCGTTCGTCCGTTGACCGAGGCGGAGAAATCGGCGCTTCCCCTCCTGTGTCAGGGGGCTTCGATCCGCTTTCTGCTGACGCGCCTGTATGACTGGATCAACACCCCCGCCAATGCGCTTGTAACCCGCAAGGACCCGCTGGCTTATCTGGTGCGCCTGCGCCATTTTGCAGGTGTTTCCCATGTCTGAGGCCTCTGCGGAGCGGCCTCAGGTTGAAATCTGGACGGATGGCGGGTGCAAACCCAATCCCGGCCCTGGGGGCTGGGGCGCGCTTCTGGTCTGCCGTGGTCAGGAAAAAGAGCTTCTGGGCGGTGAACCGGAGACGACCAACAACCGTATGGAAATGACCGCCGCAGCCGAGGCGCTGGAGGCGCTCAAACGTCCCTGTATCGTGACGCTGCATACGGACAGCGAATATCTGCGGAATGGGATTACCCGTTGGCATACGGGCTGGGTGCGACGGAAATGGCGGAATGCGGCAGGGGATCCTGTCGCCAATATGGATCTCTGGCAGCGTATTCTGGAAGCCGCAAAGCCGCACGAGATTGAATGGCTCTGGGTCAAAGGGCATTCGGGCGACGAAAACAACGAACGCGTGGATCAGCTTGCAACGCGGGGGCGTGAAGAGCTCTGAAAAATGACGGTTTTTCTCAGGTCTTTGAAGAAAAACGAAAAAATCTCCAAAAAAGTTCATTTAGGGGCTTTACCGACCCCGGCCATTTGGCTACATACCACCTCGCCGGTCCCGAATAGCTCAGTTGGTAGAGCAAGCGACTGTTAATCGCTGGGTCGTAGGTTCGAGTCCTACTTCGGGAGCCAGCCTTTCTTTTGAAAAGCTGCTTCGGCCGCAATAAAAAGCTCCCTTCCGGGAGCTTTTTGCGTTTCAGGCCTTACTGTTCCTCCGGGAAGACGTCTTCCAGACGATCCAGCGTCCATAGTCGCGGGAAAAGCCGCGCCCATGCGGCTGCGACCACAATGGTGCCGACCCCGCCCATGATCACGGCGGCTTCCGGTCCGATTGCCGTTCCGAGCATTCCGCTCTCAAATTCGCCAAGCTGGTTGCTGGATCCGATGAACAGCGTGTTCACGGCTGAAACACGTCCACGCATTGAATCCGGCGTTGCAAGCTGGATCAGCGAGGAACGGATCACGACACTGATCACATCGGAGGCCCCAAGGATCATCAGTGCGACAATCGAGAGCCAGACCGTATGGGATGCTCCGAAAACAATCGTTGCCACCCCGAACACGACGACCGACACGAACATCACAAGGCCCGCACGGCCTTTGAGAGGGTAGCGGGACAGACCCCAGGACATCATCAGCGCACCAATCGCAGGAGCGGCGCGCAGGAGGCCCAGGCCGACCGGACCCACATGCAGGATTCCGTCCGCATAAACCGGAAGCATGGCTGTAGCGCCCCCCAGAAGTACGGCGAACAGATCAAGCGTAATAGCGCCCAGCAGGTCACGGCGCCTGTTGAGAAAGGAGAGCCCCGCAAAAACCGAGGCGAATGTGACTGGCTCTTTGGGTGGGACGGTGTGCACCAGCTTCAGGGACAATGTTCCAGAGAAAGCCATCACGAACCCGATGGTCGAGAGGCCGTAACAGACGACCGGCCCGATACCGTACAGCAGGCCGCCAAGGCTGGGGCCGACGATGGATGCGGTCATGAAGAGCGAGGAGAGCAGCGCCTGCGCGCGGGGCAGAAGGGATGGAGGTGCGATGGCAGGCAGAAATGCCTGCTGGCAGGGCATCTCAAAGCTGCGCAGAACGCCATAGAAGGCTGCGAATGCATAGATGCCCCCTGTTGTCAGGACGTGGCATGCGGCGGCAACCGCGAGGGCAGCCGTAGAAAGAATTTCGCAGATCTGACAGATGAGGACGATGGTGCGCCGGTTGAAACGGTCCGCGACGTGCCCCGCGACAAATGTCAGGGGGATCATGGGCAGGAACTGTGCCAGCCCCAGATAGCCCAGAGAGGCAACGTCATGCGTCAGCGCATAGATCTGCCATCCGATGGCGATCGTCATGGTGGTCGCGGAAAGCTGGGAGAAAATTCTTCCGACTATAAGTGCCGGAAGGCCGGGAAGGGTGCGCAGGGCCGGATCGATCATTGCGGCACTTTAGGCACTTCCGGCTCTCAAGTTTATTGCAAAATTGCGAGACGGAAGGCAGAGGAAGATCATGACAGCCAATCAGACTCCCCAAACCGTTCATTATGCGACCGTCACCTGGGATCAGCTCCATCGTGATGCGCGCCTTCTGGCCTCAACCCTCATGCAGAAACATGGGCCTTTCCGTGGAATCGTTGCCATTACCCGTGGCGGCCTGATCCCCGCTGCCATTCTTGGCCGCGAAATGGGCTGCCGCCTGATCGAGAGTGTTTCAGTTATCAGCTATGCGGGCGAAGAAGGCACGCAGCACGAGCCGAAGGTCGTCAAACCGCCTGTTGCCGCAGGGGATGGCGATGGCTTCCTGATTGTGGACGATCTCGTGGATTCGGGTGTTACGGCCCGCATTGTGCGCGAACTGCTTCCAAAGGCAGTCTTTGCCTGCCTCTACGCAAAGCCGGAAGGCAAGCCCTTCACGGACCACTATGTCACCGAAGTCGCGCAGGACACATGGGTCCTGTTTCCGTGGGATACTGCGCCGCTTTTCGTACCGCCGCTTGTACGAAGCGAAGGCGAATAAAAAAAACCCTCTTGCCTCGACCGGCCAGACATCCTAGGTTCCGGCCGGTTCGGGGCGTGGCGCAGCCTGGTAGCGCGCTTGTTTTGGGTACAAGAGGCCCCCGGTTCGAGTCCGGGCGCCCCGACCAGTTAATGGCCTCATTGATGCGCCCTTAGCTCAGATGGATAGAGCAACAGCCTTCTAAGCTGTGGGTCGATGGTTCGAATCCATCAGGGCGCACCAGCCATTCCAAAAAAAACGGCTGGCGCTCCATTCTCCTTTAAATTCAGTCTGCTGGATTATTATCCTGATAGGCTTTGAGAAGAACCTTCTGCATCTCTGCATCGGGTGCGCCTAAGAAATCCTGTTTCAATGGCCCATTCCGTTTGATGCTCAACAGCCCCCAGGCTGCTGAATGGTCTTTCGCGAAAACAACCTCAAGCTGCTCTGCCGCGCAGTCATGCTGACGGCACATATGTCCCAGAAGATAGGACTTGCCTCCAATGCTAAGATCGCTGACCGGCACGGATGTCGCATGTGCCGTCATCACCCATGATGGCAGTGTCACCATAGCCTGATAGGCCTGTCGAAACCCCTGCATGTTAGCCAGATCCGCCGTTGTCGGAGGTGTCGCCGCCGAGGCGGCCTGGAATGCTGCACATGCAAGTAGGGCAGGAATCAGTCTGGTTATGTTCATGATCATGACCTTCAGAAGGCATTCACGCTTTTCAATCGAACGCCCTGTTTTTCAAGTGTTTCCAGAGTGGCTTCTGGATCAGCGGCAATCCCCCGGCAGGCTTCGGGAATAACGTCCGTCTGATAGCCGCAACCCACCGCATCCAGCGCTGTGGCCATGACACAGTAATCCAGAGCCAGCCCGCAGATAACCACATGGTCTATGCCAAGGCCTTTCAGTAACCCGTCGAGCCCCGTTGAAGTTGCACGATCATTGTCGAGAAACCCGGAATAGCTGTCCCGCTCCTGCAGAACACCCTTGCGTATGATGTGCGTTATGGGCCCGGATCTGAGTGTCTTGGGAAAATCAGCCCCATTGGCGCCTGCAACACAGTGAGCCGGCCAAGGGCCACCCTGAGCATCGAAGGAACAGTGATGGGGCGGGTGCCAGTCCTGTGTGGCGATCACAGCCCTGAATGGACGCCTGGCAAGGGCATTGACGGCTTCCAGGATCCTGTCCCCGTCCGGGACAGCCAGTGCGCCGCCCGGCAGGAAGTCATTCTGGATATCGACGAGGATAAGAGCGGAGTGGCTGAGATCGATCATGCGATGATCTAAGCAGCCTGCGTCCGGGAGAGGAAGTCAGTTCAGGCGTGTCACCAGCAACTGGTTGATTCTGAAGCCTTCCACGTCCACCACTTCAAACCGGAAGCCTGAGGATTGCACGCTGTCCGCCTTGCGCGCCATGCGGCGCAGGCGGTTCATGACAAAGCCTCCGACCGTATCGAAGTTCTGGGCGTCGTCGAACATGGGGATGTCCAGTTCGCGGATGACATCGCCGATGGGAGCTGCGCCGTCGATCAGCCAGGATTTGTCGTCACGGCGGACGATGGCCTGTTCTTCGAACGGGCTCACCAGACCGTCCATCAGGGCGCCCATGATGTCCTTGTAGGTGATGAGACCGACAACGAGGCCGTATTCGTTGACGATCAGGGCAAAGCCTGCCGAATGAGCCTCAAACTGGGCCAGGGTTTCCCACAGGTTCAGTGTGTCAGGCAGCGACAAAACGTCGCGCCGCATGCGGAAGATCTGGCTGGCGATGGGAGCTAAGCCGGTGCTTTTGGGCTGGGGTTCGTCAACCACGGCAACCAGAACGTCTTCCGCGCGGATGGAGCCTATGACCTTGTCGAGGCCGCCGTCGCAGAGCGGGTAGCGCGAATAGGGACGAACCCGCACCTTGTCGCGCTGGCTTTCCGGGCTTTCCTGCACGTCCAGAAAAACGATTTCGTCGCGCGGCGTCATGGCGGACGTGACCGCGCGGTCCTGAAGGCCGAGCACGTTCTGGATCATCTGGTGCTCTTCTTCCAGCAGCACACCGGAGGCTGTTCCGGCCGCAAGAATGGCCCGGAGGTCTTCAGGCGTTACGGGCTCGACGGTTGCGGCGGCCGGGATCTTGAGGAGCTTGAGCAGCCAGTCGGATATCTTCGAGAAGACGAGGACGGCCGGGTAGAGAATTTTCAGGGCGACGGCAGGAAACCAGCCAACCTTGAGCGCGATCCGGTCTGGCGCGTTCATGGCGATCCGCTTGGGCAGAAGATCCGCAAACAGGACGAAAAGGCCCGTGATCAGGATAAAGGAACAGGCCGACCCCAGCTTGCTGGCTAACGCCGGGCCTGTTCCCATGGCGAGAAAGCCCGCCGCGATCGGGTCGCTCAGCATGGATTCGCTGATGATACCGCCCAGAACACCCACAGCATTCAGACAGATCTGAAGGACCGTAATGACCTGACCACTGTTGCGCCGCAGCTTGAGAAACGCGACAGCGCGAGGGTCTCCCGCTTCGGCTCGGGAACGAAGACGCACATCGCGGGCCGCGGCAAAGGAGATCTCGGAGAGTGAGATCAGGACGGAGACGCCAATCAGCGCGACCGTGGCGGCGAAGCCCAGCAGGAGGAGAACGATCTGATGCTGGGAAGAAGGGGAGACTGACATGCGGGAGGCGTTATACCCTGAAAAAGTGAAATATTACCAACTTTCTCACGGTTTTGATTTTGCAGTTCTATTACAGTCCTGCGAGTACGCGCCAGCCGCTCTCATCCGTGGTTTCGATCCCGAGTTCGGCGGCTTTCTTCGCTTTGGAACCCGCCTTTTCACCCAGAACAACCAGTGATGTCTTTTTTGAAACGCTGTCTGTCACCTGTGCGCCCAGTCGCTCGGCGATGGCTTTGGCTTCCGGTCGGCTCATGGTCGTCATTGTTCCTGTGAACACGATGACCTTGCCTGAGAGGTGACCCTCCACAGGCGCATCTTCGGGCGTGATCTCCGTCAGTTCCGTTGCCAGATCATCAAGGGTCTCGACATTATGGCTTTCGGCAAAAAAGGCGGACAGTTCATCGGCAATCGCATCGCCCACCCCCATGATCGCGCCAAGAGCGGCCCGCTCTTCAGAGTCCGGCCGGGAAGCCAGCATGGCGTCGCGCCAGTTTTCGAAAGTCTGGTAGTGCCGCGCCAGAAGCTGGGCATTGCGTTCGCCGATGCGCCGGATGCCGAGGCCGAAAATAAGCCGCGTCAGCGGGATTGTCCGCCGCTCGTCAATCGCGCGGAGCAGGTTGTCCACGGATAGTCGCCCCCAGCCGTCGCGCTGAAGCAGGGCCTCTTCATGGGTCCGCAGGCGGAAAATATCGCCCGGTGTCCGGATATAGCCTGCATCATGGAATTCGCGGATGCTGCGTTCGCCAAGGCCGTCAATATCAAAGGCATTGCGCGAGACCATATGAATCAGACGTTCCACAACCTGGGCTTCACAGGTCAGGCCGCCCGTGCAGCGGCGGACAGCTTCTCCGTGAACACGCTCGGCGAGGGATCCGCAGACCGGGCAGTGATCGGGATAGACGAACGGTTCTGAGCGCGGGCCCTCGCCTGGCACCGGGCCGAGGATCTGCGGAATGACGTCTCCGGCACGCTGGAGACGGACCAGATCGCCCACACGCACGTCCTTGCGTGCGATTTCGTCTTCGTTATGCAGTGTTGCGCGCGAGACGATGACGCCGCCGACATTCACAGGCTCCAGATGGGCCACAGGCGTCAGGGCGCCTGTGCGGCCGACCTGGATTTCGATGTCCACAAGGCGGGTGATGGCCTGCTCGGCTGGGAATTTCCAGGCGATGGCCCAGCGCGGTGCGCGGCCGACGAAACCCAGACGCTCCTGCAAACTAATATCGTCCAGTTTGAAGACGATACCGTCGATATCGTAGTCCAGCCCAGAGCGTTCACGGGCCAGCTTGTCGACATAGGCGGGAATGTCGCGGGCATGGGCGATCATCTCGGAGAGTGGATTAACCCTGAAGCCCCAGCTCCGCAGTTTTTCGAGATAGTCCCAGTGCGTCGTGGCAACGGGCGAGGACGTGTAGCCCTGAGCATAAGCAAAGAGCGAGAGCGGTCGGCTGCGCGTGATTTCGGCATCCAGCTGTCGCAAAGACCCTGCGGCCGCGTTACGGGGATTGGCGAAGGGACGTGCGCCGCGAGCGACCTGCTGTTCGTTAAGGGTCAGAAAGCTGTTTTTGGAGAGAAAGACCTCCCCGCGGATTTCGAGACGCTCGGGTGCCGTGCCAGGGAGTTCATGAGGAATATCGTGCAGGGTCAGGAGGTTGGCGGTGACATCCTCGCCTTCAATACCGTCTCCGCGCGTGGTGCCGCGCACGAAACGTCCGTGCTCGTAGGTCAGGCTGATGGAGAGACCGTCGATTTTCGGTTCCGCCACGAACTGGAGGGCCTGAAGCTGCTGTTCGTCCAGACCAAGAAAACGCCCGACTTTTGAGACGAAGCCGTCGAAGCCTTCCGGGTCGAAAACGTTGTCGAGGGACAGCATTGGGACGAGGTGACGGTATTTCCCGAAAGCGGAATCAGGAGCCGATCCGATCCGCTGGCTAAAGCCGTTTTCCGAGCGGAGGTCCGGGTGTGCGTCTTCCAGCGCCAGAAGTTCGCGTCTGGCCGCATCATAGGCGGCGTCAGAGACTTCAGGCTCGTCGCGCCCGTGATAGGCCTCATCCCACCGTGCGAGGTCCGCTTCGAGTTCAGCGTGACGCTCGGCGGCGGAGACTGGGGCAGTGGTCATGAAATCTGATGTCCAAGAAGGCTGTCGGCAGCCCCACGGGCTGCGTCGGTAATGATGTCGCCTGCGAGCATCCGGGCGATTTCTTCACGCCGGGCGTCATGGGGTAACGGTTCGGCCAAGGTCTCGGTCCGGTCGTTGCGGACACGTTTGGCGATTCGCAGGTGATGATCGCCACGCGCCGCGACCTGCGGGCTATGAGTGACGACGAGAACCTGCACGTCCTGAGCAACCTTGTGCAGCCGGTCGCCGATTGAAGATGCCGTAGCGCCACCCACGCCGGAATCGACCTCATCGAAGACCAGCGTGCCGATGTCGGAGCGTTCTGCCAGAACCACTTTCAATGCCAGCATAAGGCGCGATAGTTCACCCCCTGATGCCACTTTGGCGAGCGGTCCGGGAGACTGTCCCGGGTTGGCTGCGATCAGGAACGAGGCCTGTTCCATGCCCTGACTGTTCCAGTGATCGGGGTCCAGAGCCAGAAGCGAGACGATGAAGCGCGCGCGTTCGAGCTTGACGGGGCGCAATTCCGTGCTGACTGCTTTTTCGAGCTTTTCGGCAGCCTTCTGGCGAGCGGCAGAGAGGGTGCGCGCGGCGTCTTCGTAAGCCAGACGGGCTTCGGTCAGGGCTGTCTGAAGACGGGCCAGTTCGGCGTTTCCGGAGTCCAGTGCGCTCAGCCGTGTTTTCAGAGCGGCGAGAAAGGCTGGCAGTTCGGCCACGGAAATATTGTGTTTGCGGGCCTCGGCCCGGAGTGCAAACAGCCGCTCTTCCGTTTCTTCCAGAAGACGGGGATCGCCTTCCGTATCTGCGGCAAGGCGGCTCAGCAGCATCTCCGCTTCGGCAAGGGCTTCTTCGGCTTTTCCAAGAGCGTCGAGCGCGTCCTGTGCCTGTGTCTGGTGGCTGTCTGAAAGGGTTTCCGTCTCTGTCGGTGCTGGCAGCAGTCTTGCGAGTGCACGGCTGGCTGCACGCAGGGCAGCGGCCGGAGCGGACGAGCGGCGGTCACGGGGGGTCAGTTCTGACAGGGCGGCGGCAACGGCTTCACCACGGCGTTCATCACGCTGGAGGCTGACGCGCGTGGCGGCGAGCGCGTCCTCCTCACCTTCCTGTGGGGCCAGACGTTCCAGATCATCGACCGTCTGACGCAGCCATTCTTCCTCGCGGGCTGCGGCTTCCATATCGGTGCGCGCGGCTTTGAGGGCATTGCGGGCTGCGGCCCATTGCCGGAAGGTGCTGGCTGTCTTTTCCCGGAGTGGCGGGGCAATTCCGAAAGCGTCCAGCAGATCGAGATGGGTGCTCTGGTCGGCAAGGCCCATCTGCTCGTGCTGGCCCTGAATCTCCACGAGGTGGGCGCCCACGCGACGCAGCAGACCAACGCCGACCGGCTGGTCGCAGACATAGGCGCGGGAGCGGGCATCGGGCGTCACGATGCGTCGCAGGACGATCGGGTCCGACGGGTCTTCGCGGACGATGCCGTGCTCGTCGAGCAGGGCAAGAACCGGATGGCGGGCGTCGATTTCAAAAATAGCCGATACGCTGGCCTGCGTGGCGCCTGAGCGCACGAGGCCACCGCTGGCACGCTCTCCGAGGGCCAGGCCCAGACTGTCGAGCAGGATGGATTTCCCCGCCCCGGTCTCGCCGGTCAGGACGGTCAGACCGGGGGAAAGGCCGAGATCGAGCTTTTCGATCAGAACGACGTCGCGGATCGAGAGATGGGTCAGCATGACAGCAATGTTGGGAGGGTGGTGCCCTGTTTCAAAGGGCTGGTATCAGAAGACGCTGTGCCACATCCGGGAGAAAAATCCACGATGGTCAGGCTGCCCCGGACGGACGACTGGTTTTTTGAGGTCGCCATTGAGCAGCTTGTTGTCCCGAAGATCATTATAGGCATAACGATACCACTGGCTGTCGGGATAGTTGTAGCCGAGAACGGCGGCCGTCTGGCGGGCCTGATCCTTGAGCCCGAGGGACAGATAGACTTCCACGAGACGCTCGAGAGCTTCGGCGACGTGGTTGGTTGTCTGATAATCCTGCACGACGCGCTGATAACGTGTCATGGCGGCTTCGTAGTTGCGCTGCTGCTGATACCACCGGCCCACCAGCATTTCCTTGCCTGCCAGATGGTCACGACACAGGTCGATCTTCAGCTGGGCGTCGCGGGCGTAGGAGGTCTGGGGGAAGCGGGTGATGACTTCTTCCAGCGCGTCCAGTGCTTCAACCGTACCCTGCTGGTCACGTTCGACATTGGCGATCTGTTCGTAATAGCAGAGTGCCCGCAGATAGAAGGCGTAGGCAGCGTCCGGACTGGTCGGGTGCAGCTGGAGGTAACGTTCGAGCTGCTGGACCGAAAGTGCGTATTCGCCCTGAAGGTAATAGGAATATCCCTCCATCAGCTCCGCGTTTCCTGTGAAGCCGGAATAGGGATAATTCTGCTGAAGCAGTTCGAATTCGCCGCCAGCCAGTTCGTAATGGCCGGTATGCAGCGCGTCGATTCCGTAATTGTACAGGGTCTCGGCGTCAGCGGTTTTTGGAATCGCGGGTTTTTCGTGCTGATGCGAAAACATGGAGCAGCCGGACAGCAGCAGAAGCCCGCTGACAGCCGCAGCTCTCAGAATGAAACCACCATTCGTGACCGATGCTTCAAAATGACGCTGAGTGCTGCTTGTCATACCTGCTCTTCCCGTGGAAGCCCGTCTTATATCACGGGAATGCGCTGACGAAAGACCTGCCATGTGTCTCAGGCGGCAACGCGTGTGCGCAGGGCTTTTGTAACGGATCGGGCAGGGGCCGTGGAGACGAAGCGCCAGTTGGCAGCGTCCGAAAAAACGGTGCGCAGGAGTCGGTTGTTGAGTGTATGGCCGGATTTATGGCCAATAAAACCCGCCTGCATCCGGTGTCCGGCACAATAGAGGTCGCCAATAGCGTCGAGTAATTTGTGACGGGCGAACTCGCGCTCAATTTTCAGCCCTGCGGGGTTGAGAATGTTTTCTCCATCCACGACGACGGCATTCTCCAGTGATCCCCCGCGCGCCAGACCGATACTCTGAAGATATTCGATATCCTGACGATTGACGAATGTCCGGCAGAAAGCGACCTCTTCCATGAAGCGTTGCTCGTTAAGCTGCATGGCGTAACGTTGGTTTCCAATGGCCTGAGCCGCAAAACTCAGGGAGATGGCCAGTGAAAGTCCACGCTGTGCGGGACGCAGTTCGGCAAAAGCGCCGTCTTCGCCTTCGACGCGGACATTGCGCAGGATTTCGATGACCTGGCGGGGTGTATCGAGGATTTTGCGGCCAGCGCACTTGATCAGGAACGCGAAGGCGTCAGAAGCCCCGTCGAGAACCGGCAGTTCCGGTCCGCTGACCGTGATCAGGATATTGTCGATCTCGCAGGCATTGAGGGCTGCCATCAGGTGTTCGATCGTGGCGACGCGGAGGGACGGGTCGTTTTGACACGCGACAACCGTTGAAAGGCGTGTATCCACAATATGGTCATAGGTCGCGGGGAAAGAGGGTGAGCCCTCCTTGTCCGAACGCTGGAACCTGATCCCCGTATTGGCGGAAGCAGGAGAAAGAAGAAGGTTGACCGTGACACCACTGTGCAGGGCGATCCCCTGACAGTGAATAGGCTGTGCAAGAGTGGTCTGAAGGTTTTTCGAACTGGTGCGCTCCAGGCGGGAAGACGAGGCATCAGAACCTGATGCCATTTCAGGGCGCTCTGCATCAACGCCACTCGCCGTTCTTATACCTTGCTTGGGCGTCACCTGCATAAAGCCTCCGAAAAATCTTGTTCCGGAGACTAGAAAACAGATACCGGACTTTGGTTCCAGTCAACGATTGTTGCCGGATATTACCCCTCTTGTGTTGCCCACAAGAGGGGTGTGCTGATCAGCGACGCAGATAGGTGGGGATATCCAGGTTGGAATCATCGCCGCCGCTGGAGGGCTGTTCGGGATGCTGCGGAGCCTGGTGCTGATACCCGTCGCGTGTGTTCGGCTCGGCACGCTGGGCTGGCTGCTGGCCCTGTTGCGGCTGGGCCGGACGGCTGCGGAAAGCGCCTGTGACCATACCGAACAGGCTGCGGGGTGCTTCGGCCTGTTGCTGGGGAGCATGGCGGGACGGGTCGGAAAACAGACCGGCCCGGGGAGAGGGCTGATGGACGCTGTCCTGCCGGGGTGACTGGTTTTCAGGGGCGGCTTGCTCGGGAGCAGGCGGTTCCTGCGCAGACAGGGGTGCTGTGTTGTGAGTTGGTGCCTGTTGAGCGTCGAGCGCGAAATTCGGCCGCGGCGGACCGCCGGCATAGGTTGAACCGGGCTGGAAGGACGGTGCGCTGGCCCGGGAAGAAGATGTCTCCCGGGGGGCCGCCTGCGAGGCTGCGTTTGCGTGCGGCGTGGATGTCTGAAGGTGCTCGGGAGGCGCGGACGGGTCTTGGGAGGGCTGCGTGTCGATGCCGGTTGCGACGACCGAGACGCGGACGCGACCATTCAGCTTTTCGTCGATCAGCGCGCCGAAGATGATGTTTGCATCGTCGGCCACTTCCTCACGGATGCGGTCAGCGGCGGCGTTGACTTCATAAAGCGTCAGGTCTTCACCGCCCGTGATGTTGATGAGAAGACCGCGTGCGCCCGCCATGGAGGCGTCTTCCAGCAGCGGATTGGAAATCGCACGTTCGGCTGCGAGGACGGCACGGTCTTCTGCGTCTTCTTCACTGGACGCTTCGCCCGTACCCATCATGGCCTTGCCCATCTCTTCCATCACGGCCTTGACGTCCGCGAAATCGAGATTGATCAGGCCGGGGGAGACCATAAGGTCCGTAATGCCGCGAACGCCCATGTTCAGGACATTGTCGGCCATCCGGAAGGCTTCGCGGAATGTCGTGTTCTGCGTTGCGGAATTGAAAAGGTTCTGGTTCGGGATGACGATCAGCGTATCGACGTGCTTCTGAAGTTCGGCAATGCCCTTTTCAGCAGCTGTCGTGCGGCGACGCCCTTCGAAATTGAAAGGTTTCGAGACGACGCCGACCGTCAGGACGCCGCGTTCGCGTGCCATGCGTGCGATGACCGGCGCCGCACCCGTCCCTGTGCCACCACCCATGCCAGCGGTGATGAAGACCAGATTCGCGCCTTCAAGCTGCCGGTCGATTTCCTGAGCGGCTTCTTCGGCGGCTTCACGACCGATTTCCGGCTTCGCGCCTGCACCCAGGCCGCGGGTCAGATGCGGGCCAAGCTGGACGCGGCGTTCAGCCTTGGAATGGGCAAGCTGCTGGGCGTCGGTGTTGGCAACGACGAATTCCACGCCCTTGAGATCAGACGCAATCATGTTGTCGACGGCGTTCGTCCCGCCTCCGCCAACGCCGATCACGGTAATCCGTGGCGCCAGCTCAACGTGGGAATTGGGAGTAGGGGTAAGGTTCAGCGTCATGATCTGGTCCGGAACTTCATGAAAGCGACAGGTGAGGGCGTTATGATATGTAATAGCTTATACATTATTGCGTATGAAGCCTACGAGACGTTTAACAAGTCCGCGAGGTCTTGGTTCGGGTGCGGAAATATCTCCGAAATCCCGATCCGCACCCGCTGCCCAGGCCAGGAGCCCCGCAGCGGTTGAAAAGCCTGCCGAAGCCGCGGCCGTCTCGGGCAGGCCATAGATGTTCTGGGGTTTCCCCATCCGTACGGGGCGTCCAAGGATGCGGGTTGCAACGGGAACGATCCCTTCCAGCAGGGAGGCTCCGCCTGTAAGGACGACCCTGCCATTGGCCAGCCGGCCCAGTCCCGCATTATCGAGCGACTGCCGGACGAGTTCCAGCGTTTCCTCGATCCGGGGCTGGATGACGGAAATAACCTTGGAACGCTGCAAACGTACCAGCCGGTCGCTGTTTTCCCCGATCAGGGGAACGGACAGGATTTCCCGCTGGTCGTCCGAACCCATCTGGGCTGCGCCATACATCGTCTTGAGACGCTCGGCCGTTTCCAGGGACGTCGACAGGACGCCTGCGATGTCGCGCGTGACATGCAGTCCGCCGACGCGGATTTGGGCCGTGTGCAGCAGTTTTCCTTCACAGAAAACCGCCAGAGATGTGGTGCCGCCGCCCATTTCCACAACCGTGACGCCAAGCTCCCGCTCTTCGGCCGCCAGAACCGAAATGCCCGAGGCAAAGGGGCTTGCAACCAGCCCGTCCAGCTTGAGTTCGGCATGTTGAAGAACGGCATCCAGAGTGCGCAGGGCGCTGGAGTTCATGTCTACGACATGCATCCGGGTCGCCAGTTCTTCGCACTGGTGGCCGACGGGATCGGCAATGCCGGGAATGGAATCCACGACATACCCGATGGGAAGGGTGTGGATGACCTCGCGGCCTTCCATCCAGGCGCGGGCCTGTCCTTCCGCAATGAGACGCTGCACGTCTCCAGCCGTTACCTCCCGTCCACCGATCGGGATCTGGGCGTCCACCAGCCGGCTCAGCGGCCTGCCGCAGGACAGGTTGACGACCAGGGAGTCCATGCGTCGTTCGGCGGCCTCCTCGGCCTGGCCGACCGTGGCGCGGATCGCGGCTTCGGCTTCGCGGATGTCGACGATTGATCCTGAGCGGATACCGTGGGAGCGGCGCCATCCGTGACCCAGAACCTGGATGGAGCCGTCAGCCTCGCCCTTGCCGATCAGGCAGGTCATTTTCGTCGTGCCGATATCCAGCGCGCCGAAAATGCCTGGACGCCATGCGATACTGCGATGCGTCTCTTCCGGTGGAAGCGGCAGGATGTCGCGCGGGACACGGTTGACGCTGACGTCACGCTCGCCGCCGACGGGGATGAGGGACCGGCCCCTCAGACCGCCCCGGCGACGGAATGCCGGAAGATCTGACATGGAGGTAAGGTCATTCATGGCTGCTTCGCGCTGTCTGCTGGGGGTGGAGGAGAGGACGGAGACGGATCGGTTTTCGCTCCTTCGGCAGGTGGGATGGCCTGCGAAGGCTGATGGACGACCATTCTGTCCGGAAGACGCAGATCAATCGACTGCACCGGACGTTCCAGAAGGCGCATACTCTGCTGGTAACGCGCCAGACGCGCAAAAGCTGCGGCTTCTTCACCTTCAGGCAACAGAACGGTGGTGCCGTCCTTGAGGGTCGCATTCCAGCGGCGGCCTCCGACGCGGATCAGCGCCGTGACCTGAGCCTTGACCAGCGGTTCGTGGTTGAGGGCATCAATGACGCCTGCGGCGGCGGTATTGGCGCCTTCGCCCACCACCAGCGGGAGCTGGAGGAAGGCCTGTGCATTTTTTCCCGTCAGTCCCTGATCGGGAACTTCTTCACCGGCGCGGTTGATGAGCATGAAATGCCCGCGGTCCTGCCAGACGGCGATCGGGGTGCGCTCGACAAGCGTGATGATGACGGTATCGGGCATGTGCCGTTCAACCGTCGCATGGTCGATGAAGGGAAGCTCGTCCAGTCGCTGGCGGGCAGCCTCGACGGAGAAGCCGAAAATCGGATGCCCGATGGACGTGCCCAGTGCGTCCTGGATCGAGGCCTCGCTGGTCATGCCGCGGCCGTTGATGACGATATGGCGGATGGGCAATGGCTCCATTGCAACCAGCCGTTCGCGCAGGGGGGCAAAGCGCTCTTCTGAAGCCGCGTCATACAGCAGACGCATACCTGCACCTGCCAGACCCATCACGACCAGAAATACGATCGCAGGCCGGACCAGCCGCCGTTGCCGGCGCCAGAACAGCTTTGCCCGGGAAGGACGGTCTTCCTGAGGCGGCATGGCCCCGGAATAACGCTCCCGGATAAAATCGTTTTTCTGAAAGGACGGGTCTTCCCGCATCAGCGCGTCAGTGCCTCCCGGACCATCCAGTCACACAGGTCCGGATAGGGAATGCCGCAATAGGCAGCCTGTTCCGGCAGCAAGGATGTGGGCGTCATGCCCGGCTGTGTGTTGACCTCGAGAATGACGAGCGTGTCGGTATCCTCGTTATAACGGAAATCGGTACGGCTCGCACCTTGACAGCCCAGCGTCCGATGGGCGCGCAGGGCGTAGTTGAGCGCGCGATCGGTCACGGTCTGCGGAATATCTGCAGGAACGACATGACGCGAGCCGCCAGCCTTGTATTTGGCTTCGAAATCGTAGAACGCGGCTGTTTCGCAGGGCAGGATATCCGTGACGGCGAGGGCACGGTCTCCCATGACGCTGGCGGTCAGTTCGCGGCCGGGGATGAAGCTTTCGACCAGTGCGTCCTTTCCGAAGCGCCATGTCTGCGCGATTTCCGCACGGCGATTGTCGCCCGTCCGCACGATTTCGACCCCCACGGATGACCCTTCGGCGACCGGTTTGATGACATAGGGTGCGGGAAGGGGATCGGCTTCGGCCAGTTCCTCGACCGTGACCACACGCCCCTGTGCCACGGGCAGACCTGCGGCGGCCAGAAGGATCCGCGTGGCGCCTTTGTCCATCGCGACGGCAGAGGCCCGGATTCCGGAATGCGTGTAAGGCAGGCCGAGCCATTCCAGAACGCCCTGAATGGCTCCATCCTCGCCGCGCGGGCCGTGCAGCGCATTGAAGACGACGTCCGGTGCTGTGGATTTCAGGCTGGCGATTGTCGCGGCAATATCCGGGCCGACGTCGATCGGCGTGACGTCGTGACCCGTGTCGCGCAGGGCCTTGATCACGGCCTCGCCACTGACGAGGCTGACGGGGCGCTCGCTGGATGTTCCGCCCAGCAGGACTGCGACTTTCATAACGTCTGCTCTCCTTCGGACTGACGTCCGATCCGTTTAATTTCCCAGTGCAGACTGACGCCGCTGCGTGCCAGAACTTTTTCTCGCACGGTCTCTCCCAGAGTTTCCAGATCCGCGCTGCTGGCCTGTCCCAGATTGAGCAGAAAATTGCAGTGCTTTTCGCTGACCTGCGCATCTCCGATCTGAAGGCCGCGACATCCGGCTTCGTCAATCAGCTGCCAGGCCTTGTGACCTTCCGGGTTGCGAAACGTGGAGCCGCCGGTTCGTGCGCGTACGGGCTGCGAGGCTTCGCGGGAGGCCCGGATGTCCGCAATGCGGCTCCGGATGGCGTCTGCCTCGTCCGGTGTCCCACGCAGGCAGGCCCGGATCACCACGCTGCCTTCTGGAAGCTCTGAATGACGATACGCAAAGCCCAGTTCGTCATGTGAGAGGCGGCGCAGATCGCCTTTTTCTGTCAGGATTTCGGCCCATTCGAGAATGGCATCAAGATCCGATCCGTAAGCCCCTGCATTCATGCGGACAGCGCCGCCGATCGAACCCGGAATGCCGGCCAGAAACTCCAGACCGGCCAGACCGGCTGCGGCGGCATGTTCGGCTACGGTGACGTCGAGGGCAGCAGCCCCGACGATCAGGCTGCTGCCCTCGACGTCGATATCTGCGAAGCCACGCGCAAGGCGGATGACTGTGCCTGCGATGCCGCCATCGCGGATGATGACGTTCGAGCATGCCCCCAGAACCGTGACCGGCATGGTCGCAGGTTTTTCACGCAGGAAACGGGCCAGGTCATCCTGATCCTCAGGGATAAACATCCAGTCCGCCGGGCCGCCGACGCGAAACCATGCGCGGGGCCCCAGAGGTGCGTTCGCGGTCAGTCTTCCCCGGAGGCTCTTGACTGGAAAATCGCTGCTACCCGTCATGCTGCGCCTTCGGTTGCAGGCTGCCGGTTCAGCGCTTCGAGCTGGGCAGGGAGCGCCTGCGCCCACTGGGTGATGGTCCCGGCACCGAGGCAGACAACATAGTCGCCCGGCTTGGCGATGGCGTTGATCATTTCCGGCAGATGCGCGGGATCGGGAAGTGGCACGACGGAACGGTGACCGCGATCGCGCAGGCCTTCGACGAGTGCATCACGGCCCGCATCTTCGATCGGGGCTTCACCCGCAGCGTACACGTCCGCCACGATGACTGTATCGGCATCATTCATGCAGGTGCAGAATTCGTTGAACAGGACTTTCAGGCGCGAATAGCGATGCGGCTGCACGACGGCGATGACGTTCTTTGCGCCAGCCTGACGCGCGGCCTTCAGAACGGCGGCGATTTCAACCGGGTGATGACCGTAATCGTCGATGATGGAGATACCGTTATAGTCGCCGGTGCGCGTGAAGCGGCGCTTGACGCCCTTGAAGGTCGTCAGGGCGGATGCGATGACGGAATCGCTGATTTCCATTTCAAGGGCGACGGCGATGGCGGCCAGCGAATTCAGGACGTTATGGTGTCCGAGCATCGGTA
Organism: Gluconobacter albidus; assembly: GCF_002005485.1. NCBI lineage: Bacteria > Pseudomonadati > Pseudomonadota > Alphaproteobacteria > Acetobacterales > Acetobacteraceae > Gluconobacter > Gluconobacter albidus. The sequence goes on along the minus strand of NZ_CP014689.1, from coordinate 1,739,749 downwards.
AACGGAAGGGTCCCGCCCGGCGCGAGCGGTTGCGCTGACGGTTCGTGACGACGACCTCGAATGTGGCACCCCGCTTGTCCATAACGACTTTTTCAGCGCGGATATCGGCCTGCGGGCTGAAGCCGTAAGTGATGACACGATGATCGGACAGGCGCGGGATCATCTGCTGGACCTGGGGATGGTCCACGCACAGGACCGCAAAGCCGTAGAACGGGATGTTGGACACAAACTGGTCGTAGCCGGCCTGCATGGCCTCTTCTGTGCCCCAGTGATCCAGATGTTCCGGGTCCATGTTCGTCACGACCGCGATCACGGCGGGCAGACGCAGGAACGAGCCGTCGCTTTCGTCGGCCTCGACAACCATCCAGTCGCCTGAACCCATGCGTGTGTTGGTGCCATAGGCTTCAATAATGCCGCCGTTGATGACGGTCGGATCCAGCTTGGCATGTTCCAGAACGCAGGCCACGAGGCTGGTTGTCGTGGTCTTGCCGTGCGTGCCACCAATGGCGACGGACCAGCGCAGACGCATCAGTTCGGCCAGCATTTCCGCGCGGCGGACGACCGGGATGAGCTTGGCGCGTGCCGCCACGACTTCGGGGTTGTCTTTTTTCACGGCCGTCGACGTCACGACAACCTGCGCATCGCCTAGATTGGCGGCGTCATGGCCGATATGAACGACAATTCCGGATTGGCGCAGGCGTTGCACATTCGCACCTTCCGCGATGTCCGACCCCTGTACCTTGTAGCCCAGCATGTGCAGCACCTCGGCAATACCGGACATACCGATGCCGCCGATACCGACGAAGTGAATGGTTCCAATGTTCAGGGGCAGGGCGCGCATGGGGCAGGTACTCTTGGGTAGAAGCAGAGGATCAGGGACGAAGAGCGGATTCAATCAGATCCGCGACTTTTGCGGCAGCATGAGGGCGCGCGCAGGACTGAGCGGCTTTTGCTGCGTTTTCGAGCTTTTCAGGATGGGAAAACAGATCCGTCAGCAGAGCTGTCAGCGCTGTGGGCGTGAAATCCGGCTGGCGGATCATCCAGGCGGCACCCGCATCCACGAGCGCCTGACCATTCGCACCCTGTTCATCGGAGGCTGCGATGGGAAGCGGAACGAGAATGGAGGGGCGGCCGGACATGGTCAGTTCCGCGATCGAAGAGCCGCCCGCGCGACCGATCACGAGATGTGCATCGCGAAGACAGGTTGGCACATCGGTGAAGAACGGTGCGGCTTCGACCTCAATACCGGCGTCCGTATAGATGGCGCGGACGCGGTCCAGATCGTCAGCCTTGATCTGCTGCGTGACTTTGAGGCGCTTGCGGAGTTCTTCGGGCAGGGCAGCGAGGGCCTGTGGGACAACCTCGGAAAATACGCGTGCTCCCAGAGAGCCACCCCAGACCAGAAGGTTGATCCGCTCTTCGGGAGTTGCGTAGGTGTTTTCAAAGAGCGCTTCGATGCCTGCGCGTACGGGCATACCGGTAAGCGTCGTCTGGGCGTTTTGCGGGAGGCGCGCGACCGTAGCGTAAGAGGTGGCAATCAGCGGAGAAAAGTGGGACAGGAAGGCATTGGCCTGTCCAAGAACCGCATTGCCCTCATGAATGACCATGCGGGGCCGCTTTGCGGAGGGCAGAAAACGGGATGCGGTCAGGGGGGGGATAGACGGATATCCGCCAAAACCCACCACAGCTGCCGCATCAAGGGATTTGAGGACGCGACGTGCTTCTCCAATACCGCGCAGCAGGGCGAGCACCCCACGGACTTTGCCGCCAAGGCCCTTGCCTGCCACACCGGCACCATCCAGCACATATTGGGGCAGGTCCCTGAACAGGCCTGTGTCCCGGCGGCCATGCCGGGCATCGGTCATGAGGACGAGGTCATGGCCCCGTTCCGCGAGCACAGTCGCGACGGCTTCAGCGGGGAAGAAGTGCCCTCCGGTGCCACCGGCGGCGATAACGATGGGGCGGCTCACGGCGCATTCCTCTCAAACAACGGGTTCTGGCCGTAAGACGCGGCGGCTCTTTGCCCGATTCTGCCCTGGCCTACATGATGGCGGGTCAAAGCCAGAACCATTCCCATGGTCAGGGCTACCGACATTGCTGAACTGCCACCATAGGAAATGAAGGGGAGCGTCATGCCCTTTGTCGGGATCAGATGCAACGTCGAACCCATGTTGACGAAGGCTTGAAGGCCAAAACCCGTCACCAGTCCCGCAGCAGAGACAATGACGAACGGATCGTCTTCATGCATTAGCTTGAGGAGGGTCCGCAAAACGATCGTTCCGAAAAGCAGGATGATCATCACGCACAGGATCAGGCCGTATTCTTCACCGGCAACCGCGAAGACGAAGTCGGCATGGGCGTCTGGCAGCAGGTCCTTTACCCGTCCTTCACCCGGGCCGCGTCCCAGAAGGCCGCCGTTTCCAAAGGCACGCAGTGCGGTGTCGATCTGGTAATGGTCACCGACATCGGGATGCAGGAAGCGCTGGACGCGGGACTGGACGTGCGGAAAGACGATATAGGCGACCGCAAAGGCTCCGGCCATGCCCGCCACGCACAGTCCGACCCAGTAGAGCTTGAGGCCATCCACGAAAAGCTGGGTCATGAAGACCATCGTGATGACGGAAAGCATTCCGATATCAGGCTGCGATTTCAGCAGGAGCAGGATGAAACCGAAGCACAGGAACGCAATCAGCATCCCCGGAAACGCGATATTGCCCCACATGACGACAGAACGTCGTGCGGAAAGCAGCCAGCCGGTCACGACCGCAAAGCAGGGCTTGAGGAACTCGGAGGGCTGCACGGACATCATCGGGAGCGCGATCCAGCGGCGCGCGCCCTTGATTTCCATGCCATGCACCAGCGTCATGGCCGTTGCACCCAGTGCGATGATCCCGCCGATGATCGCCAGTCTCTTGATGGCCTTGCGTGACAGATAGGACGTACCGAGCACGATCCCGCCAGCCAGCGCCAGAAAGATCACCTGCTTGAGAATGAACATGTTGCGTGAAGCGCCGATACGCGACGCCACCGCAGGACTGGCGGCGAGCATCAGCACATATCCAAGTCCAATCAGCAGGCCGACGCAGGCCAGCGTGACGCGATCAAGGTTTCGCCACCAGCGGGCAACAGCGGAGGTCTCGACGCGGGATAGTCCCGACATGGTGTCAATCCTCCAGCTTTGGGGTGAGCGTGGCGCCCGAATGGCCTGATTTCACAATATTATCGCAAATCTGAAGAAAGTGTGACCCACGATCCTCGAAACTGCGAAATTGATCGAAACTTGCACAGGCGGGGGACAGCAGGACAACCGGAACAGTCTGGGCGAGAGCCGCGCTGAAAGCCGCCGGAATGGCATTCTCCAGCGTTCCGCACTGCTGGAAGGGTACGCCGTGCATGGCCAGTGTCGCAGCGAGCGTGTCAGCATCCTGTCCGATCAGAAAGGCCTGTGCGATATGTCCGAAGAATGGCGCAAGGCTTTCGATGCCGCCCGCTTTTGCAACGCCGCCCGCAATCCACATGACTTTGTCGTACGAAGTGAGGGCCTTGGAGGCGGCTTCGGCATTGGTGGCCTTGCTGTCATTGATGAAGGACACGCCGTCGCATTCCGCCACTTTCTGCAGGCGATGTTCCAGGCCGGGGAAGGATTTCAGACCGGCGCGGAGGGCCGCATCATCAAGGCCAAGATGACGCGCGATGGCGCAGGCTGCGCCGACATTCTGGGCGTTGTGCCGGCCCGGAAGCGCCGGACCGTCGAAGGGGGGCAGCGCATCGGCATCCAGTTCCGAGACCTGCACGCCGCGCGCTGCGACCTTTGAGGCAATGGCGCGGCACCAGTCATCATCGGTGCCGATCACAGCCAGATCGCCGGAGCCCATATTGTCGAAGACATGTGCCTTGGCTGCGGCATAGCCGGTCATGTCGCCGTGCCGGTCCAGATGGTCGGGCGTCAGGTTCAGCAGGCAAGCCGCGCTGGCATGGAAACTGTCCAGCCGTTCAAGCATGTAGGACGACATTTCGATCACATAAACGCCGTTATCGGGCAGGAGCGGGAGCGCCAGAGACGCTGTCCCGAGATTGCCGCCTGCAACACAGGGGCGTCCGGCCACCGTAAAAAGATGGGCGATCAGGGCTGTTGTCGTCGATTTGCCATTTGTGCCTGTGACGGCCACGAACGCGGCTTTTGAGCCGGATTTCCGGACCGCCCGATACAGGATTTCGGCATCGGACAGGATCTGGACGTCCTGTGCGCGGGCGAGGTCCGCGGCAGGATGTGCCTTCGGCAGCAGGTGCGGAATGCCCGGTGACAGGATGAGGGCCGTCATCCCTGACAGATCGGTCAGGGGACCGAGCGTCAGGTTCGGATGTGCGGGCAGATCGGCGTTGCGATCGTCCCAGGCCTGCACCTGTGCGCCCATTCCGAGCAGGGCATGGACGACAGCCGCGCCGTTGCGCCCCAGACCGCAGACGGCATAACGCTCGCCTGCAAGAAGGTTGGGCGGGAAGCCGTTCATCGTAGTTTCAGGGTGGCCAGGCCGCACAGGCCGAGCACGATGGAGACAATCCAGAAGCGTATGACGATTTTTGGCTCCTGCCAGCCCTTTTTCTCGAAATGGTGATGCAGCGGCGCCATGAGGAAGACGCGGCGTCCCGTTCGCTTGAACCAGAAGACCTGAATGACGACCGACAGGGTTTCGGCGACGAAAACGCCACCCACGATGCACAGGACAAGCTCATGCTTCGTGGCGACGGCAATGGCGCCAAGTGCTCCGCCGAGGGACAGGGAGCCGGTATCGCCCATGAAAACGGCTGCTGGCGGGGCGTTGAACCACAGGAACCCTAGGCCCGCCCCAATCAGCGCCGCACAGAAAACTGCCAGTTCGCCCGTGCCTGGAACGGGGTGCAGTTGCAGGTAGTCTGCAAAAACGTGATTGCCGACCAGATAGGAAATCAGGGCGAAGACCAGTGCTGCGATCACGACTGGCACGATGGCCAGTCCGTCCAGACCGTCCGTGAAGTTCACGGCGTTGCCGAAGCCGGTGATGGCGATCATGGCGAAGATCGGAAACGCATAACCCAGCGGAAGCAGCACATCCTTGACGAAAGGGAAGGCGACCATGTTGCGCAGTTCTGGCGGCGTCAAATGTTGCAGCCAGATTCCGGCAATCAGCGATGTCAGGAATTCGCAGCCCAGTCGGGTACGTTTGGAGACGCCGGTCGTATTGCGCTTGGAGAGTTTCAGATAATCGTCGGCAAAGCCAACCGCTCCGAAGGCTGCCGTGGTCAGCATGACGGCCCAGACGAAGCCATTTGTCAGATCCGCCCAGAGCAGTGTTGCCGAAAAAAGCGCAATCAGGATCAGCATTCCGCCCATTGTTGGCGTGCCGGCCTTTTCCAGAATGTGGCGCTCCGGTCCGACAGAACGGATCGGCTGGCCTTCACGCTGGATGCGTTTGAGCTGTGCGATGAAGGGTTTGCCCAGAGCCAGCGAAATGACCAGTGCCGTCAGGCAGGCGCAGCCCGAGCGGAACGTCAGGTAATGGAACAGGTTGAAGAACCCGCCATGAGACGTGTCGTGAGCGGCAATAAGATTGAAGAGCATCAGGCAGAAACCGGGCTGGAGGCGTTGTCGAGGGCTGAGATCACGTCACGCATCCGGCTGCCGAAGCTGCCTTTCACGAGCAGGAGATCACCGGGGCGAAGGGCGTTAAGGAGCACAGAGGCAAGAGAGGCAGCATCGGCGGCGTATCCACCCTGAAGCCCGCACGGCAGCGCATCATAAAGTGCGCGCATATGGGGGCCGCAGCAGAATGCGAGGGCATTTGCATTCTGCACGGCATCTGCCAGAGAGCGGTGTTCGGCATCGGCGAATATGCCGAGTTCGCGGATGTCTCCGAGGGCCGCGACATGCCGCTGGGCCGGAAGCAGGGCGAGCGTGGCCAGAGCCGCGCGGACGCTGGGTGTGGAGGCGTTGTAGCTTTCGTCGAGCAGGCGTACGTCGTTCAGGATCGTGCGGATCTGTCCGCGTCCCGCGCCCGGCACGAAACCGTGCAAAGCGCGCGATGCTACTGCGACGTCTTCGCCAAGGGCCACAACTGCGCCTAGGGCCAGGGCCGCGTTTCTGGCAAGATGCTCGCCAGGCGCGGTGAGCGTCACGTTCTGCGTTCCGCAGGGAGTGTGGAGCGAGAAATGACTGCCTTCCGCCGTGCACCTCACGTCTTCAAGGCGGAGTTCTGCTGCGGCGGAGAAGCCAGACCGCCAGAGAGTGCAGCCTTCAGGAAGAGCGTCTGTAAAGACTGTCTGCCCGTGAGCATCATCAGGGACGATTGCGATCCCATGGGCGGGAAGGGCGCCGAACAGGGAGGCTTTTTCCCGCGCAATCGCTTCGATGCTGCCCATATGGCCGAGATGTGCCGTGCCGATCGTGGTGATGATGGCCGCATCGGGACGGACTTGAGCGGCAAGGGGAGCGATTTCTCCCACATGGTTCATGCCGATCTCGCTGATGCAGAAGCGGGCATCCTGTGGCAGCCGGGCCAGGGTAAGGGGAACGCCCCAGTGATTGTTGTAGGACGCCACGGCGGCATGTGTCGGGCCGATCGCGGACAGGGCGACGGTCAGCATGTCCTTGGTCGTTGTCTTGCCGACGCTTCCGGTGATGGCCACGACTTTCCCGTGGAAACGGGAGCGGGCGTAGCGGCCCAGATCCACTAATGCGGTCATGGTGTCGGGAACGATCAGGAGGCGCGGATCGTCCAGACCGGCAGTGTCATGCACGAGAGCGCAGGCCGCACCCCTGTCCAGAGCCTGCCGGATATGGGCGTGGCCATCGCTGGTTTCGCCGCGCAGGGCAATGAACAGGTCGCCGGGGGCGAGCGTCCGTGTGTCGATCGAAATGCCCGTGACGCTGACGTCCGCTTCAAGCCTACCACCCGTCGCGGCCCGCAGGTCGGCACTGGTCCACAGCACGCTCATGCGGCACCTGTCAGTTCGCGGATGACGAGACGATCATCGAAAGGCAGGATATCCGTGCCCACGATCTGTCCCTGTTCATGCCCCTTGCCGGCTACGACAAGAATATCGCCGGGATTCAGGGCTTCAAGCCCTGCTGCGATGGCGCTGCGACGGTCCGCGATTTCCAGGGCGTCCGGGCAGGCCGCGCGGATTTCGGAGCGGATCGCCATAGGATCTTCCGTGCGGGGGTTGTCGTCCGTGACGATGGCCAGATCCGCCATGTGTGCAGCGACCTCTCCCATCAGTGGACGTTTGCCACGGTCACGGTCGCCACCTGCGCCGAACACCACGACCAGACGGCCTGTCGTATGCGGGCGCAGACTGGACAGGACACAGTCGAGGGCATCGGGCGTGTGGGCGTAATCGACATAGGCCGCGGCCCCGTTAGGCAGTTCGACCGTGCGTTCGCATCGCCCGTGGACGCCTTTCAGGCACGGCAGAAGGTCGACAACCTGCCGGGCATCGGAATCGTCCGTCCAGCACATGGCTGCTGCCAGCATGACGTTGTCGGCCTGAAAGCGGCCCGGCAGAGAAAGGGATATTTCGGGCAGTTCTTCGCCATGCAGGGCCAGACGGAGGATCTGACCGGAAGGCGTGGGGCGGGCCTCGATCAGCCGGAGAGCCGTGCCATTGCGCCCGACACTGCGAAGTTTCAGGTTTCGTCTGGCGGCAATCGCCTGAAGGGCCACGAAGGTCTCGCCGTCCATATCGGCGTTGACAGCGGCAATGCCGCCCGTAGGCAGGACTTCTTCAAACAGGCGCAATTTAGCCGTGCGGTAGGCTTCCAGCGTCAGATGATAGTCGAGATGATCGCGTGTCAGGTTGGAGAAGCCGGCGGCTGTCAGGGAGACGCCATCCAGCCGGTGCTGTTCCAGTCCGTGCGAGGAAGCTTCAAGCGCGACGTGATCAACTCCGTTCCGGGCCAGAGCGGCAAGAGTCTGGGCCAGCGAGACGGGATCGGGGGTGGTGAGGCTCGGAGGAGCGGGGATGTCCGTATCTGACACGAGCCCCAGCGTTCCAAGACTGGCCGCGCGGTTTTCCTGAAGGATCCAGAGCTGGCGGAGGAAATCGGCCGTGCTGCTTTTTCCGTTTGTTCCGGTGATCGCCGCGATGCAGGAAGGCTGCGGGCCAGCAAGGGCGAAGGCCATGCTGGCCAGAAGATGTTTGGCATCCGGGCGTCTGATCACAGGAACCGGGCCTGCGGTTTCTGCGCCGTCATGATCAATGATCACCGCGGCGGCGCCTTGTGAGAGAGCCTGTGCGATAAAGGTGCTTCCGTCCTGTTTTGCGCCGCGCAAGGCAAAGAACAGCGCGCCCCGGCCAACTCTGCGGCTGTCGGCAGTGACGGCCAGAATGTCAGGGTCGCCCGTCAGAGACTGCGATTTGCCACAGAGGGCGAAGAGCTGGGAGAGGCGCATGGGACGGTTCAGTGCTGTGTCTTGGTCTTGGAGGAAGGGGTCTTGGGTTCGTGCGCCTGATTGCGCGGGTCTCCGGGATCATTTCCGGGACCGAGGGCATGATAGCCGGGGGGAACGACCGGGTTCATCGGAATGGCCAGAGAGGCATCAATGGCGTCTTTGTTTGCAAGATCCGGGAACTGGTTCAGGATCGGGCCGACGCGGGAAATGATTTTTTTCACGGTCGGAGCCGCGTTCCAAGCGGCCGTCGTCCATCCATGGGTCGCCGCAGTTCCCTGCGGACTGTCGAGCATGACATAGACGGCATAATGCGGATTGTTCATCGGGAAGACGCTGGTGAAGGCCGAGACGTTGACGTGTTTCAGATAGCCGCCATGGGCGCCGATCTTTTCCGCAGTACCGGTCTTGCCGCCGACATAATACCCCGGAACTTCGGCGGACTTGCCGCTTCCCATCGTAACGTCAAGGCGCAGCAGCTTGCGCAGGAGGGCTGACGTCTGTTCGGACAGAACCCTTGTGCCCACAGGTGTTTCAGCGCCGATTTCGTCGCTGTCGGTACCTGGCCGGTAAGCGACCGGACGCAGTTGTGCTGCATCAGCATCGGGTGTCGGCTTGCTATCGTCTTCGGTATCGCGGGCTACGAGCGTTGGCTTGAGCAGGATGCCACCGTTTACGGTCGCGGCTGTTCCTCGCACGATCGCAAGCGGCGGCTCGGCGACACCATGACCGAAACCGACCGTCATGACGGTGGAAATGCCCCAGTTGCGCGAGGCTGGTACGAGCGGACGTCCGGCTTCGGGCAGTTCAACGGGAACGCGGTTGAAGAAGCCCATGTTCCGCAGCCAGTCCTGCTGCCGGGCTGCACCGACATCAAGTGCGATATGCGCGGCGGCGGGGTTGGACGAAAAGGCCAGAACGCCGGGCAGCGAGAGCCATGGAGCGAAATGGTCCGTCTTCATATCCCGGATAGTGAAACGGCCGACGCGAATGGGGATGGTCGAAAAGCGGTCCCACAGGTGAACAACGCCGAGTTGCAGGCCCATTGCGGCCGTCTGGAGCTTGAAGGTCGAACCGGGTTCATACATGCCGGTGACGGCGCGGTTGAAGCGCGCATCGTTGGGGGCGTGTCCGAAATCGTTGGCGTCATAATCGGGCAGGCTGACCATCGCCAGAATTTCGCCGGTGCGAACATCCATGACGATCGCGCTGGCGCCGATGGCGGAGAACTCGTCTTTTGCGGCCTGAAGTTCGTCATGCGCGACGGTCTGCACGCGCACGTCCAGCGACAAGCGCAGCGGAGATTTGTCGGAGTTCAGGCGCTTGTCGAAATAGCGCTCCACGCCCGCGATGCCATGATCGTCGATATCGACGCTGCCCATGATCTGGGCGGCCGTCCGGCCCAGCGGATAGTGACGGCGTTCGCCTGCTTCGAAATAGATGCCCGGAATGCCCAGATTGTTGATGGCGATTTCCTGAACGGGGGAAATATCGCGTGCGAGATAGACGAACTGTTTCTTCAGCGACAGGCGCCGGATCGTCTCGTCCCGGTCAAGCTGAGGGAGAACTTTCCGGAGTTTGTCCGCTGCGTCTGCCGGGTCGATCAGTTCCATTGGATTGGCATAGACCTGCGCCACGGGCAGCGAGAGCGCCAACGCTTGGCCCGTTCGGTCGGTGATGGTGGCGCGCTTGACGGTCGGCAGGACAAAATCGCCGGACATTTCCCCGCGCGGATCGCTTTTGGGAATTTCGGGGACCTGAGGGGCGATCTGACGCTTTTCAGGCTCCATTGGCATCAGGACAGTGGCAACGGTCGCCTTGAGGGCTACGGCACCATAAATTGCCAGAAACCCCATTCCTACGCCCAGCAGGCGTCCGTGCATCTGGTCAAGATTCAGCCTGCGGAATCCCCGCGGGGACGCACCTTTCCGGGGACGTCCTGACGGGGCATCCTGATGCGCGGGGCGCTGCGAACCGGAAGAAGGTGGCACGTCCTGGGGCATCGTGCGGGGGTGCGTCCTGTGGAAGGGCTCGCCCTAAGCTATCCGAGAATGCTGAACGAGCGGTTAACGACGGAAGGGCTTTCAGTTAGCCAACGGCACCGGCGCGGGCAATGCGTCATTTGCATTTGCCAGAGCGGAAAGTTGAGTGTGATGTGCTCGCGGGCGTTCTTCCGCAAGGCGCGTCGTCACCGGAGCATGGCTGACATGAACAGCCTGGGGATGCCAGGCCGCAACCATCAGCGGAGCAGGGTGACTCTCACGATAGCTGACGAGATGGACGTTCGGCGCCATGTCCGCATGGCTGTGAACGGACGCTGTAACCGGCCGGGGCGTGGCGGAGGCCAGCTGGACGTCGGCAGCGCGAGCATGGGAGGGGTGCGTCGGGAACGCCGCAGGTTTGGCAGCAAGCGGGGCAGGGTGGCTTGCCATGGCTACGACCACAGGCCGGGGTGCTGGTGCACTCTGGGCGGGAGGCTGTGCATGCACAGCAGGCTGCTGTGGGGCGGGAAGGGGCAGATGTGCAGCTTCTGCGGCCCTGTTGACGACCTCGTGCAGCCCTTCGCGAGGATCCGCTGCCTGTGATTTCGAGCCGGGAGCCGGCAGATGTGCCTCAAGAGACGCCATGCGGATAAACTGGTCCGGCTCCATCGGATGCAGGGTCGGAACAAAGCGGGCGGCGAGCGTGTTGAGGCGGTCCGGCTGGTTCAGGAGCGCCCATTCCGTCCGCAGCATGGCGGTCTGGCTCCGCACGCGCTGTGTGTCCTGCACGATTTTCGTGATCTGCTGGTCCAGAACCGTGGTCTCATGCTTCTTCGTATAGAGAAACAGGCCGGATCCTGCGGCAAGGACGGCACAGGCGACGGTGAAGGGCCGGATCATGAGGACATTCCTGAGACGGGCATCGGGGAGACGGGATTGCGGACCAGTGCACGCAGACGGGCGCTGCGGGCGCGCGGATTTTCCCGGGCTTCCTCGTCCGTAGCGGAGAGGGGGCGGGAATGGAGAAGGGAAAAGGCCGGTGCGTTCTGACGAAGCGGCGCCGGTTCGTGGCGGGAAGGATTTCCCGTCCGCCCTGCAAGAACGGCCATGGCGCGTTTTGCCAGACGGTCTTCGAGGGAATGGAAGGTCACAACCACGAAAATACCGCCCGGGGCAAGAAGGCGCGGTGCGGCTTCCAGCGCCCGTTCCAGTTCGCCAAGCTCGTCGTTCACGGCAATCCGCAGTCCCTGAAAGCTGCGGGTTGCGGGGTCGATATTGGCGCGATCACGGGGCACGCAGCAGCGGATGATATGGGCAAGCTGGCCGGTCGTGGTGATTGGAGCCTCGGCGCGGGCAGCCACGATGGCGCGTGCGATGCGGCGTGAGAGTTTTTCTTCACCATATCGGTAAAGGATGTCCGCAATTTCCGCTTCCTTGAGGTCATTGACCAGATCGGCGGCGGAAGGGCCGTCCGAGCCCATGCGCATGTCCAGCGGGCCATCGTTGCGGAACGAAAAACCGCGCTCGGCCTGATCGATCTGGAAGGACGACACGCCCAGATCCAGAACGATGCCGTCAAAAGGTCCTTCTGCGCCAACCAGGGCTTCCATGTCACCGAATGTGCCCTGATGCATCCGCAGCCGCTCGTTGGCCTGTACAGCCATGGCGTTTCCACGTTCGATGGCTGTCGGGTCACGGTCGATGCCGTCGAGGGTGCAGTCAGCCGCGTTCAGAATGGCGCGGGCATAGCCACCGCCGCCGAACGTGCCGTCCAGATACCGTCCGCCAGCACGGGGGGCGAGGGCTTCGAGCACCTCGTGCAGCATAACGGGGACGTGGCCCGAATGAACCAGGGTGATCGCGTTCATTCGGCTGCTCCCGCAGTGTTTGTGGTGGCGGGCGCGCTGATGGAATGACGTCTGGTTGCAAGCGTTTTTGCGCGGCTCCGGGCGGCCTGACGGCGCTCTTCAGCAGCAGCGGGATGCCAGATCTGGAACGTACGTCCCAGCCCCATGAAAGAGACTTCGTCCGTCAGCGAGGCGTGCGTGCGCAGGGTCTCGGGAAGGATGATGCGGCCTTCCTTGTCGCTGTCCAGCGGATAGGCATCCGCATAGAGGCTGGCGGCCAGATCTTCATGGTCTTCCGAAAACGGATCGTATTCGTCAAGCGGGGTGGCGAGGGAGGCGAAGGCGCCAACCGTCCAGCCCTCGATGCATGGGTGGAGGTGGGACGGCCGGAGAATAACCAGCGGGTCGCCCGGCTGGGCCTGGGATTTCAGGGCGGCGCGGAAGGATGCGGGAATAGAGACGCGTCCCTTGGCATCGAAACGGTTCTGATGCGTGCCGAGGAACATGCTCATGAACGATGTGCCTCCTTCCTGCATTCAGAACCGGGTATTCGGCTGCTGATTATTTGGCTTGGTCTTCATTGGGATATCATGGGATTTCATGGGACGTCAAACAGATATCGTCAGAAAACCGCAGAAAACTGCGACATTTTTGAAAGTTGAAATGTGACAAAAATTTTTGCTGTTTGTTAGGGTTTATCAGGGATAATCGCGGAGGCGGATCTATACCTGCCGTTATTTGTTCCGTTTTTGTTCTTCTTTGGTGAGGGGAACAATTACTGGAAGAACAGATTTTCAGAGGGTGCCAGACGGCCTGTAAGCCGGGTTCTGTCCGCCCGAAAGCGGGACGATCATTCCTCTGGGACCTGCATCGCTGCAGGCCTCACGCAACCAACCCGAACGACGGGGCGAGAAGCCCCCGGCTTCCTTGCGGAAACCTGCCGTTCCTATTCGGTCTTGCTCCCGGTAGGGTTTACCATGACCATCGCCGTTGCCGGAGATGCGGTGCGCTCTTGCCGCACCGTTTCGCCCTTACCCGCAACGTATTTTCCCGGCGATAAATCGCTGAAAAAACAGTCCGGCGGGCGGTCTGTTTTCTGTGGCACTGTCCCTGGGGTCGCCCCCGCCGGCAATTAACCGGTACCGTTTTCCCGTGGAGCCCGGACTTTCCTCCCTGTATGCGATCCTCATCGCATACACAGCGATCGTCCAGCCGTCTGGCGGCGCAGACACTGCTCCGGGACGCCTGCGGGGTCAAGGGCAGACTTTTTCTGATACCCGGGGCATAAGGGATGGATGCGCCCAACCCTAACATTGCGGATCTTCCTGTTCTGGCTGACCCAACAGAGCCGCAGACGTGGTATTGCGCCACGCACAATCGTTCTTGATGAAATCCCGCCCATCCCTGCTCCACAGCCCTCTGTAGATGTTCTGCGGCAGATCCGCCGTGTGACGGGGCGTCCGAGTTTTCCCGTCAGGCTCTCGTCGCTGCGGATCCGGCGGTGGCGCGAGATCCGTGTTCCCGGAGGCGAGGGAGAGCGGACTGCGCGTCTGTATCGCCCACGGGGGAAAGTCAGGGGTGTTGTTCTGTTTCTGCACGGTGGCGGATTCGTGCATTGCGACCTCGTCTCGCATCACGGGATCTGCTGCCGTCTTGCAGCGTCTTCAGGGGCAATGGTGCTGTCGCTGGATTACCGTCTTGCGCCAGAGCACCGCTTTCCAGCCGCTCTGGATGACGCCAAGGCTGCGCTGGACTGGATTTTCAGGACTGTGCCAGCCGATCTGCCGGTGGCTGTGGCGGGTGACAGCGCGGGGGGCAATCTGTCCGCTGCACTCACGCAATGGGTTCGGGGGCGGGGATCACGCCCGCTTAGCGCCCAGCTTCTGTATTATCCGGCCCTTAGCGGTCCGTTCGTTCCGCCGTCCCGGCAGACTTATGCGAACGGTTACATGCTGAGTGCGGAGCTTCTGTACTGGTATTGCGGCCAGACACTGGCGAGGCCAGAGCAGTTGTTTGACCCGGCGTTTTCGCCGTTACTCGCGGATGAGTTCGACAGACTTCCACCTGCCATGATTGTCACGGCGGGGTTTGATCCGCTCAGGGGTGAGGGCGAGCTTTATGCCCGGCGTCTCGATGAGGCCGGAATACCAGTTCTGCTAAAAAACTTCCCGCGCATGATTCATGGGTTCCTGAACGGCTATGCGCTGTTTCGGAACGGCCGTCAGGCGTTGAGGGAGGGGGGGCTGTTCCTGCGCGAAGCTTTTGCGCTGGAAAGAAACGGAGCGTCCTAGGAGGCTCCGCCTTTTTCAGAGCACGTCAGAGAGGCAGATCGTGAAAGGAACCGGGGGTTCCCGCATCGGTCTGTACGGTCCGGTCGGCCCGGTTGATTTTCAGGCTGAACAGCTTGTCGGCCGAAGGTTTCTCGCCGGGGCAGCCGTTACCGTGACGTCCGAGAACGTCCATCGTCGGCGTATTGTCGGACGCACTTCCGTTGACGACGAAGACGAGGCAGTTACGTGGCAGATCCGTCAGGTTGTCTTTCACCACCGCAAGACGCAGATGCTCCACCAGTGCCGTGTTGTCGAACCAGCTCAGCTTGCTAAACGTGATCTTGTCATAGGACATGTCCAGCAGTCCGCTCCGGACTGCAATGAACATGAGCAGAAAAGCCGGGATGACTACCAGAAGCCGCCGCAGCAGAAGCTGCTTGAAGCTGCGGGGCTGGCGGCGTGTGTTTTTGCCCGGCGCGCGGCCCAGACGGGGCGTTGCGCTTTTATCGTCACTCAAATGTGGTCACTCCGAGGCTTCGTGCCAGGTGTCGCCATGCTCGGCGAGCAGACGGGTGGCCTGCTCCGGACCGTAGGAGCCGGCGCTGTAGGTCTGCATGGGTACCGTATTATGTTTCCACGCATCAAGGACCGGTTCGGCCCAGCGCCATGCCGCTTCGACCTCGTCGCGACGGATGAAGAGGACCGGATCGCCCCGGACCGCATCAAGCAGCAGTCGCTCGTAGGAGTCGGGGAAGGGCATGCCGCCTTCCATGCGAATGGAGGCGTCCAGATCCGCCGTATGGAGGTTGAACACGTCCAGCGCGGGGTTCTTGACGTTCAGCCGCAGTTCCACGCCTTCATTGGGCTGGATGCGCAGGACGAGCCTGTTGCTGGCAGGTGTGGCGCCGAACATCGTGGTCGCCGCCGGGCGGAACGTCACGACGATCTCGCTGACCTTGCGAGCCGAGCGCTTGGCCGTGCGGATATAGAAAGGCACGTTCTTCCAGCGCGGTGTATCGACCCAGGCGCGGACAGCGGCATAGGTTTCCGTGGTGCTGGGCTGGCCGAGTTCTTCAAGATAGCCCGGAACGTTTTCGCCGCCGATCACGCCGGCCGTGTACTGGGCACGGACGGTCTCGGTAGCTGCGCTGGCTTCCGTAATCGGGCGCAGCGCGTTCAGGACGGCCAGCTTGGCGTTGCGGACGGCATCGGCCTCAAGGGAGTCGGGCGCTTCCATGGCGACCAGACACAGAACCTGAAGCAGATGGTTCTGGATCATGTCGCGCAGTGCGCCTGACGTATCGTAATAGGCCGCGCGACCTTCCACGCCGACCGTCTCGGCGGCGGTGATCTGCACGCTCTCGATATGCTCTGCCGACCATGCCGCATTGATGAGCGGGTTGGCAAAGCGCAGGGCGAGAACGTTCTGGACCGTCTCTTTGCCAAGATAATGGTCGATCCGGTAGATCTGCTTTTCTGGAAAATACTGGCCCACGCCGTCGTTGATGGCGGTTGCGGTCGCCATATCCGTTCCGATGGGCTTTTCAAGCACCACCCGCGAACTGGCTGTAATCAGCCCGTACCGGTGCAGGTTTTCGCAGATGCTGCCGTAAAGCTGCGGCGCAGTTGCGAAATAAAAGACCCGTACACGATCAGGCTGAGCCTTGGCGAACAGGGACGTCAGGCTGTCCCACTGTGTGCTCTCGCGGCTGCTGTCGAGGGTCACGTAGTCCAGGCGGGCCAGAAAGCGGTCCACCAGTCCAGGGCTCAGGACATCCGAAGGAAGGAAACGCTCGAGCGCCTCACGGGCACGCGCAACATAGGCCTCCCGGCTCAGCTCCGTCCGGGCGGCTCCGATGATGCAGGCATCATCCGGAATTTGCCCCAGCCGGAGGCGGTTATAGAGCGCGGGCAGCAGCTTGCGCATCGTGAGATCGCCAGTGGCGCCGAAGATGACATAGTCGAAGGGCTCGACCTGCTGGAAATGTTCCATGGAAGACTCTCTGACCTCTCGAACCCGCAGACCGGGAAAAAAGGGTTAGGGTTCAGGCCTTTTCAGGCACCGTCTAGATCCCTGCCGGGGCGCTTTCTGTCAAGGGACGAGCCGTGCACGACATCGGGAGAAAGGTTTCTTCAGACCCATGCGTTCATGAAACGTGCACATAATTCCGTTGACCGTCCCGCCCTCCTCACGATAAGCCGCGCGGCGGATGCTGTGTTTGCGCAGCGTCGGCGAAACATAGCCCAGACGACATAAGGAAACCGGACCATGGATGCAGAAACCAAGAACGAAGGCGCTGCCACGGGCGGGATCGCTGCGGACCGTCTGCGCTCCATCATCGAGCGTGTCGAGCGTCTGGAAGAGGAGCGCAAGGCTCTGGCGGGCGATATCAAGGATATTTTCTCAGAAGCCAAATCGGCCGGATTTGACGTAAAAGTCATCAAGCAGATCATCCGCCTGCGCAAGCAGGAGCCGGCGGAAATCGAGGAGCAGGAAACCCTGCTCGACATCTATCGTCGTGCCCTTGGAATGTAATTCCGGCTGCCGGACGATCGAACACGCTAATTTCAGACTGGACCGGGCCTCCTCATGATGTCTGATTTCTCATGGCTGCCAGGCTGGGCCATCGGGTGCCTGGTCGTGGTGGCCGCACTGTTCGGACTGGCGCTGCTGTGCATGCCGTTCGCCGTGTTCGGTACCAAGCCCCGGTTGCAGGATCTGGAGTTCCAGATTGCCGAGATGCGCGCTGAACTCCGGGCCCTGAATCTGCGTCTGGCGGTTTCGACGCGTCCGGACGGTCCTTCTGCCGTTCCGGGCGGGCAGACCGTCATGGCGCCTCAGGAACGCATGGCGCAGATGGCTGAAGACTATCTGATGCCAGCGCGGACCCTGCGCCCCGATCTGCCTTCGTATGAGGACGGTCCGGGGCAGATCGCTGCGGGCCGGGGGGACCCTGAAACCCTGCCGCGTCGAAACCTTAATGCTGCGTCCGCGACCGGAAGGGACGACCTGTCCGGCGCGTCCGAGCGGGTCTGGTCACGTGCGCCATGGGAGCACGACGAAACCGAGGCCAGGCGTCAGCCTCTGGGTCGTGGTATCGACAGAAAGCAGGTCGTGAAAACGGTTGCGGAGAATGACGCCTACCGCTCGCGTTCGGAACCCAAATTGCGCTGGCCTCCGAAGGGCTGAAGATCAGCAGGGCAGGGGGTGTCAGGGATGATCGAGAGCCAGGTCATCCCGATGAATGAGGGCATCCCGTCCACGATATCCCAGAAGCTGCTCCATCTCTGCCGAACGATGTCCGATCAGCTTCAGGCTCTCGTCCGAGTCGTAACCGATCAGACCGCGTCCGATAATGATGCCTTCACTATCGCGAATAGCGACGAGATCGCCGCGTCCGAACGTCCCTTCAAGTCCCGTTACGCCTGCGGGAAGGAGTGAGGCGCCTTCCTGAAGGGCGCGACAGGCTCCCGCGTCGATCGTGAGGGATCCTCTGGGCTGGAGGCCGCCGCCAATCCAGCGCTTGCGGGCTGAACCCGCATCGGTCTGGGCCAGAAACCAGGTGCAGGGACCGCCATTCTGCAGCCGACGCAGCGGATGGTGTTCCTGTCCGGCAGCGATGACCATGTTCGCACCTGCGCGCGTCGCAATCCTTGCGGCCAAAAGCTTCGTACGCATGCCGCCTGACGAATAGCCGGGTGGTGGCTCGCCTCCCATGGCCATGATGTCGTCGGTCATCTGTTCGACAACGGGAATATGTCGTGCGGACGGGTCCTGTCGGGGGTCGGCCGTATAGAGCCCGTCAATATCCGACAGCAGCACCAGGCAGTCCGCACCCGTCATCTGGGCGACGCGGGCGCCCAGACGGTCGTTGTCACCGAACCGGATTTCGCTGGTGGCGATAGCATCGTTTTCGTTGATGACCGGCACACAGCCCAGATCGAGCAGTGTCTGAAGCGTGGCGCGGGCGTTCAGATGACGCTCACGGTTTTCCGTATCATCCGGCGTCAGGAGAAGCTGTGCCGCGACCAGATCGTGGTCCGCTAGCGCCGCACTCCAGCCCTGTGCCAGCCCGATTTGTCCGACACTGGCCATGGCCTGTTTTTCGTCCAGACGCAGCCTGCGGGATGTGAGGCCAAGACGATGCCGTGCAAGGGAGATCGCTCCCGATGAGACGACAATCACCTCTGCGCCGTGTGCACGTAGATCGGCGATATCGGCGCAGACGCTCTGCAACCATTGCTGCCGCAGCGCGGCGTTGGCGGAATCGACCAGAAGCGCGCTTCCGATCTTGATGACGATCCGGCGGGCCTGCGCCAGATGAGGAGCACAAGCCGCAGCATTCATCCCTGCCGGTCCTTTTTGGCAGCCGTCACGCGATCCTGAAGCATCCGGAGCAGTTCCGGCAGGCCTTCCTGCGTCGCACCGGACAGCATCAGCACTTCGGCCCCGGACGCCTTGGCGAGGGCCCGCTTTTTAGCAGAGCGCTGTGTGGGCGTCAGGGAATCGCACTTGTTCAGAACGATGATCTCGGGTTTGGCTGCAAGCTCCGGGTCGTAGGCCTCGAGTTCCCTGCGGATCAGGCGCCAGTGCTTGACGACCTGACTTTCCGTTCCGTCGATCAGATGCAGGAGTGTTGCGCAGCGCTCTACATGGCCAAGGAAACGGTCCCCAAGACCCGCGCCTTCGCTGGCGCCTTCGATGAGACCGGGAATGTCGGCGATCACGAATTCTTCGGTATTGTTCAGCCGGACCACGCCAAGCTGCGGGTGCAGGGTCGTGAAAGGGTAATCTGCAATTTTCGGACGCGCACGGGATGCGACAGAAAGAAGCGTGGATTTGCCCGCGTTTGGAAGGCCCACAAGACCAATATCGGCAATCAGCTTGAGGCGCAGCCACACCCAGCGCTCTTCGCCCGGCCAGCCTTTGTCGGCCCGGCGTGGCGCACGGTTGGTGCTGCTCTTGAAATGGGTGTTACCAAGGCCGCCATCACCGCCACGGCACAAAAGGACTTCCTTGCCCTCGGCGTCGAGATCGGCCAGCAGGGTTTCGCGGTCCTCGTCGAAGATCTGCGTGCCGACAGGGACATTGATGGTGACATTTGCGGCGGCAGCACCGGTCCGGTTGGAACCTGCGCCATTGCCGCCCTTGCGGGCCTTGAAATGCTGCGTGTAGCGGAAGTCGATCAGTGTGTTCAGGCCGGGAACCGCGCGGAAAAGGATATCACCGCCACGACCGCCATCACCGCCGTCCGGACCGCCATATTCAATGTATTTCTCGCGCCGGAATGCGATCACGCCGTCCCCGCCGTCCCCGGAACGCACATAGATCTTGGCCTGGTCGAGAAACTTCATTGTATTGTCCGAAAGAAAAGGTGAGGGGCGCTTTATACGCAAAAAGGCCGGTCCCGAACAGGACCGGCCCTTTCTGCTCGCGCTGGAACAGCGGGCTGCTTATTCAGCAGCTTCCGGCAGTGCCACGGAAACGTGGACGCGGCCTTCTGCGCGGCGCTGGAACTGAACGTGGCCGTCTACGAGCGCGAACAGCGTGTGGTCGCGACCGATACCGACATTGGCTCCAGCCTTCATCTTCGTGCCGCGCTGACGGACGATGATGTTGCCTGCGATGACGCTTTCGCCGCCGAACTTCTTTACACCCAGACGACGACCTGCACTGTCGCGTCCGTTACGGCTCGAGCCGCCTGCCTTTTTTTGTGCCATGACTGTTTGTCCTTACCTAAAGTGTCTGGCCAATCAGGCCGCGTTGATCGCGTTGATGCGCAGGACGGTCACCGGCTGACGGTGGCCATTCTTGCGGCGGCTGTTCTGACGGCGACGCTTCTTGAAGATGATCACCTTCGGCAGACGATCCTGAGCGACGACGGTTGCCGTCACGGTTGCGCCAGCAACCAGCGGTGCGCCAACGGTCAGCGTGCCTTCGCCCCCAACCATCAGGACGTCGGTGAAGGTGATGGTGCTGCCGGCTTCAGCTTCGAGCTTCTCGACCTTGAGGATGCTCTCGGGAGCAACGCGATACTGCTTACCGCCGGTGCGGATGACTGCGTACATTCTGGAAACTCTCTCTGTTCCGATCTCGTGGCCGCTTCTGCCGGGTGGTCCCGGTCTCGTGCGACCCAGTCGCTTTTTGTCGTTGGCTCCAAGGCAGCCACTGCAATGCGGCCGTATGGAACAGCCGCGGTCGATACAGATATGAGGGCTTTCAGTCAATCAGAAACGACTAAAAAACAGCCCTGCAACCATATTTCTCGAAGGAAGGCGTTTCTACCCTCTTGCAATATTGGATAAAGCCCGTCATAAGCCCCTCCGTCGATCAGGTTCAGCGCAACAGCAGAGCCGTACGGAGAGGTGCCAGAGTGGTCGATCGGGGCGGTCTCGAAAACCGTTGTGCCTTCGCGGGTACCGTGGGTTCGAATCCCACCCTCTCCGCCAGAAATTTAAAGAACAGATAGTAAAATATCGCTTTAACGGTGCCGGATGTTCTGGTCTCCACATTGCCTCTCATCCGAGGGCCGTCTTCTACGTCGTTAGGCAGCGCCGCAACTGACGGCGGGGTCTCCTGTTGCTACGCCTAAAATACTGCCGCGCCACTAAATAAATGAATATCGCGTTCCAAAAACGACCTGGCAGAAATGGCCAGGGTTGCCCATGTGATCGACTTTGGCCTGGAACCTCTTCACCCCGCTGCGCGTAGTCTGGATGTCTAGTCGGTATCACCCAGCGGGTGCTGCCTGAAAAAACGCGGATCTATATCCAGAAAGACCGTTTGAAGGAAAATGTTATGACGAATGAGCAGGCGAAACCATTTCATACAACGGACTCCGGCATTCCTGTCTCCAGTGACGAGCATTCCCTAACGGTCGGCGCGGATGGACCAATCCTGTTGCATGATCATTATTTGATCGAACAGATGGCAGCTTTCAATCGCGAGATGATCCCCGACCGTCAGCCCCATGCCAAGGGAAGCGGGGCGTTCGGCCGGTTCGAAGTCACACATGACGTCAGTCGCTATACTTCGGCGAAATTCCTTCAGCCCGGTGCAGTAACCGAAGCTGTGGCGCGGTTCTCCACGGTTGCCGGTGAAGCCGGAAGCCCGGACACATGGCGCGATCCGCGTGGCTTTGCGCTGAAATTCTACACGGAGGAAGGCAATTTTGACATGGTCGGCAATAACACGCCGGTCTTCTTCGTGCGTGACCCACTGAAGTTCCAGCATTTTATCCATTCCCAGAAGCGTCGGGTGGATAATGGTCTGCGCGACAATGACATGCAGTGGGATTTCTGGACGCTGAGCCCCGAGAGCGCACATCAGGTAACGTGGCTGATGGGCGACCGCGGTATCCCGGCAAGCTGGCGTCACATGGACGGGTTCTCCAGCCATACCTATCTGTGGGTGAATGCGACCGGAGAGCGCTTCTGGGTGAAGTATCACTTCAAGACCGATCAGGGTATCAAGTGTCTGACGCAGGAGCAGGCGGGCCAGCTTGCAGGATCGGACGCCGATTATCATCGGCGCGATCTCCATATGGCGATCAAGCGCGGCGAGCATCCGAGCTGGACGCTCAAGATGCAGATCATGCCGTATGAAGATGCCAAGACCTATCACATCAACCCGTTCGATCTGACCAAGGTCTGGCCTCAGGGCGAATATCCGCTGATCGAAGTCGGCAGGCTGACACTCGACCGCAACCCGACGGATTTTCATTCCCAGATCGAGCAGCTCGCGTTCGAGCCGAACAATTTTGTACCGGGGACAGGACTGTCTCCTGACAAGATGCTGCTGGGACGTTCATTCGCCTATGCTGACGCCCATCGGGCGCGGCTGGGAGTGAATTACAAGCAAATTCCGGTCAACGCCCCGAAATGTCCGGTTCATGGCTACACGAAAGGAGGCGTCATGCGGATGCGTGATGCGCATGATCCTGTCTACGTTCCCAATTCCAAGGGCGGTCCGGTGGCCAACCCGCAGCGCTTTCCGGAAAACGCGGTCTGGGCAGCGGATGGTGACTTCGTGCGGGCGGCCTATACCTTGCGTCAGGACGATAACGATTTCAGTCAGGCCAATGTCTTGGTCAACCGGGTTATGGATGATGCCGCGCGCGACCGACTGGTGAACAATATTGTCGGACATGTGTTGCAGGGTGTCGAGGAGCCCGTCCTGTCGCGGGTGTTCGAATACTGGTCGAACGTTGACGCGGCTATTGGAGCCCGGGTGAAGGAAGAGGTACTTTCCAAAAGATCCGCGCATTAAATCTGATTGACGCTTGTTCCTGCGTCACACATGCGGGCTTGAGAAACAACCGTGCAGATGTCCGCCTTGCGGACATCTGCCCTGACGACTTCAGGGTGTAAAAATCTTCAAGAATAATTTGCGACTTTGGTGCTCGCTGGAAAAAGTTCAGCTTTGCCCTGAATTGAGCAGTCGGCTGTTTTTTTCGCCTCGGAAGGGTTTGCTTGCATCGAGAAAGTCTTCATTCGTCCGCATGGTATAGGCGATCACAACCAGATAGGTGATGGCTCGCGTGAGCTCGAGGCGGGTCACCAAGTCGGTTTCCCGGGCATCGAGAACGCGTAGCCGCCGGACCGCAGCCTCTGCGATGCGGGCGGCTTTGTCGTGACGACGGGTGGATTCTTCAACGTAGTGCAGAACCAGCAGGATGGGACGTCTTGCGCTTTCAGGCAGGTATTCCCGATCCAGCAATGCGCGGAGCCTGATGACATTCAGCCCAAGGGTGAGTGTTGCCAGCGTCCCGAGAATACAGGCCTCGATCAACGGGGCAGGGGTCGGGCCTGCATGACGGATCAGGCGGGCAAAGCGGTCCGTATTGCGTCCGATCCAGACGCTGATGCGGGGCGTAAAGCCCGGATGGGCCAGATGCTGCAACTCTCCCAGCATGACCCGGCGAAGACGGAGACGTTCGGCGTCGCTGCTGAACGGCAGGACGCTCCGGAAAACGATTACACTGACGGCGACAGCAAGAACGGTCGCCATATTGCCATTATAAAAGGCCAGCTCATTCATGACATGATGGTTTTCCAGACCGAGCATGGCAGGGAGCAGAAGCCCATACGCCGCCGAGCCGCCGGCTGTGGCCGGATTTCCTTTGGCCAGTCCGCCCAGAAACATTGCGGGGCCCAGAAAGAGCGTCAGGGTCTCGAAGGTCGTGACCTTCGGCATCAGGACAAAGACCAGAAACCACGCGACAATATAGGCTGCCACGGCGCCTTTGAGGAATTCCGTGGTGCCAAGGACGGGATTTTCCTTCGTGGCGAAAAGCCCGCAGACCAGCGTCGTGATGGCAATGAAGCCAAGGCCGTTCGGCCAGGCCGTTACTTCATAAATATAGGCTGTGATCAGAACCGCGCAGGCACCACGCAGGCCGTTATGTACGGCTTCACGGGTGTCGCGATGGGTTTCGAGCTGGAAATGGAAGTGATCGCCTTTGATGCGATGCGTGCTGGCCTCGTATTCCTTGATGGCCTGTTCCAGATCGCCCAGAAGCTCTCCGAGCGAGACGAAAAGAACGCGCTCGTCCAGCCGGTCATCCAGCATCTCCGGGCTGGCATCGGCCGCGTCAAAGGGCTCATGCCCGGGGATGGGTTCAAGATCGGGGCGAATATCGGTTTCGCGATGCGGTGCAGCGTACAGGCGGCAGACATCGCGAAAATGCTGTAAATCCGCCAGGAGGGCAGGGACGGAATTCTGGTCGGGCAGGCGCTTTGGAAACTGCTTCAGAAAAGCGAGGATCTCGTCTGCGGTTCGGGTAAATGCCGGGTGATTATGGTTGAGCACCTGAAGGCGCATGGCCATGCCGAAGCCGCGTGACAAAAGGGCTGAGACAGCGGCGAGGGCAGCGCGCGCATGGTCGCCTTCATGACCGTGTGGTCCCATTTCAACTTCGGCAAATTCGATCTGGTCATTGATGGTGAGGATCGTGCCGAACTGACGGCGGGCTGCGTTCAGTGCGCCGCGTTCTTCGCCCAGAAGGCTGCACAGAGTGGTCGTGACGAGAACAAGTGCCGATTCAAGTTTCTGTCTGAGCTGTGCGCGGGCATGTCGTTCCTGACTCGTGGCAAAAATGAGCCCCATGAAGGCTTCACACAACACGCCGAGCACGATGTATGTGCCGCGCGACATCGCGACCATGAAGATGTTGTCGGGATTGGAGGCCGCGCCCATGCAGATGATGGAACAGGTATATCCTGCAAGAACAAGGGCATAGGAGCGGAAGTTGCTAACGAATGTCGCAAACCCGCTGCACAGGCCGATCCAGAGCGCGATCATGGGGAAGAACAGCCATGGCGCCTGTGGGGCAATGGCCATGATGGTGATGGCCGCAATACCGCCACTGATGGTGCCGACGATACGCCATTTAGCCTTGGACTGACTTTCGCCGCGGCTGGTTTGCGCGACGGCCCAGACGGTCATGGCGGCCCAGGCCGGGTCGTCCAGTTCCATCCAGAACGCAATTCCGATCGCCAGACAGGCTGCAATGGTGTTGCGCAGTGCAAACGTGACGGATGAAGGGCTGGGCGCATACAGCCACGAGAGAAAAGGACGCGCCCGCGGCCGCAGAGGTGCGGGCCGTGTGGTCGTATTATCCGGAGTCGGTTGTCCCGAGGAGATGGTGCTGCCACTCATTGCGAGGGTTTCTTAGCCCTAACGGCATTATCCGGCGAGGGCTGAAATTGCCATTCTGAGATCGGTTACGAATTTTGTATATTCGCGTGTCTTCGACTCCTCATCTGGCAGGCGGAGCAGATAAGACGGATGGACGGTTACCAGACCGATACTTCCGTCCTCCAGAGGAATATGTCTTGAGCGTTCGCGCGACACTGTCACCGGACGTCCAAGAACAGCACTGGCGGCTGTAACGCCCAGCATGACCGTAACTCCGGGAGCCAGAACCCGTCGTTCTGCGGCGAGCCACGGCGCGCAGGCGGCTACGTCGGAGACATCCGGTTTCTGATGAATGCGGCGGCTCCCTTTGAGAGTGAATTTGAAATGCTTGACGGCATTGGTGATCCACGCGTCTGCACGATGCCCGCCAGCATCGCGCAGGGCACGATCGAACAGTTGTCCTGCTGGTCCGACGAAGGGGCGTCCCTGAAGGTCTTCCTGATCTCCAGGCTGTTCGCCAACGAAGATGATGCGGGCCTTGGGGTTGCCTTCTCCGGAAACGGTCCGGGTCGCTGGCCCGCACAGTTCACACATTCGGCAGTCGATCGCCCCGGCGCGGAGGCTGGCAAGTGCAGGAGAAGACGCAATATCTTCGGGGGCAGGATGCAGGGGCACCGGCGCAATTCCGTTCCACCAGGCATTGCTGCTGCCAGCGGTGGCGAGACTGCGTGCAGACTCGACAAGCCCGGATGAGGGCAGATCATCGCCTGTAAAACCCGGTCCGAAGTGAGGATGTCGACCGTCCCAGTACAGCGTCCGCTCAGGCGATATCACGATCCAGGGTGCGGGACGCAGATTTGACAATGCCTCTGCCTGACTGTCGATCAGGGCCGCCGTATGAGACGTGCGAATAACCTGACATTCCGGATTGCGGGCATCGGGCATCTGACAGCGTAGGTCGAGCGCTTTTTCCCGACTTTCCCGTGCGAGCCCTTGCAGGCGCTGAGTCAGTTCATCAGGTAATGGCATGCCGTCACGTAAAGTCTCGAGTGTGAGATACAGAAGATGCAGCCTGTCAGGGGCTTCAGATACGAAGACAGCCGGAAACAGCGCAGCAAGCGCGCGCGGGAGACTGGTCGTCGAGGGGGCCGTAGGAAGGTCCCGCATGGCAGAGGGGGCATAGAGGGACGGTGGGGCTTTTATGATCCATTGTATTGAATCGGCCGGAACCCTGTCATGGAGCAGTTTGCGCGCCCATGCACGCCAGCCGGAAAAATCACTTGTTGTTGAAAGCGTGACAGTTTCTCGGGTCATGTCGTCGTTCCAGTTGTAAGGCTCAACACAGGAGACTTTTGTAGGCGCATACGGCTATTTTTGTTTGCGGGTTATTTTGATATGGTGATAATCAAGGTTAGGAACAGGAATACGTCAAATATTTCCATGCCGCATTTACCTGACCCTTTGCAGGCGTTAAGGGACTGAAAAATCATTCGAACGGATAGGATGAGATATTATGTCTGAAAATACTTCCAATACAGGTCTTCTGGAACTTACGGCCAGAATCGTTGCTGCCCAGGCATCCCGCGGATCGCTCGAAGCGGAAGCGCTGCCAACCCTGATCCGGCAGGTGTATGACGCATTGTCAAAGGCTGGAGTTCCTGAAGAAGCGCCGCAGCCCGAGCGCCCGCAGCCGGCAGTGCCCGTCAAACGCTCTGTTTTCCCCGACTACATCATTTGTCTCGAAGACGGCAAAAAGCTGAAGATGCTCAAGCGCCATCTTCAGAGCGCCTATGATATGACGCCGGAACAGTATCGCGAACGCTGGGGTCTGCCCGCGGACTATCCTCTGGTGGCTCCGAACTACGCACAGCGCCGTTCTGCCCTGGCGCGTGAAATCGGTCTGGGACGGAAGATCAGTGCGGCAACCGGCGAGGGCAAGAAAGAGGCCGCTCGTGGACGTCGTGCCAAGAAAGAAGACTGATCTTTATTTGACCGCGTCCGGAAAGCAGGAGCAGAATTCCCGTCATGAGTGCTGAACTGAATCTTTTCCTGACCAATCAGGTGAAGCATCGTCAATTACTGTTCTGGCGGATCGGAGCGCTCATTGCCTTTTTCGGCGCGGTCGTCATTTCCATGATGGGTCATCGTGGTTCTGTCGGCCCGAATTTCAGCCACAAACCGCATATCGTCCGTCTTGCCATCAACGGTGTCGTCCAGAACGATGTGACGCAGATCGTCCGTGCCCTGAAACAGGCTCAGGGCGCACCCGATGTGACCGGACTGCTTCTGGTTGTGGACAGTCCGGGTGGAGGCGTAACAGGCGGTGAAAGGCTTCATGACGCGGTCAAGCGCTTTGCCGCAGTCAAGCCGGTATCTGTTTCGATGGGAGATATGGGGGCATCTGCGGCTTATATGCTCTCCGTGCCGGCGCAGCATATTGTTGCCTTGCCTTCAACACTGACCGGGTCGATCGGTGTTATTTTCCAGCGTCCTGATGTCTCGGCTGGTCTGGGGCGTCTGGGCATTGGCGTGGATGCGATTACATCCGGCGCCATGAAAGACCAGACAGATCCGACCAGCGCCCTGACTCCCGAAGGGCGTCAGATGCTTCAGGGCATTGTTAATGATCTGTTCGCCCAGTTCGTTTCGATGGTTGCGGATGGCCGTCATCTGACGGAAGAAAAAGTCCGCAGTATGGCGGACGGACGTGCCTATACGGGACGGCAGGCCATCTCTCTGGGACTTGTCGACGAGCTTGGAGATGAAGATGCGGCCCGGCTGTGGCTCAGAAAGCGGCTGAATATCGGGATGTCCTCCTACCCTGTGGTGCCGCTGATTCCTGAACGCTCGAAGCGCTGGTATCAGTGGCCGGGAAAAAAGGCGATGCTGACAGGGTTGCTCGGGGGAAGTTTCTCCAGTGCTCTTGACCGCGAAGGCCTTGACGGAGCCGTTGCGATTTTGCAACTCTGATGACCTGTTTCAGAAGGCGGAGTCAGGTGGAACAACTGTCATGACTCGATCCGAACTTATCGCCGAACTGGCGGAAGCTTATCCGCACCTTCTCACCCGCGATATAGAACGCATCGTTCACGCGGTCTTTGACGAAATCGGCTCCGCACTGGCTCGTGGAGATCGTGTGGAACTGCGCGGATTTGGGGCATTTCTTCCCCGTGAACGGGCCGCCCGGACAGGGCGGAATCCCCGGACAGGCGATATCGTGCCTGTTGAGGAAAAGAGTGTTCCGTTCTTCAAGGTTGGCAAGGAACTCCGGGAGCGTGTCAACCAGCGCCTGTCCACACCTAAATCCAGAAACTAATCCCATTGTGTCCAGGCAGCATCAGGTGCCTTGCAAGGTGATGGCTGGAACCGCTCAAGGCTGGTTTGGCAGACGGTTTCTGCGGTATGATGAGGTCATGAAGCCTTTTCCGCATTTTCTGGTGGTATCTGTCTGGGTTGTGGGTTTGTCTCTTGGGGTTTCGTTTCTGGCCCCCTCGGCGGCATGGGCTCATGGCTTGGTGAAGCCTGTCGGGAAATCCCTGTCCCACCATAGGGAAAAGACCCGTGCATCGCAGGCGGCTGTCTGCTACCGAATGGCCTCAGGCGTTATTGTACTCGAACAGATGCCCAACAATGCGCGCCGCCTTGGGCGGGGCGGCGGATTTGCGCCAATTGGGGAAGCAGTCTTCCGATCCAGCAATCGGCCTCACGCCTGTACCCCGACCCATGGTCGCAGGGGATAGGAGGCACAAAAGCCTCCTGGTTTCTTCCCCTTACTCCTGGCCTTTGAGATTGCTGATTTCGGAAAGAAGGAAATCGCGGAATACTGCGATCCGCTTTGAAGTCCGCAATTCTTCCGGATAGACGAAATACGCCTCAACCAGAGGAACCTGCTGGTTCGGCAGGATCCTGACAAGGTCGGGATAGCCTGTCGCGGCATAAAGGGGCAGGGAGCCGATGCCGGTTCCGGCCGCAATGGCATTCGCGACGGCCGAGATGTTGTTGATCGCCAGACGACGGCTGCCCTGCCGCGCAACGCCTTCCTGGCGCAGAAGATCAAGCAGCCAGTTCACATTCGGTAAAGGCAGATGCCAGCCCGCAAAGCTGATGATCTGGTGGTTGGCCAGATCTTCGAGCGTCTGCGGGGTGCCGTGGCGCTCAAGATAGGCGGCGCTGGCATAGATCGGCATGGGAAAGTTGGCGAGATGACGCTGCACCAGATCGGGCTGTGTGGGTGGGTGCAGTCGGATGGCGACATCCGCTTCACGCATGCCCAGATCCAGATCCGCATCTTCGAGCAAAAGCGTGACTTCAATATCGGGATGCAGCTCCAGAAACCGGTTCAGGCGCGGAGATAACCATGACAGCCCAAAACCTGTGGTCGTGGTGATCTTGATTTTTCCGGCGGCCCGCTCCTTGCTTTCGCTCAGGAATGCCTGTGTCAGGGCCAGTTTCGAGAAGACTTCACGGACCGTACGGTTCAGGACATCGCCCTGCTCCGTCAGGATCAGACCACGCGCATGCCGATGGAACAGCGGCACGCGCAGTACATCTTCAAGCGCGGAGATCTGGCGCGAGACTGCTGACTGGCTCAGCCCCAGCCGATCCCCGGCATGGGTGAAGGACCCGGCTTCCGCCACGGCGTGAAAAATCCGCAGCTTGTCCCAGTCCATCTGGTTTTCTCCCCGTTCGCCAAGGCGACGGTCTTCGTCCTTCTTACCCATATGTCCCGGCGTTATCCGTCAAGATATGTCGTTGAATGGACGAAACTGTCTGAACCACGCGCGAGGGTCAAGTTTTTGTCATGGCAGGTATGCCAGAAAGATATCGTTCGGCCTCCAGAGCCGCCATGCAGCCTGTTCCCGCCGCCGTAACAGCCTGTCGGAAAACGCGATCCTGAATGTCGCCGGCTGCGAACACGCCTTTGATGGAGGTTTCCGTGCCACCGCTTTCGGTCAGGATATATCCGTCGCTGTCACAGGCGACTTCGTGCAGGAAAGGACCCGTGTTCGGCGTGTGACCGATGGCGACAAAAACTCCATCGACATCCAGTCGCGAAAGCGCGCCCGTCTGGGTGTCCTTCAGTGCAATCCCGCAGACCACTTCCGGTTCGCCTGAGCCCAGAACCTCTTCGACGGCCTGATTCCAGTGAACTTCGATTTTCGGGTTGGAAAACAGGCGTTCCTGGAGGATGCGCTCGGCGCGCAGGCTGTCACGGCGATGGATCAGATGCACCTTGTCCGCGTGATGCGTCAGATACAGCGCCTCCTCGACTGCCGTATTGCCGCCACCGATCACCGCTACCGTCTTGCCGCGATAGAAGAAGCCGTCACAGGTCGCGCAGGCAGAGACACCGCCGCGCTGAAGACGCTTTTCCGATTCGAGACCGAGCCACCTGGCCTGCGCGCCCGTCGCGATCACGACAGTGCGGGCCCGGAATTCGTCTCCCGAATCTCCGGTCAGCCGGAAGTATCCGTCCGGCCCCGGACCTTTTTTCAGGTCAGCCTGAACGATCAGGTCATAGATCAGGCGCGTTCCGACATGTTCGGCCTGAGCGCGCATCTGTTCCATCAGCCAGGGCCCCTGCACAGGAGTCGCAAAGCCAGGATAGTTTTCCACATCCGTCGTGATGGTCAGCTGTCCACCGGGCTGCATTCCGGTCACGAGAATCGGCTTAAGACTTGCGCGGGCCGCGTAGATTGCCGCCGTGTAGCCAGCAGGGCCAGCGCCCACAACCAGCAGATCCGTATGATGGATTTCGGGCATGATTGGTCCTCAAATGATATCAGGCCCCTTCATATAGGGACTTCGGACGCATGTGCCATCTTTGCGGATCATGTCGGCTGACATATACGTCAGATTGAAATGAACGCTTCTCCGCACTCCGCACCGATTGAACTGGATGCCATCGACCGGCAGATCATCGCCGAACTCCAGGCCGATGGACGCATGACCAATGTGGAACTCGCCCGCCGCACCGGGATTTCCGCGCCTCCCTGCCTGAGGCGGGTCCGTCGGCTCGAGGAGCTGGGAATCGTCAAGGGGTATCATGCCGAAGTCGATGCCGCCCTGCTGGGGTGGTCCCTGAATTTCTATGCCCTGATCGGCCTTGATAGCCAGAAGGGGAGTGTCCTTGAGGCCTTCGAAGCCCAGGTCGGCGCATGGCCCGAAACGCGCGAATGTCACATGATCCGGGGGGGCGGCGATTTTCTCGTGCGTCTGGTCGCCCGTGACGCCGCCCATCAGAATGCCCTGACACGCCTGCTGACGGACAGCCCGCATGTCGTCCGTGTCCAGACCCTCCAGACCATCCATACGAGCCGTGATCTTGCCGGCGTGCCGATCTGACCGGCTGAACCCATGACCGCTTCCCGGTTGCTGTCTCTTCCGGCCGAACTGAGCGTCATCGTTCCCTGCTACAACGAGGTTTCCAATGTGGCACCGATGGTTGCCGCACTGGAAGGCGCGCTTGAGGGGAGGGCATGGGAAGTCATTTTTGTTGATGATAACTCACCGGATGGCACCGCGTCCGAAGTTGTCCGTCTTGCACGTCTGGACCCTCGGGTCCGGGTGTTGCGACGGGTTGGGCGCCGTGGGCTCTCTTCTGCTGTCATCGAAGGCATCCTTTCGTCCAGTGCACCCTGGGTGGCGGTCATGGACGGGGATCTGCAACACGATGAATCCGTTCTGCGAACCATGCTTGCTGAATTGCAGGGTGGCGCCGAGCTTGTGGTGGCAAGCCGACATGTGGATGGTGGCGATAGTGGAGGGCTGGCCGGACGCTGGAGGCATATGCTCTCCGATACCGGGATCCGGGCTGCACAGGCCGTCATGCCGCACCCGCTGAGCGATCCGATGAGCGGCTTCTTCGCCATGCGACGGGATCTTTTTGAATCCTTGTTGCCACGCCTGTCCGGGACCGGGTTCAAGATCCTGCTCGATCTGGTGATGTCTGCTCCCAGAACTGTCCGGATCGTCGAAGTGCCGTTCGTGTTTCGCCCCCGGCTGGCGGGCGAGAGCAAGCTTGATGTCATGGTCCTGATCCAGTTTGCGACCATGGTGCTCGACAAGCTGGCCCATGGCTGGCTGCCCACACGCTTCATGGCCTTTGCGCTGGTCGGTCTTATGGGCGTGGTCGTGAATGTGAGCGTCATGAATTTTGCGGGGGCGTGTGGCCTGAGCTTTTCCTGGGCACAGCTCGCCGGAACCGCGGCTGCCATTCTGACGAATTTTCTGCTCAACAATCGCTTCACCTACCATGATCGCCGCCTCAAAGGGCAGAAACTCTGGAGGGGGCTGGCCATCTTCGTCGCAGTCTGTTCGCTGGGGGCGGTCGCCAATATCGGCATTGCCCGCATGATGCTGGACAGCGCGGGTCATGGTCACTGGGACCGCTCGTCTGCTGCGGGAGCTGTCGTTGGTGTGGTCTGGAATTACGCGGTGTCCTCCACACTTGTCTGGCGCTGAAACCGTGAGTGAAAATATGCGGAATATCCGGCTGTTCTGGGGGCTTCTTGCGGGACTGACGATCATCCGTCTGTGTCTTGCCGCCAGCGTTCCGCTGACGCCGGACGAGGCGTATTACTGGGTCTGGTCGCGCAATCTTCAGCCCGGTTATCTGGACCATCCGTTCATGGTGGCCCTGTGGATCCGTATCGGAACGTGGGTCGCCGGGGATACGACAGTGGGAGTCCGTCTGCTGGGCCCCCTGTCTGTCCTGCCGGGAAGCTGGGCGCTGTATCAGGCGGCCCGGCGGCTTCTCCCCGGCTGTCCGTGGCCACAATCGGGACTTAGTGCCGCGCTTTTGCTGAATGCCACCCTGATGCTCGGACTGGGTGCGGCGACGATGACGCCCGATACGCCACTGCTGTTCTTCATTACGCTGTTTCTCTACACACTCAGCCGCGCGATTGATCCGGAGCTGACATCGCGCGCGGCTCTTCCGTGGTGGATTGGCTCGGGCCTTTTGTTGGGTCTGGCTTTTGATTCAAAATATACCGCTGTCCTGATCGGTCTGGGGTTGGGGGGGGCGGTCCTGACGACGAAGCGCCTGCGTCAGCAGCCCGGTCCCTGGCTGGCTCTTCCGGGACTGTGTCTGGCGATGTCCCCTGTCATCGTGTGGAATGCGAGGCATCACTGGGCCAGTTTTCTCAGGCAGGGCGGACGGACAGGAGACTGGCATCCGGCGCGGGCGCTCCAGTTCCTGGGGGAACTGTTGGGCGGGCAGATCGGGCTTGCCACGCCGCTGGTTTTCATTCTGTTTGCGGCCGGACTTTGGGCCTGTCTCAGGCGTAACAGGCTTCTGGCGTGGCTGGCTCTGGTACCCACGGTCGTGTTCGTGACCCATGCTTTCGGGGATCGCGTACAGCCCAACTGGCCTGCCGTCATCTATCCGGTTCTTGCCCTCGCAGCACTGGAAACCGGATGGCGCATCCGCTGGGCTGTAACCAGCGGACTGGTCATCACCATGATTGTTTGCATCCAGGCAATGTTTTCGCCGCTTCATCTCGCCCCGCATCGTGACCCTGTGCTGCGCCTTACGGGAGGATGGGATGAGTTTTCCCGTAAGGTTGCGATGCAGGCAAAAGCGCAGGGCGCGACGGCTCTGGCCGCGAAGGATTACGGTCTGGCATCCCGTCTGGCATTCACGCAGAATATTCTTCCCGTTACCGGAACGGATCAGCGCTGGCATCTTTTCCACCTTCCTGCGGTAAAGGCGGCCAAAACGGTCATGGTTGAAGAGCAGAGGCATGGTGTGGAGGCGCAGGAGGCCGCAACATTCTGCCGTAAAGTCCGGGGGCAGGCCATCCGCTGTTATATTGTACACGGGCCGGATTTTGTCGCTGGCGTGCAGCTTCCGGGGCGTTCTTAAACCTCTCCTTAAGAACTCGCCTGTCATACTGAGGCCACTCAGGAGGCGGGATGTCCAACCAGAACGGCAAAGAAGCACGAAAGATCATCATCAAACGTTTTGACGTTGTTGAAGGTGGTCATCACGGCGGGGCCTGGAAGATCGCCTACGCCGATTTCGTAACGGCCATGATGGCGTTCTTTCTGGTTATGTGGCTCATCAACGCCACGACGGAAGAGCAGCGGAAGGGTATCGCCAACTTCTTCAATCCGATGGCCGTCTGGAAGGACATGCCTCCTCCCGTCGATAATGTTCTGCCTGCGGCTCCTGAGCCTGTTTCCCTGGAAACAAAGGCCGTGGCCCTGAAACCGGGCAAAGACCAGTACGGGAAACCGGTCCAAGGAGGCGCTTCGGGTGCACAGACGGCCAGGGACCAGAGCGCCTCCAGCGCTCATACGGCCCAGATCGTTGTTCTGCATGACAGCCAGATCCAGCCAGGCGAACCGCCTGTTACGTCCTCTCCTCCGAGCCCGGATCAGAAGGCCGAACTGGCTGCCAGAGTGGCTGCGGCCCAGAAAATTCAGGCTCTGATCGGCACAATGCCGGAACTCGCCGACGTCCGCTCGCAGGTTTCGGTTACGGCGGGTGATGACGGTCTTCATATCCAGATTGCAGATTCCGAACATCAGCCGATGTTCGCCCTCGGCAAGTCTTCTCCTGATGCCCATGCGGTTCAGTTGATCAAGGCAATCGTGCCCTATCTCGAGAAACTGCACGGCAAGCTGTCCATCGCCGGTTACACGGACGCCGCACCTTATCGTCCCGGACAGATGAGCAACTGGAGCCTGTCGAGTGCAAGGGCAGTCGCCGTGCGGGATCTGGTGGTTCAGAACGGCTTTCCGGATGGA
Organism: Gluconobacter albidus; assembly: GCF_002005485.1. NCBI lineage: Bacteria > Pseudomonadati > Pseudomonadota > Alphaproteobacteria > Acetobacterales > Acetobacteraceae > Gluconobacter > Gluconobacter albidus. The sequence continues at coordinate 1,704,829 of NZ_CP014689.1, read as the reverse complement.
CGCCTGAAATCCGTCAGCGGATATGCCGACCGGAACTTGTTTGACCCCACTCAGCCTCTCAATCCCCGGAACCGTCGCATCGTGCTGGTGCTGTCGCCCGATATTTCTCAATAAATTCAGGTCAGTCAGGAAGTTTTCGGATGTTCATCATTATCGGTCTGGTTGTTGTTCTGGGCTGTGTTTTCGGATCGTTCGTAGCATCCGGCGGGGCCATTGGCCCTCTCGTCTCCTCAATGCCTTTCGAGCTTCTGACCATTCTGGGTGCTGCTGTCGGAACCTTTCTGATGGCCAACTCCATAGCTGCCGTGAAGCACCTGCCGGGTGGCCTGAAGAAGGCCATGAAGGGTTCGCAGTATGTCCGGTCAGACTATGTCGATCTTTTGAGTCTGTTGTTCCATATTTCGAAACTGGCCTCTTCCAAGGGGTTCATGGCGCTTGAATCCCATATCGAAGATCCACAGGGCAGCACGGTTTTTGGCGCTTTTCCGAAAATCCGGGACAATTCCCATGTCTGTTCGTTCATCTGTGACTATCTGCGTATGGCAGGCATGAATGCCACCGATCCGTATCAGATGGATGAGGTGATGGGGAATGAACTCAAAAAAAACATGCGGGAGGAAATGCACCTCTCCCACGCACTCCAGTCTATCGCTGATGCGCTGCCGGCACTTGGGATCGTGGCGGCGGTTCTCGGCGTGATCAAGACAATGGCCTCCATCAGCAAGCCTCCAATCATTCTGGGTGAAATGATTGCGGGCGCTCTGGTCGGAACATTCCTTGGTATTCTTCTAGCCTACGGAATTGTCGCGCCGATTGCCAGCCGATTGGGGGGCGTGGTGGAGGAAGAATCCTCTTATCTCGATCTCGTGCGATCCGTGATTGTGGCGCATCTTCAGGGGAATGCCCCTCAGGTCAGTGTCGAAATCGGTCGTAAAAGCATTCCCTCCGATCTGATGCCGAGCTTTCAGGAAGTAGAGGAAGCTGTCAGCGCAGCGGCTGTGGCCTGATTGTCCGGATGTCTTTACGATGCCGATATTGTCGGTATCGTAAAGGCGTTCCATGTCTCCTGTTCTTGCGAGAGCACTCTGTCTGTCTCTCTCCATCCTGCCTCTGGCGGCCTATGCGGGTCCATCTTCTCTTCCATCACCTGCCGAGCTGAGCCAAACGGACGGTGCCATGGCGCTGGAATGGGTGAGGGCGCAGAACGCCAACACAGAAGCAACGCTTACTTCTGATCCCAGCTACAAGCCTCTCTACCAGAAAATCCTGACGGCCCAGCAATCCCCGGCACGTCTTGCGCTCCCTACACAGCAGGGTGGGGAAATCTGGAATTTCTGGCAGGATGATCGCCATACACGCGGAATATGGCGTAGCACTTCGACATCCTCCTTCCAGTCCGGCCATCCGGAATGGAAGATGCGTTTCGACCTTGATGCGCTGGCACAGAATGAGCATGCCAACTGGGTCATGGAGGGTCTGGACTGTCTCAGCCCGCAGGACCGGTTCTGTCTCATGTCGCTGTCAGAGGCGGGAGAAGATGCTCATGTGGTCCGGGAATACGACACACAGGCAGATACTTTTGTTAAAGACGGCTTTGATCTTCCTTCCGGAAAGCAGACGGCCATCTGGGTTGACGCCAATACACTTCTGGTCTCGCGAGACTGGGGGGCAGGCAACGCCGGGCTGACGCGTTCGGGCTATCCCTATTCGGTTCGGCTTTTGCATCGTGGGCAGAAACTGGCCCAGGCTGTCGAAGTCTATCGTGGTCAGATCACGGATATGGATGTGGCGCCAGAGCGCCTGCGTGATGAAAAGGGCCGTGAACTCTTCCTGATCAGCCGTCATCGGGATTTCTTCCACACGGAAGTCAGTCTGTTCAATCCTGCAACGCAGACGCTGACCCGGCTGCCTCTGCCGGAAAAATATGACAGCCTGTCCTATCTGGATGGCCAACTGGTTCTGCATCTGTTGCAGGACTGGACACTGGCCGGTCAGACATTTCATGCAGACAGCATTGTTGCGCTCGACCTGAAAAATCCTGCGGCTCCCCGGACCATCCTCTCGCCGACATCCCGCCAGACGATCGGGGATGGCATGGGGGATGCGCTTGCGGTGACAAAAGATGGTCTGGTTGTTGTTGTGTACGACAACGTCCAGCCTGTCCTGAAGCTCTATCGTCACGGCGCGAGCGGAGCGTGGACGTCGCGGTCGATTTCCTTACCTAGGAATATGGCGGCTGAAATCGTTTCGTCAGATCCCGGACTGTCGCAGGCCTATCTCCAGCTTGAAGGCTTTATTCAGGCGCCACAGATCTGGAGCCTGAATACGACGGCCCAGACCGCTCAGCCTCTGTATCGCCAGCCCGATCTGTTCGAGGCATCCAATCTGGCTGTCGAGCAGATGTCGGCCACCAGCGCGGATGGTACGGCCATTCCTTATTTCATTGTGCATGCCAAAGACTGGCGGAAGGATGGCGCCCGTCCGACGCTGATGACGGCTTATGGTGGTTTCGGGCTGTCCTATCTGCCGGTCTATCATCCCGATCTCGGGATTACATGGTTTGACCGGGGTGGCGTTTACGTCATGGCCAATATCCGTGGTGGCGGAGAATTCGGACCCGCATGGCATGATGTCGCTCGTCGGGAAGGGCGGCAGAAAGCCTATGACGATTTTGCGGCCGTTGCCCGGGATCTGACGGCACGCCATATCACATCGCCACGGCATCTGGGGCTGCGGGGACGGTCCAATGGCGGTCTGCTGGCGGGTGTGGAGTTCACCCAGCATCCGGAGCTGTGGAATGCTGCCATTATCGGCGTGCCGCTTCTGGACATGATGAATTACGAGCAGATGGCGGCAGGAGCGTCCTGGGCCGCCGAGTATGGCAGCGTCTCGGAGCCGGGGCCGCGCGCGTTCTGGGAGAAGATGTCGCCTTTGCAGAACTTGAAGGCGGGCGTGTCCTATCCGGAGCCGTTTATTTTTACCTCAACGCGTGATGACCGGGTCGGTCCGATCCATGCGCGTCGCTTCGCGGCCCGGCTGGAAAGCCTGAAACAACCCTTCCTGTATTATGAGGATGTGGAAGGCGGCCATGCCGGTACGGTCAATGCGGCCGAAGTCGCGCATGAGCGGGCTCTGGAAGCCATCTATCTCAGCCATCGACTGATGGACGCGCAGTAAGCTGGACGCATCCCCTGTCCGCATGGCGGGCAGGGGAGCGGGAGCATTTCAGGCATAAAAAAAGCCGCACTCCCGAAGGAGGCGGCTTTTTTTCCGTTCGGAGGACGTGAAGGCTTAGAAGCCTTCACGCTCCAGACGCTTACGCTCCATCTTGCGGGCGCGACGAACAGCTTCAGCTGCTTCGCGGGCGCGCTTTTCGGAGGGCTTTTCGAAGTGGCGACGCAGCTTCATTTCACGAAACACGCCTTCGCGCTGCATCTTCTTCTTGAGCGCCTTAAGCGCCTGGTCAACATTGTTGTCACGAACGAGAACCTGCACGGTGCCGTCAACTCCTTATGGGCCCGCTCTTCAGCGCCACCCGTGATATGGCAATCCAACTAAGGATGGTGCCCTTAACACATCTTTTGCGGGGAACGCAATTCATTCGGCCATGCTTGAATGGATTCTTCGCAAAGCGCACTCTGTGGCGTGCATTTGCGTTCCCTAGGATGCACAGCCCGTCGGAAGGAAGATGATTTCATGGCCCTGCTCAAGATTGCCCGGATGGGCAACCCCGTCCTGCATCAGGTGGCACGGGCCGTTTCTGACCCGAAAGCCCCGGAAATCCAGTCTCTCATCGCAGACATGCTGGAAACGATGGCCGATGCGCGCGGGGCAGGACTGGCAGCGCCTCAGGTCCATCAGCCGCTGCGGATGTTCGTCTATCACGTTCCTGCAAGCCGTGTGGCGAATCCCGAGGAGGCATTGCTGCCCCGCGTTCTCATCAACCCCGAAATTGTGCCTCTTGGGGAAGAGATGATGATCTGCACCGAAGGGTGCCTGTCGATTCCGGGGCTGCGGGCGGACGTGCCGCGTTATGCAGCGGTGCGCTATTCCGGGTTGGATCAGGACGGGGTGCTCGTCGAAGGCGAGGCGACGGGGTTTCATGCCAATGTCCTGCAACACGAAAACGACCATCTGAACGGCATTCTCTATCCGCAGCGGATTACCGACTTCGATCGCTTTGGATATGTGGAGGAAGCTCTCCGGTGACAGCCAGGTCCATGGACATTCCATCATCTGCGACGGCGCATCTTTATCTGCGGGAAGACCGTATCCGGCAGTCCTATGAGGCCATGATGCTGGCCTGGCGGACCCTGAATGCCGACTGCGAAATTCTTCTGCGCGAGAGAGGGCTGGGGCCGGCGCATCACCGCATTCTTTTTCTGACAGCCGCGCATCCGGGAATTACCCCGGGCGCGCTTCTGAACAGCCTCGGTATCACCAAACAGTCTCTTGGCCGCGCTCTGGGGGATCTTCGGGAGCGCAGGCTGCTTGTGCAGGAAGAAGACCGTCACGACCGCCGCAAACGTCCTCTGCGCCTGACGGAAACCGGGGAAGCCCTTGAACGCGAGCTTTTCCTTATGATCCGCGAAGTCATGACCAGAGCCTATCGTGAAGCAGGCATGACGGCCGTGGAAGGGTTTCGCCGTGTCCTCACGCCCCTGCAGGCACCAGTCGGAAATCCTGTCCCATGAGTGACGAGCATATTCTGGTCGTTGATGATGATCCGCGCCTTCTGCGGCTTCTCCAGCGTTATCTGTCCGAGAATGGCTATCGTGTGAGTACGGCCCTTGATGCTCTGGCGGCCCGCGACGTCCTGCAACGGATTCAGCCCGATGCACTCGTTCTCGACGTGACCATGCCGGGCGAGGACGGTCTGTCCCTGACCAACAGCCTGCGCAGGGATGGTCTGTCGCTTCCGATTCTGCTTCTGACGGCACGGGGAGAGCCTGCGGATCGGATCGGTGGCCTTGAAGCCGGTGCGGACGATTATCTGGGCAAGCCATTCGAACCGCGTGAGCTTCTGCTGCGTCTGCGGGCCCATCTTCGACGTGTGGTGCCCTCATTGCCAGTGGTGGACGAAGTTCCCGACATCCTGCGGCTGGGAGAGCTGGAATTCGATGTCAAACGCGGGCTCCTTAGTGGCCCTCAGGGAGCCGTGCATCTGACGGGAGGAGAATCCGCACTCTTGGGCGTTCTCACAAGCCAGCCGGGAACGGTTCTCTCGCGTGAAGCCATCGCCAGGGCGCTGGAGATGGACGAGATCGGCGAACGTGCCGTCGACGTTCAGGTCACGCGCCTGCGGCGGCGGATCGAGGTGGACCCCAAGGAACCCCGTTTCCTTCATACCGTGCGGGGCAAGGGCTATGTTCTCAAACCGGGACGCTGACCCGGCGCTCGAGCGGGACGATGCCTGGCAGAAGCTGGACCGTCCGTTAAGGCGTATCCTGCCGCGCTCCCTCATGGGGCGGTCGATGCTGATTGTGCTTATTCCCCTGCTGGTCACGCAGGCGATCGCGCTTGGCCTGTTTTACGGGACCTATCTGAACGTCGTCTCCCGCCGTCTGTCAGATGGCGTGACGGGGGAAATTTCGCTTGTCATTGCCATGATCGAGCATACTTCTTCCGGCGCGGAACGGGCGCTCATTCTTCAGGACGCGTCCTCACGGACCCAGCTGGGCTTTTCGTTCCATCCTGCCGAAACGCTCTCCCGGCACGGGACGAATCATGTTCTGGGTCCGATGGATGACGATTTCGCCCGTTCCATCCAGCAGACTCTCGGCAGCTCCTATGATGTGGACTGGTCTGGAGCGCCCCAGACCGTGCGCGCCTCGATCCAGTTGCCGCAGGGCGTGATGGTGGTCATGGTCCCGGCCAAACGCCTGAATATCGGGCCGATCTGGCTTTTTGTCGTCTGGGCTGTCAGCAGTTCCATTCTGCTGTTCCTGATCGCCGGGCTGTTCATGCGCAATCAGGTGCGCGCCATCCGTCGTCTGGGGCATGCTGCCGAACTGTTCGGGATGGGGCGGGATCAAGGACCGATCCGCCCTCAGGGCGCGCGGGAGGTACGGCAGGCCGCCGTTGCGTTCAATCGCATGCAGGCGCGGGTGAACCGCTTTGTGGCGCAACGTACGGCTGTTCTGGCCGGGGTCTCGCACGATCTGCGGACGCCCCTGACACGACTGCGTCTGACGGTTGCCATGATCCCCACCTTCGGCCCGATCCGTGCCGAAAGCCTCAAGCCAGATCTGGCGGATATGGTCGCGGATATCGAGGACATGGAGCGCCTGATCGGCAGCTATCTGTCATTTGCGCGTGGAGAGGGGGCGGAAGATCCCGTCCTGACTGATCTGAGGGGGATGCTTGAGGATGTTGCGGCTGCCACGCTGCGGGCGGGCGGGCATGTGCTGGGGGTCGAAGGCCGGGAGGGCGTGGAAGCTGTGGTCCGGCCTGATGCCCTGCGACGCGTTCTGACGAATCTGGCAGAAAATGCCCGCCGTCATGGAGGGGCGATGCGGTTTTCCCTGCGTGAAGGGACGCGGAATATCGAAATCGCTGTGGAGGATAACGGACCGGGCCTGTCCGCCAGCCGTCGTGCCGCCATTTCTGAACTCAATGGCACGAGTGGCAGCCAAGATGGACAAAGCGGGGGTCTGGGGCTGACGATCGTACGGGACATCATTCATGCCCATGGCGGGTCCATCCGCCTGATGGATAGCCCGCTGGGAGGTCTGGGCGTTCTGCTCAGCCTCCCGAAATAATCAGGCTTTCAGAAACTTAAGGCAGCGAGTTGCCGGCGCCGCCATTGCCGGTGCCCTGACCGCCCATCGGTCCGGTGCTTCCGCCGAACTGGCTGCTCATGCCGCTCATCGGGTTGTAGCGGCCGACATTGCCCAGCAGTTCCTGCAGGATGGACGAACTGGTGCCTGGCGTTGGTGTTTTCGCGCCCACCATGCCGACATACATCGCATTCTTCTTGTTGAGTGTGTCCACCTTGCGCAGGACGCCGCCATTATCGAAATTCAGGACGACAACCTCCTGTTTCTTGACGCTCGGGAAGGTCAGCGGCGTAGGCGACGTGATCATCGAGACGTAGATCCAGGTATTGTCGTCGAAGGTCGCATGCGCCGTCGGCGATCCCAGCAGATCGAGCACGTCCGTGCGTGTGCTCGTTCCGGGCACGAGCTGAGCATAGTCGGTCTTTTCGATCAGGGAGCCACGCGGCTCGGGAATCGGGGAAAAGAACGAGCATCCGCCGAGCAGCAGCGGAACGCATGCCACTCCGGCCTGTGCGAAACGGCGAAGGAAGCGTGTTCTGCTTTGGGGCGTCGGGGAAGATGCGTTATTCATGGATCCGGAAACTATCCTGTGCAAGAGAACCGCTTCACTGAGCGCGTGCCCGAATGGCGCCTGCATGTCAACGATTTCCCCCATATTCCGGGGGCTGGAGTGTCTGAATGTCCCATTCTCCTGAATTTTCCCGACGCATCCCTTTCAACCGGCTGGGATCGGGGCTGGACGAGACGATCGAGGCTTCACCTGCCGAGCGTGCGGCCCTTGCAGCCCGTCTGGGACTCCCCGAAATCGAAGCGCTGACCTGTCGCTTTCGTCTGACGCCCGCAGACAACCGGAGCGTTCTGGCAGAAGGCCACCTTGCGGCGAAAGTCACGCAGACCTGCGTCATCACGTCCGAACCTTTCAAGGATGTTCTGGCCGAGACTTTTTTCCTGCGGTTCATCCCCCTGGAGGACATGCCCGAGGACGAATTCGACATTGATTCCATTGATCTGGATGGTCCTGACGAGGTTCCGCATGATGGAAAGGCCCTTGATATCGGTGAAGCCACAGCGGAACAGCTTGCCCTGATGCTGGACCCCTATCCGCGCAAACCCGGCGTCGGTCTGGAAAATGCGGTTGACGTGGCGCCCGCAGAAGGGGAAGAAGGGGCTGAGTTGTCTGGCGAAGGGCCGGATGGTCCACGCCGTCCCAATCCGTTTTCAGCACTTTCCGCGCTGAAAAGCGGGGACAGGAAAGAATAAAATCCCACGTCTGACTTGCGGGTTTCCTCAGGCTCTGCTAGAGCCGCCCGCCTGAACTCGACGTAAATACGAGACGACGAACAACAGGGCACCGGATGCCGCGGGGAGCGGAGCAGGGGTGCCGACACAGAAGCAGAAAGAGGCATAAAAGCCATGGCCGTCCCTAAAAGAAAGACTACGCCGTCCCGTCGTGGCATGCGTCGCAGCCACGATGCCCTGACCGTCGAGGCTCACGCAGAGTGCTCGAACTGTGGCGAACTGAAGCGTCCGCATCACGTTTGCAGCCACTGCGGTCACTATGACGGCCGTGAAGTGGTCGCTGCTGGAAACAGCGGCAAGGGCCTGAAGACCGCCGTCCGCGCCTGATCCCTACCTGCGGGTCCGTCATCTCTCAGGAGTACGGCCCCGCATCTGTGATGCTGTCCGGGAAACTGTCTCAATGACCAAAGCGCCTGTCACGCCCGAACGTGACATCGCGGCCTCCGGGCCTTATGCCCTCGCCGTCGATGCAATGGGTGGTGACAGGGCCCCGGATATCGTCCTTGCCGGACTTGATCTGGCTGCCGACCGGCACCCTAAGGCCCGTATTCTCCTGATCGGAGATGAAACCCTTCTCAGGGCCGCGCTGGCCAAACATCCCAAAGCTGCAGGCCTGTGTGATATCCGTCACTCAGAAGCCAGTATCCCCATGGATATGAAGCCGACGTCCGCTTTGCGCGTTCGGGGCTCTTCCATGCGCATGGCTATGGAAGCGGTCGCCGCAGGTGAAGCTCGCGGTGTTGTTTCTGCAGGCAACAGCGGTGCCATGCTGGCTCTTGCGAAAATCATCGTCAAAGCCCTGCCGGGGATTTCCCGGCCTGCCATGGCCGCGGTTCAGCCGTCGGCCCGTGGTGATGTCGTGATGCTTGATCTGGGTGCGAACATTGCCTGCGATGCGCGCAATCTGGTCGAATTTGCGATTATGGGCGAAGCTTTCGCTCAGGCCGCGCTCGGTCTTCCGTCTCCGACCATCGGCCTTCTGAATGTCGGTTCAGAGGAGCTGAAGGGAGACGATCGGCTGCGGCAGGCTTCTGAACGTCTGAGAGAAAGCCCTCTGGCGCCACAGTTTCATGGCTTTGTCGAAGGACACGACATTACGGCCGGAACAACCGACGTGATCGTGACGGACGGTTTTACCGGCAATATTGCGCTGAAAACCGGCGAAGGTGCACTGAAACTTGCCTTCGGACTCCTGCGGCGCGTTTTTGAAACCAATCTGCTGACCCGCCTTGGATATCTTCTGGTCAAACCGGGACTGGAGCGGATGCGGGAATGGATTGACCCGCGTCGCTACAACGGGGCCCTGTTTGTCGGTCTGAACGGAATTGTCGTGAAATCGCATGGTGGAGCGGACGGCGAAAGCTTTGCCGCAGCCGTAGATGTTGCCATGGATGCCGTCACGCACCACCTGAACGACAAGATCCGTGATCGTCTGGAGCAGCTTGGGATGGGAACGTCCGAGCCAACTGAGACCGTATCCACCAGGGCTGTTCCCGAACCTGTGAGCTGAAAAATTATGTCCGATCCCATTCGTGTCCGCCTGACGGGTGTCGGGGGCTATCTGCCGCGCGACGTCGTGACCAATGACGATCTTGCCCTGAAATACGGCATCGAGACTTCGGACGAATGGATCAGGACCCGAACCGGCATTGCCCAGCGGCATATCGCTTCCGGTGACGAAACCACGGCCAGCATGGCTGCCAAGGCTGCCCGGCAGGCTCTGGACTACGCAGGCGTCGATGCTTCCGAGGTCGATGCGGTTCTGGTCGCCACGGCTACTCCGGATCAGGTTTTCCCCGCCGTGGCAGTGCAGGTTCAGGCTCTCCTGGGCATGACGACAGGTTTTGGCTTCGACCTCAGCGCCGCGTGCTCGGGTTTTGTCTATGCTCTGGCGACGGCCCGGGCGTTGATGCAGGCTGGTCAGGCGAAAAAGATTCTTGTCATCGGAAGTGAGGTTTTCTCGCGCCTGTTGGACTGGACGGACCGCTCCACCTGCGTCCTTTTCGGGGATGGTGCGGGCGCGGTACTGCTGGAAGCCAGTAGTGAGGGCGAGGAGGGTATCCTCTCCACTCATCTGCACTCCGATGGCCGGACGGGCGATATTCTTTATGTGGACGGTGCTGCGGGATGTGCATCAGCAACGCAGCAGTTGCGGATGCAAGGACGCGAGGTGTTCCGTCACGCCGTGGTCAAGCTCTCGCAGGCCGTGGATGAGGCGCTGGCGGCCAATGGTCTGACCGGTCAGGATATCCAGTGGATGGTACCGCATCAGGCCAATCTGCGGATTATCGAGGGTATGGCGAAGAAGCTGGCACTGCCGTCGGATCGGGTCGTGGTGACGGTGGACCGTCATGCCAACACCTCTGCGGCGTCTATTCCGCTGGCCCTGAATGAGGCTGTGCGGGACGGCCGGATCCGTAAGGGAGATCTGGTCCTGATGGAGGCGCTGGGTGGCGGACTGACATGGGGGTCCGCTCTCGTCCGGATGTAGGCCCGTGCCCCATTCGGGGCTGGTTAATGATTGATTCCTTTGACTGTTCTGTGCGTCATGATACGCAAGTGACATGAGCACAGTCACGCGCGCGAATCTTGTTGAGCATCTCTATAGCCGTGTTGGTCTTTCCCGACACGACTCCTCCATGATTCTCGAGAGCCTTCTGGGCGTGATCTCCGATCGCCTCGAAGCAGGCGAATCCGTGAAGCTGAGCGGATTCGGAACGTTCTCCGTCCGCCAGAAGGGAGAGCGCATCGGACGCAATCCCAAGACTGGTGTGGAGGTTCCTATCCTTCCCAGAGCCGTATTGGTGTTCAGACCTTCCCAATTGCTGAGGGATCGGATGAACGGTTCCGAGAACGCCGTTACCGAGGCATCGTTCCATGACAGATAAGTCCATATCCGAGGCCAATGCGTTGCCGCCGAATGACGATCTCCCGACAGGTCTGGAAAAGGTTAGAAAGGCCCCGGATGCCTATCGGACCATCAGCGAAGTTGCCGAGGAACTGCATATTCCCCAGCATCGCCTGCGGTCATGGGAGACCATCTATCCGGGCGTAAAGCCGTTTCGCGGGGAAAGTGGACGGCGCTATTACAGTCCCGAGCATATCGAGACGCTTCGGTTGATTTCGGACCTGCTTTACGTGCAGGGCTACAAAGGGCAGGGAGTTTTGCGGGTGCTGCGAGAGCGCCGCGCTCAGAAAGCACGGGCCGGTCAGAAAGCCGTTGCCGAGATCGTGCCGGAAGCGCTGCCTGAGATTCCAGCCGCGGCTGTGGAGCCGGTGTTTGCTCCGGCGGTGACTGCTGTTGCGCTGGTTGAGGAAGATCAGTCATTTGCGGAAACGCCGCTGGTTGCAGACATTGTCGGCGATGAAGACGTTAATGCTGCTCCCGCAATCCATCCTGACGACGAGGTTACTTTTCCGGAACGTCCAGCCGAAGCTCACAATGTTATCGTAGCCGAGACGCTTGACCCTCCGGAAGAAAATGAGATCGCCGAAGCCGAAGCCGAAGCCGAAGCCGAAGCCGAAGCCGAAGCCGAAGCCGAAGCCGAAGCCGAAGCCGAAGCCCACGATTCTGCACTTCTTCTGACCCTGCGTGACGAAAACGAACTTCTGTTCAGCGCGCTCGAAAAGACCGAGGCCGAAAACGGCCTGCTGCGGGCGGAACTGCGGGAAATTTTCGAAGAGCTTCAGAATTTGCGAAATCTTCTGCCAGTTTAGTCACAATCCCCCATTGCGGTGAGGGTGGGACACTGCTAAACCACCGCCACCGCAGGACGACGGGCAGTAGCGCAGCCTGGTAGCGCACCAGTCTGGGGGACTGGGGGTCGTGGGTTCGAATCCCGCCTGCCCGACCAGTCCTGCGGTAATATTTCTTCCTTAAAACTCAGTGTCTTTTGCATAGATCCCTTTGCGGGGATTTGTCTCTGTCCAGAGCGTCCATAGCAGATGCAGGGCGGACATGATGGCCGGACCAAGGAAGAGGCCCAGCAGACCCCAGGTCTCGGCGCCCCCAAGAATTCCCAACAGAACCCACAGGAACGGCATTTTCGTGCTGCCACCAATCAGTGCGGGGCGGATGAAATGGTCCGCGATGAAGATCACGACGGAGCCGATGGCAGCCACGACGATTGCTCCGATCATGCTGCTTTTTGCCAGCAGCAGCAGCGCCACCAGCCCGACTGTCGGCCATGCCAGAAACGGGATCATGGCGGCGACAGCCGTGACCATCGCAAACAGCAGGGGCTGTGGGGCGCCCGTCGACATATAGACGATCCCCATGATCGCCCCTTCGCCCAGACCGACCAGAACAAGTCCGGCCAGCGTCCCGTGGACTGAGGAAATCATCTGCTTGGCGAGGCTTTCTCCCTGCTCACCGAACAGCCGCTGTGATCCCAGAAGGCATTTACGGATAACACTGTCGCCATCTTTCAGCAGGAAAAACAGTGTCAGTAGCGAGAAGGCGAACAGGGTGCCCCGGCGGGCGAGCTGCGTGCCTACCTGTCTGGTCATCTGCATTCCATGTCCGACGTCGACGGAATGAAGCAGATGGGAGAGGCGCTGCGGGCTGGTCATGTGGTTCTGCCACCAATTGGTGGCCTGGGTGGCCATGAAAGGCAGGTGTGGCACCCATTCCGGCATCGGAATGCCGTTGTTGCGCACGTCATCAATCCATTCCAGCGCGCTTCGTGCCTCATCCGCGACTTTCACCCCAACCAGCGAAACAGGCACCAGAAAGATCAGCGCCACGGCCAGGGTAAAGATCATGGGCAGCCAGTCGCTGCGGCCGAAGCGCAGTTCAGCTCGGCGGTAAAGCGGCCAGATCGAAATTGTGAACACGCAGCCCCACAGAAGGGCCGGCAGGAAGCCCTTGAGGGTATAAAGGCCTATCGCCACGAAAAAGAGTGCCAGAAAGCCCCGTGCGCGCCGCTGGATCGTTCCCGTGGAGGCTGAAGCCTCTATCGTGATGGTGTCGGGTGATGAAGAAGAAGAAAGATCGGTCATGGGACTTCCGGAAGAAAAACATGCCTGAACTGTCGTCTTGCGCAGGGAGAACTGCCTTGACGAAAAGAGTCCGGATGAAAAGAGGCGTCAAAAAAAACCGGGAAACGTTGTTCCGCATGGGCGGAACTATTCCACGGGAAGGCTTTCAAATGAAGAGCAGCCGGACTGGATGGCCAGTCCGACTGCCTGCTGGCTGAAACGTTTCTGATAGATCTGACGAATGGTTCTTAAATGAGCCTGAAGGCTACGGTCTGTGGCAGGGGCGACAATCCAGACGATTCGCGATCTTTCCTGAATGACCCTGTGTCCGGCAGCATCATACCACTGCCCCTGAGCGTCGATCACGGTAAAACCTGCCGGAAAGCGTGGTGTGATTTCACTGTCCACGAACTGTTGCCAGTCCTGCGTGTCAATCACGCTGCCATCAGGGCGGGTCAGGCCGAATGCCAGACGGATCTGCAATCCGTCTTTCGCGCCGATTTCCCGACACAGATTGGGCGTGACGCTGACGGGCACAATGCATCCGCCCAGCAGAGGAGTCGCCAGGATCAGGGAAGCGAATGCTCTTCTCACGATGCCTGTCCGGAGAGGGCGCGGCGTAGAATGGAAGCGTCGGCGGGATCGAAAAGACCACGCCGGAGGAAGAGGTCGATCAGGACGAGATTGACGTTGAACTTGAAGTCATCCGTATCCCGGACCAGTGCCATGACCCGCTGAATGGGCAGAAGATGGAAGCTTTCCACTTCTCCGTCCTCCGCGACGGGCACGAAGTCTTCGGGAAGCAGAAGATCATAGCAGTGCAGGACATCACGCCGCAGCCCTTCAGGCCGCTCAAGAGCATAATGGATCCGCCCAACACGCTGTGCTTTTGCGGCCAGTCCGGCGGGGATACCGGCTTCTTCCTGCGCTTCCTTGATTACGGTCGTCTGCGGATCGAGGCCGGCACTCATGCCCCCGGCAACCAGATGATCCAGCTTTCCCGGATCAAGCCGTTTGCTCATGCTGCGTCGCGCGACCCAGAGGAAAAGTCCGTCTGCACGCTCGACCAGCCCGTTCAGATGTACGCCTTCAGCCGCAAGCCCCAGAACCGGAATGGCCCCCCGGTCCACCTGTCCGAGAACGGCGCCGCTGTCATCGCGTACGTCGAAGGCTTCGTGATGGGAGGTGTAGAGACCCATTTCGCAGAGCGTGCGGGACAGGGGAAAGAGGCCTGCTCCGGAACTCACTCCGAATGTCCCCGCTTTGTGAGCCTCAAGGGTTTCAAGCGCCTGCATCGTAGAAGGGGTGATCCAGCCGATCTGTGAGTCAGCGCAGAAGAACGGAGTGCGGCTGCCTGGCAGGACGGCGCTGTTGCAGGCTGCGATATGCCGCAGAAACGGCTCAAGGGGGCGGGAGAAAGATTTATTCGACACAGCAAGATATGTCGCATGCAGGGCGGCCATTTGCAAAGCACCGTCAGCACTTCCACATAGTCGATCCATGCTCAAAAAAACCGATTCGACGTCTGAAGCGCTTTCCCTTCGTGTTCTGTGGCCCCTGATCCGTCCTGAGAAGCTCTGGCCCGACGCGACGCGTATCGGCTTTGCACTGGTCATTCTTCTGGTGGAAAGTGCGACCGCCGTTGCGACGCCCTGGCTCTTCAGTCGTATGGTGAGCAGTCTTTCGCGTCCGGAAACCCTTCTGGCTGTCCCGGTGTGGCTGATAGCCCAGTATGCCGTCATCCGCATTATTTCCGGACTGGCGAGCCCATTGCGGGAATTTCTGGTCAAGCCGGTTGAAACGGATCTTGAGCGTCGTGTTGCTGTCCTCGGGTTACGGCATCTGCATGATCTGAGTGTCCGCTTCCATCTGGACCGGCAGACGGGCTCACTGACCCGGACGCTCGATCGTGGGGCCGATGCTGTCGGAACGCTGCTGTCACTGGCGCTGTTCAACGTTTTGCCCAACGTCATTGAACTCATCATGACACTGACCGTCATCCTGAAAATTTTCGACTGGCGATATGTTGTGCTGCTTCTGGTGGCGCTGGGGCTGTATTCCGCCGTGTCTTACGTTTTTACCCGCCTGAGGATGACGGCCAGGCGGGCGCGGAACCGTGCCAGCAATCAGGCCCAGCACCAGCTTGTGGACAGTATCCTCAACTTCGAGACGGTGCGAAGTTTTGCCAATGAAACCCATGAAATTGACCGTTACGACGCGGCTCGCAGGGATCTCCGGAAGGCGGAAATCAGCCTTCAGCGTTATGTCAGCCTGTCCCAGATCAGCCGGGGTATCCTGATCGCTGTGACGACGACCACGCTTCTGGCCATGGCGGCGCATGATATCGTGTTGCACCGTCTCGCAGTGGCGCAGTTCGTCCTGATCGGCAGCTATCTGAGCGGGCTTTATTCGTCTGTTGGGGCCCTGAACTATGTCAGTGCCGGATGGCGCAATGCCCGCGTCGATCTGGAGAACTATCTCGAACTGCTCGCCATCCGCTCGGAAATCACCCAGGCTCCGCAGCCCGTGCATCTGGCGGGAAAACTGTCGGAGGCCGGAGCCGCTGCGGTGGCGTTCCGTCACGTCTCCTTCGGCTACAGTCCTGCACGGCAGATCCTGCATGATGTCTCCATCAGCGTACCCGCAGGGACGTCTCTCGCCATTGTCGGCCATACAGGCTCCGGGAAATCCACTCTGGGGCGCCTGCTGACCCGCGCCTACGATCCCACGGAGGGCTCGGTCTGTATTGACGGGCATGACCTGCGTGACATCGCACCAATCGACATCCAGAACATCATCGGGACGGTCCCGCAGGATACGGTGCTCTTCAACTCCAGCATTGGCGACAATATTGCTTATGGCGATCTGTCGGCCTCCCGCGAAGATATTGAAAGCGCGGCCCGAAGTGCGCAGATCGACGCGTTCATCCGGGGGCTTCCCGACGGGTATGAGACCGTGGTCGGGGAGCGGGGGCTGAAGCTTTCAGGGGGGGAAAAGCAGCGTGTGGCTATTGCCCGCGTCATTCTCAAGGACCCGCGCATCCTGCTGCTGGACGAGGCTACGAGTGCGCTTGATACCCGCACCGAGGTCGCTATCCAGAAGGAGCTGGCGATCCTCTCCCGGGCGCGCACGACGATCATTGTCGCACATCGTCTGTCTACCGTTCAGGATGCCGATCGCATTGTCGTACTTGACGCGGGGCGTGTGGTGGAGCAGGGAAGCCACATGGAACTGCTGTCCGCAGGTGGTCATTATGCCGCAATGTGGGCCGCACAGGCCGGGGAAAACGTCTCCGGGGGTTGACGAAGCCCCCAACCATACGTCATAAGCCGCGCCTGATTTACGGAACACGCCGGACCTCGCTGTCCTGCGTCATCCAGCATCGAGGAAAGTACCACCATGTCTCGCCGTTGCCAGATCACGGGCAAGGGCGTGCTGACGGGCAACAACGTCAGCCACGCCAATAACAAGTCCCGCCGTCGTTTTCTCCCGAACCTGCAGGAGACCACGCTGATCTCCGATATTCTCGGTGCTTCGGTGCGTATGCGCCTGTCCACCAACGGTATCCGCACGGTTGAGCACAACGGTGGGCTGGATTCGTTCCTGCTGGGTACGCCGAACCGCAAGCTTCCGACGGAAGCCCAGGTCATCAAGCGCCGTATCCTGCGCGTTCAGGAACGCAAGGCTGCCCAGACCGCCTGAGGAATCTTTGCCGAACTTTGTTTGGTAACAAGATTGCTCTTGAAAACCATGGCGGTCTGGGTCATTCAGCCGCCACTGGGATAAATCAGGTTCGGTCCTTTCACAGGGCCGCAGCGGAGGTGTTTCGGTCCAGGCTGAAACACCTTTCATTGTATTTTGGAGGTTCTCCGTGTCCGAAAGCGTTCAGGAAGCCAAGTCGGCTCTCTCGAAGATTCGCAACATCGGTATTACCGCGCACATTGATGCCGGTAAGACCACGACGACCGAGCGTATCCTGTATTACACGGGTGTCTCTCACAAGATCGGTGAGGTCCACGAAGGCAACACCACCACTGACTATATGGCGCAGGAACGTGAGCGTGGCATCACGATCACCTCGGCAGCCGTGACCTGTGAGTGGAACGACCACCGCATCAACATCATCGACACCCCGGGCCACATTGACTTCAACATCGAAGTCAACCGTTCGCTCCGCGTGCTCGATGGCGCGATCTTCGTGATCGAAGGCGTGGCCGGCGTGCAGCCGCAGTCCGAAACGAACTGGCGCCTTGCTGACCGTTACAACGTTCCGCGCGTCATCTTCATCAACAAGCTCGACCGTACCGGCGCCGACTTCTACTACGCTTTCAGCACGCTGAAAGAGAAGCTGGACATCGTGGCCGTGCCGCTGCAGCTCCCGATCGGCGCCGAAGAAAACTTCGTTGGCGTGGTTGATCTGGTCGAGATGCGCGCCATCGTGTGGGAAGGCGGCGAACTCGGCGCCAAGTTCCACTACGAAGAGATCCCGGCTGACCTGAAGGAAAAGGCTGACGAAGCCCGCCAGGTCCTGCTCGATACGGCTCTGGCCGTCGACGACGCAGCCATGGAAGAGTACTTCGAGAAGGGCGACGTGGACGTTGCAACCCTCAAGAAGTGCATCAAGAAGGGTGCCATTTCCGGTGAATTCCGTCCCGTCATGTGCGGTACGGCCTTCAAGAACAAGGGCGTGCAGCCCCTGCTCGACGCAGTCATCGACTACCTGCCGGCTCCTGACGAAGTCGAAGGCATCCGTATTGCTCCGCCGGAAGGTGAAGAAGTCGATGAAGACTTCCTGCCGATCGTTCCGGTCGATCCGGATGGCAAGTTCGCTGGCCTTGCGTTCAAGATCATCTCCGACAAGTACGGCACGCTGACCTTCGTTCGTGTCTATCGTGGCGTTCTGAACTCCGGTGACACCATCCTGAACACGACGAAGGGTCACAAGGAACGCGTCGGCCGCATGTTCCAGATGCATGCCGACAAGCGCCAGGAAGTGAAGTCCGTCGGTGCCGGTGATATCGCCGCATTCGTGGGCCTCAAGGACACCGTTACGGGTGACACGCTTGCCGACGCCGCCGATCCGGTGGTTCTGGAGCGTATGCAGTTCCCGGTTCCGGTCATCGACATCTCCGTCGAGCCGAAGACCAAGGACGGCGTCGAGAAGATGACGCTGGCTCTGCAGAAGCTGACGGCTGAAGATCCGTCCTTGCACCTCAAGACCGATCAGGAAACGGGTCAGACCATCCTTTCCGGTATGGGCGAGCTTCACCTGGACATCATCGTTGACCGTCTGCGTCGTGAATACGGCGTTGATGCCAACATCGGTGCGCCTCAGGTGGCCTATCGTGAGACGATCACGAAGACCCACATCGAGACGTACACCCACAAGAAGCAGTCTGGTGGTTCGGGTCAGTACGCTGAAGTCAAGATCGAGTTCGCTCCGTCTGACAAGCCGGACGAGATCATCTTCACCAACAAGGTCGTCGGCGGTACGGTTCCGAAGGAATACATCCCGGCTGTCGAAAAGGGCATCCGCATGCAGAGCACCACGGGTGTTCTGGCCGGCTTCCCGACCGTGGACTTCCAGTTCACGCTTCTCGACGGTAAGTACCATGACGTTGACTCGTCGGCTCTGGCCTTCGAAATCGCCGCCAAGGCTGCTTTCCGTGAAGGCATGAAGAACGCCGGTCCGGTGATCCTCGAGCCGATCATGGACGTTGAAGTCACGACCCCGAACGATCACGTCGGTGACGTGGTGGGCGATCTTAACCGCCGCCGCGGCATCATCCAGAGCCAGGAAACGTCTGGTTCGACCGTGATGATCCGTGCACAGGTGCCGCTGAAGGAAATGTTCGGCTACATCTCGCACCTGCGTTCTGCAACGAAGGGCCGTGCGTCCTTCACCATGCAGTTCCATCACTACGAAGCCGTTCCTCGTAACGTGGCTGACGAAATCATCGCGAAGTCCGCCTGATTTTTTCGCCCCGGTGAAACATCAGACCCCGCCAGAGCAATCTGGCGGGGTTTTTTGTGTCCAGTACCGTCAAAGAGAGAGCGATGTCCTCGTGTGAGCCTCTGAGATCCGTTATTGCTATTTTGCCCGTGAACAATCTTCTGCAGGCCGAGCAGTTCTTTGCGGCACTGGGCTTTTCGCCCCAGGCTGGCAGTTCAGCTGAATACCGGCTTTTGCAAACCCCGGACGGAGAGGAGCTTCATTTGACGCAGGCCGTTTCCGGCTGGGTCGAAGCAGGACGCAATCCTTTCGGTCTCTATTTCCGCCGTCCGGATGTGGATGCGCTGGCACGGCTCTTCGCGGGCCAGGTTCTTGAAAAGGAAGGGCCGTCGATCAAGCCCTGGGGCATGTATGAATTCGCGGTCAATGGACCGGATTGTGTTTTGGTCCGCATCGGCTGGCCTGCTCGTACAGTCTGAGCATAAAAAAGGCTGCGGAAGGTTTCCCCTCCGCAGCCTTGTCTGATTTTTCAGGGATCAGTGCAGATTGTCTGTCCGGCGGATGAAGGCCGCTACATTGTCATGCAACTGCTGGAGCGTCGCCGGATCCACATAGACCATGTGGCCGGAAGGATACTGGGCGTATTCGATGTTCTTCTGCAGGCTTTTTGCCATCGGCAGGTGCTTCATCTCATAAACGCCTTCGAAATACGGCGTTGCGAGATCGTAGTAGCCTGCGTTGAGCATCACGTGCAGGTTCGGATTGGTTTTCATCGCCATGGCCAGATCCGTCATGACGTTCGGCTCGCCCTTGGGCTGGTAGCCGTGACCGGGCTGCCGGTGGTGGCTGTCCCAGTGGCCCTGGCTGTTATAGAGGCGATAGTCCTCGTCCGTGCCATATTTGAGTGTGTTGCGGACATAGTCGTTGAAGGCCGTGACATAAGCAGAGCTGATGGCGCTGGACTGCGGATCGTAATCCACTTCCTGGCTCATCGGGTCAATCGTCGGGCTTGAATAGCGCGTATCCAGACGGCCCGTCGCCATTCCGGTCTTGGCCTGAAGCTGCTGGTCGAATTCGCCGCCATTAACGCGCAGATCTGCCCGCAGGATGTAATCGACCGGCAGGCCCGTGTAGTCATGCAGCTTCGCCGCAATCGCCTGACGCTGGTCTTCCGGCAGATCAGCACCCTGACGCAGGGCCAGCGTGTAGTCGGTCATCGCGAAATGCTCGACTTCGCGCAGGAACGCCTTCAGATCCGGATGTTCGGCAGGCAGGCAGTGATGATACCATGCTGTTGCTGCATAGGTCGGCAGGGCCAGCACATAGGGATCGTCCATGCCGGCATTGAACTGCGGACTGTCATCGCTGTTGTCGTAGTTCAGGATCTGCGACAGCAGGATTACACCGTTGAAGTCGATGTTTTCGTCCTGCTCAAGGTCATTGATGACCACGGCCGAACGCATCGTGCCATAGCTCTCGCCGAACAGGTATTTCGGCGAATTATAGCGATGATACTTGGCGAGGAACTTTGAGATGAAATGTGTGAAAGCTTCGCCGTCACCGTCAACACCCAGAAATTCTTTGTCGGCATCCTTCCCGGCAATTCGGGAAAAACCTGTTCCCGGCGCATCGACAAACACCACGTCTGAAACATCCATCAGGGACTGCGGGTTGTTGATGAGCGCATAGGGTGCGGCCGGAAGGTGTGTGTCACCCGGTGTGTTCACACGACGCGGACCAAACGTGCCCATATGCACCCAGACCGAAGCTGATCCCGGCCCACCATTATAAAGGAACGTGATCGGACGTTTTTCCGACGGAACGCCTTCCTTGAAATAGGCGGTGTAGAACATGGACGCGACCGGTGCGGTCTTGCTGTCGTCGTCCTTGCCGCTATCAATCTTCGTGCCGCGCTTGGCCAGAACGTCGCTGGAATCGTTGTAGTCGGCGCCATGTACCAGAATGGTTCCCGCGACGGCCCGGTAGGGGATCGTGGCGCCATTGACCGTTACCGTCCCGTTCGTCACGCTGTCAGCATTGGGTGCCGGTGTCGCGGGACCTGCGGCCAGAGCAGGCACAGCCATCATGGCTGCGCCCAGAAGAAGGGCCTTGCGAAGCATGCAGAGGAACTTTCCGTTAGGGTTTGTTACAGGGAGCTTTTAGACGGACGTAGCCCTCACCGACAAGGGTTCCGGCTACGTATCATTCTTCAGCCGAAAGCCCTGTTGGCGTGCATGATGGCGATCCCCACCTCGCGCAGCAATGCAAAGCACTGCGACAGCGGCTCGAAAATTTCCTGATGCTCCCGCGCAAAACCGCCAGCCTCAGCCGCATCGCCCGGTTCTCCAAAATCGAGATTGGCAACGCTGGGAACCGTGAGGGGGAACAGGTCGTCCAGAAGGTGCAGCGCACGCGGCACATCCAGGCAGAGGATCAGGTTCGTGATGGACTCCCGTGTCAGGCTGTTGCGCGGCCCGAAATACGGAATGCGCGTCGAGAGGCCCCACAGACGGTCGATAAGAGCGAAGCGGATCGCATGGAGCAGCTTTTCACGAGCTGCCATGCGTGGCGCATCAGGCCATGCAGCGCGCAGTGCGATATGGTCTGCCTGAATACGCCGGAACATTGCAGGGCCGCTCGTCCAGAAACGCAGCAGCTCCAGTCCGTGCGAAATGCCTAGCAGGCTCTGCCGTTCCTCGTCGCTCTGGGCCTTGGCTGCGCGGTCCAGCCAGGTTCCGGGGTCGAGTTGATGGATCGTTGTCCGCAGGACGTCCAGATCGGAATGAGCCAGTGCCTGACGGGCGAAATCCATGGCTTCGCGGAAGCGCGATGATTCTGTTGCGAACTGCTCGAACGTCTCGGGATGGCGTTGCGCCGCATTGCCCAGCCCGTGCAGCACATTCGCCCACCAGCCGAGCTGCTGGAGGATCGCGTTATTGGGAATGGCCCGAAGCTGGCCGGGATGGGTGATGCGCGTCACGGTCGCGGCATCCGACTGACGTGCAGATGGGCGGGAGCCCGTCTTGTCGATCAGTGACGGCCCGAATGCGCTGAGCAATGCGGCATAGCCCGGATCATCGACCAGCGCGCCCATGTCGAGTGCGATGGTGGAGAAGAAATCGGCTGCGAAATCGGGACGTGCATAGACCGGATCTTTCGTGTCCTGCGGGACTTCGGCCGTATGTTCGGCAAGAGTGGCAATCGTGGACGCCGCAAGAGCCTTCGTTCCGAACAGCGTGTAGCCGTCGCCACCCTGAAACGCGGTTTCGACGCGGCAGCCGATCCCGGCTTCGCGCATGGCTAGTCGCGTGCGGGCAGGGGAGAAATAATCCAGGCGCTGACGCAGGCTGAAAGGATGCGCGCCGCGTCCGATGCTTTCGCCGTGCGTATCGAACAGCGTGAGGGAAACATCCTCCAGTCCGTGTTCCGCCAGCAGGGAAAGGGTCCGCATCCGCAGGCGCTCGACCAGATTGGTGGCGGCAAGCTGTCCGACATAGCGTCCCGAATCGGAATAGCCGAACTGAAGCGATAGTCGTCCGTTCGCCTTCAGATAATCGCGCCAATGGCTTGAACGGAAAGCTTCTTCCAGAATGGTCTCGCCATTTTCGAGCGCGCTTTCCGTTTCAAAGAGCGGCGAAATTTCGATCTGGTGATCCTCGATCCCGAACAGCCGTGCCAGCCAGAGCGTCGCCAGCAGCGTATACCCGCTTTCGGTCTCGGCGATGAGGAAGCGGATCGGCGATCCTGAGTCGATGTGCTTGAGGATCTGCGCCATGGTCATCATCAGCCGCGCGGCGGAGGCAGGCTCGACCAGCAGCGAGCCGAAATCCACGGCACGGGGCGTCAGGTTCGAAAGGGCCTCGTCGATCTTCGTCAGCAGAACGCGACGACGCGAGGGCAGGGCCGGATCGTCGGTCAGGCCCAGTCGTGTGCGCGCGACATTATAGATCTGTGCCGCGTTCAGACGGGTATGGATGCGGGCAATTCCGAGGCCGTGGTTCATGAACCCGGCACGCAGCGTCCGCAGGTGTAGCAGGCTGTCTTCATCCAGTCCGGAAGCGGCATCCTGAAAGAGCGGCAGAAGCTCGGCGGCATCCAGAAGCGCCTTGTCGCGGTGTGAAATCAGCGTCTGGGCAAAATCACGGATGGTTTCCGGCGCGGCATCCCGTCCGGTCGGGCAAGCCGCATGCTGCGTCTTGACAGCTTCGATGGCCCGGCGCGTGCGCATGGCCAGCGCACTTTCCTGCAGACCCAGCCGCTCCAGCCCATCCGTCAGACGATGAAGCTGGGACGACTTCAGTTCGAGCCGGATGCGCAGCGTATCCCACCAGCCGATATCGTTACGTCCATCCGTATCGAAGCCGACCCAGCTCGCCAGAATCACGGGAGCGGGATCAACGTGGCTGTTTTCGCCCGACCAGCGCTGGGACATCTCCCGCAGGAGCGCTGCTGTCAGGTCATCGAGGGCATCCCGGCCCCGCAGGATGGCCGCCAGTGCAAGGGCCTGCTCCTGCGCCAGTGTCGGCGGTCCGGGACGGCGGTGCGTTTTCAGGCACGGGATCGGCGTTTCCGGATTTTCTGCCCGCTGCGTCAGGATGTCATACACCCCGTCTGCCAGTGCGAACGTCGGATGTGCGGTGAAAACCGCGGCAATCTTCGGCACGGTCAGCGAAACCGCGTCCGGAACCTGAGCCACCAGACGCTTTGCCACGGCCTCAAGCCGCTCCTGCGGGGCAGTCTCATCAAGGCCGACATAGGCGCGCAGATGTGCGGCGCGGTCCACGAAATGCTCGTCACGCAGGGCGCGTACGACGTTCCCGATCTCGGCAAGGCGCGCTCTGCTGGCGTCCGGATCGTCGTTGGACAGATCCTGCCCGATGGAGGCAATCAGGTCTTCGAGACCATCACGTTCGTGGAGCAGCCGGGACGTCATCGCGTCAATACGGTCATGGAGAGACGGATCGAGCCGGGAGGCGCAGTCAGACATCGGGAGCAGTCTCGCTTCTGCGGAAAAAAGAAAAAATGGACCGAAAACGGGCCGCAATACTTTTCACGCCCTGCTGCCAAGCGCAACCTTGCTCTGTACGCGACAGCCCGTCGGAATGATGCTATCTGTCCGCAGATGCATGCGGACACGCCCCATCCCGTCTCCAAATCCGGCCCCGCAGGTCTTTCGCCCCGGTTCATGGCCGGTGGCCTGCTCGTTGGCATGGGAGTGCTTGCCGCAGGCACGACGCTGGCGGCGGCCCGTCATATCGGCGATGGCAGTCTGGCGTTCGGTCTGCTACGGGCGGGTTCGAGAGCGGGCGTGGTCGGTGGTCTTGCCGACTGGTTCGCCGTAACTGCGCTGTTTCGGCACCCGCTTGGCCTCCCCATTCCCCACACGGCTATTCTGCCGCGTCAGAAAGAGCGTCTCGGACAGGCGCTGGGCCGCTTCATTTCGGGCCAGTTCTTCACTGAAGAAGATGTGCGCCGTGCTTTGTCAAAAATTGATCTTTCCGGCCTGATCGCCGACATGCTGAGCGAACCTGCGACACGCCAGACACTCGTCAACAGCATGCGCTCCGCCATTCCCGTGATGTTCGACCGTCTTGAGGACGGACGTGCGAAGGCTGCGATTTCACGTGCCCTTCCGGTCCTGCTCAATGGTGAGGAAATGGCGCCGCTGGTCTCCCGTGGCATGCGTGCCATGGTGGACAGCGAGATGCACCAGGAGGTGCTGTCTTTTCTGCTTGAGCGCATCAAGACCACCGTAACGTCCCGGGAGTCGGACCTGCGGCATTTCGTTGAGGAGCGCGTGCGGGAGCAGGGCGGCCGTTTTCTGGGCTGGGCGATCGGCGGCTCCGTCGCCAGCCGTGTGCTGATGGCGCTCCATGCCGAGTTTGAACGGGTCGATCCCATGGACTCGGACCTGCGGCACGGATTTACGACATGGGTTCGTGGCGAAATCGACCGGATCGAACATGACCCCGTCCGTCGCAAGGACATGGCCGACACCATTACCTCCGTCCTGACCCATACCAGCCTCAAGGGCTGGAGTTCAGAACTGTGGGACCGTCTGCGGCGCATGGTTGAGGAAGACAGTGGCCGCGAAGAGGGCTGGAGCGCCACGGTCATTGATGCCGCGATCGTTCAGCTTGCGAGTGCGCTGCGGTCCAGTGATGCCCTGCGTCTGAAAGTCAATCAGGCTGTTGAAAGCACGGTCCAGCGGATCCTGCCAGGTCTGCGCGAGAAGCTCTCCGGGTTCATCGCCGCCGTCATGGCAGGATGGGACGGAAACGATCTGGCGATGCGACTGGAGTCGCGTGTCGGCCGTGACCTTGCCTATATCCGCATCAATGGCACGGTCGTGGGTTTTCTGGCCGGAGCCGCGCTTGACGGCGTTTCCCGACTGTTTTTTGGTGTGTGACATTCCATGTCAGGGAAAGGTCGGGCACAGAAGCCTTGACCTTTGCTCCGGTATGGGCCATTTGGAACAAATCAGGACTTACCAAGTCTTGAATTAGAACAAGATGCGAGTGTGCAAGCGATGCTGAGGCTCTCCAAACTGGCCGATTACGCCACTGTCCTTCTGGTCCATCTCGGTCGTCATGAAGGACTGGCAACAGCCGCAGCCCTTGCAGTAGAAACCGGTGTTCCAGAACCCACCGTGGCCAAGCTCCTCAAAGGGCTGGCCTCCAGCGGCCTGGTGCTGTCCCATCGCGGCGCCCGAGGCGGCTACCGCCTTGCGGGCGAGCTTGAAAAGGTGACCGTCGCCGCCGTTATCGCAGCCGTGGACGGACCCATCGCCATTACCGCCTGCTGTGACGGGCGCGAATGCGAACACAGTTCCCTGTGCGGCCTGTCGGGCCAGTGGGACGTTGTGAACGATGCCATCCTCAGCACACTCAACAGCATTACACTGGCGGATATGGGCCGACATGCGGAGCGCCTGCCAAGGCGCGGCCCCGCGTTGGCCCCTGTCGCCACCGTTGGAGCGGAGTCTCCCTCCGTGACCGAAGCGGTCAGTTAAGGACAACACACCATGCCAGCCGTGACGGAAACCCGCGAGACAGTCGAAAAACTCGCGAAATCCAGCTACGAATGGGGCTTTGAGACCGATATCGAAATGGATATCGCGCCCAAGGGTCTCAATGAGGAGACGGTGCGCCTGATCTCCGAGCGCAAGGGCGAGCCGCAATGGATGCTGGACTGGCGTCTGAAGGCTTTTCGTGCGTGGCTGGAAATGGAAGAGCCGACCTGGGCTCATATCCATCACCCGCCGATTGATTATCAGGACGCGCATTACTTCGCCCAGCCTAAGAAAAAGCCTGGCCCCAAGAGCCTTGATGAAGTTGATCCCGAACTTCTCAAGACTTATGCCAAGCTGGGCATTCCCCTGCACGAACAGGCCCTTCTGGCTGGCGTGGAAGGGGCGGAAGAGGCGCGTCTGCCTGTTGCCGTTGATGCCGTTTTCGACAGTGTGTCCGTCGCAACGACCTTCCGCAAAACGCTTGCGGAAGCCGGCGTCATCTTCTGCCCGATCTCCGAAGCTATCCGCGAACATCCCGAGCTGGTCCGGAAATATCTGGGTACGGTCGTGCCGGTGTCCGACAATTTCTTCGGGGCGCTGAATTCCGCCGTCTTTACCGATGGTTCCTTCGTCTACATCCCCGAGGGTGTTCGCTGCCCAATGGAACTGTCCACCTATTTCCGCATCAATGCGCGCAATACGGGGCAGTTCGAACGCACCCTCATCATCGCTGAAGACCGCGCCACCGTCTCCTATCTGGAAGGCTGCACGGCGCCGCAGCGTGATGAGAACCAGCTTCATGCGGCCGTGGTCGAACTGATCGCGATGGAAGACTCCTCGATCAAGTATTCCACCGTCCAGAACTGGTATCCGGGCGATGATGAAGGTCGGGGCGGCATTTACAACTTCGTCACCAAGCGTGGCATCTGC
The DNA here is from genome assembly GCF_002005485.1 of Gluconobacter albidus. Lineage (NCBI taxonomy): Bacteria > Pseudomonadati > Pseudomonadota > Alphaproteobacteria > Acetobacterales > Acetobacteraceae > Gluconobacter > Gluconobacter albidus. Next base: position 1,677,876 of record NZ_CP014689.1, on the reverse strand, counting down.
CGTGGCGCACGGTCCAAGATTTCGTGGACGCAGGTTGAGACCGGCTCTGCGATCACATGGAAATATCCGTCCTGCGTGCTGGCGGGTGAAGGATCGGTCGGCGAGTTTTACTCGGTTGCGGTGACCAACAACCACCAGCAGGCCGATACCGGCACGAAGATGATCCATCTTGCGCCCAATACGCGCTCGACGATCATCGCCAAGACGATCTCGGCCGGTCAGTCGGACAGCACCTATCGCGGTCTGGTGCGTATGCAGCCAAAGGCCCGGAACGCGCGCAATTTCACGCAGTGCGACAGCCTGCTGATCGGCGATCAGTGTGGCGCGCATACTGTGCCCTATATCGAAAGCCGCAACATGACGGCACGCGTGGAGCATGAAGCGACCACGTCAAAAATCTCTGAAGACCAGCTTTTCTACTGCCGTTCGCGCGGCCTTTCGGAAGAAGATGCGGTTGGTCTGATCGTCAATGGTTTCTGCCGCGAGGTGCTCAAGGAGCTGCCGATGGAATTCGCGGTCGAGGCGCAGAAGCTTCTGCAGATCAGCCTCGAAGGAAGTGTGGGTTAATATGAGCGATTTTCTGAAAATTCAGGGGCTTCAGGCCCGTATCGACGCCGATGGCACGCCCAAGGACATTCTCAAGGGGCTCGATCTAGAAATCCCCAAGGGTGAAGTCCACGCCATCATGGGGCCGAACGGCTCGGGTAAATCCACGCTGTCCTATGTGCTTGCCGGTCGTGACGACTACGAAGTTACGGGTGGGTCGGCCACGTTCAAGGGACAGGATCTTCTGGCTCTTGAACCTGAAGAACGCGCTGCTCTGGGCCTGTTCCTGGCGTTCCAGTCGCCGGTTGAGCTACCGGGTGTGAACAACGCGAATTTCCTGCGGACTGCCGTAAACGCCGTTCGCCGGGCGCGTGGTGAAGCCGAACTGGATGCCGTGGCCTTCCTCAAGGCCGTCCGCGCCGAAACCAAGCACCTGTCCATGTCCGACGACATGCTCAAGCGTGCGGTCAATGTCGGCTTTTCGGGTGGCGAGAAGAAGCGCAACGAAGTGCTCCAGATGCGCCTGCTTCAGCCGTCTTTCGCCATCCTTGACGAGACGGATAGCGGTCTGGACATCGACGCCCTGCGTATTGTCGCGGAAGGCGTGAATTCGCTGCGCAGCCCGGATTTCTCTGCTCTGGTCATCACGCATCATCAGCGTCTGCTCGACTATATCGTGCCGGACCGGGTGCATGTCATGGCGCATGGCCGCATCATCCATAGCGGCGGCCCTGAGATCGCCAAGACGCTTGAAAAGCAGGGTTATACCCAGTTCCTCGAGGCGGCAGCGTGAGCGTACAGCCAAGCGTGGCGAAGGAGACCCCGGCTCTGGAGGTGTTTATCCAGCGCGCTTCCGGTCACGGGACGGCTCTTGCCGAAACCGGCCTGCCAACGCGTCGTGTCGAAGCGTGGCGCTATACGCCGCTGCGCACTATCGCGGAAACGGCCTGGCAACAGGCCGCGCCTCTGGCGTCTGAATCCGTTGCTGCGCTCCTTGATGGTTTGCCGCTGCCCGAAAGCGGCGCACGGATGGTCTATGGCAATGGCAGGCTGCTGGACGGTCTGTCCGCTCTGCCGGAAGCCGCCGGACAGGGTTCGGACCCTGTTTCTCCGCTCAGGGGTGTTTTCTCCGCCACGCTGAATATGGCGCTGGGCGAAAAGGGGCTCGATCTGCGTATTCCGGCAGGAACGGACGCGGGACTGCTGACCCTCATCAGCCTCTGCGATGGCGCGGATGTTTCGACGCATCTGCAGCATCGCATCGTGCTGGAAGACGGTGCATCGCTCACGCTCTATGACGTCAATGCTGGCGAGGGGCGGTATGTCGCCAATCCGCGTTTCGACATTGTCGTGGGCAAGGGGGCTGCGCTGCGTCACATCAAGCTGCAGCGCGAGAGCCTGAGCGGTACGCATCTTGCCATCGTGTCTGCTGATGTGTCGGAGAAGGGCGAGTATGACAGCTTTACCCTGAATCAGGGCGGGAGCCTCGCCCGGCACGAAGCTGTCGTCACGCTGAATGCCCCCCATGCCATAGTTCATGTGAATGGGGTGCAGATCGTGGACGGCCAGCGGCTGAACGACCTGACCTCCATGATCCATCATGCGGCTCCGGATGGTAGTTCGCGCCAGACCGTCAAGACGGTTCTGTCAGACGCCGGGCAGGGCGTGTTTCAGGGCAAGATCCTTGTGGATCGTGTGGCCCAGAAAACCGATGGCTATCAGATGAACCAGGCGCTTCTGCTGTCTGAAAAGGCGCAGATCAACAGCAAGCCCGAGCTGGAAATCTATGCTGACGACGTCAAGTGCAGCCATGGTGCCACTGTAGGCGCCCTTGATGATGAGCAGCTTTTCTATCTGCGCTCCCGGGGTGTTCCCGAAGCGCAGGCCCGCGATATTCTTGTGCGGGCGTTCCTGATAGACGCGCTGGATCTCGTTGCCGATGAGACCCTGCGTGATCTGCTGGGCCGGAGCATGGAGTCATGACCGGCAGCAGCACCCCGTCCGGAAAAACAACGGCTGAAATCCGCGCCCATTTTCCGATCCTGAACGAAACCGTTCATGGCCGCCCGCTGGTTTTCCTCGATAGTGCGGCATCTTCGCAGAAACCGGATGCCGTGATCGAGGCTATGCGGGATGCGGCCTATCACCAGTATGCCAATATTCATCGTGGCCTGCACTGGATGAGTGAACGCACGACGGAAGCCTATGAGCGCGCCCGTCATGACGTTGCCCGTCTTCTCAATGCTCCCGACCACCATGAAATCGTTTTCACCCGCAACAGCACCGAGGCGATCAACCTCGTGGCCTACAGTTTCGGCAGTCTGCTGAAGCCAGGGCAGGCGGTTCTGATTTCCGAACTGGAACACCACGCCAATATCGTGCCCTGGCTCATGCTGCGGGACCGGGCGGGGATTGATCTGCGGGTCGCGCCCATCAATGACGCTGGCGACATTGATCTGGATGCCTATGAGGCGCTTTTGTCGGATGGCAAAGTGGCGCTTGTGGCCATCACGCATATGTCCAACGTGCTTGGGACCATCACGCCGGCTCGCAAGCTTGCGGACATTGCCCATGCTTACGGCGCGCGCATTCTGCTGGATGGGTCGCAGTCTGTCGTGCATCGCAGGATTGATGTGCAGGACCTCGGCGCGGATTTCTTCACCTTCACCGGGCACAAGCTCTATGGTCCCACAGGCATCGGTGTGCTCTGGGGCAGAATGGAGCTTCTGGACGCCATGCCGCCTTTCATGGGTGGCGGTGACATGATCGAAACCGTGTCGTTCGAGCGCGCCACTTGGGCGCATGTTCCGCACAAGTTTGAAGCCGGAACGCCGGCCATTCTGGAAACTATTGGTCTGGGGGCTGCTGTCCGCTTCGTGGAAGAGATCGGCTATGAGGCCATCTCCCGTCATGAAGCGGAACTCACCCGCTACGCATTGGAAAAAATGCGTGGAATCAACAGTCTGCGTGTTCTGGGGGAGCCTCAGGAACGCGGGGGCGTGATTTCCTTCATTATGGATGGCGCGCACCCGCATGATCTGGCGACGCTGCTCGATCAGCTGGGAATTGCCATCCGTGCGGGGCAGCATTGTGCGGAGCCGCTGATCCGGCGTCTGGGCGTGCAGGCAACAGCGCGTGCCAGCTTTGGCATCTATACCACGACCGATGAAATCGACACGTTTATCGAAGGCCTTGAACGGGCCCGGATGATGCTCACATGAGTGTAGCCATGACCGATATCTCCACCAGTGAAGACACAGCCTGCGTTCCCGCCACCGGAACTGCGCCGGATCAGGAGGCGGTCATCGCCGCCATCGCCACGGTTTATGATCCGGAAATTCCGGTAAATGTCTACGAACTTGGCCTGATCTACGCGATTGACCTGCATGACGATGGTCGCGTCCATATGGAAATGACGCTGACGGCGCCGAACTGTCCCAGCGCGCAGGAACTGCCCGAGATGGTACGTGATGCCGTGTCGCATGTTCCGGGCGTCACTCAGGCGACGATCGAGATCGTCTGGGATCCGCCGTGGGATATGAGCCGTATGAGCGATGATGCCCGTCTTGCCCTCAACATGTTCTGATCCGGAAAAAACCATCATGTCCGATGTTGCAATGCGTCGCCCGCTGCCTGCTCTCATGACTGTTTCAGATCAGGCAGCAAGACGTTTGAAAGCCCTTTATGAAGGCTCTCATCAGGGGCAGCTCCTGCGCATCAGCGTGGGGACGCGAGGCTGCTCGGGACTGTCTTACGAAATGAATTTCGTCACAGACCCGCAGCCTGCCGACGAGCGGGTCGAGGATCAGGGCGTGACCCTGCTGGTGGATCGCAAAGCCACCCTGTTCCTGACCGGCACCGTCATGGATTACGAGGTCAAGGACCTCGAATCCGGCTTCACGTTCAGGAATCCGAACGAGAAGGGGCGCTGTGGCTGCGGCGAGAGTTTTCACGTCTAATCCGCTTCGCATCCCGCGAAAGCACGACAACGGCCTCGACTTCCGTGGACCACAGGAACTGGTCCACGATGGTCAGACCAACGACTGAAAATCCTGCATTCCAAAGCAACTTGCCGTCTTTTTCAAGCGCGGCAGGATTGCAGCTCACATAGACCATATCCGGCACGGCAGATTTTGCCAGTGGCACAGTCTGTGCACCTGCGCCTGCATAAGGCGGGTCCAAGACGACAGCCCGCGTTGATTTCAGATCATGCGGGAGCAGGGGTTGACGCCCAAGATCACGATAAAAACCATCCACGCGTCGACCGCCAGCTGCCGCCTTGAGGCAGTTCGCTGCAGCCAGATTGCCCTCATAGGCCATGACCCGGCCCTTCTCCGACATCGGAAAGGTGAGTGTACCACAACCGGCAAACAGTTCGACCGTCACATCCTTTTTGTTCAGCGACGGCAGACCGTCCAGAACGGCTGTGACAATAGCTTTCTCGGCGTCCGCCGCTGCCTGAAGGAATGCCGAAGGGGGTGGCGAGACAGTCACACCACCGAAATTTTCCCGCACAGCCCCAGACTGGGCCACTGCTTCGATGCCTAGATCTTTCGGGTCCTGCCAGGAAATTCGCGACAGATCATGCTCGCGTGCAAAGGCCGCAAGCTTGATACGGTCTGCACTCGTTAGCGGAGCAGACGTCTGAAGCGTCAGGTCCGGGCCGCTATCAAGCAGGTTGACCATCAGGCTGCCGCGGCCTGTCAGGGCTCCCAAGCTGCCCAGAACGTCGCGCAAAGGCGCGAGAAGTCCAAAAATCGCTGGGTGGAGAACACGACATTCCGTCATGTCCACGGGATCTCCGTTACGGCGGTGCAGCCCGATGATCACGCCACCCGGCACGCGCTGGACGGCAAAATCCATCCGTCGCCGTGTCTCAGGCGCTGTCTGGAACATCCGCGCCGGGGGCAGGTCTGTAAAACCAGCGGCTATCAGGGCCTGGAGGACGCGCTGCGACTTCCATTCCAGCAGAGCCGGGAGGGAAAGATGCTGCAACGCACAGCCGCCACACTCGCCAAACAGGTCGCAGGGGGGTGTGACGCGCTCGGGGGATGAGTGAACGATTTCAATCAGTTCAGGATGGCCGGAAGCAAGGCGGACCCGAATGTCTTCTCCGGGCAATGTACCCGGAATGAAGACGCTCTGGCCATCAAGATGCGCAACGCCGTCGCCTGCCGCACCCAGTCCTTCAATCCGGAGTTCTGCAACTCCGGTCAAGGTATCATTCATTACCGTAATGGCGCCCATCATGCTGAACGGGAGCAGCGAGATCGGTCTCGCCGGAGACCGTAATTTTCCGACGACGCGGGACCAGCATGAAGGCGGGCGTATCTCCGCCAAAGCCGGTCTTCGGGCCATCGTTCTCGAATGCAGGAGCCAGTTCAACGGAACGATGGCTCACGGGGGCTTCGATCACCGAGACAGGTGTGGGAGTTGCAACAGGCACCGCCTGCTGAACGCTCTCGTGTTCGTCACGCTCGCCACGGTTGCGCTTGCGACCACCTCGGCGGCGCTTGCGCGCACGATGCTCGCCGTCTTCCGAAGCCTCCTGGGGGGCAGGAACAGGAGTAGAGATAGATTCGCGTTCGCCCTCTTCCGGAGCCCAGTCAACAGTCGTGATGCCTTCGAGAACCGGGCGTGCGATGATCTTGCCCGTCAGGGTCTCGATTGCTTCGAGCAGTCTGCGATCCCGTGGTGTGGCCAGGCTGAAGGCATGACCTTCCTTGCCAGCCCGTCCGGTGCGTCCGATCCGGTGGACGTAATCCTCGGCATTGAACGGCAGATCGTAATTGAAGACATGAGACAGGCCGCCAATGTCGATACCGCGTGCAGCCACGTCAGAGCAGATCAGGAACTTCAGTTCCCCGGAACGGAAACGCTCCAGCGTCGAGAAACGCAGCGACTGGGCCAGATCTCCGTGCAGATGCCCGGCCTCTATCCCGTGTTTGGTCAGATACTGCTGGATCATGTCCACATCGCGTTTGCGGTTGCAGAAAACGATCGCGCTCTGGACGTTTTCACGGCGCAGAAGCTTCTTGAGGGTGCGGCGTTTTTCGTCTTCGGGAACAATGACCAGCGCTTCTTCGATCGTCGTGGCGACGGAAGACTGGCGCGAGACCGTGATTTCAACCGGATGACGAAGGAATGCATCGGCCAGGCGGCGAATTTCTTCAGCCATGGTGGCGGAGAAAAACAGGGTCTGGCGATGGGTCGGCAGCAGCCCGACAATTTTCTCGATATCGGGAATGAATCCCATGTCCAGCATGCGATCGGCTTCGTCGATCACGAGCGTGCTGGTCTGCGTGAGCAGCAGGCCGCCACGCCCGAACAGGTCGAGCAGGCGTCCCGGCGTTGCAATGAGCACATCGACGCCACGATTCAGGACATCGCGCTGTTCGGCCATGCTTTCGCCGCCGATCAGCAGGGCGTGCGTCAGGCGAAGATACTTGCCGTAGAGCTTGAAGTTCTCAGCGACCTGCAAAGCGAGTTCACGCGTCGGCTCAAGGATCAGCGAACGCGGCATCCGTGCGCGCGCGCGCGATCCGGACAGCTTTTGAAGCATTGGAAGCGTAAAGGAAGCCGTCTTGCCGGTGCCGGTCTGGGCGACACCCAGAACGTCATGGCCCTTCAGAACTTCGGGGATAGCCTGTGCCTGAATGGGGGTAGGGTGCTCGTAACCCAGTTCCTCAATGGCGCGCATGATCGGTTCGCCCAGCCCCAGATCGGCAAAACGGGGCTTGTCGAACGATTCTTCGGCGACAGCGACGGTTTCAATGATGGCAGGGGGGACCGCAATGTTCTCTACGGTGACGGCGGGCTCCGTAGCGACAACAGTCCTGGCGCGTCTGCGACGGGCCGTGTCTTTCTCGCTCTTTGCCGGCTCAACCTGTGCCAAAGGCGTCTCTTCGGAGACGGGCGCAGCGACGACCTCCTCAACCGGGACACTCGCCTTGCGACGTGTCGGACGTGCCTTCTTTTCGGCTTTTTCTGCAGAAGGTTTTTCCACAGGAGCTTCCGTGGCGACAACGTCCGTTTTGCGCGGACGACCGCGGCGACGCGGAGCTTCGGCAGGCTTCGGAGTATCTTCAGTTACGATTTCGGGTGCGGGCTGCTCGACGGCGGCGACCTTGCGTGGACGGCCGCGGCGTTTGGGAGCAGCTTCGGTGACCGTTTCATCAGCCACTTTCGTGGTGCGACGACGGGGGGCAGGAGATGTTTCGTCGGTATCGACGGTTGTCTTCGGCTCCGCAACCGCCTTTCTGCGGCGTACGGCAGGTTTGGCAACGGGAGCGTCGTCTTCGGTCAGGGTCTCGACAGCCGGAGAGGTCACCTTGCGGGCGCGGCGTGTGGCAGGCTTTGCCGCGTCTGTCGCATCCGGGATTGCAGGAACTGCGGTCTTCGAGCGCCGCGCTCGCGGGGCCTTGGCGGCAGGGGCTTCCGGTGTCGCAGGCTTGTCGCCTTCATCGGCAGGCGTCGGGGAAACCTCGGCTGCGGCGCTGCGCGAAGCGGAAGGGCGACCACGCTTGGGCGTGGCAGTCGTACGGGATTTGGAAGGACCGGAGGTCGTTTTCGCGCTCAAATGACTCTCGAGACTCTCGTTGACGGTGCGCACCCCAATGGATGCGGGCCGGAGTTGAGGGCGGGGCAGTGACCCGCAGCTATAACTGGTGCGTTATCGACAAATGGCGGAAATGGCAAGCGATACGGCCCTAAAAGCGCCGTATCGCATACGATTTCAGATGCCGCGTGCCATTGCGGCGACAAGGATGGTCAGGACACCCAGTGCCGCCATGATTGCAGTGCGGCTGCGCAGCGTATCGAACAGGGCAGGCTGGGGGCGCATGGCCCGGCGTGCGCGGCGGAAGGGGCCCTGAACGGTCAGGATGAAAACCACTGCCATGACCAGCCCCAGAAGCTGCATCGCATTGACGGGCCAGGGTACCGCTGCAAATCCACCTTCATGAAAAACCAGCCCCCAGCCGCTCAGCAGCGAAAACGGTACAACCTGATACAGGCCGCGGAAAAAGCGCGTATAGCCCTGAAGCAGCACTGAATTGCGCGGTCCGGGGTCAAGCAGCCCGATTGTGGAACGAACGACCAGCGTCGAATAGATCGAACCGCCAACCCAATAGGTCATGCACAGCACGTGAATTGCGAGCACGAGGCTCCAGATGATCGATCCTGTCATTGATCCTCGTCAGGGTTGAAAATTGAAAGAGAGGGAAAGATCATTCCCGAAATGCGTTTCCCCTGAATACCTGACGCACCCCTCATTGCGCCAGAGTGATTGCAAAAGTGTCATTGTAAACCGGACAGCGCAGAAGCGGCTTACGCTTTTGCATGATGAGTCCGGCAGGAGATTGCCTCGATATGTCCCGCTATCCTTTTGCTCTGCTGCTTCCCGAGGAAAGCGACCGGATGGACCGTGCGGCCGCAGCCATCCTTACGCCCGTGCTTCTGATGGAAAACGCCGGGTGGGCCGTTGCACGCATCATACGCAACCGTTTTTCGCCGTGTCGCGTCACCGTGGCCTGCGGGCCGGGAAACAATGGCGGCGATGGCTATGTCGTTGCCTGTCATCTGGCGCGCTGGGGCTGGCCGGTCCGTGTGGCTGCACTCTCCAGCCCCAGATCCGGCACGCCCGCAGCCGAAATGGCCAACCGCTGGACGGGTCCAGTGGTTCCGTTCACGGCTGAAGAAATCGGATGTGCTGATTTGGTGGTGGATGCGGTCTTCGGCTCTGGGCTGAAACGGCCTGTTTCGGACGAGATCGCTTCCGTTCTTGCTGCGGCTCCTCAGGTTGTTGCGATCGATATGCCCAGTGGAGTTTCGGGGGCATCGGGTAAAATTCTTGGCCGGGCGCGCGACTGTCATTTTACGGTGACCTTTGTTCGCCCGCGTCCCGGTCATCTCCTGCAACCTGGCGCCGGTCTGTGTGGCGAAGTGATTTGCGTCGATATCGGTATGCCCGAGCGTGCCTGGGACGGGATAGCGCCTACCATCCAGCATAATGAGCCTGGCCTGTGGAGCCTCCCGATCTCGGGTGAGGGCGATTACAAATACCGCCGTGGGGTCGTTAGCCTGTGTGGTGGAACTGAAATGCCGGGCGCGACCCGTCTCGCGGCGGGAGCGGCCCGACGAAGCGGCGCGGGGCTGGTCAGGATCTCGGCGGGTGAGGGCGCTCCGGCTTATCGACTCGGCGATCCCGGCCTGATTGTGGATGGAGCACCCCTCGCTGAGTTGCTGGAAGATGCCCGACGCAAAGTCTGGATCTGTGGACCTGGTCTGACCGAAGGGGAAGTCGCGGCAACCCTGCCACAGCTTCTGAAGTCCGGTCGCATGGTCCTCGCTGATGCCGGGGCGCTTACCTGGGGTGCCGGCGATCTCACGCGCCTGAAAGGCGTTGCGGCCATCACGCCCCATATCGGAGAGTTCCGGAAGCTGTTTGGCCCCGTTGAAGGCAGTCGGATCGACGCCGCTCGCGAGGCTGCAAAACGCCTTGATGCGGTCATTGTGATGAAAGGGCCTGATACCCTGATCGCGGCGCCTGACGGGCGCGTCGCCATCAATACCCATGCGTCTTCTGCTCTGGCGACCGCAGGCTCGGGGGACACGCTGACGGGTGTGATCGCCGCCTTGCTGGCCGCAGGGATGGACGTCTGGGAAGGCTGCTGTGCTGGCGTGTGGCTGCATGGCGAAGCGGGAATTGAAGCCGGTAAAGCCCATGGCGGCTGGCCTGTGGCGGAGGATCTGGACCTGCCGCTCGGTCCGGCCCGCGCGACCGCCACACGCCTCGCGCAGGAGGCTGGACGCAAAAAGGCGGTCGGCTCCCTGTTGTGAAGTCGCGTTTCATGCGCTAAAGGCCGCGCTTCCGAGGTTCGGTAACACGAGCCAGGAAGCCGAGCGCTGCGGGCGTGGTGAAATTGGTAGACACGCCAGATTTAGGTTCTGGTGGCGCAAGTCGTGGGGGTTCAAGTCCCTCCGCCCGCACCAACCCGGCTTCCCGAGAAAGAGATTTGACCAACCTACCGACCGAGAGGATCGCCTGGCTCATGCAGGTTACGCCCACGCTCAACGAAGGACTTAAGCGCGCCTTCACCGTCGTTGTCCCGTCTGCTGACCTGCAGGCCCGCCGCGATGCACGACTCGCTGAAGTCGCCAAGACGATCAAGCTTCCCGGCTTCCGTCCGGGCAAGGTGCCGGCTTCCCTCGTCAAGCAGCGTTACAGCGATTCCGTGAATGCGGAACTGCTTGAAGAAATCGTCAACGACGCGACGGCTAAAGTGTTCGAAGAGCAGAAGGTCCGCCCGGCCATGCAGCCGAAGGTCGAAGTGACCTCTGCTATCGAAGACGGCAAGGATCTCGAGTTCAAGATTGAAACCGAAGTCCTGCCCGAAATCACGGTTCCGGATCTGTCCGGCCTCAAGCTGACACGCCTCGGTGCGAAGGTCAGCGAAGAGACCGTTGAGAAGGCCCTGAACGACGTGGCCCGTCGCAGCCGCAAGTTCGAGACGATCGAAGAAGACCGTCCGGCCGCCAAGGGTGATGTCGTCTGTGTTGATTTCGTGGGCAAGCTGGATGGCACGCCGTTCGATGGTGGCACGGCTGACGATGTGAATGTCGAAATCGGCGGCGAAGGCTTCATCCCCGGCTTCGCCGAGCAGATGGAAGGCATGAAGGCTGGCGAAGAGCGCGTTATCAACGTGACGTTCCCCGCCGATTATCAGGCTGAAGAGCTGGCCGGCAAGGCCGTGACCTTCGACATCAAGGCGAAGTCCCTGAAGAAGGCTGTTGATCCGGCCATCGACGACGAGCTTGCCAAGACGATCGGTTTCGAGAACCTCGAGCAGATCCGCAAGATCATCACCGAGCAGGCTGAAGGCGAATACCAGCAGCTCTCGCGTCTGCGCATCAAGCGCGATCTTCTGGATGCCCTGTCCGAGAAGACAGACTTCGAAGCACCGTCCAGCATGGTTGACGCCGAGTTCAACCAGATCTGGGCCCGCGTCGAAGAAGACCGCAAGGCCGGTCGTCTGGACGAGGAAGATGCTGGCAAGGACGAAGAGACCCTCAAGACCGACTACCGCCGCATTGCAGAGCGTCGCGTGAAGCTGGGTCTGCTGCTGGCTGAAATCGGCCGCAAGCAGGAGATTCAGGTTTCCCGTGAAGAGCTTCTGGGTGTAATGCAGCAGGAAGCGCAGCGTTATCCGGGTCAGGAACAGATGGTTTTCGAGTTCTTCTCCAAGAACCCGCAGGCCGTCGAAGGGCTCCGTGGCCCGATTCTGGAAAACAAGGTCGTCGATTACCTGATCGAGCTGGCCGACGTCACCGACAAGGACGTGACGCCGGAAGAACTGGCAGAAATCCCGCCCGCCGAACTCTGATCTTTCGGCGGGGGAACCAGCGGGCACTCTTCGGGGTGCCCGTTTTTTCCTGCCTGCTCCCTTTGACGGAACGCCATGTCGGGTCCATGTTAGGGAGCAGAAGAAAGCCCATCGGGCATTGAGGAACAGACAGCATGGCCATTCGGGATCGTGATCCCCTCGAGGTGTTGAGCAACTCTCTGGTGCCGATGGTGGTCGAGCAGACTGCCCGCGGAGAGCGCGCTTTCGACATCTTTTCGCGTCTCCTTCAGGAGCGCATCATTTTCCTGACCGGACCCGTTTACGATCAGGTTTCCTCCCTGATCTGTGCGCAGCTTCTCTATCTTGAGAGCGTCAATCCCACCAAGGAAATCTCGTTCTATATCAACAGCCCGGGCGGTGTCGTCTCCGCCGGTCTCGCGATCTATGACACCATGCAGTATATCCGCTGCCCGGTCAGTACCGTCTGTATCGGTCAGGCTGCCTCCATGGGGTCGCTGCTGCTCGCAGGTGGCGAGAAAGGACATCGTTACGCCCTTCCGAATGCTCGCGTGATGGTCCATCAGCCGTCCGGCGGTGCGCAGGGGCAGGCTTCGGACATCGAGATCCAGGCTCGCGAAATCCTCATTATCCGTCAGCGCCTGAACGAGATCTATCGCGAGCATACCGGTCAGACACTGGAACAGATCGAGCAGAAGCTCGAGCGTGACAGCTATCTCTCGGCGCGTGAAGCACGCGAATTCGGCCTGATCGACAAGGTCGTTGAGCGTAATCCGCATGAGACGACAGCAGACCCGAGTTAAGGCGTTTCCAGCGCGGGGAGCCTGATGCTCCTCTTGGAACCGAAAAGCGGCATCCCGATATGCCGCTTTTCGTGTCTTGGGGCTTTCAGGCTCCGGGGTTGCCGAAGGCTTTGACCTCGGCCTAAAGTTAAAGTTCTTTCGCATGTCTGCTGCGTGAATGCGGTCATGTCGTGCGCAAGGGAAAGGAAGCAGCAGTGAGCAACAAATCCGGCGATTCCAAGAACACCCTGTATTGCTCGTTCTGTGGGAAATCCCAGCACGAAGTCCGTAAGCTGATCGCGGGTCCCACGGTCTTCATTTGTGATGAATGCGTCGAGCTGTGCATGGATATCATCCGTGAGGAGCACAAGACCCATCTCGTGAAGTCGCGTGACGGTGTTCCGACGCCCAAGGAAATATGCAAGGTTCTTGACGATTACGTGATCGGTCAGTTCGAGGCCAAGCGTGCGCTTTCCGTAGCGGTTCACAATCACTACAAGCGCCTCGCCCATGCCGCGAAGAGCTCCGATGTCGAGATCGCGAAGTCCAACATCCTTCTGATTGGTCCGACAGGCTCGGGCAAGACGCTGCTCGCCCAGACGCTGGCCCGTATTCTCGACGTACCTTTCACGATGGCTGATGCCACGACCCTGACCGAAGCCGGATATGTCGGCGAGGACGTGGAAAACATCATTCTCAAACTGCTCCAGTCCGCGGACTACAACGTGGACAGGGCGCAGCGCGGCATCGTCTATATCGACGAGATCGACAAGATTTCCCGCAAGTCCGACAATCCGTCCATTACCCGTGACGTCTCGGGCGAAGGCGTGCAGCAGGCGCTTCTGAAGCTCATGGAAGGCACTGTTGCTTCCGTGCCGCCGCAGGGTGGGCGCAAGCATCCGCAGCAGGAGTTCCTGCAGGTCGATACGACCAATATGCTCTTCATATGCGGCGGAGCGTTCTCCGGTCTGGACAAGATTATCTCGGCTCGCGGCAAGGGTTCGGGGATCGGGTTTGGCGCAGATGTGCGTTCCGAGGATGAGCGGCGTCTGGGAGCCATCCTTCAGAGCGTTGAACCGGAAGATCTGCTGAAATTTGGCCTTATCCCCGAATTTATTGGCCGTCTGCCGGTGATCGCTGCTCTGAATGATCTGGACGAATCTGCTCTGATCCAGATCCTGAGCAAGCCCAAGAATGCTCTGGTGAAGCAGTATGGCCGTTTGTTCGAGATGGAAGGCGTCAAGCTGACCTTCACGGATGATGCACTTGCGGCCATCGCCAAGCGTGCCATCGAGCGCAAAACCGGTGCACGCGGATTGCGCTCGATCCTGGAAAATATCCTGCTCGGTACGATGTTCGATCTTCCCGGCCTTGAGGGCGTGGAAGAAGTCGTCATCAACCGTGAAGTGGCCGAAAGCAAGGCGCAGCCGGTCTATGTTTATGGGAAAGGCAAGTCCGAGCCCGCTGAGCAGTCTGCGTAAAAATGGTTTCGGCTCTTGTGTCGGAGCTTCCGGGTTTCGACATAACTGACTGAGGTTGTCCCAATTCATGCCTCTCAGGCATGAAAGAGATGCGATGCTGACGCTGCAAGGCAGGTTGGCATCGCAAGATCGTCCCTCTGGAGATCAAGTGAATGACTGACGATACCAAGCCGAAAACCCGTCGCCGGACGAAAAAAACGGATGACGTGGTTGTTACCGAAACGCCCGTGGCGGCTCCAAAGAAAGCCGTTCGCAAGCCTCGCAAAACTGCGGCGCCTGTGGTGGCGGAAACCGTACAGGAGCCAGTGCGCCACGATGTGATGGCTGTTCTGCCATTGCGCAATATCGTGGTCTTCCCCCACATGATCGTGCCGCTGTTTGTCGGGCGTGAAAAGTCGGTGAAGGCGCTGGAAACCGTGACCCGTGAAAGCAAGCAGATCCTGCTTGTGGCGCAGAAGGACGTCTCGCTGGATGATCCTTCGGTCGATGATATCTACCGTTACGGGACGGTCTCGACGATCCTCCAGCTGCTGAAGCTGCCGGACGGGACCGTCAAGGTTCTGGTCGAGGGGACGCGTCGTGTGCACATCACGCGTCTGTTCGATGTGGACGGGCATTTCGAAGCTGAAATCGAGGAAATTCCCGAAGAGGCCGTTGATGCGGCGCCGGGAAGCGAAATTGAGGCGCTGAGCCGCTCAACGGTTTCGCAGTTCGAACAGTATATCAAGCTCAACAAGAAAATTCCGCCGGAAGTCATGGTCTCGATCAACCAGATCGAGGGTGTTTCCAAGCTGGCTGACACGATTGCGAGCCATCTGAATCTCAAGATTTCCGAAAAGCAGGAAATTCTTGAAACTGCTTCGCCTGCGCGTCGTCTGGAACAGGTTTTCGCGCATATCGAGACGGAAATCGGTGTTCTTCAGGTCGAGAAGCGCATCCGCAACCGCGTGAAGCGGCAGATGGAGAAGACCCAGCGCGAGTACTACCTGAACGAGCAGCTCAAGGCGATCCAGAAGGAACTCGGGGAGGGCGAGGATGGTAAGGATGAGAATTCCGAGCTTGAGGAAAAGATCAACAAGACCCGCCTGAGCCGTGAAGCCAAGGAAAAGGCCCATGCCGAGCTAAAGAAGCTGCGTGGCATGAGCCCGATGTCGGCCGAGAGCACGGTTGTCCGCAACTATCTCGATTGGCTTCTGGGAATTCCCTGGAAGAAGCGTTCAAAGATCACACGCGAGTTCCAGCATGCTGAAGATGTGCTGGAAGCCGAGCATTACGGTCTGGAAAAGGTCAAGGAGCGGATCCTTGAGTATCTTGCGGTGCAGACGCGTTCGCAGAAGCTCAAGGGGCCAATTCTGTGTCTTGTCGGGCCTCCGGGCGTGGGTAAAACCTCTCTGGCACGCTCCATCGCCAAGGCGACGGGCCGTAACTATATCCGTATGTCACTGGGTGGGGTTCGCGATGAATCCGAAATCCGTGGTCATCGACGGACATATATCGGCTCCATGCCGGGTAAGATCATTCAGGGCATGAAGAAGGCGCGGACGTCCAATCCGCTGTTCCTGCTCGACGAGATCGACAAGCTGGGTGCCGACTGGCGTGGTGATCCGTCCTCGGCGCTGCTTGAGGTGCTGGATCCGGAACAGAACGCTACGTTCGCCGATCATTATCTTGAAGTGGATTATGATCTGTCGGATGTGATGTTTGTCACGACGGCCAATAGTCTGAACATGCCCCAGCCGCTGCTGGATCGCATGGAGATCATCAACCTGTCCGGCTATACCGAAGATGAGAAAGTGCAGATCGCGCGCCGTCATCTTCTGGGCAAGCAGGCCGAAGCACATAATCTCAAGCCTGGTGAGTGGACGGTTACGGATGATACGATCCGTGAACTTATTCGGGCGTATACCCGGGAAGCCGGTGTGCGAAATCTTGAGCGTGAGCTTGCCAAGCTGGCGCGCAAAACGGTCAAGGAAATCATCACGACCGGCGTTAGTCATGTCGAGATCACTCCGGCAAATCTCGAGAAATATGCGGGCGTCCGCCGTTTCCGTCATGGTGAGACCGAGACGGAAGATATGGTCGGCGTCGTGACAGGCTTGGCCTGGACGCAGGTTGGTGGCGAGATCCTGACAATTGAAAGCGTGATGGTTCCGGGCAAGGGGAACGTCAAGCAGACCGGCAAGCTCGGCGAAGTCATGCAGGAAAGCATTTCTGCCGCGCTCTCCTATGTCCGCTCGCGGGCCCAGGATTTCGGAATCCGGCCGCCGCTGTTCGAGAAGAGGGACATCCATATCCATCTTCCTGAAGGTGCGACCCCCAAGGATGGTCCGTCCGCCGGTATTGCGCTTGCGACGTCCCTGGTGAGCATCATGACGCAGATCCCCATCCGCAGGGATGTGGCCATGACGGGTGAGATCACCCTGAGGGGCCGGGTTCTGGAGATCGGGGGGCTCAAGGAGAAGCTGCTCGCGGCCCTGCGGGCTGGAATCAAGACGGTCCTGATTCCCAAGGACAACGAGAAGGATCTCGCGGAGGTGCCGGACAATGTCCGTCATGCGCTCAAGATCATTCCGGTGAGCCATGTGGATGAGGTGCTCAAGATTGCGCTGACTCGTATGCCGGAAGCCATTGAATGGGATGAAAATGTTGATCCGATCAGTGAAATAACGGTGGATAAAGCGGCTCCGCAGGCACTTCCCCACTAACACGGATGATCTTCTGCGATTCTGACAGTTGACGCGGGCAAAATCCGCTTCATAGTGCGGCCGCAGATCGAACAAGGCGCCTGAGCCAGAAGGGACTCACCAGAGCCCGGCTCAGGCCCTCTAACACCAGAAAGGCACATCATGGAGAAGCCCCTCAACAAGCAGGAACTGATCGCCGCCGTTGCAGACGCTGCCGATCTTCCGAAGGCCAAGGCTAGCGAAGTTGTCGATGCGGTGTTCAGCACGATCGAAGCGACGCTTGCCAAGAAGCAGGAAGTCCGTCTCGTCGGCTTCGGCAGCTTTGTGACCGCAACGCGTAAGGCTGCCAAGGGCCGCAACCCGCGTACGGGCGAAGAGATCGACATTCCGGCATCCACCTCTGTCCGCTTCAAGCCGGGCAAGGGTCTGAAGGACGCCGTGAGCTGAGAAAGCTCACAAAACGGTTCTGGGTGGCTTTACCGCCATCCGGAACCGTGTATATAGACCTCACAAACATTCTGAGGGCGATTAGCTCAGCGGTAGAGCGTCTCGTTTACACCGAGAGGGTCGGCGGTTCAATCCCGTCATCGCCCACCATCATGAATACTATGCGGCCATGAATTGGCGTTTCGAATACCATGAAACGCTCGGCTCCACTTCCGATCTGTGTAAAATCAGAGCTGAAGCGGGTGAGCCGGAATATCTGGCTGTTCAGGCTTTTTCCCAGACATCAGGGCGCGGTACACGCGGACGAACCTGGACTGATCCGGGTGGGAACCTTGCGATCTCGCTCCTGTTCCGGCCCGTTGATCCTGCGACGTTCATAGCAGCTCTTCCATTTCTTGCCGCGGTTACCTTGTACGAGACCGCCATGCATTTCTGTCCCGCAACTGTGGGGCCTACCCCTTTTATGGTGAAATGGCCAAACGACCTTTTGCTGGGCGGTCGGAAGATGGCTGGTGTCCTGATTGAGACGGGAGGCCCGCAGAGCAGGCCGTGGGTTGTAGTGGGAATCGGAGCCAATCTGACGCAGGCCCCCGAGATCCCCGGTCGCAGTCTTGCGGCGCTTTCTGAAAAAACTGCCGCACCGTCTGCGAAAGCATTTGGTGAAATTCTGGTCGCGCAGATCGAGCGCTGGACCGCCATTCTGGCAAAGCAGGGGTTTGCACCGATCCGGGCGGCGTGGCTGGCCCGTGCGCACCCTGTCGGGTCGCGGCTTGCGGTTCAGGGTTGTGAAACCTATATTACAGGTTCGTTTTCAGGGCTCGACGCGCAGGGACGCCTGCTGCTGACCCTTCCCAACGGTGAAACCATTCCGGTTGTAACCGGCGATATCCTGCTGGACTGAAGGACCGGACCGCAACGTGCTTCTCGTCATTGATGCTGGAAACACCAACATCGTGTTCGCTGTACACGACGGGAAGTCGTGGCTCGGGCAATGGCGAATCTCGACGAATGAAGCACGGACAGCGGATGAATATGCGGCGTGGCTTCTGACGCTTTTTGACCGGGTGGGTCTGGATGCCTCAAAGGTCAGCCGCGCCATCATTGGGACCGTTGTTCCCGTTGCCCTGTATGAACTCCGTCGGTTCTGTCGTGAATGGCTGGATGTCGTGCCTCTTGTCGCCAATGCAAGGTTGGACTGGGGGATCGACGTTCTTGTGGAAAATCCGAACGAACTGGGTGCCGACCGGCGTCTGAACGGTCTGGCAGGACGTGAAATTTATGGCACGCCTCTGATCGTTGTTGATTTTGGCACTGCGACGACGTTCGATGTGGTCAATACGGCAGGCCAGTTCTGTGGGGGCGCTATTGCTCCGGGTGTGAACCTGTCGATTGATGCGCTGCATCGTGCTGCGGCGCGACTGCCACGTATGAGCATCGGACGTCCTTCAACGGCGATTGGCCGCAACACGAGCGTTGCGATGCGCTCTGGCCTGTTCTGGGGCTATGTCGGCCTGGTTGAAGGATTGATCCGTCGTATTTCCGATGAAATGGACGCAAAACCGACTGTGATCGCAACGGGCGGTCTGGCTCCACTGTTCTCTGAGGGAACGCCGCTTTTTGATGTGCTGGCGCCTGATCTGACACTGGATGGCCTGCGCCTTCTGGCCGACCGCAATACGGGTCCGCCCCTTTCCTATTCCCCTGAGCGCCCACAGGGCGCCGGGCAATGACTCTCGCTTTGATTTTATATCGCATCTGTAAGGAACAATCATGACGGAAAAACCGGACGGTCTGTCTTTCCTGCCCTTGGGCGGGACGGGCGAGATCGGCATGAATTTCAATCTCTACTGCCTCACGAAGAACGGTCGCGACACCTGGCTTGCCATTGACTGCGGTATCGGGTTTTCGGGCAACGACACACCTGAAGCCGAAGTGCTGATGCCGGACCCGACCTTTATTGCGGATCGCGCGCGGGACCTGTGTGGTCTGGTGATTACGCATGCGCATGAAGACCATCTGGGTGCGGTGGCGCATCTGTGGCCGTATCTGCGTTGCCCGGTTTACGCAACGCCGTTCGCGGCTGCCGTTCTGCGGCGTAAGTTGCAGGAAGCGCATCTGAACAACCAGGTGAAGATCCACGTCATCCGTCCGGCTTCGCGCTTTGAGGTGGGGCCGTTCGATCTTCAGTTCGTTTCCGTGACGCATTCCGTCGCCGAGGCGCAGGCGGTGGCACTGCGAACGCCGCATGGCCTGATCGTGCATACGGGTGACTGGAAGCTGGACGAGAACCCGCTGGTTGGCCCGGTGACGGATCTCGAAACGTTCGGCAAGCTGGGTGACGAAGGCGTTCTGGCCATGGTCGGCGACAGCACCAATGTGCTCAAGCCGGGTAAGTCTGAATCCGAAGCAGACGTCCGCAAGGGCCTGACGGATCTGATCATGGGGCTGGAAGGCCGCATTGCCGTGACGTGCTTTGCCAGTAACGTGGCGCGCGTCGAGAGCATCGCCAAGGCGGCCCAGGCTTCGGGACGTGTAGTCATGATCGTCGGCCGTTCGCTGCGCAACCTTGAGACGGCGGCGCGTGAGTGCGGTTATTTTCAGGACCTGCCACCATTCCTGACCGAGCAGGATGCGCGGGACGTGGATGATGACAGCCTGCTGATGATCATCACGGGCAGTCAGGGTGAGCCGCGCTCGGCCCTGTCTCGGATTGCGTCCGACACGCATCCGAACATCGCTCTCGGTGAAGGCGACACGGTGATTTACAGCTCGCGGATGATCCCGGGCAACGAACAGGCCGTCATGGCCGTGCAGGACAATCTGTCGCGTCGTGGCGTGACAGTCCTGACGGACAAGGATGCGAAGGTCCACACGTCCGGTCATGCGACCAGCGAAGATATCCGCACGCTCTATCGGATCGTTCGTCCGAAATACAGCATCCCGACCCATGGCGAATGGCGTCACCTGACGGCCCATGCCGCACTGGCGCATGAAATGGGTTCCGAGCCGATCCTGCTGGAAGATGGCGATATCCTGAACCTTTCACCGGGCGAGGTGAAGGTTGTTGATACGGCGCCGACGGGCCGTCTGGCCCTGGACGGGGGCCGTCTGCTGCCCATGACGGGCGGTGTTCTGGCTGCGCGTCGCAAGATGCTGTTCAACGGCATCGTGCTGGCCAGCTTTGCCGTCGATGACGAAGGTTATGTCATTGGCGAGCCGAAGATCAGTGCACCGGGTCTTCTGGAATCCGACGATCCCGAAAGCATCCGGATCCAGGAGGAATTTGCCGACTCCATCGACCAGATCCCCGACGAACTGCGTCAGGACGATGCAGCCTTCCGGGATGCGGCCAAAACGGCCCTGCGTCGTGCTCTGGGGCGCAAGCTTCAGAAGCGCCCGCTTGTCGATGTTCATCTGCTGCGCGTCTGAGAGAAGTAACACATGCGTTTGACGAAAGCCTTTCAGCCGACGCTGAAGGAAGTTCCGGCCGAGGCGCAGATCGCGTCTCACCGCCTGATGCTGCGGGCTGGCCTTGTGCGCCAGACCTCTTCAGGCATCTATGCCTGGCTGCCGGCAGGCCTGCGGGTTCTGCGCAATATCGAGCAGATCGTCCGCGAAGAGCAGGATGCTATCGGCGCACAGGAAGTCCTGATGCCGACCCTGCAGTCCGCTGATCTGTGGCGTCGCTCGGGGCGTTATGACGCTTATGGTCCGGAAATGCTCCGGGTTCAGGACCGTCATGGCCGTGATCTGCTGTACGGGCCGACGAACGAGGAAATGATCACGGACATCTTCGGAGCGTCCGTGAAGTCCTACAAGGATCTGCCCAAGGCGCTTTATCACATCCAGTGGAAGTTCCGTGACGAGGTGCGGCCCCGTTTCGGTGTGATGCGTGGGCGTGAATTCCTGATGAAGGACGCCTATTCCTTCGATGCGTCTTATGAAGGTGCCGTCGCCAGCTATCGCCAGATGATGCTGTCCTATCTGCGCATCTTCCAGCGTCTGGGGGTTCGGGCCGTGCCGATGGTGGCCGATACGGGGCCGATCGGCGGCGACCTGAGCCATGAGTTCCTCGTTCTGGCACCCACGGGCGAGAGCGGCGTGTTTTTTGATGCAGCGCTTGAAGAACAGGACTGGCTGGGCCGTCCGGTTGATTGTGACGACGCTGAAAGCCTCGCCACGTTCTTCTCGACCGTCACCGATCATTATGCGGCAACGGATGAAAAGCACGACGAGGCCGAATGGGCCAAGGTCCCGGGCGAGCGCAAGCGCGAAGGCCGCGGGATCGAAGTCGGCCATATCTTCTATTTCGGGACGAAATATACCGCGTCCATGGGGATCGAAGTGAGTGGTCAGGACGGTGCCCCGTTCCACCCGCACATGGGTTCCTACGGTGTGGGCGTGTCGCGTCTGGTCGGCGCGATCATTGAGGCGTCGCATGATGACGCAGGTATTATCTGGCCTGCATCGGTCGCGCCCTATCGGGCCGCGATCCTGAATCTGCGTCAGGGCGATGAGGCCTGCGATGCGATCTGTGACGGCATCTACGGCACCGATCCCGAGAACCTGCTGTATGATGACCGCTCCGAACGTGCGGGCGTGAAGTTCAACGATGCGGATCTGATGGGACATCCCTGGCAGATCATCGTTGGCCCGCGTGGGGCCAAAGAAGGCAAGGTCGAACTCAAGCAGCGCGCCACGGGCGAGCGGTTTGAACTGTCGGTCGAGGATGCTCTGGCCAAAATCGGAGCCGCCTGATGTTCGGCCGCTTCGAGCGCATGGTGGCGGGACGGTATCTCCGTGCCCGCCGTGGCGAACGTTTCGCCTCGATCATCGCCATTTTCTCCCTGATCGGGATAGCGCTCGGAGTGGCGACGCTCATCATCGTCATGTCGGTGATGAACGGGTTCAAGGCCGATCTGATGGGGCGCATCCTCGGGCTACACGGGGATCTGACAGTGTATGGCTACGGGCGTCCTATCGAAGTTTACGAAAATGACGTAGCTGCCATCCGGCAGGTTCCGGGCGTAAAATCCGTCATTCCCATGGCGCAGGGAACCGTGCTGGTGGAAGCGGGGCGTTTCTCGTCCGGAGCGGAAATGCAGGGCGTGTCCCAGCAGTCTCTGCGGGACTGGACGGCGCTGAGCAGCGGGATCATTGCTGGAAGCCTGAACAATTTCACGGGTGACGATGCGGTTGCGATCGGCACGACGATGGCTGATCGGGCCGGGCTGTCGATCGGTTCTCCGATCACGCTTCTGTCGCCAGACGGGCAGGCCACGCCGTTCGGAACAATGCCACGGGTCAAAACCTATCATGTGGCCGTCATTTTCGACGCGAACTGGAACGATTACAATTCCAGCATCGTCCTGATGCCGCTGCCTGCCGCACAGAAATTCCTGATGCTGGGATCTTCCGCTGTTTCCCTCATTCAGGTTTCGACGGATGATCCGTCCAATGTCCAGCCGACGCGCAAGGCGATTGCCGAGCGTCTGGAAGATCCGCGCCTGCGGGTACTGGACTGGACCCAGAGCGCCAACGGTTTTCTGGATGCGGTGACGGTCGAGCAGAACGTCATGTTCCTGATCCTGACGCTCATCATTCTGGTGGCTGCGTTCAACGTGATTTCGTCTCTCATCATGATGGTCAAGGACAAGACGCGGGATATCGCGGTGCTGCGGACGCTTGGAGCGAGCCGGGGTGCCATCATGCGGATTTTCCTCATGTGCGGTGCGTCTGTCGGGATTGTGGGAACCGTGGCGGGATCTGCGCTGGGAATTGCTTTTGCGCTGAACATCGAACGAATCCGTCAGTGGCTGCAGTCGCTGACCGGAACCAACCTGTTTAACCCGGAAGTTTATTTTCTGGAGCGTCTGCCCGCGAAACTGGTGTGGTCTCAGGTGTGGGAAGTGATCGGAATGTCTCTGGCTCTCTCGCTTCTGGCGACGCTCTATCCGTCCTGGCGCGCGGCCAGAACCGATCCGATCGAGGCCCTGCGTCATGAATGAGCATTCCGTCGGGGCAAGTGCCCTGCGTCTTGAAGGTCTGAAGCGCCGTTTCCGGTCGGGTGAAGAGACGCTTGAAATTCTGAGCGGTGCCGAGTTCGACCTGCGGGCTGGTGAGATTGTGGCTCTGGTGGCACCGAGTGGTACCGGAAAGTCCACGCTTCTGCACCTTGCAGGTCTGCTGGAAGCGCCGTCAGAAGGTACGGTTTTCGTGGCGGATCGTCCGGCAAGCGGATTGAGCGATACATTGCGAACGGCGATCCGTCGGGACCAGATCGGGTTCGTGTATCAGTTCCATCACCTTCTGGGTGAGTTCACTGCCTGCGAAAACGTCATGCTCCCGCAGCTTATTGCGGGCGTTTCCCCCCGAAAAGCACGTGAACGTGCCAAAGACCTTCTCGGACGGTTTGGCCTCTCCCATCGCCTTGAGTCGCTGCCCGGTCGTCTGTCCGGCGGAGAGCAGCAGCGGACCGCGATTGCGCGTGCTCTGGCCAATCGGCCCAAGCTTCTTCTGGCGGACGAACCGACAGGTAATCTGGATATCGGAACCGCCGATCATGTGTTTGGGGAGCTCCTGCGCGTTGTGCGGGAAGAGGGCGCAGCGGCGCTGATTGCCACGCATAACGACGAACTGGCCTCACGTATGGACCTGACAGTGACATTGCGGGACGGAAAACTGGTTTCGCTGTAAGGCGCTGAATCGGAGCGTCAGGTCTCAAAAACCCCTGCATCTGATGCCCGTCCCTGATAGACTTGTAGCATGTCTCATGCCGATTTTGTTCATCTCAGAAATCACTCTGCCTATTCCCTGAGTCAGGGGGCGATCCGGATTCCGGAACTTGTGAGTCTGGCCGCCAAAAACGCAATGCCAGCCGTGGCCCTTACGGATAGCGGCAATCTTTTCGGAGCGCTGGAATTTTCGCTCTACTGTCGGAGCAATGGGGTGCAGCCTATCGTGGGCTGTCAGATTTCGCTTCCAGCGCGCTCGACCAAACCCGGAGCCGTTTCAGAACCCCTAGTCATTCTGGCGCGGAATGAGGAAGGGCTCGCAAATCTTCAGATCCTGTCCTCCGAAGGGTTTCTGAACGGAGATCCTGCCGATCCTTCCATTGCGGTCGAATTTCTCTGTCAGCACGCGGCGGGGCTGTTCCTGCTGACGGGCGGCAATCGCGGTCCGATCAACAGACTGATTCTTGAAGAGCAGAAGTCTGAGGCAAAAGCGCTTCTGACACGGCTGGAAGAGGCTTTCCGGGGAAATATCGCGGTCGAACTGAACCGGCTTGGAGAGGCTGGAGAACAGGAAGTCGAGAGCGTTCTGATCCCGATGGCGGATGAGATGAACATTCCTCTGGTGGCGACCAATGAATGCTTTTTTCCCAAGCCTGAAATGCATGAGGCCCATGACGCTCTTCTCTGCATCGCACAGGGGCGGACCATTGCTGAAGATGATCGCTGGCATGTGTCTCCGCAGGCCTGGTTCAAGACCCCGGGGGAGATGCGGGCTGTCTTTCATGATCTGCCGGAAGCATGCGACAATACGCTGATCATTGCCCGGAAATGCGCTGTGGCTGCCTGTACGCGCAAGCCGCTTCTGCCAATCTGCCCGAAGGTTCGGGAAGGCTCGACGGAAGAAGAGACTCTGCGGGCCATGGCCTGGGAAGGGCTCGAAAAGCGTCTTGAAGCAGTGAGTGCGGATGAAGAAAAGCGCAGACTTTATTCCGAACGTCTTCAGATTGAACTCGATATTATCGCAGGGATGGGTTTCCCCGGCTACTTCCTGATCGTTGCCGACTTTATCCAGTGGGCAAAAGCGCACGACATTCCGGTCGGTCCGGGGCGTGGGTCAGGCGCAGGGTCACTTGTGGCCTATGCTCTGACGATTACGGATATCGATCCCATTCCGTTCGGGCTGCTGTTCGAAAGGTTTCTGAACCCCGAACGTGTCTCGATGCCGGATTTCGATATCGATTTCTGTCAGGATCGCCGCGACGAGGTGATCCGTTATGTGCGCGAGGAATACGGCGGAAGTCGTGTGGCGCAGATCATCACGTTCGGTAAGCTTCAGGCCAAGGCGGCGGTTCGGGACGTGGGCCGTGTTCTGGGATTGCCTTATGGCATGGTCAACCGTGTTGCCGAACTGATCCCGAACAATCCCGCCAAGCCCGTGTCGCTCTCGGACGCGATTGATGGAGAGCCACGGCTTCAGGAAATGCGCGACAGTGATGAGTCGCTCAAGCGTCTCATGGAAATCGCGTTGCAACTCGAAGGGCTGTACCGTCATGCCTCCACCCATGCTGCGGGTGTGGTGATCGGTGATCGAGAACTGGTGGAACTTGTCCCACTGTACCGTGACCCGAAGAGCGACATGCTCGTTACGCAGTACAACATGAAATATGTCGAGCAGGCCGGTCTGGTAAAGTTCGACTTTCTTGGTCTGACGACACTTACGATCCTCAAACGTGGCCTGGATTTCCTTAAAGAACAGGGCATTACAGTCGATCTCTCACGCATTCCACTGGATGATGCCAAAACCTTCGAAATGCTGGCCAAAGGCGATACGGCCGGCGTGTTCCAGTTCGAAGGCGCAGGCATGCGGGACATGCTCAAGCAGATGGCGGCCAGCAGGCTCGAAGATCTGATTGCGGGTGTGTCGCTGTATCGTCCGGGGCCAATGGCCAATATTCCGGATTACTGCCGTCGCAAACATGGAGAGCACTGGGAGCCTCCGCACGAGGAAATCCGCGATATTCTTGAAGAGACCTATGGCATCATGGTCTATCAGGAACAGGTCATGCAGATCGCGCAGAAGATGGCTGGCTACAGTTTAGGTGGCGCTGATCTGCTGCGGCGTGCGATGGGCAAGAAGATTGCCTCTGAAATGGAAAAGCAGCGCGCGATCTTTACCGAAGGTGCAACGGCGCGAGGAATTCCGCAGGATAAAGCCGTCGAAGTCTTTGATCTTATGGCTCGTTTTGCCGATTATGGCTTTAACAAGTCGCATGCGGCTGCTTATGCACTGGTATCCTATCAGACGGCCTGGATGAAAGCGAACCATCCTGTAGCGTTTCTTGCGGGTTGTATGTCTCTGGCTCGGGAAAAGACGGATAAACTGGCGGCGCTGTGTCAGGAAGCACGCCGGATGAAAATTCCCGTGTTACCCGTTGATATTAATAAATCTATGTCGGATTTCTCCATCGAGATGCTGGGGGACGGACAGCAGGGTATTCGCTATGCGCTTTCCGCGATCAAGCGTGTGGGAGCCGCGGCGATGGAAAGCGTTGTTGCTTCGCGTGGGGATCGTCCGTTTCAGGATCTGACGGATTTTTCAGAGCGCTGTGATCCCCGGAGCCTGAACAAGATCCAGATCGAAAGTCTTGCAAAAGCAGGGGCTTTCGACAGTCTTCTTAAAGACAGACATACTGTTTTTGCCAGTGCGGACATTCTTCTGAGGCGCGCGCAGGCGCGTGCGCAGGAAGAAAAAATGGGCCAGACCGGACTTTTTGGTGGAGCGGGACAGGAGCGCGAGATCCTGCGACTGAACGAAGGTCGCCCGTGGCCGGATTTCGAGCGTCTTTCGCTTGAGGCTTCGGCTATCGGTTTTCACATGAGTGCCCATCCGCTGGATGCCTATCGCAGCGTGTTGCGCAGGCTTGGGGTCACCCCATCTAACGCTCTGGAAAATGCTGCAAAAACAGGCACTACCCGTGTCAAAATCGCAGGGTGTGTTGTAGATCGTAAGGAGCGTCCAACCCGGACGGGCAAGAAGATGGCCTGGGTCAATCTGTCTGATAGCGGCGGAGGATGTGAGGTCACGCTCTTCTCGGAAACGCTGATTTCCTGCCGCGATCTGCTGGTGGCCGGACAGGCCATTCTGGTGAATGCCGAACTCAAGATTGACGGGGATGCGCTGCGGATTACAGCCCAGAGCGTCATTGATCTCGAGGCTGCGGCCGCTGCAGAGCGTTCTGAAATCAGGGTCTGGCTGAAGCAGGAAAGCGCTCTGTCCGAGCTCACGGCTCTTCTCGAAGAAGTTCAGGGCGGCTTTGGCCGGGTGAAACTCCTGCCGTCCGTTGAGGAGACGCAGGACGTGGAAATCTCCATTCCGGGGCTGTATCGCGTGACCCCCCGGCTGGCGGAACGACTACGGACAATCCGGGGCGTCGAAAAGGCGCAACAGGTCTGATCCCGTGTGCGGATACTGTGTGAAATCCTGCGGACAGACCTTGCGTCCGCAAGGATTTTCCGTCATATCGCGACCGTTCTTCATCGGGATCTCTCGATGGGAACAATCCGCACGCATGGCTCTCGGGTTTTCTGGTGTCCTGATTTTAAGGACGTTGCCATGCGGAGGTTCAACCAGACGCAAGGAATTCTGAATCATGGCAATGCCTGATTTCACCATGCGCCAGCTGCTCGAAGCCGGCGTTCATTTCGGTCACCACACCCGTCGCTGGAACCCGGCCATGGCGCCGTACCTGTTCGGTGTGCGCAACCAGGTTCATATCATTGACCTGCAGCAGACGGTCCCGATGCTGGACCGCGCCCTGAAGGTTGTTCGTGACACCGTTGCAAACGGCGGTCGCGTCCTGTTCGTTGGCACCAAGCGCGCTGCGGCTGACCATGTTGCTGAAGCTGCACAGCGTTGCGGCCAGTACTATGTCAATCACCGCTGGCTCGGCGGTATGCTAACCAACTGGAAGACCATCACGGGTTCCATCAAGCGTCTGCGCCAGATCGACGAAATGCTCTCCGGTGGCACGGCTGGTCTGACGAAGAAGGAAGTTCTCGACATCACGCGTGACCGCGAGAAGCTCGAGCGTTCCCTCGGTGGCATCAAGGAAATGGGCGGCCTGCCTGACCTGTTGTTCGTGATCGACACGAACAAGGAAAAGCTGGCGATTGAAGAAGCCACGAAGCTCGGCATTCCGGTCATCGGCGTTCTGGACAGCAACTCCAACCCTGCCGGCGTGACCTATCCGATCCCGGGTAACGATGACGCCATCCGCGCCATCACCCTGTATTGCGATCTGGTTTCCGGCGCGGTTCTCGACGGCATTTCCGCCGAGATGGCTGCTTCAGGTCAGGACATCGGTGCTGCCGAGGAACTGCCGGCTGAGACGGCTGTTCTGGAAGCCGCCGCTGCTGAAGGCGCAGAAGCTCCCGCTTCCGCAGGCTGAACAGACTGCCGGGGTCCGGTCATGGAAAACGGCAACTGAAACATGGCATGCGGCCGGGCGAGTTCGTCCGGCCGCATGATCTTTTTTGAGGGATGAGATAAATGGCAGAAATCACAGCAGCCCTGGTTCGCGAACTGCGCGAAGCCACTGGCGCAGGCATGATGGATTGCAAGAAGGCCCTGACGGAAGCTGCCGGCGACATGGACGCCGCCATCGACTGGCTGCGCACGAAGGGTCTGTCCCAGGCTGCAAAGAAGTCCGGTCGCACGACGGCTGAAGGTCTGGTTGGCGTTGTGTCCGCCAAGAACCGCGCCGCCATGGTTGAAGTCAACGCCGAGACGGACTTTGTTGGTCGTAACGAAGCCTTCCAGGCATTCGTCGAGCAGGTTGCTCATGTTGCGCTCGAAGTCGGTGACGATCTGGACACCATCAAGGCTGCAAAGGTTCCGTCCGGCCGTACGGTTGCTGACGAACTGACACACCTGATCGCCACGATCGGCGAGAACATGGCCATCCGTCGGGCCAAGGTCCTGTCGGTCGAGTCCGGCGTTGTTGCCAGCTATGTCCACAGCGCACTGCGCCCGGGCATTGGCAAGATCGGCGTTCTCGCCGCTCTGGAAGCTCCGTCCGAGTCCGATGCGCTGCTGACGCTGGGTCGCCAGATCGGCATGCATGTTGCGGCAACCCGTCCGGCTGCCCTGAACGTTGCCAGCGTCGATCCGGAGTCCCTGGAGCGCGAGCGCGCTGTTCTGATCGAGCAGGCCCGTGAGTCCGGCAAGCCGGAAGCCATCATCGAGAAGATGGTCGAAGGCCGTATCCGCAAGTTCTATGAAGAAGTCGTTCTTCTGGAGCAGGTGTGGGTGCTGGACGGCGAGAGCCGCGTGTCCAAGGTCGTCGAAAAGGCTGGCGCAAAGCTGGCCGGTTTCGAGCGCTTCCAGCTCGGTGAAGGCATCGAGAAGGAAGAGAACGACTTCGCTGCCGAAGTCGCTGCTGCCGCTGGCACCAAGTAAGGTTTTCCGTTTCTGCCCTGAGCCGGGTCTGTCTGGTTCAGGTCGGAGGTGAAAGTCTGTAGAAAGGCCCCTGTGCGCTTTGGCGTACGGGGGCTTTTTTCGTTTTTGGCCGTTTTGGAAGGATCAGGGATGGAATGGGAAGCGGCGGCGCTGGTTCTGTCGGTCCGGCCTTATGGCGAGGGCAGTGCACTGGTCCATCTGTTCAGCGAGGAGCAGGGCGTCTCGCATGGAATGGTGAGGGGCGGTGCTTCGCGTCGGCAGGCATCCCTGTGGCAGACGGGCAATCTGGTTATGGCGCGTTGGCGGGCGCGGCTGGCGGATCAGCTCGGCACATTAACAGCCGAGCCTGTGCAATGTGTGGCAGGGCGTATTCTGGATGCACCGCTACAGCTGGAGATGGTGAGCAGTGCCTGCGCCCTGGTGGACGGAGCCTTGCCACAGGGCGAGGCGCATCCGGAACTGTTCATGCGGCTGGTGCGGCTTCTGACGCTGATCAGTGTAGCCCCGGAACCGGCCCCAATGGGCGCCTATCTGCGCTGGGAAAGCCAGCTTCTGACCGGGCTCGGTTATGGACTGGATCTTTCGGACTGTGCGGTGACAGGTTCGGCGGACGATCTGGTGTACGTGTCGCCACGCTCTGGTCACGCCGTAAGTCGGAATGCCGCAGGAGAGTGGCGGGACCGTTTGTTGCCGTTGCCGGCGTTGATGATGGATGAGGCCGATGACGGGACGCCTGAAGACTGGAAAAACGGTCTTGCGCTGACAGGGCATTTCCTGTCGCGCTGGGTCTTCGGTGTGCGGCATCAGCCCCTGCCGGCAGCGCGGGAGAGGCTGGTCGATTATGTGCAGCGGCTTCAGATTGGTCCGGATAATGCCGCGGACCCGGCTCAGTAGGAAACGTGGCTGGGGCCGGGACGCAGGCCGCTGACGACATCCACGTCGGCCGTACTCGCCCAGACGGACCAGTCCCAGCCAGGATGTTGATTAATCTCGGCTGTCATGCGCTGTTCCTGCGCAAGGTCGACCGGATGGCTGGCTCTGTAGGCAGCATAGGCGCTTTTGTCGCCCATATAGACGCAACCACACGCGATGGGGTCGGCGTAGAGCAGGACCGGCTGTCCGTTCTGCATGCGATAGGCCAGCGTGTCGGGGGGCAGGAGGTTCATCATCGCCCAGCGTGCCGTCGTGTCGGCCGGGTGCGCCGTAAACCCTGCCAGTGCGAGAGACATCTCGGCTTTCTGGATCGGACGGTATGGTGAGCAGGCGGCCATACCGATGAGGAGAGCGCTGGACAGAAGAGCATGCCAGTGTCTAAGTCCTGCACGAAAGAGGGGAGAAGCATGGGAACGGATCTGGCGGGTCATATCGAGGATACCAAGCTCGCTGAGGCTCTGAGCGAGCGATATATTGCGTATGCGATGTCGACAATCATGTCGCGTTCCCTTCCGGACGTGCGTGATGGCCTGAAGCCGGTCCACCGCCGCCTCCTTTATGCGATGCAGCAGTTACGCCTTGATCCCACATCAGGGTTTAAAAAGTGTGCACGTGTCGTCGGTGATGTGATTGGTAAATTCCATCCGCATGGCGATGCGTCCGTATACGAGGCACTGGTGCGTCTGGCGCAGGATTTTGCGGTCCGATACCCGCTGGTCGAGGGGCAGGGCAATTTCGGCTCCATCGACGGTGATGGCGCGGCAGCCATGCGATACACGGAAAGCCGCCTGACGGAAGTCGCACAGGCGCTGCTGGACGGCATTCAGGACGATGCGGTCGATTTCCGCGCGACATACGACAACGAAGATCACGAACCGATCGTGCTGCCGGGGACGTTCCCGAATCTGCTGGCCAATGGTGCCGCAGGCATTGCCGTGGGCATGGCGACGAGCATTCCGCCCCATAATGCCGCTGAAATCTGCCGGGCCGCGAAGCTTCTGATCGAAAAGCCGGATGTGACGATCGCCGAGCTGGTGGATCTGATGCCGGGGCCGGATTTCCCCACGGGTGGCATTCTGGTGGAAGAGCGCGACTCCATTATCCGCTCTTATGAAACAGGACGCGGGAGTTTCCGGACCCGCGCGCGCTGGGAAGTCGAACAGGGACGTTTCGGCACCTGGATGATTATTGTCACCGAGATCCCGTATCAGGTGCAGAAATCGCGCCTGATCGAACAGATCGCGGACCTGATGGAACAGCGTAAACTGCCGCTTCTGGGCGATGTGCGGGACGAGAGCACGACCGATATCCGCCTCGTGCTGGAACCCAAGACCAAGGGTGTCGAGCCCGAAGTCCTGATGGAGACGCTGTTCCGCAATACGGCGCTTGAGAACCGTTTCAGTCTGAACATGAATGTTTTGGGCGGTGATCGCGTTCCGGGTGTGTTGTCTCTGAAAGAGGTTCTGCGGGCGTGGCTGGACCATGTGCACGAAGTGCTGGTGCGGCGGTCGAACCATCGTCTGGCGGCGGTGCTGCGACGGCTGGAAATCCTTGAAGGTTTCCTTGCGGTTTATCTGAACCTTGACGAGGTCATCCGCATTATCCGCGAGGAAGACGAGCCCAAGGTCAGCTTGATGGCAACGTTCAGCCTGACGGATGTTCAGGCCGAGGCCGTGCTGAACATGCGCCTGCGTTCACTGCGGCGGCTTGAGGAAATGGAAATCCGGCGGGAGCGGGACAAGCTCGCCGACGAGCAGAAGGCGCTTGAAACGCTGCTGGGTTCGGAGCGTCGGCGCTGGACCCGGATCTGCAAGGATCTGGATGGCACCATCAAGAAGTTCGGCTCCGGCCCGCTTGGGGACCGGCGTACGCTGATTGCGGCAGCCCCGGAACCGGTGGATATTTCGGCGGCTCTGGAGATCGACCGTGAGCCTCTGACGGTTCTGCTGTCCCGCGAGGGGTGGATCCGGGCTATGAAGGGCCACGGTCTCGACCCGCAGGGACATCGCTTCAAGGAAGGCGACGAGGCCTGGCTTTCTGTGGAATGTCAGAGCACGGACAGGCTGTGCCTGATTTCCAGCAGCGGTAAGGCTTTTACGATCAAGGCGGCCGATCTGCCGCGCGGGCGTGGCTTCGGGCAGCCGTTCCGGACCGTGGTTGACGTGCCGCAGGAAGACCGGATTGTGACCCTGTTCCCCGTTTCGGACGAGGGGCGCCGCCTGATCGCATCCGTATCAGGGCGTGGGATGATCGTGTCCGAAGCAGGCCTCGTGGCGGAAAAGCGGACGGGCAAGCAGGTCTTCAACGTCAAGGACGGTGATGAGGTTTTTGCCTGCATCCCGGTCAGTGGCACGCATGTCCTGACGCTGGGGCAGAACAAGCGGGCGCTGATCTTCCCGCTGGAACAGGTTCCGGAAATGACCCGTGGAGGTGGTGTCGCGTTCCAGAAGCTGGGTGACAGCACGCTGCGTGACATGCGGACCCTGACACTGTCCGAGGGTCTGTTGTGGCAGGAGGGCCAGCGGGTCCGGCCGACCGCAGATCTGACACCGCTTGAAGGCCGCCGTGGCGCCGTGGGCCGCGCTGCGCCCCAATGGATGCTGCGGAACAAAGGCTGAAAATGAACCGGGGCCTGCTCAGGCCGGGAGTGTCCCGGCCAGCAGGCTCCCCAACAGGCTCCAGTGACCGTCACGAAAAACTTCGGCTGGCCCGAAGGCGGCTTTGTAGGCCATCTTTGGGCTGCCAGGGACGTAATAGCCCAGATACAGGTGTTCCAGCCCCATCCGGGCGGTCTGTTCGATCAGCCACAGGATCGAAAACGTCCCCCACGACGCCGTCAGATCGTTGACGTCATAGAACGTGTACACCGCAGACAGTCCGTCCGAGAGACGGTCAATCAGGCTGACACAGACAAGCGTGCCATCCGGACGACGGAACTCGGCCAGAAACGTTTCGACCGGCGTGTTGGCGATCAGCTCGGCATAATCGCGCCAGCACATATGGGCCATGTCGCCATCAGGATGGCGGACGGCCTGATACATCTCGAACAGGCGGAACTGCTCGTCCGTGGGAACCGGAGGCACCATGTTGGCGATAAGATCAGCGTGGCGGCTGCGGATTTTTTTCTGGGTCCGGGTCGGGGCGAACGTTGCGGCCGGAATGCGCATGGGCGTACACGCGCGGCAACCCACACACACCGGCGCGTAGGCGATGGCATGGCTGCGGCGGAAGCCGGCCTGTGACAGACGGTTATGCAGGGCAACGGCGTCGGGGCCAGCCAGCTCGGTCAGAACCTTGCGTTCTGTGCGGTCGGGCAGGTAGGGGCACGGGGCCGGAGCCGTCGTGTAGAAGAGCTGTGGGCGGTGCTGCATAAGACGCTCTCCTTTTCAGATGACGGGCTGAAAGATGATCCTATCGCAAGGACGGGGGCTGGCGCATCCATCATCTTTGCGAAAGGATGACGAAAGACTATCCGCACGGCGGTCGCTCGTGCTTCGTTCGGGCGTCCATAACAGGGAAATTTATGCTGCACTGGACTGTTTTCCATATTCTTGTGCAGATCCTGCGCTGGGCTCTTCCTCTTTTGGTGACGGTTCATGCACTCGTGCACAAGCGGAATACGGCGTCCTGCACAGGATGGATCGGCATCTGCTGGATCGCGCCGTTTCTGGGTACGGTTCTCTATCTGATGTTCGGCATCAATCGCGTCCGACGCCGGGCGCAGAAAATGGTCAACCGTCACCTGTGGGAGGGGCGCGACCCGCTGGCGCAGTACCGGCAGACCGTGGATGGCACTCTGGCGCCACTTTCAAAAATGCTGGGACGTCTGACGGAACGGCCCCTGATGCGGGGCAACTCCATCACCTGCCTGCATGACGGAGATAACGCCTATCCCGTGATGCTGGAGGCGATCGGGCAGGCGAAGACGTCGATCATCCTGTGTTCCTATATTTTCCGTGACGACAAAGTCGGCCAGCGTTTTGCGGAGGCGCTGGTAGCGGCCAGACGGCGCGGCGTCGAGGTCAGGGTTCTGGTGGATGGGATCGGGAGCGGGTATTTCCGATGCGGTATCGAGCGCCGCCTTCGGCGTGAGGGGGTTGCCTGCGCGCGCTTCATGCATTCGGTCTGGCCCTGGCGCATGCCGTTCATCAACCTGCGCAACCACCGCAAAATCCTCGTGGTAGATGGTACGGTCGGCTTCATGGGCGGCCTGAACATCGGCGAAGAAAACATGCTCCGCCTGCGGACGAAACTGCCGGTGGCGGATACGCATTTCCGTCTTCAGGGGCCGATCGTGCATCAGCTTGCAGTTGCCTTCGCGTGGGACTGGTCATTTACGACGGGCGAAGAACTTCAGGGCGAGCGTTATCTGCCTGAACCGTTACCGCAGGGAGACGTCCCCATGCGGATTGTCACCTCCGGGCCAGATACGGATCTGGAAAAGATCGAATACGGGATGTTGCAGGCTTTCTCACTGGCGCGGAGCCATATCTGGGTGATGACGCCCTATTTCCTGCCGGACGACCGTTTCTCGACGGAGCTTGTTCTTGCCGCTCTTCGGGGCGTGGTGATTGATATTGTCGTGCCGAAAAGCAGCAATCACGCCCTGATAGATCATGCACGGGACGCCAATCTGCGGCAGTTTCTGGATGCAGGGTGCCGGGTCTGGATGGCAGATCCGCCGTTCAATCATTCCAAGCTGATGGTCGTGGATGATGAATGGAGTTTTGTCGGAAGTGCGAATATCGACATGCGTTCCCTGCGGCTGAATTTTGAGATCAATCTGGAAATTTATGACCGGGACGTGGCGAAAGAACTGGCCACATTCATGGAAACGCATCGTCGCAACCGGCTGACACATCATGATCTGGACAGCAAGCCGTTCCTGATCCGGATGCGCAATAATGCCGTCAGGCTTTTGCTGCCGTACCTCTAAGAGATGTCAGGTAAGAGATATCAGGCGCCCAGCCTCAGGGTGACGCAGATGGGGCGATGATCCGAGCCGAAGCGCGGCAGGGCGCGTGCCTCCATGCGCGCCAGTCCACGCACGAGGCATCGGTCAAGCCGCAGGGGAAGATGGTTCAGCATCCGATGTGTCTTTTCCTGCGGACCGACATCGAGAAATCCGGGAAGCAGAACAGGGCCGACCAGATTGAAATCGCCCATGATGACGGCACGGTGGCGCATATTGGTGCTGATGCTGCGAAGCTGCCGCCGGTTGAGCAGCTGGCCGTGAGACAGATGAACGTTGGCGAGCGAAAAACTGCCGAAATCAATAAGCTGTGCCGTGCGTTTGACCAGCAGGCCGCGCGGCAGGCGGCAGAATGACGGCGGACGCGTGAAGGGCAGGCGGCTCCAGCAGGCTGTGCCATGCGGACGGCCGGGAAGCGGGATGCGGTCATAATAGCCGCCGAGA
The DNA here is from genome assembly GCF_002005485.1 of Gluconobacter albidus. Lineage (NCBI taxonomy): Bacteria > Pseudomonadati > Pseudomonadota > Alphaproteobacteria > Acetobacterales > Acetobacteraceae > Gluconobacter > Gluconobacter albidus. Next base: position 1,642,032 of record NZ_CP014689.1, on the reverse strand, counting down.
ATTTCGGGGAGTTCGTCCACGGCCTCCTGCGCCTCCTGCATCACGACGATGTCCGGATTTTCCGCGCGGATGACGGTCAGGACGTCCTCAAGCGAGGCGCCTTCCCAGCGATAGAGGTTCCAGCTCAGGATTTTGAAAGAGGCTCCGGATTGAGGAAATGCCGTCATTTCGGAGGCTCCGACAGGTAGAGAGGGTTACGCCCGCGGTGATGGGGACCGGCGGCGAATTCGCTGGTCAGGGTGTAGCCGACCGCCAGCAGGACAGGACCGAGGAAGATGCCTACGCCGCCAAAGGTCACGATCCCCCCCAGAACGCCGAGGACGGTCAGCAGATAGGGAAGCTGGGCGCCACGCGCAATGAAGGCCGGACGGATGATGTGGTCCGCGCCGGAGATGATGAGAACGCCATAAATCGCGAGAAACAGTCCGTGCCCGACATGATGCGTCATGCCCAGCCAGATGGCGGCCGGCACCCAGACCAGCGGTGCGCCGATCGGGAAGACTGCAACGAAAGCGGTGATGCCCGCTAGCAGAACGGGAGACGGCACTCCTGCTAGCATCAGGCCGATTCCCGTCAGCACGCCCTGGATCAGCGCCGTGCCGAGGATACCATAGACCGTCCCGCGTACGGTGCGGCCAATGATGTTGATGAGCCTTGGCGTGGTCTGCGGACCCGCGATGCGGTCGATCAGGGCCGCAATGGTATTGCCGAGCGTATCGCCGTTCAGCCACAGGAAGAAGGCGACGAACAACGCCATGACGAGTTCAGCGAGGCCGCTTGCGAGCCGCAGGAGGACCGTCAGGGTGAGATGCGCGATCTGTCCGGCATAAGGACGCAGGACTTCAGTCGCAAAAGCACCGACATCATGGCTGAAATGGTGCCAGGCATTGACGAGATGCGGGCCTGCCATGGGAATGCGGTTCATCCACTCCGGAGGCGGATTGGCGCTGGTGACATGCAGGATCAGGGTGTCGATTTCCGAGATCGTGCCGGGAATGTCGTTGATGCCCGCGCTTGTCAGCACCGTCATCGGGACCAGAATGAACAGGGCGCTCAGGGCCATCATGGCAAGGGCTGCGAGAACGGGGCGGACATGGCGGCGCATGCGGCGATAGATCGGCCATGTCGTGAAGGCGAGAATTGCCGCCCACAGGATGGCTGAAAGGAACGGCCACAGGATGATGCCGCATCCATAGGCGATTCCCGCCAGGACCAAGCCTAGGATAATCCGTTCGGTCGTCATGCGCGGATATGCCCCGATCCGAAGGCGAAGGGACGACACGGATGGCATGACGGTGTGGGCTGCGTGCTCATGGAATGACACATTGGCACGCTCTGGCGCCGGACGCATCCCTCGACCTATGGTGTGGTCATGACGATCTCGCCACTTGTTGATGCCGCGACCCTGATCCCGGAGGTCGGCCGGTTCATTCCCCTTGATGCCAGCGTGCTTTTGCCGGGGCAGAAGGGCGATCCCGATTCCGCGTTTATCGCGCAGTACCTTCCCGGTGCACGCCGATTCGATATCGACGTTTTCGCCGATCCGGAGAGTCCGCTCCCTCATACGGTGCCGGGCGCGGCACGGTTTGCCCGGCTGATGGGTGAACTAGGCGTGAGTGAGGAAATACCGGTCGTGTTTTATGACGGGCGTGGAAGTGTGGGTGCCTGTCGTGGATGGTGGCTTGCACGGCTGTTCGGGCATCGGAATGCGCGGATTCTGGATGGCGGTCTTGAGGCCTGGGTGAAGGCGGGCGGTGCGGTTGAAAGTGGTGCACCACCTGTAATTGAACCGGCAGTTTTTCGTCCCCGTCCGCATTATGGGCTCCTGGCGGGTTCGGGCGATGTCCGTCAGGCGCTGAAACGGACCGATGCGATGGTGCTGGATGCAAGAAGTGCGGGCCGTTTTGCTGCGACGGTACCTGAGCCCCGACCGGGTGTGCGTGGCGGTCACATGCCAGGCGCGCAGAGCATGGACTGGACGCGCCTTGTGGACGGAAATGGCTGCTTTCTGCCCACCGTCGAGCTGAAACGGGTCCTCGCAGGTGCGGAAGGACGTTCCGTTATTGCGAGCTGCGGTTCGGGTCTGACAGCCGCAACGATCGTGGCGGCTCTGGCCATCGCGGGATATGGCGACGCAGCTTTGTATGATGGATCCTGGGCGGAATGGGGAAGCGACCCCGACGCGCCGGTTGTGACGGGAGAGGCATAAGAATGAGTGATCTGGAACAGCGGGTGAGTGCGGGATGGAGCCGGATGGGCTCCATGCTGGTGCGGGAAGGGCGTTCGCATGAGCTTCCCGAAACAGGAACGTTCGTAAACGCACCGGTCAGCCGGGGTTCGACCGTCCTGTTCCCGACGCTGGAGGCCATGAACAGGACGGACGGCCGCAGCCACGCGCACAAGGCGGTGTACGGGGCGATGGGATCGCCGATCCAGCACCAGCTTGAGGAAATGCTCAGCCTGATCGAAGGCGGGACGCATACGCAGGTCGTCAATTCGGGGCTGGCGGCGTGTACGATGCCGCTTCTGGCGTTTCTGGGCTGCGGCGATCACCTGCTTCTGCCCGATTCGGTGTATGGCCCCACGCGACGTTTTGCAGGGACGATGCTTCAGCGGCTGGGCGTGGTGACGACCTATTATCCGCCCATGGCCTCACGCGCCGAGATCACAGCACTTATACGCCCAGAGACGAAGGTCCTGTTCGCTGAAAGCCCGGGCAGTCATACGTTTGAAGTGCAGGACGTGCCGATGCTGGCCGAAGTGGCGCATGAGGCTGGGGCACTTCTGATGCTTGATAACACCTGGGGCATTGGCGTGTTTCAGCCCTTCGTCCATGGCGTGGACGTGTCGATTCAGGCGCTGACGAAATATCCCGCCGGGCATTCGGACGTCATCATGGGGTCGGTCACGGTCAACGACGAAGCGCATTGGAAAACGCTGCGTGACGCGGCGATCCAGCTCGGACAATGCGCAGGTCCGGATGACTGCTGGTTGACGCTGCGGGGACTGCGGACGATGGGCGTGCGGCTGGCGCATCAGGCACGTTCGGCACTGGAAATCGCGCAGTGGCTCAAAACGCGCCCTGAAGTCGCGCGGGTTCTGCATCCGGCACTGCAGGACTGCCCGGGGCATGAATTCTGGAAACGGGATTTTACGGGGGCCTGTGGACTGTTCGGCGTAGAGCTTCAGCCGGACATTTCCATTGAGGCGACCGAACGGATGATCGACGGGCTGAGCCTATTCGGGATCGGGGCATCCTGGGGCGGTTATGAAAGTCTTGTCCTGCCAACGACCGGGCATATCCGGCGCGTCACGGGTGAGGGCGGCCCGACATCCGCGACGTTCCGCCTCCATATCGGACTTGAAGACGTTGAGGACCTGAAGACCGATCTGGCACGCGGACTGGATGGCCTTCAGTTCTGAACCTTAGCGGCGGCGGAAAGTCAGGGCTTCAGCGACGTGATGGCGCTGGATGCTCTGGGTACCTTCCAGATCGGCGATTGTGCGGGAGACGCGGATCAGGCGCGTGATCCCGCGATTGGACAGGCGTAGTTTTTCAGCCGCCTGTTCAGCGATGGACCGGGCGTCGTCGTCCATGTCGAGATCGTCAGGGGAGACCTGCGAATTGGGAACGCCCTGACGGACAATCTGGCGCCTGCGGGCAATTTCCACGCGGGCCCGAACCGTCGCGCTGGTTTCACCTTTCGGGGCGCGGCTGATCTCGATGGGGGAGAGCGGATCGATTTGCACGCACAGGTCGATACGGTCGAGCATCGGGCCGGAAATCTTGGCCGTATAGTCTTCCCCACAGCGCGGCGCCTTACGGCAGCTTCGCTCCAGATCGCCCAGATAGCCGCAGCGACACGGGTTCATGGCGGCAATGAATTGAAAGCGCGCGGGATAGGTCGTGTGATGGGCCGCGCGGGCGATGGAAATGCTGCCGGTTTCGATCGGCTGGCGCAGAGACTCCAGACAGGATCGTGAGAATTCTGGAAGTTCGTCGAGGAACAGGACGCCATTATTGGCAAGGCTGACCTCGCCGGGCCGGGCTTTCGCGCCACCACCCACAATGGCGGGAAGGCTCGCGCTGTGATGCGGTGCGCGATAGGGTGGCCGGACGACCAGCCTGCCGTTCTGCAGAATGCCGGAGACACTGTGAATGCGGCTTGTTTCCAGGGCTTCTTCGCGTGTCAGATTGGGAAGAATACCGGGCAGACGGCTGGCGAGCATGGATTTTCCGGCACCAGGCGGTCCGCTCATGAGCATGGAATGCGCTCCTGCGGCAGCGATTTCCAGAGCGCGCCGTCCAAGCAGCATGCCTTTGACGTCCGCCAGATCGGGGCCGTATTCGATCACCTGTCCCGTTGGTGGCGGTGCCGGGGGCAGGATCTGCTGTCCCTGAAAATGGGAGACGAGAGTGGCGAGCGTCGGTGCCCCGAGAACGTCCGTACTACCATTACCCCAGCGTGCTTCCAGAGCCTGCGCGGCCGGACAGATCAGGCCGAGTTCGTCCGCGACGGCGCCAATCGCGGCTGAAAGGACGCCCGCAACGGGATTGATCCGACCATCCAGCGAGAGTTCGCCGACAGCGGCATAGGCCGAGACTGCCTCGAAAGACAGGATCCCCATGGCGCAGAGCAGGCCAAGCGCGATGGGAAGGTCAAAATGTGCGCCTTCCTTGAGAAGATCAGCGGGCACGAGATTAACGAGAATACGTTTGGGTGGGAGCGCCAGTCCCATGGCCGTCAGTGCGGCGCGGACACGTTCGCGCGCCTCACCGACGGATTTGTCCGCTAGCCCTACAACGAGAAACGCCGGAAGGCCGCTGGACACCTGAACCTCGACCGTGACCGGAACGGCTTCGATCCCCGAAAAGGCGAAGCTCTGGATACGGGCGAGGGCAGGTGCATGCGGGCTGGGACTCGTCATGAGACAAATCCTAGCCCGAAATTATTTCCTGTTGGTTAACGGAAAAGATGTCAGGAACGCTGGTAGAGCAGACGGGCACGGAGTGTGCCGTCAAGCGCCTTGAGGCCGTCCAGAAGCTTCGTGTCCATCTCAGGGCCCTCCGACTCGGCTTCGACGACGACATAGCCCACTTCGCCATCCGTCTGGAGATACTGGGCGGTCACGTTGCAGTTCTGCGCCGCGAACAGATCGTTGATCTGTCGCATGATGCCGGGACGGTTGGCATGGACATGCATGAAGCGCGTGCCACGCGGACGCTCGGGAAGCTGGACGCTGGGGAAGTTGACCGACCCGATCGTGGACCCCACGTCGGAATAATCGACCAGTTTGCGCGCGACTTCGACGCCGATGCGCTCCTGCGCTTCCATGGTGGAGCCGCCGATATGCGGCGTGAGAATGACATTCTCCAAACCCTGGAGCGGGGATTTGAACGCTTCCCCAGCCTTTTTGGGCTCCACGGGGAATACATCCACGCCCGCGCCCATGAGATGGCCGTCCTTCAGGGCCGCGGCGAGGGCGTCGAGGTCCACGACGTTGCCGCGTGCGTTATTAAGTAGGATGGAATTGGGCTTCATGGCCCGGATTTCTGTTTCTCCGATCAGCAGATCGGTTTCCGGAGTCTGCGGGACGTGGAGGCTCACGATGTCGGACTCGGCCAGCAGATCATGCAGAGTCGGAACAGCAATGGCATTGCCGTGCGGCAGACGAGGCATCACGTCGAAATACAGGACGCGCATGCCGAAAGCTTCGGCAAGGACGGAAAGCTGCGAGCCGATGGAGCCATAGCCGACGATACCGAGCGTTTTGCCGCGGACTTCCCAGGCGTTGGTGGCGGATTTGTCCCAGCCGCCCTTGTGGCAGGCTTCCGAACGCGACGGGATGCGACGGAGCAGCATAACAACCTCGCCCATGACCAGTTCGGCCACGGAACGGGTGTTGCTGAAAGGCGCGTTGAACACCGGAATACCCAGCATGCGGGCAGCATTCAGATCGACCTGATTGGTGCCGATGCAGAAGCAGCCGATGGCCATGAGGCGGTCTGCGGCTTCAAGGATTTCGCGCGTGAGCTGGGTCCGGCTGCGGATACCGACCATGTGCACGCCCTGAAGGGCTTCCTTCAGCGCGTCGCCTTCAAGGGCGCCCTTGACCCGCGTTACCTCTGCATATCCTTCTGCGGCGAAATGGGAAGCGGCGCTTTCGTGAATGCCTTCCAGAAGAAGAATGCGGATCTTGTTCTTGGGGAGAGAGAACTGCGTTTCCATAAATCCGTCCCGGTCATGAACCGGAAGGCTCCGGTTTCAATTCAAACTGGTTCACCAGATCTGGCCGTGACCAGACCGGCCCCGGCTGATGTCTGCCGCCACGTCCGCCGGGGCCCCCTCCCTAGCCGATCAGCGGGTTTCAGGAAAGATGGTGGACAAGTTCGGGAAGCAGGGTTGCGTCTCCGCAGGCCAGGACCGTGCCATCGCTTTCGAGGGTCAGGCTCTGTCCCTGCCAGTCGGTAATGCGGCCCCCCGCACCTTCCACAACCGGAACGAGCGCCCCCCAGTCCCATGGATTCATGGTGCATTCCGCAATGACGTCGATCTGCCCAAGGGCGAGGAGGCCGTAAGCGTAGCAGTCTCCGCCCCAGGACGTGCGGCGGGTGTGCTTCTGCAGATTGGCAAACCGCGGCGCATGATCGGCGGTCATGATTTCGGGTGCCGTGCAGGAGAGTTCGGCCTCAGAGGCCTGCAGGCACGGGCGGGTGCCGATGGCTCCGGGAAGACGGTCGGATAGGAACTGCGTGGGTCGTCCCGAAACACCAATCCAGCGCTCCCCGGTCACAGGCTGGTCGATCAGCCCGAGCACGGGACGCCCCTTGTGAAAGAGCGAAATGAGCGTGCCGAAGGTGGGGCGGCCGGTCAGGAAGGCGCGGGTACCATCAATGGGATCGAGAACCCACAGCCAGTCTCCGTTCGCGCCGCTCATGCCATTTTCCTCACCGAGAATGGCGTGTTCCGGCAGGCGTTGTGTGAGAATGTCTCGCATGGCCTGTTCTGCCTGCCGGTCGGCAATGGTGACGGGACTGTCATCGGATTTTGCGTCCGCGCGCAGGGAGGTTCGGAAATAGGGCAGGACAGTCTTGCGGGCGATGTCCGCACAGGCCGTTGCTGCGTCGATGGCAGTCTGCACCACGGTTTCATTCATGATTTGTGTCTATTCCCGTCCTGTGAGCGCTGCATGAGATTGACGCCCGTGGTGGCGGGCGGCATCAGGGGAACCATGCATCCGATCATCGTTATTCCCTCCAGACTTGCTTCGACCCGTCTGCCGCGCAAGCCCCTCGCTGATATTGGGGGGGTTCCCATGATTGTCCGGGTCGTGCGTCAGGCTCTGGCAGCGCAGATCGGTCCGGTGGTCGTGGCCGCGGGAGACGAAGAAATTCTGGAGGCCATCAGAGGGATACCTGACGTAAAGGGCGTACTGACCGATTCGGAGCTGGCGAGCGGCTCGGACCGTGTCCACGCAGCTCTGGCGGAAGTGGATCCTGATGGAGCTCATGATGTGGTCATCAATCTTCAGGGCGATCTGCCTCTGATTGCGCCTTCCAGTCTGGTCGCTGTTCTCAAGCCGCTGGAAGATCCGGCCTTCGACATCGGAACACTGGCTGCTCCTGTCACAAGCGATGCCGAACGCGACGCCCCACAGGTCGTCAAGATTGCGTGTGATTTTAAGGAGGCGGAAGTAGCGCGGGCGCTGTATTTCTCGCGCCTGCCCATTCCATGGGGTGTTGGACTCCACTGGCATCATGTGGGCGTATACGCCTGGCGCCGGGCTGCGCTTGAGCGTTTCGTGACGCTCGCGCCTTCCGCTCTGGAGCGCCGGGAGAGCCTTGAGCAGCTTCGTGCCCTACAGGCTGGGATGGCAATTGGGTGTGCAAGGATTGACCATGCCCCCCAGGGCGTGGATACGCCTGCTGATCTTGAGCATGTGAGAGGATTGGTCTGATGCCCGTCATTGCATTTCAGGGCCGTCCGGGTGCCTATTCCGATCTGGCCTGCCGTCAGGCGCGTCCGGGCTGGACGACGCTGCCGTGCCCGACCTTTGCTGACGCGATTGATGCCGTGCATGATGGCCGGGCCGATGAAGCGCTGCTGGCCTGTGAGAATACGCTCGCCGGGCGGGTTCCGGACATTCATTCCCTGCTGCCTGACGCAGGGCTTCATATCGTCGGAGAATATTTCCAGCGCGTGGAGCACTGTCTTTTGGGGGTGCCGGGAGCAGAGATCGGGGATATTCGGCGAATTCACACGCACCCGGTGGCTCTGGGGCAGGTGCGCAAGCTCATCAGCGAGCTTGGCGTGGAACCGGTGGTGCAGTTCGATACGGCAGGCGCGGCTGAGATGGTCTCGCAGTGGGGACGGAAAGCAGATGCGGCCATTGCCTCCTCTCTCGCGGCTGAACTGAACGGGTTGACGGTGCTGCGAAGCAATGTGGAAGATGCCTCTCACAACACGACGCGCTTTTATCGTGTCTCCCGCAAGCCTTGCATTCCTTCGCCCGAACGCACAGATGTTCTGACGACTTTGTTGATGAGGGTCGGAAACTGTCCGGGTGCGCTCTATGCGGCATTGGGTGGATTTTCCCGGCATGGTATCAACATGACGCGGATCGAAAGTTACATGCTGGACGGCTCGTTCACGGCGACGCAGTTTCTGATGGATGTCGAAGGACATCCCGAACAGGCGGCTCTGGCCAGCGCGCTCGCGGAACTGGAGCAGGTCAGCGATGATCTCAGAATTCTGGGTGTTTACCCAAGCAGCCTCTCACGCCACGCCGCGTGACGGCAGGACAGGAACCCATGACAGAAGACGGAACAATGGCTGACACGAGCATGTATCAGGGGTCTCTGACGGCTCTGGTGACCCCGATGCATACGGACGGGCGGATTGATTTCGACGCTTCGACAAAGCTGATCGAGCGTCAGATCGACGCCGGCACTACGGCACTGATCCCTGCCGGAACGACAGGTGAAAGCCCCACGCTGTCGCATGAAGAACACGGCCGTGTTGTCGCACACTGTGTCGAGACGGCAAATGGCCGGGTGCGTGTCATGGCGGGGGCTGGCTCGAACAGTACCTCTGAAGCTGTTCTTATGGCGAAGCATGCCCATTCTGTCGGGGCAGACAGTCTGCTGGTCGTCGTGCCGTATTACAACAAGCCATCTCAGGAAGGGCTGTATCGCCACTTCATGACGATTGCAGATGCGACGCCGCTCCCGATCTTCCTGTACTGCATTCCGGGCCGCTCCGTTGTCGACATTTCGGTGGCGACCATGGCGCGTCTGGGGAAACACCCCAATATCGTCGGTACGAAGGATGCAACGGCCAATATGGCACGGCCGATCGCGGTGCGTCGGGCGGTGGACAAACCTTTCAACCAGCTTGCCGGTGATGACAATACCGTTCTGTCGTTTCTGGCGGCGGGCGGCGACGGATGTATTGGCGTGACGTCCAATGTCGTGCCGCATCTGTGCGCTGATATGCATCTGGCCTGGCAGGAAGGGCGGATTGAGGATGCGATCGCCATTCAGGACCATCTGACCCCGCTGCATGATGCGATGTTCATGGAAAGTAATCCTGGGCCGGTCAAGTACGCGATGTCGCGGCTCAGTCTGTGTGGCGCGACGCTGCGTCTTCCTCTGGCAGAGCCCCAGGAAGCGACTCGGCGGGCTGTTGATGATGCCCTGCGTGCCCTTGAGCTTCTGGACTGAGTGCAGGCATGGCGGGAAAGAAAACCAAGAGCGGCATGATTTCTCATGGCATTGCCGCCCAGAACCGCAAAGGGCGGTTTGATTATACGATTCTGGAAACGACGGAAGCCGGGATTGTCCTGAAGGGGCCAGAAGTCAAAAGCCTGCGTCTTGGACGGGCGACAATCACGGAAGCTTATGCGGCTGAGCGTGATGGCGAAATCTGGCTCTTCAATTCCTATATTCCCGAATATCAGGGCGGTGTCCTCTCGCGTTTCGAGCCTCGGGCGCCACGAAAGCTCCTGATGCATCGTAAACAGATCGTGCATTTTCTGGATTCGGTCAGTCGTGCAGGCGCCAGTCTGGTGCCGCTTGATATCCACTTTAACGATCGTGGAATGGCAAAAGTGACGCTTGGTCTGGGTCAGGGGCGTCGCAAGGAAGACAAACGGCACGCTATTGCGGAGCGGGACTGGAAACGGGACAAAGCCAGGCTGGTCCGCAGTAGTGGTAAAGATTATGGGTGAGAACCTGAAAGGCCGGATCAGATCCGGCCTTTTTTATGGCTTGAGACAATGTCCGCAATTCCGGGCATAAAAAAACCGCTGCAGCATAAGCTGGCAGCGGTTTTTTATTACTCAGACCGAAGTCCGGGTCGTTCAGTCAGCGCTGATTTCAGCAGCTTCCGGACCCTTCTGGCCCTGAACAACCTTGACGTTGATCGTCTGGCCTTCGTCAAGTGTCGGCAGGCCGGAGCGCTCGAGAGCGGAAGCGTGGACGAAGATGTCCTTGCCGCCGGATTCCGGCGTAATGAAGCCGAAGCCCTTCGTGGCGTTGTACCACTTGACCGTGCCACGCATTTCTTCAGCGCGGGAAAGGTCCGGAGCCGGACGGCCCGGACGAGCCGAACCACCGAAACGGGGCTGGTCGCCGAAAGCAGCGCGCGGACGCGGTGCTTCTGCCGTGCTCTCGTCAACGGAGAGAACTTCAGCGACCTGACGGCCCTTCGGACCCTGGCCGATGCGGACCACGACGGTTGCACCCGGGTTCACGGCGCTGACGCCAGCATTGGTGAGCGCGTTGGCGTGCAGGAAGATGTCGCCCGAACCGTCGGACAGTTCAACGAAACCGAAACCCTTTTCGGTGTTGAACCACTTCACGCGGGAGCTGATTTCCGGGCCTGAAGCTGCGACGAAGCTGTTGCTGCGACGAGGTGCGCCGTAGCCGCCACCACCGCCACCATTTCCACCACCAAAGCCTCCACGGTCGCCATAGGACGGCTGGGACGAGTATGTGTCGTCAAACCCGCCGCGGCGAGGTGAGTTGAAGCTGCTGCGGTCGGTTCTGTTGTTTCTCAACGGTCTAATCCCGAGACTGGGGTGTCATGATAGGGCGGACCCTGCCGTGACGTAATTTCAAAAATTTGGAAAAAAACGATGCTGCTTTTCCCCTGAAATAAGCTGTAGCACGGTTTTTTCCTTCTCTGCCACAGGGAATATCAGGCTGAAACATAACTCGCGCTGATTTTAAGATTATGAAGTGCGCCGCCGACACTTTGATTTCGGTCGGGGAAATGACATACACACGTTTTCCAGTATTTGATGGTTCCCGATCCCGCGCGTAACAGAGGTGTCCATGCGAAGCAGACTGACTTTTTCTATTGGAGCCACTGCCGTGTTGGCGCTGTCTTCATCCGCCATGGCGACACCGTTGCAGGATCCTTACGGAACCTGGACTGTTCAGGGTGAGAATGATGCCATCTCCACACTGAAAGGGACGTCGGATCAGTACTATACGTCTGGTCTGCGGATCAACTGGACGTCTGGAACCGACAATCTGCCGCGTCCGATTGCGAAGCTGAACCGCATCCTGATGGGGGAAGGCGTCCAGCGCATCAGCATCGGTCTGCAGCAGATCATTGATACCCCACGCGACACGCAGGCTGACAATCCGCCGCAGGGCGACCGGCCTTACGCGGGCCTGCTGCTGGGAACGGTCAACCTCATCAACGACACCGATCGTTCCCGGACCGTGATGGGGATCCAGTTTGGCATGCTTGGTCCGGCAGGACTCGGGCGCCAGGTGCAGAACGGGTTCCACAAGGCCATCAGCGATACGCCGAGCACGGGCTGGGGCCACCAGCTTGCGAATCAGCCGATCTTCCAGGTTCAGGCCGGGCGGATCTGGCGTCTGCCGGTTCTGAATGTCTATGGCATTCATGCTGACGTGCTGCCCGCCATCTCGGGCGCCGCGGGTGATTACCGGACCTATGCCGACGTGGCCACGACATTCCGCATCGGTCAGGGGCTCGACAGCGATTTCGGCAATGCGACAATCGGACCAGGGCTGGATGGAACGGATGCGTTCCGTGCGACTCGTCCTTTTGCCTGGTATTTCTATGGTGGCGTTGAGGGGCAGGCCGTGGGCTATGACGTGACGCTTCAGGGCAGCACGGTCCGACCGAATGCGCCGCATGTGAGCAAGGTCTGGGATGTGGGTGAGGTTCATGCCGGTGTCGCGGTGATGTGGCATGGTGTACGCCTGTCCTACAGCCAGAACTGGCAAACAGCACAGTTCCAGACGCAAAAGGCCGGCCTGTTCAACTACGGATCGCTCAAGCTTTCCGTAAAGTTCTGATCTGAGCCGACGGACGATCTGAAAAAGCCGCCTTCTATAGTGAAGGCGGCTTTTTTTATGTCAGGGCGAGATGGGGTGTGTGGCTGTCACGGACCGGTGCGCCCAGAAGGTAGCCCTGGACTTCCTCGCAGCCATTGGCGTCCAGCAGGGCCATCTGGTGTTCGGTTTCAACACCCTTTGCGCAGCAGGTAATGTTCAGGGACCGTGCCAGCGACAGGATGGCGTACATTACTTCGTCGGCGCGTATGTCTTCGCCCAGATACTGAACAAAGGCGCGATCAAGCTTGATCTGATCCAGTGGATAAATCCGGAGGCGCTCCAGCGAAGAATAACCTGCTCCAAAATCGTCGATGGCGAGACGGACGCCCAGGGCACGAACGCGGGAGAGTTCGCGAAATGCAATGTCGGACGGGCCAAAGGGCCGACATTCGGACAGCTCGATCTGCAGACGGCCGGGAGGGAGGCCGGTCTCGGTCAGGATCGTATCGACAAGAGGGGCAAGGCGCTCATTGACCAGCCAGACCGGAGAAACATTCACGCAGACCCGCAGCGGAGCAGGCCAGCGCAGGGCAGCCAGACAGGCGCTCCGCAGGCTCCAGCTGTCGAGGGCCTCGATCATGCCGGCCTCTTCGGCGTAACGGATGAAGAGGTTGGGCGCGACTTCGCCATGTCCGGGGCGCATCCAGCGCAGCAGGGCTTCATGCCCGACAATTTTCTGGGATTCCGTATCAACGATGGGCATCCACTTGAGGAAGAGCGCGTCGTCCTCAACGGCTTTGAGGAGATCCTGCTCAAGATTGGATGTGATGGTGTAGGCGTTGGTGAGTTCTGCAGTCGCGCGCCGCTCATGGCCGCCACCGTTGCGGTTTGCTTCGGTCAGGGCAGCCCGCGCAGCGAGGATCAGCTGGTTCGCATCTTCGGCATCCTGCGGATAGACGCTCCAGCCGGCGGAAATCGAGAAAGGGACCGCTCCCATGTCCAGAGGAACAGGGGTGCTGGAAATCTGGAGGATGGCGTTGACCAGGGTACGGGTCGTGACGGCCGTTGTGCCAGGCGGGGTGAGAACCATGAAATGTCCGCCTCCGATCGAGCTGAGGAAAGCTCCCTCGGGCAGAACGGATTTCAGGCGCCGGATCATTTCCGCAAGGATCAGGTCAGCTGTGTCCCATCCATAACGTTCGTTAATTAGCGAGAGGTGATCGAGATTGAGATGAATGAGGCTGAAAACCGCCCGGCGCGTGAGCTTTCCGGTTCTTTCAATGAACTGCTGCAGAACGAGCAGGCTTTCCTCGCGGTCGGGAAGCGAAGATTTTCCGGTCTCTTCCATCGCTTCGCCCGCAATTTGCCTTGCCACGTCCTGAAGGGAGTCTTCGGCCGTCGGCAGGAAGCTGCTGCCGTTCAGGCGGAGAGCTACGAGAAACTGTCCGGAGCGGCCGTCATCTGATCTGCTGGCGATCGGACGGCCGATGAGCGACCAGTCTTTGAAGAAGGGACATGAAAAAAAGGCTTTGCCATTCCGTTTCTGCTCGGCTGCGAAGATCATCTCCCCCGCGTCCCGCTTGTACAGGGCGACCGGAAGCGATCCTGCGGACTGGAGGATGGAGGGTATTCCGTTTGCCGGGATTTCCAGCAATGCGACAGCCGACCCGCCAGTTGCGGCCAGAAGCAGACGAAAGAGCAGCGATCGGCTGTCCGGAGAGGGGGCGGAGTATTCGTGAGGAGTCTTCTCCTGAACGTCTCTGGCCGGACTGCCTGTCATTCGAAGACTCCATAAAACTCGGTTAAGCGCATTACTGATAAATTCACAGTATTATATCGGTGCGAATTTTTCTGTCTAACCGGAAATCAGAAGCCTTTCGGGATCATTCCGGTCGAATATTTCGAGCAGAAGCCTGAGTGCATGGCCACGGACGCCTTTAAGTTGAGGGTTGCGGACGATTTCGCGCTCGCTGTCCTGCTGCATGGCGGCCAGCAGCAGGGCAAGGCGAGCGCCCTGCGCCAGACGGAAACCGGGAAGACCGGACTGACGGTCTCCCGCAATGTCTCCCCCTCCACGGATCCGGTAGTCTTCGTCAGCAATCAGAAAACCGTCATTCGTGTCGCGCAGCAGGCTCAGACGTCGCACGGCGGTGGGTGTGGCAGTCCTGTCATGCAGCAGAAGACAAAAGGACTGTTTCGAGCCGCGTCCGACGCGACCGCGAAGCTGGTGAAGCTGGGCCAGTCCGAACCGTTCGGCCTGTTCGATCACCATGACGGATGCAGCGGGGATGTCCACGCCGACCTCGATGACGGTCGTGGCGACAAGAAGCCGCGTTTTGCCCAGACGGAACGTATCCAGCGCCTCCTGACGAACGGTAATGTCCTGTTTGCCGTGCGCGAGACCCACAAGCCCCTCAAAGCGCTGCTCCAGTGAGGCCCAGCGCTCTTCCGCGGCAGCCGCGGCCTGCGTTTCGCTGTTTTCGATGAGCGGGCAGACCCAGAAAACCTGAACTCCGTCGCGTATCGCCCGGCTGATGCCTGCAAGAACGCTGTCGAGCGAGTCCATGCTGTGCAGGGTCGTGCGGATCGGCTGGCGGCCGGGGGGCTTCGAGTCCAGACGGCTGACACTCATCTCGCCCCATTCCATGAGCTGAAGCGTGCGGGGAATGGGCGTTGCGGTCATGACAAGGATGTCGGTTGCTTCGCCCTTGGCACTCAGGTTCATGCGCTGCCGGACACCGAATCGGTGCTGTTCGTCGATGACGGCGAGGCCGAGATCGTGAAAAGTCACCCCATCCTGAAACAGTGCATGCGTCCCGACGATGATTTTTGCCGTGCCATCTGCAATGGCTGCGAGCACCTTTCGCCGGGCCGCGCCTTTGATCGTGCCGCTCAGATAGGCGCACTCCGTCGGGCAGAGACGGGAGAGCGTTTCAAAATGCTGGCGGGCAAGGATCTCGGTGGGAGCCATTAGCGCGGCCTGCGCGCCGGACTCGACGGTCTGAAGCATGGCGTTCATGGCCACGAACGTCTTGCCTGCGCCGACATCCCCCTGAAGCAGCCGCATCATGGGCGTCGACGCAGAGAGGTCGGCGGCAATTTCCGCAATGGCCATGGTCTGGGCGTGAGTTGGTTTATGTCCGAAGCGCTGGAGCATTTCGGCCTGAAGTGCACCGGTGCCGGGAAAGCTGCGCCCGTGCCTCTCGCGGGCCTTGAGACGCGCGAGCCCGAAGCAAAGCTGATCGGCCAGCAGTTCATCCGCTGCAAGGCGGGACAGGGCGCGGTTGCGGACAGGCTCCCACGCGATGTCCGGTGGAATGATCTCAGGCGATTGCATCAGGCGCAGGGCCTGGGTGAAGGACGGCCATTTCCGCTGGGTAACAAGGGCCGGGTCCAGCCATTCCGGCAGGTCGGGCAAAAGGCCCAGTGCAGCGCGCATGGCCTTGCGGACCGTATAGGGGAAAAGCCCGGCGGTGAGTGGCCAGACGGGTTCGAGCGAGGGGAAGCTGTCGCGTTTGGCCCAGCTCACGACATGATCGGGCTGCGGCACCGTCAGCTCGCCCTGAAAGCTGCCGGTTTTGCCAGAGACCAGAAGTTCGGCGCCCACGGTCGGGCTGGGCATGTTGCGTGTCTGGAAAAAGACCAGATCGAGCGTTCCGGTATCGTCTTCGGTGCGGATGATGGAAGGCTGTCCAGGGCGTCCGGCCTTGCGCAGGGCCAGCACCCGGACATGGGCCGTCAGGATTTCGCCGGGGGCGAGATTGTGTCCGTCCGCAACTGTGCGCAGAATGCGCCGGTCAACCACCCGTTCGGGCAGGGTGAACAGCAGGTCCAGCACCTTTCGGCCACCTGCGATCTTTTCCAGCAGGCTGGCATGCCGCGGCCCAATTCCGGGCAGGCTTGTCAGCGGCGCAAAAAGCGGTGCGAGCGCATGCTCCGTTTCGGAGTTGGGATCGGAAGGGGACGGGAACTGTTCGGACGGCATCGTGACAACGGGCGCTTCCCGTGCTCCTCGGGCTGACAGGCGATGGAACGGAAGGTATAGGGCATGAGCAGGATGGAACAAAACGAAACCATGACCCGTGAAATGTCCACAACGTCCTTCGATAGGTCTTTCGGGCCGACTGTCTGGGGCGTGCCTGATGGCAGTGTGGCCTTTCTTCTCCGTCAGCGCCTTGCCGAGCATGACGGACCACTGCTGCATGTTGCGCGCGATGACGCTGCCGTGGCCGCGCTGGCCGACATGCTGGCCTGGCTGGTGCCGGAAGTGGAAGTCCTGCGCCTCCCGGCCTGGGACTGTCTGCCCTATGACCGCGTTTCGCCCAATCCGGTTCTGATTGCCGAACGGGCCGGGACACTGTGTCGTCTGCTAGAGCCCACCAAGGCACGTCGCATTGTCCTGACGACCGTGCACAGCCTGATCCAGCGCGTGCCTCCACGCTCGGCGTTCCGAGGGCAGTCCATCAGCGTGAAAACGGGCGAGAGCCTCGATCAGGCGATGCTTATCGAACTGCTGGTGGCCAATGGCTACACCCGGACCGATACAGTCATGGAAGCGGGTGAGTTCGCGACACGGGGTGGCATTTTCGATCTGTTCCCGGCCGGGGAAAGCGATCCGATCCGGCTGGATCTGTTCGGGGATGAAGTCGAGAACATCCGTGCGTTCGACGTCGGAACGCAGCGCTCAACCGAAACGCTGAAACGCTTCGAACTTCGCCCGGTGTCCGAATTCTCGCTGGGCCCCGACAGCATCAGTCGCTTCCGCACCGGCTGGCGCGATTCGTTCGGCCCGGCGGCGACATCCGATACGATTTACGAGAACGTCTCGGACGGTCGGCGGTATCCGGGGCTGGAGCATTACCTGCCGCTGTTCCATGACGGTGACGGGCACCAGATGGAAACGCTGCTGGATTATCTGCCGAGCGGGGCGGTCAGCTTCGATCAACACGCGCCGGAGATCCTCAAGGCCCGGCTGGATATGATCACCGATCATTATCAGGCCCGGCGTGTTCCGACGCGTGAAGGGGAAATCCCGTACCGTCCGCTGCCGCCACACCGGCTCTATCTGGATACGCACGGCTGGGAATCGATGCTGGCGGATGTGCCCTCTGTCATCCTCAATGCGTTCGCCATGCCGGATACGGCACAGGGCGTGGATGCAGGCTATCGGCCTGGCCCGCTCTTTGCACGGGCAAAGGATGGAAGCCGGGCAGGGATGTTCGAGGCTTTTGGGCAGCAGGTGAAAACCTGGGCCGAAGCCGGACGACGGACTTATGTTACGGCCTGGAGCCGGGGCTCGCGGGAGCGGATTTCCCATCTGCTGGCGGAACATGGCGTTACGGTCACGTCCTATGACGACTGGCCAGATGCGGCGGGAATGCCGAAAGGCACGACCGGACTGCTGACGCTGGGGCTGGAGCGCGGGTTCGTCTCGGACCGTCTGTGCTTCGTCTCCGAACAGGACCTTCTGGGCGAGCGGATTTCGCGTCCGCCGCGCCGCCGCAAGCGTGGAGAGCAGTTCATCTCGCAGGTCGGCGAGATTGCGGAAGGCGATCTGGTCGTGCATTCCGATTACGGGATCGGGCGGTATGTCGGGCTGGAGACGGTCGTCGAAGGCCGGGTCGCGCATGACTATCTGTCGATCCTGTATGATGGGGAGCAGCGCCTGCTTCTGCCCGTCGAGAATATCGAACTTCTCAGCCGTTTTGGTTCCGAGCAGGCCGGGGTTCAGCTCGACAAGCTGAGCGGAACTGCTTGGCAGGCCCGCAAAGCCAAGATGAAATCCCGCATCCGCGTCATGGCGGGCGAGCTGATCAAGACGGCAGCAGCCCGAGCCATGAAGGATGCGCCAATGCTCGCGCCCGCCGAGGGGCTGTGGGACGAGTTCTGCGCGCGCTTCCCGTTCGTGGAAACGGAGGATCAGTCCCGCGCGATTGCCGACGTTCTGGAAGACATGAGCGCCGGGCGGCCGATGGATCGGCTGGTCTGCGGCGATGTGGGTTTCGGCAAGACGGAAGTCGCCCTGCGGGCGGCGTTCGTGGCCGCCCTTTCGGGAATGCAGGTTGCGGTCGTGGTGCCGACGACGCTGCTTGCCCGCCAGCATTTCCGGAGCTTTACGGCACGTTTCGAGGGCTTTCCCGTCAATGTGGTGCAGCTTTCGCGTCTTGTAACGCCCAAGGAAGCCACGAAGGTGCGCGAGGGCATGGCGAACGGCACGGTGGATATCGTTGTCGGCACCCATGCGCTGCTGGCCAAGACCGTGGCATTCGAGCGTCTGGGCCTGCTGATCATCGACGAAGAACAGCATTTCGGCGTCTCTCACAAGGAACGCCTCAAAGCGCTGCGGGAGGACGTGCATGTCCTGACGCTCTCCGCCACGCCGCTGCCAAGAACGCTTCAGCTTTCGCTGTCCGGCGTGCGGGAAATGAGTCTGATCGCGACGCCGCCGACGGACCGTCTGGCGGTCCGCACATTCATCACGCCGTTTGACAGCGTCATGATCCGCGAGGCGATCCAGCGCGAACGCTTCCGCGGCGGTCAGGTCTTCTGTGTCGTGCCGCGTTTGGCGGATATGGACCGGATGGCCGAGCGTCTGGCGGAAATCGTGCCGGACGCCAAGACCGTTCAGGCACATGGTCGCCTGACGCCGACCGAACTCGAACGTGTCATGACGGAGTTCGCGGACGGGAAATACGACATCCTGCTCTCCACCAATATTGTGGAAAGCGGGCTGGACATGCCCAGCGTGAATACGATCATCATCCACCGTGCGGACATGTTCGGTCTGGGGCAGCTCTACCAGCTTCGCGGACGCGTGGGCCGTGGCAAGCAGCGTGGTTACGCCTACCTTACCTGGCCGCAGACCCGTCCGCTGTCTGCTTCGTCTGAAAAACGGCTTGAGGTCATGCAGACGCTGGACTCGCTTGGGGCGGGCTTCACGCTGGCCTCTCACGATCTGGATCTGCGCGGCGCGGGCAACCTGCTGGGGGATGAGCAGTCCGGGCATATCAAGGAAGTCGGGATCGAACTCTACCAGCAGATGCTGGAAGACGCCGTAATCGACATGCGTCGCGAGCGCGGCAAGCGTCTGGAGGAAGAGGACAGCTGGACCCCGACCATCATTCTGGGCCTGCCGGTGCTGATCCCCGAAACCTATGTGCCGGACCTGCCGGTGCGTCTGGGGCTGTATCGCCGGATTGCGTCGCTGACGAACGAGGCCGAGGTCGAGGCGATGCGCGCGGAACTGGTGGACCGTTTCGGATCGCTTCCGCCGGAAGTGGGAAATCTGCTCGATGTGGTCCTGATCAAGCGCCTGTGTCGCGAGGCCGGAGTAGAGCGTCTGGAAACCGGGCCGAAGGGCATGGTGATCCAGTTCCGCCGCAACCGGTTCGGCAACCCCGCCGCGCTGATAGACTGGGTAACGCGCAAGAAGGAATCGGGCGTAAAGATCCGCCCCGATCACAAGCTTGCGGTCATCCGTGAAATGACGAATGCGACGCGTATTGGCTACGCCAAGAAGGTCACGACCGTCCTATGCAAAATGATCCGCAAGCTTGAGGTCCAGACATCAGGGGACTGAGAACGGCAGCGGGATGCGGTTGACGGTCACGACGCCGCCGCTCAGTCCGACATCCCACAGGGTCGCATCACCGCTCTGACGGCCCATCAGGCGGGCAATCGTGAGCGCGGCCACGACTTTCTTGGGGGCCGTGTCACGGATCTGGCCGATCAGGGTATCAACGTTGGTCACGCCGATATGCAGGTCCGCAGCCGAGGTGGATGCCGTTGCGCCGGGCTCGATGGTGCCCTTGCCGTCGATGGCGCTGCTGCCCGTGACGGCATGCAGGGCGTTGATCGTGATCTGCTGGCGGGCGGTGTCGAGGCCCTGAATCGTTAGGTCTGCCGAAAGCTGCGTAGGCATGAGCGGCTGCTTGGTGTCGTGGATGCCGCTGCCCTCAACCTTCAGACGCAGGTCCGGCGTTGTCTGGACCGCCTGGATCGACGCCTTGCGGATCGTCATGTCGTGACCGGGGCGGGCGAGGGTCACATTCGTCCAGGTGGCCTGCGGAGTGCCGCCGCGGATGTCGCTGCTGTTGATCGTCAGGCTCTGGTCCTTGCAGGCGGGACTGATGCCGCCGCGAAAGGCGCTGAGCGCGGCGTAGGCCGCAACGGCATTGAACCGCTGCAGAGTTGCAGTCTCGACGTGGCCGGAAGGGTCGGAGAGGGTCACACCATGGATGTCGAGCGTGATGTCCGTTCCGGTGAGTGTCGCATGAAGGGTCTTCGCCGTCAGGCCATGTGCAGTGGTCTGGGTGCCTCCCAGTTCATAGGTCACGCACGAAGCGGGAAGGCCGCCGGGTGTGGACGCACTGGCCATGACAGGTGTCAGGAGTGCGGCCGTCGCGGCGAGCAGGGTAAGGCGCAGGGACATGAGAGGGTTCCGGACTGTGGAGAGGAGAAAGAAGCGTTAAGACCGTATTAGGGAATGAAGCGGTAAAATGATGGCACCTCCTCCTCTTTCGGAGAAATGCGCGTGTCGTCCTCCATTTCCGCCATGCCCGCCATTCCGCAGTATGTCTCCATTATCAAGAATGAAGAGTCTTCAGCGAACAAGTGGGAAAAAACAAGCGTCTCGACCCAGCAGGCGGTTGCAGCGTTCCAGAGTGATGCGTCTTCGATCAAGACCCCGCAGCAGCTTCTGAAAAATTACAAGGCCCTCAAGGTCGTTCTGGGCGCCTATGGAATGTCCTCGGCCATTGGCGAGACAGCCGTTCTGACGAAGCTGATGACGCAGGACCCGACATCGGCGAAATCCCTGGCTCAGACCAGCGGCAACTCGTCCTGGAAAGCGTTTGCAAAAGCATTTTCCGACTGGTCGACCTCTCCGCTGGCGTCTGCCGATACCATCCAGAGTATCACCCAGAGCTACCTGACCAACAGTTATGAAGACAGTCTGCAAACGGAAACGCCGGGTCTGGGGGATGCGCTCTATTTTACCCGGACTGCCAAAACGGACATGACGCTTGAAAACGTGATGGCTGATCCGAAACTCCTGAAAGTGGCGGAAGTCGTGTCCGGCTTTGATACGACCCAGTTCGGTGCGCTGGATTACGATCAGCAGGTTCGTCTGCTCGGCTCCAAACTCGATCTGTCCAAGCTCAGTACGACCAAGGGAATCCAGCAGTTCGCCCAGCAGTATCTGGCGCTGTTGCAGATCCACCCAACAAAGACCACGACCCCCGCAAGTATGCTGACCCTTTACGGAGGAAACGGCTCCACAACCAGCATCCTTTCCCTTTTCACGAGTGACAGTTCGGACAGCAGTTCTTCCCTGTATTCGGCGCTGTTCTGAACCTGTCTCTCTGACGTGACATCCTGTGTGAGGCCCTGTATCGCAGACACCTGACGGATTTCAGGTGAAGGGATATTTTTCATGGCCGGACTGGACCCCACGGACTGGCGCGGTATCCGTGAGATCGGGCATCGGATGCTGGATGAAGTTTTTGACCGCATGGAGCATATGGGCGAGGGCCCTGTCTGGCGGCCTATGCCTGCTGCTGCCCGGCAGGGTCTGAAAGAAGGCCTGCCGGAAAAAGGACATCCTCTCGACGCTCTGTACGCCCGCTATCAGGAACTTGTCGTGCCTTACGGCGTGGGGAATACCCATCCCGGTTTCATGGGATGGGTACATGGTGCGGGAACGCCGGTCGGCATGCTCGCCGAGATGCTGGCCGGGGGCTGAACGCCAACTGTGGTGGGCGGGACCACGCGCCGATCGAAGTCGAGCGTGAAGTGATCCGCTGGGCCCTGCAGATGGTCGGAATGCCTCAGGACGGATCGGGTTGTCTGGTGACGGGGTCGTCCATGGCCAATTTCATCAGCGTCATTACGGCGAGCCGCGCGCAGGACCTTGCGATCCGCAAAAACGGGATCGGCGGTCGCGGGCTTGTCGGCTATGCTGCAACGACCGCGCACGGATGCCTGCCGCGGGCGTTTGATCTGGCGGGGCTTGGGAGCGAGGCGCTTCGTCGGGTGCCGGTTCTGGCCGATCATCGCATGGACGTCGGGGCCTTGTCCGACATGATCGCAGCGGACCGGAAAGCGGGCTTTGTGCCGTTCATGGTTGCGGGTACGGCGGGCACGGTTGATTGCGGGGCGATTGATGATCTCGTTGCGATCGAGGCTGTCGCTCATGAAGCGGGGATCTGGTTCCATGTGGATGCAGCCTTTGGAGCGCTGGCCTGTCTCTCGCCCCGTTTCAAAGAGCAGCTTTCCGGAATCGAAAAAGCGGATAGTCTGGCGTTCGACTTCCATAAATGGGCGCAGGTTCCTTACGACGCCGGCTGCGTGTTGGTGCGCGACAGCCATAAGCATGCTGCGGCTTTTGCGCAGTCCCTCGATTATCTCGTGCGTGAAGAGCGCGGGCTTGCCGCAGGAGCCCCATGGTTCTGCGATTTTGGCCCGGATCTGTCGCGTGGGTTTCGGGCACTCAAGGTCTGGATGACGCTGGGCCATTACGGGTCCGAGCGTATGGGAGACATGGTCGAGACATGCTGCGATGTCGCGGCTGATCTGGCGCGGCGCGTAGAACGGACCGAAGGGTTGGCTTTACTGGCACCCGTGACGCTGAATATCGTCTGTTTCGGCCTCGACGGTCTGGAAGATGTTGAAGTCTCGGAACTGGTGCAGGATCTGCATGAAAGCGGGATCGCTGCGCCGTCCACGACAAGGATCAACGGTCGGCTGGCGGTCCGGGCGGCAATCGTCAATCACCGGACCACGACCGCCCATACCGACCGGATGCTGGACGCCGTTATCGCGCTGCGCGACGACCGGTTGAAGGCGCAAACAGCGCGCTGAGCTGTGCCATCATGGTCCCGCCGAGGTCCTCGGCGGAGCTGATGGTGACGCTGTTGCGGTAATAGCGCGTCACGTCGTGCCCGATGCCGATGGCCAGAAGCTCCGTGCCACGGTCCGCTTCGATCCGGGCAATCACCTGTCTGAGATGGTCTTCCAGATAGTTGTGCGGGTTGGCCGAGAACGTACTGTCATCAACCGGCGCGCCATCTGAAATCACCATCAGGATATGGCGGTGCTCCGAACGGCGGCGCAGGCGCTTCCAGGCCCAGAGCAGGGCCTCGCCATCAATGTTTTCCTTCAGCAGCCCGTCACGCAGCATGAGGCCCAGATTGCGCCGGGCCCGCCGCAGAGGCGTGTCCGCGTCCTTGTAGATGATGTGGCGCAGATCATTCAGACGTCCCGGCTGGGCCGTACGACCGCTCTTGAGCCAGCGTTCACGGCTCTGTCCGCCTTTCCACTGCCGTGTGGTGAAGCCAAGAACCTCGACCTTCACGCCGCAGCGTTCGAGCGTCCGGGCCAGAATATCGCCGCAGATGGCTGCCGTTCCGATAGGGCGGCCACGCATGGAGCCTGAATTGTCGATCAGGAGGGTGACAACCGTATCGCGGAACTCGGTCTCGCATTCATGCTTGCACGATAGCGGGAGGGTCGGATTCGTCACGACGCGCGAAAGGCGCCCGGCGTCGAGAATGCCCTCTTCCTGCTCGAACTCCCACCGGCGCTGCTGCTGCGCCATGAGGCGGCGTTGCAGTCGGTGTGCGAGGCGCGACACAAGCCCATGAAGCTGGGACATCTGCTGATCGAGCTTCTGGCGCAGGCGGTCCAGCTCATCCGGATCGCACAGATCGGACGCATTCACTTCCTCGTCGAAATCCGTGGTGTACGCCTTGTAGGTGTTTGGCGCTTCGGACGGACCTGTGTCTGCCTGCTGCTCCGAAGGACCAGCAGCTTCTTCCGTGCCATCTTCCGACATTTCAGCGGCGTCCGTAGCCTCGCTTTCTCCAGAAAGGCCGGTTTCGCCACTTTCGGGCTGGTAGCCGTCTTCTTCTTCCGTCGCGGCGGGAGCCTGCTGATCCTGCCCTTCGGTTTCCGGAGCATCGCTCTCGGTTGTCTCCTCTTCATCGGAGGGCAGATCGGACGGTGCGGTCTGCTCCTCGTCTTCATCAGGGACGGTCGTGAGTTGGCACGCTCCGAGGAAGCGGGTTGTGGCGCGGGCGAAGGCTGTCTGGTCGCTCTGGGTGCGTGCCATGTCGGCAAGAGCGGCCTTTGCCGCAGGCGTCAGGGTCGCGCGCCATTCATCGAGCGCGGGTCCGGCCTGAACCGGCATCGAATGGCCACTCATGGCTTCACGCGCGAGAAGATCCAGCGCCACGGGGGCTGGCATGTCTTCGCGGGTTTTCATGCGGTTGCAGCCGATTTCGGCGCAATGCTGGGCGAGTTTCTGCTCCAGATTGGCGCGGACACCCGCCATGTGGCGGGAGCCGTAAACTTCACAACGCGCCTGTTCCAGCGCATCGAAAGCCTGCCGGGCTACAGGTTCAGCTGGTGCGTTTGCGTTTCTGTCCGCATGATACCGCATCCGCAGTGCAGCGGCGTCCGCAGCCCCCCGGATCTTGCGGATTTCCCAGTCGTGCATATGGCGCGACAGATAGGGAAGCTCCACGTTTCCGGCTTCTGGTGCTGCCTTGCGGTTTCCGCTGACGGCACCCTGAAAATCCACGCCCTGTTCCGGGGCGCCACCCATGGCGCGCAGGGTGGCGATGGTGGCCTGACGGAAGCGTTCCTGCCGTTCTTCGTCGGTGAGGGAAGTCTGGGGAGCGGACAAGGGATCAGGCCAGCGGCGAGGTGTTGAAGCAGCGCTGATAGTATTCCGCCACAATTCCGCGCTCGGCTTCATCACATTTGTTGAGGAAGGTCAGGCGGAAAGAAAACGCCACGTCATTGAAAATACGATTGTTTTCCGCCCATGCGATGACAGCCCGCGGGGACATGACCGTGGAAATGTCACCGGCCATGAAGCCGGAGCGCGTGAGGTTTGCCAGTGCGATCATGCGTTCCACGAGTGTCGTGGCGTCCGTGTCCTCTGCGGGGATCTTCAGTTTGGATGTGACGATGCCAACTTCCTGTTCCAGCGGTAGATAGTTCAGTGTGGCGACGATGTTCCAGCGGTCCATCTGGCCCTGATTGATCTGCTGGGTGCCATGATACAGACCGGTCGTATCGCCCAGTCCGACCGTGTTGGCTGTGGCGAACAGACGGAAAGCAGGGTTCGGACGGATGACGCGGTTCTGGTCCAGAAGGGTCAAATGGCCTTCGGCTTCCAGCACGCGCTGGATGACGAACATTACGTCCGGACGACCCGCGTCATACTCGTCAAAGATCAGGGCGCAGGGATGCTGGAGACACCAGGGCAGCAGACCCTCGCGGAATTCCGTGACCTGCTTGCCGTCCTTGAGCACGATGGCGTCCTTGCCGATCAGGTCGATCCGCGAGACGTGACTGTCCAGATTGATGCGGACGCAGGGCCAGTTCAGGCGTGCTGCGATCTGCTCGATGTGGGACGATTTGCCCGTACCGTGAAAGCCCTGAACCATGACGCGGCGGTTAAAGGCGAACCCGGCCAGAATTGCGCGAGTCGTGTCTTCGTCGAACTTGTAGGACGGGTCGATGTCGGGGACGTGTTCCGTACGGACGGAATACGCCGGAACCTGCATGTCCGTGCGAATGCCGAAAACGTCTGCCGAGGAGACCATGAGATCCGGCGCGCCGAGAACGCTGGTCGGGACCGAGGCATTTTCAGCGGTGGTCACGGCTTCCGGGGTGTCAATCGTCGCGAAATCACTCATGGGACTGTCAGGCTTTCGTTGGATCTTTGAATACAGGACGTTCTGGAGAAGATGGAGCCTCGGCGCCCTCTGTTCCAGTCTAAAAATTCAGGAAACGAAATCGTCCTGACGCGTGAAATGGACTTTGAGCGCGGCATAAGCCGAACCGATGGCTTTGAACCGCTCTTCGGATTTCTCATCGCCGATATTGGCATCGGGATGATGCTGACGGGCGAGAGCACGGTAACGGCTTTTCACGTCATCGAAAGAAACGGGCCATGTCAGGTCCAGTGTGGCGAGCGGCTGCCGCAGAGGCTCGGGAATACCGGCGGCCTGGGCGGACGCGCGCTGTCTTGCCGCGTCTTTTGCACGTTCCGCACGGCTGTGACGGGTCGCACCGAGGATGTCGAGCGGATCAATGACGTCGTCCTCATTGAACTCCGCCTTGTTGGCCGTGCCGGTGCCCAGCTTCCACGAAGGCCGCTGCCATGAAACATCGGCCCGCAGATGCGCTTCGATCTGGCCCGGGGTCATGCCGCGATAGAAATCCCAGCGGGAGTTGTATTCACGCACATGCTCAAGACAGAACCAGAAATACGAGCGCAGGGCGTCACGCCCGCGCGGCGCACGGTAGCCGGCAGGTTCGTTGCAGCCCGGATGGTCGCAGACCTGTTCCGGCGCGTCAGGATCGGGATCGAAGGCCCGGTGTCTGGTGGATTTGCGCTGCATGGTGTCTGATATGGGCAATCACCGCGGCCCGATGCAAGCGGCCATTCCTCAAGCCGGACGATTTTCATCATGTCTGAAACAGCTTCACACCCTTCCGCACAGCCCTCCAGCCGACGCGAACGGATTGCGATCCTCCTGCAGCAGGGACTGGCACCCACAAATCTCGAAATCCATGATGACAGCGCCCGCCATGCCCATCATGCCGGAGCCAAGGCTCTTGGGGGAGGAGGCGAAACGCATTTCAATATCGCCATCACGAGCGCGCGTTTTGATGGACTGAACCGGGTGGCGCGGCACCGGCTGGTCAATGACCTGCTGGCGGAGGAGTTCCGCTCCGGGCTGCATGCGCTGTCACTTGTCCTGCATGGAGAACAGACCCCATGAAACGCGCTCTTCTCGTTCTGATGCTGCTTTCGGGCTGCGCAACCAGTGGATATGATCGTCTTCCCAAAGCCGACCAGAATGATGTGCATCGTATCGAAGCCTATCTGAACGGCATCCAGGGATTGCAGGCGGCTTTTGTCCAGCATGGACCGGACGCAGGTGAAAGCGGCGGCCGCTTTTCGTATATTCCGGGCCATCTGAGGCTGGATTATGTCGTGCCGCATCCAATGGAGCTCGTGGCCGGGGAAGGGCATCTCGTTCTGGACGATCAGGGAACGGGCGCCGTCACGCATCTGTCGCTGCGGCACAATCCGCTTGGGCTGTTGCTGAAACACCCGATCCGCTTTGATGGCGACATTCAGGTCACGGATGTGCGGCATGGAAACGGATCGCTTCAGATTTCCGTCGCACAGGCCGATAATCCTTCGCAGGGCCTGCTGACGCTCCAGTTTTCGGACGTGAACGGTCAGCTCAGCCTGATCGGGTTGCAGGGTGTGGATGCCCGGCAGCATCATTTCGGTGTTCTGCTGTCTGATGTGAAGCAGGGGGTGGTGATCGTCCCCTCCGTTTTCACGCCTCCTGCGGGATAGAACCGAAGCGCTCTGGCCATACGGCGGCCAGCGCGTCATCCAGATCCTTCATTGTCAGACTGCTGTCGAATCGCTGAAGGCTGGTGACGCCGAATTCGCGGATGCCGCAGGGCACGATTCCGTCGAAGTCGTTTAGGTCAGGACTGACATTGATCGACACGCCGTGCCAGCTCACCCAGCGGCTGACACGGATACCTAAGGCGCCGATCTTGGCTTCAAGTCCGCTCAGCGGATCAACCGTCCAGACGCCAATCCGTCCTTCACGAGTAAAGGCCGTTACACCAAGCCGGGCGAGGGCGTCGATCATCCAGCCCTCCAGACCCGCCACGAACGCCCGCAGATCGCGGGGAGGGACAGTGCCGTTCGACTTCGTTAGATCCATCATCACATAACCGAGCCTCTGCCCCGGTCCATGATAGGTCCATTGCCCTCCGCGTCCCGCATCATAGGTTGGATAGCCGCGGGGATTGTAGAGATCGGCGTCCTTGGCTGACGTCCCAGCCGTAAAAACGGGTGGATGTTCGACAAGCCAGACCAGCGGGTCAGATGTTCCCTGATGAATCGCGCGTGCACGCTCCTCCATGAACGCCAGCGCATCAGGGTAAGGTGTCAGCCCCGGTGAGGCCGTCCACAAAATTTCTTCACAAATCTCGTCGCGGGTCATTGCCCTCGTTTCTGTCATCGGCTATAGCCCCTCCCACACCGGACGGTCATGCACCAAGCAGGATCGTTTGTCACGGGGCGGCCGTGGCGGAATGGTAGACGCGCAAGCTTGAGGTGCTTGTGGGGGCAACCCCGTGGAAGTTCGAGTCTTCTCGGCCGCACCACTGACATTCAGATGTCGGTGTATCCCAAAAAAATAGCGATCCCTGAATTGATTATTTTCTCCCTCAAGGGGGAAGATTTTATTAAGGCTCCGATAGTCTGTGCCATCTTGTTGCCAGACTATTAAGACATGGGTATTCCTCTTGCGTCTTTGAAGAACGTCTGGGCTTCCGTTCGGCAGTCGGGCGTCATCTCGTCTGATGTGTGAGGTTTCGTGATCAAGCCACTGAAAAAAGCTGTCCTTCCCGTTGCCGGACTCGGTACGCGGTTTCTGCCCGCGACGAAGGCCATGCCGAAGGAAATGCTTCCTGTCGTCGACAAGCCTCTGATCCAGTACGCGATCGACGAAGCTCGTGAAGCCGGCATCGAAGAATTCTGTCTTGTTACCGGCCGTGGCAAAGACAGCCTGATTGATTATTTCGATATTGCTTACGAGCTCGAAGCCACGCTTCGTGAGCGCGGCAAGAAGAGCGCGCTTGAAGCGCTGGCTCCCAGCAGCGTGCAGGCCGGGTCTCTCGTAGCTGTGCGTCAGCAGGAGCCGCTGGGTCTGGGTCATGCGATCTGGTGCGCCCGCTCCTTCATCGGCGATGATCCGTTTGCGATCCTGCTGCCGGACGATATCGTCAAGGGACGCAGCTGCATTGGCCAGCTGGTCGAAGCCTACAACAAGACCGGTGGTAATGTGGTCGCCGTGACGGAAGTGCCGCGCGAGCACACGAACCGTTACGGCATCCTTGATGTTGGCAGCGACGACGGAAAGCTGGTGGAAGTGAAGGGGCTGGTTGAAAAGCCTGCTCCTGAAGATGCTCCATCGAACCTGTCCATTATCGGACGTTACGTGCTGACGCCGGACGTCATGAAGTACCTGGCGAAGCTGGAGCGTGGCGCAGGCAACGAAGTCCAGCTCACGGATGCGATGGCCAAAACGATCGGTGAAGTGCCGTTCCACGGTCTGCGCTACGAAGGCACCCGTTATGACTGTGGCGACAAGGCCGGCTTCCTTGAGGCACAGATCGCGTTCTCGATCGACCGCGAGGATCTTGGATCGTCGGTGAAGGCGTTCCTCAAGAAGTACAAGCAGTACACAGAAGCGCCCTGATTCCTCTCAGGTACGATTTGATCCGGTTGTCCTGCAAGGCATGCTATTTGCAGGACATCGGACAAAAGACTACATCCGGTCAGGGCAGACCCTGCGGCAAGGAGTCTGGCAAGTATGTCAGTAAGCGGGCCGTTGCAGTCCTTTCTTGAGCCGGGGCAGATTGTCCTGCATCCCGATTACCCGGACTGGGGCTGGGGGCAGGTGCAGTCTGCGGTGGGCGAGCGGGTGACGGTCAATTTCCAGCATCAGGGCAAAGTCCTGATTGATGCGTCACGCGTTACGCTCAGACTGCTGCCGAAATCACGGTGATGCTGACAGGTGGCCTTGTCGCCCGTAGCGTCCGCACGCTTTTCAATACTCTCCTTCCTCCCGTATGTGCGGCCTGTGGCACAGAAGTCATGACCGAGGGGGCTTTTTGCGGCACGTGTTTCAAAACCGCTCACCGGATTGTTTCCCCCCACTGTGATCGTTGTGGTGTCCCGCTGGAAAACGAGGGTTTGGGGGGCACGCAGAACTGCTGCGCCGCCTGTCAGGCTCATCCTCCTGTCTGGCGTTCCGCCCGGGCCGCGTTTGTTTATGACGCTTGGTCCCGACGCCTGATCCTGCCTCTGAAATATTCCGATCATACTGAAAATGCTGCGGTTCTGGCACAGCATATGGCTGCTGCGGCCGAAGATTTGCTCGGGAAGGCAACGCTTGTCGTTCCCGTTCCGCTGTATCGTACCCGGTTGTGGAAACGGCGTTACAATCAGGCCGGTCTGATGGCGCAGGGTCTAGGCCGGCTCGCGGGGCTGCCCTGTGCTGTGGACGCCCTTCAGCGCGTCCGTCCCACAAAAGCGCTGGCCCGCCTGTTCGCCGCAGAGCGCGAGCGGGAGATGGCGCAGGCAATTCGGATCAGAAAAGGGCGGGACGCCCGGATACGGGGACAGGCTGTTCTGCTGGTGGATGACGTGCTGACAACAGGCTCCACGGCAACTGCCTGTACGCTGGCTCTGATGAAGGCCGGTGCGGCGAGCGTGGATATTTTGGTTGCAGCCCGGACCGGTAGAGTGGATGAACAGAACCCGCGCTTTGTCCAGGAATGAGAATCCTATGTCGAAAATCGAGATTTTTACCCAGCCTGGATGCCCTTACTGTGTGCATGCCGTCAGTCTTCTCCGCTCCAAGGGCGTGACGTTTCAGGAAATCAACGCCCCGCACGGATCCGTCGAACGTGAGGAGTCCATCCGTCGTTCGGGGCGTCGCACGGTGCCCCAGACGTTTGTTGACGGAGAGTCTCTCGGAGGTTGCGATGACCTGATGGCGCTTGATCGCGCCGGGCGGCTTGATGCCCTGCTGGGCACCGTCTGAATGCGCGGTGCGGGCCTTTTCGCTGCTTTCCTGATGGCTGTGCTGTCACTTTCAGGTGTCCGGGCCCAGTCCCCCGGTCCGGCGGATGCTCTGCCGCAGAATATTCCCGAGCAGGGCTTGTGGCTGTCGGAAGGGCATGACGGGCTTTTTTCGATCCAGCCCTGCGGTCATGCGCTCTGCGGGCAGCTGATTGGCATGGCCTATGACGGGGAAATGCCGAAGGACGTCTGGGGACGCTCGCAATGCGGTATCCGCATGCTGACAGACTTTGTCCCAATCGAGGATCGCAAGTGGCAGGGCCATATTCTTGATCCAAGAACCGGACGGGTCTATCAGGCGCGGATATGGGTTTCTCAACCCAATGTTCTGAAGCTGCGCGGATTCGTTCTGGGAATGCCTCTTCTGGGTGAAACCCAGACATGGAGCCGCTACACTGGTCCGCCCGTCGGGCCACAATGCAAGCTGCCGAAAGACGCGCGCTAGGCCTGTTGCTGGGAAACCTGCATCATGGCCCGGGCGTTATCCCCGCCATACTGAAAGGAATGCAGACCCATCATGTCCCACCCTGTCTCCCGCCGCAGCTTTGCGGCCGGACTGGTTGCCGGTGTTGCGGCTGCCGGTACTGGTGTTGCTGGTGCCGCCGATCCTGAAAAGACCGTTCCAACGCCGCCTCCGCCACCCAAGCCGGTTTCGAAAACGATCTGCTTTGTCGGCGGATATACGAAACACGGACCTCCAGGGGGCGGAACCGGAAACGGGCAGGGCATCTCTGTTTTCGACATGGACCGCGATACGGGCGTTCTGACGCCGATCACGACGTTCACGGATATTGCCAGTCCGTCCTTTCTGACGATCTCGAAAGACCAGCGCTTCCTCTATGCGCTTAGCGAAATCGACGATTTCAACAAGGATGGTGACGGGTCCGTTACGGCGTTTGCGATCGACCCCAAGACGGGTTCACTGCGCAAGCTGAATGTCGTCAGCTCGATGGGGGCTGTTCCGGCCTATGTAAGCATCCATCATTCAGGCCGGTATGTGCTGGTGGCCAACTATGTGGGCGGCAACGTCGCGGTTCTGCCCATCCGTTCGGACGGGTCTCTTGGGGAGGCATCGGATGTCGTGCACAACACGGGGCCGCGCCAGCCGGAGCGCGCCGCGGATAATCCGCAGGGCAATTTTGCCGTCTCCGATCATTCGGGCTCGCATCCCCACATGATCCATTCCGATCCGAGTGGCAAATTCGTGCTGGCCGATGATGCGGGCCTGGACAGGGTGTATGTCTGGACGCTGAACATCGACACTGGCAAGCTGATCCCGGCCAAGACGCCGTATTACGACATGGAGCCGGGGTCGGCGCCGCGCCACTTCCAGTTCAACCATTCCGGCCGGATCCTGTACAATCTGTGTGAACAGGATTCGAAAGTCGTTGTTTCCAATTTCGATCCGGTCACCGGCGCGATCAGCAATATCCAGACGGTCAGCACGGTCACGTCGCATTTCCGCGGCTCGACGCTTGCGGCCGAAATCCTGATCTCGGCCAGCGGCAAGTTCGTTTACGTCTCCAACCGGCTGGGCGACTCCCTGGCCGTGTTCGCCATCGGTACTGATGGAACGCTCACGCTTCAGGACGAAGTTTGGATGCATGCGGATTACGGTCGGGCCCTGATGTTCGATCCGTCCGGAACGTTCCTGTTCTGCGCCAACCAGCGCTCTGATGCGGTGACGTCCTTCAAGGTGGACAAGAAAACGGGTGAAATTGCCTTTACGAATAATTTCACGCCGGTGGGAAGCCCGACAACCTTCGCGTTCATGAACACGCAGGTCTGACCGGTTGTTTTTCCGGCAAGGGCGATTGCGACGGGGTACTCCGCTGCAATCGCCTTTTTTGTTCAGTCCTTACGAAAAATCGCGATGTAGTTGATGCCGATGTCACGGCTTTCGCGCCATTTGAACGGCACATAGCTCATACCCGCGATATCAAGCAGGCGTAGGCCAGCCTGTCGGGCCATGGCGGCCAGTTCGTCCGGCTTGATGAATTTCTTCCAGTCATGCGTGCCTACGGGCAGCATTCGCAGCAGATATTCCGCGCCGAGCTTTGCGACGGCAAAAGAGCGCGGCGTGCGGTTCAGTGTGGACACCGCAACCATGCCGCCCGGCTTCGTCAGGGTCGCCAGCATGGTCAGGAAGTCCTGGGGATCGTTGACGTGCTCGATGACTTCAAGCGCATTGACGACGTCAAAGCGCGCACCTTCCGCAACAAGGTCTTCCGCACTGCCATTGCGATAGGACAGGGGGGCGGCTTCGGGCGGCAAGGGATGTTCGGCCAGATGCGCCTGTGCCGCATGGATGCCGGGGGCGCTGGCATCGATTCCAAGTGTCTTGAATCCGAGTTTGGCATAAGCCTCGCTGGCCAGCCCCGCGCCACAACCGATATCAAGCAGGCTCAGAGGCCCGGTGGATGCCTTGCGCAGGGGAGCCACATGCCGGCTGACCCATTCGGTCCGCAGGGGGTTCATGGCATGAAGCGGGGCCATCGGGCCGCGCGGATTCCACCAGTCTTCTGCCAGAGCGCTGAAATGGGCAATTTCGGATTCCGAAACGGATGAACGTCTGAAATCCTGTCCCCGGGATGTTTCTGTGGGCATCAGAACTGTCCTTCTGTGTGCCTGTCTGCCGTGCGTCATCTGGACGTGGCGGAGCGAGACGAGTATGTGGACCGGCAGAGTCTGTTCAGGCGCCGGGTGTTTTGCGTTACCCGATGCCAGACCCGAGCGCGCAACGCCAGACACGTACTGGAGCCTTATCCGCGATGTCCATGCCCGATACTCCCGTCCACGACCAGCTTTCCGGTCGTGCCGATCCTCATGCCGCCATGACTGGCGAAATTGGGAAACGGAAGACGGTTGTCATGAAATTTGGCGGCACATCCGTCGGAAATATCGAGCGTATCCGGAACGTTGCAAAACGCGTGAAGGCGGAACATGATCGCGGCCGCCGCGTGGCGGTCGTTGTATCGGCGATGGCTGGCGTGACAAACCGGATGGTCGGATACTGTGCGGAACTCGATCCGCTGGCCGATCCGAAGGAATATGATGCCGTGGTTGCGGCAGGCGAACAGGTGACAAGCGGACTTGTCTCCATCGCGCTTCAGGCGCTCGGTGTGAAGGCGCGGTCCTTTCAGGGCTGGCAGATCCCGCTTGTGACGGATGACGCCCACGGCAAGGCTGCCATTGAGAGCGTGGACGGAGCGGCGCTGCTGGCCTGTCTGGATGACGGCGTCGTGCCGGTTGTCGCAGGCTTTCAGGGCGTAGGGCCGGATGGACGGATCGCAACGCTGGGGCGCGGTGGGTCGGATACATCCGCCGTGGCCGTCGCAGCTGCCATCCATGCCGATCAGTGTGATATCTATACCGATGTTGATGGGATCTACACGACCGACCCGCGCATCGTGAAACGTGCCAAGAAGCTGGATCGCATCACCTATGAAGAGATGCTTGAACTGGCTTCCGTAGGCGCCAAGGTACTTCAGACCCGCAGTGTCGGCCTCGCCATGCGCGAGAATGTCCGGGTGCGGGTGCTGTCATCATTCGCCGAGACGGATGACGACAGTGGTTCGATTGTTGTTGATGAGGACGAGATCATGGAGAAGGAACTGGTTGCGGGGATTGCCAACTCGCATGACGAAGCGAAAATCTCCGTGCGGAACATTCCGGACCGTCCGGGCATTGCTGCTGCGATTTTTGATCCGCTGGCGGCCGCGAACATCAATGTCGACATGATCGTCCAGAGTGTTGGCGTGGACAACATGACGAACATGACCTTCACGGTCAGTAAGGCCGACGAGGCTGCGGCCCGCTCTGTGCTGGAGAAGGCCCGCGAATACGTCCAGTATGGCGAGCTGATTACGTCCCACAACGTCGTAAAGATCAGTGTCGTGGGTATCGGCATGCGCTCCAATGCCGGTCTGGCCGCGCGGATGTTCCGCACGCTGGCCGATCGGGGCATCAACGTGCAGGTCATCTCCACGAGCGAAATCAAGATCTCCGTACTGATCGATTCCGAATATACGGAACTGGCCATGCGCGCACTGCACACGGCTTACGGCCTTGATGCCAAAGAGGGAGCTGACGCGTGAGCGAAACCCTGAGCCAAACCCGGGGCGAGACCCTGGACGCCCGCGCGACGCTGGACCGGCTGTGGAAGCCAGGCTGTGACTTCCTGGGCAGTGAGGTCGCGATCCTCGGCGGCGCTATGTCCTGGGTCAGCGAGCGGCATCTCGTGTCCGCCATTTCCAATGCTGGCGGGTTTGGTGTCATTGCCTGTGG
The DNA here is from genome assembly GCF_002005485.1 of Gluconobacter albidus. Lineage (NCBI taxonomy): Bacteria > Pseudomonadati > Pseudomonadota > Alphaproteobacteria > Acetobacterales > Acetobacteraceae > Gluconobacter > Gluconobacter albidus. The sequence continues at coordinate 1,606,726 of NZ_CP014689.1, read as the reverse complement.
CGCGATGTCGCCCGAGCGTCTGGAAGAGGAAATCGTTGCCACGCAGGCAATGACGCAGCGCCCGTTCGGCGTGAACCTTATCACCATGCACCCCGAGCTGGACCGTCTCGTAGATGTCTGTCTGGCGCACAACGTCTCCCACATCGTGCTGGCAGGCGGGGTGCCGAACAGCGCCACGATCCGCAAGGTCCGTGATGGCGGAGCGCGGGCGATCGGTTTTGCTCCGGCTCTGGCACTGGGCAAGCGGCTGGTGCGGATGGGGATCGAGGCTCTCGTGATCGAAGGTTCGGAAGCGGGTGGCCATGTCGGGCCGGTGTCACTGACGGTTCTGGCTCAGGAAATCCTGCCCCATATCCGCGATGTGCCTGTGTTTGTTGCCGGTGGCCTTGGGCGTGGTGATGCGGTCCTGTCCTATCTGGAGCAGGGAGCTGCTGGTGCGCAGCTCGGAACGCTGTTTGCGGCATCCGAAGAGAGCATCGCGCATGAAAACTTCAAGAAGGCTTTCCTCCGCGCCAATGCCCGCGATGCCGTGACGACCGTGCAGCTCGACGAGCTGTTCCCGGTCATTCCGGTGCGCGGCCTGTCGAATGAAGGTGGTCGCCGTTATGCTCGCCTTCAGGGTGAGGCGCTCCAGAAGTTCCAGAGCGGCGAACTGACCAAGGAAGAAGCCCAGCTCTCGATCGAGCATTACTGGGCTGGTGCGCTGCGTCGTGCCGTTATCGAGGGTGACGTGGAAACGGGTTCCGTCATGGCCGGCCAGTCGGTTGGCATGGTCAAGGAAATCCGTCCGGTCGCCGACATTCTCGCAACGCTGGTGCAGCAGGCCGTTGATGCCATAAAGCAGCGTGAAACCCGTATTCACGCTTCCAGCTAACGGATTGTCCGGTCATGTCCTCTTCGTCCTCCAGCCGCCCGTTGTCGCCGCCTTCCGACCAGCCCAGTGTCGGAAAGGTGCTGCGCGAGCGTCGTGAGGAACTGGGCTGGCAGCTTGAGGACGTGGCGGAATGGCTGCGAATCCGCCCGAAACTTCTGGCGGCTCTTGAGGCGGACGATCTGTCGGGCCTGCCAGGTGTGGCGTATGCGGTAGGCTTTCTTCGGACCTATGCGCATGCCATGCAGCTTGATGCGAATGCGCTGGTCGAGCGTTTCCGGCGCGATACGCGTGGGGCCGTGACGCGCAAAACGGAACTGGTTTTCCCGCAACCCGAAGGGGACCGGGGCCTGCCAGTTGGTGTTCTGGTTGGCGCCGGACTTGTGGTTGTGGTTGCGGCATATGTCGGCTGGTATCGCTTTACGGCACATGATACCCCAGCCCAGCGACAGGTTCCGGCCGTTGCAGAGCTGATGCCGGGCGCTGCAACCCCTGCCACGACCTCTCCGCAGGTCGCCTCCGTCATGCCGGGACGTGCACCAACGCCGGAGCCTCACGCTCCGGCTGTCGCGTCGTCAGCCCCTGTGGGGGCATCCGCAGTTTCCGGTCTGGCGCAGACGGCTCCGGCTCCGCAAAGTCAGCCTACGCCTGTTCCTGAACAGGCTGCACCACTGGCTCCCTCTTCTGACGAAGATGATACGACTGTCCCGCCGCCGGCTGGTACAGTTGCGCCTGAGACCGTGGCGCCTGAAAAGATCCCAACAGCCGGACAGCCCGCCACGGACCTGCCTCCGGCTGTTCCCGAAGGGGCCGTTGTCGTGCGGGCGCTGTCCCAGGTCTGGACGCAGGTCCGGGACAAGGACGGACATGTCCTGATCTCGCGCGTGATGCAGCCGGGCGAAAGCTGGCAGGGTGATCCGGCAGGCGCGCCTTTCCACATGTCGTTCGGCAATGCGGGCGGTGTGGTCCTAACCACGGCGGGGGCGACCAGTGCGCCTCTGGGCCGGGAAGGGCAGGTCCGCCGCAATGTGGAAGTGACAGCAGACGCCATCCGCTCCGGCTCTTTCGGATCGGGTGTAGCCCTACCGGTTCAGCCCAGTTCCCCGGCACCAGCTCCGGCCACAGGGGGCACCACGGCCACACCGGCGCTGGCGCCCCCTGTGGCTGCCAAACCGGCGTCTGCACCTGTTCCGCACAAAGCCCCGCCGCCGGAGCACGACGTTTCGGCCGATGACCTGAATGCCCGGCAGCTTGAACATCAGCCGCTGGAACAATCGTCGCCACCGCATTAAACCCTTATATCCGTCAGGGGGGCTCAGTGCCCCTGAATACAGCCCCCTGCGTTAGAGCTTCCGGTTTCCACCGGGCACGAAGAGGTAAATCATGAGCAGCTACCGTCCGTATCAGCACATCGAACGTCGCAAGTCGCGCCAGATCCATGTCGGCAAGGTCGCGGTCGGTGGTGATGCCCCGATTTCCGTGCAGACCATGACCAACACCCTGACGTCTGACGCACAGGCCACAATCGACCAGATCCGTCTGTCCGAACTGGCCGGCGTGGACATCGTCCGCGTGTCCTGTCCGGACGAGGCCAGCACCGAGGCTCTGGCGGAGATCGTGCGCGAAGTGAACGTCCCCATCGTTGCGGACATCCACTTCCACTACAAGCGCGCCATCGAGGCGGCCAAAGCCGGTGCTGCGTGCCTGCGAATCAATCCGGGCAATATCGGCAGCGCCGAGCGCGTGCGTGAAGTCGTCAACGCCGCCAAGGATTATGGCTGTTCCATCCGGATCGGCGTGAACGCCGGTTCGCTGGAAAAGCACCTGCTTGAAAAATACGGTGAGCCCAACCCCGAGGCTCTGGTCGAGAGCGCTCTGGAACACGCGAAGATCCTGCAGGATCACGATTTCCACGAGTTCAAGATCAGCGTGAAGGCTTCCGACGTGTTCATGGCGGTTGCAGCCTATCAGCAGCTTGCGGATTGCTGTGATCACCCGCTGCATATCGGCATCACCGAGGCAGGCTCCAAGCGTGCGGGCACCGTGAAGTCGTCCATCGGTCTGGGCAATCTGCTCTGGGCCGGCGTGGGTGACACGATGCGCGTCTCGCTTTCCGCCGCGCCGGAAGAGGAAGTGCTGGTCGGCTGGGATATCCTGAAGTCCCTCGGTCTACGCCATCGCGGTGTGAAGATCATTTCCTGCCCGTCCTGTGCCCGTCAGGGCTTCAATGTCGTCGAGACCGTCCAGACGCTGGAAGATCGCCTTCAGCACATCAAAACGCCGCTGACGCTGTCCATCATCGGCTGCGTGGTGAATGGACCCGGTGAGGCACTGATGACCGATCTCGGCGTGACCGGTGGCGGCAATGGCCGTCACATGGTGTATGCGGCCGGTCGTCAGGATCACACGATGCCGGGTGGCGACATGATCGAGCATATCGTGGACCTCGTGGAAAAGAAGGTCGCAGACATCGAGGCGGGCAAGGTCGAGGCTTCCACGGCCAAGCAGATGGACCCGGCAGCGCACTGATGTCCGGACTTCAGCCCCCCCGCGGAACCCACGATCTCATCGGCGACACCATGCGCCGCCACCACCATGTCGTGGAGACGGCGCGCCGGGTTCTGCGGACCTATGGTTTCGAGGAATGGAGCACACCCATCTTCGAGGACACGCGCGTCTTTTCGCGTACGCTCGGCGAGACGTCCGATGTCGTGTCCAAGGAGATGTATACGTTCGAGGATCGCGGCGGTGAGAGTATCACCCTGCGGCCCGAAGGCACGGCGGCGATCTGCCGCGCGCTGGTTACGAACGGCCTGACGCAGTCCCTGCCGCAGAAGGTGTTCTATCACGGGCCGATGTTCCGCTACGAACGCCCGCAGAAGGGGCGTTACCGCCAGTTCCACCAGATCGGTGCCGAACTGATCGGTGCGGAAAGTCCGCTGCGCGATGCCGAGACGATCGCCATGGCCCAGGACATCCTGCGCGAACTGGGTCTGGGCGATCACGTCACGCTGGAACTCAACACCCTTGGTGATCTGGCCAGCCGTCAGGCCTGGCGGGAAGCTCTGGTGGCGTATTTCCGCGATCATGCCGATGCGCTGTCGGAAGAAAGCCGCGTCCGGCTCGAAGCCAATCCGCTGCGGATTCTGGATAGCAAGTCCGAGCAGGACCGCAAGCTGCTCGACGACGCCCCGGCATTCGCGGACTATCTGAACGATGAATCCCGCCAGTTCTGGGACACGCTGCGCTCCAGCCTTCAGGCCTTCGGCGTGGATTTCGTTGAGAACCCGCGCATCGTCCGTGGGCTTGATTACTACAGCCATACGGCCTTTGAGTTCGTGACCTCGAAGCTTGGTGCTCAGGGCACCGTGCTGGCCGGTGGGCGGTATGAAGGTCTTGTGGAGCAGATGGGCGGTCCGGCTATACCCGCGATCGGCTGGGCTGGCGGGATCGAACGTCTGGCGATGCTGCTGGACTCTGTGCCTGAACTTCCTGCCGGAATTGCACTGGTCCCGATGGGAGACGAGGCTGTTCTCAAAGCCGCGTCGCTCGCGCGCGCGCTGCGTTCGGCCGGGCTACGGGCCGAAATCGAGACCCGTGGCAACATGAAGAAGCGGATGGAGCGGGTGGTGAAATCCGGCGCATCGCATGCCGTCGTTCTGGGTGATGAAGAAATTGCCAAAGACGTCGTGCAGCTTCGGGATCTGTCCAGCCGCGAGCAGCAGGAAGTTCCGTTTGCGGATCTGGTGCGTGTTCTAAGCGCAGGACGCGCCTGAGCACATGGCGTTTGATGACAGGCTTGAGCGGATTGTCGCGCGTTCGGAGGAAGTTCAGGCCTTGATGTCTTCGGGCGATCTGACGGGTGAGGATTTCACCCGTCTGTCGCAGGAATATGCCGAACTGGAGCCGGTGGTCGCGTCCATCCAGGCCTGGAAAAGCGCTGAGGAACAGAAAGCGGGGGCGCAGGCCCTGCTTGACGATCCGGAAATGCGCGAGCTGGCGCAGATGGAGCTTGCGGAGATCGAGGCGACCTTGCCCGATCTCCAGCACGCCCTGCGTCTGGCGCTTCTGCCGAAAGATGCGGCAGATGAGCGCAGCGCCATTCTCGAAATCCGGCCGGCCGCTGGCGGAGACGAAGCCGGACTGTTCGCGGCCGAACTCTTCGATGCCTATCGCCGCTTTTCCGAGCAGAATGGCTGGCGTTTCGAGGTCATGGAATATTCCGAAAATGAAGTCGCAGGCCTCAAAGAAGGTATGGCGACCATTTCAGGCCGCTCGGTTTTTGCCCGTCTGAAGTACGAATCCGGTGTGCATCGCGTTCAGCGTGTTCCGGCAACGGAAAGTCAGGGCCGCATCCATACCTCGACCGTGACTGTCGCCGTGCTGCCGGAAGCCGAAGATGTCGATGTCACGATCAATGACGACGATCTGCGGATTGACGTCTATCGCGCCTCTGGTGCCGGTGGTCAGCACGTTAACAAGACCGAGAGCGCGGTGCGCGTGACCCACATGCCCAGCGGCATTGTGGTGGCGATGCAGGAAGAGAAGAGCCAGCACAAAAACAAGGCCAAGGCTATGAAGATCCTGCGCGCCCGGCTCTATGAGCGCGAACGCGCGCAGCTCCATGCCACGCGGGCGGCGGACCGGAAATCACAGGTCGGGACCGGCGACCGTTCGGAGCGCATCCGGACGTATAACTTCCCACAGGGCCGCGTGACGGACCACCGGATCAACCTGACGCTCTATAAGATCGACCGGATCATGGGCGGTGAATTCGACGAGATCATCGACGCCCTGACGCGGGAAGAGCAGACCGAACTGCTCGCCGCTGCAGGGTTCTGAAACTCAGGTGTTCGGTGTGGCGCAGACGGCAGCACGCCCATGTCGGTGCGTTGCAACGGCGGCATCGTCGTAATCTACCAGAAAGAAATCGGTGAAATTGTTAGTCCCCACGGCATCAAGCGAATGGCCTTCCGGATGGTGAAGCTGGCCTTCGCTGCTCACCTGATGGGTTTCCTGATGGCCGTTTCGCACAATGGTGATTTCCCCGCACAGGGCGTAATCCACATCTGAGCGGCCGACCGGAAGCGCGATCGTCTGCGTCTCATGTGCCTTGGACAACCCGAGTCTGAACGTTGCAACCAGATTGCCATCCAGATAGAGGCGCGAGACTTCTGAAATTTCTTCAGGCGCACGCTCGTCCGTTACCGTAAAAGACGGGGGTAGTTCCCGCGACAGGTCTGACTGTGCCTGAACGGGTGTGAGGGTGCAGCCAAGCAGCAGAGCGGAAAAGAGGAGCGCACGTTTGGACTTCATGACACCAACTATAGCAGGTTCGCTTTAAGATGATGCCCAAAGATGATCTTTTGCGCGAGGCCTCACAGGCACTGGAGAAGGCCGGGATCGAAGATGCGCGCCGCGAGGCGCGGCTTCTGCTGGGCTGGGCGACAGGCCGGGATCTGGGCGGACTACTGTCTCTGGATGCTGTGGATGCGTCACAGAAAGCGCGATTCGCAGACGCCCTGAAGCGCAGACTGGGGCGCGAGCCCTTGGCGTTCATCACGGGCGAGACAGGGTTCTGGACGCTGGATCTGGAGACGGGGCGTGACACGCTGATCCCCCGTGCCGACAGCGAGGCGCTGATCGAAGCGCTGCTGGATATCAGGCCGGATCGTAAGGCGCCGCTGTCCGTTCTGGATCTGGGGACCGGAACGGGCTGTCTGCTGCTCGCAGCCCTGTCTGAATATCCGCAGGCGACAGGCGTGGGTGTCGATCTTTCTCCTCAGGCCGCGGCTCTGGCGCGGCGGAACTCCAAGCGTACGGGGCTTGGGGACCGGAGTGCCTTTCTGGCCGGAAGCTGGGCAGACGCGCTGAACGCCCGGTTCGATATCGTGTTGTCCAACCCGCCTTATATTGAGAGCGGAGATCTGTCGGGGCTGATGCCTGAAGTCGTGCGCTATGAACCGGCGCGGGCGCTGGATGGTGGGGTGGATGGGCTGGAAGCGTATCGTGTCCTGTGCGCAGCCCTGCCGGATCTTCTGGTGCCGGGAGGGTATGCGATCCTTGAGATGGGGGTCGGACAGATCGACGACGTCTCCGCACTGGGGGTGCAGAACGGTCTGCGGGAAGTGGCGCGCCGAAAGGATCTTGGCGGCGTGGAAAGAGCGCTCGTCCTGCAATTACCCAGATAAGGACGCAGTCAGGAGCGTCAGATGACGAAAAACCGTTGGCTTGACTGACGGAACTTGGTATGGCTAAAGCCAATGCATGCGATTTGAAAGTGCTTTACAGGCACTCTCAGACGTATCTTTGCCCATCGTTCACGTCATCCTGCACTGACGATGGAAGACTGGCTGAGCCGGGTTCAGCCATAGCGGAACAGACAGACGTCTTTTTCGATAGCGGCGGTCGGAACTTTCTGCGGTTGCAGAACGGTCCACGTCATCATGAAAGTGCATCACGGGTCGATGAATATGAAGCGCATAAGAGGCCGGCATCATCGTGCGGGCAGTGGGCCGTCACGCAGCAGCAGTGCCCAGACACCTCTGAACCGCAACCATGTGTTTGACAGTAACGGGCCTGATCTGAGGGTCCGTGGTACGGCGCAGCAGCTGTTCGAGAAGTATCTCCAGCTCGGCCGCGACGCAACCGGAACTGGCGACCGCATTCTTGCAGAAGCCTATTTCCAGCACGCGGAGCATTATTTCCGTATTCTCAACGCCATGAATCAGGCCGCCGAGAAAAGCCAGCAGGAACGCACCGAGCGTCAGCAGCAGCGGCAGCGGGCCTATGAGGACCGTCGTGAACCGCGCGGTGAACGGGGCGAGGATGAGGCTCCGTCATCCGAGCAGGAGGCGGACTATGCTTCGGAGCGCCCCTCCGAGGAAAGCCACGATCGCCGTGCAGCGGAAGTGGAAGCAGAGTAAGGCTTTCAGTTTTCAGCGCATAAAAAAAACCGGCCCTACAAGGAGCCGGTTTTTTTATGCCTCAGACACGCGCCATAAAGCGGTCGGGCAGGCGCCAGAGCTCTGTCCCACTCAGATGCAGGTCAAGGCGGTAGAGGTCGTGCAGGCGTGTCCGGGCGCTGTCCTCAACCTGCTGCCGCCAGTGCGTGAGGCGCCCGTCCCGGTTGTCGAGCGTGCCTTCCGTTCTGGGCAGCCCCGCCATTGCGAGCAGCATGTTTTTCCAGTCCATATTTTCGAGACGCTGATGGCGTCCGACATCTTCCGAGACCCAGGGCTGCCTGCGGGTCCGCTCCAGCCGTGCCAGGCCTGAGCCCAGATCGGCATAACGCAGATGGAAGAGAAAAAGGGGAGCGGCGAGACTGGGAACGGCTTCTGCGCAGCAGTGGAAACCGGGAGCCCAGGTGATGGGAATTCGAGTCAGGACCGGTTTGCACATCGCGCTCGAAAAGCGGAGATGGCGGCGCTGCAGGGAGAAGGGGCGGCTGTAGTCGAACGGGCCTTCCTCATCTGGAAGGTGGATGACGTCAAAGCCGGTCGCCGTGACCACGGGACTTCGGTTCAGCAGCGCGAATTCCGTCAGGGACGGGACGAATGCCGGGTCCGCGAGGAGAATTTCGTCCACATCCGCATAGATGACGCTGTCATACCATTCGAGCAGACTGTCGCAGAATTTCCCGATAGCCCGGGTGCGGCGCTCATCGTCCTGGGGGGAGCGGGGAATCCGGACGACATTCACCTGTCCCAGATGGGCCGTACACCCGTCATCGGAGCCGTGATCAATGACGTAACAGGCGCTTTCCCCAACCTGTGCGCCATAATGACGCCGCCAGACCTGAAGATGCTCGGGCTCGTTGTAAACCATGGTCACGACGGCGAGGGGCTTTTTGATCATGCCCCGCAGAATACAGGAAACAGACCTGCACAATAGAGACCGGTCACGACGATTTTTTATTTTTGGAAGAAAGAATGGTAGCGGTGGACGGATTTGAACCGCCGACCAAGGGATTATGATTCCCCTGCTCTACCACTGAGCTACACCGCCATCCTGCCGGTCGAACCGGCGTTGTGGCGGGGTTTTAAGGGGGATCTTTCCGGGTGTCAACACGTTAGGTTCAGGAAAATAGGACGTAAAATAAGATGTTTTTTACGGGTCGCATTCCTGCGGCTGCCCGTGGCATTTGAGGTATCACGGTTTTCCAATCAATCCGGCCTTCGGGGCGTTCTCAATTTCTCTCAATGCAAGGAGTCTTTCATCTGGTGACGCAACACTTCGTCAGCACCCTGTTTGCCATAAGATCCTATTTCACCTGGCTTCCGGCTTCTGTCGTCTCGGTGCTGATGCTTGTGATGGTGGGGGTGCTGGCGTTCTATTGCGGCAATCTTGTCACGACACAGCTTCTGAAAATTCCGGGATCGCGCAAGGCCGCGCTGATCCGGCGCATCGTCTCGTCCCTGCGCAGGCCGACGCGGCTGATGGTCGCTTTGCTGGCCATGCTGTCCGCACTTCCGGCGGCGACGGGTTTTACGGCGACGCAGGAAGAGGATCTTCAGCTTTTTTTCCTGTTCCTGCTGATCCTGACATTCGGATTTTCAGCGATCATGGTCTTTCGGATCATGACGGAGGTTTATCTCAACCGTCTGGCTGCGAGGGAAGAGACCGACGACATCATGATCCGTTCGCACCAGACGCAGATCCGTGTTCTGCGGCGTCTGACGGAGATTCTGGTGGGGATCGTGACGGTGGCATCGGCCCTGATGCTGTTCCCGTCCGTCAAGCAATACGGATTGTCACTGTTCGCTTCGGCGGGAGCGGCGTCCCTGATCGTCGGCCTGTCAGCACGTGGACTTCTGACGAATCTGATCGCAGGCGTACAGATCGCACTGACACAGCCGATCCGCATGGAGGACCTGATCATCATCAATGGTGACTGGTGCTGGGTGGAGGAAATCAACGCGACCTATGTGGTGCTGCGCGTCTGGGACTGGCGGCGGCATATCGTACCGATCTCGTATTTTCTGGAGAACCAGTTCGAGAACTGGACGCATAATTCCGCAGCCATCATCGGCGTTGTGTTTCTATGGGTCGATTATCAGGCGCCGATGGACAAGATCCGCGAGATGCTGAACGAGATCGTGCGGGGCTGTCCGTTATGGGACGGGCGCGTGTTTGATGTGCAGGTGGCAGACTGCGACGCGCATGTCATGTCCATCCGTATCATCGCGAGTGCGCGGACGGCGCTTCAGAGCTGGGATCTGCGGTGCGATATCCGGGAGAAGATTATTGCACGGATCCGTGATGAATGCCCCGAAGCATTGCCGCGTTCGCGTTTTTCCATGATGCCTCCCGGCGCAGGTGGTCAGGAGCCGTGGGAGCGGATGGCGCCTCCGATCGGGCGCCCGCCACCGGGAAGCTATATGGGCCCGAGTATGGGGCCAGGAATGGGCCCCAGTAGTGCGTCAATGTCCTCAGACTGAGGGCAGCCTCGGGCGCATTTTCGAGTGCCTGCGTCCATAAAAAACGTAAGTGGCGATCCCGAGCGTCAGATAGGACACCAGAAGGATGAGCGGAACAGGGTTTCCGCTGCTGACGGCATGGATCATGTCCGAAACCAGTGGAATGGTCATGACCAGACAGAACAGGATCCCAAGCGCAGGCGTGGTGCCGATCCAGATTCCCCGGATACGGATGCCGCCCAGTGGAACGCTGAAAGGACGGACGATATCGGGGCGTGTGTTGCGCTGCCAGATGACCGTGAAACAGACAATTCCGAAAGCAGCGGCCGTACCGATAGAAACGAGGTCGCTGATGATGTCGATCGGCAGTGTCGCAGTGATGAGCGCCACCACAAGGCCGAGCACGATCGTGCCGATCCACGGTGTGCGGAACTGCGGATGAATGACGCAGAACATCTGCGGGATCAGGCCGTCACGACTGATGGTCAACAGAACGCGCGACTGGGCGTACATCAGGCCCATGAGAACAGAGCAGAGGCCAATTGTTGCACCGACATTAACCAGCAGAGCCAGCCAGGGCGTATGCATGATTTTCACGGCAATGGCGAGCGGGTCGGGAACATCCAGTTCGCGATAGGGCACGATGCCGAGCAGGACAGTCGCGACGATCATGTAAACGACCGTGCAGATCACCAGACTGCCGATGATGCCGATCGGGACGTCCCGTGTGGGATTGCGGGCTTCCGCAGACGCCGTGGAGACGGCTTCGAACCCGACATAGGCAAAGAAGATAACAGATGCCGCACGGAAGATGCCGCGCACGCCATAATGAAATCCGCCTTCGCTGGGGGGAATGAACGGATGCCAGTTTGCCGGATTGATGGCACCGATACCGAACGCCACGAAGACGAACAGAACGCCGACCTTGAGTGCTACGATCAGGGTGTTGATGCGGGCGGATTCCTCAACGCCCCGGACCAGCAGTGCGGTTACAAGCAGTGTTGCCCCGAAACCGATCAGGTCAAACCGCCACCCGGCACTGATCTGTGCACCGGCCGTGCCCGCGACAGGCTGGAGTGTGGCGTGGGTCAGGGCCGCAGGGATGTGCAGTCCGGTGATGCCCAGAAGGGAACTGGCATAGCCCGAAAGACCGGCGGCAACGGCGGAACATGAGATGCCGTACTCCAGAAGCAGCAGCCAGCCCACCATCCACGCCACTTTCTCGCCCATCGAGATATAGGCGTAGGAGTAGGCCGATCCCGAGACAGGCAGGGTCGAAGACAGCTCGCCGTAGGAAAACGCCGTGAACAGGCAGGCGAGGGCGGCGATGACGAAAGAGATCAGGACGGACGGACCGGCATATTCGGCAGCGGCCGTGCCTGTCATGACATAGATGCCAGCGCCGATCGTGGATCCGACGCCAAGAATGACCAGTTGGGTCGCCGTCAGGCTGCGCTTGAGGCCGTTCGTATCGTTTTCGAACAGGACCTGTTCAAGGGTCTTCCGGCGACCTGATCCGGAAACGTCAGGAGGAGATTGTATCGAAGCTGGCATGATCCGCAATGTGCCGCGAAAAACGGCGGCTGGAAAGTTCAGAGAAGGATGACGGCTGCGGAAAACGTCCCGGCCACGATGCAGTAGACGCCGAACGGTGTGAGCGCCCATCCGTCATGGTTGCGGAAGAAACGCAGCATGAGGAGCGAGCAGATCAGCGCAGTTATCCCCGCGACGATGGCGCCTGCAACGCACTGCACCATGACATCATGTGAGATCGTCATGTGACGCATCTGCCAGGCTTCCCGGACCGTTGCGGCCAGCACAATCGGCTGGGCCATCAGCAGGGAGAAGCGCGCGGCCGTTTCATGGTCCAGCCCCCGCAGGAGACCGCCATTCATGGTGGCGCCGGAGCGCGACAGGCCGGGCAGAAGGGCAAGGCACTGCCAGACGCCGATGATGGCGGCATCTTTCGGAGCGAGTGTCGAAATGGGTCGATGGTCGCGCTGGCCTTTCTGGCGGCGGAGCCACTCGGTAGCCATCAGCAGGAATCCGTTGAGGATCAGGAAACCCGCCACCGCGATGGGAGAGCCGAAAACATTCCGCAGACGATGCTCCAGAAGCCAGCCGACCAGCACGGCGGGAATGGTGGCGATGACGAGGAGCAGGAAGACCCGAATCGCATCCATCTGGGCGTGGCGGCCATGACGGCCCATCATTCCGGTCAGAATAGCTACCCAGTCTTTCCAGAACACACCCGCCAGTGCGACCAGCGTTCCGACGTGAAGCATGGTCAGGAACGGCAGGAACATCGGTGCGTGCTCATCCAGATCCCAGTGCAGAAGCGCGGGAAGGAGAACGGCATGACCAAGGCTGCTTACCGGAAAGGGTTCGGTAATTCCTTGGACGACGGCGAGAATGAGGGCTTGAAGAAGCGTCATGGAGCCTGTCTCGGTGAAGGCCTTCGTTTACAAAGGCGGAAAAGAAATCACTTGCCCGATGGTTACAATCGACGCAACCACGGATGTAGCCTTGACCGGTCGGTCATGGGAGGACTAACTCCCGGTCTGTTCAAGATTTTCCGGAAGGCGAGGCTGGCATGCAGTCAACATTGAGCGGCCGCGGGGGCGCCATCCTGGCCAGTGGTCTGGTGCTGGCGATTGCCGGAACGTTCCTCGCCTACGGCAATGCCCTGCGCAAGGGACCGGATTTTCAGGGCTCCGTCCTGCATGCTGCCTTTAATTCCGCGAACGGGCTTCATGCGGGGGCGAATGTCGATCTCGCGGGTGTTCCAGTCGGGCGCGTCGTGTCCATCACGCTCGACCCCAGATCGCAGATGGCGGATGTTGCCTTTACGGTGGACCAGCGCCTGCATCTTCCGGTGGATACGGCTGTGGGAATCGGTGCCCCGACCATGACGGCCGACAACGCCCTGCAGATCCAGCCGGGTCATTCCCGCACGACGCTCTCCAGCGAGGGCAAGATCACCGATACGCAGGATCAGCTCTCGCTAGAGCAGCAGGTCAGCAATTATATTTTCGGTGGTGGCAAGCTGGGCCAGTAAGGCCCGCGGCCCTTCAGTCGTTGAGCGGATAGGACGCCAGCAGGCGACGCTGTTTGCGCCAGGAATGCAGCATCGAGAACGCGCCTGACGTTTTCCAGCCCCGCGCCCGGTTGGCGGCACCGATCAGGAAGGTCTGGCGGTAATGGGAGAACTGGGCGCGATAGGCTTCCCAGAGCGTCGTCCGCCGGTCCCAGATATGGGTGGCTTCAGACCCGACGCCGTTTATTTCAATAATCCGTAAATTCTCGCCACGCCGCAGATCCTCGATGGAGGCGGCTTTCACGTCCACGCGCCCGAAATGGAAATCCGGAATATCCTGCATGATGGCGTCCAGACGAGCCGTCAGCGCGTCGGTCGTATCGGCGCGGCCATCCCGGAAGACGGACCCCTTGCAGTGATTGCCCGCGAAGACCAGCGACATCTCTTCTCCCTTGGCAAGAATGTTCTTTTCCCGCCCCGCAAGGCGGGGCAGATAGATCTGCGGGACGAGGCTCATGCGCGCGTCGCTCAGGACCAGTTCCTCGATTGTGGAAACGCCGTCGCCTGTCAGGACCGGTGCTTCCTTGTAGGTAATGGAGGTGATGCGGCCATGCGGCTCGTCGGGATGGCGGATGTAGAACAGTCCGGCCTCGACGGGATAGGTGATGAGTTCCTGCACCAGCATGTCCACGTCGTCGGGAAACTGCGGCAGGACCGTTTCAAGCTGCTCACGGGAGTGGACGAGTTTCACGCCAGTCCCATTACAGCCGATATCGGGCTTGATGACGACGGGAAAGGACAGGCCCTTGCGCGTCATGGCATCCAGCGCACGGTGGTCCGCCCCTTTGCCGCTGCGGAAGACGGCATAGGGCGCGATAAAGGACTGTGCCGTGGCGCCCCCCATGTCGAGAATGGACGATTTGCTCTCACCACACAGGCCACCCGTTTCGATGCGCGGATTGGCGGCGGTCGAGATGCTGAGATCACGGTATTTGATCCCCATGACGATCCAGTACAGGACGATGGGCGTGTAGAAGATGGAACCGGGCCAGAACTCGAAGAGGGAAAGCGGGTTCTGATCGGCTTCTGGCTTGGACATTGCTGTTATTGGCTCACGGTCTGGAGACGGGCGATCAGACGCCCGACGACGACGATACACAGGACAAACCCCGCCAGTCCGGCCCAGCGCCAGCCGCCCTGATGGGCAAGAAGCCAGCCGCCGACCCGCATGGCGAGCAGAAAAAGACATGTCGTCCACACCAGCGTAGCCAGAACTGCCGTCAGGGCAAAGCGCAGGAAGGGCGCGCGGAAAAAACCGCAGGCCGTATAGAGCGGAAGCCGGGCGCCGGGCACAAAGCGGGAGATGGCGACGATGCGGATGACATTGGCGCTGAACCAGTCCTGTGTGCGTTCGCGCTTGGGGAGCGTCAGGAAGCGCCTGAGGTAAGGCCAGCGTGCACCGGCGGCCCCAAGGCCGTACAGGCCAAGGTCTCCGACCGCCACGCCGAAATAGAGCGCCATCAGAGCCAGCGGAATACTGACCTCGCCGGCACGGGCCGCGACAGCGGAAAGCACTGTGGCCACGTCTTCAAGGATGAAGGTGCCCACAATGATGGTGGCTGCCTTCAGCCATGCTGGCTGCGAGGCCATGGCGGGGCCGATGGCGATCACGAGTGGGGAGGGTCCATGAACATTCAGTCGCCGGTTTCGCACGCCAGCGCGCCCGCGACAATCTTGCCGTGCCATATTTCGGCGCGAATGCTCTGCCAGGGTCCTGAGAGAGTTCTGGCGAGGCTGGCGGTCCGGGCTGCGGATTGCTAGCGTGTGCCCTATCATTTCTCCCTGCAAGGGACTGGTCCTGACCGTGCTTCAAAGACGTCATCTGCTTGCCACCCTGACCTCCGTTGCCGGTTCGGCCGCAATGGGGCTTTCCTCTGCCAGAGCGCAGGCTGCGGCCCAGACTTCGGCGCAGAGTTACGCAGCTTTTCTCGACAGCGTCCGGACGCAGGCTCTGGCACAGGGGATTGCGCCGTCGATCGTCTCACAGGCGCTCGCCCTGACCCGCACCCCCAATGCCTCTGTCCTCAAGCTGGACCGTCATCAGCCGGAGTTTACCCTGACCTGGGCGCAGTACCGGGACCGCGTTCTGCCGGAGTCGCGTTTTGCGAAAGGGCGGAGTGTCTATGGTGCCCAGCAGTCCGTGATGTCTCCCGTAAGTGCGCGCTTTGGATGCGACGACCGTGCCGTCATGGGAATCTGGGGACTCGAGTCGGGTTTTGGCGCCCATGACGGAACGTATTCCGTCATAGACGCGCTGGCGACGCTGGCCTTCGACGGACGACGCTCGGCATTTTTCCGTAACGAGCTCATGAAAGCGCTCCAGATCCTCAATGACGGCGACATCGCACCGGCCGCCATGATCGGCAGCTATGCCGGGGCCATGGGGCAGGCGCAGTTCATGCCCAGCGCCTATCTGCGCTATGCGGCGGACGGAGACGGAGACGGCAAGCGGAATATCTGGACGTCGGAAGCCGATGTGTTCGCGTCCATCGCCAATTATCTCGGCAAGTGCGGCTGGCAGGTCAACGAGCCCTGGGGGCAGGAAATCACTCTCACCAAAGCGCTCGACAAGACCGAGACCGGCCGGACAAGGCAGCGAACATTGGCCGAATGGATGGCGCTGGGCGTGCGCCGTGCGGACGGGACAGCGTTCTCGCGCCGGGACGTGAAGGGCGCTGTCGTGCAGCCCGATGGCCCCGGAACGCAGGCTTTCATGGTCTATCACAACTTCAACGTGATCCGCCGCTACAACCCGTCGGACTACTATGCACTGGGCGTCGGGCTTCTGGGGACGGGCATTGTCTCTGCGTAATTGCGGGGCCGTTCTGGCCCTTCTGCCGGTTCTGGGCGCGTGTCATCGCGACGAACCCGCGCCTGTTGCGCATCCGCATTATGAACTGGGCGCTGCTTGGCATGGCACACAGGGATGGTTCTATCCCGGCGAGCAGTTCGACTACCGCATGACAGGCCTGGCAACGCGTCAGAAAGCGCCTGCCTCGGGCCTGACCGCCGATGGGGAGATCTGGTCCGCAGAGGGAATGACCGGCGCACATCAGACGCTCCAGCTTCCGGCGATCGTTAGCGTCCGCAATCTGCTGAACGGGCGGATCGTGCGCATCCGCCTGACGGATCGTGGACCACAGGGGCAGGGGCGCATTATCGCACTTTCCCCAAAAGCGGCTGACCTGCTGGGCATGACGGCAGACACGCCTGTCGAAGTCATGGAAGACGAGTTTGCCAGTCGTACACTGGCGGAAGGACTGGGTGGCAGACCCGCCGCACAGAGCATTTCTGCCGCTCCGGTGGGCGAAGTGCGCGAAACATCGCTGAGTGACGGGTCCTCGCACGTCTATGGCAACGACTCGTCCGCTGCGGCGACGTCCGTGGCCGTAGGGCCATTGCCCGTAACATGGATGCAGGGCAGTCCGGGGCCAGCCGGGCTGTATGTCCTGATGGGAATATTTTCCGGTCATGCGGCGGCGGCAGGTGTCGCCCTGCGCTGTAACGGTACGGTTCTGCATGCCTCCGAAGGTGCTGGACTTGAGTGGCGTGTTCTTGGTGGACCCTTTGCTGACATCGCACAGGCGGATGCGGCACTGGACCACACCCGCCTGTGCGGGGTAGAGGGCGCGCGGATCATTGTGGAATGACGGCCCGTTGTCTGAAGGCCGTGGAACTGGGGACGAACGTGCGGACTAGACGCTCTCTTTTCGGTGGGGTGGCAGGCATTGCGGCCTGTGCTTCTTTTGCGGGACCCCTGAAGGCGTTTGCCCGCCCGCACCACCATGCGGCGCACGCTGCGAAAGCTGCTGCGGCTCCTGCGGCAGACGCGCCGGCTGGAACGCCCGCGAACACGCCGATCGGCCCGTTCGATACCGTGGCGCGTTGGGCCTATGTCGTGGATTATGACACGGGCGCCGTCCTGCTCGACAAGGCGTCTGACGAGCGTATGGCCCCGTCTTCGCTCACGAAGATGATGACGGCCTATATCGTGTTCGGTATGCTCGCGACGGGCCGTATCCGTCTGGAACAGAGCCTGCCGGTCAGCGAGAAGGCTTGGCGCACGCAGGGCTCCAAGATGTTCGTGCCGCTGGGCCAGAGCGTTCTGGTGTCCGACCTGATCCAGGGTATGCTGATCCAGTCCGGCAATGATGCCTGCATCGTGCTCGCCGAAGGAATCGCCGGGTCCGAAGAGCGCTTCGTCGCGATGATGAACGAGGAAGCGCCGAAGCTCGGCATGATGAACTCGCACTTCCTCAACGTGACGGGCCTTCCGGCGGACGGGCACTACATGACGGCCCGCGATGTCGCGACCGTGGCCTCGCATCTGATCCGCGATTTCCCGCAGTATTACCATTATTTCGGCGAACTTGAGTTCACCTACAATCACATCCGTCAGGGCAACCGGAACGTCTTGGTGGACAAGGGCCTTGCTGACGGCCTGAAGACCGGTCACACCGATGCGGGCGGTTTTGGTCTCTGTGCCAGTTCCAAGCGCAACGGCAACCGCGTGATCGTCGTCATCAACGGCACGGCGTCGAGCAACGAGCGCGCCCATGAAGGCGAGCGTCTGATGTCCTGGGCGTTTGCGAATTTCGAGAACGCCACGCTGTTCCGTCGCGGGCAGGTCGTGGACTCCGCACCTGTGTGGATGGGCGAACACCGTCAGGTTCCGCTGGTTGCCGGGGCCGATATCGTCATGACTCTGCCCGTCGGCTGGCAGCAGCGCTCTCATATCGCCGTGGATTACGCGTCGCCGGTTATCGCACCGGTGACGAAGGGGCAGGTTTGTGGAGCTCTCGTGATTTCCGCGCCGAACATGGCCGATATCCGTGTGCCGCTTGAAGCCGGCGAATCGGTTGCGAAACTTGGACTGGTCGCCCGTGCCATGACCCGTCTGGGCCATGGCACCGCGCAGTAAGGGCATGGCTGGAACAGGACTGTTTATTACGCTTGAAGGCGGCGAGGGCGCCGGGAAATCAACCCAGGCCCGCCTTCTGGCCGAAGCCCTGCGTGCGGAGGGACACGATGTCCTTCTGACGCGGGAACCCGGTGGCACGCAGGGCGCGGAAGAAATCCGCAACCTGCTGCTGTTCGGGAAGGTCGATCTCTCTTGGCGGGCGGAAATCCTGATGCATATGGCTGCCCGGTCGGACCATCTGGACAATGCCATTCTTCCGGCACTGAGGCGTGGTGAGATCGTAGTGTGCGATCGCTTCCATGATTCGACGCTGGCCTATCAGGGCCATGGTGTCGGTCAGGGTGCACCTGAGGTTCTGGCGTTCCTGAATGGTGCGCGCAAACTCGTGAATTTCGAGCCCGATCTGACACTCATGCTGGAACTCCCCCGGACGCAGGCGCTTGCGCGTCTTAACGCCCGCGGCGGTCAGACGGACCGTTACGAAGGTCAGGCGGAAGCGTTTCACGAGCGCGTTCTGGCCGGCTTTGAGGCCATTGCGTCCTCTGACCCGGCGCGTGTGAAACGCGTGGATGCGGGACAGACGCCGGAAGCCGTCAGTGCAGCTCTTCTGCGGGCGGTGCAGAACCACCTGACGGTTCAGGGCGTGTGAGCGATCCGCGTCATACTCTGGGTCTGTACGGTCACGGCGAAGCAGAAGCGACGTTCCGGCAGGCTCTGGCCGGCGGCAAGCTCCATCATGCCTGGCTGATCTGCGGTCCGGCGGGAATTGGCAAAGCGACGCTGGCCTTCCGTCTGGCCCGACTGCTGCTGAATGCGGAAAATCCGGACTTGGCGCAGGCACGGCGCATTGCGGCGGGCACGCACGGGGACCTGCTGGAAATTTCGCGGGCCGTTGACGAGAAAAAAGGCCGTCTGCGTGGGGAGATCACGGCGGCTGATGTCCGCCCGGTGCAAACCTTCCTGCATCACACGGCGACCGAAGGCGGTTGGCGCGTGGTGATCGTGGACGGCGCGGAATATCTGAACCGCTTCGCAGCCAACGGCCTGCTCAAGATCCTTGAAGAGCCGCCCCCACGCTGCGTTCTGCTGCTGACCACGTCTTCTCCGGGGGCGCTTCTGCCCACGATCCGCAGCCGATGCCGGATGCTTTCGCTGTCCGCGCTGTCAGACGCGGATATGCGCGCCGCATTTCCCGGCATCTCTGCGGATGTGCTGGCACGGGCCCACGGATCGCCGGGCCGGGCACTCTTTCTCTCGCAGGACCGGGACGGCGCGATTGCATCATTTGTGGCGGAAATCCTTGGCGGACAGGTGCGTGGATCGGAAACCATGGCCCTGAGCGAACGTATTGCGAGAGAGGCTGAAGGTTTCGCATTGCTCTGCGATTTGCTAGGCGAGGGACTGGCAGACCGTGCGCGCTCGGCAGCGCGGCGCGGGGATCTTGCAAAGGCTGATCTGGCGGCGCGGCAGTGTTCCGAACTGGACACGCTGAGGCGTCAGACCGAAGGCTTAAACCTGGACAAGGCCCAGGCCATCCGTCAGGCAGCGGAACTCGCTGTCGGCAGCTGAGATGGTCCGGGCGTTATGAAACGAGTGGACATGACGCGGCGCTTCACCATCACGACCCCGATCTTCTATGTGAACGGCGCTCCGCATATCGGGCATGCCTATACCTCCATCGCGGCCGACGTTCTGGCCCGCTTCCATCGCCTGAACGGCGAAGAGGTCCTGTTCGTCAGCGGCACCGACGAGCACGGCCAGAAGGTCGAGCAGACGGCCGTGG
The DNA here is from genome assembly GCF_002005485.1 of Gluconobacter albidus. Lineage (NCBI taxonomy): Bacteria > Pseudomonadati > Pseudomonadota > Alphaproteobacteria > Acetobacterales > Acetobacteraceae > Gluconobacter > Gluconobacter albidus. The sequence continues at coordinate 1,586,635 of NZ_CP014689.1, read as the reverse complement.
CCAAGGGCATGGACCCGCAGGCCTACGCCGATGAGGTTTCGGCCTCCTTCCGCCAGATGCAGAAGGATATGGCGATTTCGACCGACGAGTTCATCCGCACCACCGAAGAGCGCCACAAGGGCGCGGCCAAGGCGCTGTGGGAGAAGGTCGCAGCGAACGGGCATATCTATCTGGGCGCCTATGAGGGCTGGTATTCCACGCGCGATGAAGCGTTCATCGGGGAGGACGAACTGGTCAAGAAGTCCGACGGAACGTTCGTGGCGCCGTCCGGTGCGCCGGTCGAGCGCGTCAAGGAGCCGTCCTATTTCTTCCGTCTGTCCGATTTTCAGGACCGCCTCCTGAAGCTGTACGAAGACAATCCCGACTTCATCGGTCCCGTCGGCCCGCGTCGTGAAATCGAAAGCTTCGTCCGTCAGGGGCTGCGCGACCTGTCCGTCAGCCGCACGAGCTTCAAATGGGGCGTGCCGGTTCCAAACGATCCGGACCATGTCATGTATGTCTGGTTCGATGCACTGGCGAACTATCTAACGGCCGTGGGCTACCCCGATCTCAACGATCCGCGGGCGAAGTTCTGGCCGGCGGATGTGCATGTCGTGGGCAAGGAAATCGCACGCTTCCACTGCGTGTACTGGCCAGCGTTCCTGATGGCGGCGGGCATTGATCTGCCGAAGAGCGTGTTTGCCCATGGTTGGTGGACGGTCGAGGGCGAGAAGATGAGCAAGTCTCTCGGCAATGTCCTTGATCCGAAGGCGTTGGCCGACGAATTCGGGCTGGATGCGCTGCGCTTCTTCCTGATGCGCGAAGTGCCGTTCGGCGGCGATTCCAATTTCAGCCGCCGCTCCATGATCACGCGCACGAATGTCGAGCTGGCGAATGATCTCGGCAATCTGTGCCAGCGTACGCTGAGCCAGGTGGCCCGTAATCTGGGCGGCGTTCTGCCCGAGCGTGGCACGCTGACCGAAGACGATCAAGCCATGCTGGCGATGGTGACGCTGCTGCCGACGATCATGTCCGAACAGATCGAGCGCAAGGCGATCACCGATGCGCTGGAAGAAGTCTGGAAGGTCATTCGCGCCGCCAATTCCTATATCGACCGCCAGGCCCCTTGGGCGCTGAAAAAGACCGATCCGGAGCGGATGGCGGATGTGCTGCGGGTTCTGGTGGATATGATCCGCGGGATCGCAACCATGCTTCAGCCTTTCATGCCGGACACAATGGACAAGATGCTGGTCCAGCTCGGTGTGCAGGACGACGAACGGACATTCGCCGCTCTTGAAACCCTGCTTCCGGCTGGCCGGACGCTCCCCAAACCCGAAGGCCTGTTTCCCCGCTTTGTCGAGGAAGAGGCATGACAGGATTGATCGACACGCACTGTCATCTGGACAAGCTCGACGACCTTGCGCCCGCTTTCGCGCAGGCGCGGGAAGCGGGTCTGTCCGGAATGATCACGATCGGGACACGGTTTTCAAAAGCAGATACGCAGATTGCCCTGACGCAGCATGACACGCCGGATCTTCGGATCTGGTGTGCAATCGGCATTCACCCGGATTATGCGGGTGAGGAGCGCCTACCATCGGTTGAAGAGCTTGTTGCCAAGACCGCAGCGCCTTCCGTCGTGGCGATTGGGGAAACGGGGCTGGATTATTTCCATAGCGGCGATGAGGCTAAACCGGCCCAGCATGCTGCGTTTCGCACCCATATCGCGGCTGCACGCCAGACGGGACTGCCAGTCGTCATCCACACACGTAATGCCGATGACGACATGATAGGCATCCTGCGCGAAGAGCATGCGAAGGGCGCGTTTCCGTTCCTGATCCACTGCTTCGCATCTGGTCCGAAACTGGCAGAAGCCGCTCTGGAACTGGGGGGTTATATCAGCTTCTCTGGCCTGCTGACCTTTCCGAAATGCGAGGAAATCCGCGAAGTCGCAAGGATGGTGCCGGAAGATCGTCTTCTGGTTGAGACGGACAGCCCGTATCTTGCGCCTGTCCCGAAACGCGGAAAGCCCAACACGCCGGGATATGTTGCCTACACGGCAGCACGTCTGGCAGAGGAGCGCGGTGTTTCTTTGGACGAGATCACACGGATTACGACCGAAAATGCCCGTCGTCTGTTCACGAGGATCGCTGCATGAAGGTGACGATCCTTGGATGTGGAGGTTCCGCTGGGGTTCCCATGATCGGGGGCGAAGAGGGACCACAGACGGGGATCTGGGGTGCGTGTGACCCCACGGAGCCGCGTAACCGTCGGACGCGCTCCTCAGTTGTGATCGAAGGCGAGGGCGGCTTTCGGCTTCTGGTAGATTCAGGGCCGGATTTCCGCGATCAGATGCTGAACTGTGGCCTGAGTCATGTTCATGCGGTCCTCTATACGCATCCGCATAGCGATCATATTGGTGGTCTGGATGAATTGCGGGCCATCAACCGCGTGATCGGAACGCCACTGCCACTTCTCGGCACGCAGGACGTGCTTGAGGAACTACGCTTGCGCTATGCCTATGCGTTCGCGCCCTGGAAGGGCCCGGACTTCTATCGGCCGGTTTTTGATGAACGGATCGTGCAGACTGGGGAGACAGTTTTGTTCCCCGGATTGAATGCTCAGATTTTCGAACAGCGCCACGGGCGGATCACATCTCTGGGCGTACGGTGCGGAAACTTTGCCTACAGCACAGATGTCGAAACGCTTTCAGATGAGGCGCTGTTGCTGCTCGAAGGGGTTCAGGCCTGGATTGTGGACTGCTTCCAGTATGATCCGCACCCCGCCCATGCCTGGCTCGAACGCGTGCTGGAATGGCGCGAGCGTCTTGGCGTGAAGCATGTGATTCTGACACATATGGGTCCGGACATGGATTACCAGACCTTGTGCAAGACGCTGCCCGAGGGTGTTGAGCCTGCCTATGACGGGATGGTTCTCGAACTCCAGGCTTAATGGAGCGGGCTGTCTGGTGAGAGAACACTCTGTCCTGTTGGGTGTGCGAGCGGTTCGGCTGGAGGAACTGAGGGATTGAGCGGATATCGTTTTCCGTCAAACCGCATGCGGCTGAGGACAAGGGCAGGGCGCCCATCTGGCAACTGTCCAGAATAGGAAATTTCGAGATCGTGCCAGCCATGAGTCAGGTTAGGCAGGATGCGAACCGGCAGATGAACCAGCGTTATGCGTGACAGAAGGTGCCATGTACCCCTGTTATTCGTAAGAATGAAGAGTGTGCAGCCACCGCTTGCACCGCACCATTCGCTGGTCCGCGCATAAACGAGATATTGCTGCGTCTTGCCTGTCGCGTCGAGCGCGGCGCCTGCGCCCTGATAAAGTGATAGCCCGAGCTTCGCCTTTATGATGCACGGCATCGGATTGGGAGGTGCTGCATCAGCCTGTCCATGAAGCATGAACTGAGCACATAGGACGTAGAATAAAAACATTCTCATGAGAATGTTCCTTTAAAAGACCGGGCAGGGAGCACTGGCCCGGTCTTTCAGGTCAGAACGTCATCATCGCACCGGCCGACATCGTGTGGTCGCTCTCATGAGCAATCCCGTGGGCATCGGATTCCGTATGAGCGTATTCGCCCACGAGCGTGAACCAGTCCGTCAGGTTGTAATAGATTGCTCCGACTTCTGACTGGTTGCGGCGAACCATGGATGGATTGTCTTCACCCGGTGCCTGATAGAGATTGCTGACACCATAGCTTCCGACAACCTTGAGCCTTGGCAGGATCTTGTAGGCCGCCTGAACATAGTAGCCTTCCGAATTGCGCTTGCGCCCTTCGGCGGAAACGCCATCAAAAAACAGACCCGTCGTGCCGAGGCCACTGCCGTAATAGTAATAGGCCACGCCTTCAAACGGTCCGCGCGAAAGCTTTACGCCTACATCTCCGGCTTCAACGGTCGTACCTTTACGGCTGCTACTACCCAGGGTTGCACTGGTCAGGTTCTGCTGGTGCTGAACGAGGAAGCTGCTCCAGAAGCGTGTCGTGAAGCCCGCGATATTGCCATCATACGTGACCTTGCCCTGAAGCATGGGAGAACTGTGCTGGGTGGTGGTCGCAGAAAGTCCGCCGCCTGCGAAGTTAAATTCGTCAAGCGGTGTCATGACACCGACCGAGGCCTGAAAGCCTTTCCATTTCGGCGAGATATAGGTGATCTGCGGGAGCCAGTCGGTATAGACGTAACCGACGCCGATACGGCCCAGAGACGTATTGGCGGGATTGGCGTTGCTTCCGGTGCTGCCAACGCTGAGAAGCGTGGCGTCGTTGAGGATGGCATCCGAAGCAAACAGCGCGATATCGCGACCGAGCTTGACCGTACCGAGTTCGTCGGTTCCCGCAGTCATGAAGACCTGACGGAAATCGAGGCCAGCGGTTCCGAGACCCACCGGGCTGCCGCCGGAATTGGCATTGAAAGTGCTGGGATCGTTGTTGTTGATGCCAGGATACATCCCAAAGACGGCACCCAGTTTGATTCCTTCCTGCACCGTATTCAGCTTGAGGATCAGACCACCCGGCAGAAGTCCGTTACGGACGGACGAGGAATCGAACCCGCTGCTGCCGGTCGAAACACCGCCTGCGACAGGGCGACCGCCGCTGGGGCTGTTATAGGTGTAATAGGCGTTCACGAAGCCCGAGATGTTGATGTCGATCTGGCCTGCCTGGATCGTAACGCCTTTGCCCGCAACATAGGGCTTCACGCGCACGATACTGTCCGGATTATACGTCCTGCGTGCTTCCATCAGGGAATTGCGAGCATCCTGTGCGCTCGCCGAGGCTTCCATGGCAGCGCGGCGCGCTGCAGAAACGGCGGCAATCGTCGTTACGTCCGGAGGAGCATCGAGGCTGCTGCCTTCGTTCTGGGGGCCATAGCGCATGTAACGGTTGCGATGGCGTGCGGGGGCCGGGGATGCCCCGTCGTCGTCACGTTGCAGCGAGGGGTGCGCGTGATGCTGGTGATGTGACAGCAGTACGTTGTATTCCGAACGGCTCAGGCTGCCTTTGGCGCGAAGGATGTCGAGCAGTTCCGTATAATCATCAGCCCGTGCGATGGTCGGGAGGGCGGAGAGAACAGCAACGCAGAATGTGCTTCCCAGAAGACTCAGGCGGCACAGGGACATAGATGACATATAAACAGCCGCTCCCGCGGATATACCGGTGATCGAGTATGTGCTCTCACCGGCAGAATGGACTACACCGCTTTTCCTAGCGCGAATGGAGACATTCTTCGCAACAATAGGATGTGTTCTCACAAAAAAGTCAGAAATTTAGAGTTTTTGAGCCTATAAGTTGGCATAATATATATTATACGACATTCGTGTGCTCGAGATCCCGCTTCTTATCCATGTCCGGATCCTCAAATTTTCTAAATCCGTGCCCAAAAAGCATTGAGCCGCAGAACTATAAAGTTTCTGCATGTGGCATTTTGCCATGTGTAAGGATTTATCCCGGTTTTCGGCTCTTTTGAGCCGGATTTTGAGTCGTAGATCACACGTCAGATGATAAATTCAGACCTATGGCAAAATGCCACTAGTCAGATTGGGGCATTTTGCCACGGCAATATTCGACTAAGAAACCATGGCAAAATGCCATAAGCATGATGATTGGCATTTTGCCATACTCATCTCTCCCCTTTACCCCTGTGGGTTTCTGCCGTTACGCAGGATCTTCCTCCCCTGCGTCACTGAGGCTGCATGACCGAGATCCTTCCTGCTTCCCCCCTCATCGAACCGTTTGTCTCCACAAAGCAGCGTGAACTCTGGGGGCATCCCATCGGGTTGTGGGTTCTAACGCTGACGGAAGGCTGGGTCGGGTTTTCTCTTTATGGCATGCAGGCCATCCTCGCGCTTTATCTGACCGACCATCTGCTCCAGCCGGACCATTCCGGGCATGTATTTGGGCTGGCACCGCTGGAGACGTTTGTTTCGGCTTTGTATGCGCCGGTTGGGCCGAGGGCCATGGCCGGCGCCATTACGGGGCTGTTTCTGGCCTTGATCTATGCCACCCCTCTCCTCGGCGGTTTCTTGGCGGACCGCGTGCTCGGCCAGACAAGAACCATTCTGCTCGGGGCTGTTCTGATGACGGCCGGTCACTTCCTGCTGTCATTTGACTGGAGTTTCGTGCTGGCGCTGGGGTTCCTGCTGACAGGTCTGGGCATGGCAGGAGGATTGCGGGCGCAGGTCGGTGCGCTTTATGCTCTAGGCGACCGGAGACGTTCGGATGCCTACCAGATTTACATGATGGGGCTTCAGGTTGCTGTCATCGTATCTCCGGTGCTGTGTGGAAGTCTTGCGCAGATCGACTGGCACTGGGGATTTCTGGCTGCTGGCGTCGGCATGCTGATCGGGCTTGTCGTCTATCTTTTCGGGCGCCGCTGGCTTCCTGCATCAGAAATGGCAGTGCGTGAGACGCCGGATGCCCTGGACGTTTCAAAGCCCACGCGCCCTGCCCTGACATCTCAGGAAAAAAAGACGATCCTGCTCCTTCTGGCGCTTGTTCCGGTCATGGCTGTTGGCGCTATCCCGAATTCGGAAATTTTTGACGGGTATCTGCTCTGGGGGCGCGAGCATTTCCAGCTTCGTCTTCTGGGACACGAGATGCCAGTGAGCGACCTGATCTCCCTGGACGGTTTCATCAGCACCCTGTGTGCCGTGGCAGTCCTCTGGTTTTGGAAGGCCTATTCCCGACGGCGGCAGGATCTTTCCGAAATTGCCAAGGTCGCACTGGGAACGTTTATCGCGGCGTTTGGCCCCCTGATGCTGGCTTTGGGGTCATGGATCAGCCCGGGGCCGCATGAGGTCAGCCTGCTCTGGGGACTGGCGTTTCACATCATCAATGACATCGGCTTTGCAATGAATTACGCAATCGGAATGGCGCTTTTCTCACGGGCAGCTCCTGTGAGCGTCAATACCATTCTCGTGGCCTGCTTTTCGCTGCATCTGTTTCTCTCCAATCTGTTGATTGGAAAGCTTGCGACGCTTCTGGGGCGTATTTCCGATGTTTCGTTCTGGCTGCTGCACTCGGGAGCGGCGCTGCTGGCGGCGGCCATTCTTTGTTTTTGTGCGCTCCGGTTCCGCGACCTGCTTGCTCCCGAAAAAGAGACATCGTCTCCAGATCTTTAAGGAGGCGAAACCAGATGGCGCATCTCTGAGGCGGAGGCCGTGGAGACGGCGTCCCCGTCCAGCGTGCGAACCGTGACAGGCATTAGCAGCCCATCCGCTCTTTTCTGGCTACGCTGAATAATCAGGCGCTGAACGATCGGGTAATCCCGGATCAGCTTCTCGAAAACCGGTCGCGGAATGGCCAGCAGATGGCTGAACTGAAGGGAGCGGACGGTGCCGGGCATCGTGTCGTTGCGGATGACGGACGCCGCGCCGATCAGATCCCCGCTCCCGAACAGGATTTCCTGCTCGGCCAGATTGACCTCAGCCAGTCCCGCGACCTGGGCATACACGACACGGACGCGCTGTCCGCGTTTGAACAGCACCTCTCCCGGAGAAACGAAATGCATCGAAACCTTGGCTGACAGTTTTTGCAGTACACTGTCGGGAACGCCGTTGAATGCAGGGAACGCCCGGAGACGCTGTTCGATGCCACTCTTGAGATTGAAGCGTAGCGGAGCGTCCAGCCGGGCACGCTGGCGTTCGATCTCACGGTGCAGTTCGCGATGAAGTTCTTCGGAAATCAGGCTGTCGGCTTCAAGGGCATCGTATTCCTCGTCCTCAAGACGCAGGGCGATCTGTCGCAGGATGCGGCTTTCCAGCGCTTCGGAATAACCTGAATAATGCAGGCGAAGAGTCTCCAGCGCATCGTCCAGCAGCTTGCGCTGGCGGCCGAGCACTTCGGACACGATTTCCGTGATGCGCGGGCCAAGCGTAGGTTCCATACGCTGGCGAACAAAGCGCTGAAGCGAAAGCGAGACGAGATGCGCGATGATGAGCATCTCAAAGCGCTCCATCATGCAGTTCGTCAGGGGCTCATCAATATGCAGGCGGCTGTGAAGTTCCTGCGCGATGCGAAATCGCAGGGAGGGTTGAAGGCGCCGCTTGAGCGCGCGCACATAGCCGTAGCGCCCTTCCAGTCTGGCACCATCCGCCATGGATTCCGCTGTTCTCAGCAGTGTTTCCATCACACGCCGTGACAGTCCCTGAATTCGGAACAGGTCCAGCAGGAGGGAGCGTTCCTGATTGGCGATGGTAATCAGGGCGATGTTGACGCGGTTACGGTCGCTCAGCGCAGATTCGAAATTATTGGCCGCCCTCTCCTTCTCGGCGCGACGCTCGAGACGGCTGATGACACCCGCACGGGTCTGCTCGCTGAAGCCAAGCTCTTCGGACAGTTCCCGCGTTCGTTCGGCAACCTCACCCAATCCAATTCCCACGATCTGCTGGCGGATGGCCTGATCAATGGGCGAAAGCTGATCCAGTTTGAAAAACAGGACCAGAGCCCGCAGCGTCGTGCCGTTGATCAGAAGCGTGATGAGAACGAAGCCGGTGGCGATGATACCGACGAAATGGGCCACAGGGCTTGAAACGCTTTGGTTCTCTGTTACTGCAAGGGCAAGAGCAAGCGTGATGGCGCCGCGGATGCCACCCCAGGCCATCGTGGCCTTGAAAGGGTTGGGAACAGGCGGCGACAGTTTCGTGATGGCCAGAAGAGGCAGCATGCCGAAAATCACGGCCGAGCGCGCGATCAGACCAGCCACACTTGCGATCAGGATCAGCACGAAATCCCATTTCGTCATGCCGATCAGCAGGCGCGGAACCAGCATGGCCGCCAGAAGAAACACGAGCGAACCGGCCCAGAAAACGAGCTGCTCCCACATCTCGTTCAGAAAACGCCAGACCTGTGGGCGGAAGGTTGACGGCCCGTAAGCGGAAACGGTCAGACCCGCAGCAGCCGTCGCAACTACTCCCGAAAAGCCAAGCATCTCATCACACAGGATATAAACGGCATAGGGGAGCGCCAGCGTCAGTGTGACTTCCGAAGCCGCTGACCCGCCCAAGCCCGCAATCAGTAACAGTGTTAGTCGCGCCAGACAGACGCCAACCACAATGGCCCCGATGAAGGCCGTCAGAAAATCCATCAGGGCTTCGGTGGGGTGGATCTGATGATGGGATGTGACGGCGGCGAGCAGGATTGAGAAGATCGAAATGGCCGCGGCATCGTTCAGGAGTGCCTCTCCCTCGACGAGGCGTGTCAGGCGTGACGCCGCGCCGATCTCGCGGAAAATTCCGGCCACGGCGGATGGATCGGTCGTGGCGACGATGGAGCCCAGAAGAAGGCAGACGACAAGGCTCTGTTTGGCAAAAGGATAAAGCGCAAAGCCGATTGTTGCCGTGGACACAATGACCGCCACGACCGCCAGAAGAAGGACCGTCGCCGTCTCATGGGCCAGACGGCGCACATCAATGGCCATTGCGCCCTGGAAAACCAGCACGGGCAGAAAAATCAGCAGAAAGGCTTCGCTGTTGACTGGGAAATAGATCAGCGCTTCCGCCGCGCCGTCCAGAAGATCGGTCGCAGACGACCGGACGATCAGAGACGCAATCAGCCCCAGCCCGATCCCGGTCAGGGCCAGCAGGACAGCCTCTGAAATTTCAAGACGTTTCGCGAGAGGCTGAATGATGCTGACAAGCGTGAGCAGGAACGCGAGCGCTAGGAGTACGGCTGCAAGTCCTGTCACCATCATCGTTGTCTCGGCTCTTTCATCAGATCGTCCGCAGACGAGGTGGCATGTTTCAAGTTGGCATGGCTTCTTCGGAAGTGGCGTTCATCCAGCGCTGGACCTGTCCTTCCGGATCGGAATGGGCGATGAAATCGCTCATCACAGCCACCGTATCCGCTCCGGCTTCAAGGCACTCCGCCAGCCGCGGCACCGTAATGCCACCGATCGCTACGAGCGGAACATCGCCGCACAGCTCCCGCCACTCCGCCAGCTGCTTCAGGCCCCTGCCCGTCAGCTTTACGCCCCGAAGCTCCGTGGACCAGACAGGACCAAAGGAAATATAATCCGGCTTGCAGGCCAAAGCCGTTTCCAGCTCCTGCCGGGTATGGGTCGAGATACCAAATCTGATACCTGCGGTCCGGATGGCCTCCAGATCAGCGGTTTCCAGATCTTCCGGACCAAGGTGCAACCACTCATAGCCCAGTTCGATGGCAGTTTGCCAGTAGCGGTTCAGGGCGAGTGACACATTGAAACGGACCGCAAGTTCCTGAGCCAGCAGAGCCTGCGCACGGACGTCCTCTTCAGACAGATCCCGGAGATACAATTCGATGAAGCGCAGTCCGGCTCCACCAAGCCGCTCCACCCATCGGGGCTGGTCAACAACGGCGTAGATCCGGGATGGAAGGGACGACATGACGTTCATACTCCACAGGGCCCGCAGGCAAGGCCGTACCTCTTGAGATCGGGCAACACTGTTACAGTTTGGACCCTACGCGTCCAGAGGCGTGACATCGTTATCAACGCCCTGTTTTCACAAGCGTTCCTGCAAAACGGAAATCAGTGTTTCTGCGGGATGGGACGGACGGATTCCGGCCATGCGCTCGGTCTGGCAGCGGCAGGAAAAACCGGTCGCAAGAACCGGCATCTCAACTTTTCTGGCCCAGTTCTGCTCAAACATATCTCGCGACATCTTGGCATGTTCCGTCTGATGACCGAACAGCCCGGCCATTCCGCAGCAGCCTGCTTTCCCGGCATCTGCCGGAACGCCAAAGTGTCGGAGAATAAAGGCCCAGTCCCCTGCACTCTCCGGTCGGGCAGCCTGTTCCGTACAATGCGAAATCACAGTCATGCCAGAATTTTCGCTGCTGGCCGAAACAGGTTGGAGCGTTCCCTTGGAAATCTGCTGCCGGAGAAAAGTCTCCAGCGGAAGAACTGTCGGTATGGGCTGAGCGCCTGCTATGTCCCGGTATTCCTGCGTGAACATGAGGCCGGTGGCGGCATCCAGAGAAACAACAGGAATATCGAACGCGGCCAGTGCCCTGAGTTTCTTCAGGGTTAAGCGTGCCGTCACCCCAAAGCCTTTGCGAAATCCAAGAACATGGCGCGCCTTGCCGTTGTCCCAGACTGGGGTGAGTTTTGCATCGAACCCAAGCTGCGTCAGAAGCGCATGAATCTTTTCGACAAGAACACCATCAAAACTGCCGGTGAATGAGTCCTGAACCACAATAACAGCGCGGGAATTGCCGCGGTTGCGGCGCAGCCATGAACGGCTGACCTGACTGCCCGTCTTCAGTCGCGCCGGTCTCAGATGCGGCAGATCCACCAGCCCCAGACGGGAGAGAATGGCTTGCGATGCAGGACTGTGCATCAGGAGATTGGCGAGCCTGGGGGCCATTCGCCCTGCCGCCAGAAGTGGTTCCAGCCAGTAGACAAGATAATCCCGGACGGGTCTGCGGTTCTCACGAAAATACGTTGAAAGAAATTTCGAACGCATGGACGGAATATCCACGCGGATCGGACATTGTGTGGCGCAGGCTTTGCACGACAGACACGTATCCAGCGAGGCCTTGAGTTCTTCTGTCAGAACGGGAAGCATAGCCCGGTCTGGAGCATCTTCCGGCAGGGAGCGCAGTCTGGTCCAGCTTCGAAGCAGCAGGGCGCGGCCTTTCGGAGACTGCGAGCGGTCTTTCGTGATCTTGTAAGACGGGCACATGGCCATGTCCGGCTCACGATTGAAACAGGCACCGTTGCCGTTGCAGCTTACGGACAGGCTGTAGGGGGCACGCAGTGCCGGCGTGATCTCCTCGTCAAACCCGCCCTTGAATGGAATGCCATCAATCCGGTCAACAGGATAACCCGCCCCACCCGGAGCCAGCTTGCCACGATTGAAAATATCTTTGGGATCAAAGACATCCTTGATCCGGCAAAGCTCTGCAAAAAGCGTTTCTCCAAAAAACAGTGGCGAAAACTCCCCGCGGAATCCCCGACCGTGTTCCCCCCAGAGCAGACCGCCATGAAGCTTCGTCAACTCAGCCACCGCGTCTGAGATTGGACGGATCAGCGACCGGTCTTCGGCCGTCAGCATGTCCAGAAACGGGCGCACATGCAGGCACCCGACATCCGCATGACCGAACATGCCGTAGGACAGCCCGTAACCGTCCAGAATGTTACGGAACTCGCTGACATATTCCGGCAGGACTTCGGGAGGGACAGCCGTATCTTCTACGAAGGGAACACCCTGCCTGTGACCGTCCGGACGCCCGAGCAGCCCTACGGATTTTTCCCGGAGCGTCCAGAGATTCGCAATGATTTCCGGATCAGAAACTGCTTTATGATCAATGGGTTTTTGAGAGGAGCTCTCAAGGAGCATGATAGCATGAGCCATCTGCCCCTTCAGGATTTCCAGATTGTCTCCCACGAACTCGACGAAGCTCATTCCCTTGACCGGAAGGGCTGACGTGTTGCCCAGAACGCGTTCAAGAGCATGCCATGTCACGTCCTGCTGGGCCTTGGCGAGGACACGGTCATCCAGCACTTCAACGGCTGAAGGGTTGGCAGGTAGAAGTGTCTGGACGTCCTGAAGAGTATCATTGAAGCTGGCATAGCGGACGACGATAAGCTGACGGTATTTCGGTAATCGTCTGACTCGCAGAACGACTTTTTTGGTCAGGGCAAGCGTGCCTTCCGATCCCGCCAGCAGTCGTGCGAGATGAAAGCTCCCGTCTTCGAGCAGGACATTCTGCAGATTGTATCCGGTCAGACCACGGTTCATGTCCGGGAAAACGCGCCGGATTTCGTCCGCACGTTCCGTAACAACCCGGTGGACCTCGCGGTAGGCCTGTGCTGCAAGCCCCGCCCCGTTCATCGCTTCTTTCAGTTTTTCAGCAGTCAGTTGGCCGACTGAAAGATCGCTTCCATCCGCAAGAACGACATCCAGCGTCTCGATATAATCGGATGTCCTTCCATAGATCCGGGACCCTTTGCCGGAGGCATCCGTCGCAATCATGCCTCCGATCGTCGCTCGGGTGGCAGTTGAGACGGTTGGCGGGAAGAAAAACCCATGTGGCTTCAGAAAGGCGTTGAGCCGCGCCAGAATAACGCCCGGCTCAACGGTGACTGTGCCTGTTTCGGCATCGAAATCGAGGATCCGGTCCAGATGGCGTGAGACGTCAACCACGACGCCATCGGTCAGGGACTGGCCGTTGGTGCCTGTTCCACCGCCCCGGATTGCGAGCGTCAGATCACCTTCAGAAGCCGCTTGCACGGCCCGGTTGAGGTCTTCGCCAGTGCGGGGATGAATGATGGCAGCCGGGAGGCGCTGGTAAATGCTGTTATCGGTTGAAGAAACCAGCCGCGAGGAGACCCGCAGGTCGATATCCCCTTCAAAGCCCTGCTCGTTTAGCCTTCTGACGAAAGCTTCACGCAGGACGATTTCGGGAGCGCTGGGGGAAAGGCCTGAATTTCCGGCTGGTGTTCCGGATATTGCGTCTCCACCCATCTTTACGTCCCTTTTAGTGTTTCATGGTCCATACCGTGATAATGAATGAAAAATAAGCTCTCCGGACAGGAAAATTCTTCACTCGACCGTCACGGATTTCGCAAGATTACGCGGCTGATCCACATCTGTGCCTTTCAGAAGCGCGACCTCATAGGCCAGCATCTGAACAGGAATGGCGTAGAGGATCGGCACGACGAAAGCGTCCACATCGGGCATGATGACGATCTGTTCCGCCACGCCTTCCAGACGTTTGGCCCCTGCGGCATCCGTGAAAACAAGGATCCGCCCGCCACGCGCTTTTGCTTCCTGAAGATTGGACAGGGTCTTGTCGAACAGGATCGTAGAGGGAGCAATGGCGACGACCGGAACGGTCTGGTCAATCAGGCTGATCGGGCCATGCTTCAGTTCACCGGCGGCATAAGCTTCCGCGTGGATATAGCTGATTTCTTTTAATTTTAATGCACCTTCAAACGCAATCGGCGTACAGATCCCACGCCCCAGATACAGGACATCGCGTGCCTGCGCCACAACGGCGGCCATGGTTTGGATGTCTTTGGTCCGGGTGAAAACTTCTGCCGCCCGGGACGGCAGATCCAACAGACTGGCTGTCAGACGTTCTTCGCGGGCCTGATCCATGGTCCCACGAGCCCGGGCGAATTCGATCGCCAGCGCCGCCAGAACAGAGAGTTGCGCAGTGAAGGCCTTGGTGGAGGCAACGGAAATTTCCGGTCCTGCATCCATGCCCAGTACGAGATCGCTCTCCCGCCCGATTGTGGAGTGTTCGACATTCAGGACCGAGACGATGCTCTGACCGGCCTTTTTGAGGCTGCGCAGAACACCCAGCGTATCCGCAGTCTCGCCGGACTGTGAAATCAGCAGCGCCATACCTTTGTCCGGCTGGGGCGGCTCGCGATAGCGCATTTCGGATGCGACGTCGATTTCAACCGGAATACGCGCAAGGGATTCCAGCCAGTACCGGCCGACCATACCGGCATAGTAGGCGGAACCGCAGGCCGTGATGGTGACACGCGGAACCTGTGCCAGATCGAAAGGCATTGGCGGCAGCGTAATACGCTTTGACGCTGGATCGGTGATCCGCTTCAGCGTCTGCCCAATGGCGACCGGATGTTCATGGAGTTCCTTCTCCATGTAGTGCCGGTAGCCATCCTTGCCGACCTGCCCTGCCATGAAGGTAAGATCCTGAACCGGACGGCTGACTTCAGCACCGGTCATGTCGAAAATTCTGACATTGTCGGTCGTGAGTTCGCACCAGTCCCCGTCTTCGAGATAGGTCATTTTCCGGGCCATGGGCGCCAGTGCAATGCTGTCTGAGCCCAAGAACATCTCGCCATTGCCGTAACCGACAGCAAGCGGCGCGCCATGACGAGCGCCAATCAGCAGACCTTCATGATCCTTGAAGATCATGGCGATTGCATAGGCCCCTTCCAGCCGCTTGATGGCCGCAAACGCCGCCTCCCGCGGTTCCAGCCCCTGTCCCAGATAGTCATCGACCAGATGGGCGACGGTTTCTGAATCCGTTTCGGTCCGAAACACGCAGCCTTTCGCTTCCAGCTCTTCCTTGAGGGCCGAGAAGTTTTCGATAATCCCATTATGGACGATTGCGACACGCCCGGCTTCGTGGGGGTGAGCATTGTTTTCAGTGGGAGCACCATGCGTCGCCCAACGGGTGTGCCCGATGGCCGTGGTGCCGTGTAGCGGATGCTCTTTGAGAACGCGCTCCAGATTGTCGAGCTTTCCGGCAGCTCGGCGGCGTTCGATATCGCCGGACGCCGTCAGGGTTGCGATCCCGGCAGAATCATATCCCCGATACTCCAGGCGTCGCAGCGCCTCGAATGCGATCGGGCTGGCAGGCTTGTGTCCGACAATACCGCAGATACCGCACATCAGCCCTGTTCCTTCCGAGCTTTGAGAGACTGTTTGATCTGAAGGCCGCGTCCGGATTTCAGTGTTTGGCGCGTCCGGCCCAGAGCCAGGTCACCGGCAGGCACATCATCCGTAATCACACTGCCCGCGGCCACGAGCGCATCGTCTCCGATGGTCACAGGTGCCACGAGAATGGCGTCTGACCCGACGAAAACCCGCTCCCCGATGACAGTCCGGTGTTTGAAAACGCCATCATAATTGCAGGTGATTGTCCCTGCCCCGACATTGGTGCCGCGTCCGACCGAAGTGTCGCCCAGATAGGTCAGATGGTTGGCCTTTGCGCCCTCGCCCAACTCCACGTTCTTGAGCTCGACGAAATTGCCAACATGCGTGTGTGCAGCACAGACCGTTCCGGGACGGAGCCTGGCATAGGGGCCGATCATCGCGCCTTCACCCACCGTGCACCCTTCAAGATGCGAAAAAGCGCGGATCAGTGCGCCTGAATGGACTGTCACACCCGGCCCGAAAAAGACGTTCGGTTCGACCGTTACATCCGCTTCAAGGACAGTGTCTGTGCTGAAAAAGACGGTGTCCGGTGCAACGAGCGTCACTCCGGCATCCATCGCCGCGTTTCGCAGGCGCGTCTGGAGGGTCGCTTCAGCACGCGCGAGTTCAGAGCGGGAATTGACGCCAGCCAGTTCGTCTTCAGGTGCTTCCACGCAAACAACCGAACCGGCTTTAGCTGCCATTTCAACGACGTCCGTCAAGTAATATTCGCCCTGGGCGTTTTCGTTGCGAACTTCTTCCAGCCAGTTGCGGAAGTCCTCTGCTCCGGCGCACATGACGCCGGCATTGCACAGCGTGATGCCGCGTTCGTCTTCGCTTGCGTCCTTGAACTCGACGATTTTCACAACCTTGCCGTGATCTTCGATAATCCTGCCATAACGTCCCGGTACAGCCGGACGCATTCCCAGCAACGCCAGACTGGCACCTTGTCTGCGGGCCGCGAGCAGGCTTTCCATGGTCTCTGCGGTAATCAGCGGATTATCGGCATAAAGAACAGCGATATCCCCATCCCCGAACAGATCCCGCGCTGCATTGGCCGCATGGGCCGTGCCGAGCCGTTGGGTCTGCGTGACTGTTCTGAACGGACTGACAGCCTGTTCGAGTTCCGGCATATCCGGTCCCGTGACGACGACCACATTGTCGAAGACCTGCCGGGCGGTTGTGATGAGGTGGTTGATCATGGGCTGGTTGCCCAGACGATGAAGTGCCTTTGGCAGGCTGGATTTCATGCGTGTGCCGAGGCCCGCAGCAAGAATGATGGCGGTGGTGCGATGGGTTGTGTCGGTCATGTCCTGCCCGGGGTATCCAAACCGCGGGTTCGCGTCAAATGAAGCCCGCAGACTGTGTCATCACTTCGAATTGCCGATTATTGCAATTCGTTCGAGTGCTCGCTCACGGAGCCACGGCATGCTGCATGACGACCATGACGTGACCGAGTTTGGGATGATTGAACTCGATCCGCACTGGAACAATTCCCAGACCGTCGATCTTTCTGAACCAGACAGCACCTGGCTGGGGAGCAGCCAGTTTTTCCCTGTTCGGAGAGTCCTTGATGAACCCTGCAACCTGGCGACCAACGAAATCGCACCGCATGGCCTGCCCGGAATAGGCTTCGTCCTGACCCTGCGGGATATCGACCATGACGGGGCCGTGCACCACCATCTGTGTCAGTCGGAGGCCATCGAAAATGACCTGCGAGCCATCGCATTTTCCCGTTGTCGCGAGGGAATGTAGCAGATGCGCCATGCCGCTCAAGGTATCGACCGTGTGAGGCAGCAAATCTGCAGGAATAGGTTCGCGATCGGTTTCCGGTGGCTGGAGGTCCACCACCTTCGGAGTATCGTTCGAGAACTCCAGCCGGACATGCCTGTTTTTGCCGCGCGAAATGCCACCGCTGTCAAACAGCACCGGTTGCACATTGCCGTCCGGAATGAATTGCCCCTGCACATGCGACGTCACATCCATCGTTACGAACCAGCTGATCAGGCCTGCCGGCTTGATCTGGGTGCTGCCGCCATAGCCCCAAGGCTGGAGCTGATAGGACGTCTTGGCGTTCAGAACGTGAAAGCCCTTGATATAGACAGCATAAGTCGCGTTGACCTGCGGCTCAGCTCGGGCGGCTGAACCACAAGCCAGTCCCGCCATCAGGGCAAGGCTGACTGCGACTGCAAAAGCCTTAAACGTCAAGATTGGCAACTTTCAGGGCATTACCGACGATAAAGTCCCTGCGCGGCTCCACGACATCCCCCATCAGCGTCGAGAAAACCTGACCGGCATCTTCGACATCCCCGATCCTGACCTGCAACAGGGTCCGCGTCGAAGGATCGAGCGTTGTGTGCCACAGCTGCTCGTCATTCATCTCGCCCAGTCCCTTGAACCGGTTGATGGTCAGTCCGCGACGTCCCTGAAGCAAAATACGCTCCATGACAGCTGCGGGACCGAACAGGTCGTAGGACGTGGGATCAAGTGTCAGGGTGACGGGTTTTGCAAAATCACGGGCCAGACGCTCCCATTCCGAAACCAGCCAGCGGGATTCCACCGAGCGCAGGAGCGAAGGCTCGATGCGGTACACTTCGCCCACGCCGCGGACGGAACGCGCGCATTCTAGGCCGGTTTCTGAAATGGAGACTTTCCAGCCGCGTTCGTTGGGCAGTGAGGCACCATCAAGCCGCTGCTGGAATTCCGCCATGCGCGAGGTCGCCACAGCGATATTGCTGTCCAAAACGCCGGAAATGGCTGCCTGCTCCATGACCCAGACCGGCACCTTGGAGGCAATGCTCTGAAGGCGACGGGCCGCAGCCGACATGAATGTGATTTCTTCGGCCAGCGCCTCGCCCGTAAGTTCCCGACCGTCAGCAAAACGCAAGGTTGCATTCGTCAGCGCCTTGTCCAGCAGATACTGTTCAAGAGCGGCGTCATCCTTGAGGTAACGCTCTTCCTGACCACGCTTGGCGCGATAGAGCGGAGGCTGGGCGATGTAGAGATAGCCCTGCTCGATCAGCTCCGGCATTTGGCGGAAGAAGAACGTCAGCAGCAGCGTGCGGATGTGCGAGCCGTCCACGTCGGCATCTGTCATGATGACGATCTTATGGTAGCGCAGCTTTTCGGCCGAGAAACCACCCTGATCAACTTCACCGCGGCCAATGCCGGTGCCAAGAGCCGTAATCAGCGTACCGATTTCCGCAGAGCCCAGCATCCGGTCAAAGCGCGCGCGTTCTACGTTCAGGATCTTGCCACGCAGCGGCAGGATGGCCTGGAAGCGACGGTCCCGGCCCTGCTTGGCCGTGCCGCCTGCAGAGTCACCCTCGACGATGAAGATTTCAGCCTTGGACGCATCGCGCTCCTGACAGTCCGCGAGCTTTCCCGGAAGCGACGAAACATCCAGCACGCCCTTGCGGCGCGTCAGTTCACGCGCACGACGGGCGGCCTCACGGGCGCTGGCGGCGTCGATGATTTTGGCGACGATCGCCTTGGCTTCCTTGGGATGGGTCTCGAACCAGTGAGAGATCGCATCCGAGGCAGCTGCGTGCACAACGGGCTGGACTTCGGACGAGACCAGCTTGTCCTTCGTCTGGGACGAGAACTTCGGATCCGGTACCTTGACGGACAGCACGGCTGTCATGCCTTCACGCATGTCTTCGCCCGTCAGCGAGCCCGCCTCACGCTTGGCCACCCCTTCGGCATATTTGCCCACAACACGGGTCAGAGCCTGACGGAAGCCCGCCAGATGCGTACCGCCATCGCGCTGTGGGATGTTGTTCGTGAAGCACAGCATCGTCTCGTGATAGCTGTCGTTCCAGGTTAGTGCGAACTCGACGCGAATGCCGCTTTCCGGATTGTCGATCTCGCCCACGATCGGTGGCGTGACGATGGAAGTTTTTGAAGAATCAAGCCATTCCGCGAAAGCGCTCAGGCCGCCTTCATAATGAAAACGCAGTTCCTTTGGCTCTGCATGACGCTCATCGCGCAGGATGATCAGCATGCCGGAGTTCAGGAACGCCAGTTCGCGGACGCGGCGTTCAAGAATGGAGAGCTCAAAATCGACCTTCGTAAAGGTCTGCTTGCTGGGTTTGAACGTGACCAGAGTGCCACGGTCTTCCGTGGACGGACCGATGACGTGCAGGGCTTCATCGCGTTCGCCATGCTGGAAGCGGATCTTGTGCTCCAGACCATTGCGCCAGATGAGCACCTCCATCCATTCGGACAGGGCATTCACCACGGCCGCACCCACGCCATGCAAACCGCCGGAAACCTTGTAGGAATTCTGATTGAACTTGCCGCCCGCATGGAGTTTGGTCAGCACGACCTCAGCCGCGCTGATGCCCTCTTCAGGATGCAAATCGGTAGGAATACCACGGCCATTGTCGCGGACCGAGACGGAACCATCGCCGTTCAGGGTCAGGATGCAGTATGTCGCGTGCCCGGCCTGGGCTTCATCGACGGCATTGTCAATGATCTCGAAAACCATGTGGTGCAGGCCCGAGCCATCGTCCGTGTCGCCGATATACATGCCCGGACGTTTGCGGACGGCATCCAGCCCCTTGAGTACCGAAATGGACGACGCGCCGTAATCTTCACCGTCTGCGCCTGGGGTCTCGGGCTGGTTCTGGGTCTCTGACATGCGCGTGACGGTCTCCGTGGTACTCTGAAAAACTGTTGGGTCAGTATAGCCTGCGCCGGACGGTTAGACCAGCGGTGGGCATGCGTCAGGCCGGAGATATGCTTCCGTTTCTGACCGAAAAAAACTGGGCCCGGCCTTCTAGTGCTGCAAAAGGCGCGTGGTCCGTGCCGGTGATCAGAACGGGCGCGCGCAGTTTCTCAAGACTGTCGAGAAGGGCATGGCGGCGGGTTTCGTCCAGATGGACCAGAGGTTCATCCAGAAGGATGGCCGGAGCATGGCCCCGTTCCTGCGTCATCAGCCGCGCATGGGACAGAACTGTGCCGGTCAGCATGACTTTCTGCTGACCGCTGCTGGAGAGTTCTGCAGGACGTCCCGTGGCGGTGTCCGAAAGGGTGAAATCGGCCCTGTGCGCCCCGATGGACGTGGTGGCGCGTTGCCGGTCTTCGGTGCGGGACTGCTGAAGACTGCCTCTGATCCAGTCCTCGACGTCCAGTGCGGGCTGACAGGCCAAACGGGTGGAAATGGCGCAGTCCAGATGGAGGGTGCTGGAAGAAAATCCAGCATTTTCAAACGGATGAACGTTCATGCTCTCAACGAGTGCGAGGCGCGCAGCAGACGCCGCAACTGCATGACGGGCGATGGAATCTTCAATGGATGTAAGCCACGCCGTCTCGGTCGGGCGGTCGGCCAGAACCCTGTTGCGGCTGACAACCGAGCGGTCATGGGCGGCAATCTGGCGACCATGATCGGGAGAAAGGGCCATGACCAGCCGATCCAGAAAGCGCCGCCGACCGCTGGCCCCTTCCTGAAACAGCCGATCCATCTGCGGGGTCAGCCAGACGCAGGAAAATCTCTGGCCGATCGCGGCCTGAGAGCGGATATTTTCCCCATCGAGGCGGAATGTCCGACGCTGTTTTTCGTTTAACTCACTTCCTGTTCCGATCCGGAATTCATCCAGACCGGACTGGAGCGTCGCCGCAACGCCCCAGCGCTCGGCGCCAGTGCGACACAGTGCGGGAAGTGGCGCGCCTCTTAATCCACGCCCTGGAGCCAGCAGCGAAACGGCTTCCAGCAGATTGGTCTTTCCGGACCCGTTTTCTCCCGTCAGGACCAGAATGGAAGCATCCGGGGTCCAGACGGCATGGGTGTAATTCCGGAAATCCGTCAGCGCGAGCCGGGTCAGTTTCAATCGCGGCTCGTGTTCAGACCCGCATGGGCATCAGGACATACAGCGCCGAAGGCGATGCCGTGTCACGAACGATGGTGGGCGCAGAGCTGTCGGAAAATGCGAATTCCACTTCCACGTCGATCTGATCGGTGATGTCCGTCAGGTAACGCGCCTGAAAGCCGATCTCGATCGGAGCGGCATCGTAGGAGACGGCGTTTTCGTCCAGTTCCTCATGAGCCACGCCCTGATCGGGGCTGGTGGCGGAGAGATTCAGCATATTCTGCGTGACAGACAGCTTGACCGGGCGCGAGCGTTCCTGGCTGATGGCCGCAACGCGGCCGACAGCTGCTGCGAAATCACGCTTGCCGACGCGCAGGATGCGGTCATTGCCCTTGGGAATGACGCGCTCATATTCTGGAAAGGTTCCGTCAATCAGCTTGGAGGTCAGAAGGACGGGGCCAGCCTGGAACTGGATCCGCGTGTCAGACAGGGAGACTTCCAGATCAGCCGCCCCTTCGTCCAGAAGCTTGCGGAGTTCGTTGACGGTCTTGCGGGGAATGATGACGCCGGGCATGCCGCGAGCACCTTCGGGCAGGTCCGTTTCAACGCGTGCCAGACGGTGACCGTCCGTGGCGACGGCTCGCAGCATCGGAGTGGCCCCGTTTTCTGCAACATGCAGATAGATGCCGTTCAGGTAGTAGCGCGTTTCTTCGTTTGAAATGGCGAATTTGGTGCGGTCGATCAGACCGCGAAGCGTTGCTGCGGGCAGCGAGAAACGGTGCGGCAGATCTCCGGCGACCATGGCCGGGAAATCATCGACCGGCAGAACGTTCAGGCTGGTGGCATAACGGCCTGCACGCAGGGCCAGCGGTGCTTCGCTGTCCTGATGATCGAACTCAAGTGCGACACCATCCGGCAGTTTGCGGACAATTTCGAAAAGTACCGCGGCAGGCACGGTGGTGGAGCCGGAGCGCTCGCCCGTGGCGGGAACGTCTTCCACGACGGCAATTTCCATATCCGTGGCTGTGAGGCGCAGAACATCGTTCTCAAAGCTCATCAGAACGTTGGCCAGAATGGGAATGGTATTCCGCTTTTCCGCAACGCCATGAATATGCGCCAGAGCCCGTTGCAGCAGGGTACGGTCAACCTTGAATTTCATTCCGGGCCTCAGGAAGATCTTGAATTAATTGAGAGAACCTAGCAGACTCCCGCCCCTCGGGAAAGAGAGGGATCGGGGGCTGGCAGAGGTCAGCCTTCGAGCATCCGGCGCAGCAGTTCCACGTCCTCGGCAAAGGACGCATCCTGATCCATCAGCTCGGTCACGCGGTTGACGGCGTGCATGACCGTCGTGTGATCGCGGTTGCCGAACTTGCGTCCGATTTCCGGAAGCGAACGGCTCGTCAGCTGCTTGGCGAGATACATGGCCACCTGACGTGGGCGTGCAACGGCACGGGCGCGGCGTGCAGAGGACATGTCCGTCAGGCGGATGTTCCAGTGCTCGGAAACCTTGCGTTGGATTTCCTCGATCGTAACGCGGCGATCATGTGCCTTCAGCATGTCCTTGAGAACATCCTGTGTCGTATCGAGCGTGACCGGACGTCCGACCAGATCCGCATGGGCGATCAGGCGGTTCAGCGCGCCTTCAAGTTCACGGACATTGGTCGTGATCTTGTGCGCGAGATATTCCAGAACCTTGGACGGAACATGCGTCCCCGAGGCCTTGGCCTTGGCTTCCAGAATGGAAATACGCAGCTCGAAGGTCGTAGCGTGGATATCCGCGACCATCCCGCAGCCCAGGCGGGTCCGCAGGCGGTCTTCAAGACCCGAAAGGTCGGACGGGCTCTTGTCGGCACTGACGATGATCTGACGGCCGGCATCCACGAGAGCATTGAACGTGTGGAAGAATTCTTCCTGCGTGTTGTCCTTGCCGATCAGGAACTGAAGATCGTCAATCATCAGCACGTCAACGGAACGGAGCTGTTCCTTGAACTCCATTGTGGACTGCGAGCGGATGGCCGCGATGAAGCGGTACATGAATTTTTCCGCAGACATATAGGCCACGGAGACTTTGCCTGTCCGGGTCAGCTCCGTTCCGATGGCATGCATCAGATGCGTTTTACCCAGTCCGACACCGCCATACAGGAAAAGCGGGTTGAAGCCGGGGCTTGAAGGCTTCTCGGCCACGCGGCGTGCGCAGGCATAGGCAAACTCGTTCGGCTTGCCGACGATGAAGGTGTCGAACGTGAAGCGCGGATCAAGCGGTACGGCCAGATCGCTGCGGCTCTCGGACACAACGCTTTGCGGCGTACTGTCGCTGGAGGGGCCGGTTGCGTCCTCTGTATCTTCAGCATCGTCCGCGGGGACCTCGGGCAGCCCCCGCTTGACCTGGAGCTCCACGCCCTTGATGTCTTCGCGTTCAGTACGCCAGAGCGTCTGAAGGCGCTCCTCATACTGGCTGCGAACCCAGTCGCGCAGGAATCGCGTGGGCAGATAGAGTGTCAGTTCATCTTCGTCGAGTGGCCCCAGAACGATCTGCCGGAGCCATGTCCGGTATTCGACCTCGCCAACCTCACTCTTCAGTTTCTCACGAACGCGGACCCAGGCGGTCTCAAGCGATGTCGTCGAACCGGGGGCGGAGGCGCTGGCGTCCAGATACTGAGCGTTTTCCACCATTGTACCCCCTTTCATGTCCAGTCCCGCAGCAGGCGGGCATCAGTTGTGGTTCCCTGCGCGCAGGGCGGTTGTGCTCTCGACAGAAAATCTGCAGCAGAAACGCAGGAGAATTTCCGGAGAGCCGGGCATCCGATACTTTTTTGTCGAACGCTCAGGATAGGCGCCCGCTCTGCCCGAAGCAAGCTGGAACACGAAGGGTTCAGCGGGATGTCATGAGGGTGTTCCCCATAAGCAACCCAAAGTCAGACGCTTGGGGAAAGTTCTGGGATGCGGTCAAAAAAGAACGCGCTCCCGGATGGGAGCGCGTTCTTCAGTTCCAACCCGAAGGTGAAGCTCAGGCGGTTGCCAGAGCCTTCACGCGGGCGGACAGACGGGACAGCTTGCGGCTGATCGTGTTCTTTGCGATCACACCCTTGCCTGCTGCGCGCTGCATTTCCGGCTGTGCAACCTTGAAGGCTTCCGCAGCAGCGGATTTGTCGCCGGACTGGATGGCGAGTTCGACCTTCTTGATGAACGTACGCATGCGGGACATGCGGGCAACGTTGCGCTCACGGCGACGTTCATTCTGACGGATGCGCTTGCGGGCAGAAGCTGTGTTTGCCATGGATCTTTCGGTTCACTTTGCGTTTTGGTCGCGTAAATGGTTGGCGCCCTCTACTCCCCCCGGACGGGTCCCGTCAAGCGTTTTGCACATTTTACACAGGATGGGGGCATCTTTCCGTGCCTGGTTATTTCTGACAGGTCGGGCAGAAGAACGTCGAACGGCCCGCCTGTGTGATGCGCCGGATCGGGCTGGCTTCTCCACAATTGGGGCATGGATCCCCTTCCCGCCCATAGACGAGGTGCAGGTCCTGAAACCCGCCTTTGGTGCCGTCAGTCTGCACGTAGTCGCGCAGGGACGACCCTCCGGAGGCGATGGCCTGTTCCAGAATTTGCGGGATGGCCTCTGAAAGCGCTGCGGTCTCCGGAGCGGTCAGGGTACAGGCTTGCCGTTCAGGATGGATACCGCAGCGGAACAGCGCCTCACACACATAGATGTTGCCAAGCCCGGCAATCAGTTTCTGGTCCAGCAGGGCGGATTTCACTGGTGTACGCCTGTTCCGGAACAGTGCCGTCAGTGCCTGTCCCGTCATCGTGGGAGAAAGAGGCTCCATGCCCAGATGCGCGAGAAGGCGGTGATCGTCCTCGCCAGATGTCCGCACAAGATCGACCATTCCGAAGCGCCGGGGATCGACAAGCCCTGCCCGCGCACCGCTGTCCGTCTCCAGAACCAGATGTTCGTGGGCTGGCGGAGTCGCATTCGTCCCTGCCCTGCCGATCGTGAGCCGGCCCGACATGCCCAGGTGCAGCAGCATGCTCCACCCGCCCTCAAGACGCATGAGAATATACTTCGCGCGCCTGCGGAACGAGAGAATGCGCCGGCCTTCCAGCTTCTCCCGCAGATCTGCGGGAAACGGCCATCGAAGGTCCGGGCGGTTGACAGAAATATGGCTGATTCGATGCCCTTCAAAGGCATCACGAAACCCGCGCATGACGGTTTCGACTTCTGGAAGCTCTGGCATGGCTGGCCTCAACGATATATCGGTTGCCTCATGACCGATAGCGCAGAACACAACGCCTCGCCCTTCCAGTCCTCCGCCCAGGCCGAGGACACCATTGATTTCGGCTACCGCAATGTCCCGCGTGGCCAGAAAAAGACGATGGTCCGGGAGGTGTTTGAGAGCGTCGCCGGGAAATACGACATCATGAATGACGTGATGTCGCTGGGAATCCACCGCGTCTGGAAGCGCATTTTCGTTGGGATGCTCAATCCGCGCCCCAATATGAAGCTGCTGGATCTGGCAGGCGGTACGGGCGACATCACATTTGGCTGGCTGCGTGCCGGGGGTGGTCCGGCCATCCTGTCCGACATCAATGCCGCCATGCTGTCCGTGGGCCGTGACCGCGCCATCAAGGCCGGGTTGATCGGCAAGATCGAGGTCTGTGTCGTAGACGCGGAAGCCATCCCCCTCCCCGACTGCTCCGTTGATCGCGTGACGATTGCCTTTGGGCTGCGCAACTGCACGGACAAGTCGGCTGTCCTGCGCGAGGCGCGTCGCGTTCTCAAACCGGGCGGACGCTTTTTCTGCCTCGAATTCTCGCAAGTCGAGATCGCGGCTCTCGCACCGATTTATGATCTGTGGTCCTTCCAGGTTCTGCCCAAGATGGGACAGATCATCGCCAAGGATTCCGAGAGCTACCAGTATCTCGCCGAGAGCATCCGCATGTTCCCCGATCAGGAAACGCTGGCCCAGATGATGCGCGATGCCGGTTTGGAGCAGGTCCAGTACCGCAATCTGTCCGGTGGTATTGCCGCCATCCATTCCGGCTGGCGCCTGTAAAACCATGCGCCGCGTCCTGCTGATCGTCTCGGGAGGGATTGCGGCGTTCCGGGCGCTCGAACTCGTGCGCCTGCTGCGGGCGGATGGCATTGCCGTCACGCCAGTCATGACTGAAGCTGCCAAAGCCTTCGTCACGCCGCTCAGTCTCGAGACGCTGGCAGGCGAGCGCGTGCATAACGCGCTGTTCGAACCCACGCAGGAGAGCGAGATCGGCCATATTGCTCTGGCCCGGAGCGCGGATCTGGTCGTTGTCTGCCCCGCCACAGCCAACATCCTGGCCCGCATGGCCCATGGGCTCGCGGATGATCTGCCGACTACATTGCTTCTCGCCACTACCTCTCCCATTCTGCTGGCCCCGGCCATGAATGTGCGGATGTGGGAGCATCCTGCCACACAGGCCAATCTGAAACTGCTTGAGGCGCGGGGTGTCTCCGTCATTGGTCCCGATGTGGGCAGCATGGCCTGTGGTGAAGTCGGCGCCGGACGTCTGAGCGAACCTCCGGTAATGCGCGATGCGATTCTGCGTCTTCTGACTCCCGATCGTTCCCTTTTCGGGCGCCACATTCTGGTAACGGCGGGCCCGACGGTTGAGCCGCTCGATCCCGTGCGTTTCCTGTCGAACCATTCTTCAGGCCGACAGGGCTATGCCATCGCGGCGGCTCTGGCGAAGCGGGGCGCGAGCGTCACGCTGGTCAGCGGTCCGGTTTCGATCCCTGTCCCCGAGGGTGTACGCCGCATCCCAGTCCAGACAGCGCGCGACATGCTGACCGCCTGTGAAGCCGCTTTGCCAGCCGATGCCGCAATCTGCACAGCGGCCGTCAGCGACTGGCGCGCAAAAGACCTCGCCCCCGGCAAGATCAAGAAAACCGGCGACGTGCCGCCCACGCTCGAGTTGGTGGAAAACCCGGACATTCTGGCAACCCTCTGCCATGCGCCTCAACGTCCGCGCCTCGTCGTGGGCTTTGCGGCCGAGACGGACGATGTGCTGCAAAACGCGCAGGCCAAACGTCTGCGCAAGGGATGTGACTGGCTGGTGGCCAATGATGTCCGCCACGGCGTGTTCGGTGCCATGCGCAATACCGTCAGCCTGATTGACGACTACGGCCTTCAGAACTGGCCGGAAATGGACAAGACAGAAGTTGCGGAACAGCTCGTTCAGCGTATTGCAGCGTTCTTTGTCAATCCGCCTTCATAGGGCGCGCAATCCGGGGTAAGACAGAGGCCATGACGACAGACCTGATTGATGTGCGCATCACGCGCCTGCCTCATTCCGAGGGGCTTCCCCTCCCTGCCTACGCCACAGCCGGTGCCGCGGGTTTCGACTTCCTGGCCGCAGTGGATGCGCCCATGACGATCGCTCCGGGCGAGCGCGTTCTCGTTCCAACGGGCCTGTGTATCGCTCTGCCCGCGGCTTATGAGCTTCAGGTCCGTCCGCGCTCAGGCCTGGCGCTCAAGCATGGCATCACCCTGCCCAATTCGCCCGGCACTATCGACGAGGACTATCGTGGCGAGCTTCGCATCATCGTCATGAACGCGGGGACCGAACCCTTTACGATTGAGCGTGGCACCCGGATCGCGCAGGGCATTCTGGCCCCGGTTTCGCGCCTGCGCTGGTCGGAAGTCGAAACGCTGGACGAGACGGTTCGTGGCCACAGCGGTTTTGGCAGCACCGGTCACTGATTCCTCAACGGCCTCAGAATTTTTCCGAGCATGCAGAAAACACTTGAGACTTCCAGAGGTCTCTTTTTAACCTCTGGTTTCCATAAGGAACGGGGACAGCACTCACCATGACGGGCAGCCCGATGGCCATGCCCTTGCGGATCATGCATCGCTGGCGCCAGCGCATGAGTGGCGTTGAACTCTCGATCCTGTTCTGTGTAACCGCAGTCGCGCTTCTTGTCGTCCGGCATGCTCCAGCCGTGCCTGTCGTGACGGGAGCGTTACCGGGTGTCTCTGTGGGACTCTGGGTCATCGCAGCCCTGACCCTGCTGCATGTTGCGCTGTCGCTCATGACCGTCGTGGCGGCGTCCCTGCTCGTGGCAGGAGCCGCATGCCAGTGGCCGCGTTTCAGGGCCTTCCTGATCCCGGCCCTCTCGGTCGCTCGCGCTGTCCCAGGCCTTGGCCTGATCGGGATCTGTGCGGCTGTTTTTCCTGCTTCTGTGACCATCGTTCTGGTTGCGGCCTCCAGCATGATCTGGCGGATCGTAACAGCAGTTCTGGATGCGGAAGATACGCTTTCGCCTGCGCTTGACGAAGTGGCGACCGGCCTGCGGATGACGGGATGGCAGCGTTTCTGGCGCTTGCAGATTCCCGTCGCAGTGCCGCTGACAACCTTCAGGGCCATGCAGGCCATGCCGGCGTTCTGGGTGCGCCTGCTGGCTGTGGAAGGTCTGATGATGCTGATGAGCCATCAGACGAACGAAGGATGTGGCGCAGCGGTCCTGCACGCCATGCTGGATCACCATCCGTTCAGGATCGTTGAAATATCGCTCGTCATTCTTCTGCTAATTCTTCTCGTCGATCAGGCTGTCATGCGCCCGGTTCTTGGCTGGGCGCAGCGCTATCGACCGGAAGGCCCGATTGAGGAGCGTCCGCGTCCCCAGTCATGGCTTCTGACGATCTGGCGACGGACAAAGCCGATGCTCTGGCTCAGCGGAATGGTGGGGGAAGCTCTCACCTGGATCGGAAACTGGCGCATCGGCCGCCCTCGGAGCATTCTTCCCGAACAGGACAGCGGCGCTTCCCCGGAACTCCCCAGAGCGCTCCTGCCCGGCATTTCGCTGCTTCTGCTCATTTATGCGGTCTACCATGCCGGTCTTCTGCGGCTTGTTCCGTCGGATCTGGCCCAGAGCATCCTGACCCTGTCGCATGTGTGTGAAACGCTGGTTCTGTGTCTTCTGGTCTGGGTGCCGCTGGGTCTGCTGATCAGCGAACGCAAACCCGCCTTACGGAATCTGTGCCGGAGTGCCGTGGCGGCCTGCGGTCTTTTCCCTGCCGTGCTTCTCTATCCTCTGTGCCGGGAACTGGGGCTCAACTCCGCGGTCGTGCTTCTGTTTCTGGGCGCGCACTGGCTGGTCGGGATCGTGGTGCTGGATGCGGCGAAAGCCATTCCCTCAGGCCTGCGGCAGGTCGCCATCGGCCTGAGGCTGCGGGGCTTCCTCTTGTGGCGCAGACTGCTCCTGCCTGCCATCGCCCCCGAACTCTGCGGCGGTTTGCTGACGGCCGTCGTTCCGGTCTGGAATGCCGTGATGGTGGCGGAGGCTTTCGTCCCATCCGACAGCGGGCTCGGCGCCACGCTGCTTTCCGAAGTGCTCGGCGGTGCCATGGGCGCGCAGATCCTTGCGCTGATGCTGCTGACGCTTTTGTCCATGCTGCTGGATCGTCTGGTCCTGCAACCCCTCGCCGTGAACGCGGCCCAGAAATATACCATCTGAACCTCAGGCTGAAATCCACAGATCCATGAAATCCCTCCTGTCCCTTCGCGAATGTCGCCAGACCTATCTCAAGGAGAGCAGCACGGATCTGGTCGTCCTTGATCACATCAGCTTTGATGTGAGAACGGGAGAAATCCTTGGCCTTCTTGGGCGCTCGGGTTCCGGAAAATCCTCCCTGCTGCGGATCATGGCCGGGCTGACGCCGCCGGTGTCGGGAGAGGTGCTCTGGCAGGGCACGCCAGTGACAGGTCCGCTGGATGGCGTGGCGACCGTCTTTCAGTCCGGCGCACTGTTCCCCTGGCTGACACTGAGACAGAACGTGGCTCTGGGTCTGGAAATGCGCCGTCTGCCCCGTGCCGAGCGCGAGTCCATGACGGACGCCGCCATCGCGGTTATGGGACTTGAGGGCTACGAAAACGCCTATCCAAAGGAACTCTCAGACGCCCTCAGTCAGCGTGTCTCCTTTGCCCGTGCGCTGGCCCTTCAGCCCTCGCTGCTGCTGCTGGACGAGCCGTTTTCTGCGCTGGACATGCTGAGTGCGGAAAACCTGCGGACCGACCTGATCGAACTGTGGGACGAAAAGCGCCTGCCGCTCAAGGCCATGCTTCTGGCCACGCACGGGATTGAGGAGGCAGTTCTGATGTGTGACCGGATCCTCATTTTCTCGTCCAGCCCCGGGCGCGTGACACATGAAATCGCGGTGCCTTTTCCCCATCCGCGCAATCGCGAGGACGAGGATTTCCGCCGTTTCGTGGACCAGATCTATACGCTCATGACACGCCGTGCCCCGATCGTGTCCGAAGCCGACCCCGTCCAGCAGGCCTCTGCCTCTGGCATGACCCTCCCGCCATTTTCCATCGTGCTCCCCGATCTCGCGGTCGAGGTTCTGGTCGGGTTGATGGAAGTTCTGCAAAGTGAACCGCTGTCAGGCCGTGCGGATCTGCCCGAACTGGCGCAGCGCCTTCAGATGACGCTCGATGACCTGTTGCCGCTCGGAGAATCGCTCCAGCTTCTGGATCTGGCGGAACTGGAAGACGGCGATATTTTGCTCACGCCTGATGGCCAGGCGTTCGTCGAAGGCGATTCCGACACCCGCAAGGACCTGATGCGGACGGCATTGCTGCATCACCTGCCCCTGCTGCGCTCCATCCGCGGCACGCTGGACGAGCGTTCGAGCCATGTCGTTGATGCCGCACGCTTCCGTAAGGCGATGGAAGAGAGTATGTCGCCCGATTACGCACGCCAGACCCTCACCACAGCGATCGGCTGGGCCCGTTACGCCGAACTCTTCGACTATGACGAAGAGTCCGACCGCTTCCATCTGGAGAACGAGGAGTAAGCTCCACCCTCAGGCGCAGCAAACGCGCTTGTCCGCAATTGCCTGCGTGAAGGCTTGCCAGTCCTTTTCGCTCTGATCGGCGTAGTGAACCGCGAAATCGGCAATGGCGCGGGCAAAGGAATGACCCTTCCCCAGATACCCGGCCAACAGCGGAAGATCGGCCGATCGGCCATGCGACCGCCCAAGCGTGCGTCCACACAACGCCGCATATTCAGGCAGAAGACCGTTTTCGATTTTCTCGCCGATCATGGCCAGCCGCACGTCTTTGGTCTGGCGGACATAAAAATCCCGCCCGCCACCCGCCTTACGGCCGGTCTGGGCCGTCGTGCGCTTGCCGCTGGTATGGGTCCAGCCCAGAAACGTGTCCGAACTGGCCTGCATGATGCGTTGCCCCGTCACGACGCGCTCGCCATGATTGGTCATGTCGACGGCACCCTGAAAAGGTTCGAGCACAGATGTCTGGGCTTCCTTGATCTGAAGGATCAGCGGCTCGTGATCGGCTGTCGTGAATAGTCCGAGCGCACAGAACGTCCCGACGCTGCCAATCCCCACGACCTTGAACAGCACATCCTGCAGCGCATAGCGTTCCAGCACGATCCTGCGCTCGGGCGGCATGTCGCTGACGTAGCGGGCGAAGGCCCCACGGACGATATCGTTATGCTGCGGCAGGCGCGTGACGAAAGGCGGATGTTCTTTCAGGCGCACCGAAGATTTGGGGTCGATCATTCCGAAATGACCGGAAATTGCCCCCAGTTCGGACTGGATTTTCTCCATCATGCCCGTGCGCGTCGTGTCGTCCTTGATGCCGTCTATGACCGCACGCAGATCAATCCGCACGTTCCAGGCCTGAAGCGGCGGCAGCTCCGACAGACGGGTAATTTCCTCGACATAATGTCGGACCGCGGAAACCGCCAGACGACGACAGTGCTTTTCAGGCAGAGACGCTTCGCGTCCGGCCAGCACAAGGCTGGTTGCCAGACGTTTGAGATCCCATTCGAATGTCGCGGGTGCCGTTTCGTCAAAATCATTGATATCGAAAACCGGCAGCCCTTCCGGAGACGGATAGCACCCGAAATTATCCAGATGGCAGTCCCCACAGGATTGGACGCGTATCCCGGTCGCAGGCGTAAAAGACAGGTCCGAGGCCATGACCGCCGCCGCCCCGCGCAGGAATGCAAAGGGCGAGGCTTTCATGCGCTGATGGCGGATGGGAAGCAGGTCCGCAATCCGGCTCTTCCCCTGCTCCAGCAGAATTCCAATCGGATCAGGCCGTTTGGCTGGAGCCGTCCAGAGAGCGTGGCTGCTACGCTTGACGGTTTTGCGCAGTGCGACGCCCGCTGCGTAACGGGCCTGACGGGTGCGGAGCGTGGGAAACATGGGTGTTTTTGTCATGGTTTGTCACGTTATCCGAAAAACGCTCTCTGACAAAGCACCCTGCGCTCTTCAGTCAGGCTGTTTGAGACGATCCCGATAGAGCTTGCGCGCCTTGGCAACCTTGGGAGCCACAACGGCTGCACAGTAGGCCGTTTGCGGGTTGCGGGCGAAATAATCGTGATGCTTTTCTTCGGCTGGCCAGAAATGGGCCACGCCTTCAATGGACGTGACGATCGGCTCCGGCCAGAGGCCTTCCGCCGTAATTTCTTCCAGAATCTTGCTGGCTGTCTCCTGCTGGTCGTCATCTCCGAAAATAACGGATCTGTACTGCGTCCCGATATCGTTGCCCTGGCGGTTGAGCTGTGTGGGGTCGTGCGTCGTGAAAAATACGCGCAGTACGTCCTCCAGCCCGATCTCGGCCGGATCGAACACGACTTTCACAACTTCGGCATGGCCCGTCCGACCCGTGCAGACGGCTTCGTAGCTGGGGTGATCGACGCTGCCGCCAGCGTAACCCGGCTCAGCCGAAATAATGCCGCGCAGACCTGTAAAGACAGCCTCGACACACCAGAAGCAGCCTGCGCCAAGGAGAATGGAGGACAGGTTGGAAGACGGGGTCGTCATGATGATGCTCCATTAAAAGGACAGCCTCCCCATATGGGGAGGCTGAACCTGTCTGACGAGTTTCAGGCTGGATTTTATGGGGCTGCCGTGACGATCGGGAGCCACACGGCGCTGGCATGGTCGCCACCCCGGTGGATGGTCTGCGTGGCCGAATGGTAATCCGGTGCCTTGGCGTCGAAGATATTCGGCACGAAGGTCTGCGGATTGCGGTCATAGAGCGGAAACCAGCTCGACTGGATCTGGATCATGATCCGGTGTCCCTTGAGGAACACATGGTTCATGGCCGGAAGCGTGAAGTGGTATTCCTGCACCTGCCCCGCCGGAATAGCGGACGGATGGGCAAAATTCTGCCGGTAGCGGCCCCGGAAAATATCCATGGACATCGGCAGTTCATAGCCGCCCATTTTGGGATTGTCCGGCGTGTGTCCCGGCTGGACGTCGATGATCTTCACAACCCAGTCCGCATCCGTCCCGGTGGTCGTGGCGAACAGATCCGCAGTCGGTACGCCAGACACCCGAACCGGCGCATCGAGAACGGGGGTCTCGTAGGTCAGGACATCTGGACGGCTTTCGGCGAAACGCTGATCCGACACAAGCCAGGGCTTCCAGCGCGGATCTCCGTCCATCATGTAAGGACGCTCGACAAACGGCACCGGATGCGCCGGATCGGCCACATAGCTGTCCGTTCCAGGCAAAGTCCGTTTGAACGCGAGGCCGTGATCCGGCTGGAGGTACAGGCGCTCGCCCTTCTGCATGCAGGACGTTCCGCAGTCGCTCAGCCAGTTGCGGAAGTGATCCCAGCGGTTCTCGCCGGTATTGTAAATGATGGCTTCATCCAGATGCGGATCCGGCGCGTTCTTCAGATAGTGGTCAAAGAACGGGCGCATGACATTGGCGCGATACCACAGCGCGGTATCGCCATTGAAATGCAGTGGACCAAGCGTGGAGCCATCATAGTTCACGCCGCTATGGCGCCACGGCCCCATGACGAGAATGTTCGGAACCTGCGTATGGTGCGCCTTGAGGTTCATCCAGGAATGGATTGCCCCCCACATGTCTTCCTGGTCCCACAGCCCCTGTTCCCAGATGGTCGGAACCTTGAGCGGCTTTTTTACGATCAGCTGATCCAGCGCCTGATCCTGCCAGAAGGCGTCGTAGGCCGGATGCGCTTTCGTACGGCGCCACCAGGGGAACTGGTCCAGCCCGGCTTTCGTCGCGAAATTGCCGATGGAAACATCCGCAAGGAACGTCGTGTAGTCGTCCTCATCAGGACGGTCGAGAGAGACGCCGGAACCCGCCGCAGCCATCTGTCCGGCAAAATAGTCCAGACTGGGCTGGCGGAATGCGCCGTAATGGAACCAGTCATCGCCCATCCAGCCATCAACCATCGGGCTTTCCGGAGACGCGACCTTCAGGGCCGGATGGGGGTCCAGCAGCGCCATGACGACCGTCCAGCCCTCATAGGACGATCCAGTCATGCCGACGCGGCCATTTCCCTGCGGTACGTTCTTGACCAGCCAGTCGACCGTATCCCAGGCGTCGGTCGTATCATCCGTCTTCGTCGGGTTCAGCGGACCGATCGGGGGGCGCGTCATTACGTAATCCCCCTGTGAGCCGTATTTGCCGCGGATGTCCTGAAAAACGCGGATATAGCCCCCGTCCACGAACACGTCGTCTCCCTGCGGCAGGAGCGCACGCATGGTTTTCGCATCGGCATCGCGGCTGGCGCGCTTGCTGGCATTGTAGGGCGTGCGCGTCAGCAGCATCGGCGCGTTTTTGGCATCTTTGGGAATGACGATGACGGTATGGAGCTTGATACCGTCGCGCATCGGAATCATGACGTCGCGCTTGATGTAGTCGCGCTCGACCGGTGGCATGCTGACATGGGCAGGGATGTCGCTGCCGGTCTGGATCATGTCGGGCGTGACCGGCAGGCTGGGAACGGGTTCGGCGGCTTGCGCTGTACACAGGCAGGTTACGGCCAGAGCTGTGCCGAGGCTCAGAAAATGACGTCTCACGAAGGGCTCCTGATCTTTGTCCCGAGTTTGGACCGGAGGGCGACATCCGGGCAAGAGGAGCAGGCTCCGGTTTTCATATCTTTCCTGCACTGGCTTCTGCGCGTCTGATTCGCTATGGATCAGGGCCTTCTTCCGTCATGAAAGTCTGTTCCATGCCTGCCTATCGCTCCCGCACCACCACTCACGGCCGCAACATGGCTGGCGCCCGTGCGCTCTGGCGGGCGACGGGTATGAAGGATGGCGATTTCGGCAAACCCATTATCGCCATTGCCAATTCCTTCACGCAGTTCGTCCCGGGCCATGTCCATCTGAAGGATATGGGTAGTCTGGTGGCGTCCGCGATCGAGGAAGTCGGCGGAATTGCCAAGGAATTCAACACGATTGCAGTCGATGACGGCATCGCGATGGGCCATGGCGGCATGCTGTATTCCCTGCCATCGCGGGAGCTGATCGCGGATTCCGTGGAATATATGGTCAATGCGCACTGCGCTGACGCCATCGTCTGCATCAGCAACTGCGACAAGATCACGCCCGGCATGCTGATGGCGGCCATGCGCCTGAACATCCCCGTCGTGTTCGTCTCCGGCGGCCCGATGGAGGCCGGCAAAATCAACGGCCCGGGTGTGACGCGCAAGCTGGACCTGATTGACTCCATGGTCGCCGCCGCCAATCCGGACGTATCCGACAGCGAATCCGAACAGATCGAACGCTCCGCCTGCCCGACCTGCGGTTCATGCTCGGGCATGTTCACCGCCAATTCCATGAACTGTCTGACCGAAGCGCTGGGCCTGTCCCTTCCCGGCAACGGCTCCCTGCTCGCCACGCACAGCGACCGCCGCGAACTGTTCCTGAGCGCTGGCCGTCTGGTCGTGGAACTCGCACGTCGCTGGTACGAACAGGACGACGCCTCCGCCCTGCCCCGCAGCATCGCCACCCGCGCGGCTTTCGAGAACGCCATGACGCTCGACATCGCCATGGGTGGCTCGACCAACACGGTCTTGCATCTTCTGGCCGCTGCGCGCGAAGGCGACGTCGATTTCCACATGCACGACATCGACCGTCTGTCGCGTGGTGTTCCCAATCTGTGCAAGGTCGCGCCCGCCAAGAATGATGTGCACATGGAAGACGTCCATCGCGCAGGCGGCATCCCGGCCATTCTGGGTGAACTGAACCGCGCGGGCCTGATCCACACGGACGTCCCCACTGTTCACGCGCCCACACTCGGCGATGCGCTGAAGAAATGGGACATCCTGAACGGGGATGAGGAAGCCGCCCATCTGTTCAAGGCCGCGCCGGGCAACGTCCGCACGGTCCACGCTTTCTCGCAGTCCAGCCGCTATCATGAGCTGGATCAGGACCGTGAAGCCGGAGTGCTTCGCGACAAGGCCCATGCCTTCTCGCAGGATGGCGGACTGGCCGTGCTGTACGGCAACCTCGCCGAAGATGGAGCCATCGTCAAAACGGCTGGTGTCGAAGCCAGCATCCTGACCTTCACGGGAACGGCGCGCGTATTCGAGAGCCAGGATGACGCCGTGGCGGCGATCCTTGGTAACCGCATCGTGGCCGGAGACGTCGTAGTCATCCGCTATGAAGGCCCCAAGGGCGGCCCCGGCATGCAGGAAATGCTGTATCCGACGAGCTATCTGAAATCGAAAGGTCTGGGCAAGGTTTGCGCCCTCATCACGGATGGCCGCTTCTCAGGCGGAAGCTCGGGTCTTTCCATCGGTCACATGTCTCCCGAAGCTGCCGAAGGCGGCCTGATCGGACTGGTCGAGGACGGCGATCGTATCGAGATCGACATCCCCAGGCGCGGCCTGCATCTCGCTGTTTCGGATGCCGACATCGCCGATCGGCGGGAGCGGATGAATGCGCGTGGCGTAGATGCGTGGAAGCCCAACCGGGAGCGCGTGGTCTCGAAAGCCCTTCAGGCCTATGCCGCCATGACCACGAGTGCCGCCCATGGCGCCGTCCGCGACCTGTCACAGATCATCGTGAAGACGCGGACCTGATTGCACTCTCGACGGCGTCCTGCAATTCGGCGGACGCCAGCATTTTGGCGGAAGCATGTCCCGTTGCCGGAACAAGGGTAATCGTCCAGCCAAACGGAACATTGAGCTTGTCGGCCTGCTCCCGGGCCTGCGCATAGGCCCACTGTCCCCGTTCAAGACGGTTGCGCCCCTGTTCGGTCGCGGCGGCCAGATGTTCCGTCGCCGAAGAGGTTTCCGTATCTTCCGCGCCCAGAATGACGGCAATATTGCTTGAAAGATAGCGCCGGAGGTCCGGCAGGCTGGCCGCTTCGGGCCAGTTGCGGAAGCCGTAAGGAACGGCCGTATTCGTCTCAGGTTCGACATAGGTGGAGGGGTTCATGATGATCGTCATGACCTCTTCTCCCGGAGCATAAGCTGCAACCCGTTCCAGATACTGGGCTCCTGCAGAATGCCCTACCAGAATGATCGGCACGTGCGGCTCATCGGAAACGTTGCGGGCCCACTGTTCCAGCGGCCTCATATACAGGGCGGCAGGAACCATGCTCTGTGCCGAGGCTGGAAACCCCCCGCGCTGATACTGCTGGACGGGAAAACGGGATATGGAAAAATAAGGCGCAAACACTAGACTGCATTCATGTCTGGCCAGCGGAATGGCGTCGTCACGATATGTCGCGCTGTTCCGCTCTTTTCCTGCCAGAACGATCAGGATGGCCCGGATCTGGCAGGACGCAGGCCGAAAGACCGAAACATCGAGATGCTCGCCCGCTATGACGGCATTCTCAAGGCTTCGGCCTTCCGGCAGTGCCCGGGCTGCGGCCGTTCCTGCCATGACAGCAAGAATGACCGCGCCAAGGCAGGCAGAGGTTTTTAAGTCAGGCAAGACGCCCCAGAGCCGCCTTGAGACGGGCCAGATCGCTCTGAAAGGATGCCAGACGCTCCCGGTTCTCTTCCACCACTTCCGGCTTGGCGCGGGCAACGAAATCCGCGTTATCCAGCTTGCGCGTCACTTTAAGGATCTCGCCTTCGATCCGCGCAGCTTCCTTGGCAAGACGGGCCCGCTCCGCATCAAGATCAATCAGTCCTTCAAGCGGGATGAAAACGGTCGCCTCATCAAGCACGATCTGTGCGGCGTTACGGGGCGCATCGTCACCCACCACGCCAACCTCGGACACACGTGCCATCCGTCCAATGGCCTCAGCCCAGGTCTGGGCGCGAGCCAGATTTTCTGCAGTCGCATCGCGCAGCAGAAGCGGCGCTTTCTGCGAAGGCGGGATGTTCATTTCCGAGCGCACGGTCCGGACATCACTGATTAGACGAATGACCCAGTCCAGCTCTGAACGGGCCGCGTCTGCCTGATCAACATTCATCCGTTCCGGCCAGCGGCTGTTTTCAAAAGCCCCCGCATAGCCCAGTTCTTTCCACAGCGTGGCCGTCACAAACGGAATAACCGGCTGCATCAGCCGCAGGATCAGCCCCAGGACATGCGCGCTGACAGCCCGCAATTCGAGGGTTTCCTCGTTCTCAGCCGCAAAGATGGGCTTCGAGAACTCCACGAACCAGTCACAGAACCGGCTCCAGACGAAACGGTAGCAGCAGTTGGCATATTCATCGAAACGATACGCCGAAAGAGCGCGTCCAGCTTCCGCCACCGCGTCATTTGCTTCCGTCAGGATCCAGCGCCCAAGCGCAGTTTTGACGCTTGCCGGATCAAAGCCTTCTGTTGGCTTCGCCCCGTTCATTTCAAGGAAACGCGCCGCATTCCAGAGTTTTGTAATGAACGCGCGATGTTCTTCGACGCGCTTGCGCCCGAGCTTGATATCCCGCCCCGGCCCCGTTCCTGCACAGATCGCAAGACGCGTGGCATCTGCCCCGAACTCGGCAACAAGGTCCAGCGGGTCCAGGCCATTGCCCTTGGACTTGGACATTTTCTGCCCTTTTTCGTCCCGGACCAGCCCATGAATCAGGACAGTCCGGAACGGAACATCATCCATGAAGTGCAGCCCCATCATCATCATCCGGGCGACCCAGAAGAAAATGATGTCAAAGCCCGTGACGAGCACACTGGTCGGATAATAGCGGGCGAGTTCTTCCGTCTTGTCCGGCCAGCCGAGCGTGGTGAATGGCCAGAGCGCGGAACTGAACCAGGTGTCCAGAACGTCTTCATCCTGTGAGAGCGTTATGCCTTCACCGGCCTGAGCCTGAGCCTGCTGCTCGTTTTCGGCAACATAGACCTTGCCGTCCGTCCCGTACCAGGCCGGAATGCGATGTCCCCACCAAAGCTGACGGCTGATGCACCAAGGCTGGATATCACGCATCCAGGCATGGAACGTATTTTCCCACTGGCGAGGTTCAAACGTGATTTTCCCGCTCTCAACCGCTTCAACCGCAGGGCCGGAGAGCGTTTTGGCATCGCAGTACCACTGGAGCGTCAGTCGTGGTTCAACGATGGCCCCGCCGCGTTCTGCATGCGGCACCTGAAGCTTGTGCGGCTCGATTTTTTCCAGCCATTCCAGACGCTCAAGCTCTGCGACGACCTGCTTGCGCCCCTCTTCACGGCTCAGGCCATTCAGGGTTTCGACGAATGCGACCGAAGCCAGCCCCTCAATATCCCGCAGCTCAGGACGTATTTCTTCGATCCACAGACAGGCGGTTTCATCGAGAACCGTGGGAGCCGGCAGCTCGTGACGCTTGCCGACTTCAAAATCGTTGAAATCGTGGGCAGGCGTGATTTTGACGGCGCCTGTGCCTTTTTCCGGATCGGAATGGAGATCCGCGACAACGGGGATGCGTCGTCCTGTCAGGGGCAGGGTCACGCTCTTGCCGATCATGTCGGCGTAGCGTTCATCCTCGGGATGGACAGCGACCGCGACGTCGCCGAGCATTGTTTCCGGACGTGTCGTGGCAACAGTGATGGTCCGGCCATCATCCAGCGGATAGCGGATGTACCACATGGACCCCTTGGTCTCGTGGTTTTCCACTTCCAGATCCGATATGGCCGAGCGGAATTTCGGATCCCAGTTGACCAGACGGCGGTCCCGATAAATCAGCCCTTCCTTGTAAAGGGTGACAAAAACCTTGCGGACCGCGCGGGACAGTCCATCGTCCATCGTGAAACGTTCACGTTCCCAGTCCGCTGACGCGCCGAGTTTGCGAAGCTGCTGGACGATGGTGCCACCGTACTCATGCTTCCAGTCCCAGACGCGTTCGAGAAAGCCTTCGCGTCCCAGAGCGGTTCTGCTGGTACCTTCCTTGTCCAGGGCACGTTCGACAACCATCTGCGTCGCAATGCCGGCATGGTCCGTTCCGGGTTGCCAGAGAACGTTGAACCCTTCCTGCCGTTTCCAGCGGATCAGCATGTCCTGAAGGACGAAGTTCAGCGAATGTCCGAGGTGAAGCGTTCCCGTGACATTCGGTGGGGGAAACATGATCGAAAAAGGCTCACCGGGTTTGTCGGGGTGAGCCCGGAAAGCGCCGCTTTTCTCCCACGCATCGTAGAGGGCGTTTTCATGGTCGGCGGGGACGAAGCTTTTTTCGAGCATGGTTATCCAGGACAGTCAGTACAGCAGGTGGAAGAATTCTCTTCCACCTCCCTTCTTACTCTCGTGGACGCAGACGAGCAATTTCTGCACGGACAAGAATTTCAACCAGTGACGGCAGATGGGCGTCCAGCCATGTCCGGACCATGCTGCGGACTTCGCTGCGAACCATGTCTTCGATCGTCAGGCCGCTTCCACGGCTGATGACGGTATCGGATGCCAGGGGCGTCGTGCCGCTGAATGCCGCATGCAACTCATCAAGGGAGCGCTCCGCCGCTGCGACGGTCTGGGCGTTCATAAGATCATTCTGGCTTTGCTCGGTTTCTGCGGAAGGTGCAGTTGTCCCGTCTCCTGTTGAAGGAGCGGCTTCCGGAGTGGATATGGTTGCTGCGGAGGGTGCAGGCGGGGCGACCATCATGGAACTGTCAAGGGTCAGTTCTTCTGCATGATGTGGCATGCTCTGTGTCTCCTCGGTTGTCGCAGCCGGGGCGGGATCGTCGTGAAGAATACGCCTGATGGAACTCAGGACGTCCGTCATGTCTTCGCCGTCGTGATGTTCATGCTGGTTCAAATCAGAAGTGGTCATGGATGTCGGATATTCCGTTTTGCTTGAAATTAGCGACCGGGCTGGTTGATCGCGTAGTCGCTCATGCCCCAGAGCTTGTTCTTGACGGCGTTGTAATAGGCTTTTTCATCATAAAGCGGGACGCCCAGCTTGAGGTCCACTGCTGTCAGTCGTCCGATCGAGGCTGCAACAGAGTATGAAGATGTCACGAGGTTCGAAAGGTGCTGAACGAGCGTTCTCTGGGACTGTAGCAGGGTCTGCTGCTGCTGAAGAACCGCGAGCGTGGTACTCGTTCCGAGGAGGGCCTGCCGTTCGACGCCATCCAGTGCAATCACGTTTGCGGAAATCGCCATACGATCGCTGGAAATGGACTGTTTGTAGGCCACCATCTGCTGCCAACTGGATGCTGCCTTCTGCAGCGCTGTTCTACGCTGTACATCGACTTCCCGATGGGCAGCCTGAGCATCCTGACGGGCGCCCCGGATGGAAGCATATTCCGATCCGCCCTGATAAAGAGGAACGGAAAATTCGATTTCGCCGAATTTGTTATCCTGAAGGGAATCGCCGTAAGCCTGATTGACAGAGCGCTGATAGTTCAGGCTTGCCGAAACCTTAGGCATGATCTGGGAGATCTGGACGGAAATGTTGTCTTTGCGCTGCGCTTCGGTGAAGAGCGCATTCACGACCTGAGGATTGTTCTGGACTGCGACGGCAACGGCTTCCTGTTCGCTGTGTACCGGCAGGTTAAGCGGCTGGGGCGCTTCCAGATTGGGAGAAGCTGCGATCCCAACGACCTGAAGATACGTTGCCTGAGCACTCTGGAGCGTGCCTTCGGCCTGCTGTCGTTCAGCCGTGGCGCTTGCAAGGGCAGCCTGCGCCTGTGCTACGTCGGTCCGGGTGATTTCACCAATGTGAAAACGTTCCTGGGTTGCCTCGACCTGCTGTTGCAGGACGTGCTCGTTGTTGATTGCGATCTGGAGTAGCTGTTCGTCTTCAATAAGGCCGACATAAGCGTTGACAACATCGGTGAAGACCTCCTGCTCCGTCTGGATCAGATGGGCACGTTCAGCCATGATCTGGTTTGTTGCGGCGTGAACGCTGGCGACGGTCTTCCCACCCTGATAGAGCGGCTGTGTAATGGTGACGCTTCCCATGTAACCAGGCGTCTGATAGCGCCGGGAACTTCCGAGATAGCCGCCGCTTGAAGCATAGTTCGTGCTTCCGTCGTAGTAAGTAAGATTCATGCTCGTCTGAACAGTCGGACGCCAGCCTGCAAGTGCGGTAGGCACCTGCTCGTCGGTTGCCCGCAAATGCGCGCGTTCTTCACGAAGTGTCGGATTGGTCAGATATGCTGTTGAGAGAGCTTCCTGCAGCGTATGTGGAATGAAATTTGGTGAGCCACTGCCATCATATTTCTGGGCAAGAGCAGTTCCGCTCAGGAGAAGCGACAGTAGACCGAGCCCGAGCGGGGCCGTCAGTTTCGTCGCGCCATTGCACCCTGAAGTCATGAGATTTCCTGCTCTTGAAGTCTGCATCATATCACAACGTTATGTGAATGAGTTCTTAATAGCCTGTTCGAAGGCAGAAGAAAAATCCTTCTGCAGATCAATTATCGGTCTTGACCCTTCAGGCGCTAAGAGGGATATAGCGCCTGTCTCCATCGAGGTCCGGTGGCAGAATGGTGATGTAGCGGACTGCAAATCCGCGTATGTGGGTTCGATTCCCGCCCGGACCTCCAGAGACTTTCCCCAGAAATCCAGACAGTAGTTTTTTTTACGGATGAGCTTCTGCGTATGCGGCGGCAGCTCCGAACAGGCCGGGCTGTGGGTGAGTGATGATCTTGACCGGCATTTCGGTCATCATGGTCTCGAAGCGTCCTTTTGCGACGAAGCGTTCGGCGAATCCGGAATGGCCGAGACTGTCTGCGAGGCGCAGGCCCAGTCCGCCGCCGATGACAACACCACGTGCGCCATGGGCCAGAGCCAGATCGCCGGAAACGGCGCCCAGGCTGAGACAGAATCGCTCCAGCGCGGCAACGGCCACGGTGTCTGAGCCGTCAAGCGCGTTTTGCCACAGGGTCCGGTTGTCACGCAGGGTGATGGGCCAGCCCTGCATTTCCGCGATGACTTCATACAGGTTGGTCAGTCCCGGGCCGGAGACGATGCGCTCGGCGGAAACGCGGCGGAAACGCAGGCGCAGCGCACTGAGGATCTTGTCTTCCAGCTCGTCGAGGGGAGGATAATCCAGATGGCCGCCTTCGGTTTCCATTACGAAATACCGGTCGTTGCGGCGGAGAAGGCAGGCGGCTCCCAGACCCGTTCCCGGTCCGACGATAGTGATGGCGCCTTCGGTTGGGAGGTCGATGTCCGGTCCACACAGATGCTTCATGTAGGATGAATCAACCTGTGCCACGGCGTGGGCCACAGCGCCGAAGTCATTGACCAGCACAAAATTATCAAGGTGCAGGCGCGCGGGGAGCTGACTGGGCTGGATAATCCAGGGGTTGTTGGTCAGCTTGAGGATTTCTCCGCTGACCGGACAGGCTACCGCAATGCCGGCTTCGCGCGGCAGGTCACGGTTCAGGGACCGGCCGAATGTTTCCCATGCCAGCGCCAGACTGCCATGTTCCGCACATTTCAGTGTCGTGGCCTCACCCAGCGTGACGACCCTGCCATCCTCGATGGTCGCGATTGCAAAACGTGCGTGCGTTCCACCGATATCGACGGCGACGATTTCCCTCATGGCACCTCAAGTCCTCTGGCGATGCTGGCCGACGGCCTGCGCTTTTTCTATGCGCAGCAGTTGCCTACCGGTTCCTCCGCGTCAAGTTCCGGATGTGATGGAAGTCGTAATTCAGCGGACTGGGCGCTGCCGGACCTCCGCCGTCCGCAGCAGCCTGTGAACAATGGCGCGTGGCACGATCATTTCAAGAAAACGGGCGATGGCAAAAGGCCATGGAAAAAGCAGATGCGCCCTTCCCTGCCCGATGGCACGTGCGATCATGCGGGCAGCATGCTTCGAGGATACGAGAAAAGGTCGCGCCCCTTCGAGCCGCTGACTCATCGGTGTGTCGACGTAACCCGGTGAAATTAGTGTGACAGACACATGGTGCGGGGTCATGGCGGCGTGCAGGGCCGTGCTGAAGCGTGCCAGACCTGCTTTTGAGCCGCTATAGGCCGTGGCAACCGGGAGATCGTGGAAGGCTGCAACTGAACCCACCAGCGCGATCCGGCCTTCTTTGCGGACGGCCATGCGCGAGGCCATTTCTGTGGCGAGGGTCGCAGGCGTTGTGAAATTGACAAGAGAGATGTCGCGGACCTGCTCGGCTGTTTCCGTCAGGGCGCCTTCAGGGCGGATATCGCCCAGTCCGGCGCCCAGAATCAGGATATCGATCTTTTGTGTATCGTCCGTTT
This sequence comes from Gluconobacter albidus, assembly GCF_002005485.1. NCBI lineage: Bacteria > Pseudomonadati > Pseudomonadota > Alphaproteobacteria > Acetobacterales > Acetobacteraceae > Gluconobacter > Gluconobacter albidus. Next base: position 1,542,126 of record NZ_CP014689.1, on the reverse strand, counting down.
TGCGCAGGGCGGCCAGGGCGTCGTCAGTCCGGCAGAGATCCAGGGACAGTGTCTCTGCCGAGGCTCCTTTGCGGACGACCTGTGCGGCAATGTCTTCAAGGCGTGCGGGATTGCGGCCCCAGAGCGTCAGATGCGTTCCCGGTCGGGCGTACTGGAGGGCCAGAGCAGCGCCGATACCGCTCGATCCTCCGGTAATGAGGACGTGAAACGAAGCGTTTGAAGAGGAAACAGAAGCATCTGACATGGGAAACCGCTTTATTCGTGGTCGGATCGGGACTGGAAGGGTATAGCCCTCCCATGCAACAAGATGCGACCCCGTGCCGTATTGGCACATCACCCCGCTGGACGGGATGTTTTTTTCGATCAGAGGTACACCTGCCATTATGACACTGCCCGACAGGACTGACATCCCTGCGCCGCATGATGATCTTGTGGTCCGGCCAGTAACGACGCGGGCTGATCTCAAACTGTTCACGACGCTACCCCGTCGCATTTATGCTGGAATGGCAGGTTTTGTCCCGCCTTTCGACATGGAACAGGATGACCTTCTGAATCCGAAAAAAGCGCCGATTTTTCGGCATGCAAGCATTCGCTACTTCCTGGCATGGCGTGGAAACACGGCTGTGGGGCGTATCGCGGCAATTGTGGATCATCGTGCCATCGAGCACTGGGGCATGAAAATCGGATGTTTCGGCGCACTGGACGCCGTTCCTGAAGGCAGTGTCGTCAGTGCGCTTCTGGAGACGGCCCGGAACTGGTTGCGTCTTCAGGGGATGCAGACGATGCGCGGCCCTGTCACGCTGAGCGGCAATGGCGAATCCGGCCTGATGATCGAAGGGCAGGATCAGCCTCTGATGGTTGCCATGCCCTGGCACCCGCGCCTGATGGGCAAGCTGGTCGAAGAGGCGGGCTATACGCCGGTTGAGGATCTGCTCAGCTACAAGCTCGATCTCGATGACCAGACGGAGTCGCGTTTCAAGGTTCCAGGCGATCTCAAGATTGGCGAAGGCCGACTCGGCTCGATTGCCATCAGGCGCCTGTCGAAGAAGCAGATCGCCGATCAGGGCGAAATCCTGCGCCAGCTTTACAATGATGCCTGGAGCGACAAGTTCAATTTCGTACCGCTTCAGGACTACGAAATGAAGGCCATGATCAAACAGCTTGGTCCGGTTCTTCGTCCTGAGCATTATGTCCAGATCGACCAGGATGGCGAACCTGTTGCCATGGCGCTGGTGGTTCCCAATCTTTACGACATTGCTGGCGATCTTGGAGGCTCTCCCTCTCCTCTGGGCTGGGTAAAACTTGCGGCCCGTCTGACAACGCACCGCTTTCATTCGGCGCGTGTCATTCTGCTGGGTGTGACGCAGCGTTTGCGTGGCACCGTTCTGGGTGCGCTTCTGCCTTCGCTGGCAATTGCCGAACTGATGCGTCGCCGGAAGTCCCTGCCCTATTCCTGGGTGGAACTGGGGTGGATTCAGGCTTCCGATTCCAACATGCGTAATCTGGCTGAAAGCATCGTTCCCGAGCCATACAAGCGCTATCGGCTCTATGAACGACCAATCGACGATCCGGCCTGAAGGCCGGATTTTTACAGGGCGGCGTCAGAAATGCTGCCAGCCGCCATGTTCGGGAACGATGTCCTGTCCTTTTGCATCCAGAACCCTGACGCCACTACCCGTCTGAACATTGCCGATACGGTGGATCGGGATATGGGCGGTCTGGCACGCTGTCTGAAGTGCTTGTGACCGTTCGGGCGGGCATGTGATGAGCAACTCGTAATCGTCCCCGCCACACAGGCGCTTCATGAGCCATTCCGGTCCGAGCAGCGCAGCCGCCTCCGACACAGGAACGGTCTCCGATTCGAGAACAAGCTGGACGCCTGATTCCGCGGCGATATGGCCGCAATCCTGAATGAGACCGTCTGAGATATCCATTGCCGCGCTGACAATGCCGTGAAGCTTCAAGCCTGTTCTGGGCTGCGGCAGGTGGTATCGCCCGGTCAGAAAACCCGATGGGTCTTTCAGTTTGCCCTGAAGAACGAGCAGCCCTAGAGCCGCGTCGCCGATCGTCCCTGTGACCCAGATATCGTCGCCTGCCCTGGCTCCGTTGCGGCGAAGCGCCGTGTTCTGTCTGAGAAGTCCGAATACGGTGGCGGATAGGACCAGTGGGCCGGAGATGGATGTGGTATCGCCGCCGATCAGATGCACGCCGTAGCGCCGCTGGTCTTCCGCGAGGCCGCGCGAGAAGGCGGAAAACCAGCTTTCGTCGTGTCGGCCTCCGCGCGAGACGGTCACGTTCAGCGTGTAGGCATGGGGTCGCGCGCCCATGGCCGCCAGATCAGACAGGTTGCACCGCAACAGCTTGCGACCGAGGGTTTCCGGTGGATCGTCAGGAAGGAAATGGACGTTTTCGACCATGGTGTCGGTCGAGATGGCAAATTCCTCGCCTATGGGGCAGCGCATCAGCGCGCAATCATCCCGCAGGTCGAGGGCCTCTGCTCCGGCGAGAGGCCGGAAATGACGGGCAATGAAGCTGAACTCGCCTGATCCGGCGTTTTCGGAGTCCGATCTGCCCGTCATGGATCAGGTGTTGCCGTCATTACCGCTGCGGCTGAGGGTATCGAGGATCCCGTTGACCATCTTGGGCTCATCGCCGGAAAAGAAGCCGTGAGCGACGTCCAGATATTCGTTGATGATGATCCGGTCCGGCGTGTCGGTAGCGATCAGTTCGAAAACGGCGCCGCGCAGCAGCGCGCGCAGGACAGGGTCCAGACGCGGCAGCGGCCACTGTTCGGGCAAAACGCCGCTCAGCTTCGTGTCGATGTCGTCCTGCCGCCGGGTAACGCCGAGGACGATTTCCTGAAACAGTTTCAGGTCGGCATCGGGAATATGGCCGTCTTCGAACAGGGCGGTGGAACTGACGCGGCGATGGCGGATGAACTGGCTGATGACGGTTTCCGCCGTGTCGCCGGACTGTTCACACTGGAACAGCGCCTGAACGGCTGCGACGCGGGCAATGGTCCGGCTGCGGCGCGTCGGGTTGGTGGCGTCGGTAACGGTCATGGTGTCTCCTGGGAGTCGTCGGGGGACGGTACGGCCGTATCCCCGGGAATGGGTTTCATGTCGGCGAGGATTTTCGAGAACGCCTCGACCTCGCGGAAGTCGCGGTAGACGCTGGTGAAGCGGACATAGGCCACACCATCCACTTCGCGCAATGCGTCCATCGCAAGCTGGCCGATACGATGGGAAGAAATTTCGTGTTCCCCCGAAGCCTCAAGCTGGCGGACCAGCCCGTTGACCAGCTGTTCCTGACGTTCCTCGGGAACCGGACGCTTGCGCAGGGCGACGCGGATGGAGCGTGCCAGCTTGTCCCGGTCAAAAGGAACGCGTCTTCCGTCTGCCTTGGTGACGGAGAGTTCGCGGAGCTGGACCCGCTCGACGGTCGTAAAACGCTGTGTGCATGCCGAACAGACGCGTCGGCGCCGGATGGCAACGCCATCTTCCGTGGAGCGGCTATCCTTGACCTGGGTATCGTCATGTCCACAAAAAGGGCAACGCATTCGCGATCCTGAGAGTTCGGGCCTTGTCGGGGCCGGGTAAGTGGGAGCACTTTACCGGATGATGTGTTCCGGCCCAAACGGGTCTTGAACGAAACTGCTTACACTCACGGGAGACTGTCGTTGAAACGGGTATCTGTCCTGACCGCCCTCTTTGCTCTCTCTGCGTCGCAGGCACTGGCCCAGCAGTCACTTTCGGGAACAGCGACGCCGCCAGATGCCGCTCATGATGCGGAGCGGGTCGTGGTCATGGACGGGACATTCCGCCCTTCGGCATATTTCCCGAACCGCGGCGCGGGCTATTTCACGATTCGCAACGATGACAGTGTCGATCATCTTCTGAAGGGTATCTCGTCTCCGCTCTGCGAGAACGTGGTTGCACATCATACGAACCAGCAGCAGACTGAAGGGGCAAATGACCTCTTTACCCATCTGGCCCTGCCTCACGACTCCACGATGATCTTCCCGCGCTCGGGCTATCACATGATGTGCATGGGTATCCGGCAGATGCCTGCTGTAGGCAGCAAGGTGCCTTTCACGTTCGATATTCTCAACGGCGGCAGTATCACAGTCAGCTTCATCGTGACGGGGCCTGACGAACTGACCCATGACTGAGGCTTCAGTGGGCTGAGGCAGGCTCGCGGATTTCCCGCAGAACGGTCAGGACGGCGGTTCCGTAGCGATCCAGTTTCGAGGCGCCGACGCCCTTGATGCTGCCCAGCCCGTCACGGTTTTCAGGCTGTTCGCGAGCGATATCCCGCAGTACTGAGTCGTGGAAAATCACATAGGGCGGGATTTCCTGCTCCCGCGCTTCGGACAGACGCCATTGTCGCAGGGCATCGAAATACGGTTTTTCATCCGCTGACAGGCGGTCGTTTTCCGTATTGCCATTTGAGCCTGCGCTGGCGCTCAAGGCGGCCTTGGCTTCAAGCCTGAGCGCGACACGTTCCTCGCCGCGCAGGATGGGGCGGGCAATGTCGCTTTGAAGCGCCAGACTGCCATATTCCCCGTGCATCCGGATGGCGCCGCGCGCGATCAGCTGACGGATGACGGCGCGCCACCACTGCTCGCTATGCTCCTTGCCAATCCCGAACACAGAAAGATGTTGGTAGGCATTGCGCTCGATCGTCTCGTTCGTCTTGCCGCGCAGGATATTGGAGAGCTGGACCGCGCCAAGGCGCTGGCCGGTGCGATAAATCGCGGACAGGACTTTCTGCGCGGCCTGCGTGCCGTCGAATGTCGAGACCGGATTGATACAGTTGTCACAATGGCCGCAGGGCTGGGGAAGGTTTTCCCCGAAACACGCAAGCAGCGCCTGGGTACGGCAGCCTGTGGTTTCCGTAAGCGCGATCATGCTTTCCAGGCGGGCCTGCATGACCCGCTTTTCGTGGTCTGGTGCGCTGGACTGTTCAAGCCAGTATCGCGCTCGCGCCATGTCCTCGCCACCATACAGAAGCAGGGTGTCTGAGGGTTCGCCATCGCGCCCTGCCCGTCCGATCTGCTGGTAATACGCTTCTGGTGAGGATGGCATGTCCAGATGGACGACGCAGCGAACGTCGGGCCGGTCGATGCCCATGCCAAAGGCGATGGTCGCGACGATTACCATTTCTTCGCCAGAGCGAAAGCGCATCAGTGTGGCGCGCTTTTCGAGCGCGGAAAGGCCTGCATGAAACGGCAGAGCCGTCAGTCCCTTGTCGCGCAGCATCGTGGCGACGCGTTCGGTCTTGTTGCGGCTGCCGCAATAGACGATGGAGGCACCTTCACGGTGGCTCTGAAGTGTCTCGAGGAGCTGGCGGCTTTCGCTGGCTTTGGCACGGGCTTCCACAATCAGGTTGGGGCGATGAAAGCTCGCCATCAGAACCCGCGCTTCGGGCATGCCCAGGGCGTTCAGGATATCGTTGCGGGTTCTTGGATCAGCCGTAGCCGTCAGGGCAATGCGCGGGACGCCTGGAAACATTTCAGGCAGGCTTGCGAGTGCGCGGTATTCCGGGCGGAATTCATGACCCCAGGCCGAGATACAGTGTGCTTCATCAATTGCGATCAGCGAGATCTGGCGTTTTGAGAGGAAATTCGCCGTTGCAGGCTGGAGCAGGCGTTCGGGGGAAATATAGAGAATGTCGATCCGGCCATTGCGCAGATCGCTCTGGAGTTCGTCGCGTTCATCCGGCTCAAGTCCGGAATGCAGGGCAGCAGCCCGCACTCCAAGCTGCCGTAGACCCGCCACCTGATCGTCCATCAGGGCGATCAGGGGCGAAATGACGAGGCCCATCCCATCCCGGCAAAGCGCGGGAACCTGATAGCACAGGCTTTTACCGCCACCGGTCGGCATGAGGACGAGAACGTCCTCGCCTCGCATGACCGTTTCGACGGCGTCCTGCTGGAGGCCGCGGAACCCCGAAAATCCGAAGACTTTCGCCAGCACCCCTTCAGGGGTCAGGGGGAAGCTGGCTTGCGGGTCAACGGGATAAGGGTTCTGCGCCTGCGTCATTTCTGCTTCCGGATCAGAGACCCGGAACGATGGTGATGGAAACGCGACGCAGGGCGACGTGTGAGTCTTCAAGCTGGCTCGGGGTGTAAGGCGTCATTTCGATCTTCGCGCCATTGATGCCGTCGCTGCTGAGCTGTGTCGCGACCACCTGTGCGCGGCTCGTGGCCAGTTCTTTCAGGACTGCGGCATCGCCATTTACGCCGGCGGAACCGGAAACGCGGACAATAGTGGCGTGTTCAGCGCGGGCCGCCGTGGCAGCCTTGGTGACAACAGCCTGTGCGACGGGGCTGAGCGTGACCGATTCACGGTCGAAGAAAACAACGTAGCTGTCGCGCGTGGGCTGTTCGGCACATCCTGCCAGCGCAGCTGACAGAACGAAAACCGGAGCCGCAATGCGGACGAAGGAGAGGAAACGTGCCATGGCGTAGCGTCCTGTCAGGGTGGAGGGGTGTGAAGCTGCGTCGGCGTACGCCGTTCAGCATGCACTGGAAATAACCTGTCCGTCTTCCAGACGCCAGATGCGGTCAAGTTTTTCCACACCTGTCAGACGATGCGCGATCAGCAGAACGCTTCGGCCTTCGGTCGCGTTATTGAGTGTTTCAAGAAACGCGCGCTCCGTATCGGCGTCCAGCCCTGTCGCCGGTTCGTCGAGGACGAGAATGGGCGCATCGGATAGCAGGACACGGGCCAGAGCAATACGCCGCCCCTGCCCGCCCGACAGTTTCGAGCCGCCTTCGCCGATCCATGTCTCGAGGCCGTCAGGCAGGCTGCGGACGACATCCGCGATCCGGGCCTGCTCCAGAGCCGTCCAGAGGGCTTCATCCGGAATGTCTTCCCGACCCAGAAGCAGGTTTCCGCGCACCGTGTCATCAAACAGGTGACTGGCCTGCGACAGCCAGGCGATCTGAGAACGCAGATCGCTGTCACGCAGTGTGTTGATGTCGGTCCTGCCCAGCAGGATCTGGCCCTGAACGGGAGATGCGGCCTTGAGGATCAGTGCGGCCAGACTGGATTTTCCGGCTCCGGACGGGCCGATCAAGGCTGCGCGCTCTCCCTGACGCAGGGTCAGAGTCAGATTGCGGAAGATCGGCGCCCGATCCGGCGTCCAGCTGAACGTCACGTTTTCCAGACGTAGATCCCGTCCGGCCGGGAGTGGTGCGTTGCCCTCCGGAGCCGGTGGCGCCTTATCGGCAATCTCGACAATCCGCTGGGCAGCGTGATTGACCTGTCCACTCAGCAGACCGGCCCGCGCCAGACCCGTCACGCCTTCGAGGGCCGTGATTGCAACGAAAAGTGCGGTAAGGCCAGCGACCGCCGGTGCCTGCGGAAACAGAATCCCGGCTACCGCGCACAGGATGATGGCAATGCCGCCTTTGGCGATGAGGCCCGCAAAACCCTGCATGAGGGCCATACGTGTCTGCTGGCGGCGCTGGCTCTTGAAGAGTGCTTCCTGCCGCTCGGTCACGACTGCGGCAAGGACGTCTTCTGCGCCGAACGCCCGCGCCTCGCGAAGACCCGAGGTCAGATCGAGTGCAGCAATCCGAAGCTCGGATTCTGCATGCAGGATGTCCGGTCCGAAACGTCTGGACAGGCGCGCGCCCATCAGCGGCAGAACGAAGGCAAGGACGGCAAAGAGTGCGCCTGTCAGCAGGCCAGCCTGTGTTCCAGCCTTGATCCAGACGATCGTGGCGATCGGAAGCGTCAGTAGCGCCGAAACCAGCGGGACAAAAATCCGCAGATAGAGATTGTCGAGCGTCTGGACGTCAGACACCAGACGGGAGAGCAGGTCTCCCGAGCGCTGGAAACCCAGGCCTGCTGCGGCTCCGCCTGCGAGCTTGCGATAAAACCAGACCCGCAGATCGGCCAGAGCGCGGAACATGGCGTCATGGGTATAGAGGCGCTCGAAATAGCGCAGGACGATCTGGGCCGCGCCTGACAGGCGGAGAAGAAGATAGGCGGCCCCCACGCCAACCGCCGCACCCGCCATGCGGCCACCCGCCTGTCCCATCAGGGCCAGACCGGCACAGACGGCCAGTTCGGCGATGACGATGCCCGTGATGAGGCGCGTATATTGCGGGCGCCAGACCTGAAGGATCCGGGAAAGCGCTGTTTCGCTGCGTGTTTCCGGGTTCGTGGGCAGCGAGGCGCTCATGCGGCTTCTCCCGTAAAGGCGATGGCGCGGCCACCATCAAGGACAAGGTGGCGCCCCTGAAACTGTCGGGCCTGTGCGGAATGGCTGCACAGAATGACAGTCCGGCCTTTTGCCAGTTCTTTCAGGCTAAGGAGGATCTCGGCTTCGGTTTTGGGGTCGAGATGGGAGGTTGGCTCATCCAGCAGCAGAAGCGGCGAGTTCTTGAGATAGGCACGGGCAATGGCAATGCGTTGCGCCTGACCGCCGGAGAGGCCAAATCCGCCCTCGCCGATCCGTGTTTCCAGACCGTCTGGCAGAGATGACAAATACTGATCGACGGCAGCAGCGGAGACCGCATGATGAATCTCTTCTGGCGTCGCATCGGGCTTGGCGAACAGGATGTTTTCCCGGATGGTCCCAGCAAAAAGGACAGGCTTCTGACCGATCCAGCTGATCAGGGAAGAAATCTGTCGCGGGGAAAAATCCTGCATGTCCTGGCCGTTAAACAGGATACGTCCCTGTGAGGGCGAAACAAAGCCGAGCAGCAGTTCCAGAAGTGTGGATTTGCCAGCTCCGGATGCGCCTTCCAGAATAAGCGTCTCGCCTGCGGCAAGAGTGAAACCGATATCGTGGATGACCGTGCCGCGCTGCTCGTCCCATGCGAAAGAGACGTTCTCTGCCATGACCGAAATGCCGCCTCCGGTATGACGTACGTTCGGGCCACTGGCTGCGCGCGCAGTCAGCGGAGCCAGTTCATGCATGGCTTCTGCGGCGGCGGTAGCGTGCGCACGATCCTGATAGGCTGCTGAAAGTGCACGGAACGAGGCGAATGCTTCAGGAACTAGAAGAACGGCGTAGAGCGCGCGGGTCAGGACGGCGTTGGAAGGATGACCCATGAGATTGTGGGCCTGCGTTACGACGATGAGCACGAGTGCCACGACCATGGCTACATCCGTGGTGGCGGAAGCGAGAAACGCGATCCGCAGGACTTTCATGGTGCGTTGACGCAGATCATCGGCACTTTTCGCCAGAGCCTGTGCCTCACGCTCGGTCCCGCCTGAGAGAACGATGGTCGCAATTCCCTTCACACGGTCCAGAAAACGCGTCTGAAGGCGTGCCATGGCCAGAAACTGTTTACGGGACGCCACGGCGGTGGCGATTCCAAAGACGGCCTGAAAGATGGGGAGTACGGCGCAACACGCAGCAAGAATCAGGCCAGCCTGATGGTTTTCAACGTAAACCGCGACCACGACCAGCCATTGCGAGACCAGCCAGAGCGACGCAGCGGGTAGCCATCGCGCGAAATAGCCGTCCAGCGCCTCGATCCGGTCAACCAGTGTCGCGGCGATGGCGGCGCTGTGGTGGCGGCGCAGAAGGGCCGGTCCTTCGTTGAGGATCCGGTCAAGAACTTCTTTGCGTAGACGACGACGCCCCTGAATTCCCGCCGATACGGCCGTCATTTCCTGCACGGTCGAGAGAATGACCCTGAGAAGGCAGGCAAGAAGGAAGACGGCAAGTGCCGGTCCGGTACTGTCCGTGTCGTGCGTCAACACGGAAGCCAGCGTTCGTGCCAGCGCCCAGGCCTGCAGGAGTCCCAGCAGGGTTGAGAGCAATCCTAAACATACTACGACAGAGGTTCGGGAGCGGCTGGCGCGTCCCTGTGCCTTTACCCACGCTTTTGCGATTGTCTTGTCGGCCTTCATGATCCCTGCATATAGGTCGCAAAAGCCCGACAAGACAGTGCCTGAGGCAATTCTTGCTGCTTATTTAGGTTTTTTCGTGGTTTTGCAGGTGGAACCTGTGGCCGTTACGCTATTACCGCGTCGAGTCTTCATCGTGACTGATGGCTTTGCGGGCCATGGCGAGCGCCGTCAGAGACGGACGTTCGGGAATAAAGCGCAGGGTGTACCAGGTACCGTTTTCGTTGCTGACCGTCATGTCCGCGTTGATCTGGCGGGCAAATCCACGAATAAGCTGCATGCCGATTCCTTCCCTGCGAGTCCTGGACTCGCTGGCCTGACCGGCATCAATGCCAATGCCATCATCCCCCAGCTTCAGTTCCACCAGTCCTTCCTTTTCAGGATCTGATGGAACGACTTTGTGCAGGGCAATGATGATGTGTCCGGCCCGCTCGCCGGGAAACGCATATCGCAGGGCATTGCTGAGCACCTCGGTCACGATCAGCGCAATCGGTACGGCCTGATCAGGAGAGATCAGAACGTGTTCGATATCCAGCCGAAGCCGGATACGGGTCTGGGCATTCATGCTGTTGGCTGAGAGCAGGATGCTGCAGAGTTCTTCCAGAAAACTCTGGACGTCCAGCGCCGAGAGGCCGCTTTCCGAATACAGGTAACGATGCAGGGTCGCGAGCGCCCTTACACGATCCCTTACGAGGCGGAATTCTTCGCGTGCCTCATGGGAGCGGATGCGGCTCGCCTGAAGGTTGAGCAGGGATGCCACGACCTGCAGGTTGTTCTTTACGCGGTGGTGGATCTCGCGGATCAGCATATCCTGATTTCGGGCCGACTGCTCCAGATCCTTTTCATGTTGGGTCAGCCGACGTGTGGCACGGAGGAAAGCTTTTTCCAGATGCCGGATTTCAAGCGGGATTGAATGATTGGTCCTGGGTGCAAACAGTGCGCCCCGCCTCCAGTCAGCAACAGCCAGAGCAAGCTTTTCAAGAGGATCAACCAGAAAGATGCTTGCGCCCAATGCTACGACAAGCAGTTCCAGCACCAGGAGGCCTACAATCAGACTGACCCGGATCAGAAAGATATTAAGAGCGTGGCTTTCTTCGGCCGTGCGCTCGGTGGCGACGATCAGACTGACCGGTCCGTAAGCATTCTGGAAAGCATATGTGATGCCCTGGCTTGTGAAGATATCGTGCTGGCTCAGGGAGGTAATATCCCTCTCCAGGCGGGTCATCGCTTTCGGGGGCAGATTTGCCGATATGGGACGATCCGGAAATAAAGAATACAGAGATGAGTCTGGCATCGTCAGAAAATGCCGGGAATTATTGTCTGTTCCAAGGAGGAGACGGCTGTCTCCTTTCCGAAGATGGCTCTGCTGCCAGCCAAGGGTGCGTATGGCTATGATATAGCCGGAAACGGAATTATTGCTGAGAATGGGAACAACAAACTTCAGGAGCGGACCACGCTCACCCTTCAGGACATCTATTCCCACCACGGGAAGTCGTGCGGAGGCGGACATCATCGACGGTGATGCCTGTTCGGAAGAATGACAGATCGCTGCGTCCTGCGTTGACGGCGAAGGCAGCACGACCGAGGGGCGGCCTTCCACATCCGTCAGCATCAGCAGGCAGTAATGATGCTGGGAGACTGTCTGGACGAGAGCAAATTCCCGTAGTGCGTTTCCCGACGAGATGTCGCCGTCAGCAAGCATATCCAGAAGCGTATGGGTCTGATCCAGATCCGTCGTGATCTCTGAAATTGCGAGCTGCATATCGCGTTCGGTTCGCAGGGTGCTGTTGCCGACATTCTGCTGATAGCTGTGCCAGGCAAGCATTGACGCGATGATGGCGAGAGGAAGAGTGGTCGCGACAATCAGTGCCATGACCCGGGCGCCGACAGTATCAAGCATACGGACATGGCGCAGGGCCTTGCGTCCGCGAAACAGACGATGCCAGCGCCTCGGCTTCAGGTCTGGAGAACCAGACCGGGTAACAGTCACTTGTTTCGGTCTTCCTCGATCAGTCTGAGAAGCTCATCGGGAATGGGCTCGTTTGCAACATCATCGAAAAGCTGATGAAGGCCCCGGCTCAGCCAGATACCAAAAGGCGAGTCCTGTTCCTCGGCCTTGATATCGTTGACTGAAGACTTCCGCTTGTCTCCTGCGGTCATTGGCTGGTCCCGAACCTTCCTGTGACGTCAGAAGCGCAGATTCTGCACTTCTGATACTGATTATGGCGCGAACTCCGGCTTCTTTTCGAAAAGCCGTTGCGGGATGAACTGCCAGAAACAGTCTTACGAAAACACCGCGTTTTCTGCAATCGCTTCCAATCCGCAATGGACGGGATTTGCCCTACTGCAGACAACGTGGTCAGGAGAGCATGAGATCCTCAGAAGAATGGCCAGCGCGACGGCGGGCATCCATGGCATCGCGCAGGGCTTTGACTTTTACACGGAGCTTGTCGTTGGTCGGAAGGTCTCCGCTCATCCAGGCTTCCAGCTGACGGCGTGCCCGGAAGACGCGGCTTTTTGCCGTGCCGACGGCGCAATCCGTTGCTTCGGCCAGTTCTTCGTAGCTCATGCCCTGAATCACGACCATCACAAGAGCTTCGCGCTGATCGGACGGGAGACGGGAGAGCGCCATCGACAGATCCTTCAGGGCGAGACTGTCTTCATGGGTGGCCGGGCTGGCGAAAGACGCTGCGGGCACATCGTCGATATCGGTCGTCTCACGACGCTTGCGAAGATCGGAAATGAAACGGTTACGCAGGATACGGTGCATCCACGCCGAAAAATTCGTTCCCGGGATAAAGCTGTTCTGTGCAGCCAGAGCGTTGCACACGGCGTCCTGTACGAGGTCTTCGGCAGCCGCACGGTTGCGGGTCAGGGAAAGGGCCTGAACGCGCAGCTTCGGAAGAATGGCAATAACCTGATCGTGGAACGTCATGGAACTGACTCCTGATTTCGTTCTGTTTTCAGGAGATCAATGAATGGCCAAACGAAAATGTTGCATCCCGAGGCGCGTAATTTTTGAAAATAAAGCTGCTGCGTCAAAATTCCCCGGAATATAGCCAAAAATCAGTCAGTCTTTTTTTCCTGATCTGGTTCTGGATCGTCGGTATTTTCTGAGGCCAGCTCTGCAAGGCGGGCTCTGGCCCGGGAAACACGGGCTCTCATGGTGCCAGTGGGAACATCACAGATCTGCGCGGCGTCCTCGTAAGAGAGTTCCTGTCCGCCCACGAGGATCAGGGCTTCACGTAACAGATCGGGAAGTTTCCAGAGCAGCTCTCCCAGATCCTGGACGGCATCGCGGGCGTTCTGACGCGAGGGGGCAGCGGTCGAGGGCTGCATGTCGAGTTCGATATCGAGCATGATCTCCTGCTCGCGACTGCGTCGGCGCGTCTGTTCGTAAAAGGCATTTCTCTGAATTGTGAACAGCCAGGCTTTCAGTACCGTTCCCTGCTGGAACTGATCCTGGGAAGCCAGTGCACGGACAATCGTGTCCTGAACGAGATCATCCGCAGCCACCGCATCCCGTGTCAGGAAACGTGCGAACCCTCGCAGATCTGGCAGGGTCTGCAGCAGATTACTGTGGAAACTGATTTTTCCGGGAGATGGGCCTGATTGGTGCCCTTCGGACGCTGGTGTGTTCAGAAGAAGATCCTTCACGCGACATTGCAGACGGTCGCGTAGTCACAAACACTATACGGAGATTGGGCATCGTGTCATGGTTATTCGACCTTCATAGCAGGATGCATTCCGTTTCGGGGTGGGTCGGCAGATATCTTTTTCAGGAGGCCATGGACTCATGACTGATCCGGCACGTCAGGAACTCGTCAAGGCACTTCCCTATGCCCGCCGCTTCGCTCGCGCCCTTGTCGGTGACCAGAAAACGGGTGATCAGCTTGTCGCCGCGGCACTGAAAACGCTGATGGAGACATCTCGCAATAATGGCCTGTCTGCGCGACAGGCGCTTTACGGCCTGCTTGTGAGTGCATTCCTGGAGCAGCATGCCGCAGATGCCACGGTGGGCATGCCCCTCCGTCAGCGTGCCCTTCTTCTACTGACGTCTCTCGAGGAACAGTCTCTTGTGTCCAGTGCACAGGCTCTTGGGATGACTGAAGAAGAGGCAGCGGCTGAACTCAACAAAGCGCGCGCGGGCCTTCAGGGTATTGCCCAGACCAGTGTTCTGATTATTGAGGATGAGCCGATTATCGCCATGGACATTCAGGATCTGGTGGAACGATGCGGTCACAGGATTGCGGGAGTTGCCCATACCGAAGCTGATGCGGTGGCTCTGGCAGCAAAAACAAAACCCGGTCTCATTCTCGCGGATATCAATCTTGGCGGCGGCGGTGACGGCATGCAGGCTGTAGGGCGCATCCTGCGGACTCATGAGGCACCGGTCATTTTTGTTACGGCCTATCCGGAGCGTCTGCTGACGGGTGAAACGCAGGAACCGTCTTTCGTCATTACCAAGCCATTTGAGCCGATGACGCTGGCCGTCGCGACTTATCAGGCCGTTACCGGTGGCGTCACGCCTGTCTGATGTCATAATTCGGTTTGGGGGTGACTTGCGGCGGACGTCCCGCTGCGACACATAGGAAGCCATGTCGGCACCCATACTCTCCCTTCAGAATATTACCTTTACTCTTGGCGGACGACCGCTTCTTGATGGCGCGGAGTTTGCTGTCCTGCCCGGTGAGCGCATCTGTCTTGTTGGGCGGAATGGTTCCGGAAAATCCACGTTGCTGAAGATCGCTTCGGGCGATCTTGTGGCGGATTCCGGGAAGCGCTTCGTGCAGCCCGGCACAAAGGTCCATTATCTGGCGCAGGAGCCGGATCTTTCGCGCTACGCCACCACGTTCGATTACGCATCTGAAGGCCTTGACGAGACCGAGGCCTATCGTGCGCGTTCGATGCTGGCCGAACTTGGTATGACGGGGGAAGAAAGCTGTCAGAGTCTCTCAGGTGGGGAAGTGCGGCGCTGCGCCCTCGCCCGTGCCCTCGCTGCCGAACCTGATCTGCTGCTGCTTGATGAGCCGACCAACCATCTGGACCTTCCGTCCATCACATGGCTGGAAAAGGAGCTCTCGGCCTCCCGCTGCGCGATGATCGTCATCAGCCATGACCGTCGTTTACTGGAGACGCTGTCTCGTAGCGTTGTCTGGCTGGAAAATGGCGTGACGCGTCGACTTGACCAGGGGTTCGCCCGTTACGAAACCTGGCGTGATGAGGTGCTGGAACAGCAGGAGCGCGACGCGCACAAGCTCGACCGCCAGATCGCGCGGGAAGAAGACTGGATGATTTACGGCGTCACGGCGCGCCGCAAGCGCAATGTCCGCCGTGTTGGAGAACTGGCAGCGCTTCGGGCGCAGCGTCGTGAGCTTGCCTCCCGTAACAAGGGTACGTTGCGAATGGCGGCGACTGATGCCGAAAGCGCGGGCAAGATCACGATTGCAGCAGAAGGCCTTAACTGGGCTTATGATGACCGGGCCATCGTCAAAGATCTCGACCTGCGGATTCTGCGTGGTGACAGGCTGGGGCTGGTGGGAGCAAACGGCGCTGGCAAAACAACGCTTCTGCGCCTTCTGACCGGGAAGATGGAGCCGCAATCCGGCACCATCAAGATGGGACCTTCCGTGGCCATGGTGACGCTGGATCAGCAGCGTGAAAGCCTCGATCCAGCGAAGACGCTGGCCGAGACCCTTGCTGGCGGCAGTGGGGACATGGTGCAGGTGGGCGACGAAAAGCGTCATGTCATCGGCTATATGAAAGACTTCCTGTTTCGCCCGGAGCAGGCTCGTACGCCGGTCGGAAAGCTTTCGGGCGGAGAGCGGGGGCGGCTGGCACTGGCCTGTGCTCTGGCGAAGCCGTCGAGCCTGATGGTGCTTGATGAACCGACCAACGATCTGGATCTGGAAACGCTGGATCTTCTTCAGGACATGTTGGCCGACTATGCAGGTACGGTTTTGCTGGTGAGCCATGATCGTGATTTTCTTGATCGGGTGGCGAGTTCGGTTCTGGTGTCAGATGGCGGCGGAGACTGGATCGAATATGCGGGCGGTTATTCGGACATGCTGATCCAGCGTGGAGAGGCGCCGGCAGGCCGTGAAGCTTCATCTTCGGGCGCAGAAGAGATTACACCAAAATCTGCTTTGAAAACAGACAAGAAGACGAAAAAGCTCAGTTATAATGACAAGCGCGCGCTGGACCTTCTTCCCAAGAGAATGGCTGATTTGGAAAAGAAGATTCAAACCTATCGCGACGTTCTTGCAGACCCGGAGCTTTATAGTCGGGATTCTGCAAAATTCGAGAAGACCACGCAGCTTCTTGAGGCCGCCGAGGGGGAATTAATCCAGTCCGAGGAAGAGTGGCTCGAACTGGAAATGAAAAAAGAACTTCTTGAAAATCAATGATTTGAAAGAAATTCTTTAGCTTTCTGGTAGGGTTGGGATCAGGCCGGAAAGCTCCATGATCTGTCTGGATCTCTGGATGCTGTCCGTGACACGGATGGCGGCGTCCAGTGCCCTGATCCCGGCGTGTGCATCGACCAGAACGGGAGCGCCATGAAGGCATGAAGCGGCGAAGGCTTCATGTTCGGCCGCCAGATTGTCGTGGTCTTTCCAGCTTATGGCTTCGCGCCGGAAGCCTCCTGTGCCCGGAAGAGGCATTCCCCGTTCACGACCGATGAAGCTCAGTTTGCGTTCCACAAAATCGGCGGAAAGATATCCGTCCTGTGAGAACAGTCGCATACGGCGTTCTGTTTTCAGCGAAATCCTGCTTGCCGTGATGGTGGCCACACAGCCGTTTTCAAATCTGACGCGGGCATTGGCGATATCTTCATGCGCACTCGAAACTGCCGCGCCCAGTGCGTCGATTTCTCCAATGGGGCTGTCCACAATTGCCAGAACAAGATCAAGATCATGGATCATCAGGTCAAGAATGACCGAAACGTCTGTCCCCCGAGGTTTGTATGGGGCAATGCGGGTTGCCTCGATGTAGAGGGGAGCCCTTATCCGTTCGGTGATGGCGCGGTGTTCGGCGGAATAGCGCAGCAGATGGCCAACCTGGAGTATTTTTCCAGTCTGAGCCGCCAGTTCGGCCAGAGCATGTGCCTCGTCCAGAGTGGCAGCGATCGGTTTTTCGACGAGAACATGCCGCCCGGCCCGGAGAGCCTGGCTGGTCAGGGGAAAATGATATTCTGCCGGAGCCGCGATGATGACGGCATCGACCTGTTCGAGAAGATTTTCGTAATTTGTGGCAATTCCGCAACGAGCTTCGGTTGCTACGACGGCTGCGCGTGCCGGATCGGGATCGTAAAGGGCGACAAGCTGTTCGGCCGGGTTTGAGGCGGATTTAAGGGCGTGAAACCGTCCGAAATGGCCGGCTCCGACGATACCGACACGAAGCTGCTGCGCTGTATTCATGGGGGTAGGCTTATCAGGCGCGCTGTTTTCCGGGAAGGTCGTGCGCGTCCAAACAGGCAAAAGGTTGCATCGGCATGGCGGAAACGGCATGGTCCCGGCCAGAAAATGATCTGAAAAACGATCTGTCCAAATCCGCCGAGGACGTCTCGACCTGATATGATGTATTACAGCCGGCTCAGACTGCTGGGCGTCGCAGGCATCTGCCTGATTGGCGTGCTCCTGTGTCTGCCCAATTTCCTGCGTTCTCCCGCACCGTCCCTGCCCTGGCGGCAGATTCATCTGGGGCTCGATCTGCGGGGTGGGTCCTACCTTCTTCTTCAGCTCGATCTGAAATCCCTTGAGCATGACCGCTTGCAGTCCCTTCAGGATCAGGCGCGCCAGACCCTTCTGGATCATTCTCTGGGCTATCGGGATTTTGTCCGCGACGATGCGACCGCGAGCCTAAGCTTTGCGCCGCGTTCGGTGGCCGAGCGCGATGCGGCGCTCAAGGCCATGCAGTCCCTGCCGCCCGTGGTGCCGAATGAATTCACAACGTCTGAAAAAGACGGTCGGATCGTTCTGACTCTTCAGCACGAAGCGATGCTGGCCCGGGCGCGTGAGGCTGTGGCGCAGTCGATCGAGATCGTTCGTCGTCGTATCGACGCGACGGGAGCGATCGACCCGAGCATTGCGCGGGAAGGCGACGACCGGATTGTTGTCGAGCTTCCGGGCGTCAGCGATCCTGAGCGGATCAAGAGCCTGCTGGGCACGACGGCGCGCCTGACGTTCCGCCTGCTCGCTCCGAACCCGAGCGTTGCGAGCCCCGGCTCGACGATGCTTGAAGACGAGAGCATGCATGCGCAGGTTGCGGTGCAGGACCACGTCGATGTCGACGGGACGGACCTGACGAATGCCGGTGCGGTGATTGATCAGCAGAGCGGTGGCTGGGCTGTGACGTTCCAGCTCAACAGTGCGGGGGCGACGGCGTTTGCGAACGTCACGCGGGCTAATGTCGGCAAGCGCTTTGCGATCGTTCTGGACAACAAGGTTATTGAGGCCCCGAACATCATCAGCCCCATTACGGCCGGAAATGGTCAGATCACGGGTGGTTTCGATGCCCGAAGCGCGTCTGATCTGGCGTTGTTGCTGCGTGCCGGTGCGCTGCCTGCTCCGCTGTCTGTGGTCGAACAGCGCACGATCGGTCCGAGCCTTGGCGCTGCGTCCATTCGTGCCGGTATCATCAGCCTGCTGACCGGCCTGCTTCTGGTTATTGTGTTCATGGTGCTGTTTTACGGGCGCTTTGGTCTGTATGCCGATATCGCGCTGTTTGCGAACCTGATCCTGATGGTTGGAATCCTGTCGCTGTTCCAGGCGACGCTGACTCTGCCGGGTATGGCCGGTATGCTACTAACTCTGGGTATGGCGGTTGATGCCAACATCCTGATTAACGAGCGTATCCGTGAGGAAGTGAAGCGCGGCCGGGGTCCGCTGCAGGCCCTGCAGGCGGGCTTTGATCGCGCCACCGGCACCATCATCGACAGTAATGCCACGGCGTTTCTGGCGCATGTCATGCTGTTCGTGTTTGGAACGGGGCCGGTCCGCAACTTCGCTCTGACGATCACCATCGGTATCGTCACAACCCTCTTCACGACCCTCCTGCTGTCACGCCTTCTGGTCGTGCGGTGGTACGCCCTCGCCCGTCCCAAAGAACTTCCGGTCTGATCGTCATGCTGTCACGTCCCCTTTTCCGTTTTGTCCGTGACGATCGGCGCATCAATTTCATGCGCGGCCGCCACATGGGGCTGATCGTTTCGGCGGTCCTCTCCATTGCTTCCGTCATCCTGTTTTTCCAGCCCGGCCTGAAACTCGGGCTGGACTTCCGGGGCGGCATCATCGTGGAAGCCCAGACCCCCGGCCCTGCCGATTTCGGCAAGCTCCGCGCCGCGCTGGACCATGCCGGTATTCATCCGGACGCCGTGCAGGCGTTCGGGTCGCCGCGTGATGTTCGGATTTCGATCAACGCTCCCGAAGGTGCGGATCGCGAGGCGCAGACCCAGAAGCTAGTCGACGGTGTCAAGAACGCCATATCGGATGCTGAGCCGGGCACGCAGGTTCTTCGCGCGGATGCCGTTGGGGCTTCAGTATCGTCCGAACTGTTCCGCGACGGTCTGCTGGCGCTTGGTTTCAGCCTTGCGATGATTCTGGTCTATATCTGGGTTCGCTTCGAGCGCGAGTTCGCCATCAGTGCCGTGGTGACGCTTATCCTCGATCTGACCAAGACGATCGGGTTTCTGGCCATCACGCGCTTTGAATTCGATCTGGTGATGGTTGCGGCCCTTCTGACGATCTTGGGCTATTCCACGAATGACAAGGTTGTCGTCTACGACCGGATCCGGGAAAACCTGCGCAAGTATCGGACGATGCCGCTACGGGACCTGCTGGATCTGTCCATCAACGAAACCCTCAACCGTACGCTTGGCACGTCCATGACCGTTTTTCTGGCGGCCCTGCCACTGGCGCTGTTTGGCGGAAGTACGCTGACCGGCTTTGCCACCGTCATGCTGTTCGGGATTGTCGTGGGAACGTCTTCGTCGATCTTTATTGCTGCGCCGCTTCTGCTCCTGATGGGCGAGAAGCGGTTGCGCAAGGAAACGGATGCAGGCTGATACGGCCTGCTCCCGTGAGAGACACAAAAAAACCGGCTCCCTCAGGGGAGCCGGTTTTTTTGTGTCTGTTCTGCCGGATGTGCCGTTATGGGAGGGGTTTTTTGCGGAAGATCCGCAAGAAGGCTGGAAAGCGCCTGATCGGCCTGCCGGTTCGCGGACGAACTTTGCAGCTTCAGGGCATTCAGTGTTGCCTGTTGCGCGGCCTTGTCCAGAGTGACCAGCTGCGTCAGACCCTCCGGGCCAATCTGTCCGGTCATGACGGCTCCCCGGGCCATGCCATGCGCGATCAGATACGCGTAAAGCCGGGAATTGGGGGATGGCGGCACTCCTGTCATTTCAGGCCGTGCCGCGCATCCGGCCAGAAAGCCCCCCGCTACAAGCAGAGCCGTCGCAGAGCGCCAGACTGCTGGGCGGGAAACTTTCATGGCTGTCATCAGGAGTTTTTCTGGGCCAGCAGGTCGCGGATTTCCGTGAGGAGAACCTCTTCCTTGGTTGGAGCCGGCGGAGCGGCAGGTGCTTCGTCGTGCTTGCGGCTCAGCTTGCTGAGGATCCGGGTCAGCCAGAAAATGAAGAATGCAACGATCAGGAACTGGATCACGGCATTGAGGAACAGGCCGATATTCACGGTTACTGCGCCCGCCTTCTGGGCTTCGGCGAGCGTGTCTTTCACCGGACCCTTGAGGGTGATGAACAGGTTCGAGAAATCAACACCGCCAGTGAGAAGGCCGATGAACGGTGTCAGGACATCCTTGACCGCACTGCCGACAATCGCGCTGAACGAGGCACCGATCACGACACCGACGGCCAGATCGAGCACGTTGCCGCGCATGATGAATTTCTGGAAATCACTGACCCAGCCCGGAGTGTGCAGGGCGTGCTTCGTCTCGCTCATATCAAACCTTTCTTGGTATCCGTGAAATCACGGTCGCAGGCCTGACATTCGAGCCCGCTTTCATTGCAAGGGATAAACGGACTCACATGATCCAGTAAAGGCCACTTTCATCTGGAGGCGGTTTCCGTTATACGCCCCTGATGATTCGCTCCGGTCGGCATCGGAGCTTTCTTTATGGAGTAGACATTCATGAAATCCGGCATCCATCCCGACTATCACGAGATCACCGTCATCATGACCGACGGGACCGAGTACAAGACGCATTCCTGCTACGGTGAACCGGGCGCAACGCTGCGTCTTGACGTTGATCCGAAGTCCCATCCGGCCTGGACTGGCGTCCAGCGTATGATGGATACCGGAGGCCAGGTTGCAAAGTTCAACAAGCGCTTTGCAGGCATTGGTACGCGCACGAAGTAATTCGGCGCCCCTCCTCCCGCCTCCTCTTGAAGGCGGACAGGTCGGAACCTATCTGGAGAATCAGCCACGATGCCGTTCGGGTCGTGGCTGATTTGACCATAGCATTTTGCCATATCGGGAAATGCGCCAGATGATTCCTGCCAGAAGGAGGTTTCAATGACTTACGACTTTACGCCGCTGTTTCGCAGCGCGATCGGTTTCGACCGACTGGCCACGATGGCTGGCAATGTTGCCAATGCCCAGGCCCTTCCAAGTTATCCACCCTACAATATCGAAAAAACCGGCGAGACGAA
Source organism: Gluconobacter albidus (assembly GCF_002005485.1). NCBI lineage: Bacteria > Pseudomonadati > Pseudomonadota > Alphaproteobacteria > Acetobacterales > Acetobacteraceae > Gluconobacter > Gluconobacter albidus. Next base: position 1,520,586 of record NZ_CP014689.1, on the reverse strand, counting down.
TTACGTCCTGACGATGGCTCTTGCAGGCTTTCGGCCTGAAGACGTAGATGTCGTTCAGGAAGACAATACTCTTGTCGTGCGTGGCAGCGTTCCCGAAAACAGCCGTGACCGGGAATGGCTGCATCGTGGTATCGCCACGCGGGCTTTCGAGCGCCGTTTCGTGCTGGCCGATCATACGGAAATCGACCAGGCGGATCTGGTAAATGGTCTGCTGTCCATTATGGTCCGGCAGGTTGTGCCGGAAGCTGCCAGGCCCCGCCGCATCCCCGTTCGAAGCGGAGAGGGGCAGATTTCGCCGTCCGGAACTGTTTATACGGCGTAAGCAGAGGGAGGCGTGCCTTAAAAGCGCGCCTCTCCGTTTTGGTGCTTGACCATCGCGGCTCCAGTGCCCCATACCCGTTTCCATTATCGCAGAGCATCCAGCAGGTGCCGCGATCATATCCCGGGCGGGATCGGTTCCTCGCCGGATACGCCTGATCGGTGCCTGCGGAAGCTGGCTCCATCCGTGTCCCAGCAAGGAACGCATCGACATGACCCTGCCTTTGATGCCCAAGGCGACTGCCGTCTGGCTGATCGAAAAAACCGGCCTTACCTTTACGCAGATCGCAGAATTCTGTGGCATGCATCCCCTTGAAGTCCAGGCGATTGCAGATGGCGAGGTTGCGGCCGGAATCAACGGTTACGACCCGGTCAAGAACCACCAGCTTGCCGAAGCGGAAATCAAGCGCTGCGAAAAAGATACCAATGCACGTCTGAAGATAATGCCGACGGCTAGCCCCGTAAAGCGTCGTGCCAAGGGTGCGCGCTATACGCCCGTTGCCAAGCGGAATGACCGTCCGGACGCCATTGCATTCGTCCTGCGACAGTTTCCGCAGCTTTCGGAAGCGCAGATTGTCAAGCTGCTCGGTACCACCAAGGACACCATCATCAAGGTGCGTGATCGCCAGCACTGGAACAGTGCCAATATCAAGCCGCGCGATCCCGTGATTCTTGGTCTGTGCACCCAGACCGACCTTCATGCCGCGGTCACGGCTGCCAATGATCGACTGGCGCGCGAGGGCCATGCCCTTCCGGTCGTGGAAGCCTACGTGCCGGACAGCGACAGTCACGCCTGATCCGGAATGAATGCCTGACGGGTACTGGTCCGGTGCCCTTCAGGCATGATACTGCATTGGAGACAGTGGAAAGAATCAGTCTCTCCACAATGCCTGACTGTTCTCCGGGACCGGATGCCATGATGACTGACGACAATGCCATGCTGAAACGTCTGCACGAACTGCGCAGCGAGCATCGCGATCTGGATACCGTCATCGAGCGTCTCGTCCATCATCCCCTCAACCAGCTCCAGCTTCAGCGTCTCAAAAAGCGCAAGCTTCAGCTTAAAGATGAGATTTCGTGGATCGAGACCCGTCTCATCCCGGATAATATTGCCTGAATGAGCCAGATCCTCTCCGCCGAAGACACCCTTCAGAGCGACGCGCCCCTCCGTGTCGGCGTCATCATGGGCAGCCAGTCCGACTGGGACACCATGCGTCATGCCTGCGAGATTCTCGACGATCTGGGCATTGCCCATGAGCGACGGATTGTCTCGGCCCACCGCACGCCCGACCGGCTGGTGGAGTACGCCAAGACGGCGCGGCGGCGCGGATTGCATGTCATCATTGCGGGCGCTGGCGGAGCTGCGCATCTTCCAGGCATGTGTGCGGCCTGGACAAGTGTTCCCGTATTGGGCGTCCCGGTCCAGAGCCGGGCACTGAACGGTCAGGACAGCCTGCTTTCCATCGTGCAGATGCCCGGTGGCGTTCCGGTCGGCACGCTGGCAATCGGCAAGGCTGGCGCCATCAATGCAGGACTTCTGGCGGCGTCCATCCTGTCGGTTTCCGACGCTCAGGTCATGGCACGTCTGGATGCCTGGCGGGCGACGCAGACTGCTGCCGTGGCGGATGTTCCTGTCGAATGAACACACAGGATGTTTTTGTACCCGGCAGTACGATCGGGATTATTGGTGGTGGCCAGCTTGGTCGGATGTCTGCCGTGGCCGCATCGAAGCTTGGCTATCACGTGCATGTTCTGAGCCCCGAATTTCCGAGCCCGGCCACGGAAGTCGCTGCTTCCGTTACGGTGGGGGCCTATGACGATCCGGCGGTTCTGGAGGACTTTGCCTCACGCTGTGATGTGGTGACGTTCGAGTTCGAGAATATCAGTGCCGAAGGTCTGGCTCTGCTGGAGAGGCACCGTCCTGTCCGGCCGGCGGGCGAAATCCTGCGGATCAGTCAGGACCGGATTACGGAAAAAACGCGCCTGTCCGAAATCGGTGTCAGCCTCGCACCCTGGCATGCGGTCAATGGTCCCGAGGATCTGCTCGGGCTGGAAACACTTGGTTTTCCGCTGATTCTCAAGACGACGCGCTTTGGTTACGACGGTAAAGGGCAGTTCCGCGTGCCGGATGCCGAAGCTCTGGCAGCTTTGGACAATCTCCCTTACCCGCTCGTTGCGGAGAAAATGATCGACTTCGAGCGTGAGCTCAGCGTGATGGTCGTTCGTGCTCTGGACGGGACTGTGCGGTGTTTTGATGCGGTTGAAAACCGCCATCGGAACGGCATTCTAGACATAACACTCGCGCCTGCCCGGGTCATGCCTGACATTGCCCGACAGGCGCAGGATATGGCAGCCCGGATTGCAGAAGCGCTGGGTCTGGTCGGAATTATGGGCGTGGAAATGTTCCATGCGGCTGATGGGAGCCTCATGGTGAACGAGATTGCGCCCCGACCGCACAATTCCGGTCACTGGACCATGGATGCGTGTCTGGTGGATCAGTTCGAAATGCATGTGCGAGCTGTTGCAGGTCTGCCGCTGCCTCCCGCACGCCGCCATTCCGATGCAGTCATGCACAACCTCATCGGTCCGGAAGACATGGCGCGCGTTCCGGCCATTCTCGCGACAGACGGAGCATCGCTTCATCTTTATGGAAAGTCGGAGGCGCGCGAAGGCCGGAAAATGGGGCATGTAAACACCATTTTCCCACGAGGTGCCCTTCCCGGCGAGCTTGCGCTTGAAGGGCTTCTTCCGCCCCGCGGCTGAAACTTCAGAGCAGATTGTTGCGCCGGAAACTGGTGTGGCGGCCGTTGCCGATGATGAAATGATCCGCGATCGTGACGCCGACCACATCAAGGGCGGCCTGAACCTGCATGGTCATCTGAATGTCAGCTTCCGAGGGGGTTGGATCGCCGCTCGGATGGTTGTGAACCAGAACCAGAGCGCTTGCGCCGATTTCCACGGCACGTCTGGCGACTTCCCGTGGATAGACGGGCGTGTGGTTGACTGTGCCTCTGGCCTGAGCCTCGTCAGCGATCAGACTGTTCTTGTCGTTGAGAAACAGGATCCGGAACTGCTCAATGTTTTCGCGTGCCAGTCGGGCCGTCAGGTAATCGAGGAGTTTCTGTTCGCTATCGAGAACATCTTCGGGCGGCAGGCGCGCCCGGTTGTAGCGCAGGGCCGCTTCCTGAAGGAGGCGGATCATGGGCACCATATGCGTACCCATGTCGTTGACGCTTTCAAGCTCGCGATTGCTGGCGGAGAGAACGGCGCCCAGTGATCCGAAACGGGCAAGGAGCGTGTGTGACAGCTCCCCACTCCCCGCCTCACGCCCTGTAAAGAGGACCGTCATCAGATGCAGCAGGGTTGCATCGTCGAGATGACGTCCGCGCCCTGTCAGAAGAGCAAGCGGTGGTTCCAGCCCGGGAGAAGACTCGGTCATGGCCGCAATCTGCCTCAGATCTCCCGATGACAGCCCCACCATGGCATCTGAAAAGCCGCTCGTTTCGCTGTTCATTCTACAGCAACCCTCCCTGACGCATGCTGGAGGGGGGCCCCTCGCCTGTGATGAGCACATCATGAAGTGTGATAGACAGGGGGCGCATTGCGAAATCCAGCTGTCGGGCCGCCTGTGACAGATCTGCGGGACGCTCTGTAGGACGGACGTAGAATCCTATCAGCGCCGTGGCGTGCAATGCGAGCGCCCGGATGGCGATGGCGCGGTTGCGTTCTGTCGGCGTGTCGGCATCGGGCGCGGTCTCATCCGCCAGAAGCCGATTGCGGTTGTCGAGATACAGCAGCCGGAGCTGTCCTGATATACCGCCTTCAAGCGCCTGATCGAGATAGGTCACGAGCTGATCCCAGTTGCCGAGCGTTGGGCGTTCGCGCTGTTCCGAGGAGGCCAGCCGTTCAGCCGCAACGCCTGGAAGCCGCAGGACGCGGATGGCGTCGTCTTTCAGGCCTGCGGCCCGCAAGGACTGTGTCGGAGCACGAAAGACCTCGACCAGACTGCCGAAATGTCCGATCAGGCCTTTGGCGAGCGGTTTCGTGTCCTTGCGCGGAATCCCCGCGAAAAGAAGCATTTCCAGAATTTCGTAATCGGCCAGCGTACTCGCCCCGGTGTTCAGCACGCGGGCGCGCATTCTGGCCCGGTGCCCCTGTGGACCGGTGCCGCGTGTCAAGTCGATGCGGGGATAGGTGTTGGCCATGACGGTATCTCACTCTATATCGGGAGGGTGCCGCAAGACCTCTCTTTCCCCCCGCCCGCCTCGACGCCCGAGTACCTCTCACGCCTCAACCCGGAGCAGAGACGCGCCATCGAGACGACTGAAGGCCCGCTCCTCATTCTGGCTGGTGCGGGAACGGGGAAGACGCGCGTCCTGACAACGCGCTTTGCGCATATTCTCCTGACTGGACGCGCCTATCCGAGCCAGATTCTGGCCGTGACCTTCACGAACAAGGCCGCACGTGAAATGCGCGAGCGTGTCAGCGCGATTTTGGGAGAACCTGCGGAAGGGTTATGGCTGGGAACGTTTCATGCGATCTGTGCACGGATGCTGCGGCGGCATGCGGAATATGTCGGGCTGACCAGCAGCTTCAATATCCTCGACACAGACGACCAGATCCGCCTGCTCAAGCAGATCATGGAGCCCTGGAAGGTTGACACCAAGCGTTGGCCCCCGAACCAACTCATGGGGATCATCCAGCGCTGGAAGGATCGCGGACTGACGCCCGACCGGGTGACACCGGCGGAGGATTCCGATTTTGCGAATGGACATGCGCTGGCGATTTACCGGGCGTATCAGGAGCGTCTGATTGCTCTGAACACATGCGATTTCGGCGATCTGATGCTGCACATGACGGAGATCCTGCGGACCCAGCCGAATGTGCGGGCGCAGTATCATCGGAGTTTCCGCTACATTCTCGTAGATGAGTATCAGGATACCAATACGGTTCAATATCTGTGGCTGCGTCTTCTGGCGAAGCGTGAGCATGGACCGTCCAACATTGCCTGCGTGGGGGATGATGATCAGTCCATCTATTCCTGGCGCGGGGCGGAAGTTGAGAATATCCTCCGGTTCGAAAAAGATTTTCCGGGTGCTGAGGTCGTGCGTCTGGAGCGCAATTATCGCTCGACGGCACAGATCCTCGCTGCCGCTGCCGGGCTGATTGCGCATAATGAGGGACGGCTGGGCAAGACGCTTCGACCGGGGCGTGAAGACGCTGATGGCGAGAAGGTTCAGATCATCGGCGTTCGTGATTCGGACGAGGAAGCCCGAATCGTGAGCGGCGCCATTGAGCGCCTGCGCGGAGACGGGCATCCGCTTTCGGAAATCGCCATCCTGATGCGGGCCGGATTTCAGACACGACCGTTTGAAGAGCGGCTGATGCTGATCGGTATTCCGTATCGCGTCGTGGGCGGGCTGAGATTTTACGAGCGCGCCGAAATCCGAGACTGTCTGGCCTATCTGCGCGTTCTTTCTCAGCCTGCGGATGATCTGGCGTTCGAGCGGATCATCAATGTTCCCAAACGTGGGGTAGGCGCCGTGGCTGTGCAGAAGCTGCATGCCCAGGCGCGCGCTCTTCCGGGGCCTCTGAGCGCGGCTGTCAACTGGCAGCTTCAGGAAGGGCTGCTCAAGGGCAAGTCGAAGGAGGCGTTGAACGGGTTGATGGAGGCGTTTCATCGCGCCAAGGCAACGCTTGAGACCGAAGGCCACGTCGTTGCGGCCGAGCAGCTTCTTGAAGACAGCGGTTATCTTCAGATGTGGCGAGACGACCGCTCCGTCGAGGCGCCAGGACGTCTGGACAACATTCGTGAACTTCTGCGCGCGATTGGCGAATTCGGAACGCTTCAGGGTTTTCTGGAGCATGTCGCACTCGTCATGGATACGGAAAGCGAGACGTCCGACGACAAGGTCAGCCTTATGACGCTGCATGGTGCCAAAGGACTGGAGTTCGACACCGTGTTTCTGCCGGGCTGGGAAGAAGGCGTGTTTCCGTCCCAGCGTTCTCTGGACGAAGGCGGAAACAGGGCGCTGGAGGAAGAGCGCCGGCTCGCTTATGTCGGGCTGACGCGGGCGCGGCGTCGGGCCATCGTGCTGCATGCAGCAAGCCGACGGATCTATGCGAACTGGCAGTCCTCGATGCCGAGCCGCTTTATTGAGGAAATTCCGTCCGAGTATGTCCAGATGAATGGACAGGCCTTTGAGACGCGGCGTCAGGCTGCTGCGGCACCGTCCATGTTCGCCTCCGGCCCACTGACCAGCACCCGTCCGTCCGGGTTTCGCGCTCCGCGTCCGAAGCTTCATGACGTGAAGCCGGAACCGACTGTTGCCATTGGAGCGACGGTTTTTCATCACAGGTTCGGCGAAGGCACGGTTATCGGTGCCGACGGACCGCAGTTGCACATCAATTTTGAAAACGGTGGCGTCAAGCGCGTCATGTCGAACTTTGTGGAGATCAGATCGTGATGGCACCCCGCAGCATTGGCCGTCGCCATGCCAGTGCGCTCGAAACCCTGTCCATCACGGTTGAAGAGCCTTTCGTTCCCCTGTTCGAGCAGGCCCTGATGTGTGCCTGCGAAACGGTGGGTATTTTCGAAGCCGATGACGCGCAGAAATACTGGCGCGTGGAAGGCGTGAAGGACACGGGCTTCAAGGAAGACGAGCTCGAAAATGCCCTGGCGGTCGCGCGGATTCTTACTGGCTGTGAGGCGGAGCTTGAACGCACTCCGACCGAATCTGAAGGCTGGCTGGCCCGGACTTACGAATCCTTCCCGCAGCAGAATGTCGGCAAGCGCTTTGCCATTCGCGGCACCCACCTGCATGGTGCGCCCGATCAGTCCCGTCTGACGATTACGCTGGATGCCGGAATTGCCTTCGGTTCAGGCGAGCACGGTTCCACACGCGGCTGTTTGCGGGCGCTGGAAATGGTCGCGTATCGCAAGCCGCAGCGTATTCTGGACATGGGCTGTGGGTCCGGCATTCTGGCGATGGCAGCGGCGAAATTGCTGCACCGCCCCGTTCTGGCCGTTGATATCGAGCCCTGGTCCGTGCGGACGGCAAAGCTCAATGCGCGGCTGAATGGTCAGGGCAATCTGCTGGACTGCCGTTTCGGCAATGGCTGGCAGACCGAGGCCGTGCGCGCCAAGGCGCCGTATGATCTGGTCTTCGCAAATATTCTGGCCCGTCCGTTGTGCCGGATGGCACAGTCTCTGGCGCTGAACCTTGCGCCGAACGGAACGGCCATTCTGGCTGGGCTGCTTTACAGTCAGGCACGGATGGTTCTGGTGGCGCATCAGCGTCAGGGTCTTGTGCTGGAGCGTATTTTGCGTGAGGGCGACTGGGCCACGCTGATCCTGCGCCGCCGCGGGTGATGGGAACGCCGGGAATGCTGCCCCTGATTCGCAAGGCCAGCGTTGATGATCTTCCGGCCATCCTGCGTATCACCAATGACGCCATTGAAAACACCGACGCACTCTGGATCACGACGCCCTTTACGCTGGAGCAGCGGCGTCAGTGGTTTGAAGGCAGGCTGGCTCAGGGCTACCCCGTGCTTGTCGCCATCAATCCGGCTGGTGCGATTGCCGGATATGGTTCTTACGGGTCTTTCAGATCCTATGAAGGCTATGCCCGCACGGTTGAGCACTCGGTGTATGTGTCCCCCGATCAACAGCGCCGGGGCATTGGCCGTCATCTTTTGAAAGCTCTGATCGACCACGCAAAAGGCGCGGGCTTTCACGTCATGGTGGCCGGGATTACGGCTGACAACACCGCTTCCGTCGCAATGCACCGTGAGTTTGGTTTCCGGAACGGTGGCACGCTCCCTCAGGTCGGTCGCAAGCGTGACCGCTGGCTGGATCTGTTATTCATGACACTCTGCCTCGACGATATGTCTTCTGTGGAAAAGGACTTTTCATGACCCTGTCCTCCATCCCGCTCAACGAGCGCCCTGCCCTCGTTCGCACAGCCTGTAAACCGCTGGGTGTTGACGGTTTCATCATTCCGCGTGGTGACGAATATCTGGGCGAATATGTCGCCCCCTGTGCCGAACGGCTGGCCTGGCTGACGGGCTTTACGGGGAGTGCCGGTCTTGCCGCGATTCTGCCTGATGTGGCCGCAGTGTTTTCTGACGGGCGTTACACGGTGCAACTGGAAGAGCAGGTTCCACATGATCTGTGGGAGCGTCGGCATGTCGCGCTCGAGCCGATTGGCGACTGGCTGGCCGAGCATGCAAAAGGGCTGAAGGTTGGATATGACCCGCGTCTGGTCAGTCAGTCCATGCTGGCCTCATGGCAGACATCGGGTGTTGAGCTCGTTCCGCTGTCACAAAATCCCATCGACCAAGCCTGGACAGATCGTCCTGCTGCTCCGGCCAGTCAGGTTATACCGCAACCCTTGGAATTTTCAGGGGAAAGCAGTGCGGACAAGCGTCTGCGTCTTGGGCAGATCCTAAGTAGGGACGGACATGACGCGGTCATTATTGCCGATTGCACGTCGCTGGCATGGCTGCTGAATATGCGTGGCAGCGATGTTCCTCTCACGCCTGTCGCGCAGGGTTATGCGATCCTGCATGCGGATGGGAGCGCCGAGTGGTTTGTTTCATCGGAGCGCCTGTCGGCGGGTGTCAGGGATATCTGTGGGTCGGGTGTGACAGTCTATACCCCCGCGGAACTGGCGCAGCGTCTTGGGGCGCTTAGTGGCAGAACGGTGCGCGTGGATCCCGTCTCCACGGCTGTGTGGTTCGATACTACGCTTCAGGCGGCCGGAGCGACGGTCGTGGATGGAACGGATCCGTGCACGCTTCCGAAGGCGATCAAGAATAGTACTGAACAGGAAGGTGCACGGCGGGCTCATGCCCATGACGGGGTGGCGATGGCCCGGTTCCTGTATTCCCTGACGGTATCGGGGATGGGCCAGCACGAGACGGATCTTGTCACGCGGCTGGATAGCCTGCGGGCCCGCTCCCGTGACTATCGGGAACAGAGCTTCGATGCCATTTCCGCAGTTGGACCGAATGGTGCTTTCCCACATTATCGCGCGCAGGTTGGTCATGACCGGGTTCTGGAAGCCGGAAGTGTCTATCTGATCGATAGCGGTGGCCAGTACCCGTTCGGTACGACCGATATCACCCGTACGCTCTGGGTAGGGGATCAGGAACCGCCGTCCAATGTCCGCGAGGCGTTCACGCGCGTTCTGAAGGGCAATATCGCCCTCTCCCGCATCCGTTTTCCACCCGGCACGACCGGTCACCGTCTGGATGTTCTGGCACGGGCAGCCCTGTGGCAGGTGGGCATGGATTACGATCATGGGACCGGACACGGAATCGGAAGCTATCTGTCCGTTCATGAGGGCCCGCAGAACATTTCTCCTGCGCCACGTCCCGTTGCGCTTGAAGCTGGCATGATCGTTTCCAACGAGCCGGGATATTACGAGCCGGGCCAGTACGGCATCCGGATCGAGAACCTGATGCTGGTGCGTCCGTCTTCGTTCACGGGCAGCAAGGGCGCGTTCCTGGAGTTCGAGATCCTCAGTTATACGCCGATTGATCGCAGATTGATTGCTGTGGCGCTTTTGAATGATGCCGAACTGAACTGGCTGAACGCCTATCATGCGGAGGTCCAGATGCGGGTCTCCCCGCATGTGGAACCGGAGGTTGCGGAGTGGCTGGCAGAGGTTTGCAAACCGCTTCTCCGGTAAAGTTGCAGGTATAACTGTTTTTTTACTTTTCCCGGTCATAAGCAGAAAAATGATCGGGAAAGTTCGCCTCCTTGCCGCTGCCGTGATGCTCTCCGGGGTGCCGGTTGCGCAGGCCTATGATGCTGCGTCCATCTGTAAGGCGGCGGTGCAGGCCGCCGAACAGCAGACTGGTATTCCGTCTCGTCTGCTCGACGCCATCAGCCGGGTGGAGAGCGGACGGCGGGACCCAAACGGTTCAGCGACTGTCGCCTGGCCCTGGACCGTGAATGCGGCCGGAAAAGGTTATTTCTACGAAAGCAAGGACGAAGCCATTGCAGCAGTGCGGGATTTCCAGGCGCACGGCATCGTCTCGATTGATGTGGGCTGTATGCAGATCAACCTGCATCATCATCCGGACGCTTTTTTCTCGCTCGAAGATGCTTTTGACCCGTTCAGCAATGCCCGTTACGGCGCCCGTTTTCTGTCCGGACTGCATAATCAGCTTCAGGGTTGGCCGGCAGCGACGGCTGCCTATCATTCCCTTACCCCGGCTCTTGGTGCGGATTATGCCCGTCATGTGCTGGCCATCTGGAACGGACAACCCGACAGCTACCGGCCCCCAGACTTTCTGCCACAGGTCGTGATGACGGCGTCAGGCCTTCAGGCCATGCTTCCAACTGCCAGACCTGCTCCTTATTTTGCGTTGAACAGGCAATCCGGATTTTCCGAACGTCCGACGCCGCGTATGGAAGCCATGCCGTCTGTTCACATGGTGTCTTATGCTCCCCCGCCTCGCATCATCCATCATGCAGTCGGGCAGGCTGGAAGCACTGTGCCCATGCATGGTGGACGGGATCTTGCCTCCTATCGCGCCATGCCGGTTCGTCTGGCATGGCGACAACGCTGATTAGTATCCAGACCAGCCAGCACCTGCTCCAGCATAGGCTCCATGCGACGACGCATGATGGTGGGCGACGGAAACTCCCCCATCATCGGGGTGGTGAACGCAGGCCGACAGTCCCAGAAAAAGCGTTACGATCAACATGCGAAAAATCATGTGACGGCTCACCTTACACTTTGAAATTTTCTGCAGGAGAACCCGGACCAATCCGGTTCGTTTTGTACGTCATGACTGGAGAAAAATCATGAAGTTCCTGCTTTTCCTGCTGATTGGCGCCATGGCGGCCCGGACGTGGTTCCGTATTCTGGCCAACACGTCTTCCCGCTCGACTCTGATTGGAAACAAAGGCGCGTGAAGCATTCCCCCTGACTAGAAAACTTCCGGCACCTCAGGCCGTGACGCATCGAGCCAGCCCTGAAGCATATAAGCGGCGGCCATCTTGTCGACAACCTCGGCTCTGCGACCGCGTGTCATGTCGGCATCCTGGATCAGAAAGCGGTTAACGGCGCTGGAAGACAGGCGTTCGTCCCACAGTCCCGCGGGAATCCCAAGTCGTTCTGACAAAGCCTGTGTCCAATCGGACGCTGCGCGTGCAGCGGGACCAAAAGATCCATCCAGTGAAAGTGGCAGCCCCACGACAAGAGCGCCAACGTCCTGTGCGCGCACGATTTTGGCAAGTTCCTGTGCATTTTCTCCCAGTTTTCTGCGCTTGAGGCCGATCAGGGGAGAGGCCAGCATGAGAGAAACATCCGTCAGCGCGACGCCGATGGCCTTTGATCCGGGGTCAAGCCCGAGGATGCGTTGACCGGATTGAACGAGATTACGGAGATCATGTGGATTGAACAGGGGCATAGCACGGCGTTATGATCCCCCTGAAGGCTGAAAAGCCACCATAAAATTTCCTCTTGTTCAGGAATATTCATGTCGCTCGACGCGAAAACGGTTACGCGCATCGCCAGACTGGCGAGGATCGGTCTTAAGCCCGAAGAGGTTGAAACCCTTGGGCAGGATATGGGCTCCATCATCGATTGGGTGGAACAGCTCAAGGAAGTGGATGTCACGGGCATTGATCCGATGATTGGCACGGGGCTGGCAAAACCCCGTCTGCGCGAAGACGCTGTCACGGATGGCGACTGCCGTGACAAGGTCCTCTCCAATGCTCCCGAACGGGAAGGTCCGTTCTTCACGGTACCGAAGGTGGTCGAATAATGTCCGGCATCCATGATTTCACGCTGGCTTCGGCCCGGGACGCGCTCAAGTCCCGCAAGATTTCCGCCGTCGAACTGACGAACGCTCATATTGATGCGATCGAACGTCTGGACGGTCAGCTCAACAGCTTCATCACCCGTACGCCCGATCAGGCTCGCGAAGGCGCAAAGGTTGCGGACGAGGCGCTGGCCAAAGGCGAAGGTGGCCGCCTGTGCGGAATTCCGCTGGGCATCAAGGATCTGTTCTGCACGAATGGCGTCCGCACGACGGCTGCCAGCAAGATCCTCGGCAATTTCGTGCCGCCTTATGAAAGCACGGTCACGGCCAATCTGCTCAAGGATGGCGCGGTTTTCCTTGGCAAGCTGAACCTTGACGAATTTGCCATGGGTTCGGCTAACCTGAACTCGGCATTCGGTCCGGCGGTCAATCCCTGGAAGCGTAAGGATTCTGACGCAAAGCTGGTTCCGGGTGGTTCTTCCGGTGGTTCCGCTGCGGCTGTTGCTGCCGGACTTGTTCTGGGTGCGACGGGCACGGATACGGGCGGTTCCATCCGTCAGCCGGCGGCCTTCACGGGCATTGCCGGGATCAAGCCGACCTATGGTCGGTGCTCGCGTTTCGGGACGATCGCTTTTGCAAGTTCGCTAGATCAGGCTGGCCCGATGTCCCGCAACCTTCAGGATTGCGCCATTTTGCTCGAATCGATGGCGGGTTTCGATCCGCGTGATTCCACGAGCGTCGATACACCTGTTCCGAACTACGAAGCTGCTCTGAAGCGTGGCGTTAAAGGTCTGCGCGTCGGTATTCCCAAGGAATATCACGTCGAAGGCATGCCTGCGGAAATCGAAGCGCTCTGGCAGCAGGGCATGAACTGGCTGCGTGATGCGGGTGCGGAGATCGTCGAGGTCTCCCTGCCGCACACGAAATATGGCCTTCCGACGTATTATATTGCAGCTCTGGCAGAAGCATCTTCCAATCTGGCCCGTTATGACGGCCTCCGGTTCGGTGAACGCGTGAGCGCGCCGTCGCTGGATGGCCTGTACGAAGCCAGCCGTGCTGCTGGTTTCGGTGAAGAGGTCAAGCGCCGCATCCTGATCGGCACGCATGTGCTGTCTTCGGGCTATTACGACGCCTATTACCTGCGGGCCCAGAAGGTCCGGACGCTGATCCAGCAGGACTTCCTGAAAGCTTTTGAAAACGTTGATGTGCTTCTGACGCCCACAGCGCCGTCTGGCGCTTTTGCACAGGACGAAAAGCCCACCGATCCGGTTCAGATGTATCTCAATGATGTCTTCACGGTTCCGGCGAGCATGGCGGGCGTCCCTGCCCTGTCCGTTCCGGCTGGTCTGGATGCACGCGGCGTACCGCTTGGGTTGCAGCTTATCGGCAAGTTCTTCGATGAAGAGACGCTGATTGCAGCCGGTCATGCTATTGAACAGGCTGCGGCATTCCATCATAGACCCACTATTCATGCAGGAGTGTCGGCATGAGCTATCGTATCACCGGCAGCACCGGCGAATGGGAAATCGTTGTCGGTCTGGAAGTTCATGCTCAGGTCGTCAGCGAGGCCAAGCTCTTTTCCGGCGCTTCGGCGGAATATGGCGGGGAGCCGAACACGCATGTCAGCCTCGTCGACGCCGGTTTTCCGGGTATGCTTCCGGTCCTGAATCAGGAATGCGTTGCTCAGGCCGTCCGCACAGGTCTGGGACTTGAAGCCGAGATCAATCTGTTCAGCCGCTTTGATCGCAAGAACTATTTCTATGCAGATCTGCCCACCGGTTATCAGATCAGCCAGTTCGCCCATCCGATCATTGGTAAAGGCAAGGTTCTCGTTGATCTGGCGGATGGCAGCACGCGTGAAATCGGTGTCACCCGTCTGCACCTTGAACAGGATGCCGGTAAGTCGATCCACGATCAGGATCCGACGCGCTCTTTCATTGACCTGAACCGGGCCGGTGTGGCGCTGATGGAAATCGTCAGTGAGCCGGATATCCGCTCGCCTGAGGAAGCGGGAGCCTATCTGCGCAAGCTGCGCCAGATCCTGCGCTATATCGGCACCTGTGACGGCAACATGGAGGAAGGCTCCATGCGTGCGGATGTGAACGTGTCGGTTCGCAAGCCGGGCGAAACGGACTATCGCACGCGTTGTGAGATCAAGAACGTCAACTCGATCCGCTTTGTGATGATGGCCATCGAAGTCGAGGCGCAGCGGCAGATAGAGGTCTGGGAAGCTGGCGGAACCGTCGATCAGGAGACGCGCCTGTTCGATCACGTCAGAAGCGAAACGCGGTCTTTGCGTAGCAAGGAAGATGCGCATGATTATCGCTATTTCCCTGATCCTGATCTTCTGCCGCTGGTCATTGAGCAGTCCTGGGTCGATGAGCTGAAAGCGGCTCTGCCGGAACTGCCCGAAGCCAAGCGCGCCCGTCTGGAAGCGGAATACGGTGTCAGCCGTTATGAATCTTCCGTTCTGTGTGTTGAGCAGGCCATTGCCGACTTCTATGAGACCGTGGCACGCGGTGCTGATGCCCGGTTGGCAGCGAACTGGATGCTGGGCGATTTCTTTGCAGCCCTGAATCGTACCGGACGCTCCATTGAAGACAGCCCTGTCAGCGCCGAAGGTCTGCGGGAACTTCTGGGTCTGATTTCCAATTCCACGATTAATGGCAAAATTGCCAAGGAAGTCCTGGAAGACATGGTTGAAACAGGCGATTCTGCCTCAGTCATCGTTGAGCGCAAGGGTCTTCGGCAGGTCACGGATACAGGCGCTATCGAAAGCGCCATTCGCGACATCCTTGCGGCTAACAATGACAAAGTTGAAGAATATAAAAGTGGCAAGGACAAGCTTTTCGGCTTTTTTGTGGGGCAGACCATGAAGGCCATGAAGGGCAAGGGGAACCCTGCCCTCGTCAATGAAACCCTGAAGAAACTTCTTTCAGAGTAAGACGAAAAAAATGTTCTCAGGGGGTTTGACCACGACGCGGTTACCCCCTAAGAACACTCCAGCATACGCAGTGCGAACCGCGTAAAGTGCGGAGGGGTGGCCGAGAGGCTGAAGGCGGCGGATTGCTAATCCGTTATACGATGTAAGTCGTATCGTGGGTTCGAATCCCATCCCCTCCGCCAATGCCTCCTCGATATAATTTTTTGTGTAAAAATCTAGAAATTTGTCATTCAGGCGATAGTCTTACGAGGCTTTATTCCTGTTCAGGAAGTCTGTAGAGACTTAGGTCTATGTCAGACAATTTTATTTCAGTTTATCTGGCCGGTGATCTGGTATTCCGGCCGGAAGCTCTTGCTCTGTTTGCACGGCTGAAGTCGATCTGTGCAGAATATGGCCTCGAAGGTGTTGCTCCCTTTGATGGGCAGGCTGAAGCGCGGCTTTTGCCTCCGGGACGTGAGACCATCCTTGCTTTCGTCCGTGCTGATCGCGATCTGATGGATCGCTGTACCGCAGGTCTGTTTTGTATTGACCCGTTCCGTCGTTCTCCTGAGATGGATCCTGGAACGGCGGTTGAAATCGGTTACATGATGGGCCTCGGGAAACCGATGGATGCCTATACCGTAGATGGACGTCTTTATTCCGAGAAGGTAGAATCCTACTGGCGGGATGTGTGGAATGAAAGCCTTTCCGCAAGACCTGAGAGTGATGCTCCCTCTTCCGGGTGCATGGAAGATCCGGACGGCATGCTGGTTCATTCCGAAGGTCTGCTTCAGAATGGCATGGTCGAAGGCTTTATTGAAATGACGGGTGGCAGCGTCGCTATTGATCGCGACTTCTTTCAGGCTTTTCGGAAAGCTGCCGCACGTCTTTCGGGGCGTCTCCATGCGGGACTGTAAATTATAATCTCAATTTTTCGCGTAAAGGCCTTGTCCACAGCGGGGGGCCAGGCCGCAGACATTGCAAACTACAGTCATTGATGGATCGTCGTTAAAGGAACAGCTTGCAGAGCGTTCCATCGCGTATCCAGGCGGCGGAGGCTCTGTCTGGAAAGCTGTTACAATGCGGGCCATCCATTGCTGAAGAAGCTCTGGTAATTCATTGTCATGATGAGACCATCGCATGATGTCATCTGTTGTACGGCCAATCTGGTGTGCAAGCTGGTCAGGCGACCATTGGGTCACTTGCAGAAAATCAGTCAACGTTACATGTGGCACGTTACAGCCTTCTGAAAGTGTAGAACGGTGAAAAATTTTCTAAATCGCTTTGCTTTTTTCGTCAATAAATCGTTAAAAATATCTCTCGGAAATTAATTTTATCGTTCCGTTAGAGTTTTTATTAATTTTTTTGGAATATTTTTTTGTTTTTATGGAAGCGCTGCATTCCTATGTGACCAACTTTTTCAAGTATTGGTGTAGTTATTCGCAGAAGCCACGGCATAATCAGGCAGGCGTGAGCGAAAATACCATCCAGTGCGGGTAGAAAGACTTCACGTCCCTTCCCTTCACTCATCCGGATAATGAGGTTGGCTACATGGCGGGCTGATAGAGGTTTGTTGACAAAATTCAGTACGGATCCGCCGTCCCGTGTTTCCTGTTCGAGCATCGGAGTATCGACTGCTCCAAGAAAGATGGACGAAACCCGGAGCTCTCCTGACTTGAATTCCAGTGCGAGCGAGCGGGCAAAGCCTCTAAGGCCGAACTTTGTTGCGCTATACACGGAACTTCCCTGCAGAGGCATGACGCCAGCAATAGAATTAACAAAAACAATATGCGCCCCAAAAGAGACGGCTGGAAGTAATTGACTGGTCATGAGTATCGGTGACGTCAGATTAATTGTTATCTGTTCTTCAAGGCTGCGCCGGGTGATATTCCGGGTCATTTCCGGATCTATTTTTCCAGCGCAATGAATTAACAATCCGATGTTCTTTTTTCTTTCCAGAATAGCATTACTGACGAATTCTAGTTCCGCAGGTTTTGTGAGGTCACAGTAAACAGACTCAAACCGTCCGTTTCTACTGGAAATCAGTTCCTCGGCCTTGTGAGGCTGACGCGTCAGTAGAAGAACATCCCATCCCTGTTCCAGAAGAAGTCCTGCGATTTCACACCCAATGCCGCCTGTGCCGCCTGTCATGACGGCAAATGATGGTACTGAAGCTCTCTCTCTGCAGGAAAAAAGCTTCATGTATCGTATGAGCCAGTCGGAGTTGAATGCGTCAGAACGTTCATGATCGGCTTTCTGGAAAAAACAGGTGGCTCTTCATAACGCGATAGTCGAATGCATCCTACGCTTTTCTTGTGATGGGCAGTTGAAGGGTGGAAACGTGCGCAGTTCCGCTGTTTGTATCACTGATATGCAACGATTACGGCGTGTAAGGCGCGACAGGGAATGCGTTTGTCTGTGTCATGCTGCCGGTTTTGTTAGTCTGGTATAGACCGGGTTCCAACGGGATAAGGCAGTTGCGGGGGTTCTCCATCCCCCTCCTTCAAGAGCGGAAATCCGTGTAAAGTGTCAGGTTGACACGTGATTTTTCTCGGTGCGCGCAACTTTACCTTTCTATGAGGAAGCTTTCCGCACCGTACCAACAGTCTACGCCAGATAGCCGCCCTCTGAGGCGGTTTTTTTATGTCTGGAGACATCATGCGCAATCGCGTTCTCGCACTCAGGCCTCGGTGCCCTCCTTCTCGGCTCCACGGCCGCCTGCACCACGACCCAGAACACCGCGACGTTCAACACAGTCGCGCTCAACAATGACGCTACGGCCGTCTCTTATGCCGCCCCGGCTCAGTCTCCGGAACTGATCCGTGCCCGGATTTATCAGGGCGTCTGATCTTTCGATCATTGATGCCGAGCGAGCAGCGCCTTTGGCTGTTCCTTCGTTTCTATTGGAGATCTTATGCAGGATAGAAAACAGGGCAAGCACGCCCTGCCCCGCGACCCGTGCCACTTTCCTCTCTGGGCACTCCTCACGCAGGTCGCGAATAAAGCCCACGGTCCGCTGTCGTCGGGTATCTGGCTGAGCATTCCCCGCACGACACTGATTGGTAAAGATTTTAACGCGCTTCCGACCGCAATGAGGGCTGTATGACTACCATTCATAATCTGACGCCTTCTCCCCTCCGGACGATCGTTCTTCAGGGGAGCAATGCAACAGTCTCTCAAGTCACCTTCTGTCCGAAGTCGTCTGCGGAGTGTCTGGATTATACTCTGGACTTTTCTGCTCTGCTGGCCGGTACGGGTGATACGCTGACCGCAATCACATCCGCCACGGTCATTACGGCAAGTGGCGACTACGCTCTCACGATCATGTGGAGTGCCGTGGCCGGAACGATGGTAGTGGCGTTCCTTGCCAGTGGGCAGCCAAACACGACGCAGAAAATTCTCTTCGAAATCACGACCCAGCAGGGGCGTGTGTATTCCGTGATGGCCGTTCTGCAGATTACGGACCTGACGGTCGCGACTGCGCCACCATCGAATTTCCTGTCTGACACGCTCACGAACGGCAGCGTGCTGATCGCAGGGGTTGAGGCACTGCCTTCGGGTTATTCGTCGAACGGTCAGGTTGTCATGGCAACGGAAGCCACGGCCCCGGTCGGGACGCCATCTTTTGAAAGCGTGACGGCCAGCACGTATGCGGGCGATGGGTCGGGTCTGGATGTCACGTCAGGCGGCAAAGTTCAGAGCATCGGCCAGTGGATCGCGGCACTGTCTCCAGATGGTGCACAGGGTGTCGGGATCAAATCCATCGACTTGACACAGGGGAGTGTTGTTGCGGGTCAGCCGTCAACGGTGACACTGACGGCGACACTGACGGATGGTACAATAACTGAGCCTGCGACGTTCGAGGCTCCGGCTGGTGCACCCGGGGCAACGGGCGCATCGGGTGACGTAGGTGCAACCGGTGCAACTGGACCGAAAGGCGATACGGGCGCGGCAGGGGCCGCTGGAGCAGCAGGCGTGGGCATCGCGTCCGTGGCTGTCAGTCAGGGCGCCGTCGTGGCCGGTCAGTCCTCCACGGTCACGCTCACCGCGACCATGAGCAATGGCGCAACTGCTCCGGGCATTTCGTTTGAGGCTCCTGCCGGTGCGCCGGGTTCGGGCGGAAGCGCCGTAGATCTGACAGCGGCGGCGATCAATGCCGCTCTCGGATATACCGCTGCAGACCCGTCAAAGTTTCTTGCACTGAGCCCTGACAAAGTAGCGGATCTTCAGACCGTTACCGCCCCGTCCGATAGTGGGTTTGACGCCACTTATGCGCTTCAACTTTCGGACGGAGGAGATACCCTCCAGGTCGGATGCCTGAACAGTTATGGAACGCGCTGGCTGGGGGTGAAATCCACCAACGGTGCTGTCGGGATCAGGCTGAAAGACCAGTTCAATAATGCTGCAAATATTGCCTCGCATACCAGCGCTGATGGCTCCACGGAAATATACTCCGGCTGGCTCGCTATTGATGCTGGATACGGCACCGGTGGGCTTCGCGTTATTGATAAAGATGATCAGAAATATTACTGGCAACTCTGGGCGAACAACACCAGTTCAGGGCCTGTTCCGCTTTATATCAGCGCTGGCACAACGGACGGATCAGCATGGCAGACCCCGCTTGTGTCGTTTAATCCCACGACGAACGTGGCAGAATTTCTAAACGAACCTGTTATTTCAACGACATATACTTTTGCGGCGCTTCCTGCCTCACCTGTCGCCTGGCAGCGCGCCATCGTGACGGATAAGGCCATCGGTTCTGGTGCACAGGGCGTCATGGCTATGTGGAACCCGAATACGAAAGCCTGGACGGGGCTGGGCGGCGAGACGTTAGTATGAGAATGCTGGCACTTTGCGGGCTTCTGGCTCTCTCCGCCTGCTCGGCTGGATCCGTGGCACCCGTCACGATCAGTCAGGCTATTGCTGGTGTTCAGGCAGACCTGACGCAAGCGGGCGTGGTCAGTGTTTCTGGCGTGCAGCACTGGACGGTCGATCAGGTGGTCCGGTTCGGCGCCAATGTCCGGGCGCTTCAGTGCGCGCAGCACACATCAGATCCGGTGGTGGCAATGATTGCCGGGCCGGTGACGATGGATCTGTCGGGCACGTTCAGTCAGTCGGGATCATTTTCGGTCTCGGCTTCAAGTTTTACTCCTGTTTTTGGCTTACAGGCGGATGCCAGCCGAACGAAAGCGCAGACACTGCATGTCCCGGTCCAGTTTGTGCCTTTGTCTGCCCTGCCCGATGCCGAAGCCGGGCGGCAGGTTGGTTATGCCGGGGAATTATTGGGGCAGAACGATGCTGCCCGGCAGGCGACGGCGGCACGAATTGAGGCGGACCGGACGGCGCTGGCGGCACATGTTGAATTGCTGATCACCAGGTATGCTGCCCCGTGCTCTTCTGGACCTGAGCATCCGTTTGTCGGATCGCATCTATAACTGAAGGCACGAAATGGTCCTTGATCCAGGCTGTATAGGCCTGTTTTTGAGCTCGCCGGACGTTAAACCTACCCTTGATTGCCATACGCTCATGTTGCTCCTCTCCAAGAGTGAAGTCGCGCATGTTATGGACGATATTGGCCAATTCAAGCCATGCAGTATTGCCTTCTATTCCGGTGATCCGCAGGCAGGATAGGACATTATCTGGAGCTTTTCGGTCAGCAAAGGCCCGGATGGCATTTAAAAGATAGACAATTCTGGATCTAATAGTCTGCCTTCTGATTGAGCAGGATATTCAGCGTCTGGCTCACCAGAATCGTCAGCATCAAAAAACCTGCTGCATGATGAGCCATTCTCCATCGAACGCTGCAGGAGAAATTGAAATCGCTGATGCGCAGTGAGAGATAAAAGGTTTTTTAGGAGCGTAAGTCGGGCAACAGTTAATGTATGCCCTTTATGGTCACTAAAAATTGGCTAATTGGTAACCGTTTATTATTAAATATGACTACTTTATGATGATGCTTACGAAGTGAGTATCGTGGAATTTTATAGAAATAGATTGTTTTTTTTGGTCTGCTGCGTGCAGTCTTTCCATGTTGGTATCCGAGTCAAAATCAAGAATGGAGAAGTAGCATGTCCAGCTTTGGCAATACTTATTACGGAACTGGAAATAGCCTCTCACTCACATCATCGGCTAGTGGTGGAAGTTATAATCTGGGTTACGTTGCGGCTATTGGCGCCAATGATTTGAATGTGACATCTGGAGACAGCTCTGCAGTCAGCGCCACTATCCAGCTGGCGGCGCTTGGACTCTTGGCCTCATACACAATAACGGCTGAAGCGCATACGACAGTCGTGGTGAACAGTGGAACAATCAATCTCTTGGCTGGAGTCACTCTTGATGCTGACGGCGGGAGTATGTCTATTAGTGGCGGATTGCTGAATGCCCTACAATACGTAACAGTAAATATTACCAATGGCGGTATTTTTAGTGGGGCAGCCAGCCTTATTAGTGCAGCATCGGGTCTTACGATCAATTTTGGCAACGGTGGGGGAACACTCAACCTTGCGGCGTCGAGCACTAATATTGCCCTTTTGAGTGGGGCAACCATCAACGGCTTTGGTGCGGGCGATGAAATTATTGTCAGTTCTAATGGTAGTCTGACAACGATTACGGGTGTTACATATAACTCTTTGCTGGGCACAAGTACGATATCCTTCCGCAATGGAGATACGTTGCTCCTAAATGGGCAATACACGGATCAGGAGGATGGAGAAGGAACCTACCTGTCCACTCAGTCCGTCTCCGGGACTAATGGAACAGAGCTTGTTGTTGCTTGTTATGCCAAAGGAACCGCCATTCGAACGGTGGATGGAGAAGTATCTGTAGAAAAGCTACAGATTGGGGACCTTGTCCGGACTGTAAGCGGGGATTTGAAGCCTGTTTTGTGGATTGGCTATAGAAGTTATTCGTCGCGTTTCGCGGGAATTAATCCAAATGTGATGCCTATAACCTTTAAACGTGGTTCACTAGGCAAAGGCCTCCCTGTTTGCGATCTGACAGTTTCACCGAAACATGCCATGCTGATAGATGGAGTACTTGTTCAGGCTGAAAGTCTTGTTAATGAAAGAACAATATTCAGATCGACTCTTCGCGGAGTAATTGAGTATTATCATATAGAACTTGAAGATCATGATGTCATTTACGCCGAAGGTGCCCCTTCTGAAACCTTCATTGATGATTCTAGTCGGTCAATGTTTCATAATGTAGACGATTACTACCGACGTTATCCTGATCGGAACACAAAGGATGTATATTACTGTGCTCCGCGCCTGGAAGAAGGAAGCGTTTTAGAGAGTATTCGTCAAAATCTCCAATCTACGGCTGAGAATAATGCGCGTCTTTCGGCTTGAGGAGAGCATGAAGATATTTATTGATCATGGATGGAAAAAATCTTGACGGAGAGGAGCCTCTGTCTGTCGTGCGTGGCTTTGTCGATAATATCGACAAAGCCACCATCATAGGGTGGGCGTATAATGGTACGGATGAACCTGTACTTATTCGTCTTCTGTGTAATGGGATCGTTCTAGGCCTGGTTAAAGCCGATTTATATAGAGAGGACCTTAAGCAGTCTGGGATAGGCGATGGATATCATGCCTTTTGCTTTAATGTTTTAGGGGGACTGCCGTCCGGACAACCAATCCAAATCGAAGCGCGAGAAGCGCGAGGTGGCGCTGAGTTGGAAGGGTCTCCTTGCATAATAGAACTTCCTGCTGAAGCAAGGGAGGTCACTGCATTAGCGGCCGTGCAGACGGAGAAACGTGCAGGGTTTCTGGATATCGTTGAACGACGTTATATCGCCGGTTGGGCTTGGGATGAAAGCAAACCAGAAAACTCTGTCGGTATACAGGTCATTGTTAATGATCGCATTTTAATAAATTCAATAGCAAACAGATACCGAGGCGATATAAAAGAGTGCGGAATTGGAACAGGAAACTACGGCTTTGTTATAGTTATTCCAGAAAATTTATCTCTTCGCGTAAGAAATATCGTTCGCGTCATTAGAGATGATGGGGCTGAGTTGGAGGGATCTCCAGCCATTATCGAATCAGTCTCAGTTTTCGATCCCGATATACTGTGGTTTATGCAGTTTGCCGCAAGAAACGTTGAGAATAACGAAGAGCGAAAAAGAGTTTCGGAAATACTTTTGTCGACGCTGGATGTTTTGAAGACAACGGCCAACCAGGAGATGGCTGGGTATGTGAACCATTCTGTTGAGCGTCATCAGGCGTTGGTATCGGGCTCTGAAGGTGCCTGGGGCAATATTAAATCCCGATGCAAACGTGCACTTGTCATAGACAGCCGATTTCCAGATCCAAGTCGGGATGCTGGGTCGAATGCGATTGTATCGCACATTCGTGCACTTTCAGATATGGGATATGATGTCTTCTTTATTTCTTTAAACGAAAAAAAAGCCACCAGAGAACAGAAATTGTTCTTGGAAAGAGATGGCATTCAAACTTTTGAGGCCCCCCTTTTTGATACTGTTGAATCTGTTTTGCGTCATCAGCGCGATAGTTTTTCCTTGGTTTATCTTCATCGTGTAGAAGTGGCACACGCCTATATTGGTCTTGCAAGGTATTTCCAAACTCATGCCCGTATCATTTTCAGTGTTGCTGATCTGTCTTATCTGAGGTTGGAACGTCAGGCGGCTGAGCTTGATGACATTGAGCTGAAAAATAAAGCGCGCCGTGTTCGAGTTCTGGAACGAATTTGTGCAATCCAAGCTGATGCTTTGATCACACATTCAACGGAAGAAATGCGTCTTTTAAAAGAACTGGCCCCAAGAACGCCTGCTTTTGTTGTTCCATGGGCAATTATGACGCCTCCTGTCATTCAACGACCTCACATGCGTAGCGGCTGTCTTTTCGTCGGCCATTACGGACATCATCCTAATGTGGATGCAGCGTTGTGGTTAATAGAAGAAATCATGCCCCTCGTTCACAAACAGCGCCCAGATATAACTTGCTATCTTGCTGGTTCTCACATGCCGGAGCATCTTCGCAAGGTATCGTGCCGTGGCGTAGAAATTCTTGGTTATGTTCAGGATTTGGATGAAGTCTTTGGAAAAGTAAGAATTGGAGTGGCACCCCTCCGCTTTGGAGCGGGGATCAAAGGTAAAGTGCTTGAAATGTTGGGATGGGGGCTGCCTGTGGTCATGACGCCTATTGCATCCGAGGGTATTCCATTTCCGTTGGAATTGAGAGAACTTATTACAGATGGGGGAGCGGAAAATATTGCAGAGATGATTATTGCTATGCATGACAATGAAAATATTGATAATATTTCTAGGAAAGGTGTTTCTTTCATTAGGGAAAATTATAGTATACTTTCAATAATAAAAGAGATGGAGAAGGTAGAGAAGGAGGTTTTGATTCAATAATTTATTTCAAATAAAATTTATAATTTAATATAATTATTGATAATTACCTATATTTATTTTATAATTTATATCGCAAGAATGTATATTTTAATTTCTTTAATCTAATTTTTCTCTGTCTCAGAGAGGTTTTAGAACCAGTTACGTGTTCCGTATCTCTCCTGGATTAAAATATGAGCCATATGAACTCATTCAAGTGGTTTGAAGGCTCTGTATGGATACATTGACGTGTCCAATGTCTAAGTTTGGAATTTTTGGTAAATCAGTCGGGAGTACTTTCAAGAATACCAGACGCAACAGGATTATCCATTATGTTTTCGGCATTTGATTTTTCGTGCACTGAAATTCGAGACGCATTTCCACGATTGTCCAATTTGGGGACCAGTTCATTAGGTGAAGATGCCGACATGTGCGGTGACACGCTGGATGAAGCAATCCGGGACGGACCGAGAGGGCGTAACCTTCAGTTTAACCTGGAGGCAATCCAGGAACTGCAGAAGCTTCTGGGCTTTACCAATAAGGAAATTGATCGGATTATGCAGACATGGGTTCTGCTTTCGGTCGACCCGAAAGCAGATGTTGAAGAGCCGCCAAACTGGGGGCGATATTCAACGTATAGAGCCTTCTGGGAAGCCGTTTTAAGGGCGTTCGTGACGCATGTCGAAGTACAGAAACATATGGATGTTTGATTTCGGTCCGTGAACGGGGTCAGCTACTGATCGGGCAAAATCCCGGAAAATAAAATAACCTGCGATGCCATAAAAAGCTGGCGAGCCGACCGCTCTGAAAACCTATAATGTGATCACTCCAGCAACCCTGGTCACGACGTTTCCTCCAATCCAGATATCATCGCCATCTTTCACTACGAAGACGCGCCCAGCTCTGTGTAATGTGGTGCCCTGAGTGGCCATATATTGTGCTGGCGCGACCCCGCTTTCGATCAGCCATTGGGCCATAGCGGCGTTCAGGCTGCCTGTCACAGGGTCTTCCCACCCTTGCCCGTCTCCGACAAAAGCCCTCACCTCAAACTGGACGTCTGCCCCATCGTGCAGATCGTCCCACGCTCCTACAACGCCCAAGTACTGCCCTCTTAGCTTCTGCCAGTCGGGCTGAATGGCCAGAATGTCCCGGCGGCTGCGTAAGCGAAGAGCCATCCATCCGGGGCCATTATCCGCCCATTGTGCATCGAGAATATCCCCAGGTAACAAACGTAAACCCGCAAGAGCATTCGCCAGGTCATTCTGTCCGACAGGACCAGTCCGACGCCTTGGTGGAGCAGCAAAGGATAATTGATCGGTCTGTCTGCGCACTGGAACAAGACCCGCACCGCATTCCTGCATGATCACATCAGATTTCGACACGCCTCCAAGAGACTGCCAGACAAATGCGCTTCCGAGTGTCGGATGACCGGCAAAAGGCAACTCGGTGTGTGGTGTGAATATCCGCACACGATAATCGGCATTAGGATGCGTTGGCTTGAGAAGAAAGGTCGTCTCGCTGAGATTGGTCCAGTTCGCGATCTGGGCCATCTGGCTATCGGATAATCCGTCCGCCCCTGCAATTGCGGCGAAAGGATTGCCCCGAAAGGGCTCGGCGGAAAAAACGTCTACCTGTCGGAAAGGGAGATCCATTGTCAGGGTTCCTGCGTTCTTGGGCCGACCCATGGATCGATTGCGGCAGCCAGATGTGTCAGCGTCGGATTGTGAAAGGCCGCTACTGTTCGGTTAAAGGTTTCATGATGGCAGTCTGAGCGTATGATCAGCTCCTGCGCCGGGATAGAAAGACCGTTCATCGCGCCGCAGGCTTTCAGTGCGGCTTTGTCGATCCTGACCAGAAGGCGGCTTGCTCTGACGGGATCGCTCAGATCCTGACGGTCATAAGACACAGAGACCGTATCAGGACTCTCTTCGGCTTCCTGAGCTACAGCAGGCTCATGAATGGCCATGAGCAGCAATAGTCCCGTGAAGATGACACAGAGCACTCCCAGCGCCTGCACTATCTCCGGGACTTGTGGAAAGATGCGGACTTCAGGTCGTAGGCGTGCGATGTCCATGGCTGATTGCGACATAGGATAGCCTTATTGTTATAGTACAATACAGACGAATCGATTCGATTGTTATAGATTGACAACTCTCTCAAAGAGTTCAATCACTATATTGTCCTATTCCAATGATGTTGATGGAGCCCGCTATGTGGCAACCTGCACTACAATCCGGTCCCAAGCCGCTCTATGAGCGGCTGGTTCTGGCGATGGCGCAGGATATCAAAACGGGGCAGCTTGCTCCTGGCGCAAAGCTGCCACCCCAGCGTGATCTGGCATTTCGGCTGGGGGTCAGCGTTGGAAGCGTGACACGGGCCTATGCGGAAGCGGAACGACGAGGACTGTTGTCCGCTCATGTTGGACGCGGATCATTCGTACGGGGTGCATTGCCAGCCGTTCCGGATGTTCCCACCATTGAGCGTGGTTCTGTCACGGGACAAAGCAGAAGCGGTCTGATCGACCTACGGTGCAATACGCCCCCCCCTGTGCCTCTGATGGCGGAGTTGAATGCCGCTCTGGCTGCACTCATGGGGCGTAATGCGCTTGATCCTGCTGTGCATTATGTTCAGGGCGAGGGTCTGCCGCATGTCCGCGCAGCCGGCGCTCAATGGATCGCACGGCATTACGGGCTGGATTTCTCTGCTGGAAACCTGATTCAGTGTAACGGCGGTCAGCACGCTATTGCACTGGTTTTTTCATCATTCTGTGCTCCTGGCGATACCGTCCTGTGTGAATCATCAACGTTCTACGGTGCGCGTATGGCGGCGGCCCATCTGGGTCTGAAGCTGCGGGGGGTACCGATGGATGATGAAGGGCTGTTGCCCGAAGCTGTTGACCGGGCGGCAGCGGAAACAGGGAGTCGCCTGCTTTTCACGCTGCCGACGCTTCATAACCCGACCACACGGACAATGTCAGAGCAGCGTCGACAGCAGATCGCGGCTGTTGCGAAAGCCCGCGACCTGCTGATTCTGGAAGACGATGCTTATTACGCGTACTCCCAGAAGCCGCGTCAGATCGTGTCTTACGCGCCGGAACGGACACTGTATCTCGCCAGCCTTTCCAAAGGAGTCTGCCCGGGGTTTCGTTTGGCTTTTCTGGCACTTCCACCTGACCTGCCACGGGAACGACTCATGCAAGGTATCCGAGCTTTGGGGTACTGCCCGCCCGCACTGGGAGCGCTGGTATTTAGCCAGTGGGTCGCGGAAGGACGGATCGATACCATCGGACAATCCATTCAGGCAGAAGCTGCCACCCGGTGGAACCAGTCACATACAGTACTGGGAGATCTCGTCGCGCGACCAGGAGCCATGTATTCGCCTCACGCTTGGATACCCATGTCGGCACTCGATGCGGAGAGGGTAACGGCACGCCTGTTTCGTGCAGGCGTAGAAATTACCCCTCCAGACGCGTCTGGAGTTTCCCTTCAGGCTGATACCGGATTGCGCCTCTGTCTCGGCGCCTCGGTCAACAGAGGAGAGCTGGATCGCGCGCTTGCAATTATCAAGGAGGTTATTACCGGGCACGGAAGCGCTGACCGGGATGGAATTATTTGAGGTTTTTTGTAATGGAATGGATATAGATGTCTTAATGTGAATTGATGACTCAATGATATTAGCGAATCACCAGTTTAATACTATTTTTATGGATTACTTGACAATCTGACCCGATGTGCAGGTCTGGGCATTCATAGTGGCCGAACGAACCGGGTTTCCATGAAGCGATTGAAGCAAATTTCATATGGAGAAAATGTCTGAAATCAGCCACTTTGGATGGTGGGCGCGACAGGGATTGAACCTGTGACCCCTGCCGTGTGAAGGCAGATTAAATCCCAACCTAAATAACTGATAAATATATATTTTTTGGTAATGATCTGGTAGGCCTGCCCGTTTTCTGTCTCGCTGAGATCGCTTAGCGACGCCAGCTCCTAGCCCGTTAGATCTGTAGAGCTGGCGTCCATAGTCACTCTAAAATACAATCAGAGCGTCTTTCCAAGGTGCTTGGCTACAGCAGCTGCGCTTACACCCACCGCTTTAACTGCTGCCACAAGCTGAGCTTCGCTAACGTTGAATTTGTGCGTCCACCAATTCACTTCGTATGACTCATGAATATTGATCTTGGATGCATCCTGAGGCCGACGCTTCGTCTTATCATCTGGCACGATAATTTTCCTGTTTTCTTCGACCACTAATTGTGGCCACAATCTTGATGCCAGCCGATATTAGATTCTGAGAAGACAGGTTATTTTGATTTATTTTCCCTTGTCTTGGAAACCTTTTCCATACCGCAATATATTAGAATTTTTGGGTTCATCGTTATTCAATGAATAAATCCCTAAATTTTAATAGAAATATCCTAGATTTAAAGCAGCAACCTATAGCTTAGAAGGAGTGCGGTTTTCCTTATTTTTCAATAAGGAAGTTTGCATCTTTCTCTCAAATGATAGCCATGTTCTCCCATGAACCTGCAAACAGCCTACTGATTAGGCCGACGGTTTGTTCAGTTTCTTATAGACGTGGACCAGCTGCTCTAGTACGAGCGCACATTGCGCTGAGACTTTCATCCTTGCTCGCCCCTCTGACACATCCGGGTAGATCATGCGCGCCATTGCTGAGAAAGACATTTCGCGCGCCAGCATCATCTCCAGACGAACATGGGAACACAGGCCGAGCTGGTCACGGATCTGCGATATCCTTGCGGAACAACGGCCTCGGCTAAGCATCCAGGTGTGGATGTTGCCCTTCTCTCTTTCACGACCTTCGTCCTGCCCCTCGACGATTCCAACCGTTGAAAAAATGTATTCCCGATACCACCTATTTGCAGCGTCGACCTCCTCATCGCTGATGTCCTGCGCATCATAGAGAGATTGCACCGTGTGGAGTTGGACCGCGATCGAGGGATGACGCACCTTGGTAGTGTCAGACATCTGATAGACCCTCCAACGGATATGGCGGCGCACCTTCAGGCCAAATAGCTCGCCAGCTGATGGGATGACCCCGACGCAGCGCATCTTCCCCAGACTCGACACGGACAGCAGAAATTTCCGGGATATCGCGTCGCATGCTTGCAGCACGCTCTTTCCTCGGCCGACCGGAATGCCGCTTTGAACGACGCCTTACAGGAGGCGCTGCCGCTAACTGCACCGCTAGATCCAGCGCAGATACTCTTGCCATTGACTTAGCCCTTTTTTCTTAGTCCGGGATGACTGCCTTAGGCGGCTCGCCTGCTTTGGGATGGGTTGAGGCCGGATCAAGGCCCAGCTTGGCCGCCTCGATCGTGCGGCTGGCTTCGGCCGGGATCATCAGGGCCTTGGCATCGGGCTGATAGGCGTTCGTGTTCCATCCTTTCGACTGCGCCAGGCTGGAAACGATCTTGTAGAGCAGCGCCAGCCTGCTGCCGGCCGCAGGCGGCCTCCAGAAGCGCATGGCCAGCGCGGCCGCCGCGATCAGGAAGGTGAGGATCGAGACAATATCCCCCGCAGCCTTGGCAGGCAGGTACGGCAGGACCGTCTGGAACAGGGTTGTCCAGTCCATTTCAGTTTTCCATTTCTCAGGAGAAGTGCGGTTTGATGGCAGCCTATTTTACCAGCCGGTCTGCCAGGGCGTCCGTCCCCATTTACCGTCAGAGATGCAGTAATAGAGGTATCCTGAACCATACATGGTTTCACCCCGCGCGCAGGACTCTGTTGAAGAGGCGGGCTGTTCCTGCGTGTTGACGTAGATCCTCCCGTCCACACGCAGGGAGGCTGACTTGAGCAGAAGGGATGGATTGGAGCCGCTGCCATCATCGTAATAGGTGAGGCCGACATTCACGCCGTCGCCGTTGGTGAATGTGATCATGCCGCCCATAGCGAGGGCATTATAGCCCTGCCAGTTCCAGGGCGTGATGGTGACGGACCCGCCATTTCCGGAGAACGTACAACCCGAGGTTGAACAGAACGTCCCCGAGGATCCGCCGCCCGATCCGTTCGCAGCGATCGCCGCGTTGACCCAGGCTGTCGTCGCCACCTGCTGGGAGTTGTTCCCGGCTGCCGGATCTGGAAACAGCACGACGCCCTTGAACGTGACGTTGCCGTTTATGATCCCGTAGAGGGTCGGATCGTAAATGTCCCACTTTGCGATGGAGTGGGTGTTCGGATCCGCAAGGCAGTCGTGGCCGCCCATCACCCCGAAGACCGCCATCATCGCAAAAACAAAGCGCTTCATCTTGGATGTCCTCAGTAAAGATTGGGGATGACCGCGCCGATATAGAACGTGCAGGCCGGCAGGGATTCCGTGTCCAGCAGCAGCGCGATATGGGTCGCAAAGGCAGGCGCCCCGGCACCCGTCGTGTCCGTGGCCAGCGGATCCGGCGTTCCCGGCAGGCCCAGATAGCCGGGCGCGGTCCCGTGGCTCATCCAGCTGGCATATCCGGCCTTCGGGACGTGGACGTCGTCTTCACCGCAGAACAGATTGGCCGCGCCAAAGGTCGGCCGGCCGAACTGGTCCGAGCCCGTGATCTGGACGAAGAATGTCCGGAAATACAGCGTGACCCTGTCCGCGTCGTCGGTCGGCATGGTCGTATTCGACGACACGGCCCCGGTCGAAAGGTCATACGGGAAGAGGACTTTCAGCCCGATATTGCCCGTCTGGTACTTCTCGATCGGGATGCAGATGACGATCCGGTCGTTCCGGCCCTGTCCCTGCGTCTGAACCTTCAGGGACGCCGGATAGCCGTTGAACACATAGTCGGTGGACAGCGCAGCGCTGGCGCCCTCGGACGTCCACTGGTCGATGCCGGCGACAGCGTCGGAATACAGACCGCCGATCAGACCGACCCCGCCATTGAGCGGCAGGGCGCTTTTCGACTGCGGGATGAAAAACCCGGCCAGACCGAGCGGGTCGGAGGTGAAATTGTTGCACGACCCGATATTGGAATTGCCGGTATTCAGCGAGCTGCGGATCTTGAGCTGGCCCGGTCCCCGCAGCGCCACCCCGTCCGGCCCGGTCAGATTGTAGATCTGCGTGTCGTGGAAGATCATCGTCGAGAGGTTGTGCTCAAGAAAGACAGGTGGTCCGCCGTACTTCTTTGAGTCACCCGCCCCGAGGAACATTCCGCCGAAGCACACGATCGCGCCGCTGCCGGTGCAGTGATACAGCGGCTTGTCCACACTCCTCGGCCCGTTCATTTCCATGTGGCAGCCGTGGACCTCGATGCGGCCGGCATTGTTCGCAATGCACTGATCGGAATAGTCGAGGGATGAGCCGTAGAACGTGAACTCGGCCCCGCCCGGATTGCTGATGATGCAGCCGGAGTTTCCGAAGCCCCCGCCATAGAACCGGAAGTTCTCGCCGGCATTGATGCTCCCCGGCAGGAACTGGAAGCACAATCCGCAGGCTCCGACGCCAAAGTCCCAGTATTCCGAGAGGTACGCGCCGCTGCCGAAGTTCATCCCGATCTGGAAGTTCTCGACGGAGCCGGTGCCGAAGTTCTGGATGGTACCATCCGTGTTCTCATACGAGTTGTACCAGACCCCGGTGACACCGGACTCAGTGCCTGGGCCCACCAGCGTGAAGCCTTCAGTGATGACCGGCAGCGGGTAGTGCAGCGTGGCCCCATCGCGTGTTGAGAGGATGGCCGAGTTCCGGTTGAGCTTCGTGACCGAGAACTTCGTAAATTCGACATTCAGATAGCCCGAGATCGACACCACCACGAAAGACGAACTGTCCTCGGGGACGTAGAGCGGAACCGACATGGATCCCGTCACCGGCACGTCAGACAGGTTGGAAATGATCTTGCTCGGCCCCTGCATGATCCAGGGCGATGGACCCGCACCAGGGCTTGATCCGTTGACGCCCATGCCGAGGCTTCCCGGCTGCCCGTTCAGCATGGCGTAAGAGCCGCCGAGAGTGCAGGAATATTCGATCTCGAAGACGTAAGCGCCCTTGGGGAGCGTCAGCTTCTGCCCGAACTGGTTCCAGTGTCCCGTGGCCGTCGACATGTTGTTGTTGTCGGATGCGGCGATCGCAGCGGTCGTGTTCGAGATCGTGTACGTCCCGACCGTGCCTGTGCCGGTGCCCAGGCCGGTGATCGTCGTGTCCGTGCCCAGCTTGAACTGCGAATCATACAGCCGGTCGCCGACCTTGAGAGTGGGCAGGCCCGTCATTGCCGTGACGGTCAGAACGCCGTTCGAGACAGATCCCGTGATTTGCGTCGCATTCGGTGGATCCGTGTAAACTGCCTTGCCCTGCTGGAACACGACGTCCGTGCACTGGGCCGGGGAATAGATATTGGCGTTGACGAATGCGCCGCTGGCATTGGCCGTCTGGAAGGTCGGATCGTCGATATGCTCCACGACCGTGGTCACGGCTTTCAGGGCACTGAAATCCAGCGTGGAGTTCGTGAAGGTCCCGAAGGACGTTCCCGAGATCCAGATCATGGGGTTGTCGTCCAGCGCCACCGCATCATTGCACATGATGTAATGGAGCGCGGGAGAATTGATGCCCTTGCCGGAATAGCAGACGGTCTGGATGGCGACGAAATCAATCTCCTGGTCCAGGCTGTAGGCGATCGGAAAGACCGCCTGCGCCTCGGCCAGTGTCGGGAAAAAGCTGGACAGGCGGTGGCTGTTGCCGTCCCCGACCGCGCCGAACCATTGCGGGTTGAGGCCGCCCTGATAGACGCGCCGGTAGGTGGTGCCCCCGGCCGTGACGATGATGGTCCCGAAATCAGGCGTATCGGCAGTCGCTGCACGGATGAAGATGCCAGCCGCTCCGCGCGTCAGATCCGTCCCGTCCCAGGACGTCAGCAGGATCGCAGCCGGCGAGGTCTTCAGCGCCCGGAACTGTGCGATGGACGAGACGCTCGCCCGGACGCTGGAGGCCACGATGTCCGCGACGGTTGCGCCGTCGAGCGTACTGGCGGCATCAATCGCGCCGGACTGGATGGACTGGCGGATCGACTGACCGCCATCCGCATCCACCTTGTTTCCGAGGGCTGCGGCGACCTGCGTGGATTTGACCAGATTGGCCTTGTTCCCCGTGTCGACGACAGACTTCCAGGGCGGCGTGAAATTCTGGACCATCAGACGTATCCGTTCTTCAGTGTCATGGGGGGTGCAAGGCCGAGGAAGATGGCGCGCTCACGGGCACGGCGATTTTTCAGGCCGGCCAGCTCGACCAGATGGCCGTGCACGGTGGCCTTGTCCCAGCGCAGCAGCTCGTCGGCCGCGCCGGCATAGTCACCGGCATTCAGCTTGCGCAGCAGGGTCGAACTTTCGACGGCGGGTGTGCCGACATTGTACTGCCAGGACAGCAGGGCCGCGCGCTGGACGTCCGATAGCGCCACCCGGACTAGGCGGGAGAGCGCCGCATCCAGCGCTGTCACGGTCCGGAGCAGGAGACTGCTGGCAGCGGCCTCATCAATGGAAGCGGTCCGGGCCGTGACGGGCTGCCCGGTGGCCAGCCAGCGGCTGCCATAGCCGATCGTCCAGTACCCGGCCGGACAGACATAGGGCGTTGCGCAAAAGCCCTCGAACCCCGGTCGCCGCAGCAGCGCCGTGGCCAGAGTGATGGCGGTGTCATGCATGGGGATTTTCCATAAAAAAAGCCGCCCGGTTAGGGCGGCTTTGGTAGGGGGGAACTTGAGACAGAATGGCGGCTTACGCCTTCATTTCAGGCATCCAAGCGGTTATGATGTTTGCCCGAAAGCCGACATTGTTGGGTAAACTTCGATAGACAGTTTTTGGGACAAAGCGCTCATCTGCAGAATGATCGTTTCTTACAGGAAATAGACATTAAGACCATTCTCATGTTTGTTCGCACGAACAAAAAGCGCCTACGCGGAAAGGGATAAAAGGTGGATCTAAACGCGGCAATCAGTGAGCCCTTCGCGCGCCTGCTCACGTTCCACAACAGCTTCAATCGCAGCATCAAAGTCAGCTTTGGCGCTCTCTCGCTCCTAGCAGATCAGCGCAAGAGTGGTGATAACTCGACAGCCGTCTCACTTCCAACTGCTGGAGAGCCGTGGGGGACGACGACACTCTGGCGCAACCTCGATGCTCCCGTGAAGAACGCGGCGATCCTTCTGGTTGAGTTGGGTATCGCGCGAGCCGCAGACGCCTTTGAGGATTACGCGACAGGGGCCAAAGCCGAATTCGATCGGGCAGGCATAAACCCGGCTGGCCTAAAGGAGAATGGCACGTCCGCCCTGCATGGCTTTGATGCCGTCGTAGGACTGGACACGAATGGTATGACCGATCTCCTGAAGCTTGCGAATTTTTTCGATACTGCTCGGAATTGCATCGTTCATCGGTCTAACCGGGCTAATGCCAGTCTTGCGGCGCTACGCGCCGATCCCGCCATAGAGGAAATACTTCACCGTTGGCCAAAGCGGAGCGGTAAATGGTCGGTATCGTTGCCGCCTGTCGTTGCAGGCCACATCGTTGAGTGGCGGCCGCGCCACGCTATTCTGGCGTCGGACGTTTACTACCGGGCTGCTGTGGCGCTCGACCGAGTTCTGGTCGAGAAAATGGGGCCAGCGGCGCTTGTGCGAATGGCTGCCCATTGGTGTTTTTTCGCGGACCCGCTGGCCCCCTGTCCGTCGAAGCATAGCCCGGACGTCATGGTGCGTGCGCAGTTGCAGGATCGTTACAAAATCAAGAACGTGACGATCGCCGAAACCATCACCTTGCTCCGCGAAATCGGCCGATGGGAGGCGGTTCGAGCTGCGTGGAAGAAGCGGTATCCGCAAGGACCGGAAACCTCACTTTCCCTGCGCCGGCGGCTCAGGAATGATGGCACCAAGGCGGGTCCGGGATCGAAAGGCCGAACGCGGCGCTCATAAACTGGATCAGCCGTTGGTTATATTCTTGTCCTATTGTAGATAGTTATCAGGATGAAGATTCAACCTCGAACGGAGATATCTCGACGTCAAAATTCATGCGCGAACTTCGACCGGAGCACTATTCGGATACCAAAGAGCGCACTGACTATGTTGCTGGATGTGCCTCTCATCGAACATCATCTGGAAAGCCTCACACTGCGCAATCAGACGCACGTCTTCGAACTCCTGAAGCTGCCATCTGCCTAGCCTCCATGCCGAGTTTTGCCAGTGGCATCACAATATTGAAGGCATATTGAGGAAGCTCTGAAAGTACGTACAGAACTTTAGGATAAGTAGTGCTGTCTGATTTCCGACTTAATCCATCGAAACCAGATAGTCCGCTTCCCCCCCATACCTGACCTCACTTCCCGATCGAGACAACCAGATGAACGACCCCCGATCCAAGGATTGAGGTCAGCAGGGTGATGGCGGCCGTGACAACGGCGCGCGCGCCAAACAGACGGTCGAGCTTGCCGTTGATCTGGCGGTTGCTGCTCTCCATTGATTTCGCCAGCGCCTCAATCTCACTGCGCAGCGAAGCGATTTCCTGACGCATCTCGGCCCGCAGATCGGACTGGCTGTTTCCGACGCTGGAGAGCTGGGTCTCCAGCGTCAGGCAGCGGTCTTCAAGAACGCGGATCCGCTCTTCGGCAGACAGAGCAGCGGGCAGGCTTGCGACCATGGTGGCCGTCTGGGAGTCAGGCATCGTTTTTCCATAAAAAAAGCCACCCTGAAGGCGGCAGACAGAAGAATGCGGAGCGGGAGGGCGGCTGGTTACTTCGGCCCCTTGGCGATGTAGGTGATGTCCGTCGTCCCGCCATTGTTGATGTGCAGCGAAAAGCCGTTCTGGTCCGGGTCATAGGCGTGGCAGTTCACGTCACCATTGCCGAAATTCTGGGCCATGACCCTCGGCGTGCCTGAGAACGGCACTGCGAAGGTCACGCGACCACCGGCAGACACGCCTGTCGCGACGTCCATGATGATTTTCTGCCCCGGATCCGTGGGCAGATCGTCCGTGAAGGCGAAGCCATGCCCGTTCCAGTTGATGGACTGCTGGCTGACACTGAGCACAGCCGCATTCCCGGAGTAGAGAACAAAATTCCCGTCGCCCTGAAACTGGGCTCGCATGGTGCCATAATTGACCGTCAGACGGGTGGCCGTCCCATCGGTGATGTCCAGCTTGTTGCCGTTCGCAGTATTCGCCGCCGCCAGGGCAGAGTTCGCAGTCCCCTGCGCAGAATTGGCAGATGACTGCGCCGTGTTGACCTGAACCGTGGTCGCATAATCGCCCTGGCGCTGGAAGAAGAATGGCCCGCCAGCAAATCCATCAATGAACGGGGTACCTGCCGACGTCCGGTAAGCCATCCTGCCAATGCGGAGATCTCCATCCCCCGCCCAGGTCTGAAGATACCGGTTGTCCGCATCCACGGCCCTGACGGCCTGACTGCTGTTCCAGTCCGACACCTGCGGGACCAGTAGCTCGGAGAGCACGGTCAGCGATTTGAGGCTCGCCGCGCCGTTCTCATCCAGCAGGACCAGAAACTCGGCCGGGATCTCGTTATAGACCTGCACCCCTCCGGAGAAGCGGAGGAGGTCCGTGGTGTTCTGTGTGTTGCCCATCACCCGACTGCGGGCCAGCGTGCAGGGATTTCCGATCGTGAGCGTGCCCACGCCCCATTCCGCCTGCGTCCCGTCATCCGCGAAATAGAAGATCCGGCCCCCGCTTGGAAACGCCTGGGAAAAAGCCCTGCGGTCTGCGGCCGAGCCGTTCAGCACAAAGTCACCGACACCCGGACTGCTGGCGGTCTCCAGAACAAAATTGGCCAGCATGGTCATCACAGTCGCTCCGTCTGGGTGAAGGTCCAGCTCCGCCGATCGGCAGGGCCGTAAGGGTTGCCGATGTCGCCGCCGCTCAGACGCCCGAAGATCGCCTCCTCCTGGGAGGTCGCGCCCGGATCCGGGAGGAAGAGAATATTCTCCCCGACCGCCGCGACCCGCTGGATCTCCCGCAAGGTTGCGGTCTCGGCCGCGCCATAGGACTGATGCGCGATCGAGGCCTTTCGCTGGATCCAGCGCATCTGCGGAAATTCCGCGCCAGACAGCGCCGTTACTTCATCGACGCCGAGATTGAAGCCCGAGCTGCTGTCGGTGGAGAAATTGCGGACCGGCTGCCAGAGCGGCCCGACATAGGCCAGCGGGATTGAAAGATATCCGTCCGGATTGCCCGGATCCGCGATCGTGATCGTCACGACGTCACATTGCAGCTCGGCCGGAAGAACGCAGACCGCCTGGCCCGCCACGATCGCCATGGGCTGGGTCGCATCGTGCAGGACGTTGCCGGCGCTGCTGACGACGATCCGCCAGCTGGCCTGCGCCGTCAGGTTCGTGCGATGCACCGAGACGACCCGCACGCCCCCGCGCTGTGACAGCGCCACCGTCAGGGTCGCCGTCGTGGCGTCCGCCCGCCAGGCATAGGCCGGATTGCCCTGCGGGGAGGTCAGGTTCGTGACAGGCAGCGTTGCGGCGGCGCTGTCGGTCGACAGGACAGCGGAGAGCACGGCGTTCTGATAGCCAAGTCCACAGTTTTCCATGAAGTCTCACATAATGTCTGGCCCGAAATCACCGCCGTCCACGTCTTGCGGGACGGTCCACAGGGTCAGGATCTGAAGGGTTGCCGTCGCATCGCCGCCCCGGACATGCTCCGCGACAACCACGCCCAGGCATGGATTGGCCAGCTCCGGGACGGGAGCCTGAATCGTAATCGTGTCACCGAGATCGACCTGCCAGCTCAGTTCTACCGGTATGGTGATGGCCCACAGGGTGCGATAGAGGCCCCACAGACGGCCGTGGGAATCCGCCACGGTCTGGGCATCCTCCGGGAACGCCAGGGCTGTGACGACCGGGGTCGGATCGTTCGGCAGCCGCCAGCGCATCCGTAAGCTCGCATCGGACCAGACGGCATTGCGGTCAGCTGCGGCGATCAGGGCCTGCCGGTCGGCCGGGGCCTGCGGGTGCAGACCCGATCCGGCCGTCTGGACCGTGAAATTATGCTGCCAGCCCATGCGCCAGCGCCATGTCGGCGGACTGAGCGAGGCATCCAGAGACACGGACTGGATGTCGGTGATGACAGTCGCATCCAGTGTCAGGGTCGAGGCGGTCAGGTCATCGACCGCTTCCAGCAGAACAGGCCGCAGCGTGCCCGAGCGCGTTGGCACGATCGAAAGCGCCAGCCCCGAGAGCAGCGTCCGGACGACGTCCTGTCCCGTGACCGTTTCTGTTCCATCCCAGAACCACCCCGCCCGCCAGGGGGCAAGCGGGCTCTGCGCTGGCCACTGGACGTCGATGTAGGATTCCGGAAGAACGAAGTCCTCCAGGAGCATCGTGCGCAGGATGTCCAAGACGTTCTGCGGCGCGGCCCCGGAGGGAAACGATCCGAACGCATCCACGGTGATGCCATAGACGGGACGTGTTCCCAGCCGGATCCATGTGCCGGTGCCCCCTCTCTGGATCTGGTAGGTTCCAGGAGCCGGGGACTGGGCATAGATGTCGGAGACCAGACCACCGAAGGCGATGCCGCCCGCAAAGCCGCCCTCATAGAGCGCGGAGATCACGGCCGGAGCATCGCTGACCTGATAGACGTAATTGACCGCATCGATCAGGACAGGCGTGATGTTGCAGGCCGTGCCCCGCAGGGTCGGCATGACGCGGCCGGAGACATTGGCATCCCCGTCCAGACGGCCCGTGCCCCCATAGATCCGGCCCGCCATGGTGACATCGAGCCAGGACAGCGCACCGAGCAGGGGCACGGTCAGGGTGCGACGT
The DNA here is from genome assembly GCF_002005485.1 of Gluconobacter albidus. Lineage (NCBI taxonomy): Bacteria > Pseudomonadati > Pseudomonadota > Alphaproteobacteria > Acetobacterales > Acetobacteraceae > Gluconobacter > Gluconobacter albidus. Next base: position 1,481,466 of record NZ_CP014689.1, on the reverse strand, counting down.
CCAGGCTGCCAGAGCGTACCCAGACCCGCAAAGACCGGCTGGAGATCCGCGCGCTTCGGATCCTGCCAGATCCCCCGGTCCCGGTCGAAAATCTTACGCCCGCTCAGGATCCGGATGGGCAGATGGTCGTTCGTCCGGCTGGCCACGAGCGCATCAAGAGAGCCGTCATTGATCAGCGTGACCGATCCGAATGACGACGTGCCCCCGAGCGCGTCCGAGGTCAGGGAGATCCCGCGGTCCAGATCGAAAGCCTGGGTGACGATCGGGACATAGGGAACATGGTTTTCATCGACGTAACCCATATCGGAGAAGCGCAGGGTCTCGATCGTCTCCAGAGACCCCGCACTCCGCCGCAGCGTTCCGCGTGGCCGGCTGCCATGGGCCGGAAGGTCATCGACCTGGACAGCCAGGGTATCGACCAGGTCGATCTCGACTGCCCGGATCACTGTCATGTCATGCTGCCTTTCCGGTGGTGGATTTCATGCTCTGCATGCGGGTCTCACTCAGCTGCTTGGTGGCCAGATCGACCAGCTGCGCCAGCGTCGTGTTGAGCGTGTCGGTGGACGTCTTCAGCGCCTCTTTCATCACCGAAGCCGTCAGATCGTCCGTGCCGATGCTCCCCAGGCTCTGGAGCGCCTGCATGACGCGGGCATAATCCTGGGCATAGGCCGTGCCCGACCCGTTGAAGGTCTTGCTCTGGGCCAGCAGGGTCTGCATGTCGCCCTGCATGGCCTGAAGCGCCGTGAAGCTGCCGCCCTGGGCTGCCGTCAGATCGGTCGTGAAATTGTCATTCGCGACCTTGTACTGATCGGCGGCCGACAGCGGAGAGGCATCCGACGTGGCCAGACCCGCGCCATAGGTCTCCAGGCTGGACATGACGCTTTCAGCGCTTTGCAGCGCCTGGTCATTGTACTGTTGCTGGATCTTCAGGCGCTCGGCCGAGAGCGTCTTCTCCAGGTCGGCCGACTGGCTGATATATTCCTGCTGGGACGTGTAAGCATCCCCGAGGAAGTTCTTCCAGTTGTCCGCCAGCTGCTGGCGCTGCTGGTCCGCGCTGACGTCGAAGTTCGTCAGCGCGGACCCTTCATCATTGCCCGTGGCCGTCTGGTACCGCGCCTGAACCGACAGATCGCTCTGTCGCAGCGTGTCCAGCTGGGAGGCAAAGCCCTGGTCGTAAAGCGACTGGTACTTCGCATTCAGCTGGGTACCGTCCAGCCCGTACTGACTGGCCTGCGAGGCGGCTGCCTCATAGGTCTGTTTCAGCGCGGCCATCTGATCCACCCAGGACTGCTGCCCCGAGACCGTGGCCTTGAGCAGCCCTGGCATCGTCGTGTCGACGAAGGTCGTGATGGTGGAGATCTGGGTCTGGAGATCCGACGTCGACAGCGACTTGCCATCGAGCGCCGTGTCCAGAGCCGTTTTCAGGTCCCCGGTGGCTTTCGTGAAGCTGCCGACCGTAACCGTGCCGTCAGAATTGAACTTCGAGACGGCAACGCCCAGCTGGTCGACCGTGTCGGCCATGGTCTTCAGGTTGGCGATCGCCGTTGCATAATCCGAGACGGATGTTGCATCGCTCGGCAGCCCCTGGTGCAGGGCCTGCTGGAACGTGGCGTCCGACGTGCTGTAGGTCGCCTGTTTCAGCAGATCCGTGAGCGAGACGGACTGAAGGGACTTGTCCTTGTTGTTCTTGTCATCGCGGACCGTTCCCAGCAGCCCGCCATCGCCACCGCCGATCGTGACCCCGTCCGTGGACAGGACCTTGTTGAACGATGCGATGTCGGATTTGAGCTGCTCCGTGATCTGATCGGTCTGGGCCTGGTTCCAGGTCTTGCCAAGCGACAGTGAACCTCCCGTCGTCATGACCTGGTCGATCGTGTACGGGTTTTTCTTGTGCCCGAAGAGGCCGCCCAGAAGACCGCCCAGACCGCCGCCGATCAGACCGCCCAGCATGGTGCCGATGACCGGAATGAACGACCCGGCCGCAGCGCCTGCTGCCGCCCCGACGCCGCTGCCGATCATGCCATTGCTCTTTGTCCCGCCGCCGATGCCGGACAGGGCCGAGCCGAGCCCGAAACCCCCGCCGATCCCGCCCAGGAGGTTGCCCACCGTGGCCGTGCCAAACAGGTTGGTCTTGAGGCCGGATGACAGCCAGGACGTGGAGCCGCCAAGGACAGATGAAGACGCTCCCCCCGAAGAGAAATTCTCAATGGTGGTCCCCGCTCCGCCGAAAGGATCACTCCCGATGCTTCCGCTCCCGAAGCCACCGGATGACGATGCCCCGGAAAGCACAGAAGAAATATCCCCCAGTGTCGTCCGGCTCTGACCGTCAATCGCATTCAGCAGCGGATTGATCAGCGCCAGCTTGGCCACCATGGAGATGATCTGGGTTTCCAGTCCCTGCATGACGGACTTGAAGGTCACGCCGCCATTCGAGGCATCGACGAAAGCCTGGGTCACATCGCTCGACAGCGTGTCCGCCATCGACGAAATATCTCCCGTCAGCTCCTGCAGGGTCTCCTGCTGGTGCTGATACTCTGCCGAGGCCTCTGCGACACGGCCGGTCAGATCAATATAATCCTGCGCTTCCTGCGGCAGAACGTCGCCATACTGCCGGTGCTTTTCCAGCTCCGCCTGCATGACGGCCAGATTGACCTGACGTTGCTCCGCATTCTGTCCGATCGAGGCCGTCTCGGCCTGGATCATATCCAGATTGTCCGACAGGCCGGCATTCTGCTGAAGCTGCTGGGTCTTCATCTGGGCAGCCGTGCTGGCATCGAGCGCAGCCGTCCGCTTTGCCACCGCAGCGGCAAATTCAGGCGACGTCGTGCTGAAGTCGTTCTGGGCTTCCGTGTAAGCCTGCTGGTAATTCGTGGCATGCTGAAGAGCCACGGCAGATCCGCCCGCAGCGTCGGCAATGGCCGCCTGAGAGCGCGCCTGACGTTCGGCCGAAACCGTTCCGTCATCATAGGCGGCCGCAAGCTGCCTCTGCTTGGCCGCCATGGCAGCCGTCAGGGCCTGCTGGTCCGTTCCGGTACCGCGCGTCGTCTGATCGAACTGTGCCACGACCTCGGCCATGCTGCGCCAGTAACCCGTCTGGGCTTTCAGTGGATCGAGACTGTCCGTCAGCCCCTGAGTGATTTTCTCCTGCGGGCTCAGTGTGTCGGCCAGCGCCACCCTGGCCGTGGTGATACGCTCCTGGGTTTCCTGCCAGGCTTCGGAACCCGCTTTCTGGGTCGTCTGGAGCTTCTGCTGCGCCTCGATATAGGCTTCGATCCCGACCCGCTGCTCCGACCAGCTGCTGGACGAATAGCCACCGGCTGCATCGGCCGCGCCTCCTGCGACAGAGCGGGTGTTGTCGATGACCGCAGCGGATGTGGCGTGCTGGACTGCCGCAGCAGATCCGGACACCCCGCCTGCGTGATCGACATACTGGTGACCACCGCTCTCATGACCGATGACGCCCTTGAAGAGATTGACCAGACGGGAGGACAGGCCCAGGCGGGACGTTTCCGTGTCGATCAGGCTGGACGTGTCAGAAGGCAGCGTGTTGATGTCGTAGCCATAAACAGAGGAATTATAGGATTTCTGGCCGGAACTTCCGACCTTGTTCCCGCTGTAATAGGCGAGCGTGTTATCCCAGTTTCCACCCGCACGGGCGTTTGCTTCCTGGAAAATCTTGATCGCCGCATCAATGTTTCCCTGCGGCGTGCTGATGTCGTATCCGGAGGAATAGCGGGGATCGACCTGACCCAGTCCATAGTGATGATTTCCGCCGGCATAATTGTCCAGAAGCTGCTTGCCGGCGAGACCATCAGTCGTGGGTCTGGTGGTGGTCGGGATCAGCTTGATCAGATCTGTCAGCCATTCCAGCAGGCGGCCGCCCATGCCTGTCACCAGATCACTGATGGCATGGGTGACTGGCGAGGCCGCTTTCTCCAGGTTCTCCAGAGACCGCTGGAACGGCGTCAGGCCCTGATCATAGGCATCTTTCGATGCATCCCGGATCTTGCCGATGACCAGCGCATAAGCCGCACCCTGTTGCCCGCTGGCCTGAAGGTTTTTGACCTGCTCGACCAGGGCGGCATCCACCCCAGGAAGGTGCTGCTTGTACAGTGCCTCGATCTCGGCTGTCGGATCGACCATGGCGTTCTGCACTGCCTTGAGGCCATCCTCCAGACTGCCGAAGATGGCTCCGGCATCGCGCGCAATCCCGGATAGCGTCGAAATATCCGTGCTCGACCCGGTGAAATTATACGTTCCGCCGATTGTGGTCGCAGCGGTACGGGCGGAGCTTTCATCCCATCCCGGCATGGCCTTGAGGCTGTCAGAGGCAGACATGATGGCGCCAGCCATATGCTGGGCATCGTCTCGCGTGGCCTTGAGCTGCGTCGAGAGTTTGGCAAGCCGGGACTGTTCTTCCTCGGCCATGGACCCCATTTTATACAGACTCGCACCAACAGCTGCCGCTGCCGCGACATACCCTGCTGGCCCCGTCATGGCATTGACTGCCAGATCGACAGACTTGCGAAACCCACCCAGGACACCCACGGCGTTCGGCACTTCATAAAATGCGGCCTGAAGCGGATTGCCGCCTGAGATGACCATGTCCAGAAACTTGTGAGCTTCATCCATCAGGATGTTGAGCTGGTAGCTTTCCAGCTTGGCGGCATTGCTGTTGTTCCTGTGTCCCTCGGCTTCCTGATCAAGCGCATCCCGCAGACGTCTGGCATCATTCAGGCGCTGGGAAGTCGTGTCGACTTTTGCCTGCTGGCTGGACACGCCGGCATCGGCATCAGACTGCGACATGCCGTCGGCGACGGCATCTGCGGCCTGAACCCGCATCTGCTCAAGCCGGTCCTGCTCTTTTTGCAACCGGAGCGTCAGGCTTGCGACTTCATCGCCAGCCGCAGCCGACATCTGAAGGAAGGATTTCAGGGATCCCGTCATGCTGCCCTGTAAACCACCGGCCACACCCTTCTGGGCCTGATCCAGCGACATCATCGCATCACGCATGCCCAGTGTGGCCGCGCTGCCCTGTCCCAGCTCGCCATTCCATGCGGCCTGCGCATCCGCCGCCGCTTTCTGGCGCTGCGTCAGGTCTGCGATCTGATCACGGGTCTTGCCCAGGGTATCCTGAACTTCGGACAGCCTGGACGTGATGGCAGTAGTGTCTGCGCCCGCAGCAGAGGAGCGGTCGAGATCTTCCTGAAGGGCCTTTTCCTCCTGACGAAGGCCTGTGACGGCGCGCCGGAGTGTGGAAAGGCTTTTGACCCCGGACTGTGCCGTATCTTCCAGAGCAGACGAGGCCGTGTCCGCCGTCTTCGCGACGGCCTCCACTGCCTCCTGGGCAGCGGTCCCGATGCCGGAAAGGGAGTCCGCAACAGAGTCACTTTTCTCCTGGAGCGCATCGAGGTTTTTGCCTGCGCTTTCTGCCCCCGCCGCAGTGTTATCCTCAACGCTGACATCGTTGACGATCTTGTTGATCTGCGTGAGGGTCGCCATGGCTATGAGATCCGTTCAGTCAGGATAAGGGTAGGATAACGCATCTGCTGCCCGGCCTGCCGGTCGGGTCGACGGCTGGCATAGGCCTTGTGTTTCCGGCTCCAGCCGGCCTTTTTGGTCCAGCTCAGGCCCGACGCGATGCCAGCGCTTTTCAGGATGTAAGGAACTGCCCCGCCACGGGCATCGCGGCCGCCTTCCAGAGCCTGAAAGCCACGCTCTGCTTTCACAGAAGGGAAACGGCTTCCCATACTGCTGCGGACGCTCTCCACGATCTTTGGATCGACGCGGACTTTCTGGCCACCAACGTCAATCTTGCGGGCATAGGGCATCGTGTTGACGATCCAGACTGTCGATCCCGTTGGGATCTTCGCAGCCGGCTGCGTCCATTCCTTTCCGTCGACCAGGATGGTCCAGCTCTTGCGGAAGGCCCCGCTCTTCACGGGTGAGCGCTTGCGGCATTCTGACAGCGCCCAGTTCGCGGCCTGTGCCAGATCACTGAAGACATAAGTGATGATCCCGCCATCGAGGCGGACCTCTTCCTCCAGGCGCCCCAGCTGCCCATCGACACGGGTCGTATACGCCCCCGACGCCAGCCCCTGGTGGATGGCGTCATCGCGCAGGCTTCGGCTCTCCTGCGCCACAAGGGCATGAAGGGCCGGGCTGGAAAGAGCGGCAGTCGTGTTGATCGCAATCTGCCGATGCATCACTTCCGACCATTTCAGAGCAGATGACCGTCGCCTCATGATGCTCTCTGCCGCTCCTGTTTTTCGACCCATCGGCGAATGAAAACTTCGTCCATCAGAACGATACAGCGATCGAGCAGGGCCATTTCCTGCATGGACATGCCATGGTGTTCGGCCCAGAGCCGCACGGATGACCAGGGGATCTGTCGGGGGCGGCCACTGATCAGACCGCCACCCATCGGCATCATGATGCCATGGGGCGCTTCATGGCGTTCTGAAGAAAGACGGTGCCAGGCGCGCCAGATCCAGAGCCACTGCGGATCCGGATCGACACGCACGGCATCTTCCCCCTCCAGGTCATCCCAGAATTCGGGGTATTCTCCCCATTCCAGCCACCATGCCAGCGCCCGCGTCAGTTTCCCGAAGCGGCCTCGGCCTGCTCAACCGCGCCATTGGCGACGAGGCTGGCAGCCTCCCAGCAGCAGCGCATCAGGCGCGCATACTCGGGCTCGGCAATCAGCTTCCCGAAGTCTTCCACCGAGACCTTCTGGGTTTCGGCATCGTCCGCATACAGACCGTCGACGTCGAGGATCAGGAAGTCAGCCAGCAGGCCCGCGTTGATCGCGCGACGCACAGCGTTTGGAATGCGGGACGGATCATTGCGGAACTTCTCCGCAGCCACAGCCAGACGCCGGTTCTGCGCGTCGACAAAGGCGTCAGTGTAGCCACGCGTGCGGATCCGCAGGCCGGGGAACTGTTCGATATCGACCCAGACGCCGTCGTTGATGGAGGCGCTGTCGATCTTGAGGTCTGAAAGTTTCGGCATGTTCATTTTTCCAGTCTGAAATGAGGGATAAAAAGCGCAGAAATCCGGGGATCAGCCGCCCGGAGCGGCTGCCGGGATGCGCTGGATCTTGAAGGTGCCACCACCGGCCTGCGGATTGCCCTCGATGTCGAAGGTGGCGACGATCGAGGTGTTCTTGCTGCCGGCATTGATGACCGGATTGCGCAGCGCTGCGTTCAGGAAAGTCAGGATGTAGCTGTTGCCGTCCGCATCCTTGACCGTGGTGACGATCGGCCCCTGCGTGCCACTCGCCCAGACCTGATACATGTCCCAGGTCTTGAAGAAGATCTGCGCCGAACCCGAAGCCAGCAGCTGACCGACACGGATGCCGCAGGCGTCGGCATGGCCCATGCCGTAATCCGAACCCGAGCCATCACGATCGAGCGTGATCTGGATCTGCTTGACGCAGCCATCCGGAGCCTGCCCGTTCACGGTCATGCCGACGAAGTTATCGACCGTATTGAACACGCGGCCGGATGGTGCATCGGTGTAAGTCGTGGCCGGATCAGCATCCGCAAGCGTCTGCTGCTTGCAGGAGAAATCGAAGTCAGCCGTCGCAAATCCACCCTGGGCAAAGGTCAGCTGCGCGCGCGTGCAGTAGCTGCCCGGACGCACCACCCATTTGCCGTTCATCTTTTCGATGATGGTCCAGGTCTTCACGACAGGGCCATTCTGCACGACATTGTTCGCCCAGTCCGCGCCGAGCACGGCCGCCAGCATGTCGTCGTAGGTGCCATAAGACAGCGCGCCCGACAGTGTGCCGGCCACGGAAGTCTGCGTCAGGACGGCCTGTGCGGCTTCGATGTCGGCATTGATCTCGTCCGGACGCTGGGTCGTCTGGCTCGGCTTGAAGTTCTCACCCGTAAAGCGGGTACGCTGGTAGTTTCCCGTGGCCGGGACGCCGTAAGTCGGCTCCATGGCATAGGAAATGGCAGTATCGTTCGCCTGCGCGGCGGCCTGATAGCCTGCCGTGGCACCGGTAAAGGCCATGTTTCACCTCATAAAAAAAGCCACCCGAAGGTGGCTGTGTCAGGAATTTCAGGAAGGATCAGGACGCTGGCAGGACAATGTCCTGGTAACGATAATCCACCATCAGGGAAAAGCGGATCCAGTTGCCCGTTTCGCCCTGGGCAGGCGGGTCGAAGCCCTGATCGTCGTAATATAGTCCCTTTGGCAAATATTCGACAGGAACCCGAAAGGCGACGGAGAGGATCTTGCGCTTCTGAACCGCATCAATCGCGCCTGTTCCGCGCTGCACCATCAGATGTAGCCAAATTTGGCCTGTCTCTTCATTGATGATTTCCCCGACACCCAGACGCCCCGAGGCTGCACTGGCGGTCTCGAAATAAACCCACGGATCAGTGCCAGGATCGAGGTCCTGGGCAAGAATATCCTTGACCTTCAGACCTAGCGGCACGGCTGCTGCCGTGGCCCGGTCAAAGGCATCCTGCCAGACGACGGGAGAGGTCATGTTCCACCTGCTGCAAAGAGTTTCCAGCCGCAGATCTCACTGCCGTCATAAACAGCCGTGGCGTCCGTCAGCATGTATCGGCGGCCACCATCCGTCAGGATGTCCATGTTGCGGGGCTGTCCATAGGCTGCGGCCGACAGCTCATCATTCAGGGTTTCTGCCACGAAAGGCATGACGGAAACCCCCGCCTCCAGCGCGGCCGTGGCGGGCGGAGCAGAATAGGCAATCAGAGAGACCGGATCGGACTTGTCGGATCGCGACAGAGTCATCATGCGCCCTTTATGCCGGATCTGCCGACGCCGGCTTTCAGTAATCTGTCCCATCAGGCCATCCAGTCCGCTGCCAGGGAGAGACGATCGAGCGCGGCCACGGCATCAGGAGAAAGAGCCCCGACAGATGGATCCATGGTCTGCCAGGTCGTGGATCCAACACCCTGGACACTTTCCGTCTTCAGAAGCGGATCACGCCCCTGCCCGCATCGCAGTAGCTGGATCGTGCCCAGGCATCCGCCCGCGATGTCGTCGGGAAGCGGCGTTACTGCCATCGGCAGCAGATCTGCATCATTCTTTTCCGGATCATCCATTTCCGGAAGAAGAAATCCCGCCACATAGCTGACTTCAACATCCCACACATGATGCGGGAAGCCGCACCCTGCGGGCACCGGAAGAATATCCTCGATCCGGGCATTCAGCCTGTCGACTGATAGCTCATCCAGCGCCACAACCTTGCGACCGCCCACGCTTATGGATCGAATGGCCGCAATCGGACCGATCGACAGGTTTATTGCCGTCACCCTGCCCCGCACGCGAATGCGTTCCCGATATTCCTGCAAAGCCAATGGTCGCTGGAGATAGGACACGCAGGCAGCTGAGGCACTGGAGATCAGAGCATCCAGACCCTGCATCTGAGCCATATTTGTGATCTGGAGATATGCCAACGCACTCTCCAGAGACACAAGGTTGGTGGTTTCTGCTGGTGTCGTGACGACAACAGGCATATTTCACCTCCAAACAAAAACGGCCTCCGCTAGGAGACCGTCAGGATTTGCCGTTTTCTGATGCTTTGCTCGGGTCAGTGCCCGAAAGAAGGTCTCCGCCATCGCCATCGCCATCGCCATCGCCAGCTGCCCCTGGGGATGATCCCGCTTTGGCCAGGGTCTTGACCGGCATAGCCTCAGCCGTTCCCTTCTTTGCTGCGACAATCGCATCCGCGACGCTATCCGGAAAAACCGCGATATCCCCAGGATTGTAAACCGAGCCGATACCGCTGCACCGGCCCGTGAAAGTGATTCGCTTCATGGATTACTGTCCTGCAACTGAGCCGGGAAACCAGGCCGCACCCGTAAGAACGGAGATGGCTGCGTCATAGCGGGTATTGAGATCGACCGCCTCAATCACGCGCACCAGTGTCTCATCATTCTGGAAGGCTGAGCGCGTCACCCCCTCATTGTCGACATAAGAGGCCTCCGTGCTGACAGCGAGGGTCGTCTGCAAGGCATCGCCAATCAGGATCTGGGAGAAATCAGCGAAATACAGTTCAGACTGATTTCCATTCGTCCCCAGATTGTCCGGAACAGACGTCGTCGTCGTGAATGGATAGCGACCAATTCTGCCTTCTGAAATTTCAGGGAAAGCCAGAGCGCCAGTCGCCGTCAGCAGCTGCTCCAGGAACTCCGCAACCGTCGGGTTAATGATGTAACCGCAGTTTGCCATCGGAACATTGCTTCGCGAAAGTCCCAGGCGCATGGCAGCGAGGTCATTGCGAACGTTCTGCACGACATTGGTCGGGTTTGCCGCGATGACATTGGCGGCAGCGGCGAGATAACGAAGCCCAGCCGGCGCGACGCTAGACCCCTGCCCCCGAATGAACTGCTGATCCTCAGCGATCCCTACCTCACGGACCATGTCATTTCTGACCAGCGTATCCGTCTGAATCGAATTGTATCGCAGAAGATCATTTGAAATCGGCACAAGAGCAAACAGCTTCTTGGCAGACATCTTGACCATGCCGACGCCAGGAGCACTGGTGGGGATCGCTGCACGCTCACCGCCCCAGCTCGCATTGGACGTCGAAGTCTGCTTGCGGGTCGACAGGTTTCCACGCGGCATCGGAACGGAAACAGCGCCCATGCGACGGACCGCAACCGCCGGACGAAGTGCGTCGATCAGATCGGTGGAATAATCCTGATTAACCAGAAAGCCACCCTGCACATCGACCGATTCCTGCATGTTATCGGCAGCCTCAATCGCAAAGGCCGAACCCCAGGTCTTTTCCGAGAAGTCCGCGACTGCCCGCATACCTCCCTGCCCTCGCGTCGCAGCCACCGCCTGGGCAAAGCGCGAGAACTTCATGCCCGGTTCAAGCTTTTCCGCCGCCTGCGCGGGCACCGTTGCACCGGATCCGCTCTGACCAGCCGGCAGCGTGGCAATCGGGCGCGCAGCAGCTGCGCGACGATGCTCCAGATCGACTTCACGGGCGATATTTGCCGTCAGTCGGTCATCTTCGGCTCTCAGCGCGTCATATCGGGCAGCTTCTTCGGCCGTCATCTCGCGGTCGCCATCCGTGGCGGCCGTGTTGACGACAGTTTCCATCTCCGTATGGACTTCACCCTGGCGGGCGCGGAGGGTCGTAATGCGATCAGCCATTTTAGCCTTCCTGTGCTCGAAGCCGGCGCATATCCAGATCCTGCATGGCAGCAGTCCTTCTTGGAGCCGGTTTTCCTGTGATTTTCGGGGTTTTACCGGCGCCGAGACGGGAAACTGTCCCGCTCAGCGTTCCGGTTCCATCGGCCATGCCGGCTGAAACGGCACTTTTCGCCGATTTCATGCCGCCCTGACCGAAATTCTTCTGGACGTTCGCAACCGTGGTTTTGCGGCCACGCGCGACATCAGCCATGAAAACAGCCTCCATATCGTCCAGAACAGCGCGGATCTGCGCCTGCCCGTCGTCCGAAGACGGGTCCAGGCGCTTGTTTGGCGCGTTGGAACTGACGATATCGACGCTCTGGCGGCCGTTGGCATCCGGCCCAACCTGCGTTGAGGTCGAGCACACAATGCCGATCGAACCTGCAACGGCCAGATTGTCCATGATGATTTCATCAGCCTGACTGGCGAGCCAGTAAGCGGCCGACGCAGCGGTTCCGGTGACAAATACCGTCACGGGCTTTTCCAGGGCCGCGATCTGCCCCGCCACGTCGCTCAGTTGCACGGTCGCACCGCCTGGGCTGTCCATCACCAGAAGGATCTGACTGACAGCCGGACTGGACGCCGCCACCTGAAGGTCGGATGCCAGGGTTTCCAGCGTGGTAAACCCACAGATATCCGCCATCAGGTTAGCATAGGGCATGATCGGCCCCATGACGGGGATCATGGCCACTCCGTTGCTGACTGTCGCGGTCTTTGCGCCCTGCAAAGGCGAACCACCGCCTGAGATCGCAGCCATCACACCCTGATATCGGGCGGCATTGCCGTTTTCCCGCAGCTTCTCCAGGTCAGGAGACAGCATTGTCCGCTCTGCCACCGCCTCGATCGCGGCCAGCCATTCCGGCTGGATGGCCCAGGGCATCGCCCTGATGGCATCCAGCGCATAGTGTCTTGTCATGTCAGCTTCCTGTTGCAGGATCCGGGCTTGGCTGTCCGCTGATGCCCATATTGATCGGACGCCAGATCTCGCCGCCGGCATCGCCGCCGACCGGGTTAAGACCGAATTCGGCCCGGCCCTCATCCGTGCTCATGACGCCGCCATTGCGCAGCGCGGCGATGCCCTGGGCACGGTCGAGGAAACCACCCTTCACCAGGTCGGACGGGTCATGGACGAACGCGCAGCCGCTTGCCGCAAAGGCATGGGCTGCGCTGGCTGCCACCCGGCTGAAATGCGGTCCCAAGTGGTAGATTACGAATTCAAGGGACTGTTGTTCGATATTGCCGAACGTCGCCTTGGACAGCTCGAACAGCAGATGCGGCGGAACGCCCCAGGCACGGGCAACGTCCAGAACCTGCATGGTTCTGGTTTCGACAAGCTGCCCGTCCTTGTTATTGACCGGCATGTAAATCGGTTTGAGGCCGTTACTCAGAACCGCAGTTTCACCGGCATTTTCCACGCCAGAGAAGCGCGATTTCCAGTCATCCTTGATCGCCTGCCGTTCGTCAGGCTTCACGGGCTTGTCCGTCGACAGGATCGTCGGTGGCTGGGCATTATTCCGCCAGTAATTCTGGACGAAAGACGCTGTCGCCAGATTTTCCCCGAAGGCCTCTTTCATGAAGGCAATCGGATTTAGCCCCTGCAACCCGTTTCGCCCCATGCCCCTGACATGCCAGATGTCGCGTGCCGGGAACCGGCCGCTGGAGCCGTCCGGCAGGGTGGCGTCATAAAACATCTGCTGACCAGAAACCCGGTCAAAAGTCTGGAGGGGCTGACATCCAAACGGATCCAGCCTCGTCAGAACGGACGGCCTCATGAGGGCGTCCCGAGAGACGTAGGCGTAAAAATTGCCGGTCATCAGGACATCACCGAGAAGGATTTCCCGGAAATCATAATAACTTTGGGCCTCGTTCGGCCGTTCATTCATCAGAGAATAGAGCGGATCACCCTCCAGGCGATGCGTACCGGTTCCATCCTTCCGGCAGTAATACATCGGCACCATGGCGAAAACGCCCGTCAGGATCCGCAGCGCCTGCATGACGGCCGGCAGAGACATGGTCGTTCGCTCATTGACCATGATGCCTGATTTAGATGGACCACCCATCGGAAACGAAATCCACGGACCGCCCGACTGAAACGCATTATCCGGGCTGGAAATGCCGCTTTCAGCCGAAAGCCGAGGCTCCTGGCGCGCATGGACCGGCGTTGACACACCAGACCCACGCAGGAAGTCCAGGAGACCCATTTTTACATCCCTTCATAGACAAATTCTTCGAAGTCAGACGGCACCGTAGCCATCCCAATCGCCATGATCAGAGCAACAGCACCATCGATCTTGTTTTCCACCCGCTCCTTGCGCGGATAGACATTATCCTTCGCGTCCGTGTGGCAGACGACGTTGGACATGCACCACGCTAGGACAGGATCGCCGTCATGATGCAGTCGCCCTGACAGGACCAACGCCTCCAGCTCCTTCATCGGCTCTGAAAAGTTCTGCACCGTCTGCCGATACTCCTGCATCGGCACATCTCGTTCAGTCATACGCTGGGATAACTGGGTCGCCTGCCATGGATCATAGGCCACAGCACGCACATCGAAGACGCTGACATCGCTTTGAATATCTGCCTCGATATTATCGAAATCGATAACGTCGCCGGCCGTCGCCGTAATGCGCCCTTCGATCACCCAACCCTGGTATTGCGCATTCCCTGATTCATCGACCTGCCGCTGCGGCAGATAGAAATGCGCAAAGACGTAATAATGTGTCTCGCCATCGATCTTTCGCTGGAACAGGCGGATCCGCACGGCAAGGTCAACCTTGCTCGCAAGATCGAGAGCCATGACGCATTCCTGATCGGCAAAGTCCTCGATGCGCAGGCTGTGATCTGCGCATCTGCCCCAGGCGAGCATATCCATCCAGGCCTGATTGGCGTTTACCCAGAGATCCAGATGCTTTGTCTTGAAATTGTTCTGGGCACTGGCCAGCTGCATGGCCTTGTTCGCCAGACCCGCCACATAATCGGGCATGACGGACACGCCCCAGTTCGGATTGGCTTTCTTCCAGATCTCTGGATCCGTCCAGTCATCTCCGTCATCGAGCGTGTAGATCAGCCCGAAAAGCTGGTCGTCCTCGGCCGTGTCGCCCTTGAGGGCATACGGACAGTCCTTCCAGCGGCCAAGCGCCATATTGAGCACCCGGACCATGTAGCTGCGCAGCTCGTAGCAGATCCCCGATCTGTTGGAGCCTGCCGTTGTAATAGACCAGATCATGGACTGGTCACGCTTGCCTGCGCCCGTTTCGACCACATCATAGACTTCACGGGTCTTGTGGGCATGAACCTCGTCAAGGCAGGCGAAATGAATATTCAGGCCGTCCTGCGTCTTGCCGTCACGCGACAGTGCCGTGAACTGCCCATCATTGGCCGCACAGATGATGCCTGCGACCTGACAGTCCAGACCAAACTTACGAGCCATGTCAGGGCGCTTGCCGATCATTTTCTGGGCATCGCCGAAAACGATCTTGGCCTGATCGCGGGTTGTCGCTGCCGAATAAACTTCCGGCCCCGCCTCTCCATCGGCCGTGAGCATGTAGAGTCCTACGCCCGAGGACAGGGTGCTCTTGGCGTTCCCGCGCGGGACCTCGATATAGACGCGCCGGAAACGCCTAAAGCCGGTCTTCTTGTCCACCCAACCGAAAGCCGTGGTCAGGATAAACGCCTGCCACGGCTCCAGCACGATCAACTCCCGTGCCCGTGCCTTCGGCCCCTTGATATGCGGCATCAGCGAAATGAAGCGGCAGACCCTTTCCGCCCGATCCTTATCGAAGCGGTATCCGAACCCTTTGGTCTTCTCGGCCTTTAAGTCCTGCTCCTGCCGGATACAGGCTGCGACCACATGCTGACACGCAAGGATCTTGCCGGATAACACATCGCGCACATACCGGCGCGCCAGCGCAACGTGAGGATAGGCTGCGGCCATTATCCAAACTCGGAAAAGGGACTGAACATATCGCCCTGCGTCACGTCCTTCAGCCGCAGGCGCGCCACGGGCGAAAAACCAAACTCCGATCCGACCGTCCGCATCAGACGGATGCTTTCGGCAATGATGGCCAGCTCAGGGCGCCCACGCTTCATGGTGCCCTGCCTTCCATGCGTTTCGTAGGTGTCACCTGTACCGTCCTGCAAGGCGCGCTCAGCGCGCAGCCAGCGGCTATAGGTGGCGCAATACTGGGCAAGCGCATCATGGTCCAGAAGAGTAAAAATCCCACGTTCGACCAGCACCGGGACAAGCCGGTTCCATGCTGATTTGCCATCCTCATCGAGATAGTCAGGCGGCGGCGCAACTTCCGACCTCAGACGCAGCCCGTCTTCCGGAAGCGCCCGCTTTCCGGCATTTCCTGAGACGACGCGCAGATGCGCAGGTTTCGGCTTGCGGCCCTTCATGATGACCTCCTCATGCGAAATCGCAGGAGGGCTGCCATCCAACCATCCTGTAACTTTTTCCCTCAATTTCGCGGGTGTGAAAATTTGCCCATGGCGCGGTCCGGGCACTCGGCCTCGGCAGGGATTGAAGACCCCCCTACCCCGAATTGCCCCGAGGCCGAGAAAATGGCGGAAAACCGACGTTTTTCTCAGGTTTTCCGGTTCCAGGAATGATCGCGGCTGGTCCGGGCCGAATGATGCGACTGGCACAAGGTGCGCAGATTGGTCGGATCCAGACGCCTTTCCGGCGATTCCCGCACACTTTCGATATGATCGACGTTCAATCTGTCAGTCGGTGTCCGGCAGCTGGGAACACAACAGATCGGATGCAAGGCCAGATGACGCGCCCTTACCTTTTCCCAAGCCGTATCGTATCCGCGCTGGCGGGCTGAACCGCGCTTTGCGTCGAATTCCCTGCGCCGCTGATCTTCTCCCTTGTGCCATCTGGGCCGGAAGACTGGCGCTCGAATTGGCATGGAAAACCCCGGAAAACAGGCACAAAAAAAGACGTGAACCCGTTGGGGTGCACGTCTCGCGAACTTGACTATGGAAAGTGTTCAATTTGGTCAAAACGGTCAAGCGGAAATTGTCCGGTCCGCAATTTTTCTGCGATGATGCAGCAGGCCGTCAGATACCGGCTCTTTGCCGTATTGCGTGATATCCGCAGTTTCTGGCCGATTTTCTCCCATGACAGCAGATGCTTTCCTGAGATCGGATGAACGCGCATGTGGAGCTGAACCACCAGCCGCATTTCCCGGTTTTCGCTTCCCGTGCCCAGGAACGCCAGCCAGGAGAACACAAGGTCCATCCGCGAGACGTCGTCTGGCGTCGGCCGAGGTGGACGAATGTCGCTTTCCCGCACCCATTGCAGATCCTCTTCGTCCGGAACCATGTCGGGCCAGAAGCTTCGGGCACCAGACGGACGAAGCCCATGCGCTGGCAGCGCAGCCAGCGTCCGCGCGGCTTCATCGAGCCATTCCGCAACCTGCTTGGGGACATCATGCGCCAGATCGATCCGGTGCCTGCGCTTCATGCCGCCGCCTTGACGAGGAAGTCAGACAGTTCCGGACGACGCAGACCCGTTTCGCCATAGGCCACGCGCTGCCGGTAGTCTTTCAGCGCCGCTTCCCAAGCCCGCGCAGCCTTACGTTCTTCCGCGCTTTTCGGTGCTTCCGGGATATCGCCCTTGGCAATCGCGGCTTCCACGGCCTTGGAGAAATATCCCATGTGCGAAGCCGGGTTTCCCTTGGCTCGCTGCCGATCGGCAACGTCCTTCACGACAGCCACGATAAGGCGCTCCGCATCATCGTCTGCGATGCCCTTGGCCAGCGCAGCCGCAATCCACACTCGCGTCACGCCCCAGTTCGGCATGTCGCGGGCCGGGTCGAAGCCCGCTGCCTCGAAAGCCTTTGGCCCAATGCGAGACATCAGGCCGTCTAGCTTAAGCTTATCTTCTGAAGAAGATTTAGAAGCTAAGCTAAGCTTATCGCGCGTACCCGTGAGGTGGGTTTCGGCTGGGTTTTCGGCAGGCACGGCTTTTCCTCCTGAAATGGGCATGATGGCGGTTCTCTGTCGCGGATCGTTCTGCGGGGTTACGGCTGCGTTTTTGCGCGGTCTTCCGCCCTTTTTGCCGTTCTCACGGGACGCGACCGCGCGGCGTGATGGCTGGAGCGACACCGGCAGAGCAATCGTCTGCGCATCGCGGTCCCAGGTTATCAGCTGGGTTTTCGCGTAGGTTTCGAGATAGGTTTCGATCAGGTTTTCGTCGCAG
The DNA here is from genome assembly GCF_002005485.1 of Gluconobacter albidus. Taxonomy (NCBI): domain Bacteria; kingdom Pseudomonadati; phylum Pseudomonadota; class Alphaproteobacteria; order Acetobacterales; family Acetobacteraceae; genus Gluconobacter; species Gluconobacter albidus. The sequence goes on along the minus strand of NZ_CP014689.1, from coordinate 1,464,074 downwards.
AAAACCTTGGTGCGAGCGAGCGCGGACAGCGCACCTGGGAAAGATACGTCCAGGACGCCGTCAGCCGTATTCATGATCAGGTAGGTGACGAGACGCACCCAGGACAGCACCATCACGGCTTCCATGGCGTTAAGGGCAAGATGCTCCACCTGCATCAGGGCGATGCTGGCGAGCTGCGTGCGGTGACTGGCGCTGACCTTCACGTCAGATACTCCTAGACCTGCCAACAGAGGCAGGGTTGAAAACCTAAAAACCTAGTAGGATGTCAGCCTGAAGCCGGCGCCGATTGGCGCCATGACTTCACACTGGACCAGCTCATGGATAGCCGGCCCGACAGCCGCCACATCCGCCGCCAGATAGCGGGCGAAATCCTCGATGGTCAGACCGCTTTTTCCAGGTGCGCGCACCGCAGGAACGACATCGCCGACATCTGCCAGACCAAGCCAGACAGAACGCGCCGCCAGAGACAGCGTCGACCACCGCACGTCGGACATGATGCTCCGCGCGTGCTTTCCCGGCCGCTCGCGACGCGCCATGACCTACGCTCCGCGCTGCACAGTCCAGGCACGCGCGCGAGGATCTTCTCCGGCATCCCTGAACCAGGTGGTGGAATCGTCGTACCAGACCGGACAGACACCAGTTGGGCCATGCCGGTTTTTGGCCACCAGGAGCATGCCGCGCCCTTCCTGCTGGCGGACCTGTTCCTCCAGCTCCAGGCTGCGATCATTGAACTGGTCCTCTGTTTCCCGATCCCGCTTGGCCAGACTGGCGAGCTGCTTCTTCAGGTGAAGATGCCTGCGGTGGATCAGGCAGATCACGTCCGCATCCTGTTCCAGAGCGCCGGTGTCGCGAAGGTGATCAGACTCTGGCGTCTTGTCTTCCTTGTCTTCCGATTTCCGGTTCAGCTGAGCGAGCACGATCATCGGAACATCCAGCTCTTTCGCCAGCGTCTTGAGTTCATTGCTGATTTCCGTGGTTTCTTCGTATCGACCACGCCCGCGAACAGCAGCAGATCCGCGCATCAGCTGGAAGTAATCCAATACGATGAAATCGAGGCCGCGCTTTGAGCGCTTCATACGCCGCGCACGGGATCGAAGCTGTGAGATCGTCAGTCCAGGACGTGTGTCGATTTCCAGCTGGATATGGAAAAATTCATCGACGGCGTTCTCGTATTCTTTCCATTGCCAGTCTTCCAGCGGCGGCTGGCTGCCCGTTTCCATATCGGGCCCGATATCCCACCGAAGGCCGTTGAAGATCGACCGCAGGTTCAGTCCTGTCCGCGCCGATGCCGCACGACCGGCTACCTGCTTGGCCAGCATCTCGCCAGACCAGAACAGCCCACGCTTTCCAGAGGCTGCCAGTGGCAACGCAATACCCAGACCAAGAGATGTCTTGCCGACAGCTGGACGAGCACCCACGATATAGAGATTGCCATTCGTCAGGCCGCCCGTGAGACGATCGAGCGCCTTGTAACCCCAGGACAGTCCAGCCAGACCGCCACCACGCTCCAGCGCTTCACGGGCCGAGAGAATAGCCTCACAACCGGCATCAAACAGAGAGACGTTTGGCTGGCTTTCCGACATCCCCATGGCGATACTGAGCAGCCTCGCCTCATGGCCTTCCACGATATCTTCAGCCCGCTCATCTTCCGGCCGACAACAGAGATCTGCCGTCCGCTGGCACAACGCCATCAACTGACGGCGCATCGCGGCGTCGCGGATCTCACGCGCATAATCAAACGCCATCCGAGGGCTGACATAGGCTGTCAGCAGCTTGGCAAAATACTCTTTCGGGTTTGTCTTGCCCCAGACCAGTTCGTCCGGGTGCTCAAAATGCCGAATGATTATCAGCGGATCGACATTGCGGCCCTCATTGTAAATGAGAAGGGCTTTCTCATAGATCTGGGCATTGACCGGATCCGCGAAATGATCCGGATGCAGGATCTCTTCGACGGTTTCGAGCACCTTCTTGGAGTCCACCAGGACAGCACCAAGGAGCCCATGCTCAGCAGCAATGTTCTGCGGGACCGAGCGCAGCGCACCACCGAAAACGCCGGGATCAACGAGTTTGTGAATACTCACGCGGAAACACTCCCGACAACACGCCGGCGAAAGCGCGTCAGGCGCGCATATCCCACGGCCTGGACGAGAGCATCCGAGGCGCGGCGGTTGTCATTCAGATAATTGGAGACGCTGCCAACCGGCAGACGATGACGGACACAGAAGGGCGTCAGACCGCCTGCCTGGCGGATTTGATTATTCACTTCCGTAAAAAACTGCATACTTGTGAGCAGCGGCGCATGGATGCCGCCACGCAGCGGGCGATATCGCGGGAAACGGTCAAAACCGATTGCCGCCAGAAATTCCTTCGAGGGATCGCGGCGCGAATGCCGGACGTGCGAAACGGTCGTATGTGACACGCCGCGCTGCTCCGCATAGCGGCTCTGGCTGCCAGCTGCTGCAATATCTTTATTCAATTCTGACAAAAACTGGAAAGGATCGAGCAGATCAGACACGCGCGATCTCCAGGCATGCGCCAGCCGGCAGCGGACGGCGGCGCTTTGCGCAGGCACCGGCCTTGTCCGCAACAGGACGGATCAATCCGATCTGACCGATCAACGCATGCGCGCTGCCAACCGAAATCCCGACTTTCGCCGCGATCACACGGACGGAAGACCCGCCCGCATAGAGCCGGCGCACAGCAGGCGCGATGCGGTCATAGTCAAGTGAGGGCCGCGCCATCAGCGGGACACTCCCTGCGCCTTGGTATGCACGATCTGGAGCGCATGAGTCACAACCCGCTGGAGCTTTGCCAGATCCCGCGAAAGGTCGGCCGCTTCATCAGGCGTGATGACACCATCCGCCAGAACACGAACTGTCGTGGCCATGGTCAGGCCAGCATTGCAGGCAACGCCTTCCATGATCTCAGCGACGTCACCATGACCAAGATGCAGAGGGGTGAGCGTGTAGCCGGCCGCATGCGCCATCGCGCCGAGGATCAGCGGTTCCTGGGCAAACTCGTCCAGAACAATCGCGACATCCACGGGCACGACGGCCGGATAGTTGCGGCTCTGATATTCCGAGAGCTGCGAGCGCCCCACGCGAACAACAGATGCCGCCGCGTCAATGCTGCCGATCCGGTTGATTGCGGCCTGCGTGGCCGTTTTGATGGATGCGACAGTATTCATGCGTCACCACCAGTCGCGGCCGAAGAATGTTCACCCCGGCCGCTATCGTCCATCCTGCGTTTTCCACAACCAACAGGAGACGATTCTTGAAACAGAAAATTGAAGAACTGGAAGATCGCGTTCGCAAGCTTGAACAGGCGCTTGAGAAAATGAAGAAATTTGTAAAAATGCCGAAAGATACTTCTGATGAAGAGCTGAAATACGACGGGATGTAAAACATCATTCAGGTCGTAAATCAGATCCCGCATCTGCCAGGACGAGGTCAGCTTGAACTTGTCCTGGGAGAACGCGATCTTGACCGCCGTGACATTCCGATCATGGCGCATCTTTTCGCGTTCGATCTTGCACCAGGTGCGCAGATACAGAACGGTCGAGATCAAACAGACAACTGACCCCGAACCGCAAGTCTGGATTTCTGAGAGCGATTTCAGAACCTGTCGATAGTCGTTCTCATACTGATCGCCTTGGAACGCCTTGCTCCGGACACCATCCGGATGACGGGCGCGCGGACGCAGTTTACGGATGACCGCATGGATGATTTTCATGCTGCGCAATCCTTCCTTGGAGACGGAAAAACGTCAGGCCGAATGACATGCGGAGCAATGCCCGACATTTGGGACAATTTGCACACATGTACTGCGGGAACTTTTTTCCAGCGGCACACTGCAGAGTGGGAGCGGCCAATTTCACCTCCCACTTTCTGGGGGCCTCCTGCGGCCCGAATGATGTCATCAATATCCATAGGCACAATGTGAGCATAACTCACATATCTGCGTCAAGAACAGGTGTGAGCTATTTGCACCCATTTTCCTTTAGAGACGTGCATCGTCTTTCGATGGAAGAAGCTATCGATATAGGTCAGCGCATCAAAAAACTGCGCAGAGATTTAGGCTTGAAGCAGGCCGATTTTGTGGCGGCGCTAGATATATCTAGATCATATCTCTCTAAAATTGAGTCTGGTAAGGAGCAGCCTGGACGGGAATTGCTCCTGAAAATAGCTCAGGAATACAATCTAACTTTCGACTGGCTAATCTCAGGGGTAGGCAACCGAAGCCCCCTCTACCCTCTTACCGACCAAGAGATACAATTATTGCAGGCTTTTCGCTCTCTCCCTAGCGAAGAAGCTGAAACGCACCTCAAGCTGATGCTTCAAAGGTCGGGTTTAAAAATCTGAGAAGGATTTCCAAGAATAGATAAGATTTAAAAATCTTAAATGTGAGCTAAGCGCACATTTGTCATTGACATAAAATGTGAGTATGTTGCACACAATCTCCATCATTACCCGCGATGGAGAGTTTCCGTGTCGCACATTCAAGCCCACACAGGCCGTCCCGCTACGCGCCCAGCACTGTTTGACAGACCCGCTCCACAGACGCGCAGCGGCTTTGAACAGCTCCTCACAGAGATCAATCCGAGCGTTCACGCCGCAGCGCGGGAACTCTTCGTCAACCAGCAGAACTGCCGCAATCAGGCCGGCATCCTCGACAGCTACCGAGACTATGACGGCGCCCGCATCTGGTCAGAAAATGCGTTCCAAATCGGCGAACGGCTAGACGAACTCCTGTCCGAGAACCTGATCCGCGACCCCGTTCCCGGCATTCCGGAAAAGACGGTCGAATGCCGTCCAGTCACGACATCAGCAATCGAAGAAATCGACCGCGCTCGCATGCATGACTGGTGCTGGAAGATGGTCGATGTCCTGCGAGCCGCAGCATACGGCCAGAGCTGATGCCAACCCGCAGCCAATCATCACAATTCGGCATCTGCGATGCGAAAGGCCGTGTCGTGGAACGCTATGCGACCAGGTATTTCGCCGGGCAATCCGCCCTCACATGGGCGGTCTGCAAGCGGGCCGCCGTCACCACCCGACAGGGCCGGAAGATCATTGCGCGGGCAATTCCGACGGCAGACGGATCCGCGCGCCTGGACGAAGGCCACACGCCGGAGCTGGCGCTGTGAATCTGCTGCCCATACCGAGCTAGGGAAAAGACAAACAGCCATGACACACAGCAGAAAACTCACGCCCAATCGGGCGGGACGCCCTTACCCGTTCTTCACTGTCTGCACGACGGGGACACGGCCGAACAGCAAAGATCGGGTCGACTGCACGACCTTTTCTGATGCCGAGACGATGGCAAAAACCCGATCGCGGGACACGCTTTGCCCGCAGGACATCTTCTTTTCCGGCCGCCTGGTCGCGTCCGTCGGTAGTCCGAGCATGGCAGGCCATATCCTGACCGACATGACCGTCTTCGGAAATGCCCTCCTGGAGCGCGTCAGGCATAACGCCGACCGAAAGGTCATGCCATGAGCAAGATCCTGATCACGAAGGCTGGACAGGACGCTCTGGCCAAAGAGCTGAAAAAGGCGCTCGACAAGGCGCTACTGGAGGGCCCGCGCACGACCGAAGAGATCATGATCTCTCTGGTCATTCTTCTGATCGGTGGCCAGTACTCCAACCGGGATCTGATGGATCGCATCACCGGACGGGATGGCGACGGCGGATTTCGCCGCATGGAACAGGTCGAAGTCGAGGATATCGCGATCGAGACGATCAAGCGCCTCACAGACATCTTCCCGCCAGCCAGGCGTACAAGCGCCATGAAGTCTGCTGAAGGATACCAGATCGGCGAACTGATCGGTACGGTCATCAATGCTGACACCTACCTGCCGAGCTTAGCGACCAGTGAGATCCTGGCACAGGTTCCCAGGCATACGCTTCTGGAACTGCTGCCCTCGACCGCTGGACCCGAAAAGTATGTGAGACGCGCGAAGAACGAAGATCTGCGCGCCATGATCGTGGAGGCCAAGGTCGACTGGCATCCGACATCCTTCAGCACATTCACGGAGGATCTGTCTTGATCGGGCATATTGCTGTGTGTGTCGCAACATGGGCTGCGGTCAGCGTGGTCATCACGCCGTTTCTCGCCCTGTTCTGCAGTTCAAATAATTGTTTCGATACTCACAAGCTTGGAGTTGGAAATGCTCAGGAGAGCACAGAGCAACGCCGCAATGAAGATTGACGAGCTGCCCACGGTCTACACCGTCAACGAGCTTCTGGATCACCTGAAGGGTCGTCTCGGCCGAGGAAAGCTGATGCAGCACCTTTCCCAGGTGCCTGAGTACGATGGCGGCCCCACGCATCGCCGCTGGTCCAATCGGATCGTCTTTTATCCCGAAGATATCACCCGTCTTCTGTCGAGCCTCGAATGTCCCTCAAAATCGTCAAACGCCCCAACACCAAGAACCTCTACATCCGCGGCACCATCCGGGGCACGAGCGTATGCGAAAGCACTGGAACTTCTGACCCCACGCGGGCGGAAGAATTCCGCGCCAAGCGCGAGGCCGAACTGTGGACCGAGAGCATCTACGGCAAGAAGGCAACCGTCACATTCGCCCATGCCGTAGCAGCCTATTTAGAGGCAGAGGAACGGTCGGAGACGACCAAGTTCCACCTTCGCCGCCTGCTGAACCATTTCGGCACCACGCGACTGATCGAGATCGCACAGCCGCAGCTGGACGATGCCTACCGCAAGATCCTACGGGATGGTATCTCCGCCAGCTCTGCAACCAAGATGCGCGGTGTTCTGACACCGTTGCGGGCCGTGCTCGAATTTGCGGCAATTCGCCAATGGTGCGATCGGCCAGCTTTCGACACGCCCCGGATTCCACGCGGCCGGACCACTTACCTGAAGCCGGCCGAAGTCAGACGCCTGATCGATGCCGCCGCCCCCCACCTTAAGCCCCTACTGACGTTCCTGGTCGGAACAGGCGTCAGGATGTCCGAGGCGTTGGACCTTGAATGGAAGGACGTGGATCTACGCGGCAAACAGGCCGTCGTCTGGCAGAAGCAAGGGAATGAACGCAGACTGGATCTTGTGCCGGTAGTGATGGAAGCGCTCGAAGCCCTGCCCCATCGACACGGCCATGTTTTCCGGCCGGTCCAGATCCGCAGACGATTCAAAGGAGCCGATCCGGAAAGGATCACAGGCGACCGCTACCATAACAATGGCCGAACTAGCGGCGGGCAGATCAAATCAGGCTGGGCGGCCGCCTGTCGCAAAGCTAAGCTGCCGGGTAAATTTCGTGTCTGGATCCCCAAAGGCGAAACCACAGAACGCCGTGTATTCGTCCCAGACATCACGCCACACGATCTGCGCCATACCTGGGCCACCTGGCACTACTGCCTACACAAAGACCTCCTCCGTCTGAAAGACGAAGGAGGTTGGAGCACGATCAATATGGTGACGCGGTATGCGAAGCAGATGCCTAATGTTTATTTAGGAGAAATAAATAATTTCAAAAATCATATAAATTCCAGTTCTTTTTGAGAACTGGAAGCACGGTTTTTGATGCAATCCGGGATACGAAGTCCTGAAGACGGAACTAGTATCTCTGTACCTTTTCTCTTTGTTTCAATTGAATAATTTATATCAAATTCAAATATTCTTTTTCTCTTGTAAAGCTCTCTTATCTCTGGGGTGTCGTCGTATGTAAGTATCCATGGAGTTTCGATGTTATTTATAAGTATCGATAGATCTTTGTGATCATTTTCTTCGTAAAAACTTGTATATAGTCCTTTCCCTTTATTGAAATAGGGTGGATCTATGCACATCAAAATATCGCCAGTGTTGTATTTATAAGATTCTATAAACTGAATAGCATCTAAGTTTGTAACATTTATTTGTTCTCGATATTTGTATATTCTCTCTAGCCGTCTAATTAAATCGTCTCTATTAAATCTGCAATCCATTTTGTAATTGCCGTCTTGATTGAGGCCGCCAATCACGCCAGCACCTTTGATAATTCCCGATCTATTTGTTCGATTTAGATAAAATGTGGAGAATCCCAAAGATAACAAATCATTTGTGTCTTGCTTTAGGTTAGTTAGACGTTGTCTTTTCCACTCGTCTATCGTCAATGGTGTGTTACTCACAAGGTGAATAAATTCGTCGTTGTGATTTATGGCGCTATACCAAAATGCCCATACTGCTGGGTCAAAATCGTTCAGGTGAATATCACTAACCACTCCAGAATATAGGAGCGCTAATGCCAATCCACCGCCACCAGCAAACGGTTCAGCATATCGTCTGCGGTGGAGATTATTGATTCTAAGAATCTCACACAGGAGGGGGTAAAGGCATACCTTTCCACCGGGGTAACGAAGGGGTGACACAGCCTTTACCAATTTTCCCTCCAGCATAAACTAACGCCTTCTTTTACCAGAAAGATTTATCCTGGACAGCCCTCATTGGCTCTTGCCCTTAGCGCCTTGGGCAAGGGCTAATATTAGAGGTGAAAGTGTCTCAAAATCATTGAATAAAGACTCGCTGTTAAAATGGGCTGAGGTTCTATTGTGTTTTGTTGAATTGCCGCCTTCTGATATTCTTTTTAAGGCTTCAGATATTCCCTTTGTTTTATCTCGTGCTCCTAAATCAAAGTCTTTTTCCATTCTTTGGGTACTTAAAAAAGAAACGAAATCCGTTTTCTCATTTCTGCCGTTGAGTGCTGTTAAAGTCTCTATAAACATCCATGCTGCTACGGTTAGAAGTGGAGTGTGATCCGTTAATGTAATAGTGCACATTGAGTAATATATATTTTCAAGTTTATAGCTTGGTATTTCTTTTATGGCATCTTGTATCTCTATAGAGCCGCGGATTAATTTTGGTTTTGCAGGAGGCGTGACTGTAGTGCCTTTCGATTGGGGCGGAAAAGAATAAGGCTTGGAAGGAGCATCGGCTTTTGAATCTTCCCCTCTAGGAGCAGGAGCAGGAGCAGGAGCAGGAGCAGGAGCAGGAGCAGGAGCAGGAGCAGGAGCAGGAGTATCTGAGTGATGTGGTAAATCGGAAGCAGTTGTATCAGTCTTTGAGGTATCTTCTGGCTTGCCTGCGTGTGGATATGGCCGAAAAAATACCAGCCAAGGTTCTTGTCGAGTATGAGAATATTTTGGATTGGCTTTCAAATTAGTCGAGAAGTCTACTATCTTCTCTGCATTGTCTCTGGTGTTTATCTTATTATTGATAAGTTTTTTAATAAATTCCTGTAATGAAAATTGGAAGTTCTCAAATGATAGGGTGGTTGTTAAATCTTCCCGTGATGATCCACCTATGCCGAATGTATTCCGTGTAATAGGATTGGAAAAATATCTTTGTACAGTCGATAGTTTTTTGTTTCTTTGATCTTTGGTGATCAGACCATAGTTTTCCGCTATATCAACGATAGATAATGCTAAATCATTCTTCGAGTATTTGCTATTTCTCGACTTTTGTTCGGAATTCCATTGCCTGCGCCCGCGGCCTTCGTCATACCCAGCATGTATACGATCCAGCCATAATCTAACTTCTTCTCTATTTTCAAATACCCGTACTTCAATTTTGGTAATTTTTCTGGGACTAGAATTTAATTTTCTGAATTCTCGTCGAAGTTCAGGCGGGGCGAGATCTGGGTCATTTATAAGTTTCAAAGCACATATTCGTCTGTTTCCCTCTGCGGCATAGTACGATGAGGGACTCTCTTTTATGACACCTACATACTCTAAAGGGTTTAGACCTTCTTTTACGATATCTTTCGCTAAATTAAGTATGTTTTCCTTGTTGCATAAATATTTTATGCACTCATCTTGAGAACTGAATTTATTATGCCTTGGGTTTTCGAGGTCTAAGTATATTCTATTTATAGAAATAGTTTTTCTTGACTCGGGCGGCATCATATTTCCTAACGTTACTCAACGAATGATGCGCTCGACGATAAAATGAATCATCGAGGAAGCCAATATTGTTTCTGATTGTTGCATGAAACATTGCTGCATTTTGCTATTCCGCAGCAGCTTAGAGCTATCCAGAAACTATCCAGATTCGCTTAGCTGATGAGCATTCAAAATGAGTAGATCTGCCACCTTCTCGTTTAAGAATAACGGAAAGCAATAATAGAAAACCATTGGAATTTAAGGATTTAGGATGGTGGGCGCGACAGGGATTGAACCTGTGACCCCTGCCGTGTGAAGGCAGTGCTCTACCGCTGAGCTACGCGCCCATCCGCTGGACGGGCTTCTAGCAAAGTGAGGTTTTTCTGACAAGGTCTTTTTCGCGGGAAGCCGCATTGTTTGTTCGCTCCGGCTTCCCTTTTCGGGCGCTCAGAAGCCGAACATGTGGTCCAGTGAGAACGCTCCCTGCCCGTCTTCCAGTCCGTGATAGCCGAAAAGGCGGCAGGTCAGGTCACGGATGAGGACATAGCCACCCTCCCCTGCACGATCGAGATTCGATGCTGCGAAGAGTTCGTGTGGACGCACCATGAAAGATCCGTTCGGAGCAATCTTGATCGTGGTCTGGGCCAGCAGCGAACCATTCGCTGCGTGAAGCAGGAGGACTGTTTCCGAAATGTCGGTGCCCTCAACGGAGGCTGGATGAATCAGGCAACAGAAGCTGCGCAGTGTGTTCAGAGCTGTTTTCTGGCCGAGTTTCAGGAACAGCCGGGTGGTCAGGCCCGGCGGTGGGCCTGAATAGGACTGTGGCTCCGAACGCCACGTCATGAGCGTATTGAAGATATGCGCCCCGAAGCTGGTTTCTGCGGCATGGTCGCTCTTGCGGTTCCGATATCGCATCAGGGCGTGCAGCCAGCCGTCCGCTTCACCCCCATCGCGGAAATCGTAGACCAGATCCGCATGACCCGCACGGTCCGTCAGATCATGCAGGGCCACGGCTGTGTCATGATTACGCGGCAGGTTTCCCAGAAAATGCGAACCGGTTTTTTTTCCGGATTCATCAAACAGGTCCAACCTGACGGGAAGGTTTTGAAGCGCTTCGGACATGGGGTTGGGTTGCAGGAAAGTCTCGAAGCGCTTTGGGTCGAGGATCGGGAACGGCAGCAGGAATCCCCGGCCCAGCGAAGGCGGAAACTGACGGATGGCGGGGTCAGGACGCAGATTGTCCCGCTCCACATTCAGATGGGCGATGCGGGTCCTGCCCCGCTGGGTGATTTCATAGCGCGGGCGGACCAGATGCCGCCCCGAGCGCAGTTCAAGCTGTGCGGGCCAGTGCAACCCTGGAAAGAGCGCACCGACATCGACAGCCAGCGTCTCGAATGGCCCGACCGCATGGTCGATCAGACGTGCGGCCTCCTCCCCCATACGGTTGAAAGAAATCGCGCCCGCCGGGATCGTTGTCGCATGACTGTTCTGGATCCAGACGATCAGCGTCTCATCAGGTTCCGGGGCTGGGAGGGTCGCGTAACGCACGGAGGGCCAGGCATTGGCGTCATGCGTGACAGACAGGCTCGGATCGCCGTTCTTGCCCCAGCTATCAAGCGCGTATTTTACGACGTCATGCCCACGCGCACCGAGAACGTGGATGAAAAGCTGTCCGGTAAATTCCGGCAGATCAAACCGCCGCCGTATTTCGGCGCTGTCGATTGTGATCCCCGCACCGGCTTGCGTCACCGGCTGTTCCCATTGTGCAAGAATGCTACCGCTTCCGTCATAGAGCCGCATCCAGTAGCGCAGGTTTTCGGCCGCATAGCTCGACCAGTAATTGGCCGTCACGATCCGGCAGGAAAAGCGGTCCGTTTCGCGGAAAAAAGCAAAATTGGTCGCGAAGTTGAGCTTGTCCAGATATGGCCGCCCCTTGACGATCATGTCATCCGGCAGGCGGGCTGATGCGAGGGTTTGCAGCTCCCGTCTGTTCAGGAGCCCCTTCAGGCGCGTCCGCATTTTTGCATCTTCAAACGACAGGGCGAGAATGACATCCGCTTCTGTCGTCGGAAGATCCACAAGCGCCCGCAGCGTCCCGCCAAAACCGTCCGGCTTCCCGACCTGTTCCGTGTCATGCACATAGATATGGGCCGGTTTCAGGCCCGGATAGAGTGCAGCCAGCGTGCGTGCGGCGTCATCCGGGTCGTAGACAGCGAGTGTCCGGCCTGCGAATTCGGCTTCCATGCGGATGAGGGCTTCGGCGGCAAGCGGATGCGCCAGCGCCTTGTAAAGAATATTGCCACCCTGCGGACCAAAGGTGCGGATATCGAGCATACAGGGGGCCCTTTCAGAGCTTCAGACGTCGGCGCATTTCTCTCGCCACGAGGGGGGTATCGTCAAGCGGGCCCACATCCCACGGGGCCTGTTCGGGGTCGAACAGTTTCACACATCCGGCGTCTTCAAGGGTTTTCACAAAACGTGAGATCCGGCTTGAACGCCCGGGCAGCGGAAAAATCAGAACGGGGGCTGATGTCGCCACGGCCTCGGAAATCATGGAAACGCTGTCTGTCGTTACGGCAATCATGTCCGCACAGGCCAGCATGCCCATATAGGGGTTTTCGTCGCCGCTTCCTGTCAGGATGGCAATCCCGTGCGGCTCCAGCCGTTTGCGGAAAATAGCAACCGCAGCCGGATCGGTCCGGCGCGAGGGGGTCAGAACGGCCTGCATGGTGTTGCGCCTTGTAAAGGCGATGATCCCTTCCGCTATCTGGTCTGCTTCAGCCGCGCCCAATGTGAAGCGGCCATTGGCGCCCCCGATCAGAACGGACAGAAGTGGGCGTGTATCCTGCTTCAGCCGCCCTTCCCATCGGGTACGTGCGAGATCGAGCTTCTGCTGCGTTACGGGATGAAGTGCATTGCGCGAGATCAAGACGTTTGGCCCAGTGATGCCATCATGTGTGTTGGCAATCACCAGATCGAACTTGCGGGGCGGCATGCGCGGGTTCTGGATCTGAACGACGGGCAGTCCTTCGCGTCGGGCGACGGCCCGGCCAAGCACACCTCCCGTTCCCCCAATACAGATGATGAGGCATGTATCTTCGGGAATCCTGATCGGATCGACCCGCTTCAGGGGAAACGGCCAGTACCGTGCGGGAAAATGCGACCAGAACGGCTGGATGCGCACCGGTCGGAAATCCCACTCCAGACCCGCCTTTTCCGCCAGTCCTGCCCCTTGCGCGCGCATGCCGGCGAAGTCCTCCGCGATGATGATGGCTTTCATGACGGAACTCCGCAAAAAAGAAGGTGTTTCCCGAACTGCGAGAAATTTGGCAAGAAGCGCAGATGACAACGTCCCAGACGCCCCCTGCTTCCTCGAACGCAACGCCAGCCGCTCCTGCTCCCGGATTTGAAGAGCTTGGGCTGATTGCCCCTTTGCTGGCAACTCTGGCCCAGGCCGGACACAAACGCCCGAGCCTGATCCAGGCGCAGGCCATCCCTCCTCTGTTGGAGGGAAAGGATGTTCTGGTCGGCTCCCAGACCGGTAGCGGCAAGACGGCGGCATTCGTGCTGCCCATGCTCCAGAAGCTTGAGGAGGCCGGCCCGGCGCCGGGACCCCGCGCGCTCATTCTTGAACCCACGCGCGAACTCGCCGCCCAGACCGCTGCCGTGTGCCGTCAGCTCGGGCGCAGGCTTTCCCTGAAAACACGCGTTATCTGTGGTGGGACGCCGCGTGAGCAGCAGGTCCAGTCTGTGAGCGATGGCGTGGATATCGTCGTGGCGACGCATGGCCGTCTTTTGGATCTGGTCATGCAGGCCGACCTTGTTCTGGAACATCTGACCTATCTCGTTCTGGACGAAGCCGACCGCCTGCTGGACGAGGATTTCTCTGCCAGCATGACGGCCCTGACGCCCTATTTCCCGGATCACCCGCCCCAGACCGTCTTCTGTTCGGCCACTCTGCCTGAACCCGTGATGGATCTTGCCAAGCGGGTGACGCGCAATCCTGTGCGCGTGGAAATCGCGGCGGAGTCGTTCACGCCCAAGAATATCCGCCAGCGGGCGATCTTCGTGGAAAAGGACGACAAGCCCGAAACCGTGGCCCGTCTGCTGAAGCATTTCGAAGGGCGGAGCATTGTTTTCGCGCGGACGAAGAACACGGTGGACGCGCTCGCCAAAATCCTGCGGCGCCACAACCTGCGGATCGAAACCCTTCATGGCGATCGCACGCAGGGTGCCCGTAACAAGGCTCTCGACCTGTTCCGTCAGGGGCGCGTTCCCATTCTGGTGACGACAGACATTGCCTCGCGCGGTCTCGATATTCCGGATGTGGATCTCGTCATCAACATGGATATGCCCGAAACGCCGGAAGCCTACGTTCATCGTATCGGTCGGACAGCCCGCGCCGGACGCAAGGGCGTAGCGTTTTCGCTCATTAATGTCGACGAACGGACTTTTCTGCGCGATGTGGAGAAACATATCGGCTATCGCGTAAGGATCGCGACGGAAGATTCGCTGGACCGTTAGGAACTGTCACTACTGGCGAGAATGTTCCTCGCCAGATTTTCCCATTCCTGCGCATTGTCAACGCAGGGGCGTACGGGCGGAGGAGCTTCAAGGATCGCCTCCAGCGCCCGGGCAATCGCCGTCGGGTTCGGATCGCACAGGACAGCCTGCGTATCGCCGGAAAACTGCTCGACCAGACCACCCACACGCGTTGCGACCACATAGCGCCCGCTGGCAATCGCCATCGCGCCCACGCCACTCTGGGACGCCTCACGATAGGGCAGCACTACGATATCGGCCCATTCGACCAGCGCAGGTAAGGCGTCTTCCTCAACCCAGCGGTTCTCGACGCTGACGTTCTCAAGCCCCTCGAGCCTGCGGAGTTCGGGACTTGCAGGCCCATGCCCCACCACCCGGCACTCAAACCCCTGCCGGACGTGTGGCAAAGCTTCCGCCAGAAGGTCCAGCCCCTTGTATGGAAGAAGACGCCCGAACATGAGAATGCGAGGCGCACCTCCATGCGCAAACGGGACTACCCCCGTCCCGCCGATGAAAGGTGGATGCGCAAGGGACGTCACGGGACACTGAACGGCATGAGGCCCAGAGGTCAGTCCATCGGCAACATGGCGGCTGAAGGTAACGATCTGATCGGCATGGCGGATCAAGCGGCGCTGCAACAGCCCCTGCAAGGGGTAGCCGTCTCCCGGATGAGGCTGGGCATCATGAACAATGACGACGATCCAGGCACCGGCTCTGTGAAGCACCTGCGTCATCAGCATATCCAGCGGTCCGGGCATGGCACAGATGGCAACATCCGGGCGGAAATCCCGCACGATCCGCGCAAGCTGCCTGCGAAGCCAGGGGGCGGTCAGAAGCCTTTTCAGCAGTCCACGGAGCGAACTATACGTCGCAACCTTGACCACGGCTTCGGGGGCATTCCGGCTGCGCAGGATTTCTGCCCGTTCTGACAGGCATAACAGAACATCCGTCCCCGGCACTCTCTTGAGACCATTCGCCAGATCAACTGCAATGCGTGGCCCGGCACCCCGCCGCCCCCACTGCCAGACCAGAATACGTTCGGCCAGAATACGTTTGGAACGTTTTCTCACGGCCGCACTCCAACGGCCTGCGCCGCATCTCGCAATGTCGCACCGTTCAGGCGGGTCGCGACCCTGCGCCTGGCCTGCACCCCCAGACGGGCGCGCAGATCCGGATCATCGGCTGCCGTCCGAAGAGCATGGACGGCGGAATCCATGTCGGGCTCTGCCCATTGTGTGTCCGGCATCTCCCAGATCCCACGCGGATCACGGGCGGGAATGAGAGTGTATGCAACCGGCAGACCACAGGTTTCATCCAGAAACTCGGTTGTTGCGGACCAGTCCGTTGCAATCACGCAGCGCCCGAGCGCCATGGCCTCAGCCACCACAAGCCCGAAGCCCTCGCTGCGATGCAGGGACAGCACGATATCCGCACACTCCGTCAAAGCGAGCCTGTCGGCGCCATCGAACTGGCCCGTTTCGATACAGATATTAGAAGCCCCGCCGATTGCTGCCCGGATCGTCGCCAGATCTTCGGGATAATGCGCGGTATGACCGATTTTCATAAGCAACAGCCGGTCCGTGCGGTCACCAAAGGCTTTCCTGAAGGCATGGATTGTCTCAATCGGGCTTTTGCGGACCATACTGGATGAAAGGCTGAACGAAACAAGAACAATCACGCAGTCTTCCGGCAGTCCGAAAGACGTCCGGTTGCGGCCGGAAGATTTTTCCTCGGCAAGACCAACCGGGTGTTCCACGACCCGAACCGGCCGCCCCAGCGCGTGCAGGGCATCAGCGGTGAACTGCGAGGGCGCCCAGATTTCATGCACATGTCGCCGGGCCAGGAGCCATGTTTCCGGGACGACCGGCAGCTCCCACGCCCAGTATCCGATGATCCGGCGTCCCGTCCGTAGCGCGCGTGGCATGAAAAACTGCGCATAAGGCAGCATGGGGGCATTCACATGCATCACCAGCGGCGCTCCCGGTCCGGTCATGTCCCCTTCAAGAACACAACGGTCGATATCCCATGTCGCGCAGGCAATCCCCATCTCCCGCAGCGCCCGGACCATCAGTCTTGCCCCTTCGCCCAGTCCGGAACTACGGCTGAATTCGCCCGCAACGATGATCCCCTGTGCCGCAACCGGCTTGCCCCGCCTGACCGCAGGTACGGCCAGAGCAGTCGCCCAGACAAAAAAGCGCCGCCGGGCTTCCGCAGGAAAGCGTTGCCATACTTTGTGAAAAATAGAGAGAGACTGTTTCATCGTCCGTTCATGGGTCGTCTGTCCTCGGTCGTGAACGTGGGCAAGGAGCCGAAATCTCTGAAAAACCGGGCGGAAAACACAAAACAGTAACGCCGGACGGGCCCCGGAAAAATGTGACGTCTTTCCTTTGCGGAAGGAAAGAAAGGCGATGCTCTCTCTCTGGCGACCTGTGCCTAACGTGCTTACACTACAATCCATGACCGATCCATGTCCTACGCTCTGTGGTGCAGGTATGGCTTCGCCGGGATACCGGACGGAGAGCGCTCTTCGTCGTGTCAGTCTGTCTTGGAGTGGGCTGGCATGAGCTGCAAGGCGGGACAGCGTCACCATCCCATCCGGATACGTCAGCCCCGGCTGTCGGAAACGCTGCCCGGTTTCGGGCAGCCGTCACCTGTTTTTGCCGTGTCTCTTCCCCCGCCTGATCTTTCCATGTGGCGAATGCCGCCTGCAGGCATACCGGGAGTGTGGATTTTCGACTCGGGGCGTTCAGGTCCTGAAATTGTCATCACCGCCATGGTGCACGGCAATGAATATGCCGGTGGATGGGCGCTTGAAAATTTTCGGCGCCGAGGACTGTCCCTGACATCGGGGCGTCTGACGTTCATTCTGGCCAATCTGGAAGCTTTTGACCGGTTCGACATCACAAATCCGGTTCTGGCTCGCCATGTCGATGAGGACCTGAACCGTCTGTGGCACAGCACACGGCTGAATGGCCGCGACCATTCCAGCGAGCTTGAACGGGCCCGTCAGCTTCAGCCCTATATCGCCCGTGCTGATCTGTTGCTCGATCTGCATTCCACGCTCTGGCCGTCCGAGCCCCTGTTCATCGCCTCTCCCCGCCAGCGTTCGGCAGAACTGGCCTGCGCTCTGGCTTCGGGCAGAAATCTGCCTCAGACGGTTCTGACGGATCTGGGGCATCAGGGCGGTTCACGCCTGATCGAACATGCCCATTTCATGTCGCCAGGCGGGACCGGACGAAGCTGTCTTCTGGAAGCGGGATCTCACTGGGAGCCTGGAACCGTCACGGTCATGGAAAGCGCCATCGAGCGTCTTCTGGCGCAGGCCGAGGCCATTCATCTGCGAGGACATGCGACGCAGGGAGCCTGCGAGCCCGAAATGGCCGTCGTGACCGACAACATCATTGCCCGGCACGCAGATTTCAGTTTCGTCAGGCCATGGGAGGGCGGGGTCACAATCCCCAAAGCGGGAACGCCCCTCGCCCATGATGGACATGACCTGATCTACACACCTTATGACGAGTGCCTGCTGATCATGCCCAATCTTCGTCCCCGACGGGGACAGCTTGCGGTCCGTCTGGCCAGACGGACCGCAGCGCCGTTCAGATCTCAGGCCGAAGCGCGGTCGTAGATCGGGAAGCGACGGCACAGGGCCTTCACTTCCTCATGCACGCGCGCCGTGACGGCTTCGGAATTTTCTTCCTCAAGAGCCGCCGTCAGCACTTCGTCGATCATGCGGCCGATTTCGCGGAACTCGGCTTCTCCGAAGCCACGTGCCGTCGCTGCCGGGCTGCCCAGACGGATGCCGGAGGTCACGAACGGCTTTTCCGGATCGAACGGGATGGCGTTTTTGTTCGCCGTAATGCCGGCACGTTCTAGAATGGCTTCGGCCAGCTTGCCCGTCACCTTCTTCGGGCGCAGATCGACGAGGATCAGATGGCTGTCCGTGCCACCCGTAACAATATCGAAGCCACGGTTCTGAAGCTCGTCCGCCAGCGCACGCGCATTGGCAAGAACGCGCTTCTGATAGGCCTTGAACTCATCCGAAAGCGCTTCACCGAACGCGACGGCCTTGCCCGCGATCACATGCATGAGCGGACCGCCCTGCAGGCCCGGGAACACGGCGGAGTTCACTTTCTTCGCCAGATCGGGGTCGTTCGTCAGGATGATGCCGCCGCGCGGGCCGCGCAGCGTCTTGTGCGTCGTGGATGTCGTGATGTCCGCAACCGGAACCGGGTTCGGATACAGGCCAGCGGCAACCAGACCGGCAAAATGCGCCATGTCCACCATCAAATAGGCGCCGACCTCATCGGCGATCTTGCGGAAACGGGCGAAGTCGATAACGCGCGGATAGGCGGAGCTGCCAGCCACGATGATTTTCGGCTTGTGCTCGCGGGCCAGCGCTTCCATCTGGTCGTAATCGATCAGGCCGTCTTCGGCGCGCACACCATACTGTACGGAGTTGAACCACTTGCCCGAATAGTTCGGAGCCGCGCCATGCGTCAGATGTCCACCAGCCGCGAGGCTCAGGCCGAGAATCGTATCTCCCGGCTTGGCCAGCGCCATGAAGGCGGCCTGATTGGCATTGGCACCGGAATGCGGCTGCACGTTTGCGAACTCTGCGCCGAACATCTTCTTCAGACGCTCGATGGCGAGGTTTTCAACGCGGTCCACATCCACGCAGCCGCCATAATAGCGCTTGCCCGGAAGGCCTTCCGCATACTTGTTCGTCAGCACCGAACCCTGTGCTTCCATGACGGCGAAGGAGGCCATGTTTTCCGAAGCGATGAGCTCGATGCCGTCCTGCTGGCGCGTCAGCTCCTCGTTCAGGATGGTGGCAACTTCGGCATCAACCTCCTTGAGGGGGGCATGAAAGAAACGATTCAGCGTGGACTGGCTGGCGTGTTCCGACATCGTGGTCCATTCTCCAGGGTGAGTTCGGCATGTGACTAGCCCAGATTGCCTGCCTCGGCAAAAACAATCCGCCTAACAAACGAGGAACCTTCATGACCACTCCGCTCTGGCGGACCAAACCCGTATCATCCGCAGCCGACAGCCAGACTGGCCTCAGGCGTGTTCTCGGTCCTTGGCAGCTCGTCGCCCTCGGTATCGGCGTGACGATCGGTGCTGGTCTTTTCTCTCTCACGGGCGTCGCTGCCGGCCAGAATGCCGGTCCGGCCGTGACGCTCTCTTTCGTCATCGCGGCCGTGGCCTGCGGTTTTGCGGGTCTGTGTTATGGCGAGCTGGCCGGGATGATTCCCTCCGGCGGTTCGGCCTATTCCTACGCCTATGCCTCCATGGGGGAGCTGATCGCGTGGATGATCGGCTGGGATCTCGTGCTCGAATATACGGTGGGGGCGGCGACCGTCGCCTCAAGCTGGTCCGGTTATCTGGCGTCGCTTCTGGGCGGATGGGGGTTACCCATCGACCCGAGGCTTCTGGCCCCGCCCCTGATGCCCGTCACGCTGTCGGACGGCACCATCACGACCGCATGGTTCAATCTGCCAGCAGCCTGCGCCCTGTGGATCGTCACGGCGCTGCTGATGCGGGGTGTCAGCGAATCCGCAAAGGTGAATACGGCCGTCGTCATCATCAAGCTGGCGGTCGTCGCCATCGTGATCGTGGTGTGCGCGCCACATGTTCATATGGCGAATTATCATCCGTTCATCCCTGAAAATACCGGCACGTTCGGCTCTTTCGGGTTTTCCGGTGTCATGCGCGCGGCCGGGATGGCCTTCTTCGCCTATCTCGGCTTCGATATCGTCTCGACCGCCGCGCAGGACAGCCGCAACCCGGCACGTAATATTCCGATCGGAATCATCGGAAGTCTGCTGATCTGCTCCGTGGTCTACGTCATTTTCTCGCTGGTTCTGACCGGGGTGGTCAATTATCGCCTCATGGCCAACGATCCGAGCCCAGTGGCAACCGCCATCGACACTGCTCACCTTCCCTGGGTCGCAAGCCTCGTGAAACTCGGCATTACGTCGGGTTATGTTTCGGTGCTGTTCGGGATGCTTCTGGGGCAGGCGCGGATCTTTCTCGTCATGTCCCACGACGGACTGCTCCCTGCGCTGTTCGCCCGGCTGAACACCCGCACTCGCACGCCCTGGACGTCCCATCTGCTGTTCGCGGTTCTGACCAGCCTTCTCGCGGCTCTCGTGCCGATCGGCGTGCTCGGGAACATGACCTCGATCGGAACGCTGCTTGCCTTCATCATCGTTTGTGCGAGCGTTCCCGTCCTGCGCCGAACCCAGCCGGAGGCTCCGCGCCAGTTCCGTGTGCCAGGCGGAAGCGTCATTCCCGTCCTCGGAATACTGTCCTGCGGCGCGGTAATGGTGTCGCTTGATCGCCTGACATGGATAAGGCTTGTCGTCTGGCTGGTCATTGGACTTGCCGTCTATTTTGCTTACGGCATCCGCAACAGTCGACTTTGCAGAGACCAAAGTTAGGCGCATGATCGGGGGCATGAGCAATGCAGCATACCCCCTCTCCCGTCCGCGGCGTAATCGCCACGATGCTTTCACCCGCCGTCTGGTGCAGGAACATCGCCTGCATGTCGACAACCTGATCTGGCCGATTTTCGTCTGCGAAGGTGAAAACCAGCGCCAGAAGGTCGACTCCATGCCAGGCGCCGAGCGCGTCAGCGTGGACAATGTCGTGGAACACGTCCGGCAGGCTGTGGACCTCGGCATCCCGGCCGTCGCCATCTTCCCCGTCACGCCCATGAGCGTCCGCGATGCCACCGGCACGGAGGCCCTGAACCCGGACAACCTGATGTGTCGTGCGTCGCGCACCATCAAGGATGCTTTCCCCGATCTGGGTATCATCGGCGACGTGGCGCTCGATCCGTACACCGATCACGGGCATGACGGTGTGATAGAGAATGGCCGCATCCTCAATGACGCCTCTGTCGAGATCCTGCGCCAGCAGGCGCTCAATCAGGCCCGCGCTGGCAACGACATTATTGCTCCGTCAGACATGATGGATGGCCGCGTGAAAGCTATCCGCGAAACGCTCGACGGCAATGGCTACGACACCACCCGTATCATGGCCTACACGGCCAAGTATGCTTCCGCGTTCTACGGTCCGTTCCGTGACGCGCTGGGTTCCGGCAGTCTGCTGCACGGGGATAAGAAGACCTACCAGATGGACCCTGCCAATTCCGACGAAGCCATGCGCGAAGTCGAGCAGGATCTGCGCGAAGGGGCGGACATGATCATGGTCAAGCCGGGCATGCCGTATCTCGACATCATCCGTCGTGTCCGTGAACGTTTCGAGGTCCCGACCTTCGCCTATCAGGTATCGGGCGAGTACGCGATGCTGATGGGTGCAATCCAGAACGGCTGGCTCGACCGGGATCGCACAATCATGGAAAGCCTGATCGCTTTCAAGCGTGCCGGCTGTAACGGCATTCTCACCTATTTCGCACTGGATGCTGCCCGTCTTCTGCGGGACGAGCGCTGAAAAGCCCCCAAGCACGCGGCGTTCAGTCCTATTATACGGGGCTGGACGCTGAAAATATTGCAGCCCGCCTCCTTGAGGAGCGCGGGCTGACAATTCTCGCACGCAGATTACGAACGCCTTACGGCGAACTCGATCTTCTGGCGACAGATTCGGAATGGCTGATTGCCGTTGAGGTCAAGCAAAGACGCAGCCTGCGGAAAAGTGCGTCATGCCTGACAGTTAGGCAGTCTCAAAGGCTGATGGAAGCCTTTGAATATATTCTGCTGACAAAACCGGAATGGAACAGGCCCAACACCCGGTTTGATCTGATCGTCGTGGACCTTTCAGGTCAGGCGCGACGCATTCAGGATGCGCTGCGCCAGTTCTGAAAGATCAGGTACGACGGATGCGAGCGTGATGGTGTGCGGAGGCAACCGTTACATGTGCATGAGCGATTGCGTGCGGACGGTAAGCTACATTACGGACCATCGCGTGTGAGCTGCTCCAGGCCACGGCCGTATTGTGCGACGGCGTGCGGCGGGCAAGCGCATGGTGGAAAACGGCACGGTGATAGACTGGCGTGGCGGTCAGCGCATCAAAGGTCAGCTTGCTGGCTTCGTAATCGGTGATGGCCGGACGGGCATAGGCCTTGCCTGCTCCCATGCAGATACCGACACCCATGATACCCAGAGCAACTCTGCTGACCCAGTTCCGCGCCATTGACGTTCGTCCCATCCCGTTTGATGAAACCAGCCTATGCGCTGAACTCGGGGTTCGACAACCCCTGATGGGAAAGTTTCCGAAAAAATCAAGGTCCTGCCACTTTTCGCCGCTTCATGGCTGAATTGTGGCAGGAGCAATGCTTAAAAAGTGCTGAATTCAGCACTTTTCGCCATGATTGGCCCCGAATTAGGGCGTAGCAACTCAGGCGTTAGCGGTCGTGATGCCTTTTTCAGTCAGCAGAGTCTCAAGCTCGCCACTCTGATACATGTCGGTCACGATATCGCAGCCGCCGACGAATTCACCCTTGACGTAAAGCTGCGGCACGGTCGGCCACTGCGAGAAGTCCTTGATGCCCTGACGCAGTTCAGCGCTTTCAAGAATGTTGCAGGTCGCGAACGGGACGCCAAGATGGTTGAGGATCTGGACCACGCGTGCGGAGAAGCCGCACTGCGGGAAGAGCTTGTCACCCTTCATGAACAGCATGACCGGATTGGCGTCGATCAGGTTCTGGATATGCTGGAACACGGTTTCGGACATTGGATTTTCCTTGGTTCGGCAGGACGGACGAAAGGCCCGGTCCTGCTGTCAGTGCTCGTCTGGAAAAAGAGACGTCAGCCCCGGCTCTTAAGGGGTGAGCGTCTTGAGGGCCATCGCATGCAGTTCAGTGCCCATGCGGGTTCCGAATGCATCATAAACCAGTTTGTGCTGGCGTACACGCGAAAGCCCGTGGAAGGCCTCACTTGTGACCTGGCAGGCGTAGTGATCCCCGTCCCCGGCGAGATCTTCGATCTCGATCCGGGCATCAGGAATGGCGGCAAGAATCGTGCGTTCGATTTCAGAGGCTGCCATTGGCATAAAAATCAGGCTCCCTCACCCATGAACCGCGGGAAGAACGCGGCATTGATCTCATTGAGACGTTCCGCACTGACGCTGACTGTTCCCGGAAGAACCAGATCACTGCCGCCCGAACGTCCCAGACGGATTGCTGGAACGTTGGCCTTCTCGGCAGCGGCTACAAGGGCTGCGCCGTCGGAAGTTGCAATGACGTAGCAGCCCTGGTCTTCACCGAACCAGAACGCATGTGCTGCAACGTCCGTCGGAGCGGCTTCAAGCGTGCAGCCCACGCCGCTTGCCATGACCATTTCCGCCACCGTCACCAGCAGTCCGCCATCGGCGATGTCGTGACAGGCTGCAACCGTACCTGCGCCAATCTGGCTGCGCACGAAGTCACCATTGCGACGTTCGACCGCAAGATCGACAACGGGCGGTGCGCCATCTTCACGCTGACAGATTTCGCGCAGCCACAGGGACTGCCCGAGTTCGCCGCGAATGGAGCCGACCAGCACCAGATCATGGGCATCTGGCATCGAAAGCCCGATGGACTTGGAGGCATCCGCCAGCACGCCAAGCGCACCGATCGCAGGCGTCGGCAGAATGGCCTGTGCCTCACCGGACGGGGAGCGCGTCTCGTTATACAGCGAGACGTTGCCGCTCACGACCGGGAAGTCGAGCGCACGGCAGGCATCCCCCATGCCTTTGATGGCATCGGCGAACTGCGCCATGATTTCGGGACGTTCCGGATTGCCGAAGTTCAGGTTGTCCGTCACGGCCAGCGGCGTTGCACCGGTTGCTGTCAGGTTTCGCCATGCTTCGGCCACAGCCTGCGCCCCGCCCGTCTTCGGGTCAGCCTGACAGTAGCGTGGTGTGCAGTCCGTCGTCAGGGCAAGACCCAGACGTGTGCCTTCAACGCGCACGACAGCCGCGTCCGCTGCACCTGGACGACGCGCCGTGTTGCCGCCAACCGAGCCGTCATACTGGTTCCAGACCCAGGCGCGGGACGCCAGATCCGGACAGCCGATCAGTGTCAGTAGCGCCTTCTCGATCCCTTCCGGGTCGGCAGGCGTCTCGATCCGAGCGGGTGCCGTGAGCGGCACAGTCGGGCGGTTATAGACCGGAGCTTCATCCGCCAGCGGCGCCAGCGGAATGTCAGCCTCGACCTCGCCATTATGGCGGATCGTGATGCGGCCCGTATCGGTCAGCACACCGATGATCGCGAAATCCAGTTCCCACTTCGCAAAGATCGCGCGGGCAACTTCGGTCCGTTCGGGCTTGAGGACCATGAGCATGCGCTCCTGGCTCTCGGACAGCATCATCTCGTAAGCCGACATGTTCGGCTCGCGCTGCGGAACGGCATCAAGGTTGAGCTCGATGCCCACGCCGCCCTTGCCTGCCATTTCAACGGCAGATGACGTCAGACCGGCTGCACCCATGTCCTGAATGGCCACGATCGCATCCGTTGCCATAAGCTCAAGGCAGGCTTCGATCAGCAGCTTTTCAATGAACGGATCGCCAACCTGAACGGTCGGACGCTTGGATGCGGCTTCCTCGTCGAATTCCGCCGAAGACATGGTCGCGCCATGAATGCCGTCACGCCCCGTCTTGGAGCCGACATACACGACCGGATTGCCCACGCCAGCCGCAGCTGACAGGAAGATCTTGTCCTGCTTGGCCACACCGACCGTCATCGCATTGACGAGCGGATTGCCGTCATACGCTTTGTGGAAGTTGACTTCGCCACCCACGGTTGGAACACCGACGCAGTTGCCGTAACCGCCAACGCCACGGACGACGCCATCGACGATACGACGCGTTCCTGCATGTTTCGGATCGCCGAAACGCAGGGCGTTGAGGTTCGCAACCGGACGTGCGCCCATCGTGAACACGTCACGCAGGATGCCGCCGACGCCCGTCGCCGCGCCCTGGTAAGGCTCGATGAAGGACGGGTGATTGTGGCTTTCCATCTTGAAGACAGCGGCAAGACCCTCGCCGATATCCACGACGCCTGCGTTTTCGCCCGGTCCGTGGATGACCCACGGCGCCTTGGTCGGCAGCGTCTTGAGATGGATGCGGGACGATTTGTAGGAGCAGTGCTCGGACCACATGACAGAGAAAATTCCAAGCTCCGTAAAGCTCGGTGTCCGTCCCATGATCGTGACAAGCTTGTCGTATTCCTCGCCGGTCAGTCCGAAAGACTGGGCAAGCTGGGCATCAATCGTCACACTCATCCGACAAGAGCCTCCACAAGGCCTTTGAAAAGCGGCACGCCGTCGGTTGCGCCGATTTCGGGGTCAGTCAGGTTCTCCGGGTGCGGCATCAGGCCACAGACGCGGCCGTTCTCGCTCAGGATCCCGGCGATGGAGCGCGTGCTCCCGTTTGGGTTGGTGGCGCGGTCATCTTCCGAAACCATACCATCCGCACCGCAGTAGCGGAAAGCCACGCGTCCTTCACCTTCAAGGCGCTTCAGCGTCTCGGGCGAGGCCGTGTAGTTCCCGTCACCATGTGCCAGCGGTGCGCGGAACACATCGCCGCGCGTCCAGCCCTGCGTATAAGGCGACGACGCGTTCTCAACCTTCAGATGGCAGTCCTGCGACAGGAAGCGCAGCCCAGCATTGCGCAGAAGCGCACCTGGCAGAAGATGGGATTCCGTGAGGATCTGGAAGCCGTTGCAGACGCCCAGAACGTGTCCGCCCTTGCCTGCGAACGCCTTGACGTCCCGCATGATCGGCGAGTGCGCGGCCATGGCGCCACTGCGCAGATAGTCCCCGAAGCTGAAGCCGCCCGGCAGCACGACGAGGTCCAGATCACCCAGCGACGTTTCCCCGTGCCAGATCAGACGCGGCGCCTGCCCCGTGACCAGCTTCAGGGCATGGACCATGTCGCGCTCCCGGTTCGTGCCGGGAAATACGACGATACCTGCCTTCATTTCTGGCCCTCCGCCGGAGCGGATGCCGCATGGCAGGGATAGGTGTCATGCAGCGCGCGATAGACGGCCTTGCCCGCAGGCTCCGTCAGCGCATCGTTATGGGCACGCAGCCAGGCGACGACCAGACCGCGGACCTGCGGTGCGGTCTGCTGGGCTGGAACGCAGAACGCGACCGGAGCAGACTCGTCATGTGCAAAGCTGTCGTATTTCTTGGCCCAGGCTTCACCATCCATCAGGCCAGACAGATAGGCGTCGCACATGCCAATGGAGGACTTGCTGGAGCACATCTGGCCCAAAGCCTTGCCCGAAACCTTGGACACGCGCTGCGCGTGGGCCGGGGCTGCCACGAGAGCCGGTGCGGCCACAAGACCGGCCAGCAGGAGCATCTTGGGAAGACGGGTCATCCTGCCACCTCGACGCTGAAATCCTCGATGACTTCATTTGCCAGCAAAGCGCGCGCCATGGCTTCACCCTGCCCCAGCGCATCGGCAGCGTTGTCGGCCGGAACATCGAGTTCAACGACGCGGTTGATGCGGACTTCGCCCAGGCCCTTGAAGCCAAGGGTTTCCAGAGCATGGCCCACGGCCTTGCCCTGCGGATCGAGAACGCCGTCTTTCAGGGAAACAAAAACGCGGATTTTCACTGAACTGCCTCCGGACCCTTGAGGTCACCATTCCCGGCCTCGGGCAGGATCCCGAGACGCTTTGCCACTTCCTGATACGCTTCCTCGACGCGACCCATGTCACGGCGGAAACGGTCCTTATCCATTTTCTCGTTCGTCTTGGAATCCCATAGACGGCAGTTGTCAGGGGAAATCTCGTCAGCCAGAAGAATACGCATCTCCTCGCCTTCCCAGATCCGTCCGAATTCCAGTTTGAAATCGACAAGCGTGATGCCCACGGCGGTGAACATACCCATCAGGAAATCATTTGTTCTGAGCGCCAGCTGGTTCATGTCGTCCATGTCCTGCGGTGCGGCCCAGTTGAACGCTGCGATATGCTCTTCCGATACCATCGGGTCGTTGAGCGCGTCGTTCTTGTAGTAGTATTCGATGATCGTGCGCGGCAGGCGTGTTCCCTCGGGAATGCCAAGCCGCTTGGCCAGCGAGCCCGCCGCTACATTGCGCACCACCACTTCAAGCGGAATGATCTCCACTTCGCGGATGAGCTGCTCGCGCATGTTCAGCCGGCGGATGAAGTGGGTCGGGATGTTGATGTCATGAAGCTTGAGCATCAGGTATTCGCTGATACGGTTGTTCAGAACACCCTTACCAGTGATGATGCCGCTCTTCGCGCCGTTTCCGGCGGTGGCGTCATCCTTGAAGTACTGAACGAGTGTGCCGGGTTCTGGGCCTTCAAAAAGAACCTTGGCTTTGCCCTCATAGAGCTGGCGGCGGCGAGCCATGAGCAATCCTTAGCGTTGCGCCGTCCTGACAGAAGATGCGGACGGCTGGAGCAGCGACGAATTGTGGTTCCATAGCATTGCGGAACCGGAACTGCGAGTGTGCGGAACGCAGGAAATCGCAGGAAATCTATGTCCCGCACGCCTCTCAGTCAAAGATACGGGCGAAGATGCGATCCACGGCGCGCAGATGCTGTGCCGGGTCGAACGCCTGGTCGAGAATCTCCTTGCTGACCCGACCGGCGACTTCCGGATCGGCTTCAAGGTTGTCACGGAAGGTCTTGAAGCCCGGCTTGTTCAGCTTCGTCCATGTTTCCATGGCGTTACGCTGCACGATACGATAGGCGTCCTCGCGGGAAATTCCGGCGCGCGCCAGCGTGAGCAGCACTTCGCCAGAATGGACGACGCCGCCGAGGCTTTCCATGTTCGCGATCATCTGCTCGGGATAGACGACCAGCTTTTCCATCATCCCGGCCAGACGCATCAGAGCAAAATCCAGACCGATCGTCGCATCGGGGCAGATGTTGCGCTCGACGGCGGAGTGACTGATGTCCCGCTCGTGCCACAATGCGACGTTTTCCAGAGCCGGCACGACATGCGAGCGGATCAGGCGCGCCAGACCGGTCAGGTTCTCCGACAGGACAGGATTGCGCTTGTGCGGCATTGCCGAGCTGCCCTTCTGTCCCTTGTGGAAGAACTCTTCAGCTTCCCGGACTTCCGAACGCTGCAGATGACGGACCTCAACGGCCAGACGCTCAATGCCGCTGGCAATCACGCCGAGGGTGCAGAAGAACGCGGCATGGCGGTCACGAGGAATGACCTGCGTGGACACGCTCTCGACAGCCAGACCCAGCTTGTCAGCGACGTATTCTTCGATTTCCGGGTCAATATGGGCATAGGTGCCGACAGCGCCGGAAATCGCGCAGACCGCAATTTCCTTGCGGGCCTGCACCAGACGCTCGCGGTTGCGGGCGAATTCGGCGTAGTGTCCTGCAATCTTCAGGCCAAAGCTGGTCGGCTCGGCATGGATCGCGTGGCTGCGGCCGATCGTGACCGTGTTGCGGTGCTCGTAGGCGCGGGCCTTCAGGGCGGCAAGAACGCGGTCCAGATCTTCCAGCAGAAGATCTGCGGCCTGCGTCATCTGGACGGACAGGCAGGTATCCAGCACATCTGAAGACGTCATGCCCAGATGGACAAAGCGGCTGTCCGGACCGACCTTTTCCGCAAGCCAGGTCAGGAACGCAATGACGTCATGGCGCGTTTCGGCCTCGATCTCGTCAATGCGGGCCAGGTCCGCGTCGGAGAACGCAGCCATGGCAACGTCACCCTTCTCGCGGATGGTTTTTGCTGATTCGGCAGGAATGTCACCCCGTTGTGCCATGGCTTCGCAGGCAAGGGCTTCGATCTCGAACCAGATGCGAAAACGGTTGGCGGGAGACCAGATGGCAGTCATCTGCGGACGGCTGTAACGGGGTACCATGGGAACTCCGGATGCGAGGTGGGGCTTTACGGAGGCTCCTTAGACCAAATACGAAGATATTGCACGGACCCCTTTTCGGAAGAATGACACCTTGGCCCCTGACTCTCTGCTCCACGCCCTTATCGCTCTCGGCCAGATCACCCTGATCGACATCACCCTTGCCGGTGACAATGCTGTCGTCATCGGAATGGCCGTTCGCAATCTCGAAGGGCGGCAGCGTCGTCTTGCCATTCTCTTCGGAACAGGGTTTGCCGCGATCCTGCGTGTGGGACTGGCCCTGCTGGCCACCACTCTTCTTGCCGTGGTCGGTCTGACACTGGCGGGTGGCTTTCTTCTTCTGTGGGTCTGCTGGAAGATGTATCGCGAACTTCGGGTTGGCGAACATCACGAGGATGTCGAAGCCGCCCCGCCTCGTCTGGGGCCTGCCGTTCTCAAAATCGTGGTGGCCGATCTATCCATGAGTCTCGACAACGTACTCGCTGTCGCTGGCGCGGCTGTCGGGCATCCGTGGATTCTTGTTGCGGGGCTCGTGCTTTCGGTGCTGCTGATGGGGCTTGCCGCATCGGTCGTCGCCCACCTGCTGGCGAGATATCGCTGGATTGCATGGGTTGGTCTTCTGGTGGTTCTGGGGGTTGCAATCGAACTCATCATCCGCGGCGGCGGGGAGGTCTGGACTCATGTTCTTCCGAGCTGAAAAAACATTTTTTGCCGGACTGATGACGCTTTTTGTCGCGTCGTCAGCTCTTGCTGCCTCTCCGATAGAGGTCTCCCCATCGCCCGTTCAGGAACGACTGGCGGAATGGCTGGTCCTTGTTGGGCCAGAAGGGAGCAGTTTTTCTGCGCAGCGTTACGCCAACTTCCTGACGCAGAAGCCCCAGTGGCCCCAGAGAGCCCGAATCCTGTGGCGCTTCCAGAATGCCCTGACCCAGACATCCGACCTGCAGGCCCTGAACACGCTCTGCCCGCTTTACCCCCTCACGCTGCCAGCTGCCTTCATGGCCTGTGCGGATCATCTCCCAGACCCCACCTCCACCGCACGCCGTCTCTGGCTGTCCGGAGGGGCCATGACGGCCGCCGAAGAACAGGCCGTGCTCGCACGGTTTGGTCAGACCTTCACGCCCGCCGATCAATGGAGCCGCTATGAAGCGCTCGAACTGCGGGGCCAGTTTTC
Organism: Gluconobacter albidus; assembly: GCF_002005485.1. Lineage (NCBI taxonomy): Bacteria > Pseudomonadati > Pseudomonadota > Alphaproteobacteria > Acetobacterales > Acetobacteraceae > Gluconobacter > Gluconobacter albidus. Next base: position 1,433,682 of record NZ_CP014689.1, on the reverse strand, counting down.
CGCAGCCTCCAGGCAGATCGAACGCCTTGCCGTCGATCAGCAGCCTCTGGCCCGTGCCAGACTGGCCGAACGCCTTGCCTCTCCTGAGGCCGATTCCCTGTTCGCCTCCCTGCCATTGGACCTGCAATCTGATCCGACCCTGACCCGCTACCGCCTCCGCGCCCTGCGTCGCGGCGACAGGCTGGATGAAGCCGTGTCTTTGTGGAACACGCAGGGCGCGGCTCTTCAGCGGGCGAACCCGTCCCATGACTGGTCCTCTGAACGGATCAGTCTCGCCCGTGCCCTGCTTCTGGACGGACGGCCGAAAGAGGCGGCAGACCTCGCGGACGACACCACCCTGCCCCCTGACACCACAGACCGCCAGGAAGCAGCCCTTCTCAGTGGTTTTATTGCGCTTAGAGAGCTTCAGGCTCCTGCCCGTGCCGAACAGTTCTTCACCCTTCTTCAGGGTGCTACTTCGCTCCAGATGCAGGCCCGGGGGTATTATTGGACAGGTCGCGCACTTCAGTCCGCTGACAGGCAGCATGATGCCGAAGCCGCATTTCAGAAGGCCGCAGCCTTTCCGACGACATTTCCGGGTCAGCTCGCTCTCGCTGCCCTGACACAGGATAACGGGATTCTGGTCTCAGGCCAGTCATCGTCGGCTTTTGACGACGCTTTGATACAGGCTCTCCAGTCCCTGCCTACCCCGCCTGCCGGAACGCTCAGTCGTCCGGACCTGCTCGAAGCCGCCACCGACCTCGTGCAGGCTGGCGATCCCGATCATGCTCGGGATTTCCTCATGATGCTTGGGGTCGTCAATCCCTCTCCTGAGGGCCAAAAAGCCGTTGCCGATGCTGCGTCCCGCCTGGGGTTGGCCGCACCGGAAGTCTTCGCCTCTTATGCTCTGGCGCGCAAAGGCATTGCGCTCTATCCGCAGGGATTCCCCGATCCTTATCCGGCAGCGTCGACTGTCCCTGACGGCCTTCTTCCCGCCATCATCCGGCAGGAAAGTGGCTTCGACCCGAATGCTTTAAGTGGTGCCAGGGCAGTCGGCCTGCTGCAGCTTCTGCCTGCCGCAGCCAGAGACGTGGTGCGCAAGGGGCATCTGGGGCCAATCAATGTCTCTCCCGCGTCCCTGACCGATCCGCAGACAAATCTGAAGATCGGCAACGCTTATGTCTCGCAGCTTCTCGAGCGCTTCGGGAATGTGATCCCCTATGCACTGGCTGCCTATAATGCCGGTCCACATCGGGTCGATCTCTGGCTCAAAGCCAACCCACCCTCTGACCCGCTCTCCGAAGACGGTGTTCTGGACTGGATCGAACGCCTGCCCTATCGCGAAACGCGCCTTTATATCGAGAATATCGAAGCGGGAATGATGGTCTATCGTGTCAGGAATCTTCATGCGGGATAACGACATTGCAGTGCTTGCCGGACAGGTTCTGGAGCATTTCCGAAGCTCGGGACGCAGACTGCTCACGGTGGAAAGCTGTACAGGCGGCCTGATCAGCGCTGCTCTCAGTGATATTCCCGGTTCGTCAGATGTTCTGGAAGGTGGTTTTGTGACCTATTCCAATGTCCTGAAAATGAGCGCCGTCAGTGTTCCGGAAGCGGTCCTTTTACAATATGGCGCCGTCAGCCTCCAGACGGCCCAGGCCATGGCGCAAGGTGGACTTCTGAACGCTTTGGACGCCGATGTGGCCATTTCCGTGACGGGAATTGCGGGTCCTGATGGCGGGAGTGACGCCAAGCCGGTGGGCACAGTCTGTTTCGGACTGGCCTGCCGCACCGCTTCGCCCATACTCGTCCAGTGTCACTTCACCGGTGATCGCGCCAGTATCCGCTCTCAGGCTGTGCAACACGCTCTTCAGATGATCCTGAGTATCTGACACAGAAAAGGGCGGCTCCGAATGAACGGAGCCGCCCTTTTCTGCAAACCCGAAACAGACCATCTGCCCGTTTTTTAGTCTCAGTTGCCTTGTGTCGGAGCTGGCATCGTCGAGGCAGCCGGAGCTGCAGGCGCTGCCTGAAGGCTGGGAGCCGTCGGGATAGCGGTGGGTGCAGCGGGTGGCACTGCCGCAGTCGGTGCCGTCGGAGAAACCGGCGTCTGAGCCTGCTGCAGCGAGCGTGCGTTCAGGTCTTCCGTCGTGCCGGAACCACTGTTTTTCGCAGCCTGAGCACCCTTGTCATGGTGTTTGCCGTGGTGATGGTGCGCGGCCATGGCTGGGGAAGCAGCAGCCACGAGAGCCGTCAGGGCAAATGCGCCAAAAGAAATCTTTTTCATGACGTAATCCTTATCCTGTCACCATTGCGGTGCTTGAACCTGTAACGACTCAGGTCGCGATTGGTTCTGGCAACACTACGAAATTTTATGTCCTCTGGGAAAGGCCGGGTGCCGGAGGAGCAAGTTTTGTGTCCTGTACGCCGTAGATGTCGCGTGCGCGTTTGATGAAGGCAGACACCATGAGGCGCACACCTTCGTTGAACACCACACCCATTGCATTTTGCAAAAGCCGCGACTTGAACTCGAAATCCACAAAGAAATCGACAAGGCATCCGCGGGGGTCAGGGCTGAACGTCCACACATTGTTCAGATAACGGAAAGGCCCCTTCTCATAACGCACCCGAATGCGCGAAGGCCTCTCCAGCGTCACACGGCTCGTGAAGGTTTCGCGGAAGGGGCCAAATCCGATCGTCAGGTCCGCCACAAGCTCCTGTTCCGTCTGGGTACGGATACTCGCCTTCACGCACCAGGGCAGAAACTGCGGATACTTCTCAACATCCGCCACAAGATCAAAGAGCTGGTCCGGAGTGTAGGCGATCAACCTTTGCTCGGCATGTGTCGGCATCAGAGACTTTCTTTCAGACGGCTTTTCCGCGCGGCCTGCAGCTTCGCGAAATCGCTGTCCGCATGATAAGAGGACCGGGTCAGCGGACTGGCACTGACCTGAAGAAATCCTTTTGAACGGGCAGCTGCAGCATAGCCGTCAAACTCGTCGGGGGTAATAAACTTTTCAACGGCCGCATGTTTTGCGGAAGGTTGGAGATATTGCCCCAGTGTCACGAAATCGACGTCCGCGATCCTGAAATCATCCATGACCTGAGCGACTTCCATGCGTTCCTCGCCAAGCCCAAGCATCAGGCCGGACTTGGTGAAAATGGAAGGATCGAGTTTCTTTACGCCATCCAGAAGCCGGACAGACTGATAGTAACGCGCACCCGGCCGGATGGTGGGGTAAAGCCGGGGTACGGTCTCGATATTGTGATTGAAAACGTCGGGCCGTGCGGCCACAACGACCTCTAGCGCCCCATCCTTGCGCAGGAAATCAGGTGTCAGGATCTCGATCGTCGTGTCCGGCGATGTCTGACGGATCGAACGGATGACCCGCGCGAAATGCTCCGCACCCCCATCTTCAAGGTCGTCGCGATCCACGGATGTGATGACGACATGCCTCAGACCAAGCTTCGCCACGGCCTCGCCAACCCGCCGGGGTTCATCCGCATCAAGATGCTTCGGCATTCCGGTCGTGACGTTGCAGAACGCGCAGGCCCGGGTACAGATCTCGCCCATGATCATCATCGTGGCATGACGCTGCGACCAGCACTCCCCGATATTGGGGCATGCCGCTTCCTCGCAGACGGTCACGAGGCCCGCATCCCGCATCAGCGCACGCGTCTCGTGATACACGGGATGGTTCGGCGCCTTGACCCGGATCCAGGACGGCTTGCGCTGGATCGGGTTGTCAGGCCGGTGTGCCTTCTCCGGGTGACGGAGAGCGGGCGCCGAACGATGGTCGATGGTGATGCGCTGGGACATGATGCTCAGATATGCAGCGGGCCGTCGAAGGCCGCCAGTGTTGCCTCGTGCATGGTTTCGGAAATGGTCGGATGCGGGAAGACCGTTTCGATCAGCTCTGCTTCCGTCAGTTCTCCGGTTCGGGCAATGACATAGCCCTGAATCATTTCCGTGACCTCGGCGCCGATCATATGCGCGCCCAGAAGCTCGCCGCTCGTGGCATCGAATACGGTCTTGACCATGCCATCCGTTTCACCCATCGCCACGGCCTTGCCGTTGGCGATGAACGGGAAACGGCCGACTTTGACCTTGTGACCGGCCGTGATGGCCTTTTCTTCGCTAAGCCCGACAGACGCGATCTGCGGACGCGAATAGGTGCAGCCCGGTATGTTCAGCGGGTGCAGAGGCTGGGGCGAGCGTCCGGCGATCTTTTCGACGCACAGGATGGCCTCATGGCTCGCTTTGTGGGCCAGCCACGGTGCGCCGGCCACATCACCGATCGCATAGATCCCCGGCTCGTCAGTCCGGCAGAAACCATCCGTGACGATATGGGTCCGGTCAACCTGAACCTTGGTGCCCTCAAGCCCCAGATCCTCGACATTGCCCACGATGCCAACGGCACAGATGACGCGGTCCACCGTCAGATCAATCTTGCCCGTCGGGCTTTCGATCGTCGTGGAGACCTCGTTCTCACCCTTGTTCAGTGGCCCAACTTTTGCGCTGGTGATGATTTCCATCCCCTGCTTTTCGAAAGCCTTGCGGGCGGCGGCGCTGATTTCCGGATCTTCTGCAATCAGGATCCGATCCGCCACTTCGGCAATCGTGACCTCGCTGCCCATGTTCCGATAGAACGACGCGAACTCGATACCGATCGCACCTGATCCGATGACCAGAAGACGCTTCGGCAGTTCTTTCGGTGTCATGGCCTCGCGTGCGCCCCAGATCAGGGTGCCATCCGTCTCAAGCCCAGGAAGCTGACGTCCCCGTGCACCCGTCGCCAAAATGACATGGGGCGCCTTGATAGTCGCTACCGCGGAGCCATCTTTGGCGATGGCGACCTGATGGGCCTCTCCCGAACGTCCGGCCAGTGTTGCGCGGCCGTCAAAGGTCGTGACCTTGGCCTTTTTCAGCAGATGCGCGATGCCGCCGCCCATCCGGCGGGCAATGCTGCGCGAACGCCCTACGATCTTGGACAGATCGAAAGAAATATTGTCCGCGGACAGGCCGAACGTGCCCAGTTCATGCAAAAGATGATGGATTTCCGAAGAGCGCAGAAGCGCCTTGGTGGGAATACAGCCCCAGTTCAGACACACGCCACCAAAATGCGTGCTTTCCACGATGGCCACGCTCATGCCGAGCTGGCTGGCCCGAAGAGCAGCCACATATCCGCCGGGACCGCCACCAACAACAATCAGATCGAATGTATCGGACATGGTTCAGACCACCAGAAAGTAAGGGTTCTGCACGATATCGCGCAGTGCATTCAGCCACTCGGCTCCAAGGGCACCATCAACCGCACGATGATCGACCGACAGCGTCGCCGTCATCACGGTCGCAATTGCGATGTCCGAACCGCGGACCACCGCCCGCTTTTCGCCTGACGCAATCGCCAGAATCCCGGCCTGCGGCGGATTGATGATCGCTGCGAACTCCCGCACGCCGAACATGCCCATATTGGAAATGGAGAACGTCCCGCCCTGAAATTCCTCGGGCTTGAGCTTTCCGGCGCGGGCGCGCTTGGCCAGATCCTTGGCTTCGACGCTGATGTCGCGCAGGGATTTGCGATCGGCGTCGCGGATGATCGGTGTGATCAGCCCATCCAGAATCGATACGGCCATCGAGATGTCCACATTCTCGAAATGCAGCGTCTCGGCATCGGTGAACTGCACGTTCACGCCTGGAACCTTTTTGAGGGCCAGCGCTACAGCCTTGATCATCATGTCATTGACCGAGATCTTGAAGCTGTTTTCCTGCGCGGTCGCATTCAGCTTCGAACGCAGGGCCAGTAGCGCATCAAGTTCGATATCGACCGAAACATAGAAATGCGGAACCTGCGTCTTGGATTCCGTCAGACGACGCGCGATCACCTTGCGCATCGTCGAGTTCGGAACGCGACGAACCGTCTCTTCCGACGCCGTGATGACAGGTGTAGCAGCAGCTTTCGGAGCCGTCCTGGGCGCAGACGGGCCTTTCTCAACATCGCGCTTGAGAATGCGGCCGTTCGGGCCACTTCCAGTCAGGGCGTCAAGGGCGATGCCACGCTCACGCGCCATACGCTTTGCCAGCGGAGAGACGAAAATCCGCTCTCCCTTGTCTTCAGCCGGAGCTTTGGATGCCGGAGCAGCAGGCGTTGTTTCTGCGGAAGCCGTCTCAGCTTTCGGAGACGCTGCCACTTGCGTGGAAGACGTGTCAGGCACGGACTCGCCGTCTTCCACAAGAATGGCAATCGGCGTGTTGACGGGAATCCCCTCGGCGCCTTCCTGGATCAAGATGCGCCCGAGGATGCCCTCGTCCACGGCTTCCACTTCCATAGTTGCCTTGTCGGTCTCGATTTCGGCAATCACGTCGCCCGCAGCGACGGTATCGCCTTCGGCTTTGAGCCAGCGGGCCAGTTTGCCTTCGGTCATGGTCGGCGACAGCGCCGGCATCAGGATATCGGTAGCCATCGTTGTCAGTCCCGCAGCTGCTTGCGAACGGCATCCACCACCCAGTCGGGTTTCGGAAGTGCCAGTTTTTCGAGATTGGCCGCATAAGGCATCGGCAGGTCAAGCCCGCAGACACGCGCCGGAGGAGCATCAAGCCAGTCAAAAGCCTGCTCGACGGCCACGGTGCAGATTTCCGCCCCGATGCCCGCCACTGGCCAGCCTTCCTCGACGGACACGATCCGGTTCGTCTTTTTCACGCTGCGCACGATCGTTTCGGTATCTAGAGGACGGATCGAGCGCAGATTGATGACCTCTGCCGAAATGCCTTCTTCCGCCAGAATGGCTGCGGCTTCGAGCGCCACGCCAACCATGATGGAGAATGCCACGAGCGTCACATCCGTCCCTTCCCGTTCGATCTTCGCACGACCGATCGGCAGGATGAAGTCTTCATCCACCGGGCACGGGAATTTCTGACCGTAGAGGATCTCGTTTTCCAGAACGATGACCGGGTTCGGATCACGAATGGCAGCCCGCAGCAGACCCTTTGCATCCGCAGCCGACCAGGGAGCGACCACCTTCAGGCCCGGAATATGCGCAAACCAGCTTGCGAAACATTGCGAGTGCTGTGCGCCCACGCGGGCCGCAGCTCCGTTTGGGCCACGAAACACGATGGGACAGCCCATCTGGCCGCCGGACATGTACAGTGTCTTTGCGGCGGAATTAATAATATGATCAACGGCCTGCAGCGAGAAGTTCATGGTCATGAACTCGACGATCGGCTTGAGCCCGGTCAGTGCCGCACCTACGGCCATGCCCGTGAAGCCATGTTCCGTGATCGGCGTATCAATGACGCGCTTTTCACCAAACTCATCCAGCAGACCCTGGCTGACCTTATAGGCGCCCTGATACTGTGCCACTTCCTCACCGATCAGGAACACGTCCTCATCACGGCGAAGCTCGGCCGCCATCGCATCCCGCAGAGCCTGGCGAACGGTGATTTCACTGGTCTCGCCCCAGTCCCGGTCGTTCTCGGCCTGCACGGCTTCCGGCGCTTCCACAATTCCCGGATCAGCCGGTGTTTCGATGGCCACAGAGGCTCCGGCAGCCGGATCGGCAGAGCGCGTCACAGTGTCCGCAGCGTCAGCGTCCTCGCCTTCGGCCAGAAGCACGGCGATCGGCGTGTTAACTGCGATATTCTGCGTACCTTCGGCCACCAGCGTCTTGCCGATTACGCCTTCGTCCACGGCTTCCACTTCCATGGTCGCCTTGTCGGTTTCGATCTCGGCAATCACGTCGCCTGCAGAAACGGCTTCACCTGCCTTCTTAACCCAGCGGGCCAGAGTACCTTCGGTCATGGTCGGCGAGAGAGCCGGCATCAGAATCAGAGATGCCATGGATCAGGCCTCCACCAGAATATCAGTCCAGAGTTCGGAGTGTTCCGGCTCGGGGCTCGTCTGTGCAAATTCGGCCGCGTCAGCGACAATGGCTTTCACGTCTGTCTCAATGTCCCTGAACACGCTCTCTTCGATCCCGCTGCGCAGCATTTCGGCCTTCAGCGTCTCGATCGGATCGCGTGTACGGCGCATTTCCTCGACTTCCGAGCGCTGGCGATACTTTGCAGGATCAGACATGGAATGCCCACGATAGCGGTAGGTCTCCATTTCCAGCAGAAACGGCCCCTTGCCAGAACGGCAGTGCTCCACGGCTTCCTGCGCGGCTTCATGAACTGCGAAAATGTCCATGCCATCGACCTTGCGGCTGGCAATGCCCCAGGGCTCGCCGTTGCGCGAAAGGTCCTTTGAGGCCGAGGCGCGCTCGATGGACGTGCCCATGCCGTAGCGGTTGTTCTCGATCACATAGATGCAGGGCAGCTTGTGCAGGGCCGCGAGATTGAAGCTCTCATAGACCTGCCCCTGTGCCGATGCGCCTTCGCCGAAATATACGATCGAGACTTCATCCGTACCGCGATACTTGTTCGCGAAAGCCAGACCCGTGCCCAGTGCGACCTGCGCGCCGACGATGCCATGACCACCGTAGAACTCCTTTTCACGGGAGAACATATGCATGGAGCCGCCCTTGCCGCGCGAATACCCGCCAGAGCGGCCTGTCAGTTCCGCCATGACGCCACGCGGCGTCATGCCCGCGACGAGCATCTGCCCATGGTCGCGATAGGACGTGATGGACTTGTCGCCCTGCTTCATGTTGAGGCCGATGCCGACCACAACGGCTTCCTGCCCGATATAGAGATGGCAGAAGCCGCCGATCAGCCCCATGCCGTAAAGCTGTCCGGCTTTTTCCTCGAAACGCCGTACAAGAAGCATGTCCCTGTAAGCGCGCTTCATGGTCTCCGGCGAAAGGGCCGGACCGTTGCTCCGGCCTGAAGCGGACGGTGTCTCGTCCATGACGGTCTCCTGATGGAAATGCATAAAATCCCGCATGCTCTTAGCGGCAGAAGCCACCAAAGGCCAGACCATGTCCCGCTTTCGCGAAGCGTACCGATCCGTGGGATATGCCGTGAAAAAACGGTTCAGACCGCCCCGAAAGGCGGCCTGAGATCAAACGAAACCGAGCAGGCGGCGCGCCGCCACACCTGGATCGGGCTCACGCAGCAGGCTCTCGCCCACCAGAACCGCACTCGCGCCCACGGCGCCGACCTTCATCATGTCATCCTGCGTCCGGATGCCACTTTCAGAGACGACCAGACGATCCGGCGGAACCAGGGGAGCGAGATCAATCGTCGTCTGGATGTCGGTCTTCAGGGTCCGCAGGTTGCGGTTGTTGATTCCGATCAGGAACGTATCCAGCGCCAGGGCGCGGTTCAGTTCGGCTTCGTCATGGACTTCCAACAGGACGTCCATGTCCAGTCCGCGTGCAATCGCAATCAGCTCAGCCGCCTGCGTTTCGGTCAGTACGGCCATGATCAGCAGAATGCAGTCTGCGCCGATCAGACGGCTTTCATGGACCTGCCATGGGTCAAGAATGAAGTCCTTGCGCAAAATCGGCAGGCTGCAGGCTTCGCGTACGGCGCGGATATCTTCCGTGCTGCCATGAAAGCACGAGCCTTCCGTCAGAACGGACAGGCAGGTGGCGCCAGCGGCCTGATAGTCCTGCGAGATCTTCACCGGATCGTAGTCCGGACGCAGGATCCCGGCGGAGGGAGACGCTTTCTTGATTTCGGCAATCAGTCCGACCTGCCGGTCCGCCGTCAGGTGCTGAAGCGCCTGTCCGAAACCCCGCGTGGGGGTGGTGACTTCCCGTGCCCGCGCCGTGATGTCCTTGAGAGACATGATCTGCGAGCGCTGCTCGACGTCCACCCGTGTACGGGCACAGATCCGGGCGAGAACGTCGCTCCGGTCTGCGGCGGTCTCCGCTTCGGGATTTTTGATGGGAGGAGTCGTCGTTTCCGGAACTTCCGGGTCAGGGAACTGTTCTGTTCCCTCGGGCGAATATGTCATCGCCGGTCGATGGTGCATGAATGTCATGATCGTCCTGCGTCTGTGGAAGCAATGGAATGGGTCGGAGAATGGGCTGACATACGCGCACGTTCCAGCGCGGCACGGGCGAGCCCACGGTCGATGGACTCTGCCGCCAGACCTACATTGCGACGGAAAGCCGGAACGTCAATCGTCCCGCCCTTCACGATATCGCCGCGTCCTGCTACATGCAGGGCGGCCGCCGCATTGAGAAGAACCGTATCACGGTAAGCGTCACCGGCGCCTTCCAGCAGAGACACCAGCGCGGATGCGTTGGTCCGGGCGTCTCCGCCACGGATGTCGGATATGGGAGCGGCTTTCAGGCCGGCCATGTCTGGTTCGATCTCAAACGAAAAAAGAGCGTCTTTTTCCCAGGCGGATACCTGAGAGGGGCCAGCAAGGGTGAGTTCGTCGCTGCCCCCTTCGGAGGTCGAGCCATGCACGACCCAGACAGACAGGCTACCTAGCGCGCCAAGTGCTCGCGCCACAGGTTCACACCAGCGACCATCAAACACGCCGATCAGTTGATGGCGAACCTGAGCGGGATTGCACAGCGGCCCGAGCAGATTGAACAGGGTCCGGAAACCAAGCGTTTTGCGCACAGGGGCCGCATGGCGCATCGCTGGATGGTGCTGGGGGGCTGCGAGAAAGACCAGATTGTCTTCGCGCAGGCGTCTGCCCTGCAGAGCCAGATCAGCGGTAGGCGGAATCCCCAACACTTCCAGCACATCTGTTGCGCCTGTGGTCGATGAGAGTGCGCGGTTGCCATGTTTGGCAACGGGAACGCCAAGACCGGCCAGCACGAAGGCCACGGCTGTCGAAACGTTCAGCGTCTTCAGACCATCCCCGCCTGTTCCGCACACATCAATCGCGCCAGCCGGAACATCCGGGAGGAGCGTCATGTGATGCCGGACGGCTTTTACAGCACCGGTTAGTTCGGCGAAGGTTTCCCCGCGCAGTTTCAGGGCTGTGAGGAAGGCGGAAAGATGAACGGGGTCGACCGTTCCCGCCATGATCGCATGGAAAGCGGTTTCTGCTTCCTGACTGCTGAGAGCCTGTCCCGAAACGGCATTGTGCAGAAGCTCTGTGAAATCAGCCCCCACTGTCAGGCGGCCTGTGATGTCGCGACCGGAATCCCGGCAATCGCCAGGAAATTGGCCAGCAGTTCGCGTCCGGCAACGGAGGCAATGCTTTCGGGGTGGAACTGGACGCCATGCACGGGATAGTCGCGATGGCGAACCCCCATGATGACCCCATCTTCCGTCCGTGCATTGACCACCAGTGTCTCGGGGATGCTGTCGGGCCGAAGCGTCAGACTGTGATAGCGTACCACATCGACGGGATCGGGCAGTCCGGCAAAAACCCCCGTCCCGTCATGGTGCACAGCGCTGATCTTTCCGTGCATCGGCACGGGCGCCCGCACGACTTCGGCACCGAAGACCTGCCCGATGGCCTGATGGCCGAGGCATACACCGAAAACCGGCACTCGCCCCGCGGCCGCGCGGATCAGATCACAGCAGATCCCGGCTTCCGCAGGTGCGCCAGGCCCTGGCGAGATTACGATGGCAGCCGGATCAAGCGCCAGAGCCTCTTCAACACTCAGCGCATCGTTGCGGCGCACGTCACACGTTACACCAAGCGCTCCCAGGTGATGGACGATGTTGAACGTGAAGCTGTCGTAATTGTCGATGAGAAGGATCATGGCAGCAGAATGACCTTCGCGTCCTTTTTCGTCAAACAACACATCGTGTGTCGGCCCTCCGTCAGGCTTTGGCTGCGGTCGCAACCGCGATTTCCGCCGCCCGGAAGAGTGCGCGGGCCTTGGCCTGCGTTTCGCGGAACTCGGCATTCGGATCGCTGTCCGCCACAACGCCGCATCCGGCCTGCACAAACATGTTTCCGTCTTTGAGAACAGCCATGCGCAGCCCGATGCAGGTGTCCATTTCACCATCCGCCCCAAAATATCCGACGCAGCCGGAATACGGCCCACGTCGTGTCGGTTCCAGTTCGTCGATGATCTCCATGGCTCGGATCTTGGGCGCGCCTGTCAGGGTTCCTGCGGGGAACGCGGCCACAAGCGCGTCCATCGCCGTGCTGCCATCCTTGATGCGGCCCGTGACGGTCGAGGAAATATGCATCACATGGCTGTAACGCTCGACGACGAACTGCTCCGGAACCGAGACGGTTCCGAGTTGCGAGACGCGACCCACATCATTACGTCCCAGATCAATCAGCATCAGGTGCTCGGCCAGTTCCTTGCGGTCAGCCAGAAGCTCCTTTTCCAGTGCGAGGTCTTCTTCTCGGTCCGCACCGCGCGGACGGGTGCCGGCCAACGGACGGACCGTAACCTCGCCAGCCCGCAGCCGCACCAGAATTTCCGGCGAGGACCCCACGAGCGCGTAGTCCTCAAGCTCCATCACGAACAGGAACGGTGCCGGATTGACGCGCCGCAGGCTTCGGTAAAGCGAGAGCGGCGAGAGTGGGAACGGCGTGGTAAAGCGCTGGCTTGGCACGATCTGGAAGGCATCGCCCGCCGCAATATAGTCCTGTGCCTTGCGGACATGGTCTTCGAACTGCTGCTGCGTCATGTTGGAGGTAGGTGCTGCCAGTTCCGTGCCGGAAGGCAGCGTCTCGCGCGCATCTCCAAGTGGCGCAGCCAGAGCGGCCCGCGCCCTGTCCAGAAGCGCATGAGCATCCGCATCCGTCGTGTTTCCACGGACCGGCACGGCCAGTGTCAGTTCGTCCCGAACGGAATCGAAGACCGCAAACAGGCGCGGACGGATCATGATCCCTTCCGGCAGGCCCAGATCATTGACCGGCGCATTCGGCAGACGCTCCATCTGCCGCACCATGTCGTAACCCAGCACCCCGAACACGCCGCCGATCATGGGAGGCATTCCGCTCGGAAGATCCATCTGGCTTTCGTCCACGATGGTCTTGAGCGTCTCGAGCGGGACCCCGTCGAGGGGCTTGCCATCAAGCGTGACCTTCCCGTCACGGGATTTCCAGACCAGATCCGGCAGCAGCGCTATAACGGAATAGCGTCCACGTGCGGCACCGCCCTCGACGCTTTCCAGCAGCAGGCGGTACGGATCATCCGACAGGTTCGACAGTCTGAGAAAAGCCGAAACAGGCGTCAGGAGATCGGCGGCCTCAATGCTGTAGACGATACCCATCAGTGCGCCCCGTTTTCTGCGGCCGGTGCGCTGGCCGGAATGGCGGCCGTCACGACCTGATTGTAAAGCGCCATATTGATACGCGAAGGAGGAACAGCCTTTTCCATCGCGGCATTCAGGACCATCGGAATATCGGACTGCATGGATTGGCGATAGTCGTCCGCCAGACGGGTTCCAAGGGACTTCAGGTCTTCTGCCGAAGCCGGACGATCGGCGGTCACGTTGACGAGCCAGAATGCATCCGGCGTTTCGAACATTCCGGTCGCACCCGGCTTGAGATCGAAGATCCCACGAAGGATGTTCTGGGGCAGGCTCTGATCGGGATGAACGCGTGAGACGCTGACGTCCTGGCGCAGGGTCGAAGCCTCCGGCTGTCCGTCCATGGCCTTGCGCAGCGTACCTGCCTTTGCGGTGCCGAACAGGGCCGTTGCGCGCAGATTGGCGGCGCGGCGCTTCTGCTCGGCTGTCCATGCCTGAACGACCTGATCGCGTACGCTGTCGAAAGGCTTGAGGGTTCCGGGGCGGACATCATCGACCAGCACTGAGAAGAAGGTGCCGTTCGGGCCGCTCACGACCGTTGGCTGGGCACCTTTGGACTGTGTGAAAACCTGCTGAACAATGGCCTGACGCAGCGCCTCGTCGCCCGGAATGGGTGCGGGCAGACCGTCCTGCGTCATACCACTGGAATCCAGCGTGCCTGCAGCCGGAACGGCGCCGAGATCGCCGGGGATCTGATCTAGCGTTGAAGATCCTGCAACCGCGTCCTGAAACTGCTTCTGGCGTGCCTGAAGAGCCTCGCTTGCTTCCTGCGTCTGGACCTGTTTTTTCAGATCGTTTTTTGCCTGCTCGAACGTCGTCATGTGAGGGGCTGCAATGGCCGTGATGTTGAACACAACCCATCCCATCCCGGTCTTTTCCGGGCCGGAAATACGGTCAGGCTGTGCAGCGAAAGCAGCCTTGGCAAGCTCGGGGTTGGGGATATCGCTCTGGCGTACCGACGGCAGGGAAACGGCTGCGGCTTCGGGGAATTTCTTCTGGATATCGTCCCATGACATTCCACCTTTCCATGCGGCCGTTGCCGCAGCGGCCTTGGTCTGGTCCGCAAATGTCAGGACCTGGAGCGTCCGCGTCTCGGGCATGTCGTAGGTGCGCGCCTGAAAATCGTACAGACGATGAAGAACGTCGTCCGGAACCTCGATCGTTTTGGCAACGCTGTCCGCTGTCATGATGACCATCTTGGCATGACGGTACTCTGTCGTGCGGAACATCTGCGGATGATTGTCATAGAAACGGTGAAGCTGTTCGTCCGTGGGAGGTGCGGTCACGGCGCCACTCGCAAACGGGATTTCCACCAGATCAAAAACACGCTGGTTTGCATCGAAAGACAGCATGCGTTCCGTCAGTGACGGGGGCGCCACAACGGCCTGCCCGATCCCCTGCAACAGGCCACGGGATGCGATATCTTCGCGGATGACCTGGATCAGTCTGCCTTCGGTAAAGCCCATGCGTGTCAGGCGCTCGTTGAAAACGCTGCGGTCGAACTTTCCGGCAGCATCATGGAAGGCTGGAATGGCAAAAATTTCCTGCCGCACCAGATCGTCGGGCACCATCATGCCGCCACGTTCGGCCGCAAGCTGGATTTCATTCTGCATCACAAGATTTTGAAGCGTCTGGCGTGCGATCTGCTCCACCTCGCTCCGCGGTAGCCTAGAGGGATCGGCAAGCCCGATCTGCTTGGCGACAGCCGGAAGCTGGGCCGAGAGCGCCCGGCTGAAATCGTCCGGCGTAACGCTCCGATCGCCGATGCGCACGATTTCGTTGGACCCGGTCGCGCCCAGATTGGAGTAAACATCTCCCACGCCCCAACCGATAAAGGCCAGAAAGATCAGCAATGCGGCGGCACGGCCGATCCAGGAGTCAACAAAAAGATGGCGGAGCGAGATAATCATGGGGTCAGGGCAGATCCGGATGACGGGATGGTACGGACACGGAAGGCCCGCTAAACTTGCCGCACCATAATGTCGTGAGAACGGCTTGACCAGAAGCAGACCGGAACGGAAAGCATCCTTTTGCGCACCGCCCGGTCCTTATGCCCCGATTGAGCGGTCATTCCGCAGATGTCGCCACGAAGGAGGAAGAGTGATCCCATCCCCAAGACTTGTCGTTGGTAACTGGAAGATGCACGGACTGCGCGAGCAGTCCACCCGTCTGGCCCGTGCCGTCGCCGAAGGTGCCCAGGCCCTTCCAGATGATGTGCGGCTCGTCCTATGCCCGCCCTTCACACAGCTTGCGAGTGTTCACGGCATCATAAATGCCGCAGGCCCTGCCGCCCCTCTTTGTCTTGGAGCCCAGGACTGTCACACAACATCGTCCGGACCGCATACCGGTGACATTTCAGCGGACATGCTGTCCGATCTGGGGGTGCAGTATGTCATCCTCGGTCATTCCGAGCGTCGTCAGGCTCATGGCGAAACCGATGCGCTGATCCGCCGGAAAGTCGAAGCCGCCGAGGCAGCGGGGCTCATCCCCGTCGTCTGTATCGGCGAGACGATGGAAGAGCGTCTCGAAGGACGCACGACCACCGTTCTGGCAACGCAGGTCGAAGGATCGCTTACGGATGACTTCAGTGGCGTCCTGGCCTATGAGCCGGTCTGGGCCATCGGCAGCGGCTCCGTTCCGCCAATTGACGAGCTCGAGCGGACCCTCTCCCTGCTTCACGGACTGTTGCAGTCGCGCCTCAAGATGGATGACATTCATGTCCCGATCCTGTATGGCGGCTCCGTAACACCGGCTCAGGCGCCGACCATTTTTTCCATCGGGTCGCTCGGAGGGGTGCTGGTGGGCAGTGCCAGTCTGGAAGCGAAGAGCTTCCTGCGCATTGCCGAATCAGCCTCTCTCCGCCTGTCTGCCCAACCACTGTCCGGACCCTATCGTTCATGACCACTCTTCTGCTTGCTCTCAACCTGCTGGTCACACTGGCGCTGATCGGGGTGATCCTCATCCAGCGCAGCGAAGGCGGTGGCCTCGGAATCGGCAGCGGCCAGGGCATGGGCTCTTTTATGAGCGGCCGCGGAACGGCAACGCTTCTCACGCGGGCCACGTCGGTTCTTGCCGGAATTTTCATGCTGCTGTGCCTGGTGCTGGCCGTTATGAACCGTGGCGCATCCTCCGGCGTCGGCTCGCGTGACATTCTGGCGCAACCGCCTGCCGCGACGCAGACGACCACAACGCCTGCGCCCACAACACCGGCAGCTCCTGCTGCTCCGGCATCCACACCCGCTCACTGAGCGACACTGAAAATCCCCGTTCAGATTTTTTAACGGGGATCTTTCTCACAGACGCGTCTCTTCGCTTCCCCTGCCCCATGTCGGCAGTGTATGAAGACCGCCCATGACGCGTTTCGTATTCATCACCGGCGGTGTGGTATCTTCTCTCGGCAAGGGCATCGCTTCAGCGGCCCTCGCTGCTCTCCTCCAGGCGCGCGGATACAAGGTCCGCATGCGCAAACTGGACCCCTATCTCAACGTGGACCCGGGCACCATGAGCCCGTACCAGCACGGTGAGGTGTTCATTACCGATGACGGGGCGGAAACCGACCTCGACCTCGGTCATTATGAACGCTTCACAGGCGTTCACGCGTCCCGTGCTGACAACACCACGACGGGACGCATTTACTCGGATGTGATCGCGCGCGAACGTCGCGGCGACTATCTGGGCGGGACCGTACAGGTCATTCCGCACATCACTGACGCCATCAAGGATGTCGTGGTCTCCGGTACTGACGATTACGATTTCGTGCTCGTGGAAATCGGCGGCACGGTTGGTGATATCGAAAGCCTTCCGTTCCTCGAGGCCATCCGTCAGCTCCGCAATGACCTTGGCCACGCCCAGACCATGTGCGTGCATCTGACGCTCCTGCCCTACATCCCGGCAGCCGGCGAACTCAAGACCAAGCCCACGCAGCATTCCGTCAAGGAACTGCAGAATGTCGGTATCCAGCCGCAGATGCTCCTGTGCCGCTCGGATCGTCCCATTCCGGACAACGAGCGTCGCAAGATCGCCAATTTCTGCAATGTCCGCCCGGAAGCCGTCATTGCGGCGCTTGACGTGGACACGATCTATGCCTGCCCCATTTCCTATCACAACGAAGGAATGGATCAGGAAGTCCTGCGCTATTTCGGCCTGCCCTATGACAGCAAGCCGGATCTTTCGCGCTGGGAAAAGATCGTTCATGCGATTCGCGAACCCGAAGCCGAAGTCCGCGTGGCTGTTGTCGGCAAGTACACGGCCCTGCTCGACAGCTATAAATCGCTGGCCGAAGCCCTGCTGCATGGTGGCATCGCCAATCATGTGAAGGTCAATCTGGACTGGATCGAATCGGAAGAATTCGAAAAGAACGGTAATATCGCCGAGCGCCTGAAGGATGCGGATGCCATCCTCGTTCCCGGCGGGTTTGGGGAACGCGGTGCGGAAGGCAAGATCCAGGCTGTCCGTTATGCCCGCGAGAACAATATCCCGTTCCTTGGGATCTGCTTTGGCATGCAGATGGCCGTGGTCGAATGTGCCCGTTCGCTTGCGGGCCTTCCCAAGGCGTCTTCCACCGAATTCGGTCCGACGGATGAGCCTGTGGTCGGGCTGATGACGGAATGGGCGCGTGGTGGCGAACTGCTCCGCCGTCGTGAAGGCGGCGATCTGGGCGGCACGATGCGTCTGGGCGCCTATCCGGCAAAGCTGGTTCCCGGCTCCCGCGTGGCTGAGATCTATGGCCGTACGGAAATTCGCGAGCGCCATCGTCATCGCTGGGAAGTCAACGCGCATTACAAGGACCGCCTCGAAAAGACGGGTCTGCGATTCTCCGGCCTCTCTCCTGACGGTGTGCTGCCGGAAGTGGTTGAATACCCGGATCACGCGTGGTTCGTGGCTGTGCAGTACCATCCGGAACTGCTCTCCAAGCCTTTTGACCCGCATCCGTTGTTCGCGGGCTTTATCGGTGCCGCCGTCAAGGAGGCTCATAGCAAGTGAGCTTCCGGATCGGAGACCTCACGGTCGGTCAGGATCGCCCTTTCACGCTGATCGCTGGTCCGTGTCAGATCGAATCCCGCGAGCACGCAACGGAGATGGCCGATGCCCTCTCCGCCATCTGCCGTGAGTTGGGAATCGGGCTGATCTATAAAAGCAGCTTCGACAAGGCCAACCGGAGCTCGGTCAATGCCGCGCGCGGAGTAGGCATGGAGGCCGGTCTGGAGATCCTCGCCGGCATCCGCGAGCGATTCGGCGTTCCCGTTCTGACGGACGTGCACACCGCCGAGCAGTGCGCACCTGCTGCTCAAGCGGTGGATGTTCTGCAGATCCCGGCGTTCCTGTGCCGCCAGACGGATCTGCTTCTGGCTGCGGGCGAAACCGGCCGTGCCATCAACATCAAGAAGGGCCAGTTCCTCGCACCGTGGGACATGGGCAATGTTGCAGCCAAGATTGCTTCAACGGGCAATGAGCGCATCATGCTCTGCGATCGTGGGACGAGTTTCGGCTACAATACGCTTGTCAGCGATATGCGCGGCCTGCCGATTATGGCGCAGACGGGCTATCCCGTTGTGTTCGATGCAACGCATTCCGTGCAGCAGCCGGGTGGCCTCGGGGCGTCAACCGGTGGGCAGCGTGAATTCGTTGAGCCATTGGCTCGCGCAGCGCTCTCGATTGGTGTGGCCGCCGTTTTCATCGAAGCGCATCAGGACCCGGACCATGCTCCAAGCGATGGTCCGACCATGGTGCCGCTTCATGAGATGCGCAGCCTCCTGACGCGTCTGAAAGCCTTTGACGCTCTGGCGAAATCCTTTCCGGCCTAACTCCCGGAAGGAGCCAGAGCCGCCAGAAACAGGCTCAGCACCGCAATAACCGTCAGTCCGGCTCTCAGCGGCAGATAGCCTGGGGGAAGCGCACCTTTCCTCCAGGCTTCCCGTTCCACCAGGAACGTCCCCACAAAACCGATGATTTCGAGGCCGAAACCGGCCCGGACATGCCCTAGAACACCGATGCAGAGGGCAAGCCATGCCCAGAGCGCAGGGCAGACACCCAGAACAAGACGCTGGCGGTCCCGCTGGGACGTGCCGCCAACAGTGATGATGTCCGGCCGCTCCATGGCCAGCCCCCAGTGTACGGCCCCCAGAAATGACAGGATGCAGGCGGCATACGTCAGGAGAATGATCTTGAGATTTGGCAGTGGCGTGAACAGCCCTGCCAGAAAGATCCATCCTCCGAGCGCCATGAAAGGGATCAGCCCGGCAATGCCAAGCACGAAAATGGGAAAAGGAAGGCGCATGTCGTCGTTGACCTCAGGGCGTGATTTTGAGACTTGAAATAGCTGTTCCATTCCGAACGGTCACGAGCCAACCCGGTTCACGTATCCCAGGAGAGCTTCCATTGAGCGCCATCGTTGATATCATCGCCCGCGAAATCCTGGACAGCCGCGGCAATCCCTCTGTTGAGGTCGAAGTCGAGCTGTCCTCCGGTGCCCGCGGCCGCGCGGCTGTCCCGTCCGGCGCTTCCACAGGTGCCCATGAAGCCGTGGAACTGCGCGATGGTGACAAGTCCCGCTATGGCGGTAAGGGCGTCCTTAAGGCCTGTAGTCATGTCGAGAACGACATTCTTGAAGTTCTTCAGGGGGCCGAATCGGAAGATCAGATCGCCATTGATAACGCGATGATTGATCTGGACGGAACCTCCAACAAGTCCCGGCTGGGCGCCAATGCCATCCTCGGCGTTTCGCTCGCCGTTGCCAAGGCCACCGCCGAGGAACTGGAACTTCCGCTGTATCGCTATGTGGGCGGCGCGTACTCCCATCTTCTTCCCGTGCCGATGATGAACATCGTCAATGGTGGCGAGCATGCCGACAATCCGATCGATATTCAGGAATTCATGATCCAGCCGGTCGGTGCGCCGACGGTTGCGGATGCCATTCGCATGGGCTCGGAAATTTTCGCACGCCTGAAGAAAGGTCTGTCCGAGGCTGGTTACAACACCAATGTCGGCGATGAAGGCGGCTTCGCGCCGAACCTGAAGTCTGCTGATGAAGCTCTTGGATTTATTGCAAAATCTGTTGAAGCTGCTGGATATCGTCTGGGCGAGGACGTGACCTTCGCGCTCGATTGCGCCGCTACCGAGTTTTACGCGGACGGTCGCTACAATCTGAAGGGTGAAGGCAAGGAATTTGATGCTTCGGGCATGATTTCCTACCTTGAAGATCTGGCGAACCGCTACCCGATCGTTTCCATTGAAGACGGACTTGCGGAAGATGACTGGGAAGGTTGGGCTGAACTGACGACCCGTCTGGGTAAGAAGCTCCAGCTCGTCGGTGACGATCTGTTCGTCACCAACCCCGAACGTCTGCGCCGTGGCATCAAGGCCGGTACCGGGAATGCGCTGCTTGTAAAGGTCAACCAGATCGGTACTCTGACCGAGACGCTGGAAGCTGTCGAAACCGCTCACAAGGCCGGTTACGCCTGCGTCATGAGCCATCGCTCGGGCGAGACGGAAGATTCCGTCATTGCTGACCTCGCGGTTGCAACGAACTGCGGCCAGATCAAGACGGGCTCCCTCTCCCGTTCTGACCGTACGGCAAAATATAACCAGCTCATCCGTATTGAGCAGCAGCTTGGCAGTGCGGCCCGCTATGCCGGTCGCAACATCCTCCGGAACTCCTGAAAATGGTCAACGGCCTCATTCCTTTCGGGAATGGGGCCGTTATTTCATGGCCGGATATGATTGATATTCATATCCTTCATTGTCTGGTCACAAATGACTGATATAAATTGAGATAGTCTCTCAGAACGGAGTTTTCACGACGTGACACTGATCCGACTTATCAAACGTGGTGTCCGCGCCGTAGCTCCTCCGGCATTTTTCCTGTCTCTCACGGTTTATTTCGGCTGGAACGCGCTGCACGGTGCGCATGGGATCCATGCCTATCAGGAGCAGACCCAGCTTCAGAAAGATGCCCTTCAGGCTAGGCAGGATGCAGACGATGAGCAGAATGTCTGGCGGCGTCGTGTTGTTGCCCTCAAGGAAAAAGCGCTGGATGCTGACATGCTGGATGAGCGCGCCCGTGCCACGATGAACCTGACGCGCAGTGGCGATCTAGTTGTCCCCTACGGACCGCATGACAAGCTGTTTTGAGCAGTCGTTGAAATAATCAGCCTTCGAGGTATAAAAAAAAGCGGCCCGAAGGCCGCTTTTTTTATGGAGACTGTTGGAACAGTCTTACTTGATCTTGGCTTCGCGGAACACGACGTGCTTGCGTGCAACCGGATCGTACTTGCGTACTTCCATCTTTCCCGTAGCAGAACGGGCATTCTTCTTCGTGACGTAGAAGTAGCCGGTCTCAGCTGACGAAACGAGCCGGATCTGAATAACGTTGCTCTTTCCCATGATACCCTCGGGCTTTCGCCATAACTTATGCCGCTCGAAGGTGTCGATGCAGCATGTTGATCTCTAGATTTGGCGCACCATGCTGATTTGTGGCTCGGAGGTCAAGGCCTTTGCGCAAGATTTAGCGGTTTTCCTGTAGTTTCAAAGAGTTTGTTGACCAGAAAATCGTGTCGGACGCCTATGGGAGAGCACTCTCTTTGCTTGTAGGGCAATAGAGAGGAACCTATAAGGAACAAATGCAGGATGACTGTCATTCTGTGCCCTGTTTTGACCTGCCTCCGCCGAGGCGCATGGGAGCGCCTGTATGCTGACCCGCAAACAGCACCAGCTTTTGCTGTATATCGACGATCATCTCCGCCGGACGGGATATTCTCCCTCTTTTGATGAAATGAAAGATGCTCTCGAACTGCGTTCCAAATCAGGCATTCATCGCCTGATTTCCGCTTTGGAGGAGCGTGGGTTCCTGCGGCGTCACCATCATCGCGCACGCGCGCTGGAAGTGCTGCGCCTGCCTCATATGGGCACCGAGGCTCCTGCCGTTACGCCGACGACAGAGGCCGCTTTCGTTCCGGCTGTTCTCAGTCAGGGGGAGACGGGTCTTGACGGGACTTTCTCCGAAGCCAGCGTCGCCAATGATCGTCAGACCATCAGCATTCCTCTTTATGGTCGCATCGCAGCCGGTTTGCCTATTGAGGCCATGCAGGATGACAGCGACAGGATTGAGGTCCCCATTTCGCTCTTGGGCACTGGAGAGCACTACGCACTCACCGTTGCGGGCGATTCGATGATCGAAGCTGGGATTCTGGATGGGGACATCGCCATTATCCGGCGACGTGAGACGGCCGAGAACGGACAGATTATTGTTGCCCTGATTGATGGCCAGGAAGTGACGCTTAAGAAACTGCGTCGTCGTGGGTCGATGATCGCGCTCGAAGCCGCCAATCGGGACTACGAAACGCGTATTTTTCCAGCGGAGCGCGTGCACATCCAGGGGCGTTTGATCGCGCTTTTCCGTCAGTACTGAAGTCTGAGATCCTGAAGGGAAATGCTGGCGGCCCAGAACCGTCAGCAAAACCTTATTTGGGGGGCAAAGACGTTCCGTGAATGACCTTTACGCTGCCATCCGGACCGATGACCGTGCTGGTGCCGTCCCCGTTCGGGATAACGATGGCTTTGCTGGGACTCTTGTTCAGAAAGCGGGCTGCGCTGTCGGGAACTGACGAAGGAAGTGTCGGAATAAGATGAGTGCGGTCTCGAGACACGCCTTGATGGGTATCAGCGCCTTCGCCGACTGAAAGGCTCTGGCCCTGCATGAGTTGCGGCCCGGATGCTCCCAGAGCTCCCTTGCCGGCGATTCCACCCATGAAATTTTCATCGAGCGCAGCGCCACCAAAATAGGTCGCCGGATCGCCTAGAGCATGGCTGAACGTACTATTGGGGTTTGCGACGTCCTTGAGCGTTGGGAGCGGTTGCGGAGCCCCCGGCCAGATGTTGCCGCTTTCGGGGAAAATTGGAGTTTCGGAATATTTTTCGCCACGCGCGCGATGAATATTCTCGCTGTCTCCATGAGGGCCGTTCGGATTATCGAGAGCCGTCCAGACCATTGTGTCGCGGATATACTTGCCCATGCCTGAACAGCCGCTCAGAGCGAGAGGTAGTGCCAGCAGAGCGGTCTTCCGCATTTCTTACTCCCACGAGATCAATCCATGACCTTTAGCGGTCCTTGTAACGAAGCGCCAGATGAAGACAGTCGAAGAACGCTACATTCTTTCGCCGTATGACGTCAGAAGCTGATTTTGGATGATTTGCGGGGTTGCCCTGCCATGATGCGGGTCAGTCCTGCGGTCAGATAACCCCAGCCACTGATGACTGTCGGAATCACGGAAAGCCAAAGGAAGATTCCGCCAATCAGCGTTGCCGGCAGGAAGGAAAGTCCCAGCATTCCTGCAGCCCCGTCTCCACCGATCAGAAAACCGATCGCTACCATCTGGATGCCGGTTTTCCATTTCGCCAGTCGTGTCGATGGGAGCGTTTCGCGCTGGGAGGCCATGTATTCGCGAAGGCCACTGACCAGAATTTCGCGGATCATGATGATGATCGCTGCATAAAGCGAATAAACCGGCAGCTGTGTCAGCCCTGCCAGAGCCAGCAGAAGAGACCCGACAAGAAGCTTGTCCGCGATCGGGTCCATCATCCGGCCCAGTTCGGAAAGCTGTTGCCAGCGACGGGCCAGTGCACCGTCCAGATAGTCCGTGATGCATGCGGCTGTATAGACCACGCAGGCGATCACATTCGCAGTCGACGAGTGCACGGAGAGCAGCACGACCAGTACGGGAATGGACGCGATACGCAGCAGTGTCAGGATATTTGGCAGATCTGTCAGCATCACAATCAGTCTAGAACAGTTTCCCTCATACCGGTATGCGCCAATGTGTGCGTGAAAGATGTATTTTTCGTGTAAATCGCTGACTAGGTTCAGGAGCTGCGATGATCGGCTGAGGCCTTTTGGACCCATTCTGGATGAAAATGCCCGTATATGGCATTTGCCGTGCTGGAACTGATACCAGGCGCGCTTTCCAGCTCCTCAAGACTCGCCTGTCTGACAGATTTTGCAGAGCCGAAATGATTGAGCAGGGCTTTTTTCCGAGCAGCTCCGATTCCCGGTACAGTGTCCAGTTCGGAACTGCGTAACCCCTTGGAGCGCCCTGCCCTGTGTGTGGTGATTGCAAACCTGTGTGCTTCGTCGCGTAGTCTTTGCAGATAGTAGAGAACCGGGTCTCGCGGAGGGAGCTGGAAGGGGGGTTTTGTCTCCGTGAAGAACCATTCCCGCCCGGCATCCCGGTCCGGTCCTTTGGCGATGGCCACGATCGGGATTCCGCTCACACCAATGTCGGAGAGAACTTTCCGTACGGCGTTGAATTGCCCGAGGCCACCGTCGATGAGAAGCAGATCCGGCCAGTCTTCCGGGCGCTCTCCGTTCTCCGGGCGTTTTCCGAACCGGCGTTCCATGACTTCGCGCATCATGCCGAAATCATCTCCCGGCGCGACTGGTCCCTTGATGCCGTATTTGCGATAGGCGCGTTTGTTGAAGCCTTCGGGGCCACCTACGACCATCACGCCATAGGGGGCCTGCCCCATGATATGGGAGTTATCATAGGTTTCGATACGTTGCGGCGTTTCAGGAAGACCAAAGACCTCCGCAACCCCTTCGAGCAGTTTGCGCTGTCCGGTATTCTCGGCCAGCTTACGTTCCAGCGCTTCCCGGGCGTTCAGGGCTGCGTGCCTTACGACCTCCTTTTTTTCACCCCGCTGTGGTCTGAGGATTTCGACCCTCTGTCCGCGCCTGATGCTGAGTGCTTCCTCGACCAGATTCAGTTCCGGAATCTCACAGTTCACCAGAATCGTGGGCGGTGGCGGTTTGTTGTCATAAAACTGGATCATGAACGCCGACAGCACGTCTGCTGCTGTCTCTTCCTCGGCATGGGCCGGGTAGAATGCCCGGTTACCATTATTGCGGCTGCCTCGGATGAAGAATACCTGAATGCAGCTCTGGCCGGCTTCCTGCCAGATCGTCATGATATCCGCGTCATTGATCGACGCCGGGTTAACGGTGCTTGATCCCTGAATGCTGGCAAATCCACGAATCCTGTCCCGGATCGATGCAGCCCGCTCATAATCCATGTCCTGCGAAGCCTGCTCCATCTCGGCTGCCAGACGCTGTTGCAGGTCCGTGCTGTGTCCCGAGAGAAACTGGCGGGCCTCGTCAACCAGTTTCGCATAATCAGGTCCGGAGATGCGATCCACACAGGGCGCTGAGCAGCGCTTGATCTGGTACAGCAGGCAGGGCCGCGTTCTGCTGTTTAGCACGGCATCCGAACAGGACCGGAGCAGGAAGCTGCGCTGCACCAGATTGAGTGTCTGGTTGACGGCCCAGGCATTTGCAAACGGCCCCCAATAGGTTGCGCCTTTGACGGGCTTGCCGCGCTGTTTGGTGATCTGCGGAAATTCGTGACTTTCAGTCAGCATCAGCCACGGATAGCTCTTGTCGTCACGCAGCAGGATGTTGAAGCGCGGCTTCATGCGCTTGATGTAGTTCGCCTCCAGAAGCAGTGCGTCCGCTTCTGTCTTCGTGATAACAATTTCCATCGAAACCGTCATCGACACCATGCGCCGCAGCCGCTCGGGAAGCTGGTTGGTGCGGGTATAGGACGAGACGCGCTTCTTCAGGCTCAGCGCCTTGCCGACATACAGCACCTCCCCCTTCGCGCTGAGCATGCGATACACGCCAGGGCTGTAGGGAATGGTCTTCAATGCCTCACGAATGGCCTCGACACCCTGCGTGTTTCCCGCAGAAACAGGGAGTGCGTCATGGTCGTCAGACAGGTCGGAACTGTGTGGAGGAAGGTCGGTCATTCGGCTTTTTCAGTCATCCACTGAACCTGTGGAAAAGTCTGTGGGCTGCTCCGTGACAGAATCATGAAAGCCACGGTTTGCCAGACCTGTCATCAGATTGCCCAATTTTTAATCATCTTTTGCAAGTTATTGAAAACACTTGTCTCTTGCTTTCCTTCCCATTCCATCACCCCCTGTTCGGGAGGGTAGAAAGGATCGACAGACGGCCTGCAAACGCCTCAGCAGGTCATGGTGGACGACGCGGCTCCTGTTTTGTCCATCATGATCATGTTCTGTTCTCTCAGGGTCTGTCGAAGCGTATTTTCAAGGCTGCTTTCAGAGCACCGTTGCGGCTTTTTCGGCCGTCTCCAGAAGGCGCAGCATGTTACCACCCCAAATGGCAGAAATTTCCGCATCGCTGAAACCTGCCGCCTGAAGAGCATGCGTGACATTCGCGGTCTCGGTTGCGTCTTTCCAACCCGGAATTCCACCACCGCCATCGAAGTCCGAAGAAATCCCGACATGCTCGACGCCGATCCGGTTCGCAATATACGAGACGTGCCGCACCAGATCTTCGACCGTGCCGCCGCCGCCTTTTTTCAGAAAGGAGCCCATGGCCGTCACCTGAATCAGGCCACCTGTTTCTTTCAGGCGGTCAAGCTGTTCATCGTCCAGATTGCGCGGGTGATCGCACAGGGCGCGGGCACAGGAGTGACTGGCGAAAACCGGCGTGGCGGAAATCTCGCTCGCCTGCATCATGGTCGATTTTGCCGCATGGGAGACATCCACCAGAACGCCGGAGCGGTTCATGTGTGCGATCGCCTCACGCCCTAGCTCTGACAGCCCTCCATGAAGCGTTTCGGCATCCGCAAGGTCCTTGCGTGGAATGGCCGCGTCAGCGAGTGCATTGTGTCCGTTATGGGTCAGGGTCATGTATCGTACGCCATAGCGACGGGCGAGTTCCGCGATACGCTCCGGGTGTCCACCTAGGCTATGTCCGTTTTCGATCGCCGGAATGACGGCAAGGTCGCCCGCTTCATAGGCCGCACGCACATCTGCCGCCGTCCGGCAGACGCGTGCGCTGTGATTGCCCTGTCGTCCTTCGATTCCGGAAATCACGTCCAGCATGCCCTGAACCCGGTCCCAGCCTTCAGCATGCCCGGCATCATCGCGTGCGCCCTGCGGAATATAGGCCGCAAGACACACGGCTTTCAGGCCACCTTTACGCGTCTTGGGAACGTTCACCTGTCTGGGTGTGTCTTCCGTCCAGGCATCCTGTCGGTCCGGCCAGGGAATATCGATATGGGAATCAAGCGTCAGGAGTGTGTGGTGCAGATCAGTCATGGTTCGTTCTAGATCGGACGGGAAAGCTTTGTGTGCAAGAGGGTGCTTGTCAAAACGCCTGATCCGGTCGATCCAGTCGTCATGCGTCTCATCACCTGGAACATCAATTCCCTTCGACTCAGACTGCCGCTGCTGAAGCAGATCGTCGAACAGGAAAACCCGGACATCGTCTGTCTACAGGAAACGAAAGTCCCGGATCCGCTCTTTCCCGCTCAGGCCCTGGTTGAAATGGGCCTGCCCCATCAGGTCTATAAAGGCATGAAGGGTTATAATGGTGTGGCGATCCTGTCGCGACATCCACTGCAAAGCGTTGCTGGAACGCCCGACTGGTGCACGCGCTCGGACTGCCGCCATGTGGCTGCGAGTATTGCGACGCCAGCCGGTCCGATCCTGCTGCATGATTTCTACGTGCCGGCAGGTGGCGATATCCCCGACCCGGTGGAAAACGAAAAATTTGCCCACAAACTGGCGTTCGTGGATGAAGCCACCGGCTGGTTCACCAGTGCGCCTCCTGCCCGCAGCATTCTGGTAGGCGATCTCAACATCGCGCCTCTGGAGCATGACGTCTGGAGTCATAAGCAACTTCTGAAGATCGTCAGTCACACGCCGCCTGAGATTGAACGCCTGAAGGCGTGGATGGCGACGGGATTTCAGGATGCCATGCGGACGATCACGCCGGAGCCGGAGAAGCTTTACACCTGGTGGTCATACCGCAACAAAGACTGGAAAAAATCCAACCGCGGTCGGCGGCTGGATCATGTCTGGATGACGCCCGACCTCATGCCGGGCCTGAGGGATATCAGGGTTCTGCAGGATGTGCGGGACTGGGACAGCCCGTCGGATCACGTTCCTGTTGTGCTGGACTTCGACCCGGCCTGACCCTCCGCCCGCTTCCTGTCAGCCTTCAGGCTGACAGGCTGTCGGAGCCGATCACGCCACGTCCTTCAGGATCAAGACGATAGCCACCACCTTCCGTAATCAGAAGTGACGTGCGTGCCGGATCTGGCTCGATCTTCTGGCGCAGTCGGTAGATATGCGTCTCGAGCGTATGGGTTGTGACGGCCGCGTTGTAGCCCCAGACTTCGTTCAGAAGTACCTGACGCGCTACCGGGCGCTGACCAGCACGATAGAGATATTTCAGGATCGCGGCCTCCTTCTCCGTCAGACGGATCCGACGGTTACGGGCGGTTTCGACGAGCAGCTTGGCAGACGGACGGAATGCATAGGGGCCGATCTCAAAGACGGCGTCTTCGCTGTTCTCGAAAATCCGTAACTGGGCCCGCAGGCGGGCCAGAAGCTCACCGATCCGGAAAGGCTTGGCAACGTAGTCGTTGGCGCCTGCATCAAGGCCGCGCACCACGTCGTGTTCGTCATCGGAACCGGTCAGGATGATGATCGGCATGCGGATGCCCGCGCGCCGCAATTCGGCGCAGAAGTCGCGCCCGTCACCATCGGGGAGGGTAATGTCCAGCAGCATGGCATCATACCGGGCACCAGGTTTGGCGAGAAGTTCGCGCGCTGCGGCAACGGACGTCGCCTCAACCGCTTCCAGTTCGCCGCCGTGCTGAAGCTGCTCTGCCAGAAGACGACGGAGCGTATCATCATCGTCAACAACCAGGATGGGGCGTGGACCTGCCATAATAACCTGTCTCGTTCTATCGCGACGGAAGAAACGTCACATCCGTAAAAATTCGGTGTTCGTAACTTGCACATCCGGACTTACCATTCCCGGTAAACGGGAAGAAAGCAGCATGCTTTCGCATCAGACTATGGCAAGTACAGCCGAAAAAGGAAACAGCATTATGGCTAAAGCTATTTTGAGAACCGCTGGAGACCGCGCTTTTCTTCACTTTCAGGGGAAAATCGTTCCGGCTTTGATCGGACGGCGTGGGCTGTCTCTTGACAAAACGGAAGGAGACCTTCGTACTCCCGTGGGGGAACTGCCGCTCCGGCGTGTCCTCTACCGTGCGGACCGGACCTCACGTCCCGTCTGCACAGCGGAACTTTCCGTCGAACCTCTCGCCGCCAATGATGGCTGGTGTGATGACCCCACCCATTCCGACTACAATCGCGCTGTAGCGCTCCCTCACCCGGCCTCCTGCGAAAACCTGTGGCGTGACGATCATGTCTATGATCTCTGCATCGTTCTGGGCTGGAATGATGCCCCGGTAAAATCGGGAGACGGATCGGCTATTTTCCTGCATCTGCCGCCCGCCAGCGGATATACGGAAGGCTGTGTTGCCCTTGAGGAAAAGGACCTCCGTGCGTTTCTCGAAGCGGGATTGTCGCATATTACAGTAGAAAAGCCGTCCTGAGATAAAAGCGGTGAGGTAGCTTTAGAATGAAAGCTGTTCGGTCTGCTCCGCGCTATTCCGACATCTGGCTTCGTAGTCGAGAATACGGGCGTGCAAGGGACCGCGCCCCCATCTCCGGGTTTCGCAGAAACGTTTGTAGTTTTGCTGTGCGAGATATCGTGCTTTTCGCAGTGGCGAACTACTTTTCCACAGTCCGGAAATTTCAGGATAAGCGGCGACAAACGCCGGATATGGCTCATAGTCGACTGCCTGCCAAGGGCGAAAAATTCCTTCCCATGGCTTCGGCTGTGACATGTAGTGAACAATTTTTGGCTGGATAGTGTCTTCCAGATCGGCATTGAACAGAAAGACAGGAAAGTTCCATGATAAGGACATGGGTAGTACGCGCTCGATGCCTACGAGGTTGAGAATATCCTGATCGGGGAATCTGGACATCCTGCTCTGGGAACGAATGATGGTTCGTGCTTGCCTCGCAAGCGCCGCCCATGCTGACCGATGAAAATAAAGAACGCCCGTATTGAAATACAAAGTGGACTTCTGGGACGTCAGTCCAATATCTACAAAATGTTCCCGTACACCTTCGCCTTCGCGTGAATCATCATCGAGAAGAAAGACCATAGGATCGGCAGAAGCGAAAAAATGCTCTTTAGGTGGAGGGCAGGACAATAATTCATTCAGACAATATTTGATCTGAGTGTCGCCATCAACATAAAGAATATTTTTGTAATTTTCCGGTAAAATCTCATCGAGATAAAGTCTTCCAAGCATAGCTGACGCACCGTCAATGTCAGATCTTGATCTTGAAAAAATAATAATGTTGTTTTTTTTACAGATTGAGCCTGCGATGGAAAATGTCGCAGCGTCAACGTCAAAGCATACAATAATAATGTCTGCGATGTCCGCTGCCGCATGAGCACGCGCCTGAAGTGCACTGACAAGAGTAGGGAAAAGATAAGACTGGTCAGTGCAGTAGCAAACGCAGGTCTGTACGCTCATGCGCGTTCTCCGTTTTCTGGACGGCAGCGCTCCCACCGCGGTAAGAAAGGAGAAAATTCCGTCGCACTGAAAACATAGAGTCCATGTTTTAAGATTGTGTTTCTATCTTCGTTTTATTGTGGGCTACTCCGCACAATCCGATCTCTGCAGCCCCTCCTCACTTAATATTTATTCCACCTCTGGCGGCACCATGCAGACCATATTGTCTCCAGGCTGAGGTACGGCTTTGTCGTTGTCTTCGGCTGAACGGATCAGGATGCCGCCATCCCGCCGTACTACGAGAAGATCAAGCCTGTTTTCGTCATTCCCGAACGTCGATGCACTCTCGTCCGTGGCTTCCACGGCGACGAACCGCCATCCCTGCTCGAACAGCGTATCAAACAGGGTATAGTTCCAGGCCGGTTCTCCCAGAACCTTGCCGCGAGCGTCGCGTGACAGGCCGTGATAGAAATCCAGCCGTGCCACGCCAGGGCTGATCTGATAGACACGCTGCCGTCCCATGGTCGGGGCCAGATGCCCGCAGACCATACCATTATAGATGCCGTCACCCGTTGTCGCGATCAGATAATCGGCAGGTCGCTCCTCCAGGGATTCCTGCCCATGCTGCGACAGAAGCTCTGCGCGCAGTACCGGAATATCCTGCCGGGTGGCCGGCAGGAGGGCGCTGGAGCGGTTGTCCACCAGCAGAACCGGCACGCCCGCCTTGCGCAGACAGGATGCAAGGTTGATGGACCATCCACTCGCTCCCATGATTGCGATGGCCGGATCGTTGGAAAGGGTGAGTTTGAGGCGTCGTGCAATGGGTCCAAGCGAGAAACCGTGCAGGATCATCGTCACGGCAATCACTGCGAACACCGCTGGCATGATCAGATCCGCAGACTGGTATCCCGCCTCCTTGAGACTGACCCCCGCCTCGCCAGCCACGGCAGCCGCGACGATACCGCGTGGCGCAATCCAGCCGACAAACAGCTTTTCCTTCCAGGGCATGCTCGTGCCCAGAGTGGAAAGGAAAATGCCCAGAGGGCGCACAACAAACAGAACCACAACCGTCAGCGCGAAAATCGGAATGGAAAGCTGTGCCAGAACATCGCGATGCAGATCGGCCGTCAGCATGATGAACAGGACCGACACGACGAGAACCACCAGTGATTCCTTCATGCGCCGCAGTTCCGTCACACCCGGAATCTGAAGGTTCGCCAGTGCCATTCCAAAGATCGTGACCGCCATCAGTCCGGCGCCCCCCATCTCCAGATTGCACAGGGAGAAGATTACCAGCGCCATCGAGATCAGCATCGGCGTCTTGAGGATTTCCGGCATCAGATCACGCGTGAACAGATAGCGGACCAGATATCCTGGCAGGATTCCAGCGGAAAGCGCGACGGCAATGGCCCCAAGAAGATCCGGTAGCGTATGCGTGAAGAACACATCCGCATGAATGTCCACATGCAGCAGCATGAGCTGAAGCACGACCGCCGCCAGAATTGCTCCCAGCGGATCGTTAACGATGGCTTCCCATCGCAGGAACGCTGCAACGCGCGGCTGAAGCTTGGCACTACGCAGAAGCGGCAGGACGACCGTTGGGCCCGTCACCACGACGATTGCCCCGAACAGCATGGAGGTGCCCCATTCCAGATGGGCCACGTAATGTGCTGCCAAGGAGCCCAGAACCCAGTTGATGGGCAGTGCCAGCATCGTCAGACGCGCAACGCCTTCTCCGGCTTCACGCAGCTGGCGGAAATCGAGCGCCATGCCTCCTTCGAACACCACGAGCGCCACCAGAAGGGACACCAGCGGCCGGAACATCCATCCCATCGTTTCAGAAGGATGAAGAATGCCCAGGCCCGGCCCGAAAATCAGGCCCAGAGAGAAGAGAAGGACAATGGCCGGAAGGCGGAAGCGCCAGGCCACCCACTGGGCCAGCATTCCCGCGCCGAAAGTCGAGGCAATGCCGATAAGAATGTCATACTGCATGGATGTTCGGCACGGGCTCCGCATGATGGCTACGAAGCGGTATCATACTCCAGATCCCGTCGCGCACCTAAAAACACGGAAGAACGCCTCGTCATGATGTCTTCTCCTGCCCGAACCGGAGCTGACCTTCTGGTTCGCCCTGCCCAGTCTCTGGACCGTGAAGGAATCTGGCGCCTGCTGTCTCCTGTACTGCGGAAGGGCGAGACATATGCCCTGCCCCGACACTGGGGGCGCCGTCAGGCACTCGCCTACTGGATGGATGTCGAGCACCGCGTTTATGTTGCCCAGGCCCGCGATCATGAGATCGTCGGGACGTTTTATCTTCAATCGAACCAGAAAGGCGGCGGTAGTCACATCAGCAACGCGGGATTCGTTGCGCGTTCCGGCTTTGGTGCAGGGCGGCTAATGGCTGAGGAAGCGCTTGCTGAAGCTGCAAAGCTTGGCTTTCGCGCCATGCAGTTCAATTTTGTCGTCAATAGCAATCTGCGTGCCGTAGCCCTGTGGAAATCACTGGGCTTTCGGGTGATCGGAACGCTTCCCGGAGCTTTCGATCACCCTTCGAAAGGATATGTGGACGCACTTGTTATGTGGAAGGATCTTCTGCCGCCGGGAGTGTAACGGCCGCGTTTTCCTTCTGCGTCTTTGTGTCCGTTACGACGCGCTCCAGAACGCAGGCGAAAAATCCATCCGTGCCATCCCGAAGGGGCGTCAGCGAGAACTGTGCCTTGTTTCGCAACTCGGTGGGCAGAAGCTCGGACATCTGCTCTTTTGGCAGGCGGATGAAGTCATTGCGGCGTTTGAGGAATGCATCAATCTGCTGGCCGTTCTCGCAGGCCAGAAGCGAGCAGGTCGCATAGATCATGCGTCCGCCCGGCTTCACCAAAGAGGCTGCACGATCAAGGATCTGGGCCTGTTTGACGACAAGTTCCTGGATGTCTTCCGGTGTCAGGCGAAGGCGTGCATCCGGATTGCGCCGCCACGTTCCGGTTCCCGAGCACGGTGCATCGACAAGCACGCGATCGAAGCTGCCGGCCCGACGCTTTGCCCACTTGTCGCCAGATACCAGGAGATGCCGCTCCACGTTGTGAACGCCTGCGCGACGCAGCCGCTTGACCGCTCCGTCCAGACGTTTTTCGTGCACGTCACAGGCGACGATATGCCCGCGGTTTTCCATGGTCATCGCCAGTGCCAGCGTTTTGCCGCCTGCCCCCGCGCAATAATCCAGAACCCGGTGCTCGCCCCGTGCGTCGGCGGCTGCGACCACAAGCTGGCTGCCTTCGTCCTGGATCTCGACCAGACCGTCTTTGAAGGCCTGTGTCGCGGTTACGGGCTGACGTCCATCAAGACGCAGCCCCCACGGAGACAGCTTCGTCATCTCTGCCGGAAGCGATTCGCGGCGAAGTTCCCGGACGGCCTGCTCGCGGGTTCCCTTCAGCAGATTGACCCGCAGATCGAGCGTTGGCGTACCCAGCATCGCCTCCATCTCGTCTGGCAGACGGTTGCCGAAGGTTTCGCGAAGACCACTTTCCAGCCAGTCCGGGTACTCCAGGCGCACAGCCAGCGGCTGCTTCTGGGTGGAAAGTTCTTTTCCTTCCAGGCCCTTGAGCGCGATATCCTCACGGGACGTCAGGGGCTTTTGCGCGTAACGCTCTCCGGAAAAAAGCCGACGGACATTGTCCATCGTTTCTCCGCCAAGGAGCAGAGAGGCCGCGCAGATGAGCCGGGGGGAGATATCGCCGGAAATATCCCTGAGATTCCATTGCAGCCGCCGCCAGCCACGCAGGACATCCCACACAATCGTGGAAATGGCCCGACGGTCTCCGCCACCAATATAACGGCGTTCGCGGAAAAAAGCGTTGGCTGTGGCGTCGGCGGGACGGCGGGGCGCATTCTGGATCGCACAGAGCAGATCGATGGCGCCTGAAAGACGGGCTGCGGGGGTCATAGCGCCCCCGTAGCCCGTTTAGCCCCTCAATGCGAGAGGCTTTGATGCAGGAACGGTCAGTCCCGGCGGTAGTTCGGAGCCTCACGGGTGATCGTCACGTCATGGACATGGCTCTCACGCAGGCCGGCATTCGTGATGCGACGGAACATGGTGCGGACCTGAAGATCGGCAATGGTGGCCGATCCCGTGTAGCCCATACCAGCCTTCAGGCCGCCCACGAGCTGATGGATAACTGGAGCCATGCTGCCCTTGTAAGGAACCTGCCCTTCGATGCCTTCCGGAACCAGCTTGAGCGTATCGCGAACTTCAGCCTGGAAGTAACGATCTGCGGAACCGCGGGCCATGGCGCCGAGCGATCCCATGCCGCGATAGGCCTTGTAGGAGCGGCCCTGATACAGGAACGTCTCGCCCGGGCTCTCGTCGGTGCCGGCCAGAAGCGAGCCGACCATGACCACGTCAGCGCCCGCGCCAATCGCCTTGACGATATCGCCCGATGTCCGGACGCCACCATCCGCGATGGCCGGGATGTCCAGCTCGTGACAGGCTGCGGCTGTTTCCATAACGGCCGAGAACTGCGGCACACCTACGCCCGCAACGACACGCGTGGTGCAGATGGACCCCGGTCCGATACCGATCTTCACGCAGTCGGCACCTGCGGCGATCAGGGCGCGCGCGGCCTGTGGGGTGGCAACGTTGCCGGCGATAACCTGAAGTCCGCCGTGACGGCTCTTGAGGGTCTCCACAGCGCTCAGAACCCCGTGTGAATGGCCATGGGCCGTATCCACGACAATGACGTCCACGCCGGCTTCAGCAAGAGCTGCAGCGCGACGGAACCCGTCTTCCCCGACGCCTACGGCGGCGGCACAGCGCAGACGGCCCTGGGAGTCCTTGATGGCCAGCGGGTGCGCGATGGCCTTGTCCATGTCCTTGACGGTGATCAGTCCGATGCAGCGCTTTGCCTCGTCAACGACCAGAAGCTTCTCGATGCGGTGACGGTGCAGAAGCGTGCGTGCCTCGTCCGGTGCGGCACCGTTAAGGACGGTCACAAGGTTCTCGTGCGTCATCAGGTCACGGACGCGCGTGTTCGGGTCGGTCGTGAAGCGCATGTCGCGGTTGGTCAGGATACCGACCAGAACGCCGCTGCCGTTTTCAATGACGGGAAGGCCGGAGACGCCGTGACGTGCCATGATGGCCTGAACCTCGGCCAGTGTCTGGTCGGGGCCAACGGTAACGGGATTGACGACCATGCCTGATTCGAAGCGTTTGACGCGACGGACCTGTTCCGCCTGTTCTTCAATCGACAGGTTTTTATGAATAACGCCCATGCCGCCCTGCTGCGCCATGGCGATCGCCATGCCGTCTTCTGTGACGGTGTCCATTGCGGAAGACATCAGGGGGATGTTCAGCTCGATGGAGCGTGTCAGGCGCGTGCGCGTGGAGGTCTGGGCTGGCAGAACCGACGATTCTGCCGGTTCGACGAGAACGTCATCGAAAGCCAGCGCCTCGCGGATGCGCTCATTCAGATTTGTTGCGTGGGAAGATGAAGTCATGAGCCGCGTGCCCCCGTTACGTCATGCGTCGTGAAAGACGCGATGTGTTTGAACCGGAGGCCAGAAGGCCGACCGGCCGTTGGCGGGTCCTCATAGAGCACTTTGCCCCCCGAGGGGAAGTCTCTTTTTTGCGGTATTTTCTGAGGATTTTCTTGGCTGGGAGACCTGGATTCGAACCAGGGCTGACCGGGTCAGAGCCGGTAGTTCTACCGCTAAACTATCTCCCAAGCGGTGAGAGGGTGTTTATCAACCGACCTCGCAGGGCGCAAGAGCGATCCGGACATTTTTTTGAAAAAACACATATTTTTCTTGCGAGCAGGGTCCCCTGCGCCCCATGCTGCTTTTCCAAGGTCCCAGATCACGGGCAAGCGGGAGCCGAAACACATGATGAGGTACGGAACGGATCATAACCTGTCAGGCCCGATGCCTGTTCATGCGTCTGCAAGACGTACGGGTCCGTTCTTTGGCGCCATTGATCTTGGCACCAACAACTGCCGCCTCATGATTGCTGCGGGAACGCCTACCGGTTTTCGTGTCGTGGACAGTTTCAACCGCTCCGTCCGTCTTGGAGAGGGCCTGCGTGCCAGTGGGCGGCTTGCCGAAGACTCCATGAAGCGCGCGCTTGATGCCCTGCGGGTCTGTGCGGAGCGCATGAGACAGTGGCCGCTGGTGCATGTTCGTGCGGTTGCGACGGAAGCCTGCCGTCAGGCTGCCAATGGCCGCGAGTTTCTGGCGCATGTGCAGCACGAGACGGGCCTTACGATCGACATCATCACGGCTCGTGAAGAAGCAGAGCTGGCCCTTGAAAGCTGCTCTCCGCTTTTCCGTCAGCCCGAACACAGGCCTGTGCATGCCGATCGGGGCGTTCTTTTCGATATTGGTGGCGGGTCCACCGAAGTTGCGTGGGTCCGGATCGACCCGGAGCGGCAGACACAGACTCTGATCGGCACCACAAGCGTTCCCGTTGGCGTGATTACGCTTCAGGAAATGTTTGGTGAGGGGCATGGCTCTTCTTATGAGACGATGGTCAGTCACGTTCAGGAATATCTGAAGGGCTTCGAGAACGTGCATCGTATCCGGCGTGAGGTCACGCATGGAAAGACGCGTCTGATCGGCACGTCGGGAACCGTGACGACGTTGGCTGGGGTGGCATTGTCCCTGCCCCGCTACAACCGCGCAGCGATTGATGGGCTGACACTTCCAGGCCATAGCATGATGGATGCTATCGGAAGCCTGCGCGGTCTGGATCATGATGAGCTGGCGGAGCATCCCTGTGTTGGTGCCGAGCGCATGAAATTCGTGCTTCCCGGCTGCGCGATCTTCGAAGCAATCCATCGTTTGTGGCCGGTTGAAGACGTCACGATTGCAGACCGGGGGTTGCGCGACGGGATGTTGCTGCGTATGGCCCGCGATCATGGTCAGCGTTCCGGCAAGGGGCGTCATACGACCAGTCGCCATGCCACGCCCCGGTCACGGGGCCCATTCGGGACATATGCCACGATATGAAGCCGCCAAGATCCCGCTCCGGTTCCAGTAAGGATACGGGACCGAAGCGTATCCCGGGCAAGGCTCTGAAAAGTGCCTCCAATCCCGGTGAAAACGACGCCACACGTGATTCAGCAACGTCAAAAACCGCCCGTAACAAGACGGTCTCGCTTAAAACGGCCCGTGGACGCACCACGGCACAGCAGCGCTGGCTGAACCGTCAGCTCAACGATCCCTATGTCGCAGCCGCGCGCAAGCAGGGCTGGCGGTCACGCGCGGCTTTCAAGCTGATCGAGATTGACGATCGCTTCAAGCTGATTGAAGAAGGGACCCGCATTATTGATCTGGGTGCTGCTCCGGGCGGCTGGACGCAGGTCGCAGTCAAGCGGGGTGCCAAGCACGTTGTAGGGCTGGACCTGCTTCCGGTTGATCCTGTTGCCGGTGCCGAGATCATCGAGGGGGATTTTACGGACGCCGATATGCCGGATCGTCTGAAAGAGATGCTGGGCGGTCCGGCCGATCTGGTTATGTCTGACATGGCGCCCAATACGACCGGTCATGCTGCAACCGATCATATGCGGATCATGGGTCTTGCGGAGGGCGCACTGGATTTTGCGTTTCAGGTTCTGGCCGAAGGCGGCAGTTTCATTGCCAAGGTCTTTCAGGGCGGCTCGGAAAAAGACATGCTGGCGACAATGAAAACCGCATTTGCCAGCGTCAGGCATGTCAAACCCCCGGCGTCTCGCAAAGAATCAAGCGAGCTTTATGTCGTGGCGACGGGTTTCCGTCCCGAACGCCTGACGGCCGCTGCCGATCCAATCTGACGGATACGAACAGGAAGATGAAAAGGGAGGCAGTAGCCTCCCTTTTTTATGTCCAGAATTTTCCATACCTGCGAAGGGGGAGAAGTCTGTTCAGATCTGGGGAGGATTGGCCTGAAGAAATGACGCCATGGCGCGCTGTGCGAGGGCTGCTTCTTTTCCAAGCCGGATCAAGCCGCCGATCTGCAACGGGTGCCGGACAAGGGACCCGACCAACCCCGGAATATATACGGCGCCGTCCTTCACGCTGGTCTTGACCGCAGGGGGCAGATCCCGCGTGGCGTCGTCGCACACGACCCTGAGGACAGCAAACGGCACGCCGCTCTGCGCAATGAAACCGCTTTCCATATCCACCGCGATGCAGTGCGTTTCAGAAAAATACCGCGTCTTTTCAAAAGCAAATTCAACCAGTGAATCGCTATGCAGGATGCCCCCCCGGCGCGCGCAGGCAGAGCCGAATTTCTTGCTCAAAGCGGGATCGGAAGGAATATTCCGGCCTTCATGATGAACATGATCAGCCACGATGACAGTGCCTGGAGGAGCTTCCGGCGACAAACTCCCTGCACATCCGAAGGACAGGAGTTCCGTTGCCCCTGCGCGGAGCAGGCGCTCCACGCCCAGCCGTGCGCCTTCAGGTGCGGCATTGCTCAGGGCCAGAGGAACACCCGGCAGAAAGCGCCGGATCACACGGGCTTCCTGTTTCAGGCCTGCGAGGATGCCCAGCATCAGAACCCGAACTCCACCTTGCCGCTGTTGCTCGCACCGAGGTTACGGTAGCGGGCGAGCGCTGTCAGCGGGAAAAACTGCTTGTAGCCATGATAACGCAGG
Source organism: Gluconobacter albidus (assembly GCF_002005485.1). Lineage (NCBI taxonomy): Bacteria > Pseudomonadati > Pseudomonadota > Alphaproteobacteria > Acetobacterales > Acetobacteraceae > Gluconobacter > Gluconobacter albidus. Next base: position 1,394,542 of record NZ_CP014689.1, on the reverse strand, counting down.
TAGAAGACCTTTGGGAAACCGACGGCATTATAGGCGTCTTCCTGCCATTCTCCCTTGTCGTCCTGCTGGGACACGAGATACGCCACACCGCGCTTGACGGCTTCGCTCTCGCGGCGCCCGACCGCCATAAGCGCCAGAACGGCCCAGGCTGTCTGGGAGGGGAGGCTCTTGTTGTACATGCCTGCCGTGCCGCCTTCATAGGTCGCACAGTCTTCACCCCAGCCACCATCAGGACGCTGGACGCTTTCGAGCCAGTTCACGGCGCGCAGAACCATCGGATCGTCATGTGGCACACCGGCGATATTCAGCGCGCACAGAACAGACCAGGTCCCATAGATGTAGTTTGTGCCCCACCGGCCGAACCAGCAGCCTTCCGGTTCCTGTTCGGAGCGCAGATACTCCAGTGCCTTGAGAATGACAGGACGGTCGTCCGGATCGCCGAGCTGGGCCAGAAAGGAAATGCAGCGGGCCGAGACGTCGGCCGTCGGCGGGTCCAGAAGGGCGCCGTGATCCGAGAACGGGATGTGGTTGAGCAGTTCGAGATCGTTGTTGATATCGAACGCACCCCAGCCACCATTGGTGCTCTGCATGCCGATGATCCATTCCCGAGCGCGCGCGATCGCCTCGCGGCTGCCTTCGGGATCAACACGATGCAGCAGCATGCCGACGACGGCGGTATCATCGACGTCAGGGTAGTAGTCGTTCTCGTACTGGAACGCCCAGCCACCGGGGCGCAGGTCAGGTGTGTTGATGGCCCAGTCGCCCTTGACGTTCAGGATCTGGCGCTCCCGAAGCCATTCGGCACTCTTTTTCAGGGCCGCAAGCGTTTCTTCATGCTTTGTCCCGGCGGGACCGGACGCGGCTTCAATCATCGCAAGGCCGGACAGGCCGGTATCCCAGACGGGCGAGACGCAGGGCTGGCAATAGATTTCATCGCCATGATCCACCAGAAGATCCTGAACGGCCTCCCATGCGGTCATGGCGCGTGGATCGCTATCGGGGACACCCTGCGCGCGGTACATCATCACGACATTCGCCATGGCGGGATAAATGGCACCCAGCCCTCCCCGGCTCAGACGCGGCTCGATGAAGTCGCTGGCGGCTTTCAGGGCTTTTTTATGCACGCTCCGTGGAATGAGCGGCAGAACAGGACGCAGGGCGGAGTCCAGATGCTTGAAAAAGCGCCCCCATACCGAACGGTACGGACCGCGGATCCAGTCCGTGACTTCTGAAGGCGGCTTGACGAAGAGTTCCTGCACATGGATGCCATGCGGATTGATGGCTTTGGGCCGGAGCGCATTGAGAACCAGAAGCGGCGCAATCACGGCCCGCGACCAGTAAGACATGTTCCAGACCGAGAAAAACGCCTTGCGTGGCAGGAGCATGAGCTCAACCGGCATCACGGGCGTTGCTTCCCAGGGGACTTCCCCGAACAGGGCAAGCTGGATCCGCGTGAACACATTCGTCCGTGCCGCGCCGCCGTGGTCGAGAATGGCCTCACGGGCAATCCGCATATGGGGTGCATTGATGTCATCGCCGATTGCCTTGAGGGCGAAATAGGCTTTTACGGTCGCCGAGAGGTCGAAGCCGCCATCATGATAAAGCGGCCATCCGCCATGATCGCCTTGGATGCGGCGCAGATATACGCCGATCTTGGCCTGTTTTTCCGGATCTATCCGGTCGAGATAGTGTTCGAGCAGGACATACTCGGCGGGGATCGTTGCATCCGCTTCGAGTTCGTAGACCCAGTGTCCGTCTGATTTCTGCTTCCCGCCCAGCGCGGTCTGCGCGCCTTCGATGGCATGGTTGATCTCATCGGGTTCGACCGATTGACGGGACAAGGTTTCGCTCACGCGATCCTCCTTTTCCAGAATATCAGAATAGATCAGCATTGTTCGGCTCTTCCGACGCAGGCAGTCCTCAAAGTCGGGAGCTGTGTTACAATCATGACAGGATGATCGCTCATCACGATCCCGTGTTCTCTGCAGCGGAACGGAAGCCCAGAGCGGCGACAGCCTGAAGTCCGGACTGGATGGAGCCTTCGATCGTGGAGGGCAGTCCGGTATCCGTCCAGTCTCCGGCCAGCGCCAGATTGACGAGATCGGTTCTCGCTCCCGGACGCAGGAGGTTCTGTTCCGGTGTTGCAGCGAATGTTGCGCGCTTTTCCCACACCAGACGCGAGGGCGGCATGGCGACCGGTAGTGACTGCGACAGGACGGGATCGAGAGCGCGTCGGATTTCGGACCAGATCGTGGCCAGCAGTTCGCTGTTGCTGCGGTCGGCGTAGCGGTTGGCGGCACTGACGGTGACGGACAGGATATCCCCTTTCAGGAAGATCCATTCCGAAATACCACCGACCAGTCCCACAAAGCCTGCCTGCGCAACGACTCCCCGGGCTTCAACTCTTGCCGGAAGACGGAAATGGGCGTTGGCAATGCTCTCAAAAGCATCCGGAGCAGTCAGTCCCGGAAGCAGGGACTGTGCTACAGGTCCCGGAACAGCCATGATGACCTGATCTTCGGGACCGAGCTCAATCCGCCCTTCACCGGTTTCCAGCGCCGTGGCGCGCCCGTTCTGCTGTTCGATGGCGCTCACGCGGACGCCTGTGCGCACGTCACCGTGAAAGCGCCTGAGATAGGCTACTGCCGGATCAATCAAGGTTTCGGACAAGCCAACTGCGGGGAACCAGGGGCAGCAGGCCATGCCACCTTTGGCGAGAGATTTGCGGATCACGTTGCCGAGCAGTTTCGCACTACCGGTATGGATGTCCGTATTGAGAACCGAGATGGCAAAGGGGATTAGCAGCCGGCGACTGAGTTGCCCGGAACTGAGACAGGTGTCCACGGTCGTCCTGTCACCCGCACGCAAAAAGCGTCCCAAAGCGGTGAGTTCGGACAGTTTCATGCCCGGAACACGCCGCCCACCCGGAAGAGCCCAGAAGGGGAGCTTTCCTTTCGACAGGCGCAGCGTCCAGGCGAGGCTGTCTTCCAGATCGTAATACGGAAAGATTGGCAGCCCCGGACCGGTCAGGGTGTGGCGTGCGCCTATAATGTCCAGATAGCGGAACGTCAGGTCGTTCGACGACAGGATCAGGTGGTTGCCGTTATCAATGCGGGCATCAAGGGAACGGTCGTGAAAGGAACGCGCCCGACCGCCGCAGGCCGGCCCTGATTCGTAAACGGTGACGCGGGCTTGTGCCGCCAGTTCGATTGCGGCGGAGAGGCCTGCCAGACCACCGCCGATGATGTGGACGTGGCTCATGGGTTACTTCACATACGCTGCGAGGGTACGAAGCTGTCTCAAAGGTTTGGAGACTTTCGGGGCGATATCCGGTGTTTTCCAGCCGCGCTTTTGCAGGGCCAACAGGATGGGCGCGTAGGAAGCGGCCATCATGCGTGCCGGACGCATTGCGGTGCTGTTGCACAGCTGCATGGCCTTCCGCGCTTCCCGAAAATGGTCCCGTGCCCGCTGGGCAAGGATGCGCCCAACCTGATCCAGCCCATGAGCGTACAGAGCTTCTTGCGGATTTTTCGGGACATCGAACCGGGTCAGGAGTTCGGAGGGAAGATACAGCCTGTCCCGGCCTGCATCTTCGGCGATATCGCGCAGAATATTGGTGAGCTGAAGGGCGCGTCCCAGATGATAGGCAACACGCCGGGCATTGTCTGACGAATCTCCGAACACACAGACGGACAAGCGTCCGACAGCCGATGCCACGCGGTCGCAATACAGATCCAGCGTCGCTTCGTCCGGTGCCACGATCGGTGCCCCACAATCCATCGCCATTCCGTCGATGACGTCATGGAAATCTTGAGGCTGAAGCTGGTAACGGTGGATCGCCACGATCAGCACCCGATCCAGTGCATCTGTCGCCAAGCCTTCATAGAGGCCGTCAACACGGCGATGCCAGTCCTGAAGGGCGGCCATGGGGTCTGCAACGCCTGCATCGCCATCGGCGATGTCGTCCACCTGACGACAGAAGGCATAGACTGCGAACATCGCCTGACGACGGTCTGCCGGGAGAATGCGCATCCCCCGGGCAAAGGACGTCCCCGAAGCGGTGACGATCCGTTCGACATGATCCAGATCGGCCTGCGCGCAGGGAAGACCTGAAGAAGCGCGCATCCTGCTGAAAACCATGTCTGTCCCCTGTCTCGTTTCAGAAGATCAGGGTTCTAGCCCCAAATCCCATCAACACAAAGATGACCTGAACGGAAAGGACTGCCCTGCGTTAAGGTGATGCCAAAAGGCAACACCCCAAAAGGAGTCTTGCGCCATGCGTTTCCCTTTCCTGAAAAGCTTCGTCCTTCTTGCCGGAGTGCTCGCTGGAGGCGGATTTTCCATGTCCATCGCTGCCGCCCAGACATCGTCGCCCACAACGGCAAGCGGGCACGCCGACCACCTTCTGGCTGACGATCATTCCTGGAATGGCACGCCCTATGAGCATTATCCGACGACGCGTCCGATGCTCAGCATGATCCGGCTGACCATTCCTGCGCATTCCGCCCTTCCCTGGCATGTTCATCCATATCCTAATGCGGGGTATGTGCTGGAGGGAACGCTCACGATCGAGGATCGGCAGAGTGGCAAAAAGCGGACGTTCCATCAGGGCGAAGCCTTTGCGGAATCGGTCAACGATGTTCACCGTGGCGTAACGGGTGACAGCCAGACGGTCCTTCTGTTGACCTATGCTGGCTCTCCCGGAAAGCCGACGTCCATTCCCCTGCCCGGCCAGCAGAAAGAATACTGAAAATATCTTCCGGCGTGCTTTGACAGGGAAAACGTTTCGGAACTAACATGTTCCGGCCCTAGTCTGGAGTATGGCCCCTAATGACCAGTCCCCTCTCTCCCGCCGCCCGCAGCGACCTTCTTGCCCGGGGGTATTCCCGGCGCAGCTTCGGACGCATTGCCACGCTTCTGGCCGCAGGCGCGACCGTAAAGGCCCTGACAGGCTCTGCCCGCGCGGACATTCTTCCGTCCGGGGTCAATTTCGAGGGCGTCACGCGCCTTGGCAGTAATGAATGCTGGACGGGTCCCTTCCCGGAAGCCGCGCAGGCTGGTGCATCCTCGGTTTTCCAGAGTAACCGCTACGATCCGACCGGTCATATGCGTGATGATCTCATCAAGGCGGCTTCGGATGTCGAAGGGATTCCCCAGACCCATGTCATGACATGGTGTGGCTCGTCCGATCCGCTGGCACGTGCCATCGTTACGTTCTGCTCCCCCACCCGCGGGCTTGTGACGGCGGACCCAAGCTATGAAGCCGGATGGGTCGCCGCGGACTGGCTGAAAATCCCTCTGGCACGCGTCCCTCTGTCCGCAAAGAACGGGTACAAGACGGATGTCCGCGCCATGCTGGCCGCTGATCCCAATGCGGGCGTCTACTATATCTGCTCTCCCAACAATCCGACCGGCACGCTGACGCCGCTGCGCGATATTGCGTGGCTGGTCGAGAACAAGCCCAAGGGTTCGGTTGTGCTGGTGGATGAGGCTTACATCCATTTCTCGAATGCCCCGAGCGCGGTTGAACTGGTTGCAAAGAACAAGGACGTTGTTGTCCTCAGGACGTTCTCAAAAATGTTTGCCATGGCGGGAATGCGCCTTGGCCTGACATTTGCCCGACCTGACCTGCATGAGAGCATGATGCGTTATGATGGCAAAAGTGCCACCGCGATGCTTCCGGTCCCGGCCATGGCCTGCGGCACGATGAGCCTGACCATGAAATCGGCCATTGCAGCCCGCCGGGAAGAAATGATTGCCGCCCGCAACATGACGTTCCAGCACCTGCGCAAGCGCGGCATCCACTTCATCCCCTCCGATGCGAACATGTTCATCATCGACTGGAAGAAGCCGGCCGCGCCCATCAAGGATGCCTTCCTGAAGCAGAATGTCCTGATCGGGCGCTCATGGCCCGTCTGGCCGAATGCTTCGCGGATTACGGTCGGCTCCATGGATGAAATGAAGACCTTCTGTACCGTACTGGACCAGATTTATACCTGATCCGCTTCGAAAAGCCCTGCCGTGACGGTTCAGCCGACGGCAGGGAAATAGCGCAAGGCCCGGAACAGGGCTTTTGCACCATCCGCTTTCGTCAGGGCGACACGTTCCAGCAACGGGTCCTGACGGCGCAGACGCGCCGTCAGGATGTGGCACAGTTCCACAATGACTGCAGATTCCAGCCGCATCCGCCGATCCCGGACGAGTAGCGGCAGGATCCTGGCGTTTCTGTTGAGGACATCCACACCGTCCAGCATCCGGTTGAATACGCGACGGATGCCCGGTTTGCTGCGGACCAGACGCAGATCATCCAGACAGACGCCTTCTTCTTCCAGCCATGGTAGCGGGACATAGCACCGGTCCAGATCTTTCAGGTCCCCGGCGACATCCTGAAGATGATTGATGACCTGCAGTGCAGAGCAGAGTGCATCGGATGGTGCGAGTGTTTCCTCCGCCTCGCCATGCAGCAGGAGCAGAAACCGCCCCACAGGGTTGGCGGAATACCTGCAGTAATGCAGCAGTTCGTCCCAGCTTTCGTAACGGTTCTTTTCGGCATCCATGCAGAAGGCTTCGAGAAGATCCGTCGCCGTTTCCAGAGGGACACCGGTCTGGAGCAGAACGTCGCGAAGTTTGACTGCTGTCTGCGCGTCTGCGCGCTGAGGAGCTGTGATTTCCCCGCGGATAACGGCTGCCATGCCCCGAAGCCGCGCAATTTTTTCGGGCGGCGTCAGCTCGGTCGTGTCCACCATGTCATCCGCGACACGCGCGAAGTTATAATAGGTGTGAACGTAAGGCCGGAGACGCGGGGCGATCAGGAATGAACCAACGGGAAAATTTTCGTCGGATTTGCCTTTGGTGGAGGTGACGTCTTTCGTCCCCCAGATGTTGTCTGTCACGATGTTTCATCCGTGTAGGAACGATTTTTCCAGCGCACACCAACACCACGATGATGGTCGATGGCCGAGCCGATGGTTGCTGCCATGTAGAAGGCCGCAACAAGCGGAAGGGGAATAGCACGCCACAACGGCAGGCCAAAGCGGCGAAGCGTGGGCACGAATGTCAGGCACGATACGAGATAGGTCAGAAGTCCGATCCGCCGTTCCCGCCCCTTGCCAAACAGTGCCAGCCCGATGGGAAGCAGCCAGATCATCGCCAGACCAACGATCGTCGCAAGGAGTAGAGCCGGAGAATATCGCAGCTGCACATAGGCCGTGCGGGCAATCATATGCCAGACATCCTTCATGCCGCGATACGGCCTGACGGACCATGCCAGCGCACTGTGTCCCAGATAGAGCCGCCCTCCCGATCGCTTGATATGAGCGGCCAGAGTACAGTCATCAATCAGTGCGCCACGGAGTGCCTTGATGCCTCCGATCCGTTCCAGTGCCCGGCGACGCAGGAGAATGGTTCCTCCAGCAGCCCCCGCAATACGGGAACGTTCGCTGGCAATGCGCGAAAACGGATAAAGCATGGCAAAGAAATAGACGAAAGCGGGAACAAGAAAGCGTTCCGCACTGCTTTCGCAGTTCAGCGCTACCATTTCCGAGACAAGATCCAGATCGTCTTCGCGCGCCTTGGCCACCAGAGAGGCGAGATGCTCTGGCGCATGCATGATATCGGCATCGGTCAGGAGGACATACCCATAAGGGCCAATCCGCGTCAGCGCCTCCTGTTCTCCCTGGTGGACGGCCCAGAGCTTGCCGCTCCATCCCGCAGGGCGCTTGGCGCCCGTTATGACCGTCAGCCGCCCGTGCGGATCAGGCAATGCGCGGGCGATGTCGCCCGTGTCATCCGTGCTCTCGTCATCAATGAGGATAACGGACACCTTGCCGTCATAGTCCTGTTCCAGAAGAGACGTCAGGCAGGCTCCGATGGACTCGGCCTCGTCCCGTGCAGGAATGACGATCGCAACATCCGGGGCGGCAGCCGGCATGGGCTTAGGGTCGAGAATAGGGCCTTTCTGCCAGAAATTCCCATGGAACAGCGAAAGATAGACCCAGGCTCCCAGACTGGTCAGTGCGGTTCCAAACAGCATTATTTCATCCGTCCATGCTGACGGAACCAGACGATCGCATCTGTCACGGCATCGCGGGCCGGGCGTGGGGTGTATCCGAGTTCCCGCCTGGCCTTGTCGGACGAGAAGAACATCAGCTTTTTGGACATGGCGAGCGTTTCGCGCGTGACCCGCGGTTCAATGCCGAACCCGCGTGCCAGCCATTCGGACACAAGGGCTACGGGATAGAGCCAGGACTGCTTGAGTTTGATTGCTGGTGGCTTCACCCCGGCAATCTGACTGACCATGCGGAAAAGATCCCCCAGCATGATGTTTTCGCCGCCAAGAATATATTTCTCGCCGATCCTGCCCCGTTCCAGAGCCAGAGCATGTCCTTCCGCGACGTCATCGACATGCACGATGTTCAAACCCGTCTCGACATAGGCCGGCATGTTTCCGCTGGCGCAGTCGAGAACCATCTGCCCTGTGGGTGTCGGCTTGATATCCCGCGGGCCGACGGGGGTGGAAGGATTGACGATGATCGCGGGTAGGTTTTTTTCCAGAACGAGCCGCAGAACTTCCTGTTCCGCGCGATATTTTGAGAGTTTGTAGATCCCGATAACCTGACTTTCCGAAACCGGCGTGTTTTCGTCAGCTGATTCGCCGTTCTTGCCCAGGCCAAGTGCCGCCACCGACGAGCAATAGATGATTTTTTCCACCCCGGCCTCAAGGGCGGCAAGCATCAGATTGCGTGTGCCCTCCACATTCGCCTTCATCATGCTTTCCGGATCAGGAACCCAGAGTCGGTAATCGGCAGCAACGTGGAAAAGGGTTTTGACGTTCTTCAGTGCCGGAGCGAGCGTCTGCGGATCGGAGAGGTCTCCTACGGCAATTTCCGCATCAAGCTCCGCAATATTTGAACGGTCTGATGTCGGGCGGACGAAAAGTCTCAGGCGGTGTCCGCGTTCTTCAAGGACGCGGGCGACGGCAGAGCCGACAAACCCCGTAGCCCCCGTCACGAGTGTGACATCGTTCATGGTGGCAGTGTCTCCTTGGGTTATCAGCTGATGGTTGCAATTTATGACAGCATAATCCTCCCGGCTTTTCGGGGAAAGCGTCTGCGAGGGTGGAATATTAACGATACCTGCGATAGATCGTGTGCAAACGGCATGTGACGAAGACGTTGAAAAAAACTCTCCCTGTTCTCCTTTCCCTTCTCGGGGTGGCCCTGTTCACCTTCATTGCGGCCAGAGCCGGTATCCATCCTGTCATGGAAGCGCTCTCCAAAGTCGGGCTTGGTGGCTTTCTGCTTCTGGCGGCCTGCCAGCTTGTAGTGGACGTCGGGCTCGGGATCGCCTGGCACGCTGCGGTCCCCATTCTGGGCGTCAAGCGCCTGATGGGTGCGCGTCTTGTCCGGGACAGCGCCGGAGCGTGCCTGCCCTTCTCCCAGCTTGGCGGGATGGTGATTGGTGTTCGCGCAACGATGGCGGGCATTGATCCCAAGACCGAGCAGGGCGAAAATCTTCACTGGCCCGAAGCCGTGGCGGCCAATCTCGTGGATATCACGACGGAAGTGCTCGGACAGATCGCCTTCGTGCTGATCGCCCTGCTCTGCCTTATCGGTCATCACGACGCGGCCAGATTTGTCTGGCCGCTCATTGGCGGGATGGCGTTGCTTAGCCTCGGAATTGCCGGTTTCATCTGGACGCAGCAGCGTGGCGGCGCGACGGTCCGCAAGGTTGCGACATTCCTGGGGCGGCATATCGCTGCGGAGTGGCGTGACTCACTCATCGGAAATACCGAGGCTTTTCAGTCTCGTCTGGAAGGACTCTGGAGCCGCCCTGACCGGATTTCTCTGGGTGCGCTTTGTCATCTGGTATGCTGGACAGGCAGTGCTGCCATGACGTGGCTGGGACTTCAGCTCCTTGGCGCACATGTCGGATTTTTCTCGTCTGTCGCCATTGAGGGTGTGGTTTGCGGCATCATGTCGGCAGGGTTTCTGGTCCCGGGGGCGCTCGGCGTTCAGGAAGCCGCTTATGTCGCACTTGGCATGATTTTCGGTGTCGATGCGGAAGTGTCGCTCAGCCTTTCGCTGCTGCGACGCGGTCGGGATATTCTGATCGGTATTCCGGTTCTGTTGATCTGGCAGGTCGTTGAGATGCGGCGTCTTCGTCATGAACGCCCGAAGGCAAGACCGGAAAACGAACCGACCTCGCCCTCTCTTCGCAAAAAGGTCATTGCGCCAGCCGTGACCGCTCTTGCAGGAAACATCAAGAAAGAGACGGCCTCCCGGGATGGTAAAACGTCAGAAGACAGCTCTTTCGCCACAGCGCCACGCGTTTTATGACGCCGCTTTTCAAATCCCTTTGCGTCGTTGGTCCGGGACTGATTGGCTCTTCCGTCCTTCGTCGCGCCAGGGAGACTGGCACGATTGCCGGAACCCTGATCGCAGCGGATACGAGGCCGCGTGTTCTCGAACGGGTGCGTGAGCTTGATATTGCCGATGTCATAACGTCTGACCCAGCCGTTGCGGCACAGGCAGACTGCGTCATGATCTGTGTTCCCGTCGGTGCGGTTGAAGACGTCGCGCGGCAGGTTTTGCCTTATATGAAGCCCGGAAGCATCCTCACAGATGTAGCTTCAGTGAGGGGGCAACTCGGACCAACGATTCACGCGATACTGCCCGAAGGCATATCCTATATTCCGGGCCACCCTATGGCTGGGACAGAGCATTCCGGGCCGGACGCTGGTTTTTCAACCTTGTTTGAAGACCGATGGGCGCTGCTTGTGCCACCTGAAGGCTCCGATCCGGAAGCGATCGCAAAAATCGAGGCCCTCTGGAACCTGTGTGGCGCCCGGACGAAAACCCTGTCTGACGAACAACACGATCAGATCTGCGCCATGGTGAGCCATCTGCCGCATCTTCTGGCCTTCACGATCTGTGATACCGCCGACAACCTGTCTGACGAAATCCGCGCTGCCGTGCTGGATTATGCGGCGTCAGGGTTTCGTGATTTTACACGGATTGCCGCGTCAGACCCGGTCATGTGGCGGGATATTTTCCTTGCCAATCGCGAGGCGCTTCTGGGTACGCTGGACAGGTTTATGGCCGATACGCAGGCCATGGCGGATGCAATCCGCAACGGCGATGAGGCGGCCATAACCGGCAGGATTGAACGTGGGCGCGCCATCCGCCGAACCCTGATTGAAAACCGTCAAGCCTAAGATTATTCAGGGATGAGCCTGCTGCCGGGCGTATGTCCGACAGCAGGTTGTTACATCAGGCCGTAACAACACGCAGGGTGTTGGTGCTTCCGGAATGGCCATAAGGCAGACCGGCGAGAACCAGAACCCGGTCTCCGGCCTTGCAGAAGTTCAGGCTCCGTGCGAGCTCTGCGGCCGGTCCGGCCAGATCCTCAATGCCATGAGCTGTCTGTTCCCGATCCACAACATGCGGGAATGTCCCCCATACGATGCAGAGGCGACGCGCGACGTCCAGTTCTGGCGTCAGGGCAATGATCGGGCAATGCGGCCGCTCACGCGCCATGCGCATTGCTCCGCCGCCGCCACGGGTATGGGATGCAATCACACCCGCATGGAGTGTGCGGCTGACCTGCCAGGCGGCCTGAACAATCGCGCACTGGACGGTCTCGTCCGGTGTGGGACGCAGACGGTCCATGCGGATGCGCCATTCGTGATCCTGCTCGACCCGCTCGGCGATCCGCACCATCATTGACACGGCCTCAAGCGGATATTTGCCAGCGGCACTTTCCGCAGACAGCATGACCGCATCCGCACCGTCATAAACGGCATTGGAGACGTCAGAGACTTCGGCGCGTGTCGGGGTCGGGCTTTCGATCATGCTCTCGAGCATCTGCGTCGCCACGATCACCGGACGGCATTGTCTGCGGGCTTCGGCAATTGCGCGCTTCTGGGCAACAGGGACTTCCTCGGGCGGGAGTTCGACACCGAGATCACCGCGCGCCACCATGAGCGCATCTGAAAGATGTACGATGGCTTCAAGGTTATCCATCGCCTGAGGCTTTTCGAGCTTGGTAACGATCGCTGCGCGGCCGTTCGCAATATCGCGCGCTTCCTGAACGTCTTCCGGGCGCTGCACAAAGGAGAGAGCCACGAAATCGACACCAAGCGACAGAGCGAAATCGAAGTCGCGGCGGTCTTTTTCGGTGAGCGCCGGAATAGGGAGTGTCACGTCGGGAACGTTGACGCCCTTGCGCTCGGACAGTTTGCCGCCGACCACCACGACTGTTTCGAGAAAGCCGTCTCCTACCGTCACGACACGCAGTTTGAGCTTGCCGTCATCCAGCAGAAGGTGGCTTCCCGGCTTCGCAGCGGAAATAATTTCCGGATGCGGCAGGCAGACCCGCGAAATCGTGCCCGGCGTACGGTCCAGATCCAGCCGGAACGGCTTGCCTTCCTCCAGGATCACTGGGCCATTTTCAAACACGCCAACGCGTAGTTTGGGGCCCTGAAGATCCGCAAGGATTGCCAGCGGATGCCCGACCTTCTGCTCGGCGGCCCGGATAGCGGCATGACGCTCGCCATGATCTTCATGGGCGCCATGGGAGAAATTGAGCCGGAAGACATTCACACCGGCCTGCGCCAGAGAAAGGATCATCTCGGGGGACGATGAAGCCGGCCCCAGTGTAGCGACGATCCGCGTGCGGCGGTGATGGGAACTCGATGTCATATACGGCGTCCTCGATCGAAAAAATCAGTTTGGTTGAATCGTCTCGCCCGGGAGCAGGCCCCAGAAAAGACGGCGTGGCAGCCAGCCGTCGTAGCCCTTCACGCTGACATGGCACCATTGGGAGTTCTGCGGGCACAACTTGATGTTGCCCACCGTTCCCTGCTCCAGAACCGCGACCACGGTGCTATCTTCTTCCGGATGACTCATAAGAAGCACATCATTTTTGTGTGCCCTCGCCTCGTCCTGTGTTGCGACACGGGCAAGGATCCGTGCATCGGCCTTGCCGATATGGTCGCCTTCCTGTGCGCTCGCCTCGCCGGTCTGGGCTTTCACACCTTCGGGAGGAAGGCCCGGAATCACGAATGTGCGGCTTCCATACAGCGTTGCCTGATGGACCCAGCCTTTCTGGCCGTCGGAGTCCTCCACGAGCCGCCAGACATCGAATTCCCGTTCGATCTGCACCGGAAGGCCGCGCCGATGATAGACCCAGTCGATCGGATAACGGTCTCCGGGCCCACGACGCATATAGACCTTGTCAGCCCGGAGCGCGGCGTAGCGCGGCAGGGGCAGGCCTGTATTGCTGCCTTTGTCCGTGTTTTCGGGCCCAGGAGGAACAGCCGGTGTCGCCGCCTGATCCGCAGCTGCTGCCGTGGAAGCCGCTGCTTCTGGGGCAGCCGCACCAGCGGCCACAGGAGCAGCATGTTTCAGTGCGGCATGATGGGCCGCCTTGTGTCGCGGGGCCGAAGATGACGGCTTTGCTGCGTCGGCCTTATGGTGCTTTTTCGCAGAGGCGTGTTTGTCCGCAGGCTTTGCTGCGCTCTCTGCGTGCTTTTTGTGATGATGCGCCGCCTGCGCGCCGGGAGCAGCGAGCAGGATCGTACCGGCCATAAGCGCGCAAAGAACAGTGGACGGGCCTGTGGAGGAACGCGGAAGGAAGACTGACATTCTCATGAGCGCATCCCTGCCAAGGGCCGACGGTTTGGGCAAGTCATCAAAACGGGAAAGACATCCTGAACCCGTAATCTTTAAGGAAAACTTACAGCGCAAGGAGCGGATTGTCTCCCGCCAGTTCGAGAAAGCTGACAATTCCTCTTACTTCCACCCCCGCCAGAAGGTCTTTCGTAGTCAGTCCGGCCATTATGAGGCCGGTTTCACAGGCCATAACGGTCGCGCCAAAGCCGAGCACTGCCTCCCGGAGTTCGCCGAACCCTGCAATCCCCTTGGCCTCAAGCACGTTATCGGCAATGGTGCCCTGAAGTCCTGAGCAATCCGTCGTCAGGGCCAGAACGCTGCGGCCGCCCGCGAAAAGCGTGACATGACGACCCAGCGAAAGCGCACCTGCCGCGACAATCATCGCGTAATGAGCACGCTGCCACGAATCATCCGCCAGCGTCAGAAACATAGGGCGGCTCATGCTTTCACATTATCCTCAGGATGTGCGAGGCAATGGGGATCGCGATTGAGCGTAAAACCGTTCATCGTTCCTGACAGCGCGTCCCACATGCTTACCCGCGTTTCATCACATCCCTCAAGGTCCATGATTTCGCGCATGACCTCGACCGCCATCAAACTGCCCATAACTCCCGGGGCGGCGCCCAGCACACCGGACATTCCACAATCCGGCGCAGCTGTCTGTTCGGCTTCGGGGAACAGACAGCGATAACAGGGACCACCCTTCTGAGGCCTGAATACGGCGAGTTGGCCTGAAAACCCCTGTACAGCCCCCGAAACCAGAGAGCGCCTGTGCCTGACGCAGGCATCGGAAACTGCAAGCCGTGTGGGGAAATTGTCGGTCCCGTCACAGACGAGATCATATTGCGGGACGAGGTCATCAAGCGTCGCTTCCGTCGCACGTACCGGGTAGGAACTGATTTTGACCAACGGATTGAGCGCCCTCAGGTGTCGGGCTGCGGCCTCGACCTTGAACAGCCCAAGATCATCCGTCCCATAAAGAACCTGCCGCTGCAGGTTGCTCAGTTCCAGATGGTCATGGTCCATGATCCCGATATGTCCAATGCCCGAAGCGGCAAGCTGCTGAAGCAACGGGGCTCCGAGGCCGCCTGCACCGACCACGAGCACGGAGGCCTGTCGAAGCAGTGCCTGTCCTGTCGCGCCAACCTGCGGCAGCAGGATGTGGCGGGAATACCGTTCCAGTTCCTGGTCGGAAAAATTCATGTCCATGCAATGATGATAATTGCTGACTTTCACTCTTGAAAGACGTTAGCGTCATTATCGTCCGTCACCGCGCAGGTTGTGCCCGCGGGACCCGAGACAGGGGAATATCATGAGAAAAGGATTTCGCAGCGCCATGCCCCGTGCATGGCAGGGGCTGGGCGTTACGGCCGGTGCCGTTCTGGCCGCCTATGCCGTGTCCCCTTATCTTGCCCTGTGGGATATCGACCGGGCCCTGCACGGAAACAATGCGTCGCGTCTGGCGCCGCATGTGGACTGGTCGTCGCTAAGCCACTGTCTGAAGGAACAGTTCACACCAGCTGTTCCTGCCGATGATGACCTGCCTGGCTTCGGCAGTTCCTTTGCCGGGCAGGTTGTATCCAATGCGATTGATACCCGTCTGACACCCGCGACGCTAATGACAACAGCCCATCAGGTGATGCCGCATGAGGCGTCGACCTCAGGCTGGCTCGGGACGTGGCATGCCGTGCATACCCATTTCGTAAGCCCCGGAAAATTCGAGGCCAGCCTCGATCAGCCGGGGCAGACACCTTTCGTCCTGCATATGAAATTCGAGCACTGGGGCTGGAAGATCACACGATTCGAAATGCCGGCCCCGGCGCACGCGGCCTGAAAATTCAGGCCGCCGGAAGATCTTCTTCCAGAACCGTGATGTGAATGGCGTAGGAAACCTCGCCCTCGTCTTCATCGCGATGAACCGTTCCGATAACTTCTCCGGACACGGCCAGTTCAACGCTCATGCCCTTGCGGCTCGGCTTGTTGACAGTCAGTTTCGGAGAGCCCAGCAGGCGCTGGAGCGTGGTCTGGAGGCGTGTCACCTCGGATAGGGTCATATCGGCCATTGGTGGCATTCCTGTGCTGCAAGGGAACTGCCCTGTAACCCATCGACACGCACAAAGGAACCCGCCTCCTCTATCCCCGTCAGGGATGCTGTTGTAGAAACCGGGCACTTCACATGTGATTGTGACCTGTTCGTCATGAATCGTTCAGGGTCCGCAGTCTGCTCCCCCTTACGCGCAAAGGAGACATGATGCGCCCGGTTTTCCTTCGAATGATCGTTGCCCTGACCTCCACTGCCGCCCTTTCGGGATGTGGGTATTTTGATTCCCGGAACGCCCACAAGGCGCAGTATGAAATGATCGGGATGACCAGCTACGACCTTCAGTCCTGCGCGGGTATTCCGGCCAGCACGAAGAAGCTGAACGATACGACCGAACTCTGGCAGTATGACGGAAGCATGGCGCTGCCGACCATGCCTGCTGATTCGGGATTTATTCCTGTCCAGTCCGCAATCAGCATTTACCAGTCTGCTCTGGGCGGCGGCGGGACGACCTGCCGGATGCTGGTCCGCGTGGATCATGACCGGGTTTCGGAAGTCCATTACACCGGCAATGACGATGAATATATCGGAACGGACGGCATCTGCTCCATCATCACGCGAGGCTGTGCCCGCCAGCGTGAATCGACGATGCGCCGTGTGAATGCAGGGCCGTTCGGGCCTGTGTCGGCTTTCCATCCGCCGCGTACCCCACCCCAGAGCGGTACGGCCACCTATTCCGATCAGTCCGGAAAATACGTTCCCAAATTCAGCAAGGACGACACTCAGCCGGTTATCCAGCCGGTCAAGTGAGCCTGAAAAGGGGTCGGGACAGTCTTTGTCCCGGCCCCTTTTTTTTGTTCAGGAGTTTATCAGACGCTTCATTCTCTGAACGGCTGGCCCCAGGCCGTCAAAAATGGCCTGCCCGATCAGAAAATGGCCGATATTGAGCTCGGCAACGCCCTTCAGGGCCGCAATTGCTTCGACGTTGTCATAAGTCAGCCCATGTCCGGCATGAAGCTCCACTCCGCAGGCGACAGCCGTCTCTGCGGCCTTCCGCAGACGCTCCAGCTCGTGCCCGCCGCCCAGTGCATAAGCTCCCGTATGAAGCTCGACAACGGGCGCTCCGAGTGCTGCTGCCGTCTCGATCTGTCGCGTATCGGGATCAATGAACAGGGAAACCCGTATCCCGGCTTCTTTAAGTCGGACAATGCGGGGCGTCAGGGCTTCACGCTGTCCGACGACATCAAGCCCACCTTCGGTTGTGACTTCCTGTCGGCTTTCCGGAACCAGACAGCACGCATGGGGACGAAGCTCACAGGCGATCCGGACCATTTCGTCTGTCGCAGCCATCTCGAAGTTCAGCGGTGCGGATAGTGCTCTCAGGCGCGGCATGTCGGCGTCACGGATGTGGCGACGGTCCTCCCGCAGATGTGCCGTGATCCCATCTGCGCCTGACGCAATGGCCAGTTCTGCCGCCGCGACTGGATCGGGAAACGTACCGCCTCGTGCGTTTCGCAATGTCGCGACGTGATCAATATTCACACCAAGCCGGATCATGATTTTTTTCCTTCCCGATAAGCACTCATCCCGTCCGCCAGACGGATGGCGGCCAGAAGACTTGAGACGTCGGGGCGGCACGTCTCCGTCACAGGGCCTGCGATATCGAATGCCGTGCCGTGATCGGGCGATGTGCGGATCAGAGGCAGTCCCAGTGTCACATTTACGCCGTGCGCCATATCGAGCGTTTTGAGCGGGATAAGCGCCTGATCGTGGTACATGCAGATGGCGACATCATAGGTTGGCCGGGCCGTGTCGCTGAACATCGTGTCAGGCGGGAACGGCCCCAGACAGTCGATCCCCCGCGCGCGAAGTTTCTCGATCGCAGGCCGGATGATCGTAATTTCTTCTTCTCCCATCAACCCCTGTTCACCGGCATGAGGGTTGAGGCCCGCAATCGCCAGACGTGGGGTCAAGATCCCGAAATCACGCTTCAGGGCTGCATTTGCGCTCTCCGCCACGCTTACGATGCGATCGGTCGTCAGCGTTTCCAGAGCCTTTCGCAGCGAAACATGCACCGTGACCGGCACGACTCTGAGCTGGGGCGAGACCAGCATCATGATCTCGTCCCCGGGCATGTCGCAAAGCGCCGCCAGAAACTCCGTATGACCCGGATACGGAAAGCCTGCCGCTGCAAGAACATGTTTGGCAATCGGGTTTGTCACGACGCCGCCAGCCCGGCCAGCAAGTGCGTATTCAACAGCCAGACGGATGCTGCTGATCGTGGCTGCGGCATTGCGTGGATCAGGCTGGCCCGGAATCACGGCTGCCTCGCAGAAAACCGGCAAAACGGGCAGGCTGACGGCGAAAACCGCGTCCGCTTCTTCC
This sequence comes from Gluconobacter albidus, assembly GCF_002005485.1. Classification (NCBI taxonomy): domain Bacteria; kingdom Pseudomonadati; phylum Pseudomonadota; class Alphaproteobacteria; order Acetobacterales; family Acetobacteraceae; genus Gluconobacter; species Gluconobacter albidus. The sequence continues at coordinate 1,376,443 of NZ_CP014689.1, read as the reverse complement.
GGCGTTTCAATCCGGGTGACGGGTACTGCGGCCTCTATCAGACGCGGATCGCCAAGCCAGAAGAACGTCCCCTCCCCTGAATGCCTGAGGCTGCGCCAGGCTTGCGCCGTAAGCTGGGGACCAATACCCGCAGGATCACCCAGTGTCAGTGCAAGGGGGCTGGAGGGGCGCATCATCAGCCTGCTTTAGCGAGCGCGGCCAGAACCCGGACCCAGGAGCGGATTCCCTTGTGAAAAGAGTCCAGCCCGTACTGCTCGTTTGGGGAATGGATCCGGTCGTCATTCTGGGCAAAGCCGATCATGAGGGCATCCAACCCGAGTGCATCCCGCACTTCACCGGCCACGGGGATGGAGCCACCCGATCCGACCATGGCGGCGGGAACGCCCCATTCATCCGTCAGAGCCTGCAGCGCCGGGTTCAGAAACCGGCTGTCACGGGAGACTTCGAAACCCGGAGATCCGCCATGCGCCGTAAAGGTCACGTGTGCGTCTGCAGGCAGGGCTGCACGGATATGGGCGCGGAATGCTTCGCGGATGCGATCCGGGTCCTGCCCCGGAACCAGACGGAACGAAACCTTTGCCATAGCCTTGGCAGGCAGGACGGTCTTGAACCCCTCGCCTTCATAACCGCCCGAAATTCCATTAATCTCGCAGCTGGGGCGGCACCATGTCTGCTCGATGGCGCTGTAGTTTTTCTCGCCCGCTGCAACCGACAGGCCTGCTTCCTCTAGCAGGGAGCTGTCGCCAGGAAAGAGCCTGCTCCACTGCGCACGAGTTGCGGGGGCAGGATCCTGAATGCCGTCATAGAACCCTGCAAGCGTCACACCGCCATCCGCGTTCCGCAGTGTAGCGAGAGCCTGACACAGAACGGCAATCGGGTTGGCCGCAGCGTTGCCATACAGACCGGAATGCAGATCATGGCTGGCGCACTGGATGACCACTTCATCCGCCATCATGCCGCGCAGGGACGTGGTGATCCCCGGTGTTTTCCGGTCGGCCATGGAGGTATCGCAGACAAGTGCGACGTCCGCTTTCAGCTCTGCGGCGTTTTCCTTGAGGAACGGGAGCAGGTTTGCACCGCCACATTCTTCCTCGCCTTCCAGCAGGACGCTCACCCGGACCGGAAGCGACCCCGTGACCTGTTTCCATGCCCGGCACGCCTCAAGGAAGGTCATGACCTGACCTTTGTCATCGCTTGCACCACGGGCAACGATCACCTGGCGGCCGGAAGGTTCCTCGACCAGACGAGGCTCGAAGGGAGGCGCAGTCCAGAGCGATTCCGGATCTGTCGGCTGAACATCATAGTGACCATAGAACAGGACATGCGGGAGGCTGTCATCCGCTGCCGATCGCTGATCGTGCCCGACAACCATTGGATGACCGGGAACTGACCACTGAACATCCCGAACATCCGCTTTCATGCCCAGCTGTTCGAGTTCGCGTTGCATCCAGTTTGCAGCCTTGCGGCAATCGGCGGCATGTGAGGGCTGAGTGGAAATGCTCGGGATACGCAGGATCTCGAAAAGACGTGAGACCGATGCATCCAGATTGGTGTCGACATTCTGAAGAACGGCATCAAGTTTCTCGGAATAGGCAGTCATCGTGTTATCCATGTTCAGGCTGGTAGATTTCCATGAAGTCGGGCGGCAGCGTCGTGTCTTCAGATGTTGCCCGCAGTTAGTCGACGTGGCTGTAGCCGGATCGGGGCCGGAGCAAAAGCTGTCTGAACTTCAGGGACTTTCTGCGGACGCAAAGGGGCGGTTGACGGTATCAGGGGCGTAGTGCCTGCCGCGACCGAAAGAACGTCTTTCAGATCCTCGTAGAAGCTCGAATGGGCGGCATCTGCGTCCATTACGGATTGCACCTGTCGGCTTATCGTATTCCACAGACCCACGTCCGTATACAGCCGGATGACGGCCTTGGCGAAGCGGTCGGGGTCACAAAATCCGCCTGACAGGCATGTTTGGCCGTCTTCCCATCCCAGTGTATGGCAGACGCTCTCCGAAAGGACTGAAGGCAACCCGGCAGCGGCGGCATCCAGAACTTCCCGTGGGGCGGCTGCCAGCACGCGCGCGGGCTCCACGAGAATACGACGGGATCTGTAGAGCGCCGTCAGATCGGCTTCTTCGGGAAAGGCTTCCAGCCGACGATATCTTGTAAAGGCTGAAAGGTCGATCTGCTCGGACCGGTACCCTGCCAGGAGAACGGTGGCCTCCGGCGGAAGGTCACGGTCCAGTTTTGAAAGGACATCATGAATAAAGAAATGCAGACCGTCATGAACTGCATCGCCGCTTGTATGAACCGGAAGGGCCAGAAGGATGCCCGAGCGTTCTTCAAAGGACGGAGAGAGCATTGACGAAATTGGGGGGTGCCCAATGACGCGCATACTGGTCAGGCCGAGGGCTTCCAGATCCGCTTTCTCTTCCTCGTTTCCGACAACGACAGCCTGTGTCAGCCAGACCTGATCGGTATCCAGTTCCAGATCGTCCAGAAACAGGTCGCGGTCATTGAGAGCGCCGACGCGCCTGCGCAGATGCCTCTCTCTGGCAGGGCCTGCGTGAATATCCGCCACAATTCCGAGTTTTGGTAATGACCGGGAATGCTGTTGCAGGACCGGGGCTGCCTGCTGGAGTGTCTGCACCCCGCCGATCCAGACAGCCTCGAAACAGTCCGCGCGGTCTCGCAGAAAGCCCGGAAGTTCGGACAGGTCGCAGTCATCCATCAGTTCAATTTCAGGCGGGAAGTCCAAAGCCGTTGCCACACCGTCGTGAAGTGTGCCGTCCAGCGGAAAGACGGTTACCCGATATCCGAGCCGGCTGAGGCCGATCATCATATCCCGATGACGCAGACCAGGTGTTCCCAATACGGGATGAGGCAATTGCTGGCACAGGAACAGGATCCCTGACGTTCCAAATGCCGAGCGTGCCCGCATGAGGCTGGTTCCGGGCAGTGGCTGTCTGGAGAGTAACCCGGAAAAGCGGCGTTTCAGCCAGGATTCATTGCGCGCGCGCAAGTCCGCCGCGATTGCGGGTTCAGGCGGCGATCTGTCGATCACATCCGGATCGTAAAGGATTTTCCCACCTGCTTGTCGCAGGGAGAGACAGATCGCCAGCATCTCCGCTTCCGGGCCGATACCTCCCAGAGTGAGGTGATTATGGGTCCGCAAAGCAGACCGTCGGCAGAACAGAAGGCCGCCGGTAAAACCGTCTACCCACCGTCGGAAGGCAATTTCAGGCTCGTTGGCCCGCATACCAATCCCGAAAGGCGTAAAGCCCGCATTTCTCCAGATGACGCTTCCAGCCTCCCGGACCCGTCCATCCAGCCCCAGGGACTGTCCGCCTACCGCCCAGACCTGTGGGTCTGCAAAGGCTTCAAGCGCGATCTTCAGGGCTCCGGGGAAAGGCTGGACACCGGCGGAAACCAGCAGGACGATCTCCGCCCGGGCAAGTTCAAGACCAAGCTCCCTCTGTTCAGCGTGAGTGGTACGGTAAGGAGGGCGGACGATGTGGACCCCGCGCACAAATCTTTCGATCTGTGCGGTTTCGTCCGTAGAGCCGGCATCGACCAGAATGACCTGAAGATTGCGGTCATTATTCGCATGGAGTGCCGCAAGAGTAGAGAGTGTTTCCTGAAACTGGTTTGAAACAGTCAGGATAACTGTGATGTCCGGCGCCGTGACCGGTTGAAAATCCAGTGGTGCACGGACCAGCGATGGAATGAGGGTCTGAGCCCGCTGAAGATCAAGTAACTGGTACTGTTCTTCCGATGCCTCCAGCGCTTCGTCCGGCGTGGGGCTCCCTTGAGACTGGACCCAGAGGGCAAAAATGTCCGGGATATGAGGCTGGCGCAACAGGCGCTGTATTCCGCTCTGCCTCAGGAAGCCCGCGAGATCGACCCCCGCCTGCGGCTGACGTTTTTCTGAAATTCCGAACCGGATAAAGTGTTCGTAACCGTTTCGGAATCTCCCTTGGGTCACAACTTCGCCAACATCGGGATAATGTTCGGCATAGAAAGCTTCACTGAACCACGGATTGGGATCGAAGGCTGTCGGGTTTCCATTCGTCAGGTAATGATGGAGTGGGCTCTGGTAGCGGTTGTTCTTCAGATCTTCGATTACGTCCGGATAACGGCTCAGATACCATTGCGGGTCAAAATACCATGAGCTGCGTCGACGCCCGGCAGACGAAAACCTGATGAACTGGACGAAATCCCCAATTGCGAAATCATAGTGCTGCCGCTCGGTCATGCTGGCGGCACGGAAAACTTCGGGATCAAAAAACGCGTGGGATTTGCGGTGCTCCTGATCGCCTATCGCAAGGTAATGATCGTAACCGTTACAGAACCCCTGTGACTTGAGAACATGAGGACTCAGATCCGGATTGCAGCTGAAGTAGTTCTCTTCAGAAAACAGCCAGTGTGGAGAGCGGCTCCGAAACCCACTTTCGCAATAATGAAGGAAACCGCTGTCAAAAATCCCCAGACGGATCCCTTCACGGACGTCCGGGTTCTGGCGGAGATACCATTCTTCATCGAAGAACCGGTTGGGAGAAAATCCAGCTCTGGCACCATACTGTTTCCAGTGACGTTCCAGCCCTTCGTCGCTCAGATCTAGCTCGGACGCATCCGCTCCGTCCCTGGCCTCCTGCCGCAGCCGCTGTCCATAGCGCGTCCGATACCATTCTGGGTCAAATGCAGCCCAGAGCGGGGGGCGGTCTCCAGCAAAAGCCGGGGATTCAAGAATATGATCTTTCATTGACGCTGAACCCTCTGGAGTCACCCGCTGAACGCCGTTATCCCACCTTTATCGCTGCTGGGCGCGCCGGCTCTGCCAGAGCGAATGAAAATCTATGGGCTGGATGTTCGGTGAGGGAAATCCCGCCTCGCGGATCGTATTCAGCAGAACGCTTCGTGCAGGAGGGAACAGGAAACGCGGTGCCTCAACCAGCAGCAGGGGCTCGATCGCATCCTGCGGAATGCGTCCCGTCAGGCCGAACAGACCCGCGTAAGCCAGACTGATTTCGTAAAGTACTCTGGAGGTAGGTGCGTCCTGTGTCGGCGCATTCTCGAAACCCTGCGCCCGAATGACCAGGCTGACTTCAAATGTCGGCTGATCTCCAAGCTGGCGTCCCGTGACATCCACCGTCATGCCGATATGGGGCTGGGACGGAAGGTCGCGGTAGACATCCGGGGTGTTCTGGACATCAATGGTCAGAGTGCGAAGATACTGCGATCCAACAATCAGGGATGAGGAAGAAGGCAGGGAATCCGATACATCAAGGCTAGCCGGACTGCCCGTCACGGTATCGGTGTATGTCTGATCCATTGGCTTGCATCCTCATGCGGTCATCACCTGCTTCATTCCGTATTGCACTGAAATGCAATGAAATGTGGCACCCGGCACTCTGTCACGATGTTTCAGTTTTGACCAGCGGGGCGATTTTAGAGGCGCCTTTCGAGTAGAGTATTCTTTCCAGAAAAACACCGGGTTTCCGGAAAAAGTGGAAGGTCTTCTTTCCTCACTCGTGCAGTCATGGATCTTCTGCGATATGCTGGGAATGATATCGCCATCCTGCACAAGGTCAGCACTGGCGCATGATGCACGCCGCGACAGGACATCATGATTGCTGACAGGGAAACATTCTTCCAGCCCGCACGCCTTGTTGCGCTGCAGACAGCACGATAGGACCATGTTCATGCTCAGATTGCTCATTCTCGTTATTCTTCTTGCGGTCCTGATCGTCTTTGCCCTGAGCAATACGGATCTGGAACCCATCTGGCTGGTCTCTTTTGGCTGGCATCTGTCGATCGGAACGCTGGTCCTCGGAGTGGGCGTAATCGCGCTTCTGTTCGGCTTCCTGATCGGCCTTATCGGCGACATGCAGCAGCGTTCGCGCGCGCGTCGGGCCGAGCAGCATGTCCGCACACTGGAAAGCCAGCTGGTTGAGCTTCATCAGCGTCTCGACCGTCTGCAGAACCCGACAGCCCCCCTCTCCTCTTCCGGCGCTTCTGCCGTTTCTTCAGAGCCAAAGGTCTGATCTCCAGCATGTCACGCCGCACACGACTGATCGCAGCCCTCGATACCGCCTCGCGCACTCAGGCCCAGCACTGGGCAGATACCCTGAAAAATGACGTCGACGCCATCAAGCTCGGTCTCGAATTCACCTATGCCTGCGGGCTGGACGCCGTAAAGGCAGTGTCCGAGGGACATCGGCTGTTTCTGGACCTGAAGCTGCACGATATTCCTCATACGGTCGCGTCAGGCCTTTCCGCACTTGCTCCATTGAAACCGACCCTGACGACCATCCATGCCAGTGGTGGGGTGGAAATGATTTCGCGTTCCAGAGACGCTCTGGAAGCCGCCTTTCCCGAACAGGCACAGCGCCCCAGACTGCTCGCGGTCACCGTCCTGACCAGCATGAATGCCGCAGGTCTGCTTGAGACCGGCGTAGATGCGACGCCTCAGGAACAGGTGCTCAGGCTCGGTAAACTGGCTATTCAGGCCGGAGCAGATGGCCTGATCTGCTCCGCACACGAAATAGCCCCTCTGCGCGATGCCCTGGGTGATGACCCCATCCTCGTTGTCCCCGGCATTCGTCCTGCGGGTAGCGCAGCGGACGATCAGAAACGGATCATGACGCCCGTTCAGGCCGCCAAAGCAGGAGCTGACTGGATTGTCGTAGGCAGGCCCATCACGAAAGCCGCCGATCCCGTTCTGGCCGCCAGAGCCATCATGGCAGACCTCGCCAGCGCATGACGGGCGTCAAGATCTGTGGCATCCGTGATGTCCAGACGATGGAACTCTGTACCCGTCTGAAAGTGGACTGGGTCGGATTCGTGTTCTGCGAAACCTCCCCCAGAATTGTGACTGCCGATCAGGCATCACGATTGCATCAAAGTGTACCATCTACGAAGGAAAACGGTCCGCTGCGGGTGGGCCTTTTCGTCAAGGCAGACGACGGGTTGATCGAACAAGTTCTCCAAGCGGTTCCACTCGATATCCTTCAGATTTACGATACTGCTGACCGCGCGCTCGAAATCCAGTCCCGCTTCGGACGTCCTGTCTGGCGGGCCTGCGGTATTGCCTCACGTTCTGACCTGCCGACAGATCCGAAACTGTCAGGATATGTTATTGAAGCCCCGAAACAGCCACAGGATTGCCGTCCGGGCGGGCTCGGCCGTACCTTTGACTGGTCGTTGACACAGAATTGGACGCCTCCTTCATTCTGGATGCTCGCCGGCGGCCTGACCCCCCGGAATGTCCAGAACGCGATTCAGGAAAGTCAGTCCCCGGCAGTAGACGTTTCTTCAGGGGTTGAATCGTCCCCCGGCTGCAAATCTGCTGAACTGATTGAAAAATTTGTCGCAAATGCCCGAAAGGGACTTGATCTGACGTCAAACCTTTCGTAAACACCGCCTCGCTCGACAGGAGAGATGGCCGAGCGGCTTAAGGCGCACGCTTGGAAAGCGTGTGTACGTTAATAGCGTACCGTGGGTTCGAATCCCACTCTCTCCGCCAGCATATATATTCCATACCTATCCATAGCGGTCTTTTTAGCATTGGAATGGCAGTTTTATGCCATTTGATGCTATCCATGCCGATCCATGGCGAACCTTTAAGCTCGTCGTACGAGGGGGTAGATATGGGGGTATTAAATCAGCGCTGGGGGTATCGATGCTAACCGATGTCCAACTCAAGCGACTCGATATTAGAGATAAGGCATATAAGGTCTCAGATTCCCGAGGCTTGTTTGTTCTTGTTCAACCAAACGGTTCTCGTTTATGGCGGATGAAATACCGCTTTGGTGGACGTGAAAAGCTTCTCTCTTTCGGTATTTATCCTGAGGTAACCCTTGCAGCGGCCCGCAAGGCGCGTGATGCAGCCCGCCTTGAATTGCAAGCCGGTCGGGATCCTTCTCTCAGTAAAAAGCAACGGCAAGCCGAGGCGCAAAACTGTGATCGCCAGCTCAAGGTTGTTGGTGAGGCCTGGCTTGCTTCACAACGCGACCGCTGGACGGATCGCCATTATGAAGACGTCGCTACGAGCCTAGAGCGTTTTGTTTGGCCTGCGCTGGGAAAGGTCAATCTTGACGACATTACGCCTCCGATGGTGTTAGAGATTGTTCGCAAGATTGAGGCCGCACGAGCTAAAGAAACGGCGCGTCCGGTACGACAACGGTTGAGTGCAATCTTTCTGTTCGGTATAGCCCATGGTCTGGGAAGCATGGACCCGGCCGCGGTGATAAAGGGCGCCCTTGCACCGCTAAAAAAGGGACACCAGCCAGCAATCACAGATCTTGACGATTTGCGTAAATTGTTTCGGAGTGTCGAAGCACTTCCAGCTCACCCCGTCACACTGCTCGCGTTGCGCTTCCTCGCACTGACTTGCGCGCGCCCTGGAGAAGTTCATGCTCTTGCCTGGCATGAAATCAGTAGTGATGGGCAGACATGGATCGTGCCGCCAGAACGAATGAAAATGCGCCGGCAGCATGAAGTTCCTCTGTCTCGGCAGGCGCAGGAAATTCTTCAAGCAGTTCAAGTTCTGACGGGGCGCGGCACTATGGTTTTCCCCAATGCCCGTTGGGCCCATAAACCCATGTCTGAAAATGCGCTCAGTTATCTATTACAGCGCGCTGGATACGCTGGGCGACAGGTTCCTCACGGGTTTCGGGCATCTTTCTCATCCATTATGAACGAACGATGTCCGGCAGATCGTGCAATCATCGACTTGATGCTTGCTCATCTACCTCAAAATGCTGTCGAGGCGGCCTATAATCGTGCCCAACACCGCGTGGACTTGTGACGGTTTTGTGCCGGTATGTTATCCTGTTAGGCGGCTTTAGCCTCGAAAGCGAGTGGGCTGATGCTGCCGAGATATGAATGGCGCCGTCGCGGGTTGTAGAAGCCGTTGACGTACTGGAAGATGGCGGCAGTTGCCTGCTGCCGTGTGGGCCATGTCTGTCGCCAGAGCATTTCGGCCTTCAGGCTCTTGAAGAAGGTCTCTACGGCTGCATTGTCGAAGCAGTTTCCCCTGCCGGACATGGATGGCATCATCCTGTATTCCGTCAGTTTCTTGTGGAAATCGTGTGAGCAATATTGACTTCCACGATCAGAGTGGAAAATACAGCCAGGCGATGGATCGCGCAGTCGCACAGCCATATCGAGCGCTTTGATTGCAAGGTCCTTCTTCATCCGGTCGCTCACGGCCCAGCCAATGACGCGTCGGCTGAACAGATCGATGACGACAGCCAGGTAAAGCCACCCCTCGTTTGTCCAGATGTAGCTAATATCGCCTGCCCATTTCCGGTTGGGAGCGTTGGCCACGAAATCGCCGTTTAGAACATTGGCTGCAACACCAAGGGAATGACGGCTGTCGGTTGTGACTTTGTGACGACGGGTGCGCACTGGACGGATCCCATTGAGTTTCATCAGACGCCCTACACGACGTTCGCCGATATCGAGCCCGGCCTCCTTGAGTTCCTTTGTCATCCGAGGGCGACCATAGGTGGAGTTACTCAGGACAAAATGCTCCCGGATATGCGCCAGGGCCTTCAAGTCGATGCGTTGGCGCAGGCACACCGGCCTTACCTTCCACGCCCGATAGCCACGCGTTGAGACCTGCAAAACCTGGCACAATCTTTCGATGGACCAGTCATGGCGGTGCTCACGGATAAAGGTGAACCTCACGTCTTTTGGCTCGCGAAGAACTGCGTAGCTTTTTTAGGATCTCCCTCTCCTCCCGAAGAACGCGGTTTTCCAGGCGAAGACGCTCGTTCTCCCGAGCCAGATCCGTCTGCAGTTCAGGCACTGGCAGTTCGACCGTCCGATACTGCGAAATCCAGTGTCCCAATGTCGATTTGCCAATCCCCAGATCCGCCGCCACGCGGGTCCGTGACAAACCGCTGTTCAAGGCAATCCTTACCGCCTCACGGCGAAATTCTTCTGTGTGCGTTACAGCCATGGTTCCGTGCCTCTCTTGATGCGAGCATAAAATGCTCAGTGCACCGGCACAAAACCGTCACAAGTCCACAACCTGGCTGACGGCCCCCACACCGGTCGCTCTGCAGCTCCAGAGACCGTTACAAGAGGCATCCCTTCAGGTTCTCTGAACAGGCAAATGTCTAGGCGGTTTTTCCCTGAGATCCGCAAAAATCTTTTCGAGGCATGGTCCACAGACGCTCGTTTACGGCAAAGGCGGCCTCTGGAAAGACAGTCCGATCGTCTCTGGCGCTCTCTGCGAGAGACATTTTAGCTCACCTAGGCCTGTAACCATTTCTCGGTGTCGCGGCTGATTTGGGGGGTAAGCGGAAGGTCAGTTATCGGGAAACGATAACCGAAAGTAGCCATTCGCAACATTTAGATTCGTGGCACCTACCGACCAACTCAAGCCGTTCCGGTGCGGCCGATGGAATGTCGGCTAATGCCGGAACCGGCCTCCTACAAACGCTTTATCCATGCATTAAAAATCCAAAGAAGCCACCATAATTTTAGTTTCCCAAAACATACAAGCCAAATTACTAGTCAGATTCATAAATCAAACAAAATCTGTACTTCCAGCTATTAAAACTTTTCTTGCAACAAATTGTACGAGATCAATATCGTGCAGAAGGCTTTCGGCATCATCTGAAAATGGTAAGATCATTTTCACTGATTCTTCTTCGGAATGCTCATTCTTTGTATGAACAATTTTACATCGGATGTCATAGATTCGATCTGCTACGTCGTTCCTAAGATCTGTTTGCTTATTAGAAACGGGAATATTGTGATATCCAGAGGATTTGCTTGCAAAATATTTTGCCCTGTCAGAACCTTCTTCAAAAAAAGATCGAACTTCTTCTGTCGCAAGGCACTCGTTGATTACTGCCCGCAATTGCGATCTCTCGCTACCTAATCCATTAGCTTTTGAAATCCGAATTGCAGAAATGAGCTGATCTAGATCATCATCATTATGGGAACGAAATGTCGGATTTTTGACGATGCTTCCCACTCTCCGTCGCGCTTCATTCTGGGAATACCGCGGGAAATAGAATTCTATCGATTGATAGAAGCCTAGAAACTGAAGAAGGGGCATGTCTCGTGCGCTTTTTGCATACATAAAAAGCGACATAGAATCTTCATTGTAGCAAGATTTCGGATAGATGAGTTCAATGCCTTGCTTTTTCCGTGGAAGTGGCAATCTTTGCCGCTGCCTTTCTCTTTCCAGAATAAATGTTGAACCGATCAAACCGTCAATTTGAAAAAATAAACTGCTTGAGTAAGATCTTAGTTCGGACAATGCAGCATCGTGCTGAGATGCGCGAATATTACGCATTTTAATACTAAATCGTGACCCGCGAATGCCAGAAAGTATGTTAAACTGATTTGAAGACGGTCCTATTTCAATTGTTGGCCTGTCGTTACTTGTTTCATTTGGTTTCAATTCGACAGTTTGAAGTTCAGATTCAGAAAATATTTCAATATTCAGCAATCTACGAATAATAGATGAAGGAATTATCCTTGTTGCGCGAATGCCGGCCTCAATTGTTCTATCTTTATAACAGCAAATGGCTTCGTAACCCGAGAGAAATCGTTGATTTTCGAAATCAATAGAAAGCAATCTGTCAGCTTTATCTTCACCAAATATATTTATTCTTCTTTTTGATCTCCCAGATTGCAAAAATACAATCCCGAATTTATCTCCATAAGGATCTATCTCTTCAGAAAATTCAATATTTGCTTTTTTGCATCGCTCTTTGATAAGGGTCAGTTTTTCGGAAAGTGCGCTGGCCTCTGCTTCCGTCTCGGGGATGTTGGATTCGTCTTCATCTAAAACTATTGGCTCACCTGACATGCCGCACACCCCAAAATTGTACAAATTCGATTGCTAATCGATACAGATATAATTCGACTAGTCGAGTTATTATCATGTTCAGCCATTTAAAAATTTTTATATTCAGACAGGTCGACTACTCGCAAAAATTCATAGATGGATGAACAATGGCCGTTAAGGACTGCCCAGTCTCGGACATTCCGGAAACGATCGGCTAAACTTTGGGATGATAAAGGTTGGATAGGAACCCGCCATTCCCACGCTCGCCCGCGAACGACGGGTTCGTCCCACAGTCGGTCTATCAGAGGCCGTTTAGCAATGTCGGCTTTCGGGCAATTATCAGAGCTGCTTTGATGCCCGAAATGAGGCGAATGCTGCCTGTCTGCTCAGTAAAAATAGAGGACTGGGAAGCGAATAATCTGCTTTAACTTGATAGGAGTCCTATCCGCGGGTGTTCTATTTGGTTTTTTGGTAAATTGACTGTCGGGCGGTATTGCCTCCGTTTCCAAAAACCCATTGAACGAAAATATTATGCAGGTTTTTGCCGCTCGCAGCTTCCATCGCCCGTTCCAGGTCGATACTGGTAACGGTTCCACCGGCATGAGCCCGAGTGTAATCCCGCAGACCTTTCCAGAAAGCAGCGTCCCCTAGGGTATCTCTCAGGTACGCCATGAAGATGGCTCCCTTGTTGTACTGTATTGCGCGACGGATGCTTAAACTTGGATAAGGTCCGCTCCATGTAAGAGGCTCATCAAAGCCTTGAGATTTTATTTTATCCCATCGACGCTGCGAAACTGCGAGTTCTGCATCATAAGCCGCGTGACCGTAGCGATACTCTTTCCATGCCGCAGTCATGAAGGTCGTAATTCCTTCATTGAGCCAGAAATCGTTTAAGGTTTCACATGTAATGAGGTTTCCCCACCACTCATGGGTCAGTTCATGAACGATAACCCAGTCGTCGGCAGGATCATTGTGATTTTTTGGGAGCTCGTCTGCCCCGATAACTGAATAGGTTGCCGCTTCCTGCGCTTCGTTTCCACTGACCAGTATCTGCGTATATTCCGTAACTGGAAGTGGCAGACCTGCCTTGTCCGATAAGAAGCGGACCATTTCAGGTGTTGTTGCAAAATGCTGCTTTAATACGGCTTTATCGACCGCATCACTGAGATAGGTTAACTTTACGGTTCCGACGTTTTCGCTGACGCTGGCGAAGTGGCCAACTGCAAAGCCATACAAATAGGATGAGTACGGTCGTGGCGCCTCCCAACTCTGTATTTCGCTTCCGCCTGGCCCTGGTCTTTTTGAAACGAGCTTCCCAATTGATGCGGTCTGCATTCCGGCCGGAACCTGAAGTTCGAGGGAAAACGCTGCCTTATTGCTGAACTTGTCCTGCAGGCAGACCATCCAGTCGCAGGCAAAATAGCTTGTATAAAGCGTGGTAACCGAGCGTGAGAAGCCTCGCTCGGGGCGCCCATGATAAGTAAGTTCGATCGTGACAGGGCTATTCTTTGCGAGCTTCCTCGGCATAGGAAAAACGATGCGATCAGCATCTGAAACTGGTGTGACAGGTAAGCCGTCTAGATTAGCCCTATCTATGACCAGCGCGTTGCCTGAGAATGCGATGCTATCGGGATAGCTCTCAGTAATATGAAGAAGAATTGTCTCAGAACCTGAAATGGTTCCATTTGTTAGGTCGGGTTTCAATTTCAGTTTGTAGTTTGTTACCTCGAAACCAGAACCAGGTATTGGGCTGGAAAAAGCGGGTTTCACAAGAAAGATTACGATTGAACATGCTATAATGGACCGCAATTTAGAAATTCCGTTTTGTGGTGATCGAGTATATTGAGATTTGCAAATGATGATTTCGTATGTGAAATTTTAACTTCGCAATATGTCCGGAATGAGGCTTAAGCGGCGCTTATGCCCCTTCTTAACCGAGCGCCTCAGATGCCAGATGCGCTACTGTCCGTTGAGTTTCCGGAGCAATCCCATCTTTGATAAACCAGACCGCCGACAGTCCGCTCCAGGCATGAATCCATCTCAGGAGCCTGACAGGCTCGATCCCCGCATGTGAGCTGACAAGCCTGATCCTGTGCCCGAACCTTTGTGGAGAAATAGCGTAGGGCCGTTCTGAATCCGCAAGATCAGGATTCAGAAATAAGGCCGCAAAATCAGCAGCCCGTTCCCCGTAAAGGCCCTTCGGGTCAATCGCACGCCAGCCTCGCGCCCCAAAATCCAGAACGTTGCCGTGATGGAGGTCTCCGTGCAAGGCGAGCTGCTCTTGTGGATCACTTAACAACCTTTGGGCCTGGCTGGCGCAGTTCTTCAGCCATCCTGCGCTGTGCGAGGACGGTTCGAGTAAGTCAGCAAACCAGCTTTTCAAAGATCGCATTTCTTCTTGCTGTAGTAGTGAAGCTGAATGCAGAAGTCTCGCTGTCTCACAAAGGTTCCGCGTCGCTTCATCGTCTAAACCAGCGTAGACGAGATCGGCGAGAGTACGACCGCTCACCGCTCATCTCGGTCATAAGCAGACCCGTTCAAGTTTTCCGGAAAGCGGACGGTCTGCAATAGTCCTCGTTATCCGCTGATATCCTCGTCCAGACTTCTGATTGCTGCATTTGCAGCTGATCAGGAGAAAGTATCATGGAAAAGAAAACACGTTTTCCATCGCCTACGCTGAAGGCGTCCGTGCCCTGGAATGCAGGAAAAATGGTTGGCGCCAAGCGGGCGCTCAAAGAAAAGCACGTCTGGGCTATTCGATTTTGGCTGGGGAGCGAACAGCGTATCAGAGACAAGGCTTTGTTTGATCTTGCTCTCGATAGCAAACTCAGAGGCTGCGATCTTGTCAGCCTTCGTATCGGCGCCCTCGTGACCAGCGGTCAGGTGCGTCACCGGGCTATGGTTGTCCAGCAAAAAACCCGGCGACCTGTGCAGTTTGAGATTACGGAAACGACGCGGGAAAGTGTGCGAACGTGGCTGGAGCATCGCGGTGGTGGCCTGAATGAGTATGTTTTTCCAAGTTGCCTAAGCGCCAAAGCTCATCTGAGCACAAGGCAATACGCTCGGCTTCTGGATCAATGGGTTCAGGCGGTGGGACTGATCCCCGGGGAATATGGAACTCATTCGCTCCGCCGGACTAAGGTTGCCATGATTTACAAACGAACCGGTAATATTCGAGCCGTGCAGATCCTGCTGGGTCATTCAAAACTGGATAGTACGGTTCGATACCTTGGGGTGGATGTAGAAGACGCTCTGGCACTGTCGGAAGCCACTGATCTCTGAAATCGAATATGCCTCAGGAATTCTCTACCTCCTCCTTCTGTGTACATGATATGATGACACATAAGGAGGAGACCATGAGCGAGCATCTTTCAGATAACGCAGCATCCCCACAGAAAATCGGTGTTCGGGAGTTCCGGGGAAACCTGACAGCTTATCTGCGTCAGGTCAGACAGGGCAGTACGATCCTCGTGACGTCTCATGATGAGGTTGTGGCTGAACTGCGGCCACCAGCTCCTTCCTATCGCCCTCGCCGACAGCCAGGAGCTCTTCGAGGACGAATCAGAATGAGCGAAGATTTTGATGAGACACCACCGGATATTCTTGAGAGCATGGAACGCGACCTGTGAAGGTTCTGCTCGATACGCATGCGTTGCTCTGGTGGCTTTCGGACTCCGACCGACTGGGTGAGAATGCACGGGAGATTATTGCAGATCCAGTCCACGATATTCTGGTGAGTATCGTGTCATTATGGGAGATTGCGATCAAAATCCGTATCGGAAAGCTGGATGCGGATATGAACGATATTCTGGCAGCCATTCCTGAAGAAGGTTTCTCTCTGCTGGGAATACAGCCCGAGCACCTGCAGATCCTGATGTCTTTGCCTCTGCATCATCGTGATCCGTTTGACCATCTCCTGATGGCGCAGGCGCGCGCTGAACACGCCACATTCCTTTCGGAAGACGGACAAATGGATCATTACCCCATTAAGCGAATACGCTGTTCGTGAAGCAGAAACTGCCGTCGTTCCGGTCGCATGCCGGGTAATTATTGAAAAACCGACATGTCCGGTCTGACTCCAAAATAGTTATCGTGGTTTCAATGCTACCAACTGATACTGCGGCCATGTCGTAAAAGTGAGAGTGGTCTGGTCAAAATCAACCGGGCCATCAATGGGATGATGGAATTTGCGGGGGCCACCTTCCCGCAGTAACACACTCTGATTGTGCCAGAGACGCTCAAAATCGGGGCTTCGAGATCGAAGCTCTTGTGCCAGTGCGTCCACCTGCTGTTTATCGCCACGAATGCTGACAGCCCGGAATTCCGCCAGCACCCGTCGTGCGCTGTTTTCCCAATTATCAAGGAACGTGCGGGCGTCCGGAGCAAGAAAGACGTAGCGCAGCAGATTGCGTTCTTTACCGTTCAGCCAACCGGCAAAAAGATGTCGGGCCGCATCATTGGCGGCGCGTGCATTCCACAGGGGATCGAGCACATAACAGGGCACTGCCATCTGCTCGGGAAAGATCCGGACCTCCTCGGGAAGGACTGATGCCATAGAAGGCCGCGACGCATCGGGGTCTTTCATTTGCGCGAGTTCGAACAGGTACAGGCGTTCAGCAGAGGACAGATGCAGGGCCGTGGCAATGCGCGCCAGTGTCGCCGCTGAGCAGGAAACATCGCGGCCCTGTTCGAGCCACGTATACCAGGTCGTGCTGATACCGCAGATCTGGGCGGCTTCTTCCCTCCGCAACCCTTTTGCCCGGCGGCGTCCTGGTAACGGGTGCAGACCAACATCCCCCGGTGAAAGGGTATCACGACGCGCACGAAGGAACGTCCCAAGGGCGCGGTGCTGTTCGGAGGAAAAACTCATGATGGTCGTTTTTATACCAGTATAAAGAAAGACCTTATTCCTGTTTTTTGCATCTGGCAGCCTGGACCGCAACGAGTCATGGAACGGCGGAGACAGAAAAGATGACGGAACCTTATGCGGCAAAGCACTATGCCGCACGGGCGCATGATTATGTGGCCAGCACGGTACACAGTCAGGGCAGCGATCTGGACAGGGTCGAAAACCTAGTAGCTGGCAGGGAAATTCGACGCGTTCTGGATATTGGTTGCGGTGGAGGTCACGTCACCTATCGGCTCGCCCCCCATGTCAGAGAGGTTGTCGCCTGCGATGTGACTGGTCCAATGCTGGATGCCGTAGCGCAGGAAGCAGCACGACAGGGACTGTCCAACGTCACGACCGTGCAGGCTCCCGCAGAGAATCTCCCTTTTAAGGACGGGAGCTTTGACGCCGTCTTCTGCCGCTTTACGACCCATCACTGGTCGGACGCAGTAGCAGGCCTGCGGGAAGCGCGACGTGTGCTGGCTCCGTCGGGGATGGCTTTATTCATTGATGTGACAGCCCCGCCGTCCGGTCTGCTGGACAGCTGGTTGCAGTCGATGGAACTGCTGCGTGATATCTCGCATGTCCGGGATTATACTGTGGCCGAATGGACGACCCTGCTGGGACAGGCGGGGTTTGTTCTTCAGAGCGTCGGAATACATCGTCTGCGCATGGATTTCGAAAGCTGGGTGGCGCGGACGAAAACACCCTCTGAACGGGTCGCGGCCATCCGCTCCCTGCAACAGGCCGCGCCGGATGATGTCACACGCTATTTCGGGATTGAGGCCGATGGCAGTTTCATGATCGACGTCAGCAGTTTTCAGGGGGTGCCATTGTAAGCGGACTCACGATTGTCGTGGGAGACAGCGTGATGTGTCGTCAACAGACTACATCGGCTTCGGGAATTAAGTAGACGGGCAGCTCTCGCCCTCTTGTCGGACGTCAGAGCGCGGCACGACCTTTTCTCGAAGCAGACGTGTCTCAGAGCGTGCAAGGATTGATCTCGGCCGATCCCGGCGCCGTTTAACCCGCGGTACGCCAAGGTGTCGGTCGTCGCCCTGACCCTGCCCGAACTGCCCGCGCAAGACGCCGGAATTGAACATCTTCCATAACGCTGACGTGGCGCTCCGGCCCGGTCGGCTAGCGCTCAGTGGTGCCAGGCGGCGCCTGTGTAGAAGAAGCGGCCGAGGCCTACGGTGAAGATCAGGCAACCATAGAGACTGTGTTCTAGGCAAGTCAGGCGCAGCGACCGGTGGCGTGCGTAGTCGCGGGCGAAGAGTAGGCCGCCAATGGCGGTCATGGCGATTGCGATCCAGTTCAGGAAGATCACATGGGCGAAGCCAAAAGCGAGTGCGCTTGCGGTGATGATGCCTTTGTCGCTGCGGAACAGCGGGCGATACCGGGCAAACAGGAATGCGCGGTAGAGCACTTCCTGCGGCCACACCGACAGCACCGGATAGAGCGCCATGATCAGCAGCCACAAGCGCGGTTTCTGAAGCGGCAGGCTGAGGAATGTCTCGGGCCAGAACCATGCCGTCAGCGCCACGATAACTGGCGCGAGGATCGCGAAACGCAGGAAGATGACTCGCAGCTCGCAACGCACGTCATGAGGTTGTGGCTTTTCGCCCCTGATCGCGAGAAACGCCGCGATAGCCGTCACCCAGATGAGCCCGAACAGGATGCCGGGGCGGCGGAGTTCGAGGATTATAAGGGGGCCACCGAGATAGAGGGCAGCAAATTCGACGGCGAGGCGAAGGAGAGGCATATGTTTCGAGTTTGGCATAGAAATGTAGCGGCAACTATCGTCTCATTCTGGACGTCGCGAGCTGCCGTTCCTCATCTGAGAAGCTGACATTGTCGGGCCGTAGTCTACGTTGAGGCGCGATCCTTTCTTCCTACGTGACATCTTTGGGATACATAGAAATTCCGGCTATAAGGAAATTGCTCATGCCGGACATTTCAACTCTCACACTATTTACCCTTGCTTGTCTCGCGCTTACGATGACGCCCGGCCCCGATATGCTGCTCATTGCCTCCCGAAGCGCAAGCCAAGGCAGGGCGGCTGGTTTTGCTTCCCTTGCTGGTATTCAAGCTGGAACTTATTGTCATGCTTTGGCGGCCGCGCTTGGATTGTCGCAGCTTCTCCTGGCCGTGCCATTAGCCTACGAGATTGTTCGATATGCTGGAGCGGCATATCTCTTGTATCTAGCGTGGCAGACATTGCGGTCAGGCACTGAGCAGTCAACCCCTCGTGAATCGGCGGCATATACCCCGCTCATCGCTATCTTCCGACAGGGATGGTTGACGAACCTGCTTAACCCCAAAAATGGCGCTGTTTGTGCTCGCTCTTTTTCCGCAGTTTGTAAGGCAAGAAAACGGGTCCATAGTCGGCCAGATCATGGTGTTGGCCACTGTCCTCAACCTCGTTGGGCTAGGAGTTGACGGCGCCGTTATCCTGCTGGCCTCAAGGATCAAGAAGGCCTTTTCAGGGACTGGACGATTCCGTAAATCATCTCGGATCGTACTTGGTTCGGTTTTTGCAGGCCTAGCGGCAAGGTTGGTGTTTGTTGGTGAACGATAGAGGCAGCTTTAGCCACATTCAGCTCAAAGGCCGACCTGCTATTTCCCCCCTACGAGCTGTTTGTCTCCTCAGCGATACAGGAGCAGGCAAACAGCAGTCGCCCTCATGTCGGTAACTAGACGAGATTCGTTCATTTTTGGATAGCGGACATCAGACCATGGTCTGATTACTCTGCACGATACATTCCACTCAGTAGAAATCTCGTTACTAACCCAATAATCTGCTCAAAATGAGATTGTTTGTCTGAAGGCATAGGTCAATGAGCCCTGACATTTCAGGGCTCATTTGTGATGCTTATCGCTCGTGCGCCGGCAAACTAGCGATTAACTTGCTCAGCGAGGGTTCATCTAGTTTCTGCAGAACAGAGGCAAGTGTTACCTCACCGGAAAAACCCGGAGCGAAGTTGGAGCCATACGTCACGCGTAGCGTGCGAATCAAAGTATTCCCATGCTTTCGGCTAATAGCACCGTTTTTATCACGATGGCGTTGATCTAAACCAGGCTGCTTCATTTTCTCATGTCCACAATTGTTGAGATCTTTATGTTTTATCGTTCCCCTTGCAATTCAAGGGGGCATGCCCTTGTTTTATTCAATCGAACATTGTGCCGCTATTATCTTGATTGCAGATAAGAATCCGAATCAAAAAAGCTTCCTTTCTGGCAGACTGTTTACGCCTTCATCTCAGGCACCCAAGCGGTCATGATGGTTGCACGAAAGCCGACATTGTCGGGCGAACCGCGATAGACAGAGTTTGGGACTTTGCCGCCGTCTCGGCACGGGCGTCGAAAGGGCGTCTTTAATCAGCAGCCGACATTTTGAGAACCATCAATTCTAGGTTTAAGAAAGAGAGGCAGCCAGGCGTTCGAACCTGCTACACAAGATTAGGAACTACACGTCAGGCTAGATAAATCACATGATTTTTTGTGAACTGAGTGTGCCACGTGGGCTTATTCGATGAGCAATGATAGCGGACTGAGCGTCTGGGTCGGTGACCTTGACAGGTGCCTTAACATAGACGCTATCAGCGCGGCGAACGAGCGTGAAGCCGAGCAGGCGGCGCTTGAGCTTGAATTCGACGAGATCGGGGAACTGCGGCTACTGGCGGGTAAATCGACGTCGGCTAGACAACTGAACTACAAGGACATCACGCCGTCTGATTGGCGTCATGCCGTGCATCAGGCCGAAATGGCAATTGGTTCGGAGCCTGAGACCATCATTGGCCATAGTCCACAAGGGCGGGATGGCGCGGAAGAACACTTCATTCGTGACATGCTGAGGCTCGGTCATTCCTATGCTGTAGCGCGATATGCTCAGTGGGAACGCCTCGACTATCCGTCAGCGATCACCGCTACGCTACCGCACGGCATAAGGGCGCTCATCAATCAGTTTCTCGCCGCTGAGGCCATTCCACGTTCCGCTGGCACGGAGGAACGCATCCGATCTGTACTGACCTATGACCCGGCCAGCGCAATGACCGCATACCGACGCGCCGGAGTATTACAGGCCTCTCTACATGATATTGCCGATGAAACGGCTTCACATCCAGGGGGTGAGGCTCTTGATCGTGAAAGGACAAGGGCAATTCTCGCCCTAGCGCGCCTTCACTTCTCCGCACGGGAACTTCGACTGTCGTCGGTGAAAGAACTTGGGGAACTCGCGGAGGCCTATACCGCCGATCGAGAAACGCTAGGGGCTAAGCCACAATTGCTTACATCAAACAGGCGATCCATCAAGAACTGGCGCCTCAGGCACATACGCTCACTGCTGGATTTCTATCCTTACTCTATCCGAAACGGCCTTGCTCGCGCCGCGCGCTCTGACCAGTTTGATCGCGTTGCAGTCGTGAACGAACTAGCTCTTGCGCATTGTGGCATCTTACGTATGCGTCGGGCAGGTCGAAATCGCATTCGCTCCCGATGAGCCGGTCCTATCGCTTCCACGGTCCACCCAATGTGTCCGTACCGGATCGGCCTGTGCTATTACGCAAACGCAAGAAGCAGGCACTGGAAAGACTTCACCTCGTCGGAGCTGACGCATTGTCGATCAGCGATCACAATGGGACGCGGCCGATCGAGACATATGCCGCAGTCGATGGACGCGCCGTCACGCTGACAAGGCGCGAGGTGGATCTGATCACACTAGCGAACCCCGGAATGGATCCTCCAGCCGCGCTGGAGGATCTCCACCCGTGGCTTCCAGAGTGTCGTTTCCTGAATAATTCTGTGGCCAGCCTTCGAGCAGCCGAGGCCATTGTCCGGCGCTTTGGTCAGCATTTTTTCTCCGCAGCGTCGTTCTGCGACGAGAAATGGAACACCATCTGCAACGCGCTGCGTCAAGGCAGTATCCATGACGTGCGCTTCTATTTGGCCTGGCATCTGCCGATCCAGGAAGCGTACGTACTTGAGGAGGTAAACCCCGACAGAAGCGTCATCGCGATCGATTTCAATGGCATGTATCCCAGTTGCATGCAGCACGATTTCCCCAAGCCGTCTGCTCTGCACCTGGTACACTTGAACCGAGATCTAGATCCGAGCGAAATGCTCACTACCGGTCTGTACCGCTGCGTGCTCCATGAGCCTGCGACGGACTTCATCGCGCGACACAATCCGCTTCGTAGCTTCCATTCCGGGCGGCATCTGCGTGCACAACTAAATGAGCCGATAGAGATCGACCTTAATGAATTCGAACTAGCCTTCTTTAGTAGGCATTTTCGCCGTATCCATCTCGTCGAAGCCATTGTCTCGAACGAGACCACCTTGCACCCGCTCGCCAGAGAAGTGAGACGGTCATTTGCCCGAAGGAAAAACTATCGGCATCAGGGCAACAAGACCCTTGCAGACAGGGAAAAATGCCTCGCCACGCTAATGACGTCATGTGCGAGCCGTTCATCAAGACCGCGGCGAACTTTCGAAACCCGGAAAGCGGCAATGGTCCACGTTCGATCTCACTATGGAATCGACGTACCGGCCGATGAGCCGGAAGCCGCTACTGACATTTGGCTGGACGGCCGTAAAGGCGTGACAGTTCATCACGGAGACAATGGCGTCATTGTTCGCGGCCCAGCCCTTCAGACCGGTTCCGCATGCCATCTTCTGGGGCAACGGATCGTGGCACGCGGCCGCACCATGCTGCTGGAGATGATGGAAATGATTCTTGCCTGCGCCCCGGATGTGCAGATCTGCTACACTAACATCGACTCCATCCACTTCTCGCTTCCGACCATTCATCGTGACAGCGTGGTCGCTTGGCTGGAGCGCGAGGCGTCGGACGCGATGGGCTCGTTCAAAATAGAAGCAGTCACGCAGTACGGACTGTGGTTGGAGCCAGGGCGTTACTGGCTGTATTCGGACAGAGAAATCGTCAAGTTCAGGAACCGAAGCATCGGCGATCAGCGGCAGCCATTCAGGGATCATGCGATTTATGTTGTTGGCCGGCGTATCGGCGATCTCCATGTGCCCGTCCGGATGACGCTCGCTATGGAACGCACCATGTCTCCATCCCGTTCGGTTGAACTAGATGGCGATGACAGCGTGGTCCGTCAACGCCTGATCGAGATCGGCGACAACACGACTTTTACGGACGTCATGGGCGGGCTCGAACGCAATCAGCGGCAGGCTATCCCTGCCCGCATAAAGGCATTTAAAGCCGTAAGGGAGAAAATAGACACTTCCCGCAACGCTGCCTCGGCGCGGGAAGATAATGCCATTGTAATGTAGGAGCGTAGCGCCCCCGCAAGGGCGTGTTCAATGAACACTGGCTGCAGGAACGGATTTAACGGGCAGATCCTGCGGTACTTATCGTGCCATGTGTCACGGTTAGAGGCAACACGTTAATCTATCGCGTCGCTACTTCGACGGGGTGGAGGATACCGTTTTCATGTAGGACCATGGGGCCTTTGTGGCGGGCGTGTTCGGCAGGTGGGCGGCCCCGATTAGTGCATCCCAATCCCTAGCAAACGAGCTCTCGAGTGGCCGGTAATGGTGTAAGCCGACTTTCAACTGGTAACTGCGGAACGGCCTATTTTGCTCGATAGCCGTCACGAACATGAAAGCTGTGAATGGCAGCATTCAGTCATTTCTTCCCGATAACCGACATTCAGCTCCCCCCCCATCGCGGACATGTCTGCGAGCACATTTTTTATTTGTCACAGTTAAAGTACTCATTGAGCATATGCATTTTTATCGTCGCGTCATGCCTAAGACAGCGTTTGAATCACAGTCTGCCCACATCTCGACATATCTGAAGAAGACCACCCATCCGCTGCTGCAATACGGTCCCGAGCACCATCACACCTTCGAGCAGACGGGCTCCGTCACTGTCCGCCCTCAGGCTTTCCAAGCGGCCTTTCAAAAGGGCATGCTCGATTTCGATCAGACGCAGTACGTCATGCAAACCGGCATGCAGGTCCTCGAGGCCGGGAGAACGAGCTGGGGGCGGCAGGAGTGGATCTTCAGGCATGACAATCCCTTCGACAGAATGTCGATTTCATGCGAGGATCTGACCATGACGAGTCACGGGCCCCGCAACATTTCAAGTTCACAAAATACGAGTTACCGACTTACATATCAAGCGGAATATCGTATTGATGCCTCATTTCTGAATGAGGACAATCAGCGTGGCCCGACAGCGCAGGCGAAAGCGTAGACTTATGGACGACCAGATCCGCCTGATGCGCGAGCGCGGCGAGCGCCTCCGTGAAGCGGCCCAGACCATCGGCATCACTCACGCCGCCAAGGCGGCTGGTGTGCCCTACACGACGCTGCGTGATTACATGAATGGCGGTGAGATGAAATTCTCCGCTCTGGCGTCCCTGGCCCGGGTTTGCGGCGTGTCCCTGGACTGGATCGCTTTTGGCACGGCAGGCGGTTCGCCCTCCGGCGCGGCAGAAGTCCAAACGACGTCGACGCGGCAAATCGTTGTCCCTTGGTATGACAATCGTGAAGACGGTCTTCGCATTGGACGTGACTGGTTACAGCAGGCCGTTCCCAGAGATCTGTCCACACTCTGCCTCATCACCAATGAAGGCGATGCCATGGAGCCGACCCTGTCGTCAGGCGATCTGGTGATCGTGGATCGCGGCGTCACTGCTGTGTCAGGCAGTGCGCTTTATGCGCTTGAGAGTGCTGGCACCCTGATGGTCCGCCGCCTCGACCCGCGACTGGGCGGAGGTGTGCGGGTCATTGCCGACAATCACCGCTATCCGCCACAGGATATTGCAGCTGATCGTCTGGACTGCTTCCGCCTGCTCGGCGAGGTCGTCTGGATTGGCGGTGTGCCGCATTCGTAAGGTTCAGCATACTCGACGAAACGCCGACTATTATATTAGGCGCAAAACCGTATTGACAGAAGGCGGGGAACCGTAGATTACTGCTTGCAGTCACGGCGAACAGGCGCTGCAGAATTGTCTGCATCCTGGTTTCGAGGAGCTGGCAATGATCTCTCTGTCTGATCCCTTCCATGCAAAATGTCAGGACCCTGTTGTTCGGGCGACCGGTGTCCGGCGCACGCCAGGACACGCCTGACATGCTGCTTATGGGAGCTCTCCTCTTCGTCGGCGCCGCTCTTGTCATCGTGGGAGTCAGGGTCTGGTTTCAGGCTGTGGACTGGCTCTGTGAGAACGACGTCTTCCCGCCAATGATCATCATGCTCCTTGTGGCTACGATCACAATGATGCTGTTCAACCCTTGATGAGAGGCGAAAGAAACTGATCATGGCACCTCCTGGTAACGCCTCTGAAAACGGGCACGGTGATGATACGCAGAAGGCAGCCTATCGGGCGGCCTATCTGGAAACATATGGTGAAGAGGAAGCCGAGACGCTTCAGATGCTGCGATACGCGACGTGGATGGGCGCGGGCATCTGCGTCGTCTGCGGCGTGATCATGGGCCTGTTATGGCATTCGCTCATCATGTTCTGTGTCGGAATGGGAAGCTGGATTTGTCTTCGGATGGAATTCCGCAAGCAGCGCAAGGCCGCCCGGCTGCGGCGACAGCAATACGGTCTGGACTAAACAGACAGCCGTCCCTCGTCTGAAGTCGGCTTACAGATACTTTCTTTCAACAAAACTGTTCTCATCGGAGAACGGAAAGGATTTTCCATGTCCAAACGCATGCTCAAAACACTTGTCGCCACTCTGTCTCTGACCGGGCTGATCGCCCTGACGGGCTGTGCCTCGGAGGGCAATGAAGCCCTCAAAAATGAAACGACCGCCTCTATCGATCAGAAGATCCAGGATGGTGTGACAACCAAAGAGCAGATCCGCGCGCAGTTTGGCGATCCCCGCGAAAGCACTTTTACCGACAGCGGCCACGAACAATGGCGCTACTCGTTCTCCAACGCCTCGTCGGATGCCTCCAACTTCATTCCATTATACGGGGACCTGCATCAGGGAACTCATGGCACAGAGAAGACCCTGACCGTCCTCTTCAACGGTGACGTCGTCTGGCACCACACCATGAACTCATCTGCCGTTAAAACGGGCAGTGGCCTCTTCTGAAACTGAGAATGCCCCATCTCTCAGACGGCTTCTCCAGCCTGCGACTATCTCGAACGACTTCATGTCTTGCCAATGATCAAAAAGGTAATTCCGTGAGACACCTCTTTCTTACACCACTGATAACGGCCCTCCTTTTGCTGCCTTCGGCTCACGCACAGAGCGACAGGCAGGCCATTGCCCAGGCCCACTGGCTCAATAGTGATCAAGCCCACCCGGTCACGCCTTCTGACACCCTACTCCTCAAAGCGGTCCCTAACCTCAAGAAGACAAAGGGAGGCTATCAGGATATGTGCGACACCCCTGTCACGCCCAAAATCCTGTCTCTCGATGTCAGCGGCTCTCTGGGGAGGGTGAATGTCGTCATTGAAGAGGACTCTGCCTGCTTTGGAGGCGCCGGTGCAGACTATACGATCCTCGACAAAGACCGGCATGTCCTGTGGCAGAATTCTGCCGCTGGCATTGCAACGCTCAGCAGTCGTCACGATGGCGTCCAGGACCTGACCTTTGCCGGGCCGGGCATGAGTGTTCCGATCTGGAGTTGGAATGCGGGAAAACACAGTTTTGTATTCCGCAAGACTGTCGAGACACAGTGAGCGCCCCCGGTATGCACAGGAAAGACATTGATTTCGAACAGATCCGGGCGCGACTGCACCGGTTCTGGCAAGCTCCGGACGAACTGACTCTGGGAGCCTGGCTCAGCGTTCTGCTTAGCGGCATCTTTTCCTGCGCCTACCGGCACGTCGAACGGGACATGTCCTGGGTCCAGAAAACGGGTTTCAGTGGATTTCATGTCATGGGTTTTGCGCTGTGGCTGGCGATTGCCGCTTTCGGGGCAGCCTGTCTGAGCCGCAGACGCGCTTCGTTTAATGTTCCACGGCTGTATTGTGATCGGGCCGCTTATGCACTGGCGCTGTTCTGCCTGATCAAAACCTATGTCTTTCTGCAGTCATATCAGACCCAGACGCAGAATTTCTTCTTTTTCTTTTCCACGTTTCATCTCTACTTCACACCCGGCTTCGGTATCGTGTTCATGGTGGCAGCCCCCTGCCTGCTGTGGCGGGCAACACGGGTTGAGAAAACTGTCCTGAATGACATGCCAGACGGTTCGAAACCGGATCATCTTTCTTTACAGGATGATGAAACGCTGTGAAAACGTGCCAACCCCAAACCGGAGCTGGCACGCGGCACTCAGTCTTCCTGTCGATTGCTCTGCAGCATGCGCAACAGAGCGATCACGGCGCTGATCGCCGGAACGTCCTGTGGCAGACTGTCACGATAGGCCACCAGTTGTGGCAGAACCATCTCGAACATGATGGCGTCGCGATCCTGGTCGGTTAAGACATTTGAGTAAGTCATGAAAGTGCGTCCTTGCTAGTCCGGACTTGACACCAAAGCTGTCGGCATTAGGCTCGACAGTACAATCCGAAAGGATTTCTCTGGGGAGAAGGGAAGATCCCTAACCCAAAACCTTTCAAATATTTCCAACGTGTTCTTCCTTTCTGTCATGCACGTGCGCCCGCGCGCAGGGGTAGTTGCGGCGGCGAAAAACCTGCTCTGACACCCCCTGTCATGAGGTGACCGCGAAGTGCCTCTATCGTCGCGAGCGCTGTTTCATTGTCATCCGGGCATAGGCCGCCTGGAACGCCTCTTCGCAGATGGCGACCAGCCATTCGGGATGCGCCATCATGTCGAGCCAGATGATGCGTAGCAGAGGCCGATCCGGTTCACTGAACCAGCGCTCCTTGATTGCCAGACGCTTAAGGGAATGCTCTTCGACATCCGTCTGGCATTCGCGATCTGATCCCAGCATGCCCATGACTTCGAGATAAACCAGAGGCGTGTCGTCATCCGGAGCGCAGATGCCGAAATCACTGCGCAGAAACCGCCCTTTTTCCAACAGAGGGTGACAGCACAGATCCAGATCGTCAGGCTGCAGACGCCGCAGGGTTTCCCAGACGATGCGTTCCGGGTTGGACTCCAGCTCGGTGCCGTCAGAAGCGACGTGGCTGCCCTCTGGCAGGTGGGGATACCGACGTGCGAGAGCCCCCAGTAACCGCCCCCAGTCTCCGGCATTCCCGGCAAGTTCGACCAGATGGTGCGCCTGCGGTCCGCAATACCGCATCATCGGCGAGACCGGGGGCGCGCCCAGTTCCTCGGTCAGCTCCGCCATGATCCGCAGATCCTGCGAGGTCGCGTCCCACACAGAAATGCGACGGGTCTGGCGGGATGTCTGTCCGCGCATCCAGGCGCGTGAAGAAAACTGTCTCATTGTCAAAGATCCTTTGGGCCCCGATCGCCTGAGGGCAGATCGGGGCTGAGTATTGATGGAAAAATGTGTTTGTCTGGTCAGGTTCAGGACAGGGGCGACCGGTCAGCCACCTCCTGAAGTCCTTTTTCAAAGCCCCGCAAAAGCTGGCGGAGCAGCAGCACATGGCCGTCCAGCGGACAGCCAAAGGGCATGGTGTCGGCAAGACCATGATCGCGTGCGGCCAGAAGGGCTGGCAGCAACACGTCGTGCATCTGCAGCCAGACATCGACCAGCCGGTCCAGGCCGGGATCGGAGGGAGAGAAATGTTTGGATGTCATGAGGCGGGAACCCTGTCTGTCCCGCTCCTTCAAGACGCAGATCGACACCGGTCCGCCTTGAAGCGTCCGGTGACCAATTGAGTGTTCAGGAACGGAAGGAATGAAAGATTTTGGAAAGCGGCGTCTGAATGCCGAATTTCAGCCTTTCCGGGACGGATGATCGGGATCATCCGGAAGTCCCAGCTGATCGAGGCTGGCCCGCAGGTTGTAGCCAGGGGCGCAATCGGTCGCGAACCAGTGAGGGTCGACGGCCAGACCATTGATGACAGGCGCAGGCTCGACATCGGTCGAAGAGGACAGACCCAGAAGATCGACCGGGTTGAGGATCTGCAGCAATGCGTCAAGCAGCATCCGGTCCTGAGCCGAAGCCGACAGGCCGACGAGATCCTCGGGTTCCAGTCCTCTGTACAAGTTCTTCAGAGCCGCATGCAGCACGAGGCTCATCGGTGTATGGAACATCAGATCAGGCCAGACTTCTTTTGCGCTGCGGTAAAGACACAGGCTCGGCAAAGCGAGGGCTGTATCGCCCGGTATGAGCCAGTGACGCAGAAAGTGCAGGTTGAAGCCCGCAACCGCCTGAGGGGCGTCCATGCCCTCTTGGGGAAACACCAGAGGCTCCTCAAAGCAAAGTCGTCCCGAACCGCTGTGATGGAGATCCAGGGTCCGATAGCGGGTCTGGATCGCGGAGAGGGTCAACGGCGTCCAGCGGAAGTCCTGAATGATGAAATCAAAAATGCTGCCATCCCCGAAAGCCAGGATCGGTTTGTGGGGGCGCCAGCTCACGAGCCGGATCCGAAGTGACGACACCTGCATAAAGCCAGTGCGCGCACGAAAACGCTCAAGCCGTTCGGCCTGAGATACGGAAGAAAGCAATGTCATGATGCCTGTCCTGAAAAGACCAAGCTAAAGAGAGGAAAATGCGTGATAGAAAAACTGTCTCTTTACTCAGTGGGATTGAGGGGAGAATTGCCCTCATCAGAACCCATGAAAGCATCGGCACCCTGACCCGCCCTGCCCTATCTCTTTTGGACCCTCTGTTTTGAACGATGCAGATTTTGCCCTGTCAAAATCGCGCTGCTCAGCGCGCATCGTTCAACCGATCGAGGCCATCACATCCATCTCATAAAAAATGGCGGTTATCCGCTATTTTTTTCGCATTTTGCGTATGCCCCGCATACCAAAATGCAGTATCGTGCCTTAATTTCTTGCGGAGAACGATTTAGGTCTCTCCTTATATTCTGTGGGGTGTGATTGTTTCCCCTTTCGCATCTCACAAGGCTCTCTAGGAGTGCTGATAAGGGTCTTCCTATAGGTCCGGGCATCCGAGCCCGGACATCCCAGACCGTGCCCAGCGGGTAAATATGAGGCTCCTGAGCCTTCATCCGTTCGGAAGTGGATCGAAAGGTCTTATTGGCGCGGGTTTTTCGCCGTCCATGAGGTTTTGTCTACACGGATCCGAAGTGCGAATCGTGGACGCTCTAAGGCTAGGGCCGAAAAATACGCTACGGATTTCGCCTCGAAACCATACCCCATTTTTCTGCGAGCCGCAGAAAACTCGATAAGCAATACGATTTGCTTATCCTAGAATCGTGGACGCTCTAGGGTTAGGGCCGAAAAATACGCTACGGGTTTCGCCTCGAAACCATACCCCATTTTTCTGCAAGCGGCAGAAAACTCGCGTTTGTTTTTGAGTTCACTGTTTGAAATTTTGCGTTTTTGTTGATAGACAGCGATTTGAATGGTCTGGTTTTTCGATCTTGGCTCTGAAATGGGCCAAAACCCTCTGAAATCGCGTTAGTTTTTCTAACAGGTGTCGGAAAATCGAGGTCTTCCAAAGGTTTATCTAGATGGCAGATTTATGAGCTAGGCTCAGGACTCATAGCCAGAACGTGATGGTTGCGGCGAGGCGGATGGCTGAGAAGAAGACATTCGGGCATCTGTCATAGCGTGTTGCGACCCCCCGCCAGTCCTTGAGCCGTCCGAACATGATCTTGATGCGGTTGCGACGTTTGTATTTCCGCCTGTCGTATTTGACGGGTTTTCCGCGGTTTCTCCGTCCCGGAATGCAGGGCCTGATTCCTTTTTCCTCCGGGGCATCCCTGAACCAGTCAGCATCATAACCCCGGTCCGCCAGCATCCATTGTGCCATGGGCAGGCTGTCCAGCAGAGCAGAGGCTCCGGTGTAATCACTGATCTGCCCTGCAGTCATGAAAAAGCTCAGCGGTCGTCCGTTCTGATCGGCAACCGCATGCAACCTGGTATTCATACCGCCTTTGGTATGACCGATCAGGCGGCCTGGATCCCCTTTTTTAACCGCAGGCCTGAAGCCGTGCGGTGTGCCTTGAGATAGGTTGCATCAATCATGATGGTCCGCGGCTCAGCCTTCGCGGCAGACAGACCATCCATCATCCTCATGAAAATGCCCTTGGCGCCCCAGCGTTTCCAGCGGTTGTAGAGCGTCTTGTGTAGACCGTATTCCCGGAGCGCATCGCGCCAGCGCAAGCCGTTCCGATTGACAAAAATAATGCCGCTCAGCACGCGGCGGTCATCAACGCGGGCTCTACCATGGCTCTTTGGGAAAAAGGGCTGCAAACGCTTCATTTGTTCGTCCGTCAGCCAAAACAAGTCGCTCATCTCCAGTCTCCTCACAGAGCCTGAATCAAATTTCCATAATCAAATCAATGGCCCTAAGCCTAAGCCTGTTCGGAAGGTCTTTTTCCGATGTGCCTCGAACGGCCCTCAGGACTTCGGCGATTGTTGTCCGGTATCGCCCAGCAAGATAGGTATTGAGACTCACAGCTGGTGGCAGTGCTGAGAACGAAAGCCGTGGGATTTCGTCGATCCGGGTGCCTTCCTCTTCCTCAAGGTACCCCGCAACCTTGTGTAGTCCGATAAATTTCACCCCGGCCAACCGATCTTCGGCATAGAAGCCTGACCCTGCCGCATCGGTAAACATGTCCTAAAGCCTCTCTACCACCGATGGTGGAAGATGCTGGAGCATGGTGAGCCTGTTAATCTGCTCCCACCGAAGAAGTTCGTCTGGCTCCCCGACGATCATCTCGATCCTATCGATGACGAAATTGAACCGGATCCGGCCTTTCATTCGGGCACGGATGACGTCCCGCATTTCCTGATCTTCAGACATTGTCTGATTTCCTTCGATGAATGTTAAACGATCGGAGAAAACCGTTTGAGGCGGCCCTGTAGGCCATGGCGATGCGTAGACGCACGTTATCGCCCGGCCCTCTTTCGAAGGTCGAAGCGTGTGTAACTGTCTGATAAGCCAGTATTTCATGGCGATCAGACGTCGATTTGTAGGGAATTATGATGGAAGTAGTTGCAGGGGCCCACAACCCAAGAAAACTGCTACTGACAAGCGGATTGATTGATCGCCTCTAAAGTTCCCTCAACACATTGATAAATCAATATATTCGTCGAAGGGGCTATTCCGATAAATTCCACTGCCATGATCATCATCTTCGACAGGCATTTTACATCTCGGGAAGAACCAGAACATAACTCGTACTCCTGCCACCCGCCGCCTCCTTATTCAGGATACTGCGCTCTACGAGATCATTGATATCCCTTAGGGCGGTATCCGGTGACGTCTTTGCCAGCTTCGCCCATTTGGATGAGGTCAGCTTACCCTCAAACCCGTCCAGCAGACGGTTCAGCATGAGGCGCTGCCGGTCATTGATTGACTGACCGGCCAGAGTATCCCAGAAGCGGGCCTTCTGAATGACCTTTCCCAGAACCTGCTCGGCACGATCAAAAGCACGATCCAGAACCGCCAGAAACCAGTGCAGCCAGACCGTGATGTCCCTATCCCCTTTTTGAGTGGCCTCAAGAACGGCGTAATACTCTTTCCGCTCCTGACGGATCTGGGCTGACAGGCTGTAGAAACGCTGGTCTGTCTGCTCCGAACGCGCCAGCATGAGATCACCGATGGCCCGAGCCATGCGCCCGTTCCCGTCCTCGAATGGATGAAGGGTAACAAACCACAGATGTGCAATGGCCGCCTTGAGCACAGGGTCCAGCGCATGCCCGGCATTGCACCAGTCGAGGAAGACCTGCATCTCCGCGGGCACGCTGCTGGCGGACGGAGCTTCATAGTGGACTTTCTCGCGTCCGACAGGCCCTGACACGACCTGCATCGGACCGGTTCTGTCATCATGCCATTCTCCAACCAGAATGCGCGACATGCCGTTTCGGCCAGTCGGAAACAAAGCCGCATGCCATGCGAACAGCCTCTCTGCGGTCAATGGATCGGCATAATGCCGGGTCGCGTCCAGCATCATCTCCACAACACCTTCAACGTCCCGATCCACCGGTGCCAATGCCCCAATATCCATGCCCAGCCGTCGGGCGATGGACGAGCGCACCTGCTCGCGATCGAGGTTTTCCCCCTCTATCTCGCTCGATTTAAGGACATCTTCCGTCAGGATCTGGAGCAGGGCTTCCGATCTGAAATCGAACCCCAGACTTTCCATGCGTCCCAGAAGCCGACTCTGCCGGTGACGCACCGCCGCCAGTTCATGGGAAATGATCTCCTTGTCCCATTGAAAATCCGGCCATTCCGGGCGCTGATAGATATATCGCACCATATTCCCCGCGTCCTTTGCAGAGAATGTGCCATCTAATCGCCGCAGGGTGCAACGTCAATCGCCGCAACAGATGCGGCTATTCCCTCAAGCCAGCGATCCCGATTTCGTCCCACATGACCCCCTCCCTTTGCGTAACATGTGGCGCGATCACCCTTTTACCATAATCCGGGAGGCCTCTAAATTACCTCCTCTCCCTGTATGCGTGAATGTCTTTCGTGCATATTATCATTCACAAGCGACCGCTCCTATTTTTATAAAGACGCATGAACTTCTTTCGCGCACAAAAAGAAACCCTTTCGAACATCACCTCAATCGTGGCGGGTCATCCATTCCGAGGAAA
Source organism: Gluconobacter albidus (assembly GCF_002005485.1). Lineage (NCBI taxonomy): Bacteria > Pseudomonadati > Pseudomonadota > Alphaproteobacteria > Acetobacterales > Acetobacteraceae > Gluconobacter > Gluconobacter albidus. Next base: position 1,343,143 of record NZ_CP014689.1, on the reverse strand, counting down.
AATCGCGCCAATCGAAGGGGCGAAGACGGTTGTCGTGCAGATGCGGGACACCTCACCTTCTGGCGTGAATTGGCCGTCCTGCCTGCGGTCTGAAGTTTCCGGACGTCGCGAGCCCGACTGGCTGCGTCCGGGTGATATTCTCTTCCCCGCGAGAGGCAATGTGTCACTGGCTGTTCTGATCGATGAGCGTATTGGTAGCCTTCAGGCCGTCGCCGCTCCGCACTTCTTTCTTCTGCGTGTGACACGTTCCGGCGCGCTGCCCGCTTATCTGGCCTGGTGGCTCAATCAGGAGCCAGCGCAACGTCATCTGGAGCAGCAGGCCCAGAGTTCCACCCTTGTGCGCAACATCGCCCGACCGGTGCTGGAAGCCACACCTGTTGTGCTGCCTCCCCTGCCTCGACAGGAACAGATTGTGGGCCTGGCAAATGCCATGCAGCGCGAGGAAGAGTTGCTTCACCGCCTGCGCCGGACCAACCAGCAGATCATGACCGGACTTGCCAGAGATATTCTGGCGGGCTGACACTCCCTTTACGTTTTGAAACAGGATTTAAGTTCGTGACCGAGCAAATTTCACAAGACACCATCAACAAGGCGCTCTGGAACGCCTGTGACACCTTTCGCGGCACTGTCAGCCCTGACACTTACCGCGATTACGTGCTGACCATGCTGTTCCTGAAATACATCTCCGATGTGTGGCAGGACCATTATGACGGCTACAAGAAGCAATATGGCGATAATCCGGAGCTGATCGAAGCCATGCTCCAGCAGGAGCGCTTCGTTCTGCCCAGGGGCTCGGATTTCTATACGCTCTATAAAGAGCGCAATGCCCCCGGTAATGGCGAGCGGATCGACAAGGCGCTGCATGCCATTGAAGAAGCCAACGGCACCAAGCTCAAGGACGCAGGCAAGAGCGTCTTCCAGGACATCAGTTTCAACTCTGACAGGCTGGGTGATGAGAAGCAGAAGAACACCATTCTGCGCCATCTGCTGGAAGATTTTCACAAGCCGGACCTGAATCTCCGTCCTTCCCGCGTCGGCAATCTGGACGTGATCGGCAATGGCTACGAGTTCCTGATCAAGAACTTCGCCGCCAGCGGTGGACAGAAAGCCGGAGAGTTCTACACCCCGCCGGAAGTCAGTGAACTGCTGGCCCGTATTCTGAGCCCCCAGCCGGGTGAGACCATCTGTGATCCGGCCTGCGGCTCGGCGTCCCTACTGATGAAATGCGGGCGGCAGGTGACGCAGAACCACAACGGCAGCAAGGACTACGCCCTGTATGGACAGGAGGCTATTGGCTCCACTTGGTCCTTTGCCAAGATGAACATGTTCCTGCATGGCGAGGACAACCATCGCATTGAATGGGGTGACACCATCCGCAACCCCAAGCTGCTGGATGACAAGAACCACCTGATGCGCTTTGACGTGGTGACGGCCAATCCGCCCTTCAGCCTCGACAAATGGGGGCATGACGAGGCGGAGCAGGACGTGCATCACCGCTTTGCCCGCGGTGTGCCGCCCAAGACCAAGGGCGATTACGCCTTTATTCTGCACATGATCAGCACCCTGAAAGACCGTACGGGCCGCATGGGCGTGGTCGTGCCGCATGGGGTGCTGTTCCGGGGCAGTTCGGAAGGGAAGATCCGCCAGAAGCTGATTGAGGAAAACCTGCTGGACGCGGTGATCGGCCTGCCGGAAAAGCTGTTCTTCGGCACGGGGATTCCGGCGGCCATTCTGATCTTCCGTAAGGACCGCAAGACGAAGGACGTGCTGTTCATTGATGCCAGCCGAGAGTTCAGGGCGGGCAAGAACCAGAACGCGCTGACCGAAGAGAACATCACCAAGATTGTGGACACCTACCGCGCCCGCAGGGACGTGGACAAATACGCCCACCTCGCCACGCCGGACGAGATCAGGGAGAACGACTACAACCTGAACATTCCGCGTTATGTTGATACGTTTGAGGAAGAAGAAGAGATTGACATCAACGCCGTGCGCAAAGAGCGGGCGGAGATCAAGGCGGAGCTGGCGAAGCTGGAAGCCCAGATGGACGTTTATCTGAAGGAGCTGGGTTATGCTTCCTGATGGGTGGAAAAGTGGAAAAATTAAAGATTTTTTCATGTTGCAACGTGGTTTTGATTTAACCAAAGCGCAAGCTCGTTCGGGGAATGTCCCAGTAATTTCCTCGTCAGGTGTCTCGTATTATCATGATACCTATAAGGTAATTGGCCCCGGAATTGTAACTGGTAGAAAAGGCAATATCGGGGACGTACATATTATTAATGAAAACTTCTGGCCCCATGACACTGCTTTATGGGTGTCAGACTTTAAATCAAACAATATAAATTATATTAAATATTTTCTTGATTATGTGAACTTAAAAAAATTTGACGAGGCATCTTCTGTTCCTACTTTAAATAGAAATAATGTTTTGTGTTTGAATTGCAGTTTCCCCCCTCTCCCCGAACAGAAGAAGATCGCGGCGATCCTCTCGACGTGGGATCGTGCGATTTAGGGAACTGAAAAGCTTCTGGCCAACAGCCAGCAGCAGAAAAAAGCCCTCATGCAGCAACTCCTCACAGGCAAAAAACGCCTGCCGGGGTTCACGGGGGAGTGGAAGAAAAAGACACTGTCTAATGTCTGTCAGATAAAAACAGGAAAAAAAGATGTAAATGAAGGATGTGAAAATGGGGAATATCCGTTTTTCACCTGTGCGAAACAACATACATTTAGCGAGAATTATTCTTACGACTGTGAAGCCATACTCATCGCAGGAAATGGAGAAGTTGGCAAAACACATTATTACAACGGAAAATTCGAGGCTTATCAGAGAACTTATATATTGAGTGATTTCATGAATATATCAGTATTTTTCCTTCTACATTTCATAGAGTTCTTCTTACCTTTAGATATTTCAAAGGAAAAACAACATGGGGCAATGCCATATATCAAACTTGGAACATTAAAGGACTTTTCTGTTGTAACTCCCCCCATCCCCGAACAGGAAGCCATCGCCACTGTCCTGACCACAGCGGACGAAGAAATCACCGCCCTTGAATCCGACCTCGCACGCCTGCGTCAGGAGAAAAAAGCCCTGATGCAGCAGCTTCTGACCGGCAAGCGCCGCGTGACGGTCGATTAACTCATTTCAGTTCGCAGGATATTTGACACCATGGCTCCCGCCCCGAAATTTCAGGAAGAATTCAGCGCCAAGCTTCCGGCGCTGGCGCTGCTCAGCACACTCGGCTGGCGGTTCCTGCCCACATCCGAAGCACTCGCCTTGCGGGGCGGCAAGCAGAGTGCCGTGGTGCTGGACACAATCCTGCGGGCGGAACTGAAAAAACGGCACTTTACGTTTGAAGGACAGGAGCACGCCCTGTCCGATCAGGCCATTGAGCGGCTTGTCTCCATCGTCATGCACCCGGACTTTGTCTCCGGCCTGCGTGACGCCAATGAAAAGATGACGACGCATCTGCTGTTCGGCATCGCCATTACCGAGTTCATCAACGGGCGCAAAGCCACCCCGACCATCGCGCTGATCGACTGGCAAAACCCGGAGAACAACAGTTTCACCTTTACCGAGGAATACAACGTTCTGCGTACGGATCTGACGCAGACCCGCAGGCCGGACATCGTGTGCTTCGTCAACGGTATTCCATTGGCGGTGATCGAGGCCAAGCGCCCCGATGGTCAGCCGGGCAAAGGCCCGACCGTGGAGGCCGGGATTTCCCAGAGCATCCGCAACCAGAACAAGGACGAAATTCCGCAGCTTTTTGCCTACAGCCAGCTTCTGCTCTCCATCACCGGCCATGAGGGGCGCTATGGCACCTGCGGCACGCCCAAAAAATTCTGGGCAAGCTGGAAGGAAGAAGACATTCCCGAAAGCCGGATGGAGGCGCTCAAGAACACGCCACTCTCGTCGGCCCAGAAAGACGCGCTGTTTGCCGAGCGAAAACCGTCAGACCGCGCGTGGTTCGAGGACTGGGCCTCCCGCCCGCTGCATGTCACGGATCAGGACCGGCTGCTGATCGGCCTGCTCTCGCCCCAACGCCTGTTGGACATGGCGCGGTTCTTCACGCTGGTTGACCGCAAGGCGGGCAAAATCGTCGCCCGCTATCAGCAGGTTTTCGGCATCAAGCGCCTGCTGGAACGCATCAAGTCCCGCCGCAGCGATGGCGGGCGTGAAGGCGGCGTGGTCTGGCACACCACAGGGTCGGGAAAGTCCTTCACCATGGTGTTCCTCAGCCGCGCCCTCATTCTGGATGATGACCTCAAACAGTGCCGTATTCTGGTGGTCACAGACCGCAAGGATCTGGAACGCCAGTTGAGCACCACCTTCTCCACCGGCGGCGAACTGGCAGACAAGAAGGACAAGGAAGATGCGCTGGCGACCTCTGGCCGCCGTCTGGCGCAGCAGATCGGGCATGGGCAGGAACGGATCATCTTCTCGCTCATCAACAAGTTTCACACCGCCACCACCCTGCCCGAATGTCATAATGACAGTGCGGACATCATCGTGCTGGTGGATGAAGGCCATCGCAGTCAGGGCGGTGAAAACCATGCCCGCATGAAGCACGCGCTCCCCAATGCCGCCTTCATTGCCTTTACAGGTACCCCGCTGCTCAAGGGCAGCGAAACCACCAGCCGGTTCGGCAGGATCATCCACTCCTATACCATGCAGCAGGCTGTTTCGGACGGGACGGTCACGCCCCTGCTCTATGAAGAACGCAAGCCTGATCTTAATGTTAATGATGAGGCCATTGATGCCTGGTTCGAACCTATCACACAGGGGCTGACCGAGGAACAGGTCACCGACCTCAAAAGGCGCTTTGCCCGCGCCAATCAGGTCTACAAGGCCGATGACCGCATCCGGCTGATCGCCATGGATCTGGCCACACATTTCGACAGCAACATCGACAGCGGCCTAAAGGGCATGCTGGCCTGTGATAGCAAGCTCTCCGCCATCCGCTACAAGCAGTATCTGGACGAGGTCGGTCTGTTTGAAAGTGCCATCGTCATGAGCCCGCCCGATACGCGTGAAGGCCATACGGAAGTCGATGAGCGCAAGCAGCCGGAAATCCAGAGCTGGTGGAAGGAAAATGTCGACAGCCAGAGCGAGGAAGACTACACGCGAGATGTGATTGACCGCTTTGAGAACGATCCCAATCTCAAGCTCATCATCGTGGTCGACAAGCTGCTGACCGGCTTTGACGAACCGAAGAACGCGGTGCTGTATATCGACAAACCCCTCAAGCAGCACAATCTACTTCAGGCCATTGCCCGCGTGAACCGCCTGCATGACCAGAAGAAGCATGGGCTGCTGATTGATTATCGCGGCATCCTGGCAGAGCTGGACACCACACTGGCCAAATATGATGAACTGGCGGCCGAAAATGTCGGCGGGTATGACCCGAAGGATATTGCTGGCCTCTATAGCCAGATGAGCACGGAATACCGTGAACTCCCTGCCCTGCACAAAGCCCTGTGGGCCATCTTTGATGGGGTGAAGAACAAAAGCGACATCCAGCAGCTTCGTGCCGTGCTGATGCCGCGCATGGTGGAAGAGCACGGTCAGATGGTGGATGTGAACCTCAAGCGCCGGGATGATTTTTATGAGGCGCTGACAAAGTTTGCCGCCTGCCTGAAGGTGGCGCTGCAATCCGTGGCGTTCTTTGAAGACACCAGCTTTACGGAAAAGGACCGCGCCACCCACAAGGAAACGCTGAAGCAGCTGACCAGTCTGCGGCAAATGGTGCTGCAGGATACGGGTGAAAAAGTCGATTTCGACCAGTATGCCGAGCAGGTGAAAAAGCTGCTGGACCGGCATGTGGCCGGGGTGAAGGTTCATGACTCCCAGGGGCTGTATGCGGTCGGCAAGATGGGCCAGAAGCCGGAAAATGGTCAGCCGGAGACCTGGAGCGAGGAGAAAACCCGCAACGAGACGGATCTGATCCGCACCCGTGTGACGAAAATGATCGACCACGAGATGCAGGATGATCCCTATGCGAAGGAAGCCTTCTCGGCCCTGCTACGCAAGGTGATTGAAGAGGCAGAGAGCCTGTTCGACCATCCGCTCAAGCAGTTCATGCTGTTTCAAGAGTTTGAGGAACAGGTGGCCCAACGCAAGCTGGACAATATCCCGTCTGTTTTTGACGGACACCGCCATGCACAGGCCTATTACGGCGTATTCCTGAAAACACTCGCGGCCATTTTCAACCATAAGCAGACGGATGAGGAAAACCAGCGCTGGATTGATCTCGCGTTCCAGATTGACACAATCGTGGACAAGGCGGTGCGGGAGAACTCACTCAGTCGCCCGGACATGGAAAAAGCCGTTCGCCAACAGCTTCTGGGGCTGCTGTTCAATGTCGGCAAACAGGTCGGTTTTGGGATCGACAAAGCTCAGGAGGTCATCGAACAGGTCATTCAAATCATGCGGGCTGGTCCGGCTGATCACTCGGGGCGTTAAGCATGTCCGAGACGGACAAACGGCTTCTTACCTATGGCGGCGAGCAGATCACCGTAGAGCTCGTAGCACGGACGCGCCCCGGCACGACTTTGCGTATCAAGGTTCATCCCGATCTGACCGTCCAGGCCGTGGTCCCCGAAGGGACGTCCGACGCCGATCTGGACAAGGCGCTTCAGCAGAGAACCCGCTGGATCTGGCAGAAGCGGCGGGATTTCAAAGCGGTGCAGGAACACGCCACACTGCGAGACTATGTCAGTGGGGAAAGTTATTGCTATCTGGGGCGGCGGCATCTTTTGAAGGTGCATCATCAGCCTGATGCGCCTGAAACCGTTCGCATGTTGCGGGGACGACTAGAAGTGTCCATTCAGGAACGCAGCGCCTTACGGATTCAGAAACTTCTGGAACTCTGGTATTTTACGCGGGCACAGAACGTGTTCCGCCATCGCCTGTCTGCCCTCCTCCCCACAACGTTGTGGGTCAGAACACCTCCTGCCCTGAAGCTTCAGGTGATGCAGACACAATGGGGCAATTGCTCACCAGGGGGCACCATCACGCTGAACCCGCATTTGGTGAAAGCCCCGCGTGACTGCATTGATTATGTGATCCTGCATGAGCTTTGTCATTTGGAGGAACACAATCATGGTCCCGCGTTCTGGTCCCTTCTGGAACGCGTAATGCCGGACTGGGGGCGCCATAAGGCACGACTGGACGATATGGCGGAACTGATTTTACAAAAATAATGCGCTTTGACCGCTTTGGGGGGGAAGCGGAATGTCGGTTATCGGCAAGCGATAACCGAAAGCGGACGTCGCCTGTGCCCATGCTCATGACGCCTACCGACCAATATGAGCCGTTCCAGCAAGGGGCTGCGAATATCAGTTCTCACCGGAACTGGTCGATCCATTTAGACAGAGCCCGCGTGCCCCTTCAAATTACCTCCAACGTCGAAGCATCACGCGGCATGAAGATCCAGACTGCGCCTGGTCAGCAGGTGGGCAAAGACCGCTTGCGCCTTTAAATCCACTTCGTTCAGCTTATAGCTTTGGGGAAGGCCGGTTCGATCATCGTAGAGGAAGTTCGTTATCGCCACGCGAACCGCATCCCGCGTCGCCTGCTTCCCAGCAAAATCCTGCACGGCATCCAATTGCTGTTTCAGAACTTCATATAGCCCGACTGCGACCTTTTTCAGCTTGGCAATATCGCTCTTTTCCAAGTCAGGCTTCATCAGCAAATCGAATAGGGCCAAGGTTTCTTCGTCCAATCCCTCGCGCACTGCACGACGCTGTTCGCCATCCAGTTCCTCCGCCAGCACCAGCAGGGCGGCGAAGGTCCGCTCGATGTTCACGGCATCCTTCTCGCTGTTATACTCCGAGACCAGTTGCTCATAATGTTTCTGGAAATCCGTGCGTAGTGGATTTTGGCGCAGCATCATTTCCAGCTTTTTCTGGATGGCATCCTTCAGGCTTTGCACCGTCGTATTTTTGCGGGGGCTGCGTTCAAATTCTTTCTTCAGCTTCTCGAAATCGATCCGGCTAATGTCATACAGCCGATCATCCTGATCGTTGGGATCGACCTGCGTTTCGATGCTCGCATTCACAACAGCATGCAGTTCACGCATGATGTCAGATATGTCGGCCTTCTTCACATCCTCATCCAGGCTGTTGTAGATGACCTTGATCGCCGCAAACCGTTTGCGATAGGTATTCACGGCGCGGAAGTTCACGCATGCCTTGAATTTCTTGAACACCTCGCGCGCCATGATCTGGAAGCGTTTGCGGCTTTCGTCATTTTCGTTGACAGCTTCCTTGGCATCGATAATCGCCCTGTTCCGATCAAATCCGACCTTCTCCAATATGTCGAGCAACCGGAACTCACGTGCGGACAGGAAGCCTTCCGCCGCTTCGATCGCCTCCTCCAAATCAGCCAGCAGTTCTTCGGGTGGTCGGACCGGATCGATTTCTGGCGGTGGATCGCCCGGATTGCCCACCCCACCCCCAGGCGTCCCGGCATAGGTGGCCAGCGCCTTGCGGAGGTTCTTCAATATTCCGCAATAATCGACAATCAGGCCGTTGTTCTTCCCAGCACTTACCCGGTTGGCGCGCGCTATGGCCTGCATCAGCGTGTGCGCCTTCAGCGGTTTATCCAGATACAGGGTCGAGAGGCTCGGCACATCGAAACCGGTCAGCCACATGGCGCAGACGATGGCGATACGGAATGGATGGTCCTGTTTCTTGAAGGCCGTTTCCAGATCGATGCGCTTGCCGTCGTCCGTTTCAAAGCCATTCTTGATCAGCGCCCGGTGCGGCACGATGTCCAAATCCCATTTCCGGAATTTGTCGACTTCGCCCTGTTCCTCCGAAACCACGACCGCCGTCCTGGTGGCCTTGACCCATGCAAGTTGGCGCTGCCGGTCGGCCAGATCTTGTTCGTCGGTCGCTTGCGCCAGTGCCTTTTCAAGGCTGGCGATCCGCAAATCCCAATGCTTCGCAATCAGCGCGTGCATGCGGACGCACGTCACTTTGTCGATGCAGACCAGCATCGCTTTGCCACTTTCCCAGCCGGTCGTGTAATGTTCCACAAAATCCGCCGCGACGGTGTCCAGCCGGGTCTCGGCGGTGATGATGTGATATTCGCGTTTCAGCTCATTTTCGAGCCGTTCGGTCACATTGGGATCGTCAAGTTCCAGCTCTTCCAGCTTGGCTGCGATCCTCTCGTTCAGGTCGTTGGTGGCGACGCCCAGTTTGTCCCCGCGTGCGTCATAATAAAGCGGCACGGTGGCATTATCCTCCACCGCGCGCTGAAAATCATAGGTGGAAATATAGTCGCCGAACGTCTGCTTCGTCGTCTCGTCGCCTGTCATCAACGGCGTACCGGTAAAGCCCAGAAAGCTGGCATTGGGTAAGGCGTTGCGCATGTTGAGCGATAGCAGGCCGTTCTGCGTCCGATGCGCTTCGTCGGTGATGACAATGATGTCGTCGCGATCCGAATAGGGATTGTTGGGATTTACATCCTGATTGAAGCGATGGATCAGCGTGAAGACATAGGGTTTCTGCACCGCCAACAGCGATTTCAGCTCCGCACCCGTTCCGGCCCGCACCTGCGCCTTGTCGTTGTTGACCAGCCCGCATCCGGCAAAGGTGCCGTAAATCTGGCTGTCCAGGTCGATGCGGTCGGTGCACACCAGAAAGGTGAAGTTCGCCCCGATCTTCCGATGGACTTTCTGCGTCAGGAAGGCGATGGAATAGCTCTTGCCTGATCCCTGCGTGTGCCAGAACACGCCCAGCTTACCCTCGCGCGCCTTGCGATCCTTCACCGCCGCGATGGCCCGGTTGACGCCTAGAAACTGGTGATTACGCGCCACGATCTTAACCAGACGTTCGCCGCCGTCATCGAACAGGATGAAGTTTTCCAGGATGTCGATGAAATTGTCTTTCGCGCAGACGCCCTTCAGCATCGTCTCCAGATCGACAACGCCCGGCTCATCCTCTTCCAGCCGCTTCCAGTCGTTGAAATGCTCATAACGGCTGGAGAGCGAGCCAATCTTCGCCGCATGACCGTTGGTCAGGATGATGAAGGCGTTGTGGTGGAACAGGTGCGGGATCGTGTCCTTATAGTCGGACAGATTTTGCTCATAGGCGTGGCGGATGTCCTTGTGGACCGCCTTGCACTCGACAAACAGCAACGGCAGGCCGTTGACGAAGCCGACAATGTCGGCGCGGCGGCGATACAAGTCACCCTTGACCCACAATTCCCGCACGCACAGGAAATGGTTGTTCTCGGGCGTGTCGAAATCGATCAGACGCAGCCGCTGTTTGACCAGTTCGCCCTTCGCATTGCGGAAAATGGCCTGCACGCCATCCTTGATTAGCGCATAGGCATCCCGGTTGATCGCCATCAGGCTCGACCCAAGTGGCGCATCGGTAATCTGGCGAAGCGCGTCGGCATAGGCGGAGTCCGGCAGGCCGGGATTCAACCGAATAAGCGCTTCGCCCAAATGGCGGGTGAGGATGACATCTTGTTCGGACGCGCGGCCCAGCGTGCCTTCCGCACCTAGTGTTTCGGTGTTGAACGCATACACGCTGTCCCAGCCCAGCGCATCGGCCAGATAGTCGGCCATGGTCGCCTGAACCAGCGTGTCTTCATTCAACGGCTTCATACGGCTATCGCTCCGCTCATCAGTTTGGGAAGGAGTAGGTCGCGGGCTTTCGTTAAATACTCGACCGATTTGGTTAGATTTGTGATTTGTCGATCAATTGGCAAGGATGCGTCCTCAAACGCTGTGACCAATGGCCCTACCGGTATCAACATCTGTTGAGCCTCAAGCTCTTTCTTGTTGGTTGCCGCATAGATCGCACCCGTTCCAATTATGTCTTCCGCGTAGAAATGCTCTTTCAGCGCGTACAGTAAAAACGATTGGTGACCAGATTTTGAACGAATGGCAGAAAGCCCTCTTCCGAGAACAATCCGATCAAGTGTAATGTTGATCCTACCGACGGGTGCACGCACGCTAACAAGAATGTCGTTAGCTTCAGCCAGTTTGGTGACCGCACTCGAATATGTGTGATGGCTCACAAACCGAAAACCGTAGTTTGTGACCCCTTGGTGAAAAGGAAGGCCAATACCGGCATCGTTATAAAACTTCGATTGCGGACTTTGCCCCATTACCACACGCGCAATTTCACCCAGTAATTTTCGTTCCCATCCATCAGGCACACCGTCGATGATTTTGACATGTTCATGGCCGGGGAAGCGGAAACGAACGAACCATTCCTTGTAAAGCTGCCGCGCGGCCTCCTCTAACAAGGCAATCCGTCGGCGATTATTCTCGATCAGATCATCATAGGCGGACAGGATGGCGGCGATGCGTTTCTGATTGGGGAGTGGGGGTAACGGTAGATCTATTGTCTTGATGTCGCGGATAGGTAGTTGAGGCTGTGCAGCCCCACTTCGAATGGCTTGAGCCTTACTTCCAAAAACATCTGAACGCAGATAGTGATATAAAAATGCAGGCACCAGCCTTTCCGGCTGCGCCCGAAAGATCACCATGCCAGAATTGATACGAACAGATTCATAAGGCACCTGCGCATGGTAATATGCGCAGTTCCCGATTGTCCCTCTTGTGGTCATCACAATATCGTCGCGTGTTAGCTTTCCTTTGCGTAGCGCAGCATCCTTTTGCTCGCTCACGAACATAGTATCCGCAAACGCGAAACCGTTTGTGGTGACATTGCCTGTGTTCAGGAATAGGCACGGTCCTTCGCTCAAAAAATCGCTCTGTTTTGGATACTGCTTCCCACGATCACCATCAATGATTTGCAGAGGCGCGTCTGCAAAAGCGACCCAATCCCAACTCAAAGCCCCAACCCTTCGAAATTTCCCTGAATCTGCGCTGCCAGCACCCCCGCTTCCTCATTTAACCTGGCCAGTTCGATATGAATATCGCGCATCACCCCTTCAAAATCGAAATCTTCATCCTCTTCTTCCGGGGCCACGCCGACATAGCGCCCCGGTGTCAGCGACCAGTCGTTCGCCGCCAGTTCCTCACGCTCCACCAGCTTAACCAACCCCGGCACCGCGACCAGCCGCCCATCGGGAAAGCGGCTCAGCAGCCAGTGTGCCTGCCGGTGGAAGTAGCGCACCAGTTTCAACTGATCGACGGCCTCGGCCCGCGCCTCCTCCAGCACCTTGATCGGGCTGGTTTTGCCCCGTTTGCCGCCCGTATCGCGATGCGCCTTCTCTGCCAGCTTGAACAACTGGTCGACCTGCTTCATCAGATCTCGGCTGGTCTCCGCCAGTGGCTCCAGATCGTCATGGCCTTCATGTAGTTCGGCAATGGCAGCCGTGCCGTCAGCCCATTCGTCGCCCAGTGATTTGGTTGCTGCGACATAGGCGTCCCAATCCGCCTGAAAAACCGCGCGGGCGTTGGTCAATTCGTCGGGCGCGCTTTCGTCCAGCGTCTCGATCAGTCCGTCAAGCGCATCCAGAAACGGCTCCATCGCCGCGTCGCCCGCCAGCGCCTCTGCCATCGCCCGGTTCAGATAGGCGGCGACCAGTTCCCGGAACCGCTCCTCCTGCCCACGATAGAGCCAGAAGATCGCCGTCAAATTCTGCGATTGTTCGGGGGAGAAGTCGAAAACCTTGCGCGTCACCTTGCGGAACACCTGCCGCGCATCGAGCATCAGAACCTTGTCGGCATGCTCCGCCGCCTTCGCCTTGTCGAACATCCACAATTCGCAGGGAACGGTGCGGGTGTAAAAGAAATTGCCCCGGATCGCGATCATCGCATCGACATGGCCAGTTTCGATCAGCTTTTGCCGAACCTTGGCTTCCTCGCCGCCTGCGCTCGACGCCTGGCTCGACATGACAAAGCCCGCGCGCCCCGTTTCCGTCAAATAGCTGTAGAAGTAGCTGATCCACAGATAATTGCCGTTGGAAACCTTCTTGCTCTTGTTCACGCCGGGCAGGCCGAAAGGCAGACGGGGGTCTTTCTTGATCTTCTCCGCGTCCACCTCGTCCACGTTAAACGGGGGATTGGCCATCACGAAATCGGCTTTTCCCACCAGTTCATGCGCATCGGTATAATAGGTGATGCCGGGTTCAATCCGCCCCTCCAGCCCGTGGACGGCGAGGTTCATCTTGGCGAGCCGGATGGTCGTTGCGTTCTTTTCTTGACCGTAGAAGGTTGCGACCTTGGTCGGGTCTTTCTGCATCTTCTCGATGAAATGCGCGCTCTGGACAAACATGCCGCCCGAACCGCAGGCGGGGTCCAGCACGCTGCCATGATCCGGCTCGATCGCGTTGACGATCATCTGCACAATGGATGGGGGCGTGAAGAACTCGCCGCCGTCATGCGCGCTCTGATCGGCAAACTGCGTCAGGAAATATTCGTAGATGCGGCCGAACACATCACCCTTGGCATTCTGAAGCGCCGGATCGTTGAAGATGCGCAGTACATCGCCCAGAACGTCGTTTTCCAGTTGCTGATATTCATTTTTGGGCAGCACGCCCGCCAGCGCGGCATAGTCACCTTCCACCGCCTCCATGGCAGCAATGATCGCCTTTGCGCGATCCGCACCGTCCGGCAGGCTGGCTAGATGATCGAACTGCGCTTCGGGTTGCAGGAAGATCGCGCCCTGGCTGGTGAAGTCTTCCTTGGTCAGCGGCCGGGTCACGCCGCCACGGCTCGGCAAGCCCGCCTCGATCTCCGGCTTCACTGCCAGATAGCGGCTGTAGGCGTGCCGCAGGAAGATCAGGCCCATGACGGGCAAGAAATACTCGTTACTGGCAAAATCACTGTTGGCGCGCAGTTGATCCGCCGCCGTCCACAGGCGTTTTTCAAGTGCTTCGATATTGGATTGCATTACGCTGGCCTGCTCCCCTTTGCTGGACCGGGAAATTAACAGCCACGCATTCATCACGATAGAGGCATGAGGCCACTGCCGCCCTTTTTCGCCAGAGCGGCAATCAGTTGCGGCGCGTCAACATCATTCAGGGGTCGACTATCAGAATGTGGGGCACCACTTCGGCTGCCGCGCCCATGGCGAAGTGGCGCTGCGTCCTGATCCGACCAGGGAGCCAGCCTCTCCGCATCGTTCGCCGCCTTGGTAAATTGCGCCGCGAACCGACGTCGCCGATACGCTTCCAGCGCCGCAATATATGGGCGACCAACACGCAGTTCGATCGCGCGGCGCACGATATCGACGGATAACGAGAAGTATTGTCGACCGTCTGCTTTCCAGAAACCAACAAGGCTCCGTTTATGACCGACATGAGGCGACTGCTGTTTGTCTGCTCTTGTGTCGCTGAGCAGACAAACAGCTCGTAGGGGGAAATAGCAGGTCGGCATTTGAACTAAATGTGGCTAAAGCTGCCTCTATCGTTCACCAGCAAACACCAACCTTGCCGCTAGGCCTGCAAAAACCGAACCAAGTACGATCCGAGATGATTTACGGAAGCGTCCAGTCCCTGAAAAGGCCTTCTTGGACTTGTGACGGTTTTGTGCCGGTGCACTGAGCATTTTATGCTCGCATCAAGAGAGGCACGGAACCATGGCTGTAACGCACACAGAAGAATTTCGCCGTGAGGCGGTAAGGATTGCCTTGAACAGCGGTTTGTCACGGACCCGCGTGGCGGCGGATCTGGGGATTGGCAAATCGACATTGGGACACTGGATTTCGCAGTATCGGACGGTCGAACTGCCAGTGCCTGAACTGCAGACGGATCTGGCTCGGGAGAACGAGCGTCTTCGCCTGGAAAACCGCGTTCTTCGGGAGGAGAGGGAGATCCTAAAAAAGCTACGCAGTTCTTCGCGAGCCAAAAGACGTGAGGTTCACCTTTATCCGTGAGCACCGCCATGACTGGTCCATCGAAAGATTGTGCCAGGTTTTGCAGGTCTCAACGCGTGGCTATCGGGCGTGGAAGGTAAGGCCGGTGTGCCTGCGCCAACGCATCGACTTGAAGGCCCTGGCGCATATCCGGGAGCATTTTGTCCTGAGTAACTCCACCTATGGTCGCCCTCGGATGACAAAGGAACTCAAGGAGGCCGGGCTCGATATCGGCGAACGTCGTGTAGGGCGTCTGATGAAACTCAATGGGATCCGTCCAGTGCGCACCCGTCGTCACAAAGTCACAACCGACAGCCGTCATTCCCTTGGTGTTGCAGCCAATGTTCTAAACGGCGATTTCGTGGCCAACGCTCCCAACCGGAAATGGGCAGGCGATATTAGCTACATCTGGACAAACGAGGGGTGGCTTTACCTGGCTGTCGTCATCGATCTGTTCAGCCGACGCGTCATTGGCTGGGCCGTGAGCGACCGGATGAAGAAGGACCTTGCAATCAAAGCGCTCGATATGGCTGTGCGACTGCGCGATCCATCGCCTGGCTGTATTTTCCACTCTGATCGTGGAAGTCAATATTGCTCACACGATTTCCACAAGAAACTGACGGAATACAGGATGATGCCATCCATGTCCGGCAGGGGAAACTGCTTCGACAATGCAGCCGTAGAGACCTTCTTCAAGAGCCTGAAGGCCGAAATGCTCTGGCGACAGACATGGCCCACACGGCAGCAGGCAACTGCCGCCATCTTCCAGTACGTCAACGGCTTCTACAACCCGCGACGGCGCCATTCATATCTCGGCAGCATCAGCCCACTCGCTTTCGAGGCTAAAGCCGCCTAACAGGATAACATACCGGCACAAAACCGTCACAAGTCCATTTCCGGGATCAGCTTGTAATTCTCCGCCGCTGCTGGATACTATCATCATTGGAACTAGAGTTCAGGAAAGAAAGCTACATGGAGCAGGCCGCAGACGACATTACAGGCGTTCATCACGTCGCCATAATAGCGTCCGATTATCAGCGCTCCATGCACTTTTATGTCGATGTGCTGGGTTTCGTTGTTATCGCTGAAAATTTTCGTGCCGAGCGTAACTCGTGGAAATGCGACCTTCGCGTTGGAAATTCTCAGATCGAGTTATTCTCTTTTTTGAATGCACCTGCTCGAACTTCGAGGCCAGAAGCATGCGGTTTGCGGCATCTGGCGTTTTGCGTGAAAGATATCAGAGCAACGGTGCAGCGCTTGGCCCGGCATGGCATCGAATGTGAGCCTATTCGCACGGATCCATATACTGGGCGTCTGTTTACATTCTTCTCAGATCCGGACGATCTCCCGTTGGAGCTTTACGAGGCGTAATGGCGCGCGGCAACGGCAAGACCACTCCTAAGCCCGCCAAGCAGGATCTCCCCTCGAAGGTCTGCCCCGTCTGCGGTCGACCCTTTACCTGGCGCAAGAAGTGGGCGAAAGACTGGAATCAGGTGCGGTATTGCTCTGAAGCATGCCGGGGTAAGAAGCTGTGATCTAAACAGGGAATCAAGTTCTCTAAGGCGGCCCTGAAAGTGCACGAGCGTCGCAAAAGAAAGATCATTCAACTCCAGAAATTATTTCTTGAAAACAATTGATTATTAATTATCATATGATCATAAATATTCGCATTATAGTATAATTTTTATGAAATTACGAATAAATATACTCCATTCCTGATGTTTTTATTGCTCTGGCGACGACGGGTATATCTGTACAGATAAATGCATATGCAAACGATATTCTCAACCCTCCGAATAGATCGTATCCTGCCTTATTCTTATGTGTGTCCCGAAACGTGCGAGGTAGTTTATGGATCCGGGCACCCTCACTCCGCCTCGTCCTCCAGCCAAAGCTAAGATTTTTACCTCTACATTCAGCGAGAGAGCCGCTCTTTATGGGCAGTTTTTCTGTCTTAGTTCCTCTAAAATTAATGTTTTTTAATTAATTGAACTGAGTTGAGTGTGGTGACTCACAGGCTTAGCGATGAGGGTGAGCCTGTGAATGACCTGTTTTTACTATCTGAGAGCCAGATGGAACGGATCAGGCCGTTCAGAGAGCCCTGATGATCGATGCAATACAATCTCAAGGCGCCCCGGACGTGGCGTTTGTGCTCAAAAAGGAGCTTTTCCACGCCTTATCGGAAGGACAAAAGGCGGCCTGAATTCAAAAACCCCATGCGTGTGTGATAGCCAAGGTCGGCTTGTTCGCCTGCATCTTGCGACTGGAGCCTGTATAAAAAGCGCTATCTGATCGAAAACATGTTCGCAAAACTGAAGGACTACCGACGTGCTGCTGCCTGCAATCCCCATCGCGGCAAGCTTCATTTTCTCTCTCAAAGAATAAGTCCTGAGCCTAATGTGGAGCTGCCTTACAGATCCACCCGGAACCGCCCGCCCACCATCCGTGGCGTTCCCGGAATTCCGAAAATTCCGTTCAGTCCCGTTTGGCGTGTCACGTCATAACGACGATCCAGAACATTGTTGGCATAAGCCGAAACCGACCATTTCCCGCTTTTGGGCGCAAACGTCAGACCCACATCCATCAGGAAATACGCCGGCATCCGGTACAGGTTGTTCCCCGGAGTATCGAGCTGCGATCCGCGATAGCTGTAATCAATATACGGCGTAAGAGCCCACTGCGTCCCAAGCTTTGCCTTATAGGAAGCCGATCCCTCAAGCGTCAGCTTCGGAATCCCCATATCAACCCCGGCATAACTCCGGTACAGCGCCATCAGCTTTCCGGTCTTGATGTAAGTTGCGGCCACCGCTGTCGTGTCGATCGCACTGTAATCCTGGTAATTTCCGCGCTCATACCCGAAGTGCTGATGCAGCAGCAGGCCGGGAATGGGGTTGGCATCAATTCCCATTTCCACACCCCAGATCCGGCTCTTGGGAATGTTGACGTACTGCCCGACCACACCATAATTCGGCACGACCGCCAGACCGGCAACCTGCTGGCCATGATACTCATACCAGAACGCCCCACCGTTCAGGCGCAGCTTGTGGTTCCAGTAGTCGGACTTGAAACCCACCTCATAGGCCAGCAGGGATTCCGGCTTGGTCGGCGTAAGCTGGGACGCCACAACGGTATTGTTCGCCGT
This sequence comes from Gluconobacter albidus, assembly GCF_002005485.1. NCBI lineage: Bacteria > Pseudomonadati > Pseudomonadota > Alphaproteobacteria > Acetobacterales > Acetobacteraceae > Gluconobacter > Gluconobacter albidus. The sequence continues at coordinate 1,325,211 of NZ_CP014689.1, read as the reverse complement.
AAAGCCTCCCGGCTTGAAGCCTTTGCGGATGGAGCCATAGAACATCAGATTATCCAGCGCCTGATACTCGATCCCACCCATCCCGGAAAACTGGTTCGTCAGCGCCCCGCGACGGCTGTAATGGTTGTTGTAGGGCGTCGGATAGATGGGCGTATTATAGCGCATCGTCTGCATATTATAGAGGTCGCGGTCATCGGATTCATGCGTGATCCCCGCCAGCAGATGCAGCCGCTTCGTGACCGTCAGACGCAGATGCCCATACTGGCTGAACGCCTGCTGGTCCTGATTATAGCTCGTCCGCTGGATATAAGGCCGCGTCCCGGAGCCGGTATAATCGTTGAAAATCACCGAATGCATCTGCGTGCGGTCATAATATATGCCGACATTCCACTGCAGCCGGTCATGCGGATTGCGTGATGCGAGCTTCACTTCCTGCGAGAACATGTTCGCATCCGTGCTGACGTCATCGTCATAAATCGCATAATGCGTGCCATCCAGATCCATCAGATTGTGCACATACATCTGCTGGAACGCACTGATTGTGGTCAGATCCGCAAAGCCCAGATTCCGCGTGAAATTGATGCCCGCCCCCCAGAACGTGTTGTTATAAGACGGCTTCGTTCCGGCAGAATTTCCCGTCAGTTTCAGGAATTCCGGCGTAAAGCCCCATCCCGTGTTGCGGTTGTTCTGATAGGCCGGCGTGTTCCGCGCCAGATCCTGGATGTTGTAGGCCCCCATCGCCTGGGAATCATCCTGCATCCAGTTGCCGCTGAACACGATATTGGTCTTGTCATCCGGCTGCCAGGCCACCTTGGCCCGAAGGCCGCCCTTGTTGGCATTGCCCAGAGACTGCCCGGTATTGATGTTCTTCTGAAACCCCCCGCCCTGCTGCGTAAAGCCAGCAATCCGGTACTGCACGTTCGACGACAGCGGCCCCGACACATACAGGTTCGTAATGCTCCGGGCATAGGACGCAATGTCTTCCGACGCCCCGTAATGGAACGCCTTCGTTGGATCGGCAGTCCTGATGTTGATCTCGCCTGCCGTAACCGTCTGGCCATGCGTAAAGCCCGACGGCCCGGTGTTCACATCCACCCCGGCCATATCGAACATCGCCGCACCTGCCATATACCCGATCGGCAGCGCCACGCCGTCCACATAGGTCATGACCGATGGCGTGTTGTTCGCGGTAAAATCATTCAGCCCCACCCCACGCAGCGTAAAGTTCACCGCTGAACTCGAGCCCTGCGGCTGAACCGTCAGATTGGGCGCAAGGTTCATCAGCCCCTTCACATCCGTGACCTGATGCCGTGACAGTTCCGTCGCATCGATATGTGTGACAGAAATGCCCTGACGCTGCGTCGCCATTGGCCCCAGCGCGTTTTTCGTCCGGTAAACCCTGATCGATTCAGGATCGGAAGACGGCGCCACATGCCGAACCCGTACGGCCGCAGGCGCAGCCCCATCGTGGGATGCCACCGGACGCACAACCGCAGAATGGTTCTTCGCCCCATGCACCGCCTTGCCGGACTGTGTCGCTGCAACGGCAGGGAATGTCACGAACAACGCCGTTGTGCACAGGAGAATATTGTTGAATCGGAACATTTAAGGCCTCCCCGGAGCAGCTCCGGTTTTCAGAAGATGTGGCAACCATGCAAAACAGATGACGGATTTCACGACCGGAACCGGGCCTCAAAGCCCGGAGGGGCCGGCAAAACTCAGGACGCGCGTTCGATCTCTTCCAGGGAACGGTTCACGGTCGACGGCCCCAGGATCAGAATGCACAGCGCGCCGACCAGAAGGATCAGCGCCGTCATTCCAAACACTCCCGCAAACCCGGCTTTCGGATAAAGCGCCCCGATCAGAAGCGGCGCCGCAATGGCTCCGGTGCGCCCGATAGCCGAGGAACTTCCCATGCCCGTCGCTCGCAGAACCGTCGGAAAAATTTCGGGCGTGTAGGCATAAACCCCGGCAAACGTGCCATTCATGAAGAACGACAGCAGCATCCCCGCCGCCAGAATTCCCCCGGATGACGACACACCCGCCATGCCGGCTGCACTGAGTACGGCAGCCGCCAGATACGTCACGATAGTCGCCTTACGGCCGAAATATTCGTTACAGAGACCCGCGCTGAAATAACCCGGAATCTGCGCCACACAGATGGCGATCGAAAACCCGAAACTGTGCGTGATGGTAAATCCCCGCGCAATCAGAAGCGTCGGCAACCAGGAGAAGAACGCGTAATAGCTGAAGGTGACGGACAGCCACAGAAGCCAGCTCATCGCCGTGACCCGCCGCAGCCCCGCACCCCAGAGCCGCAGGAACTGCCCCCGCATCGGCACGGACGCGACGGAAACAGCCTCGGCTTCATAAGCGGGAGATGCCACACCCATGCTCTTTTCGATTTTGCACAGAACGGCATGAGCGGCCTCACCCTGCCCCGAACCCACCAGCCAGCGCGGCGATTCCGGCAGCGCCCGACGCCACCACAGCAGCATGACCACGGGACACGCCGTCAGACCGATCGCCCAGCGCCAGCCATTTTCCGACCCCGGAACCAGCGCGTAACCCAGCAGCGACGCCCCCACGAACCCGAACGAGAAGAACCCCGCCAGCGCGCCTGTAAAAACCCCGCGATACCGTCGCGGCACGAATTCTGACAGATACGGCGCAATAATCGCGGACTCAGCGCCCGTGCCAATTCCGGCCACCACGCGCGCCAACACAAAACCATGCCAGCTCACACACAGCGCCGAAACGAAAGAGCCGATGCAGTAACACGCAAGCGCCCACATCATGACCGAACGCCGCCCCCAGCGATCCGCCACCAGACCCGCCCCAAGCGCTCCGATGAAATATCCGAAAAATGCCCCACTTCCCAGCAGCCCAAGCTGGGTCATCGACAGTCCCCACAGATGCTGCAAGGCAGGCATCACAAACGCCAGAATGGCGCCATCAAGCCCATCGAAACAGTATCCCGCCCCCCCGAGGAACAGGAGCTGGTAGTGAAAAGCGGAGAACGGAAGACGCTCCAGCCGATCTGCAATGGACATAAGTTTTTATCCCGGAACGACATGCAGTAAAGAGAGGCAGTTTCTTCTCCGTGCCCTCTCACCCCGGAACAGTCACGGCGAGAGGCACGGTCCGGAAGAACTGCGGTTACGGATTTCCTCGTCTTGGGAAGGGCTTTACCCGACGATCAGATCTTCTTTCCTGTCGGGATATTTCGTGAGGATCTCATATCCGATCTCCGTCACCAGAACCGTGTCGGAATGGCGGTATCCGCCCTTGCCCTTGATGTAGATCCCCGGCTCAATGCTGAAGATCATGCCCGGCTGGATGACATTGTCCTCGCCCAGCGCCAGGAACGGCGCCTCATGGCTGGTCACGCCAAAGCTGTGTCCCGTCCGGTGCAGCGGTGTCTCATACCCGGCTCCATGCGCAATCGCCTGACATGCCGCATCAATCTCCGAACCGATCGCGCCCGGTTTGAGCATGTCATATGCCTTGTAACGCATCTCCATCATCGTATCGAAAGGCCGCTTCGCTTCTTCGGGAATAGTCTCCAGAAAAAACGTACGCTCGATTTCCGCGCCGTAACCGTTGATCTTGCCGGCAATCAACCCAAGGAAAGGACCACCCGGCTCACAGGTCGCGGTCAGGCACGAAAAATTATGCGGATCGTCCGTATAGGCCGGCGGCTGAATCAACCCGGCCGCATGGGTGGACATGACGTTGTAGTGCGGGGATTCCGTCAGACAGCGCTGATAAAAATATGGCGTCACATCGCCAATGGTGTGCGCCACCATCACACTGGGCTTCACCTTGCCCAGCATCATCTGCAACGCTTTCGTCATCACATCGCTGGTCCAGGCGATCCGCGAAATCTCATGCGCCGACTTGATTTCCCGAACCTCGTCAATGATGTCCAGCACCTTCACCGGATTGGAAATCTGCGTCTGCAGATACGCCGGGCAGGCCCCCTCGATCCCGATCGTTCCCTGCTTTGGCAGCGCATCGGCAAACCGGTCAGACCAGCGCGACCCCACCAGCGCCGGGAACTCCGCATAGCTCAGAAGTTTGAAGTCCCCGACCTTGTGACGCAGCACATGCGGCACCTCAAGCACCGGCACGACAAAGAACGTCTCGGTCATCGTCAGCACGAGCACAAACGGCCGCTCATGCACGAAATTCGCAAAATTCGTCAGATAATAGACATTGCTCGGATCAAAGGAGATATAGGCGCTCAGACCGGCCTTCTCCATTTTCTCACGAACCCTGCGGTGACGTTCGGCAATCTCGGGCGCGGAAACCTGTGCGGCAGTCAGAGGGGGCATCGTCATGTTTGACCTTTATCTGTCCGGAACAGGCCTTTCCCGCTCCGGAGGCAGACCGTTCGTGAATCCAATATAAAAGCAATACAACCTACTTGTTTTATAGGCGTCAAGAAAATTATTCTAAAATAGCAATGATCCGGTTGCCTCGCCTTTGCCGCCGCAGGTTGCACCCTTATCAGGCGGGCCGATCCGCAATCCTGAGAAGTTCCGCCCGCGAGAAGCGCCGCCATGTTTCAAAAGAGCGCTCCAGATCCTCCAGCGGCACGCCCCGCGCGCGCTCGACCGCCAACCCCCGCAGAAGTGCCGAATTCAGCAGTCGCAACTCGACGAAATACGGGTCCGGTGGGGCCATCCTGCGCCCGGAAAGCCAACGGGTCATGAACTGGTCGATCCTCTTCAGAACCGGCGCTGTCGCCGCCTCCAGATCCGGATCGCTCCGCCGCGCCAGTTCGATTTCCACGGTCGCCAGAAATTCCGGTCCGTCCGTTACCAGCCGCCACATCGTGTCCAGCATGGCATCCACCCGGTCCTCGGGGCTACCTTTCATGCTCAGTGCCCGCCGGTAAAGCCGCGCACGCTTGACGGCATAATGCCGCAGCACCATCGCCATGACCTGCGCCTTGGTCGGGAACTGGTGCTGCAACGCTCCCAGACTGACCCCTGCTGTCTTGGCAATGCGCTGGATGGTCGTCGCGGTGTAGCCCTGCGTCTGCAACAGCATCACGGTCGCATGCACGACCTTGCTCCGCGTCACCGCACTACGATCGGCCTGCGTTCGGCGTGGTGCGGGTAAAATATCAGAAGACAATGATAAGGTCATAAACTTTCAGATCGGCAATCTCTGAACAATATGTTCGAAACGAAACGTACTTTTACAGGCACCGCACCTGATAGGAAATGTGCTTCTTTTTCTCTTGGGCTCAGGACGCATTTTTTGAGAGAGAAAAGGATTCTTAATGCGATGTATTCTTCAGGCATGAATGTGAGCGCATAGCGGTCATCTCTTTGTACCGTCCCCTCTTTCTGTTCTAAGATTCACGCATGCCATTAGCGCTAAAATCCTCTGCCGGAATCGGCGAGACGATCCGCCAATTTTCGACGCGGAAGACGATCCAAAACGGCATTCATTCCAATCTGGGTAGAAGATAATTCTATGACGCCGGTGCGGATGTCGAAGGAAGGGGATCAAGCTGACCACCCTCAACGCTCTGCACATGGCTGACAATATCAATGGGGATGCAGTCATGGGCACGAAATGCTGGATCACCATGATCAACTTGCACGACGCAAAGCTGATTGGCAGTGCCGGGTGACCAGGAGGAAAACACAATGATTGCGACTCGCCCAGGCACAGAAAAAAATGAGCCTCGATTTGGAACTCCAGCGTTAAAAAATGAAGAGTCACTAAAGCCCTTTCGATCTTAAGCCTTGTTATAAAGGCACAGCTTCCTGACTGCCTGCAAAAGCGAGATCACACGTTCATCATGCTCAATTGACTTAGATCACGTTGACAAAAGATTTGATCCAACGAAAGATGAAGTGTTTTGGTCTTAACGGGTTACGATGCGGCGCATCTGCTTGAGGTGGTTGAACATCCGCTCGATACGGTTGCAGTCTCCGTAACTCCTCCAGCCTGTTTTCTGTGGAAGGCTTCGGCCTTTTCGGGAGGGAATAACCGGCAGGATCCCACGGATCATCAGATCCAGGCGGAAGCTGTTACAGTCATGGCCCCCATCAGGGCGTCCCTGACTGTAACATTAAGCATGGATTTCGATCGTAAAGCCGCTACGTGGTCGATCACAAGCCTCCGAATGAGCCCCCTTCTGCGCCCGTAGCCTGTGAATGGGCACGAACCACGGCGCTGTCGCTCAATGCAACAAGTTATCAATTAGCCCCAGATCTGTCAGCGTTTGCAGCAGAGGATCCCAGACACACTGTTCAGCCCATCCGGCAAAACCCGACATAAACCGAGTTCCACTTGCCATAGCGCTCATGTATGTCCCGCTAAGCGGTATTCCATGCACACTAAATGTAGCATGCCATTGAGAAACGGGCGGTTATATCTGGCTAGTCGAACTCAACGTTCGCGCTCAGGCGACAAAAGCGAACCAAGTATCGCCCATTCCCAATCCGTCAAATCGCCATGAAAGAGCCGCGCCCTTTTTCCGTAAGGAGGTGCCTCGCTACCCCCATGGCTGCGACGGCGCATAGAGGACGACGATCGTTGATTAAATTCATTTCAAATGATTGTTCAACATTTATATTAAAATGATGGTGAGCGGAAAAATCAAAGTAAATGATGATATATACTATTATAAAATAAATCACCAGTTTTCAATTTTTGATCTGAATATACCAAAAATATACAGTTCAGAAAAAGGCGTTTGGTTTTTTTTAGATCACATACCATTATAGGAAAATCCGCAAAATTAAAGTAACCACAAAAGTTGCTACACCGAGAAGACTTTAGGCAATAAGCGCGTGTACGACGCATATCCTGTGGCACTCCCCAACCGTCCTCGTAGAATTTGCAGTGGCCAAGGGAAGTTTGTCCAACCCGTTCCGTCGATGAATCATCTGATGCATCGACTATTGGGTTCTAGGTGTTTCCAGACTGTTCATGAACGGCCTTGGCCAGAGTCCTTCATGAGGTGAGATACAGCGCTTAACATTATTATGCGCCGCTTTCCGTTCATCGAGAGGATCAGCCCGACCGCGTAGCAACCCAGAACCAATGCCCAACGCTCTGCGACAGACGGAATGCGGAAATCAGGCTAAGGAACCATCAATCAACAAACAACTGCTCTTCGACCGCGCCATGTCAATGTCTGCGATTGGACCCACACAATGATTATATAAAAACGTATCATGTATGATATTAACAATAATTATTACGATATTATGTGCTGGGTATTCTTTCCCTGCTTGATCTCAGGACATGACCTCAAACACAAACCGCTCAATGAGAAGACAGACATTTCGAGCTAACGGGCTCTGTTTCTCATGACTTGCCATGCCAATTGCCGAGAATATATCTCCCAAGTCCAATGGAATCCGGACGATGCCAGACGGTGCAGCATAGGTGGCGTGGGCTGGGACAACTGCAACACCCAGTCCCGCCAGAGACGCTAGGTGAATAGCCGTCGTAAACTCTCGGAAATACCTAATCCTCAGTGGTACAAGACCATTCTGGTAAAAACAGCTCAGCAGTGCATCATGAAAACCCGGTGCATTTTCCCGTTCGAGCATCAAAAGTGTCTCTGCGCTCAGGTCAGACGCCCGCAAAGAGGCATGCGTCGCCAAAGGATGATGAGAGGGCAAAACAGCAAAAAATGGTTCTTTCCCAATGGGACGAATATCGACATCAGGATGCTGTAGAGGCAAACGCACAAAACCAATATCCAGTCGATGCTCCGCAATCGCCTCAACCTGACGTACGGAATTCATTTCCATCAGATCAAACTGGATAAAGGGGTACCGCTCTGCAAAATGTTGGAACAGTTTTCCACCAAACATAGGAATGATAGATGATACGAAGCCAAGACGGATACTTCCCACAGTTCCGGCCGAAATGTGTCTGGTCGATTTCCGTGCGTCATCAAGAATTGAAAGGACCCGTCTAGCCTCCAATAAAAAATTCTGCCCGGCAAGAGTAATAAAAACGTGATTCCGTGATCGATCTACGAGTTGAACGCCAATTTCTTCTTCCAGATGCTTGATGTGACCACTTAAAGCAGGCTGGACGATATTCAGCCTGGCGGCGGCACGCCCAAAATGCAGCGTTTCACCAAGTGTAGAGAACGAACGAAGGTGTTTGAGTTCCACGGTATGAGTTCCTGATCACGCCCTATGATCAGCTTCATCGCGAAATAGAATTGGAAGTTTGCCCTCGGACAAGAAAGAACTTCGTGATCACCCGCTCAGTCGAGCCGGAAAGAAAAGTATGACGAGGTTTTCTCATGTCCATTGCTCTTTCCAGGACACGTGCATCCGGGCGTTGGTTGCGCATCATGCCGATCGTGTTCGTGACTTACAGTCTTGCTTACCTTGATCGAACAAATTACGGCTTTGGAGCAGCAGCAGGCCTCAATGAAGCCTTGCAGATTTCGCCTAACCGCGCGGCCTGGCTCGCATCGCTCTTCTTCTTGGGATATTTCTCGTTTCAGATTCCTGCCGCCGCCTATGCGCGTCGGCATAGCCCGACGAGAATGATCTTTTTCTGTATTCTCGGTTGGGGTGTGCTGGCCTCATTAACCGGCTTGATCAACAACTTCTGGCTGCTGGCGCTGGACCGGTTTCTGCTTGGCAGCATGGAAAGCCTGATTATTCCAGCCATGCTGATTCTGCTGACCGAATGGTTCACCCGAAACGAACGTTCAAGGGCTAACACCTACCTCATCCTTGGCAATCCAGTTACGGTGTTGTGGATGTCAGCCATTACTGGATATCTGATTTCACAATACGGCTGGCGAAATGTCTTCATCATTGAAGGCTTGCCCTCTGTCATCTGGGCTTTTGTCTGGATCGCAACAATGTCGGATCATCCGGCGCAGGCCAAATGGCTGAAGGTAGAAGAACGGGAGGCTCTCGAACAGCAACTCGCAAAAGAGCAACTGGAGATTCCAGATCGTCACGCAAGCACATGGTCAGTCCTTACCGATAGACGTGTTCTCAACTTGAGCGCTCAACTTCTTTTATGGAGCGTGACAGCTTACGGTTTCATCATGTGGTTGCCCGATATCATCCACAGCGGCGGCTCGAGTATGGGAAGTACAGGGCTGCTCGCAGCCGGTCCCTATGCTGCATCAGTAGTTTTGATGATTATCGTCTCGTACGTTTCAGACCGTTATCAGATCCGCAAGAACATTGTTTGGCCGCTTCTTGCCGTTTCAGCACTTTGCTTCTTTGGCAGCTACTGGCTGGCCGAATATAGTTTCACGCTAGCCTATTTCTGCATGGTGTTTGGATGTGCGACAATGCAGGCCCCCTTGGGACCATTTTTTGCCATTGCTCCAGATATTCTGCCCCGTGAAGCTGCAGGAATTGCGATGGGCGTCATTAACAGCGCGGGGGCTCTGGGCGGTTTTCTCGGCTCCTGGATCATTGGTTATATCCAGGCACGAACCCATAGCGTCAGCCTCAGCTTCGCCTTCATGTCTGCGTTCATTCTGGCAGCGGCCATTCTGATGGCATTTTTCAAAAGCCATCCCACCCCGAAAAATCAGGGTTCACCAGAGTTTTCTGGAGCACATCCGGGTATTTCCCCCTCCTAAACCTCATCATTTCATCTTCCTTACAAGGAAAAAACCATGCTGCTCAAACGCTCACAGATTAATTCCAGCATCGATCTGGCAATTGATACCTTTCGCAAATATGGCATCAGCCTTCCTGAGTTTGCCTACTGGTCTGCAAAAGACTGGACGACGAAAGGCCAGGAAACGAACGAAATCCGGGACTGCATGCTTGGCTGGGACGTAACGGACTTCGGACAAGGCGATTTTACACGGATCGGACGTACTTTGTTTACCCTTAGAAATGGGTCGCTTCGTCGTCCGGGTTATACAAAAAGCTATGCCGAGAAACTTATTCTCGACCCAGAAGGACAGCGATCTCCAGCACATTTTCATCGGACAAAGATGGAAGACATCATCAATCGAGCGGGTGGCGTCATTCTGGTGCAGCTCACAAAAGCTGGCGCAGACAACAAGCCTGCACAGGAAAGTTTTCCTATCCATGTCGACGGCATTGCACGTCAACTCAACCCAGGAGACATCATCCGGGTGGAACCGGGCCAAAGTGTCTGTATTCCCCCCCGAACCATCCACCAGTTCTGGGGAGAAGACGGAACCGGCCTTACTGCCAGCGGTGAGGTTTCTTCTCTTTGCGATGACCATGAAGACAATTTCTTCCTTGAGCCATCTGCCCGTTTTCCAGAAATAGAGGAAGACGAGGAACGTCGTTACTTCCTGTGCAATGAATACCCTCACATTTCCTAAAATATCGTTCAGGAGAAGAGAATATTCCTCTTCTCCTTCCTTTTATGGTGAAGATGATGTGCCAGTACTTCGGCATCAGAGGCCGTGTCTTCTGGATGATTCTCCTTTTTTTTCTAACACCTTCCCAATATGCATTCGCCCAGTACCGAGGCCCTATCTCGCAGAATGCGCCGTCTTTTTCTCTTGATACCCCCACGTCCTACGAAAACACACCTTTTACGCCCCCTGTTGAACATGTCGTATCAAGATGGGAGGCGCTCCAGAAAAAGTGGAACAGGTACGGTGTTGGCATTGTGATTGATTACACAAGCGAGAGCGCCATGGCCCTGAATGGAGGACACGGAGGCAGTGCGGGGTATGCTCATCAGATCGGAGCAGAACTGGATCTGGACTGGGAAAAACTGCTTGGTTGGACGGGGTTCAAAACACATACAGTTGTCATCAACCGGGCGGGCCATAATCTGGCGGCCGATTTTGGTGACCGATCCCTCAACGGTTTTCAGGAAATATACGGCGGCGGTGGAAACGTCGGCGTCAAACTAGTCTTTCTCTATGGCACGCAGGATTTATGGCACGATCGCTTGCAGATCGCTGTCGGGAAAATGCCAGTCAATATAGACTTTTCGACGTCTCCTCTTTTCTGCACGTTCATGAATAAATCAATTTGTGGAAATCCCAAATCTCTTACCCGAGGGGATCCGGGTTTTGGTACTTATCCGGGCTCTACATACGCTACCCGTGTCCGGGTATGGCCGCTACATGGCATCTATTTTCAGGCCGGCGTTTATGGAACGAACCCCGATCTCGCAAGTAACGCTTATGACCGGGCCGGATACAACTTCAGCACTAATCGCTATACGGGTATTTATATTGCGGCAGAACTCGGTCTCATCCCATCTTTCGGAAAGCATAATCTTGTAGGTCATTACAAATTTGGCGTTGCTTACGACACGGCCAATTATTCGGATAACTTCCTAGACATCAATGGAAACGCCCTAGCAATAACCGGGAAAAAGGCTCAACAGAGAAACGGAAAAACGCAAGTCTGGCTGGAAGGCGATCAGATGATCGTCCGCAATGGCGATGGTCCGCTTCATGGTTTCTATATCATGGCAGGACTTATCCGTAACGATCCAGAAACGGCCCCCTATCTCTACCAATATTATGTTGGCGCCGTGAATCGAGGATTCCTTAATTCAAGGCCTAAGGACATGCTTGGTATTATCATGACCCGTGCTACAGCCAGCCCTAGTCTCGTTGCGACCCAAAAAATAAGATATGCCGCTCATCAACCATTTCCTGGAAATGCAACATCTCCGCAGAGCCACCTGACAATGCTAGAGGTCTCTTACAGTATTCATGTCTGGGACGGAATTTCCATCCAGCCCGATTATCAGCTAATTATTCGACCTAATCTGCAAAAAAACAAAAAATCCATCAGCGCTTTTGGTTTCAGGCTACATGCTGTACTCTAATGTGGATTGGATTACAGCTCTTCCAAAGAAACAGAAGGTTCAGAAAAAAACAACGCGCCCCTCTCTTGAACTCTACTGGACGATGATCGCGCTTTTTTTTGGTACCAAAATAATATAATAGGATGTGCGGTACTGACTGAACCGCACCGGGATTGGTGGAGACTATTTCTCCTGAGAAGCAGGTCTGATAAACAATTCAGCGAAGAAGTTTTCCCTTAAAATTCCTGCCAGGGCAGTTCGACTGCTCCCGGAACATGAGAGAGCATCCATCACGATAGGCCGCGATAGTTTCTGAACAGATCGGCTCTTCGGCGCATACGCTCAACGAATGGCTGGACTGGATCGTATCCTCGAACTGATCGACAATATAACCCCAACCGAGGCCGAGCGACAGTTTTACACTGCTCTTTACCAATCCCGGGGCGGTATAGTTCACTGAAATCGGAAGCCAAGGTGTTGTTCAGAAGTTTGTCACCTGATGGACGAGTGGAAATGACGTTTGAAGGGCGTTTTCTTGACGCCACGCTTCGGCTTAAAAGCTTCTGCCCCCCCCCCAGCATTCCGAATGTTTCGCAACATTTGAATATTTTTTTATCTTAACTGCCCAATTCAAAAAATCGTTGTCGAAAATGACGTCCTTGAATTGACGGTATCACATGGGTATTCAGGACGAACTATATCATCGCGGCAGGCGGCTTTAGGGTTGATATCTCAAAGCGTCAGGCGATTCAGGTCCTTTTCGATAGGATATCTGGAAAGGTTGTTTTATGGCCGCCCCTGATGATTGCAGGTCCTGATAAGCGGATTATTTTGTTTTTTATAGTCGTCACTACTCATTGGAAAGTAAATTTAGAAATTATTCCCATAAAGAATAGAAAAACTGACTAATTAAATCTGGGGGGATGGAAGAACTGTTGATGGATGTGCCTGGCCTGTGATTTCTGAGTTTTGAGGCACTTATTGATGGTTTCTGATCTGAGTTTTGAGCGGATTGGGAGCTATCATCTGCTGGATTGCCACGCTGCAGCGCTGATCCGTTCCAGGAAGAGGAAGCGGCGCATATTGTAGAGGATGTTGGCCAGCCCGACCCTCATGGTGGCCCGCGTTATGCCTACAGTTCGGACGAACAGTCCTGTTTGCGATTTCTGATCGGCAAAAACATGCTTGACACGCGACCGGATAACGGATTTTCCGGCGTTGGATCTCTGGATATGCCGGGGCATCGGCTTGAGATGCGGTTTTTTCCTGTGGACCTTCGAGACAAAGCCATGCTTTTCCATGAAGTCCTCATTGGCCGTTGAGCGGTAGGCCGTATCCGACCAGACCGTTGAGGCTGTATTGGCTCTATCCAGCAGGCCTTCGCGCAGTCTGGCGCCATCATGCGTCGTCTTCCATTTGCGAATCAGTCGAAATTTCCGTCGATGGAGACGTGGAATTTGTAGCCAAAGAACGGGATGGCGAGATCGCTGGACGGATGGTTCCATCCTCCTGCCGCTTTGCTTTGGTAAGTTTCAGCGTCCAGCGCGCATGACGATCTTTATGAGACAGCTTTGACAGCTTGTCCTTCCAGTCCTGCGGGATCCGTCCCTCCCGAAGATCCGCTTTCTCCGCGTTCGTATTGCGCTGCTTCGGAGCCGCGACCAGCGTAACATCCAGGATCTGGCCTGACATCGGCAAGATCACCGGCCTTCCTCAAAATAGCGTCAAAGCGATTGAACGGAATTTCAATGACCCCCACCTGTGTCAGACGTTCGCGGAACAGCCAGACCGTTTTGGCATCCGGCTCCCGATCCGAAAGCCCCGGACCAAGGAAACGCATAAAAGACAGGCGGTCATTGATCAGACATTCCGTCCGCTCATCAGACAAATTGTTCAACGTCTGGATCACCAGGATCTTGAACATCAGCGCCGGATCAAACGGAGGGCGCCCGCCTTTGCTCCCGTCTGAATACGCCTGAGCCATGTTCAGATCCGGACGGAATACTTCAAAATCCACAGTCTGGGAAAACGCTGCGAGCTGATCGCCAAGTCAACTCAATCGCGCAAGCCGCTCTTCAACATCAAAGAAACCAGACCGCTTCATCTCCCATCCCCAATCAACACGGAAGAAATGGAATCACAGCGAGAGGCCCAAAACCAGAGGGGTTTGCAAAACCTCCATCTTATAGAAATTCATATTATTCTTTTCCATTTGTAATAATATAAATTTTTTGATCATAATTTATTTGATCACTTCTGGCTTTCCAAGACCACCGCCTTCACCATGTTCAGGCTGGGATACAGCGCTCGATATCCCGCATAGGCTATCTCGTAAGCACGACGCAGCGACGTATCAGGGACAACCGTCCCTATGCGCTCGGGGGACAGGCACACTGCATCCACATCCTCGCCCGTTACCGCCAGCCGCGCCAGCCGCGCCGCGCCGAACGCTCCTCCCGTCTCGCCGTTCGCCAAACGATGTAGGGGAATTCCCAGCACAGAGGCGAGTATCGCTACCCATAAAGTACTACGCGATCCGCCGCCAATCACGGATGCCTCGGCTATTTCAGACCCAGATTTCCGTAACCCCTCCAGAGCATCTCGAAACGAAAATGCTACACCCTCGAGGACTGCCTGTGTCATCTGCGCGCGCGTCGTGTCCTGTGAAAGGAGTGCAAACCCGCCGCGCACTGCACCGTCATTGTGCGGTGTGCGTTCGCCGGAAAGATAGGGCGCGAACAGGACGGGAGAGGGAGCGTCGGGCGCGTCGGGCGCGTCGGGCAACTCGGCCAAAAGAGACGCTTCTGTCATCCCCGTCACTCGTGACCACCATGCCAGGCACGCCGCTGCCGATAGCGTTACCCCCATCTGATGCCACACTCTCGGTATAGCATGACAAAACGTGTGAATTGCGGCCTGAGCGCCCCCGCGATATGAATCCGTCGTCACCCATACCACGCCAGAGGTTCCAAGAGAGAGAAACGCGTCGCCCGGCTTCGTCGCGCCCAGCCCGACCGCTCCCGCGGCATTGTCTCCGGCACCGCCTGCGAAAACCGGTGCCTTCTGCATCCCCCAACGTCGCATCAGATCAGGCTTGAGGACCCCGGCAGCTTCGCTTCCTTCTCGTAACTCCGGCATGTGGGACAGCGACAGCCCCGTCGCCGACAGCGCTTCCTCCGACCACCGGCGCCGTCCGACGTCAAGCCACAACGTGCCTGAGGCGTCCGACATGTCTTCAATCGCTTCGCCCGTCATGACAAAGCGCAGCCACGCCTTGGGCAGAAGTACACGATGCGTCTTCGCAAAAACGTCCTTTTCATGCGCCGCCACCCAGATCAGCTTCGGCGCCGTGAAGCCCGGCATGGCAATATTGCCCGTCACCGCGCGGCTTTCGGGGAAGCGACTCTCGAATACTGCACACTCGGCTTCAGCCCGCGTGTCGTTCCATAGTAAGCAGGGACGAAGCACAACGTCCTTCTCATCGAGTAGAACAGCGCCGTGCTGCTGTCCCGACAAGCCGATGCCCGTCACCTGCGACACTTCTGACGGATAGGCCTTTGCCAGTGCGTCGATGGCGTCGAGTGTGGCCGCGAGCCAATCTTCGGGATTTTGCTCGCTCCACCCCTCATGCGGGCGGGAAACTTCCAGCTTCACCGTCTCCGAGGCCAGCACACGCTGCGCTTTGTCTGTGAGGACTACTTTTACCCCCGACGTACCCAGATCGATTCCGATATACATCTGTTGCCACCTGCCATATCACTAGGCTGCAAGTTTGGACCTGTTCGCATGCCATGGCGCGCCACGTTTGTGTGATGGATGAATATTAGTTCGTAGTGACGGTTTCTAGTTCACCCTGATTCCCAAGGCGAGAAATGCTTTTTGTGATTGTCATGTTATCTGGAAAATAACGAGATTCTCGAGAAGTGCTTCGCGGGAATGTATTCCTTTTCCTTTGGATGTCGGCAAGCGGTATAAAAGTAACGATTCCTGACTGAAAAATTATTATAATAATTCTATGATATTTGTTTATTATACTTTATCTTATGATAATTTAATCATTCATATTCAGTTGTTATTTTTTTGCCGTAGAGCATTGGCACATCGAATTTTCTGAGATCATTTCTCTATCAGCATTTTGTCCGCGGTTTTAGCTTCCTGTGTCGCAAGGCAGTGCATAGATTGCAGCCAAGGAATATCCTTTGCTGCGGCAGTGACAGGCAGCATTGATACGCACAGGCATCCACGAACTTCCTCAGTTTTTGGACGAACAGGGCTTCACAACCGAGCATGCTACAGCCTTGCCGGTGATCAGTCATACGTTGCTTTCCATGACTTGAAGAGTATTACTCCCGAATGCTGGAAATCATTGGTATGCCATGCATTAGGTCGCGTTGACAAAAGGTCTACACGACCTGACGGATCGGAAATGGGCGATGATTGTTCCGCTTCTGCCGCCTGAGCGCGGACGTTGAGATCGACCGGTCAGAGACAACTGCCTGTTTCTCAATGGCATGCTGCGCTTAATCTCCTGTGCACGGGATGCCTCTGGTTTGACATGCATGAGCGCTATGGCAAATGAAATTCGGTCTACGTCTGGTTCGTTCGTGCGTTGGGTTGAACAGGCTGCCTGGGATTCTGCTGCAAACGCTTACAGATCTGGGACAGACCGATAACTGGCACCATATACTCGACAGCACACCGTAGTTCGTGCCCGTTCACAGGCCACTCGCGCAAAGGAGGACTCATGCGGAAGCTTCTGGTCGGTCACGAGGCGGCTTTACAAGCAAAATCCACGCCCCATGCGACACTCACGGACGTCCTCTTGGCTTTTTCCGCCAGGATCTGCTGATCCATGGGATCCTGCGGTTATTTCCTCAAGAACAGGCCGCAGCGTTCCCCAGAAAACAGACTGTCGGCGTTACAGTGACCGCAACCACCTCCCGCAGATGCGCCGCATCGCGACATGCTACGACAAGACCGCCTTGTCATTCATGAGCTTCCTCAACCTCGTCGCAGCAAATGTCCGGATCAGATCTTGTGTCAACGTGACCTAGATGCTCCTGCTAGCCACTATTGCCCCGGACGGAATTAAGGATGTGTCAGCTCGGCAGGCTGTCGTCATTTACCAGACAGAGCTGACAAATGAGGCTCTCATCGGCCTTGAATAAAAAAAATTGATGGCTGAACTTTGTCTTCCCTTTCTACAATCACAGCCGGAAAATTATTGATCACAAAATTTCTCTGAGGAACTGCATTATCGTCTCACGATGCCATTCCCGCACTTGCACGCGTGAGAACTTTTACTCTTGGTGTCGGCCAGTCAATCCGTTTCGGACTATACTGGTCGGGCCAAACCCATCACGCTAAAGACGCCAAACCGTCGATCTTATCGGCCAGTGCCGAGACCATGTGCTTGATGTCAACAGAGACCTCTGACTTATCAACAGTTATATTTAGCTGTTCGACATCACTCCGCAACTCAGAAATCGTCTGACGGATTTCTGAATTGATGCCGTCTTCGTCGTTATTAGAGCGATAGGACACATGTGCCTCCGGGAAAAATGGAATAGTGCGCCCTAGACGACTTTCTTGTCCAGCACGGTTTGCTTTCCCTTTGTACTGACTGCTCTATTTTCGTTATCTTCTGACTACGGCACGCTTTGGCCTAGCGGCGACAACAGACTGCACGGTGCCGGTCAATATGGACCTGTAGGGCTACAGCCAACAAACTTCATCTATCAATGACACCCTGAAGGATTCTTTTGATACGATGAAATTTGGCGCCCTAGGCATCGTTTTGAAAGCCTTCTGCCATTATCTCCCGCTCCCTGAAGCGGCGGAGATCTTACGTCTTATATAGACGTGCAGAATTCATACTCGCGTGGCCGGGATCTCTCACCGTTCAAGGTGGCATGGACGAGTTCAGCGGCAACGGGGACGAGCAACGCTTGTGCCAATGCATCCGGCAATCTCAATCTTAGCGCGACGGCGTGCAATTGATGAACGAGGCGCAGTTTTTAGTGAAGAACTCAATCTTCCCTCCTCTCAAATTAAAAAAACACTTTCGAGTAACTTTTATCCATCAGCTTAGGTCACGTTGACAAAGGACCTAACCCAGAGCTTTGCGGCGGCGAGGTTGAGGAGCCTCATGAGGAGAACGTGGTCTTGTCGTCGTGGGTCGCGATGCGGCTGCAGTCCCGATGGCGTTTCCAGTCTGCTTGCTGGGAGCGCCACGGCCTTTTCGTGAGGGAATAACCGGCAGGGTCCCGTGGATCAGCAGGTCCTGGCGGCAGCTGTCGCTGTCATTGTCCCGATCGGCCAGCATGGCTTTGTGGTTCGGGACAGACAGCTTCTATCAGGGCGTCCGTAGCTTTGTTATTCGAGAGCCGCCCTGCGGTAAGGACAAAGCCGGGAGTGCGTCCCTGACTGTCGCATCGAGCGTGGATTTTGCTCGTAAAGCTGCTGCATGGTCGACCAGAAGCCTCCGAATGAGCTTCCCTTCTGCACCCGGATACTGTGAATAGGCACGGACTACGGTGCTGTTGATCATATGCTGCCCGTTATCGCCCATTCCTGATCCGTCAGATTACCTCGTGCCATACCTGCTCCATTACGCTGCCTCACCATGGCAATTAGCGAAACAGATCTTACCCAACACAAACCGCGGTCTTTTGGTAACGCGACCTAGATTGCACCTTACCGTTACAAGCTCAAGACATCGGGAACGGAGGTTGACCGTTAGAAGCCGTTACGCCCCCGTCTACCGGCATGATGAGGCCTGTAATATAGGCGGCATCACCGCTGGCCAGAAATGTGATCGCGGCGGCCATGTCTTCCGCCTCCCCCAGACGCTGTAACGGGACCCGGTCTTCAACGCTTTTCACGAAGGCTTCGTCCTTCACTGCCTCTGCCGTCATGGCCGTACGTGTGACGGAGGGGCAGATCGCATTGACACGCACACCATCTTTGCCGTGGTCCATGGCCATGACACGGGTGAGATTTACGACCCCTCCTTTGGCAACATCGTAATATGCCGTGTTCCAGTCCCCGCGCATGCCGGAAACGGAGGCAGTGTTGACGATATTGCCTTTGGTCGTGATCAACAGGGGAAGAAAGGTGCGGCTGACGTTCAGGGTGCCAGTCAGGGTCGTCGCGCAGACAGTGCCCCAGGTTTCCAGATCACAGTCCAGAACGGTGCCCATAGCCGTTACACCAGCATTATTCACCAGAACATCAAGCTGATGGAAGTGCTTTTTGACGAATGTGCAGAGCGCCTCAACCTGCTCCGGAACAGAAATATCTGTCAGTGATGCTACTGCGTATTTCGGGTCCAGCGTCTTCATGACGTCATCAAGTTTTACCCTGTCCCGGTCAACAAGCACGACATGCGCGCCCTCTCCGAGGAACCGGAGCGCCGTTGCGCGGCCAATTCCCGAAGCGGCACCCGTAACGAGGACTTTTTTACCTTCAAAGCGTGATAACCCATGGATAGGCATGAATAATGTCCCTGTGTTGCTAAGGACATAAAGTCTCGTCGTGGCGGATGGTTGCCAGGCGTTCTGCGAGCAGCTTTTACAGGCCTGACATACGCGAATTTGCCTTTTAGGATGCTGCCCATGGAATCATTCATTTTCTACGTTTGTGCAGCGGTAGCAGAGATCGCCGGGTGTTACGCCTTCTGGGCATGCTTCAGGATGTCTAAATCACCTTATTGGCTGATTCCCGGTCTCATTTCTCTGGTCATATTCGCTTTTCTGCTCACGCGCGTTGAAAGCGCGGAAGCAGGGCGCGCCTATTCTGTATACGGAGGGATATACATTCTCTTTGCGGTGCTCTGGATGTGGGGCGTGGAGGGCGTACGTCCTGACCGCTGGGACATTTTCGGACTGACTCTGTGTCTGGCAGGCGCCGCAGTTATTTTCCTCGCCCCCCATCGGGGATGATGGGTTTACGCTGACCTAACGCTGTGCCGGATTTCAGGAAGCGTGAACCCCAAGGGCATCGAGAAGCAGTGTCCGGAGGGCTTCGAATGCGGGATCGGCATGCCGTCTCGGGCGCGGTAGCGGAATAGAAACATCCACACGGATCCGGCCACGTTCCAGCACGACTGCCCGGTCCGCCAGAAGGAGCGCTTCGTCGACGTCGTGAGTGACGAGCAAAACTGCACAACGATGTTTTTCCCACAGATCCGCCACCAGCTGCTGCATTTTCAGACGCGTCAGCGCATCCAGCGCTGCAAATGGCTCATCCAGCATCAGAAAGGCTGGTTCCCGCACCAGCGCCCGTGCAAGTGCCGCACGCTGCGCCTCTCCCCCGGAGAGCGTGAGGGGCCATGCGGTTTTGCGGTGTGAAAGGCCGACTTCATCCAGAACGGTTTCCGCCCTCTGCCGGATGTCTTTGCCCTCCTGCCCCAGAACAACGTTTTTCCACACACGCTTCCATGGCAGAAGACGATGTTCCTGAAAAACAACCGAGACATCCCGAGGCCGTTTCACGGATCCTTCCGTCACCGGATCAAGGCCCGCAAGCGTTCTCAAAAGCGTGGATTTTCCCGACCCACTATGTCCCAGCAAGGCTACGAACTCTCCCGGTGCGATGGCCAGATCCAGTCTATCCAGTACGGGAGCCCCGCCATTGAACCGCTTTGTCAGTTGCTCAACGATAACAGCAGTGCCGCGTCCGATTTCCTCCTCTGCCCTCTTCATCATGCCTGCTGCCCTTTCCTTCTGTCCGGGCGCCATGCAAGTAGTGCAGCTTCGAGAAAGCGGACGATCTGGTCGGACAGCAGGCCCAGCATGCCGTAAACCAGCAGACCGACGAGGATGATATCTGTACGAAGGAAATCCTCAGCATCCATCATCATGTGACCGATGCCGCTTTCCGCGTTGACCTGTTCGGCTACGACGAGCATCAGCCACGAAACGCCAACCGCGTAGCGCAAACCTGTCAGGAAGTCCGGCAGGGCGCCGGGGAGAAATACATCTTTGATGGTCTGCCAGCGCGTCAGGCCCAGCGTTGAGGCCATTTCCAGCAGTTTGGGGTCGATGGTCCGGATGCCTTTGTGAAGGTTCAGGTAGATCGGGAATGTCGCTCCAAGAGCCACAAGCAGGACCTTCGGGGTCTCACCAATTCCAAACCAGAGAATGAACAGAGGCACCAAAGCGAGCGCCGGCAGTGTCCGCAGGATCTGCAGCGGCGCATCGACAATGTCTTCTCCCAGGCGGGACAAACCGGAAATGAGAGCGAGTACGACACCTGTGCTGATGGCAATGCCCAGACCGCTCACCGCCCTTAGAAGCGAGACACCCAGATTGTAGGGTAACGTCCCGTCGCGCAGAAGCGACCAGCCCGTCACGGCAATCTGCGCGGGTGACGCCACCAGCCGCGTTGAAATCATTCCTGACGAGCAGGCAAGTTGCCAAAAACAGACAAGCAGAAGCGGAGACGCATAACGCCGTACAAAAACGAGCTTTTCCAGAGTGAGCTTCTTTTTTCGGGAGTCTCCCGTCTTGTGTGTTCCTGTCAGGGTGATGGTGTCTGACATCGGGTTAACTCCCACAGGCGGTATGTTGAGAAAACCGTTTTCCAGCTTCCGGGTCCGAATGTCAGGTGAGTATTCTCAATGCTTCTGTTTGACGGGATTTGATTGTCTCTGCCTTAATGGAGCGGCACGATGCGTATGTTCCTGTCATTTCCGCTGGCCCGGATCTCAAAAAAAACATTCGACCAAGACGGTTTCTGTTCCTGACAGACAGGTAAAATTGGAAGAGCGGAGATCCGCCATGGGTGACATTCCTTTTTCAGAAGCAGCCGGCTCTTCATCTTTGGATGACGTTCTCGAAAATCTGGCAAAACTTTTTGCAAAGCGTGCCTCACAATATGATCGGAGCGGCAACATCTCGACAGAAAACCTGCGTGATCTTCAGGATGCAGGCTTACTGTCTCTTGCTCTTCCAAAATCCGCGGGTGGACAGAATATCTCCCTTCAGACCATCGTGCAGATCGTCAGTCGGCTGGCGCAGGGTGATCCGTCTACAGCCCTCATCCTGGCCATGCAGTATCTCCAGTCAGGCTCATTCGCACACTCATGCCTGTGGTCGGATACGGTGAAGCAGGAAGTCTTCGAGAGCATTCAACAGGAAGGCGCACTCATTAATGCCCTTCGGGTCGAGCCGGATCTCGGAACGCCCGCCCGTGGCGGCCTGCCAGCGACCACAGTCCGTCGGCAGGGAAATACATGGCGCCTAAACGGCCGCAAAAGCTTTTCAACGGGCTCAACCGCGCTGCACTGGGGCATTGTCTGGGCCAGAACAGATGAAACCGAGCCGCGGGTAGGCCCCGTTCTGGTTCCGCTGGATCTGCGGGGCGTGCGGATAGAGAAAAGCTGGCATCAGCTCGGCATGCGCGCCACAGGGAGTCACACGATCATTTTCGATGATGTTGAGGTTCCTGAGCGCTATCTGGGCCTGTTGACCACGCCTGCGACTTCTGGAAACAATCCGCTTGCAATCGTAAGCTGGCACGCCGTCGTTGTGGCTGCCCTGTATGATGGTATCGCGCAGGCCGCACGGGACTGGCTGGTGACATTCCTTCACCAGCGTGTTCCCGCGAATCTCGGCGCGCCCCTCGCAAACCTGCCACGCTTTCAGATTCTTCTTGGAGAAATTGATGCGCTCCTTCTGTCCAATACCGCCTTGATCGAACATGCAATCCGCCTGACGGAGCTGGGAGAAGAAAGCGAAGCAGCCGCTGGACTGGCCAAGCAGGTCATCACGGAAAATGCCATTGCGGCTGTCGGTAAAGCCGTCGCGGCCATCGGCAATCCCGGTCTCAGCCAGAATAACCCGCTGGAACGTCACTACAGGGACGTTCAGTGTGGAAGAGTACATACCCCGCAGGCCGACAGTGCTTTCCTTGCTGCCGGACGGAAAACCCTGGGGGTCTGAAACAGAAAGGCCCGACCACTTCGCAAAAAATGGCCGGGTCGCAACATTCTGCGCGGCTGAGGAAGAATTCAGGTGTGCTCCAGAACCCTGAAGCCGTGCGTTCCGTCTTTCTCGAGCTGGGCAACCAGTCCGAACTCCCAGTCCAGATAGGCCTGCATGGCCTCCGCTGCGTTATCCGTTCCCTCATAAGGACGCTTGTAGACGTCATTTGGAACAGAGAGAGCCGTCGCTTCATCAAGCCCTGTTTCAATCGGGTATCCCGCCGCCTTCCAGGCGTCTGTACCGCCTTTCAGAACCCGCACCCGCGCTCCTGTTTCGGTCAGATCCGGCGTAGCAAGATGTGCGGCGATGTCATCGGGAGACACCAGAATGATATCTTTTGCTTTCTGAATAACTGGCGAAGACACCAGATCCGGCCGAATCACGAAACGGGCCCCGGCGATATGATTTTTCCGGAAAACCGAACTGCTCGCCAGATCCAGAATGAGGGCCTGTGCATCTGCAATCAGACGCCCCAGTTCTTCGGCGGAAATGGTTTCCACCTTCGGTAAAGGCCGCGCAGGATGTGGCGCTTCCGAGCCTGTTTCTGACGGCAGGCTAGCCCATGAGATGAGAACATACACCTCATTCCAGCCGAGCTGTCTGAGCCAGTGAGCCGTCATGCGGGCACGGACACCATCGTCATCCGTCAGGACAATAGTCCCATGACGCACCCCGATCCATTCATCCGTAGCCTGAACAAGCTGCCCTCCCGGAGCACACCTGAAACCAGCCAGATGCCTCTTGGCGTATTCTTCGGGAGAACGCACATCCAGCCGATAGACCGTTCTGTGGGGATCTGACAGCAGGGCTTCAAGGCCGGGTTTATCGACATAACGAACTCCCGTTTTCCCGGCGAGATGTTCCGCACGGTTTCGGGCAGCTTCAAGATTGGGTTCTGAGATATCCGGCCCCGTCCTGTCCGCCCCATGTGCCAGCGACAGACCTTCGAGCGTCCAGCCGATGGTTCCATTACGCAGGGCATAGACGGGGTTGGGAATTCCAGCGTTGATCAGGGACTGGGCGCCGATGATGGAACGGGTGCGCCCCGCACAATTCACCACCACCGTTGTTTCGGGAGATGGCGCGATATCCCTGATGCGAAGAGCGAGCTCCCCCCCGGGGACCGAACGCCCTCCGGGAATGGACATCACATTGTATTCAATGAACCGACGGGCATCGAGAATGACCAGATCATCTCCCCGTCCAATCCTGTCATGAAGCTCCCTGGCCGGAAGCGACGGCGTATGGCGGACATGTTCGACCAGTTCGCCAAAAGCCTTGGACGGCACATTGACGTCAATGAAGATTTCTCCGCCTGAACGACGCCAGCCTTCCAGCCCATCCTCCAGTGCGGAAACATCCGTGTAACCCAGGACGCGGAGCAGACGGACCGCCTGCACTGTCCGCCCTTCCCCATTGTCATAGACGACCACAGGAACGTCTCTGCGCGGCACAAGTCCTGCAATCCGTTCTTCAATCCGTCCCAGAGGAAGATTAACCGCAAACAAGGGATGAGCCGAGGCAAACAAAGCTTCCTCCCGCACATCCAGCAGGGCGATTTCCGCGCCGCTTCTCAGTTTCGCCCGGACGGCTTCGGAAGTCGTCAAAGGCTGAAGACGGGTGATGCTGTTCATGCAGCTTTGCTCCTGGAGCGGTCCCAGAGATTTGGAACATCCTCACTCGAATATCCGGAAATGAAGGTCTTCTCGACGCCAGTGCCCTCTTCATAGACAGCGCGCGAAACACCGCCGATATTGGCGCCATAGACGTGAATGGAGATGGAGGTCCGATCCGCCAGAGCGTTGGCGACGAGGTGATAGTCGTTCACGCCCGGCAGCAGAAACGAGACCTCACCCGGTTCGAGATAGCCGGTCTCCCCTTTTGCGAAGGTTCCATCTTCGCGCCGGGTAAACTGCGTCTCGCTTTCCCTGCCCCGAAGCATGCCGATCAGCCCCCAGACACGATGATCATGCAGGGGCGTTTTCTGCCCGGACCCCCAGACGAAACTGACGACGGAAAAACGCTCCAAAGGATCACAATGAAGCAGATACTGGCTGTAGCGTTCCGGATGGGGCCGCGTATACGGCTCGGGCAGCCAGTCATCACGCGACACAAGCGTTTTCAGCAGTTTGGCTCCTGTCTTCTGGATTTCCACAGGAGTGGAGCGTTCGTCAAACAGCCCCGTAAAAAGGGTTACGAATTCGCGCAGGGGTTCAATGCTCGTCATGAATGGGGCCCCTCAGTCCAGAAATTCAGGCTCAAGGGCGACGATCCAGTCCCAGAGGGGCTGGAAAGAATAATAGGCTCCCTGCGCCGTTCCGACCTGACTGGCTGTCAGACGGGCAATTTCCGGTGCGATCGGCTTCAGGGGGCCTGCGGCCTGCGCCAGAAGCTGCGTGTGGGCTGCGTTGTCCATGGCCAGGAACCACCAGGCCACAGCCTCCACCGTTGGCCCTGCCGTCAGCAGGCCGTGGTTCTGCAGGATCAGAGCCTTCCGGCTGCCGAGTGTTGTGGCAAGACGGTCGCCTTCATTGTCATCCAGCACAACACCGCTGAACGGATCGAAAACGGCGTGGTCTTCGTAAAAGGCGCAGGAATCCTGCGTGATCGGCAGAAGCTCCGTTCCGAGCGCTGAAAAGGCCTTTCCATAGGTCGAATGTGTATGGGCTGCCGCGATGACATCCGGCCGCGCCCGGTGCAGGGCGGAATGAATGGTGAAGCCGGCCGTGTTGATCGGACGTTCGCCAATCAGGATGTTGCCTTCATGATCCACCAGTTGAAGATCGGAGACGCGGATCTGGGAAAAATGCACTGCCAGCGGGTTTATCCAGTACCGGTCTGGAAATTCAGGATCCCGGGCCGTTACATGGCCCGCCAGCCCCTGGTCAAAACCATATCGACCGAACAGCCGGAACGTTGCAGCCAGACGCTGCTTGCGGTGCAGCCGCTCTTCTTCAAAAGTCGCGGCTGGTTGTCTGGGCTGAAGGCGATGGCTCCGTGCGCGGACCTCCTGCAGGGAGGAGATTTTCTGTAGCGTGGCACTCATGACGATCTTCCTAGAAGTCAGTATCCGTGGCCAGCAGCCAGAAGGGAGTCCAGCGGCCGGCCGTGAAAAAATTCTCGATGTTCCGGATGATGATGGGGCGTTTTTTGACGGACCTGTCAGGAGAATGTCTGCCCAATGCCTCACGCAGCCTTTTGGCCGACGCGCTGGTCTTCTTTCGCCACCAACGCGCGAACACGCGGGAGCAGGTCCCGTCCATAGGCATAGGCATCGGCCAGCGGATCAAACCCACGGATCAGGAACGTCGAAATTCCCAGGCGATAATAGTCCAGAAGTGCTTCGGCCACCTGATCCGGCGTTCCGACAAGAGAGGTTGAATTCCCCTTGGCCCCCGTCAGTTCGGCGATGCCTGTCCACAACCGTTTGTCCAGCCGCGAGCCCTGCTTCGCCGCAGCCAGAAGCCGCCGTGATCCCTCATTCGGGATAACGGATGAGCGGGTATATCCCGTCTTGTCCTGAAGTTGCCGGGCCTGTTCAAGAATCGCATCCGCCTTTGCCCAGGCCGCCTCTTCCGTTTCCGCCAGAATCGGGCGCAGGGAGAGCGAAAAACGTGGCGGAGCGCGTCCGGCTTTTTCCGCTGAGGCCCGGACGCGGGCGATGGTTTCACGAACCTGTTCGTAGGTTTCACCCCACAGAGCATAGATGTCTGCCTGCTCACCCGCCACCGCAATGGCTTCCTCTGACGAGCCGCCAAAATAGACCGGGATCGCCTCCCCCTGATAGGGCTTCACCAGAGAACTGGCGCCTTTTACGGTGTAAAACCGGCCTGCATAATCAAAAGGTTCCTGACTGCCCCATTCTTTGCGCAAAATTTCCAGATATTCGCGTGTCCGGGCATAGCGGTCAGCCTTGGTTGTATGATCGCCATCCGCCTCAAGTTCGACATCGCTTCCGCCCGTGATGATATGCACCGCTGCCCGCCCGCGAGAAATCTGATCAAGTGTTGCGAGCTGACGTGCCGCCAGCGTGGGCGCCGTGAACCCGGGACGGTGCGCTACCATCAGCCCCAGATCCCGGGTACTGGCCGCCACGTGCTGCGCCAGCAGAATACTTTCGGGCGAATTGGAATGGAAAGCGATCAGCACACGATCAAAACGGCCATTTTCATGAATTTTGGCAGCAGTCTCGATATGGTCGAGATCGATGACGGGCCCTGAGGGGGTAATGGTTTCAGAATGATTCCGGCTGCTTACGAACCCAATGAATTCCACGGGCATGTCTGAACCCTCCAAATAAAACACGATTGACTATTGCATCTACGACATAGCACTCTCCATGCAGAGTACTTCCAACAAGAAACATAAAACACACACTTTTATATAGTTGTTTATCCCAACGTGGAGTGTCGCCATGTCCAGCCCTTCTCCCCCGCAACGCATGGCTCGCAATGTCCCTACCGAGCTTCTGCGTTCTTTTGTCGCGATCGTGGAAGCCGGGTCCATGGCACAGGCCACAGAGACCATTTTTCTGACCCAGTCAGCTTTGAGTCTCCAGATGAAGAGGCTCGAAGACGTCCTTCAACAGAAACTGTTCCGGCGTGACGGGCGCAAGCTGGTCCTGACCCCCGCCGGCGAGGAACTTGTGGCATACGCACGCCAGCTTCTCGCACTCAACGACCGGATCATGCACAAGCTGGGTGACGTCTCAGAGCCTGAGCCGATCACCATCGGGATGGTGCAGGATTTTGCCGACACACTGCTGCCGGATGTCCTTGCCCGTTTCCGGCTTGAACATCCCCGCTGCCGCCTGACAATCCGCGTTGGCGGGTCGGCGGAACTGCTGGAAATGTTTGATCGCTCCCGGCTGGATATCGTTCTGTGCCTTGGTCAGCACGGCGACCGCCCCAATTCGTCCTCACGCATTGTCGGCCATGACCGGATGGCCTGGCTGGGGGATCCGGGAACACTGGATCAGCCGGAAATTCCCCTTGTGCTTCTGGAACCACCCTGCCGTTTCCGGGAAGCGGCCCTTCGAACGCTTGCCAAAGCCCGCCGTGATTACCGGATCGTGCTGGAAACGCCGCATCTTCCTGCCATGCGGGCAGGCGTACGCAGTGGACTGGGCGCCAGCTGCCGGACGCGCCGCTTTGCCGCTGCCGAAGGACTTTCCATTCTGCCGCCGGGTCTTCTTCCGGAAGTCCCTGAAATCGAAACCGTCCTCGTCCAGAGGAACGGCATTCCCGACACAGCTCTGGATCTCGCGGACCTTCTCGAACAGGCCGCCTCGGATCAATGACGGGTCGTAAACTGTTCCATCAGGAAAACTCCTTGGCCTTCATGCTGCCCCATCACCCATGCTTGTCGGGTCCAGTTACCATCAGGGTCTTTCCAGCATGAGCACTCTTTCACCTCCTTCCCTGCAAAGCCGATACAGGAGCCTTGAGGCTGAACGACGTCAGACATGGCCTCCCGAAGACGTATCCCGAAATATTGCACAAAGGCAGGCCATTGCGCGTGACCACGCCCGAACCTCCCATGTCGAGGTTGGGGATGTTCTGCCGTACCACTCGTTCCTGGACGCGAGCGGAGCAGCGGTTTCTTTGGATGACCTGACCGCCTCCGGGGCAGCAGTCCTTGTTTTTTTCAGATTTTCAGACTGTTCCGCCTGCAACATCGCCCTTCCCTACTATGCCGAAACCCTAGCCCCCAGCCTTAAAACTGCCGGCATTCCTCTGGTCGCGGTTTCTGCACAACCCTTCCCTGTGCTGGAAGAGATAAGGACACGCCATGATCTTCCATTTCCCGTCCTGAATGACCCGGGACTGACGCTCGCGCGGATTTTGGGCATTACCTATGTTTTTGACGACGCGGCGCGCGATACCGCCCTGAGTAAAGGAGAACGTAGCCAAGCGTTGAATGGTACCGAAAGCTGGGAACTCCCAAAACCGACGATCCTTGTTCTGGAGCCGGGGCGCATCGTGAGCTTCGTGGAGATTTCGCCGGACTGGATGAACCGACCTGAAACAGAGACGATTCTGAAAGCGCTCGACCTCACGGACAAGGGCGTTTCCGATGCCGCATAACGCGATCGCCCGCTCCCTTGCCCGCGTTGAAGACGTACAGCCTGTGAGGCAGGAAGACTTCCGTGAGGCCATGAGCCTTCTGGGAGCGCCGGTTGTGCTCGTCACCACTGACGGTCCCGGCGGTCGACAGGGCCTGACTGTTTCAGCCATCAGCAGCGTCAGCGATACCCCTCCAACCGTTCTGGTCTGTCTTAATCGCAGCAACCGGTCCCATCAGGCTTTTCTGAAGAATGGTGTCGTGGGGATCAGTATTCTCTCCCCTGCCCATGACAGGCTTGCCTCTTCTTTTGCAAGCCGCTCGATCAGTGCAGACGAGAAGTTCTCCAGCGCCCCGTGGGTCACGGCAGAAACAGGGTCACCACTCCTCTCAGATGCTCTCGTCACGCTCGACTGTACCATTGAAGCCATACACAGCGCCGGGACACATGACGTCCTGTTCTGTGGCGTCAGAGCCATTACCACCAATTCCGAAGCTGAACACGGCCTGGCATGGTTCTCGCGAGGCTTTCATCACCTTCCGGTCAAACGTCCCTGACACTCCTGCAGGATCAATTCCGATGTCCATCACTCCATTCCCGTCCCGCCGCACTGTTCTGACGGGTTCTCTTGCAGGACTTGCTGTCTCGGGCCTTTTCCGGAACGTTCTTGCGCAGTCCGCAACGCCGATGGATATGAGCACCCGGTGTCAGGCTGCTGGCCCGGCGACGGTCGAACCCGTTCCGGGGCCGGCCCGCAAACTCACAATCGCCTGGAACGAAGCCTCGATCTGCACTGCTGCAGTGCCGGTTGCAAAGGCCAAGGGGTTTTTCAAAAAATACAATCTCGACATTGATTACGTCAATTTTGCCGGTGCCACGGATCAGCTTCTTGAAGCCCTGTCCACCGGCAAAGCCGATGGCGCCCCCGGCATGGCCCTGCGCTGGCTGAAACCCCTCCAGCAGGGTTTCGACGTCAAGCTGGTCGCAGGCCTGCATGCAGGATGCATGTATCTTATGACGACGCCCCCAACAGGGATCAAAACCCTGCCGGACCTGAAGGGCAAAACCATCGGCGTCACGGATATAGGCGGCCCCGACCGGAATTTTTTCAGTATCCGACTCAAAGAAGCCGGAATTGATCCTGAAACCGACGTCCAGTGGCGACAGTTTCCGGCCGATCTTCTGCCACTTGCCCTCCAGCGCGGCGATATTCAGGCCTTTTCGGATGCCGATCCGTTTTCCTACCCTCAGCGGCACCAGTTCGGCCTTATCGACATTGACAACAACATGAAAGGAGAATGGGCTAGCCTGTCCTGCTGCGTCATAGGCTTGCGCGGCAGTCTGGTCCGCAACGAACCCAAGGTCGCTGCAGCCGTAACCCGCGCCATTCTGGAAGCCGGTGCATGGCTCGCCTGCAATCCGGAAGAAGCCGCCACTATTTTTCAGCCTTACGCCCCCAGGGCAAACGCCGCAGATCTTGCAGCCATGCTGAAGATGCAGGGCCATCATCACCAGACACTGACGCAGGATTTCAGGCAGGAAATCGTCCGTTATGCCGATGCTCTGAAACAGGTGGGCGTTTTCCGCTCCTCCCTCGACAGTGAACGTTATGCAAAGCGCATCACACAGGATCTCTTCATCTGATGCAGAACAGCCAGACGATATCAGAGCCCACTAGAACCTCTGCCATCCGTACAAAGACCGGAAATCCAGGCCCTGTGCCCGCACCGTTCTGGAACTGGCTGGCTGGCCCTGCCTGGCTTCTGGCTGCACTGCTGACATGGAAGCTGCCGGACGGGGATGACTTCCCGGATACGGATCGGTTCGCTCTCCTGCTTCTTGCGGTAGGCCTGTGTCTCCTGATCCTCACGGCTACCAGACGCTTGAATGGGCTTGCCCCGTGGGCTCTGGCTCTGGGTCTCGGATTGGGCCTATGGGAAGTGGTGCAGGCCAAATTCCTTCTGCTTCCTCGACCATTTTTTGGAACACCGCAGGATTTGCTGGACGTTTTCCTGACAGACTGGAAACGTCTTGGAGACAGCCTCTTTCACTCCCTGCTCCTGCTTGCCATCGGGTATGCTTCCGGTTCTGTTCTCGGTATTATCACGGGCGTCGCATTGGGCAGATCGCATCACGTCCGCTACTGGGTGCGTCCGCTCATGCGACTGATCGGGCCTTTGCCGCCCGTCGCTCTTCTTCCCCTGACATTCGTGATCTTTCCTTCCACCCGTCTGGCTGGTGAAGTCCTCATGGCGCTCGCTGCTGGCTTTCCCGCCGCTGTTCTGACCTGGTCCGGCGTTTCGGCTGTGGATCCGGCCTATTATGACGTTGCCAGAACGATGGGCGCCAGCAATCGTTTTCTTGTCCTGCGCATCGCCCTCCCCGCCGCCACGCCGCAGATCTTCGTCGGGCTTTTCATGGGGCTGGGCTCGTCTTTCGCCATGCTGGTTGTGGCAGAGATGCTGGGTGTCAAGTCAGGCCTAGGCTTTTACATGCAATGGGCCCAGGGCTGGGCGGCTTATCCCAACATGTATGCCGCGCTTCTCGTTATGTCTGTGATGTGCACGACCCTGATGACGCTCCTCTTCAAACTGCGCGATCATTTCCTCAAATGGCAGAAGAACGGTCTCAAATGGTAATCTCACCTCATCCCGTTTCGCCCCTCGGCCTGACCCTGTCCCATATCAGCCATAGCTATGACATGCCTTCAGGAGCTCGCCCTGTTCTGGACGATGTCAGCCTTGATATTGCGCCCGGCGAGTTCGTCGCCCTGATTGGTCCTTCGGGTTGTGGGAAATCCACGCTCCTGCGTCTGGTCGCAGGGCTTGAAACACCCGACACAGGCGAGGTGCTGGCAGAGGACGTCCTGGTTACCGAACCGGATCCCAGCCGCATCATCATGTTTCAGGACCCGACGCTTTATCCCTGGCGGACAGTCCGTGGCAACATCTCTCTTGGACTGGATATCCGTGGAGAAAGAAATCCCGAAGCTGTTGCCGCAGCCATCCGTCTTGTGGGCCTTGAAGACTTCGCGAAAGCCTGGCCCCACCAGTTGTCCGGCGGCATGGCACAGCGCGTTGCGCTGGCCCGTGCCCTCATCAACAGCCCCCGTCTGCTCATTCTTGACGAACCTCTCGGCAAACTTGACAGCCTGACCCGCCTTGCCATGCAGACCGAGCTGTTCCGGCTGTGGAAGAGGCAGGGCTTTACGGCCCTGATGGTCACTCACGATGTGGAGGAAGCACTGCTTCTGGCATCGCGCGTCATTGTCTTCAGCCCGAGACCAGCCCGTATTCTGGCTGATATCCATGTGAACTGGCCGGAGCCGCGGCATCGCGAAAATCCGCGTCTTCAGGAGCTTCGCGCTCATATTCTTGAACAGCTTGAAACTGGAATTTCCAACATCGCTGCTGCCTGACAGACAGTCTGTCAAGCTGCGCCTTTTCAGCAGACCGGAAGACTATCAAATAATTCCAAATATACTGATAAAGCTAACTCGTTTTGCACCGTCTGCTTTCCCTGTTGAAATTGGTTATTCCTCTTTCAGCAAGGATCGCCCATGTCATTCAGTCGTCGTATCTTTCTTGCGGGTTTATCCTCAGCGGCTGGCGCAAATCTGCTTTCCGCCTCTCGTGCCCTTGCCGCAACGTCCCTGCATGTCGGCGACCAGAAAGGCGGGGCAAGAGCCCTCCTCACTGCAGCGGGCCTGACGGAGCGGTCGTCGGTGCCGTTGCAATGGAGCCTCTTTGCCGGTGCTCCGATGTTGATTCAGGCTTTGACGGCAGGTGCTGTGGATGTTGGCGTGATCGGAGATGCCCCGCTCGTTTTCGCACAGGCCGGCGGCAGCCCGATCAAAGCGGTTGCGGCCATCCAGACAGATGGCACGATGACGGCGATCGTCGTCCGTAAGGACAGCCCCATCCGTAGCGTACGCGATCTCAAAGGGCGTTCTGTCGCCACCCTGAAAAGCCAGACCGGACATTATCTGACGCTTGCAGCCCTCCGCGATGCAGGACTGCAGGATGATGATGTCCACTTCGTCTTCATTCCTCCCACAGCTGCAAAAATGGCCCTGCAAAATGGCAATGTCGATGCCTGGGCAACATGGGGCCCCTATATCGCAGACGCCAAGATTGATGACGGGGCGCGGGAAATCGTGAACGGGGGCCGCCTGATGAGTGGTCTGAGCTATGTTGTCGCAACGGATGAGGCGCTCCAAAATCAGCGGAACGCCATAGGCGCCTACAACCGCCTTCTCAGCGAGGGGCATCAGTGGATGCTCACCCATGCGGAGGACTACGCCGCCGCATGGGGCAAAGAGACGGGGCTATCCCTTCCCGTCGCGCACGAAGTCGTCCGGACCTCGATGGCAACCGTCGTGCCCATCACACCCGACATCATCAGGAAACAGCAGGGCGTCTCTGATTTTATGACCGCAACCAAAATGATCCCCGGATCGTGGAGCGCAAAAGCCGTAACCGATCCGGGCGTGGCCTTTTAGGAGACTTTTGCATGACGGCTTTACGCAGCACGCGCGCGCCCTTTGTTCTTGGGGCTTATTTTACGGGTTCAGCCACCAACGGAGATGCCTGGCGTGCGCCGGGTGAGGACACGGACGCCGATCTCTCGTTCGAACGTTATCGTGACTATGTCGCAACTCTGGAAAAAGGGCGCTTCGACGCCATTTTTCTTTACGACAACGTCCTGCCCGTCCCTGATCCTTCGCGTATTGCCCGCACTCCTGCCCTCGCGCGCTGGGACACTTTCACCCTGCTTGCCGCGCTGGCGGTTACGTCTTCTCATATCGGCCTGATCGGCACGGCCTCAACCACTTTCAACGAACCCTACAACATCGCGCGGCGTATCGCCTCTCTTGATGTGCTGAGTGGCGGAAGAGCGGGATGGAACGTCGTGACAGCTACGGGCGGCGGCGAAAATTTCAACCTCGTTTCCCATGTTGATCATGCTCTACGCTATGAACGCGCCCATGAATTTGTCGATGTCGTCAAAGGATTGTGGAAGAGCACCGAGACGGAAGCTTTCATCCGGGACAAACACACTGGCGTGTGGCTCGATCCCTCCCGCGTGCACCCCCTGAATCACAAAGGACGATTCTTTCAGGTCGCGGGGCCGCTCAATGCGCCGCCTCCCATTCAACACCCTCCCATTCTGGCACAGGCGGGTGCCTCAGGCGCGGGAAAGGAGCTCGCCGCGCGCATAGGCGAAGTCATCTATACTGCCGAATACGATATCGATGCCGCCCGCGCTTACCGCGCCGATGTTCTTGAGAGAGCTGCGCGTTATGGACGTGATGAACGGCATATCCGCATTCTGCCGGGTCTCGCGCCTGTTGTCGGAAGGACGGAAAGCGAAGCACGCGAAAAATTTGAGCGTTATCAAAGTTATCTCGACAAGGCCGATATCCTGCAGGCCATTTCATCCTATTCCAGCCTTGGGACAGACCTGTCCCAGTGGCCGGAAGACAAACCCGTCGAATTGGGTCTGGTCGAAGAAACCAACACCCACAAAAGCCGTCAGTCCCTGATCGTGGACTGGATCCGGAAAACGCGCCCCACAGTCAAAGACATCCTCCAGAATTTCACGCGCGGCGGACACCGCCTTCTGGTGGGAACTCCGGCGTCTATCGTCGATGAAATCGAGGAATGGTATCGCACAGGTGCCTGCGATGGTTTCAACATCATGTTCACATCCGCACCCGATGGAATCAATGATTTCGTGGAGCTCGTTGTTCCAGAGCTTCGAAGGAGAGGCCTAACACAACAGGCTTACAAAAGCAGAAATTTGCGGGAAAACCTGAAAATACCGTCTACATAAAACAATAATTTAAAACTCTGGTTTTTAATAAACTCATTTTACTTAAAAAAAGGATCAATCATATTGATTATACACTTACGAACTCACCCAAATATTTGGAAATTCGAAATGAAGGCTTCGTTCTCTATCCTTCGATGGAATAGACATGTGGCAGTCCCGTTAAGCCTCGTTTCCGGCATTCTGCCACCTGTGACAGGTTGGGCGCAGACTGTAAGGAGCACAACCGCCCAGACACCTGAAGCGGTAATCGTTACGGGTACACGATCTTCCGTCAAAGCCTCGAAAAGCATGTCTCCTATTGCCATTTTCACGGCGGCTGACCTGAAAAAAACCGGTCAGACCAGCCTGAAGAATGCTCTCGTGGCCCTTGATCCTTCAGCGAACAACACACCCGGCTATCCGGGGCAGCTTGGCTTCACTACCAAGACGATGTCTCTGCGGGGTCTTGGGGCGAATGAAACGCTCGTACTGGTCAACGGGAAACGTCGGCATACCATGTCGTCTGTTTTCTATGGGGGCGCCATGCAGGGGCAGTCTCCCGTCGATCTCGACATGATCCCGATGAGCGCCGTCGATCATATTGAAATCCTCAAGGATGGTGCGGCTGCCCAGTATGGCTCCGACGCCATCGCTGGCGTGATCAACATCATCCTCAAATCCGCAGATCACGGAGGTACTGTGGATGTCGGATATAACCAGTACGGCTCAAGCGTTGGGCCGCTAGGAGATTACGGCAAAGGCGGAAACCTGAATTACAATCAGGGCTTCAAAATAGGCCGGGACGGCTACCTGAATCTGACGGCAGAATTTGTCGGCAACCAGTCCACGAATTATGGTGGCTATGTCCCCAGGACGCAGGGTGGAAGCCCGGTTCTACTATATCCGCTCCTTGCTGATGGATCGCAGGATCCTCGGGAAAACGGTAACCGTTACCGCCAGATTTCAGGCAGTCCGGAGTCCGAGCGGCAAAGTGTGGCGTATAATCTTGAAATTCCCCTGAACGAGAAAATCCGGTTTTATTCTTATGCCACCTATACCCACCGCACGTCTTTCGTCGCCGCCTGGTACCGGCCGTCAAACTCCCAACAGAATATCATGAGTATTTATCCGGACGGCTATCTGCCGACCGATACGACTGAGGATAATGATTTCCAGTTTACGAGTGGGCTGAAAGGGGATGACTTCTTCGGCTGGCACTGGGACGGCAGCGTCAATTACGGTCGTAACGACAGCAGCATCGGCATCCAGAACACCATCAACAATTCGCTCGGCCCGGACAGTCCGCACAATTTTCACCTGCAATCTCTGGCGAACTCTGAGCTGACAGCGGATTTCGATATTCGTCATTCATTCCGGACAGGCCTCTTCAAAAACCCTCTTCAGGTCGCAGCCGGTATTGAATATCGCTACCAGCAGTACGAGGTTGACGCAGGTGAGCATTCAGCCTGGGCGGATGGCGGCTACATCAATCCTGCCAGCTACGTCTTCCCCAATGCGACTCCCGCCCTTCCCTTCGCATCCGGTCTGGGCGCAACCTCTCCCTCTCAGGCGGGCACCCATTCCCGGATGAATGGCGCTTTTTATCTCGATCTGACCCAGAAAGTGACGGACAAAATAACGGTTGCCCTTTCCGGTCGAGATGAACAGTACAGCGATTTTGGCAACGCACTGAGCGGGAAAGCTTCACTGCGTTACCAGGTCACGCCCTGGATCGCACTGCGCGGATCAGCCAGTAATGGCTTTCATGCTCCGACGCTCCAGCAGGAATATTACCAGAGCACGGCTCTTTATTATTCCATTCTGCCCAGCACCAACCAGCTCGTGCAATCCTATACGAACTACGCCTCCGTCACGAATGCTGGTGCACGGGCTCTCGGTGCAACGCCTCTCAAACCCGAAACCTCACATAATTTCAGTGCTGGCTTCGTTCTCACGCCTCTTAAACGGCTTGATATCTCTCTGGACGCCTATCGTATCGACATTTTCAACCAGATCGTTCCCATTTCTGTCTCCGGCGCAGGCGTTTCCGGCGCGACCGTACTGAATATCCTTCATCAGGAGGGTATCGTTCCGAACGACGGTCGCTACTACGGCTATACTTACGAACGGAACGCAGCTCATACCCGTGCCATGGGCCTTGACCTTCAGGCGCACTATCTCAGCAGTTTCGGACGAGCCGGAAGCGTTCTGTGGACTGTCATGATGAACCAGCAACAGCACCAGATCATGAGGGTCAATCCTCTGAACGTGAACCTGGGTTCTGGCGTTACGGCACTCTACCGCAGCCAGATCGGCAACATTACCGCGATTTATCCCCGCAATACCCTTCGTCTCAGCGGAACTTGGAACATAGACAACTGGAGCACGACCGTCCGGGTCTCACGTTATTCAAAAACTCAGCTCTGGAGCGATCGCGGGGCCGCTTATGATCAAACGGTAGCTCCCGCATGGTTGATGGACTTTGATGTGTCCTATACTTTCCCGAACCGTATCCGCGTTTCAGCAGGCGGCAATAATGTCTTCAACCACCGTCCACAGACCCTCAGCAAACTGGCGCAGGGTGCCCAGTCTCTCCTTCAGGTGAACCCGAACTACAGCTATGCTTCAGCATATGGGCTGGATGGGAGCTATTTTTATGGGCGTGTCAGTTATTCATGGTGAAACCCAGAATGACCGCGTGAAGCTGATACCTTGGCCGATGATCCTTGAACCTACACTCCAGTTCGAAGGATTGAGACGACCGAGACCGCTCTGTCTGTGCCTCTTTTTGCAGTCAAACCGCTGCAAGAGGCACATAAGGAGCTTTATCAGCCGTTGATGATCATCCCACCATTCACATGCAGTGTCTGGCCCGTTACGAACGACGCATCCTCGCTTGCCAGATAAACATAAGCTGGGCCCAGCTCGGCCGGATCACCACAACGCCCCATCGGCGTATCCTTCCCCAGGTCGGCAACCGCCTGCGGGTCAACAACACCCCAGCTTGCCGGCTGGAGCGGCGTCCACACTGGTCCCGGAGCCACGGCATTTACCCGGATGCCCTTCGACACCAGCTGAAGCGCCAGAGCCCGCGTCATCCCCATTTCCGCTGCCTTGGTCGTGGAATAGGCCAGAAGAGCCTTGTTTCCTGCAAAAGCATTAATGGACGATGTGTTGACGATGGCGCTGCCCTTTTTCAGATGTGCAAGTGCCGCGCGAACAAGATAGAAATAGCCGTTGATATTGGTGTCCATGTGAAGTTGCCATTCCTGATCGGAAATGGCTTCGATGTCTTGTTCCACGATCTGAACTCCGGCATTGTTGACCAGAATGTCCAGTCCGCCAAGTTCCTTTACCGTGTGCTCCACGGCGTCGTTACAGATCTGACTGGAAGAAACATCTCCCGCGATGGCGAGCCCTTTACGTCCTTCTTTTTCAATAAGACGGACCGTTTCCTTGGCATCCTCATGCTCTTCCAGATAGAGGATCGCAACATCCGCACCTTCGCGGGCAAAATGTATAGCCGCAGCACGCCCGATCCCGCTATCTCCCCCGCTGATCAGGGCCTTCTTTCCTGCGAGTTTGCCACTTCCGCGGTAATCAGGGCGGATATGGATGGCCTTGGGCTGCATCAGCTCTTCAAGACCGGGCTGATGGGTCTGGGACTGCGGAGAGATATGATCAGGCATGGGACAACGCTCCGAAAGGGTTCAGGTGCTTTCAGAAGAAAACACTTCCTTTCCGTTTAACTGCCGAAGCGGACAAGCGTTGCCTCACGTCTTTGCGGGATGGGATCCGGAGGTTAGTTCGTGCGGGAAAAATATTCGTGCAGCACAGGTGCAACCTGAGTAGCGAAAAGCTCCAGAGAACGCAGAATATACGTATGTTCCGGATCAATGGAATGCACCTGAATGGCAATTTCGGTCGCATGCTCCAATGTCCTGTCCCGCAGAAGGGAAGCAACGACTTCTTCCGGTGTGCCAATGTGCACGTCAAAGGTGCGGATCAGGGTATCAATATTCGTATCATCTATCGTATGGCCTGCGGCACGGAATTTCCTCACCTGACGTGACAGGCCTTTTTCCGCCAGTCGCAAGGCCTCGGCCCGATCATCGGCAACAAAAACCGACCGTGACGCCAGAATTCGCGGGTTCCGACCGTCAGGAAGGGCGTTGAGGTAGGCTTCCACCATTGGAACCTGCAATTCCCACAATGAAGCATCCGGTTTTTCCGGCCGGCGGGGCTGCGTACGCGACAGTAGCAATCCGTCACCATCGCTCCCTGCCCGCTCCCCCCCGAATACGGAGAACGTTGCCTGCCAGCTACGGTTCTCAAGCCCCGTGCCACCCGGCCACAAACGGTTGCCGTCCGGTAATTCTTCTCCGGTCCATGCCGATTTCACCGTATGGAGTTTTCGGTTGAAAACGGCATGTCGATCCGCAAAATTTTCACCAAATGCCGGATAAGACGTCGGGGTTCCCCCAGAGCCAAAACCGACTTCCAGTCGCCCTCCTGATAAAATGTCTGTAACAACAGCATCTTCCGCAACCCGCACAGCATCTTCCATGACGAGCGTGACAACGCCGGTTCCCAGACGAATTCGAGACGTCTGGGCAGCAGCATGAGCCAGAAAGGGAAAAGGGGACGGAAGGCCGCCTTCATCCCCATGGAAATGGTGCTGGGCAACCCAAGCGCTCTGAAAGCCATAAGCTTCCGCAGCCCTGATCTGCTCCAGCGCAAGAGCATATCGCTGAGCGGCAGGGACATCATCCAGAAGGCGGGTAAAAAAACCGAACTGTTTTTGTGACACGGACCAGATAACTTTCAGTCTGATTCAGGGTATGGTTTGGTGCTCTATGAAATATTCCATAATCAATCGGTATCTCCTGCAGGGAATGCCGATTGATTACTCTGACGGGAGTGTCGGATATCCCAAAGAAAGCATGAGACGATTTGCCCAGTTAAAGAATGAAGAGGCATTGATCAGATCCAGAATTTCCGCGTCTTCAAACCCGGCCTGTCTCAACACTCTGATATGAACATGCGAAAATCCGACTGGTGTTTCAGACACACGTCGGGCGATTTCCTCCACAAGCTGCCATTTCAGATCTGTGTCGTGGGGAAGCTGCCCCGTTTCCAGCAATGCGGCGAGAGCCTCTGGGGAACCGCCTTGACGCTCACTGAAACGTGCGTGGACGGAAGCGCAGTAGATGCATCCGTTAAATCGCGAAACAACAGTGGCCGCAAGCTCCCGTTCCCTGCGTGGCAATCCTCCTGAGACATTGTAGAAAATATCCTTGTCGCTGCGTGTCCGGGCTCCAAGGATCTCAGGGTCCCGTGCCAGCAGCCTGAAATATGGAGATTTAGCCCGTGCACGGTCTACAAGCCCCTCGTAATGGACCTCAGTCAGGTTGCCTTCTTCAAGAGGCTCAAGCCACGGGTGCCAGTCCAGTTGAGCCTTTGTAAAACGGTCGGGTTCCTGAGTGTCTGTCTTTGAAACAGTCTGTTCTGTCACGCTCATGATGGGTTCTCCGAAAGGGTGGCACCTGCTGCCGGGCCGACATCGCGCAGCACGCTCAGGCCATGAATAACGCGGATCTGGAACGCCAAAAATGAAATGAGCTGGGATAACGTCACGATGCCCGTGTCAGTCCACCCGGCTTTTTTCAGTCTTTCAAGTGCCTGTACCGAGGCGTCCCGGGGATGAAATGTCAGGAAATGAGCGTGCTCCAGAGCCCGCGCCAATGATCTGTCAACATTGACGTCCGAAACTTCAAATTCAGAGCCCTTGAGATCCTCACCTGAAAGTGGACCGGCTGGATAAGCTCCATAAGGCCCCAGTGTTCTTCCCTGCCGGGACAGATTTTCGATAACCGGTGACAGCTCCTTTTCTTGTTCCGATCGTTCAAGAAGGTCCAGATAGAGGCGATAGATCGCCGTATCGCCATGTAGTCCCGCAACAAAGGCGGCGACGGCCAGTCGATGCGTCTGCGGGAATTCTTCGTCCTCCAGGGGATTGAGGAGCAGCTCAGCGCTCTTTTGCGCATTGTCACGCAAAACCTCACGCCCCCGCCTGAGGGTATCCAGCCAGGAATCTGAATCAATTCCGACCACGTAATCAATAAGATCTAGGGGTGGATCTGCTTTGAAAGAAAAAATTGTAGTCATCAGTCTATCCGAATATCTGAAGTATCTGGAAAGTTCAGAAGACATATCCAATCCGGGCATAATAATATCCGCCCTCGTACCCGCCAGGGGCCGTCTCCGGATACTTGATTGTGCCCTGGGTTTCGGAAATGGTGCTGGTCTTCACGCGGGTGGGAAACTTGTTGAACAGATTATTGGCCCCTGCCGTCAGCGTAAAACCGCTCCCAACGCGGGCGCTGAAAGCAAAGTTGGTCTGAACCTGTGGTCTTATATGTGTCCAGGTTGAGGAGGGATCGCCGCTATAATTGATCCATTCCACCCCCGCGTAGCGCTGTTCCTGAACATAGAGATTGTAGCGCCCCCTGCTCCAGTCCAGCGCAAAGGATTCCTT
The DNA here is from genome assembly GCF_002005485.1 of Gluconobacter albidus. Taxonomy (NCBI): domain Bacteria; kingdom Pseudomonadati; phylum Pseudomonadota; class Alphaproteobacteria; order Acetobacterales; family Acetobacteraceae; genus Gluconobacter; species Gluconobacter albidus. The sequence goes on along the minus strand of NZ_CP014689.1, from coordinate 1,284,020 downwards.
GTTCTTTGGAGATGCCCTCAGCAGATTGTTTCGCGACAGGCTGTCATAATACGTCTGCCCAAGCTGCTGTAGAACGCCGGGAGTGTCGGCGTAATGCGTTACTTCGGTGTCCGCCACATTGGCCTGTACACTTCCTGTCAGAACGCCCCAGCGTTTTGCGAGAGGAAACTGGTAACTGAGCTTTGCCGTAAAGCCATTGGTGGTCGTGTTGCCGATATTGGTCATGTAATTGACGAATATTCTGTCGGTTGGGCTGCTGGTAATTCCCTGACTGTACAGGAATTCATTCATCCGGGTGCCTGAAAATTCCGTCGTGCTCTCGATCCGGTCATTGATGTCGATCCGGTAACCGTCCAGCGTCACGCGAAGAGAGTCGATGGGTGTCCAATCAAAACCGATGTCATAACTGCGGGAGGTTTCTCCTTTGACGCCGGTTGCACCGAGAAGTCTGGCAACCGGATCAAACGAAGACAGGTTTTCCGTCACCTGTCCGGGGCCAGTTGACGTTGCGTTGTAATGAACCGCTCCCAGGGTCGGCGCCCGATAGCCTGTATTGATGCTGGCGCGCAGAGCAAAGCGCTTGTTGAAATTGTAACGCATCCCAATCGAACCTGTCGGAGCAGCCCCCTTGTCGGAATAACTAACTGCACGGCCGCCGATCGTCAGTTCCCACTTCCGGGTCAGGAACAGATCGAGGCCGACGTGACCGTCAAAAATATCGCGGGACCAGTTGCCAGCGTTCTGCGGCTCAAAGCCGGCATAACCGGCGGCGCCTGAACTCGGCTGGACACCCGTTTGTCCAACAAGAACAGGTCCGGTTGCCCAGGACTGATAGTCTCCCTGCCCGATCTGATAGGTATCGTGACGATATTCCAGACCGAAATTAAGTTCGGCAGGTTTCGCAAGCTGCGGAATTGCAAACTTCTTTGAGAATTTCGCCCCCCCGATCAGTTCGGATGCGATGATCTGTCCCTGATGGAAGTTCGTCTGGCTATCCACGCCGAAAGTCGGGTTTTCGTCGTTTTCGACATTTTCGTTCACACGCTCACGTCCGAACGAGGCGTAGGTATTCCAAGCGAGCCCATGCGCCAGAACCCCACGCAAACCGCCATTGACCTGAAAATCCAGTTCATCGAATGTTTCAAGTGGCGAGTATCCGTTAGGGTAAAGAGCGCGGGTGGTATTATTATTGGCCGGCCCGCGAAAAAATCCGACACGCACGGTCGAGCGATGTCCGAGAGTGCCAGTCGCATAACCTTCCACGCGGTCGGTAATGGGGACATGACCATTGAAGCTGAAGACTTCAGCCAGAGATTTGCTGACACCCTCGACACGATTGACATCCTGCCCGACCCGCTGCTGCATTTCGGCATCCTGTGGCAGCTCGTAAAGTTTGGCCGTGTTGAGCGCGTCCCGATGGCTTGGAAGCTGGTTCAGGACCTGCCAGGCGACATCAATTCCGCCACCCTGATTGCCGATCTTGTGCTCGATATCGCCATAGCCTTCAACGGCCTGTCCGTCTCCCGCATAAAATCCGCTGTTCATGAGGTTGACCGTGCCACCATTTTTTGTACCGCTCTTCAGAACGATATTGATGGCACCACCAATTGCGTCCTGCCCGTAAAGAGCCGTCGCACCCTCTGTAATGATTTCGATATGATCAATGGCGCTCAGCGGGATGAGGCTCAGATCCGCAGGCTCGGTTCCTTTGGCGGGACCATCGCCCCAGTTGCCAAGAGCGCTGATGTGCCGCCGCACACCGTTGACAAGGACGAGCGTTTCATCAGCATTGAGATTGCGAAGAATGACCGTCTGGGTGGGCGTTGTTGAATAGGCGCCCCCACCTCCTCCCGGCGGAGCATTCAGTTCGGGCGATGTCTGCTGAAGAGCTGCGATGACATTGGTCTGCCCTGTCTGCAGAAGCTGTGCCCCTGAAACAATAGCGACGCTGACCGTACTTTTCGTGGGTGTCGCAACCCTGAACGCGGGCGCGATATTGCCCTGACTTCCTGTCGCGACGATCCGCTCGACCCCGCTGTGGTCTTCAACACTTCCGGGCGCCGTCGAAGCAGTGTGCGAAAGTGATTTGGCGGGGGAACTTGCCTTGTGTTCCGCAGACTGTGGGCGTCTGGCCTTGACGTATTTCCGTGTGTCCCGCTCGCTTTCCGACGCAGTTGTTGCATCTGCGGCAATCGCGGCGCCGGTCGCCCCCAGAGACAGCAGAAGAGTCGTGGCAATCCATACGGGTCTTGAACCGGAACGCCGCAGAGAGTCATGAGTCCGTCTATACGGCATAGCTATTTCACCATCGGATATGATGTTTGTGCCAGCGATGAATCACCAGTCTTCAATGTTGATAAACATGATTCGACATAAACAACAACCCGAAATGTTTTATGAATATAATAACTACTATATATAGTTTATTTTTGTCTGTGATCCGCTTCCTGTTTTTCAGGAAAAACGCTCCGCCCTTCTTGTCCTGGGGGTTAAGACGCCTGAATGACGCTCTGAGAGCGCAACAAATATTTTCACCAAACATCTTTCCAAAATGGGGAATTTAAGGATATACATATTAACAACTATTTATTTAAGTTATTATTCCCTACCCGCGTCTCAACGCAGTCCCTCCTGAAGGTGATAATGCCGGTTCATCACTCCGTGTCTGTCCGACGATCTGCGCTGGCAACCGTGTTTCTTGCGGGGCTCTCTGCTTTTCCGCAGGCCCAGAGCCGGGTCCCGGACCGAACGATCATCTACCTGGACCCACAGGAGCATACCAATCTCTACCCTCCCGCTGGCGGATTCTATCCAAACGGCGGCATTCTGAGCCAGATCACGGATCGTCTGACCTGGCAGGATCCTGAAACGCTTGAAATCAAACCATGGCTGGCAACCGACTGGTCCGTGAATGCCGATAGTACGATTTACACATTCCACCTGCGTTCCGGTGTCACGTTTTCTGACGGGACGCCGCTCGATGCGCAGGCTGTAGCCTTGAATTTCCAGACATACGGCAAAGGCAATCAGGCACTTCATTTCCCGGTTTCAGAAGCCATCAGCAATTTCGATCATGCGGAAGTTGCCAGTCCCACAACCGTCATTTTCCATTTCACGCACCCTGCCCCCGGCTTTCTGCAGGCCACGTCTGTTCTGGGTTCGGGGATTGTCTCTCCCACGACACTGGGGCGTCCGTTCGATGACCTGGGAACGGCAACAGGCATCATAGGCTCCGGTCCTTTCGTCGTTTCAGCTGATATTCCGGGGCGGGAGGTCGATCTTGTCGCGCGTCAAGACTATCGCTGGGGGCCAAAAGCAGAAGAGGGTAGAGCCACGGTGGACCGGATCAAGATTCTGGTCGTTCCTGAGGATAGTATTCGGGTGGGAGCGCTTCTTGCAGGTCAGGCCGACATTATCCGGCAGGTCGAAGCCTATGACGAAGAACAGATACGCCGTGCGGGATACAGGCTTTTTGCACCATCCACTCGCGGCGTGAACACCGGCCTTGCCTTCCGGCCCGATAACCCTCTGGTAGCGGATATCCGGGTTCGGAAGGCGCTCCTCCATGGAACGGACCGGCAGGAAATCGTGAGTGTTCTGTATTCGCGGAACTATCCCGTAGCCCGTTCGATCCTGTCCTCACAGGCCGCAGGATATGCCGATTTCTCCCAAAAACTGAAATATGATCCTGCCCTTGCTGCGAGTCTTCTGGACAGCGCGGGCTGGAGAATGGGCGAAGATGGCCTGCGTCACCGCAACGGACAGACGTTACGATTGGGAATTCATGTCTCCCTGCCCCATCCCCAGAACAAGACCATGCTCGAACTGATTGCCCAGCAATGGCGTCGACTGGGCGTGCAGCTCGACATCATGTCCGGGGCTGCCGCAGGGGTTCTTCTGGACAACCTCAACCCGCAAAGAACGCCCCTGACCGTTTCGGAAGTGGGACGGGCCGATCCCGATGTTCTCAAGAGCGAATTCTTTCCACGAAACCGCGATTCCCTTCTTCAGAAGGGAGGACAAAGCACGAAAGTCCGTGCTTTCAGGGACGAGACTCTCGACACGATGCTGCTTGATATCGCCTCCATCACCGATCGTGAGGAACGCCTGAGACGGGTTGTCGCGGTTCAGGAATATCTGATCGACAATGCCTATGACATCCCGCTTTTCGAAGAGCCGCAGGTCTATGCAGCATCCCCGGACTTGAAAGGCCTGCGCTTTGAGGCTGTCGGCCGACCGGTTCTGCGGGATCTGGAGTTTGCGGCCCCATGAATGTCTCTCATTTCCCTGAACACCGTGGCTTTGCCGGACATTTCCTGGTGCAGGTCGGTCGGGCTCTTCTGATCCTCTGGGGCGCCTTCACGCTGACTTTTATCCTGTTGCAGATGATGCCGGGAGATGCCGTCATGATCCGCTTCATGGACCCTGAACTTGGCCTGTCGCCCGAGCAGATCGAAACCATGCGCGTTCTGTACAGCGGGTCGTCAAACCCTGTGTTTCAGTATTTTCACACCCTCTGGCAGGTTCTGCATGGCAATTTCGGATATTCCGTCCAGCTTGGCGTTCCTGTCGGGAAACTGCTGTCAACGGCACTTCCCGTTACTCTGCGGCTGGCAGGCGTCGGGTTTCTGCTCTCTCTCGTCTGGACCCTAGCGATTGCCGTAGGGGCCAGTCTTCTGCCGATGCGGGCCCTGCGACAGGCCGTTCATGCCCTCCCCGGACTCTGGAGCGCAATTCCACTCTACTGGTCCGGCATTCTTATCATTCAGGTTCTGTCCTTCAGGTTGCACCTGCTGCCTGTCGTCGGAGTCGGGGCATGGGAAGGTGTGCTTTTACCGGGTTTGGCCGTCAGTCTGCCGGTTGCAGCCCCTCAGGCCAAACTTCTGCTCCAGCAAATCGAGGAAACGGAGCGCCTTCCTTTCGTCATGGCCAGCCGGACACGCGGGGCCAGTCGGGTTTCTGTTTTCTTCCGTCATATTCTCCCCAATTCCGTCATTCCGTCCCTGACGGTGGCAGGGCTGTCGCTGGGGGAACTGATTGCAGGCGCCATCGTCACCGAGACCGTTTTTGGTCTGAACGGTCTGGGCCAAATGACGCGGGATGCCGTCTCGGGGCAGGACGTGGCCGTTCTTCAGGCTGTCGTCTTGATTGGTGCGGCAGGTTTCGTAGGCGCCAACCTCGCTGTTGATCTTCTCATTCCCCTGATTGACCCGACTTTGCGCATGTCCCATCGGATCGGAGGCGGCAAGTCCGGATCATGAAGCGATTTTCCATTCCTTCTCCCCTCTCTGTGCTCTCCGCCATTGTCATCGGGGTCTGTGTGGTTGCAATCCTGTGGCCCTCCGCTTTGACAAGCGGAGATCCGGCGACAGGCGTGGCTCCGGAACATCTTCTGCCGCCAGATAGTGCGCACTGGTGTGGAACCGATCAGCTTGGGCGCGACGTCCTGACCCGCATCATTTACGGCGCGCGCGAAACGCTGCCAGCCGCTTTCGTGGCGACCATGACCGGTATTGTGCTTGGCTCGGTCATCGGGGGATTTGCCGCACTGTCAGGGCCTGCGGTGGACACGCTGCTTTCGGGTGTCATTGATGTCCTTCTCGCTATTCCTGAACTTCTTCTGGCTCTGACGGTCGTCATTCTGACGGGTTTTGGCCCGGTTCATGCCGCTCTTGCCGTCGGTATAAGCCAGACGGCCGGCTTTGCGCGCATTGTCCGCAACCTCGTCCGGACACTACGGTCGCAGACCTATGTCGAGGCCGCCCGCCTGTCAGGAACCGGTTTCTGGGGCATAGTCGGATGGCATATCCTTCCCAATACCTTTCGTCCGCTGCTCGGGATGGGGATCCTGCGCTATGCCACGGCCATCCTGTCCCTCGCCACTCTGGGCTTTCTTGGGTACAGCGCGCCTCCGCCAACGCCGGAATGGGGGCTCATGATTTCAGAAGGACGGGGTTATCTGGCCACAGCGTGGTGGATGACCACATTCCCCGGCCTCGCCCTGCTGACCGTCGCTCTGGCAGCCAACCGCCTGAGCCAGGCCATGACGAACGCAGGGGAAGAACGGCCATGACCTCTCCAGCCCCTGTTCTGGACGTAAACGATCTGGCCATTTTCTATGGTGACAGGATCGCCGTGAACGGCATTTCGTTTACGGCGCTGCCCGGAAAGACGACAGCCCTGATCGGAGAATCCGGCTCCGGAAAATCCACCATCGCCAAGGCTGTCATCCGCCTGTTACCGCCTTCCGCGCGTATTGATCGTGGCAGTATCACCCTGAACGGGCAGTCTCTGCTTGCGGCATCGTCACGCACCCTCAATACCATCCGTGGACGTCAGATCGGGTTCATCCCTCAGGATCCGGGCAGTTCGCTTGATCCTCGCATTCCCATCGGCCGACAGGTGGGGGAAATTCTGCGTCTGCACACCTCCGAAGGTCGGCAGGAGCGTCGTGACCACGCGCTGACTCTTCTGGAGAAGGTTGGGCTGCCCGATCCTGGACGGTGCTTTTCGCAGTTTCCCCATGAACTCTCGGGAGGCATGAAGCAGCGCGTGCTCATTGCCATCGCCGTTGCCCTCGCTCCCGGGCTCATTATTGCCGACGAACCCACGAGTGCTCTGGACGTCACGGTCCAGCGTCAGATTCTGGACCTGCTCGACCTTCTGCGCGAGGAAAACGGCTGTTCGGTTCTCATGATTACCCATGATCTCGCCATCGCCCGTGACAGGGCGCATGACGTCGTCGTCATGCAACACGGCGTTGTCGCGGAACGCGGTCTTTCAGACAGCCTCTTCAGTGCACCCCATTCTCCGTATACCCGCAGACTCCTGAGGGATTCTCCTGCCTTTCATCCCAGAACTCCTCCTGCGCGAAAGGTCGGCCCGGCGCAGGTTCCGGCCCTGGAGGTCTCAAACCTCACCATCACCCATAGGACTCACGGAGGGCGCACAAGTCCGACCGTGCGGAATGTTTCCTTTACCGTGCAGCGTGGCACGACCCACGGCATTATCGGAGAATCCGGTTCCGGCAAGACCACGATCCTGCGTTGCCTTATGGGACTGATTGCTCCGATTTCAGGAAGCGTCCGGATCCATGGGGCAGATGCTTTTGGTGGCCGCCCCGGCGACCGGGGCCCGTTCCGCAGCATGCAGCTTGTCTATCAAAATCCCTGGAGTTCGCTGGACCCGCGGCTGACGGTTCGTCGGATCATAGAGGAGCCCCTGCGTAACCATTTTAATGAAAACCGTTCATGGCGTCTCCAGCGGATCCACACACTTCTGGAGCGGGTGCATCTGAAGCCCGACATCCTTGAGCGGTATCCTTCCGATATTTCCGGAGGTCAGTGCCAGCGTGTGGCTCTGGCGCGGGCTCTTGCTGCGGAACCCGACATTCTTGTGCTGGACGAATTCGTTTCCGCACTGGACGTCACGGTACAGGCCCGCATTCTGGAACTCCTGACGGAGTTACAGAATGATCTTGGCCTGACATTCGTTTTCGTATCCCATGATCTTGCGGTTGTCAGACAGATCTCTGATACCCTCTCCATCATTCGACACGGACAGCAGGAAGAATACGGGCGTGCGGAAAGCATCTTTTCGCACCCCGCATCGGACTATACCCGAACCCTGCTTCAGGCCATTCCCGGGAAATCCGCTTCAGATTGTCTGTAACTCAGAAGTCGATGGATGTTTTGACGTAATACATGCCGCCATTGAAGCCGTAAGGCGAATAAGAGGCATATTTCGTCAGGCCCTGCTGCGTATGGGAAATCGAAGACGGCACACGCGTCGGATACTTGTTGCCGACATTGTTGGCCCCCACTCCGATGCTCCAGCGTGGCAGGATTTTGTAATCCACTTCAAGATTGGTCAGCAGTGCCGGATTCTGCATGAACGGCACGCTGCCCGGCCCCGTTGGAGCCGCCATGTAGATGATCGAGCCGTAACGCATTTCCTGCACGAATGCGGACCATTTGCCATAGGTCCAGTTCACGCTGATCTGCTCGCGGTTTTTTGGAGCAGCGTGCAGGACGATTTCCTTGGTATATTCGTTGACGAAGCTGTCTTTCGCGGAGCGGATTTCGGTATCCGAGAAATTGATTCCCATCGCAAACCGGAACTGCCCCAGACGCTGCGTGTGCAGCGTATAATCTGCGCTGAAGTCGCCGCCGAATGTCTGGGTATTATAGAGGTTTGCGTAATAGGAAAGCGATGTCGCGCTCTCAAGATTGTTCTGCGCCAGCAGGTTCATGAGGACGGAATCGTCTTTATCAACGCTATAGGTTTTCGTGCTTCCCAGACGGGAGTTGATGGCAATGTAATAAAGATTTCCGGTGACATGAAAATTATTCACCGGCGTAGCATCGAGACCAATGCTGTAACTCCGGGAATATTCACCCTTCATCGTGCCGGAACCGAGATATCTGGCGATGGTGCTGTTTGCGGGAACCTGATCCACCGTGTAGCCGGGGTAAGGCGCGGAATAGAAATAGGACATCTCACCCAGCGTTGGCGGACGATAACCGGTATTGACGTTGGCGCGCACAGCCCATCGTTTGTTGAAGTTGTATCGTGTGCCGACCGAGCCCGTTTCGACAGTGGCGAGGTTGTTGTAGCTCGCAACGCGGCCACCCAGTGTCCACTCCCATTTTTTAGTGACGTAGAAGTCCAGATTCGCAAAGCCCTCGTAAACGTCACGGTTCTGGTTGGTGACGGCCATCGGCACGTTCCCCGGATGATCCGTAGCTCCCAGCCCTTCCCAAGATGCCGTCTCACCTTCGGTCATCTGGAATGTATCATGGCGGTATTCCGCGCCAAATTTCAGATCAACCGGTCGCGGCAGGAAACCTGTCTGGAACGACCGGGAGCCGCGAATGCCACTCGTCAGTTCTGTTGCGATGGACGCTCCATCATAAAAGGACGTCTGCGTGCTGTCGGGGATGGAAACGTTTTCTGAATCCTTGGTCCCGTATTTCTGCGCATCACGTCCGAACGTGACATAGGCGTCCCAGGCAAATCCAAACTTGTGAGCCCGGATGCCATTATCCGTCTCAAAGTCATACTGGTCCATCGTGATATAGGGCTGGTTGCCGTTGGGATACAGGTTGGTGTTGATCCAGGTATCCGTATCGGCCGCACTGCGATACGTCTCGGCGACATTGGCGCGACGGTGCGAGAATGTTGAGGTGCTATAGGCACTGAAGCCGTGCCCAAGCGGCAGGGACATGTTCTCGCTCAGGGTCTCCAGCGTTGACTTCGGAAGACCAAGCCCCCGCTGGACATCCCGATTGGCCGTCTCGTTTCGGGAATCGCTGAAGAGGGTGCCATAGAAATCTCCACCACGCGTTGTGGGGAGCTGATGGGTAACCTGCGCGGCAAGATCGAGGTATCCGCCATTATTGCCCAGAGCCATGCCATAATTGGCCGATCCGTCGAGCCCCTGCCCATCGCCAGCGTAATAACCATTGTTCTTGAAATTGATGCTGCCGCCATGGGTGTCGCGTTTGAGGACAATATTAACCGCGCCTGCAATGGCATCCTGTCCGTAAAGGGCAGATGCCCCTTCGGTAATCACCTCAATATGGTCAATGGCAGAGACCGGGATCAGCGAAATGTCGCTCGGTTCACTGCCCCAGTTCGTTCCGGCATTCGAGTTGAAGTTGGCGCCGATATGACGGCGATGCCCGTTGACGAGAATCAGCGTGTCATCAGGAGACTGGCCACGAAGCTGCATCGTCTGAACGAATGCACTCGCTCCACCGCCTGGAAGCGCGGCCGTTGTGATGGCCGGGTTGGCCTGCGCCAGTGCGGAAAGCACGTTCGTCTGGCCTGTCTTGAGCAGTTCAGCGCCGGTCACCACAGTCACCTGCGTCGTGCTGTGGCGCGCCGTAACCGGAGAGAAAACCGAATTCGTCTGCCGTCCACCGACCTGAATACTCTCCGTTGATATCGCCTGAAGCGACGTCGGAGCACGATGAACCGAAGGCTTGCTTTGGGCAGGAGAAGCACCTGCCCTTTTTTTGGCAACGACCCTGTGATGTTTCACTGGAGCCGTTGCTGAAGCCGATGCCGCAAGAACCCTGTCCGGCATGAACGCGCCCAGTGCAGCTCCTGCGACCAGACAGAGTTTCCAATTTGACCCAATCAACATTGCATCCCTCTCAAGTCGCCGGAATTCCGATACGAAGTATGAGTTTATGGTACGGATACGTTATGTTTTGGCGTCATATGGATTATTTATATTCCAATCCCGCAACGAGAATTTTTCGGAATCCCTCTGCTGGTACCGTGGTCGGGTTCAATCGCATTCCGATGGATTCATTGACCATTTTCTCCAATCGGCAGAGTATTGGATTCACAGTTCGTCACATCAGGAGATTGGCCCGTTGGATATCAGGCGTTTGCAGGCCTTCGTGAAGATCATTGATCTTGGCAGCATTTCCCGCGCCGCCGATCTACTGAACATCGCCCAGCCCGCGCTCAGCCAGCAACTGGCAGCCCTTGAAAGCGCGTTCCGCCAGAAACTGGTGATCCGGAGCAAAAGTGGCGTCACGCCTACGATTGCCGGTTCCGTCCTGTACCGTCACGTCCAGATCCTGAGCAAACAGTTCGACCGGGCCATGGTCGAAATCACCCAGGGGGCTGGTCCCCTTGTCGGCAAGGTTTCGGTCGGCCTGTCTCCATACAGCGCAGGCTCGACGCTATCCGTGGAGCTTCTGCGCCGTATCCGGGAAGAACTTCCAGGCATCGTCTTGCATCTGACCGAAAGTTTTGACGACATTTACAGCGAACTCGTCATGACCGGACGCCTGGACATGGCCGTCATACATGGCTCGGGGCCCATGAAAGGTGTCAGCTTCACGCCTCTGATGAAGGAGGAATTCTTCCTGCTTGCTCCGGAGGCGCTTGCCATTCCTCACGACGGCGAAAACACGGTTCAGCTCGCAGATATCACGGAGATTCCCCTTCTCGTACCGCCCAAGCACAACTTTGTCCGCAAGGCGATCGACATGGCATTCATGCGCAAAGGACTGGAGCCGAACATCGTCGCGGAAATCGAAGCTCTGACAACGCTTCAGGGAGCCATTCAGGAAGGGATCGGGAGCACCATCCTTCCCTGGTCGGTCGCGAGCAGAATTGCCGTTGAAGGCCAGTCGCGCATATACGCCCTGCGCAACCCGGTCATCAGCGAGAATGTTTCCCTCTGCATTCCCGAGCTGGTTCCTGAAACGGAGGCATCCGTGGCCGTCCGGGAGCGGCTCATCGAGCTGGCCAGGGCCATGGCATCATCACGCAACTGGCCGGGGACGCAGGCATCTACCTGAAAGCCGCTTCAACCTGTCCGACATTGGGCCGCGTCAGGAATTCCGGACGAAGCAGACCTGCGAGTACGTCCTGAGTCACCAGTTTTTCCTGAAGGACAAGCTCCGGAACACTCCGGTTTTCAGCCAGAGCCCGGCGGGCAATCCGGGAACAGGTATCGTAGCCAAGAAGCGGAACCAGCGCGGTGACGATACCAATATTCCGTTCAAACAGAAACCGGCACTGCTCGGCGTCCGCGGCAATTCCGGAGACGCATTTTGTGGTCAGAAGCCTAATAGCTGCCGTGAGCGTCTTCAGGGACGAAAAAAGACAGTATCCGATCATCGGCTCGAAAGGATTGAGCTGAAACTGTCCTCCATCAGCACACATGCTCAGCGTGACATCATAACCTGCAACGAGATAGGCCACCTGATTGACGGCTTCCGGGATGACCGGATTGACTTTGCCTGGCATGATCGAAGACCCTGCCTGTACGGACGGCAGGGTAATCTCTCCAATGCCCGCCCGCGGGCCGCTCGACAGCAGGCGCAGATCGCTTGAAATCTTGGATAGTTTGAGCGCCAGCCGCTTGAGCACGCCGGAGAACAGGACGAAAGCTCCAACATCCGATGTCGCTTCAATCCTGTCAGCGGCTCCCGTTACGGCCAGACCAGTCAGTTTTCCAAGCTCCCGGATGACGGCGTCCGCATAACGGGGATCAGTGTTCAGGCCTGTCCCGATCGCCGTTCCGCCAAGATTGACCGTCAGAAAAGCTTCGCACTGGCTGCGTATGTGACGGATTTCCGTTTCCATCGCATGCTGGAATGCCCTGAACTCCTGTCCAAGCGTCATGGGTACCGCATCGCGCAACTGCGTGCGGCCGACTTTCAGAATGTCCGAGAATTCATCGGCTTTCTTTCCGAAAGCCCGGGCCAGTTCTTCCAGGGCCTCAAGCAGAGGCGCAGTTGCTGTAAGAAGCCCCAGGCGCAGGGCGGTTGGGTAAACATCATTTGTGGACTGTGCCATGTTTACATGGTCGTTTGGATGCAGGATCTGGTAATCACCGGGCTTTTGGCCGGCCAGTTCCAGCGCGACATTGGCGATGACTTCGTTGACGTTCATGTTGGTGGATGTCCCTGCCCCACCCTGCATGACGTCCACAATAAAATGGTTGCGATAATCGTCACGGGTCAGCAGGGCCCTGCAGGCCGCCTCGATCAGACTGGCTCGCTCTTCATCCAGATAGCCAAGCGCTCTGTTCGTCCGCGCGGCAGCCTGCTTGACCGTCACAAATGCCCGGATGAAATCGGAAAATGCTCCGACGGGCTCCCCGCTGATGGGAAAATTTTCTGCTGCGCGGCTGGTATGAACCCCCCACAAGGCATTCTTCGGGATACAAGCCTCTCCCAGCAGGTCTTTCTCGACCCTGAAGCCATCCAGTGGCGGCATCATGTCTGCCGCAACGTCGGACCGGGATGCGGATGTCGTCATTTCGGGTATCCAGAGCTGTGATGGACCCCGAGCCTATTATTGCGACTTCGATTCAACCCCATATGATTGTGATATAGGGTCAGACAATTTTCGGCAGTATCTCGACGCCTACGAAACGATTTACGATACGTTCATTCGCGTATGCGCTACCCTTATGCGGCAATGGAGACATCAATGCCCGGTTTTGCTGATCGACTGAACGGAATTGGAGTCTCGGCCTCTGCCGCCATGACCGACAAGGCCCGCGAACTCAAGGCAGAAGGCCTCAAAATCGTCAGCCTGTCTTCCGGCGAACCCGATTTCCCGACCCCCGACCACGTCGTGGAGGCCGCCATCGCGGCCGCTCGTGGGGGCGATACCAAGTATCCGCCGCAGGATGGAAAACCCGCGCTCAAAAAGGCCGTTCAGGCCAAGTTCCTGCGCGAAAACCATCTCGATTATGCCCTTGACGAAATTCTCGTCGCCAATGGCGCCAAACAGATCATTTTCGACGCCCTGATGGCAACCTGTAACACAGGCGACGAGGTTGTTCTCGCCGCTCCATACTGGATCAGCTATTCGGATATCGCGCGTCTGTGTGGCGCCAGACCTGTGCAGATCGACTGCCCGGCCGAAGACAATTTCCGCCTGTCTGCCAAAGCGCTGGATGCCGCCATTACACCCAACACCAAATGGCTGCTGCTGAACTTCCCCAACAATCCGACTGGCGCATGTTGCCCGCGCGAGGATATGGAAGAAATCGCGGCCGTCCTGCTGAAGCATCCTCATGTCTGGATCATGACGGATGATATTTACGAACACCTGATCTATGACGGGTTCGACTTCTGCACCATTGCCGAAGTCGAACCGCGCCTGAAAGACCGTGTTCTGACGGTCAATGGTGTCTCCAAGGCCTATGCCATGACGGGCTGGCGCGTCGGCTATTGTGGCGGCCCACGGAACCTGATTGCCGCCATGAACAACATGCAGGGGCAGTCCACCAGCGGTATCAACACCATCGCGCAGGCCGCTGCCATTGCCGCCCTCGAAGGTCCGCAGGATTTCCTGAAAGAGCGTGCTGCCGAATACCAGTTCCGCCGCGATCTGGTTGTTAGTCTGCTAAACGCCATTCCGGGCGTCACGTGCCATACACCGCAGGGCGCATTCTACGTCTACCCTGAAATCGGCGCCTGCCTGGGCAAGACCACACCCAAGGGACGTCATCTCGCCACGGATGCAGATTTCGTCATGGCTCTCCTGGAAGAACAGCAGGTTGCATCCGTTCAGGGGGGAGCTTACGGCATGAGTCCGTTCTTCCGTATTTCCTATGCAACCGACCGGGAAACCCTGAAGGAAGGCTGCCGACGTATCTCGGATTTTGTAAGCTCTTTAAGTTGAAAAGACGGCGGGGAAGCAGCTGAAGCCTCCCCGTCCCTTTAAGGTATCGTGGCTATCGGCTTGTTGGTTCAACCTGCACAACCGGAGCTCCATACCCCGTCAGCGCACCATCCTCCCCGGCGACGTCAACGATCGTCCCCGTCACCAGAACCAGAACCGGGATCTGCAAGGCTCCGATCCGCATCTGTGCCACCACATCTCCCGGCTGCACCGATGTTCCGACTTTCGCCAGTTCCGTCAGGACCAGAGTGCCAAAATATGGCGCACTGACTGCAATACGGCTCGAGAGATCCTGGACAGGCGGAACATTTTCTGCAATCTGCACATCCGATTTCGCGACAGAGGACGTTACACGCATAAAACAGCGTGCACCCTTGCCATCGGAAAGCTCGATTGTCTCCAGCCCGGCCTCGATCAGCAGATCCGCAATCCGTGCAAGATCCTCTGCAGACGGAATGCCTTCAAACTCCGGAACCTGATTTTCTACGGCGTTCATGATGGCGACCTCTCTGCAAGCCAGCGTTCGAGATGGTGAATATCGACGCCTCCTTCCTGAAACTGCGGATCGGCCAGAAGTGCTTGATGAAGGGCAATATTGGTAGAAATTCCCTCAACCCGCATTTCAGCCAGCGCCACGCGCATCCGGGCAATCGCCTGTTCGCGTGTTGCGCCGTAGCTGATGATTTTGCCGATCAGAGAGTCATAGTAAGGCTGGACGGTATAGTTACTGACCACATGCGTATCCACGCGAATGCCTGGACCGCCAGGCAGGTCCCACCGTGTCACCGTTCCCGGAGACGGCATGAACGTTGCCGCATCTTCCGCATTCAGACGACATTCAATCGCATGACCCTGCATCAGGATATCGTTCTGGCGCAGGCCCAGTGTTTCACCCTGTGCAATCCGAATCTGCTGGGCCACGATATCAATGCCGGTCGTTTCTTCCGTAATGGGATGCTCGACCTGCACGCGTGTGTTCATCTCGATGAACGCGAAGATCCCGTCTTCATACAGGAACTCGAAGGTCCCTGCCCCGCGATAGCCAATCTGTCGGCAGGCCTGAACACAGCGTTCTCCGATCCCGGCGATGGTTTCGGGCGGGATTCCAGGTGCGGGGGCTTCTTCCAGAACTTTCTGATGACGCCGCTGCAAAGAGCAGTCCCGTGCGCCAAGCCAGAGAGCCGTTCCATGCGTATCACACAGGACCTGGATTTCGACATGGCGCGGCTTCTGCATGTATTTTTCAAGATACAGCGTTGGGTTGCCGAAGGCCTGCTGGGCCTCCTTGGCCGTCAGTGCTACGGCGTTCTCCAGCTCGTCCCCACCATGCACGACCCGCATGCCACGACCCCCACCGCCGCCGGAGGCCTTGACGATCACGGGGAAACCGACTTCGAGTGCAATAGCCCGAACTTCTTCCGCAGAAGCCGAAAGTGGTCCGTCCGAACCCGGCACGCAGGGCACTCCTGCCTCCCGCATGGCCCGCTTGGCGGTAATCTTGTCTCCCATCATGCGGATGGAGTCTCCGGTCGGGCCGATGAATGTCAGACCCGCCGCTTCAACCGCATCTGCAAAATCCGCATTTTCCGAAAGGAACCCATATCCCGGATGGATGGCTCCTGCTCCCGTCACTTTCGCCGCCAGAAGCAGCCCGTCCCTGTCGAGGTAGCTTTTCGATGCGGCCGCAGGGCCGATGCACAGAGACACATCCGCTTCACGGACATGTCGGCTCTCTGCATCGGCTTCCGAATATACGGCCACCGTCTCCAGTCCCAGCTGACGGCAGGCGCGCTGGATCCGCAAGGCAATTTCCCCGCGATTGGCAATCAGAACTCTTTTGAAACGCTGCATTTCATTCATACCAGACGGAACAGAGGCGTTCCCATATCGACTTCAGTGCCACCCGCCACCAGAACTGCTTCAATCGTTCCTGCAACACCCGCACGGACTGGATTGAAAACCTTCATGGCCTCCAGCAATCCGACCTGCTGCCCTGCTTCCACTTTCTGTCCGACAGCAACGTAAGGCGGCGCATCCGGTGAAGGCGCAAGGTGAAAGACGCCATACGACGGCGCGGTAATGGTCTCCTGCGCATCTGAGGCGGATGTCATCACGGAGGGCTTAGGGACGGCTGGTGTTGTTTCTGCTGGCTTTGCAGCAACAACACCAGCCCCTTGGCCGTTCTGCGCTCTCGCAAGGCGGATCCTGCGGCCATTTTCCTCAATCTCAAGCTCCGCAATCGGAGCCTGAGCCATGAGATCGATCAGACGTCTGATCTGTGAGAGATCCACTGATATCAGCCCGGAGCAGAAGTTTTCTTTGCAAAGTTCAGACCACCCACGACCTGCATCGTCGGCAGCACTTCCATGAAGCTGACATTCATGCGCTGCGGCGCCAGAACCGCAAAGGCCACGGAGTTGGCAATGTCTTCTGGCAGCAGAGAATCATACTCGTCGAAGAAGCGCTTCTTCGCTTCGGCCATATCCCCGATCAGACGGCCGAAAACCTCGGTCTCCACCCGTGCGGGAGAGACTTCCGTCACCCGGATCTGACGGCCGAACAGATCGCACCGCAACTGCTGGGAAAGCGAATGCACGCCGGCCTTCGTGGTATGATAGACCGTGTTGCCGCCTGCAAAGGCGTAGTGACCGGCAATCGAACTGATATTCACGATATGCCCGCGGTTGCGCTCAATCATTCCCGGCACCACCAGACGCGTCAGTTGCAGGACGGCACGCAGATTCACGTCCACAAGCGCGTCGATGTCCTCAGGGGTCGTGCTTGTGATGTTCCCAGTCCGGGACTGACCCGCATTGTTGACCAGAACATCGATTTCCAGACTGGCGATGAGAGCCTCGAGCCCCGCCTGATCCGATACGCTGACGGCATGGGGGATGCATCCTGTTTCACTTGCCAGCGTTTCGAGGCGCTGCGCATCACGCGCCAGAGCATGAACTTCAATGCCGCTCTCGCTCAGCCGCCGGACAATGGCAGCGCCGATGCCTGAAGAAGCACCTGTGACGAGGGCTGTGCGGTAAGGAGTATTGCTCATGCGAAGAAAACCCATTGCTGGAAAATGAAAAAAGACTGCCATCAGCTTCATCCGCAAGACGGAGCATCAGACCGGAATGTCGGCCTGACGCTAATGGAGTTAGTGTACAAACACCAAGAGCCGTTCGTTCTTGCCCCATAACATTATCCGATGGAACTCGTACTCCATCACTCAACCATAAGATTATCCGATGACCTCAAACGCCGAATTCCTCTGGTCATCATTCCCGTACCAGTCATATCGTTTCGATGCCGCCTCAAAAACGGCCTTTGAGACAATGAGACGGATCCGTCACAGCCCGGGAACTGCATGTTTTGACCGCAGACACGCTTCTCACATCTGACCGGCATCACGCCAGCAGCGCGCCAGTCATCAGCATGATGGGCACGCGCGCCATACTGTTCGAAGCACCCGGCGCCTTTACCATGGAGCAACAGCAGCGGATCTGGGCGCTCATTGAGCACGCCGAAAACCATCCTGACATTCAGGAACTCGTTCCCGGCGTCACCAACCTGCTTCTGATCTTCACCCACGCTCCGGAATATCCGGAACAGATTGCTGACTGGCTCCGCAACGCCTGGGAGAGCCTTCCACCCCGCCAGATCGCCGGACGTCTCTTTGAAGTGAATGTTCGCTATGGTGGCGCACTGGGGGAGGATCTGGCCGCGGTCTCCGCTCATACCGGACTGTCTCCCGAAGAGGTTATCCGGCTGCATCATGAAGGCGAATATACCGTCTGCGCGGTCGGAAGCGCGCCCGGGTTCGGCTACCTTCATGGCCTGAATCCGCGTATCGCAACGCCGCGAAAATCCATTCCCTCTCTCAACATGCCCGCAGGAACCGTAACGATCGGAGGGATGCAGGCAGGGATTTCCGCACTGACTGGCCCCAATGGCTGGAATTCGATCGGTTATAGCGAAATCTGTCTTTTTGACCCGTATCGCAGCTCTCCTTCCCTGTTCGCCATAGGCGATCGCATCCGTTTTTGCCCGGAGAGCATTGAGCTGTGATCACGATCCTCGAAACCGCACCGCTCAACACCATTCAGGATCAGGGACGTCCGGGCTATCGTAATCTCGGGGTTGGAAGCTCGGGCGTCATGGACCCGCTTGCCCTGAAAATTGGCAATATTCTTCTGGGAAACGCGCTAGAGGCAGCCTGCATCGAGCTTCAGACCTATCCTTTCGTAATCCGGTTCGACACCCCAAGCAGCTTCGCCGTCACAGGGATTGACGCGCCTCTGACACTGGACGACAGGCCTGTTCTTGCTTGGTCCGTGGAAACCGCGGCTCCCGGACAGGTGCTGCGGGTGGGCATCCCCAGAACGGGTGCCCGGGCATATATCTGTGTGGAAGGCGGCATCGACGTTCCTGTGGTGCTGGGTTCACGCAGCACCCAGCTTCGAGGCGGTTTCGGCGGAATGGATGGACGCTTTCTCGAGGCCGGTGATGAGCTTGCCACGAAACCCGCGTCCGCTTCGCTCTCAGGTTATGGCGCGGTTCCACCAGCGCGCGTTCTTGAAAATCAGTCTGACGACGGGAAAATCGTTCTGCTGCGCGCGGTGCCTGGAACGGATTATACGCGTTTTACACCTGAGTCCCGGGAGCGTTTCTGGGATCAGGGCTGGCGCATCACGCCCCAGAGCAATCGCGTGGGATATCGCCTGAGCGGCACCCCACTTACCCTGCTCGAACGGATCGAGCTGCGATCATACGGCATTATTCCGGGCATCGTACAGGTGCCTCCGGCGGGTGAGCCTATCGTCCAGCTCGCCGATGCGAATACCGCTGGGGGTTACCCTCGCATCGCAACCGTGATCGAGGCCGATCTGTGGCGTCTGGCCCAGGCGCGGATTGGAACATCTATCCGCTTTGTCGAATGCAGCCATAAGACAGGCATCGCGGCCCAGCAGCCAATCGACAGTTACCTTGATGATCTCCGCCTGATGGTCGCCCATTACCGCGCCTCCTGTCAGTCACGAAATGGCACAAACTCCCGAGGCACAGCATGAAGATCGACCTAAACTCCGACATGGGCGAAGGCTTTGGCCGCTGGCGTATCGCTGACGATGACGGGCTGATGGACGTTATCTCGTCAGCCAATATCGCCTGTGGCTTTCATGCCGGCGACTACGCCATCATGAACCGCACCGTTCAGCGCGCGAAAACAAAAGGTGTCGGAATTGGTGCACATCCGGGATTGCCGGATCTGATAGGTTTTGGGCGCCGTTCCATGTCCATTTCGGATGCGGATATGGAAGCCATGATGGTTTACCAGATCGGTGCGCTGCAGGCCGTGGCAGCCTTACACGGACATCGCGTCACGCATGTCAGCTATCACGCCGCCTTCGGAAACATGGCCAATGCCGATGCCGGTCTGGCATTGAGGCTTGCCCGCGCCATCGCCGCGCTGGATCGTGAACTGACGGTCTTCTGTATGCCCGGACAGCTGACGGAGCGTGCAGCCGAGACGGCAGGGCTTCGTGTTCAGACCCTGTTTCTTGCAGACCGGGCCTATACAAGCCTTGGAACGCTTGTTCCGCGCGACCAGCCGGGCGCCGTCATCCACGATCTGGCTGCCATCAGAGCGCGTGTCAGGCAGTTTCTTGAAGACGGGTCTGTCACGACCTCTGTGGGATCGCGGCTTCAGGTCAAGGCACAGTCCATTCTGGTGCATAGCGATACGCCGGGATCACTGGAACTGGCAAAAGCCATCCGCTCAGAAATTGAAGCTGTCGGGGCAGTCCTGACACCGGCGTTCCGGCTTCACGACTAACAATCATAATGCCCCTGACCAGTCCTTCAGACACTACTGCGTCAGTATCGTGCATCGAGGTATAAGTTAAAATGAAGCATGATCTGAAACGCGGCGCCCTGCTTCTGGCATCGGCCACGTTTTTTGTTGCGGCGCTCAATGCCCTTCAAAAGCTCACCGGAACGCGGCTTCCAGCTCTTGAGATCATCTTTTTTCGCAACCTCTTTTCTCTGCCTTTTGTACTTCTGATCGCCTCCAGAACAGGTATTGTCCTCAGAACGCATCACTTTGGTGGTCACCTGATCAGATCTGTCGTCGGGCTGATCAGCATGATCATGGTCGTCATCACCGTGACACGACTGCCGCTGGCAGAACAGCAGGTCCTTTCCTACACCCAGCCCCTGTTTCTTGTGCTGCTTTCAATCCCGCTGCTGCAGGAGCGGCCTTCCCTTCAGCGCTGGATTGCGGTTCTGATCGGGTTTTCAGGTGTCGTGGTTGTCGCTCTTGGAAAAGGGCTTCTCAATACAGACGCTACATCGGTGTCCACCATCATCTATCTGCTGGCGCTGGCACAGGGAGCGGTCGGTGCGCTGACGACCATGCAGATCCGCCAGCTTTCGGCCACCGAGGCCAGTACGACGATTTCGTTATGGCAGGCCATTCTCATGACAGTCATGACGGCTGCGCCCCTCCCTTTCATCTGGATCACACCAGGGTGGCAGGACGGTTTGTGTCTGGTGGTTGTGGGCGCTTTTGCCGGAATTGCCCAGGTTCTTCAGACCGAGGCTTTTGCTTCGACGCAGGTCTCTGCCATTGGTCCATTCGCCTATACGGGTCTGCTCTGGGCGGCACTGATCGGCTGGCTCGGCTTTGGCGAAATTCCCAGCTCCGCCATGGCTGCCGGCGCAGTTCTGATCATCGGATCAGGCGTCTGGATGCTGCGCCATGACCGGGCATCGAAAGCCAGAGCGGCAGTCGTCGCAACAGTTGAAGCCGCCGAGGGCTCCTGAGCTTTCCTCGTCTTTCCATACCTATCATCGTACCCAACAGCAAAAATTCCCGGAGAATGACAGCGTGACACCCGATCAAGCCACAACGTTCATATCCCGGAAACGGAACATTCCGTCTCGATACATATTTTTCATTCTGGTCTTTCTGATGTACGTCATCAGCTACGGTGACCGTGCAGCGCTTTCCATCGCCCTGCCCACGCTCGGGAAAGAATTCACACTTTCTCCCGTACAGATGGGCTGGGTCTCCTCCAGCTTTCTCTGGTCGTATTTCCTGCTGAATCTTCCTTCAACCATGCTCCTCGACCGCAAAGGGGCGCGACTGATCGGCAGTCTCGCAGTATCGATATGGTCTTTTGCAATGTTGCTGGGGGGAATGGCTCACAACATCACCCAGTTCCTGATGACGCGTGTTCTGCTCGGCGTCGGAGAGGCACCGACCTTTGGTGTCGGCGCTACGGTTGTCCGTAACTGGGCGCTCCCAAAAGAACGCGGCTCCGTCATGACGATCCTGTTGACCGGCATGCAGCTTGGACTGGCTGGGGGTACGATCGCCGGGGCTTACCTGATCTCGTTCTTCGGTTGGCGCTTCGAATTCATGGCACTCGGGGTGATCGGGCTGGTCTGGGCCGCAATCTGGTGGCTGGTCTATCGCGCCCCAGCCGACAGGACGTCTCTCCCTACCCGCGCGCCCTTTTCCCTTGGGTCAATCCGGAACCTTTTCAGATCACGGTCTTTTCTGGGTATTCTCGTTGTCCAGTGTACCCAGAACTACCTGAATTTTCTGGTCATGTCCTGGATGCCCCTTTACCTCATTCACGAACTTCATATTGATATTACCGGAACAGGTAATCGGACAGCACTCTGCTATCTCGCCGCAGCTGTTGGTGCGATCGTCATCGGCCGTATTCTTGAACATTTCACTTTCCGGAACGGCATCCATCCGCCACGCCGCAGGTTCATCGTTGCAGCCTGCCTTGGAGGAGCCGCCACGATCGGCTTTCTCCCCCGGTTCCATACCATGACACCCATTCTCCTGATCCTTGGAGGTTCGCTGGCCTGCCTGATTGCAGCGAACGGTGCGAATACGGCTCTGCTTACAGACCTGGTCGAAGACGGAGACAAAATCGGCACGGTGACGGGCGTTACCCTGACCTGTAGCAACTCTCTTGGTCTTTTTGCACCGATCGTAACGGGTTATATCGTGTCCTACACCGGGCGTTTCGATATGGCGTGGTATATGTGTTCGGCGGCCCTGACAGGAGCCGGATTGCTCTCACTCCTGCTGGTTCGCGCTCCAATTTCCATGCAACGCGCCCCGTAAAACCAGAGCAGAAAGTATTTTATGAAGACGGCTTGGCGAGTTCTGGAAAGAGCCTGGCGAGATCGGTGGGTTGAAGGATATCCGCCAGCGTATAGCGGTCGAGCACACCCATAAAAGCGTCCAGCGCTTCACCGAGAACCCCTCGCAGCCTGCAGGCTGGTGACAGGATGCAGGGCCGGCCTCCTGAGGACAGACCATCGCAGTCCACCAACATCATGTCCTCTTCCGTAAACCGCACCACAGTCCCGATCCTGATCTCTTCGGCAGGGCGCGCCAGCATCAGACCGCCGCCTCGACCACGGATTGTCTTGATGAATTCCCCCTGCCCCAGACGATGCACCACTTTAACAAGATGATTTTCGGAGATTCCGTAAGCATGCGCGATCTCACGGATCGAAACCCGCACTTCAGGGCGCGCGCCCAGATACAGCAGGGTCCGCAATGCGTAATCGGTATGAAGGGTCAGGCGCATACGAGTCATTTGACAGATTGACACACAGAAGTCACGACCTTAAAGGTGTAAATTATATACACCTTTAAGGGGACCCATCATGTCCACTTCAGATCGCAGCCTTACTCCAGACGTTATCGCCATCATCAAGGCTACCGTGCCTGCACTTGAAGCGCACGGACTGGCCATCACTACGGAAATGTATCATCGCCTTCTGGCGGATCCGGCCATTTCGGAATTGTTTGATCCCACCCACCAGTCCAAAGGCACGCAGCCCCGCGCCCTTGCGATGGCGGTTCTCGCTTATGCGAAGAACATCGACAATCTTGGTGTCATGGGGAGCGCCGTAGAACGGATTGCACAGAAGCATGTCAGTCTGGAAATTCTGCCGGAACACTATCCGCATGTTGCAACCGCTCTGCTGGGGGCAATCCAGCATGTCCTCGGTGCCGCCGCAACGCCCGCCATTCTCGATGCCTGGGGCCGCGCCTACTGGGCTCTGGCAGATATCCTGATGGGCCGCGAACACCAGCTTTACGATGTCAGTACTCATGCTGAAGGGGGCTGGACAGGATGGAGGACTTTCAGGATCGTTCAGGCCACCCCGCTCTGTGAAAATGTCACTACGTTGGAACTCAGGCCGACGGACGGCAAGCCTGTTATCAAGGCTGTACCCGGACAGTATGTCGGTGTGGATCTGGATATTCCGGATCATGGCCGGACGCGCCGAAACTATAGCATCACGTCCCGCCCGAACCATGATTCTTACACCATCAGCGTGCGCCATGTTCAGGATGGTACCGTATCGTCATGGCTGAACAGCCAGAGTTGCGAAGGGCATGAAGTCCGGCTCTCTCCACCTGCAGGCAACTTCATTTTGCCTGAACATTTCGATACCCCGGTGGCATTCGTTTTCGCAGGTATTGGAGCAACGTCCATGATCGGCATGATCGAGGATCTGGCTGCCCGTCCCCAAGACCCTGCCGTCAGCATCGTACAGATCGCCCACTCCCGCGAGACGGCGCCTTTTGCCACCCGACTGGCTGAAATCGTTCGTAATTCTGGCAGTCGCATCACCCTTGATACACGCTTGACATCAATTGATGGTCGCCCGGATGCGGAGTGGATTGCAGCGCGTATTCCGCACAGCGCCACGATCTTTCTCTGCGGCCCGGTGGGCTTTATGCGTGATACGATCCAGGGTCTTTCTAAAACGGGTATTCCCGTCGACCATCTTCGGTACGAAACATTCGGACCAGACACCGGCGTCACGGATTAACCCTCAGAGCGCCGCAATAATCATTTTTATTTTACAGGCATCCTGAAGAGAAACCTTCTTTTCAGGATGTTTTTTATAAAGCGGACTGGCCGACTTCAACAGTCGCTTCATGTCGCTATGGCGGATCTTGGTTTCGAATACTCAGACAACCGCATTCTTATTCACGTGTCGATTTGTCCCAGATTGGATTTGCAAAGCAATGTATCCATGCCTAGGTCGGGCTTAAAGATCCCATGAGTTCTACAGGAACCTAAAATACATTCTCCAAGTATACGGTCCCACAAACACGTTTTATTTTCAAAATAGGTCTTCTAGACAACATCATATTATATATCTGAACCAGCCTCCTGTCAGAGGCATCTTCTTTACAAACCTGTCCGGTGAAATGAACTGCATTACCCGACCTCAGCAGTCGTCAGTCGGGATTGCCGTTGCCGAATAGCGCAACATGGAATGCTTTTTTTTGCATAAGATATGCATAAAAGCATTTTTTTATTGCAGCCCCGTGACGACAGTGTTCTCATACAATCTTGTTAGTTAATTTTTATATTGAACTATTTTATATTGTTCAATATATTTCGGGTCTTGTGAGGGCTGTTGGCGATGGAATTACCTGCGCTCACATATTTTGTGGCTCTGATTGACGTGGGCTCACCGGCAAAAGCGGCTGAAGCCTTGGGCGTCAGCTCCTCGACCGTCAACCATGCGGTGCAGGGTCTTGAACAGTCGATGGAGTTTCCGCTTCTCCTTCGCACGTCAAAGCGGCGATACCCCGAAGCCGTTCCAACGGCTTGCGGACAGAGCCTCTATCGGTCTGCCCTGTCTCTGCTTTACTGGGGTGTTGAACTCGTGTCACCTCCGCAGGACGCATTGGAAAAATCAGTAATATCCCTGAGTCTTACGGACTTGCGGATGCTCCTGCAGACGGGCCTGACCCTTCGCATGATTGGCTACTTCCTGACGGTCTGCGAGGTCGGGAGCGTCGCAAAAGCCGCCCGAAAGCTTTCGATCTCCCAGCCAACCCTGTCGCGTCAAATCCAGAAACTGGAGACAATCCTCAATCGGAAGCTTCTGATACGTTCTCCTTTCGGAATGCAGCTTACGCCTGAAGCACAATTGCTGCTGGAAGGATGCCAGCGGGCCGATCAAACCTATCGCAGCATCATGCGGGACGAAAATTTCAGCTATTTCCGCCAATTCCGCACATTGCGACTGGCCTCCATGATGCCGTCCAGCAGCGACAGTTCCCTGACGCTGACACTGGCCAGACTTGTGCGTCTGTGGCGTGAACGCCGTTATCAGCCCACCCTGACGGTTTCCACGCTGGCAGCCCCCACGATGGTCGAAGGACTTCTGGAAGATACTTACGATGTTGGCCTGACCGACCTTCTGGATGTTCCCCCCACTCTTGATCACGTGGATCTGGAAATATCGGACCTGCATCTGGTCTTCGCCCGAGGGCATACTCTGAACGGCGGAATGCTCTCTTCACTGATCGAAGGTGGCACGCTGGCCATACCCGCGTTCGGTACGGGGTTACGACGCCTGACAGACCAGTTTCTGGAACACGCAGGGCTGGTACCAGCATCGGTGTTTGAAACGCAGTCCATCTCTCTCATGCTTCGCCTCGTCATTGATGGAACATGCTGCGCCATCATGCCTGCCGGCTCCTTTCGCCCGCAGGATGTGGACTCTCTGCCGCTGCCTTCACGCTATCGCATGATCACGCGCCTGATCTGGAAAAAGACCCATTCCAATCCCGCCAGCATTGAACGTTTGAAATCCTGCCTGCTGGAAAACAGACGTCACCGGAAGTCTGCGGCATGACAGTCATTCCGGCTGTTCCGGGGTGGCGCCGTCGCCTGAGTGTCGCTCTGCTCGTGCTGGCAGGCTGCATCAGCTATATTGACCGGTCCGCTCTCTCCATCGGCAATACCGCCATCATGTCAGACATGCACATGTCCTACACCGGCATGGGCTGGCTGCTGTCCGTCTTCGCATGGGCCTATCTGGTCAGCCAGATTCCCGCGGGACTTCTGGCGGACCGCCTTGGTGGACGGCTGTTGCTTGGGGCTGGTCTGTGCCTGTGGTCCTGCGCACAGATCGGCTTTGGCTTCGTGTCAGGCGTGGCGGGATTGTTCATATGCCGAATTCTGCTCGGAATGGGGGAATCCCCGCTGTTCCTGGCTGGAACACGCGTTCTCGTGCGCTGGTTTCCGCCTGCGGAGCGAGGGACCGTTATCGGACTGTTCAACGGGTCTGCGGCCCTCGGCCCGGCTCTTGCGCCACCGGTGCTTCTGGCAATCATGGCGTTTCAGGGATGGCGGGGAATGTCCGTCAGCATCGGGATCCTCAGCCTGCTGCTCGGGTTGATCTGGGTACTCTATTACCGTGATCCGACAGGCCCTGTTACTACTCCCGCACAGGCGTCATCCGTGCTTCGCGATGACCTGGGATATCTGCTGCGCCAGCGGTCCAGCTGGGTTGTGACCGCGGGTTTTGCCGGAATTATCTACCTGACCTGGCTGTATGCGACCTGGCTGCCCGCGTGGCTTCAGTCCGCCTACCATCTCACTGCCGCACAGGCAGGACTGCTCTCGGCCCTTCCCCAGATCTGCGGTTTTGCCGGTAACCTGACGGGCGGGCTGCTTTCCGACCGCCTGATGGCAAGGGGTATGGGCCGGCTGGAAGCCTGCCGGCGGCCGGTCGTTCTCGCGATGCTCGCGGCGGCTGTGATGACGGGCCTGACCACACTCCATACCGGATTGGTCATTTCGATGGCTTTCATGGCAACCGCCCTGTTTGCCGGAGGTCTCGCCATGAGCGCGGCATGGACGCTCGGAACCGTCATTGCCGCAGAGCATCGCGTCGCGACGCTTGAGGCGATCCAGAATACGGGGGGCTCACTTGGTGGCGCGCTTGCCCCCGTCATTACCGGCATCATGGTGGACCATTTCGGATCCTTCGCCCCCTCGATGCTCGTTGCCTGCGGCGTAGGGGTCATCTGCGCCGCCATCTACCAGTTCGGACTTCGTGAAACGGATGCGTCGAGCAGCCACGCTCCATTCCCGATGTCCCCTTTCTCCCTGCCTGATCGGGCAAACCAAGGAACAATGAAATGATCACGCGACAGGCTCTCACGCTTTCGACCGTTCTCAGTGGCGTGGCAATCATTCCCGTATTTTTTTCGGGAATACTGTCTGCAGGGGCGCAGGCGGCCGACCGGGTTCCGGATGGTACAGCCCGGAAGGCACATACTCCGGCCGCTCAGAAGAGCGTTCCGAGAGTTCCTGCGAAAAAGGAACCCGGAATTCTCGGACGCGATGAGGCCATTACCGTTTTCGGTCATGGCTCTACACGCCAGATGACCAGCATTACGCACAGCATGATGCAGCAGAGCGCGCCGGGAACCTCTCCGCTCAAGGTCCTGAGCCAGTTGCCCGGCGTCGTCTACCAGTCCGCCGATCCGTTCGGAGCCTATGAATATTCCAGCCAGATTTTCATGCGCGGTTTCAGCCAGTCCCAGCTCGGATTCACGCTTGACGACATCCCTCTCGGAGACCAGCAGTTCAATAATTACAACGGACTCAGCGTTACGCGCTCGATCATCTCCGATGATGTCGGCGGCGTGGATGTTTCGCAGGGGGCGGGGGCGATCGACGTAGCCTCCACCAGCAATCTGGGCGGTGCAATCCAGATCCATTCCCTCGACCCCGATCACAAACGCGGTGGCACCGTCAGCCAGACCTTTGGCAGCAATTCTGCAATGCGGACCTATGTGCGACTGGACAGCG
Source organism: Gluconobacter albidus (assembly GCF_002005485.1). Taxonomy (NCBI): domain Bacteria; kingdom Pseudomonadati; phylum Pseudomonadota; class Alphaproteobacteria; order Acetobacterales; family Acetobacteraceae; genus Gluconobacter; species Gluconobacter albidus. The sequence goes on along the minus strand of NZ_CP014689.1, from coordinate 1,256,187 downwards.
GAGACCTCAACAAGTCCGGCACGCGCTTTTATGTCGCCTATGCCCGAACGAACATGAACCTGTGGAAGGGTGGCGGCTATGATTATTCGGATCAGGTGAACGCCAAGATCGTCCAGCCGCTGGCGCGGGGCTCCTCAATCAAGGCCTTCTTCGACTGGAGCTCGACGCAGCAGTTTGACTACCAGGACATGACCATGAATTACCTGCATACGGTCGGCCCCAACCTTGCGAATTACTATCCGGATTATACGGCAGCCTATCATGCGGCACAGGGGATCTATCGGCCGGAATATCTCAAGACCAACGATCCCTATGACGCGGCCTATTATGCCGGTACGGCCAACCGGGTTGACTATCTGGGGGGCCTGACCCTGGACGAAAACTTCACGGACCGTCTGAACTGGAAGACCACGCTCTATGGTCATGCCGATACCGGCTACAGCACCTGGACGACGCCCTACATGCCGTCTCCAAACGGAGCGCCGCTGTCACAACGCATTCAGACGCCGGAAATCGCTCGTGGCGGTTTTCAGACCGCACTCACCTACAAAATCGCACGTCATACGATCAATGCCGGTGTCTGGTACGAGTACGGCAACTTCAACGAGAGCCGCTATTTCACGGAAGCGCCGCTTCTGGGACAGGGAACACTGGGCAATCCGACAACGGGTTTTCCGACCAGCAAGGTTTTTGCCCAGCCCTGGCAGGAAGCATTTTCGACCAACACGTTCGTCTTCCATCTTCAGGATACCTACCGCATTACGAAAAACCTGACGGTCAATGCAGGCTTCAAGTCCATGATCGTCAATGCGGGAAACAGTGTTCCGACGCAGAGCCTTGCCATCAACGGGACGCAGATCGCGCAGGGACGGCTTGAAGCCTCCAATGCATTCCTGCCGCAGGTTTCGGCAAACTGGCGCTTCCTGCCCCATCATGAACTGTTCTTCGATGTCTCGCACAACATGCGCTCCTTCCCCGAAGACGGATACGGGACCAATGTCTCCGCAACACCGTGGACATCGTCACAGACAGCGTTCCAGAGCACCAAGAACATCCTGCGGCCGGAGACAGACTGGGTCTATGAAGGGGGATACCGCTATACGACGCCATTCCTGAGCGCGCTGGCCTCGCTCTACCGGATCAACTTCTCCAACCGTCTTCAGCTGATCAACAGCCAGTCCGGCATCAATCCGATCACCGCGGTTGAAAATGTAGGCGGTGTCACCACGAACGGTGCGGAAGCGAGTGTCACGATCCGGCCGCTCGACGGGCTCTCCATTTACAACTCTTTTTCCTATGCGCATTCCACCTACGATCAGGATGTCACGACAGCCTCCGGCGTGCAGGCAACGCGCGGCAAGCTCGTGCCGAACTATCCGCAGTTCATGTACAAAGGGAACATCACCTACCGCCTCGGCGGCTTCGAGGTGCATGTCGATGGAACTTACCTGTCCAGCAGACAGCTGACCTATACCAATGACCTGCATGTTCCGGGCTATTTCCTCGCCAACTTCGGGGCCCGCTACAATTTCGGTAATATCGGCGTCCTGAAGGGACTGACGACGAGCCTGAATATCTACAACCTCGCCAACAAGACCTATGTCTCGACAACCAACGAGCTTGGAAACAACTTCGTCGATACCGGATATAATTACTTCCTGATGGGCGCGCCGCGTCAGTTCTTCGGAACCGTCAGTGCGCATTTCTGAAAACAGGGTCATGTCCTCACGCAGGCGGCTGATTGCAGCGGCCTGCATCGGCAATCTGCTGGAATGGTATGATTTTGCGGTCTATGCGCTGTTTGCGCGTTATATCGCCGCATCCATCTTCCACAGGTCCGACAGTTTTTCACAACTGGTCCAGAGCCTTCTGGTCTTTGGGCTCGGGGCCGTTGTCCGCCCGCTCGGCGCCATCCTGATCGGACGCTTCGCAGACCGGAACGGGCGCGGCGCTGCACTGACGTTCACCTGCCTGCTGATGGGGGCCGGAACGCTTATGATCGTCTGCGACCCGCCTTATGAAACAGGAGGGCGCCTGTCGATCGTCATCATCTGCGTGGCGCGTGTGCTGCAAGGGTTATCGGCAGGAGGTGAAATCGGGGGGGGCGCAGCGTTCCTGACTGAGCAGGCCACATCCGGCGCCCGGAGTATGACGGCCTCATTCCTTCAGGCAACAATGGGGCTGTCCAATATACTGGGCGCCACGGTGGCAACCCTCGCAACACTCTGCCTCGATCAAACGCAGATGACCGCCTGGGGATGGCGCCTTCCTTTTATCGTCGGGCTGCTGATCGTTCCCATAGGACTGATCCTGCGGCGCTCTCCCGATTTTGCCGGATCAGCGCAAACGCCACAACAGTCCGAAACGCCGGTACTCAAAACCCTTCTGCGTAAGTATCGCCCGTCTCTCCGCGTCTCTTCCGGGGTCTCGATCCTGTGGACGGCAGCTCCATACGCGCTGGTGATCTATCTGCCGCTCTACATGCAGACGGCGTTCGGCATTTCGTCCCATGTCAGCTACGCGGCCTATCTGGCTGCGAATGTCGTTCTGGTTCTAACCTCGCTTCTTTCGGGAAAACTTGCGGATCAATATGGCGCACGCCTCGTCCTTCTTGCCGGGATGCTGATGGTGCTCCTTGCTCCCACACCTCTTCTTTTGCTGGCAGGAGCATTCACTGATCCGCCAGTCATCACGCTGGTGATGATGGGGCTGTTTGGAGCGGTCGGGCTGTTTGCCGGGGCAGCCCCCGAAGGACTGGCCAGCCTGTTTCCTTCTGAAGTGCGGGCGACCGGAATCGCGGCGCCCTATAACGTGGCGGCTGCCCTGTTTGGAGGTTTCGCCCCCATGTTCCTGACAGAAATGGGGTCGCACTGGCATGGGATACCCTCGCCCGCACTCTACATCCTGCTGGCCGCAGTTCCGGCTGCGCTGGCTCTGGGATCTCCGTTGTGGCGACAGAGTACCACGTCTCCTCAACAAGCCGGAGCTATGGGACATGCAGCAAAAAGCATAACGCCTGCATCGCCGGATGATGGGACAGTTATCGCAGAATCACTCAAGGGGGAGCGGTTGTGAACGATATCACACTGACGGGCAAAACCCTGCCGCTCGCCGATCTCGTGAGCATTGCCGACGGCCGACGGATCAGCCTTTCAGAGGCAGCTTTGCGAGAGGTACGCGCGGGCCAACGCGCTCTCGCCGACGCGCTGGCGCGTGGCGAGGGTGTTTATGGGACGACCAGTATGGTCGGCGCGTTCAAGGACGCTGTTGTAACGCCGGAGGACAGGCCACACCACACCTTGCGCCTGATGCGATCGCATCAGCTTGGCTTTGGTGAAGCTCTTCCGGTCCGCACCGTCCGCGCAGCCATGCTCATCCGCCTGAACGGTATCCTGAGCGGTCATACCGGCGCGGGGCCGGATCTGGCTCGTGCCCTGGAGGCGCTGCTCAACACCGGCATCACGCCAGTCGTTCCGGAATACGGGTCCATCGGCTGCGCGGATGTGGGTCTGATGGGCCATGTCGGCGCGGTCCTGATGGGTGAAGGCGAGGCCTTCGGGCCGGATGGAAAACGGCTGAGTGCCGCAGTCCTTCTGAAGCGTTGCGGTCTCAGAGCATTTGTCCCTGGCCCGAAGGATATGATGACCGTCCTGTCGAGCAACGCGCTCGGTGTGGCGGGCGTAGCACTGGTCGTGGCGGAAATCCGTGCCCGTCTTCCGCTCTGGCTCGGGATCTATACGGTGTCCTGTGCAGGGTTCGGTGCGTTCAGGATTCCATGGGAAGCCGCACGGCGTACCGGAATGCCAACGGAACAGCGGATCGCACGTTTCCTCGAGCGCGTCAGCGGGGATGGAGGCTGGACGCCGCGGAGGAACCTTCAGGACCCGCTGAGCTTCCGCTGCATGCCTCAGATCGGCGGGGCGTTTCTGGCCGCGCTGGAGCGGGTCGAGGCCTCCCTCGCCTACAGTTTCAGCCATTGCGACGACAATCCGATCCTGCTGGATGGACGGGCGCTGACATCCGGAGCCTCGCTGCCACTGTCACTGGCACTGGACGCGCAGGCTTTCGTTCTTGCCCTGTGCCATTATGTCCGGGGCGTTCTGGGACGTATTCTGGCGCTCTGTCGCAACGACCTGTCCGGTCTGTCGCGCAACCTGACCTTCGAACCGGGGCGTCAGGTCGCCTTCGGAGCTGCGACCAAGCTCGCCGCGGATTTGGCGACGTCCATCCTGAGGGAGTCTACGCCGGCCTCGCTTTATCAGGTCCCCGTCGCCAACGGTTTTGAGGACGAGGCCAGCTATCTGCCGTCCATTGCACGCGCGCTGCGTCTGCAATGCAAGCTTCTGGAGCCTCTGGTGGCCCTGGAAGCCATGGCGGGACGACAGGCCGTCCGCCTCTCGGGCGCAACGCCCGAGGGCCTGCCCGGCGCGATTATCGCGGCTCTGTCGCAGGATATCCCCTGGCTCGACGATAGCCATGCGGTGGGAGACGTACTGCGGGCGACCGAGGCTGTTCTGGCCGAGTTCCCCCTCCCTCCTGCCCCGGAATTTGATTCTTCCCAGCCTGATCCGATGGAGTGCCTGTATGCATGACGTATTGCTGAAAGGAACGGTCGTGACCCCCTCAGCCGTTCTGGAAAACGGCTGGGTAGCCATTGACGGCACGAAAATCAGCCGACTGGGTCAGGGCACGCCTCCTGCGGCGCAGGACATACGTGACTATGGAGAAAGTCTTATCCTGCCGGGCGGGATTGATGCGCAGGTGCATTCGCGCTCCCAGAAAGGACAGGAAGACTTCATCTGGACGACCCGCGCCGCAGCGGCAGGCGGTATCACGACAATTGCAGACATGCCCTATGACGAGGGTTTTCTTGTCAACACCGCTGACCGTCTGAAACAGAAAGCCGCCGAAGCCGGAGAGCAGGCCCGCGTCGATTTCGCGCTCTGGGGCACGATCGCTCCCGGCGACAGTCTGCATCATATCGGCGAGATGGCGGCAGCCGGAGCCTGCGGCTTCAAGTTCTCGACGTTCGGGACGGACCCCAAACGCTTTCCACGGATCCCGGCCGATCTTCTCGCTCGGTGTTTCGGCGCCGTGCGCGAGACCGGGCTGATTGCGGGCGTTCATAATGAAGACGACGAAATGGTCCGGGCGCGGCTGGCACAGGTAACGGAAGCAGGCATTACGGACTGGCGCGCGCACGGACTGTCACGACCTCCCCTGACCGAAACTCTGGCGATGGCACAGATTTATGAAACGGCGGCTGGTACGGGATGCGCGGCGCATGTCGTTCACTGCTCCGTAGCGCGCGGCTATGCCTTATGCGCGTCCTACCGCCAGCAGGGTTTCGAGACGACCGCCGAGGCCTGCATCCATTACCTGGTGCTTGATGAAGAGCATGACGTCGCCCGCCTGGGCGGTCGCGCCAAGATCAATCCGCCCATCCGTCCGCGGGCGCAGGTCGAGGGGCTCTGGCACCATCTTGCTGCCGGGAACGTAAGCGTCGTTTCTACCGACCATGTTTCATGGAGCCTGACGCGAAAATCCGATCCTGACATGCTGAAAAATGCGTCGGGCGCCCCTTCGCTGGAAGTCATCTATCCCCTGTTTCTCACGGAGCTGGGGCGGCGTAACCTATCATGGACACATGCCGCACGTCTGCTGGCTGAAAATCCGGCCCGGCTGTTCCGTCTCACCTCTCGCAAGGGCGGTCTGGCCGCAGGACGCGACGCGGATATTACGGTCGCCCGACGTGAAGACTGGATTTACGATCCGAAAGCCAGTGGCCACGCCTTTGAAGACTGGAGCCCTTACGAAGGGCGGACGCTGGACTGGCGCATTGCCGAGACATGGCTTCGGGGAGAGCGGATTTTTGCCGACGGCGCCATACTGGCAAAACCGGGGCATGGGCGCTTCGTAAAGCCGGAGCAGCCATGAACGCCGCAGAATTCGTCCAGCCCGATCGCCTCTGGTCCGATCTCATGACGCTTGCGGACATCACTGATCCGGAACGTCCCCATACCCGCCGCTCCTTTTCCGACCGGTTTCTCGATGGTCGCCGCTGGCTGGAGCAGCGCTTCACCGAGGCCGGGCTGACCTGCCATCTGGACGATGCAGGCAATCTCATCGGCCGACGTCTCGGTTCCGCTGACGGGGCTGGAACGATCATGAGCGGATCACATTCCGATACAGTCCCCGACGGTGGGCGTTTCGATGGCATTCTGGGCGTGCTCTGCGGACTTGAAGCCGCCCGCGCCTTCCGGGATGCAGGGCTGGTCCTGCGGCACGATCTCGAAATCGTTGATTTCCTTGCTGAAGAGCCAAGTGATTTCGGCCTGTCCTGTATCGGCAGCCGGGGCATGGCAGGCGCGCTGACAACCGATCAGCGCGCGCTTGTCGCTCCTGGGGGAGAAACGCTGGCGCTGGCGCTGGCACGGATGGGGGGGCTTCCGGAGCGTCTCGATACGCCGCGCCGTACAGATCTGCGGGCGTTTCTGGAGGTGCATATCGAACAGGGCATCGTTCTCGAACAGGACGGCCTGCCGATCGGGGCGGTCACGGCAATTGCCGGTGTCACGCGCGTTGAAATCCTCTTTGAAGGCCGGGCGGACCACGCGGGAACAACCCCAATGGACCGCCGACAGGATGCAGCCGTCGCTGCGGCTGGTGTCATCACATTCGTCAGCCGCCGGGCGACGGAACTGGCTCGGTCCGGTCAGGGACATATGACCGCGACATGTGGGATCGTCGGGGTTTCACCGAATGCGTCCAACGTGGTGCCCCGCTCCGCCCGGATCGTGGTGGACATCCGGGTTTCGGAACGCGCCGTCGTCGAGGCGTTTCTGAAGGAACTTGAAACAACCAGCCTCAGACTGGCCTCCGAGGCGCATGTCCGGTTAGAGCGATTCACGCGTCTGTCGGATACGAAACCGGTTATCTGCGATGCAACACTCGTCCGCATGATCGAACAGGCTGCCGGTCAGCTTGGGCTGAAACACCGTCAAATAGTGTCCGGCGCGGGTCACGACGCGGCTTTTGTCGCACAGCTTTGCCCGGCCGCCATGGTGTTCGTGCCATGCCGGGATGGACGCAGCCATGACCCGGAAGAATGGTGCTCGCCGGAGGACGCAGCCAACGGCGCGCGCATCCTGACACAGGCTCTTCAGGACATTGATCGGGATTTTTGAATGATAGTTGTCTCCCCGCGCAGGAGTGAGACGCCGCAATACGGGAATGGTCACGATGGGCAGAATACTGGTTGAAAAAGATGTCGAAGCCGCGATCCGGGGCGGATCGGTCTTCGCCTGTGGCGGCGGTGGCTGGGTTGAACATGGGCGGATGCTGGGTATGGCAGCCGTCAATGCCGGACAGCCTGAGCTCGTCTCCGCGGAAGAGATTGAAGACGATGCCATCATCGCCACGGCGGCAGCGATCGGTGCGCCTGCCAGTACGACGGAATGGCAGATGCTGGGTGTCGATTACGTCAACGCCGTAAAGCTCGTCCAGAAGGAATTGGGACAACCAATTTACGGTCTCATGATCGGACAGAATGGCAAGTCCAGTACGCTCAATGCCTGGCTTCCCGGAGCGATCCTGGGCACGAAGGTCGTGGATGCGGTTGGCGACATGCGCGCTCATCCCACCGGCGACATGGGGTCCATCGGCATGGCCAATTCGCCCGAAACAATGATCCAGGCCGTTGTCGGCGGCAACCGCTCCCGCCATTCCTATATCGAGATGGTCGCAAAAGGCGCGACTGCACGGATTTCGCCCATTCTGCGGACCGCCTCCGATATGTCGGGCGGCTTCATCGCATCCTGCCGCAACCCGCTTCCCGCGTCTTACGTCAAACGCCATGCCGCATGGGGCGGAATTTCCCGTGCCCTCGCATTGGGAGAAGCCATCCTCGAAGCCTCGGGCAAAAGCGGAAATGCCGTCGTCGACGCCATTCTGAAAACGCTCGACGGGGCCATTCTCGCGCAAGGCATAGTCAGCCGGAAGTCGGTCACCTATACGCCTGAGGCCTTCGACGTGGGGACTATTACGGTCGGACAGGGCGCTTCTGCCGTGACCCTGCATGTCATGAACGAATACATGGCGGTTGATGGTGCGGACGGTCAGCGTCTGGCCTCGTTCCCCGATATCATCACCACGCTTGCTCCGGACGGCTATCCGCTGAGCGTCGGGGAAATCGAGGAAGGCATGGAAATCCTTGTCCTTCATGTTGAGAAAACCAAGTTTCCGCTTTCCTCAAGTGTTGTGGATCCGGCCGTCTATCCGCCCGTCGAGCGTGCTCTGGGCATTGATCTGGCCAGCTATGCGCTTGCTCCCCCTCCTCTTGGCAAGGACATCTGAAATATGACCAAACGGCATTTCGACGTCACGTCAGGCAACACGCTGCGCTGTCGGGGATGGCGACAGGAAGGGCTTCTGCGTCTTTTGGAAAACGTCCTGTCTGTGGGTGAAGATCCCGACAACCTCGTGGTCTATGCTGCTCTGGGCAAGGCTGCACGGGACTGGCCGTCACATGATGTCATCGTCCGGACGCTGAAGACCATGCGCGATGACGAAACGCTCATCGTTCAGTCCGGAAAGCCCATCGGCGTAGTACGCACACATGAGCGTGCGCCAATTGTCGTCATGGCCAATTGCAACATGATCGGACAGTGGGCCAAGGCTGAGGAATTCTACCAGCTCGAAAAGAAAGGCCTGATCTGCTGGGGTGGCCTGACAGCCGGCGACTGGCAGTATATCGGCTCTCAGGGCGTCATACAGGGAACGTATGAGATCTTCCGCTGTATCGCGGAGCGTCATTTCAGCTCGAACCTGTCCGGAAAGCTGATCCTGACTTCCGGTCTTGGTGGCATGGGGGGCGCACAGCCCCTCGCCGGACGTCTGGCTGGCGCCGTAATTTTGTGTGTGGAAATGGACGGCGCACGCATCAACAAGCGGATGGAAGCAGGCTATCTCCAGCATCGGGCAGAGACGCTGGACGAAGCCCTCAAACTCGTGGCGGATGCGCAGCGCGCGGGCGATGGCTGTTCGATCGGTCTTCTGGGAAATTCGGCGGACATTCTCCCTGAAATCCATGCCCGCGGCATCGTTCCCGACATCGTCACAGACCAGACATCCGCCCATGATCTGGTCTACGGCTATCTTCCCGCCGGATTGTCCGCTGCCGAAATTCAGGCATTGCGAGAAAGCGAGCCCGAAAAACTCGCCGCGCTTTCCCTGAAATCCATCGCCCGTCATGTGCAGGCCATGCTGGATTTCCAGTCTGCCGGGTCCATCGTTTTCGATAATGGCAACCTGATCCGCACGCAGGCAAAGAAGGCGGGGATCGGGAATGCGTTCGATATTCCGATCTTTACGGAAGCCTATCTGCGGCCTCTTTTTGCGCGGGCGATCGGACCTTTCCGCTGGATTGCGCTGTCAAACGACGAGAACGATATCCGCAGGATCGACGACTATCTTCTGGAAACATTCTCGGACAACCCATCCGTTGTGAACTGGATCACGCTGGCCCGGGCGCATGTGCCGTTTGAAGGGCTTCCGGCGCGGATTGCCTGGCTTGGCCATGACGCCCGTACGCAGGTCGGCCTGGCCGTGAACGGAATGGTTCGTGATGGTATACTGGCCGGACCGGTCGCATTCACGCGCGATCATCTGGATGCCGGCGCAATGGCGCATCCAAACATCATGACGGAAAACATGAAGGACGGATCGGACGCCATTGCAGACTGGCCGCTCCTGAATGCCATGCTGGCCTGTTCATCACAGGCCGATCTGGTCGCCATTCATTCCGGAGGCGGCGGTTATGCGGGATATATGACCAGCGCAGGTGTCACAATCGTCGCCGACGGCTCCAGCGAAGCGGATGAGCGTCTGCAAATTGCGCTGACCAACGATACCAGTCTGGGTGTCATGCGCTACGCCGATGCGGGCTATGAAGACGCCCACGACGAAGCAGAGCAGCGTGGCATCCGATGGCTTTCCCTGTAGCGAAATCAAGCCCTGGAAACAGAACAGGGAGTATTCGCGGGTTTCATGATGCTTTCCACGAAATCCGCAAACTGCCGGGCTTTGGCCGTCATCATCCGTCCGGCCGGGAATACCGCCCACAGATCAATCGAAGCCAGAGACCAGGCTTCGAGAACGCGTACGACGGCGCCGTCTTCAAGCTCGGGCGCGAACATCCAGTCGGATGCGATGGTCAGTCCCATGTCGGCCAGAACGGCGGCTCTGATACCCTCCGCAGCACTGACTTTGAGGCGTCCGCTGACAGAGACTGACACGGCGGCTCCATCTCGCAGGAATGACCACGAACTTGGCAACTGGCTGTAGATAATTGCCTCATGGGTCGCCAGATCCGCAGGAGACTGGGGTATACCTGCGTCTTTGAGATAGGCGGGGGTGGCGAGGACCGAGCGTTCCCCGGTCGCCACCCTCCGGGCAACGGCAGTAGAATCCGCAAGCGTTCCCATACGCAGCGAAATATCCACGCCTTCCGCCACAAGGTCGATCATCCGGTCATCGAGAATGATCTCAACTGTCAGATGAGGATTCTGCACCAGAAACAGCGGCAGTTTCGGGATGATGTGCAGCCTTGCGAACGTTGTCGCAGCTGACACCCTTAACCGGCCTGAAAGACCCGCCCCCGCGCCTTTTGCAGCAAGTTCAGCCTCGTCGGCTTCCTGAATCGCATTCTGTGCCCGCTCATAAAAATTCTGCCCTGCCTCTGTCGGTGTCAGACCATGGGTGGAGCGGATGAGAAGACTGACCTGAAGTCGGGCTTCAAGCTGCGCTATGGTTTTGGAAACCGCCGGCTGTCCTACACCAAGCTGTCGTGCGGCTGCCGAAAACGATCCCGTGTCCACCACCCGTATGAAGGTGGCCATTGCCTGATAACGATCCATAATATTCCTCCAGGGAATGATCCTTATCGCCTTGGGCCCTCTGCCCTGTCGAGCATGGAAGAGGCATTTTTCATTCGTCCCCCCAACAGGCCGGATTGTGAAGGAAGGATTCAGAGATGTTCGGTTCACTCATACGCATCACGTCTGGCTCCGCCATAACGGATGGTCTTGTGGCTTTTCACCTGACGGGCAGCCTGCTGCACGTCGCTTCCACCCTTCTGGGACATATGTTCTCCGGCCTGTCAGCGGCCCTGACATCAGACGCCGCATCCTCTTTGGAAGGAAATACCCATGTCTCTTCAGGCAAAACTTGATGCTTTCAAAGCCGATTTTGAAGCCGGAAAGCCGCCTTACAATGTTCCGGCCTCGGTCATTGAAATCATGCATCGTGCAACCGCAGAGCTGATCGCCTCGGGTGTAGCGGGGAATGCGCTCAAAGCAGGCGACACGGCTCCGTCTTTCATCCTGAACGACCCTGACGACGCTCCGGTGTCTTCATCCGAACTTCTGGCGAAAGGCCCGCTGGTCCTCAGTTTTTATCGCGGCGTGTGGTGCCCGTACTGCAACATGGAGCTTCAGGCCCTTGAGGCCGCCTTACCTGCATTCCGGGAGCTTGGCGCAAACCTGATCGCCATTTCACCCCAGACAGCCGTGAACAGCCGTAAATCGGTCCGCCAGAATAATCTGGATTTCCCAATCCTGTCGGACGTGCACAACGACGTTGCAGCCGCTTTTGGTCTGCGTTTTGTACTGCCGGACTATCTTGTGCAACTCTACACAAGCCTGAAAAACGACCTGCCGTCCTTCAATGGCGACGATAGCTGGACTCTTCCAATGCCTGGACGGTTCGTCATCGGTCAGGACGGCGTAATTCTCTATGCCGAGGTCAATCCGGATTATACCCGCCGGCCGGAACCGGAAGATATGCTTCCGGCTCTGCGGAAAGCGGCACAGTCGATCAGCGGATAATCTCGACGCAGATGCCCGTCATGACCATGCTCAATATAAACAGGGTCATGACGTGGGATCACCATTGATGAGAGCTTTCGGCAGAATCATTCCTACTGCTGCCACCCCACCGAGAAATACGCCCACAATTCCGAGAGCGAACGGAAGGCTTGCAGCCTGAGCGACGAAGCCGAGCGCGGCCGGCCCGACCAGAATGCCAGAGTATCCCAGCGTCGTTATGGCCGACACGGCGAGATGTTCAGGCATGAAAGTCTGTCGTCCGACGGCTGAGTACAGAACTGGCACCACATTGGCGCACCCTGCGCCAACCAGCGCATAGCCCAGCAATGTGACCTGCCAGAGCGGGATAGCGGCCACCAGAAGCATCCCTGATGCGGCCAGCAGGCTTCCGCCCGTGATCAGCATACGACCGGGAACACGCCGCACCAGCCAGTCTCCCAATAGTCGGCCGATCGTCATAGTAGTGGCAAACGCCACATATCCCAGGCCGGTATAGCGCATATCGACATGCCGCACCGTGGCCAGGAATACGGCACTCCAGTCTATGGCGCTGCCTTCGGCCAGAAAAACGATAAAACACATGATCCCGATGATCAGAACGATGCCGTGCGGCACAGCAAATGCAGGCCCCTTGCCTGAACTGCTTCGTCCGGTCAGCAGTCCGGGCAGAGCCAGCCCGCCGCCCAGAAGCAACAGAAGAACGACCGCAAGAGAGGCCTGAACAGGTGACAGGCCAAGACCCAGCAGAGTGCTTACGCCCATGGCCCCGAGCAGGCCGCCCACGCTGAACAGGCCATGAAAGCCGGACATCATCGTTTGCTGGCTGGCGCGCTCGACGATGATGGCCTGTACACTGACGACACAGTCAATTGACCCGACACCGGCCCCAAAGACTGTCAGCGCGATGACCAGACCGGGCAGGAAGGCTGAAGACGCCAGAACCGGCAGACTGCAACAGATCGCCAGAGTGGCAAACGCAATGATCCACCGGCAACCGAAACGCCCGGCCAGACTGCCAGCAATCGGCATGGCAACAATCGATCCCATCCCCAGACACAGAAGGAGCAGGCCGAGATGAGCGTCCGTCAGTTCACACCGGGACTTGACGTAGGGAATGATCGGGGCCCATGCCGCACCCGAAAACCCGGCACTGAAAAATGCCAACCGGGTCGCGTGCTGTGCCTTCAGCGAAGCAGGATTGGGGCTGTCCATCAGACGCAGGTTCAAAACCCTGTTGCCAAGAGTTTGTGAAAAATACGTCGTAGTCCTGCGACCATAAAGCCGCCTTGTAAAGCGCAAAAGCGGCTGCTGCCCACGTTTTTGAAGCAGGAGCCGCCAGCAGAAGAAGGATTTTCAATCCCTGTGAGTTTCAGGAAGCCCTCTGACGCAGAAGCCGTTCCAGCAGAACGACGCCTACAAGGAAGTCCGGCATTTCCATGCTTTCATCAGGGTTATGGCTTCCGTTCTCATTGCGCACAAAGAGCATTTCCGTAGGAACGCCCTGCCCTGCGAATGTTGCCGCATCATGTCCGGCTCCGCTGGCCATGGAAACGACCGCAATGCCCATTTCCGCAGCCAGATCTTTCACCTGCTCCTGAATCGTCTCATCCATGAGTGCAGGCGTGCTCTGCGTGCGCGGCCCCAGTTCGACACGAACCGAGAACTCGGCTTCCACCCGACGCGCCTGTTCGATGACCCGTGCGTTCATGCGCTCCAACAACGCCTCATCACGCGAACGGATATCGATGACCAGGTCGAGCTTTCCAGGAACGGCGGCAAAATTGGCCTGTGCAGGGTCCGTCTGGCACACACCGAATGTCAGCGTCATGTCTTCGCCTGCGGCTTCAACCGTTTTCCAGTCCGTGTGAAGGGCCATCATCATGCTGGCACCCGCCATGACAGCATCCGAACGGAAACGGCGCGGCGTTGCGCCGGAATGGGCGTACTGACCGTGAATGACGGCTGAACGGTATCGTGTGCTGCCGCAGATGCCTGTTACGATTCCCACGGGAACGTCGGCCTCCAGCAGAACCGGTCCCTGCTCGATATGAAGCTCCACGAAACAGTCGATTTTCGTCGGGTCCAGAACAGGCGCCGTGCCACATTCTTCCGGTTTTGCGCCGCAGGCCTGCATATGCTCGCGCAACGTCACACCGTCATCACTGCGCGGTGTTTCAAGAGCATCCGCATCCAGCAGACCGAAAGCCGTCCGACTTCCCAGATAAGAAACCGGAAACCACACGCTCTCTTCCGCACGGGTTACGATCAGCGTTGTGTCCCGTTCCGGCTGAAAGCCTGCCGTGGACCATGCACAAAGGATCAGGAGTCCGGCCGCCGCTCCGGCCGCACCGTCAAAGTTGCCACCGCATGGCACCGTATCCAGATGCGAACCGGTCATGACCACAGGCAGATTACGATTACGCCCCGGAAGCGTGATGAACAGGTTCGATGCCCAGTCTCTGCGGATTTCCAGTCCGTGTTCCCTGGCGATTTCCTCAAACAGGGCATGTGCCCGGTTCTCACCTTCACCGTAGGACGGACGGGTCATTCCCCTCCCGTCAAAACCGATATCATACAGGCGATCAAATATCAGCTTCGCCAGTTCGGGATCAGGAACCGGACCGACAGCGGCGGTATTGGAAGATATCAGGGAACTGGACACGAAAATTCCTCTCTGGACCGGGGTAATGGAGACTTACTGCTTCACAAAAAGCTGTTTCATGTCAGCGAATGCCTTGAACTCCAGCGCATTACCTGCCGGATCACAGAAGAACATCGTCGCCTGTTCCCCGGGCAGGCCTTCAAAGCGGATCTGTGGTTCCAGCCCGAAAGTAATTCCGTGGCGTTTGGCGCGTTGAGCAAGATCTTTCCAGTCATCCATATCCAGAACGACACCGAAATGGGGAATGGGAACATTGTGTCCGTCCACTGCTCCACCTTCGGCATCTCCTTTACGACATGCGCCGGGAATAAGATGTGTGACGATCTGGTGGCCATACAGATCAAAATCAATCCAGCTGTTCGTGCTGCGCCCTTCCGGGCATCCCAGAATTTCACCGTAAAAGGCACGGGCAGCATCAAGATCGTCGACCGGGAAGGCAATATGAAACGGATTAGGCATCTCTACACCGGAAATTAAGAAGAAATACAGAAATAACACGCAAAAACAG
This sequence comes from Gluconobacter albidus, assembly GCF_002005485.1. Taxonomy (NCBI): domain Bacteria; kingdom Pseudomonadati; phylum Pseudomonadota; class Alphaproteobacteria; order Acetobacterales; family Acetobacteraceae; genus Gluconobacter; species Gluconobacter albidus. The sequence goes on along the minus strand of NZ_CP014689.1, from coordinate 1,241,132 downwards.
CGCACTACAGAACGATTATATGGCTTCTAATGAAAGAAAATATTGTCTTTGCAGGGCGTTTCACTTTGGAACCCCCTGCAAACAATATGCTGTATCACTCCTGTTTCAGGATCAGCTTTCCTTTGTCCCGCGTAAAGCTGACACCATAGGGCGCACAGAGGGATTCAAAGCGTGACAGGATACTCTCGCCTTCTTCGCCTTCCGCCAGGAAAGGCAGGCCGCGCGTATGAGCGCTTTTGCCCAGTCCGAGCGAAACGGGATGGATTTCCATGGATGACAATGTCCCGTCTTCCGCGAATTCGCAGATCGGCAGCAGGGTTTCCCAGAAACGGCGGTCAGCAGGGAAGCCCTTCTTGTCGTTCAGGGTCCGGGTCTTGTAGACCTGATGGGGCGTTACATCGGTGCTGACTTTATAGAAGGTATAGGAATCCTCGGGCAGCATATCGACGAGTTCATTCTGCCCGATGAAATTTCCAAGGCTGTAGAAGATCGGTTTGCCTTTATAGAGCTCCATGCCTTTCAGCAGATGCTGACCGTGGCAGACCACGATATCGGCGCCCTGATCGATAGCGTCACGAGCAAACGCTTCCAGAAATTCTCCCGGTTTTTCCCAACTGATTGTGCCATCTGCGTCATATCCGACTTCATGGGTATGAACACTGACGATCACCACATCAGAAACGACCCGGGCTTCCCGGACCCAGCGCCCGATCTCTTCAAGATCCCGCGCATTCGGAGTGGTAAGGATACGGGTTGCGCTGCCTTCGACGAAACGTGTTCCATCCAGTGTCAGCGTTCCTTCCGGAGCGGGATAGCCAAAGCCGAGCTTGATCTGTTCCTGCTTGATTTTTTCCAGTCCAAGGCCTGCGGAAATCTGCTGCAGCACGGAAAGCTCTTCCGGTCTGACCTGATAGGTCGTGCTGAAATGCAGCGGATTGAGGCCGGGGCGCCCCTGCATGCTGCGGGTCTGATCGGCGGCTTCCTGCCCACGCGCAAACGTCGAACAGCAGGACAGCATTGAAACCGTGCCTTTGGGATGGCTGAAATAGGCTGGCCGACGCGCTTCCTCAAGGGTCAAACCGACGCCGGAATACAGGATTTCCCGCTTTTTCAGCTCCTCGATCGCGATACGCAGACCGGAAATTCCATAATCAAGGCAGTGGTTGGTGGCTGCGGCAAACAGGTCGAAACCGGCATCGCAAAGTTCGTCCAAAATCCAGGGATGTGCGCTGAAATGGGAGCCACCGTGGTCCAGGGCTGGATCGCCCTGAAAGTCGCTTGGCATGATTTCAAGGTTCGTGAAGGACGCATCACAGTCCCGGATCATGTCAAACAGCGGAGCACAGACCGGATCAACACCTGTATTCAGTCGACGCAGAACAATACTGTCACCCGTGAGGCAGACTTTCATAGTCAAATCTTTCAATTACAGTTACAGAATTTCAGAAGGAACAGGAGAAACGGAAGGTGCCGTGATCCTGCGCGTCACGGACCACAGGATGAGCGCGCCGACGGCGACTGTTACGGCCATGCACAGCATTCCTGCTGACAGTGTTCCTGTCATGGAGGTCAGCTTTCCGACAACCATGGGGCTGATCACTCCGCCCCACAGACCGATGGCATTGATCAGAGCAAAGCCGCCAGTTGCGGCACTTCCCTGAAATACGTTGGCAGCCATGGCCCAGAACACCACGTAAGAGGCGTAGATCCCGGCCGTAGCGCCTGCGAGAACGATCATCTTCAGAACGAAGATGTCCGGAATTACAGTTGTCAGCAGAAAGCAAAGGCTGGCCAGAACTGCGGGTGCATAGCAGTGAAAGCTTCGCTCTTTCAGCCTGTCCGAACGCGCGCTCCAGTACGCCATCGAAGCGACAGACACCACATACGGGAAGGAAGAGTATAGTCCGACCGCCACGGAAGAATGGACACCGGACTCATGAATGATGGACGGCAGCCAGAAGTTGAGCATGTACATTCCGGCCATAAGCGCAAAGAAGCCGAGGCCCAGAAAATAGATGGTCGGATCCCGTACGACTGCGGAGAACTTCACATGACGCACGTTCTGCCGCACGCTCCATGTCTCGATCATGTCGCGTTCCTGCGCGGACAGCCAGCGCGCATCCTTTGGAGCCCTAGGCAATACAAATGCAACGATGATTCCTAGCAGGATGGAAGGAAGACCTTCGAGAAGGAACATCCACCGCCACCCCGCCAGACCGGCGACCTGATCAAAATGGACCAGAATCAGTCCCGATATCGGACCAATGATGATCCCGGCCAGAGGTAACGAGAGCTGGTGCCAGAAAATGACTGCGGACATTCGGTTTTCGGGATACCAGCGGGCAAGATAGTAAGTGCAGGTCGGAGCAAACCCGGCTTCAAAAACCCCCAGCAGAAAACGCAGGACATAAAAACTGTCACGGCTGTGAATGAAACCTGTCGCCGCTGATGTCATGCCCCACAAAACCATGATTCTGGCGAATGTCTTGGGTGCGCCCACACGCGAGGACCAGAGACTGATGGGAATCTCGAACAACACCAGACCGACGAAGAAAATTCCGGCAGCAAACCCGAACTGCGCCGCAGTCAGTCCCACATCCTGCGAGATGTGACTGCGTGCGAAGCCCAGATTAGTCCGGTCGATACTGTCCATCAAATAGATCACGATAATCCATGACATGATCCGCCAGTTCAGGCGATGGTACAGTCTGGTCTGTAACTCGTTCGTCAATGCCGTCTCTCCTCCCACGCTGGGCATGATTTAAACCTTAACCGGAATATTCCGGCTTTAGAAATCATAGGAAAAACGTCCTCCAACAAACCGGGGCTGCCCGGAGATGCCCATGTTGACCGTTGTTGCGAGAGTCCGGCTGACGATATAGTCGCGGTTGAGGATGTTCGTGGCATAGGCCGTAACAGCCCAGCGCCCCTTGGCCGGCTTGAAGGTTACACTGCCATTCATCAGGAAGTATGCAGGCAGCAGGTAGGTTCCAGTTCCCCGCGGCACAGTATTCTGGGCTCCGCGATAGGAATAATCTCCCTGAAGCGTGATGGTGTATTTCCGGAAAACAGGTTTTGTTTCGTAGGATACGCTGCCATTCAGCGTCAGCTTGGGAATACCTGTATCAGCACCATCATAGTTGTCCGTAATGGATCTGTACTGTCCGGTTTTGGCGTAATAGGCCGTGACAGCCTGCACGTTCAGAACCTGGAAATCGTCATATGTCCCGCGCTGATATCCGACGTTCTGCGTGAGTGTCAGCCCACGGAAAGGATGCGCGCTGATGGAGAGCTCCGTTCCGAAAATATGCGACCGTGGCACATTGACGTAAGACCCCACCGTCCCCCATCCGGGCACCAGAATATATGAGAAATACTGCTGGTCGTGGTACGAATCCCAGAACGCAGCGCCGTTGATGCGGAGGCGGTGATTGAAGAATTCGCTCTTGAACCCGACTTCATACGCCATCAGCCATTCCGGCTTGAAGCCCGCAGCCTGCTGCTCGGTCAGGGTTGTGTTGGCGGTGAAGCCACCAGGCTTCACACCGCGCCGAATATCGGCATAGAGCATGGCGTTCTGCATCACCTGATAATTGATGCCGACCTTGCCCGAAAACTGGTTTGTCAGGGCACCGTGGTCGGGGAAAACCTTTGTGTAGGTTTTTCCCAACGTCACAGGATTGTACCGATAAACGGCGTCATCGAGAAACTGACGATCGTCGCTCTGATGCTCCAGACCGAAAATCAGGTGAAGTTTGGGTGTCAGGGCATATTTCAGGGTCGCGAACTGCGAAAAGTTCTGCTGCGGCTGAACATGGGCACTGTCCTGGAAATAATATTTTCCGGGGCGATCCGTATAATCAAACCAGTTTTCGCCCGAGGCCCGTACACGGTTGTAATACATGCCGGCCACCCATTCGAGACGGTTGTGAAGCGCCAGTCCTGAGAGACGTATTTCCTGAGAGAACACATTCATGCTCCCTGTCAGATAACTGTCTCCCGAGCGATAGGCTTCGGCGTCACGATCAATATACTCATGGCGCTGCTGTTGCTGGAATGAAGAAATCGTTGCCAGATGGGCCCATCCGAGGTCCCGGTCGGCATTGAGATTGATGTTCCACTGCATGTCGTTATAGGACGGCTTGCTGTCTGGAGAGATCCCCAGAATCTTGGCGTATTGCGGGTTAAGGCTCCAGCCGGTCGCATAGATATCCTGATCGCGCGGAAGGATATTGTTGCTGTCGGACAGAATGAACCCTGCCTGCGCTTCCGAGGAATCCTGTGACCAGTTGGCGGTCAGTTTGATGTTCGTCTTGTCATCAGGTTGCCAGGCCAGTTTTCCACGAAGCGCACCTTCGTTCGCCCGTCCGATCGACTCACCATTCACCCGATTATAGCGAAAGGCGCCCCCCTGTAGCATCTGACCGGCAAGCCGGAACTGAAGCCGGTCCGTGATCGGTGCGGACACATAGAAATTCGTCTTGCTTCGTGCGTAACTCGCGATGTCTTCCGATGCACCGTAGTGAAGGGTCTTGGTCGGATCGTTGGTCGTAATCCGCACTTCCCCACCCGTGTCGGCAAGTCCGTGCTCAAAACCCACAGGACCGGGCTCGACCCCTACGGAGGCCACATCAAACATCTGACCGGAACTCATCGCCGTGATGGTATACGGCACATCGTCGAAATAGGTCATGACCGAAGACATGTTGTTCTGGGTATAGTCCTGCATGCCGATACCGCGCAGGTAATAATCCGGAACGTTCGAGCCGCCTTCAGTCTGAATTGTCAGGTTAGGCACCAGATTCTGGATATCCTCGACAGTCGTGACGTGGTGCGTCACGAGGTCCTCGGCCGTCAGATTGGTGGTGTTACCCGCCCTGTGCTGATCCGTACCAAAACCAAACGCCCGGCGCGTCGTCGTCACGCTGATGACTTCAGGATGATCCTGCCTGGCAACCGCATGGTGTGCGGGGGGGACGTGCGCATCCGTATGCCTGGAGGGAGCAACCCGACGGAGTTTGTCGTTTTTTGAAGTGGCGGCAGATGCCCCCGTCATGGAAAGACACCCCGTACAGACGGACAGCATCAGGACGCTGCGGAATGCGTTTCTCATAACAGAACCCTGCCGTTCAGCCCGAACCATCATCATTCTGAACTCCTGCTCATAAACCGATCATCCCGCAGACCGGCGCTCTTTATGTTTCATATTCAGAACATATTCAGCGTTCAGGGCATAGAGGGTCCTGTTTGGTTCAAAAGATATTAAAACTATCTTATCGGAGGATATATCAGCAAAATATCTTGGATATCCTCGGGGAATGAAGCAATTTTATCACCCTGAAAGATGAGAAAAACATTTTATTGCAGATTATCCATGTGGGAAATATGCTGGTTTTCCCAGAGGATGATCGTTCTTCGCAATATTCCGAGTCCCCACTCAAACGATCCATGTCCAAAGATCAGGAACATCACCATGTCGATACGAAACACCGGGAATGAGCAGGATCATGTGGATGCACTGGCGGACGAGGCCATCGCCCTGAGCGATAGCGTGTGGGCTGTTCCGGAGCTCTGTTACGACGAAGTGCAATCCTGCGCGCTGCACCGCAGAATGCTGTTGGCTCACGGTTTTGCCATAACACCTGATATTGCGGGAATTTCGACAGCCTTGATGGGAGAAAGCGGGGAGAGCGGCCCGGTCATTGCTTTTCTGGGGGAATATGATGCCCTGCCCGGCCTTGCAGCGGCGGCAGGTAGCTTCGTGCATACTCCAAGCACGCTAAACGGCCATGGATGCGGGCATAACCTGCTCGGAGCTGCGTCTCTTCTCGCGGCCCTGGCCGTCCGGGACTGGCTTGCGGCCATGCAGCTTCCCGGACGGGTCCGGTATTACGGATGCCCCGCAGAGGAAGGCGGAGCGGGAAAGGGCTTTATGGTCCGGGGCGGAGCATTTCAGGGCGTAGATGCCGCCATTTCCTGGCACCCCTCTCCGTTCTGCGGGGTGCTTCCGCCGTCCTCTCTGGCAAATGTACGAATGGACTTCACATTCACCGGTCGGGCGGCCCATGCGGCTGCGGCGCCCCATCTTGGACGGTCAGCTCTGGATGCAGTCGAACTGATGAGCGTCGGGGTCAATTATCTGCGTGAGCATATGCTTCCCACCTCCCGCATCCATTATGCCTACATCAATGCGGGGGGCATGGCTCCCAATGTGGTGCAGGCAGAAACGACGGTTCGTTATTCGGTACGTGCGGAAGACCTTTCGAAGATGCTGACGCTGGCAGAACGTGTGAAGCAGGTTGCACAGGGAGCAGCCCTGATGAGCGGGACGCAGGTTCAGAGCGTCATAACCTCAGGGGTTGCAAACCTGCTGCCCTGCCCGCCCCTTGAAGAAGTGATGCAGGCGAGCTTCGAGCAGCTCGGGCCACCTCCATTCGATGCGGAAGATCGGGCTTTCGCTGAAAAGATACAGGAGACCCTCTCGGCAGAAGACATCGCTTCGGCTCTTCGTCAGGTAGGACGGCATACATGCGATGCGCCTTTGGCTGACTTTATCCTGCCTGTGGGAAGCCGGTTTTCCCTCGGCTCTACCGATGTCGGGGATGTCAGCTGGACCGTGCCGACAGTTCAGGCTCTCGGAGCGACCTGCGCCATCGGCACCCCTCTCCATTCATGGCAGATGACGGCACAGGGGACCTCAGATGTGGCGCATAAAGGGATGGTTCATGTTGCAAAAGCAATGGCCATGACCGCCATTCGCCTTTTCCAGTCTCCCGAACTCCTGAAAGCCGCGCAGGACGATCACACACAACGTCTGCTGCGCACACCGTATATCTGCCCGATACCCGAGAGCACCTTGCCCCCTCAGGGGAACTGCTGAAACGTCTGTTCTGAATTTCCGGTGATTGCCATATCATGATGTCTGGGTACATCGCCTCCGCATCAGAAACGAGAGACAGCGCATCTTGGATACACGCTTTCTGGAAAGCTTCATCGCCATCGTGGAACGAGGCTCCATTGCCGATGCAGCGCGTCAGCTCTCCCTCACGCCTGCGGCCGTTTCCCAACGCATCAAGGCTCTTGAAGACCAGATCCGGCAGCCATTGCTGATCCGTGCCGGCAGGACCGTAACACCCACTGCTGCCGGGCTGGCGATCATCGAGAAAAGCCGACAGCTCATCAGGGGCGTCGAAGAGCTGAGATCACTGGCTTTTCAGGAGGAATTTGCCGGTGAACTGAAAATCGGCGCCATTTCCACGGCACTGACCGGCATGCTTCCCTTCATGCTGAAAGATTTCTTCGCCGAATACCCACAGATCGACCTGCACGTCACTCCCGGACAGTCCATCAAGCTGTATCATGAGGTTCTGGAAGGACAACTGGACTGCGCGATCATCGTGGAGCCCCCTTTCGCCATTCCCAAGACCTGCGGCTGGAAAAGGCTCCTGTCAGAGCCGCTGATCGTTCTGGTTCCCGAAAGCTGCACGCAGACAGACCCGCTGCAGATCCTCAAGGACAATGTCTTCCTTCGCTACGACCGCAATCAGTGGGGCGGCCGTGTCGCGGATACGTTCCTCAAGGACAACAGGATTTTTCCCAAAGAACAGCTTGAACTGGACTCTCTTGAAGCGATTGCCCTGATGGTCAGTCAGGGCATTGGCATTTCCCTGCTTCCGGACTGGCTGCCGCCATGGCCGGAAGGACTGGCAGTGCGAAAAATCCCCGTCTCCACCACGCCCCCTCAACGTCATATCGGCCTGCACTGGCTGCATTCGTCTCCGCACACCCATCTCATCAAGACCCTGGAGCCATTTCTCGCCACCCAAAGGGCCTGAAAGCTCCCATTCCACCATTTTCGGAAAAACCATTCATGGACACACGTTTCCTTGAGAGCCTGCTCATCGTGATCGAACAGGGCTCCATTGCCGCTGCCGCCCGTCAGCAGCATCTGACCCCCGCAACCGTGGCGCAGCGCCTCCGGACACTGGAAGAGGAAATCGGCTGTTCTCTGGTACAACGGGACGGCCGGAATGTCCGTCCCACCGAACACGGGCTCGCCATTCTCGAACAGAGTCGCCGGATCATCACGTCTGTCCGTGAACTTTGCACCATCGCCACAAGCGACACACCGGTTGGAAAACTGAGGCTGGGAGCGATTTCGAGCGCGGCAAATGGTCTGCTTCCCCCCTATCTGAAACGTTTTTTCGAATGTTTCCCTGAAATCGAACTTCACATCATGCCCGGCTCATCCTCCGCGCTCTACAACGCCGTTCTCGATGGGACGCTGGACGCCGCGTTTATCGTCGAACCCCCGTTCGACATTCCAGCCAGCCATGTGTGGGAAACACTGCGCTCCGAGCCTCTCATCGTTCTTGTTCCCGGGCATGTTACGCAAACCGATCCTCACGAAATCCTGCGGACCTACCCCTTCATTCGCTACGATCGCAATCAGTGGGGCGGGCGTCTGGCAGATGACTATCTGAGACGTACCGGTATCTGGCCGCACGAACGCCTAGAACTGGATGCACTTGATGCGATTACGACGCTCGTCAATCAGGGAACCGGCGTCTCACTGATCCCGGACTGGGCTCTTCCCTGGCCGGAAGGGTTCCATCTGAAGAAGGTCTTCCTGCCTGACCCCGCCCCTTGCAGAAAACTCGGTTTTTTTTCCCAGAGAAATGCTCCCGGAAGACGTCTTATCAACCGCCTTCTTGGCGTTCTCCAGTCTCCGCTTGAACGCGCCGATCCATAATCGAGAGGGACTATATAAAATTTTTTCTCAACCGGGCCGAAATCCAGTTCCCGCCGAGCTGAACAAGAATTGTCAGCACAACAAGAATACTCACCACCCACAACATCATGGCAGTATTAAATCTTTGATATCCATAGCGGATGGCAAGATCTCCCAAGCCGCCTGCACCGACAACGCCCGCCATGGCAGATGCTCCGATCAGAGTTACCAGCGTGACTGTCAGTCCGGACACCAGCCCTGGCAAAGCCTCCGGAACAAGAACCGAGCGCACGACTTTTGCCCGGGTTGCGCCCATAGCACGAACCGCGTCAATCAGCTCCGGAGACACCTCTTTCAGCGAAACTTCCGCAATCCGCGCAAAATATGGGATCGCGGTGACGGAAAGAGGAACGATGGCCGCAGCAGTGCCCAGAGCCGTCCCCATTACGAAACGCGTAAAAGGGATTAGGACGACAAGAAGAATAATGAACGGCACCGCCCTTGTCAGATCAACAGCAATCCCAAGAAGCCGACCGATGGGACGAACTGGCCAGAGCCCCCCAGGCCTCGTGACGGTGAGGAGAATAGCGAGAGGCAATCCGAAAAAGACGGCAATTGCTGCGGACGCAAAAACCATTTCGAGCGTCGCCAGTGTAGCCCTCAAAAACAGATCAAAAACCTGACGATGCATATCCCGCGACCTCCATATCCTCTGCATTATTCGACAAGCGGCTGATGAAGGACTGCGTTAAAGAATGTTCAGCTTCGCCCCTGCTCAGAGCCTCTCCTGAAATATCTTCAACGATACGCCCCTGATCAAGCACAAGAACCCGATGAGCCAGCCGGCGGATAACATCCATTTCATGTGTAATAAGAACAATCGTGACGCCAAGCTCTGTGTTTATTGTTTCAAGAAGCGTGAGAATCGAAGTCGTCGCTTCAGGGTCCAGCGCTGACGTCGCTTCGTCACACAACAAAATAGCGGGATGACCTGCAAGTGCTCTTGCTATCCCAACTCTCTGCTTCTGCCCTCCGGAAAGCTGCGAGGGGTACTTTGCCTCGTGCCCTTCCAAGCCGACCAGGTGGATCAGTTGCTGAATGCGATGGTGACGCTCTTTTCTGGGAACGCCCAAAATCTCCAGAGCAAGGGAAATATTTCCGCTTACCGTTCGGGACTGAAGAAGATTGAAGCTCTGAAAAACAAGCCCGATCCGTTGTCGAAGAACAAGGAGTTCCCGCTCCTTCAGAGTGCTGAGGTTGCGACCTTCAACGAGAACACGACCTGAATCCACACTTTCTGCGCCATTGAGACACCGAAGCAGCGTGGTTTTCCCGGCACCCGAGCGCCCAATGAGCCCGACAATTTCGCCGCGACAAACAGAAAAGCTGATATTTTCCAGCGCATAGCGGTCATCAAAAGCCTTTGACAGCCCTTCAATCTTCAACGTCTCGTTTGTTTCAGCCAGACTGGTATGCTGCATGATCATAATATTCAAAGAGCCAGATCAGCCCGAAGGTAATAAAAACCACCTTCTTCGGAGAGCTGTTGACTGAGGGTATCGTAGAGATTGTTGTTATAATCGGCCGTGAAGGAAGGTACGCGACTGGGATGGGCGTTCCCAACGTTATTACCGCCCAGCGCCAGATGAAGTAGTGGAAGAACCTGATAGCCGACTTCAAGATTGGTCACAAAACGCGGGCGATTGATCTGATGGTAAAAATCCGTTGTCGAAAAAGCATGGCTTCCCGAGACGAATGTCAGGTTGGACGTCGTATGACCGTAACGTATTTCATGAACGGCGACCGTCCATTTTCCCTGATGCCAGATCCCTCCGAAAATCAGCTTATTGGACGGGTTCTCCGTAGACATCAAACTAATCTGCTGGGCATTCAGAACAGGGGCCCCTTCCCCTGTCCGTGCAATATTTTTCACATTGGTATGGTTGAAATTGACGGCTGCATCCCAGTCTACTTTCCCATAGCGCCCAAAATCTGAAGAATAACGCGCCGTGATATCGAGGCCGGTTGTCCGGGTACTGGCACCATTCGTAAAGTAGTTTGTACTGACAGCAGATTCATCGCCCGAGAAACCGGATGTATCCACGCCTGCTGCTGCATAAGCTTCTACAGCACGGGCCCCTGAAGCATAACCGCCGTCGACAATCCGGTGCTTGATATAGATTGTATACCCATCAACATTGATATGAAGCCGCGGCAACGGATTCAGGATCATGCCTGCACTGAAGTTGGTGGACGTCTCTGGTCTGAGGCCGGGTGAGCCCAGAGCGCGCGCGGCGGGCGAGTTGGCCGCAATCTGCCCGGTTGCGTAGTTCGGACTGGAGATGAAGGCCGCAAAATTCTGTTCAGCAAGGGTCGGCGCACGAAAGCCGGTGCTGGCGGTACCTCGAAATCCAATGAAGCGGTTGATATCATATCGCGTGGAGATCTTGCCTGTCCGGGCATTTCCGACGTCGTCATAATGCTCAAACCTTCCCGCAAGATCTACACGCCAGCGCTTGACGATCTGTGTCGAGAAATCGACATAGGCTGCTGCAACGTGTCTGGCTGCGTTAACAGCATCCTGAGGCGTTTCACCTTGGTATCCCTGCGCACCACTCAGGTAATATGACAACGGTTCTCCCGAACCAATGGAATAGGTGTCACGGCGATATTCGCCACCAAACGCGATATTCAAAGGACTATAAAGAAACGGAAGATCTACGCCCCGTCGAATATCAAGATTGTTCGTCCACTGCTGGTTGGAATAATTCCCGAGATAAAACCGTGAAGGAGAATAGCCTGTTTCCTTATAGGCATCCGCGTTGGCGGAGTTGTAGTCCCCCAGCGTGTCATGGTCTCCACCAATCGTGGAGCTCAGATCCCAGTCAAAGCCGTAAAGCCGTTTTCCCCGGAACCCGAGAGTAAAGCCATAATCATTCTCAGGCATCGTCTCAACAGGTTCAAAGCCGTTCGGATACATCCCGGATAGTCCGTCCGCCGCTGTCGTGCTTGGAGCCCTTAAAAATGCCCAACGTTCGGCATCACGGTGCGTGAATGTCCCAAAACCGTAAAGCTCTATCGCATCCGTTAAATGATAGCCAAAATTCGTCTCGATGGACTCACGCGTAACCTGAGGCTGGCCCGTGGCCAGATCATTGTTTCTGCCGGTCCGGGGGTCAATACCGGTTCTCTGTGTGCGGTCCTGATGTTTGAATTCGGCACTGAGGTTCAGAAACCCACGATGACCCAGCTTGAATCCTGCGTTCAGGTTCTCACCGGTCGTGAAGCCATCTCCCGCAGCGTAACCACCATTTACAGCCTGAAGATGAAGTCCGTGATTGTTGGATTTCAGAATGACGTTGATTACGCCTGCAATCGCATCCGATCCGTACTGCGCAGCCGCTCCATCCTGCAGGATCTCGATATGATCGACTGCAGAAATCGGTATCATATCCAGATCAACTGGAGTGGTTCCCTGCTGCGATGAAGCATCCACCGCAATTGCGGCCGTCGTATGCCGTCTTTTGCCATTCACCAGCACCAGGGTCTGATCGGCATTCAATCCCCGCAGGCTCAGCGCATCTATGACCGATCCCTGATCCGACCCGTTAACCTCACGGCTGATGGAAGGAGAAAGCTGGACCAACGCCTCCCGGATGTCGGTCATTCCTGTTGAACGAAGCTGGTTGCCCCCGATGATGGTGATGGGACTGATGCTTCGTGCTGCCGTCTGGGATGGATCACGCGTTCCGGTCACAATGACCTGTTCCGGTTCGTCAGCGACAGACTGTTCCGCCCTGACGACAGGCACGGATTTTTTGACAACAGTCTTGTTCCCGGAGGGATTTTTCTCGCCAGAGCTATCCTGACCCGATGTGGTCTCGGCCGCGACGGCCGTAGAAAACGAAAGGCCAACAAGAAGTGGCGCCAGGATATAACCACTACGCATAAAAGTTCTTTCAAGGAGATTTTTCTTTTATTGATTGTTTCATAGTGTTTTTCGAGTCAAGCAACATATTGATGTGGATTTAATATATATCGCGTTTTATGGAGGGGTATATGAAGACAAATGCTTCTGCCTCCTGCTTGTAAGCGGGGCTCAGAGGCAAAAATTCAGAGCCGAAAGCGGTTACGTGTATGACGCAGAACACTCTTTCTCTACCGACGATCGACCTGTCCCTGTGGCAGGACCGGCAAGCTCCTGACGACACTTTCCTTGCCTCTCTGCGGAATGCTGCCCATGAATATGGCTTCTTCTACCTGAAAGGGCATGGAGTTTCGGCTGACCTGAATGCCGATCTCATGGTGCAGGCGAACAGGTTCTTCTCTCTATCTATGGAGCAGAAAGAACAGATTTCCATGGTTAATTCCCCACATTTCAGAGGGTATAATCATGCAGGTCGAGAAATCACACGCGGCAAAGCGGACTGGCGCGAGCAACTCGATATCGGGCCCGAAAGAGCCATCGTCACAGATCTGAAGGACAAGCCGGCTTATCTCCGCCTTCAGGGTCCGAACCAGTGGCCAAAGACACTTCCACAATTCAGAGCGGCCGTTCTGTCATGGCAGGATCAGGTTCTGGAGGTCTTACGACGCCTGCTTGAAGCGCTTGCGCTGTCTCTGGGTCAAGCAGCGAACGCCTTTCACTCCGTCGTCAGCAATACGCCTTATCAGCTTTTGAAGCTTATTCATTACCCTGGCCATTTTGGCGATGGAGAAAGACAGGGCGTGGGCGCCCACAAAGACAGCGACCTGCTCTCCCTGATCCTGCAGGACAATGAAGGCGGCCTGGAGGTAGAGCTGGCGAACGGTGAATGGCTTCAGGCGCCACCCCAGCCGGGAACGTTCATCGTCAACATCGGCGAATTGCTGGAAGTTGCCACGAGCGGATATTTCAAGGCGGCAATCCATCGTGTCGTCAGCCCGCACTCAGGGCGAGACAGGCTTTCTGCGGCCTTCTTCCTCGGTGCCCAACTCGATGCCACGATGCCGATCCTCCCCCTGCCGGACGCCTTGGTCAATTTCAGCACCGGTATTACCCAGGATCCCGAAAACCCTCTTTTCTCTCAGATCGGACAGAACACGCTCAAAGGGCGGCTGCGCTCTCATCCCGATGTCGCGGCACGGCATCATAGCGATCTTTTGTCTGCTGCTTCATCGAAAGCCCTGCATCATGCATAATCGCCTGAAAACGCGGCCGCAGTCCGCCTCGGAGGGTCTTCTGGGCCGCCGTCGACTGCTCACGCTGGTTGCCGCCACGTCCCTGATGGGAGCATCCGCGAAAGCTCAACCGAAGCCTGTTCGGGTCGGAATCCTGTCCGGAGAAGACGAGGATATCTGGCGCATTGTGCAGGAAAACGCCCGCGCAACAGGATTGACCATTGAAATCATTACCTTTTCTGAAGGCAATCCAATCAACGCGGCCCTTGCAGCAGGAGATCTGGAGGCCAATGCATTTCAGCACGGCCCCTATCTTCAGGCTCAGAATGCTGCGCTTGGATCCCATATCGTGCCGGTTGGAAATACTTATTTCGCACCGATTGGCTTTTATTCGAAAAAATGGAAGACACTTTCCACAATTCCAGATGGCGCTACGATCGGCGTTCCCGCTGATCCGACGAACGAAGGCCGTGCGCTCAAGCTTCTGCAATCTCTCGGACTGCTGAAGATCTCATCTGAAGCAGGCGAAATGCCAACAGCGCTCGATATTTCCGAAAACCCGAAAAATCTGACGATCAGGGAACTGGATGACCCTGTACTGGCACGTTCCCTGCCGGATCTGGATGCTGGAGTAGTGATTACGGAATGGGCCTACAAAGCCGGAATTGATCTCAAATCGGAACGTCTTGCGCGTGAGAGCATGGACAACAATCCGTACATCAATTTCATCGCCGTAAACGAACCCGATGCACATGCCGCCTGGGTTCAGCCGCTGGTAAGCGCCTTTCAGAAACCCAATATTCGCGCCAAGCTGCTTGAAGCCTATCACGGAGCCATCATTCCCTCCTGGACGTAATGTCCACCCAGCCTGCTTCCACGATCGAAAAGGACATCACACCATGGAATGGCTTCCTTCACCTTCGCGCTATGATGGCGCTGCATTTCGCCGTTCAGGTCGTTCGGGCCTGAAACTTCCTCTTATCTCTTTGGGATTATGGCATAATTTCGGAGGCGTTGACGTGTTCGAAACGGGGCGCGCAACCATCCGCAGGGCGTTCGACCGGGGCGTTACGCATTTCGATCTGGCCAATAATTACGGCCCACCTTACGGGTCAGCCGAAGAAAACTTCGGCGAAATCCTCCGACGCGATTTCAGACCTTACCGCGATGAAATGATCATTTCGTCCAAAGCCGGCTGGGACATGTGGCCCGGTCCCTATGGCAGTGGAGGCTCACGTAAATATCTGCTGGCCTCTCTGGATCAGAGCCTCAGACGGATGGGGCTCGACTATGTTGACATCTTTTATTCGCATCGGCCGACGCCCGATGTTCCCTTGGAAGAAACAATCGGCGCGCTTGTGCAGATGCACCGTCAGGGCAAAGCGCTATACATCGGGATCTCGTCCTATGGCCCCGAGAGAACGCAGCAGGCCGCGGAAATTCTCCAGCGCGAGGGCGTGCCGCTCCTGATCCATCAGCCCTCGTACTCACTTCTGAACCGCTGGATAGAAGTCAGACTTCTGAAAACGCTGGAAGAGCTGGGCGTTGGCTGTATTGCCTTTTCGCCTCTGGCGCAGGGTCTGTTGACAGAAAAATACCTCCAGGGCGTTCCGGAAGGCTCAAGAGCCTCGGCAGGATCTTCCTTTTCGCAAGAAATGCTGACAGAGGAAAATCTGACTCATGTGCGGGCGTTGAACGAAATTGCACACAAACGGGGGCAGAGTCTGGCCCAGATGGCAATCGCCTGGGTTCTTCGCGACGAACGTGTGACGTCGGCGCTCATCGGCGCAAAGAATGTCCAGCAACTGGATGAGTCTCTGGATTCCTTGAAAAATCTGGACTTCACTTCAGCAGAGCTGGCAACGATTGATCGCTACGCAAAAGACGGCAACGTCGACCTGTGGCGCAATCTGTCGGAATAGACCTCCATCATGGGAGAAAGTCAGCCTGACTGTTTGCAATCAGCGTACGAATACGGTGCAGGTCCGCGTGGGTGGCCGGATTGTAGATGATCAGACCAAGATCAGGACGTCCATCCACGGCAAAGCCAGAGTATTCCAGTTCAATCAGTCCGACATCCGGATGAAGAAGGCACTTCGTTCCTTCTCCGTGACTCTGCACATCGTTATCCTGCCATAGTGCAGCAAATTCCGGACTACGCGCACTCAGCTCTTTCACAAGCTCATCGACCTCGGAAGACGCCCCGGCCCGTATGGCATCGGCACGAAAGGCCGCGACAACGGATCGTGCCAAGCTAGGCCAGTTCATCTGCATCTCACGCACCCGAGGCGTGCAGAAGACAATCCGCAGAATATTGCGCTGGTCCGGTGGCAGTCTGCTGTAATCAGTCAGCACGGCTGCAGCCGCCCTGTTCCAGGCCACGACATCCCATAACGGCGTCTTGACGATTGCGGGACTGTCCTGAAGAGCATCAAGGATACGTTGCAGACGCGGAGTAATTCCATCAGGAACGCGATAGCGGACTTCCGGAGCATGACCGCGCGCAAGCATGAACAGATGCTCGCGTTCCGGTTCCGTCAGCAACAGCCCCCTGGCGATACGATCAAGCACATCTGTCGAGGGCGCGCCCCCTCTTCCCTGCTCCAGCCAAGTATACCAAGTCGGGCTGATATTGGCGCGTTGCGCGACTTCTTCCCGACGCAGTCCGGGTGTGCGACGCCGCTTCCCGGAGAAACCAAACGCAGCGGGATCAAGGCGGGTTCGCCTGTCCTTCAGATAGGCGCCAAGTGAAGTGGGAACGATCACGGTCATCTCGTTAATTCTTATACTACGATAACGTCACTACTGTAACAGGATAAAAATTAGGATCACGGTACCCGGCAGACAACAACGGAAATTAGCTGATGAAAATTTTTCTCACAGGGGCCAACGGCTTTATCGGATCCAGACTCGTCCGTGAATTGATTGGTGCCGGCCATGAGGTTGTGGGACTGACACGTTCGGACGCAGGAGCACAACATCTCGCTGCTGCGGGCGCTAAAGCCCATCGGGGCGATCTTGAAGATCTCAACAGCCTGCGCGTGGGCGCCGAAAGCTGCGATGGGGTCATCCATACGGCCTTTGACCACAATTTTTCAAACTATCTTGCCAACTGTCAGAAAGATCAACGGGCCATCGAAACCATGGGAGCCGCACTGGAAGGCTCTGATCGCCCCTTCGTCATCACCTCCACAACCCTGTTCGGTGAACCGATTTCTGGTCAGCTGGCTGATGAAGATACATTCAATACCGGACACACCAACCCGCGTGTCACGTCCGAAATTACCGCCGAAGCCCTGATGGAGCGAGGGGCCAATGTCTCTCTGGTGCGCCTTTCCCAGATCCACGACACCCAGCGGCAGGGTCTTGTAACCTTCATGATCGACCTTGCCCGCCGGACCGGTCGGTCATCCTATGTCGAAGGGAGCTCAAACCGCTGGTCCGCCGCCCATGTCTCCGATACGGTGCGCGTGTTCCGCCTCGCGCTGGAAAGACAGCATCCCGGTGCACGCTATCACGCAACAGATGAAGAAGGCGTTTCTATCCGATCCATCGCGGAAGCAATCGGACATCGCCTCGGTTTGCCGGTTGTGGCTTTGTCTGCACAGGAGGCGTCCACACATTTTGGATGGCTGAACGGGTTCATCTCCAAAGACATGACGGCCTCCAGCGAGAAGACAAAAATGCGCCTGAACTGGCAGCCAACGGGACCCAGATTGTTAACTGATATCGCCAATCTCGATTTCCAGAGTGCAGTTTTCTCCCCCTGAGGACTGCTCAGGGATCGCCGGACATCCTGTTTGTGGCGTGTCAGGCGATCCCTGTATCAGACACTCACGACGGTGCCGTCAGAAGACGGAGCCGCCAAATTCACCGATATAATAGGTGGTGGCAGGCAGACTTTCGCTATCGAGAACAATCGCGATATGCGTCGCAAAAGATGGTGCCCCGCCCGCCCCGACGAGTGTAATGTCATCCTCTCCTGTCCCCGCCGATGGCAGTCCGAGATACGCACACGCGAAACCGGCCTCCATCCACTGGGTGCAGCCCTGTTTTGGAATCCTGAAATCCGCTTCCCCCGCGAACAGATCCCGTGCCCCGAAATTCGGTCTCCCGAAGGCGTCATAGCCCACGATCGACACGTAAAACGCCCGCGCATAGAGCGGAAAGACATCATCCGAGTAAGCTGCCGACTGCGAATTCGTCGATACAACCTTGCCACTTTGTGTCAGGTCGTAGGGAAACAGGCACTGGATATTGAAAAAGCCGGACTGATAACGGTCGATCGGGATACAGAGCACGACACGGTCGTTCCGGCCGCCACCCTGGGTCGTGACCGCAAGCGCAGCAGGATTGCCGTTGACGGTATAGGCCGTGGTCATGGCAACCGATGCACCGTCCGACACCCACTGCGAGGCCGCAGCGGAGTTATCGGAATACAGACCGCCCGCCAGTCCAATTCCGTCCCGACACAATACGGACTTGGACTGCGGGATAAACTTCCCTGCCAGTCCCAGCCGATCGGACGTACCGTTGATGAACGTCCCGACATTGGGATTGCCGGTATTCAGCATGTTGAAGGTCTTGATCGACCCGGAACCGTAACCCGCCCGACCATCCGCACTTGTCAGATTGTAAAGCTGTGTCCCGTAAAAACAGATCTGTGAGAGGTTCTGCTCCATCCAGACCGGTGGCGTCTTATAGGTCGCTGAATTTCCCGCCAGCAGGATCATCCCGCCGAACCACCCCAGATATCCGCTTCCGGTACAATGAAACAGCGGCTTGTTCTCGGCCTGCGGTCCCCACATTTCGCAATGCACCCCATGCATCTCGATGCGGCCGGTGTTCTGGATGAAAATCTGGTCCGAATAATCCAGAGACGTTCCATAAAACGTCATTTCAGCTCCGCCTGGATTGAACACAATCCCAGCCGCATTGCCCAGACTGCCACCATACCAACGGAAATTCTCACCCGCGTTGACACTGCCTGCGAGGAATTGGAGCGCGTACAGCGCAGAGGAAGTTACGGAGCAGTTCCAGTACTCTGCAAGATAAGCCCCATTACGCCAGTCAATTCCGACCCCGAACCCCTGGATGGACAAATCCTTGAAATTGTGGATCGTACCATCCGTATTCTGGAATGAATTGTAAAACACGCCTGTCAGCCCAACGTCACCCGTTGGTCCAAGAATGGTCGCGTCTTCAATCAGAACATTGTTCGGATAGTGTTCCAGTGCACCATCGCGGGTGGAAAGAACCGCGCAGTTCCAGCGCAGGGCCTTCACGGAGACGCTCTTGACCCGGACGTTGATATACCCCGAGACCGAAATCGTCAGCCAGGCGCTACCAGCTTCCGCGACATTGAAGGCAAACGAAATCTCACCTTCCACGGCAGGATCAGGCCACCCGGTATCCTTGGAAATACTATTGTTCCAGGGATTTGCTCCAGAACCCGGACTATTTGCACTGAACGAAACCCCGACATTTCCCGGCTGTCCGTTTCCGTTCGCATACGATGCGCCAAGCGTGACCTCATACTGGACGTCCAGCATGTAGTTTCCGGCTGGCAAGGTGAGCTTCTGACCGAACTGTCCATAATGACCGGTCGAATTCGACATGGAGACCGCAGTGGCGATGGACGCCGTGCTATCGGATATCTGGTAAGTGCCATCGCCCCCCGTGCCTGTCAGAAGCTTCGTAATGGTCGTCCCCGAAGCGAGTGAGTCATTAACGTCATAAACGACAGACCCTACGGCCAGTGCGGGATTGCCGGAAAACCCGGTCACGGTCATGACACCACCCGAGACTGTTCCCGTCCATGCTCCGTGAGCGGCAGGATCCGTAAATATGGCGGCACCCGTCGTAAAGGTTGCATCCGTGATCTGCATTGCCGGATAGACCGTGGCGTTCGACCAACCTGCCCCGCTGCTATCGGTGAACGTGCCGTTCGTCACGAAATCCTGTGTATCCGCGGCAGTTTTCAGCGTGGTGAAATCGAAGGTCGACCCGCCAAATGACCCGAATGTAATGCCCGGGATCCAGACGAGCGGATTGTCATCGGACGCAACCGCGTCGTTGCACATCATATAGGCCCGCTTTGGGCTGGAAACCCCATACCCTGAAAGCGAAGCAGCCTGCACGGCCAGCCAGTCCATTTCCTGCGACAGGCTATAGGCCTTGGGGAAAACGGATTGCAGATCTGCCAACGTGGTAAAGAGCGTTGAAGCCGGGTGTGAGGTGCCATCTCCGATCGCACCATACCAGGCCGGGTCCACACCGCCCTGAAAAACACGGCGATAGGTTCCGGCCCCGGCCGTTGCAATGACCACGCCCCCGTCTGCCACCAACCCGTCAGGTGCCTGCAGGAAAATGCCGGCCGCACCCCGCGTCTGTGCCGTCCCGTCCCACGATGTGAGTGTAACCGCGACGGGAGCGCTCTGCAGCGCTCTGAACTGCGCCACTGAAGAAACCTGTGCCTGACTGCTGGCCGCCAGCACATCCGCAACTGTCACACCATCAAGCGTACTGGACGCATCAAGCGCGCCGGACTGGATTGATTGTCGGATGGACTGACCGCCATCTGCATCGACCTTATTACCAAGCGCACTGGCAATCTGAGGAGATTTGACCAGACCGATCATATCCGACGTATCTGTTGCGGATTCCCAGAGTGGCGTAAAATTCTGGACCATCACAAGTCTCCATTACTCAATGTCATGAGGGTTCTGAGGCAAAAAAAACAGCGCTCTCACAGCGCTGTTTTTCTTCATCTCCATCCAGTTTGATCCGGTGATAATCCACAATTTCCTGTACCGACCCGCCTTGTCGGTACAGGGAGCGCTCAGTGTTTCTAGTGGAAAGACACACTTTGCTTCATCGACGGAAACAGCCTGGAAGCGGCAGTTTGGCGATAGCGAAGCGAACCTGCGCGCACCAAGAAAAATGATGCGTCAATACAGGACAGTCCTCGAGTATTTATAAAAGCCAGTCCGATATGGCGGCAAGAAAATGCCGCATATTCTGCTTTGTTTCCATGAAACCGCCCCCTGGCTGAAGGGTCGCGCTGTTCAGATAAAGAGACCGGCATATTTCTATCTGAACAGTATGAATTTTCCTTTCCGGCCTTCCGTAATGCTGCGTAATATACCCACCAGAATAAGGAATATTCCTGCGAACCGAGTGATATTTATTCTTTATTATATTTTCTATTTTATCAATTATGTTTTGATCGCAACTTTTGCCATGCAGATCTCCAAGTACGACGTCGCATGAACGTGCATATGGTAATTTCGGCATTGAATGCAGGTCGAGAAGGATAGCATAGCCAAAACGCTGGCTTGTTTCCTCTAGAAGAGCATCAAGAGCTTCATGATAAGGCAACCATACTGTAGAAATTCTTTTCCTTAATTCGGAAAGTTCCAGAGGGTGCCTGTAGATCGGACGTCCTTGCGAAATGCAGCGCGGGATAACTCCAAACCCAGCCTGTACCTTGGCGCTCGAAATAACCTCGTCTTCGGGAGGCACAGGGTCAAACATTTCTCCATCGACTTCGCGCCAGTCCCGATTCACGTCACACCAAGCGCGGGAAAAATTTGCGCTCAACAAGGTCGCCCCGAAATCGGGAGCATCCTCCAGCAATTGGTCCATGAACCGATCTTCAATCCGCTGAAGTTCGAAAAGAGACAGGAACGCACTGCTGAGGAAATCAGAAGGATAAAACCGCCCGGAATGTGGTGAAGACACAATGACAGGAATGGCGGTATTCCGGGGATAATCTACCTTGAAAGATGTTAGAGGCGAAGAAATTTTCATAATTTTTCATATTCCGCCTCAAGGGGGGTTGCAAGGTTTTGCAGACGCATCTAAAAGCCACCTCACCGGACCGGGGGCGCATAGCTCAGCGGTAGAGCACTACCTTGACATGGTAGGGGTCACAGGTTCAATCCCTGTTGCGCCCACCACTCGGTCCGGTGATAACTCCTTGAAAATATAGAGTTTCTAGTGATCCTTTCAGTCCATTGGGCTGATTAGTGTGGGTCGCTTAGAGCCGCTTGGTACCGCATAAAGCCGGATGTGACCGAGCAAATCCGTGCAAAATCCGTGCACCCTTCTCTGCATCTGCGCACTCCTGCGAATCGGGGATCGCGCGTTCAGTTTTCTAGGCCCAGCCATTCCAATATCTCGGCCCGGTAAGCCTCCGGCATCACCTTGGCGTAACGGGTGACTGTCGTGATGTTACCCCATCCGCCGTCAGCCTTGAGGCGCATCAGATCCTTGTGCAGGCAGTATTGCCAACTTGCCCAGGTGTGACGGGCATCATGCGGAGTGACGTCCGGAACGAATACGCTCTTCGGTTTCTCCTGCCCCATGGGTATCCAGACGCGCATGTGCCCTGGCAGACCCGCTTTGCGACAAGCCACCGACCATCCGGATTTGATCTGACCACCGCTAGTGCGTCCATTTTCCGAATACGCCTGACCGATTTCCCTTCCCTTCCCGTTTCTCGACTTTCGGGCACGGACCGGACGGAACACGCGGCCGTCTCGATTGGGCAGAGACGCCAGCGATGCACAGACGCGAGGCGGCAGATCGATATGCCGCTCGTTCCCTTGCTTCTGCCAGACAACAGCCCGCCTTCCCCTTAGGTCGACGCAAGACCAGTCCAGTTCGAGAGCCTCTGACATGCGCGCACCGGTTCCGAACAGAAAGACCAGCAACGGCTTCAGGTGTGGCGCCGCGTTATCGATCAAGCTCGTCACCTGCTCGGGCCTGAGATAAACCGTCCGGCTTATCGGAATGCGCGGTTTGTCGAACGCCGGCCGCTCGCACCATCTCCGAACAGCGGCAAATTCCAGAACGGAGCGCAGAGGCGTGAGAACAGACCTGACCTTTGTGGCAGGGCTGGCTTCGGCTCCATCACGCAAAATATGCCGATAGGCTTGGTCGAGCGCTATCTGGTCGATGTCTGCCAGGCGCGTGGTACCGAAATGGTCCAGCAGACGACGCAGATAGGCCTTGGTTGCCTCGGAGCGCGGCTCTGCCTCAGCATAGGCAGAGACCGCATGGGCAAAGGTTACAACGGACCGCTTGCCATAGATGCTTTCTTGCCAGAGTTCGGCTTCGCGCTTCGCTCTGTATTCTTCCGCTTGCTCGAGGTCAGAAGTTCCTGAGCTTTCGTAAATGCTCTGTCCTTTGACGGTTCCGCGAACGTAGTAGGTTTCCGATCTGGCACGTTTGACGAGTTTGAGTGACATTCCAAGCTCAGCAGCAGGCGTTTGAAATCCGCCGGGTAAAAGATGATGCGGTGACCCCAGCGACGATGCGTGGGGCCTCCATGAAAGTCCCGCACGCGGTTCAGGTGCTCACGGAGCTTCGTGCGTCCGACGCGGCCTTTGAGGCGGTTCAGCACATCCTGAAAGGTCAGAGTTTCTTCGAGTGCCTCACTCATCCCCGTTCCTCCGCGTCCATGGCTTCATCTTTCAGGAAAACGATCCAGTGCGTTTTCGATGTTTTCCCACTCCGGTTTCCGAAGATGGGGGAGGCATCCGTCAGAGCCAGTATCTCGCGCACCGGGATTTCATGCTCGTTCCACTTGAAGATCAGTGTCCCGAATGGTTTCAGAACGCGAAAGCATTCCTGGAATCCTTTGCGGATGTCTTCCCGCCAATCCGCCCCGAGCTTCCCGTATTTCTTAGCCAGCCATCCACTCACACCATTGGTAGTAAGATGCGGCGGGTCGAATACGACGAGGTGGAACTGTTCCGCAGCAAACGGCAGTGCGCGGAAATCCATGATCCGATCGGGCGCGATGATGAGCTTACGGCTTCCTCCAGAACTGGAACGGTCCTTCAGTTCATGCGTCTCGCTCCGGATGTCCCCAAAGCAAACACGCGGATCTACGCGGTCGAAGTAGAACATCCGGCTACCAGAGCATGGGTCGAGCACTGGCAGTTTCGTATCCGTCCGCCCGCTCATGCCGGGTCTCCTGCGGGTATCGGCCACTGACAGAATAGTGCCCACCGCTTCCAATGCGTTCCTGTCCAATACTGGACCGTGATTTCGCCATCTTCACGGTACTGTGCCACATATCGGAAGATCTCGCTTTCCGAATACGCGCCTTCTGCTGAAGCAACTGTCTTTCCAAACATCCGAATACGAAAGCGCATCACACCCCTCCCTCGCGTGTGAGGGCGGCGCGGAAATGCCGAGCGATAGCCGTTTTTATTTCCTCGTATGCTTCCGTAGCTTTGGGATGCCATCCGTTGTCACAGGGCTCCCCTTCGCAATCTTCAAAATGACTGCATATCGTTACGGCGAAGTTGTCTCCTTTCATGCAAGGAGTCTCGATGCTCAGTAGGTTTTCGGCGGCATTTATTACGCGCCTTTTCAGGGTAGTATTCTCCCCTTCCAACTCCGCAATCCGTGCTTCCAGCGCGGCGACGTTGGCGGGGCGCGTGTAGAGGATGCGCCTATCTGCCTCTGTTGCGTGTTCCCATCGCCAGTCTTCTTCGTCTTCAGGGCAGTCATCCCAAAAGCCGGGATTATTGTTCCAAACCTGATATCTTGGAGCGCAATCCTCCGCATCCTTCCGGCGCTGTTCCTCTGCGCCTCGGGCTTCGGCTTCAGTAAGCTCGACATGAAGTCGGTCTTTTAGGACTACAGAGTTCTTCAACTGCTTCTCCACCAGAAGATCGGAAGAAAAATCGGAGATCTGCTCGTCCCGCGCCCGAACTGCGCCCTTCTGTTCCTGCGTCATTTTGCTGCACCCCGGCTAGCTGCCACGTCACGGATCAACCGCCGATGGCCGTTCCACACGAACTCGTAGTCCGGCGCGGACAGCCCGGCATGGTGGGACTGGACTTCGTGCCAACGGCCATCGTTCAGACCAAGGCGATTGGTCGGGTCTTTCTGGGTCATTACCACGTAATCCTCTGTGCCCAATCGTCGAAGTTTTCGTCATGGCCCGCGTCTGGTTCGGTGAAGAACTGGCGGATTTTCTTGAGAAACCAGATCATCTCAAACACTCCCTGGCCGCGAGCCGGCCGCCAGGTGGAACAGGATCACGAGGGCCAGCGCCTCGATCAGGGTGGGTATGGTGTGGGTCACGCTGGCACCACCTTCCCGGCATCGTCCAATCGGTACGCAACCCCAGCTTCAACGCCATCCTCGCCTACATAGAGGTGCGTGAAGCGTGAGCGTTCGCCGTCATGCCAGACAAGTGAGGCGCAGCCGTTTTCACCTAAGGTGACCTGAGTGTGCCATCCTGCCGAAGCGACAACCGCATTCTTGCCTTCGCACTCGATCTGGGCACCGTACCCACTGCTGCCGATCCGGGCGTAGTTCCCACTGCTGCCGATCCGGGCGTAGTTCCCACTGCTGCCGATCCGGGCGTCGTCCCCACTGCTGCCGATCCGGGCGTAGTTCCCACTGCTGCCGATCCGGGCGTAGTTCCCACTGCTGCCGATCCGGGCGTCGTCCCCACTGCTGCCGATCCGGGCGTCGTCCCCACTGCTGCCGATCCGGGCGTAGTTCCCACTCTCATCTTTGCCCTTCGTCGCGGACTGGATTGCGCTCACTTCGCTGCCCACTATGGCGGCCGTGTCCTTGATTTCTGCAAAGACCTTCGACGCCAGCCATTGGGCATCAACAAAGCGCCTGTCGTCATACAGCGCATTCATCACGAGGCCGTAGTCTCCACCCTGCGGAAACTTTTCACGGAACCAGTCACGGCCATCGCCACACGCGCCCCATTCGCGAATGCGCAGGAGGGTAATTTCAGTCGGATTGTTCGTCGTTTCAGTGCTCATCACGCGCTCCACTTCTCTGCATTCAGCAAGCCGCTCTCACGGCGGATTTCGTTGTCGTCGTGTCGGAGGTCGGAGAGGCACGGCAGGGCTGCCGCGCGCTCGATCCGCTCCATGAGGAGGGAGCGCGCAATCACGTCGCTCAGGTCCTCGTTGATCTCGCGGGGGTGGGTCATGCCACCTCTCCAATAATTGCAGCTTTGGATGCCTTATCGAGACGAGCGAAACGTTCTCGCTCAAACACAATCCAGTCCGGATTCAGGTCGGCGCGTCGAATGTACCCATCGGCAATCCTTGCGCGGACAACAGTCAGGCTCATGTTCTTCAAAGCGGCCGAGTGCATTAGGCGTGCGCCGTGGAAAAACCACTTGTGGCTTTCGGCTATCTCCAAAAGTGCATCTCCGCTCAGGACCAATGCTTCTCCAGGCAGGAACTTGCATGGCTTGGGCGCCTTAGGCGTTTTCCACTTCATGCCGCCTCTCCCATGCGCTTCATCTCAAAGTAGATCCGAGCGCAGGCGCGGACATCGACCAGGGCGTCATGCGCGCCCTCAAGCGTCTCGCCGTAAAAGTGCTGAATGCACTCTTCGAGCTTCGGCGCCTTGGGCTTAATGATCCCGGCCGCCCGCATGCGAGGCGTCGGCGGCAGGTTCACCAGCGGCGTAGCGGCTTCCATCGTGCAGAACTGCGCCTCCGGCAACTTCCACTCTGCACGCTTGGCCCGGGCATACATGGTCGCCACGATCTGCCGGTCAAACTGGATGTTGTGTGCAACCAGAAGATCAGCCCGGCTCGTCAGGTCGTAGAACAGGACGGATGCCACCTGCTCGCGGATGCCATACCGCGCGGCCTTCTCCGTCGTGATGCCGTGGACGGCTGCGGCCCTTTCCGGCACCGTCCAGCCATCCGGGCGGATGATGACGTTCACGCACGCTTCTTCCTGCCCCTGATCGTCTGTCAGGATGGCCGCAAGCTGCACGCAATGCGGCTGATCCTCATGACCGGTCGGAAGTCCGGGCTTCGGGAAGCCACTCGTTTCTGTATCAAAGAACAGGATGCTCATGCCGGCATCTCCTCAGCCGGGACTTCTGCATTGGCGTCAACCTGCTGGCGCTCTTGTTCGAACAGAACGCCATAACGGTCTGCAATCAGGTCTTCAGCGGCTTCCTGCACATCCTTAGGGATTGGCGTGCCTTGTTCATTGAGTTTGCCGACGCGCCTTTTCCACTTTTCTTCAACGGCGAGAATGTTGGCCGTGCTCTGCGCATGAGCCGCCCATGCCTTGATGACGCCCAAATGGTCTACCGGCGGCTGTTCGGGGCTTTGCTGACGTTGTGGCGTTACATCGAAGACCCCAGCCATTTCTTCGTATGGCGTTGTCTCCAGCCCGACATCCATCAAAACGATGACATGCGCGAACGCGGAACGGCAGGCGCGGGAAACAGCGCGTGTCTGAGCCATGGCGCGGATAGCGAAGTCAGGGCGCTTTGGAAGAATCTTGCCGTTATTCGTTTTCCCACCGAACCAGACCGGCTCATCTTTCCCCACAAAACCTTCGGCGCGGGCGATTTCTTTTCCGTCTGACATGCGACGGATGATGCCTTCTGCACTGACCCCGTCATCAAGGGTACGGACATTTTCGGCGGATGCTACGCAGCCATGGGCTATGGCGATTGCTTGCCATCCCTCAACCGGAACATATCGCCGCCCCTGCAGGTTGATTGCGCGCTTGACCACGATTTCTTTGCACATGGAGGCGGCATCTGTGCTTGAGCGCCATACCTGCACATTCGAATTCTGGTCAGTCGTCGTGAGTGCGTTCATCGTCTCAAGCCCTTCCTGCGATGACAGGAGGCGTGCGCAGGACGCGCGCCACGATCCGGGACAGGCCCGCTACGGTCTGGCTCTTGAGCTGCCGGTCGGTATCGAGTGCGATGTTCGCGGCATCGAGATAACGCTGCCAGTGCAGGTCATGCTCTGCCCGGTCGCCCGCCATATCGGCCCGGCCCGCGGCATTCAGGCTCACGCATGCGGCCTTGCGGAACTGACGGCGCTTCATTTCCAGATATGGAACTGATGCTTTGGACACACTTCGGGCGTTTTCTGCTTCACGCATTTCAGAAATTCCTATGATTTACTTGCCGGTCAGGCGGCGATGGGTAGGTTGATCTGATGCAGAGGATATTTCAGCGTTCGCGCTACTTCCCCGCATTGAAATGAAAGTCGCCTCAGCTCTTCTGCCGCACCCGGATCGTCACTGATCCGATATGCGATTTCCTGAACCTTCAGCAGTAAGGCCGCAGCCGTGGACAGATCATGGGCGGTGATATCAGGCATCACATCACGGCCTCATATTTTGCGACCCAATCTTTGCACCACTCCAGGGCGCGCTCGTCGCTGTTGCTATGACGTGCAATCTGGCCTCTGCGGAGTTGGCCATCTGCCATCTTCTCGTAAATTCCGAGACCCGTCTGTTCTTCGAACACTGCAAAGTGGGGTGTATCGTGGAGCTTGCGGACCGTGCCGAATGGGCCCGGATACAACGCGATCCACTTCTCGAAATTGATGGTCCGGACAAGTGGAAATCCGAAGTCGCTCAGCAGAGGCTCAGCGTTGGCGCGTGCACTCTGTGAGAAATTGTCAGGCAGGTTCGCCATTGTGGTTCTCCCTCGCCGCTTTGTGCGGTGCGGGATTATGTGTGTCACACAAACATTATTCAGTGCAAGCACAAAGTTCGCTATACGAACATTTTTCTGAAAAAAGAAACCCGGCTCTCACCGGGTCTCTGTCAGCTCACTGGCTGGGGCGGCTCCTGCATAGGTGGCGGCCCCTCACCCGGCGGCGGGTATGGATTGGGGTGCGGTGGTCCGGGAGGGCTTGGCGGCGGGGCTGGTGGCTGGCCGCAGGCAGTTCGAAGGTCAGGCATGGTCGTCTCCATTCGTGGGTGACGATTATTCAAAGCCTGTCTGCCGCAGGGGTTCGATCGGGGCAAAAAGAAACCCGGCCGGAGCCGGGCATCTGTCAGTTCACTAAATGGGGCCACTTCTGCATTGAATAAGTCCCTTTTCTAGCGTCGGGAACCGAGTGGACTTTAGTGGTCAGGGACAACTTGCAGCACAAAAACAGAATCAAAAATTCCGTAAGAAGCCGGGTTTGCAACCGCTCTCATCGCAATTATGCACGGGGCAGGCACTACCGTTAAAAACTTGTGTTTCAGGTATAGCCTCATGCGTTTGGGGTGGGTTTAAAGTGTAGCAAGCTTCTAGATTTTGATGAACTCCAAATATATCATCATAGGATACATAGTAAATTAGGTACCTTTGATTTGGTCCAGAATGAGAAAATGTTGCAAATCCATTTGGCCCAACGCTTTCATTTTCAAATTGAAAGCGGAATTGTTTGGTTCCCTTGGGAGATATTGAGCCCTGCCTTACTGGGAACACTTCGGAAAGTGTTTTGTTGTAATCATCTTTGTCAACTGTCCAGTTACCGCTGGCTCCGTACAATTTCACGTTTCTAGCTGAGGTTGCGCCTTCATTTGTTAGTGTTACGTCTGCTAAATATCTACCATTCGGTAAATGATTAATAGTTATCGATTTTTCGTTTAAGTATGCACGCTGGACATCAACGAGAGCTTTATGCGAATCTAATGCTGCCATCTGCGCAATTGAAGATTGCCAATACGTCAAACCTAAAACAATTGCGCTAATGAGGGCTGCTATTCCGGAGACAATTACTCCGACTCTGGACCACCAAAGGACACATATTTCATGCGACATTTGGTTCTGCCGCTCTGTTATGTTTTCCTCGCGCTCGGGATCTGCATTTTCTGCGAAGGTTGCCGCAGAGTTATAAAATCGAGCGATTATATCGCGCTCAGGAGTTCTGCCATCTTGATGTGGGTCGGAGTTGGATGCTTCTGGATTGGAGTGATCTTCGCCTGTATTCATATCTCAATTACGCCTCTATGGTAATTTTCACTTCCAAGTCCACTTCCCAACGACGCACCTATGGCGTTAAGCCACAATGCGCTTGATGTTCCCATTCCGTTCTCATATGCTCGCAACAATGAGACACAGAGCGAACATAGGAGAATCCGAGGTTTTAGGCGGCATTTCCGTCAGCCTTTGCTGCGAGCCGCTCAGCGACCGCGAGAAGGGCTTGCCTCTCACCCTCATTCATAGCTCGCCACATCTTGAGCAGGACCACCTCGTCCGCACCCTTGAGAGCTTGGCTCTGAGGTTCGAGAGGAGAAACCGAAAGGCCCGTAAGGTAGTCGAGGGAAACCTCGTAAAACTGGGCGAGATTGAAGGCCGCCTCTAGGCTGATCCCCGTTTTGCCTCCCTCAGCATTGGCGACGTGAGACCGTGAGACGTCTGCGCCAGCAGCAACGTCCTCCTGGATGAGCTTTCGCCCTTCTCTTGCCGCCTTTTGCAGGCGGGCAGATCGCAGACGCTCAGCTAAAATCTTTCGGTCAAACATCCAGTAACTATCGCAGATATCGTATCTCCATGAGTTTGTGAGGCAGACAAAACGCTTGCGCCCATCAATGTTCGTGTGGCAAACAATAAGCATGACGCCACGAGAACTCATCAGCCGCGTTGGCGGCCCGACCGTGCTGGCAAGAGCGCTTCGCCTTCGCCACTCGACGCCAATCCTCTGGAAAGAGATCCCGCCGAAGCACTGCCCGACAATCGAGGCAGCATTTGGCATCCCCCGCGAGCAACTGCGCCCGGACCTGTACCGCCAGCCCCTCCCCACCCGCGCCAAGCGGAAGGAGGCGGCGCATGTCTGAAAAGACGAGGATTGCCGCGCTTCAGGCCGCTGTCTCCGTTCCGCAGGTGCGAGACAGCGGTATGGGCAGCACTCTCGAAGCCGCTGCCGCGCTGGATTACTGGTTAACCTCCGGGCCAATCCGTACTCCTGCCAGGTGCGCCTTGAGGGGCTTTAGCAAAGTTGGGCATTCCCTTTTTCTCGGGTTTTATTGCGGCATTGACCGTTTGGGCAGCCTCTTTAAGCGTCGAGGCGATATATGCCCGATCGGCACCGCACCCGTGGAAGTTCGTGCCGCTGGATTTCCCGTCGATCTGAGCGAAGGCGATAAAGACGTTCCAGATCAATCCCTCACGGGTCAGGTTTTCACTCATGACAGTTCATCCTCTGTATTGGCAGATGGTGAAAGCGGGGACTCGGTTGCCGCCGATCCCCGCAATGACGCTACGCCCGATACTTCCGTGAAGGGAGTCCGGGACGATGGTTGATTTCGCTTCTATTGCCTTCGCCGCCCTGTCCTTCTTCGTGCTCGTCCGGGCGCATTTTGCCGGGAGGGTCGCACAATGACGGCGCGCTACGACTGGACACCTCACCTTCCCGAGATCGAGGCAATGCTGCGCGCCGGGAGGACCCGCCGCGAGATCGCTACTCACCTCGGGGTGAAGGAAACCTCCCTCTCGTCCATGATCGCGCGTCATGGCCTTGCAGGCCTGTCGCCGAACGGCAGCGCAACGGGCGGCTCGTCTCCGCAGAACACGCACAACCGCATCGACTGGGCGCCGCTCCTGCCTGCTCTTCTTGAAATGATGGAGCGCGTCGAAAGCGCGACTGCCATCGCAAAGAAGCTCGGTGTGTCGCCGGCTTCACTGTCTGCGGCCATGGAACGGCAGGTTCCCAAGGCGATCCGTTCCAAGTGGAAGAAGGCCCGACAGGAGGCGACGCATCCCAAGAAGGAGCGCACGCCGCCGATCGTTCGGGAGCCGCTGAAACCGTTCTCAAGCGTGTCGTGGCGCGCTCTGTTCGACGGCAACCCGCCGCCTGTGCCGGACTACGCGTTCGGCCGGGGCAGCGGGCTGCACTGAGCCTCACCCCCAGATGTCCGCCCCAACCAACATCGCCAGTTTGAGAGCCAGGTGGTCCTTGACCTCCTGCGGCTGCCGACTGTGCAGAACGCCCCAGAGCTGGGCGTCCCTGCACAAGTCCGCGGCAAGGTGCGGCCTGTCCGCGTCGATCTCGAATTGTGGTGTCTGGGGCGCGTCTCCTTCCATCGTGGTTGCTCCTTCTCTGCTCGGTGACACGACAGAGAATGGAGGAAGCCAGTGCGGAATGATTGGTCAAAAACCCGCCCAAATGGGCGCAATTTTTACCTGGATGGGCGCATGAACGCGATTTCACGCCCCGTCAAAGAATCCCTGCTCGAAGTGATTGGCCGCGAATTTCGCCCGCTCCGCTTCGCGCAAGAAATGCTGGCCCGCGCTTCAGGGAAGACGCCGCGAGCCGCACGAAACTGGCTGGATGGTCGATGCACGCCCGATGCCGAGGCACTGATCGAACTGATGGCCTCCTGCAACTCCATTGCGGACGAGGTTGAACGCCTCGTCGCAGAGCGCCGCAAGGCGCGTGAGGACACACAATGCCCTGGTTCACCCTTAAACTAGGCCGGTTTGGGTTCGGCCACCACGCGGGCCCTCCCCCATCATACCGGTTCGCATGGCTGCGCATTCTCTGGCGCGATTGGGATTCCTGGTCCGCTTGGGCTGAGGCCGAGATGGCCCGGTACCAGCGCGCCCTCAATGCTGCACGAAAGGAACTCCGGAAATGACGCTCAACAACTCCCAGGCTCGCCTCTTCTCTTTCGTTCAGCGTATCGAAACGCTTCTGGAAGAACGCAAGGGAATTAACGAAGGCATCTCCGACATCAAGACTGAGGCCAAGGCGGCCGGGTTCGATAACAAGGTCATCATGCAGATGATCCGTGAGCGCGCCATGTCTCAGGCCGAACGTGAGGAGTGGCAATCCCTCTGTGAACTCTACCGGGCCACGCTTGGTATGCTGGACGGGACACCAATGAGCGACAACGCGCGCCGGCATATGTCCCGCGACGAAAAGGATGATCGGGAATCTGGTGTTGATGACATGTTCGACCCGGCACCTGATCCCGAGCCGACAGCCTCTCCGTCCGAGGCGCGAGCTCAAGGCGCGGAAGCATTTCGATCGGGCAAGCGCGTCACTGAAAATCCCTTCCCTGCTGGAGACGCCGCCCGCGCTTCCTGGGATGAAGGTTGGTGCGCTGAAGCTGGTAGCGACGGCATGGATATCCCTCCTGAATGGCGCCGCTCCCCGAAGAAGGCTGAGAAAGGGGAAGAAGCATGAGGCGCGAACAGCAGATGCAACCGACAAGGCTTCAGCGTAAGCCGGCAGAAGATCCTATTGAGCGCCTGAAGGCATGTCTGGGGAAAACAGCAGACGTCCGCTCCCCGAAGGACGCAGAAGAGCCCATCCTTGACGCTTCAGTGCGAGCCTCTCTCTTCCAGTGGATGGCGGAAATCCGGGCGGCGGAGGAACTCAAGTCCGTTGGCGTAAAGCCTCGGACCAATGCGCTGCTCTTCGGTCCGCCCGGCTGCGGTAAAACGACGTTGGCCCATCACTTTGCAGCACGCCTGGGCTTGCCGATGGTCGTTGTGGGATCTGAGCATCTGATCGCTGGCATTCTTGGCGCGAGTGGCCAGAACGTGGCCAAGCTGTTCGATGGACTTGCAGCTGCTGAAACGCCTGTCGTGCTGTTCATGGACGAAGTGGAGGCCGTCGGCGCAAGTCGGTCTGGTCGAACAGGTGGCCAGTGCGACGATGAGAAGAATAGCGCTCTGACCGTCCTGCTGCGCAAGATGGAAGAGTTCAATGTCGGCTATTTCATGGCTGCCACGAACCTTCCCGACGGGATCGATCCGGCCTTCTGGCGTCGGTTCAATATGCAGATCGGCATTGCCTTGCCGGGCTTCCAGGAGCGCTTTGCCATCATCAAGCGTTACGGGATGCCGTTCGTTTTTGATGATGATGACCTCGACCTTCTTGCCGAAGCCACTGACGGAGCTTCTCCCGCGCTGCTGCGGGAATTGATGGAAGGCGTGAAGCGGACGCTCGTGGTTCGACCACGCATGAATATGCCGATCGATGATCCTTGCACGATCTTTGCGTCCGTAATCTCAGCGACCATGCCCCCACCTGAAATGGAAGTGCCGAAGCTCTGGCGGAATGCTGAGACCGTTAAAGGCCTCAGTGTAATAGCTTGGCCGCCCCAGAGAACGGGAGGTCAGGCATGACCGCCCACACCGAAGACCGCCTTCACCAGCATATCTGGAACGCTCTCCAGTTCATCCTGCCCGTGGGGGCGGTCCCTCAGTCCTTCGAGAACCGCCAGAACGGCGCCAGAGAGGGGGCGCGCCGAAAGGCCCGCGGGTGCCTTCCTGGGTGGCCGGATCTTGGCATCGTCTGGAATGAGCGGACCTACTACATTGAGCTCAAGGCCCCGAAAGGACGTTTGTCTCCAGAGCAGAAGGCAAAACACGCCGAGCTCCGCGCAGCCGGCGCAAAGGTTGGCGTCTGCCGGTCTCTCGATGAGGTCATCGACTTCCTGCGATCAGTCGGCATGCCAGTGCGCGCAGAGGTGATGGCATGAGCGCACGCAGATGGGCAAAATTTTGGTGGCAGGATTGGCAACGCGATCCCGCGCTGCGCATGTGCTCCCTCGCAGCGCGCGGCGCTTGGATCGAGATGCTGTGCCTGATGGCGGACGCTGATCCGGTCGGACACCTTCTGGTCAACGGACGGTCGCCGAACATGCGACAGCTTGCGGCCGTGCTGGGCTGTTCCGAACGCGAGGCTACAAAGCTGGTGGCTGAACTCGAAGAAAACGGAGTTTTCAGCCGTTCCGACGAGGGCACAATCTACAGCCGCCGCATGGTGAGGGATAAGGCAATCAGTGATGAAGCCGCTGCTAACGGTAAGAAAGGGGGTAATCCCAACATTACCGGAAAGGCAAAGCGCAAGGTTAAGGGTGAAGCATCAGGGGGGTTAACCCCCTCCCTTAAGGCGAACGCAACCCCTCCCCTTAAACACCAAGAAACAGAAGCAGAAGCAGATACAGAAAGAACACTCACTTCGTTCGTGCCGCCGGCCGAGCCGTCGCCGTCCGAGGTCAGTCCGGTTGATGCTGGCTCCCAGACCCTCCCTGCCCGTCCATCGCCACCCGATGCCCGGACTGCCCTGTTCCGGCTGGGGCTCCAAGCCGTCCGGGGCCTGACGGGGAAATCCGAGGCCCAGTCTCGCGGCCTGATCGGAAAATGGCTCAAGGCCTGCGGTGATGACGCCTCGATCCTGAACCGGATCCTGCTCGAAGCTGCCGACCTTCGACCGGCCGAGCCGGTGGCGTGGATCGAGAAGGCCGTGGCGCAGCGGGTCGGAACTGGCTTTGCGGCAATCGAGCGGCGTATCGGAGGCGACCAGATCGACCTCGATGCAGCCTTGCGGGACTACTCGGGAGGGCTGCTCGGATGACCGACAACCGACACGCAATCGGAACTTGGCTGACCCGTCTGGCCCGCCTCGTTCGCCACCAGCAGACGCTCACGGATTTTACCCGAGGCGAAATGATCGCGGATTACACGGCGATGCTTGGGCGCGATGGCTTCCATGCCGCTGCGTTCAGCACGCCCGCTCTGCACGACGTGGCAGAGGCCTGCGAATGGTGGCCAGCCTACTCCCGGCTGCGCGAACTGCTGGCTGAGAGCTGGAAGGTGCAGCAGGTCCGGATCCAGAACGCCCGCGAACCGTTGCCGCAGATCGTGGGGCCAGCCGGGCGCCCTCTCGCCCCTCTCACGCCGAGCGAGGAAGTTTGGCTGCGGTACTGGCGTCAGGGTGAAAGCATGAACTGGAATGAGCCCGACCAGTTCGCCAGCACTGACGAGGCTCGGGAAGCTCGCCGGCGCA
Source organism: Gluconobacter albidus (assembly GCF_002005485.1). Taxonomy (NCBI): domain Bacteria; kingdom Pseudomonadati; phylum Pseudomonadota; class Alphaproteobacteria; order Acetobacterales; family Acetobacteraceae; genus Gluconobacter; species Gluconobacter albidus. The sequence goes on along the minus strand of NZ_CP014689.1, from coordinate 1,205,679 downwards.
TCGCGCTTTCGATGGTCAGGCGCTACGCCCCCGCCGCAGCCGAGCGCATTACTGGACGCCCTGCTGATCAGACCGATCCGACTGACTGGCATGACGTGGCGCGACTTCGGCGCTCAATCGCTCTGACGGACGGCCACCCAATGGCGATGGCGTTTCTGAACTGCGCTCGTGCAGCAGTCGCCAAGAATGCGCCGGAAAACCTTCAGATTGTGGATGACGCGATCGACAAGGCGCAGAAACGCAGACGCAGCGAGAGGGAAATGGCATGACCGACCAGTTCAACACCTGGCCCGACTGCATCGGGGAACACGCCGCGTCACTGGCCAAGCCTCGGAACTGGGCTGCGGCCTGTGCCCGGACCCAGATGGCTCAGGGATGCGATATCGGGACTGGCGGTCGCGCCTTGCTCACAGACATGCACGGAGAGGCATTGCCGTTGGTCGCTGAGTGCGGTGCGGAGTGTCAGACGATACACGATGGGGCGGAAACGCCTGCGGTCGATGGCGATGCTTCTACGGCTTTGTTCGATAATTGTGGAACAATGGAGAGCCAACCATGAGGGCATCAGGCTACGAACGGAACGCAGACGACTGGTACGTCGAGCCAGCGTGGGCAGTGGATTCCCTCATTCAGGCAGAGCGCAAATTTGTCGGCATCGTTCTGGATCCGTGCTGCGGCGGAGGAAATATCGTGACTCGGCTGGAAATGGCCGGAATCCGCGCGTTCGGGGGTGATATCAAGCCGCGCTGGTCTCGGGCCGTCATCCACAGTTTCTATGGTTCGCTCGAAGGATACCAACCGGATTCCGTCGTCAGTAATCCGCCGTACAATCTGGCACGTGAGTTCATCGACTGCGCACTTGCAAACACGACCGACAGGGTGTGCGTCCTGCTCCGACTGGCGTTTTTGGAAGGTATGAAAAGGCGGGAATGGTTCGGGACCGTGCCTCTTGCCCGCGTCTGGGTCTCCAGCCGTCGCATGTCCATGCCGCCCGGAGGGTCGGACGTGAAAGCAAAGGGTGGCGCGATTGCCTACGCGTGGTTCGTTTTCGAGCATGGTCACCGCGGACCTGCTCAAATCGGATTTCTGCCGGATGTCGGCATGGGAACAACAAACACCGAGGGCGACCTTGGGATGGGTGGAGAAAGAGCATGCTGAAGTTCATCAAGCGCGCCTTCCGGCGCAAGGTACGGATTGTGTCGGTCTCGCATACGGAGGCTGCAACCTACGCAGTCATGAGTGACGGCCGGGTCTTTTGCCGGGCACGTCAGTCTTTCAGCGAATGGCATGAACCCGCAATGCTCAAAGAATTGAGTGGGGAATGAGGGGGATGAAATTCTTTAAGCGTGCTATTGATAGCGTAAATAGAGCGCTTGGTTTGGGGAAATATTCCGGACCTTGCACCTGCCCCGAATGTAGCGGAAGTGAAGATTTACTATCCACTGTTACCGCTGCTCAGGCGGCAAGCGACGCTGCTATCGCGGCTAGTAATGCGGCCTCCGCTGCGGTTTCGGTTGCATGCATAGTGGTGAACCTATGACCCTTCCCTGGTACCTGAACCCTTGGGCGGAAGTGCGGCGGTGGGAGCGCGAAGCCCACGCGCAGCACAAGTGGGCGCTGAAAGAGCGCGCTGCACGCAAAGATGCCGAGGCCAAACCCCAGAATGGGAAAGTGAGAATTTGTGCGCAGTTGGAGTCATTCGACATCCGTAAAGCGTTTCCCACGCATCCAGATTTTGGTGAAGTAATTCGAATGGTCCCGGCCGAAGAGCTGGAGCGCATTCAGGCTGAAAACGTCGATCTCAGGCGGCGGCTTGCGGAGATGGAGCGCCAGCCGGTGGAGTTTTGAGGATGTATTAGTCTGGAAGGAAGCGTAACGTGCAGCCTTTGAACGAAAGGAAAAGACTGCAATGGCAAGAGAGATCGGGAAAAAACTGGATAGCGAAAGCACGCTGCTTCCTGGCGACAAAGTAACTGTAATTGACGAACCTAAAACGTTCCTCAGTCATTCTGGAGAAGACGGAAAATGCATATCTTCCTGTAATTCAAGCCCAAATACACCTGTGCTAATTGAGTTTGATGATGAAGAAGTGTTTGAGGGCAATCGCGAAGATTTAATCCTTACCGAATTTTATACGGGCGCCGTTCCTGAGTGATGATGTTGATTTAGGCTTAGCCAGACAGCACTCGTAGCAGTAGCGCAGATCCCCGTTCGGGCGCTCAATGATGAATGAAGCGCCCTTCCCGCACTTGCAACAGTCGTAGGGTCAGCCTGATTTTGTTTGTCTTATGGTCATGAAAATCTCTCGGGACATATTTTTTTTAAGGCTTCTGTGACTTCGGTCTTATATGGTTCAAGCCATATTTCTTTTTTATAAAAAAAACGACTGGATTTCTTCTCTTCAACTATTGCCTGTGCTTCATATTCCGACAAAATGGCCAAAATTTGTGAATAATTATGAAGTTCCTTATTTATTGTATACTCTTTTGACCCTTGCAAATCGTACATTACGATTCCATTTTCACGGACGAGCTTTTTGAAAGCATATGAAGGCCGCCAATTCCCTGATAAATTATTTTCACCAGTGTCGATGTTGACGTATTTTGTTTTCCCGCCCGTTCTTGCGTCCTGGTTTTTTGCTTCTTCCAGTGCTTCGAACGCATTGTGTGTTTCATCCCATTTGCGCTTAGCAGCTAATCGCCCGGTTCCGGCTACTAGTATTTGCGCTTGCTCATCGTAAATCCATGCTGCGTCATTGCCGAACAGAAGAGCAATTTTCCGAGTTTTCATGTTAACGGCACAGAATACAGCATATGGTTTTCCATCCTTCATAGGTGGAAATGGCGGTAGTCCTTTATCATGACTACTTAACCATTCTTTCCACCCAGAAGATGTCCTGCCGCTGCCAGCCAAGATAAAGGCATGGTCTTTAAAAATTATTATTTTGTCGTCATCTGAGTCTACAGAGAATATCAATTCATCCGAACGTTTATCTGAATGTCTAGAGTCTGTCGCAACTATGCCAGAATTTAAATCGACTATAAAAGTGGTCATGCTCGATAAATAGCACGGATTAAACGCAGGATTGTGGTATCCTGTTACCGGTTTTGCTTGTACTGAGTGGGGCCTAATGATAGGTTGGGCTTATGAAAGAACCCCCTGCCAACAGCGGTAAGCAGCGGAAGAAAATGCCTGTTGGTCGGCCGTTTCAGAAAGGCCAAAGCGGCAATCCTTCGGGCCTTCCGAAAGACATTCGCGAGGTGATCGCCCTCGCCCGCTCGCACACGGTCACAGCCATTACAGCGCTTGCGGAAATTGCTGGCAGTCCATCCTCTCCTGAAAGCGCGCGTGTGTCTGCCGCCAATGCTCTGCTCGATCGTGCCTGGGGTAAAGCGAAAGAGACTGTCGAGATCAGCGGACAGGATGGCGCCCCGCTCGGCCTTGTCGTGACCGTGGTTCGACCGAGTGAGTGAGGTCCAGTTTCCTGAGAGCCTCGCCTTCCTGTTCGAGCCTGCACGCTACAAGGTCGCGTATGGTGGCCGAGGGTCGGGAAAATCATGGGGAATGGCGCTTGCTCTGCTGATCCAGGGTGCGGAGAAGCCGATCCGCGTTCTATGCGCGCGTGAATTTCAGAAATCCATTGCTGATTCCGTTCACTCGCTGCTGGCAGATCATATTGCGCGTAATCCCGCCCTGGCCAGTTTCTACACGGTCCAGAACACCACAATCATCGGTCGCAATGGGACGGAGTTCATCTTTGCGGGTCTGCGGCACAACATCGCGTCGATCAAGTCGATCGAGGGCATCGACCGTTGCTGGATCGAGGAAGCGCAGACGATCACCAAGGGCAGCCTCGATATTCTGATCCCGACGATCCGAAAGGAAGGCTCTGAGATCTGGCTTGGCTTCAACCCAGAGCTTGCCGAGGATGAGGTCTATCGCCGGTTCGTTCTGAACCCGCCGCGCAATGCGATTGTTCGGAAGGTGAATTGGGATCAGAACCCATTCTTCCCTACTGTGCTGCGCGAAGAAATGGAGCAGCTCAAGGCCACGGATTACGACGCATGGCTGAACGTCTGGCAGGGCAACCCCAAGCAGGTTCTTGAGGGTGCGATCTATGCGAGCGAGATTCGACAGGCCACGGACGAGCAGCGCATCTGCCGCGTGGAATATGATCCGTCTGCCCCTGTCTTTACTGCCTGGGATCTGGGCTGGTCTGATATGACCAGCATCTGGTTCTGGCAGAAGATCGGCTTCGATATCCGTGTGATCGACTTCTACCAGAACCGGATGGAAGGCCTTGACCATTACGTTGGCGTGCTTGAGCGGCGCGGCTATCGGTATGAGCGCCATTTCCTGCCGCACGACGCCAATCAGGGCCAGCTATCGGCCGCAGGCAAAACCATCGCGGCTCAGCTTCGCGCCCGCTCCATGCCAATCTCGGTTCTGCCTCAGTTGCCGATCATGGCCGGGATCAGCGCCGCCCGTGCCCTGTTCCCTCGCGTATGGTTTGATGAGCAGGCGACGGCAGACGGCATGAACGCGCTGCGACGTTACCGATATGACGTGGACCAGCAGACCGGACAGTTCAGCAAAAAGCCGCTGCACGATGATGCCTCACATGGCGCGGATGCATTCCGGATGCTGGCAGTGGCGATCAATGACCCGAGACCGAAGGCTGAGAGTGCCAAGCGCCCGCGCGTCTCTCTGACAGGTTCTCCCTCTGGATGGATGGGCATGTAATCGGACAAGCCTTTCAATTTCGCTTGTACTGATGGAATCTCGTGTGGTATTTCAATACCTCATGAGCGAGAGCGTTTCCGACAATGCCGACATCATTTCCGAGGTCCAGAAACGCTACGAAGAGGCGTCTGGACATACGAGCCAGTGGCGCGGTCGGGCGCGCGATGATCTGCGGTTTTTCCACGCTGACGCCTACAATCACGCGCAGTGGGATGATGCAGTCTATCAGGCGCGTGCTGGAACGTTCGGCGGCTCCCCTCGCCCCTGCCTGACGATCAACAAAACCGCGCAGCACGTCTTCCAGGTGGAGAACGAAGCGCGGCAGTCGCAAATGGGCGTAAAGGTCAACGCGACCGGCTTCGGCTCCATGGCTGAGGCTGCGGATGCCATTGAAGGCATTATCCGCCATATCGAGTATCAGTCGAACGCTCAGCAAAACGCCTATGCCTGTGCCATTCAGGGGCAGGTTCGTACCGGTCTGGGCTGGTTCCATGTCGTGACGGATTACGTGCCGGGCGTGGACACGTTCGATCAGGACTTCTTCATCAAGTCTGTTCCGAACGGTCTGTCCGTCTATTTCGATCCGTCTGCCCGGGAGCCCGATCACTCGGACCAGAACTGGGCGATGATCGTGGAGGAAATGGACCGGAGCGAATTCGACAAGCTCTATCCCGGCCATGAAGACGTGGCGCGCGATCCGCTCTCTGGTCTGCAATCAGACAGCGACTGGGTCAGCGACAACACGGTTCGCGTGGCGACGTATTACCGCCGCAGCGAGAAGAAGGACACGCTCTGGTCAGTGCCGCCGATGCCGGAACTGAATTTTCCGGGCGGCATGATGCGCCAGTCTGCGATGCCTGAGGCGCTTGTCGCTGTGTGCCGTGAGAACAAGGCACCCTCCCGCCCCGTGACGTCGCACATGGTCGATAAGTACGTCATCGCGGGCAATGCTGTGGTGGCTCAGGGCGAGACGGTGTTTTCGCTCATTCCCCTGATCCCCGTGGTCGGCATCGAGACCCGGGCGACGGATGGCAATGATGCCGATTATGCAGGCCTCGTCCGCGCCCTGATCGACCCGCAGCGCATGTTCAACTACACGGCCAGCGCCTACGTCGAGAGCGTGGCGCTTCAAACGAAGGCGCCCTGGCTTGCCTCCGCTGAGGCCATCGAGGGCTACACAAACGAGTGGTCGCAGGCCAACACCAGCAACGCTGCTGTACTGCCTTACAACGCCCTCTCAGAGGACGGGCAGCCCATTCCCATCCCGACACGCATCGAACCGCCATCCGGATCGACTGGCCACATGCAGGGCATGCAGTCCGCCGATCAGTGGATGCAGATGGTCACCGGACAGTATCAGGCCGAGATGGGCGCGCCAGGTAACGAAAAGTCTGGCATTGCGATCCAGCAGCGCCAGCGGCAGTCCGACACGGCGAACTATCATTACACCGACAATCAGGGCATGGCGCTCCGATATCTCGGGCGCCTGCTGATTGATGCCATCCCCCGCGTCTATGATACGCAGAGGGCCGTGCAGTCGCTTGGGATGGACGGCGCGCAGACGGGCGTCGTCGTTGATCCGAGCATGCAGACGTCGGCACAGGTGGCTCTTCCACCCGGGCCCGATGGACAGCCGCAGCAGCCACCTCAGGGTGTTTCGCTTGAGAAGCAGCGCCAGATCGAGGGGGCAATCCTTGCGATCAACCCGACCATCGGCCGCTTCGATGTTGAGGCTGATGTTGGGCCCGCTTTTGCGACCCGGAAACAGGATGCGTTCAACGCTCTGACGCAGGTCATTCAGGCGGCCCCGGCTCTCATGGGACAGATCGGAGATCTTGTGTTCCAGAGTGCTGATTTCCCGCTTGCTGACGAGATTGCCGACCGCCTCAAGCCCGCGTCTGATGATCCCCGTCTCGGACAGGCCCAGCAGACCATCCAGCAACTGCAGGCGCAGCTTCAGCAGGTTATGCAGCAGCTCAAGGATAAGCAGGCCGACCAGCAGCATGCCGTTGTCAAAGACGCGATGGCTGCGGACACGAACCAGTACAAGGCAGAGACGGACCGTATGGCCGCGATTGGCTCGACCGATCCGAATGCGTTGCGCGTGCTGGTCCACCAGCTTGTCGCCGAGGCGATGCAGAATGGAGCCCCTCCCTCAAGTGGGGCAACGCCTGCCGTGCAGGACGGCCCACCCGGCCCGCTCCCGCGTCTTCCTTCTTCCAATCCCCCGGGCGGCGAGATCCATGCTGCCAATCCAGTGACAGGAGCCGTTGAGGCATGAGCGAAACCATCGAAGCCGCCGGCGGCATTCCGAACGAAGTCCCGGCTGAGATCAACGAGAACGCTGGCACCCTCGAAACGCCGAGCAGTGAAGCCCCCGCTGGCGAGCAGGAACAGCCCTCCTCCCAGCAGCAGGATGACAAAAAGCCCATCCCGGCGTGGATGCAGCGCAAGATCGACAAGATGACGTTCGAGCGCCGCGAGGCAGAACGTCAAGCTCAAGCGGCGCGCGAGGAGGCCGACCAATATGCCCGCGCGTTGGCCGCCTCTCGTGGGGAAAACCAGCAGGAAGAGAACCTCACGCCGGACCAGATCCGGCAGCAGGAGCGCCAGCGCTACGAGCAGCGGGCAGCAGAAGAGCAGTCTGCTCAGAAGTTCGCATCACAGACCGAAGTGATCGCCAAGGCCCTCTCGGGTGTGCACGGCGCGGATGCAGTTGGTCAGGCAACGCAGCTCCTGTCCGAGCGTGCTGGCCTTGATTTCGGTAACAAGTCACACCGCGAACTCATTGCTGACATATCGGAGTTGCCGAACAGCGGTGACGTGTATTATGCTCTCGCTCACGACCCGGATACGGCAGGAACCATTCTCGACGCTTCACCGCGTCGGCAATATGCGCTTCTGACGCAGTTCGCGGCGAAGGTAGGTCAGAAAGTTCCGGCCGCGCAGGCACAGACGCCAGCCGCTCCGGCAGTCTCGAAGACCCCGCCTCCCGTCTCGGCTCCATCTGGTGCGGCTGCAACGGGGAAGAAGTCGATCTACGATCCGAACGTTTCCCCCGCCGAATTTGACCGCCTCTGGAAGGCTGGCGTTCGGTCCTGACCTGTCGCGGAGCAGTCTCTCCGCAAAAGCCACGGGGGCTCTAACCCGGCTGTTTCCGGTTCCCTAACCGGCACACGTTCTGCCTTTGGCGAGAGCGGCACGATAGGCGCATGAGCGCCAGGTATTGTGAGCCGAACCCGTGGCCAACCAACTGATTAACGACATGATCATCACGAAGCGCGCGCTGCCGCTGTTTCGTGACACTAACGGCTTCATCAAGAACGTTGACCGTTCCTATGACAGCTACTTCGGCAAGTCCGGTGCGAAGATCGGCGCTTCCGTCAACGTGCGCCTTCCGAATGACCCGGTTGTCGGTGACGGCCCTGTCGTCAGCCCGCAGTCCATTGCAGAACGCTCCGTGCCTCTGACGGTGGCTTATCGCAAGCACGTCTCTCTGGGCTTCGACACGCAGGAACGTACCCTGAATGTGGACGACTTCAGCGGTCGCTATATCGAGCCGTCCGTCAACAACCTGACCGGCTCCGTTGCCAATATCGCCATGACGCTGGCTCTTGGCGCCGCGAACATGGTGCGCAACACGGACGCGAACGGCAACACGATCGCGCCGGATTCCGCGACCTGGCTGCGTGCCAAGGCCAAGCTGACGAAGCAGCATGCCCCGACTGCTGACCGGTTCGCGGTTCTCGATCCGGATACGGATGCCAATACCGTGGCCGGCCTGATGGGGCTGTTCAATCCGTCCGCGCAGATTGGTCAGCAGACCAAGACGGGCGCGATGGAAGCGCCCCTGCTCGGCGTCCGCGAATGGATCAATGATCAGACCTGTCTGGTGACCACGACCGGCTCTTATGACAGCGCCGCCACGGCTACCGGAACGGTCACGACGATCAGCAATTCGGGCAACGCGATCCCGGGCCAGATCAGTTCCACGGCATATCCGCAGAACTCGGTCATTGCGACCTCTGCCCTGAATGGCACCCTCAATGTCGGTGACGTCATCACCATTGCAGGCGTCAATCAGGTCAACCGCGTGACCAAGCAGTCCTACGGCACGCCGATGCAGTTCGTGGTCACCCAGCCCGTTGCCTCGGGCGCCACGTCCATCGTGGTCTCTCCTGCCGTTGTCGGACCGGCTGCGGACGGGACGCAAAACCAGTATCAGACCGTGGACGCCATGCCTGTTGCTGACGCCAAGATTGCCCTCGTTGGCAAACAGGGCGAGACGATCCGCCGCAACCTTCTGTTCAACAAGAAGGCCATGACGCTCGTCACCGTTGATCTGATGGAGGTCAACAAGGGCGTCGTGGATTGCGGTATGGCGAACCTCGACGGCATCTCCATGCGTACCCTGACCTACTACAACGGCACGGATGACACGCTTGGCACCCGCCTCGACGTGCTGTTCGGCATCGGCGTGTTGCGCCCCGAATGGATGTGCATCGTGCCGGATATCATCGACGCCGGCTGATGCAGGCGAAGCGGTATCCACGATGCCTCTACCACCCGAACGGCTACGAGACCGTGACTGTTCGGGATGAGGCAGAGGAAGAGCGGGTGAGAGCCCGCATGTCTGGCCGTCCTGAGCCTTCGGGCCGGGGCGCGCCGCCCAAGCCTGTCATGAGGCGCAAGGGGCGCACACCTAATGTCCGAAACCAATAATGGCGGGACGCCAGCTGCCAATACTGGATATCTCGCCTCTGATTTGATCGGAATGGCTCTTGAGCAGCTCGGTGTGGGTGTTGGGGGGCAGAACGCCGATCCTCAAGGGCTTGCATCGGGCGTCATGCACCTGAACATGATGCTTGCCCAATGGCAGCGCCGGGAATGGCTGGTCCCGAACCTCACTGACATGTTCTGCATGGCGACCGGGCAGTCCGTTTACTATGTCGGGCCCGGTGGGGATATCGACATGCCCGTTCGCCCTGCTCAGGTGATGGGAGCCTATGCCCGCCTCCTGCTCAACGGAGGGGCTGCGGTCGAGGGGGATTTCTCTTCGAACGATTTTGATCCGGCCGATTTCGCAGATGACGATGATGGGCTCTCATCCGCCAATCCCATTGATTATCCTCTCACCGAAATCCCGTCTTACCAGGACTACGCCGCCCTCGGTTTCAAGGGACTGAAAACATGGCCAAGCTGCTACTTCTACAATCCGGCCTTCCCTCTGGGTGAGTTCAGGCCATGGCCGATCCCGGCAGGCGGGAACACGTGGCAGTTACATCTTCTCGTAGCTCAGCCCCTTCAGAGCAATCTCAAGGCTGACACGCCTCTGAACCTACCACCCGAGTATTGGGATGCCGTGATGTGGTGTCTCGCTGCGCGGCTGGCGCCGTCATATGGGCAGGAAGCCTCTCCTACTGTGGCAACGTTCGCGCGTGCGGCTTTGAATACAATCCGTACAGCCAATTTTCGCGCCCCGACCCTTGGGATGCCCGCGATCCTGAGCCCCATCAGCAATCCTTTCTACTGGCCCGGTCTGGAGATCCAGAAACTATGAAAAAGCTCCTTCTGGCGCTCCTGCTGGGAGTGCCTTTTCTCGCCCACGCGCAGTCTGTCCCGCAGATGGATCGGCGCGTCACGCTTGCGGGCCCTACCGGGCTGAACGCTGCGTTCCAAACGAAAGCAGACGTGAATCATGGCACGCTGAACGGTGCTGTGATCGACAATGCCTCGACATGGGGCGGCACCACCTGGGCCACGATCAACAGCGCGATTGCCTGTCTGACGACGCCTCAGTGCATTGTCTCGACGGCCATCAAGTATTCCCCGTCCTGGGCGCAGGCGACCGAGCGCTCTCTTGAGGCGCGCCTGATGGATCAGGTGTCGGTTCTGGACTTTGACCCCATCGCCGGAGACGGGTCGCATGATGCCACGAGTGCGCTGAAGAATGCCATCTATGCCGTCTGTGCGCCTCCCGGTGGTTCTGCCCCTTGGGGATCGGGCGGCAAGGTCTATCTTCCCCCGGGCGTGTACAATATTTCCGCCGTCAAATTCCCCTGCAATGGCGTGACGCTGGAGGGCGCGAATAACGGCAACGTCAATTCTGGCTCACTGGATTACCGTGGAACGGTCATTCATCTGACGACGCCGGATAACACGTCAGCATTCGCGGTCGGCATGGTGACGGCAGACTATGGCGGAGGCATCCATATCAGGCATATGGGCATCGACGGTGCGGCCATGTCTACGAGCGCCACAGTGATTGATTACTCCTGGCTCCAGCACTCGACCGTGGAAGATATCGTCGGTCGCAACATCACGAATTTCTATCGGCAGTATGGCGGCGGCGGCAACTCCATCACCGACCTTGACCTGTTCGGATTTTCCGGGACTGGCATTGAATTCGCTGGCGGCCCATGCTCGGGGAATCTCGCCTCTTGCAACACGCGCGCCGATCTCCTGCGTGTCAGCCGTGTGGTGATGAACAGCCTTCCCGGCTATACCTCGACCTGCTTCGCCTACCATGGACTTGCCCAGTCTCTCGACGTGAACAATGCCGTCTGCGAGAGCGCGGCGTTCGGCATCAACGCCTACTGCGACACGACAGCACGCAACAACGGGGAAGCCTGCCCAGCTTTCGCCCGCTTCTGGGATTTCGAAGCTGAAGACTGCACGACCTGCATCAACGCTTCCGACATTCAGGACTGGGAGTTTTTCGGCGGCTACTACCTCGGACGGGGCACGTCGAGCACGCATGTCGTTAACATCTGGTCCAACAACTACGGTGGGAACTGGAGCAGTACGGCGACAGGATCATATGCGCAGGCCGTGCGTTTCCACGGCGGACGCTTCGGCAATTCTGGCGGCTCAGTCATGTATGTCGGCATCTCGCAGGTCGTGATTGAGGGGGCGCAGTTCTTCAGTTCAAACCTGTCCGATACCAACAAGTCTGTCGGCGCGCCCAATATCGAAATCAGCGCAACGGGAAGCACAACGACCCCAACGCAGGGGCTGATCCACGACAACATCCTGTGCGTGGCGTCTGGTCAGCAGCCGGTCGGCCTCTACCAGGGGGGCGTCTGGCTGGGCGCTGGTGTCACCAACTTCCACGTTCATGACAATGTGACGAATGCCTGCGCGGGCCCGACGACGGCTGGGGCTGTGGGCATCACGGACAACTCTGGGAACACCACCAACATGATCTCGAACAACGGGTAAGAGGTCATGCCCCGTTTCAACCTCACTGGCGGATCGTATCAGTTGCGGTCCGCTGCCGTCGCGGCACAGCGATGCCTGAACCTGTATCCTGAGCCGCTGCCGCAGCAGGAACAGGAGCCGGTTCAGTATGCTCATTTCCCTGCCCCCGGCTGCACAGCGCTCGCCACGCCTCAGGCCGGGGCGGTGCGCTGCCTTTACCAGTCCTCGCAAGGCGACCTGATCGCGGTTGTGAATGATGGCGTCTATGTCATCGCAGCCGATGGCAGCACCACACGGATCGGACAGATCCGGGGCGGGACGCAGCAGGTCCGCATGCAGGACAACGGCACTGCGCTGTTCATCGTGGACGGCTTCCTCAACAGTGGCTGGTACTGCTCCCTTCCCGCCAAGCCGCAAGGCGGCCCTTACGGAGCGGTGACCCAGATTTCCGACAGTGCTTTTTACGGGTCACGCACGATCGCTATTCTCGATACGTTCTTCCTCTACACGAACCCCGACACGACGAACTGGTATGTGAGCGCAGCGCAGTTCAGCGACGAAAGCACAACCCCGTTCGACAGCCTGTATGTTGCGAGCAAGACATCATACCCCGACACGATCACCGGGGTCAGCGTGGTGGGGCAGACGATATGGCTCTTTGGCTCGCAGGAGACGGAGCTTTGGTACACGTCCGGAGCGGCCGATTTCCCCTTTGCGCGTATCCCGTCCCTGTCCATTCAGGCGGGGTGCATTGCGCCGTATTCCCTGAGTGCGAACGCCAGTGTGGTTCTGTGGCTGGGCAAGGACAAGACGGGCCTCCCGCGCGTGTTCCTCGGACAAGGGACTGAGGCCTCTCCTGTCAGCACCTTCGCCATTGAAAACGCCTTGCAGGGATACCCTGATTGCGCCGACGCAATCGGCAATCTCTACCAGCAGGACGGGCATGTCTTTTACGTCCTGACATTCCCAAAGACCGGTGCGACCTGGGTCTATGACCTCTCCTCTGGACTGTGGCACGAGCGCATGGGCCTTGACGCCAGCGGGAACGAAACCCGGATCAGGGCCAACGCCTGGGCCTGTGCTTATGGGCGTGTCTTCTGCGGGGACTACGAAAGCGGGACAATCTATGAGGTCTCGCTGAGTGTCGGAACCGAAAATGGGACACCCATCAAGCGACAGCGTGCCTTCCCTCACATGATCGGCGACAGCAGGCGCATGATCCACCGCAAACTGACGCTCGACATGGAGAACGGCAGCGGCACTGTCGTGAATGTGGACTGGTCCGATGATCGGGGGGCGACGTTCGGAGCGTCGCAACAGCTTACCCTCGGCACGTCCGGGAATGTCTGGCCGACGCTCTGGCGGCTCGGCATGGCGCGGGATCGGGTTTATCGCCTCACCTGGAATGGGGGGACGTTTCCGCTGATGGGTGGCTTCATTGATGCGGACACCGTCGCATCATGAGCAACCTACCGAATGCCATTCAATCGCCACCCTTCACCGGCAAATGGTGCAACAGCGATGGAACGCTGACGCCGCTGGCCAAGGTCTTCGTTGACCGGCAGTTTATCCGGACGGGGAGTGCCATTGGTGTGGACGCGGCCTCTACCGCACAGCAGTCCGAAGTGGCGACTGTCGCGTCTCAAGGGGCGGATGCCAGGGCCGTCCGTGCGCTGCGTGAGGCGCAGGAAGCCCTCGCTCTGGCACAGCAGACGATGACTGAGGCCCGCGCTCTTGCTGCCCAGGCGCGGGAAGCCATGGCCGCAGCCCAGAAGGCGCTCGCCCTGATCTCCACGGCTGGCACTGGTCCAGAAGCCAGAAAAGCATTGGAAGAGGCGCAGAATTCAGCTATCCTCGCGCTTACGGCGTCCCCTAGAGGACAGGCGGCACAACTCTTTGACCAGAGCGTGATCCGAACGATCACGAACCGCTAATGGCCGTCGTCGCAAAAAATCTTGTATCAGGCGTCACTCTCACCGATGCCGCTGCCTCTGTGCTGACCGCGCAGGCTGGAACCACTGTGATCGGAAATGGCGTTGTCGCCAATCCGACCAGCAATGCCGTGTCCATCACGATCCAGATCCAGCGCTCGGGCGGATCGCCGGCTGATCTCGTCCCGTCCCGAACCATTCAGGCGAGCGGAACTGACCTCCTGCCGGAATTGAACGGCCGCGTTCTGAACGCTGGCGATCAACTCCTTGCCTCTGGCGCAGGCCTCATCTTCGTGGTGGACGGGAACCAGCTGTGATTTTCACCGCCCCCGACATTCCCGGTGCTCGCATCAACGACATTGACGCCATCAATGCCGTAATCACCCATCCGGGCGTCTACGGCGAAGAGGCGCGTATCGTGGATGTGCAGGACCGGCTGGTGGTATCGCTTCCAGGCATCGTTGTCGGCTTCAGGGTGGTTCGGTGCCGGGTGCACGAGTGCCATCAGGCTGTGATCCCTGAAACACGGGGGAAAGAAGCCATCGCAGCGATGCGAAAGATCCGGGACTGGTGGTGGGAGACGCAGCCGTCTGATCTGATGATTGCCGCGATCCCTGACAGCAGGAAGGCAGCCCGTTTCACAATGCACGCCCTCGGCTTCATCCGCTGGGGCGAAATCGACGCGCCCTGCCCTGATGGGATTGTGCGTCATCATGTCACATACAAAATGGAGCGCCCGAAGTGAGCGATACGTTTGGCGTTGGACAGGCCACGCAGGCCGCGACGACTGCCGCCACGACAGCGGCGCAGATGGCGCTTGAAAAAACCGCCATGGACAAGGCGGCCAAAACTGGGTCCGGGCAGGCGCAAGCCATCTCTGCTTCTGGGACGGCGGCTCAGAATTATCTGAACCCCTATGTCTCAGTCGGCAATAAGCTGATCGGAAGCATGTACGACAATGGCGCGTACAATTCGACCGATGACAGCTATATCAACAATGCGACCAACGCACTGAACCAGACGACGCTTGAGCAGACACCCGGCTATCAATGGAACCTGTCTCAAGGCGAGCAGGCCGCGACAAACAGCGCGGCTGCGCGTGGTCTGGCGAACAGTGGCGCGGCCCTGAAAGGCGCTGCCACCTATGCGTCTGGTCTTGCTGACAGCACCTATCAGAATCAGTTCAATGACCAGCTTTCCGCCAACAATGCGGCTCAGGGCAACCTGACAAACACGTTCAATCGCCAGAACGCGCTCCTCGGCTACGGCGCAAATGCCTCTTCGGCCAGCGCCGGCAATGCCACGAATACCGCTAGCCTTTCCGCTCAGGCCGCGCTCGCGGGCGTCGGCGCAAATATGGCAGGCACGGCATCTATGGCGAATAGCCTGACCAACGGATTGACCAGCCTAGGCAACCAAGCATCCAGTTATGGCAGTAATTATCTGACCTATAAAAATCTCCTCAACGGAGGCGCAAGCTGATGGCGGGGTTCGATACAGGCGCCAACGCACTTCTTGGCATCGGGCAAGGTACGGTTCAGCCTGCTGACCCATCTGAACAGCTTTCACGCGCCATCGGCATTCGAAACGCGCTGCTCGGAAACAAGATCCAGCAAGCGGAGTATGATGCGCGGATGGCTGGTGGTAACGCTCTGCTCGGAGCTACCGATGGCGCTGGACACACTGATTATGCCAAAGCCCGCGCTACCATGGCTCGTGACCCGAAAGCTGCCTATGGCGCTGCGCAGGCCATGCGCGAGCAGAATGCGTCTCGGCAAGAAGACGTGCTCAATCAAGATGAGCAACTGGCTTTTCAAAATCATGCTTCAGAAGCAGCGGCCAATGGGATGGGTCGCCTGGTCAATGACCCTTCCAATGCCAACGTGCGTGGCTATGCAGCTTTCATGAAGCGCCTGACGCCTGCTGCATCGGACCAGATCAATACCATCACCAATCAGGTTCTTGCACTCCCAACAACCGAACAGCGCCAAGAAGCTCTCAAGGCAGCATTCACAGCCCATATGGGGCAAGAGGCTTCAGGTCGTGTGTTCGGCACGCCCACAAGCGTAGATGACGGCCAGACGATCCAGACCGGAACGCAGGCGTCTAGCATGGATGGCGGCGCGTTTACGCCTGCCGCGGGGGTGCAGCGGCAAATCTCGCCCGAGACAAATTCTTCTCCCATGGACGTCATCAACCCTGACGGCTCCCACAGCTACGTCCGCCGTGATCAGGTGGTCGGTGGAGCGCAAGGGCGACCGACCGTTCCGCCTGAGGTCATGGGATCGGGCCGCTATCCGACGCAACAGCCTGCAAATCCGGGGTATCAGTCGGCTCCTGCGGCAGGACAGACGGCGGCCCTGACCGAAACGGCACAAGCTGGAGCGCAGGGGGCGAACGCTCTCATGCAGGCGTCTGCAAACCGGAACGACCGGATGGCAGCACTCGGCAATATGTCTTCCGATCTGGAAGGGTTCACATCCGGCCCCGGCAGTGAGCGCATTCGTCACTTCGCATCGGTGTTCGACAACTGGACGGGTGGCAATTGGAAAAGCGGTGAGATTGAGAACGCTCAGTCCTTCAATAAGTGGGCTCAGAACCTCGCCAACGCTCAGTCTCAGGCCCTCGGGACCGGCACTGACAGCAAACTTGCGGCCGCCGTGCATGCGAGCCCGAACAGTGCGCTTCAGGGTTCCACGAACCGCCTGATGATCCACCAACTCATGGGCAATGAGGACGCCATCAACGCGAAGGCGCAAGCCTGGCAGAAGGCCGGATTGCAGCCTGCGCAGTTCCAGCAGTGGAACCAGCAGTTCAGCCAGAGCTTTGACCCCCGCGCCTATCAGCTCCTTCGGATGACGCCAGACGAGCGCAAGACGGTCTTTCAGGGCATGAAGAAGTCAGGCCA
This sequence comes from Gluconobacter albidus, assembly GCF_002005485.1. Lineage (NCBI taxonomy): Bacteria > Pseudomonadati > Pseudomonadota > Alphaproteobacteria > Acetobacterales > Acetobacteraceae > Gluconobacter > Gluconobacter albidus. The sequence continues at coordinate 1,188,897 of NZ_CP014689.1, read as the reverse complement.
GATCGAAGAGTTCAAGAAGAATTACAACGCGATGGCTGCTGCCGGGCTGGTACCAAGTGGCGAGCGTTGATCAGACCTATGAGGATGCCGGGAAATACTGGAACGTAGACCCGAACGTCCTTCGTGCTGTGCATCAGGTCGAGGATCCAAAGAACGACCCGAAAGCCCGGTCGCGGGCTGGTGCCATAGGCCACATGCAGTTCATGCCGGAAACGGCCCGCAGCCTCGGCATCGACCCGACAGATCCGGTCCAGTCAATCTATGGCGCGGCCCGTCTGCTGGACGAGAACCTGAAGCGATACGGTAATCTCCCGGACGCGCTCCGGGCCTACAACGGCGGGACTGACCGCACCAGATGGGGAAACTCCGAAACCATGGCATATCCCGGCAAAGTCGCGGCCAACTATCAGCCACCCCAGAAGCAACAGAACGCGCCAGATGCCACGGACGCCTTTGCCTCGACGTTCGGTAGCAGCCTTGGAGACGCTTCTTCCGCACCGGTCAAGCCGAGTTCAGGACAAGCCTTTGACGCCATGTTCGGGCATGAGGACGGCGAAAGCACGGCGTCAAAACCCGAACTCTCCCGCGCCGAAAAGGCATGGACCCTCGTCAACGACACAGTGAACTCGGCAGGCCGGGAAATCGACCGGACATTTGGCGTTGGCGTCCCTCACCTTGTGAGCTGGGCCACGTCTCTCGGACATCACATGGACAATCCGGTTTCCAAAGCTGCTCAGAAGGCCGGTGATTGGGTCGCCTCGAAAGAGGATGAAGACGAGGCATCGCGTAAGGATGACTATGGCGCGCGCTACACTGACGCGGCGGGAACGATGCTCGGCGCCGGACTGGCAACTGGTCTGGGTGGTCGGATCGTTCGTCCTGCTGCTGCTGCGCTTGATGGCTCGCGGGCCGGTCGCATTGCAGCCAACGCCCTGACCGGTGAAGGGCCGGCCGCCATGCGGTATGCGAACAATGCACTGGCAGCAGGAACGCAGACCGGTCTTGCTGGAGGCGACTGGAAAGATGCGGCGGCGCTAACTCTGGGCCTTGGCGCGGCCGGGAAGCTTGGCGGGAAAGTCCTGTCACCAGTCACAGACCGGCTTTCGGCAGGCATGCGGCGCGCCGTCGATTACCTGGACCCGGAAGGCGCGACCGCGCGCAACACTTCGGAAGCAGCGCCGGATGTGCAAGCAGCGGCCGCAGCGGCCGGGCCAGCCCCGATCAGCACATCTGCTCAGAAGGCAGAAGAGAAAGCCCAGATCAAGGCCATCTCCAAGGTCGGCGCATTCAGCGATCCGGAGAAGGCTGCGGACGCGATCGTGAAGGCGTTCACCAGCAAGGATGGCACGCGCCTTTATCAGGCCCAGACGCCAGGAGTGTTCCAGACTTCAGCCGTTCGAACGCAGGATTCGAAGATGGCTGGCCTTGAGAACAATCTGCGGGACCTCTATCCGGATGCTTTTCGGACACTCGATAGCGCAAATGACCACGCCTACACGCAGCACCTGCGCGAGACGATCGGTACGCCTGAGCAGATCCATAGCCTCGAAGCCGAGCGGAAGGCGTTCGAGGAAAGTCAAAGGGAGAAGGCATTTGCAGATGAGCAAGCCATCCCCGTAGGCGCGCTTCATGCAACGCTGGATAGTCATATTGCAGCGAACAAGGGGAACGCGCCGGTTCAGCAGGCTATCGTAAAGGCCAAAGAAGCGCTGGGGAAAGTCACGTTCTCCAAAGAGAATCTGTCTCCCACCCATGCTCTCTGGAATGACCCGAAAGATCCGGTTCGTTGGGCCAACCCGTCCGATCTATGGAACGTCCGGAAAGCGATTGGCTACGGTCTCCAGCAAGCCGCAGCCAGCGAAAGCAGCCATATGCGTGCAGCGGCTTCACGGTTGACGCCATTCATGGATGATCTCGCCAACCACATCGACCAGGGCGCGCCCGGCTTCCACGATTACTTGGAGGGCTATTCCCACCGATCCGGCAATATCGACAGTCTACGCTTTCTCCAGTCGCGCGGCCTGACTCAGCCGTCCACGAACGCCCCGACAGGCGAGAGCGTGAATTACACGGCGCTGAAGAACCTGATCAAGCAGATCGACAAGAATGAGGTTTCGGTCGCCACCAAGGGGACAGACGCAGTCACGCCGGAGCAGGAAGCGCGCCTTCGGACTGTCTACCGCGACATGATGGCAGAACGGACGATGCGCGATGCTGCTCGGTCCAACGGGTCAAACACGTTCAAGAACGCAATGCAGCAGCGCCAGAAGGAAATCCGGGGCGGCCATTTCGGTGGAGTGGCCAGCACTCTCGGCGGCCTACTCGGAGCGCAGGAGGGCGGCTTGATGACGGGCGGCGCAACAGGCGCGGCGCTTCATGCTGGCAATGCGCTGATCGGTCACGCCCTCGCCAATCGACGCCTGACCAAGATGGAGCAGACGGATCAGGCCGTTATCAATCACCTGCTGGGTCAGTCGCGATAGTTGAACCGGACACCATTCAGAAGCCGGTCCGCTTTCTCTTCGCGGTATCGGCGGATAGCGTAGGGGGCGAATGATAGGCCGATCAGCACAAGGGCAAGTGTGTAATCGTATCCCGGCTGATTGGTGATTGGTCCCGGCTCATTGAGTGAAGAAAGCACCATCACTGCAAAGAAGGCTGGAACAGGAAGCGCCGCCCAAAGCCTCCCCTTCACCCAGAAGAAACACCAAGCCGCAGCGATAACAATCCAAAGGAAAATCATGCACGGATTATCTCAGTTTGGAGCAGTAGGCACAACAGTTAATGGCGGTGCAAACCTGCTCCCTGCTCCGTACGGATTATTAATGCTGTCGGGAGAAAACTTGCTACCATATCTGCCATTCGGATTGCTTGTAGAATCCGGATCGTTTGGGTTTGAGCTCAGGCGCCCCCTGTAATTTCCATTTTGGTCGTATAGTTTTGGTGCGTTTGTTGCATACGGATTATTCGCCGATTCATTGCTAAAACGGCTTCCTGACGAGCTGTATGGATTGTTGACCCCGTTTGGAGCAAATCTACTTCCCGCACCATAAGGATTATTTAGGCATCGACTATCATAAGGGCATACTTGAGCCGAGGTAGTGCCAGTAATCAGCAACGTGAACGCTGCTGCCATCCACTTTTTCATAATGAATCCCCAAAATGTAACATACCATTTCACTTCGGAGAGAGTCCGGTCAACACTTTTCCCCTTGTACTGAAGCCCGCACTTCCGCTATTTTCACACCACGGCATGCTTCGCGCTGGCGGCACAATTCGAATTCCGAATGCTGCCCATGCGCCGTCTATTGCTTGCCCTTCCCCTCTGCATTCCCATCTCCGCTCACGCACAGCAGGCCGCGAACCCCGTTGAGCCGTTCAGCTATGGCGTTCGGACCGGCACGCCGCAGAACCCGCTGATTGCGATCCTGTCGTCTGTCGTTCCGTCTGCTCAGGCCGGAGCCACCCAGGCAGCCACGCCGGTTGAACTGTTCAGCTATGGGCGCCGCGTCGGGACGCAGTCGAACCCGCTCCCCATCTATTGCCCTTCGTGCTCAGGCGGTAGCGGTGGCTCCTACACCCTCCCGCCCGCAACGTCTTCCGCGCTTGGTGGAGTGAAGGTCGGAACTGGGCTGGCCGTGACGACTGACGGCACAGTATCCGTCAACGTGGATCTGTCGGGCTACCTTCCGGTGAACAATCCGACGTTTACCGGAACCTTGAAGGATTCGTCTGACGCGGTGGAGCTTGGCGTTCTTGGGATCGCCTTGAAAGGCGGCGGTCACTACCTCCAGACCCATTGGAATGGAAACCTGTCGTTCTATACGGACGCAGACAATCCGATGTTCGACTGGCCTGGGTCTCTTACCATTGAAGGCGGCGTGACGGTCCCGCAGGCGAAGGGAACCGGCAATGCGTTTGCCTGTCTCGATGCCAACGGAAACCTCTATCGCAGCGCGACGGCGTGCCAGTGATGGGCGAGGCACTCCTCCCGGCGCCGTCCGATAGTCGCGTTGATGACCATGAACGTCGCATTACCGCGCTTGAGCAGGGCATGACGTCTATTCAGCTCAAGCTGGTCGAGGTCCAGACCGAAGGCCGGATGCGCGGCGAACGGCAGGACACGGACCTGCGCGATCTCAAGGGCATGACCAGGGATCTGCTGGGCGGCATGGCCTTCTTCAAAACCGCCTTCACATGGGTCTGCGGGACTGTGGCAGCCGCTCTGGTGTTCGTAGCAGTATGGGGCCCGAAATTGCTCGCCTTCTGGCGGGACTGGCATGGCACATGACCCCGCAGGAACTCGCAGCCCGCACGGCATGGGGCGAAGCCCGCGGCGAAGGCGTGGTCGGGATGCATGCCATTCTGAACGTCATCGCGCATCGCGTGGCCAAGCCGGGTTGGTGGGGACGTGACATCGAAAGCGTCTGCGCCAGCCCACGGCAGTTTTCGTGCTGGAACAAGACTGATCCCAACTGCGCCAAAGCCGAAGCCGTGACCGATGAAGATCCGCTCTTCCGATCTGCCCTGACGCTTGCAGACCGGATGGTCGCAGGTGATCTGCCGGACATCACGAACGGTGCCGATAGCTATTTCGCGCTTGGCATCCCGCTTCCGCGATGGGCGGCAGGACGCAAGCCCGTGAAGGTCATCGGCCATCACGCCTTCTACCGCCTTGGCCTGAACGGAACCGGCACATGAACCCGAACGTCAACGCCTTCCTCAAAGCTGGCGGCGTCGGCTCCCTGCTGGTGCTGCTGCCCGATCTGATCCCGGCTCAATACCTGATCTATCCGGCCTGGATGATTGTCGCCTGCGCGATCCTGCGCGCCGTGATCCAGCCCCCGGAAGCGACCAGCAAGTGGGCTGGACTTTACGAATTGATGTCGGCCATCGGCGGCTGCATCGGGTGGGCGCTCCCTCGCCTGCGTCCGGGCATTACCGCCGTTCCTGTCGCGCGCGAAGACGCAGCGAAGGTGAAGGCTGCCATCCCCGAAATCCTCAGCAAGCCCACGGCACCGGCCGCGGATTGACTGCGGGACACCCCGAGCAACAAAGGAAACGCTCACATGCCCGATACTGTAATTCAGGAAGCCGCTGCCCTTGGTGAAGAACTCCTGCCCGTCCTGGGCGGATTCATTATCCAGAAGCTCGATCCGAACTGCGACACTGCTGGCGCCCGTACCGCTCTGGTCGGCCTCGCAGGTAATCTTGCAGCGCTGGTGACTGCGCTGGAAACCAAGACGGCTACGACCGCAACGGCAGCTGCCGCTTGACCAACTACGTGGCTCTGGGGGTGGTGGCGCTCGTCGTCATCGCCCTCGGGCTTCTCGTCTGGTTCGCCTACCGGGCCGGGAAGAGCAACGCGAGCGTCACCACGGCAGAGGCCGGGACGGCAAGCGCAAACGTAGTGACGCAGAAGGCCGAAGCCATGGCGCAGGCTGAGGCAGACAAGCCCGCGACCGAAGATGACGTATTGGCGCGGCTGAAAAAAGGGGACGCATGATGTCCAACGAACAGATGCTTGAGAATGAAATCCAGGCCAAGGGCCTCAATGCTCCGCGCCTGACCCCGAACCTGATCGACAGAAAGATTGTCGGTGAACAGTACCATGTTTTCCCCGGCACTACGCTGACGGTATGCGTTCTCCATCTCGTCAATGGCTTTACGGTGACGGGTGAAAGCGCCTGCGCGTCTCCCGAGAACTTCAACCCAGAGATTGGACGCAAAATCGCGCGCGACAATGCCCGCGAGAAGATCTGGCAGCTTGAGGGGTATGTTCTCCGTGAGCGGCTGCATGCGGCTGTTTAAGGCCCTCCTACTGTGTGCAGCCCTCACCGGCTGCACCAACGTGCGCTATGTCCCCTGCCCCACGCTGGTGACGTACTCGACAGCTGACCAGCAAGCGCTTGCAGGAGAGATCACGGCCCATCCGCAGCCACAGACGATCCGGTGGATCGGGGATTACATCGGCCTGCGCGATCAGGTGCGGGCGTGCTCCAAAGGATAGAACAGTGAAGAAGACCCTCCCGCTCATCCTGTGTGCCTTGGCGCTCTGCACCCCGGCATATGCGGACCCGCCCTATTTCATGGATGCTTCTCAGGCGTGGATCGGGGCCATGTTCTATAACAAGCCGCGAGGCTTGGCGGGGCTGGATGGGAACGGGAACGTGACGGCACCGGTGGTTTCCGGGTCTATCACCTTGCAGGATTCCTACACCGCCTCATCGGGGTTCCCGACGGCAACTCCGAGAATCAAGCTGTACGGAGGCGCCTTGGATGCGCTGGCTGGCGGCCCCGATGCTGTGTGGATGGGCGGGTGGGCTCTCCCTTCCGTTTCTGGAGCGGCCGGAGACCCCGCCACCAGCGCGATCGTCAACATCGCGGCACGGCCTTATGGTAATTACAACAATGGCTGCGCGCTGTGCGTGATTGCGACGGGGGGCACCCAGACGGACAGTGCGGGTCGTGCGGCCATTTCAGGCACCGACTGGCATGAAGGTGTTTCCGCCAACGCGGGCATGGGCGACATCGTGGGGTTCTACGAGCATCTCGACAATGCGCCAGCCCGCCTGATCCTTCCGGTCACGGCCTATACGGCCACCTCCGTGACGCTGGCATCCGCGCTGACGGCGGAGCAGATCAATCAGCTGCGTGCAGGCATGTATATCTGGTCGAATTCCATTGATACGAGCCTGACGGATACGGGCAGTTCATCCGGTCAGATCCCTACCGCGCGTTTTTATGGCGGCTATGTCACGGGCTGGTCGGGCAATACGATTACGGTCAACGGCTGGTCGGTGTTCGAGCAGGCCCCTGGAACAGGGGCGGTTCCGGACGTGACGAAGCTGGACACGTCGCTCTATTCCAGCCGCACGACACCGACGGTCTGGATTGGCTCTCCCGGCAAGGTTTTTGCCCGGAATGTGTATGCCAGCTATGTCGAGCCGACGGCAGGTGCGGAAACCTCTCTGGCGCATGAATACCAGGCGGAAGAGACGGATTTTGCGACCTATGCCAAGACGCCGCACAGCGTGAAGTATTCGGGATATGTGATTTCGCCGCAGTCCAACGGTACGATCAATGACGGCACCGAGTTCACCGAGGACAGCGCAGGCGTTGTGGTTTCAGGCAGTCTGCCGATCCAGATTTCGCTCTGGGGTGGTTGCAACAGCAGTGCGATCTATGGCCAGTCGCTTTACGTCGCCAGTCATTGCTCCAGGTTTGATGCCAGTACGGCCGTTGGGAAGACCTTCACGCTGAGTGAGAATGTGGCCATCGCAGACGGGATGTCTTACCGGCAGATCACGCGGCTTCAGCAGGATGTGGCGGGGGCGAACCCGAACCTCTACGTTGGCCCTGTTGTAACGCCCGGCACCAATCCGAGTGTCACCAATCGTGCCCAGAGCTGGTATGGCACGATCAGCGGTTATGTGAATGGCGCGATCAAGTATGGCATGTCGGACAGCTCGGTTGCGCTCTGCGGCTCAGGGACCAATTGTGGTCTGACTGTCAGCGGAAGTGGTGACGTCACCGTGGGGCCCGGGCATACGGTGCAGATCGAGCCCGCCACAGGGGATGGTGTGAATGGTGCGCCCTATTTTTCAGCGCCTTCGGGGAATACCCTGAAGCTGCAGGACAGTGGTGGGACGAATGCCAGCCTCTCCGTTACTGGAATGCTGAGCGCAAATGCGGGGACCACGCCGGGATCAATGTCCGCATCCGACCTCAATAACGTCTATCGTCCTGCGCAGGACGGAACCCAGATGTGGTGTTCGGATTGCAAGCTGAACGGCGTGACCGGTGTTGCTGCATTCTACCATGCCAACGGCACCAAATGGACCGATAGTCAGAATAATGCGCTGGCGAACTGAGCGCGTGATTTTGGAGAGTTCCGCGTGAACTATTGAGGATTGCTCAATGGGTGAACCTGTAAGAGATCCTTACAGGTTGCCAGCGTGGCATTTGAAGCTGGGCGAGAAATGGGCGCAATGTGCAAATTTCGTGCAGCTTACCTTTTTTTCTAGCTGCAACCCGCAGAAAACAGCCATTTTCATCACAAGTCAGACTACCTTGACATGGTAGGGGTCACAGGTTCAATCCCTGTTGCGCCCACCACTCGGTCCGGTGATAACTCCTTGAAAATATAGAGTTTCTAGTGATCCTTTCAGTCCATTGGGCTGATTAGTGTGGGTCGCTTAGAGCCGCTTGGTACCGCATAAAGCCGGATGTGACCGAGCAAATCCGTACACCCTTCTCTGCATCTGCGTACTCCTGCGAATCGGGGGCGGTGAGTTCAAACCCTGATACCCAGCCATTCCAGTATCTCGGCCCGGTAAGCCTCTGGCATCACCTTGGCATAGCGTGTGACTGTCGTGATGTTACCCCATCCGCCGTCAGCCTTGAGGCGCATCAGATCCTTGTGCAGGCAGTATTGCCAACTTGCCCAGGTGTGACGGGCATCATGCGGAGTGACGTCCGGAACGAATACACTCTTCGGTTTTTCTTGCCCCACGGGGGTCCATACACGCATGTGCCCCAGCAGACCCGCCTTGCGACAAGCCACCGACCATCCGGATTTGATCTGACCACCGCTCGTCCGACCGTTCCTTGATTTCCTCGCACGAACGGTACGAAATACGCGGCCATCCCGGTTCGGCAGAGAAGCCAGAGACGCACAGACGCAGGGCGACAGATCGCTATGCCGCTCACTCCCCTGCTTCTGCCAGACGACAGCACGTCTCCCCCTCAGGTCTACGCAGGCCCGAGGTAAATCGTTCGACTCACTGGAATGCATGGCTTGTCAAACGCTGGACGCTCGCACCATCTCCAGACAGCCACAAATTCCAAGACGGCACGCAGAGGAGTAAGGACGGATCTTACCTGTGTGGCAGGACTGGCCGCCGTTCCATCGCGCAGAATGTGACGATAGGCCTGATCAAGTGCTACCTGATCTATGTCAGCCAAACGCCTGGTGCCGAAGTAATCCAATAGGCGACGCAAATGGGCCTTCGACGCTTCAGACCTCGACATAGCCAGCGACTGCACTGGCGAAGGTTACAACGGCTCGCTTGCCATAGATGCTATCCTGCCAGAGTTAGGCTTCGCGTTTCGCCCTGTATTCTTCTGCCTGGCGGGAGTCAGAAGTTCCTGTGCTTTCATAAATATGCTGTCCTTTGATGGTTCCGCGGACATAATACGTTTCTGATCGGACACGTTTAACGATTTTGAGGGGCATTCCAAGTTTAGCAGTAGGCGTTTGAAATCCGCCGGATAAAAGATAATGCTGCGACCCCAGCGACAATGCGTTGGCTCTCCATGAAATTCATGGACGCAGCTGAGGTGCTCTTTCAGCTTGGTCCGTCCGACCCTTCACGACATTGGCCCAGTCACGATATGTGTTCACGCACGCGGATGCTTCTTCGAGGACTGCGCACATCCGCTGTCTGATTACCCCATCCGTCCGCCCGCTCATGCCGGATCTCCTGCGTGTACGTGGGGGCCGAAACATGCTTCAAGGCTACGGTCGGTATATCCACATGCAGAACAGCCCAGCCCTTGGCGCCTGCGCGATACGAGTCACTGCGAATAATTTTGCCGTCTCGATCGTGGCTCTCGGCTGCTTCCAGCTTGGTCAAACGCCTCCAACGACGGCGCCGGAGGGCGGTAGCCTCTGGATGGATATCGGAACATTCTCATATTCAGCTATGACTGGCATAATGTCCGGCATGCCCTTGTCGCCTCAGGCTCTTGCCGCCTTCCTTGTCGCGCTTCTATCAGCCAGCCCGGCCATGGGAGCAGGCACCAATTTCAACGGCTTCCAAAACAACGCCGCTGCCGCAACTCAGGTGGATGATGGCAAATGAGAGAATTCCTCATAATATTAGCGCTTCTGCCGTCACTGGCAGTGGCCGAGCCTATCACCATCCCGTGGATTGCTCCAGGCGGAGGCGTGTCCTCGGCATCAGTGGTAAGTGCCCCGCGGACCCAATGGAACAAACAGACCTTGGGAACTATTTGGAGTGCGCTTCAGAAGGATGTACCAGGCGGTATTCCGGGTCTCAACGCTGACGGTCAGTTGCAGAACCCGTCTATGCGAGGCGGATCAGCTTCCGGAACGGACACCAGTGCCGCCATTGCTACAGCTGTGAATGGAACCATAAGCAGGGCTCTTGCGGCACATTTCGCAGATACGCTCAACCTTGCTGATTTCGGCGTGGTCTGTGACGGAGTGACCGACAACGCGCAGACGATGGCAGCGGCGTTTTCCAAAGTCGCTTCTGACAGCAGTTATGTCAACGGGGTGAGAATAATTGTCCCAAGAGGACGGTGCTATTCCAGTGTCAAACAGTCCATAGTCATCACAGACGGAAGAAGCGTCTCGGTATCTGGAGTAGGCACCAGAGTATCAAATCTGACGTTTGGTGCAGGCGGCCTGTCGATCAGTACGACAGGTGAAGGCGCTATTACCGTGCGGGATATGGGCCTGATATTCACAGGCGTTATCAACACCCAGACAGACGTTGCCCTCTCCTTGACCCGAACCCACGAAACCAGCGTCAGCAACGTTGTTGTTCTGTCAAACCTGAACATCTTTTCCGCTTCGGGTGCTGCAGGATGGCATAAAGGCATCTATGCGGAAGGCCTCGCCCCTATAGGTAATAATGTGAAAATCCGGCTGCCAGATTATTACGTCGGCGCCCCAACCGATACGGTGGACGTGGACCTCTACGGTTATCCGGGCACCGATGCGAAAAACACGAGACAAAGGCCGGTTATCGACACAAAGTGGACGAACTCCATCCTTCAGGGCGGCGCTATCGGCTTTCAGGTCAAGGGACACGTTGAAGGCTTGTGGTTCTCTAATGGCGAAATTCTGGGCAACGGAACCGGCGTTGACTGGGATGGCAGCAGCACGACGGAACCCACAAATCTGGCCGGGAACCTGCTGTTCAACAATTTCCATATGAACACCGCCAATTACGGCTTCAAGCTGAACACGGTTGCCTCCGTGAATATCCAGTCAGGACTTTTCATGGTGTTTGGCTGGACTGATGACACCACGCGCTCTTACACGGGCGTTCAGGCGTCTGGCAGCAATGAATACGTCATCAGCGGGAACACGTTCTCGGGGAACAGCAACTCTCAAAACGCAAGTGCCATAAATCTGTCAAATACATGGTTCGCCACCATAACCGGCAATAACATGCAGAACGCTGGCGGCACTCTGTTTGCGGGCACGAAAAATTCTCTTGTCACCGTCACAAGTAATATTGCGGGCTTCAACCCATCACGCCCAACGTCTTACTATTCAGGGTGTGGGGGTTACACGCTTTGCTCGAACAATATCGACAACGGATATACCCAGTCCTCCGTGCAGGCCAATGGCGATGTGCAGTACGGAGCATTCAATGGGAATGTCGTCCTGAACCCGAAAAACAAAGTTTGGCTAACGCGCCTAAATGGCGGCAATGTTGCAGTGGAGGCCGGAGATAGCACGCAGGATACATTTGCGGTGAATGTCCACACATCCAAGACCGGTAATGCGTATGATTCCCGCTGGGTTTATTCTGGCGGATCGGGATCTGTCGGAAACGGAATGGCGCAGCTGTTGGCGTCTTCTGTCACCCTCCCGCCCGTAACAACCCCAGTCGCTAAAATCTCAGGATCTCTTGTCGTCCCATTCGGTACACCCGGTGCGACTGATCCCTGTACGCCGGGACAAATACAGATGGACGCAACCTATCTCTACTCGTGCGTTGCTTCCGGGACGTGGCATCGCATCAACAACGGGACAAGCTGGTAAGACAAACAGCCATTATGCGGCGCTTTCTTTGTCCATGAACAGATACTGCTGTCCGAACGAACCCGGATCCGGGTTCGTTCGGACAGCAGTAGAGCAATATTCTTCAAAACAGCCGCCCCAGAGGCGGTTTTTTCATAGCTGGAGAATCTGGGGGGATGGAAGAACTGTTGATGGATGTGCCTGGCCTGTGATTTCTGAGTTTTGAGGCACTTATTGATGGTTTCTGATCTGAGTTTTGAGCGGATTGGGAGCTATCATCTGCTGGATTGCCACGCTGCAGCGCTGATCCGTTCCAGGAAGAGGAAGCGGCGCATATTGTAGAGGATGTTGGCCAGCCCGACCCTCATGGTGGCCCGCGTTATGCCTACAGTTCGGACGAACAGTCCTGTTTGCGATTTCTGATCGGCAAAAACATGCTTGACACGCGACCGGATAACGGATTTTCCGGCGTTGGATCTCTGGATATGCCGGGGCATCGGCTTGAGATGCGGTTTTTTCCTGTGGACCTTCGAGACAAAGCCATGCTTTTCCATGAAGTCCTCATTGGCCGTTGAGCGGTAGGCCGTATCCGACCAGACCGTTGAGGCTGTATTGGCTCTATCCAGCAGGCCTTCGCGCAGTCTGGCGCCATCATGCGTCGTCTTCCATTTGCGAATCAGTCGAAATTTCCGTCGATGGAGACGTGGAATTTGTAGCCAAAGAACGGGATGGCGAGATCGCTGGACGGATGGTTCCATCCTCCTGCCGCTTTGCTTTGGTAAGTTTCAGCGTCCAGCGCGCATGACGATCTTTATGAGACAGCTTTGACAGCTTGTCCTTCCAGTCCTGCGGGATCCGTCCCTCCCGAAGATCCGCTTTCTCCGCGTTCGTATTGCGCTGCTTCGGAGCCGCGACCAGCGTAACATCCAGGATCTGGCCTGACATCGGCAAGATCACCGGCCTTCCTCAAAATAGCGTCAAAGCGATTGAACGGAATTTCAATGACCCCCACCTGTGTCAGACGTTCGCGGAACAGCCAGACCGTTTTGGCATCCGGCTCCCGATCCGAAAGCCCCGGACCAAGGAAACGCATAAAAGACAGGCGGTCATTGATCAGATATTCCGTCCGCTCATCAGACAAATTGTTCAACGTCTGGATCACCAGGATCTTGAACATCAGCGCCGGATCAAACGGAGGGCGCCCGCCTTTGCTTCCGTCTGAATACGCCTGAGCCCTGTTCAGATCCGGACGGAATACTTCAAAATCCACAGTCTGGGAAAACGCTTCGAGCTGATCGCCAAGCCAACTCAATCGCGCAAGCCACTCTGCAACAGCAAAGAAAACAGACGGGTTTGCGAACCCTCCAGATCCTTGTGCTGGCAGTACTGCCAGCTTGCCCATGTGTGACTGGCATCATGAGAAGTAACGTCAGGGACGAATACACTCTTCGGTTTCTCTTGGCCCATAGGGGGTCCATACGCGTATGCGACCCGGCAGACCTGCTTTACAGCAAACTACCGACTTCCGGACCTGATCTGGCCACCAATTGTCCGCGCATTTTCCGAATAGGCTTTCCCACCTCCCTTCCCGTTTTATCGACTTCCAAGCACAAACAAGACGAAACACGAGACCATCCCGGTTCGATATCGTCTCGATCCTGATCAATGTCGCGGGGATCCGCCTGGCCATCACTTATCTGAACGGCGTGCAGGCGGACATTCAGGTTTCTCAGGGCTTCATGGATCTTCCCGCGGGCGCAACCTGAGACTGGATTGCCATTATAGCTGATGCAACTCCGCCCACATAATTATGAAATATCCTCAAAATACAGTGTATGACTACTCTCAAAGCCTTATTTAGGCAAACAACCGCTACTGATCATATACCTAGAGCGCAGTATTCTCTTTTAAGTGATCTGAACTCTCACCTTTCTCAACCATTGAGCTGTCTCCTTAATGGAGGCAAACATGCCTTTTCCAGATAGTGCCCTCCCCATCAATCCCACGAAAGCTCCCGGCTCTCCAGATGAGCGGGAACACTTCGATCCATATCCGGATAAAAGTCCTATTACGGACGAACCTCCCGAAGAAGAACATCCTGGGAAGTCATATCCTCCAGAGAAGGAAGCGCCACCTTCCCCGCAAGGCGAGCCGCCCGCACTTCCCGATGGTCCTGAAAATCCAACCAATCAGGTTTGGAGTTTCTTTGAACCGCAACTCGTGGCGAGTATCTGATAATGCCCCACGAGCGAGCGCGAGGATCCTGCGAGGCTACTCCTTGCGCCGAAGACTGGGGGCGACACGACAGGAATAGTCGTGTCCTTCCGCTTATCAATACTGATCCTGTATCGTTGAGCAGGCAATTCCTATTTTGGCAAAAGCCAAGAATTGTGGCGATCCCCGTGTGTAATGAACAAGAACATATTATCCCCTGCCTTCTCGCCCTGGCGGCGCAGAAGCACCTTCCGCACAGGGTCGTTCTCTGGATCAACAACACAACCGACGAAACTGATAACCGGGCGCATTCTCTCGCCCACCGCCTGCCATTCAAACTGGAAACTGTGACGGTTTCCTATCCTCCTTCCATAGCGAGTGCCGGTCAGGCACGACGTGACGCCATGGCATATGTCGCCAAAACTGCGTCTTCTGATGCGATTCTTCTGACTACGGATGCCGATAGCGAAGTTGCAGGTGACTGGATTGATAGTATTCTCAAGGCTTTTATTCAGTACCCTGTTGAGGCAGTTTTTGGACGCGTTCTCCTTCTTCCTGAAGAATACAGAAAGATTCCTCCTCATCTTCACGAGGATGAAAAATTGGAGCGGGCATACGGTGCAATTTTGGACCAGATTGGACTTCTGGCCAACCCTGAACCGCATGACCCTTGGCCCCGGCATCTGGAACATTCAGGCGCCAGCATTGCCGTAACCCGTGAGGCTTGGAACAGGGTCGGCGGAATTCCGGGCGTTCCTTCAGGAGAGGATAGGGCATTCGCCAAGGTCCTGCGACAGAACGGCATTGCGGTTCGTCATGCCCCGCAAGTGAAGGTCTATGTCTCCGCACGTCTTCAGGGTCGCGCGCGTGGCGGAATGGCGGAAACTCTGGCGCGTCGCCTGATCGCCCAAGACGAATATATTGACGATGCCTTCGAACCTGTCTCCAGACGCCTGCTGAGACTTCGCAGAGAACGGACATACTGGCAGAGCCAATCTTCTTGCCTCGATATTTCCTATCCCGACCTTCCTGTAGTCTGCATCCGCAGAAATGATCTGCAGCAACATCATGAACGGGCCCTAAGGGTACTCAAGCGCCTTCGCCAGCTAAAACAGCGTTTACCGAAGAAGTTCCCGATCGAGACAGCCGGTCAATACGATATCCCTTTCCCTGCTCTGACAGCTCCGGAATCCAGTGTTTTTCACGACAGGCCCTGATGAAGTGCTCGGCCGCCTCATCACCCGTGCATGGCGTATCGGTCTGCCCTGTCCAATTTACGATCAGGATATGCCCTTCAGATTTCAGGCTCTCCATGACCATGTCCGCCAGTCGACGGATGTCTTTTGGAGAAAGGAAGTAAAGAAGCTCGGAAATAAGAACGAGGTCGCAGCCCGCGGCTTCCGCAACTGGATAATCCGCTGGCAGGAAAGCCGCCAGAAATCTGACGTATTTCTCCGCGCGACAGCGCTGTCTTGCAATAACAAGTGCACTTTCGGAGGCATCGACTGCCAAAATGCGTGGGCAGTGTTTTGAGAGTGCTAACGTTCCAACACCAATCGCACATCCGAGCTCCACGGCAAAAGAAACAGGAAAGGCAGGAAGACATTCCAGAACCCGTGCCAGCTTTCTTTGTTCATACGGACTTTTTTCAAAGCCCCACGGATCGGGATTATTCTGAAACAGACGCTCAAAGACTTCCGGTTTCCATGTCTCGTTACTCATGATGCAATGAAGATTTCATAGGGAAGCAGCATCTTTTCCATCAGATGTTCAGGAAGAACAAAACCGCTTGGGTCGTCGTCGACGACAAGCCCCCTCTGGCTGCGATGGGCCTGAATGGCCGCGCGTTTCCTGCCTAAAAACTTCCCTATATCAAGCCTCCATCCTGTGAGGAGATCCCCGTTGATCTCCATTTCGGGTGGTAGGGTCAGACCCCAGACGGGATAAGCCAGCAGCCTCAACTGCGGCACCAGAACCTTCAGCTTTTGCCCCATCAGCCAGACAGCCTCGTGATCGCAGTGAGGATCGCAGCGCCATGGCGTCAGAACCGTCTGGCACTCATAACGCTCAACAATCTCAACGAGGTCGTGAACGGCAGCTTCAAAACTGTCGCCTTGTGTTGGAACGGCTGAGTCCTGCAACCCCATAAAGAGCAGCCGGTCGGAAGAAAGCCCTAGTACTGTCGCGGCCTCCCGGCTTTCTTCCTGACGAAGCCGAGCCATCCGCCGGGGCGGCCATGTCACTGAATTACGATGCGACGCAGAGCCGTCGGACACAATCACCACCACTGGCGGGTTTCCGTTCTTCACCGAAGAGGCAATAAAGCCCCCGCAACCCAGACTCTCATCATCCGGATGCGGGGAGAGGACGAGCGCCGTTTCAGGTGCGATCGTCTCAAGGGGCGCTACCGGAAACTCCGCGAAATGTCGAAGCACATCCCGGACTTTCATGAGCAATCCTCCGGCCAGTCATGCATGACAAACCATGCCGCACTTTCGGTCAACGCCTCGTCCGGGGCGGGCTGGCGCAGATAAGTCGCCAGATCCCGCATGACCTGCTCGACCGCTCGCCCTCTTACAAAGGCCGAAAGGCCCAGACCGCGCTGCACCAGCGTAATCATTTCCAGGGCCGCGCGCTCAACGGCCAACCGCGCCAGATTGACAGTCGCTGTGACCTCCTCAGGGGGCATCTCCGGACAAGCACACGCAGCATGAGCGGCCTGCCTGACCCAGAGGGAGGCCGTCTTTTGAAGGATCATCGCGTCACCAATCCGGCAGAGCTGATGCGGGTTGTGGGCCCGCTTCCGGGCCAGAAGTTCTTCCCTCAGCAAATCGACCAACCGGTCCATAGCGCCAAGCGCGACGGCCGATCCGCGCCATGCTCCCGTAGAAAACTCAGGCTGCCGCAGATAATCTCCCGCCGCCCCCAGAATATCCTGAGCAGAAACCGTCAGCCCGGTAAAATCATAAGCACCCGTTCCGCTTGCCTGCATCCCGGTCAGCTTGCCCGGACCTGGCCGTCTGCGAGCGGCATCCGTAGTCGGCACGAGGAGCATGACCGACTCTTCCTGCTCGATCGTTGCCGTGATCAGCGCAAGACCAACCTCATTGACGCCGCTGGCAAATCCCTTGATCCCGGAGAGCCTATAGAGGCCTCCTTCCTTCCGTATGGTCACAGGAGGGTCCCCGTCTGTGACCCATATCCCGGCCAAAATTCCTTTTTTCGATGTTGTGGCCAACGTGTGACGCTGCTCTTGCGTGCCATACAGCCCCACGAGACGAACAACATTCACATGTCCTTCAAGACACCGTCCCAACGATAAGCTTAAATAACCCGTCCGCCGCAGAAGCAACGAAAGAAGATCTCCACTGTCGGAAGAAGAAACCAGCCCAAACCCTCCTTCTTCCAACGGAAGGAGTGCATCCAAGGCACCAATCTCTCTCAGAGATCTCAGGAGGTCGGACGGAAACAGATTTTCTTCTGACGTGAAGGGTCTGACTTTCCAGTCTGCGAACAGATGCATCAGTCTGGCCTTAAAGGCAGAATCTTTCCCGTCGGCCCCTCCATGACCAGAATTTGACATGTCCTGTAGCCCTTCCGCGCAGCCCGATATGGGAAACGTCCAGAAGTCGATCAGGGATCCTCGTGAAAATAATATCGCCGGTCACTATTCTGCGCGAATAAGGCAGACGCATCACCCTGAGATGCACGCCATCTCATGCCCCCTCAGAGGAAGGCGAATGCGTCTCCGGCATGCCCCATGCAAACAGGCAGGCTACAGCAGCCGCTGTCAGTCCCAAGACCACGAATGTCGTGTTGAACCCGTAGCCTGATGCCAGAGCGCCACCTGCGAGATTGGAAAGTAGCGCCCCGATCGTTCCCAGCGCCAGTCCCAGTCCGATGAGAAGATTGCTTCGTCCGCTTCCAGAAGCAATGTCCGAAAGGATAGCATAGAACAGCACCAGAATGATGCCAGACGAAAGCCCGTCGAGGATCTGGACCAGAGTCAGCGTCGGCCAGCCTGCGCTCAGGACCACAAGACCGTCCCGAATAGGTTGCAGGACCAGCGCGAAAACAAACAGCGGTTTGCGCGGCCATTGAGGCGCCTTTTTGCCCACGAAAAAGGCCACAGGTGCCATGGTGATCTGGGCCACGACGATACAAATGGCCGTCACGATTGCCGGATCGCCCAGATGGAAAAAAGCATAACGCTCGATCATCAGCGGGACCACGGCGCCATTGGCGACATTGAACAACAGATAGGTCACCAGAAAGACGAGCAGTCGAGGTTCGGAAAGCAGCTTACAGACAGCCCCCAGGGTCTGGCGTATTGAGGCGGCATCCCGTGGCTGTTCCGAGGGGGCATCGGCCCTGGCCGAAAACCCTCCAATCATAAAAAGACTGGCCGCCGCGAGTCCTCCCACACCCCAAAGAGGAGCCACCGGGCCCATCATCCTGCCCAGCAGACTCATCACAAAACCGGACGACGCATTGCCCAGATGATTGAAGGACTCATTACGGCCCATGCGCTCAATATAGCCTTTGGCCCCCACTGTATGATGGCTGATGGCGGCAAGGATGGGTGTAAAGAGCGCGCCTGCCCCGCCCGCGATGAAATGCGCCAGAACAATCGGGTAAAACAGCGGTGCCCAGGCCATCACAGTGACGGACATGAATGTCACGGCACAGCACACCGCGAGCATCAGACGGCGGCGCGGAAAAATATCCAGAGCCCACCCACCTGCGAACCGTGCCAGAACAGCTCCAAGACCGCCCGCAGCAATCGCCGCACCAATCCGGTTTGAAGGCCAGCTCTGTATCGTCAGAAACGCTGTCAGGAAGTTTCCCAGATTGTCCTGAACATCCGCCAGAAGAAAGCTCAGTCCGTCGAGGGCCAAATCATCCCTTTGGTGCCGTGTCTGTTCTTTGTTTTTCGTCACCGCAATTCCCGTCAAGATCTTTTCAGAAGCCGGACAGACGTCGAAACTCTGCCGCTTCACTACTGAACGGCCAGATCACGGTCGTGTTACGAAAATGTCTTAAGAAATCATCTTTTCCGCCGTGCCCCGCGGCCTTTCGTGGTTCCTTTCGCATGACGGGTGATCTGTGCCCGGAATTATTGGGGTTGCGGTGAAACTTGACGCCGCTGCGCCTCTTACAATCCAACAAACCTGAAGAAATAGCGCTGAACGGAGCGATTTTCGATGCCTGACATGCTCGCCTCCAGCTCCTGCCGTCTCCGGATCAACGGAGAGCCCTATGTTGATGAAATCCCGGCCTGTGTGACGTTACTGGACCTCCTTCGGGAGCGTTTGGACCTTACAGGAACGAAGAAAGGCTGCGATCACGGCCAGTGTGGGGCCTGCACCGTACTCGTAGATGGCAAACGGGTGAAAAGTTGCCTCATTCTGGCTGTCTCAATCCCTGGCGCCGAGGTGACGACGATTGAGGGCTTGGGCCGGGACGGCAAAATACATCCAATGCAACAGGCATTTATCGACCGAGATGCCTTTCAGTGCGGATACTGCACACCAGGACAGATTATGTCAGCGGTGGCACTTCTGGAAGAAGGGCATGTCCACACTCGCGAGGAAATCCGCGAATTCATGAGCGGCAATCTCTGCCGTTGCGGCGCCTATAATGGCATTATAGATGCCATCGAGCAGGTTGTTGCCCAGCAGCAGCAAGACAGGGCTGGAGAAGCCGCATGAGACAGTTCTCCTATTCCCGCCCCGACACACTTGACGCAGCGCAACGTATCCCAGAGCACACGCGTTACCTCGCAGGAGGCACCAACCTCATCGACCTCATGAAATCGGACGTCGAACGCCCCAAGCATGTCGTTGATCTCAATGCCCTGTCCATGAGCCAGATCGAGGAACGCCCTGATGGCGGTCTGCGCCTCGGTGCCCTCGCCACCAATGCCGACACCGCAGCCCATCCGCTTGTCAGCGAGCGCTATCCCCTTCTTGCCTCCGCCATTCTGGCCGGTGCAAGCCCTCAGATCCGTAACAGGGCCACCAATGGTGGCAACCTGAACCAGCGCACGCGGTGTCACTATTTCTATGACCCGGATATGGCGTGCAACAAGCGCTCCCCCGGTACGGGATGTTCCGCCAAAGGCGGACGCAACCGGATCATGGCCATCCTCGGCACCAGCGAATCCTGTATCGCCACGTTCCCGTCAGACATGTGCGTGGCCCTTGCAGCCCTGAACGCAACGGTCAATCTCACTGGCCCTGAAGGCGAGCGCACTGTTCTCCTGCGTGACTATCACCGCCTCCCACAAGACACACCCTGGCAGGACAACATCCTGCGCACCGGTGAAATCGTCACGTCCATTGATCTGCCGCCACTCAGCTTCGCTTCCCATCACACCTACCTCAAGATCCGCGACCGACAGTCTTTCGCCTTTGCGATCGTGTCCGTCGCAGCCGGCCTGCAAATGGAAGACAATACGATCCGCAAGGCTTTCATCGCCATGGGTGGCGTCGGCACAAAACCCTGGTGCGTCCCGGAAGCCGAAGCGCTCCTTGAGGGGAAAACGCCTTCTCTTTCCCTGTTTTACGGCGTCGCCGAGCGCCTTTTGCAAGGTGCAGTCACCGACCGCGATAACGCCGCCAAGCTGAAGCTGGCTCCCCGCGTAATTATCAGGGCCCTGTCGCAGGCCGCCGCTGGCACGCCCCAGTCCCAGACGCAAAAGAACATCTTCTGAAAGAACCTGGGTATGACTCTCCATTCAGTAAAAATTGGACAACCCATTTCCCGGATTGATGGCCTCGCCAAGGTAACGGGACAGGCCCGCTATGCCGCCGAGCCGCATCCTGCCGGCATGCTGTATGGCTTCATCGTCAACAGCGCCATCGCGCGCGGTCGGATCGAAGCAATCCAGGAAGAGGCAGCCCGATCGGTACCCGGTGTGGTGGAGATCATGACGCATCTTAACCGCCCACGCACTGCGCTTTTTGAAAAATCGTATGTCGACGGTCTGGGCGTCCCCGGCTCTCCTTACAGGCCGCTTCATGAGGCGGAAATAAACTTCAGCGGCCAGCCCGTTGCCGTCGTCCTCGCGGAAACATTCGAAGCTGCCCGTGAAGCGGCCATGCTTCTCGAAGTAGATTACGAGCGCTGGCCACATAACGCGGATTTCGAGGCCTCCCTGCATCAGAAATACATGCCAGACAAAACCCGCAGCAATTACGTGCCGCCCAAGTCACGCGGAAATGCTGCCGAAGCCTATGCTCTCAGCCCCATCAAGGTCGAAGGGCGCTACCACCTCGCCCCCGAGCATCACAACCCCATGGAGATGCACGCCACGACCGTTATCGTCGAGGAGGACGGCACCTTCACGGTCTGGGACAAGACACAGGGCCCGCAATCTGTACAAACCTACCTGACAAGCGCCCTGTCCCTTTCAAAAGATCAGATCCGTGTGCTCAATCCCTATGTCGGGGGGGCATTCGGCTCGGGCCTGCGCGCTCAGCACAATGTTTTTCTCGCAGTTCTCGCTGCGAAAATGCTGGATCGTTCGGTCCGTGTCACCCTGACGCGCCAACAGATGTTCACCCATGTCTTCCGCCCGGAAGCCGTTATGGATATCGCCCTTGGTGCCCAGCCGGACGGCACATTGCAGTCCATGATCGTCAATGGCGTGACGGACACATCACGCTTTGAGCACAACATGGAAAATCTCGTGATCTGGGGCCTGATCAACTACAAATGCCCCAACGCTATGGCCGATTACAAGGTGGCCCCGCGTGACACCTATACTTCCAGCGACATGCGTGCCCCCGGAGCCGCCACAGGCGTCAATCTCTTTGAAATGGCCATCGACGAAATGGCCTATGCCTGCAACATGGATCCGCTGGCATTTCGTCTGCACAACTATTCCGATATCGACGCCATGCATGACATGCCGTTGACCAGCAAGGCATTGAAAAAGGCCATGCATGAGGGCGCAGAGTGCTTTGGCTGGCAAAACCGACCAATGGCACCGAAAAGCATGCGGGAAGGCAGGGAACTGATCGGCTGGGGCATGGCAACAGGTATCTGGGACGCAATGTTCTCCCCCACATCGGCCCGCGCCACACTGACTGGCGATGGACGTCTGCATATCGCAACCGCCGCCTCCGACATCGGAACCGGGACCTACACAATCCTGGCCCAGACGGCGTCTGAAGCATTCGGTATCCCCATCGAGATGATTGATATCGAACTTGGCGATTCAACTCTTCCGGAATGTCCGACTGAGGGTGGTTCATGGACAGCCGCCTCAGCTGGAGCTGCGGTCTGGCTTGCCTGTCAGAGCCTGCGCGAAAAGCTTTTCAAAGTGCTGGGGAAAAGCGGAAACATCTCCGTCTGGCTGACAGAAGGGTTGTCGAACAACACTACAGTTCTGCAGGACGGGTTCCTCCAAGGTGCGGACGGGAACGAGACCCTAAGGTTGCCCCTGTCCGAAGCGATGTCTCTAACGGGACAGGAAAAGCTTGAAGTCGAAGAAACCGCGAAGCCGGGGCTTCGTGGGACCATCAGCCAGATGAGAAAGGCCCGTTTCACCCACAGCGCCGTTTTCTGCGAAGTCCGCGTGGATGAGGAACTCGGTATCGTGCGTGTGAAGCGGCTGGTCAACGCTGTTGCAGCCGGCCGCATCATGAACCCCAAGACGGCTGCCAGTCAGGTCAGAGGTGCGATGGTTATGGCGACCGGCATGGCGCTTCATGAAGAGTCCCTGATGGACGAACGCGTGGGGCGCTTCATGAACCACAGTTTTGCCGAGTATCACATCCCCTCCCATGCCGACATTCCGGACATGGATGTCATTTTTGTCGAGGAACAGGATCAGGAAGTCAGCCCGCTCGGGGTCAAGGGCGTAGGGGAAATTGGCATGTGCGGTACGGCGGCAGCCATTGCCAATGCAATCTTCCATGCAACGGGTCAACGCCATCGCAATCTGCCGATTATGTCGGGAAACTGAGCCTCGAAGCTTCTTGGGCCTGAACAGGCCAAAGAAGCTGGTACCAACAGCCAGGAATCGGCCATCGATTTATTATAGCACAAATCACGTAAAGTGTTTGCCCGGCTACGAGAGGCCTGTCTTAGCTCGCCAGATAAATATAGGCTGCCACAAATTCCAGCCGCGCCTAACATCACCTCATCAGTGCATCTTTCCCCAGATCGGCAACTATCTGGGGATCACCCCAACAGTCGAGGCAGTTTGTAGCGGGATATAACATCGTCTGTTCAAGGATTATCTCTACCCAAAATTACGAATGGTGCTCGTTAATTTTTTCAATCGTCCTGAGATGCGTACCTCTCTCTTATGATTTGCTATTTTTATTCTGAATTCTGGGACAGATGCGCTCGTAGCGCGTCGATGAAAACGCGGATCCTTGAGGAGAGGCTTCGGTGCGCTGCATAGACAGCATGGGCTTCTACGGTTTCTGTCGTGAATGTTGGAAGAAGCCGTATCAGGGTGCCACGCTCAATGGCAGGTCGCGCGAGAAAATCTGGCAACCGCCCGATCCCGGCGCCATGTTCAAGCAACACCTGTAAAACGGCAGGCTCCGGCACGACGGACCCGTCAGGGACAGAGACTCTATGTTCGCGTTTCTGCATATCTTGGAAACGCCATATCGCAGGTTGGGCTGTCCACCCGAAAAGTACGTGACTGGCTAGATCTGCGGGCGTATCGGGTGCTCCCCGTTGAGCAAGATAGGCGGGGCTGGCACATGGCCATAACGCAATCTGACCAAGCTTGCAGGCGATCAGGTCCGAGTTCGGCATCGTACCGATACGAATTGCGACGTCCACATCTTCCCGAGCAATATCCACAAGGCGGTTTTCAGTATCGAAATGCACATGCATTTCGGGGAAGCGTTTGAGGAAATCAGGAAGCATAGGTGCTACCAGTCCAAGCGCAAAGGTCATTGCGGCATTGATCCGCAAGACCCCGCGAGGCTGTCCCGTTACATTATCAAGCGCCGCTTTCGCCTCATTCAAATCGTCCATAACACGACGCGCATAGGGCAGAAGCATCCGCCCCGCTTCCGTCAACCGGAGAGCCTGCGGGCTACGTTCAAACAGCTTTGCTCCAATGACGTTTTCAAGACGAAGGAGCGCCCGGCTGAGGGATGATTTTGAGGTACCCGTTGCACGCGCTGCCCCACTGAGGCTCGTGGCGTCCGCGATATGGACAAAGCAACCGAGATCATCAGAATTCATTGAAATCCGTTCCATAAGTGGGACGTGATGTCTACGATAAGATGGCTGCGTTTCACAGAAGGAACGGCCTATCCTTTGATTTCAATGAGGAAACGGATATGCCAAAGCCAATTATTCTGATCACAGGCGCCACTGGACAACAGGGAGGTGCTACAATCCGCGAGATGATGCGTCGCGCAGAACGGTGGCATATCCGGGCACTGGTTCGGGACCTTCAGGCGCCAAAAGCGATGGTCCTGGCAAAACTTGGTGTGGAACTGATGCAAGGCAATCTTGATCACGAGCACTCTCTTCGAACAGCGCTACGCGGGGTTCATGGGGTGCTGTCCGTCCAGTCTCCCATGAAAATCGGGCCTGCCGGGGAGGAGCGCCAGGGCAAATTACTGGCAACGCTGGCAGCGCAAAATGGTGTCCGCCATTTCGTACAGTGTTCCGCCGGCGGAGCAGAGCGCAGAAGTGGAGTACCTCATTTCGAAAGCAAGTGGGCCATTGAGAAACATATTGCGGCACTGGGCCTGACGGCTACCATTCTTCGACCCGCGGCTTTCATGGAGAATTTTTCCATCTTTATGTTCCGCACCACAATGCTCTCAATGATGAAAACCTATCTGGCTCCCGAACAGTCCATGCAGCTTGTTTCGGTCAGAGATGTCGGGTGGTTCGCAGCTGAAGCTTTTGAGAAAACCGACATTTTTGCAGGTCGTCGTATCGAACTGGCGGGCGATAACGTCACCTTGCAATCTGCGTCCTCCATTCTCAGGCGCTCGGGTCTGCGCCCTGCAGTGTCCTTCAAAATCCCAACTCAGCTTTGCGCACGGCTACCAGAAGACTTCCGCCTCATGTTCGAATGGATTGCACGCGACGGATTTCACGCCAACATTCCTGACCTCCGTCATGAGCATCCGGCCCTCCTGACTTTGCGAGACTGGACGCAAAATTAGGTTTCTGGCGTGGTAGCTATCGCTTTTCTGCCGACAGGCAACGGCAAAACTCCTTTTTTACCGTGATAAATCCAAGACCTAATCTTCAAAGCCAGAACATGACGGTTACAGCGAGGCAGATGGCGCACAAGAAGCCGGTCGGACGTCGTAGCGGGTTGCGACCCGCCGCCATTCCTTGAGCCTTCTGAACATGATCTCGATGCGGTTGCGGCGTTTGTATTTCCGCCTATCGTGTTTGACGGGTTTTCGCGGGATTTCCCGTCTTGGAATGCAGGGCTTTATCCCTTCCTCTTCCAGAGCGTCCCTGAACCAGGTGGCGTCATTACCCCGTTCTCCCAGCAAGGCAGCGGCACCGGTATAATCACTGATCTGCCCTGCTGTCATGAAGAGGCTCAGCGGTCGTCCGTTCTGATCGGTGATCGCATGCAGCTTCGTGTTCATGCCGCCTTTGTCCGTCCGATCACTCGCCCTGGATCCCATTTTTCAACGGCAGGCTCGAAGCCGTGGAATGCGGCTTGAGATACGTCACATCCAACATAATAGTCTGGGGCTCTGCCTCGCCAGTAGCCAGGCCATCCATCATGCGGGCGAAGATCCCCATGACGCTCCAGCGGTTGTACAGCGTCTTATGTGGACCGTACTACCGGGGCGCAGATGCTCCATCTGTTCATCCGTCAGGAAGCCTAGCCTAACGTGAGGATATTACCACTGGCCGCGTCAACGCCAATAGTCCCTCTGGCCCGCGGGTCACGCCATACCCACTTCCCCCTGCGCCTCCGAAAGGCAGTCTTGGATCTGCAGTGGGTACGATCAGGTCGTTGATGCACACCGAGCCCGAGCGAAGCCGTCGTGCCAGCATTGCCGCCGCAGGTGCCGGACCAAAAATACTCGCCCCCAGTGCGTAGGACATCCCCTTCTCCAGCGTCGTGGCGACCTCGATATCCGAAACGCCCGTCAGCGCCAGCCAGGGCATGAAAATGTCCGTATTCAAGAGGCCATGCAGCCCCTCCACCTGCGTGAATATGCTCACATCCCCCACCATCTCCACACGGCCACCCGCAGCTTCGATCCGCTCCTTCAGTGCCGCAAGCCGCGCTTGACCAGCACTATCGCAGGACAGAGGCGGTTTTTGAGCCAGCGTGGACCTCAGCAATGCCAAAAGGGCCGCCTTGTCCTCGTTGCGGATAAAAACCCGATGCGGCGCAATACATGTCGCGCCGTTATTCAAACGGACCCCATAAGCAAGCCGACGAGCGACATGAGCCAGATCAGCGCCCGGCAGCACAAAAACCGGGTCCACGCCTGACAGCTCCATGATCGTCGGCGTCAGCGTCCTGGCGGCATCCTGAAGCACTTGCCGCCCCGTCTGCGCCGATCCAGTTAGGATAATCAGGTCAAAACCCGCGGCTACCGCTTCACGGCCTGAATCGGTCGGCAAAATCGTACATACCGATTGGGGGAAACCAGCCTGAGCCAGAAGACCCACCAGAAGACGGGCCGCCGCTTCTCCACCCGGGGCCGGCTTCAGAGCCACCACATTACCCGCCACCAAAGCCTGCAAAAGCTGGATGCCGGGTAACATCAGCGGATAATTCCCCGGCGCCAATATCAGAACTGCCCCGAAAGGTCGTCGCTCAACACGCGACGTCACTCCCGGCAGCCACAGCGGCCGGCCCCATACGTCCGCCTTGCGCGCGCTCAATACTTTCCCGGCATTCCGCTCAAGGAACCTGCACGCTGCCAGTAAAGGCAACAACTCGGTCGTCCACGTCTCAACCGCCGGACGCTGCGGATACAGATCCGGAAGTATCCGCCATCTGCGCCGTAGCAAGCAACGAAAACGTCGGACCAGACGCAGTCGTGCCACCATCGGAACCGCATCCCAATGCTCTGCCGCCTGTTTCAGCTGGGCGACAGCATCGTCGGACACCGTCATCTGTCCGATCCCCCTATTTCGTTCTCAAGGCTACGGAGAGCGCCGCATCCTGATTTCCAAGAGTAAACGCCGCATCGGCAAACCGGGGTGGTCCGAAATGCATCGGCGGACTGCGCGAAAAGCCCAGTGGCTCCTTGGGCATTCCCAGAAAATTCTGATCCAGCTTCTGGTTGCCATTGCGGTCCTGAAAGACCTGAACCGCATAAACTCCAGACGGGACATCTGCAAACGTCACGTTAACCTGCCCCGGCCGGGACGGTACGATCGCATGATACCCACAATCCGGCGCCAGAAACTCCGCCTTCGTACACACAGCCACGCGAATATTCCCGGTCGCATCAGGAATATTCGTCACTGCCACATTCAGCGCAGCAGCCTGCACGACGTCGGGTAACAGAAACAAAAACAGCATCAGAGGTAATTTCATCATACAGACCCCGGTGGATAGGACCGCCCCCGCCAGCGCGGCGCATGGCCAAGACATCTGCCAATCAACGCCTGCCACTGAAGCAGCAGCAGCAGTGCTGTTCCAAGGGGCGCCAGCACAACGGTGCCCCAGCCCTGCCGGAACCGGTACGAAATCAGCCCCCGTGTCAGAAGCGTCATCCCGGCCGCCAGCCGGGAGACCGGGGTTGCAGGCAGTACGAAGGGAAGAATCTGCGCTGCTCCCAGCAACACGCTCCAGACCGGGAGCCCCCGGGGCGTCGCCATGCCTTCCGTCGCGTTTTTCAGAAGCCCGTTCCAGACATCTGCCCCACGGCGGTACATCCGGCACGAGGCGAGATCCGTCGCATCAAACAACATTGTCTGAAACCCGTGCCCCCGGAACTGCCGCGCAAGGGCCAGCCCGTCATGCAGCCGGTTTCGGACGGCAGCATGCCCCCCGCTGGCCTGATAGGCCCTGCGTCTCACCAGAACGAGTTGCCCGCAGGCCGCGGCGAAAGCAGGCTTCCGGCCTGTATCGAATACCATCGGCAGATACCCTAGCAGCAGGACATGGATAAACGGCAGGAGCAGCCACTCCAGAAATGTCCGCGTCACCTGCCGTGGCACACCACTGAGAAACGAAACATCAGGCTGCTCCGCCATCAGGCCGGAAAGCCGCGCCAGCGCATCGGGCTGCAGCCGCACATCCGCATCAATAAACAGCATCAACCCGTACCGCGCAGCCTCCCCGAGCACCGCACAGGCATGCGTCTTACCGCACCACCCTTCCGGAAGATCGGGCGCCTGTAGCACGCGCAGCCGCGGATCATCGCAGGCCCGCAGAATCTCCAGTGTCCTGTCGCTCGAATGGTCATCGAGCACGATCAGTTCCAGTTCCACGCCCTGACTGGCCAGAACCGTGTCGATCGCCCCTTGGATGGTCTCTTCCTCATCCCGCGCCGGAATCAGCACGGAAATCGCCCCATGTCCGGATGCGTCTGGAAGCCTGCGCAACCTGCCCAGATTCAGCAATGTCATAACGAATGGCAGAAAAGCGGCGCCGAATGCCAGTTTCTCAAGCTTCCGGGTCATGGATCATGTCGTGGCTGAAAATTCTTCCGCCGCCCCCACTGTAGGGCTCTGCGCCCCATATCATAAAGGCCGCCGATCCCTGCCCGCCCCTGCACAAACGTCACAAAGCGCGATGCATCGCGCGTATACGCATCGCGCGCCAGCGCATCCATTGTCTCCCTCAGAGCCGCCTCCATGCGGGTCGTCACACAGCGCACCCGCTCCCCGTCACCCACAGGCACCGGGGAGCCAAATCTGAGCAGAAGCTCCGGCCGGTTCTCGTTCCAGAATGGATATTCGATCGCCAGAGGCACAAGCCGGACCGAAGGCACATGCCGCACCAGATGCGCAAACCCCGGCTGAAGCCGGACGGGCCGCACACGGCAATCGGCAAAGTCTCCCTGAGGGGTGATCCACAGGACATGCCCCTGCTGCAATACATCCCGCGTAACACGGACAAACTGCCGAAGCGACTGCGGATCATTGGGATTAACGGGGATAAGCCCGGCCTTTTCCAGCAGTGGATACCGGCGCAAGGCCGCCGCTTCCATCGGGCCATAGCCATGACAGTGCCCAAAAAAATGATGCTGCAACCATGCAAAAACCGCGGGATCCCACCACCCCGGATGGTTTGCACACACCACGAGAGGTCCGCGATAACGCAGTGCCTCTGCATCTCCCGACAGCCGGACAGCATTGAAACCGCGCTGAATCCCCCGGCGCATGCCCCGCGACACAAGTGCGGCCACCAGCGGGTGACGCCCTCCTGAAGCTGTCACGAGACGTCGGCTTCCGTCATGTCCTGATCGGCGCAGTCCGCCGCGATCCATCCCGACATCAGCGCCATCGGCATTCCCGCCCCGGGATGCGCAGAGCCGCCTGCAAGATACAGCCCCGGAACATCTGCTGAGCGGTTCGCAGGCTTAAATGCCCCGTTCAGACGCCCGTGACTCGCGAGACCATAAATTGCCCCGCGCAGCGTGGAATAACGTTCCTGAATATCGAGCGGCGTCAGATGATGTTCCACCCGGATCCGCTCCTCCAGATCAGGCATTCCTGCACAGCGCTTCAGCTTGTCGAGAATGACCTGCCGGTATCCCGGAAACATGTCCTGCCAGTTCTGACCACGGTGGATGTAAGGGGTGTGCACCAGAACATACAGCGCCTCGCCCCCTTCCGGTGCGACCCCGGGGTCGGTCCGTGACGGTGCCGCAAGATAGCAGGTCGGGTCCGGCGCAGGCACGCCCCGGCGATAGATGGCGTCGAATTCCTCTTCCGGATCGTCGGAAAAGACGAAGTCATGATGCGCCAGATGATCATAGGCACGATCCAGCCCCAGATAGAGCACCACACCCGAACACGCTGGTCTGCGCCGCTTCCACTGCCGCTCAAACCCTGCGGTTGGAACATGCGCCAACAACTCTCGCATCGTGCGCACACTGTCCATGTTGGAAACGATCGCATCTGCCTCCAGAACATCACCCTGCGCCGTCAGAACGCCACAGGCGCGCCCGGCCCGCGTCAGGATCCGCTGCACCCGAATTCCCGTCCTGAATTCGACACCGAGTTCCTCGCCAAGCCGGACCAGCGCTTCCGGAACGGCACGGGTGCCCCCCATCGGATACCAGACCCCGTCATGACTCTGCATATCGGCAATACCAAGCAGTACCGCTGGTGCCTGAAATGGATCAGAGCCCACATACTGCGTCAGATGATCCAGCATCTGCGCCACCTGCGGATTATGGATGCGCTTGCGGATTTCCCGCGCGAACGTGGAATCCATCCGCAGCCGCAGTACATCCTGCAACGTCGCAAGCGTGAACGACGTGCGCAGATCCATCGTATCCGCAATGCCACCGACGCTTTTCCAGAAGAAAAACCGTTCGGATGTCTCATGCAACTGACGGCTGGTTTCCATCAGGTCGCGATACCCGTCGCCATCCCCTGCACACAGGCTTTCCAGAACCTGCGCCATCCGCTCCGCATTTTCTTCCAGATCAAGCGTCTGCCCGTCCTCGAAAAAGCAGCGCCACTGCGGATCAAGCCGCCGCAGATCCAGCCGCTCGTGCATATCAACGCCCGCTTCGGCGAAAACACGCTCCAGCACACGCGGAACGGTCAGGATGGTCGGCCCCATATCGAAGCGGTAGCCCCCCTCCCGCCATTCCGCAGCCTTGCCCCCCAGCCAGTCATTGGCCTCAAGCACGGTCACTTTATGGCCACGCGCCGCCAGCGTGCAGGCCGCTGCAAGTCCGCCCAGCCCGGCTCCGATGATAATGACGGACGACTTCTGTTCAGGACGCGACATGGGTGGCCCCTTTCCGGGAACGCCGGTTGAAAAACGCAGAGCCCCTGCGGGGCGCAAGATCGCGGATCACCAGGTCGCTGCTGATCCGCGCGCCCTCGAAAATCACCGGAAGCCCGCTTCCCGGATGGGTTCCGCCGCCCGCCAGATAGACGCCCTGAATATCCTCGAAACGGTTGTGCGGCCGCCGGTGCAGCATCTGACCCAGATTATGCGCCAGATTGAAAACCGCCCCCTTGTGAACGTCGTAACGCTCTTCCCAGTCCATCGGCGTCAGGATCTTCTCAAAGCGGATCCGCTCCTCGATATTCGCAAAACCGGCCTTCTCCAGACGCGCCATCACGAGCTTGCGCGCCTGCGCCCGTGTTTCATCCGTCCAGTCCACACCCCCGTCACGCAGATGCCCGACCGGCATCAGGACATAGAGTGTAGAATGTCCCGCCGGTGCCTGCTCCGGATCGGTCACGCAGACATTCTGGATGTAGAGAGACGCCTCCTCGGACAGCATTTTCCCTGCTTCGATTTCAGCGAAGTTCCGGTCATAGGATTCTGACAGGAAAATCGTGTGGTGTCCCTTGTCCGGAACAGTTCCCTCAATTCCGAGATACATCATGAACGTCGAGCAGGAATATTTCTTCCGCTCGATGAACTTGTTCTTCCATCGGCGCCGTTTCCTATCCGGAACCAGCTTCGTCATCGCCCGCCCGAAATCGGCATTGATGACGATGGCATCCGCCCGTTCAGGCCCCTGATCCGTCAGCACCCCCGTTGCGCGCCCCTTGCGAGTCAGGATCTCACGTACGGGCGTATTCAGACGGATCGTAACCCCAAGCCGCTCTGCTGCCTGCCCCATGGCCTCCATGACGGCCATCGTGCCCCCGACGGGATGATAGATACCGTATTCATGTTCCATGAAACTCAGGATCGTGAACAGGCTCGGGCACCTGTAGGGCGACATGCCGAGATATTTGCTCTGGAATGAAAAGGCGAGCCGCGTCCTCGGATCGCGGAAATACCGGCTCAGGTCCCGGTCAACAGAACACAGCGGCCGCAGCTTGGGAAAAGCCCGCAGCATGTCCGGCTGCAACAGATCCAGCACACTGTTGAAAGGCCGCTGCAAAACAGGAATGAAGTTGCGGAACTTGGCGCGGTTATCGGCAATAAATTCCCGAATTTGTCCGGCATCCTGCACGTCAATCCGCGCAATCTCACGCTCCAGCACATCAATATCAGACGTAACCTTCAGGGACGGACCGTTTTCAAAAACCAGATCATAATTTTCATCGAGTTTCTTCAGGGTAATCGTGTCTTCCATCCGCAGCCCGCAGCGCGTGAAGATGTCCCGAAGGATCTGAGGATAAAGAAAAAAGGTCGGCCCGGTATCAAACCGAAACGCCCCGGCTCCGGTTTCGCCCTCAATGGCGGAAGATCTTCCCCCGAGCTTACTGTGCCGCTCATAGAGCGTCACGTCCGCACCTGCATGGGCCAGCAGCATTGCCGAAGCCAGGCCGCCTGGCCCGCCACCAACAATCGCAATCCGCCGATTGTGGAGAGAACCAGACTTTATAAGCGTTTTGACGATCGCATCGTTTTCCAAGTTTTGGTCTTTTCCACTCGAGACAGAATTTTTTCTAAAAACAGAGACGCGATGAAACGCTGTATTTTGCCTCTGCAAGAACTCGTCAGACGTCCGTTCGTTGCATGTCGGTTCTGTTTTGAATCGGCCGTTATCGTGGCCCTAGGGTTACAACCAGTTTTCTGGCCGAAACGCCCTTACGCTGGCGTTCGAGTGCTTCTGGAATTACTTCCAGGCCGTGCCCGACAATTTCTGGCTCAGGCGCGGGCCTGAACTGCCCGCTTTCAAGCGCCGACGGCAGGAATTCCCTGTAAATCATAGGCCCGACCTCATTATGAAGAGGGGCGCCACCCCAGATGAACTTTGTCTTCACGCCTTTGCGTCGGGCTCTCAGAGCGAGGGAAATATTTCTGATCACCAGCCCTATCAAAGCAGGCAGCAGTTTTTGCCAGCGCCCACGTCCCGCTGGAATCTCATCGAGAGATACAGGAGGCGTCGCCAGTGCGATAAAGCGTTGCCCTTTGGTAGCTCCAAGAATGTCGATACAGGCTTTGGCCGATCCCGTACCGATCGCAATGGCGCCGCAGACCTCCCGTCCTCGCAACGCCTCAATGATTACCGACGGTGTTGACGGGCTGTGTCGATCATAAACGGCACAGGCGCCCAGCCTCTTCAGATAGGAAGCATTTCGCAGAGATGACGTTGCGATGACATCATAGCCAGCCGCGACCGCAAGCTGGATCGCGTTGCATCCAACGCTTGTGGAGCCTCCCCAAACAACCAGTGTCTGACCCGCTGGCGCAGGCTTACTGGAGGGAGGACACATGGCAAGAAAATCAGGCTGGAAAAGGCCTGCTGCGGCTGTTGTGAGGCCAAGAGGTAAAACGCTTGCCGCCTCGAAAGACAGATTGTCTGGCAGCGGCGAAGTCATTTTCTCCATAAGAATAGCCTGCTCCTGAAATGCCCCTTCGGCAGACCGCCGACCCTTTTCTTCTCCGGCAGCAAAGCCCACGACCCGATCTCCCACCTTGAAGCGGGTAATATTTGAACCGACCGCGACGACATCCCCTGCCACGTCTGAGCCAAGAATGGCCGGGTAAGTCATCCAGGGAGTAATGACATCACCAACGGACTGGATGAGCCGTTCAAACGGGTTTACAGCGATCGCACGGACAGAAACGAGAATTTCATCCATCCCGGGTGCTATGTCTGGAACAGCGCGCACTGCAAAAAGACCACGCTTCTCGCCGAGAATAAGGGCTTCATGATTGGGCATGGAATACTCGCATCACTTTTCAGAATGGTCTATTTTCTAACAATCCCTTCCTGTACGATCCATGCCTTAAAAACCGCTTTTTCGTCGCAATCGTACAGAGGGGTTATGGATCCACTTTCTGACGTTCTTAGGTTTCTTGAGCCTGACAGTTACGGTTTTCGTGGGCTGAGCGCACAGGGAGACTGGTGTCTGGAGTTTCCTGAAGGACCTGGTCTGAAATGTCAGGCCATACAGACAGGAGCGTGCTGGATTGAGGTGGACGGTCTTGACGCTCCTGCTCAACTTGAGGCGGGCGATCTGGTCCTCTTGTCAGGCCAACATGCTTTTCGCACCTACACGAACAGAACCGTTTCGCCTCTCAGTGCCTACGATGTTCTGCTGTCCGTACCCGTCGGCCATACTGCCGTCTTGAACGGAGGAGGACACGTCACAGGCATGGGCGGATTTTTTAAATTCAAAGCGCCTTATGCAGAACGAATGCTGAGCGAGCTTCCGCCACTGATCCATATCAGGCCAAATGCTTCAGGAAGCACAATGAAATGGGCTGTTGAACAGCTGATGTCCGAATTACGCCAGCCTGAAATAGGAAGCGCGCTCCTTGCAGCCCATCTTGCTCAAATGCTCCTGATCCAGGGGCTGCGGCTACATATCACCAACAGCACTCAGGGTACGGGCTGGCTATACGCCTTGCGCGATCCACGTCTTCATGCCGCCCTGTGTGCGATCCACAAAAATCCAGAAGCCCAATGGACGCTTCAAACGCTTGCGGGAATTTCTGGAATGTCACGGACTAGTTTTGCGGCTCACTTTAAAGCAATAATTGGCGAGACCTGTATGAACTACCTGACACGATGGCGAATGACGGTTGCATCACATCATCTTGCCAAAAGAGGAATAAGTGTAGCACGAGCGGCTGAACTGTCTGGTTATAGTTCCGAGAGTGCATTTAGTGCAGCGTTTAAGCGCGTCATGGGACAGGTACCGTCAAATTTTTCAAAAGATACGGATATCCGAAGCGCAGTTACAGCAGATTGAATCAAGTCATAATAAATCCTTGGATAATATTACCTCCTTAAGAGCATCAACAGCAGAAAAATGTCTCTTTAAATGCACCACATCGCTCAAGAGCAGTTTTTTTATTCCTCAGCGTGACCGAAGTCCGATGTCTGACGACCATTTCCACTGCGTGACCCATGACTGAGCGCCGCCTGAATACGATCTATAAGCTCGGATCTCTGATACGGCTTGCCAAGTACTTCAAAATTATTATTGTCAGGTGCGTTCAGTGACATCTCATCATTATAACCTGTAGTGAGAACAACAGGCGTCTGAGAACGTAACTGGCTGATTTTTTCTGCCAGAACCAGGCCATTGGGTCCCCCTGGCATGATAACGTCCGAGAAGACCGCACTGAATGGCCTGTGTTCAGCAAGTGCTTTTGCGAAAACATTCAATGCTTCCGTGGCATCCTGGGAAATCGTTACCTGATACCCGGTTTCCATAAGAGCATCCGCTGCGTATTGGGCAATATCGGCATTGTCTTCAACAATCAGAATATGCGGCACATTCGAATTTTCATCGACCGGCTGTGCTTTATAGCCCGTATTTTCCTTGATGCTTTCAGTCTCTTCTTTCGACGCGGAAACTGGAAAAATCATATGAATGCTTGTGCCTCGCTGGTGTTCGCTCTCCACTTCCAGACGCCCACCAGACTGTTGAACGAAGCCCTGAACCATTGCCAGCCCCAGACCTGTTCCCTGTCCGGACGGTTTGGTTGTAAAAAACGGCTCTGTCGCTCGCAAGACAATATGAGGCAGCATTCCCTGCCCTTCATCCGCCACTGTCACGACCACGTAGTCTCCTGGTTTGAGACGGCGGGCTTCGGCATCTCCATTCAGATGAAGAAGCTTCGTTTTTATCGTGATCGAGCCACCCGATGAAGATGCATCGCGGGCGTTGGCGACGACATTGAGAAGCGCCATTTCAAAGTAGTTTGCGTCCAGCTTTACATCTGGCAAACGTAATCTCAGGTTCAGATAGAGATCAATCTGGGTTCCAACCGACATCTCTATCAATTCTTTGAAAGAACTGATGAGTGAACTCAGATTGACTTGTGTTGGTTCAAGCCGGGTCCGGCGCGCAAAAGACAGCAGCTGCCGCGTCAGTCTTGCGCCCCGGTCCGCAGCCTGCTGGGCGATCATATGCTGGCGATCAAACGCCTGATGATCCAGGCGCTTGTCCTTCATCCGGTCCAGACTGTTATTCAGGATCTGCAATAAATTATTGAAATCATGCGCAAGACCTGCGGTCAGTTGTCCGATTGCTTCCATCTTCTGGCCCTGCCGCAGGGCCATCTCGCTTTCACGGCGCTTGGAAACGTCAAGCTGACTGGCGAAAAAATAAATCAGTTCTCCCTGTTCGTCGAACACCGGCCCCATGAAAATCGCATTCCAGAACGGTGTTCCGTTGCGTCGATAGTTCAGGATCTCGAGGGCAATCGGTTTGCAATTCGCAATAGCGTCTCTCAGTTGCCGGACATCATTTGGGTCGGTACCAGCGCCTTGTAGAAAACGACAGTTTCTTCCGACCACTTCACTGACCTCATATCCGGTGAGGTCAAGAAAGGCATTATTTGCAAAGGCAATCGGGCAGTCGGGCAGACGCGGATCAGCCAAAATCATTGGCATTCTGGTCATTTCGACTGCTGCAAAGAAAACATTGCTTCTGTTTTCAAGCGTCGGGTCACTGATTTTTGTCTGCGCCCAATGGTGCGGCTCACGATCGCTCAATGTTGCCAGCTCCCCAGTCGAGGGATGTTTGGATAAATCTTGATTCATGAACTCTGCCGATGACGTGGGGCGCGTTTGCATAGCCTTCCATCCCACGCGAAAGAACGGAACGGCAACACAAATCTTGCTTCCGGGTAAAAATCACCCTTGGTTCTCTTCTAGGCAACCCGATGAACGTCTTGCGCTCCCCAGACATATGCCGCAGATCCATGTACAAACAGGCTGTTGATAGCAGGAGCGGAGATGTCAAGACCTCCGGTATAGGCCCCTATGGCTGGCAGGATCAGACGTTCTTCTCCTGTGATGAAGCAGGGGCGGCTCATAACGTGACCCCTGCTCCGTATCCTGATCTTCGGATGCAGATGGCCTGCCAGTTCCGCATGACCGGCAGGAATAACTGCAGATGGAATATGCCGAAGGAGAAGATCCCCGCACCGGTATTCTTCAAGCCAGTCGCCTGCCACCTCTGAAACCGGAATCCCATCATGATTTCCTGTAATCCATAACGGATCTACTTTCTGGCTGATACAATTGAGAAGGGCTCGTTCGGCATCAAGGAGACGCTTCCCAGCGGAATGGTCATGAAAGCTGTCTCCGAGTGCTATCAGAAGCCGCGGCGCATGCGCTTCAATAAGCAGTAATACTTTCTCAAGTGTGGAAATCGTGTCTCCAGGTGGAAGCAGAAGCCCACGCGCCCGGGCAGATGTCCCTTTCCCGAGGTGAAGGTCAGCGACAACGAGTGTCTCAGTTTCAGGCAGAAGAACAGCACCACCGGGGAGAAGATGTATTCGCTCACCTGCTAGGGCAATCTCCCGGAATTTCATGCTTTTTCTGCTAAAGCATACAGCTTGTCAGCCTCGGCCATCAGATAGTCCTCCCCCTCTCCTCCCATGATTTTTTCACGTCCCTGTTCCAGAAGAACGGAAACGGCAAGCGGTGAGACATGGGACAGGGCGACATGGTCGACATGGCTCTGAATTCGGTCCAGCATGGATGACAGGCGCCCAAGATCCGTCAGACCTTCTTCTGCCTGTAGACGCGTTGCCCGCAGGAGGATGTGATCAGGATCGTATTTTCTGAGAACATCATAAAGAAGGTCGCTGCTGATAGTCATCTGGCGACGGTTCTTCTCACGCCCCGGATAATTGCGTTCTACCAGCCCGGCGATGATGGCAACGTCCCGGAAAGTCCGTCGAAGCATGGCGCTTTCAGCCAGCCATTCTGCCAGATTCCCCCCTAGCAGATCCCTGCTGAACAGATCCGTCATGGCACCCGTGGGATGAACGCACCAGCAGGCGACCATATAGTCGTTCGCGACAAAGCCCAGAGGGCCCTTTCCGGTTTCTTCCAGTCTTTTCGTCAGTAACAGTCCCATCGTCTGGTGTGCATTCCGTCCCTCAAAAGGATACGCCACAATGTAATGCAATCCCCGATGGGGAAAGGTCTCGACCAGAAAGTTTTCCGGCCCGGGCAAACGGGAGCGGGCTGTCTGCAAAGTGAGCCAGTCCTGCACGGGTTTTGGCAATACATCCCAGGCAGATGGTGTGTGCAGTATTTCACGCACATGCCTTGCCAGACCGGGTGAGATGGAAAGCTGGTTACCTCCGTAAACCGGCACGCGTGGGTCTTTCCCCCGACCGCGGGCAGCCTGAACAGTCGTATCGTGCAGTCCCAGAAACTCCAGAAGCTCTCCACCCAGCAGGAACGTATCGCCCGGCACAAGTGTTGCGGCGAAATACTCGTCAATTTCTCCATAGGGCTTTCCGCGCCGGGATTTGACGCCCAGCATCGGGGTATCAACGATGGTACCGATATTCATTCGA
This sequence comes from Gluconobacter albidus, assembly GCF_002005485.1. Lineage (NCBI taxonomy): Bacteria > Pseudomonadati > Pseudomonadota > Alphaproteobacteria > Acetobacterales > Acetobacteraceae > Gluconobacter > Gluconobacter albidus. The sequence continues at coordinate 1,150,534 of NZ_CP014689.1, read as the reverse complement.
CACTGCCGGATAATCTGCTCATTACGGACCCAGAGCTGCCCGAGTGAATCCCGGAAAAGACGCTGATGGCGCTCGTAGGCCTGCAAGGCATAACCCCCATCTTCCACAAACCGGACAATTTCATCGAAATCAGCGCGGGAAAGCTGGCTGTAAGGAGCGGTCTGACGGACTTCTGCGTACAGAATATCTGGAAAGAAGGGCCCGGCACAGGCCGTGACCAACACATGTTGAGCCAGAACATCGAGGCCCCCTGCGCGCGGAGGATCACCGTCTAGTTCGTAGCGCAAAACAGCCTCTCTGGCGGCTTCGCATTCCAGAACTTCAAAGCGGTTGGCCGGGGCAAGAAGTGCGCGCGATGGCTCGTCCATCCGGTGATTGGCCCGGCCGATCCTCTGGGTCAGGCGGGAAATCTGCTTTGGCGCCCCGACCTGAATGATCTGGTCCACGGCACCCCAGTCCAGCCCCAGATCAAGCGAGGACGTCGCCACGACCGCCCGCAGATCGCCCCGCGCCATAGCCTCCTCCACCCGCGACCGACGCGCTGCATCCAGACTGCCGTGATGAAGCCCGATGGGCAGGTTTTCTGCATTATCTTTCCAGAGCGCCTGAAACAGCAGCTCCGCCTGCGCCCGGCTGTTGACGAACACAATGGTCAACCTGGCACGTGCAATTTCCGTCAGGATGGCCGAGGCACTACCCAGACCCGTGCGACCAGCCCAAGGGAGATAGCCCCGCTGGTCAGGAAGAAGCACATGAACATCGGGGCGTGCGCCGTCTTCCGCTGTGACAAGGCGGATGTCAGCACTCTGGCCCGTTGGAGATACCCAGGCAGCCATGGCGGAAGGATGCGCCACGGTTGCGGACAGGCCATTGATGCGGAGCGCGGGAGAAAAAACTCGCAAACGGCTGCCGCATAAAGCGAGCTGGTCTCCCCGCTTTGTGCCTGCCAGCGCATGTACCTCATCGACGATCAGAACTTTGAGCGTAGAGAAATATGCGGCCGCATCAGGATACGAGAGCAGCAGCGCCAGACTTTCCGGCGTTGTCAGCAAAATATGCGGCGGATTTTTCTGCTGCTTTTTCCGACGTGCTCCGGATGTGTCTCCGCTTCGGACCTCAACCCGGACAGGCAGACCCATCTGCATGATCGGACGGGACAGACTTTCTGCAATATTGGCCGAAAGCGCCTTCAAGGGACTGACATACAACGTATGTAGTCCTTCGCAGGAACCGTCGGCCAGTTCGATAAGAGTAGGGAGAAACCCGGCAAGCGTCTTTCCCCCACCCGTGGGAGCAATGAGGAGCGCGGACACGCCGTCCTCTGCCGCCTGTAACATGGCGAGCTGATGAGGTCGGGGAGACCAGCCCTGTTGCGAAAACCAGCCCTGAAAAGGTTCGGGAAGATGTTTGCTCATTGGCTTTAAGGAACGCACACGCGTTTCGCGGGTTCTGTTACCTGGATAAGTCATGGAGAAGACCGGGTGGACTGGCTTGAGCTGAAACCGGAAGGGCTCTTCTGCGCGCCCGGCGCTTTCTACATCGACCCTCTTCAACCTGTGGGACATGCCGTTATTACTCACGGTCACTCCGATCATGCCCGTCCCGGCCATCAACATGTCACTGCGACACCCGAAACACTGGCCATCATGCGTCTGCGGATGGGTGAAGACCAGGCCGGCCAGACACAGCAGGCTCTCCCGTATGGAGAGGTGATATCCGTAGGGAACGTCAAGATCTGGCTCGCGCCTGCCGGACATGTTCTGGGAAGCGCGCAGATTGTCATGGAATACCGTGGGGAACGCGCCGTCGTCAGTGGCGATTACAAGCGCGCGCCCGATCCGACATGCGTTCCGTTTGAGGTCGTTCCCTGCGATCTGTTCGTGACAGAAGCGACCTTTGGCCTTCCCGTCTTCCGGTTACCCGATCCCGCTCATGAAATCGCCAAACTGCTGCATGACGTGCGCCTGTTCCCCGAGCGCACGCATGTCGTGGGCTGTTATGCCCTTGGTAAATGTCAACGCCTGATCGCTTTGCTTCGAGAGAGCGGCTATCACGCGCCGCTCTGGCTCCATGGTGCTCTTCTGCCGATGTGCAGTCTTTACGAAAGTTTCGGCATTCCGCTGGGGGAACTGCGCTCTGCAACAGCAGCCAAAAAAGGCGAAATGCGCGGAGGCATTGTTCTGGCGCCACCTTCCGCAATTGCCGACCGATGGGCGCGTCGCCTGCCAGAGCCGGTCGTGTGTCTGGCCTCCGGCTGGATGCATGTCCGACAGCGGGCAAAGGCGCGTGGGGTCGAGTTGCCTGTTGTCATCAGCGATCATGCCGACTGGGACGCCCTGCTGGAGACGTGCCAGGCCACGGGAGCGAAGGAAATCTGGGTCACGCACGGGCGCGAAGATGCTCTGATCCACGCATTAAGCCGGATGCAGATTCGCGGCCGGGCCCTTCGGCTGATTGGCTATGAAGACGATGAGGAAGCCGCTGAACAGGAAGCTGCAGGGCAGGATGCCAGCGTATGATCGAGTTCGCCACGCTTCTGGAACGTCTGGCCTTTACACCTTCGCGAAACATGAAACTTACCCTCCTCAGGGAGTATTTTTCCATGGCCCCGGATCCGGATCGGGGATACGCACTGGCCGCAATGGCGGGAAGTCTGTCTTTTTCCGCGGCCAAACCAGCCATGCTCAGGGCGCTGGCCATGGAGCGTACCGATCCCGAACTCTTTGCCTGGTCCTACGATTATGTCGGAGATCTCGCGGAAACGGTCGCGCTGATCTGGAAGCCGGAGCGTAAGGAGCACGATACCCCTGTTGCTCCCGGCCTGGCAGACGTCGTCCATACACTGGAGCGCCTTCCCAAAGCAGATGTTCCGAACGTTGTCAGAAAGTGGCTGGATGCGTGCGATACATCCTCGCGCTATGCCCTCCTCAAACTGATCACCGGCTCGCTCCGCGTAGGCGCGTCGGCCCGTCTGGCAAAAACGGCTCTTGCCGAGATGGCCTCTGTCGCACCGGATGACGTGGAAGAAGTCTGGCATGGCCTTGAGGCACCCTATAAGGAGCTTTTCGCCTGGGTCGAAGGAAAAGGGCCGAAACCGGATGCGAAAGATGCTCCCGTCTTCCGGCCTCCCATGCTGGCTCAACCTCTGGAAAATGTTGATCTGACCGCCTTCGATCCTGCCGAATGGCGCGCGGAATGGAAATGGGATGGCATCCGGGTCCAGCTCGTTTCCACCCCTCAGGGAGAGCGGGTTTACACCCGCACGGCGGAAGATATCGGCAAGGCGTTTCCGGACATACTGGCCATTCTTCAGGATCTGGGAAGCCGCGTCGTTCTGGATGGGGAGCTTCTGGTTGTGCAGGAAGGTGTTGTCGCACCGTTCGCAGATCTCCAGAAGCGCCTGAACAGGAAATCGCCGACCGCTTCCATGCTCAGGGACATGCCAGCCGGTATCCGGCTGTACGATATCCTGTTTGAAGATGGCGAAGACCTCCGGTCCCTGCCCTTCGATATCCGGAGGCAGCGGCTGGAAAGCTGGTACGCACGTTTGAAGCCGCCCCGTATGGTTCTGTCAGAGCTCATCTCGTTCCGCAACTTTGAAGATCTGGCCACGCTCCGCGAGAATGCCCGGAGCGAAGGTATTGAAGGACTGATGCTGAAAAAGGCCGACAGCCCGTATGTGCCCGGCCGTCCACGGGGACCCTGGTGGAAGTGGAAACGTGAGCCCCTGACTGTCGATGCCGTCGTTATGTATGCCCAACGTGGTCACGGCAAAAGGAGCAGCTTTTATTCCGACTATACGTTTGGCCTGTGGCGCACAGTCGAAGGAAAACGCGAGCTTGTTCCCCTCGGCAAAGCCTATTCAGGCTTTACGGATGAGGAACTGAAGTTTCTGGACAAATGGGTCCGCGATCACACCACGAAACGTTTCGGACCAGTCCGGGAAGTCGCACAGGGGCTTGTGCTGGAAATTGCCTTTGACGCGGCTCAGTATTCCAAGCGGCACAAGAGCGGCGTCGCGCTCCGGTTTCCCCGTGTAGCCCGTATTCGACGCGACAAACCCGCACAAGAAGCCGACGATCTGGAAACCTTTATCAGGGCTTTCCTATAAGGGTGGGACCAGATTTTTCAACGTGAATTCTTCCTGCCCGAAACAATCCGGAGACGAAGTCAAGCGTTGGTGACCTGCCAAACAGACTTTGCATTCAAGCTGACTGATAAGTTGGCTGGGCCGAGGGAAACAGGAAGATCATGATTTCACGTCTCTGGAAGATTACGCTCGGGGGCGCGCTTGCTTCCTCCTCAGCTGCCTTGATCCTCAGTCGGATCAGGACAGGCTCTTATGGACCGGGCGTGAACTGTACCGCACACTGGCTGCACGGCGATGACGCCGCCAAAATCGGGAGACTGAATGTCTCCCATTCCCTCGCCGGCATCGCAACCAATACATCTGCCGTATTTTTCTGGGCCTGGTTCTATGACAGGGCCCTCGGTCGCAATCCGACGGTGATGCGCACACTGCTCTTAACGGCGGCTCTTGGTCCCGTATCCTGTGTGGTGGACTACAAAGCCACTCCAAAACGTTTCACTCCCGGCTGGGAACTCGTCTTCTCCCGTTCGGATATGGCGGTCATCTACCTGTCGATGGTCGTCGGCATGCTCTGTGGCACTCTCGGAAAATCATCGCCTTGCAAGAAGACCGAAGGCGACGAAACATGACACCCCGAATATACCACGACGAGGAAGCTCAGGCGGACCATGTACCCCTTGAAGGCGGCCTTCTGGGATGGCTGGCCATCCTGATGCTGGCCGTCCTCCTGCTCTGTAGCCGCCTCACATCCGGGAAGATCCGGTCTTTCGTTTTCCGTTTGGCCCGGATCTGGGTTGCAGGTCTTTTCTGTTTTTTTGCTGGCGTCCATCGTGGGGCGAGTTTTTACAACCCGGAAGGACCGCGTCTGTCTGATCCGCTGATTTTCCTGAGCATGCATTTCGGAGGCCTGGGGCTTGCGCTTCTGCCCTCGCGCACAGCATGGCGGATTGCGCCAGCCGGAATGCTTCTGACGCTTGGTGGAGACATTTTTCTGGCCCGTCAGGACCGGCTTCCCCGGTTTTTTCTACGCCTGCGGCCACTCCAGCTTCTGGTCGCGACAGCACTGATCGCTCTTCTTGGCGCGGCAGCACGCAACAACGTCGAGGCCCAGGTGTGACCTTGCTGATCCCTGTTCTGGGAGACCAGCTTTCGCCCTCCCTTGCCAGTCTGCAGAATGTGGACCGAAAGACGTCCGTGGTGCTTCTTATGGAGGTCTGGGACGAAGCAACCTATGTCCGGCACCACAAGAAGAAAATAGCGTTCATATTTTCCGCCATGCGCCACTTTGCCGGTGATCTGCGGGCGCAGGGCTGGACGGTGGATTATGTTGCGCTCGACGAGCCGGAAAATACGCACAGTTTTACAGGCGAGGTTGTGCGTGCAGCGAAAAGGCACCGCGCCACACGTATCCGGACGGTCACAGGCTCCGAATATCGTGTCTGCCAGCTCCAGCATGGATGGGACAAAAAAGCCGGCATTCCCTGCGACATTCTTGAGGATGACCGGTTCATCTGCTCGCGGGACGAATTCGAGCATTGGGCCAAAGGCCGCAGAACGCTGCGCATGGAGTATTTCTATCGCGAGATGCGCTTGAAAACCGGTCTGTTGATGAATGCTGACGGCACAGCGGCGGGCGGTCAATGGAATTTCGATCATGACAACCGCGAAAAACCTGCCTGCCGCCTGAATTATCCTTCTCCAGAGCGTTTCAATCCCGATGATACGACCACAGATGTCCTGAAACTCGTGCAGCATCGCTTCGGTGAGCATTTCGGAGAGCTGGAGCCTTTCGCACTTCCTGTTACACGGCTTCAGGCCCTGAAGGCACTTGAAGCATTTGTTGGAACATCCCTCCCCGACTTCGGGCGCTACCAGGATGCCATGATGACGGGGCAGGACTATCTTTATCACAGCAGCCTCTCCCTTTGTCTCAACACGGGATTACTGAATCCGCTCGAGGTCTGCACAGCAGCAGCCGAGGCCTGCGAGCAGGGCGACGCCCCCATCAATTCCGTCGAAGGTTTCATTCGCCAGATCATTGGCTGGCGCGAATACATGCGTGGGATGTACTGGCGCGACATGCCCCGGTTTGCATCCCGGAACGAGTTGGCCGCTCGCAGACCTCTGCCTGAATTTTTCTGGACGGGCCAGACAGACATGAACTGTCTGGCCCAGAGTATCGGCCAGACAAAACGGGAAGCGTACGCCCATCACATCCAGCGCCTGATGGTTCTGGGTAACTTTGCCCTTCTGGCTGATCTAAATCCGCAAGAAGTCTCTGACTGGTTTTTAGTTGTGTATTTCGATGCCTTCGAATGGGTTGAACTCCCCAATGTCATTGGCATGAGCCAGTTTGCTGATGGCGGGAAGATCGCGTCCAAACCGTATGTGAGTTCAGGCGCCTATATCAACCGCATGTCGGATTACTGCGGGAAATGCCGGTTTGACGTCGGGCAGAAGACAGGCTCCGAGGCCTGCCCCTTCAACGCTCTCTACTGGGACTTTCTGGCACGGCACGAAACACGCTTTTCTCACAACGCGCGCATGAAAAACATGTACGCAACGTGGCACCGTTTCAGCAGGGAAAGACAGCAGGAGTATCGCTCGAGTGCGTCTGCTTTTCTCGAAACTCTTACTCCGGCTGCACCGGGCTGGGCTCGTAAAGCGTGAGCCGTTTTCTGGCGGAGAAACAGGATGCGCCCCTGATCCTGACCCTTGAGCTGGAACAGTCCGTGCAGGACTGGGCGCAGTCCATGCGGGACCACCATTTTCCCCAAGACCGCAATATCGTCCCTGCGCATGTCACGATTTTCCACGCCTTGCCTGCAGAATATGCAGACATCCTCCTTACGCATCTCATCAGAGCTCGGCAGGCGCCCTGCGTCACAATCGAGGCGCCATTTCTGCTGGGACGGGGTGTGGCTTATCGTGTCATCTCCCCTGAGATCAAAGCCGTTCGGGAAGAAATTTCCGGCCTTGTTCCGCCAGAGCGCTGTACGGCACAGGATCGCGCTCCATGGCACCCACACCTGACCATCCAGAACAAGGTTTCTCCCCAGAAAGCCCGTGAGCTTCTGAAACATCTGTCACAGGGCTATGAACCTGTGAAAACCCATGGAGCGGCCCTGCGCCTGTGGCGATATCTTGGAGGACCGTGGGAACTTCTCGTTCGGGCTCCTTTTATGCTGCGTGGCGATTCTTAAATTTTTCCTTATGCCGAAAATTGCTGAATCCGGTCTAAAATAGTTCGACTGTTCCGGCATGACCTGAGGAATGATGCTCTTTTTTCCTGCCCGATCATCTGCATGACACCCCAGCAAAGGTCGTTGTTCGGGCTTGCCGGCATCATCGCCCTCTCTTTCGCTACAGAACTGAACGAGCAGGTCTCCGCCCAGGCCCTTCCCGATATTGCGGGCGCTCTGGGGCTAAGTCTGGACTCCCAGCGCTGGTTCTCCAGCCTCTATATTACCGCCGAAATCATCGGGATGTCGGTCTCGCCCTGGCTCGCTGTAACACTGACTCTGCGACGGTTCTCGTTTTTCGTAGCGCTTCTCGCTGTCCTGTCGTCCAGCCTCATTCCGTTTACCTCGACCCTGTCCCTGCTCTACATCCTGCGCGTTTTTCAGGGGCTGGCAGGTGGCTTTACCGTTCCTCTTCTCATGACGATCGCCTTGCGGGTACTGGCGCCCCCCATAAGGCTTTACGGTTTGGCCGCATATGCCCTGACTGCGACCTTCTTTCCCAATCTCAGCATGGCATTCGCTGGATTATGGAGCGACCTCGTGGACTGGCGTTTCGTCTTCTGGCAGTCCATCCCGCTCTGCACCCTGTCCTTCCTGCTGCTGTGGTACGGCATGCCGGTCGATCCTCCAAAACATGAGCGGTTCTGGAAATTCGACTGGAAAGGTTTCCTTCTGATCGTCTTTGGAATGGGCTCTTTCTCGATCATGCTGCAGATGGGCGACTGGATGGACTGGTTCAACAGTCCCTTTATCTGTGTCCTGGGGCTGACAAGCCTCGTCTGTATTCCGCTTTTCGTTCTGAACGAGTGGTTTCACCCACTTCCACTGTTCAGATTCCAGCTTCTTGGTCGCCGCAACTTCGCCTATGGCGCCACCACCCTGCTGACATTTGTTGTCATTTCTCTATCCTCATCCACGCTACCAGCGTCCTTTTTGCAATCCGCCGCTGGTTACCGTCCGGAACAGATCTATCCTGTCACACTGGAAATCGCGGCCATACAGCTCGTCATGCTCCCTTTGATGGCGGTCGTTCTGAACAGAACTTGGGTAGACTCCCGCATTGTCAGCTTTATCGGCATGTCCTGCATTCTGACGGCCTGCATCGGCGATTTTTTCCTCACCTCGAACTGGAACCGTGACCAGTTCTATCTCTGGCAGGCGTTACAGGGCATTGGCGACGCAATGATCGTCATGCCCCTGCTGATGATGTCCACCAACACACTCGATCCTTCGGAGGGACCATTTGCCTCTGCCATGGTCAATACACCCCGGGCGGTTGCGGAAGCCGTAGGTATCTGGTTGCTTCAACTCATGCACCGCGAGCGCGGCTCGCTTCACTCGGATCGGATTGCCGACCGCCTCGGGCAGGTTCGTTACAGCCTCGTGCAGGGCACAAACCCGGTTCTGCAACGGCCTGCTCCTCTCACGCCCTCAGGCCAGGCTGCCTCTCCCGGCAGTATGGGCGCCTTGCATGCCCAGATGGCCCGACAGACCGCAACACTGACGTTCAGCGATGACTGGGTCGTACTCGGTGGTCTCGTGGTTTTCCTGATGATCTGGGTCTGCGTACTTCCCGTTCGAACCTATCCCCCACGTATCGTGTTTCAGTCGAAATAACTCCCGAAGCCATCCTGCCATGCAGCAGGACTTGAAAGGAATTGCCGCAGGATGGCAGATCAGCACGACAAGTCTTCCCAGGATCCCCGTGAAGAAGAGCAGAAAAAAAAGCAGGACCGCAAACACCAAACCATCACCCGCTGGCTTTTCATTGGTGGCGGCCTTGTCATCCTCGTCTTCGTCGCTGTCGTTCTGGCCATTATTTTTGTTCCCAACCGCCATGTCTGGACCGACGATGCCTATGTTACAGCCCATTATACCGTCGTTGCCCCCCGAATTGCCGGGCAGGTGATCGCTGTTGACGTCACCGACAACCAGCCAGTGAAAGCCGGACAGGTTCTTGTCGAACTTGACCCCCACGATTACCAGACCACACTGGACCAGAGCCGTGCGACGCTCGCGCGGGACGAAGCGCTCGTGCAGGATGCCGCAGCCAGCGTGTCACGCCAGCCCTCCATTATTGATGAGAATGTCGGGGAAGCCGCCCGCATCCGTGCCCAGCTCGTTTTTGCCCGTCAGAATGACCAGCGTTATACCAACCTGGCCCGTACAGGTGCCGGTTCGACGCAGGAACATCAGCAGTCCGCGGCGAGCCTGCGCGAAATGGAAGCAACGCTCCAGTCCCTTGAAGCACGCATTGCCGCCGCACGCGCCCAGATTCCCGTTCTTCAGGCCCGACACAAATCTGCACTGGCGACCGTGGATATGGACCGTGCCCATGTCCGCCAGGCCGAGTTGAACCTGTCCTATACCAAAGTCCGCGCGCTGGAAGACGGCATGATCGGCGAACGCAGCGTCCAGACCGGAAATTATGTTGATCCGGGCACCGCTCTTATGGCGCTCGTCCCGCTCGACCAGATCTGGATCCGCGCCAACTACCGTGAGCTCGCGCTCCGTCACATGCGTCCTGGTCAAGCTGTCAAAATCCATGTGGATGCCTACGACGTGACTCTGGACGGGATCGTGGACAGCATTCCCCCGGCCTCGGGAGCTGTCTTCGCCCCTATTGCGCCGGAAAACGCGACTGGAAACTTCACCAAGATCGTCCAGCGCCTGCCGGTCAAGATTATCCTTGCACCGAACCAGCCCCTGGCCCGTCTGCTGCGCCTTGGCTTTTCCGTGGAGACCACGGTTGATACCAACCTCGACAATGTCACCGTCGAACAGCTTCAAAACCCGAGAAGCGTTACGCCCTCCCTATCATCTCCCACGCCTGCAGCTGCACCATGAAGTGCCGTTCCATTTCCGTATTGCTGACCGGCAGCCTCGTACTTTCGGCCTGCACCATGGGGCCGAACTTCCAGCGTCCGACCATGAATACTCCCGCCAGTTGGGGGCCTGAACCCCAGAGTGTCAGTCAGACCTATGCGGGTGCTGTCGATACGCGCTGGTGGCAAAACTTCCATGACCCTGAACTGACCAGCCTTGCCAATCGGCTCGGAAAACAGAACCTCAACCTGCAGATCGCCGCAGAACGCATCAGCGAGGCCCGATCGCAGATGAAAGCTGCCGCATCCGCTGGGCTGCCACAGGCCAGCTGGTCCGGCTCCTATGCCTACCGTCAGCTCAGCTCTGAAGGCATTTTCTCACTCGCGGAACCACGCCCCGGTTCGAGTATGAACTTCAATCTTTACGAAAACGTCCTGAGCACCAGTTGGGATCTGGATCTGTTTGGCACCATCCGTCGCAGCGTTGAAGCGCAACATGCCAACGCAACAGCCATGCTCGCGGGACGCCGTGCCACAGCCCTCGCGGCGGTCAGCGACCTCGCAACCAGCTACATGCAACTGCGCGGCGTCCAGCAGCAGCAAGCCATTCTCAAATCAAATATCGCACTGGCCCGGACCAGCCTGAAGCTGGTGAAGGAGCGTTTCGCCAATGGCGTTGCCACAAATCTGGACGTCTCACAGGCCTCTGCACAGCTTGCCAGCATGAGCGCCGATTTACCCGGCCTCGAGAACTCCGAAGCAGCCCTCATCAATGCTATCAGCCTGCTTCTGGCAGAGCCACCCCGCGCCCTTGAGGCCGAACTGCGACCATACTCTGTCCAGCCGCCCTTGCCAGCCCGCGTTCCCGTGGGTTTTCCGTCAGATCTGACACGTCGCCGTCCGGACATCCTTCAGGCAGAAGCGCGTCTCCATGCTGCGACCGCAGAAGTCGGTGTTGCCACGGCGGCCTTTTATCCGGACATTACGCTCGCTGGAAATATGGGAACGGAATCCTTTTCCGCTGTTGATTTCTTTTCGCTGCCAGCAAAGCAGTTCAGCATTGGTCCCACCCTCAACATCCCTGTTTTCGAGGGCGGAAGGCTGATCTCTACGCTTCAGTTTCGGAAAGCCGCGCAGCGTGAAGCCATCCTGACATGGCACAATACGGTTTTGAATGCCTGGCGCGAAGTCGATGATGCCATGACGGCCTATACCAAGGCACAGTCAACTTATAATCTGACGCAACAGGCACTTCTTCAGAACAAGGCCGCCTTCAACGCCGCGCATGAGCGTTACCGGCAAGGCGCGTCGGATTATCTGAACGTTGTGGCAACACAGGCAGCTCTGCTTTCCAGCCAGTCTGCTCTCTCCATTAGCCAGACGCGAACTGAGACCACACTTGTTGGCCTCTACCGCGCACTCGGTGGAGGCTGGGAGTATGCCGAATAGACCTGGGTCGCGTTACCAAAAGACCGGTTTGTGTTGGGTAAGATCTGTTTTGCTAATTGCTATGGCTAGGCAGCGTAATGGAGCAGATATGGCACGAGGTAATCTGACGGATCAGGAATGGGCGATAACGGGCAGCATATGATCAACAGCACCGTAGTCCGTGCCTATTCACAGTATCCGGCTGGAGAAGGGAAGCTCATTCGGAGGCTTCTGGTCGACCATGCAGCAGCTTTATGAGCAAAATCCACGCTCCATGCGACAGTCAGGGACGCACTCCCGGCTTTGTCCTTACCACTGGCCAGCTCTCGAATAACAAAGCCATGCTGGCCGATCGGGGGCAATGACAGCGACAGCCGCCGCCAGGACCTGCTGATCCACGGGATCCTGCCGGTTATTCCCTCACGAAAAGGCCGTGGCGCTCCCAGCCAGCAGACTGGAAAAGCTATCGGGACCGCATTAGGTCCTTTGTAAACGTGACCTGGTTTTGAGTGCCTTGTTGAGATGCGTGAAATGATCATCCATGATTTTCACGGCCCCCTCCACATCGTTTTCACGTAATGCATGTACCAATCGGCGGTGGTTGTCGCAGGATTTCTGTGCATCGGCCCTGGATTGATAGAGGGCTGCGATCAGCACGGTCCGGGTCGTCAATTCCTCAAGAAAATTGGCAATAATAGAACTCCCGAGTGCCGTGGCCAAATGGACGTGGAAATGACCCAGAAGATAGCTGCGGCGTCCCAGATCATTCTCGTCAATGGCACGCTGCTGCTCGAGAACATGCGTCTCAAGGTGATCAATCGCATCTGTGCTGATGCTTTTTCGGGTCATAAGAAGACCGACCTCAATCGATCGACGCGCTTCTATCGTTTCACGGGCCTCTTCCGCAGTGGGTTCAACAACGAACCAGCCTCTCCGTGGCGAAACAGCTACAATGCCCCGGCTACTGAGCCGCATCATCGCTTCTCGCACCAAAGTTCGCGAGACACCGAAAATCTCGCCCAGATCTTTCTCTCCGAGCCGTTCTCCTGGCGAGATTTCCGCAGAAAGAACGGCCTGTATGATCCTGTTCTCGATGACATTGCTGCTGGCTGGCTGCAGCGGTTTTTCCCAGGCTTTCATAACAGTTTGTATGCGCTTCCTTTTCCGAAGGGACAAGCACGACAGTAGATCCGTGAAAGGAATATTCCGGAAAAGATCGTTTTTAATATGGAACAAAAGAATTTTATATTCTATCTTGTATACAAGATTCGCCGGATTGGTGAATTGTGACACATCCTGACTGCTTCACATCGCCGATCTGGAAATGCCCGATGTCCCTTGCTTCGTCCTGTCGCCTCCGCCCTGTTTTTTCGCTGCGCACAATGCTTTTATCCACAGCTCTCCTGTCCTGCGCAGGAAGTGCTGATGCGGCTGCGATAGCAGCAAAACGAGGAGTACACTCCGCAAACAAACATGGGTCTGCCTCCTCACGACATCATGCGACCGACGTTTCTGCGACAAGTAACGAGGTTGTTCGTGTCAATGCCCGGCGCGGTGTAACAGGGGCAGGACAGCACGAAGCACATTCCGAAACTGTATTGTCCCGCCAGGAACTTCAGAACCGGAATGTTCGGCAGCTGACAGATATCGTTCGTGTCGCACCGAACCTGACCATTCAGCCTTCTTTTGGAAGCTCTGCACTGAATTTTGCCCTGCGTGGTGTCGGGCTGATGGATTTTACACAGAACAATACGCCATCCGTCATGCCGTATGTAGACGGTGTGGCCTATCCCGTCAGCATCATGACATCTGGCATACTGTTCGACATGGACGACATCTCGGTTGCCCCAGGCGCATCCGGCTTTACGCATGGACAATCCACTACCGGTGGAGAAATCAATTTCCATACGGCAGACCCAACGCCCGAATTTCACGCGGGTCTGACGGAAGATATTGCCAGCTATGGGCGTAACCGAGTTGAAGGGTTCGTTTCCGGGCCGATCTCCCGATCTGTATCGTTCCGGCTCGCCGGACAGTCCATGACTGGTGGCGGCTTTCAGCGCAATTCCAAAGGCGAGGGTTACGGCAACGCCAATATCGGCGCTCTTCGTGGAAAGCTTCGCTGGAAAATCGACGAAACTTCGACACTCGATGTTGGCGGCCACTGGACGACGGATCAATCTGAAGCATCGTCTGGACACAATCTGTACAATAGCTACGGCATCCCCATTACATCCAACATCATGGAAACAGAATGGGGACTTGACCCACGATTTGCAAAAATCATCGGTATAGACGGCAACAACAAAAAGCCGCGCGAAGACAACATGTTCTGGGGCGCCAACATCAAATATACCAAGGATTTCAGCTGGGGTCGCCTGTGGACGCTGAGTGCGTTTGAGACTGTGGACGAACATGAGTTGACCAATCAGACCAACTCTGTCGCCTCCTATGGCAACATGTTCCGCAACAATCAGACCAATGTCTTTTCTCAGGAACTCAAGATTGAATCCCTGAACCCGCATGCCAAATTTCATTGGGAAGCAGGGATGTATTACAGCCGGGCACGGATGGCACAGAATTTCTGGTATGATTCTTCAGATCGTCCCAATACGACACCTCTCAATGAGACATCGTATCGTCAGAACCAGCAGAATTTCAATCAATACGTCCAGCTCTCCTACCGGATACTCCCAAAGCTGACTGTAATCGGGGCGATCAGCCATGAATCTGATGACCGTCAGATGCTGAACGTTCTCAGTGCAGATTATGATCTCAACACGGGCGCAAGAACACGTCTTCAGAATTTTGGAAATTCCGGCGCATTGACCAACCAGTTTGCCGGACGCGTTGGGGCACAGTATCAGTTCGAGCCGAACATAATGGGTTACGTGATGTTCTCCCGCGGCTTCAAGCCAGGCGGATTCTCCGCCAATATCACCCAGCAATCCAGTCAGCTGAAGCCATTCAAGCCCGAACAGGTTCTGACCTATGAAGGCGGTTTCAAGACCATGTTCTTCAACCGCCGCCTGCGGTTCAATGCCGCTGGTTTCTACTATGACTATCGCGACCAGCAGCTTCTGGGCACCATTCTTGTACCGCCGTATGGCGTGCTCGGCGGCTATGTGAATGCTCCGCGCTCCAATATCTATGGTGCCGAATTCGACATGGAAGCCCACCCATTCCACGGGCTCGTGCTGACACAGAATTTCGGCTACCAGAACGGTTCCTACTCCCAGTTCCAAAGCCTGAACCGCAGTGCAACTACAGCCCAGTTTGCAGCGACAGGAATATGGTCACCGGTCAATACAAACTACAATGGCTACAATATGGGTCTGGCAAACCTGACACTGTCCGGTGCCGCGACTTACTCATGGCCGATGTTCCGCGACTACAAAATGACTTTTGATGTCGACTATAACTACCGCGGCGCCCAGACACAGCCTCAGCATATTGGAGACGGAGGCATCTACCGCGCCCCTTCATACTTTCTCGTAAACTCCTTTCTGACCTTTGCCGCCCCGAAACAACATTGGTCTGTCACGGTTTACGGTCAGAATCTTGCTGATCGCCGCTACTGGCTTTCAGGCGGAACACAGGCAACTTTCTATGGCGTCATGCCAGGTCTGCCACGTTTTGTAGGCGCAAAGATGAACGTAACATATTGATGGCTGGAGGCCTTGAGCCTCTCGCTTTTTAATCGTTCATCTGTTTCGAGGCAGGGATGGGACGACCTGTATGCCGAGTTGCGCAGCACAGGCCGCGTCCCGCCCCCAGAGCGGGTTCACGACATTCCGGTTTCCCTGTAAAAAATGGATTTCTCTGGTGAATGTTATGACGACCGTTCAGTATTATCGGGAATCTGTCCTTTCTCAGCAGGTCAAGACCCTTCTGCTTCAAGCCGGCGCACAGGAAAAGGACGCAGAGGCGACGACATGCGCTCTTCTGCACGCCTCTCGCATCGGTGTAGACAGTCACGGCGTCCGTTTGATAGGCCACTATCTCCGGCTTCTTGGAACAGGCGGCATCAATCCCAGACCGTCCACAACCTTTAAGAGAACCGGGCCTGCAACCGGTCAACTGAATGCTGATGGCGGCCTTGCCCATCCTGCTGCCTACAGGGCCATGAACGAAGCCATCCTGCTGGCACGGGAAGCAGGAATCGGAGCCGTGGGCGTACATCATTCCTCCCATTTTGGAGCCGCTGGCGCTTATGTGCTGGAAGCTGCGCGACAAGGCATGATTGGCCTGATCATGAGCAATTCCGACGCCGCCGTGTCTCTGTTCGGGGGCGCCAAACCGTTTCATGGGACAAACCCCATAGCCATGGCAGCACCCGTGAAGAATTCGGATCCGTGGCTTATGGATATCGCCACATCTTCGATCCCCTTCAACCGGGTCAAACTTTACCAGTCGCTGGGACTTCCATTGCCTGTCGGAGTAGCGGCGGATAGTTCGGGTCTATCCACGCAGGATGCGATGGCTGCCTCCTTTCTTCAGCCGCTTGGCGGTGAAGGCTTCGGGTTCAAGGGAGCTGCACTGGCGGGATTGGTTACGGTACTGGCCGGCGCACTGACGGGCGCAGAACTGGACCCCGTTATGACCGGAACAGATGAAGAGCAGAATTTCCTGAAGCGACAGAATGTCGGACATTTTGCGATCGCAATAGATCCAGAAAAATTTATCGGATCCGTCGCCTATGACCTCGCAATGCGTAAATATCTCGATCTTCTGCGCAACAGCCCCTCGGCGGACGGACAACACCCGGTTATGGCACCCGGAGACCGGGAATGGCAGGAAGCCAGACGAAGAGCCGTCAATGGCATCCCGGTTGACGAGGAAACCCGACGGATACTCGGCTTGTAGCTTACGCTCCTAACCGAAAATCAGGCGCCCCATCCAGCCCGTTTCCCACGGAAAATAACCTCTTGTTGATGAGTCTTATCTCCACAGGAGAAAAATATCTCACAACCTTATGGACACACATATCGTTATATGTAACATAATGAGAGATAGTTCTTACGGCCAAAGTGTGATATTCCATCACAAAACGGATCGGATGGAACCCTGGGCATGACTGACCCGTCATGTCTGCTCTGTGCTTCATATGGTCTGGATGTCGTCTATGGATCTGGTTCTTGGAATTGATGTGGGGACAGGGAGCGCCCGGGCTGGTCTCTTCACCCTTGACGGGCAGAAGAAAGCGGCCTTCGTCCATAAAATCCAGACATGGACACCACGTGCCGGCTATGCCCAGCAATCGTCTACTGATATCTGGTCCGCCATCTGCGAAGCGACCCGCAACGCACTGGCAATGCTTGATGAACCATACAGAATCACCGGGATCGGCTTTGACGCAACCTGCTCTCTCGTCGTGCTTGATGAAGACGGTCATGCCCTGTCGATAGACCCCGATGGGGCACCTGAGCAGAACATCATTCTCTGGGCGGATCACCGTGCCCTTGAAGAAGCGCGGGACATCAATCGCGGCGGACATGATGTGCTTCGCTACGTCGGTGGTACGATCTCCCTAGAAATGGAGACGCCAAAGCTGCTCTGGCTGAAACGTCACCTTCCCCATATCTACGATCAGGCAGCTCATTTCTTTGATCTTCCGGACTTTCTGACGTGGCGCGCGACAGGCTGCCTGTCCCGTTCCGCCTGTTCGACAGCCTGTAAATGGACCTATCTCGCCCACGAAAACCGCTGGGATGAAGGGTATTTTCAGTCTGTCGGACTGGAAGACCTCGCGGCTGACAATTTCAAACGTATCGGGAATGATATTCGTCCGTTAGGCGGTATTCTTGATACCAACTTGAGCGCTAAAGCGGCCTCGGAAATGGGTCTGACACCCGGCATTCCCGTCGGTGTCTCCGCAATTGACGCCCATGCCGGAGGGATAGGCCTGTTTGGCCTTAACACAGAAGATTCTCTGTCCGATGAACAACTTGAGCGCTCAATATCACTGATATGTGGCACTTCGAGCTGTCATATGGCGGTCTCGAAAGAAGCACGCTTCGTACCGGGAGTCTGGGGCCCCTACTGGAACGCGATGGTCCCTGGAATGTGGCTCAATGAGGCCGGCCAGTCCTCAACAGGATCATTGATCGACTTCATCATCTCCAGCCACAGGCTTGGCTCCTCGCTCAGGCAGGAGGCAGAAAAAGCCGGAGCAAGCGTATATGCGCTGCTGAATGCGCGAATTGAAGCGCTTGAAGGCGACAAGCTGCCGGGAACGATCACGCCCGACCTGCATGTCTTTCCGGATTTTCACGGAAACCGCTCGCCCCATGCCGATCCGGATCTGAGAGGCATGATCAGCGGACTGACCCTGTCTGATACGCTCGATGATCTGGCACGGCTTTACCTCGCCACCGTACAGGGCCTGGCTTACGGCACAAAAGACATCATTAACGCTCTCAACGCGAAGGGCTACCGGATCGACACGATCCTCGCGACCGGTGGCAGTACCAAAAACTCCGTTTTCCTGCGGGAACACGCCAATGCAACGGGGTGCCGCATCCTGCTTCCCGCAGAACCTGACTCCGTTCTTCTGGGAGCAGCCATTCTCGGGGCCGTCGCAAGCGGAGCCTATACCGACCTGAGGCAGGCCATGGCGCGAATGAGTCATGCGGGAGACGAGATCCTCCCCGACGGGCGCACCACCTCATATCACGCCGCCAAATGTAACATCGCGCACGGCATGCTCGAAAGCCAGATCACCTGGCGTCAGCAGATGCGCGACGTTCTGGAAAAGGAGGCCACCGCCTGAAGGCAGGGTCTGCTGCCCCGCCGCTCTTCCTCCACCCACCCTTTCTACCAACCAGAACCCCTTTTCCAGAGGTCATCCCATGCGTCACCTGAAATCCACCCGTACAGCCCTCTGCGCCCTTGGCGCCCTGCTCGCAGGCTCGGTCCTCTCCAGCGCACAAGCCGCCGGAACCCTGACGATCGCCACAGTGAACAACGGCGACATGATCGTCATGCGGCAGCTTTCGACGGAATTCGAAAAAGCCCATCCCGACATTCACCTGAACTGGGTCACGCTTGAAGAAAACGTCCTGCGTCAGCGCGTAACGACCGACATCGCCATGAAAACCGGCCAGTTCGATGTCGTCACCATCGGCAATTACGAAGTGCCGATCTGGGCCAAGCAGGGCTGGCTCACCGAAATCAAGCCTGACGACGCCTATGACATGAATGACATCCTGCCTTCCGTGCGTGAGAGCCTCACAGCAGACGGCAAGCTCTACGCCCTGCCATTCTATGCCGAGAGCGTCATCACCTATTACCGCAAGGACCTGTTCCAGAAAGCTGGGCTGACAATGCCCGAACAGCCGACTTATGATCAGATCCGCCAGTTCGCGGACAAGATCACGGACAAGCCCAATCAGGTCTACGGCATCTGTCTGCGCGGCAAGCCCGGCTGGGGCGAAAACATGGCGTATATTTCCTCGCTCGCCAACACGTTCGGCGCGCAGTGGTTCGACATGTCCTGGAAACCGACCCTGACATCCGACGCCTGGAAAGCGACCCTGAACTGGTATGTCTCTGCCCTGAAGGCTGATGGCCCTCCGGGTGCCACGTCCAATGGCTTCAACGAAAACTTGGCTCTGTTTGCCAGCGGGCATTGCGGAATCTGGATTGATTCTACGGTCGCAGGCGGCCTGCTGTTCGATCCGAAGCAGTCGCAAGTTGCAGACAAAGTCGGCTTTGCTCCCGCTCCCAAAGGCCCCTACGGCAAAGGACCGACCTGGCTGTGGAGTTGGAGCCTCGCCGTGCCCGTCAGCTCCCATCAGAGCGCCGATGCCCAGACCTTCATCACATGGGCCACATCCAAGGATTACGTGAAACTGGTCGCCGCCCGGAAGGGCTGGGTCGCAGCCCCTCCGGGAACACGCGCCTCGACCTATGCAGCGCCCGAATATCTCAAGGCCGCCCCCTTCGCCTCCTTCGTCCTGAACGCCATCAAGACCGCTGATCCCAATGGTCCGACCGCACAGCCCCGCCCCTACACAGGCGCCCAGTTCGTCGCGATCCCGGAATTCCAGTCCATCGGCACTCAGGTCGGCCAGACGGTTGCAGCAACCCTGTCCGACCAGATGACGGTCGATCAGGCGCTGACATCCGCTCAGGCTTCGGTCACCCGCGCGCTCCGCCAGTCCGGCCGCGCGCGATAACGCCGCCAGATCAAGGTCAAGATACCATGCAGGCCGTTCTCGAACACAGCCCGCCCGCAGGGGCGACAGCCCGGACCACGAAGAGGACAGGATTCCTGCTCCTCTCTCCTTCTGTCCTGATCCTTCTGGTCTGGTCGATCGTCCCACTCGTCATGACGCTGTGGTACTCGCTACAGAATTATAACCTCGTTGATCCCACGCTGCACGGCTTCGCGGGCATCGACAATTACTGGTACCTGCTGACCGACCCCGATTTTCTGCACGCTTTGCTGAACACGCTCGTCCTCGTTGCGGGCGTCCTGCTGATCAGCATTGGCGGTGGAACACTGCTGGCTGTTCTGTACGATCAGGAATTCTTCGGACGCGGCATCGCTCGCATCATGGTCATTTCGCCATTCTTCATCATGCCGACGGTTTCCGCGCTGTTGTGGAAGAACCTGATGCTGCACCCGATCTATGGCGTCTATTCCGCCATGATGCGGGCCGTGGGCCTCACCCCGATCGACTGGCTGGCGCGGTTTCCGCTCATGACCGTCATGATGATCGTCGCCTGGGAATGGCTGCCCTTCGCGGTTCTCATCCTGCTGACGGCCGTGCAGTCTCTGGACGGCGAGCAGCGTGAAGCCGCCCGCATGGATGGCGCGGGGCCGATCGCGCGTTTCCGCTACATCATTCTGCCGCATCTGGGCCGCGCCATCAGCGTCGTGGTCATGATCGAGACGATCTACCTGCTGACGATCTTTGCCGAAATCTCCGTCACTACGGCGGGCGGACCCGGCGTGGCCTCTACCAATCTCGCCTACCTGATCTATTCCCGCGCCCTGCTTCAGTTCGACGTGGGCGGTGCTTCAGCGGGTGGCGTGGTCGCAATCGTCATCGCCAATATCGTCGCAATTTTTCTGGTGCGCGCCGTAGCCCGCAATCTGGAGGCCTGACATGGCGCTCAAGACAAAAACCAGCACCCACATTGGCGTAACCATTCTTGGATGGGGAATAGCGCTCTGGCTGTTCTTCCCGATTTTCTGGATGATCCTCACAAGCTTTAAAAGCGAAGTGCAGGCCATCTCTACGCCGCCGAAGCTGTTCTTCATGCCTACACTAAGCAGCTATGCCGAGGTGTTCGAACGCGCCAACTACTGGCACTTCGCGCTGAATACAGTGATAGTCTCGGTCGCAGCGACAGCCATCGCCATCGCACTGGCTGTTCCCGCCGCGTATTCAATGGCGTTCATGCCTTCAAAGCGCACCCGCGGGACTCTGCTCTGGATGCTCTCGACCCGGATGCTACCCCCCGTGGGCGTTCTGGTGCCGATCTACATTCTGGCCCGCAACACGCATCTGCTCGACACCTGCACGGGCCTTGCGATCGTGGACATGCTCACGAACCTGCCGATCATCGTGTGGATGCTCTACACGTTCTTCCGGGAAGTCCCGGCCCCCATCCTGGAAGCCGGCCGGATGGACGGCGCCACACGCTGGCAGGAAATGACGATGGTGCTCCTGCCGCTTGCCCTGCCCGGCATCGCGTCTACAGCCCTGCTGTCGCTTATCCTGTGCTGGAACGAGGCATTCTGGTCCCTGAACCTGACGTCCTCGCACGCGGCCCCGCTGACAGCCTTCATCGCGTCGTTCTCGTCGCCAGAAGGCCTGTTCTTCGGAAAACTGTCCGCCGCCTCCACCCTTGCCGTCGCCCCGATCCTCGTTTTCGGCTGGATCAGCCAGAAACAGCTCGTCCGCGGCCTGACCTTCGGAGCCGTCAAATGACTCTGATCCCGGCTCACTCCCTTCACTCTTTCTACACGAACGGGGCCTGACCCATGGCGACTGTCGAACTCAAAAACCTCCGCAAGACGTATCTTACGGAAGAAATCATCAAGGGTATCTCCCTGTCGATCGAAGAGCGCGAATTCGTGGTCTTTGTCGGCCCGTCGGGCTGCGGAAAATCCACGCTCCTGCGTATGATCGCAGGGCTTGAGGACATTACATCCGGCGATCTGCTCATTGACGGCCAGCGCATGAACGACGTGGAACCCGGCAAGCGCGGTCTGGCTATGGTCTTTCAGTCCTATGCGCTCTACCCGCACATGAACGTTTACAAAAACATGGAATTCGGCCTGAAGCTGTCCGGCATGCCGGAAGCGGAACGGCGTACAAAAATCGAGCATGTCGCACGCACGCTCCAGCTCGAACCCTATCTGAACCACAAGCCCGGACAGCTTTCCGGCGGTCAGCGCCAGCGTGTCGCCATCGGGCGCGCCATTGTACGCAATCCGAAAGTGTTCCTGTTCGACGAACCGCTTTCCAACCTCGACGCCGCCCTGCGTGGTCAGATGCGCGTGGAACTCTCAGCCCTGCACCGCAAGCTCGGCGCCACCACGATCTATGTAACGCACGACCAAGTCGAAGCCATGACCATGGCCGACAAGATCGTCGTCCTGCAGAAAGGCGTGGTCGAACAGATCGGCTCCCCGCTCGAACTGTACCATCACCCGCGTAACCTGTTCGTGGCCCGCTTCATCGGCTCCCCGCCCATGAACTTCTTCTCGGCCATTTTCCAGGGCGGAGACGCCGCCGGATCGAGCGTGCAACTCCGGGATGGATCGAACCTCTACGTCCCCGTCACATCCCCGGGCCTTCTGCCCGGAACCAAAGTGACGGTCGGCATCCGCCCCGAACACGTCGAACTGGCATCTTCAGGCCCCAACAGCGGCGTCGTGGAAGTCATTGAGCGCCTCGGCGCCATCACGCTCGTTCATGTCCGCATGCCAGACGGGGAAATCATCGTCGTCCAGACGGATGGCGCCGTTCTCACGGATGTGGATACCCGCGTCAGCCTGACCCTGCCCCCGCGCAACTGTCACCTTTTTGCTCCTGACGGCCTGGCCTTCGAGGCCTGTCACCGTCACCCGCTCGCTGCCTGATTTTAGGAACCACACATCATGTACATGGAAAAACTCCGCCTCGATAACCGCGTCGCCATCGTCACCGGTGGCGCACAGAACATCGGTCTGGCCTGCGTAACGGCCCTTGCCGAAGCGGGCGCACGCGTCGTTATTGCGGACCTCGACGAAGCGCTCGCAGGCCAGGCCGTCCGAGACCTGCGCGATCAGGGTCATGACGTCAGCAGCGTTCTCATGGACGTCACAAAGACGGACAGCGTACAGAACGCCGTGCGCAGCGTTCATGAAAAGGAAGGCCGTCTGGACATTCTGGTCGCCTGCGCGGGGATCTGCATTTCCGAGATCAAGGCAGAGGACATGACGGATGGTCAGTGGCTCAAGCAGGTGGATATCAACCTGAACGGGATGTTCCGCTCCTGTCAGGCCGCAGGACGCATCATGCTCGAGCAGAAGAAGGGCGTCATCGTCGCGATCGGCTCCATGTCCGGCCTGATCGTGAACCGTCCCCAGCAACAGGCTGCCTATAATGCGTCAAAGGCAGGTGTTCACCAGTATATCCGTTCGCTGGCCGCAGAATGGGCGCCTCACGGCATCCGCGCCAATGCCGTCGCCCCGACCTATATCGAAACCACCCTCACGCGCTTCGGCATGGAAAAACCGGAACTTTACGACGCCTGGATTGCCGGAACCCCGATGGGACGTGTCGGCCAGCCCGACGAAGTCGCCTCGGTCGTACAGTTCCTGGCCTCCGACGCCGCAAGCCTCATGACGGGCGCGATCGTGAACGTGGACGCAGGATTTACCGTCTGGTGAATCCGCTGGTCCGGGCAGCAGAAAACTGCCCGGATTCCCCCTTCGCAACAGACCGAAACACTTCGTTTCCATGAAAGAAATCTTTCAAAGTTTTATTTTCCAGACCTCTACTTGCAACTAACTCTCAATAGCGATACCAGCCTCTGACCACGCATCAGCATGAACAGTCATTTGAGGTCGGGTATGCACCGCAACAGGATTTTTTACGCGATACCCCTCTCCCTCGTCATGAGTGGAGAAGTCTTCGCAGCCGACCAGAATGTTACACCCGAACAAACCCAGCGCTCCGGGACCAGAAAAACCGAGACTGCCGGAACACAGGCCAAAACGGTCGAGACGCTCAAGGTCCGCGCCCGCCGCGCCTCGACGATCGCATCTTCCGCCACCAAGTCGGACACGCCGCTCGTCGAAACCGCCCAGTCGGTCACGGTCATCACCCGCAACGAAATGGATATCCGCAACGTCTTGAACCTCAATCAGGCCGTCCGATATACCGCAGGCATTACGCCGGATCTTCGCGGCGGCGGCGTCGGGACGCGCTATGACCAGTTCGCCCTGCGTGGATTTTCGGCACCGACATTCCTCGATGGCCTGAAACTTCAGGACAGCCCGACCGGTTACGCCGTCGCCCAGACCGACACGTCACGTCTGGATCGTATCGAAATTCTCAAAGGCCCGGCCTCGGCCCTTTATGGCCAGTCGAGCCCCGGTGGCCTTGTCGCCCTCTCCAGCAGACTGCCCACGGATCAGCGCTCTTATGGCAGCGTGAACGCGACCGGCGGCATGTTCGACCTGTATCGCGTGGATGCCGATGTCGGCGGTTTCGTGACGAAGAACGGCTTTGTCCGCTACCGCCTCGATGGCACCATCAACGGCCAGCACAGCCAGCTCGCCCGGACCGGCAGCCGCCGCTTCTCGATCAGCCCGTCCTTCACATTCGGCGGCGATGGCCCGACCACGCTGACAATCCTCGGCAATTACCAATACGATCCCGAAAACGGCACCTATGGCGGCGTCCCGCTGGTCGGTTCGCTCAAACGCGCGCCGTTCGGCTTTCTGCCGCGCAATTTCTACGACGGCGACACCTCGTTCGAAAAATACAACCGCCGCCACGGTGCCATCACCTACATTTTCAATCACCGTTTCAACGACAATTGGAGCTTCAGCACCCGTGGCCGTTACGACGACATCAAGACCCAGTATCGCAGCGTCTATGACAGCGGCTATTATGTTTCGGATGACACACTGGCCCGCTCGGCCATTGCGACCAACGAACATACGCACAACCTGACATTCGACAGCCAGTTCAAAGGCAAGGTTCGCACCGGCCCCCTGCGTCACACCATGATGTTCGGCTTCGACTACATGCAGCAGAGTGCCTCCGAAGTCGGCTTCTACGGCGACGCTCCGTCCATGAACGTCTTCCATCCCGACTATCAGATGGCCATTGCTCCCCTGAGCCCCTGGGTGAACTACAATACCGACTCCCATCAGGCCGGTATTTATGGTCAGGACGAGATCCACTGGAAGCGCCTGATCCTGACGGGGAGCCTGCGTAACGACTGGTACCGCTCCCACCAGACCGACAACATGTACCACACCACCACCAACCAAAGCCCCAGCCAGATCACATGGCGCGCTTCGGGCCTCTATCACTTCGATTTCGGCCTCTCCCCCTACATCAGCTATTCCACGTCCTTTCAGCCCCAGTCCGGAAGCGTGTCGACAGATGGCGGAAGGACTGTACGTCAGGCCAACCCGTCCATCGGCAAACAGCTTGAAGGCGGCCTGAAATACCAGCTCCCGGGCACATCCCTGCTTCTCACCGCCGCAGGGTTCCATATCGAGCAGAC
The DNA here is from genome assembly GCF_002005485.1 of Gluconobacter albidus. Lineage (NCBI taxonomy): Bacteria > Pseudomonadati > Pseudomonadota > Alphaproteobacteria > Acetobacterales > Acetobacteraceae > Gluconobacter > Gluconobacter albidus. Next base: position 1,125,203 of record NZ_CP014689.1, on the reverse strand, counting down.
GAACGTTCTCGTCGGGATCGGCAACACGGGCTACAGCGCCGAAAGCGGACTGGTCCATTCAGATGGTTTCGAGTTCGAAGCCCATGCCGAGCCGTTCCACAACCTCGTTCTGACAGCCGCTGTCAGTATCCAGAATGTCCATAACGACTCAACCGGCAAGCCCCTGATCCAGTCCGGAAAAGGCAATGCCTCGCTGTTCGCATTCTATACAATGCCCTCCGGCCCGGCGAAGGGTCTCGGCTTCGGCGGCGGCATGCGCTATTCCAACAAATCCTATGGCGGCGAAGCGTCTTACGGGAGTGTCTGGGTGCCACAATATGCCGTGTTCGATGCTTCGGTGCGCTACGACCTTTCCAACCTGTCGCACAGCCTTCATGGCTGGAACGTGGGCGCCAGCGTCCGCAATCTCTTTGACAAGAACTTTGTCGCAAACTGCCTGAGCTACGCCTCTTACGGTCAGGAATTCTGCTATTACGGAGAGCGCCGCAACGCGCAGGCCAATATTGGCTTCAGCTGGTAAACCGCTGAGCAGACACACCCGGCGCTACGACACGATCCTGCGTCTTGTCGTAGCCCTGCCGGCCGGATACGTGGTGTCCGCGCTGGCAGGCGTGTGCCTCGCATTCTGGCTGCCGCTTTCCAGGGCCGATAACGCCATGGCCGGGATCCTGCTCAGCCTGCTGCTCTGGCCGCTCGTCTTCATGATGTCTTTCGGGATCACAAATATCAGGCGACTGGCAGCAATGACCGGTGTTCTGGCCCTTGTCCTGAGCGCCTGTGTTTTCGGCGGCGGCTGGCACTCATGAAAAACACTTTCCGCGCCTCAATGGCACTGGTCCACACCACACTGGGCCTCGTGACGGGATGGGTCCTGTTCGCCATTGCCCTGTCCGGCGCCCTGAGCGTGTTCCGACAGGATATCAATCTCTGGGCCAGACCCGAATTGCCTGCTGGCGCCTCCGCCCCCCTCACCGTGAACGCCCATGCGCTGGACTGGCTGAGCCACAACGCCCCTGCCGCCAGCGCATGGTATGTCGCAAGTGCAAACGCCTTTCAGCCTTTTGCAACAGCCCTGTGGCCGGATGCGAAGGGGAACTACATCCAGCGCGCCCTTGACCCCACTACCGGCAGCCCTGACGGCATCCGCGACACGCTCGGCGGCGAATTTTTCTACCGCTTTCATTTCGAGCTTCAGCTTCCCTATCCTCTCGGCCGTCTGATCGCCGCCCTTGCTGCGCTCGCACTGGTTGTCGGGCTGATGACCGGCGTTGTCATCCACCGGCGCATTTTTGCGGATTTCTTTACCTTCCGGCCCTCACGCGGGCAGAGAAGCTGGCTGGACATGCACAACCTGCTCGGTGTTGCAGCCCTGCCCTTTCATCTGATGATTTCTTTCACCGGTGCCGTCACGCTCGGCACGCTGCTACTTCCGTGGAGCACACAGGCGCTCTACCGCAATGATCTGACGGCGTATTATACCGAGCTCAACCCTGCTCTCTATTCCCGTCCCGCCACGGGCCATCCTGCCCATCTCGCCCCTTTTCTGCCGATGCTGCGCGAGGCCGAAAGCAAATTCGGGGGTGCCGGGCTGGAGCAGATCTATGTGTTCAATCCGTCCGATCAGGCCTCTCTCGTGACCATGATCGCCGGTAACGGCCATACGGTCAGCACGTCCTCTCAGATCATCACATTCGATGGTCCCTCTGGCCGCATCATCAGACAACACATCGAACACCGCCCCATCATCAAAACCTATGGCTTCCTGTACGGACTGCATGTCGCCCGCTTTGCCCCCACCGTCACGCGCTGGCTCTATTTCCTCTCCGGCCTCGCACTCGCAGCAGTGATCGGCAGTGGCATGCATTTGTGGGCAATCAAACGCCTGCGCCGCCCCCACCATCGGGGACACCGGATTGTCGCGCGCCTGAATGTGGGCGTGCTTGGCGGAACACCGCTCGCTTTTGCATCCTTTTTCATCGCCAATCGCCTCATCGGCCCAACAGTTCCGCACCGGGCCGGCTATGAAGTGACAACTCTCTTCGCCGTGTGGGGCCTTACCCTGCTTTACGCACTGGCCCGCCGTCCGGAACGGGCCTGGCCGGAACTGCTGGGCGGCAGCGCGGTTGCGTGCCTTGTGGTCTCACTGCTCAGCCTGCCATGGCACACATCCGTTCTGGCGGGTGTCAGCGCAACGTCCGCGCTCCTGTCTGTGTCATTCGCCTTTGCAACATTGCGCACCCTGCAAAAAACGGCTCTCTCGGGATGAACTGGATCATCTCGCTGTTTCTTGGGCAGGGTGCAATGCTACTCTTGGTTATGGCCTCGATACGCGGAAATCGCGTCCTGTGTCGCGACAGCCTTACCGATCTGCAACGGAATATCCTGAAATGCTGCGCTGCCGTGGGTCTGACCACCAGCTTCGTTCTTCAGGCCACGTCCAGCGATTTCATCATTCTGAATACCCTTGAATGGATGCTGCTCGCAGGTCCGGAAATCATGATCGCAACGCTGCTCTGCTCGTGGCGGGAACAGCGTTCGCGATCATGACCGTCAAAAACGGTTAGCCGGAAAACGCCACCGCCGCAGCCGGATCCGTAATCGTGGGCTGCCCGGTCTCCATCCGCCCGCCCAGCACATGCCTGAAGTCCGGGTCCTCCGGAGAAGTCAGCGTCACATCATACCACTGATGCGTGGCTGACAGATCCAGCCTGATGTCTTTATGCCCACCGGATTTCAGAACAACCGTTTGCAACGGCGCAGCATCTCCCGTCCGGTACTGGACAGTCACCGGAGCCCTGCCGCCATTGCTAAGGGAGAGAAGAAGTGCTGCGCCCCTCCCCTTTGCACTGCTTTCATAGCGACATGCGGAGCGCAACAGAACACGGTCAATATGCCCCCGATAGGCCCGGTAAAAGCCATTGGGCGCATGAACCGCCACATCATACAGCCCTTCTACGACCGGAAGCGTCACATCCGTGTCGTCACCAGCCGCAACAGCATAGGTGCCCGCCTGCATGTCCCTACCATCATTGCGATAATCATAGACATTGAACGGCGCACCCGCAGAGCGTTCCCCATGAACACTCCGGCCTGCGCGGAGCTTCAGATGCACGCGCCCCTCTCCAGCCTGCACGCCCCCGTCGCAATAAAGTTCATACGGCAGCGCACAGGCCGGACGTGTTCCCGGTTCCTGCCGCACGGTTTCCCGCAACAGATCCGGCTGTGCCCTCAGTGTCGCCATCTCGGAAGCGGACAGAGAGCGAAAACCGCCCGGCATGGGACGGTTCCGTGCATCCTCAATCACCCGCAGATGCGTGTCGCGATCCAGATAACTCAGAGACGGTGCAGCCTCTTCGGAAGAATGAAAGCAGGACGTCAGATCGCCACAGATCGCACGACGCCAGGGAGAAATATTCGTCTCCCGAACAGACGTTCCGAACTTCCGTTCCACAAAATGCTCGAGAAACTGCAACGTCGAACTGTGGTCGAAAAGCTCTGAATTGACCCGTCCGCCCCGGCTCCACGGGGACGCAACCACCATCGGCACCCGGAACCCGAGGCCAATCGGGCCGCTCCGGGCCAGTCGCTCGGGAACACCCAGTCGGACTTCATCTTCAGCGACCGTATACTCCAGTCCGTCCGCTCCAATTGTCCCGGAAGACCGCCCCGTCTCCGGACGCTGGGGATCGGGGGCAGCGTAAGAACAGCAATGATCGAAATACCCGTCATTTTCATCATAGGTCAGGATGAAAATGGTCTTTTTCCAGACCTCGGGATTTTCAGTCAGAATATTCATGACCTCCGAGACATACCACGCCCCGTACCAGGCCGATGTCGGGTGGTCCGAGAAATGCTCCGGAGCGGCCAGCCATGAAACGGCCGGAAGAGTCCCTGTCCTCGCGTCCTTGCGGAACTGGTAGAGCACATCGCCCTTGGGCGCTTTCATTCCCTTCGCTTCCGGATCATCCTCAAACGCCAGATCTTCAAGCGAATGATAATCCGGATCAGCCTTGTTCGTCACGAACGCCCTGGTGAAAAGTGCGCGCTCCGCCGGGGTCAGCTCTTCATAACCCTTTGCTGATTTCTGCCGCCGGCGCAGAACGTCCATCAGAGCCCTGGCTTCCACAAGCTGCTCACCACGCTCACCCGAAACCAGCATCTCAAGTTTTTCAAGCCGGTTGATATGCTCGGAACATTCCTGGATCCGCTCGTCAATCCAGTCTCCGAAGCCTGGATTGGAACCGACATTGAAGCTGTCAAAACACTCCAGAACGTTACATCCGAAGTTCGACAGCCAGGATCGTTCCGCCCCGGACATCCCTCCCGTCTGACTGAGTTCGTTCTGATAGAACTTCCAGGAAACCCCGATCTTTTCCAGCCGCTCCGGAAAAGTCGTCCAGGTCATCCCGCCTTCGAGAATTTCCGGGTTCCGCATATAGACGCTGGACGTCGTGTTCTGCTTGTCACGGACGGTTCCCGTCCAGAAGATCAGGCGATTGGGCGTCGTGCTTGTCATCGCCCCACAATAATTCTGGTCACAGACCGTAAAGGCATCGGCCAGCGCGTAATAAAACGGAAGATCCTCGCGCGTATAATAACCCATCGTCAAAGGATACTGTTTGTATTCCTTTTTGTGAGGACGCTTGGCATCAATCCAGTCATCATGATGCCCCCCATTCCAGGCATCGACCTGACTGTCCCGTGAATGCGGGATCGAGCCCATCCATGTGACTCTGGTATCATGAATGTTGAGGCGCCAGGGTGCATAGGTCTCGCCCCCCTTCCCCGACTGCACGAAAACGGAATTACCATTTTTCTGCCGGATGGCCCGCCTGTCATTGAACCCGCGAACACCGGCAAGTGTTCCGAACATATGATCGAAAGACCGGTTTTCCTGCATGAGGATCACCACATGCTCGGCATTCAGATATGTCGTTCCCGGATCGGGCGCTATGGCGTAAGCGCGGCGAATGGCGGCCGGCAGCCCCTGCGTTGCTGCGGCCGCTCCGCCGAACAGGGCATATTTGAGAAAGGTTCTGCGAGAGGACATGTTGATCTTTGCCTGAAACCGGAAGGCGTTTGTAACGCCAGAAAAGGTATATCAGGACAGTCCTAGACACTTCGCAGAACCGGTTCACCCCCCGTTTTTACAATTTAATAAAGGTTTCACCACCCGCAACCGTGGCGAGGATCAGTTCCCAAGCGAGCGGTCAACAGAGCGTCCTGCGCGCTCGACCGGCCCCTTCGGCGGATCAACAGTATCGCGAACCTTCTCGCCAAACGTCCGATGATGTTCGCAGGCCGTCAGCGTAACGCACGACACAGAAAGAGCAAGAAGAAGCAGGATTGATTTTCGCATGGGAGTGTTCCTTCAAAAAACGTTTCGACACGGTAAAACGCCGCAGGCTTTCTCCGGTTTCTTTCAGAAATCCGAAACGATTTTCAGTCTGTACCCGGACAGGCCTGCCCTTTCATCATGCCGCCCACCAAAAAATACAGTCATTCCCGAAATAAAATTCCCATCCACCCCAATCGGAACCAGTAAATCAAAAATCACTATCTTCATAATATGACACTATATTTTTCTAATTAAAATAAACCCGCAGATTTTTAAGGTATATCGACTGTCGCAAAACAGTCATGTTTCAATGGTCGCATCCCTTTGCGGGCTGCCATAAATTGAAAAAAGGTAAACAACCCATGGATCGGTGATGTCTGAAACGACGATAGGTTCCCGCGCGGAAATCCAGTCCTCTTCGCGCCCCGACATGAGCGGAGGCAACAAGCCTCTTCATGTTGTCCTCTTTTTCGCAGTCTTGATCGGCGCACTGGGCTTCGCCGCATTCAGTATCCTTCGGGACATGCATTCGGTCGGCGAAGGGGCCCTCGCAACGGGAACCTTCGTGATGCTCGGCATCGCACTGATCATTGCTCTGGCTTTCGAGTTCGTTAACGGCTTCCACGACACGGCCAACGCCGTCGCAACCGTCATCTATACCCGCAGCCTGCCACCGCTGATTGCCGTCATCTGGTCCGGATTCTGGAATTTTCTTGGGGTTGCGCTGTCAACTGGCGCAGTCGCCTACAGCATCGTCACACTTCTGCCGGTGGAACTGATCCTGCAGGCCGGAAGTGGCGCGGGCTACGCCATGATTTTCGCCCTTCTGATCGCTGCCATCGTGTGGAATCTCGTGACATGGGCATTCGGCATCCCCAATAGTTCGTCCCATGCCCTCGTGGGGTCGATCATGGGCGTCGGCCTGGCCAACCAGCTGATGTCGCCGACCGGAGCTGCGACCCAGGGTGTTGACTGGAGCCAGGTCGGAAAGGTGTTCTCCGCCCTGCTGTTCAGCCCCATCTGCGGGTTCGTCATGGCCGGACTTCTGCTGCTCGTCATGAAGCTGCTGATCCGCAACAAGGCACTCTATCAGGCCCCCAAGGGCGATACCCCGCCGCCTCTGTGGATCCGCGCACTGCTGATCTTTACCTGCACAGGCGTCTCGTTCTCGCATGGGGGCAATGACGGGCAGAAAGGCATGGGCCTGATCATGCTGATCCTGATCGGCGCGGCTCCCACCGCCTATGCCCTGAACCGCGCCATGCCGGAAAGCGCCATGCCGGCCTTTTTCCAGACCTCCGCGGAAGCCGAAAAGATCTTCCTGAGCCATACTCCGGCCCCTTCCACCACCCTGACGGCAGAAAACGCCCGCGAAATCGTGGGCGCCGGCCTGCGCGCCAAGTCCGTGGCCTCTCCGCAGACTTATGATGCGCTGGCCGTTCTCAGCAACGACATCTCCACCTCGGTCAAAACCTATGGTTCCATGAAGGCCGTCCCTGCCGCGGCCGTGCCAAACGTCCGTACGGACATGTATCTGGTCGCAGACGCCATCCGCGTCATGGGAGAAGCAAAGGACTTCACACCGGTGGAAAAGGATGCGCTGAAATCCTTCCAGTCAGAACTCTATCACGGCACACGTTTCATTCCGCTTTGGGTCAAGATTTCCGTCGCCATTGCGCTGGGTCTTGGAACAATGGTCGGATGGAAGCGCATTGTGGTGACGGTCGGTGAAAAGATCGGCAAGACCCACATGACCTATGCCGAAGGAGCCTCGGCTGAACTCGTGGCGATGACGACCATTGGTCTGGCCGAAAGATACGGCCTCCCCGTCTCGACGACGCACATCCTGTCGAGCGGCGTGGCTGGAACAATGGCGGCCAACGGATCAGGTATTCAGATCTCAACCCTCCGCTCCATGGCTCTTGCATGGGTCACCACCCTGCCCGCCGCCATGGCAATCGCAGGCATCCTGTATGTCCTGTTCCGCCAGATTTTCTGAAGAAACCCTGACGCCCTGTGCGGAAACCAGATCCGTACAGGGCTTCCGTCCTATTCCTGACGTATCAGGATCGCCCTGAAATCATTGACGTTCGTCCCGGTCGGCCCGGGCACAAACAGGTCACCCAAAGCCTCGAACGCGGTATAGGCGTCATTTTCCATCAGAAGATCAATGGGACTGATCCCTCTCTCCCGCAAACGCTCCATGCTGGCCCCATCGGCGAACGCTCCCGCATTGTCTTCTGACCCGTCAATGCCATCGGTATCCGCCGCCAGAGCCACAAACGGGAAGCCCTCCGCCGCAAGCGCAAAAGCCAGAAGAAACTCTGTGTTCCGGCCGCCCCGCCCCTGCCCGCGCATCGTTACTGTGGTTTCGCCGCCTGACAGGACCACGACCGGCCGCCGGAAAGGCCGATCTCTCAGAACGATCTCCCGCACCAGAGCGGCATGAACCTTTCCGACATCTCTGGCTTCCCCTTCAATCGCATCGGACAGGATCACAGGCTGAATTCCAGCCTGCCGCGCCTTTTCCGCCGCAGCTTCCAGAGACAGATGCGCGGAGGCGATCACGCGGACAGTGTTCCCGCTGAACACCGGATCGGTTGCCAGTGGGGCCCGGCTTTCCTCCCCATCGAGCCATAAGCGGACCTTCGCCGGAAGCTGTATTTTCCAGCTTTTCACAAGGCGCCGGGCGTCTTCGCGGGTTCCCATGTCCGGCACGGTAGGCCCTGAAGCCACCTGTGCCGGATCATCGAACGGAACGTCGGACACCACGAGAGACACCACCTTCGCCGGACTGGCCGCCGCTGCAAGACGGCCGCCCTTGATACCGGAGACCTGCTTGCGGATGCTGTTCATAACCGAAATCGGCACCCCTGATGCCAGCAGCACACGATTGAGTTCAGACTCATCCGCAAGCGTCAGTCCCGCTGGCGGACAGGGCAGCAGGGCAGATCCGCCGCCACAGATCAGCGCCACCACAAGATCATCCGGCCCAAGTCCTCTCACGGCGTCAAACAGTGCGTCTGTTGCCCTCAGGCCGGCCTCGTCTGGCACCGGGTGCGACGCCTCCAGCACACGAATGAACTGCGTTGAACACACATTGCCGTAACGGGTGACCACTACACCGCTCAGCGGCCCGGTCCAGACACGCTCAAAAGCCGCCGCAAGCTGGGCAGCCCCTTTCCCCGCACCGATAACGACCGTTCGTCCTTTAGGGGGATCGGGAAGATACGCCCCCAGAATGCGATCGGGTTCTGCCGCTCCAACGGCTGCCTCGAAAAGTCCCGTCAGAAACGTGCGATCCTGAAACATCATTGTCAGTTCCTGTCTGTCCTCTTGCACGTGAGGTTTCGCCCACTAGCCTGGTCACACTCAATTTCCATGATTCCAGTAAAACTTCGGTGGAATCCGTAATTTTCAGAGGGGCTCATATTTCACACCGAGAATGAAATCACGATTATCTGAAAATAAATTCACAGGAGAACCACCTTCGATATTACCCGACGTCACAGTTTGAATTTCTTTCCAGAGATTTTTTTCTTGCATTATGACGAAATATGCCGTCTACATTGATCCGGCAGGTGCTCTTAGGCGAGTTTTCGGCGCGTGTTGCGCCATTCGTTCTCCTTAAGTGTTATGATTTCGTGTGTATCTTGTACACGACTGCTATTGTTAAAAAGGAGCCTCGTTATGGCAACAGGCACCGTAAAATGGTTTAACTCCACCAAGGGCTTTGGCTTCATCCAGCCTGACAACGGTGGACAGGACGCGTTCGTTCATATCTCTGAACTCGAGCGCGCCGGAATGCACACCCTCAACGAAGGTCAGCACGTCTCTTACGAGCTCGAAGCTGGTCGCAACGGCAAGACCTCAGCAGTGAGCATCAAGGCAATCTGATTGCCCCGATGTACATTCTGATGTGCAGAAAGCCGCCTTTACGGGCGGCTTTTTTCATGTCTGCATACCCCGGGAAACTGCGGTAAATTCGCTCATACCAAGCAGGGCCGTGGCAGCCGGGCTCTGATAACGCTCCTTGTGACGCAGACCATAGAAAAAACGACTTTCAGGGACCTGAAGTACGGCATGCAACGTGCCTGCGCGCAACGCCGGACCAACAACCAGAGACGACAATGCGCCGATCCCGGCCCCCGCTTCTATGCCCGTCTGCACACCCTCATTTGAAGGCAGAACAAGACTGATATTCAGATCTTCGATGCCGATGTGATATCTTCCCAGATAGAGCTCCAACGCTGAGCGTGTCCCGGAGCCCGCCTCTCGCATGACCCAATCCTGTTGACGTAACCAGACGGCGTCGATCCGGGGTGGAATCAGGGAACTTGCCTGCACGAGAATCATATGGTCCTCGCCGACCGGCCATTGCGCCAATGCGGGGTCATCGACAACGGCCTCCACAATCCCGACCTCGGCCTCGCCCTCCCGGACCATTCGGGCCGCTTCTTCCGTATTGCTGATCGCCAGCTCGACCTCGATATCTGGATATCTCTTCCGGAAGGCGACAAGGATCGCGGGCAACCAGTATGCGGCAATGGTCTGACTGGCGACAGCCTTCAGCGTCCCCCGCCTCAAACCGCTGATATCCTTCAGAATATTCTCAGCGGCCGTTGCCTGCGCCACCACCGCCCGTGCCTCCGGCAGAAACAGCCGTCCGGCATCCGTCAGACCGATCCCCCGCCCAACCCGATGGAAAAGCTTGATCCCATAACGCGCTTCCAGCGCCGCAATAGCGGCCGAAACTGCGGACTGGGTCACGTTCATCGCCTGGCTTGCGGCTGTGACGTGCTCACGTTCTGCAACGGCGATGAAAAGACGAAGCTGGTCGAGTGTCATGCCGTCTTTCTAACAGATTCCATCTGATTTTCCGATTGGAATCAAAAAAGTTATTCGTTGGAATGATATATCGGCCTCAGCCTAGATATCTCCGGCAAGGGAGATCATCATGCACATATCCTGCTTCAGAAACCGGCCTGCTTTCAGATTGCCCGAAATTTTGGTCACAAAATTTCCCGGCATCGCTCTTTGCGTGAGCACGGCCCTGCTGGCTTTTGAAGCAGAAAAAATCGAACGCGCATTCCTTCAGAAATCATGGCTTGAAATGCTTAATCTGGCCCTTGTCATCGGGATCTGCCTCCGAATGGTCTCCAGTCGAAGCCGCGTTTTCGATCCAGGGATCAGGTTCTGTTCAAAATCCCTTCTGGATGTGGCAATCGTTCTTCTTGGAACCGGATTTAGCATGACGGGAATTGTCTCGGCAGGCCCCGGGATTCTCGTCTGTGTTTTCGGCATTGTCGCTTTCAGCCTTGCCCTCACCATACTGATCGGACGCCTCACCGGCCTGTCCCACTCACAGACCCTCCTCGTCGCCTGCGGCAATTCGATCTGCGGAAACTCCGCCATCATGGCCGTCGCACCCGTCATTCATGCCCGTGAAGAAGATATTGGCGCCGCTCTTGCCTTCACCGCCACAGGCGGTCTTGCCATTGTTCTGGGCCTGCCACTTCTTCTGCCATTCCTGCATCTGTCCGATATCGCGGAAGGCAGCGTTGCCGGACTGACCGTCTATGCCGTCCCACAGGTCATGGCGGCAGCGTCACCATTCGGGACCGCTGCCCTGCATACCGGAACACTGGTCAAGCTCATGCGTGTCCTGACGCTGGGACCCGTGTGCATTGTCCTGTCGCTTCTGTACGCCCGCAAAAACCGTCAGACAGGAACGCATCAAACGTCACGTCGTCTTATCCCGTGGTACATCACGGGATTTCTGCTGATGATAACCTGCCGGTCTTTCAACATAATCCCTGAAGCGCTTCTTCCCGTCCTCAACACCCTCGCCACGACCCTGACCGTCATGGCGATGGCCGCATTGGGAATGAGCATCGATATCCGCTCCGTCTTCAAGGCCAGCGGGCCGTTGATGCTCACGGTCGCCCTGTCTCTGGCCGGCCTCGTCAGCGCCAGTCTGGCGCTGATGAAGATCCTGACCTGACACAATCCTACTGGTAGATTTTCCCGTAACGGTTGGCCAGATAATCAGCTAGGGGAATATCTTCCTGCCGGACAAAACCCTGAGTCGGAATTTTTCCTTCCGCCAGCAGATCCAGAACGGCACAGATGGACCCGGCCGTCGTAAGCTGGATCGCCGTGCGGAACCCTCCCATGAAATCCTGCGCCTCAATGGAACGGGCCACAGTTTCCTGCTGGAGCTTTCCGTTCTTCAGACCTGTCACGATAACGGAAAGCACAACCAAATCCTGTGCAGTCCCCGGAATGGCATGCGTGAAAATATCCTGAAGGATATGCCGCCGCTCCGACAGACGCAGATCCGACAGCAGAACCTTCATGATATCCCGATGGCCCGGATAGCGCATGGTGCGATAATTGAGTTCCCGAACCTTGCCCTCATAGGTCTCGCACAGAGACCCGAGCCCGCCTGACGTGTTGAAGGCTTCATAGGTCACGCCATCAACACCCAGCGTCTCGACCCCGTCCAGAGCGGGAACCACAACCCGCCGCCCGTCTACGATCGCTTCGCACGGCTCGATATATTCGTTGATCAGACCTTCCGTGCTCCAGGTCAGGTTATAACCCAGCGCGTTGGACGGAAACCGCGGCAGCGCCCCGACCCGCAACCGGATTGTCTCCACCTCGTCGAAATGCTGCGCCAGATCATGTGCAGCAATGGAAACAAAGCCCGGCGCCAGACCACATTGTGGAATGAATGCGCTGGACGCCCCTTCGGCCAGTGCCCGCACATCTTTCGTGGAGGCCACGTCCTCCGTCAGATCGAGGTAATGCGTGCCGGCCGCCGCAGCCGCTTTTGCAATATTCCGCGTCAGATGAAAGGGGAGTGCCGACAGTACGGCGAACTGACCGTCCAGCAGCGCCGGATCCAGCCCTTTTGCGATGTCCACTGTCCTGCGCCTGATGCCTTCCGGCAAACTCAGTCCCTGAAGATGATCAGCATGGCAGTCCAGCAGCGTGACGCCATAGCCTCCGTGATGAAGGAGTTCTGCAATGGCTGAACCGATCTTTCCCGCGCCTGCAACCGTAACCTGCTTCATAATCATATCCTGTTCCGGAAGTGTTATGACAGCATCACGATCAGGGCAGACGGATCTCAAGCGGCATCCCGACGATGAAATACAGTTTCCATCGGCAGATTGCCGGTTATAACTGGCAGAATGACGGATTCACTAGATCAGGCCCTGCTCGACATCCTGCGACGCAATGCGCGCACGCCCACAGCTGCGCTGGCGCGCAGGCTGGGGATTTCACGCACTACCCTTCAGGGACGCATGGAACGCCTGGAGCGGCAGGGCCATATCCGTGGCTATACGCTTGTGGAAAATACTGACGACGACCTGCTGCGTGCACATGTCTCGATCGTCATCACGCCCCGTCACAGCCAGAAGGTGGAGCGCGACCTGAAAACGCTACCCGAACTCCGCGAATTACACGCAGTCAGCGGCGCCTCGGATCTGATCGCCCTGCTCGGCGCCGCAACGACGGAGGGCATCAACCGTGCCATTGACGACATCGGCCAGATGGAAGGCGTAGAGAGGACGGTGTCCGCCATCATCCTCTCCACACGCTTCCGTAAAGGGAACTGATCCCTCAGAGAGCGGCGTTGAACACCAGTCCCAGAACCGCAGCATCCTTGTAGCGGGTGGTTCCGCCAAGACGGTTGAAATATTGAAAGTCCGGCTGAAGCGTCAGACCATTCATGATGTGATAGCTGTAGAAGAATTCGTAAATGTTCTCATGGGACTGAATGCCGTGCGGAACACCGAAATTGGTGGACTGGAACGGCAGCCCATTATCAAACGACGCTTCCTGCTGAAGGGTCGCAGCCCGGCTGAAGTTCATCCACTGATACGCAATACCCCACGTATCCAGCGGACGCCCCCAAAGCTTTCCGGTATCAAGCAGAGAGCCGACCAAATGATGGTTCATCGCCGAGGTCTGGCCAGAGGCATAGGAATAGTATCCTGCCAGCATGAGGCCGTTCATCGGGCCATCCCCATGCCGGATCAGCATCTGATCCATCAGCACCCAGACGGACGTCTGACCACTCTGATAGCGCGGACTCCGGCCACTCAACACCCAGGCCTGCCCCGAACCGTCATCATACAGATCGTGATAGCGCGAATTGTCGTACATGGCGCCGACCTTGTAATGGCCGATCAGCTTGTCCTTGCCGAACTCCGGAATCCAGCCCAGTTCAACCTCGGTAGAAAGCTTTCCAAGCCCGCTCTGCGCCCAGGACCAGCCGGAAATACCGCCATTATAGGAATGGGGAGACACGGCAAACAGCCCGCCCATCAGATAGAGATGCGGGTTCGGCATCAGACGCAGAACCGTGCCCATATTGCCCGACGGCCAGTCACGTCCGCCATTGAGGTACTTGGTCGGCGTCACGTTTCCGCACATGGAAACGTTCGTGAAGCTGCAAAGCCAGGGGGAGTTGTTGAAGAACGTCCCCGTCGGGATCCACCCTGCCGCCAGATCCACCTTCCGGTTGAACCACGCTTTTTCCGCATAAGCCCAGACGAGATGCGCCACGACATTGCCACGCGCACCATAGATCTGCTGGGCCTGCGTGACATTATCCCCGATATCACCGCTCAGGTTCCGGCCATGCCCGTTGACCATGAGCGTATGCAGCCACAGATCCTTCGACCAGTCGCCACCCAGAATCTGGTGCCAGTCCAGATCAACCGTCACGCCGACCTGCCCGGCATTCGTCTCGGTCTGGTGACGACCACCCGTCACATTGCCCATAAGACTTTCATACACATCCACCGCAACATAGATGCCATGCTTCTGGAGCCAGGGCTGTACCCCTCCCCAGGTCCCGAACATATGGGTCGTGCCGTAGGGCGCACCAAAGGACGGTGGTCCATAAGGAGACTGGAGAAAACCCGGAATGGTCGTGGACAGCGGAGGAACCGGCTGCGTCTCTGACCCCATGGGGGCAGGATTCGTCAGATCTTCCGAACTGGCCTTGCTCTTGCTGCTCTGCGCCTCAGCGGTACCAGACCCCATCGTCAGCACCCCCAGCCCGCAGGCGAAAGCGAACGACAGAGCGGAACCGGATCGACGATAAGCCGTACCAGAAGAAACCAACGTCAGGAATTTACTCACATGCCTCAAACCAACATCCCCTTGCAGAGCCAAAAAACGCGAAATACACCGATGCCATGATCGGACACCTTTAGTAAAATTCTCTTTACAGTTCTCTTTACAGAAAGAGCCTTGCTGCAGGAAGGCACAAAACAGTGATACAATTGAAACAATAAGACTTTATTTTGGAAAAAAGATCACGTTAGTTTTTATTATCCTCCCATCCCGGAATCCCGATGCAGTCTCCCTTCCCCGTTCCTGACGCCATTACCGTCAATAATCTCCGGAAAACCTACCGGATCCGCGAAGGAGGAAGCTGGCGCGGGAAGACGCGCGAGATCGTGGCGCTGGACGGAATTTCCTTTTCCGTCCCCAAAGGCCAGATCGCCGGTTTTATCGGTCCGAACGGCGCGGGAAAATCGACGGCCATCAAAATCCTGTCCGGAATCCTGCGCCCCACCTCTGGCGAAGTGCAGGTTAACGGACTTGTGCCCTGGACCAGCCGCGTCGCTCACGTCGCACGGATCGGGGTCGTCTTCGGTCAACGCACCCAGCTCTGGTGGGATCTGTCGGTCGGTGAAGGTCTGGCGCTCCTGCGCGACATTTACGGCGTCGAGCCCGAACGCTTCGCCCGCAACCGCGCCCGTCTGGCCGATGCGCTTGATCTGGGCGAGATCATGGACCAGTCCGTCCGTCAGCTTTCGCTCGGACAGAGAATGCGCGCCGAAATCGCCGCTTCCCTCATCCACGACCCCGACATTTTGATTCTCGATGAGCCCACCATCGGTCTGGACGCACCGTCCAAGCTCGCCGTCCGGGCATTTGTCCATGAACTCTGCCGGGACCACGGCACGACCGTCCTGCTCACCACCCACGACATGCATGATATCGAGGCGCTGGCCGAACGCGTGATCGTCATCGGGCATGGCCGCATCCTCGCGGACAGCCCGTTCGAGGATCTGCGCATGACAACCCTGTCCGAACGCATTCTCGAACTGGATTTTCACGGTACGCCACCCGAACTGGCGCTCCCGGCCGGAGCGGTCGAAACCGCCCGCGCGCCACACAGCCTCACCATCACGTTCGATCCGCGCCAGATTCCGGCCCCCGCCCTCGTCGCCCATGTGGGACATCTGCCCGGACTGGACGATCTGAGGATCAGCCGCCCCTCAATCGACGAGATCATCACACGCTTTTATGCGGACCACGCCGCATGACGCTCCGCCCCTATCTCACGGCCTTCGGGCTGCAATGGAAGATCGGTCTGCGATACCGTATCGCGGTCGTGGCCGGACTGGTGGCGCAGATGTGGTTCGGCGCCGTGACGTTGATGGCCTATGCCTCCGTTTACCACGCAGCCCCCGACGTCCAGGCCCCGCTCTCGCTGCGACAGACCATGACCTACACCTGGATTCAGCAGTCCCTCTTCACGCTTTTACCGCTGGGCTGCCTGCCCGCTGTTGGAGACGCCGCCAAAACAGGCGCGATCGTCTATGATCTGCTGCGCCCGGTCGATATGTGGAACTGGTGGCTGTCGGCCAGTCTGGCGCGTCTGCTGGGCAATGCCGTACCCCGTGCAGTCCTGCTGGCCTGCGTGGCGGGTCCGCTGGCCATGCTGGTCGGTCTCGGCGCATGGAGCCTCGCGCCACCAGCGGATCTGACAGCAGCAGTTCTGTCGCTGCTCTCTATCACGCTCGGCGCACTGCTCTCGGCCACCATCGTCATGTGGTGGAATATCCTGACGGCCCGCACGCTCTCACCGCTTGGCAGCTACGCCGTCGGCACACCGCTGGCCGTGCTGCTGTCGGGAATGCTCCTGCCGCTGCCGCTCTATCCCGACTGGATCCGCCCCTTCCTGCTCGCACAGCCCTTTGCCGGAATTACCGACATTCCCATCCGGATCTATCTGGGCACACCCATTCCGGGCGGCGTCGCAACCGGACTGGGTCTTCAGCTTTTTTGGCTGACCACCCTGACCCTGCTCGGACGCCTGTGGATGCGCCAGACGGTCAACCGGCTGGAGGTGCAGGGTGCCTGAAACGATGTCATCTCCGACCCGCACGCTCAGCGCCCTTGGTCTCTACCGCCGCATGGCGGGCGCTTCGATCGTCGCACAACTCCGCTACCCCGGCACATTCGCCATTCAGGCCATCGGGAATTTCGTCACGACCCTGCTCGGCTTCTTCGGCATCTGGAGCCTCTTTCGCCGCTTCGGCAGTATCGCAGGCTGGGATATCGGTACGGTCGCCGTTCTTTATGGCCTTGTGAACGTGGCCTTTGCGGTCGCCGAAACACTGGGGCGCGGTTTCGAGGTCTTTGGCGGCGAATATGTCCGTACAGGTAGCTTCGACCGCCTGCTCCTGCGGCCACGCTCGACCCTGCTTCTGCTTCTGGGCCACGAACTGCGCCTGCGCCCCATTGGACGTTTCCTTCAGGGCGCGTTCGTTCTCATCGCGGGATTATGGCTTGCGCCTCATGTCCAGTGGAGCGCGGTTCTGGTTCTGCCGCTCGCCATCGCAGGCGGTGCAGCCATGTTCCTCGGCGTCCTGATCGGACAGGCCGCACTGTGCTTCATCACGGTCGAGGGGCTGGAAGTCGTGAACGTCCTGACCTATGGCGGCGTCGAGGCTGGACAGTATCCTCTGACCATGTTCGGACGCTGGCTCCGGCGGTTCATCACTTTTGTCCTGCCGCTCGCAGCAGTCTGCTACTATCCTGCCCTGTTCAGCCTCAACCATCCCGACCCGCTGGGCATACCGACATGGATCGGCAGCCTCTCGCCACTGGCAGGTTTTGCCTTTCTGGGCGTCATGGTCCTGATCTGGCACCGGGCCGTTGCCGGATATGTTTCCAGCGGAAGCTGACGGCGGGGTTTAAGACCCGGCACCCATCAGCGACACATGTGCGGCAATAATCTTCCATCCATCGGGCGTGCGGAACCAGGTCTGGCTCTGACGCCCGATCTTCTCAGCCCCGATGCGCCGGAACTCCAGATCCACCGTCGCCACGTCCTGCCCGACAGCCGTAACGACACGCCGCAGAACCTCCCGCGGCGGCGACCCTCCCGTCCGCGCCCGGCGGAAGGCCTGGATTTCCTCAAACCCGTAGAGGTTTTCCCCCACACCGTAACGAACCGTTTCCGCACCGTTGTAAAAAAGAGCATCCAGTTCATGCAGGATGTTCTCGCCCAGCGCCTTTTCATAGCGGTCGGACATCGCAGTCACGTCTGCAAGAACCTGAGGATCATTCAGCGAGGGAAAAGGATTCAGCGTCATCATTCGTCTCCGGCAAGACTTTCGGGGAGGGTTTTCCCTCTCGCACGGGACATATCATCTCCGGAAAAAATCATCATCTCCCGGAATATCGAAAAGTAACAGAAATCTGTATTAATTTTTACAAATACAGATTCATCTGTTCAAATCATAAAAATTTTTTAACAGAACTAAAAATAAAAAAACTTCCATAAACCACGATTTAAAAGACGTTGTATTTCATCCCACCTATTGTCCCGGTTTCCCTTCCTTGCTCAAAATCTGTTGGGAACCGAGCTGAATGAATGCCATCGTCGTCACCGCGCTAAGGCGACCGCTCACCTTTGTCGTCCTGTCGATCATGATCGTGCTGCTTGGCGTGATGTCGATCTTCAAGACGCCAACCGATGTTTTTCCAAACATCAAGGTTCCGGTAGTCGCGGCAATCTGGACTTACCCGGGACTTCTGCCCCAGGAATTTGCCGGTCGTATCACCTATAACTTCGAACTGGCCGTTACCACGACCGTTCAGAACATCGAGCACATGGAGTCCAGCTCCTATTACGGCCGCTCGATCGTCAATATCTATTTCCAGCCCGGAACATCGGTCGGTACCGCCGAAGCCGAAGTATCGGCCATCGCACAGACCGTGCTGCTCGGGCTCCCGCCCAAAGTCCCGGCGCCCATGATCGTGGCCCTAAACCCGTCACAGGTTCCGGTCATTGCCCTTCAGATGACGTCTGACAAACAGACGCCCTCCGATCTCTTCAAGCTCGGTGTCATTCGCGTTCGTCCGCTCCTTGCCACGGTTCCCGGCGCCATCGTCGCCCATCCTTACGGCGGCATGGACAGCTTCGTCATGGTCTCCCTGGACCAGAAGCAGCTTCAGGCCCACCACCTCTCCGCCGCAGACGTTCAGGCAGCCCTGACCGCCCAGAACATCGTTCTGCCGGCAGGCGACCAGAAGATCGACGCAACGGACTGGATGGTCCAGACCAACGCCGCCCCGGAATCTATGGACGATATCGCCAATATTCCGGTCAAGCGGGTTGGCAATGCGGTCATTTATGTGCGCGATGTGGCGTCAGTCTATCGCGGCGGCCATCCCCAGACGAACCTCGTTCTGGTCAAAGGCCGCCAGGGCGTCGAGATGATCACCCAGAAGGGCGGTACGGCCTCCACGCTCGATGTGGTCGCGGCCACCAAGGCCCTGCTCCCGCGCCTGAAAGCAATCCTGCCTCCTGACGTCCATATCTCCATCCTGTCCGACGCCTCCATCATGGTGAAGGATCAGATCAAGGATGTGGTTCAGGAAATGATCACCGCGTCGTTCCTGACCGGTATCGTGGTTCTGCTCTTCCTCGGCTCCTGGCGCTCCACGGTCATCATCGCGACCTCAATTCCGCTCGCCATTCTGTGCTCGATCATAGCCCTTGGATGGGCCGGCCAGTCGATCAACGTCATGACGCTCGGTGGTCTGGCCCTTGCAGTCGGCATCCTTGTCGATGATGCCACGGTGATGATCGAGAACATCGACGTTCACCTCGAAATGGGCAAGGATCTCGAAACCGCCATTATTGATGCGGCAAACCAGATCGTCATCGCGACTTTCGTCTCCACGACCTGCATCTGCATCGTCTGGCTGCCGCTGTTTGAGCTGGATGGCGTCGCAGGCTACCTCTTCATGCCGATGGCCCTTGCCATCATGTTCGCGATGATCGCGTCCTTCATCCTGTCGCGAACCCTCGTTCCGACCATGGCGAAGTACCTTCTCGCAGGCCATGTGCATCATCCCGTCGGCGCGCCCGGCCCCGATGAAGACCCGCACGGCATCCATGACTCTGCGATCGACATCCCGAACCCGCATGCGACCCAGCGTCCGCCATCGGGCTTCTTCAGCCGTTTCCAGAAAGGTTTCGAAGCACGTTTCACCAGCTTCCGTGAAGGATACAACACGATCCTCACACGCTGCGTGGCACGCCGTGGCGCCTTTGTCGGCATCTTCATGGTGCTCTCCATTGCGTCCATGGGGCTCTATTTCGTCGCAGGGCGGGACTTCTTCCCCGAAGTGAAATCCGATGCCCTTCAGATGCACATGCGCGCCCCGCTCGGAACGCGTATTGAAGTTGCAGGCCGTATCGCCGCCCTCGTGGATGACCGCATCAACCAGCTTCTGCCGGGCAAAATCGAGAACATCATCTCGAACTGCGGCCTTCCCGAAGGACCGCATAACCAGGCCTTCATCCCGACCCCGTCCATCGGGACCCAGGACTGCGACCTGACGATCGCACTGAAAAATGCCCAGTCCCCCGTCTGGGATTACCGCGCCCTCCTGCGCAAGGATCTCTCCAGACGCTTCCCCGGAACGGTCTTCACCTTCCAGCCTGCGGACCTGACGAACAAGATCCTGAACTTCGGCTCCGCCGCCCCCATCGACATCCAGCTCTCCGGCCCGGATGCCATGGAGAACTACAACTACGCCAAGCACCTGATCGGGCTGATCCGCCAGATCCCCGGCACGGCAGACGTGAACATCCAGCAGACGATGTCCACGCCAACACTGATGGTGAACGGTAACCGGACATTCAGTCAGGCAACGGGCGTGACGGAAAACGATCTGGCAACCAACGAACTGCTGACGCTTGCCGGTTCAGGCGTCGTCGATCCGCAGTTCTGGCTCGACCCTGTCGACAACGTCACCTTCCCGCTCAACGTCTACACGTCACAGGACCAGCTCACCCATCTCAATGACCTGCTGACCATCCCGGTCGACAAGGGAGACGGCGATCCCAACGACAAGACCCAGCTTCTGGGCGCCATTGCCAATGTCGTGGCAGCCGGCACCCCGGGCGAAGTCTCGCACTACAACTCGATGTCCGAAATCGACATCTATGTGAACATCGAAGGAACCGACATGGGTTCCGTGCTGGACAAGGTGCGTCAGGTCGTCACCCAGGACGGTCATAACAAGCCGACTTCCGCCGAAGTCGATATTCACGGTCAGGCCACGACGATGGCAAGCGCCTACAAGCAGCTCATCATCGGTCTCGCGATCTCGATCGTCCTGATCTATCTGCTGATCGTGGTGAACTTCCAGTCCTGGCTGGACCCGTTCATTATCATCACAGCCCTTCCGGGTGCACTCGGCGGCATCGCATGGGCCCTGTTTCTCACACAGACACGCCTGTCCGTCCCGGCTCTGACAGGCGCCATCATGTGCATGGGCACCGCAACCGCGAACTCGATCCTCGTGGTGTCCTTTGCCCGTGAACGTCTCGAAATCCACGGCGATGCGCTCAGGGCCGCTATCGAAGCCGGTTACGGCCGTATCCGCCCGGTCATCATGACCGCGCTGGCCATGGTCGTGGGTATGATCCCGATGGCGACATCGAACTCGACCAACGCCCCCCTCGGCCGAGCCGTGATTGGTGGCCTGATCGTCGCAACGATCTCGACCCTCCTCTTTGTTCCCTGCGTCTACGCAATCCTCCACAACCGCACATCGCGTCAGAAGGAAATCGCCTGATGGCTACCTCCCCCAAACTCATCGCCGCTGCGGGAGGGTGCCTCCTCGCGCTCTATGTCGGCTATATCGTCGTGGACCGCATTCATGTCTCTACCGCCCTCGCGGCCGAGACCAGGGAAAATGCTCTTCCCGACGTAGCCGTCGTCAAGCCGATCCAGTCACCCAAGAAGGTCGCCCTGACGCTGCCCGGCAATATTGACGCCTGGTATCAGGCGCCGATTTATCCGCAGGTCTCGGGCTACGTGAAGATGTGGTACAAGGACTACGGTGCCCGCGTGAAGCAGGGCGACGTTCTGGCCGAGATCAACGCCCCGGCGCTGGACGCACAATACGCGCAGGCGAAAGCCGACCTTGCGTCGATCATGGCAAAATACAACCTTTCCAATGTCACGCTCCAGCGCTGGCAGGCCATGGGCCGCTCACAGTCCGTCTCCGGGCAGTCCGTCTCGGTCGCACAGGCTGACCAGCAGTCCGCCAAGGCGCAGGTGGAAGCCGCCGAACGGAACGTTGCGCATTTCGAGGCGCTCGAACGCTTCAAGACGATCGTCGCCCCCTTCGATGGCATCGTAACCTCTCGTGACATCAACGTCGGCGACTACGTCCATGACGGTGGTGGCAACCTCAACGCTGCGGGGGCGGCCTCCGAACTCTTCACCGTCGCGGACGTGCACAAACTGCGTCTGTTCGTCTCTGTGCCTGAAGTCTTCCAGTATGTCCTCAAACCGGACATCACGGCCGAAGTCACCGTCCCACAGTTCAAAGACCGCAAGTTCACGGCGAACTTCCTGACGACGGCGCGCGGCTATGATCCGAACACCCGGACCTCCACCACGGAATTCGAGATGGACAACCCGAACGAAGTCCTGTGGCCCGGCACCTTTGCTTCGGTGGAGCTCAAGGCAAACAATGAGAATGCCCATCTCTACGAAGTGCCCACGAGTGCTCTGGTCTTTCAGGAGAAGGGCATGCAGCTCGCCGTGGTCCGGGACGACAACACGGTCCATTTCCAGAACGTGACGGTCGGACGCATGGCCGATACGGCAACGGAAATTCAGGCTGGCATCGGCCCGAACGACCGCGTGATTGCCAACCCTCCAGCGGACGTACTCGAAGGCGACAAGGTTAACGTGACGGTACCGCAGCGCGGCTACAACCAGTCCGGCTTTGGAAAAGAGAACGAGTAAGATGATCCCATCCTTCTCCCGCCTCCGCCGCACCGGTCTGGTCTGCGGCACCGCCCTGTCGCTGCTCGGCCTGTCCGCATGTGATCTGGCGCCGGGCTACAAGGCCCCCAATCTCGTCGTCCCTGCTTCATGGCAGGGACAGGCGCCGTTCGCCGTGGCTACCCCCGCGGATACAGCACTGCCCACCAACTGGTGGACCATGTTTCAGGACCCGCTGCTGAACGATCTCGAAGCCCGCGCCACCTCGGATAACGGCGACATCCAGGCCGCTGCCGAACGCTTCATTCAGGCGCGCGCCCTCGTCGTGGCCGCGCGTTCGGAACTGCTCCCGCATGTCAGCCTCGAAGCCGGTGCCTCGGACAACAAGCAGTCCGCTGACCGCCTGTTCCGCAACGGTGCAACCCTGACCCAGACCGAAGAGGAATACGGCGGTCTGGCATCGTGGGAACCTGACTTCTGGTCGTCCATCCGCAACCGCGTCCGCGAACAGAAACAGTTCGCCCAGCAGCGTGCGGCCGATTTCGCGATGGCCCGCCTCAGCACGCAGGCCGAGCTTGCGCGCGACTACATCCAGCTTCGCGGCTATGACGCGCAAGATGCGATCTATGCGCAGTCCATCGGCTACTATGAGCGTGCCGTTCATATCACCGAAAATCAGGTCCAGAACCAGGCTGCTCCCCGCCTCGATCTGGCACGGGCACAGGCGCAGCTCTACACCACACAGGCGGCGCGTCTGGACATTCAGGCCGCAAGGCAGGTTACGGAACATGCCATCGCGGTGCTGACCAACAGTTCGCCGTCAAGCTTCCACATCCCGGCCAGTCCGCAGTTTCATTTTGTTCAGCCGACGATCCCTACGGACGTTCCCTCCACCCTGCTCCAGCGTCGTCCGGACATCGCATCATCCGAGCGCGAAATGGCACAGGCCAATCGTGAAATCGGCATCGCACGTGCGGCTTTCTATCCGCATATCGCCCTGCGCCTGAATGGTGGGTTCTCCGCCAATGGCTTCGATCTGGCCAATCTGGCCAACTCGCTGTGGACCTATGGCGCGACGCTCGACATGCCGCTCTTTGATGGCGGACTTCGCCGGGCGGAACTTCAGAGAACATGGTCGGCCTATCGTGAAACGCGTGACGACTATCGTATGAAAGTTCTGTCGGCCTTCCGCGAAGTGGAAGACGGGCTGTCCCTGACCGAACGTCTGACCAAGGAAAACGCGGCGCTGGAACAGGCTGTCAAAGCCAATCTCGCCACGCAGAACATGACCATGACGCTCTATCAGGGCGGCGTCGGAACCTATCTTGAGGCCATTTTCAGTCAGGAAAACACGCTGGAAAGCCGCATCCACCAGGTCGAGATCGCAACCCGTCTGTACCACGCGGACGTGGACCTGATCCGCAGCCTTGGCGGCGGCTGGACCATCCGCGACCTGCCGACAATGGACCAGACCCTGTCCATTACGCCGTTGCAGTACGACAATCTGCACCATCCCAAACCCGTCGGGGACGTCACGACGTCACAGCATCCCGAACAGTTCGAAAACCTGACGACTGGCCTGCCAGCGACACGGTGAACGAATATTTTGCCCTGACCGATGTCAAACGGGTCAGGGCAAAACAGGGCATTGACCTTTCCGCAAGGAGCGCTCCAATAAGCACCCAGGTTCTACCGGGCCTATGCTTTATCCCGTTCCCTGCCACGAGTAGGCTCTGCTTCATGCGTTACGTCATTCTTTCCAGTGTTCTTCTGCTTGCGTCCTGTTCTTCTGCCCCGTGGGTCACAGGACATACCGACAGCAAATGCATCCGCGAACAGATTGTGAGTGGGGCCACTGGCAATGCCCGCCCCTTCGCAGCGGCCGCAGGCTTCTGTGCCGCCGCCATCCGCAGGGAAAACAAGGGACATGGGCGCCCGCTGGACGTGCGTGACGACATGACCCTTCAGGCCATGGCGGAAAACCCGGATTACAATACCGCCGGACTTGCATTCGTGCCGCGCGATTCCAGGACGAAAATTCCCGGCGGCATCCGCAACATCAATATCGACTGATCCGTCGCGGAAACAGTTTCGTATTCCCGCAGCCCCTCACAAAGGAAGGTCTTTTCATGTTCAGCCACATCATGCTGGGTAGCAACGACATTGCCCGTTCCAAGGCATTCTATGATGCAACGCTTGGTGTCATCGGCTGTACGGCCGCCGAACCCGACGCCAAGGGTCGGCTTGTCTATGCCCATTCCGGCGGTCGTCTTATCATCACGAAGCCCCTGAACGGCGAACCTGCCACTGGTGCGAATGGCGGGACTGTCGGGTTTGCCATGAGCAGCCCCGAACAGGCGGACGCCTGGCACAAAGCCGGCGTTGAAAACGGTGGTGAAGCCATCGAAAACCCGCCAGGCATCCGCCACACCGGAATGGGCGACCTCTACCTCGCCTATCTGCGCGATCCGGACGGCAACAAGCTCTGCGCCCTGCACCGGGTCGGCTGAGAAACCAATCCCGGCAGCGAGGTTGTCTGCCGGGCTGGCCTGCGGCATGAAAGGGGCCAACACGTCCCTTTTCCCTGTCGGCAGGTTCCCAAGATGTCTAACCATACCCCCATTGGTCTCGAAAACGGCTCGGCGCCTGTCACGGCCCTCACCCATTCGGGAAACTTTCATGTCGACGAGACCATGGGTTATGTCATCCTGCACTATGCCCTTGCGCCGCAGGGAGATCTTCGTGCGCGTGTTCTCGAAGGAAAATCCGCCGACCGCCTGACCTTCATCCGGACGCGCAATCCGGATATCATCAAGTCGGCCGATATCGTTTTCGACGTCGGTGGCCTCTACGATCCGCCGCATGGCCGTTACGACCACCACATGAAGGACAAGCCCCTTCGTGAAGACGGCACGCCCTACAGCGCGGCTGGCCTCCTGTGGAAGGATTATGGTCACGCGGCCATTCGCAACATCCTGAACACGCCGGCCGATGACGCCACCGTGGACCTGATCTGGCAGAGCCTCGACAAGTCCCTGATCCTGCCAATCGACCAGGATGACAATGGTGTGGTCAAGATGGGCAAGCTCTCGCTGGCGGACATCGTCTCGGCGTGCAGCCCGCCATGGGATACGGCTGAACTTTACGGACCGCAGGAAGCCCGCGCACGGGAATCCCTCGGTTTCGCCAATGCCGCCACAGCCGTCGCCTCGCATCTGCTCAATGTCGTGGACCGCATCCGTGCCAGCCTCAAAGCGACGAACCGCGTGATCGCGGCGTATGAGAGCGCCAAAGACAAGCGCATTCTCGTCATGGAAACGGGCATGCCGACGGAAAAGGTCATTTTCGAGCGTGACCTGCCGGTGGTGTATGTCGTCTCTCCGGCAGGGCCGGAGCAGTGGAACGTCAAAGCCGTTCCGCCTGTGCGTGGCGATTTTGGGCAGCGCGTCTCCTTGCCGGAAGCCTGGGGCGGCCTGGAGCGGGACACGCTGGCTTCCGTCTCTGGCGTTTCCGACGCCGTATTTGCCCATCCTGCCCGCTTCATCTGTGGTGCAATGAGCCGCGAAGGGGCCATCCGCATGGCCCAGCTGGCTCTGCAGATCGCCGGGGTCTGAGACGAAACGTCTCAACTCAGGGCCTTGATCTTCAAATAAATTTCTTCATCGGAAGTCGGTGTTGCCGCTAGGAAAGCTCCGAATTCCGGATTTCTCAGCGGCGGACCACTTTGATGACGAACCTCCCTTTGCGTCTTCCTGTTGCGGCGATCGGTCTGTGCCTGATGTGGCCTCTCGCAGCTCACGCAGCCGACACGACCCCTCCGACCAGAACCCCGATCAAACATCTGGTGGTGATCTATCAGGAGAATGTCTCGTTCGATCACTATTTCGGAACATATCCGAAAGCTGCCAACCTTGCCGGCGAGCCTGAATTCCACCCGTCAGCAGACACACCGCGCGTGGATACGCTCGCTACGGCAGACCTGCTGAGGCACAACCCCAACACGATCCTGGCCAATGGCCGGGACGCCTCTCTGCCCTTCAGGCTGGATCGCACACAGGCCGCCACCGCTGACCAGAACCATGGCTATACAGCCGAACAGCGGGCCTATGACCACGGACGATCCGACCTGTTCCCACGCTATACCGGTCGCGGGCTGCCCGGCGGGGTCGGTGCGTTCGGCACCAGAGGGGAGGTCATGGGTTATTTCGACGGCAATACCGTCACGGCAATATGGCGCTATGCACAACGTTTCGCCATGAGCGATGCGACCTATACAGACACATACGGCCCCTCCACGCCCGGCGCACTGGAAGTGGTTTCCGGCCAGACCAACGGTCTGCAGATCAAAACCACGACCCAGAAGCCTTCAACACTGCATGCCGCATCGCCTTATGTCGGAGACGGACAGGGCGGTTGGACCATGATCAATGACATTGATCCCGCAGACGACGTTTGCTCCACGCCCAACAATCAGGTGCGGATGACCGGGCCGAATATCGGGGATCTGCTCAACAGACATGGAATCACCTGGGGTGGCTTCATGGGGGGATTCAACCTTTCAATCCACAATCCCGATGGCTCGACAGGATGCCAGCGCCAGACGCTCTCCCCGACCGTCAGCCAGACCGTGGCGGACTACATCCCCCATCATAACTGGTTCCAGTATTACGCCAGCACGGCCAATCCGACACATGCACGGCCGTCTTCCGCAGCCGCCATCGGACACAGTATGCGCCCGGACAACGGCCAGCCGGACCCCGCCAACCACGAATACGATCTTCAGGACTTCTTTGCTGCGACAAAAGCAGGAAATCTCCCCGCCGTTTCTTTTGTAAAAATGCCCGCCTGGCAGGACGCCCATGCGGGGTATTCGGACCCGCTGGATGAACAGAAGGGCGTAGTTGAACTCGTCAATTTTATCCAGACCCGCCCGGAATGGCGCGATACCGCCATTTTCATTGCTTATGACGATTCAGACGGGTGGTACGATCACGCCTTCGTCCCTCCCCGTCATGGGTCCGCCGATCCCGAAGTCGATCAGCTGGACGGACCGGGACATTGCGGAACCGCAGCGCGTCCGAAAGGTGTGGGCGGCTCTGAAGTGAACGGCCGGTGCGGACCGGGGACACGGATCCCCCTTCTGGTGCTGTCACCCTGGGCACGGACGAATTATGTCAGCCATGTTTTCCTGACCCAGTCCTCCATCCCCCGCTTCATCGAAGACAACTGGCTTCAGGGCGACAGACTAGGCAAAGGCTCTTTCGATGCGGATGCCAATTCTCTCGAGGACCTGTTCGATTTCAGTCACGCACCCAGACCGGAGCCCCTGTTTCTCGATGCCGGAACGGGTGCTGTAAAACAGCACTCCTAAAACGACAAAGGGACGCGATGACACCGCGTCCCTTTGTCGTCTTGGCCAAAGCGTAAACACGCTCCAGCCTCTGATAAAGATGTCTCAGGCGAGAAGGTAGAATACCGTCGCCGCAACACAGACCGTCACAGGCAGCGTTAGAAGCCAGGCCATCACGATCTTGCTCAGCATCTTTTTGTTAATGCCAGAGCCCGCAGCCACCATCGTTCCGGCCACGCCGGATGTGATGATATGCGTCGTGGAAACCGGAAGGCCAGTATAACCTGCCGTCATAATGAGGCCCGCCCCCACGACTTCCGACGCCGCACCCTGTGCCGGTGTCAGATGCGTCGTTCCAATGCCTTCCCCCAGCGTCCGGACGATGCGCTTGTAGCCGACCATCGTTCCGATGCCGAGGCAGAGCGCACTCAGAAGACGTACCCAGCCGGGAGCGTATTCAACAGTCGGCCGCAGTTCGGATGCAAGGCGGGAAGCCTGCTTTTTCTCGGCATCGGAAGCAGCGGGATTTGCGGCAACAGACCGCAGGCCGGACAGAACCTGATACACATCGCCACGCAGTTCAGCCGGTACCTCTGAAGGGCCGTCCGTCTGCGAAAGGCGGTTGATTGATGCGATGGCATCTTCCTTGAAGGAATACCGGTCATACTGCGTCACCAGCGGGAGCGCCTGCTGTGCGTCCTGACGGATCTGCTGAATGCTGACAGGAGCGGCCGGATTCAGTGCGAAAGTCGCGGGCATGATGCCGATAATCGTCAGCATGATCAGGCCGATGCTCTTCTGACCGTCGTTGCTGCCATGCGAGAAGCTGACGAGCGTGCAGGTCAGAACCAGAACACCGCGTACGATCGGGTTCGGCTTCTGCTCCGGCGTCGGCGCCTTATACATTTCCGGCATTTTCACGAGCGAACGGATGAGGAAATACAGCAAAAGCGCGCCTACAAAACCCAGCAGAGGCGACACGGCCAGGGCACGGAGCACTTTCCAGATCTGGCTCCAGTCCACGCTGTGCCCCAGTTCACGGGCGTGAACGAAGGAGTCACCAATGGCAATGCCGACCAGCGAGCCGATAACGCAATGGGAGGAAGAGTTCGGGATCCCGAACCACCATGTCATCAGGTTCCAGGCGAGAGCCGTTCCGAAAAGAGCAACCAGCATAGGGACAGCCGGATTACCGCTCGGCGGCGAAAGCACATCCGGCGGAAGAAGTTCCACCAGCGCGTAAGCGACGGAAATGCCGCCCAGAATTACGCCCAGAAGATTCATCAATCCGGACCAGACGACCGCGCGGTCGGCTTCAGCGAATTGGTATAGATGACAGTTGCAACAGCATTGGCCGTGTCATGAAAGCCATTGGCAAATTCAAACACACAGACCAGAACGAAGCAGAGGCATAACGCGACAAGCGATACAGCCGAGGAGGGGTCAAAATGAAACATAAATCCCGGATTCCGTTATTCTGCCTCCTGCCTTAATCCATTTAATAAATTTTTAGTTATGACGTTTCTGCTTTTCATAAAACTTTCATAGTAACAGCATAAGACACATAAAGTATAAGATGCGCCATCAGCCTTCTATCGGCCTGTATCGCATTCCTCAGGGCACAAGTGCTTTTATGAGCGCCTTGAGAGCCTTCTGTGCGGCTTTGGAGCCCCATTCCCGCAACAGTTCACGAGCCTGTGGCTGTTTCGAAAGCGCTTCAGGCGTTTCCCTGATTGGTGGCATGGCACTCACATGATCCTTGATGCTGGACGGAAGTGCCGGGAAAGGATCAATATTTACCAACTGCGTCAGCAGCGCCACGCTCGTAATGCGACAGGTCGGCCGATGTGTATTCAGACACACATACGCCCCTGTGCCGTTGACTGCGGGATCATAAATAGCCTTCCAGGTCACCGCAGGAACCGGAATACGGCCCTTCCCGATCGTCCGGACGTCATCCGGGTCGTAACCCGGCCCGGTTACGACGAAGATTTCGCCTTCCTGACGCGCCCAGCCCCTGACAGCACTTTCCACACCTTCCCACGGACCACGATTCAACTCCGCTGTCTGAGGGATAATGTTGGACAGCAGGAATGACTCCTGCTGCGCCCTCAGGCCCGCCTCGTCTCCGCTGGGCGTCATATGTCCCCGGTCATAACCCGATGCCCTGTAATCGTTCAGAGTAGCCTGCATACGGAAAAGAAGACGCCCATCAGCGGAAAAACTCCCCTGCCGGCGCGTCCGGTCTGCAATTTCCAGGTTTTCTTCCGTCAGGTCCTCGGCAGACCAGAGTGGGCCTTTACTCGCTTCCGAGACAAGAACGGCATAACCGGAATTACAGAGCTGAACCGTGCCGATCCGCGCGGTTTCCCGCAGGATCGCGGGGGGCTGGCCCTCCGCAAAAAGGGCTGGACATGTCTCCGCCAGAGCCGAGGTGGAAAAGATCAGGGCCAATACAGGAAAATACAGAAAATATTTCAACAGCGTCTCGCACGCCCGGTCTCACGGGGTCAGTTCCGGGAGCGCCCGGTGTTAATGGATCAGGACGCTCCGCGCAACTGACTGATTTTTCAATTTCTTTTCATGACAGCCTTGATCAGGTGTACCGCTCCGTCATCCTTGAGCACAACCGGCGCTTCATTTTCGAGGTGGCTTCCGTTTTCCCAGACGTCCACCACGCCCCGGCTGATCTGATCCGGATTTCTCACCTCAACCCGGTAGGTCGCTGTTTTCCAGCGGAGCACCACGTCAAACCCCGGCCATTCCGGCGGAATGCAGGGCGAGAGAAATAGTTCGCCGTCCTCGATCCGCACACCCAGCAAAATCTCAGTACCAACACGCTGCATCCATCCTGCCGAACCAGTATACCAGGACCAACCGCCACGCCCGACATGGGGTGCTGCGGAATAGACATCCGCCGCCACCACATAAGGCTCCAGCCTGTACCGCCCGGCAGCAGCTTCGTTCCGGGCATGATGAACGGGGTTGATGGTGGCAAACATTGCATGGGCCGCAGCTCCGTCCCCCAGCAGGGCCGTCGCCATGACGGTCCAGAGAGCAGCATGGGTATACTGACCGCCATTTTCCCGAACGCCGGGCGGGTAGCCGCGAATATAGCCCGGGTCAGGCTCGGATTTATCAAAGGGCGGCGTCAGGACCATGATAATGCCGTCGTCAAGCCGCACGAGCTGCTCCCGCACTGCCTGCATGGCCAGGCGGCCTCGCTCAGGGTCTCCAATCCCGGAAATCACGGCCCAGGACTGCGCGATCGCATCAATCCGCCCTTCCCTGTTGAGATGACTGCCCAGCGGCGACCCGTCATCAAAATAGGCTCGGCAGTACCACTCCCCGTCCCAGGCATTTTCAAGTCCTGCCTTGAGATCCGTAAGCGCACGATGCCACTTCTCAAGACGGGCCTGGTCGCCCCGCGCCTCCGCATGAGAGATAAACGCCTTCAACGCCGAGGACAGGAACCAGCCAAGCCAAACGCTTTCTCCCCGACCGGCCTCGCCGACGCGGTTCATCCCGTCATTCCAGTCGCCAGTCCCCATGAGCGGCAGGCCATGAGCCCCCCATGTCAGGCTGTGGTCGAGCGCTAAAGCACAGTGTTCGTAAAGCGAAGCGCGCTGTTCCGTCATTGAGGGCTGAAGGAAGCGTTCATGCTCGTCATTCGCCAGCACAGGCGCCGCAAGGAAGGATAATTCCTCATCCAGGACGCTGCGGTCCCCGCTGACACGCACATATTGCGCGACTGTAAATGCCAGCCATGCGCAGTCGTCGGAAATGCGCGTCCGCACGCCGTTGCCCTTCTGGGGCAGCCACCAGTGCTGGACATCGCCTTCTACAAACTGCCGCGACGCGGCGCGCAACAGATGCTCGCGGACCAGTGCAGGCGCGGAGGTTACAAGCGACATCCCGTCCTGAAGCTGGTCACGGAACCCGTACGCACCGCTGGCCTGATAGAAGCCGGCCCGCGACCAGATGCGGCTCGACAGGGACTGATACAGGAGCCACCCGTTGAGCATGATGTCCATCGACCGGTCCGGAGTGCGGACCTGAAGGGCTTCCGTAACAGAACGCCAGCCCTGCTTCACGTCCTCCAGAACAACATCGAGATCCGCGGCCCGGTATTGCGCAATCAATTTCCGGGCGTGCTCGACATTCTGTCCCTGCCCCAGAAGGAAGACGATTTCCGTCTCTTCACCCGGCGCCAGACTGAGGACCGTCTGCAAGGCCGCGCAGGGATCGACACCTGCGCCGACAAAACCCGCAAGATCACCACCCCGAACAATCGCCCGAGGCGCGGACAGGCTCCCGTAACGTCCCAAAAATGCCGTCCGGTCATCCATACCCGAAACCGGATGCCCGCCGAAATCCGCAAATGCCACACGATCGCCGAACGTATCTCCCCATACATTCCGGGCGAATACGGCACCCGTTTCAGCATCGGTTTCCGAGAACACAAAGGGCGCCGCAGACATCCGGGAGCGCCCGAGAACCCATTCCACATAGGCTGTCGCACGCAAAGTCCGTGTGCGGAAGGTTTGGTTCACCAGACGCAGCCTTGAAATCCTGATCGGATCTTCCTGCGGCACATACTGCACCAGTGTACTGGCAATCCCGTCCGCAACCCGCTCGAACCGACTGTAACCGCGCCCGTGATAAGCAACATGGACCGCCGTTTCATCAGGGCAGACCGCCGCCAAGGGCGACCAGAAAACCCGGCTCTCCTCATCGCACAGATAAAAAGCCTCTCCCGGCGGATTGCTGACAGGGTCGTTGCTCCAGGGCGTGAGCTGGTTCTCACGGCTGTTTTCAGACCATGTATAGCTGCTGCCTTCCGCTGAAACCTGAAACCCAAAATGTGGATTTGAGATCACGTTGATCCACGGCGCCGGCGTGGTGCGACGTCCCCGCAGAATTACGGCATATTCTGTTCCCTCCGCCGTGAATCCTCCATACCCGTTTGAAAGTTCGAGTTCCGGAAGTTCTGGAGTTTCTCCTGAAGCCCGGTAAGGCCGGAAGAACGTTTCCTTCCCCAAACCTGCCCTGTCCAGCCGGATCGTTTCCGCCCGGGTGATCTGATATTGCAGACTCCCGCCCTTCCCGGGAAGAACCACGCGCGCAGCAGAAAACAGAAGCTCCTTCACGCCCCCCGACATCAGGCTGCCCCGCAGCAGATGAACACCCCCGGCACCGCTTCCCATCGAAGACGACCTGACGAGCGTTTCAAGTGCCTGTTGAAGATCCTGCGCATACGATGTCGGGTGTTCATTCAGGATGACCACATCCACGGCCAGCGCCTTGATCCGGAAATATTCCTGTGCCCTCAGAACCGTGCGGGCAAGCTCAAAGTCCTCGCTTTCGCTCACGACAAGAAGCAGGATCGGCAGATCGCCCGACAGGCCCTGCCCCCACAGATCGGTCTGGCGCCCCGCTCCGCGCCTGATCTGCTCAGGAGAGGCCCGCAGCGTCGGACCCGCGTAAAGCAGGAACCCCGCCAGCTTCTGAAACAGATCAGCCTGAGTGGGGCGGATGTCGAGATGCCGCAACTGAACCTGTGCATGCGTCCATGCCAGCGTCAGGGCGCGGTCAAGATCCGCTGCATCCTGATGCCGCTCGATGCTGTCCATCAGAGCGGCTCGCGTTGAGGCCACAATCGTCCAGAACGACAGCCGACGTGTGGCCCGTGGCGGGACAGCCAGTCTGCACCGCAAGGCAAAGGCCGCATCCAGAACCGTACCGGTGCTCCCTGAAAGTTCCGCAGCTCCCTGCAACGCGAGTGGTGCCCGAAGATCACGGCCCCGTCCAACGAACCGGGCGCGGTCAGTTTCTATGGAAAGAGGTCCTCCCCCGACGACCAGACAGGCGGCCCAGATTTCCTGCTCCCCCGGACTGCGGCGACGGCGCGTGGCGATAATGGCGCGCTGCGATGGAAGATATTCCGTCTGTACGAACATCCGGGCGAAAGCGGGATGGGCAAGGTCCGTCTCCGGCGGGCAAAGCGCCAGTTCGACATAGGAAGTCACTTCGATCTCAACAGTCGCCAGACCTGTATTCCTGACCGAGACACGACGCAGTTCCGCATCATCCTCCGCAGAGACCAGGACATCCATCATCGTCGTCAGTTCACCATCCTGACGCAGATAGGTGGCGCGGTCTTCGCGGAACTCGACGCTGCAATGATCCGCCGGAACCCCGCAGGGCTGGAAACCGGCGGACCACACACGGCCACGTCCAGTATCCCTCAGATAGACATAAGATCCCCAGTTATCGAGCGTCCCATCCTCCCGCCAGCGCGTTACCGCCTGCCCGTTCCAGCGGCTGTAACCCGACCCTGCGGCGGTCAGCATGACGCTGTAACGACCATTGGAGAGAAGATGCGTCACCGGAGGGGCATCCACATCCAGCATGACCTGCCGCCCTCCGGGAGCCTGTCCCGTCGAAGCCGGAGGCGGAAGCAGTTTTTCTTCCTTCAGCGGGCGCGTTATGGCCCCTCCGATCGGCGCGCGCTCCTGAAGCAGAAGCTCGGCAGCGCCCATCATGGGTTCCGCATGAAACCGTCTGCGCATGATCCCATCCAGAATGGTATCTGCGAAAGCCAGAATGGACATACCCTGATGATGCGCCATGTAGGAGCGGATGATCGCAGGATTTTCTCCCGGCCGCAGGCGCTCTTTCGTGTAGTCCAGGGCCTCGTAAAAGCCGAATGCTCCCTGTGCGCCGAGTGCCTCCAGACGGGCAAAATTCGCCACGGCCTTGCGGGCATTCACCATGGCGGCCAGCGCCGTCGCATAAGGCGCAATTACGAGGTTCTGTGCAAGGCCCCGCTTCATTCCCAGACCCGGGACGCCGAAATTGGAATACTGGTAATTATAGTCCAGATCCCGGGCATTATAGGCTGATTCCGAGATGCCCCAGGGCGTTTCACGCGCCTGCCCATATTCGATCTGGCGTCTGACGATCTGTCGGCTGGTTCCTTCCAGCAGACTGTCGAATGGCGCCGCCATCACCAAAGATGGCATCAGATATTCGAACATGGAACCTGACCACGATACGAGCGCCTCACCACGCGCCACAGCAGCGACAGGCCGCCCCAGCCGGAACCAGTCCCGGGCAGGAACATCGCCTTTCGCAATTGCAAAAAATGAGGCGAGGCGCGCTTCAGACGCCAGAAGATCGTAGCAGTTATCGTCCAGAACGCCGTCATTGACGACATACCCAATCGAAAGCAGACCGCGCTCACGGTTACGCAGGAAGCCGAATTCCATATCAAGCGCCATGGTCCGGGCCTGTTCTGCCAGTTCCTTCAGCAGTCTGGCTGTCTGCAGGCCGGCAGCGCCGTCTCTCTGGTCGCTGCGAATGGCATTTTGGGCAGCGTGCAGCCAGAACAGGACACTTTCCGCTCCTCCTGCCGGAACGCTATCCCTGTCACCGGCCTTCCGTGCTCTCGTTCCGTTCAGGGACTGCACGGCCTCACCGGCACGGGCAACGAGAGCCATCAGTCTTTGCTCGACAAAAATCTGCCCGGCAGCATTCTCCAGCAATTCGTGCAACAGCGACCGGATATCCTGCGCGATGCTGACCGAGCGAAAAGCGTCGCCAGCTGCGGTCAGGTCTGCCTGCGCCAGAGCCAGCGCATCCTGCACGCCCCGTCTCCAGCCGTCAGGCGAGCGGCCCTTGTGTTCCCATTCCATAAAGGTCCGGCCCAGCGCAATCAGATGCCCTGCCAGATTGCCGCTATCGACGGTCGAGACATACACCGGCGTGAGAACGGACAGGTCTTCCGTGCTGTACCAATTGTAGAAATGTCCCCGGTAGCGTGGCAGCCGGGCCATCGTCGCGAGCGTTTCCTGTACCCGCTCCACAGCCTCGGCCATACCGATCCAGCCAAAATCATGCGCGGCGACAACGCACAGGAGATACAGCCCCATATTTGTAAGCGACGTTCTGCGTGCCAAGAGGGCGGCGGGCTCTTCCTGAAAGTTGTCAGGCGGCAGGAAATGATCCGATTCCGTGACGAAGGTCTCGAAATATTTCCATGTCCTTCTTCCCTGAAGGCGCAGGACCATTGTTTCGTCCACTGTTGCCTCAAGTCTGCGCGCGGAAACACTGTATTGGCTCGCCTTCCACGCGAAGACCGGCGACAGCACCCAGACACATGCAAAGGGCAGCATCACAAGCCACACCAGAGGTGCCATCAGAGACATCAGAGCAAATGCGAAAGCACCGAGGAGAATGGCCCCTCCCATCTGACGTACGTATCCCATCAGACTTTCACGCGGCGCCTCGGCGGCCTGCGCCGCTGTCACCCATTGCAGGAGATGCCTTCGGGTAACGAACACTCTCGCAAACGTGCGGACGATCGCATCGCCCATCAGGCAGGCTTGATCGGCCAGAAACACCAGACAGAGCGCGGTCGTCAGAACAGTCCGTTTCAGATCCGTTCCGAGCAGGGCAAGGTAACTGTCAAGCGTCTCCCCCTGCCGGAAGCGAAACGCGTCAATCAGTAGAGGAAGAACGGCTGGAATGGCGACGGTTGCAACGATACATGCCGTCCAGACAAAGGCATCATGCCCTCCCAGCATCCATCCTGCGAACAATGCCGCCACAGCCATGGGCGCGGACAGACTGCGCCGCAGGTTATCCAGCATTTTCCAGCGCGCAATGCCTGTCATGGGTGTCGAGCGTATGCCGATCGTCGGCAAACGTCCCATCCATGAAAAAATCCATGGCAGAAGCTGCCAGTCCCCTCGCGCCCATCTATGCAGGCGGGATGCCGAAACGAGATAGTCCGTCGGGAATTCCTCGATGACTTCGATATCGGTCACAAGTCCGGCACGGGCGAAAACACCTTCGAACAGATCGTGACTCAGCAGCGTTCCTTCAGGTACACGACCGGCCAGCGCAGCCTCGAAGGCATCAATGTCGTAAATTCCCTTGCCGGCAAACGATCCTTCGGAAAACATGTCCTGATACAGGTCCGAAACAGCGGCCGTGTAAGGCTCGATACCATTCGGGCTGGAAAAGACGCGCTGAAACAGTGTACTACTCCGCGTCTTGGGCAGAGAGGGCGTCACGCGCGGCTGGAGGATCCCATAGCCTTCCACGACGGCACCACGTCCTGGATCGAAGCTCGCCCTGTTCAGGGGATGGGCCAGTTTACCGACCAGGCGCCGTACCACTTCGTAAGGCAGCCGCGTGTCGCTATCGAGCGTCACGACATATCGTACGCCTTCTGGAATCCGCTGCCCCGGAAGCAGCATGAAGCTCGTGTCTTGTGCTCCGCGCAGAAGGCGGTTCAACTCATGCAGCTTGCCGCGCTTGCGCTCCCAGCCGATCCACTTCCCTTCACCTTCCGACCATTTCCGGCAGCGATGCAGCAGCAGGAAACGCTCCGAAGCCCCATCAGCCGCTCCATCAGTTCGCCCGTACATACGGTTCAGCCGCGCAATGCCCTGCACGGCCTGCTCCAGCAGGTCCTCGTCTCCCGCACGATGTTCGGAAGACCAGTCCGTCCAGTCCGTCAGCAGCGCAAAACTGATATCCCCGTCCCGGCTGGCGAGATAATGTTTTTCAAGCCGGTCAACCATTTCTCCAACGGCCTGACGATGCGTCAGCAAGGTCGGCACTACGACCATCGTCCGCAGATCCGTTGGAATGCCCTGCTTGAGTTCCAGTGACGGAAGTTCCGAAACCGTAATGGCCCACATCAGAAAACGGTTCATTCCGGAAACCACGGCATCAGAGGCCGGAATAAATCCCAGAAAAAGCAGCAGCAGAAACGCACGGCCCGGCAAATAGCCGTTCATGAGCGACAGAAACCCTGACAGCAGAAGCAGCGTCAGCAGCGTTACGGCAATACTGTATCCGGTAATGCCAAGCTGTCGGCAGATCCTCCCGACCTGGACCCGCAAGGGTGCGCGAAAGCCCAGCTCTTTCTCCAGAGTCGGGCGTCCTTCCGCAATCAGATAATATCCGGGGTCCGCGCGCCGCGGTTCTGCAGACTGCTCAATCCGTGCGTTCTGTGCTTTTGCGACCGCCAGACTGGCAATGTCGCATTCTGAAAACTGCGATCCTTTCGCAAGCTTTTCGACAGCCCGGCAGTACAGATGGCGGGTTGTCAGATCCATCCCGGAAAATTCGCCATGGGCCGCCAGCGTCCTGCTGACTAGGCTGACATCCTCGACCAGATCGTTCCAGTCCGTCGTCGTCATCAGCCTGATACTGTTGATGATGTTGCGGATTGTCGCGTTCAGGGCCCCCTGTTCCTGCATCTCCTCATGAACGATCGTTTCGAGATCCGTTCCTTTTTCCTGAAGCACCCCATCAAGCCACAGAAAAGCGGGGTCTTTCTGTGGATCATGCCCGCGCAGGCGATGGGCAAACTGAACGAGAAAAGCGCGGGAGAGCATGGGGGTCTCGACCCTGGCGAGAACCTGCATGGTCTGTGGACCATTGGCACCCCCGTTTTCCGTCAGTGCATCAACAAGAGTGTCGGCCTTCTCCCGTGCCTTCAGGTCATCACTGATCTTTTGTGAAATGCGCCGCAGATTTTCGATCAGGACGATGCGCATATTGATCGGGACCGCCCAGAGTTCCCGGATCAGAAGAGGCTGGGTCTGCTGATAGGTCTCGAGAAACTCCCGGATCGTTTCCGTGCTGATATGACTATCAGTATGCGCCACCAGCGCCCAGGCGATTTCAAACACGCGAGGCAGGCCGGAAAATGCACCATCCACCAGTTTTGGAAGATCACGGTAATATCCGACAGGCAGTTCGACCTTGATGGTCTGGATCTGCATATCCATCAGATAATAGTTGTCGATCAGCCATTCAGCCGCTGGCGTCAGCTGCTTTCCCTGCTCCGAGGCGTGGGACAGAACGATATTGATATCCTGCAACACCCGCGCATTGTCGTTCAGACGGGCAATCAGCGGGCTGCCATGAGTGCCAAAAATGGTCCGGGCATGGGAAACTGCCAGACTGCAAGCATGCGCACGCATCCGGTCCAGTCCAAACAGATCTGCCCGAATGGGGTTTTCATCCGCCCAGCAGCTTCGCGAATGTGCTCCCACTGCCGACGCCCCCGGGAAACGGGAGGAGGCTGATGTGACTGCCCCCAGCAACCTGAGTATTTCTGTTCTGATCGACATCTTTACCGCCTCCCTTCCGGAATGGAGAACCATCCAGACGCCCTAAACCGGATTCAGAAGGCTATTTTCAGCAACAGGTTCTTGTTATTTCTTTTGTGACTGATCACGTTTCCTTGCTGTTGAGAGAATATCTGCGAAAAACTGCAACTGTTTGAGAACGTTACTGGCAATACTTCAGGACTGTCTGGCTGAGGGGATAACCAAACATTGCACAATACGACAAGGAAACGACCTGCCACCATGACCGTCCGCCTGTTCGCAAGCGCCTTGATGGGGGCCGCCTTAACCGGAATTTTACCCCGAGCGGAAGCTGCGCCACCTGCGCTCCCTCCCCTTGCGCATGCCGAACTGGAAAAGGGAGCTCACGCTGCCCTTTCCACGCACGGAATTGTCGCAGAGCTGGATGTCAGACATACGACACGATGCACTGTGCCGATCGTCTGGACCGATGCGGATTCCAGCCCGACATCTCCCTGCAGCATGGCATTCCTGACCCTGCGCACGCCCGGCAACACACAGGCTCATGCATCTTCTTTTCCCCTGACGCCCTACGGGACGGAAGATGACGGCATGGCGCAACTCAGGATGTCCTTCCGGCAGCTCGACGCGTCTTCACCGTTTCCCCAAGTCATGGTCTCCGCCTATACGGGGGGCGCGCATTGCTGCTCTCTCACCTCCATTTTTGATCTGCGTTCCAACGGACA
Source organism: Gluconobacter albidus (assembly GCF_002005485.1). Taxonomy (NCBI): domain Bacteria; kingdom Pseudomonadati; phylum Pseudomonadota; class Alphaproteobacteria; order Acetobacterales; family Acetobacteraceae; genus Gluconobacter; species Gluconobacter albidus. The sequence continues at coordinate 1,085,574 of NZ_CP014689.1, read as the reverse complement.
CTGGCAGCATCTCGAACTGGGGGGGATGGACGGCGATGGCGAACCGGAGGTCGTGGATCTTGTGGGAAATGGACAGCAGGAAATCCTGACTTCCGACCAGTCCTTTCTCTATGCTTTTGCATCCCATGCCGGCTCAGAAGCGCCTGTTGTAATTTCGCGCTATCACGATGGTGTTCTGGAGAACGTGACGCGTGATCCCGTTTATCGGGACTATCTTGCAAAAGATCTTGCAGACAGGCTCCGTAACTGGACCCGCTCCGGCCGTTTCGAGCCTAACGGCTTTCTGGCCTATGAGGTCGCGACCATGGCCAATCTGGGCAAATTCCCCGAAGGCTGGCGCGATATGCTGGCTCATGCACAATCCACGAAAGAGTCTGGATTTGGTCTTTCCCTTTGTGACCTTAAACCCGCCGCAGAAAAACAGAACGGTCATGGCTGTTCGATCAAAGAAAAAGAGCTGCTTCCGTTTCCAGAGGCCCTTTCGGCGTTTCTTGTCCAGAGCGGCTACATAACGCCGGAACAGGCTGCTTCGGTCAGAAAATCTCAGGACCCGAGCACTGCTTCTCAGGCGCAAGCGTTGCCTCCCACAGTCCCCGAAACAGGGAACCCGACGTCTTCATCATCCGCACTGGCTCGACCACCAGAAACGGACACGGCTTTCTCTCCCTCGCTCAGATCCACGAAATCCAGTGTGCTGCTCCCTGTTCTCGCAGGTCTTGGTCTGGTTTTTTATTTTCTTCCAATGCTGATCGCCTACAGACGCGATACTGTCGATCAGCGAAAAATTGCGATAATAACGGTTCTGCTGGGCTGGACGATCATCGGATGGATCGCAGCCCTTGTCATGGCCCTCACGCAGCGCTCACGGAAAGTATAGACCCACAGACCACAATCAGTTTCTGATCCTGCTCCGTGCCTCCCGCAGCGTCATGGTCCCGACCCGCTGCGAGAGGTAAATCCCGGTTTTGCCCGAACAGACGCAGGCCACGAAACATCCGATCGCGAAATAGACGATATCCGCGGCACCAAACAGCTCCACGCCCATGAGGGTACAGGCCAAAGGCGTGTTCGCAGCTCCGGCAAAGACCGACACAAAGCCCACGGCAGCGAACAGGTCCACCGGCACATGCAGTGCATGGGCCAGAACATTGCCCGCCGCAGCCCCCAGAAAGAACAACGGCGTCACCTCGCCGCCCTTGAACCCGCTCGCCAGAACGACGACCGTAAACACCAGCTTCCAGAGCCAGGACCACGGATAGAATGCAGGTCCGAAAAAACTGACAATGGACGCTCCGCCGGGTTCTGCCGGAAGAACCCCCAACCCAAGATAATCCCTGTTTCCAACGACCATGACTAGAATAATGGTCGCAATCCCGCCCATGGCTGGTCGCAGCCATGTTCTCGGACAGACTGTTTTCATCACTGCCGCCAGACGGTGCACACTTTCGGCAAAGATCCAGCTCAGCAGACCAAAAACTACTGCCGCACCGGCAACCTTCGCAGCCAGCACGGGATTGACATGCCATAGCGTGCCGTCGGCCATCACTGTTCCCTGAAACATCAGGGGATAAAAAACATGGTGCACACCCCAGGCGCGACAGGACCAGTCTGCAATAATGGATGCCGTAGCCGCAGGCAGAAGGAAGCGGTAGTCAAGCCGACCGAGTGTCAGAACTTCAAGAGCGAAAACCGCTCCTGCAACTGGGGTTCCGAATACTGAGCCAAAGCCGGCAGCAATGCCGCAGGTGAGCAGGGCACAGGTTTCTGAAGGACGAAGCCTGAACAGTCGCGCAGTCGCACTGGCCAGACTGCCTCCAACCTGTATGGCTGTCCCTTCCCGCCCGACAGAGGCTCCGAAAAGATGGCTCACAACCGTGGCGATCAGCACGAAAGGCGCCATTCGGAGTTGAACTCCGGCGCCCGGCTCGTGGATTTCATCCACGATCAGGTTCGCCCCACCCTCCACATCACGTCCGAACCAAAAATACCACAGCCCGACAGCCACGCCCGCCAGAGGCAGCCCGAACAGCAGTCCCGGATGAGCGGTCCTGCAGGCAGTGACAACATCCAGAAGCCACAGAAACAGAGCGCAGACACTGCCGATGCAGACTGACAGCATCACTAGGACAGCGAGCATCCGGCAGTAGCCGAGAACACTGGAAAAACGGAATTGATTTTGAACGTCGTTCATGGTGGACGCAGGTCTCCTGTCTTGTCCCCGAAGGGCATTAAAACAGGAATCATCAGCTTCCGGATGAAGCGGTTCGACCACAGATGGTCAGGCAGAATCCATTGCCTTCAGACAGGCAAAAAAGCCCTTCAGCGCCCGATCTGTCAAGAGATACAGCCTCTAGGCAGATGACAAGGTTTTAAGGGGATGCCACTTTCCAGCATGACAGGTGTATGCCACCGTGACTGTAACAAAAACGGGCGGCCCCGATCCGTCCTTCCATCCGGCTGATTTAGGGAGCTGCATATCATGCGTCGCCTTCTGGTTCTCACGACCCTTCTTGCAGGGCTGCCCTTTGCGCTTCCGGCGCAGGCCGAAGGAACCTTTTCCTTCGCCACAACACCGGGACAGCTTCCCAAAACCGTTGTACCGACGGATTACGTCATCGACCTGACAACCGACATGGAACATCTGACCCTTCAGGGTGATGAAATCATCCGGATCGAAGTTCAGACTCCGACTGCCGATATCACGCTCAATCAGGCGGGTCTCAAGCTCGCGAGCGCCCTGCTCGACAACTCCCAGAAAGCCGTCATCCATCAGGATGACACCGCAGAAACGGTCACACTGCATTTCCCTGCCCCCGTTCCGGCAGGGATGCACACTCTGGCGATCAAGTATTCCGGGCCGATCCTGAAAACGCCCAACGGCATCTACGTCGACGACTACACGGACCCCAAGGGCAAGCCGCAGCGGATGCTGGTTACGCAGTTCGAAGTCGCGGATGCTCGCCGGATGTTCCCAGGCTGGGACGAGCCGGCCTTCAAGGCGACCTACCAGCTAAACGTGACGCTTCCTTTTGAATACGCAGCCGTGAGCAACATGCCGATCATCGGCACGACACAGCAGGACGAAAAGACAAAGCGCGTTTCCTTTACCCCGACGCCTCGCATGTCGAGCTATCTTCTGGCGCTGGTGGCGGGCGACATGGCCTCCGTCGATGGCAAGGCAGATGGCACCCCTCTCCGCGTTTTCGCACCGAGCGGCCTTGAGAACCAGGGCACCTATGCCTTGGGAGCTGCCGAAAAGATCCTGCCCTATTACAACGACTATTTCGGTATCAAGTACCCGCTGCCGAAAATGGACATGCTGGCCATCCCGGGCAATTATCAGGCAGGCGCGATGGAGAACTGGGGTGCGCTGACCTATATTGATAACGTCCTTCTGTTCGATCCGAAGAACAGCACGCCCCGCACCCGCGAACTTATCTATGAAGTTGTCGCGCATGAAATGGCGCACCAATGGTCCGGCGATCTGGTGACCATGGGCTGGTGGGACAATATCTGGCTGAACGAAGGCTTTGCATCCTGGATGGAAATCAAGGCGACGGACAAGATGAACCCGGAGTGGGACATCTGGCCGCGTCAGCATGAAACCCGCGAAAGCACGATGGCGACGGATGCACTGTCCACCACCCATCCGATCCAGCAGACCATTCACAATGTGAGCGAAGCCAATTCGGCGTTTGACGGTATCAGCTACGGCAAGGGTGAACTTGTCATCCGCATGATGGAAGGCTGGCTGGGCGAAGACCATTTCCGTGACGGAATGCGCGCCTACATGAAAGCCCATGCGTTTGGCAGCGCCACCAGTCAGGATCTGTGGAATGCACTGTCACAGGCCTCAGGGCAGGATGTCGGCAAGGTGGCACGCAGCTTCACCGAACAGCCCGGCATCCCGCAGGTCAATGTCGCGGCGGTCTGCCAGAACGGCCAGACGACATACACCCTGACGCAGAGCCGCTTCACGATCCACGACCCGAATGCGAAAGCCCTGACCTGGAACATTCCCGTCGTTGCGGGCGGTCCGGGACTTGAAACCAGAAAGCTCGTCCTCGGCGCAGAGCCCGTGACTTTCACGCTGCCCCGCTGCGATGCCCCCCTCAAGCTCGATCTGGGCGAGAGCGGCTATTACCGCGTGCATTACGACGACATTGCTTTCGCACCCATTGCCGCTTCGATTTCAAAATTTGCCCCCGTGGACCGCGCCAATATCCTTGGCGATCAGTTCGCCCAGTTTCGTACCGGCCATGGAAACCTGTCGTCCTATTTTGACCTCGTGGACCGCCTGACAGCCGCGCATGAGCACGATATCGCCACACTTGAGGAAATCATCGGCAAGCTGGAAACGCTTGACACCTATGAAATCGGAAGCCCGGACCGCGCCGCATTCCAAGCCTATGCCCGCAGCCGTCTGGCCCCTGTTCTGAAGCGTCTGGGCTGGGATCAGAAGCCGCATGAAAGCGTGCTGGACACGATGCTGCGTCCGTCCGTGATTTCTGCTCTGGGAGATTTCAACGATCCGGCCGTTCTTGCAGAAGCAAAGCGTCGTTTCGCGGCATGGCTGAAGAACCCGGCCTCCCTGCGCCCCGATCTGGTGGGAACGGTCTCGGCACTGGCGATGAAACATGCCGATGCCGCGACCTACGACATCATGGCCAAGAAAGTCCGTGACACGCAGGCCACGGAGCTCAAACTCCGCCTGTTCCAGGCCCTCGCCAACGCCACGGACCCTGATCTGATGCGCCGCAACGTCGAACTGGCCTATAGCGGGGCCATTCCGAACGGTCGTATTTCAATGGCGCTGTCGTCGATCGCATCCGCCAGCGAAAATCCGGACCTCGTCTGGAAGCTCGTCCGCCAGCACGAGGCCGAAATCCGCACGCATCTCGCACCCTGGTCACAGGACGGATTCCTCCCTGCCATCGCGGCTCATTCCAACAACCCGGACATCCTCGCCGAACTTCAGAAAGACCCGTCTTCCACCATAACAACCGGTGCGAAAATCGCGACGGCCCATGCGGTCAACGCCGTTTCCGCCCGCAAGGAAGCCGTTCAGGCCGCCCAGAGCCAGATCCACGACTGGCTCGCCTCTCACACCCACTAACCAGCTAAACGAGGCGGAAAAGATCTGCCTCGTCCCTGTCCGGGGCGGGAAAACTGCTATAGACGTGGCTCTCCCGTTTTACCCGCCACCGGACCATTCTGCCCCATGCTTCAGATCGAAAACCTTGTCTTCAACGCCTGGGGACGACAGTTCTTCAATCGTGCAAGCGCGAACCTTCCCAATCCCTCCAAGGTGTCGCTGGTTGGCAGAAACGGCGTCGGAAAATCCACGCTTTTCAAACTGATCAAGGGTGAGCTCCAGCCGGATTCCGGTGATATCGTCATCCCCCGCGCGGCCCGTGTTGCGACTGTAGATCAGGAACACCCTGCCACTCCCATCAGCCTGATTGATACGATCCTCGCAGCCGATACGGAACGCGCAGCCCTCATGGCCGAACTGGAAACGGCTGATCCGGAGCGGATGGGCGATATCTGGATGCGCCTGATCGAAATCGACGCGGACAGCGCCCCCTCCCGCGCTGCGGAGATCCTGAATGGTCTGGGCTTCTCCACGGCCGATCTCGACCGTCCAATGGCAGAATTCTCCGGCGGCTGGCGGATGCGTGTGGCCCTGGCTGCCGCGCTGTTTGCCGAGCCCGATCTGCTGCTGCTCGATGAGCCGACGAACTATCTCGATCTCGAAGGCGCCCTGTGGCTGGAAGCGCGCCTCGCACGCTATCCCCATTCCGCTCTTATCATCAGCCATGACCGCGAACTGCTGAACAATTCCGTCGATTTCACGCTGCACGTCACGGAAGGCAAGCTGGAACTCTACACGGGCGGATATGACGATTTCGAGCGTCAGCGAGCCGAGAAAATCCGCCTGCAAAGCGCCACCCGCGCCAAGCAGGAAGCCGAGCGCGCGCATCTCCAGTCCTTCGTGGACCGGTTCAAGGCCTCCGCGGCCAAAGCCGCGCAGGCCCAGAGCCGCGTCAAGCGCCTTGCCAAGCTGGCCCCGATCGAGACCACGATCGAGGCTTCGGTCTCACCATTTCTTCTCCCTTCTCCTGCCCGTCCACTCGCTCCCCCACTGATCCGGCTGGAAAACGTCGAAGTGGGCTACGCAGACGACCCGGCCATTCTGCGCGACCTGAACCTCAGACTGGATGTGGATGACCGCATCGGTCTTCTGGGCGTCAACGGCGCCGGTAAATCCACTTTCGCGAAAATGATCGCAGGCGCTCTCGAAGTCCGTTCAGGAGACGTCTCCCGTTCCCCCCGTATTGAAGTCGGCTGGTTCCATCAGCACCAGATCGAGGCACTCGATCCGGAGCAGACTCCGCTTGATATCATGCGCGAGGCGCGTCCGGTGGACAGTGACCAGTCCCACCGCTCCCGTCTTGCACAGTTCGGCATTCATTTCGAAAAACAGGGCACCAAGGTCGAAGCCCTCTCAGGCGGTGAGCGTGCCCGCCTGCTGCTGAACATGGTAGCCATGGCTGCACCGCACCTGCTGATCCTTGATGAGCCAACCAACCATCTGGACATCGACAGCCGCCGCGCCCTCCTAGATGCACTGAACAATTACGAAGGGGCAGTCATTCTCATCACTCATGACCGTTCGCTCATGGAACTGGTCGCGGACCGTCTCTGGCTGGCTGCGGACAACCAGATCGTGCCTTTCGACGGCGATATGGACGATTACGCAAAGTTTGTCATTGAACGCGCCAAGGGTGGAACATCTGCTCCATCTCAGAAAGCAGCCAAAGAAAAACGCTCAAAGAACAAGAAAAACAAGAACAAATAACGACTTTATTACACAAATTTAGAAATATTTTTCAAATCTCCAAAAAGCAAAGTTGATGACCGCAGCCTGCTGAAGGTCATCAACTTTGTCGATCATACTGATGATTTTTGAACATGGGGATCGGACTCACCCTGATCGTTCCAGCCTCTTATCAAGTCCTGATATAAATCAAATCAGAATATTAGACACACCAGAAGAAACTTATCAGTGTTGATAACGTTTTCCAAAAATCATAATAAGGAATATGCATAATATTTATGATAATTAATAGTTTTTTAACTTAACATTACAAACAGACGTATTTTCTTTTTATTTTAAAAAGGAGTTAAAATGATAGATTTACATAATAAAACTCCTGATCAGAAAAATATATTTCCTCTTATGGAGGAGAGAAAAATTGGTTTCAGTCTCGCATTCTGTGCAGGGCTGATGAACGCATGGACCTTCTTTCATGCCCAAACCTTCGCCACCGTCCAATCCGGTAATGTCATACAGGTTGGTTACCGCCTGGTGCAGGGAGACTGGGTCGCATTCTGGTTTGCCTTTAGCTCCATTATCGCATTCGGCTTGGGATCTGCCTTATGCGGCGTACTGATGACGGTGCTTATGAGAGAGGGACGAAATTTCTCGAATATTGTCTTATGGTCTGAATGTATTTTACTATTTATTATTACAGTTTTTGCATTTTCAAACACAGTCCCATTAGCTTTCTTAGCTGTAGCTGTCAGTTTCGTTGCAGGAATGCAGGGGAACGCATTCCACAAAGACCACGGAATGCTTTATGGAAATGTTGCCGTTACTTTTGTTGTGCAAATGGCTTTTAATTTTATGGCTCAAAGTTTTTTCAAAAAAGGTGGAATTAATGGAGAGTCCAATTTGATGTGGGCAGGAATATTTTTCTTTGTTCTGTTTGGTTTTGCCAGTGGCGGCGCTCTTGGATTTTTTTGTGATAAATATATAGGCAATAATACATCATTGATAATAACCATTGCTTCTCTTGTGTTAATTACTATTTTTTCAAATAAAACAAATTTAAATACAGATCCGAGAACTGGCGCCACATTTGTCTAAATAAATATATCATTTTTTTAACATTCCTTCAAATCAAGGTTCTTACAGATGGAAAATTTGAAACAGCCAATTCTGGGCTCTAAGGGAGCTGATATTGTTGGCCCCCGAAATCCGGAAATTGAACTGCAGAACCCGGATATTTTTCTTCCCCCGACGACAGATAAGGGCGGGATCCCCAATCTGAAATTTCCTTTTGCGATGGCGCATAACCGCCTTGAAGATGGTGGATGGGCAAGGGAAGTGACCTGTCGCGAAATGGGAGCGCTGAAAGAACTCGCAATCGTCAATATGCGCCTCCCCCCTGGGGTCGTGCGTGAAATGCATTGGCACAAAGAAGCAGAATGGGCTTACGTTCTCAAAGGGAAAGTTCGCTTCTATCTGATAGATGATCAACGTCAGACACTGATCGAAGATCTGGAGCCGGGTGATTTGTGGTTTGCACCAGCTGGCTTTCCACATGCCATTCAAGGGCTGGAAGAAGGTACCGAGTTTGTACTTGTCTTCAACGATGGTAACTTTTCGGAAAATCAGACACTCTTGGTAACCGAATTATTTGCTCATATCCCTCGTGAAGTTCTTGCGAAAAATTTTGGTGTTCCGGAAGCTGCATTTGCCAATATACCGGCGCACGAGAAGTATATTTTCCGTCAGCCCGTTCCCCCGCCGCTGGAGCAGGTCCGTCAGGATCTGGGTGCCGTAACTTTTACAGACAAATATGTTTTCCGTGCTTCCGCAACACCGCCTACCTCCTATCCGGGAGGAGCCACGCAGGTTATTGACTCGCGCAATTTTAGCGTAACAACACTGGCTGCCTTGATTATTGATCTGGAGCCCGGCGGGATGCGCGAAGTTCACTGGCACCCTGATGCGGATGAACTACAATATTACATTTCCGGAAAAGCTCGAATGACTGTATTTGATGCTGTCGATAACGCAAGAACATTTGATTTTGTTCCCGGAGATGTTGGGTATGTCCCAAGAACGCTAGCACATTATATTGAAAACATTGGCGATGAGCCCGTCAAGGTTATCAACGTTTTCCATACGGGCCAATATAAGGATATTTCACTCAACAACTGGCTGGCGCTCACACCTGCTCATCTGGTCAAAGGGCACCTTGAAGTTGATGATCAATTTGTCAGCCACCTCAGGACTACACGGCAACCCGTTGTCAAAAAATAGGCTGTTATTTTTTGTGCTTTTTCAAAATCCTTTCTGAAAACTCACTGATGAGCGTTTCGGCGTAGCATGTCTCATCTCATGGTGATGTAAATCACGACATCTGTAACGTCGACACGCTGCTCACGTCCTGGCACGCGCAGACCCACCAGCCAGGGTCTCCGCAGGCCATACTGAAGAGCAAGCCATAAAACAGTCCATAATTTCCAAAAAATATTGATATATTGACCCAAATCAATATTTAAACTTCCACAACCGCGTAAGTATTCTTTGCGATGGTCTCCGCCGATAGCTCTTGCGAGGAGCGGACGCTAGGGCGCGGTTGAATTTAGGAAAGGACCGAGTGTGTCTCCTTTTGGTGGCCTGAGGATCGTAGGGCAACACCTGCCCAGACGGTGCAGACTGCTATTGGGTGCCGTCATTTTTATCGGGAGTCCTGCGACGGCACTTGCCCAAAGCGCTGATGATCAGGAACTGGCAGCCATCAAAGCCGAAATGCGTATGTTGGAAGGCCGGTTGCAGGCTATTGAGGAGCGTCGACACGCCAAAGCCCCTTCACGCACGGCACATTCCGGCACCACAAAAACACCTCCCGCAGCCCACACAGCAACAGCGGGGAGGATCGAAGAAGCCCGCGTAGGGGGGGCACCACGTACCGCTCCAACACCCGGGATCATGCCAATTTCGACAGCAGGTTTCGCTCCATCTGGTGTGACAGGTGCCACTGCGCCGGCTGTTGCGTCTGCCCCTGCCGTCACACATCAGACACCTTCTCCCCTGTTCCAGTGGCTGGGAAACCAGCATAATGAAGCCCACAGGACGTCAATCGATCTGACGTCATCAAGCCCGCTCGCGATTACACAGACGGAAGTGGATCATCTTCCCCCTGTGTTCCAGATTGGCAATCTGACCGTTCGCCTCGGCGGCTTCATTGACTTCTCCAATATCTGGAGGAGTTCAAACCTGACCAGCGGCCCGGCGACGGCGTGGAACGGTTTTCCTTATGCCAACAGCCCCAATCACGGACTGAGCGAAGAGCGTTTCTCGGCGCAGCTCACACGTTTTTCCACACTCCTGGAAGCAAATCCAACCAAAGCCGTCCGCCTTCAGGCCTATGTTGAAGCAGATTTCGGTGGTTCCGGAGGTACGACGAACAGTGTGCAGATCAACGGTTATACACCCAGGCTGCGTCAGGGCTATTTCACCTTCACCCAGAAAGACTGGGGCTTGCACGTCCTCATGGGACAGGCATGGAGCCTGACGACAAACTACGCCAAGGGTGTCATTCCCCGTCAGGAACAGCTTCCGGCCGTTACGGATAACAACCAGATCCCGGGCATCACCTTCACCCGTGTTCCCCAGATCCGGATCGCCAAGGACTGGGATAAGAAGTACTGGCTGGCGCTGTCCATTGAAGACCCGCAGGCAACCGTGGCTTTTTCAGACTCCCTCAGTTCAGGCGGCATCCTTCCCGCAAGCTATGGTCGCGTGGCCGGACCGCGCGTCTTTTACGCCAATGCAGGCGGTGTATTGCTGAATCCCAATACGCAGTACAGCTACAATCCTGCGCCTGACATCGTTCTCAAGACGGCTGTCGATACGTCTTTCGGGCATTACGAAGTCTTTGGTCTGGCCCGCTGGTTCCGAGGGCTGATTCAGCCTGCAGGCGAGAATCATACCCATAAAAGCACCCAGTTCGGCGGCGGCGTCGGTGCAGGCATGACCGTACCGCTCGGGACGGACAAGCTACAGTTGACCGGTAACGTACTGGCAGGTCAGGGCGTGGGACGTTACGGACCAACCCTCATTCCCGATACGACATTCGATCAAAACGGAAATCCCAGCCCTGTCCCGGAAATCATGGGGTCGCTTGGACTTGTGGGCCATCCGGCACGCTCCGTTCTGCTCTACACCTATGGGGGCGTGGAAAGCGCGGGCCGTCGGACCTATCTCGGCGCGGACGGACTTCAGCACGGTTATGGCGCGACGGATCTGAACCTGTCCGGCTGTGAATACGAATTCGGAACATGTTCCGCCCAGACAAAAACGCTGGCTTCCCTGACAACGGGCGGCTGGTGGCATTTTCTGGACGGCCATTACGGCAGTGTCATGGGCGGGCTTCAGTACACCTATATCCGGAAGTTCGCCTTCAAGGGTAATGACGGTGCAGGCCATGCTGTCGATCCTACAACCTATGGCCATACGGTGTATGTGACATTCCGATATTACCCGTTCCAGCAATGATGTCTGGAGAAATACTCTTACCCCCCGAAACAGAATTTCGCTTTCCCGCTCAAGACTTTGCGCCCCTCACGGTCATGGTTTCCGGTCCGATTGACCATCCATGACATCCTGGAGAATTTCATGTCTGGCACAACATCTCAGGCGCCTCCCCGGCCTCTGAATCCACCTCCGGCACAACCGCAGAAACTTCAGCCGCTTTATGTGCTGTCGTGGTTCCTGTGCGCGCTGTTCTACTTCTATCAGTATGCCATCCGCTCCGCTCCTGGGATCATGCAGGATGAACTGACGCAGGCCTGGGGCAACAGCCATCTCGGTTTGATGATTGCATCCTATTATATTGTCTACGCGCTGATGGCTTTGGCTGTAGGTGTGCTGCTGGACCGGTATGGCGCGCATGCAATCATGCCGATGTTCATTGCCGTAACCGGCGTCGGATGCCTGATTTTCGGTCAGGGCAGTCTGGTCGCCGGGATTGGTGGTTACATCATTCAGGGCATTGGCGCGATCTGTGCTTTTGTGGGCGCTTCTTACGTTGCCGCGCGTTATCTTCCAGCCCGGACACTGGCGCTTTTCGTGGGTTTAACCCAGTGCATGGGCATGGCAGGAGCCGCATTTGGCTCCAAGCCGACCCGCATCCTGATTGATCCGCACGGCTCGTTCCACATTCCCTGGCAGTCTGTCTGGCTGGGCTTCGGCGCTATCGGCCTTCTGCTTGCTGTTGCCGTCTTTTTCGTCATGCCGCGCGATACGGGAGACAGCGACCATCATCATGGCGACATGTCCGTTGCCAACCTGATGCGCCCGTTCAAAATCATTTTCTCCAATCCGCAGAGCTGGATCGCAGGACTTGCCGGTGGTCTGCTGTTCGTCCCGACAACGATTGGCGCACTGGGTTGGGGGGCGCTGATGCTGAGCAAGGGCGAGCATACGACAATGGGTTTTGCGGCCACGGACGTCTCGATGGTCCCCATCGGGTGGGTCATTGGCTGCCCGCTTCTGGGCTGGATTTCCGACAAGATCGGTCGCCGCAAACCTGTTCTGATCGGCGGCGCGGTGGTTCTGCTGGCGGCCTCGCTCTGTGCCCTTTATGTCCCGGTCGGGGTGCTGCCGCACTATTCCGTAGCGCTGGTCATGGGGATTGCGTCAGGTGCTGCCATGATCCCGTTCTCTTCGATGAAGGAAGTCAATCCGCCAGAGGTCAAGGGAACGGCCGCAGGCGTCATGAACTTCCTTGTTTTCGGGACGACCGGGATCATGTCCCCGCTCGTGTCCGCCCTGATGGGCAAGACTGCGCCGGAAACGATGGAGCAGTTCCATACGGCCTTCCTGCCCCTGGTCATCGGGATCGGAATTGCCATCGGTCTGGGCTTCTGTCTCAAGGAAACTGGCTGGAAAGTGCGCAAGGCATCCTGAGTGTTCCAGACAGACTGAAAAAACGAAAAACGGCCCATCTTCATGGGCCGTTTTTTTATGCGCGTTACTTTCCGGCAGTCTTTTCAAACGCTCCGGCAATCGTCAGCGTCACATCATCGCCGACATAGGGGACATATTTCTTTACCCCAAAATCGCTCCGATGGATTGTTGCCTGTGCCTGAAAACCAACCGTATAGGCTTTGTCCATCGGATTGACGCCGGCTCCCACGAAATGGACGTGCAGAACTTCCGGATGCGTCACGCCATGCAGCGTCAGATTCCCGGTGACCAGCGCTTCATCCGCGGCGGTCTGGCGAACCTGTGTGGAGACGAACGTTGCCTCCGGATATTTCGCAACATCGAACCACTCGCTGTTCTTGAGTTCACCCGTCAGAACCGTGCTGGTGGTCGAGACGCTTGAAACCGGAATGGTCACGTTCAGATGCGAGGCATCGGGATGGGCCGAATCAAGCTGGAGCGTTCCCGTAACGCCAGAGAACTGGCCGGAATAATAGGTGAAACCAAAATGCAGGACGGAAAACCCGATCTGCGTATGGCTGGTCTCGACCGAATAGGCACCTGACGGCACGCTTGCTGGCGTGGCGGCGAAAGCGCTGGAAGACAGAAGTGCCGCGGCGAAGACTGCGCCGGCGTTCTTGAAAAAATATGTGTTCATGGGCTTGCGATCTTTCATATGTGTGAAGGTAAAGGCGTCAGCCAAACCGGAAACCGGAGAGGGCTTTTCCCATGATGACATCGCTATAATCACGATGCCCTGCATCAGTTCCCGCCGCACCGGCGGCAAACATCAACGGCAGGAGATGCTCCGGCTCAGGGTGGCAATCATGTGCGAAAGGAGCACGCTCCCAGTCCACAAGGCGACTTCTGCGAAGGTCGGAAGGCGCTTCAATCGCGTTCTGAAGCCAGGTATCAAACGCGACGGACCGGGCATCTGACACAGCATCCGGCCGCATCAGATAACGCATGTTATGATACGTCATGCCGGTGCCCAGCAGCAGGATGTTTTCGGTCCGCAAAGGCTCCAGAACCTGCCCAAGCTGCAGGACATCCGCTGCGCCCATCGTTCTGGGAAGAGAAATTTCCACAACCGGGACACTGGCGTCGGGAAATGCCAGCATGAACGGAATGAACACCCCATGATCCAGCCCCCGCTCCGGGTCTGCGGCGCAGGAAACACCCGCAGCGCTCAGAAGACCGAGCACCTTCGCTGCGACATCAGGCGCACCCGGCACGGGATATTCAAGCTGATAGGTGTGAGGAGGAAAACCGTAATAGTCATAGATCAGCGACGGATGAGGCGCCGACCCGACACGCATCCCGTCCGTTTCCCAGTGCCCGGACATGACGACAATCGCATCCGGCCGACGGGGAAGCGTTCCACTGACAGAGCGAAGATAGGCTGCCATGCGGTCCCATGTGCTTCCCCATTCCATGAAGAAGCATGGGCCACCGCCATGCGGCAGAAAGAGAACAGGCTGTCGGCTCTCCTGATTTTCCTGCAACATCTTCACAACCTCCCTCTTTATTCGGCAAAACGGATGTTGCCACCCTCTCCGGGAAAGAATAATTCCCTGTTTTGGAAAATGATCTGACACCAGGAGTGTGAGATAAATGCTTGATCGTTTCGCCAGCATGCAGGTGTTTGCAAAGGTTGTGGCTCAGGGAAGCTTTTCCGGAGCTGCCCGCTCGCTTGGCCTTTCGCAGACGATGGTAACGAAACACATCGCGGCTCTGGAAAGCCGGCTGGGCATCTCGCTCTTTCATCGCAGCACCCGCAGGCTCTCGCTGACGGAACCTGGACGTCTGTTGCTGATCCGCGCCCAGAAGATCCTCACGGATCTTGAAGACATGGAGCAGGAAGTCTCGGCCGAAAATCAGGAACCCCGGGGCGTTCTGCGACTGAATGCGCCGGTCTCGTTCGCTATCCGGCATGTCGGCCCGATCATGCCGCAATTCAGCCAGCGCCATCCCCTCGTTACGGTTGAACTCGGACTTGATGACCGCAGGATTGATCCGATCACGGAGGGGTGGGACCTGACCCTTCGTATCGGGCGAATGCCGCCAAGCGCATTACGCTCGCGCCCGCTGGCTCAGATAGATTTCGTGGTCTGTGCCGCACCATCCTATCTCAAACGGCATGGCACGCCTCACACCATCGCCGAACTTCAGGAGCATCAGTGTCTGGGCTACACCCTGGGCCAGGAGATTGGCGCGACCCGCTGGAGTTTTGGCCCCAAAGGCGAACGGACTGTCATGGTCAGCGGGCCGATGAGCGCCAATAATGGCGATATTCTGCGAGAGGCCGCCGTTGCGGGACAGGGGATCATCTATCAGCCGCTTTTCATCGTTTCGGAAGAACTGAAATCCGGCAGGCTGGTGCCCCTGTCACTGGACGTGCCCACGATGACAGGGCCGGAACTGCACGCAGTGTATGCCCCGACACCCCATGTCCCGCTCAAAATCCGGGCGATGATTGATTTTCTGCTGGAACAGTATGGGCCGGTCCCGCCCTGGACACTCTGACGGAACCGGCAAAGACGGGTTAGTGAACAGTCGAAGGCGCGGTTTTCTGACGGATCGCAGCGAATTCCGAACCAGCATTCCACTGCGGCCAGTCATGCGAAAACGCCACGTCATGTCCGACTTTCCAGACGGCCCAGACGTCCTGCGCAGCGCCCCTGACATCCCAGTCCGGGCTCCAGGCGTCGCAGGCCTGATGGTAGCAGGCCATGTAAGCCGTCAGCCATTTGCCGCCTGCTTCCGTCCCACCTTTCACGAGATCGAACTTCCCGGCCATGTCCATCACCGCAAGAACCGGCACACCCGCGCGTGCGAACGGCAGATGATCGGCGCGGTAAAACGCCCCGCGTTCTGGCATCGCTTCCGGCTGGGTCGTGCGTCCCTGAAGCGATGCCGCAGCCGCAAACTGGTCCTGCAGGGTGTTCTGACCTGCGCCGATAATGAAGGCGTTATGCGCAGGGCCGGCCATCTGCAGGACATCCATCGTCAGGTTGGCCGCGGTCTTATCCAGCGGGGCCAACGGATGGGCCACATACCATCCTGAACCCAGCAGGCCCCGCTCCTCGCCCGTCCAGGCGGCGAAACGGACCGTCCGATCGGGTTTCGGCCCTGCCTTAAAAGCACGGGCGATTTCAAAAAGCGCGGCAATGCCGGAGCCATCGTCAATCGCACCCCGCCTGATGACCGTATTGCCCTGCGCATCCGTGCTCTTGCCGTAAGCATCCCAATGGGCACCGAACATGACCGTCTCATCCGGATATTTCGCCCCCGTGATCTTGGCGAGCACGTTCTGGCTCTTGAGGCGGTCAACCGTGACCGGAAGATCGGCCGAGAATGCCGTATGTTTTAGCGTGACCGGCCGGAAATCCTCCGAGCGTGCCTTGATGCGAAGCGTTTCAAGATCCAGCCCCGCCTGCCGGAACAGTGCATTCGCGGCTTTGCCCTCAAGCCAGCCCTGAACGGGTACGGGGCGGCTTTCGCTCGCCGCATGTTCCACATCATAGGCTTCACCACCCGGCGCGATCACGGTGCTCCACGGATAGGAAGCGCCAGCCGTATCATGGACGATCAAAGCCGCAACGGCACCACGGCGGGCCGCTTCCTCGTATTTATAGGTCCAGCGGCCGTAATACGTCATGGTTTTTCCGCCAAAACGTCCTGAAACGGGCTCGCCGGGGGCGGCATCGAAATCAGGGTCGTTCACGAGGAAAATCGCGACCTTGCCCTTGAGATCCACACCCTTGAAATCATCCCAGTGGCGCTCCGGCGCATGGACACCGTAGCCGACAAAAACCATTGGCGCATTTTTGACGGCCAGCCGATCCTCGGGCAACAGGGTCGAGAGGTAGATATCCTTCATCTGAGCAAGAGAAAGCGTTTTGCCGCCAGTCCGGGCCGCAACAGATCCCGTCGCACCTGTTCTGGTTCGAAGCATGGGGACATCCTGCGTCCATCCGCCATTTTCGCCCGCAGGCTCAAGTCCCAGCGCCTTGTATTGTTCGATCAGCCAGGGAATCGTAACCTTCTCCCCTTCCGTTCCCGGAGCACGGCCTTCAAACCGGTCCGAAGACAAAACCTTCATTGCTTCCGACATCCGCGACGGACTGATATCTGCTGAAGGATCAGCGTATCCCGCGACGGGATTCAGCAGACCGGCCGTCAGCGCGGTGGCAAGAAAGAGAATGCGGCGGGAAAAGGTTTTCTGCTTCATGACAGGCATTACTTTCATTGGGTATTTTGAGACTGTAAGGCCGGGTTCCCGGTCTTGATAATGTCGCGATCCAGCCGATCACGACGGATATAGACGCTCTTTTCAACCGGATCCCGCTGATAGTCGTGCGCGAGAACTTTCAGAACGCAGGGCATGTAATCCGTTGCGCTCCATCGTCCCCAGACACGGTAATCATCAAAATATATAACGGGAGGAAGATCAGCGGAGAGATCCACACACAAATCGCGCTTATATTCAAACCATGGGTGGCGGGCATAATCTGCTTCCCATGGAAGATATTCATGATATTTTCTCATGGAGAGGCGACCTGCATAAATATAGACATCCGGATTATATGGAATAACCAGAATACGCTCCTTCGGATCGGAGTATTTCTGGATAACTTTAACAAAGCCGACATCCGTATTCTCACGAATTGGATGAAAACCGACCTCCCGCTGCTGCTCACGGTTCATTGCATAGGGGGAAGACGTTGCCTGCCGCAGGCCCGCGACAAACATGATGCAGAACAATGCCGCAATCAGAACGCCTATGGTCTCGCGCGACTGTGCAATCCGTATCACCATGAGAACGCAAAGCGTAAGGGCGCCCATGACGAATGTGCCGTCCTGAAAGCCCATCGCCCCACGCACCTGTGTCATGAGCACAGCGCCCAAGAATAACAGTACGGCCAGCCGGTGCCGGGATGCCGCAAAGAGAAGGATATCCCCACAATAGAAACAGATCGTAGCCAGAGACTGGACAAGGGCGGCCTGTTGAAACGACGGTATGAGGCTTCGGGCCAGCGGTCCCGGACCGACGTCGATATAGGGGGCATAATAGAACTGGTTTGCAATGAAGTGATAGGCGATCATCCCCCCCAGATCACCATAAAGCAACATCCAGAACAGACAGACACCAATTGCGACCCCGCCCCCGGCGAGAAGGTGAGGAACAGCCTTTCCGTATCCGGGACGGCGTACAGCCAGAACAGACAAGCCCATCAGGACAACAGTTGGAGCAAAGGAATAGGCTGTCAGAGGCAGAAGAGCGAGGCAGGCGCCCCCGCATCGCGCCTGCCATCTCCCAATGTCTTCTCCCAGCAATAGCGGGAGAGCTACCAGCGCCGTTACACAGCCGAGAAGATCCCCGCCAACAGTCCAGTAGCTGTCCATGTTGAAAGCCTGAACCGTCCACTGAGCAGCCATCGCGGCAAGCCACATGCCAACGGCAAGAAACCGGGCAGAATTTTTCTGAAGTACCGGAGAATAGAATACTGCAAGGGCAGTTCCTATCGTACAGAGGATAGGAACAAGACGCATCAGATACGCGTGACGGAAGTCGGCAAACAGACCGACACTCCAGGACAGAATGAAAATCAGGGGGCCATGAGCGTCAATGTAGTCCCGATACAGGATATCACCTTTCGCTATGGCCAATCCACCCAGCATATGTCCGGACTCATCTCCGAAAGATGGTGCTCCGAGGCCATAGAACGCTTTAAGGCTGAAATACAGTACACCCAGAAATGCCAGAAGCGGACCGCAAGACGACATGACATTCATTCTGCGCATCAATATCGTCTGCTCCTGAGTCCTGTATGAAAAGTCAGGAAGAAAATTGTAATTTCTTCCCGACCGCGATTACTTGCCCGATTCAGACACAAGACCACGATGAACAAGCATCGGGGTGATGTCAGGATCCTTGCCGTAGAAGGCTTTGAACATCGGGCCGTAATCCATCGTATGCCCCTTTGAGAGGATCATGTCGCGAAAGCGCTGTCCATTCTCACGCGTCAGACCGCCGTGATCCTGAAACCAGGCAAACGCGTCCTGATCCAGCATTTCCGTCCACAGATAGGCGTAATAACCAGCGGAATAGCCATTGGACCAGATATGCAGGAAATCGCTGGAACGATAACGCGGGGGAACGGCTGCAACGTCCAGCCCCGTGCCGTTCAGCGCTTCGCTTTCAAATTTATCCACATCCTGACGCGGAGCCGAGGCTGGCAGGCCGTGCCATTTCATATCCAGTTCGGCTGCGGCGACGATTTCACCAAGTGCATAGCCCTGATTGAAATGCGCAGCCTTGCGGATTTTCTCAACCAGCGCTGCCGGCATCGGAGCCCCAGTCTTGTAGTGGCGGGCGTAATGCGACAGGACCTTCGGATCCAGCGCCCAGTTCTCGTTGAACTGGGACGGAAACTCCACGAAATCCCGTGCCACGCTGGTGCCGGAAAGCGACGGATACGTCTGGTCCGCAAACAGGCCGTGCAGGGCATGGCCGAATTCGTGGAACATGGTCGTCACATCATCGGAGGTGATGAGCTGCGGCTGACCTGGAGCGGCCTTGGTGAAGTTGGCAACGTTATAGATGACCGGCTTCGTTCCCAGCAGCTTCGACTGCCCGACAAAGTTGGACATCCAGGCACCGCCCGACTTGTTATCCCGCTTGAAGTAATCGAAATACATCAGACCAAGCGGAGAACCGTCCTTGTCATGAACTTCGAAGACCATGACATCCGGCTGATAAGCAGGAATGTCCGTCCGCTGCTGAAATGTAATGCCATAGAGCTGATTGGCAGCGAAGAACACGCCATCTGTCAGGACCGTTTTGAGTTCGAAATACGGTTTGATCTCATCCTGATCGAGATTGTACTTCGCACGGCGTACCTGACCGGAATAATACTCCCAGTCCCAGGGCTTCAGATCAAACCTGCCGCCATCCTTGCGAATGGTCTCCTGAAGAACCGCTGCTTCGCGTTTCTGTTCCGCAGCTGTTGCCGGGACAAGCTGCTGCATGAAGTTTTCAGCGGCTTCCGGCGTCTTGGCCATCTGGTCATACAGGGTATAGGCAGCAAAATTCGGATATCCGAAAAGTGCGGCTTTCTGTGCCCGAAGCTGCGCCAGTTCAGCAATCGTGGCGCGGGTGTCGTTCTCATCTCCCTTTTCCGCCCGCGTCCAGCTCTGGTCAAAAAGGGCCTTTCGCGTATCGCGGTCGGTCAGGGATGAGAGATCAGGCTGCTGCGTCGTGTTCTGAAGCGGGATAACCCACTTGCCCGTGAGTTTGCGCTCCTGCGCAGCCTTGGCGGCGGAGGCGATCGCATTCGCGTCCATACCCGCCAGCGCTTTCTCGTTATCCACGACCAGCGCACCCGCTTTGGCGCTCGCAATCAGCTTCTGCTCATACTGCGTTTCGAGATTGGACAGCCGCGTATTGATCGCACGCAGCTTCGTTTTGTCAGCCGCAGAAAGCTGCGCTCCGGCATGTACGAACTGCTGATAATAAATATCGAGGAGCTGCGCCTGTTCGGGCGTCAGTGTCAGCTTTTCCCGGCGGTCATAAAGCGATTTCACACGCGCAAAGAGCTTTGCGTTGAGATAGACTTCATCTTCATGAGCCGTCAGACGCGGGGCTTCCGCACTCTGCACCTTGTCCAGCGCATCGTTCGTATTGGCCTGATAGACGCCATAGAACGTCATCTGTACGCGGTTGAGCGTCTGACCTGCCCGCTCCATCGCTTCAACGGTGTTGTCAAAGGTCGGGGCCGCGCGATTATTGGCAATCGCATTGATCTCGTGCAGATGCTCGGCCATGCCGCGTTCGAACGCCGGGGCGTAGTCGCTGTCCTTGATCTGATCGAAGCGGGGCGCCTGAAAAGGCAGCGTACTTGCCGAAAAAAACGGGTTCGTCGCAGCCGCATGGGCTTCAGCAGAAAGAGAGAAAGCCGAAACCGCAGCAACTGCGGCGAGCCTGAAATTGAAAGCCATGAAATCGCCTGTGACATTCGTGATGGTGTCGAACCGTATGGCCTTCACGACAGATCGTCAAACGCATGCCCCTGCCTTTGGAAAAGGCGCAAAACCAGTCAGTTGGCACTTGACGTCATTTTCTCGTTGGCGCGCGCGAACGCCCCTCCCTAGACCGGGAGAGTGTGTTGGCACAGCCGCCTTAGGAGCGGTGTTTTCTTAGTCGGAGGCAATAATGGACTGGACATCGCTGTTCCAGACAATCCTGCCCTATCTGCCCGCCAGATATGCTGGCGATATCGTTTCAATCGTAACTTTCCTGGTCGCTGCGGCCGCCCTGGCTCTTCGCTTCTGGAAACCCCCTGCCAGCACGTCAAAGCTGTTGCCGCTCTTTCAGATCGTCAGCGCCGTGGCGCAGGCCAAAGGCTGGAACACCAGCGCATATCAGCCGGGGTCGAAAGCAATCATGGTTCCGGTCGGTTCCTCGCGGGCCAATGACTCCGCAAAACTCGGACTGGACGTGGCCTCGACACATCCCAAGGCCGGTGAGGTCCCCAGACGTACCGACTGATTTTCGAATTTTTCCTTCAGATATTTTCATTGATCGCAGCCGCCTTCGGGGCGGTTTTTTTATGTGTGGAGCATTTAATGATTCGTAACCGTCTTATTGCCCTGGGCCTTGGCACCGTTCTTCTCGTTTCCATGAGCGCCTGCACCACAACCGCGAACACGGCCTCGTTCAACACGAGCGCCCTGAGCAACGATGCCGCAGCCATTGCCTACGCGGTTCAGGCGATCGAAAGCATTCCCGAACTCGAAAGCCACCTGTCCGCCAAAGACAAGGCGGAGTTCGACAACCTGATCGCCCAGATCAAGAGCGTCTCGGCACAGGTCGCGGCCAATTCGAATGGCACGATCACCATTGCCACCGGCAAGGACTGGGCCAAGAGCCTTGGAACGGATCTTCAGACCCTGCTGGCCATCGCAACGCCCATCGTAAAGGCCTACTCGCCGTCAACCGCAGGCTACATGTCCACGGTTGCTGCCATGATTCCGCTGGTCGAAGCCCTTGCTGGCGTAACGACCGCTCCTTTCGCCGCTCCGGCAGAAACGCCGGAACTGATCCGCGCCCGGATCTATCAGGGCGTCTGAGCCTCAATCCAACAGTCCCCATACGGGAGCGGTTCACCTGAACCGCTCCTCCCAGATGTTTGTGTTTCCCTGCCGGAGTTCCCCATGTCCCGATGCCTTGGCAAGCTTACCCCCAGACATGACCCACGTACCTATCGTCTCGCCCCGATGCTGGCCTCGCGCCTTCCGGCAGTTCCAGCGGAGAAAGACTGGTCCACAGGCGTACCCTACCAGATGTGGGGAAACGACCGCTACGGATGCTGCGCCTTCGCAGCCCAGGCCGCTCTGACAGCGACATGGACCCATGCCGCACAGGCACTGGTCGTGCTGCCCACAAGCATGGTGCTGAACAATTACGCAGCCGTCACCGGTTTTGACCCACAGACAGGTGCACGGGACAACGGGACAGTCCTGCTGGACGAGCTGAATTTCTGGCTGCGCGAGGGCCTTCACCGCCCTGGCCAGACACTGGACTACCTGACCGCCTATGGCACGATCGATCCTCAGGACTGCGATGGCATCCGGCGCGGCATCTGCTATCTGGGCGGCGTACTCGCAGGCGTTCAGGTTCCGCAGGGGTTCATGGATCTGCCCCTGGGCGCCACGTGGGACTGGAACGCCATTTCCAACAGAACCCCGGTGGGTGGTCACGCGATTGCGCTTGTCGGCTACGATCCTGAAGGGCTTTTCTTCAATACATGGGGGACGCGGACCTTCATGCCGTGGGACACGTTCAAGAAGATCGCCGACGAAGCCTACGGTCTGCTGTCGCGCCAGAACTGGCTCTCCATTCCCGGAACATCTCCCAACGGGGAGACGTTCGACACGCTTCTGGCAGAAGTGCGGGGCGTATGAGGAATGGATCGCCCTTGCGGGTATTTTCAAACGGGAGCGGAGAGACCAAGCGCCTTTCCCGCGGCCGTGGCAACGTCGTGCCGCAGCTTCACGACGCTATGGCCGCCTGAAGGATGGACCCGGTTCGTCAGGATCAGCACATAGCTGTCACTGTCCGGATCAATCCACAGGGATGTGCCGACGAAACCGGTGTGACCAAAGGAGCGCCGGGAAAATACGTCACCACGAGGGGAGGAATAATGGGTGTCGATATCCCAGCCCAGCCCCCGCAGATCCGTTTTCCCGGCCGGCTGTTGCGGCGTAGTCATAAGTACGAGCGTTTCCTGCCGCAGCGGGAAACGGCTCGGACGTCCTTTCAGCCGATCCAGAAGCGCCTGCGCGTAAAGGGACATATCCTGCGCGTCCGAGAAGAAACCGGCATGTCCTGCCACACCTCCCATTCTGCGCGCTGTCGGATCGTGAACCACGCCGCGTAACATGACGCCCTGTTCGTCATACTGGGTCGGAGCAATGAGCGGTCTCAGACTGGAGGACGGAAGGTAGCCGGACTCCGTCATTCCCAACGGATCAAGGATATTGACCTTCACATACTGATTGAGCGGCACCCCGCTCAGCTTTTCCACCAGCAGCCCCAGCATAATATAATTGATGTCGCTATAAACGAATTTTTCGCCGGGCTGATTGATCAGAGGCGACGTCATGGCGCGTCTCACGCCTTCGGCCTTGCCAGTCCACGGATCGTTCAGCGGCACATCTGGCGGTAGACCGGAGTAATGGGTCAGCAGCATGCGGATGGTGATGTTACCTTTGCCGTTACATGCAAATTCCGGAAAATACCGGCTGACCCGCTCATCCAGACCCACCCTGCCCTGCTCGACAAGCTGCATCACCGAAAGCGCTGTCATGGTCGGCTTGGTCAGGGACGCCATATCGAAGTGCGTATCCCAGCTCAGAGGTTCCGGAACTGGGACAATGGCGCGCTTCCCATACATGAACCGGTGCACGATTTTTTCGTCATGTCCAATGACGACAACAGCACCCGGCGCTTCCCCTTGTCTGACGGTATCACGAACCAGAACATCCACCGCCTCGAAAGACGGCGTCGGCCGCGCACAGGCCACGACCTGGCTGACGCAGACAGCTGCGCCGCCCAACAGGACGTGACGCCGTTTCAGAGAACCATATTTCGCTTCGGCGCGCCTGTCTGACATATTCCTGCTTTCCCCGCTCCTGATCTGGAGCGTGAAGACTAGCTATTTTTTACGAATACGCAACAGAATGGGACAGAGAGTAGCATCGGTCATGGTATGGGAAAATTTTCTCCTGTATGACGCTGCTTAATTCTAAAAATCATTCTTCATTGCGAGTATTGTTTTGCTTGAAAAACGTCTGGTTTTTACGCCATCCATGAATAGGGTTGCAGTTTACACGCTGTCATTGGTGTTCGGTTTTTTCCAGGCTCTGCAATGCTTTCCCGCGGCGTTGATTGGTTGACACATCCCTAGCCATGCCCGAGTAGAAGAAGGAGACTTCATCCAACATATCATCGGGCAGATCTATTTCCTGCAGCAAGGATGGCATTCGCCACTACTACTAGACCAGAAGCTGGATGCCCCTTTCGGCACCAATATTGCCATGACGGACAGTATCCCTCTGGAAGCCCTGCTTCTCAAAATTATTCATCCGCTTTTTCCGGACATGCTCAGGGAATTACGCTCTACCTTGCGCTTTGCTGGACAATGCAACCGGTCTGTGCGGTTTTTGCACTCCGATCTCTGGGCGAAAAACGTCTGCTGCCTGCACTTGCAGCCGCAGTCTTCGCGGCCTGCTTTCCGACCTTCCTCTGCAGGATCGGACATGCAGCCCTGTGCGGACAGTGGATCCTGTTACTGGCGATCGGCCTCTATTTCAGGGCGACGCGACCTGGCGCAGGTTCCGGTCCGATCTGGCTTCTGGCTCTTCTGAACACCCTGACACTTCTGATTCACCCCTATCTCATGGTTCCGCGTCTTCTCGGAATTGCGCTCCTTAGCCTCAGAGTCACCGGACTGGATTGAAAGCTCTTGGGACCGGGCACGACCCTGCCCGGTCTGCCGTCTCAGTATTTGCGCCGCAGGACGTAAATTGGACGCTGCTTCGTCTCCATGTAAATGCGACCGATATATTCCCCCAACATTCCGATACTGATGATCTGAACACTGCTGAAAAAGATGATGGCCACAAACAGGGACGCGTAACCTGGCACGGAATTGCCCCAGAGTATCGTGCGAAAAACAATGAAAATTGCATAAAAAATGGCCAGAACTGCGCCGAGCGTTCCCAGATACGTCCACAACCGTATGGGAGCGGAAGAAAAACTGGTAAAACCTTCAAGGGCAAAATTCCACAGCGAATAACCAGAGAATTTTGTCGTTCCCGCAGCACGGGGCGCACGTACGTAATCAACGGTGACTGTCCGGAACCCGACCCACGCAAACAGACCTTTCATGAAGCGCTGGCGTTCGGGAAGTTTGCGCAGGGCTTCAACCACACAGCGGTCCATCAGGCGGAAATCACCCACATTCTCCGGAATCCGGATATGGGCGAGCCGGTTGTGCAGAGCGTAAAACCATGCGGCGGTTTTGCGTTTCACCATGCTGTCACTGGACCGATCAACCCGCTTGCCAAGCACGACCTCCGCCCCCTCACGCCAGGCCTGTACCATCTTGGGAATGACTTCAGGTGGATCCTGAAGATCCGCGTCAATGATAATGACGGCATCCCCTGTCGCCGCATCGAGACCGGCTGTCAGTGCCGCTTCCTTGCCGAAATTGCGAGATAGTTCAAGAACCCGGAACCTCCGGTCGTCTTCCGAAAGCCTGATCAGTTCCCGCAGGGTGGCATCACTGCTGCCGTCATCCACACAGACAATCTCCCAGTCTGTCTCGGCCATGCCGTCGATAACAGGCAGGATACTTCTCGCAAAATGACCAATAGCGGCTTCTTCATTGTAGAAGGGGACAATCAGGGAAAGCTGGCTGGCCATACAGGTCTTCGGATTCCAAATCGTGAACATATGATTCTATCAGAAATATCCTGACAGCAAGCAGGTTTCATTTCAGTCAAATCACAGAAATAACCAGAAAAACATACTTTATGCTCTCCGACCAACAGGAGCATTGATCTTTCCCCTGCAACCGATAAGGTATTACCCAAGGCAGTCATCTACCTTACCCTTGATATTTCGCCCACCAGATTTCCATTTTTCTTGCAGACCCAGGGGATGTCAGGACCGGAAATGCAGAGTCCATGACAGACAAGACCGATACAGGACCGAATTTGAACCCATCGACAAACGCTCCGCAATGGCGTCTTGAAGGTGGAGAGAATTCCACTGTCATGGTGCTGAGCGGAACATGGCAGGCTCGGGCCGGCACAATTCCGGTTTTTCCGAAAGACGGACTACCAAAAACTCCAGAAGGGCATCTGTCGTTTCAGACCTCGGGCATTCAGGCGTGGGACACGGGGCTGATCGCTTTTCTGTGGGATCTCAAACGTGTTGCGCATGACGCTGGCATCAGTCTCGAGATGCAGACATTGCCTGGCCCGATGCGTCAGCTTCTGGAGCTTTTGCCCGAGGCTCCGGACGATCCCGTCCACCACAAGCCTTCCCGCATCCCGTTTCTTGAAGCCTTGGGCCGCCGTTCCATCGCCTCCATGACGGAAGTCGGCGTAGTGTCCGAGCTCGCGGCACTGACGGCGAAAGGGGCCGTTCAGACCGTTCTGGGGCGCAGCCGGATGCGCCTGAGCGATCTTCTGGCTAACACCAGTGATGCGGGTCCCTATGCCCTGCTGATTGTCGGAATCGTCAATTTCCTCATCGGTGCAATTCTCGCATTTGTCGGAGCCGTGGAACTCCAGAAATTCGCAGCTGGCATCTATGTAGCCAGTCTGGTCGGTATTGCGATGGTGCGAGAAATGGCTGCCGTCATGACCGCCATCATCATGGCCGGGCGCACGGGCGGTGCCTATGCCGCGCGGATTTCCACCATGCAGGGCAACGAGGAAATCGACGCACTAAATGTCTTTGGCATTCAGCCTTCGACCTATCTGATCCTGCCTGCTGTCCTGTCCCTTATCATCACGATGCCGTTTCTTTACCTGTATGGATGCCTTATCGGGATGCTGGGCGGCTTTGTCGTATCCATTTCGATGCTCGACATCACGGCAGCTGGCTATTTTCACCAGACGATCACGGCCTTCGGGATCGGTCAGTTCATATTCGGTTTTGTCAAAAGCCTCGTTTTCGGCGCGTTCATTGGCCTGACAAGCTGTCGGATCGGCCTGAAGGCCGGACGCTCTGCTGCGGATGTCGGCATTGCCGCCACACGGGCCGTGGTTGTCGGCATTGTGGGTGTCATCGCCATTGATGCAATCTTCGCCGTCATCGCCGATGTTCTGGGAATCTGACCGCCATGCCTGACCAGACCGTCCTGTCCCTGCGCGATGTCACACTCTCCTTCGGGCCGAAGGTCATCCAGAAGAACATCTCGCTCGATGTGCGCAAAGGCAGCATCTTCGCTGTCATGGGGGGCTCAGGCTGCGGCAAAAGCACCCTGCTCAAAAGCATGATCGGCCTCCTGCGACCGTCCGCCGGTGAATATCGTGTCGGGGACGAAGACTACTGGGCCGGAAGCGACGCCCATCGCACCGATCTGAACCACCGCTTCGGCGTCCTGTTCCAGAGTGGCGCATTATGGAGTTCCATGACCATTGGCGAGAACATTGCGCTGCCTTTGCAGATGTTCACGGACCTCAAGCCCCCCGTCATCCGTCGCCTCGTGGAACTCAAACTGGGTTTCGTCGGCATGTTGCAGGCGATTGATCTTTATCCGTCAGAAATCAGCGGTGGCATGCGCAAACGCGCCGGTCTGGCGCGCGCCCTCGCCCTCGATCCGGACATTCTGTTTTTTGACGAACCCTCCGCAGGCCTCGATCCGATCACGTCCGCCCGCCTCGACGACCTGATTCTGAACCTGCGGGACGGCCTTGGTGCAACAATCATCATCGTCAGCCACGAACTGTCGAGCCTGTTCCATATCGCCGACGACGGCATCTTTCTGGATGCCAAAACGAAAATTCCCATTGCCCATGGCTCCCCCAGAGATCTGCGCGATACCTGTACGGACCCACAGGTGCATGCCTTCATGCACCGCGAACGCGACGACGAAGAAGGAAATACGTAATGAACAGGCAGGCTCTTGTCGGTGCTTTCGTCCTTGGAGGGACAGGCCTCCTCGTCGCAGCCTTTGTCCTGTTCGGCAATTTCCATCCTTTCGCCCGGACGACGAAAGCCGTTCTGGTGTTTCATGGGGCCTCGTCGGGTCTGGCCGTAGGCTCTCCCGTCACATTCCGTGGCGTGCAGGTCGGCGCGGTGGACCGCGTCGTCATTGAATACAATCCCGTCACCAAAGACGCCTATATTCCAGTCTATGTCACGATGCGACCGGACGACATCATCCTGACCAACAGCAGCCACCGTCTTCCCAATCTTGAGGAACTTATCAAGCAGGGACTGCGCGGCGAGATGAACCTCAAGAGCTTCGTTACGGGAACGTCCGAAATCGATCTGGATTTTTCTCCCTCGACCCCTGCGGTTTTCCACCCTGATATCGCCCATGTTACGGAAATTCCGACCAGACAGTCCACCATAGCCGCCATGACGCAGAGCCTTCAGGACCTGCCCCTGAAACAGATCGGCGAGAACGCCGACGCCACACTGGCCTCGGTTCGTCAGCTTTCGGACAAGCTCGACAAAGATCTGCCTGCACTGATCCAGAGCATTCGCGAAACCTCGGACCACAGTCGCGACATGGTCGATGCGACCCGCAAGGCGATAACGGATTTCGAACCTGCCATAACGCGTACGCTTCTCAGTGTAGACCGTCTGGCCAATGCAGGAACGTCGCAGCTTGATGCGCGCGGACGTGAACTGCACGCAGTCCTCCAGAGCAGCAATGAGGCAGTTCAGCAGGCCACGAAAAGCCTCGCCAATCTGGAAAATATGACCTCTCCGCGCTCGGCGGACCGGACCAATCTCGAAGCCAGCCTGCGTGATATCGCCGCTGCGGCCTCGGCCCTGCGCGGGTTCGCCACAGACGTCGAACATAACCCGCAGCTTCTCCTCACGGGACGCCGGCAGTGAGCCGCACCACCCGTCTTTCCCCGTTTTTCCCGGAGACCAGCCCCGTGACACGGCTCATGATACGATCTGCGGCACCTTTCGCCCTTCTGACGCTGGCCCTGCTGTCAGGCTGTGCCGCTCCACCGGTTCAGTTCTATACGCTTGGCGCACCCGCCATCGCCCAGAACAGCAATACCCCCCTCCCCGCTACGGCTCCGGTCCTGAACGTCGCACGCGTCGCCCTGCCGGATTATCTGGACAATCAGGATATCATGACCCGCCACGGCGACCAGCTTGACCGCAGCCCTAATGGGCGGTGGGGAAGCCGCCTGTCGCAGAGCGTGACGGATCTTCTGGCCGCTCGCCTGGGGCAGGACTGGCCCCATTATATCGTCACCACACAGCCACTGGCCGAAACTCCGACGCTCCGGCTTGCCGTCAACATCAACCGGCTCGATCTTGACAGCAACGGTCAAGGCGCCCTGCAGGCCGACTGGGCCGTAGTCCCCTCGGACACCCATCAAGCCATTCTGCGCAGCCGGGGCTCTTTCACCGCACAGGGCTCCGTGGCGACCGATGCGGGCAAGGTCGCCCTGACGCGTGACCTCGTGAAACAGCTTGCTTCCCGGATCGACAGTACGATCCCCCATCCCTGAAAGCCCCCCTTTCACTCGGGCGACGAACGCCCTATTTTCCGTGTCCCTGCGCCCTGAGGCTGCAAGTTCGCGGAGCGCCTGATTGAAAACCCTGCTGACCACTCTGCCGTTTCTGGCCATTAGCCTTATGGGATTTTCCCTTCAGGGGTTTTCCAGGGCCGCTGAAGTTCGGGATACCCTCTCGATCGGTCTGGCGATCGAACCGCCGGGTCTCGACCCCACACGCGGCTCCAGTGAAGCCATCGGAATGGTGACGTACGGCAATATCTATGAGGGGCTGGTGCATCTGGATGAAAAGGGAACCATCAAACCCCTTCTCGCCCGGGACTGGAGTGTTGCGCCGGACGGTCTGACCTACGATTTCACGCTGCATGAAAACGTGCATTTTCATGACGGCACGCCCCTGACCTGCGAAAGTGCAAAATTTTCCCTTCTTCGCGCCGGAGCAGCGGGCAGCACCAATCCGGATAGAGGCACTTTCAGCCAGATTGCCGATATTTCGTGTCCCGACAGCCTGCACGTCCACATCCGTCTCCAGCACCCCTATGGCAGCTTCCTGTATCAGTTGGCATGGAATGACGCGGCCATCCTCTCGACTGCATCCGTAGCCCAGAACATCAGTCACCCGGTCGGCACGGGGCCTTTCGTCTTCAGCGAATGGCAACGCGGCGATCATCTGACACTGAACCGAAATCCGGAATACTGGGGCGCCAGACCCGCCCTGCGCGCTGTCACCTTCCGCTTCATGCCCGACCCGCTTTCGGCCAGCAACGCGCTGCTGGCCGGGGAACTGGATGCCTATCCGTCCTTCCCGTCGCGAGAGATCCTGAGCCGTTTTGCAAGCAACCCGCAGCTTGAAGTCGTCCGGGGAAGCTTTCCCTTCAAGGCCATTCTCGCCCTCAACAATGCCCGCCGCCCGTTCAACGATCTGCGCGTCCGACAGGCCATCGCACAAGCCATTGACCGCAGGGCGCTGATTCTGGCCGTGGCGGAAGGCGACGCGACGCCCCTGCAATCACACATGGCGCCAGACGACCCCGATTACGTCGCCCTGCCCGACCGTTATCCCTACGACCCCGACCATGCCCGCGCGCTTCTGAAGGACGCAGGAATTGCACCCGGCCTGCATCTGACGCTGGCGTTTCCGCCCATCGGTTATGCACGCGACAGCAGCGAACTCATCGCCGCCTACCTGGAACAGATCGGCGTCAACGTAACGCTCCAGCCCGTGGAGTGGCCTGCATGGCTCAGTCAGATTTACGGACAGGGCGCTTTCGACATGACCGTCATCGCCCACACCGAGCCACACGATATCGCAATCTATGACCGCAAACAGGTCTATTTCCACTATCACAGCGCAGTCTTTCACGACCTTCTTCAACGATACGAGGCCACGGCAGACCCTGCTTTGCGGCATGAACTTTCCGCGCAGATGCAGACACAGCTCGCACAGGACGAACCGAACGTCTTCCTGTTCTCGATCCCCCGTGAGACCGTCCTGAACCGCCATCTCAACGGCCTGTGGACCAATCAGCCCATCGCAGGCTGCCCGCTGGGCGGCGTCTTCTGGGAGCCATGACAGAAATGAACGCACTGCATCTGGCCTTTCAGTGGCTCCTGCTGCTGATCGTTGCAAGTCTTGTCATTTTCGCAGCCATGAACCTCCTGCCCGGCGACCCGGCCTCTGTCATGCTCGGACTGGACGCAAGCCCCGAAAGCCTCGCCGCCCTGCATCATCAACTCGGACTGGATACTTCCCTGCCCGCACGATATGCGCAGTGGATCAGCAGCTTTGTGCAAGGAAATCTGGGTCGGAGCTACATCTATGACGTGCCCGTCAGCAGCCTGATCGGCGAGCGCCTGCAAAGCAGCCTGCCCCTGATCCTGCTGGCCATGCTGCTCTCTCTCGGCGCGGGTATCCCCCTCGGCATGATCGCCGCCGCAAACCGGGGGAAAATGCCCGATATGGGCCTTATGGCGATGCTTCAGCTTTTGAAGTCCATTCCCGATTTCTGGCTGGCGATGATGATGACGTTCCTGTTCTCCCTGACCCTTCACTGGCTGCCGGCCAGTGGTTTTCCCGGATGGAATCATGGATTTTTCACCGGCCTGAGGGCGCTCGTCCTTCCGGCTGTCGCGCTTGCCGTTCCGCAGGCCGCCATCACCGCACGCTTCATGCGCTCCTCCCTGATCGAAACCCTGTCGCAGGATTTCATCCGCACGGCCCGCGCCCAAGGCTACAGCCGCTCTGGCGTCCTGTGGCGCATTGCGCTGCCCAACGCCCTGATTCCGGTTCTGACACTGGCCGGAATCCAGCTTCCGGTTCTCATAACGGGGAGCATCATCGTCGAAAGCGTCTTCAGCCTGTCCGGCTGCGGAAAACTCCTTTTGGAGGCCGTCAGCCAGCGCGATCTGCCTGTCGTGCAGAACCTCGCCATGCTGATCGTCACTGCCGTCATGATCCTCGGTTTTTTGCTGGCGGCACTGGTGCGTTTTCTGGACCCGCGCCTTGGAGAAGAGCGTCCATGAATACGCGCGCCAACCCGACATTATGGACCGGCAGCGCGTTACTCGGCATCGTTCTGCTCCCGGCACTCATTACGGCCCTGCTCACCGGTGCCAGTGCCCCGGCCATCGACGTCCTGCACCGCTATGCCCCCCTCTCCCTGTCACACCCGCTTGGAACCGATCCTTTTGGGCGGGATGTCATGATTTTTGTGCTCTCCGGAGCCTTCAACAGTATCCTGATTGCAGCAATGGCCGTCTGCCTTTCCACGATTGCAGGCACCGTGCTGGGACTGATCGCGGCAGGCAGGCCCCCTAGAGTCATCATGGGTCTCACAGATCTGGGGCTGGCATTTCCGCCCGTTCTGATCGCCGCTCTTCTGGTCACGGCGCTCGGAGCTTCAGCCATGGGCGAAATCCTCGCCATCGCCCTGTTCGGCCTTCCCGCCCAGATCCGCATCACCCGACAGGCCGCACGCGCCATTCTGATTCAGGACTATATCGCGGCCTCCCGTCTGGCCGGACGCGGCACCATTTCCATTCTGCGACGACACGTCCTTCCCAATATCCTCCCGCTTCTGACGGTTCAGGCCACATCCTCGCTTGCACTGGCCATCCTCTCAGACGCGGGACTGTCCTATCTGGGGCTGGGCGCACCGCCGCCCCGGCCGGATCTGGGACGAGCGCTGGCCGCCTACCAGATCCATGTTTTCGATCATCCGCTTCTGGTCGCCGTGCCGGGTCTGACGATCATGCTCCTCGTGCTGGGGTTCAACATGACCGGCGATGGACTGCGCGATGCTCTGGACGCTCCGCTGGAGGACCATCGCGCATGAATTCACTCCTGCATGTCAGGGACCTAAGCGTTCACAGCCCGGCCCAGCCAATCCTTCACGCCCTGTCCTTCACGCTTGAGCCGGGCAGGATCCTTGCCGTCATCGGCGAGTCAGGTTCCGGAAAATCCACACTGGCCCTGAGCCTCATGGGGCTGCTGCCACCCGGGTTCCAGCCTCGGGGAGAGCTCCGTCTGAACGGTCAGAACCTTCTGACGCTTCCGGAATCCCAATGGTGCCAGATCCGTGGGAAAACGCTCGGCATGGTCTTTCAGGAGCCCATGTCAGCGCTCAACCCCACACGAAGAATTGGCGCACAGATCGCCGACACGCTCCGGCTTCATACAACACTCACCCGTTCTGAGATCCGCGATCAAACCCTTGTTCTCATGAAGCAGGTCGGCCTTTTGAAAGCGGGCGTGAGCGAACGCGCCTATCCCCATCAGCTTTCGGGAGGGCAGCGACAGCGCGCGCTTCTGGCCATGGCACTGGCCTGCAAACCCGCCCTTCTGATCGCGGATGAATTCACCACGGCCCTTGACCCCCGCACCTGCGAAGACATGATGGCCCTTGTGCGCCAGCACACCGAAGCACACCGCATGGCCGTCCTGATGATTTCCCATGATCTTGGTCTGGTGCGCCATCACGCCGACCATGTTCTGGTCCTGAAAGATGGAACCTGCGTTGAACAGGGGCCAACCGCCTCCCTGTTCGACACTCCCGTCCATCCCTACACGCAGGCCCTCCTGTCCATGTCCCTGCACGGCGCGGCCCATGCCCCCTTCACACGCCTGCCCGTTTATACGGTACCGGCATGACCTCGATCCTTCAGGCCCGGAATGTGACGTTCGGACATTCCGGAAGGCGAATCCTGCACGCCATCAGCCTTGATGTCCTGCCGGGCCAGACGCTCGGAATCATCGGCGCGTCCGGCAGCGGAAAATCAACGCTCTGTCGCCTCCTCAGCGGCCTCGTCCCTCCCGATGATGGACAGATCCTGTATCAGGGACAGGATTTCGCGACAGCTTCCCGCGCCGTACGGAAAAAGATCCGTCCTGCCGTCCAGATGATTTTTCAGGACCCTTACGGCGCCCTCGACCCACGCCAGAAGGTGCGTGATATCGTGGGGGAAGCTCTTGATCCCGCACCGGACCGGGAAACACGCATTCTGACGGCCCTTGCCGAAGTCGGCCTCTCCGCCGAAAGCGCGGACCGCTATCCGAAAACTTTTTCCGGTGGCCAGAGACAGCGCATTGCGATTGCCCGCGCCCTGATCACGCGTCCTTCCGTCATCATCGCGGATGAAGCCGTCTCGGCGCTGGATGTTTCGACACAGGCCATCGTCCTGAACCTTCTGCTGGATCTGCAACAAAAACACGGACTGGCCTATGTTTTCGTCAGCCATGATCTGGCTGTCATCCGCCACATATCGCACCATATCGCCGTTCTGGAACAGGGCCGGATCGTGGAATCCGGGCCAGCCTCCACTGTGCTGAACAGCCCGACCCGGCCCGAGACGCGGGTACTGCTTGAAAATTCCTTCTGACCGACGAGGCCGCATGACCAGCCTGAACCTTCTCACCGACATCCCCGGCATCCGCGTCGGCCACAGTGAAGATCTGAGCCTGCGCACGGGCGTGACGGTCATTCTGTTCGACAATCCGGTCACCGCTTCCGGCAGCTTTCCCGGCGGCGCTCCGGCCCTGCGGGAAACCGCGCTTCTGGAACCCGAAAATCTGGTGGAGCATATCCATGCGGTCGTGCTGTCAGGCGGCTCCACTTACGGTCTGGATGCCACGACGGGGGTTCAGGCGTGGCTGCGGGAACAGTTTGGCAATGCGCCCCTTCCCCCAGGCACGATCCGCGTCCCCATCGTGGTGCAGGCCAGTCTTTACGATCTGCCAGCAGGCGCTCAGACGTCCTGGGGCCGCTACTCCCCCTATGCCGACATGGGGCATCAGGCTGCCGGAAATGCCTCTCAAGGCCGTTTCAGACTGGGCACGGCGGGCGCAGGAACAGGCGCCACGACGTCCACCCTCCGCGGAGGGCTGGGTTCGGCCAGCACCATAACCCCCGCAGGGCATCATGTGGCCGCACTGGTAGCGGTCAATGCCGTCGGGACAGCCACGATCGGCGATGGCCCCCATTTCTGGAGCACCCCTTTCGAACAGGGACGCGAATTCGGCGGTCTGGGTATGCCCGCGCATCTCACGCCGGAAGATCTGCGCCTGCGCTCCAAATGGGCCTCCGTCACCGGCACCACGATCGGCCTTATCGCGACGGACGCAACCCTCACCAAAACACAGGCCAGACGCCTGGCCATTCTCGCTCAGGATGGCGTGGCAAGGGGTGTCTTCCCGGCCCATCTGCCTCTGGACGGCGACGCCATGATCGGGGTCTCCACACGGGAAAAAGCGGCGCCGTCGCCTCAGGAATGGACGGAAATCCTCCATGCCGCAACGCAGGTCACGGCACGCGCGATTGCCCGAGGCGTGTACGAGGCGGGGCCCCTGCCCGGCACCACAGCCCTGCCCACCTGGCAGCAGCGTTTTGGACAAAAAGACGGGACGGTTGCGGAAACGATATAAAAATGACCTGACCCCCATTTCATATATTTTATTCTGAATCGTATATGATTATAGGACTCAGACCGAGTGTCATGTCCGAGGCTGAGTCCATGTCATCTGTTGTTCCGTCCTATCCCGTTCGCTCCCCCCTCCGTCAAGCCATTGCAGCAGACATGCGCAGGCCTGAGGCGGACTGTATCCTTCCCCTCATCGCGCAGGCCACGCTGACCGAGACGGAACAGCAGAACACGTTCGACGTCGCCCGCCACCTGACCCGCACCCTGCGAACGCAGCGTCGTCCGGGCGGGGTTGAAGCCCTTGTGCAGGAGTTTTCGCTCTCGTCGGCAGAAGGCGTATCCCTTATGTGTCTGGCCGAAGCGCTCCTGCGTATTCCTGATGCCGCCACACGCGACGCGCTGATCCGTGACCGGATCGGCACGGGGGACTGGCTGTCTCACATGGGCGGCAAAAAGACCATTTTCGTAAACGCGGCCTCATGGGGCCTGATGCTGACCGGCAAGCTGACCAACGACACGGATGAGGGCCTTGCCGCCACGCTATTCCGCCTCGTCGGACGGGGTGGCCAGCCGCTGGTTCGCCGTGCGCTCGACATCGCCATGCGGATGATGGGCGAACAGTTCGTGATCGGCGAAACCATCGAGGACGCGCGCAAGGTCAGCGCGGAACCCGAAGAGCGCGGCTTCAAATACTCTTACGACATGCTTGGCGAAGCCGCGATGACGGAAGCCGACGCCCTGCGCTACCGCCACGACTACGAGCGCGCCATCGACGTCATCGGCCAGACTGCCCGTGGCGCGAATGTCTATGAAAAAGCCGGTATTTCCATCAAGCTCTCGGCTCTTCACCCCCGCTATGCCTTCGCCCAGCGCGAGCGGGTCCTTGAAGAGCTGGGCCAGACCCTGAAGGATCTCGTTGTTCAGGCGCGCCGCTATGACATCGGCATCAATATCGACGCTGAAGAAAGCGAACGTCTAGACCTTTCGCTCGACCTGATCGAAAACCTGTGTCACTGCCCCGAACTGGACGGCTGGAACGGGATCGGGATCGTGGTGCAGGCTTATGGACGCCGCGCGCCGAAGGTTCTGGACTATCTGATCGACCTGGGGCGTCGCAGCGGACACCGCCTCATGATCCGGCTGGTGAAAGGCGCGTACTGGGATAGCGAAATCAAGAAGGCGCAGGTCGAAGGCCAGACGGATTTCCCGGTCTACACGCGCAAATGCTACACTGATGTCAGCTATATCGCCTGCGCCAAAAAACTTCTCGCCGCCCGCGATGTCGTCTTCCCGCAGTTTGCGACCCACAACGCCCGCACGCTGGCCACGATCTATACGCTGGCAGGACTGAACTTCCAGATTGGCGACTACGAGTTCCAGTGCCTGCACGGCATGGGCGAGACGCTTTATAATGAAGTCGTCGGGCCGCAGAAGC
The DNA here is from genome assembly GCF_002005485.1 of Gluconobacter albidus. Classification (NCBI taxonomy): domain Bacteria; kingdom Pseudomonadati; phylum Pseudomonadota; class Alphaproteobacteria; order Acetobacterales; family Acetobacteraceae; genus Gluconobacter; species Gluconobacter albidus. The sequence goes on along the minus strand of NZ_CP014689.1, from coordinate 1,048,642 downwards.
TCAACCGCCCGTGTCGCGTTTATGCTCCGGTCGGCTCGCATGAAACGCTTCTGGCTTATCTGGTGCGTCGTCTGCTGGAAAACGGCGCAAACTCCTCCTTCGTCAACCAGATCGGCGATGAGAGCCTACCGATTGAAAGCCTGATCGAAGACCCGGTCGCACTGGCCAAAGCCGTCCAGCCGCCGGGTGCCTCCCATCCGGCCATTGCCCTTCCGAAAGACCTGTTCAAACCCGAGCGGACCAACTCGCGCGGACTGGACCTGACCGAGGAGCACACCATCACCGCTCTGGAAGAAGCCGTCTGTGCGTCTGCCGAGCAGGCTTTGCAGGATACATCCTGTTCGGGCGAAGCGCAGGATATCCGCAACCCCTCCAGCCATTCGGACCGGATCGGCACGGTCCGTTTCGGAAACAAAGCCGATGTCTGCAAGGCCATCGACTTTGCAGAAAGCGAGATGTCGGCATGGGCGGCTCTTTCCGCCGACGAGCGAAGCGCAAAGCTTGACCGTGCGGCTGATCTGCTGGAACAGCACCAGAAAGACCTGATGGCCCTTCTGGTCCGTGAAGCGGGAAAATCCTACGCCAATGCGCTTTCCGAAGTCCGCGAGGCCGTGGATTTTCTGCGCTATTATGCCGCACAGGCTCAGGACATCGCACGGATAGGCAGTAGTGCGCCGCTCGGCGTCGTCGCCTGTATCAGCCCGTGGAACTTCCCGCTCGCCATCTTCCTTGGACAGGTCTGCGCCGCACTTGCGGCTGGCAACACGGTCGTTGCCAAACCGGCCGAGGAAACCCCCTTCATCGCCCTGCGCGCCGTCGCCCTTCTCCGGGAAGCGGGAGTTCCGGAAAACGCACTCCGCCTCGTTCCCGGCGCGGGCGAAACCGGCGCGGCCCTCGTGGCCGACACCCGGATTTCCGGCGTGATGTTTACCGGCTCCACGGCTGTCGCCGGGCTGATCGCCAAGACCCTGGCCGGCCGTACCGGAGTGGACGGGCAACCCGTTCCGTTCATTGCCGAAACGGGCGGACAGAACGCCATGATCGTGGACAGCTCCGCCCTGACCGAACAGGTGGTGGCAGATGTTCTGGTCTCAGCGTTCGACAGCGCAGGCCAGCGCTGCTCCGCCCTGCGCGTCCTGTGCGTGCAGGAAGACTGTGCCGATCGCGTCCTGACCATGCTACGCGGTGCGGTCGAGGAACTGCGTGTCGGCAACCCGGCGGAACTGCACACCGATGTCGGCCCCGTCATCTCCGCCGAAGCCCGCTCAGGCATTCAGACCTATATTGACGAATCCCGCGCGCTGGGCCGCCCCGTCTGGTCTCTTCCGCTGCCGGAAAGCATGGAAAAGGGTACCTTCATCGCTCCGACGATCCTCGAGATCGACAGTCTGGCAGACCTTAAGGGTGAGGTTTTCGGGCCGGTGCTACACGTCCTGCGCTTTGAATCCCGCGGCTTCGAAGCCCTGCTCAACGCCATCAACCAGTCCGGCTATGGTCTGACATTCGGCCTCCACACCCGGATCGAAAGCCGCATGGCGCATGTTACGTCGCGCATCGAAGCCGGAAACCTCTATGTCAATCGCAACATGGTCGGCGCGGTTGTGGGCAGCCAGCCTTTTGGCGGCGAAAAACTGTCAGGAACAGGACCGAAAGCCGGTGGTCCCCTGATCCTGCGTCGCCTGATGAGCATGACACCGGCCCACGCCGACTGGAACAGACAGGAACTTCCCGAGCCTGCCCGGCAGTTCCTGTCCTGGCTGATGCAGAGCAGTTTTCCGCTTTATCAGAAAATCGTGGAAGGCATGCAGCACGGCCTGTGCGGCGCCACACGCGAACTTCCCGGCCCCGTTGGCGAGACCAATCTCTACCAGCTTCTGCCGCGCGGTTCCGTCCTGTGCGTCGCCAGTGACCGAGAAACCATGCTTCGTGCCGTAGGGCTCGCCCTCAGTGGCGGAAACACGGCTTTCGTTCAGGGTCCCAATGTGGCCTCGGACTGGGTCTCCGATCTGCCGCATGCCCTCGCTTTGCATATCCGCCGGACACAGGGCGGGCGCGTTGCAGGATGCCGGACGATCCTCGCGTCTTTCGAAGAACGACAGATGGCCGAGCAGGCCCGTACGGCCCTGTCGCGCTCGGGCATGGTCGTGCAGCTTTACATGCTCGACGCAAAAAGCCCGATCCGGCCCGAATGGGTGCTCCAGGAAAAAGTCGTCAGCACCAATACAACGGCAGCAGGTGGCAATGCGAGCCTGATGACCATCGGATAATATCACGCCGGGAATATCCCACGGGCATGATCGTTTGTTGCGATCATGCTATGAGGACCGCCCCACTGACGGATAACCGACCTCATGAGCGACGCCGCACCGATTTTCACGCCTGTTGACACGAAAAGCGGCTCGGCCTCGCTCGAAATCGCAGAGGCCCTGCGCCGTGCCATCACGGACGGCGTATTGACCGACGCCCAGCCGCTGCGTCAGTCCGAACTGGCCCGCAATTTCGGCGTCTCCACCATTCCGGTCCGCGAAGCGCTCAAACAGCTTGAGGCGGAAGGCCTGATCGCCTTCCTGCCCCATCGCGGCGCCGTGGTGACGGGAATGAGCGAAGCAGACATTCTGGAATATTCAGACATCCGCGCCTCCTTGGAAAGCATGGCCGCGGGGTTGGCCATGACGACCCTCACCCGTGTGGATCTGGCGCGCATCGAGGACGCCTATGAATCGTTTGTCAGCGGAACCGGCGATGGACATGACATGGCGCAGTCCGGGCGACTGAACTGGGAATTTCATGGTGCCATTTATGCCGCCGCGCGCCGCCCGCGGCTTTACGGCATGATCCATGACCTCCATTCCCGCCTATACCGCTATATCCGCGCTCATCTGGAACTGCCGGGCCGCAAGGCCGCAACGGACGCCGAACACTTCCGTATCCTGCTGGCCTGTCGGGAACGTGACGGCGAGGAACTCGCAAGGCTGACGAAGCAGCATATCCAGGAAGCCGCGTCCCTGTCCCTGGACGTCATCCGTAGCCGGAAGGTCTCCTGAACCTTCAGCGCGCCGGGTGAGCAGTCACCAGCGTCGCTGGCCCCCGTTCATCAAACCAGCAGTTCAACGGGCCGTCCGCATGGAAAAATCCCGGTATGCTGTCGATAATATGCGCGCTCTGCTCCAGACACGCCACAAGACGGACGTGGAACACACACCCTGTGGCCGTGCCGAAGCCGATCAGCCGCGCAGCGTCTCGCAGGGACGCAGCCGTACCAGCCGGGTCCCGACGCAGCATTCTGAAAGACGCAAGGGCCGTGTTCAGGGCTTCCGTCTGGGCCGCAGTCAATCCGGCCTTCTCCGCTGCGCGCCTGAGGCGGATCAGCAGACGGCCGAGGGACAAGGCGGCAAACGCACCATCGACATAACCCTGCCGGTCAATCGGTGACGTGACCAGAGACAGACGCATCAGCAGACTCGAGACTTTCTGGATCTGCGCCCCTTCCCACACCATCCAGGACGGGACTTTCGCACCCGGCTGACTCGAAAGACTCTGCAGACTGCGCCCCAGAGACAGCACAAGCCGCGATGCATACAGCCGCTGGTCGGCAGGCATGATCACCCGGAACACCAGAACAAGCAGCACACATCCCATCAGGATGGCCAGCCACGTATTGATGAGCGTGATGTCATCCACAACCATGCTGTTCGTCACCATCAACTGCATGGCCAGAAAGACCGTGTAGCCAAAAGCGCCGATCCCGTAGCGCGGGTGAAACTGGAGCCACACACCCGGCAACATGCAGGCGCAAATCGACAGCCAGAGCATCGGATAGCCATCCACACGGGGGAGCGCCACGATATGGCACAGCCAGCAGGCTGGGACCGAAAGCGCCGTTCCGATCGCCATCGGCAGGCTCGCACGGGCAGCTGAGGGCACGGTCGACAACAGGCTCGATGCTGCCACCACATACATGATCATCATTGGACCGGTCGGAAAATACGTGATGTACCAGATCATGCAGGCCAGAAAGGCGATCAGCATTCCGCGCAATCCGTTATAGATCGCAGACATCCATTCCACATACAGCCCTACCCGAACCCGGACATGCGCGCCACGCGGGCTCGACAGATCCAGTACGATTTCCCGAAGCTGAAACAGAATATCACGGGTATTATCGACAGACGCCTGAGCAGCGGGCGATGTTGCGGAACGCTCCAGATCCTCCAGCCGCTGCTGGGAATCTTCCAGACATGCAAGCACGCTCTGCGGTTGTTCGATCCATCCCGCACTCTCCGTCAGGACAAGGATCCGGGTCAGCGTATCGCGGATTTCCCGATGAACGGACGCTGAGAGCGAATTTGCGATCCCCAGATTGCGCCAGTACGGATGATAGGACGCAACCAGCCCCGTCATGCGACTAACCGCCAGCCTGTAACCCCGCACGCCTGCATGAATGTCCGGATTGTCGGTCGCCGCGTATTCGATCGCCGGTCCCAGACGCGCAAGCTGCCCCATGAGGCGCTGTCTGCCGTCATACAGGGTCTGGGGCAGTGTCCGGAAGGCCCCGTCCGCGATGGCAGGTTCCACGTTCTGAATATCCTGCGTTCCGGCAGGACGAACCAGTCCTTCATGGAAGACCAGAGCATGGCGAAGGGTCTCGCGGAACGCACCCGACAGCGCGCCCATCGTCCCCTGACGCCGCCGGGGCGACGTCACCATGAAAACAGCCGCCGTCACCACGATCCCGAGCGCCACGTCCGACACCCGCATCATCGCCGACAGGAAAATGTTCTCGGGATGCGAGAAAGCCGGAACGGCCACGATGATGATCGTATATCCGGCCAGAACAGCCGCATAAGCCCTGAAATACCGCAGACATGTCGCCGTCATGCAGGCCAGCCCGACGAAGACCGAAAGCGCCATGAAATACAGGACGGCAGACTGCACGAACATCGCCATGACAGCCGTACTCAGCGCTGCTCCAATCACCGTCCCGGTCATACGCCACACACTTTTGGACACCAGCGCGCCTACGGTCGGATTGGCAACGATCAGAACGGTCGTAACCGTACTCATCGGCGATTCAAGCTGGATCATGAACGCCAGAAAAAGCGCAATCCCGATGGACAGGAAAACACGCGCCGTGAAAGCGGCTGTCGCGAGAAAATTCTGCCAGCGCAGGCTGCTGCGGTCCAAAGAGAACGTCTGACGAAAAAGATTTTTCATAAGGAGCCGCAGTTTCAGCAAGACGACACACCGGACAGGGAAAATCTGCTCTCCATCATGCCAAGCTGATCCCGGAGCATCTCCGCGGCATCTTCGGCAAGCCCTTCAGTCAGCCGGGCTTCAAGTTCGGCCGCAATCTGCTGGAACCTCCGACACCGTGCCATCCCGGCTTTCGTCAGTGCCACAAGATTGGAGCGCCGGTCATGAGGATCAGGCTCGCGCGAAATCAGCCCCTCTCGTCCCAGCTGATCGAGAACCCGGACGAGTGCCGAACTGTCCACGCCCATGACGGAGGCCAGATCGCTCTGTTTCAGGCCGTTTCCCATCACCATCAGATAGGCCATGGGCCGCATGGTCGCGAGCGTCATGCCTTCAGGGCGCAGAAGACGGTCAAGCTGGGCCCGCCACAGGCTCGACAGCCGCATGACATGAAAGGTCAGCTCCATGTCATGAAAACTGCTCTCCCGAAGAAGGGACGTACCATACTGAACAGCCATTTTTGATGACACCTCAACCGTTGACATATCAATAGATTATATGACAACATAAAACTAGAAAACAGATCCTGTTGACATTTTCGTCAGGAGGTTCAGTTTTTGATCCATATCACCCGCCGACTGTCCTCCGTGTAATGGAGGAGTCGTTGTGTCTGAGTGAGGAGCGTTGTGGGCGAGTTGTCTTACAGTCTGGCGTTTGGCAGTCTGGTGGTTGACGCTGGAGCTGGCTTCTGATGCTGGCTGAAGTTAACCTGTTTGGCGTTTTCGTTGCTCCGCTTTCCATTTATGCCGTAGCGGCGGTCTTTGTAACGTTACTGCTGAGAAGCCTTCTGTGGCGCACGGGCGCCCTGGGATGGTTCTGGCACGTCGCTCTCTTTGAAATAGCGCTCTATGTCTGTGTTCTCTGTCTGCTCATCCTTTACGTCTAGGGAGGGTCAGCGATGAACTGGACCCGCAGTGTAATCCGTGTCCTGCTGACCCTTGTGGTGCTGGCGCTCGCCATCGGCCTGGGGCGGACGATGTGGGACATCTATGTCCTCGCCCCCTGGACCCGTGACGGCCGCGTGCGCGTCTATGTCGTAGACGCCGCCCCCGAAGTTTCAGGCACGGTCGTGGCCGTGCCGGTCGTGGACAACGAGTATGTTCACAAGGGCGATCCGCTCTTTGTGCTCGATCCGGTGCGCTTCCGCCTCGACATCGACGCCGCCCGCGCCCGTCTGGCCGGAGCCGAGGAAGACCTCAAGCTCCGCAGCTCCGATGCAAAGCGCCGCATGGGACTGGGCGGTATCGTCTCGGCGGAAGAACAGGAAGACTTCAACTCCAACGTCGAGACCCAGCGCGCCAAGGTCAACGCGGCCAAGGCCGAGCTGAACACCGCCCTGCTGAACCTCCAGCGCTCCACGGTCTATTCGCCGGTGGACGGCTACATCACCAACCTGAACCTGCGCGTGGGTGATTACGCGCATGCCGGTCAGCCCGGTATGGCCGTGATCGACGCGCACAGCTTCTGGATCAACGGCTATTTCGAAGAAACGAAGATGCACGGCGTGCATGTGGGGGACGAAGCCCGCATCAAGCTGATGGGCTACAAACAGATCCTCATGGCGCATGTCGTGAGCATCGGCCGCGGCATCAACGACCAGAACGGCGTGTCCGACAAGCTGGGCCTGCCGGACGTCAATCCGATCTTCACCTGGGTGCGTCTGGCGCAGCGTATTCCGGTGCGTCTGGAACTCGACAGCGTCCCGCCGAACATCACGCTGGCGGCCGGCATGACGGCCACGGTGACGATCGGGCGCGAAACGCCGGGCGCGCGCGGGCGTCTGACCACCTGGCTGCAGAACCACCTCTGACATGTCCCGCAAATTCCTGACCCTTGCCCTGAGTACCTGTCTGTCGCTGACGGCGTGTACGGTGGGGCCAAACTTCACGCCGGACCGGATCAAGGTGCCCGACGCCTTCGTCGAGCAGCCCCATCCCGCCACGGCCGATGCGCTGGCGCAGTCGGCGGCGGACATGAAGGACTGGTGGTCGCAGTTCCACGACCCCATGCTCAACGAGCTGGTGGATCAGGCGATCAAGGGCAATTACGACCTGCAGATCGCCTCGCAGCACATCATCGCCGAGCGCGCCGTCCGCCGTCAGGCACAGTCGGCCTGGTATCCGCAGCTCGACGTGGCCGCAGGCGGCGGCGATGACCGCTATTCGATCAATATCGACAACTGGCCGCTGCGTCCGGGCAATCCGGCCAACCGCCCCGAAGCTTCGGTCCTGACCTATGGCGCGCGGGCGACCTGGGAAGTCGATCTGTTCGGGCACATCGCCCGGCAGGTGGAAGAGCGCAAGCGGATCGTCGAAGAGTCGATCGAGAACCGTCGGGGCGTTCTCCTGGCCCTGCTGGCAGAGATGGCGACGGACTATGTGACACTGCGCTCCGTGCAGGAGCGTCTGACCGTGACCGAGCGTGCCATCGACGTAGCCGTGCGCTCGCGCGAACTGACCGAAAAGCTCTACACCCATGGCCTCGGCAACACGCTGGCCGTGGCGCAGGCCCAGACGGAAGAACATCTCGAGCGCGCCCGTCTGGCGCCGTTGCACGAGCAGGAAGAGCGGCTGATGCATGCCATCGCCGTCCTTGTTGGCGACATGCCGGGCCAGCTTGAGGAAGAGCTGGAAAAGCGCCGTCCGATCCCCGATCTGCCGCGCTTCCCCGACAGCCTGCCATCGATCGTGCTGGCCAACCGCCCCGATATCCGCGTGGCCGAGGCCGAATACGCCGCCGACACCGCACGTGTGGGCATTGCGGTTTCGAACCTCTATCCGAAATTCATGATCCCGCTGACGTTCAACCCGAACGCTTCCGCCGCCTATCAGGCGTTCCAGGCGGGCGGCATGGCGTGGAGCTTCATGATGATGGCGACGCTGCCGGTCATTCATGGCGGCCGCTACACCGCCGCCATCGCGCAGGCCCGGGCCGAGGCCGAGGGCAGCCGTCTGAACTACCGCAAGACGGTGCTCAGGGCGTTCGCGGATGTCGAGGACGCGATGGGCGACTGGCGGCATAATGCCGAACTGGTCGAGCAGCTGAACCAGGCCTCCGTCGACGCCGGCCTCGCCCGCGACCGCGCCCAGAAGCTCTTCGGGGCCGGTCTGACCGGCTATCTGAACGTGCTGACGACCGAACAGACCGCCCTGTCCGCACAGGACCAGGCCGTCGTCGGACGTCTCGCCCGCGTCCGCAACGCCGTCGCCCTCTACATCGCCCTCGGCGCCGGATGGCAGGGAAAAGCCCTCACCGACACAAGGCTCCCCGTCGAAGTCAATCAGCAAAACGCTTTCGTCAGAGCTTTTACAAGGTAATCTTGAGCAGGTTGGTCGTATAAACCATTTGGTTTTTATTACAAAACACGACAGTATCCGTTCAGGACTTCCTGACCAGTCAACAAGGATCAGTGATGGGCAGACTGACCTTACTGCGCAATTTTTCCGCCCTCGCGATAGCTACACTCACACTTAGCCCTCATGTGTATGGCCGGACCATCCATGACTGTGTCACAATGAGCGAAGTCCTTCCCTTTCTCAATCCGGCTGGCGCTCCCGTCATTCATGCCCAGATCAATGGTCATGATGTCGGTTCTTTTTTCTCAACGTTCACGACCCGAACCAGCGTCTGGGATGCGAAAGGCTTTGATTTTTACCGGCTCGACCCTGTCAGAACCATGTCAGTCACAGGAACGGGCGGGAACTATTCCACCACAATCGAAAGCCTCCAGATCGGTCATTCCGTACTCAAGGACATGACAGCATTACTGGTCAACGAACGGCCACCCAAAACGCCGGATGGTCTGCTTCTGATGATGGACCTCGGATGGGACATTCTTGGACAATATCATCTGCTAATCGACAGATATTCGCAGAAAATTGGGATTTTTACTTACGATACCGCTGCGGACTGCCCGGATATCGGAACACTTCTGAAAAACCCGGGGCCAGCCATTCCCCTGACATCCATTGATGATGAGTCCCCGCAACTCAATCAGATGACGGCTCTTCTGGATGGCCACAAGGTGGACATGCAGATCAATACGAGCGCCAACCGCTCCATCATCCAGCAATGGGTAGCGCGGAAGATGGGCATTTCACGGCGTATGCTCGCGCAGGATGACGAAATCCGCGTTGGCGCTGGCGACGTCCTGCTGGGGCACAGGCATCATTTCAGCACGCTGCAACTCGGCTCACACACGCTGCATGACATCACCCTGGATGTCGTCCCTGATGCGGAATTCAATATTCTGGGAATGGACGTCCTCAAGCATTTCAACGTCCTGATCAACCCTATGGCCGGTAAACTCTGGTTGGAGGACTACGTTCCTCCGCCCGGCCATATGGAGGAAAAGGCCCTCCCCTGGTCGCCGACCCATGACCGGCTGAGCATCACTCACGCCAGCGAGGAAAAGCAGGCTCCTCCTCTCCCCGCCGGACCACAATGAAACTCAGGCTTCTGTCGAACCGCCGTCCACGTCAAACGTCACACCCTGTGCCAGCGGCAGCGTGCGCCCATAATTGATGGCATTGGTCTGCCGCCGCATATAGGCCTTCCATGAATCCGAACCGGACTCACGGCCACCACCTGTCTCTTTTTCACCGCCGAAAGCTCCACCGATTTCCGCACCGGACGGTCCCATATTCACGTTTGCAATGCCACAATCCGATCCCCGCGCAGACAGGAACTGCTCCACTTCCCGGATATCAGTCGCAAAAATCGAAGACGACAGGCCTTGCACTACGTCGTTCTGAAGCGCAATAGCCTCATCCAGCGTGTCGTATTTCATGACATACAGGATCGGCGCGAACGTCTCCTCCAGAACCGGCCCCAGCTGAGACGGCATTTCAACCAGTGCCGGGCGCGCATAAAATGACGCCTCCCCGTTCACATCGACGCGGGTTCCGCCATGAACCGTACCGCCCGCATCCGCCGCAGCCTGGAGACTGTCCTGCATCATTGTGAAGGAAGCCGCGTCAATCAGGGGCCCGACAAGCGCCGCTCCCTCGATCGGATTACCAACCGAAATGCTCCTGTAGACATTCACCAGCTTGGGCACGAGCGTGTCGTAAACGCTGGAATGGACGAACAGACGCCGTAACGTCGTGCAGCGCTGTCCGGCAGTTCCCATTGCGCCGAACGCAACAGCCCGCAGCGTCAGATCCAGATCGGCAGACGGCGTGACGATGGACGCATTGTTGCCGCCAAGTTCCAGAATGGAATGACCGAAACGCCGCGCCACACGCTCGCCCACGTCACGGCCCATACGGGTCGAACCCGTCGCGGAAATGACCGGCACACGGCGGTCTTCTACCATCAGTTCGCCAATATCACGTCCGCCGACGAGCAATGTGCTGAGCGCAGCTGGCGCATCAGTGCCGAAGCGCGCTGCGGCCTTGAGGAACAGAGCCTGGGTTGCCAGTGCGGTCAGCGGTGTCTTTTCCGAAGGCTTCCAGATCACGCTGTCACCGCAGACCAGCGCCAGAGCCGCATTCCACGACCAGACCGCAACCGGGAAGTTGAATGCCGAAATGATACCGACGGGCCCTACAGGATGCCACTGTTCCGTCAGGCGATGATCCGGTCGTTCGGAGGGGATCGTCAGGCCGTACAGCTGGCGGGACAGACCGACCGCGAAATCGCAGATATCAATCATTTCCTGCACTTCGCCCAGACCTTCGGACGGAACCTTGCCCACTTCCAGCGTCACGAGCCGACCAAGCGCTTCCTTGTTCGCCCGCAATTCCTCTCCCAGCAGGCGGACAAGCTCACCACGACGCGGCGCCGGCACCGTGCGCCAGACCCTGAACGCCTCTGCCGCACGGCCGATCGTCGCCTTCGCGTCTTCCGCGCTGATTTCCGCAACTTCCGCAATCCGCTCGCCCGTCAGCGGCGACGTTACTGCCAGAGTACCTCGCGTGTAGAGATCAGCCGACACGCCAAGGCTGTCGAGAAGCGTTGTAACTTCGGAGCGGAGAGAGGCAGCCATCGTTCTTCCTGTCTGGGTTTCATAGCACTTATCCCATTCACAAACCGTTACGACCCGCACGTCAAGATGATCCCGGAAACACTCTCCCCTGACAGGCACATATTTTCCGGTCTGGGTGAAACGGCAGAAAACCGTTAGGATCAGGTCAGACACAGCCATGCCGTCATCCTGCACAGGCCGCGAAGGCTGCCTTGATGACGGCGCAATCAGAAACACCCGCTCTGAAGGCAGACCCCATGCAGAATTTTGAATTCTACAATCCCACGCGCATCATTTTCGGCGAGAATACGATCCCGAAACTGGCGGAACATATCCCAGCCGATGCGCGCGTCCTGATCCTGTTCGGAGGCGCGAGTGCGGAGCGCAACGGCACACTTCCGGCCGTGCGCGAGGCGCTTGATGGGCATTTCATACGGGAGTTCGGAGGCATCGAAGCCAATCCGACCTTCGAGACGCTGATGAAGGCGGTCGAACTGATCCGGAACGAGAAACTGGACTTCCTGCTGGCCGTCGGCGGCGGCTCCGTCATTGATGGTACCAAATTTGTAGCGGCGGCCGTGGATTTCGAAGGCGATCCGTGGAGCATCCTCACGACGCATGGTGCGAACGTCAAAGCCGCGATGCCGCTGGGAACGGTCCTCACCCTGCCGGCAACCGGTTCGGAGATGAACAGCTTCAGTGTCATCACCCGTCAGGCCACGCGCGAAAAGCTGGCTTTCGGCAGCCCACACGTCTTCCCGCGCTTTTCGGTTCTGGACCCGACCCGCACCTACTCCCTGCCCGTCCGGCAGATTGCAAATGGCGTCGTGGATTCTTTCGTCCATATCATGGAACAGTATCTTACCTATCCGGCAGACGGTCTGGCTCAGGACCGCTTTGCCGAAGGGCTTCTGCTCAGCCTGATCGAAATCGGGCCAAAAGTCGTTTCAGAACCCGAAAACTATACGCTCCGCGCCAATTTCATGTGGATCGCAACACTGGCGCTCAACGGGATCATCGGTGTCGGCATGCCGCAGGACTGGTCCACGCATAGCATCGGACACGAACTGACGGCGCGTTACGATATCGACCATGCCCGGACGCTGGCCATCGTCCTGCCGTCCATGCTGCGTGTCCGGAAGGAAGCCAAACGCGGCAAACTCCTGCAATATGCAGCCCGCGTCTGGAACCTGCATGACGGCACGGAAGACGAGCGGATCGAAGCCGCCATTGTCAGGACAGAGAAGTTTTTCGAAAGCCTCGAGATTCCGACCCGCCTCTCCGCTTACGAGATCGGCAAAGACGGCATCGACCCACTGCTCGCGCAGCTTGAAGCCCACGGCATGACTGCTCTGGGGGAACAGTCTGAAGTCACTCTGGACGTCAGCCGCCGCGTACTCCAGCTGAGCCTGTAAAACTGGGGGCGGCTCAGGCCGCCCCTCCTTTCACGACGCAGTCCCGATGACATCTTTCAGATGCTGGGCATAGGCTGCGAGCGTTGCGTCCACATTCGGCGCCTTCATCACGTCCGTCGCCAGAAACGTCGGAAGCGCGGACATACCAAGAAATTCGTGGGCCTTGTGAAAGGGAAAATAAACCCCGTCTACGCCGCGTCCCTCGAAGAACTGATCGGGGTCTGTAAAGGCGTCTTCCGGCGCGTTCCAGGTAACCGACAACATATAATTCTTGCCCTGTACCAAGCCGCCGGAACCATATTTGCGCTCCGGATGCGCGCGACTGCGACCGTCATTGGCATAAAGCTTTCCATGACCTGCCGTCATGACTTCGTCCATGTATTTCTTGACGGTCCAGGGCACGCCCATCCACCAGCCGGGGCATTGGTAAATAACCAGATCGGCCCACAGGAAATGTTCGACCTCCTGCTCGACGTCATATCCGTCATCAATTTTCGTCTGGCGAATTTCGTGCCCGCTTTTGGAGAGGATGTCAGCGGCACAGCCCTGAAGCGTGTCATTCAGCCGCCCGTGGGAATGGGCAAAGGCCTTGCCGCCATTCAGAAGAAGAATTCTTGTCATGATTGCATATCCATTGTTGTCCCATTCCGGGTTCGTTAGAGCATCATGGACTTATGAAACCCACTTGATAAGCGTCGCGATCTCCACAAAATCTGTGAAGCAGTTTCACAGATGAGGCAGAAAATGGACAACCGTTTCGGCGAGATGAAAATCTTTCTACGCGTGGTCGAGAGCGGCAGTTTTTCCGAAGCCGCCCGCCTGTCCATGATGACGCCCTCCACGGTCAGCAAACTGATCGGGCGCGTGGAAAGTCGTCTGGGTGTTCAACTTGTAGAACGCTCGACCCGTAAACTGTCCATCACACCCGAAGGACTAGCCTATTACGAACGGGCGCAGGCCTTGATTGCGGAACTTGACGACATCGAAGGCTTCCTCTCCAGAAAAACCGTCCAGTTAACAGGTACGATACGGATCAATGCATCCGTGGCGTTCGGAGCGTTAATGGTGGAGCCGCTGCTGCCGGAATTCTGGGCGACATATCCTGACATCGTGGTGGATCTGTCCCTGTCGGACGAAATGGCAGACCTGTATCTGGACCGAACGGATATCGCGTTCCGGGTGGGAAAATTGCAGGATTCGAGCCTGACCGCGCGTCATCTGGGAAATGTCCCCCGGCTGATCGTCGGGGCACCGGATTATCTGGAGCGGTTCGGTCGGCCTGAGAGCGTGAGCGACCTGGAGCGTCACCGGTGTCTGGGATTCAATTTCCGGCGCGCGGCTCCGGTCTGGCCGTTGCAGGATCGCGGACGGATCGTGGACAGGATCGTCCGGGGGCCGCTCCTGGCCAATAATGGCGAAACCGTCAGACGCGCTGCAATCCGTGGCGCCGGGCTGGCCCGGCTGGCGGAATATCATGTCCGCAAGGATCTGATGGCGGGGCGCCTGGTTGAAGTTCTTGCAGATACGGGCACACGGGACGAGGAGGAAATCCACGCCCTCTATCAGGGCGGAAAACGGGTCCCGCAACGCATCCGGGCGTTTCTGGACTTCGTTGTTCCGCGCCTTCAGGCCAGTCTCAGCCCCGATTTCAGCTCCGGCCTCGACCTCAGTCGTTACCCAGAGCCGTGTTGAGAACGGCAGCCAGACGCACGCCAGCCTGCTCAAGACGCAGTTGCATGATCGGCCAGGTCAGTTCGGTATAAGCTTTGCCAACATCGGCGCCCTTGTTTGCCGGAAGCGCGCCATAAGCCACGCTGCGAGCCAGTGAATGGCTCTCGTCGGCCCAGTTGACAGTGGCATCGTGAACGTCGCCAGCCGCCAGATCCTGCACCCAGTATTGCGCCTCGTCCGGCGTAATCAAGGCTCCGAGGCGATCGGCTTCCTGCTTCGCGCGGGCGGGGTCGATGCTGTAGAACGGACCAACATGCAGGTTCGCTTCATGGTCGATCACCCCTTCATCCCATAGGGAATGCAGGTTCATGTGACCATTCGCGTTATTGCCGAAATAGGTCAGGTGAATCGCATTGCCACCCATGTCCTTGTTCCGCTCGGCGGCATGCAGGGGTTGGTGGATGTCCCCCATCAGGTGAACGACCCATTTCAGCGCAACCAGACGGTCCTGCGGCGATGCATGCGTATCAGCAAGGACACTGATTTCTTCGGGAAGTTTTTCAACAACACAGGCATGGTCCGGACAGTCGCGGGCCTGATCATAAGCCGGATGAGACACATCGATATCGACGTAATGCCATTTCAGCGTCTCGGGAGCGCCCCCCTTCTTCTTCGGAACATGGCCGATCGTATCAGGCCATGAGGCGACCTGATCGAGGGTCTGATGATTTTCAAGCGCCAGCAGGGCTGTGGCGGCCTTCTGGGCCTGCGGCGTCAAACGCTCCTGTGCGATATCTGCCACGATGGCGTGACCATACGGCCCCCAGGCAAATGCGCTGGAAGAAAAAGCAAGCATGCCGGCCCCGATCAGGGACGCACAGAGAACACGAAACTGCATGAAAAACCTGACTACCCATCTCTGGAAATGACGTTACCCCTGTCTCTCACCCTTTCGAGAGCACCACAAGGCATGGCGTTGTTACAACACGTGCAGGTCCTGAGGAATTACACAGAGGAGATCCGCAATAAAAAATCTCTGGAATGGCCTCATATCATTCACAATTTTTGATTCGGGAAATAAATTTTCTTCCAATAAAAAACTACGCCACTCAATATTTCGAATGATTGACATCCAATCATTGGATTTATTTCATATCATCCCGAGATAGTTTCTCGTTCACGTCGGTAGAGAGACAATTTTCTCCAAAATTCCCTGCATCTATCAGTATACTTTACCGATAAACATGAAACGCCATTCAAATTGAACTGGAGCCTTATTCTTGATAATCCAACTATTAAAAACAGTATGTCATAAAGTTTACCATAAGGCACAAAATATCATCATTGCCATTATTGTTTTCAAAAAATACCATTTACGCAAGAAAGCACGACAAAGACACAACTCGCTTAAAATCACTTAATTTTTATTTTGGAGGCTCCAGAATGTCACCCTGGGCACAGGTTTACGATCCAATAGGCAACATCTGGATTTCTGGAGCAGTCGCCCTTATTCCAATCCTGTTTTTCTTCTTCGCCCTTCTTTATATGCATATGAAGGGTCATATTGCCTGCACCATTACTGTAGGTATTACTTTCGCACTCGCTATCCTGTTTTACGGTATGCCTGTTTTCACAGCCCTGGCCGCCTGCCTGTATGGCTTCGCTTATGGATTATGGCCGATTTCGTGGATCATCATCGGCGCAGTCTTTCTGTACAAGATTTCCGTCCGGACGGGTCAGTTCGACATCATCCGCCATTCCATTTCCACCGTTTCAAAAGACCAGCGCATTCAACTCCTGCTGGTCGCGTTTGCTTTCGGGGCCTTTCTGGAAGGAGCCGCCGGCTTTGGCGCGCCTGTAGCCATCACGACAGCGCTGCTCGTCGGGCTTGGTTTTCCGCCGATCTATGCCGCCGGCCTGTGCCTGATCGCTAACGCTGCACCCGGTGCATTCGGCGCCATGGGTATTCCCGTGATCGTCGGCGCGCAGGTGATCGGGGCAGAACCTTATGCTGTGGGTCGCCTGGTCGTGATGCAGCTTCTTCTGATCGGCATCATCATTCCGTTCTGGCTGGTCGCGGTTGTGGACGGGGTCCGAGGCATTCGTGAGACGTGGCCTGTCATTCTCTTCACCGGCGTCGTCTTCGCCCTCACACAATCTCTGACGGCACTGCTGATCGGACCGGAACTTCCTGACATCATCGCACCGCTGGTGACGATGGTGGCCATCCCGGTCTTTCTACGGTTCTGGAAGCCAAGCCGGGTTTTTCGTTTCGACACCGGCGATACGGCCGCCGATGCCGTGGTCGACACCACATCCTATACGCCGTCGCAGATCCTGCGGGCATGGTCTCCGTTCATCATCCTCACGACCTTCGTCGCCGTCTGGAGCATCAAGCCCTTCAAGGCGCTGTTTACGGCGGATGGCCCACTGAACTGGACGGTTCTCGTCATCCAGTTTCCGGGGTTACACAATCTGGTGCTGAAAACGGCTCCGATCGTTGCCAGCCCGACCCCTTATGCCGCAATCTTCAAGCTGGATTTCATATCCTCTGTCGGGACAGCCATTCTGCTGGCCGGTGTGGTGACTGTTCTGTTCCTGAAGATGCGCCCTGCAGACGCCCTGAGGACATTCCGCGACACCCTGCATGAACTGCGTATTCCGATTTACGCCATCGGTATGGTGCTGGCTTTTGCATTTCTCGCAAACTACTCCGGCCTTTCCACCACGCTGGCTCTGGTTCTCGCCATGACCAAGGGCGCTTTCACGTTCTTTGCTCCGCTTCTGGGCTGGCTCGGGGTGTTCCTCACAGGCTCCGATACGTCGTCCAACGCCCTGTTCGGCGGACTTCAGGCAGCAACCGGACGGCAGATCGGGGTGAGTGGAGAGCTTCTGGTTGCAGCGAATACGGTGGGCGGCGCCGTAGGAAAGATGATTTCTCCACAATCCATCGCTGTGGCTTCGGCAGCCGTCGGGCTGGTCGGACGCGAAGGCGAACTGCTTCATTTCACTCTGAAATGCAGCATTATTCTGGCCGTTCTGGTGGGACTGATCACGACAGCGCTGGTTTTCATGGGAGTAGGCACCTGACTCATCGCTGAACTGAGAGCGTTTATGACCGGGCGCAGGAGAATTTCTGCGCCCCTTTTCTTTTTCAGGACCTGAAGAGATTGAGGAATTTCGCTACAAAAATTAATTGAGAAGCATTCTCAATAACAATAATGACCGCCCCAGGAAGATTCTGACACTCCTGTCCCCGGCATGAAGACTCCTGACAATAACGTACCATCGAAATCTTCAGCATTTTTCGGGAACCACAATAAGATAACAGGCGTTTTCGCTTTCTATCCTTTCGCCATATCGTCCGGAAACTTTATCTTTCATGGGATTATTTACCGATAATCAGCGCTCCACGGTTGCATGATCACGCGACGTCTGTAGGTTGCAGACCTCTGTAAGGTGACACTGATCACGGTCATGTCATCCGTCTCGAGTGTATGAGAAGAGTGATCCTACATGACGAAAGATCGTCACTGCCCTCTTGTTAACCTCCATGCGTCCTCCCCCAATGCCATGCGCCTGAACCGACTGATGCGAATGTCGCGCCGCGATACGCTGATGACAGGCATGGCGGGTATGGGCGTTCTGGCGGTTGGTAATGCCGTGGCCGCAGACCCCACGACCAGCACTGATCCTGAACTTGAGCGCTTCATGACAGTGTCAGCACGTCTGACAGACCGGGCGTCTCTCGATCCGCGGATCGGTCAGGCATTATACGAGCGCATTCTCCAGTCCGGCCCGGAGCGCAAGGCCCAGCTTTCAAAGCTCGCAGCGCTTCTGGAGAGCGGGACTTACGAAAACGCTTCCGCCTTCGCCAAAGCCGCGGAACAGGCTGATCCGGTATTCAAGGACGTCATTCATGACATCATGACCGGCTGGTATCGCGGTGTCGCGGACGGCAAGGTCGTGGTCTACCGCTCGGCCCTGATGTTCGACGTCACCAAGGACGCGATCTATCCCAAGACCTACGCCGCGGGCGGCCCATTCTACTGGACGACGCAGCCTCCCGAAGTCGACAAGCCGACAGGCGCGCCTGCGCTGTCGCCCTCCAAGTTCGACGTGGAACCTACCTGAGAGCGGGAACAGCATCTCTTATGTCTTCTGATCAGAATCTCTCCGCCGATGTCGTGATCGTCGGGTCCGGCGTGGCTGGCAGTTCCATTGCGAACGAACTGGCGCGTGCTGGCATTTCCGTCATCGTGCTGGAAGCCGGCCCGCGTGTGGACCGTCAGCATTTCGTGGACAATTTTCGCAATCTGGAAAACAAGCCGTCCTATCAGGGCCCCTTCCCGTCCACGCCCTGGGCCGTGCATCCGCCCAACCAGATGACGCCGAACCAGTATCTGCATACGAGCGGCCCGAACGCGGAAGCCTATCAGCAGGTCTATCTGCGGATGATGGGTGGCACGACCTGGCACTGGGCCGGATGTGCATGGCGCTACCTTCCGTCGGATTTCGAGCTTAAGACCCGCTATGGGCAGGGCCGTGACTGGGCGCTGAAATACGACGATCTTGAGCCGTTTTATTATCAGGCTGAAGTCATGATGGGCGTGTGTGGACCGGACCCGAAGGTCGAGGATCTGGGCTCTCCCCGCCAGCAGCCCTACCCCATGGAAGCGCTGCCGATTTCCTATGCGGCCCAGCAGTTCCGCAAGCTCATCAACGAAAAGACACCCTACCGCGTCGTACATGAACCGCAGGCCCGCAACACGCGACCTTATGACAGCCGTCCGACCTGCGAGGGACACAATAACTGCATGCCGATCTGCCCGATCGGCGCGATGTATAATGGCGGCTATTCCGTCTATCACGCCGAGGCCGCCGGGGCGAAGTTCGTGCCCAATGCTGTAGTCTATAAAATCGAGCGTGACAGCGCGAACAAGAAGGTGACGGCCGTTCACTACTACGATCCAGACAAGGGATCGCATCGTGTGACGGGCAAGTACTTCGTGGTCGCCGCACACTGCATCGAGACGGCCAAGCTGCTGCTGCTTTCAGCCGATGAGCAGAGCCCCGATGGTGTCGCCAACAGCTCCGGCCATGTCGGCCGGAACATGATGGATCATACGGGCGTGCAGGTGACGTTCATCAGCGGCGACAAGGCCCTGTGGCCGGGACGTGGCCCGCTTGAAACCAACGTGATCGACAATTTCCGCGATGGCGACTGGCGCGGTGACCGTGGCGCGTATCTCGTGCATATGGTCGATGACAATCAGGTTGATTTCGCAACGCAGCTTGCGATTTCAAAGGGTTATGTCGGAAAGGATCTGGAAGATCAGATCCGCTATCTGGCGTCCCATACGGTCCGTCTGTTCAGCCATAACGAGGCGCTGCCCGATCCGGACAACCGCCTGACGCTCAGTAAGACACATAAGGACGCGCTCGGCATTCCGCATCCGGATGTCTATTACAAGCTGCCGGACTACACCGTCCGCAGTTGCGAGCATACGCGTGGACTGTTCAAGGACCTCATCGGCCTGATGCATGGCACAGATGAACAGTGGACGCCGGGCTATTTCCCGCAGGATCATCCTTCGGGCAGCACCATCATGGGCGTAGACCCCAAGGACTCCGTGGTGGACGGCCATTGTCGGACGCATGACCACGAGAACCTGTTCATCGCAAGTTCGTCTGTGTTCTCCACGGTCGGGACCGGGAACATCACCCTCACCGTCGCAGCCCTTGCGCTTCGTGTTGCCGATACGCTGAAAAAAGAACTGCTCCATGCCTGATTTCAAAACCGTTTTCTGGTCTTTTCTTGTTGGTGGAACGGTTCTGAGTGGACTGTCTGCCCCTGCTGCGCGGGCGGCGGATGTAGATCAGGATGTCATGAACCGTGGCGCCTATCTTGCCACGGCTGCGGACTGCATCGCCTGCCACACCAAGCCGGGTGGCACGCCGTTCGCGGGTGGACTGAAGATCGCCACCCCCATGGGCGACATCATTTCCACGAACATCACGCCTGACGCCGATCATGGGATCGGCAAATACTCGGAGCATGATTTCGAGCAGGCCCTCCGCAGGGGCAAGCGCCGTGATGGCCAGAACCTGTATCCCGTGATGCCGTATGTTTCCTACGCGGCCATGACGGATCAGGACGTTCACGCGCTTTATGTGTGGTTCATGAACGGAGTGAAACCTGTCGCGCAGACGCCGCCCGCCACGCAACTCAGCTTTCCGAGCAATATCCGCCTGACGCTGTCAGGCTGGAACATGCTGGCGGGGACCGAGACGCAGGAAACAGGCGATTCTGCGAGTTATGACAGGATGCGTCGAGGTCGGTATCTGGCCATTGCGCTCGAACATTGCGGAACCTGCCACACGCCGCGCAACGTCATGCTGATGGAAAAGTCAGACCAGTATCTGGCGGGAAGCCCGCTGTCCGGCTGGTACGCTCCCAATATCACACCCAGCAAAACAGGCGGGATCGGAGACTGGAGCGAAGACGATCTCGTCCAGTATCTGCGCACGGGCCGGGCCAAAGGCAGAAGTCAGGCAGCCGGACCGATGGGAGAAGCTGTCGAACACAGCACGAGCCATCTGACGGATGCAGATCTGCATGCACTGGCGGCGTTCGTCCTTCAGGTCAAGGCGATCGACGATGCGTCCGACACTCAGCCTCGTGACGGTTTTGGCAAGGCGAACGACATTCCCGACCTGCGTTCGGGCAACCTGACGCGGATCGACAACCTGTCGCAGAAAGCCCCGGAAAACCTGTTCGATGCCAACTGTGCCGCCTGTCACGGGCAAAATGGCGCGGGCACCGTCGATCAGTATGCGCCGTCGCTTTACAAAAACTCCGTGGTCGGTGCGGGCCGTCCGGACAATCTGATCATGACAATCCTGACGGGTGTGAACCGCAAGACGGCGGATGGTCATGCCAGCATGCCGGCTTTCGGCAGCACTTCAGATGTACAGCGTCTGGATGATACGGAAGTCGCGAGTCTTGTGAACTATGTCAGTAAGACCTTCGGCAGCGGCACCTATACCGTGACCGCGGATCAGGTCGCAAAGGTTCGCAAGGACCACACTCCGCACTGAGCGCCACCAGTCACGGGCAACGATAAAAAAGGGGAGACGGACCAGATCCGCCTCCCCTTTTTTATCGAAAAAAACTGCGGGTCAGCCTTCGCTGGAAGGGCGCTTTGTCAGCCGCAGCAGGAAATACGGCACGAAGAAATAGAGCGCGATCACGACCATGAGCGGTTTGAGAAGCCAGTTCATGTTCTGGTGCAGCAGCGACTGGCTGAGAAGATTGCTCAGACCCATCATGCAGATCACCGAGAAAAGGCAGGCCAGATTGGCAAAAAATCCACGATCGCCGTTGATCTCGCGCAGTTGCTGAAAAAACGACCTGGACTGCGGCGCAACGCTCATGAGGACATACTTCCTGTTCGTCGGCAGAGCATGGGAAAAGCACGCCACTCGTGGTTTTCATGCTGCCGGGCGGTGAGGAAGGATACTGCCAAGTTCGGCAGGATCAAAGCCTCAACTCGATGAAGCAGAGCTATTGAAAAAAAACGGCGCCTTTATGGGGCGCCGGTTTTCAGAAGTTATTGACCGCTCAAGCCGCCTGACTGGAGACTGCGGCGACTGTAGCGGGCGCGGCCACAGCAGGAGGCGTCAGCGTGCGACGGACGGCATCATGCCAGCCATCAATCATGATACGACGCTGCGCCGGGTCCATCTTCGGTGCGAAAACACGCTCCTGCTTCCAGGTCGCCGCAACTTCGTCCAGGCTCTTCCACAGCCCGACCTGCAATCCGGCAAGGAATGCTGCGCCAAGAGCCGTAGTCTCGATATTGACCGGACGCTCGACTTCGGCCTTGAGCATGGAAGACAGGAACTGGGCGAACCAGTCATTAACTGCCATGCCACCATCAATGCGCAGGATACTCGTGCGCATGGCACCATCTTCACGCATGGCGCGGATCAGATCGTAGGTCTGATAGGCCACGGATTCCAGCATGGCACGTGCGATATGAGCCTGCGTCGAGCCGAGCGTCAGGCCGCAGATCAGACCGCGCGCATCGGGGTCCCAATGCGGGGCACCGAGGCCCACGAAGGCCGGAACCATGTAAACGCCGTGGCTGTCCGGGATACGGGTTGCCATGTCATCGGTCTGGGAGGCATGCGTAATCAGCTGCAACCCGTCGCGTAGCCACTTGATGCCCGCGCCAGCCACGAAAATGGAGCCTTCCAGCGCGTAGAAGGTCTTGCCGCCAATACGATAAGCGATTGTGGTCAGCAGACGGTTGTTGGACATAATCGGCTTTTCGCCGGTGTTGAGCAGCATGAAGCAGCCCGTACCGTACGTCGCCTTGGCCATGCCTTCATGAAAGCACGCCTGCCCGATGACGGCAGCGTGCTGATCGCCTGCCATGCCGCCGATAACAATCTTCTCACCGAACAGCTTGGCTTCCGTTTCGCCGAAATCGCTGCTGTTGTCACAGACTTCCGGCAGAAGGGCGCGCGGCACGTTGAAAAGCTGGAGCAGTTCGTCATCCCACTGCTGGGTATGGATGTTGAACAGCGACGTGCGGCAGGCATTGGTGATGTCGGTCGCGTGTTTACGGCCACCCGTCAGGCGCCACAGCAGGAAACAGTCGATCGTTCCCGCCGCGAGTTCCCCGGCTTCCGCACGGCGGCGCGCATCGGGAACATGATCGAGGAGCCAGGCAATCTTGCTGGCCGAGAAATAGGGATCCAGCAGAAGCCCGGTCTTGTCGCGAACCATGGCTTCCTTACCCTGCTGACGCAGGATGCTGCACTCATGGGCCGTCCGGCGATCCTGCCAGACGAGCGCACGGTGGATGGCCCGGCCCGTTTCACGGTCCCAGATCACGACGGTTTCGCGCTGGTTGGTGATGCCCAGAGCGGCAATCCGCTCCGGACCACCAACCTCGTCGATGGTCTCCCGCGCCGTGGCGAGCACGTCACGCCAGATATCCTCGACGTCATGCTCCACCCAGCCGGGCTCAGGGTAATGCTGCGGGAACTCACGGCGGGAAAGGGCCAGAGCCTGCGCATCCTTTCCAAAGACGATGCTGCGGGTCGAGGTCGTGCCCTGATCGATGGCGAGGATGCAGTCTTTCTTGTTCATGATGTGCACTCCGGCAAAAATCTTGAAAGTTCGGGAAATTTCAGACTGATTTCAGGAAACCCTGTTGACGGCCGGGAAGGCAGGATCGTCAGGATTGGACACGACCAGAACCGGTTCGGCGGGATTGATTCCGGCGGGGGAGACGATCACCGTCTGCTCCAGATAGCGCGGCATGAACGGACGCAGACCGAACTGATAGACCGCTGCACCGATCGGGCCACCGATCAGAGGAGCAACGATGGGTACCCAGAAGTAGTTGCCCGGTGCCGGCAATGCGCTCTGCCCCCAGCCCGCGAAGAAGCAGAATAGGCGCGGACCAAAATCACGGGCCGGGTTGATGGCCCAGGCATCCAGATAGCCGCAGGACGCACCGATGATCGCTACCAGAAGACCAATGATCAGCGCGCTGGAATTCGCCTGAGGTGCCTGTGTGTTGTACTGGCAGGTGATCGCGAAAATCCCGAAAACCAGAACGGCTGTCAGAACCAGTTCGTCCCAGAACGCATGCGACACCGTGACGAAATCGCCAGGATGGGTGAAGAACACGCCCGCAGCACCGCCATCAACGCCGCGCGTCAGGTTATGCGCCAGGTTGAAGTGGTCGATAACCGGGACATAGAGCGAGTAAATCAGTGCCGCACCCGCAAAGCCGCCCAGAACTTGAGCGCTAATGTAGGGAAGCACTTTTTTCCACGAAAAGCCGCGGAACATCGCCAGTGAAAGGGTGACGGCCGGGTTTGCATGGGTTCCGCTGATCGCGCCAGTGGCATAGATGGCCACCGTCACGCCCAGACCCCAGACGATACACACGCCCCAGTAAGCCGTTTTGTACGGGCTGGGGTCGTAGAGCGAGTACATGGCCGCAACGCCATCTCCGAAGAGAATGATGATTGCGACTGCGAAGAACTCCGCAAGGAGTTCACCAAGGTAACGCCTGTTTTCTGACATGACTGATATCCGCCATGAAAAATGAAGCAAAAATGGTCAGGCGACGTTCTGACGCACGACCGGATCGGGATTGGAGACGGAGGCAACACCTGCGGACAGACGCTCCTCCACATAGGTCTGAAGAGCCGCGCGATCGGCATCGCTGACAAACAGGCCAAGCCGTGAACGACGCCACAGGATGTCCTCGCCGGTACGGGCCCATTCGTTGTCGATCAGGTAGTCCACTTCCCGCGCACTGAGCGTATCGCCGAACATCTGGCCCATACCCTGCGCATCGGCTGTGGCGATTTCATACGCCCGCAGGCCGTAATTGCGCATCAGGCGCCACGAACTGCGCTCGGACAGGTGCGGGGCATATCCCCGGAAGCGCCGGAGCTGTGCCTCGAAATCCTTCGGAGCAAATTCGCCGCCCGGAAGCGGCATTCCGTCCGTCCAGCCCGGCTTGCGCAGGACAGGAAGATGTGGCGCAAGCTTCTCGACAGCATGTTCCGCCAGTTTGCGGAAGGTCGTGATCTTGCCGCCGAAAACGGACAGGATCGGCGCGGCAGTCGCATCCACATCCAGCACATAATCGCGCGTCACAGCCGAGGCATTGCCCGAATTGTCGTCATAGAGCGGACGCACGCCAGCGTAAGTCCAGACGACATCATCGGGACTGACAGTTTTCGTGAAATAGCGGTTCACGCTCTCGCACAGATAGCTGATTTCGTCAGGCGAGATGTCGACCTTCCCAGGATCCTTCTCCCACGGAACGTCCGTGGTCCCAATCAGGGTGAAGTCCTGCTCGTAAGGAATGGCGAAAACGATCCGCTTGTCCGGGTTCTGGAAAATGTAGGCCTGCGCCCCATCAAAGACGCGCGGAACTACGATGTGGCTTCCTTTAACCAGGCGCACCTTGTTGCGACTTGGCACGTTCAGGCGATCCTGAAGCAGTTCCGCAACCCATGGACCAGCGGCGTTGATGAGAGCTTTCGCCTGAACGGTGCTCTGCTCGCCCGTACGGGTGTTTTCGAGGGTTGCGGTCCAGTTTTTCGGGCCACGAACAGCCTTGACGAGGCGAGTGCGGGTCTGAACGTTCGCACCGACGCGCACGGCATCCATGGCGTTCAGAACCACAAGCCGACTGTCCTGCACCCAGCCATCCGAATATTCGAAGCCGCGCACATACTCCGAACGCAGCGGTTTGCCCGCCAGAGCAGACCGCAGGTTCAGCGCCTTCGTCTTGGGAAGGGTCATGTTCGGGCACAGATGATCGTACAGAAACAGCCCCATACGCAGCAGCCAGGCCGGGCGCAGCATTTTCGAATGCGGCAGGACAAAGCGCATCGGCCAGATGATGTGCGGCGCAATCTTCAGCAGACGCTCACGCTCCATCAGGGCCTCGCGGACCAGCCGGAACTCGTAATATTCGAGATAGCGCAGACCACCGTGAATGAGCTTGGTGCTGGCAGACGATGTATGGCTTGCAAGGTCATCCTGCTCGACGAGAAGCACACTCGCT
This sequence comes from Gluconobacter albidus, assembly GCF_002005485.1. Lineage (NCBI taxonomy): Bacteria > Pseudomonadati > Pseudomonadota > Alphaproteobacteria > Acetobacterales > Acetobacteraceae > Gluconobacter > Gluconobacter albidus. Next base: position 1,022,723 of record NZ_CP014689.1, on the reverse strand, counting down.
CCCCTGCCTGCGGCATCTCTCGCAATTCCGCAACCATTGATCCCGCCGCCAACGACCAGCAGATCGTAGGGCACGGACGGGGTGGCCGCAGATGAAACCTCGTGAATCGATGACATCATGATCTCCTGTCATCACGCTCCAAAACGAGCGGTCGATGTTCGTTTTGGAGCATGTTGAGCGATAAAGAAAGTGTTTTATGTTATTCGTAACGCAATAGTGTTAGAAGATGCGGCTTTATTCGTGATTTTCAGCCACATGCAGCGTGACGCCTGCAGCTTCCAGAAGCCGCTGGAAGGATTCGGAGACCGGACGATCAGTGATGAGATCGTCGATATCGCGCAGATCCCCTACCCTGCCCAGCGGGTGTCGCGTGAACTTCGTATGATCCGCCAACAGCAGAACACGTCGCGAGTTCCGGATGATTGTCCGGGCACACTGGATTTCCTCCAGATCGAAATCCAGCAACGTGCCGTCTTCCTCGATCCCGCTGATCCCGATCACGCCAAATTCCGTGCGGAACGAGGACAGCGTGTCGATGGCTGTGGCGCCGAGAATGGCGCCATCCTGCGGGCGCAGCTGCCCCCCCGCAATGATGGTATGAAAATCAGCCCGTCCCGACACCAGCGAAGCCACATGCAGGTTGTTCGTTACGATCCGCAGATCCCGGTGGCTCGTCAGGGATCGGGCAAAGGCTTCCGTCGTGGTGCCGATATTGATGAACAGGGACGAACGGTCGGAAATCAGCGCCGCGGCATAACGTCCGATCGCATCCTTGGCGGAAGAATTGAGGATCTGGCGGGCGTCATAATCCAGGTTTTCTACCGTGGAGACCGGCGTCGCACCTCCATGATGGCGACATAGCAAACCCAGTCCCGCAAGATGGGTCACATCCCGGCGAATGGTCTGGACCGCAACGCTGAAATGCTGCGCCATCTCCTCATTGGCCATGTAACCCTGACTGCGAACCAGACGTACGATCTGGTCCTGTCTCGGGCTGGTGGAGGACGGATCGTAGGGCATGATATGTGGTCCGGACACGAAATGTGAGAAAGCGAACATAAGCGCACATTTTCTGTCACGGGAAGCCCGCAATATTCCCAAAACCTTCCTTCCAGATGCAGGAAAGCAACCACCGGGCCTCACAGGCCGTTACAGATCGTGCTCCAAAAGCCATATTCCGGCCATGTCAGAAGATTTACCTGACGCTTGCATGCTCGGAACGGAACAACCGGGTCTGAAGGTGAGTTATGAAGACAAGATTATTCGCAGGATTGATGGCAGGCTGCCTCCTTGCCGCAGCCCCTCTCGCTTCCGCCGACCCGCGCGACGCAGGCCCCCGGGGCGGACCAGGGAATGGGCCATCGGGAAATGGTGGACCCGGATGGCATGGGGGCCCGGGACGGAATGGCGATTATCGCGGTGGCGGCCGAGGCGGCCATGACCGCGTCTGGCGCCGGGGGGATCGTTATGACGGCCCTCGTGGCGGCCGTTGGGCTGTCAACAACTGGCGCAGCTATCGCGGCCTGTATGCCCCACCCCCTGGCTACTACTGGACGCGATATAATAACCAGTTTCTGTTGACAGCTCTGGCAACCGGTCTGATCGCAGGGGTCGTCACTGCCAATAACATGACGCCCCCTCCTCCTCCGCCGCCCGGATATGGCCCGGGACCGCGCTGAAAAACAGCTTCCCGGCTGCTTCAGCCCTGAATCAGCGCCGCGACCTCGCTCCACTCCGGTGCAGCGTCCGCGGCGCCATGACGCGTCGTGGCCAGAGCGCCACAGGCGGAGGCGATCCGGGCGGCTTCCGGCAGGGTTTCTCCACGGGCCAGCGCAACGGCAAGTCCTGCATTGAAGCAGTCCCCGGCAGCTACGGTATCGACGGGAACAACCTGAAATGGCGCCAGATGCCCTGATGAAGTGCCATCGTGCCAGAACACCCCCTTCGCCCCCATCTTCACCAGAACGGCGCGGACACCCTTCTTCAGAAGAGCTTCCGCAGCGCTCTTTGCCTCTTCTACCGTTGTCGGTCGCAGACCGGTGAGGCTGAAGGTCTCGCTTTCATTGGGCGTAAGAATGTCGATCTCAGCCCAGAGGGCCTCAAGAAGCTCCTGTTCAGGAGCAGGAGCAGGATCGAGCACGACCAGGCCCCCTGATCGCTTCGTCTGGCGCGCCGCCGCCAGAACCGCCGTCTGCGGGATTTCAAGCTGAAGCAACAGAACCTTCGCCCTGTCCAGCCAAGGCGAGGCCAGCATGACATCCGTTTCGTCCACCGCCATGTTCGCTCCTCCGGCGACGGTGATGCAGTTCTCTGCCGAGGCGTCGATCCCGATCAGCGCAATGCCGGTCGGGTGCTCGGAATCGTCATGCAGCGGAGACAGATCGACGCCGAACCCCTCAAGGCTGGCCCGCGCCTGCGCCCCAAAAGCGTCGCACCCTACACGCCCGGCGAGGGCGACATCCACATCGAACAATCGCGCCAGTCTTGCTGCGGCGGCAGCCTGGTTACTGCCTTTTCCACCCAGCCCGATCACATAACTGTCGGCATGAACGGTTTCGCCCGGTCGGGGAAGCCGCTGGCTGCGGGCCGTCAGATCAATATTGATACTGCCAAAGGAAAGGATCAGAGGCGTCCGCAAGGTCATGTCCATCAGGCCGAAAAATGGAGAAAAGAAGAATTTTTCAAGCCTGCTTATCGGATGGTCCGTCCCCCTTCAAGCGCGCCAGCCGACAGACCTAGGGCAATGAAACGCCAGGACATCATTATCCCTTTTCCAGTCCGGATATGCGCCTTCTTTGTGCAACTTTTCGCAGAAGCAGCAGTTTTCTTTTCTCGACTTCCCTCCCGGGTCGACAGGACTGTGTCTTTCGCAAATGAATGTGATAGGCTTCAGCACTCCTGATGGCCGCGCGAAAGTTTCCCGTTCCTTATGCGACCTGCCCGCCTTCGATCCTGCATTTCCGGCCCCGCTTTTCTCCTGACGGGCGGATGCACTCTTCGCGGCGCTCCGGCTTTTCCGATCATGGGAGCCTATTTTCCGGGATGGATGGCCTGCGCCCTGATCGGCGTGGCGACGGCTGTGGGCCTGCGCGTCCTCTTTCTGCTGACGGGGCTTGATGCGCTGCTCAGCTTCCGCCTCTTCACCTATGTCGCCCTTGGCGTCATCGCCGCACTGACAGTGTGGACACTGGTATTCGGACCCTGAACGTGCAGCGCATTCCTGTTTCCAGCAAAAAACCGGTCGGCATCCTCATCGCGGTCCTGTGCGTAGGGGCGGCTACTACCTTCGGCATCCACGTCTCTCACGAGGACAGCGCGCACCCCTCTTCTGACAGCGGCATCATCGACGCGGAGGTGGTGCATATCGCCGCGGTCGTGGGGGGACGCCTGAAAGAACTCAACGTTTCGGTCAACCAGCATGTTCACAAGGGCGACGTACTGTACCGGATCGACCCGGAGCCTTACGAACTGACGCTCCGACAGGCCAGGGCCAATCTGGATCTGGCCAATGCGGAAGTGGAGAACCAGACACGCCTGCTCAGCGTCAAGACCTCCAACGCAGCCACCGCCGGAGATCAGGTCTCCCGCGCCCAGACCAACCGGGATCTGGCGGCCCGGACAGTAGAACGGCTTCAGCCTCTGGCCGGAAAATCCTATATCCCCTGGCAGCAGTACGATCAGGCCCGCGTCGCCCTGCATGATGCCGAAATATCGTTGGCCCAGTCCCGCATCCAGTCCACAGCCGCCACAACCGCCATAGGCGACCTGAAAAGTTCCATCGCTGCACGCGACGCCAGTCAGGCAGCCTACGACCGCGTCCGGTATGAACTGCGACAGACGACGATCATTGCCCCTGCGGACGGATATGTCACCAGCCTGCGCGTGAAGGTCGGTGAGGTCCTGGCCCCCTCGCAGTCCCTGTTCACGCTGATCGCGGATAACGAATGGTATGCCATGGCCAATATCCGGGAAGGCGATCTCGATGCCGTCGGGATCGGCGACTGCGTGACGGTCCACTCCATGATTGACCGCAACACGCCGATCCGCGGCCATGTCGAGAGCATTGGCTGGGGTGTTCTTTCGGTAGATTCCTCCGGAATTGCCCGCTCCCTCCCCCTTGTGCCGCGACAGATGGACTGGGTCCATGTAGCCCAGCGTTTTCCGGTCCGTGTCCAGCTGGAGAAGGCAAATCCGCTTCTGCTGCGGCTCGGCGCTACCGCGACAGTCGAGGTCCGGCATGGTGCTGCCTGTCCCTGAAACCTCCCATCCTCCGGATGTCCCGGTGGATCGGGACGTGACCCGCCCCGCACCGCCAGTACGCCCATTGGGACTGGCGCGGATCTGGCGTCTGATAGGGGACCCTGCACCGGGGCGTATGGGCTACGCTCTGCGCATGGCCGCAGGCTGCACGACCACGGTTCTGGTTGGAGAAATCTGGCAGGTCCCCGATCTGGGCGTTCCAGCACTCGTAACGATGGCGCTCTGGCAGAAAGATCGCGTTACCAATGCTCTCGCCGGTGTGGCGGTGAACATCGTGGTGGTGCTCCTGCTCCTGCTGATTTATGGCCTGATTCAGCTCACGCTCGATCATCCGATGGAGCTGGTGATCGTCATCGCCATCCTGTCGTTCGGATTCTTTTTTCTGGGATCGGCCAGCAAACTCAAACCCGTGGCCTATCTCTTCGGCCTGATTACCGTATTCGGGCTGGTCGTGATTGACCAGGTCCCGGTCGGGGAAGTCATCACACGGGCAATTCTTTATACGGATCTGTTCCTGGCTGTGCCGGGAGCCGTCATGATCGTGCTCGGGCTACTGATCTGCCCGTCCCCCCGCAGACTTCTGACCGATGACATCGCTGCCCGCCTTCGCATGGCGTGCCGCCTGCTGCGCGGCGCCGATGATCGCACCCGCGAGCAGGCAACGGACATGCTGCGTACCGGCACGACGGACATGATGAAGTCTGCGAAGATGGCCAGCCTTGAAAAAATCTGGGCAGCCAGAGATCTGGCCTGCCTCAGACAGTCCGCGAGCAGCAGCGTCGCCGTTCTTGCCCTCGCCGATGAAGCAGGCCGAACCGGAATACCGGCAGAAGACGCAACCCATCTGCTGGAAACCCTTGAAAAGATGGCTGCCATTTTCACGGATGGAGACTATCCGGCTGCCATAGAACGGCCTGCTGTCAGCCCTGCCTCTCCTGCAGCCTCCGCTCTGGCGGATATGCTGCTTGATTTTGCAACGCCACCGCCAGAGGGCGCCGCACCTGGCCTGAAGGAGAAAAAATCCGGCTTCTTTGCGGATGATGCTTTCAGCAACCCCGAGCATGTGCGCTTTGCGGTCAAGGGCACGGCTGGAGTCATGCTCAGCTACCTGGCGTTTATGGTGCTGGACTGGCCCGGTATCCACACCTGCATCATCACCTGCTTCATCGTTGCACTGCCCACGATGGGAGAAATGGTTTCCAAGCTGACCCTGCGTATCTCAGGGGCTCTTGTGGGCGGGGCAATTGGCATTGGCTCCATTATTTTCGTCATGCCCCATCTGGACGGAATCACCGGCTTTCTGGTGCTGATTTTCGCAGTGTCCCTGCTCGCAGCCTGGGTCAAGACCGGCGATGAGCGGATTGCCTATGCCGGATTTCAGATCGGCCTGGCCTTTTACCTGTCGGATCTGAAAGGCTTTGGCCCCACCAGCGACATGGAGACTGCCCGGGACCGGATCATAGGGATCATGCTGGGCAACTTCATCACTTATGCCATGTTCACGAGCTTCTGGCCGACCAGTGCCCGCGACCGGATTGGAGAAGGTCTGCGCAAACTGGCCGAGACCCTGCAACGACAGTCTCAGGCCCTGACGCCACAGGTGCGTGCGGAGGCCATTGCCAGCACCCAGTCCACCCTCCTGGAAAGCGAACGCACTCTGGAATATGTCATGGCGGAACCCATCAACACGCGCGTTGACCTGCCCCGCCTGCAAGAAACAAAACAGGCACTTGATGACGCTGGCCGTCTTTCGGAAGACCTGCTCGTCAATCCTGACAGAACAGACCTGACCGATCACACGGCGCGACTGAAAAGACTTGCTGGATAAGCTGTGGGGAATACTGCCACTTTCATGGAAATACTCCCCTGAAACCCCGAACTAGGCGTCCAGAAGTTCCCGTGACAGTTCAACATGCTTGCGGGCATATTGCACAGAGTTAATGGCGTTCTGAACCCGCTCCTGAGCGGCTTCAGCCCTTTGCAACGCAGCAGCCGGATCAGCACGCACAGCGGAAATCGCCTCTGCAAGCGCTGTCGGATTCTGTGCCGGCACATAAAGTATGGAGTCCGGGCCAAAATAATCTGTCAAACCACCGCAATCCGAGGAAATGACTGGAACACCCAGAATAATAGCTTCCTCCACAACGGTAATGCCCGAAGCATGACGATTGTCCTGAAGAGGAACAACCACAATATCAGCTTCAGAATAAAGACCGATCAGCTCGGAATTATTTTTCGCCCGCACCAGTTCGACGTTGGGAACATTCTTTGCCGCGTCAGATGCGGCGCGAGCGCTGCTTGCAATACTGAACTCAACGTCCGGAAGCGCCTCCGCTGCCGCACAAAAGGTTTTCCAGTCCCTGTGTTCATCGTTCCCGAGCGAGAGAACCTTGAGCTTTTTCCCCTGGCAGGTTTTGCGAGCCGGCTTCATGTCGTCCGCCCGGATACCAAAATGTACCCGCTCGATACGAAGCTCCGGAAACAGTTGACGCCCGTCATCACGGTTGCAGACCGAGAGGACAGTCAGCAGATCGAGGTGCTTCATAAGGAACCGGAAAAACCACCGTCTCCAGAACGGCTGCTTACGCCACCGGTCCATCAGCCAGACGACCTGCCCAAGAATTTTGGGCCTCTGCGTCGGCCTCAGAATGCGGAAGAGCAGCAGAACCGCCAGCATCTGCGATTCCGTGTGGGTCCATACCACATCGGCCGCAAGCAGTTGTTTGCGGTTACGCCATGCATGAACAAAGTCGAAACCCAGCACGGCGCGAGCGCCGTAACGCACAAATTTCTGAGGTAGATTTTCCTGCGAATCTTCGGAATAGACGATTTTTACATCGTCAGAGGCAGCCCGGGAGTAGCCATAAGCCTGCTCCTCGTTCAGCCCCAGAATGCGGCCTGCTTTCCAGCGTTCCCGCCAGGCCGTCCCTCCAAAACCGTACGCAAGCTGCACAAAAACTTTCATCGCATAATATCCAGCTGTAATACTTAAAAATACTTTAAAACATAGGATGACATCAATGAAAAATTAATGAAAGATTAATGAAAAATAAGCCGTCCCTCTTCCGGCAGACGGTCTGTGGTTTTGATTGTCCGATCCAGATGTAAATCCCAGGCCACCCTCTGTGGGGACAGGCCCTCCCCGTCTGTGTCTTTCAGGAAACAGTCATGGGGAAACGCACAGGATACCGGCGCTAAAACTGGCGAATCATTTTGACACTCAGTGCCATAATGTGGACAGGAGACATCAGCTTACCCATACCGACTGATCAGGACCGCTCATGAAATCCGCACGTCTGCTGCTTTGTCTTCTTTCCGGATCTGTCCTGAGCAGTATGCCCGCCTTTGCAGCCGAGACACAACCGGCCCCCAAGCCCAAGACGACCGCGCCTGCGTCGTCACCCCACACCGCATCGCCTGCACCAAAACCCGAGACAATCACGGTTCACAGCCGCAACGGCTCCGGAACCGCTGCGGATTATCTGAACAAAGACGTGGCGCTGGGGCCACTTGGAACACGTTCGGTGCTGGACACCCCCATGTCCATCATGGTTGTCCCGCATGATGTGCTGGTGAACCAGCAGAGCCGCAATATTAACGATCTCGTAGCGTATGTGCCGTCCGCCCAGCTTGAAATGCGTGGGGATCCAAATACCAGCCGGCCACAGTCCCGTGGCTTTGAAGGCGATGTGATTGCCAACACCCGCATGGACGGGCTGAACATGGTCATCACCACGCCCTACGCCGCCGAACAGTTCGACAGCCTTCAGGTTCTGAACGGTCTGGCAGGCGCGCTTTACGGACCGCAGAACCCGGCTGGCACGTTCGACTTCACGCTCAAGCGCCCGACGGACCGTATGACCGAACGCTTTGTCGTGGGGACGGATTCCATCGGTTCTCCCCTGGAGAGCGCGGATGTCTCGGGGCGCGTAGGAAAAAACAAGTGGTTCGGATACCGCCTCAACCTGCTGAACCAGAACGGCGAAGGCTATGTCGAAGGTTCGCATCTTCGGCGTGATCTTGTCAGTGGCGATTTCGACATTCACCTCTCGGACAAGACTGTCATCCAGCTCGATGCCAGCCAGTACACCTATGCCGAGCGCGGCTATCCGGGCGGTTTCGCCTACAGCACCGCAATCCAGCTCCCCCAGGCACCGGACCTGAGCCAGAAGGGTTATGGTCAGCCTCAGGCGGGCTACAACATGGAAACCGATACGGCTCTGGCCAAGATCATCCATAATTTCAACGACAACTGGAGCCTCAAGCTGGGCGGTCTGTGGCAGAATGCGGCGCGCAATGTCTTCAGCACGTCCAACCAGCTTCTGAATTCCTCGGGCCTGTACCGCCAGACGATTTCCGCGGCCCTCACGGCCAATGATTTCGTTGCAGGGAGCAACATGGCTTACCTGAACGGCAAATTCCGCACCGGTCCGCTGCGGCACCAGATCGAACTCGGCACGAATGGCTATGTGATGGGGAACTACAACCCCACATCTTCCACCGGCACCCTGACGCTGGGGGAGGCCACGATCGGCCATCCGAAGAGCTTCTCAAGCGTTCAGCCTTATTATTCCGGCCGCTACAAATCCGCTGATACGATGAACCAGTCGCTGCTGGCAGGCGATACCATTTCGCTGGGCAAGCACTGGTCGATCATGGGCTCCCTCGCCTGGAGCTGGCTGAGCACCAACAACTACGCCAAGACGGGCACCAAGACATCCAGCTACACACGCGCCGCCGCATTCAGCCCGATGACGAGCCTGATGTACAAGCCGACGGACAGCCAGACGCTGTATTTCACATGGGGACGTTCGCTACAGGCGGGAACGACCGCCCCGGTGGGGTCGGTCAACGTGAATGACGTCACGGCACCGCTGCGGTCGGAAGAATATGAAGTCGGCTACAAGATCCTGATCGCCAAGCGCATGCAGGTCAACATTGCGGGCTTCCGCATGTCACGTCCGTTCGGCTTCACGGACCCTGTGACGCATGTCTATGCGAATTACGGCACGCAGCGGAACTATGGCGTCGAATTTCAGGCATCGGGCAATATCACCGATGATCTGACTTTTCTTGGTGGCATGACATGGCTCGATGCCCAGATGCTGGGCACGGGATCGTCGCTGACGGCCAACAAGCAGGTTGTTGGCGTCCCGCCACTGATGGCGAATGCACTGCTGGATTATCGCCTGCCGTTTCTCAAAGGCGCGGCCGTCAACGCGAATGTTCATTATATGGGCCGTCGCGCTGCCAATGTTTACAACACGACCTTTGCGCCGTCTTACGTCACGCTGGATCTGGGCGCACGGTACGCGACCCATGCCTATGGCCAGCCGCTGGTGTTCCGCTTTGGTGTGAACAACGTGACGAACCAGAGCTACTGGGCCTCCGTCTATCCATCCAGCATCAATGGCGTCAGCAACGCCACCAACTCTGCCGTGGCCGGCCTGCCGCGGACTTACCATTTCAGCATCGAGCTGGACCTCTGAGCGGGGTTCAGCCTGAACTCATCGGGAAATCGTTCTGCCACAGCAGGGGCTGAAGCGTGAAGGTCCGGCGCAGGATGGTTTCAAGATCCGACCGGCCTTCGGTCTTGACCCATTCGTCCAGAGCCGTCCGGAACGTCGCAATCGCCGTCCGGGCCAGCAAACGGGCCACGAGGGACGGCATTTCGGTGGCGGGCAAGCGGGCGATCAGGGCGGAAGCGAGTGTTTCCTCCCATTCGGAATAGCGACGCAGGGCCATGTCACGCAGCGCGGGCGTCTGTTCCACCAGCCTGACGACCCCATAGGCATCCATCCGGTCGGACGAATAACAGGCGACGACCGGCACAAGCCCTGCCAGAACGGCGTCCTGTAGCGGAACGTCCAGCGGCACGGCGCGAATGGCATCGGTCAGGATCGTTGTAACGCCGTGGGTCCAGGCGAGAATGATATCGGCCTTGCCCGGAAAATAACGAAAGAGCGTCCGACGCGAGATCTGCGCGGCTTCTGCAATTTCATCGACGGACGTTTCTTCATAACCGTAAGTCGAAAACAGGCGCATGGCTTCGCGCACCAGCGCGGCATGGGTGCGGTCCTTCTTGCGCTGCCGCAGCGGCCCGTCCTGTTCGCCATCCTGTTGTGCGTCTGTCGTCATGTCGTCCAGTTATCCCGAAGTCCCCAGCGAGCATAGACCCGAACTGCTGAAGCGTTCCAGAAGACAGAAACCACCGGCTTCAGGACACAAGCCGGTAACGCGCCCGGACCAGCACGTCATTTTCAAGCTGCTGCCGGAGCGCCGACATCTCCTGCGGGGCAATCAGAACCGCCACTTCGTGAAAAAACGGGCGTCTGCCCGTCACGCGGTCCTGGAAAGCCTGTGCCAGAACCATGGCCACCGGATCACGGCTGCAACACAGGCATCCCGTAGCGTGGCGGTTCCTGAAGGGCGACGGTGCGGGAATGGCGGCGACATCGCCCCACGCCTCCTCAGGACGTGCGTTGCCGATGAGCAGCGCATGACGTCTGCGCTCTTCCGGCCATGAAGACGCTCCGGACAGGAAGTTCAGGGGGATCAGGGACGTGCGGGACGCGGTCATTGCATCCTCTTTAGCAGGGCCAGCGCAACCGGGCAGCATTTTCATGTCCCCTTTTTTATGCCCCGATTTTCCTGTCCGGGATTCTTTGCCGCCGCGCAGGCGTTTTGCTACACCGTCCCTGCCTCTCGCTGTGTATGGAGGCGCTGCCTTGATCGCGGGTTCCCGAACCCGTCTCCCGTCCTTTCCAGTTACAGAGCCTGCTGCCCATGTCCTCACGTCCCCATCTGCTTGACGCCCTTGCCGATCAGGTCCTGCTCTGTGATGGCGGTATGGGGTCCCGGGTGCAGATGCTGGATCTCGAAGTAGAGCGCGATTACTGGGGGCAGGAAAACTGTACGGAAATCCTGAACCTTTCGCGTCCGGAACTCGTCCGCGAAATCCATCGCGGCTATTTCGAAGCCGGCGCGGACATGGTGGAGACGAACACGTTCGGCGGCTCCATCGTCACACTGGCGGAGTTCGGGCTGCAGGACCGTACACGCGAAATCAACCGTACGGCTGCGACGCTGGCCCGTGAGGCGGCCGAAACGTTCTCCGACGGACGGCACCGCTACGTCATGGGCTCCATCGGTCCGGGCACGAAGCTGCCGACGCTGGGCAACATTGCTTATGACGATCTGGAAGCCGGTCTGGTCGAACAGTGCCGTGGCCTGCTCGACGGTGGCGTGGACGGGTTCCTGATCGAGACGTGTCAGGACACGCTCCAGATCAAGGCGGCCGTGAATGCTGCCAAGATTGCGCGGATCGAACTGGGTTCGGATGCGCCGATCTTCGTGCAGGTCACGGTCGAGACCACCGGCACGTTGCTGGTGGGCCCCGATATCGCCGCGGCCGCCACCACCGTTCAGGCGCTGGACGTCCCCTCACTCGGCCTGAACTGCGCGACCGGCCCGCAGGAAATGGGCGAGCATGTCCGCTGGCTGTCAGAAAACTGGCCCGGCCTCATTTCCATGCAGCCCAATGCCGGCCTGCCCGAGCTTGTGGACGGCAAGACTGTCTATCCGCTCAGCCCCGAAGAAATGGCCGTCTGGATGGAGCGCTTCGTCAAGGAAGACGGGCTGAACCTGATCGGCGGCTGCTGTGGCACATCCACGCCGCATATTCAGGCGCTGGACGGGATGCTGCGTCGCCTTGGTGGCACGAAACTGCGCCCTGCCCCGGTCAAGCGCAGTACGGTCTGGATGCCGTCGGTCTCCAGCCTTTATACCCAGACGCCGCTGCGTCAGGAGAACAGCTACTTCTCCATCGGCGAACGCTGCAACGCGAACGGCTCCAAGAAATGGCGCGAGCTTCAGGAAGCCAATGACTGGGACGGCTGCGTCGCCATCGGGCGCGAACAGGCAGCAGAGGGTTCCAACGCGCTCGACATCTGCACAGCATTCGTCGGACGGGATGAAGTCCGTGAAATGAACGAGGTCGTCACGCGCTTCACGTCGTCTGTGAATGCGCCGCTGGTGATCGATTCCACCGAAACTCCCGTCATTGAGGCCGCGCTCAAGCTGCATGGCGGCAAGCCCATCATCAACTCGATCAATTTCGAGGACGGTGAAGATCAGGCGCATGCCCGCATGAAGCTGGCCCGCAAGTTCGGCGCGGCCATGATCGCACTCACGATTGATGAAGTCGGCATGGCGAAGGAGCCGCAGGACAAGCTGCGCATCGCTGAACGTCTGGTCGATTTCGCCTGCACCCAGTACGGGCTGCCGCAGTCGGACCTGATGATCGATCCGCTGACCTTCACCATCGCCACCGGCGTTGAAGACGACCGCAAACTGGGTCAGTGGACGCTTGAGGGCATCAAGCTGATCCGCGACAAATTCCCCGACATCCAGATCATTCTCGGCCTGTCGAACATTTCCTTCGGCCTGAATCCGGCCGCGCGGGCGGTGCTGAATTCGGTGTTTCTCGACCATGCCGTCAAGGCGGGCATGACGGGCGCGATCGTGCATGTCTCCAAGATCCGTCCGTTGCATCTGATCGCGGCTGAAGAGGTCAAGGTCGCGGAAGACCTGATCTTCGACCGTCGCACCGAAGACTACGATCCGCTCCAGAAGCTGCTGGAGCTGTTTGCCGGACGCAAGGCCGCGGATGCCGTCAAGAAGCGTCGTGCGGAAACGCCCGCAGGACGTCTGAAGGATCGGATTGTGGACGGTGACCGCAAGGGCATCGAGCAGGATCTGGAAGATGCGATGGCGGAAATGCCGCCGCTGGACATCATCAACAACGTCCTGCTGGATGGCATGAAGGTTGTGGGCGAACTGTTCGGATCGGGCAAGATGCAGCTCCCGTTCGTGTTGCAGTCCGCCGAGACGATGAAGACTGCCGTCGCCTGGCTTGAGCCGCATATGGAGCGCACGGAAGGCCAGCATCGCGGCACGATGGTGCTCGCCACCGTCAAGGGTGACGTTCACGATATCGGCAAGAACCTCGTGGACATCATCCTGACCAATAACGGCTACCGGGTCATCAATCTGGGCATCAAGGTGCCGCTTGCAGACATGATCGCGGCCGTGAAAGAACATAACGCCGATGCGCTGGGCATGTCCGGGCTTCTGGTGAAATCCACGGTTATCATGCGCGAGAACCTCGCGGAAATGCACCGTCAGGGCTTTGATCTTCCGGTTATTCTTGGCGGCGCGGCCCTGACGCGGAATTACGTCGAGGAAGAATGCGCCCGCTCCTACGGTGCCGGTGAACCGGGACGGGTGGCGTATGCGCGCGATGCGTTCGACGGTCTGGGCCTGATGGACAAGATTGCCAACAACGACCTCGATTCCTATCTGGGTGCCATCCAGACGCGCCGCGCCAGCCAGGCGAGCCGCAAGACGGAACGCGCGCCGGAAATCGCGGAAACGCGGGGCTTTGGTGAGGTGGATCGTGACGCTGCAAAAGCCCGGCGTGAGCGCATTTCAGGCTCCGAGCCTGTCATTACGCCGCCGTTCTGGGGCGCGCGCGTTCTGGAAGCGACGCCGAATGCGGTTCTGCCGTTTCTCAATGAGCGGTCGCTGTACCAGTTTCAGTGGGGCTTCCGGAAACAGGGTCGGTCGCTCGACGAATTCATGGAATACGCCAAGATCGAGCTTCGCCCCGTGCTCAAGCGGATGCTGGCGCTGAGTGCTGAACAGGACATCATCCGGCCGCAGGCGATCTATGGCTACTGGAAAGCTGCGGGCGACGGGAACGATCTCGTGCTGTTCGAAGAGGACGGCAAAACGGAAGCCGCACGCTTTGCCATGCCGCGCCAGCCCAAGGACGACGGCGAGTGCATCGCCGATTTCGTGCGGGACATCAGCGATGACGCACGCGATGTGGTTGGGCTTCAGGTCGTAACGGTCGGGCAGAAAGCGTCCGATCTGGCGCGGGTGTGGTTCGAGGACAACCGCTATCAGGACTATCTGTACCTGCATGGCCTGTCGGTCGAGATGGCGGAAGCGATGGCGGAATACACCCACAAGCGCATTCGCGCCGAACTGGGCTTCGCAGGCGATGACAACCGCGACATGGAAAAGCTGCTCTCACAGTCCTATCGCGGCTCGCGCTATTCCTTCGGTTATCCCGCCTGCCCGCGCCTGGAGGATCAGGAACCGATCCTGAAAATGCTGGATGCCGAACGCATCGGCGTGTCGCTTTCGGACGGCTATCAGTTGCACCCGGAACAGTCGACATCAGCCCTTGTGATGCTGAATCCTCGGGCAAAATACTTTACCGTCTGAGGACGGCAGACTTTCATAAAGACGGGAAAAGACCTTCCATGACGGCCTCTTCAGTTCCGCAGACGACCTATGTTCTGACGCTTTCCTGCCCCAACCGCCCGGGTATCGTGGCGGCCATCAGCGGGAAACTGGCGGAGCTGGATGCCAACATCACGGAAGCTCAACAGTTCGATGACCGGGACAGCACGGTCTTCTTCATGCGGATCGTCTTCGAAGTCGCACAGGACCGGACCAGCATGCAACAGCTCCAAGAGGCGCTGGCCATTCTGGGGAACAGTTTCAGCATGGAGTGGGCCCTGCATGATCGCAGCGTCAAGCCGAAGGTCCTGCTGATGGTCTCCCGCTTCGATCACTGTCTGGTCGATCTGCTCTATCGCTGGCGTATCGGGGAACTGCCAATCGAGCCGGTTGGTATCGTATCGAACCATCCACGCGAAGTGTTCGCGGATCTGGATTTCTACGGCATTCCATTCCATCACGTGCCCGTCACGAAAGAAACGAAGCCCGCGCAGGAAGCCCATGTGCTGGAACTTCTGGCGTTGAGCGGTGCCGAACTGGTCATCCTCGCGCGTTACATGCAGGTTCTGTCAAACGAGATGGCCGCCAGCCTGTCCGGTCGCTGCATCAATATCCACCACTCCTTCCTGCCCGGCTTCAAGGGTGCGCGCCCGTACCATCAGGCTTTTGCCCGCGGCGTGAAGCTGATCGGTGCAACCGCCCATTACGTTACGCGTGATTTGGATGAAGGTCCGATCATCGAACAGGATGTGGAGCGTATTTCCCATGCCGACACGCCTGAAGACCTGATCCGCAAAGGACGCGATATCGAACGTCGCGTTCTGGCACGTGCAGTCCGGTATCACATCGAACGCCGGACCATCATCAACGGCAACAGGACAGTCGTCTTCACGCCCTGAGACGGGTTTTTATTTGACGGGACATAAAAATTTCGCACGACATCCTGAATATTCTCTCCTACGCTCAACCGGCATTTTCACTGTCGGTGGCAATATTCAGATGAACGCTCGCAAAATTCTTTGTTCACTGGCCCTGTTTGCGACTTTGATCAGTCAGGCAGCCTGTTCCGGCAACTGGGTTCTTGAAAAAAGGCTGACACCGGCCGACACGCTGCAGGCAACATCCAAACGGACCGTCGTTCCCGGTACATTTGTCATGACCGTCAAAAGCGTGAATGTTTTTAACAAGATGGTCTTTCTCAACTCCGAAGACACGTATCTGGACCGGGCCAATGTCGCCGTACAGATCACATCTTCGGTCGCCTATAATGCCGATATCCGGTTTGGTGGCGATTTCCGAAACATGGTGCTGAACAGGAAAATTCTGGTGATCGGCTCGGCCATGAAAGTCGGGGCGGATCTCGAACAGGGGATCATCGTCAACACCAAGGGTGACGAGCGGACGTATATTTTCGTCAGCCGGGCAAGCAATATTTTCTTTGAGTAGGCTTCATGTCTTGCCGGAATGCGCCCTGATCTTTCAGTGCGGATCCGGTTTCAGACAGATTATTTCATTCTATACCCCCATATTAATCAGAAGATATTTCCCAAGCCTGAGATCCAGCCTATGAAGAGCGTCCTGTCTTTATGCCGGATCCAGTCATGACCGCCTCTTCCCTTCCTGCTCAGGACCGCCTGCAGGCCGTTCTCAAGGCCCTTCAGCCCGTCATGGGAGAGCAGATCAGCACGGCACCCTCCGTTCGTGAGGAACACAGCCACGGCGAGGCCATGAATGCCTCCCGACTGCCCGAGGCGGTCGTGTTCGCGGAAAGCACGCAGGATGTCGCAACCGTTTTGCGGCAGTGTCATGAATGGCGGGTTCCGGTTGTGGCATTCGGGGCCGGTACCTCGGTCGAAGGGCATGTCGTCCCGCCCGAACAGGCCATCAGCCTCGACCTGTCGCGCATGACCGGCATCGTGGAACTGAACGCCGAAGATCTGGACTGCCGGGTTCAGGCTGGCATCACGCGCCAGACGCTGAATGTGGAAATCCGTGATACCGGCCTGTTTTTTCCGGTCGATCCGGGTGGAGAAGCGACGATTGGTGGCATGTGCGCCACCCGCGCCTCGGGTACAGCCGCCGTGCGTTACGGCACGATGAAGGAAAACGTGCTTGGCCTGACCGCTGTGCTTGCAACCGGCGAAATCATCCGCACGGGCGGACGCGTCCGCAAGTCCTCCACCGGCTATGACCTGACGTCGCTGTTCGTCGGCTCGGAAGGGACACTGGGGATCATCACGGAAGTCCAGCTTCGGCTGCATGGACGCCCCGAGACCGTATCGGCAGCCATCTGCCAGTTCGAGAGCCTGCATGACGCGATCCGGACCGCCATGGAAATCATCCAGTGCGGCATTCCCATCACCCGCGTGGAGCTGATGGACAGCGTGCAGATGGCGGCCTCCATCCAGTATTCCGGCCTCACGGAATATCAGCCGTTGACCACACTGTTCTTCGAATTCACCGGCTCGCCTGCGGCCGTGCGCGAACAGGTCGAGACGACGGAAGCCATTGCGTCGGGCAATAACGGGCTGGGTTTTGCGTGGGCGGAGAGTGCGGAAGAGCGTACCCGTCTGTGGAAGGCGCGGCATGACGCCTACTGGGCGGCAAAGGCCATTGTTCCGGGCGCGCGGGTCATTTCCACGGACTGTATCGTTCCGATTTCGCGTCTGGGCGAGCTGATCGAAGGCGTGCATCGCGATATCGAAGCGTCCGGCCTGCGCGCACCGCTTCTGGGCCATGTTGGGGACGGCAATTTCCATACGCTCATCATTACGGACGACACACCCGAAGGGCATGAACGCGCCCTCGATCTGGACCGGAAAATCGTTGCCCGCGCCCTGTCGCTGAAAGGATCATGCAGCGGCGAGCATGGCGTTGGCATGGGCAAGCTGGAATTTCTGGAAACCGAGCATGGTGCTGGAAGCCTGGGCGTGATGCGGGCGCTGAAAAACACGATGGACCCGCATCATATCCTCAATCCCGGCAAGCTCCTGCCTGCAGGCCCTGTTTACACGGGCTGAACTTTCGGGGATCTTTTGTCCTCTTTTCTTTCCAGCCCTTGCCGGATTTCAGCCTCATGCCGTCAGTTTCCAGCCTCTGTCCCGATGTCGTTCTGATCGGTGCGGGGATCATGAGTTCCACACTTGCGGCCCTGCTGCGCGAGCTCGATCCGTCGCTATCGATGATGATGTTCGAGACGCTGGCCGATTGCGGGCAGGAAAGCTCCTATGCCTGGAACAACGCCGGGACCGGACATGCCGGGAACTGCGAACTGAACTATACGCCACAGCGCGCGGATGGCAGCATCGACATTTCCAAGGCGCTGGCGATCAACACGGAATTCGACCTCTCAAGGCAACTCTGGGCGCACTGGGTCCGCGAAGGCCGCATTGCCGATCCGGCAGCTTTCGTGCAGCCCTGCCCCCATATCAGTCTGGTCTGGGGGGCTGAGAACGTCGCTTTTCTCAAGGCCCGTTACGAGGCGATGGTCGCCCATCACTGTTTTGCAGATATGGAATACACGTCCGATCCGGCCGTCATCGCGCAATGGACGCCCCTTGCGATGGCGGGGCGCGATACGTCACAGCCCGTTGCGGCCACGCGCATCAAAGAGGGCACGGACGTTAATTTCGGCGCCCTGACCCGCGCGCTGACGGTCTCTCTCAAGACAGACCGCAACATCGCCATTCACTACAATCATCGCGTCACCGGCCTGACACGCACCACGGACGGCCGCTGGCGCGTGACGGCCACAGATACCGAAAGCGGTCACACGACCACGGTTCTGGCGCGTTTCGTGTTCATCGGTGCGGGGGGCAATGCGCTGCCACTGCTTCAGGCCTCCGGAATTCCCGAAGCGGCACATTATGCCGGTTTCCCCGTCAGCGGCCTGTGGCTACGCTGCATGGACCCGGCCATTACCGGGCAGCACCACGCCAAGGTTTACGGCAAGGCCCCTGTCGGCTCGCCCCCCATGTCGGTCCCGCATCTCGATACGCGCGTCATCGACGGAAAATCATGCCTGCTCTTCGGGCCCTATGCGGGATTTTCCACGAAATTTCTCAAAAGCGGCTCCTGGACGGATTATTTCCGCTCCCTGACGCCTCGAAACATCATTCCCGCCCTGACCGCCGGAAAGGACAATCTCGGACTGCTGGACTATCTCGTGCGTCAGGTTCTCCAGACGAACGAGGCCCGCTTCAAAGCCCTTCAGGACTTCTACCCGACGGCCAGACCCGAGGACTGGACGAAAGTCGTGGCCGGACAGCGCGTCCAGATCATCCGACCGGACACAGGGCTGCACGGAACACTGCGTTTTGGCACCGAACTCGTCAAAAGCGCCGACCGTTCCCTCATGGCCGTCCTCGGCGCTTCTCCCGGAGCGTCGATTGCAGCCTCCGTGGCCCTTCAGGTTATCCAGCAGGTCTTCCCCGGACGGCTGACAGAGGCGGACTGGCTGCCTCGTCTGCGTCAGGTCTTTCCCGCCTACGGGATTGACCTGACCAAAGACGCGCAGGCGTGTGCATTACTGCGGGAAAATACCGCGCATGTTCTGAAAATCACGGGTTAAGACCAGTAGTCACCTTTTTAGAGCCGGATTTCGCTCAACGGACGTTACAGGTTCCTTCCGCTCTGATATGATATGTGTGATTTTACATTCGTCTGTTTGCTTTCACGCTCAGGAATCGATTTTACACATGACTGATGGTTCGGGCTCCGTGATCACCACCGCCTCGCCGCAGAGTTCGAAACGGCGGGATAATTCGGCCCGGCAGAAACAGATCCTCGACGTCCTTCTCGAATCCGGAAGCGCCACCATCGAAGGTCTGGCGGAGCGTTTCGGGGTCAGTCGCATGACAATCCACCGCGACTCCCACGCCCTCGTGCAGCAGGGCCTGATCGACAAGCTGCATGGCAGCATCGTCCTGCGCAACAAGGTTACGACGCAGAAAACCGTCAATTTCCGACGCTCACGCGCGACAGATCTCAAGGACGCAATCATCCAGCGTGCCGTCTCGCTGATCCAGCCCGAGCAGGTTCTGGTTCTTGATGACTCCACGACAGTCGCGGCCATGCTGCCGCTTCTGCCCGCTCTTGCGCCCCTGACGATCATTACCAATGCCGTCGGTGTGATTCAGGCGCTCTCGCCCTATCCCAACCTGAAACTGATCTGCCTTGGCGGCGACTATAATCCGCCGCGCAATGCGTTTTTCGGTCTGGTCTGCGAGCAGGCCGCGCAATCCCTGCGGGCCAACATGATGTTTCTCTCGACGTCCATCATCCATAACGCCACCGCGTTCCAGAACGATCAGGATGTGGTCAAGGTCAAGCGGATCATGATGGATATGGCGGACCAGTGCGTCCTGCTGGTAGACAGCACGAAGTTTCGCAAAGGTGGCCTGCACCGGCTGGCGTCCCTGTCGGAATTCGACCATGTCCTGACTGATTCCCATCTCAAGCCATCCATCGCGAAGGCTCTGGCGCAGGAAGACGTCAATCTCGAAATCTGCACCTGAGTGCAGATTTCAGACACGGAATATCAGGCGTCCGGCAAGTCCTGCATGAACTGCTTCAGATTGCCCCGGATCGCCTTTTCAAACAGCGTCAGGGTCTCGCTTCCGACGTAGTGCTCCACGCCTTCGGAATCGACGCGGGCATTTTCTTCACTGACGCCGAGCGCCAGCAGAAACGCCTCTACGATCCGGTGCCGGTGCCGCGCCCTGTCCGCCATTTCCTGTCCGGAAGGCGTTAGAAATACCCCTCTGTAAGGTTTCTGCGTGACGTAGCCTTCCGTTGCGAGACGGGCGAGCATTTTCGCCACTGTCGGCTGGGACACGCCCAGACGCCCGGCGATATCGACCTGCCGGGCTTCCTGCCCTTCCGACAGCAGATCAGAAATCAGCTCGACATAGTCTTCCACCAGAACGTTGCGCCGCGCCTCGCGATTGGCGCGGAAGCCTTCGGAATGGGTTTCGACATCAGGCAGCGTCTCCTTGGGCGCGGTGTCCTTCAGCCGTTTTTTCCGTTCCATTCCCGTCCTGTGCCTCTATCCAGAAAACATTATTCACGGCGGAATAAAACATTCCGAACCGCTGTGCCAGTCCGGACGATCACGATTTCCAGAGATTCCGTATTTTTCATGAGGCTCATCAATATAGCATATTGAATATAAATTCCGGATGGGATTGAATACAATCCCGATGCCAGACACCAACGCCCCCCGTACGCCCTCCCCAGCCATGCGCCCGAGCCTGCCCGATGTGTT
This sequence comes from Gluconobacter albidus, assembly GCF_002005485.1. Lineage (NCBI taxonomy): Bacteria > Pseudomonadati > Pseudomonadota > Alphaproteobacteria > Acetobacterales > Acetobacteraceae > Gluconobacter > Gluconobacter albidus. The sequence continues at coordinate 1,001,887 of NZ_CP014689.1, read as the reverse complement.
TTCCAGCATCCGCGTTCCGGGAGCGGAAGCGTCGTGGTTCAGCCGTTTCATGGCGTTCGTCGGGCCGGGATTCATGGTCTCGGTCGGCTATATGGACCCGGGAAACTGGGCCACCGACCTTCAGGGCGGCGCGCGGTATGGCTATACGCTGCTCTGCGTCATCATGCTGTCGAACCTCATGGCGATCCTGCTTCAGGCACTCTCCGCCCGCCTCGGGATCGCGACGGGACAGGATCTCGCACAGGCCTGCCGGAGCCATTTTTCCCCGCGCGTGAACATCGTTCTGTGGCTGGCCTGTGAACTTGCCATCATCGCCTGCGATCTGGCGGAAGTCATCGGCACGGCCGTGGCGCTTCAGCTCCTGTTCGGTCTGCCCCTCCTCGGGGGCGCCGTGCTGTCCATTCTGGACGCGCTGATCGTGCTGATGCTGATGAACCGGGGCTTCCGGTATCTGGAGGCGTTCGTGATCGCGCTCTTGGGGATCATTGCCCTGTGCTTCGGGATCCAGCTCGTCGCGGCAGCTCCGCCCGTTCACAGCATTCTGGCTGGTCTGATCCCCGATCCGAACATCGTGACGACGCCGGGGATGCTTTATATCGCCATCGGCATCATCGGTGCCACGGTCATGCCGCATAACCTGTATCTGCATTCCTCGATCGTCCAGACCCGCGCCTACGAACGCACTCCGGCCGGACGGCGGGACGCAATCCGCTGGACCACGTGGGACAGTACGATTGCCCTGACGCTGGCACTGTTCATCAATGCGGCCATCCTGATCGTGGCGGCAGCGGCGTTCCATAATTCCGGCCATCAGGATGTGGCGGAAATCCAGGATGCTTACAGACTGCTCTCCCCGATCCTCGGGCTGGGCATCGCCTCCACGCTGTTTGCGCTGGCACTTCTGGCGGCCGGCACGAACTCCACGATCACCGGCACGCTGGCCGGACAGATCATCATGGAAGGCTTTCTGCACCTTCGCATCCCGCACTGGGCGCGGCGGCTGCTGACCCGCGGGCTGGCGATCATTCCCGTAGCGATCGTCACGCTGATCTATGGCAACCGGGGGGTGGGCGATCTGCTAATGGCCAGTCAGGTCATCCTGTCGCTGCAACTGCCCTTTGCTGTCATACCGCTGGTCATGTTCGTCTCGGACCGGCGCAAGATGGGCGAATTCGTGATCTCGCTGCCCGTCCGTATCCTGTCATGGGGCGTGGCGGGGCTCATTCTGTTGCTGAACTTCAAGCTGCTTTACGACACCCTGGCGGGCTGAGCGTCAGGTCGGGTTGGCGACCCACGGGCTGGCCCGGAACACCGACCACCCCGTATGCTGCACAAGGCGTTCCAGCGCACGGGTTCCCAGAAGGGAATTACCCTGAGCATTCAGCCCCGGCGACCACACCGCGATGGACGCCACACCCGGCGCAATCGCGAGAATACCGCCACCCACGCCGGATTTTCCCGGAAGACCCACACGGATGGCGAACGCCCCCGAACCATCATAATGGCCGCACATCATCATCAGCGCGAGGATCGTCTGGGCATTGCGCTCTGACATGACACGCTCGCCGGTCAGCGGGTTCAGCCCGCCCGTCATGAGATAGGTCCCGACCTGCGCAAGCTGCTGGCAGGTCATGGTGAGGGCGCATTGATGGAAATAGAAATCCAGAGTGTCTTCGACGACGTTACGGATATTGCCGAAGGTCCGCATATAGTTCGCAAGCGCCATGTTGCGAAAGCCGGTTTCGCGTTCCTGCCGCGCGACATCCGTGTCGATGTCGATCGAGGCCGGATCATCCACCAGCGGACGCAGGAAATCCAGCAGGCGCGTGCGGGCATTTTCGCGGCCATAGCGGGACACCAGAATATCGGCGATTACGATGGCGCCCGCATTGATGAACGGATTACGCGGAATGCCGTGCTCGTTTTCAAGCTGGATGATGGAGTTGAACGCGCTGCCCGAAGGCTCCTGACGTACGCGTCCCCACAACTCCTCCCCCATCGCATTGAGCGCCATGCTGAGGCTGAACACCTTGGACACGCTCTGCACCGAGAACGGCACGGCCGCATCCCCGACCGTATGCGCCTCTCCATCCATCCCTACGACGGCCATGCCGAAGCGGTTGAGGTCCACCCGTGCGAGCGGAGGAATGTAATTGGCAACAGCACCCCGTTCGGAGGCCGTCCGCATTTCCTCTGCGATCGAGACGATAATGGACGCAAGTGTGGTCATGGGGCCTCGGTGTGTGGAACGCGATGTGACTGAAAGGACAGGAGTTTCACAGGCTGCCCGACCTTCGGGCAACCCGCACGGGCGTGAAGAGGGATATGCATTCATAGCATGGCTGAAAGAGTCTCCCTTCCCGCCATGCAGATCAGGGGGAAATCACCCGATGCCGCACCACCTGCCCCACGATCACCAGCGCAGGCGATTTCACCCGCGCTTCGGCCGCCTGTTGCGCAATGGTGCTCAGCGTCCCGGTCAGCACACGCTGAGACGGCTGTGTGCCGCGCTCCACGATCGCCACCGGCCAGTCAGCCGGCAGTCCTTTTCCCAGAAGTCCGGCGGCAAGCTGCGGCAGGGTTGAAATCCCCATATAGATCACAACCGTCTGGCGGCGGTCGGCCATGTCGTCCCAGGGCAGATCCAGCACACCGTCGGCTTTCGCATGTCCTGTCACGAACAGGCAGGCCTGCGCACAATCACGATGTGTCAGGGGAATGCCGGAATAGGCCGCGCATCCGTTCGCCGCGGAAATGCCCGGAACCAGCCGAAAGGCGACCCCGGCCTCGACCAGCGCTTCGATTTCCTCTCCGCCACGACCGAAAATGAACGGGTCGCCGCCCTTGAGACGCAGGACGCGTTCGCCCGCCTGTGCGCGGCGGATCATTTCACGGTTGATCTCATCCTGCGGCAGCGCATGCCGGTCCCGCTGTTTGCCAACAAACACGAGTTCTGCGTCCCGGCGAACCATGCCGAGGAGGGCCGGAGACAGGAGATTGTCGTAGAGGACGCAATCCGCATTCTGCATCAGACGCAGCGCCTTGAGGGTCAGCAGATCCGGATCGCCGGGCCCGGCTCCGACCAGCCAGACCTCTCCCGGTTTACGTTCCGCGCCCAGAAGCACGTTTAGCAGTGCATCCGCTCGGATCTCGTCGCCATTCCGGGCGGCTTCCGCGCCGGGGCCATCCAGAAAATCCTCCCAGACGCGCTTGCGGTCCTGCACCTGTGGGTAATGCTCCGAAACCCGTGCCCTGCGGGATTGCATATAAGCGGACAAACGCCCCGTCCCCTCGGGCAGGAGCGCCTCGATCTGTTCACGCAGACGGCGTGCCAGAACCGGAGCGGCGCCCCCTGTGGACACGGCCACTCGCACGCCGCCCCGGCGGACCTGAGCCGGTGTGATGAAGCTCGACGGCTGCGGATCATCTACCGCGCAGACAGGAATGTTCAGCGCATCGGCCAAAGCCGCAACCTGCCGGTTGACCTCGCGGCTATCGGTTGCGGCATAGACCAGCCGACAGCCTGGCAGATACTCCCTCAGGGCCGCCTCATCCGCCCGTCCGCCAACATGGCGCACCGCGCCACTCTCAACCCAGCCCTGCACAACCGGATTGAGGGTCTCGGCCAGAACATCAATCCGCGCGCCATGATCGAGCAGAAGCCGCCCCTTGTTTACGGCGACTTCTCCACCTCCTACCAGCAGAACGCGCGCCCCCGCGAGCCGAAGGGAGACCGGAAACCAGCCACCCTCTGGAAGGGCGTCTGAACTGGAATGAGAAGGCTGGCTGTTCATTGAGGCACGGATTTCCGGATCTGGGGCAGGCAGAGGCTTATGAAGCCGCATTCAGCGACAGCCCGGCCACGACGTCAAATCCGAAAATCATGTCTTCAGGGGCGGGGCACGCATCCGCTGTCAGCACAGGTCCGCAAAGGCAGTTACCAGCCGCCCTGTCCGCCCGGACCGCCGCTTATGCCACCACCGCCCATACCGCCACGACCCTGATTTCCCATGCCTTGGCTTCCCATGCCCTGGCCGCCCATATTCTGACCATACCCCCTGTCACCATGATGATGGTGATGCCGGTCATTGTCCCGACGGCCATCGTAAGGGCCGTCACAGGCTGCAAGCGACAGGGTCAGAGTGGCCCCGAGAACCACAGCAAGAATTTTTTTCATAAGATACTCCATTACGACTGTGTCGATGGCCATCATGCCCGGCGAAATATGGCGTTCTCAAGGACAGCACGGTAACGGAAAATGACAATCCCGGATCGTGGAGGAATATTCCCGCAGACGAAAGAGCAGAAATGTCGTAATTCTTCAGGAGCAGAGAGGCTGTTGACTGGCCTCGCGGACTGCACTGCTTTCAGGGAGCGTGTCTCATGGCTGGATTGATGGTCAAAATCTTCAGATCCCTCCAGCAGGGGCCCGGCTTCATCATCCTGCTCGTGCTGCTGGCCGTTGCTTCCTTTGTGGGGTATGAAATCCTGTACGCGCTTGTCCGATAAGGCGCTCACCACAGACTGGACTTTGCTTCATGACGAAAGGCGATCTTGAAAAGCGCCTCGATTTTCTTCGGGAAGCATCCCGGCTGAAGGATATCCTCAGACGGACCTATACCCATGGTGGGCAGACCGAAAGCACGGCGGAACATACCTGGGCCCTCTGTCTTCTGGTCATGACTTTTGCCGACCAGCTTGAAGGCATCGACCTTCTGAAGCTTCTGAAAATCTGCATCCTTCATGATCTCGGCGAAGCCATTCATGGCGACGTCCCCGCAATATCCGCTCATGCGTCCGCCAATAAAGCGGCGCAGGAGCGCGAAGACCTGCTGACGATCATGGCTCCCCTGCCTGATGACCTTCAGGAGGAGTTTCTTGCACTGTGGGACGAGTATGAAAACGCGGCTTCCCCGGAAGCACGGCTGGCCAAGGCGTTCGACAAGATCGAGACCATCAGCCAGCACAATGCCGGGCTCAACCCGGATGATTTCGACCATACGTTCAATCTGACCTATGGCCGAAAATATACCGATGCGACCGAACTGACGCGCCGGATCCGCGACATTCTGGACGAGGAAACGCGCCGGAACATGATACGAAGCCGGAACATGGTGGCGGGCTGAACCGCCCTTTAGGCTCGACATGCGGAGGCAAATCCGTCAGAAGCGGCTTCAAATGGCCTTCCGCTGTTACGAAATCCTTACGGATTCGTGACATTCTGCATCTGATGTGGACGTTCAGGCCCGCACGACAATGCAGGAGCAGGCAGAAGAGCGCATGCCAGACCATGACCTGAAAATCGGCATTCTTCCGTCTGTGAGCCGCCCGCTGCTCTGTCCGGTTCTCAGGATTGTCTGGGGTATCGGGGGGCTGATGTGCAGCGCCTCCGCATTCGCACAGACCACGCCTGCTTCCACTGCGACACCGCCCGCAGCACAGAGCAGCGGCACAAGCGTTACGACATCCACGACCTCCGTGAACGGAGACGAAAAGATCGTCGTCAAGGGCCACAAACCCGCCGGAGCCGTTCTGGGGGATGCCAAGGCGATCATGCAGATCCAGTCCGATGAGATCCGTTCCTATGGCGTCGATACCGCAGCCGATCTCCTGACGGCCATTGCCCCCGAAACCCGTTCGGGCCGGGGCGCTACCGGGAATACGCCGGTTGTGCTGCTCAACGGCAAGCGCATTTCGGGAATGCAGGAAGTCAACGACCTGCCCTTCGAAGCCATTGCCCGTATCGAGATCTTCACCGAGGAAGAAGCCCTGCGTTACGGCTATCCGGCTGATGAGCGCGTGGTGAACATCATTACCGTGAAGAATTTCCGCGCTGTCCGGATGCGTGCCTATGGCAGCACTTCCACCGATGGTGGGGGAGACGATGGGGTTCTGGGCGCGAGTTTTACGAAACTCTCAGGCGAACAGCGGATCAATCTGAGCGCGCGTTATGAGGCGCAGGCCCGTCTGCTCGACAGTGATCGCGGTGTCACGCCCCCGTCCGCAAGCGGCCTGTATTCCAACGCTGGCAATGTCACGTCCGTCAGTGGCGGCAGCCTCGATCCGACTCTGGATGCGCTGGTCGGACAGAGCGTCACATCCGCAGGCGTACCGTCACTGGCGGCAGGGCAGGTTCCGACGCTTCAGAATTTCACGGCCTATGCCAATGCGCCGCATGTCAGTTCGAACGCCTCGGATTACAGCCTGCAGCCCCGAACGCATGAACTGAGCCTGAACGGCGTCTATGCCGACCAGATCTTCAAGACCGTTTCGGCGTCATTCAATGCCAGCTACACCCACAGCAATTCCGAAAGCCTTCAGGGACCGGCACGTGGCATCCTCACCCTTCCGGCTGACAGCCTTTATTCGCCGTTTTCCCAGGACACGCTGCTCTACCGGAACTACACCACCGTTCCCGCCCTGCAACACACGGCGCATACGGACACCGTTCATGCCGGGTTGAATTTCAACGGCGATGTCGGGGACTGGAAATGGAACAGCACCGGGAGTTTCGACCGCTCCACCACGTCCACCAACAGCCAGACCGGCCTTGACCTGAGCGCCGCCCAGACAGCCCTGACCAGCGGCCTCGGCAGCTTCGATCCGTTCTCTGAAGTGGACCGCAACTGGCTGAACAGCCGTCTGGTCAATCGCGGCCACACTACCGGCACGAGCGGCGAAGTCACGGGCCTGCTGTCGGGCTCGCTCTTTTCCCTGCCCGCAGGTGATGTCTCCACCAGCATCGCGCCGACCGGCACCCTGACGGAACAGAACGCCACCTCGCTCAGTCAGGGCAAGCAGCAACGCACCCATATCAGCCGCGACGTCGGCACGCTTCAGATCGACGGCGATATTCCCATTGCCAATGCGCGCAAGCATGTCCTGTCGTTTCTGGGCAAGCTCGATGCGAACATCAATGGTGCCATCAGCCAGGTGTCCCATTTCGGAACGCTGGGAACGATCGGCGGCGGCGTGACGTGGGAGCCTGCGCCGTGGGTCCAGTTCCCGTTCTCCGTCACCGACCGCACCGAGGCCCCCGGCGCCACCGACCTTATTGCCCCCCAGATCGAGACGCCCAACGTCACGACCTATGATTACGTCACCGGACGGTCGGTTCAGGTGACGACGATTTCAGGCGGCAACCGAAATCTTCAGGCCGCAGACCGGCATGAAATCAGTATCGGGACGATCATTTCCCCGAGCTTTCTCGACGGCGCCCGTCTGCATGTGAACTACGTTCGGGACCGGAACCACAACCCGGTCATGAGCCTGCCCACCGCGACCGCCGCCATCGAAGACGCTTTCCCGGACCGTTACCAGCGCAATTCGGACGGAATTCTCGACGTTGTCGATATCCGTCCGGTCAATGCGCTGATGGAGAAGCGCAATGAGTGGAACGCGACATTCTCGTTTTCCAGACCGCTTGGAAAAAAGCCGGAAGGAAAAGGCGGGAAACATGCTGCGGGAGGACGGTATTATATTGTTCTGACGCAGGTCTGGCGCCTCAAGGACACCGTGCAGCTCCGCGGGGGGCTACCTCCCATCGACCTGCTCAATGGCGGGACAATCGGCGGAACAGGGGGCCAGCCACGGCATGAAGTCGAGCTTCAGGGTGGTGTCTTCAAAAACGGGTTCGGCTTCCGCCTCGTGACCAAATGGCAGTCCGCAACGTCAACGCTCGCCAGCACCCATGCCAGCAGCCTGTTCTTCAGCGATCTGGCCACGGTGGATACGACAGCCTTTGCCGATCTGGGGGAAATTCCGCGCTGGCAGAAGCGCAGCTGGGCCAGGAATTTCCGGGTCATGGTGTCGGTCAGCAACCTTTTCAACAGCCGCATCCGCGCCCGCAACGGCCTTGGCGTGACACCGGCGGGCTATGAACCCGCTTTTCTGGACCCGCTGGGCCGGACTGTCTCCATCTCGATCCGCAAATCGGTCTGAGACAGGTCAGCCCGCCGGCACGTAAACACGATGAAAGCGGCTTCCGAGCGCGGTCAGGACTTCGTATCCGATCGTCCCTGCGGACCGTGCCAGCGCATCCACATCCTGCTGCGGGCCGAGAACGGAAAGCACATCTCCCGCTTTCAGGTCGGCAGGCGCTTCGGTCATATCCACGGAAATGCTGTCCATTGAGACACGCCCGATAACCGGGAGCCGCGTTCGGCCATACCAGACACTTGCCTGACCGGCCTGAGCACGGAAAAACCCGTCTGCATATCCAAGGCCGAGCGTGGCAATCCGCGTGGCTTTCGGGGCCGTCCAGCTCAGGCCATATCCCACCCGGTCTCCGGCCTGTATCGTCCGGATCTGTGCAATCCGTGCATCGAGCGAAACGACTGACGCGAGAACACGACGTCCTTCGGAAGGCGCAATTCCATAAAGGGCCGCGCCGGGCCGGATCAGTTCAAAATGATAGTCCGGACCAAGAAAAATTCCCGATGATGCCGCCAGAGAGCGGGGAACACCGGGAAAAGCCGCTGCCATCGTCACAAAACGCTGTCGCTGCATCTCGTTGGCCGAGCTGTCAGGCATATCCGCACAGGCCAGATGGCTCATGACGAGTTGCAGGTTCAGCCCGTTGAAGAGGGCGCGTTCCGCCAGATCCTCAATACTCAGACCGAAGCGCGACATCCCGCTATCGAACTGGAGCGCCGCCGGAAAAGCCTGCCCCGCCTGCTCGCAGAACCGTTTCCAGCTCCGTACCTGATCGAGACTGTTCAGAACGGGGATGAGGCCGTGAGCCGCCATACTGCCCTCACAACCCGGCATGAAGCCATGCAGCACGAAAATCCGTGCCTGGGGCAGTACAGCCCGTAGCGCAATGCCTTCATCAAGATGCGCGACAAAGAATGTTCCGGCACCCCGCTCGGCCAGGGCCTGCGCAACCTGCGCCGCTCCCAGTCCATAGGCATCCGCCTTGACCACCGCGGCACATTCAGCCCCCGCGCCTAGCCTGGCAACGAGACCGTAATTATTGGCAATGGCTTTCAGGCTTACGGTCAGCCATGCCCCCGCCCTGGCGGATGCGTCGTCCTGAGAAAATATGTGCATGGGGCCGTCCGCAAGGATGTAATGCCCCTTTATGGCACTCCCGTCGCACGAAGCAACGTTCTCGCCCCTCTTTTCAGAACGGAGATTCTGCGCAACAAGACGCTCTTGTCCGTATACGAACGCAATTTTCCGTCACAAAAAGTGAGTTCAGATTTCCGGGGAAACGCCTATTTCTGTTCCAGACCGGCGTTAACGACAAGACTGTCACGAAAGTTTCCATAAATTGATGTCAGACGACTCATCGTCTTCCCAGGCAGCGAGACCCGGCGGTATCCAGCGTGTCATGAGCAATCTGGGCGTCCTTCTGGGGGGGCGCGCCGTGAACGCTCCGTTGAGCCTTCTTCACATCTGGCTTGCGACCCATCTGCTGGGCAGCTACGGCTTCGGGCTCGTTGCGATGATGTATGCCTTCGCGCGGACGATGGGTGATATCGTTGACTTCCAGTCCTGGCAGACCGTTCTGCATTACGGTCTGAAACCCCTGACGCAGGGGGACCGTAGCAGTTTCCAGAAAATCGTCTCCTTCAGCCTTCTTCTGGACACTTCGGGAGGACTTCTGGGCTTTGGTGGCGGCGTTCTCATCAGTCTTCTGGCCATGAAATTTCTGGGATGGCCACCCCAGATCCATATCATCGGCGTCGTCTACTGCGTTTCCATTCTCTTTATGGCGTCCGCGACCGCGACCGGCCTGCTGCGGGTGTTCGACCGCTACGATCTGCTGGCCGTTCAGGGAACCGTCGCCACCATCGTCCGGGTCATCGGAACGGCCTCGATGGCTCTGGGCTGGGCTTCGGTGACAGCACTCGCCAGCGTCTGGGTTGCCGCCGAAGCCGCCGCCTGGGGCACGATCTTCTTCATGGCGGCCCGGGAAATGTATCGCCGCGACCTGATTCGCGGACTTTTTCAGGAAATGCGCGGCATTATCCTCGAACTCCTGAGCGGACAGTTTTTTCGCACCTATCCCGGGATCTGGCGTTTTGCGCTGAACACGAACCTCAACTCCACGCTTGCCCTTGCCTTCGGACATATCGGCACGCTCGTGGTCGGCGCATTCGTTGGTCCGACCAGCGCAGGTTATTACCGGATTGCAAGCCAGATCGCCGCGGGAATCGCAAAACCCGCCACGCTGATCCAGACGACCGTTTATCCGGAAATGGCCCGGCTATGGCGTGATCGGGCCATGAACCGCCTGTATCGCATGACGGGACAGATCGCCCTGATGGCCGGGGGGATCGGGACGGCCCTGCTCCTGCTGACACTGTTCGCAGGACGCCCGCTGCTTCAGCTTTACATCGGACACACCGGAGCAACGGAAGCCCTTCCCGTCACGCTGTGGCTGCTCGCCGCCGAAGTCGTGACTGTCTGGGGCCTGCCACTGGAACCGCTTCTGTTTACGACAAATCGCTCTGGCGCCGCGATCGGCGCACGCATTCTCGAATGCCTGTTCTTTCTCCCGGCACTCGTCATGATGGTCCGCCAGTACGGGCTGAGTGGCGTGGGGCCGGCGACGTTCTGCGGCGTGACATTACTGATCACGATTCAACTGGTCCTCGTGATCCGCGCGGCCCGCAGCCCCGATGGGCTTGCAGCATGAAGGTGGCCTTCCCCCTCATCGGCCAGCGCCACCAGACCCTGCACGCCCTGCCCGTTGCTCTGGAGATTTCTGCGCGCCATCCAGACGTGGCGGTCCATGTGTCCTGCCTGACCGTCAGCCATCTCGAACTGGCCCGCTCCCTCGCAACCCTCTATCCTGAGGCGCGCGTCCAGTTCGATCTGCTGCCCATCTCCCAGAAACTCCGCCGTCGCATCGAAAAGCATGGCCTGCGGGTGGTGGACCGGCTGATCGGCCTGTTCGCATCCCGGCATTATTTCCGGGGGTTCGATGCCATCATCGTGCCGGAAGCAACATCCCTGCAACTTCGCCGTATGGGAGTACGACGTCCGAAGATGATCTGGACGGGACATGGGGCCGGAGATCGGGCCATCGGATTTGCCAGCCATCTTGGCAAATTCGATTTCCTTCTGGTCCCCGGACGCAAGGTAGAACAGCGCATGCTGGAAAAAGGGATCATCCGTCCCGGCGCCTATCATCGCGGCACCTATGCCAAGTTTGATCTCGTGCGGCGCATGGATGCAAAGCGGCCGAAGCTTTTTAATAACAACCGGCCCACAGTCCTGTATAATCCGCATTTCGTACGCCGTCTGTCTTCCTGGCCCGGAATAGGACATCAGATTCTGAAGTTCTTTGCCGGACAGGACCGCTATAACCTTGTTTTCGCGCCTCATTTCCGTCTTTTCGACAACCGTCGCGAGGAAGGCGAGGCATTGCAGCGTCAGTATGGGCATCTCCCGCACATGCTGATCGACCCCGGAAGCCACCGGAGCATCGACATGACCTATACGATGGGGGCAGACCTCTATCTGGGGGATGTCAGCAGTCAGGTGGCCGAATTCATGATCCGCCCACGTCCTTGTCTGTTTCTCAATGCCCACCACGTAAAATGGCACGGAGACCCGGATTATCAGTTCTGGACGCTGGGGCCGGTGACAGAAAATGTGTTGGATCTGGGCGACAAGATCGAGAATGCCTTCGAAACGCATCCTCGTTTTCTTGAGGCTCAGCGCCAATATGTATTAGAGACATTCGAAACACTGGGTGATGAACCCACTGCTCCCGCTGCGGCGGACGCAATCGTCGATTTTCTGAAAAGGGCTGCCTGATGTCAGGTGATCCAAACGGAGCTAGTCCAGGTTTGACCGAGGCCAACCAGAACCCAACCGCCAATCCCGTCCCGACGCCCAGCCGATCCGGTCTGGAACGACGTTACGGAGATTTCCCCAGCTTTGCAGCCGCACTCGACTACGCGGCGCAGGGTGAGAGCGGATTCAACATCTATTCCGGCCGGGGGCAGCTTCTCGAAGCTCTGCCTTACCGTGTGCTTCGCGACCAGGCGCGCTCCATGGCCTGTCGTCTGCTGGGTCTTGGCCTCACGCCCGGCGACCGTGTTGCGATCGTTGCGGAAAGCGACGGCGATTTCGCCCGGATTTTCTTTGGCTGCCAGTATGCCGGCCTCGTTCCGGCGCCACTTCCCCTCCCTGTCGCCTTTGGCGGCAAGGACGGCTATGTGGCGACCCTGCGTGGCATGATCCAGAGCGCTGCGGCCCGTGCCGTCGTGGTGCCCGATGTGATCGGAAGCTGGACCGGCGACATCGTGGAGGGGCTGGATCTGGTGTTCGGCGGCTCTCCTGCCGATCTTAACCGACATGCCGAGGCCCGCGTCGAACTGCCGGAAATCTCTCCGACGGCCCTGTCCTATCTCCAGTTCTCCTCGGGGAGCACGCGCTTTCCGATGGGTGTTTCGGTCACGCAGGCGGCCGGAATGGCCAACGCCCGCGCCATTGCCCGGGACGGCCTTCACGTTCATCCGGCCGAAGACCCGCGTGATGACCGCTGCGTCTCGTGGCTGCCGCTCTATCACGACATGGGTCTTGTCGGCTTCTTCCTGACGCCCCTGACCTGCCAGCTTTCCGTGGACCTGCTGCCGACCCGTGAGTTCGCCCGCCGTCCACATGTCTGGCTGGACCTGATCTCGCGCAATCGCGGGACGATCGCCTACAGCCCGTCTTTTGGCTACGAACTCTGCTCCCGCCGCAGCGGTCAGGCCGATCTGGACCTGTCGTGCTGGCGCATCGCCGGCATCGGCGGCGACATGATCCGCCATCATATCCTTGAGGGCTTTGCAGAGCGTTTTGCGTCCAACGGGTTTCGGGCCAGCGCTTTTGTTGCAAGTTACGGCATGGCGGAAGCGACCCTCGCCATCAGCTTCGCACCGCTCGACACCGGCATCCAGACCGATACCATTGATCTGCGCCGTCTCGAGAAGGATGGCATTGCCGAGCCTTCCAACGACCCGTCCCACCCGCTGCGGACGTTTGTACTGTGTGGTGCAGCTCTGCCCGATCACCAGATCGAGGTCCGGAATGCAGCAGGCCATGATCTGGCGGACCGCCAGGTCGGAACCGTCTATGTCCGTGGACCAAGCCTGATGTGCGGTTATTTCCGCCGCCCTGACGAGACCGGAGAAGTTCTCGATGCAGATGGCTGGCTGAATACCGGCGACCTTGGCTATCACCTCAACGGTCAGATCGTCGTGACAGGACGCGCCAAGGACCTGATCATCATCAATGGCCGCAATATCTGGCCGCAGGATCTGGAATGGTCCGCCGAAAGCGAAATTCCGACCCTGCGTTCGCGTGACGTGGCCGTGTTCTCAGTGGATGGCGAGGAAGGCGAAAAAATCGTAGCCCTCGTCCAGTGTCGCGCGAGCGAGGATGCGAGCCGCAACCAGCTTCGTGACGAGGTTACGAGTCTGTTCCGTCGGCAGCACGGGGTGGATGTCGACGTCATCCTCGTTCCGCCCCGTACGCTGCCCCAGACATCCTCCGGCAAGCTGACCCGTGCCAGGGCCAAGACCATGCTGCTCTCCGGGCAGTTTGACCAGCAGCCCGAAACCACGTCTTCGGCCGCCTGAATCCTGTCCGTTCCCGATTGCCAGACTGCCTAAAAAGACAGAGGGCTGGCGAATGGGACGGGTTTGGAGCATAAGGCTTGCCCAAGATTGCACAGACATCGAGAGTTGAAGTCCATGACTGACAGCGTCACCGACATTTCCGCAATGATCATTGAGAAACTGCTTGCCAACCCGAAAGTTCCCCGGGACATTGATGGCAACAGCAAGATTGTCGAAGATCTTGCCTTTGACAGCCTGGCCGTCATGAATTTCGTTATGGAAATCGAAGACGAAATCGACGTCTCCGTCCCTCTCGACAAACTGGCTGATATCCGCACCATCAATGATCTGGCCGGCTGCCTGCATGCGCTGAAAGTCGCCCAGGCGTGATCGATATTTTCGCCAAACATGCGGGACTGCGGGAAGCTTATGGCGCCCTGACGGCGACGTCACCGCGCAATCCGTTCGAAGTCGTGATCGAGCGGCCGGTTTCCGCCAGCGTCGGCATCATCGAAGGCCGCGAAACGCTCCTGTTCGGGACCAACAACTATCTTGGTCTCAGCCAGTCGAAAAAAGCCATCGAAGCCGCCGTGGAAACGGCGGAGACGATGGGCGTCGGCACGACGGGCTCGCGCATCGCAAACGGCACTTTTGGACTACATCGCAAGCTGGAAGCCCGCCTGGCCGAATTCTTCTGTCGCAAGCACTGCATGGTGTTCTCCACCGGATATCAGGCCAATCTCGGCACGATTTCGGCGCTTGTGAACAAGGACGACATCCTGCTGCTCGATGCGGACAGCCATGCCAGCATCTATGACGGCGCAAAACTGTCGGGCGCACAGGTCATCCGCTTCCGCCACAACGACCCGATCGATCTGGAGAAGCGTCTGGCGCGCCTGAAGGATCATCCGGGCGCGAAGCTGATCGTCGCCGAGGGCATCTATTCCATGACGGGCAATGTCGCCCCGCTGGATAAATTCGTCGACATCAAGACGCGCCACGGCGCCTATCTGATGGCTGACGAAGCCCATTCGTTCGGCGTCATGGGCGCGAATGGCCGTGGCGTTGCGGAAGTTCAAGGCTGCGAGGACGGAATCGACTTCGTGGTCGGCACCTTCTCCAAGTCGCTTGGCACCGTCGGCGGCTACTGCGTCACAAACCACGATGGCGTGGACCTGATGCGTCTGTGCTCACGGCCTTACATGTTCACGGCGTCTCTTCCCCCCGAGATCATTGCCGCCACCATGGCAGCACTCGAGGACATGCACGAGCGTCCGGAACTGCGGACGAAGCTGCAGGACAATGCGGCGCGTCTGCATGCCGGGCTTCAGAAAGCCGGCCTCAAGACCGGCGAGCATGTTTCGCCAGTCGTCGCAGTGACGCTCGAAACCGTGGATCAGGCCGTCGCCTTCTGGAACGCGCTGCTGGAAAACGGCGTCTATGTGAACCTCTCACTGCCGCCGGCAACGCCTGACAACCGGCCCCTGCTGCGCTGTTCGGTCATGGCCGCCCATTCGCCTGAGGAAATCGACCGCGCGGTTGTTGTCTTCGGCGAAGTCGCCAGACATTTCGGGCTGTAATCCATAAAAAAGGGGGATCCAACGGATCCCCCTTTTTTATGTTTTTGAACGGTCCAACAGTTTTCGCGCACGCCACAAAAGCCGTGGCAGCATCACAAGCGGATGTCGGCTTTCAAAGGGCGACAACTGCATGTCGAAACCGGTATGGCGCTGTATTTTCCATGCTAGATAAGACGCGCCGTTTTCAAAGGTGAAAGCTGCTTTCAGCAGTCTGGCGACGTTCCGCGGACGACCGGATGTCTGTACCAGCGCCCAGCGGCGGGCGGCTTTTCGGCGCAGGGCCACACTCAGAACAGGCTCAAGGGCATCGCCATGAGCGGAGAACTGAAGCCCTCCCCTTGCCCATCCCAGCGGCAGCAGGGCCGCATAACGCGCCTCCTGTCCTTCCAGAATGCTGTTGCCGCGCCCTTTTTTCTCAACCCGAAGTTCGGACGCATACGTATGGGCGAACAGGGTTTTCCAGAACTCCAGCGCCGTCATGGAAGGCGCCCCCAACAGGGCAGCCCAGCATGACGCCGTCGTCACACATCCCGCAATCAGGGTGAGAAGACTGTCCGCACTTTCCGGTCCGCGCACCCAGACCAGCCGGACCGGCTGACAGAAACGGGCCCAGATCGTCGTGTCCAAGGCTCCAAGACTGGTGCGGGCAGCAAACTGCTCACGGGAGAGCACTGCGATCTTTGCACGCAGAACGCGGTCCTGATACCGGAATTCCGAATACCGCACATTGGGCGGCAGCACGAGGTTTCCGGTCCGGGCGATCAGGCCGCCTGAAAATCCTTCTGCATTTTCGGTGACAATATAGAAGTCAAGGATGCCATCCGGATCGGCCTTGCGCAGAAGCGAGCCGTAAAACAGCACGCCAAGAGGCAGTTCGGGGCAGGCACGGGCTAAAGCATCAGCGAAGGCGCTGACACCCGGATCGACAGGAGTGGTCAGTTCAGCGATCAGGCGCCGTTCGAGCGCATCAGGCATGAAGGAACCGGAAGCTGGGCGCACGCTCCAGTCTCAATACGCCATCCGGCGCGGCACTGAAAACCTCTCCGTCGAGTACGAAATCGCTTTCCGTCACCAGGGTCATATCGTCAGTACGACCACTGACATAATCGGGGTGACGACGCAGCCAGCGTGGCGCGCGACCGCACAAAAGCGCCCATGTGGCCCGCAAAAGACTGTCAGGCTGTGCGCCGACATCCAGATACCGAAGCCCCTCCACATTGGGTTCGGCATCCCAGAACGGCCAGATCCCGCGTGACAGGCACGACAGCCCCGTCACCAGAAACATGAAGCTCTGCCCGTCATAGACATGTCCGCCTGTTTCGATCCGCAGCGGATCTCCCCGGAGCCAGGCTTCGCGGCTTTTTCGGAACATGAGACTGACGAACGTGGTCAGAAGGGTGATCCCTACGGCCAGATCATGCGGTGCAAAACGCAGCACCGTTGGCGAATGGGCGATGCGGACGGCCCGCGCAAATCCGGCACATCCCCCGAAAAGCCCAAGTACGGGCATGCGGTCGGTTCCGGGCCAGGAAAGGCGAACGGGCGTGCGGATGCTGGAGCGCAGAGCGCCTGCCTTCAGGCGGCGGATTGCGTCCATGCCACGCAGACCAAACCCCACGTCGCTGGCAATCAGATTCGTGTTACCAGACGCCAGAACCACGATATCTGGCAGGCGGTCTGCGGGATAAGCGCGCGCAATAGCGGTCAGAGCTGTGCTGACCGTCCCGTCTCCGCCATCAATAATGATGGTGTCGATCCCCCGCTCGCAAAGCTGGCGGACATGGTCAGTGGTCCCTTCCCGGCTGTCGGAGGGAACGAAATCCTTCCCCAGAAGGGCTTGGGCCTCGACAGCAAAACTGGAACCGTTCCGGCGGTTTTTCCGGCTACGGGCATTATGGATCAAGGCTATGCGCACTGGGGAGGCAATCTTCATATGGCGTTCGGCTATGCGGGCGGGTCTAGCACGGCTATGATGGAACTGCCAGAACGGCACATTCCGGCAGTCCCGGGCGCCGGTTCATGGCGTGGATACTGACAAGGCCTCTTTCTGATCATGACCCCTGACCTGCCCGCAGATCCCCTCGCATCGCGGCACACGTCCCCTGTCACAACGCCTCATGTCACATTGGCCCATATTTCAGACCCGCATTTGCCCCCGCCGGCCGTTCACTGGCGCGCTGCGCTCAACAAGCGCGCCCTGAGCCTCCTGTCCTGGAAGAAACACCGCCAGTACGTCCATCTTGCGCAGACCTGCGCGGCCCTAGTGAAGGATATCGGACACACCGGCGTGGATACGATCCTCGTGAGCGGGGATCTGACCAATTTCGGGACGCCGGACGAATTTGCCGAGGCCGCCCGCTGGCTGGAAGCGCTGCCCGCTCCGGCCCTCGTGATCCCCGGCAATCATGACTGCATGGTCCGGCAACCAGCTTCCGCGGGGCTGAGCCAGTGGGAACACTGGTCCGCGCGGCAATATCCGTATGTGCGCATCCAGAACGGCATTGCGATTGTCGGTGTCAATTCCGGCATACCCACAGCGCCCTTCATGGCGTATGGCCGCGTCGGCCGCAGGCAGCGGGAGCGCCTCGAAGCCCTGCTGGAGCACCTTGGACAGGAGGGACTGTGCCGGGTCGTGATGATCCACCATCCGCCGAAGCGCGGCCTCGTCCCCTGGCGCAAATCCCTGCTGGACCATCGTGAGGTTGCCGCCCTCCTGCGGCGGACCGGAGCGGAGATCGTCCTGCATGGTCATTCCCATGATGCGACGCTGACCCATATCGCCGGAACGGACATTCCCCTGCTGGGCGTGGCCTCGGCCTCCCTTACGGATGAACGCCCTCACCGGCAGGCCTGCTGGAATCATCTGACAATCCACCCATATGAAGGGGGCTGGCACATTGATCTGGCCCGTCACCGGCTGGATGGTTCGGTCAGCGAACGGTCCTCTTGGAAACGGTCCAGGCAAGAACGCTCCGGGCGGAAACAGGCAGGAAGGACAGACACGTGAAACAGCGGGCCCATATTCTGGACCGCTATCTGTTGACACAGATGGCGCCGCCGTTTGCGATCGCGCTTCTGGCGATGCTGGTCGCCCTGCTTCTCGAGCGCCTGCTGTCGCTTTTCGATTATCTCGCCTCTGCAGGCAGTTCACTTGCGACCTGCATTGCGCTTCTGACCGATCTGCTGCCTCATTATTTTGGCATCGCCCTGCCTGCGGCGCTGTGCATCGCAGTGTTCCTCACCGTTCGCGGCATGAGCGACAACAACGAAATCGACGCCCTGCAGGCCGGTCGCGTCTCGCTCATGCGGATCAGCCGTCCCTTCATGATCGTCGGCCTGCTTATTGGGGCGGCAAGCGTGTTCCTGTACGGCTATATCCAGCCCGTTGCCCGGTATGACTATCGCGCGGGCTTCTATTTCGCGGAACATACCGGCTGGGCGCCCCATCTTCAGGCCGGAATGTTCGCCTCCACCTCCAGCAAGGCCGTTATGACCGCGGACAGTGTCAGCCATGCGGGCACCCGACTCAGACGGGTCTTTATCCGCGAAGTCAGTGCCAGTGGCGTCGCCCACATCATCACGGCACAGACCGGCGCGCTGACCATTTCGGAAAAGACGCGTAGCACGCGCCTCGACCTGTGGAACGGAGAAATCGTGGACGATCCGTTTCAGGCCACCCATCCCCACAAGCCGACGGTCACGCATTTCGAGCATGTTGTCCGCGTCATCGACCGGCCAGACAAGGAAACCGCTTTCCGATCACGCGGAGCGGACGAACGTGAACTAACCCTGCTCGAACTGGCCCATGATCTGCGCTACGGCCTGCCGGGTATCGAATACCGTACGCTCCGGGCTGAAATGGACTTCCGCATGGCCCGCGCCATCGCCATTCCCTTCATTCCTCCACTGGCGGTCGCGCTGGCCATCAGCGCACGACGGCGCAAATCCGTCTGGGGTCTGATCGCAGTTGCCGTCATCCTGATCGGGTTTGACCAGACCCTGATGTTCGGTCACAGCCTCGCCTCAACGGGCCGTCTGCCGATCTGGCTGGCAATCTGGGTGCCTGAAGCACTGTTCTGTCTGGGCTGTCTCGCGGCCCTGCTGCGTCGGTCCCGCGGTTCCTGGCGCCGTCGCCTGCTGAAACGGGCTGTAGCATGAGCGACTCCCAGCCTTCCATGCCGCGCTTTGTGCTGATTAGGGCGCTCAACAGGGCCCTGCTGGGCCGGTTCGTGCTGTGCGGTGTCGTGCTCGTCTCCCTGCTGGAAATCCTGGCCCTTATGGAGAAGACGACGCCGATCCTGAACCGGCATCTCGGTATCCGCGGAATCCTGACATTCGCCTTTCTGCATCTGCCGGCACTGAGTATCGACATCCTGCCTTTGGCCTTCATGGTCGGCGCGCTCTTTCTCCTCACACAGATGACGCTGTCGAGCGAAATCTCGGCCCTGCGTGCGGCCGGACTGTCGACAGCCGCGCTGTATCGGCTGCTGCTGCCCGCCGTCCTGATTGTCGGTCTCTGCGGAACCTGCGCCCAGTACTGGCTGGTCCCCGCCTGTGAAAATGCCCTCACCACATGGTGGAACAGGACAGACCCTCTGGCCGGGCAGGACGGACAGCCTGAAGACGACATTTTGTGGTTTCGCGCAGGGCCAACGCTGGTGCGGATCGGACAGATCGCCCAGGGCGGATATTTCCTGCGGGATGTGACGATCTATCACCGTGATGCCACAGGACTACTGACCGGAACCGAACATACGAATACCCTGACCTACACACAGGGCCGGTGGCACCCGGATGGGGCCCAGGATCTTTCCCTTTCCGAAGACAAGTCGTTCGTGAATGTCACAAGAGGCGACAGCACCTTCATCATTCCCGCCACCCCGTCCACCATCATGACGCTGTCCCAGAACGGGGCTTTCGTCACCCCGGGTCAGATCAGCGCCATTCTGCACAGGGGCGCCCCTGCAAGTCTGCCACGGGCCACATACCGTATGGCCCTCTTTGGTGGCATGATTTTACCGCTTGAAATTGCAGTAATGCTTCTATTGACGCTGCCGGTGATCTATATCCCTCCTCGGGCAGGACTTCGAAATCCGCTTCCGGTGTATGTTCTTGGCGCCGGAATGGGCTTCGTCATCCTGCAGGGAATGATTTCCGCACTTGGAAACGCAGGCACGCTGCCAGCACCGCTGGCTGTCAGCGTCGGGCCGCTGCTTGGCGCCCTTCTGGGTTTGACCTGGATCCTGCGGATGGAGGAACGATGAGCACTTTCACTGCACCGTGGCGTAACATGTCCGCCATCCGGACTGGCCGCAGCTTTGATCTGGGGAAGATGAACCTCTCCCAGCTCTGGTTCGCCTATCTGACCTATCCGACAATCCTGCTCTATTTCGCCCTGATCGCGGGCGCTGCCTGGGCGGCCATACATTTCTCGACCAGTCTGTGGATGACGCTCATCCCCGTCCCCGTCGTGATCGTGGTCTACCCGCTGGCCTGGTATGCGATCCACCGTTTCATCCTTCACGGACGCTGGCTCTATCGCAACCACTGGACCGCCTCCCTGTGGAAGCGCATCCATTTCGACCATCATCAGGACCCGCATCTTCTGGACGTTCTGTTCGGCTCCCCGCTGAACACAGTGCCGACGATGGCCATCATCACGATGCCGATCGGTGGTCTGATCGCAGGGTGGAGCGGTGCGTTCTGCGCTCTTTCGACCGCGCTGATCATGACCTGCATCTATGAATTCTTCCACTGCATCCAGCATCTGGCCTACAAGCCGCGCTGGAAATGGGTAGCGGACATCAAGCAGCTGCACGTCCTGCATCATTTCCACGACGAAGACGGCAATTACGGCATCACGAACTATGTGCCTGACCGTCTGTTCAGCAGCTTCTACCGTGAAGCGCGCGACCGCCCCCGCAGCAAGCATGTGTTCAATCTCGGCTACGACATTGAAGAAGCACACCGCTATCCGTGGGTCATGGACCTGACCGGCTCGCCGCCGAAAGATCGCCCGGACGGGGCCCGTCCGGCCGCATCCCGCACGACACCAGACCGTAACCGCGCGGCATGAGCCTTCCGGTTCTGGTCCTCGCCGGCTCCCGGGACGGCGAGAATGATGTTCTCGCAAAACTCGGGCAGGTCTCCCACAAGGCGCTTCTTCCCGTCGCAGGTCAGCCCATGCTGGCCCGCGTGCTCGCCACCATCGCCCGCACACCCGGCCTCGGCCCTGTTACGATCAGCATCGAAAACCCGGATTGCATCAGGGACCTCGCAGGCAATGCCAGGGTCCTGCGCTCCGCCTCCTCCCCCAGCGAAAGCGTGGCCGAAGCCATCGCGCAGATCGGCACGCCCTGTCTGGTGACGACGGCCGATCACGCGCTTCTGCGCCCGGAATGGATCCAGGAGTTCCTCGCCAAGGCACAGGGCTGCGATCTGGCGGCTGGTGTCGCACTCCGCGCGACGGTTGAGCGCGACGTTCCCGGCACGAAACGCACCTACATCCACCTGTCGGACATGAGTTTTTCAGGTTGCAACCTGTTCCTGATCGGCACCCCTAAAGGCAGGAACGTCATCGAACTGTGGAAGCGCCTTCAGCAGAACCGCAAGCGCCCGCTCCGGATGGCTCTGACGCTGGGCCTCGGCACGCTGCTGCGCGCCGTGACGCGCACGCTCAACTCCGCAGCCCTGTGCCGTCGCATCCAGACACTCACCGGAGCCAATGTCCGGCTGGTGACATTGTCGGACGGCCGTGCAGCGGTCGATGTGGACAAACCCTCAGACCTGACGCTGGCTGAACAGATTCTGGCCCAGACGACCCCATGAAAATCGCCTACATCATCAATTCGCTCGAATGTGGCGGCGCACAGCTTCCCATTCCGGATATCGTATCCGTGCTGAAAGCACGCGGCGGAGAGGTGACCGTCTTCGCGCTGGCCCGCAAGGACGGCCTCGCGATTCCGTTGCTCGAAGCCGCAGGCATTCCCGTCCGCGTCCGTGAAGGTACGACGCGCGACCATATTGCAGCCTATCGCTGGCTGCGCGACGAGATGGAAGCGTTTCAGCCTGACCTGATCTGGACGTCGCTGAGCCGCGCCACGCTTCTGGGACAACTCGTCGCCCTGCGCCGCAAGACTCCGACGGTCCACTGGCAGCATTGCGGACGCCTCAAGAAGGCGAATGCGTTTCTTCTCCGGCTGTGCCGTCCCTACACCACGCTCTGGGTCGCAGACTCCCAGTCTGTCATCACGTTCGCTGCAAAAGAGCTCGGCCTCAGCGATAATTTCGTGGCCTGGCCCATTTTCCGCGCTGATCCGGATGCGCCCATCGCAACACCGTGGAAAGAGGGCGAAATCGTACGCGTCGGCTCACTGGGAAGACTGAATCCGGTCAAGGCCTATGACATCCTCTGCGAGGCTGTGGCCCTGTTGAAGGATCACCCCGACCTGCCACCGTTTCGTCTTCAGATTGCAGGCGACGGCCCTCTGCATGGCGCGCTTCAGGCCCGTATCACGGCCGGCAATCTGCCGATCGACCTTCCGGGCTATACGTCAAAGCCTCTGGATTTCCTGAAAACCCTGCACCTCTACGTCCAGTCGTCGCACTGGGAAGGGATGTGTGTCGCAGGGCATGAAGCCATGACCTGCGGACTGCCGGTTGTCGCAACTCCTGCCGGGGAGCTGCCATCAAGCATTCTCGACAGAGAGACGGGACGCATCGTTCCATTCGACAATGCCCCGGCCCTCGCAGCCGCTCTGGCGGACCTGATCGGCAGACCCGCCGATCTGGCAGCAATGGGCGAACGCTCCCGCAAGCGGGTTCTGGAACGCTTCGGCCCGGATGCTTTCACCCGCAACGGCAACGCCGTACTGGACCGCATTCCGGGCTTTTAGGCATATCCTTCAGGCGCCGAAAATCCGGTGCTTCATATTCAGAAGATCCCGTTTCGGGCCAAGTCCGATTTTCTTGACGTCGATCAGCGTCACCTGCCCGGCTGCGGAGAGCGTGTGCATGCCGTCCGGAAAGCGTCGGCGCAGGGTGGCTGGGATGGAAACCGTAAGCCCGGGCGTGACTTTCGGCAGTTCACGCTCTAGCCCCTCAATTTCCAGCAGCCGAATGCCCCGCCCATAGGTGCCCTGACAGTCCTGCGTCGGCAGGATGATCTTTCTATCCACCACGACTGGCGTCCCCGCCGGACGTGCTCCCGCACGGTCGTTCAGGAAAAGTCCGAGGTTTTTCCAAGGCCCCGTCAGCGTATCGGCTACGGAAATGTTCAGCAGACTCTGACGTTCGACCTTGCTGCCCGCAGGAGTCCAGAACATCCACCAGCGACCGGCATAATGAAGAGGGGTCGCGTCGATCGCAGCTTCGGGGAAATCGAACGCTTCGACCCGCTCCCATTCCCGCGGGAACGACTTCGTACGATAGAGCGAGAGACGCCCGGAAGCGCTTGCTTCGGGCAACATAAAAACCTCGCCCTCATGCTCGAACACGAATGGGTAAGACAGGTGCCAGGGCTCTTCCAGAACGCTCTCGCGCGACAGCATCCGCCCCGTACCGTCATAGATCAGAACGTCGATCGTGCCTTTCGGATGCCGATAATCGAAGGCTTCGGCAAAGACATGCAGCTTTCCATCCCGCCACAGGCCGAAAGGGTCCGCCAGAAAACGATGGTCTCCGATGTCCGGCAGGGTCGTGATGGGAAAACCGTTCAGGCTGGCCGCTTCGACAAGCTCCGCCAGAGGCGCATGAACGATGGCGCATCGCCAGTGATCCGTCCGCAGAAATGGCATGAGGCACTCCTTCCGCAAAAATACAGCTTCAAAAAATATCTGCCGGGGCAGACGTAGAGCGCAGATCGGGGCAGGATGGAACCATGAGTGAGGCTCTTTCCGCAATTCCCGCAGACATCACCTGCGGTCTGCCCGAAACGCAACTGGCCATCCGGCGCGCCGTTCTCGGCCTGTGCCGGACGATGAACTGGGCGGCCATCAATGAATTTTCCCTTCCCGCCGCAGGCCGTCGCGCAGACGTGATGGCGCTTCTGCCCGACCACTCCCTGACCTGCATCGAGATCAAGTCCGGCCTGCGTGATTTTCAGACCGATCAGAAATGGCCCGAATACCGCGACTGGTCCGACCGTCTGTTTTTCGCTGTGGATGATGCTTTTCCCGTGGCGCTTATCCCCCCGGACGTGGGTCTGATCGTCGTCAGCGTCAGCGCCGTCCCCCCTGCCCTGCGCGACGGCGTTCTGGCAGAATGCACGATCATCCGCGAACCCGCGCTCCACAGACTCGCTCCTGCCCGGAGGCGGACGCTGCTGCATCTGTTCGCGACAACAGCCGCCAGCCGTCTCATGAGCCTTGAAGACCCCGCCATCACCTCATCCCTCCGCGCCGCACGACGCGCTGAATAGGACTGTTCCATGACCTTTGATCCGATTGCCGTCCGCCTAGAAGCCGCCCGCAGCGTCGTCCGCGACGCAGCTCAGCTGGCCCTCTCCCTGCGCCCGGCCCCCGGTGGCCCGAGCGGAACTCTCAAGGGACGGCAGGACTATCTGACCGAAGCGGACGGCGCCGTCGAAGCCCTCGTCAGCCGCCGCATTCAGGAGCTTTTCCCCGAAGACGGTTTTCAGGGCGAAGAAAACGGCGCCACCCGCCAGGGCCGCTTCCGCTGGGTCGTGGACCCGATCGACGGCACATCGAACTACGCCCGTGGCCGGGACCGCTGGTGTGTCTCCCTCGGCCTTCTGGAAGGCGACGAACCTGTTGCGGGTGTGATTGAAGCCCCGGCGCTGGGTGAAGTCTTCACGGCCAGCAAAGGCAAGGGCGCGTTCCTGAACGGCAAGTCCATCAAGGCGTCTCCCATCACCAACACGCAGGAGGCCATGATCGAAATGGGCTGGTCCTCCCGCGTTCCTGCCGAAACTTTCAACGAAAAGATCGCAGCCATCATGGCGCTGGGTGCCATGCCGCGCTCTGGCGGGTCCGGCGCGCTGGCTCTGGCGGATGTGGCATGCGGTCGCTCCGACGGCTATCTGGAAATTGTCATCCAGCTCTGGGATGTGGCCGCCGCACTGGCTATTCTCGCGGAGTCCGGCGCGGCCGTCTCGCCCTTCCTCCAGACTGGCGGCCTGACGGGCGGGGCGACAATCCTTGCAGCCGCACCCGGCGTGGCACACGCTCTTTCAGCCGCCGTTGACGTGGAAATCTGACATCTCCCTCCCCCCGCACTCGTGATTTGGCCGTATTTGGCGCATAGTGCGGGAAACATCTTTTCGATGACTGCAGAAGGTATCTTCCATGACCCTGTCCGGTCTCCTGCGTACCACCACGCTCGTCGCTTCGGGCTGCATTGCCCTGTCGGCCTGCTCCGACGCACCCCAGACCACTGCCAGCCAGCAGCAGCTTATCGTTGATCGCGCGACACTGGCTGTTCAGGATCTCTTCGCGGGGACCACCCCCCAGTCGCGCTCGCAGAAACTCCTCGCGGAAGCGAAGGCCGTCATGGTCTGCCCGTCCGTGCTGAACATGTCATTCGGGATCGGCGGCTCCGGCGGTCGCTGCCTGCTGCTCAGCCGCGATGCCCGCGGGTCCTGGTCCGATCCGGCTTTCTATCGCCTGAGCACGGCGTCGCTGGGATTACAGGTCGGCGTCCAGAGCGCTGAAACCATCCTGTTCATCATGTCCCAGCGCGGCATTCAGGCCATTCTGGACAGCCAGTTCAAGTTTGATGCCTCCGCCTCCGCCTCCTTCGCCAGCATTGGCACGGGTCTGGAAAACAGTACGGCCGGCGCGCACAACACCGACATTTACGCTGCCCAGAAAAACGAGGGGCTCTACGCCGGTGCGGCTCTGGGTGGCTCGAAACTGACCGTCGATAGCGGTGCAAACCGCGCCTATTACAACCAGACGGTCGGTCCCGAGGACATCGTCGTGACGATGCGCGTCAACAACCCGTCTGCCGACCCGCTACGCCGCGCCCTGATGTCGGTCGCCCAGACTCCGGCAGCTTCCACGGTCTCGTCCCGTGTGACGCAGGCAGCCACTACAGCCCGTAACACGGCCGCGCAGGACGTTGTGGGCAACAGCCCCTATCCCACGACCTATGATGCCTCCCGCCCCTATTCGGCGCAGGCCGCAGGTGTCCAGAGCCAGAGCCTTGCCCCGCTGAAGCACTGATACGCCGTCCCGTCCTCTTGTATGGAGGGCGGGACTTCAGTCCGGGTTCTGCGGTGTCGCAGTCAGATGTGCGCGATAGGCGCGGATATTTTTATCCTGATCGGCAAGGGTCTCGGCGAAATTATGCCCGCCCGATCCTGTCGCCACGAAATACAGCATTTTGCCATCAGCCGGGTGCGCCGCCGCATCCAGAGAACTCTGCCCGGGTGAGCAGATGGGTCCAGGGGGCAATCCGGCCTGAAGATAGGTATTATACGGCCCCGGCGTTTGCAGGTCCTCATGCGTCAGAGGCGCATCAAGCGTTCCCACACCGTTGCTGAGCCCGTAGATCACGCTGGGGTCCGTCTGCAGCCGCATTCCCAGCTTCAGACGGTTCAGGAACACACGCGCCACCATGGGCCGCTCGGACGGTACTGCCGTCTCACGCTCGATCAGGGATGCCAGAACCAGCAACTCCTGCGGAGACTGGATCAGTCCGTCCAGAGCCTCGACATTGCGCCCGTCCCACGCTACGGCCAGCCTGGTCGCCATCATTTTCTGCAATTTTTCGGCCAAGGCCTGACGCGACATGCCCCAGACATAGGAGACAGTTTGCGGAAAAACCGTCCCTTCCGCCAATGCCGGCAGATCACCACTCAGGGCCGGGGCCTTGTCCAGAATAGCTGTAATTTTAAGCGCCGTCAGTCCCTCAGGCACTGTTACCTGGTGGGAAACAGGCTTGCCGTGACGCAGGATCTCAAGAACATGCGCGACCGAGACGCGAGAGGGAAACTGGAGTTCCGCCGCATGAATCTGGCCGTTGCGATGTGTCAGGAAAGCGGCAATCCGGAAAAAAGTACCGGAGGCCCAGGTCGGGGAAAGAATCCCATCATCCTGAAGGGCTTTTGTCACACGGGCATTGTTGCCGTGCGGGATAACGAAAGTCTTTTGGTCCTGTAGCGGACCGGGATCGGTGTAATGACCATATCCCGCGACCAGTCCGGCCACGAGAAGCAGCGGCGCTCCGAAGAGCGCCAGCTTGCGGCCAGCCTTTGGAGGAAGAACGAGCTTCCGCGGTTCCTCGCCGTCAGACTGACCTTCAGACATGGGAAACGAACCCTTCCTCAGTCCTTGAAGCGCTTGAGGATGATGCTCGCATTCGTCCCGCCAAAGCCGAAGCTGTTGGACAGGGCGACGTCGATCCTGCGCTGCTGGGCGACATGCGCCACACGGTCGATCACGCTTTCACGCGCGGGGTTGTCCAGGTTCAACGTGGGCGGCACGACGCCGTCACGGATGGCCTGAAGGCAGAAAATCGCCTCAACCGCACCGGCCGCCCCCAGAAGATGGCCAATGGCCGACTTCGTGGAGGACATGACCAGACGCTTGGCGTCTTCGCCAAAGAAGCGCTCGACCGCATCCAGCTCAAGGTCATCCGCCATCGTGGAGGTACCGTGGGCGTTGACGTAGTCAATATCGGCCGTGGTCAGGCCACCGCTGTTGCGCAGCGCGGCCTTCATGGCACGGAACGCACCTTCATGGCCTTCAGCCGGAGCCGTGATGTGATGGGCATCACCGGACATGCCGTAGCCGCCGATTTCACCATAGATCTTCGCGCCACGGCGTTTGGCATGCTCAAGTTCCTCAAGCACGACTACACCGGCACCCTCACCCATGATGAAGCCGTCGCGGTCCTTGTCCCAGGGCCGCGAGGCCTTGGTCGGATCATCGTTCGAAGCGGTGGACAGCGCACGTGCCGAGCAGAACCCGGCAATGCCGAGCGAGCAGATCGCAGCTTCCGCACCGCCGGCAATCATGACATCCGCATCACCATACTGGATGAGACGCGAGGCGTCGCCGATGGCGTGAACGCCCGTCGCGCAGGCCGTCACGACCGCATGGTTCGGTCCCTTGAAGCCGTAACGGATCGAAAGATGACCGGAAATCAGATTGATCAGGGCCGAGGGAATAAAGAACGGCGACAGACGGCGGGCCTTGCCGCTCGAAACCGTCAGGGAGCCGTCATAAATTGTCTGAAGACCGCCGATCCCCGAGCCGATCATCACGCCCGTGGCGCAGCGATCGTCTTCGTCCTCAGGCTTCCAGCCTGAATCCTCGACAGCCTGAATGGCTGCGGCAAGGCCCAGATGGATGAAGCGATCCATCTTCTTCTGGTCCTTGACCGGCACCCAGTCGGACAACGTGAGACCACCCTCCGCCGTCGGGCCATCCGGAACCTGTCCGGCGACCTGGGCAGGAAGTTCGGAGGGATCGAAATGCGTGATCCGGCCAATGCCGGACTGTCCTTCGATCAGCCGCTTCCAGGTCAGTTCCGCGCCCACAGCCAGTGGGCTGACAACACCGATACCGGTTACGACGACACGCCGCCCGTTAGTTGCAGTCCCGCTCATCGATGCCTCTTGTCTCACGTTATGTCCGGGTCTTGCAGCCGGGCCTCATGACAGGACCCGGCTGGTCTTCCACCCCTGAACGGGGTGGGAATCCGGGACCGGAAAACCGGCCCCGGTCAGCTTGAGGACTGGCCTCAGGCTGCTTTCTGCTTTTCGATGTAGTCGATGGCATCCTTGACGGTTGCGATCTTCTCGGCTGCATCTTCCGGGATCTCGACGGAGAAGGCTTCTTCGAAAGCCATGACCAGCTCGACCGTGTCGAGGCTGTCTGCGCCCAGATCGTCGATGAACGACGCGTCCGGCGTTACCTTGCTTTCGTCCACACCGAGGTGCTCGACAACGATCTTCTTTACCTTGTCAGCAATGTCGCTCATCTGTTCGTTCCTTATGCCCATCCGGGACCCTGTTGCCCGTCCGGTGCGTTACATCAAAACTCGTACTGCCGCCTGCCAGTCCGGAAGCCCAGTGGTTCCTCCAGAGCAGGGCCGCCCCCGTTGAAGGGGAGGCGTTGCCACCGGAAGAACCGGACATCAGCCTTCAGCAGGCCGGGCAAAGCAGCGCGCGATTAGCATGCTTTAACCAAAAAGGCCAAGCATTCACACCATCGCCATGCCACCATTGACATGCAGGGTCGTACCCGTGACCCATGCTGCCTCTTCGGAAGCCAGATATACCACTGCGGACGCCACGTCACCAGTATTCCCCATCCGACCGAGCGGAATGGAGCCAACCAGCTTTTCGCGGACCGCTTCCGGCAGCACATCCGTCATCGGCGTTTCGATGAAACCGGGTGCCACGACATTAACCGTCACACCACGCGGACCGGCTTCCTGCGCCAGAGATTTGCTCATGCCCACGATACCAGCCTTGGCGGCGGCGTAGTTGGCCTGACCGGCATTACCCGTCGTTCCCACCACGGAGGCGATCGAGATGATCCGCCCCGCACGACGGCGCAGCATGCCCTTGAGCGCAGCGCGGGCCAGACGGAACGGGCTTTCCAGATCGACGGTCAGAACCTGCGACCAGTCGCTGTCCTTCATGCGGATGGCCAGCGTATCGCGCGTCAGACCGGCATTGTTGACCAGAATGTCCAGCGGAGCGCCCGCAGCGGCTTCGGCCTTGGCCACGAGACCGTCGGCCTCGGCGGGATCGGACAGGTTGGCGACGGCGATATGGGCGCGCTCGCCCAGGCTGTCGGCCAGTTCCTGAAGGGCCGCTTCGCGCGTGCCGCTGAGCACGACCGTCGCGCCCTGCGCGTGAAGCTGGCGGGCGATCGCGGTACCAATGCCGCCTGATGCGCCCGTTACGAGGGCCGTCTTGCCGGTAAGAGAGAACATGATCGGTTGTCCTTAAAGGGTCTTGAGCAGGGCTTCGATTTCGGCAGGCGTTCCGGCATTGCTTGTGGCCAACTCGGGAGCAATACGACGTGCCAGACCGCACAGGACCTTGCCCGCACCAAGCTCGTGCATGTTCGTGACACCCATTGCCACCATCGCCTGCACGCTCTCGCGCCAGCGCACGGTGCCCGTCACCTGCTTCACAAGAAGTTCGCGAATGGTTGCCGGATCGGTCACCTTGGCTGCCGTGACATTGGCAATGACGGGAACGGACGGTGCGTTCAGTGTCGCGGTCGCCAGTGCATCTTCCATCTCGCGTGCGGCAGGCGCCATCAGCGACGAATGGAAAGGTGCGGACACCGGCAGCTTCACGGCGCGCTTGATGCCATGCTCCTTGGCCACGGTAATGGCGCGGTCGATTGCGCTCATCACGCCGGACACAACGATCTGCCCACCGCCATTGTCGTTGGCGATTTCCAGCGTCTCGCCTTGGGAGGCTTCATCGCAGATCGCACGGGCCTGAGACGCATCCACACCCAGAAGAGCCGCCATACCGCCCTCCCCGGCCGGAACGGCGCGCTGCATGGCCTGCCCACGCAGACGCAGCAGACGCGCACCTTCCGCAATCCCAAGCGTGCCAGCAGCGGCCAGCGCGGAATACTCACCCAGCGAATGCCCAGCCAGCAGAGCCGCCTTGTCCGCCAGTTTGAAGCCGCCTTCGCTTTCCAGAGCACGCACGGCAGCCAGCGAGACCGCGAAGAGAGCGGGCTGGGCGTTTTCGGTCCGTGTCAGTTCATCCGCATCACCAGCGAACATCAGGCGCGACAGATGATCGCCAAGCGCCTCATCCACTTCCTGAAAAACGGCGCGCGAGGATGCAAAAGCCTCGTGAAGGGCCTGTCCCATCCCGACGGACTGGCTCCCCTGTCCCGGAAAGACGAACGCGTGAACCGACATGGATCCCCCTGCTGGCAGTGAATTTAAGGTTCCGCGTGATGCGTCCTCACGATCCATCTGTCAAATCCCGCATCAGTTTTTACGCTTGAGCGTGAAAAATTCATCAGTCGGAATCTTCACGCGGATCATGGAAAACGGCCTGTCGGAGCGAAACACGGTTCCGTCCTGATAATCCTGCGGGCGGAGAATGAATGTATAGGGCACGACACCCTGATTATCGACCAGAAGCCTCGGCGTTCCGTTTTCCACGGCTTCAAAACGCGCTCCGGGGGCGACATCAACCTTCAACCGGTGCGCATCAGGCGCCAGAAAGGCGAGAATCACGCCAAAAAAATCGCGGATTGCGGCATTGATCTGGCCAAGCCACCCCGCAGCCTCTTCTTTCGTAAAAGACGGCGCCGGGAGAGGATCGACCTCGATCGCCAGCTCAAGCTGGACCTTCCGGTTGGACGGCAAGGTCAGCAGAACCGGAGGATTTTCCGCCAGAAGGGCCTCTGAACGCGGGAAGTGCATCTCCCGGTCCTGACCAGTGAAAAGCGGAATATCGCCCTCTTTGGCATGCAGCACGACCCGCGCTTCGGACGGCACGGCATGGTCGGGCAAAATATCCCCCAGAAAGTGCAGAGACAGATTTTTCCCCGCCTTCTCCGGCAGGCGGTCAAACCGGTCATAGACTCGGTAAATACCCTTGTAGCTCCCGACACGCATGGCGTGCTGGCCGGTAACGGTGACAGTTTCTTCCGGTTCGGCAGAAACGCTGGGAAAAGGTGCGGCCAGAAGAACTGCGAGCAATCCCATGCTGATGCCAGTTTTTTTCAAGCCCCTTCCCTCCCGCTCTGTCAGATCTTCATGACAAACGATGACTATCCGATCTTCTGCATCACAATCAGGACCTGTGGCAACCGGACGGGATTGTCCATGTATTCGATCAGGCGGAACAGTCCGCCCCATGCCTTGATGATGTAATTTCGCGGAATGATTGCCTCGCCATAATGCGACTGGGGCTGAGGCGGTTTCGAGGACGCCGCGTGAAGGAAGCGCCCGGCCTCGAATTCCGCATTCGCACGCGCTTCATCCGTGAAACTGTCGGCACAGGCCTCATGCCAGGGATGCTCCAGGCGGATGCCGGAGGCGCGTTTAAGCCTCTGTTCGGCGCAGAAGGCGATGAAACGGCGGCTCTGCGTTGTCATGACAAGAATCCCGTCTGGTCTGAGCAGACGGTGAAACTCCCTGATCCAGTGCCCCGCAAGGAACTCGTCGAGATGCGAAAACACCGACCATGACGTAATCAGGTCAAAGCTTTCCGACGTCAGAAGCATGGGCGGCACGAGATCGCAGCCCAGAAAATTCAGCGCGGGATTGCTGCGCCGCGCGGCCATGAGAAAACGGTCCGTGGTTTCCGCGCCATACAGGTTGGAAGGCCGGATATCCTTCATGAACAGCCGGGCAATGCGCCCCCAGCCACACCCAAAATCCAGCAGCCGCGTCTCGGGACGGACCGGACGCCCGGCATAGGCGCAGTACGCCTTGATTTCCCGGAAGAAGACGTGCGCCTCATGGACGGAAATTTCCCCATGATGTCCATGGATTTCCCGCTGAAGATCATCCGGCGGAAAGGTTGGCATCCTCACACCGTGAATTTCAGGAATACGGACGGACGACACCAGAACCTGAAGCCATTCCTCGTCGCTGATGCCGCCGAATGTCTCGAAGACGGCGCTAATGCTTTCAGAATGGCTCATTAATTCCCGCCGAAGCCGTGTCGTAACGTTTATTTAACGCATTCTTACAGTCCCGGAAATACATGACCAGAGCCGGTTCAGGAAAATCGCACCCCTGCTCCATCTCCAGTCTGCGTCGGCCCCGTCTGACACAATTCCGTGTAACTTTTGGAAAACAGGCGGTTTTTTGTGGAATCGCAAAAATAAAGAACGGATGGTTTGCGCCGTCATGGCATTCACATGCGGATGACGGACAATCGAAGGATCTTTTTTCAATGTCCCTTTCTGGAAAAGTAGCTGCCGTCACGGGTGCCGCCCAAGGTATCGGCAAGGCCATTGCACTTCGTCTGGCCAAGGATGGCGCGGACGTCATTCTGCTGGACGTCAAACAGGACATTCTCGCCCAGACCGCCAAGGAAGTTGAAGCGCTTGGACGTCGTGCAGTCGCGCTTACGGCCGATATCAGCAACCGCGACCAGTTCGCCACAACCCTGCGCGAAGCCGCGGAGACGCTGGGCGGGCTGGACATTATGGTCAACAACGCCGGAATCTGTCAGGTCAAACCGGTTCTGGAGATCGAGCCTGCGGAGATCGAAAAGATCTTCAGCATCAACGTGCAGGGCGTGTTGTGGGGCATTCAGGCCGCTGCGAAAATTTTCAAGGAAAAGGGCACGAAGGGCAAAATCATCAATGCCTGTTCGATTGCCGGACATGAAGGCTACCCGCTTCTGGGCGCCTATTCGGCAACAAAGTTCGCCGTCCGCGCCCTGACGCAGTCCGCTGCCAAGGAACTGGCTTCTTCGGGGATTACGGTCAATTCCTACTGCCCGGGCATTGT
The DNA here is from genome assembly GCF_002005485.1 of Gluconobacter albidus. Taxonomy (NCBI): domain Bacteria; kingdom Pseudomonadati; phylum Pseudomonadota; class Alphaproteobacteria; order Acetobacterales; family Acetobacteraceae; genus Gluconobacter; species Gluconobacter albidus. Next base: position 968,319 of record NZ_CP014689.1, on the reverse strand, counting down.
CGGAACCGATATGTGGGTCACGATCGACCAGCGCATGGCCGAGATTACCGGCACGGAAGTCGGCGCGACCTACAAGAAATATGTCGAGGGAATCGCTCTCGGACGGGTGGAGACCGCCGATGATGTCGCGGGTTTCGTCGCCTATCTCTCCAGCAGCGACGCCGATTACATGACCGGTCAGTCCGTCCTGATCGATGGTGGCCTCGTCTTCCGCTGAGGCCAGAAAAAAAGGGGGCCGGTTTCCCGCGCCCCCTGATGTATCAGCGCCCGATCAGACGGCCGCGCTGCCAGGCTTCAGCCGCGCCTTCAGGATCCTGCCCGTCAACGGAAATGACATAATCCAGGGCGCTCATGACCTTGTTGCCCAGCATCATTTCCGAAAGTTCATCCAGCAGATCGCTGTCTGCCTGACGTGCTACATCTTCACGCAAAATCATGCGGGCAGACATCTCGCCCCCCAGCAGACGCGACGGGTCTTCGAGCACGGTCAGCAGATCGGTATGGAACACCGCATGCGGCTGCGTTGCGACCACCAGCGGTTTCTCCCCGGCGTCGCGGGCTTTTTCAAGCCGCTCGATCAGAGCGCCCTCACCGATGGTTTCAATGGACAGGACCGAAAGCGCCGGAAGCTGCTTGAGCGCCTCTTCCAGAGCCTGACGGCTGTCATCGGTTACGATGATCCGGTCCACATCTGTTGCAGTCAGGGTCCCGACGGCGCCCAGAGACGTCAGGGCTGCAAAGCTGACGACAGGCTGATACAGATCACCCAGAACCCGGCGACCCGGCCCGGCAAGGTTTTCATCCCGTGGGAACCAGGCGGAGACGAGAAGATCGACTTCCCCCTGCTCCAGGGCCTCTTCGACGTCATCGGGGTCCAGATCGACGTACTCGACCTCGACCTCATAGGCCTCAAGCACGCGCGCGACCGCGCTGGCACATCCCGCATGCAACGAGGTGTACAGATGGCCGATCGTCATTTGTGTCATGAGAATGGGTCCGTCAGGCAGAAAATTGAAACGTGAGACCGTGATTAGGCCCCACGTTCCAGTTTGTCACGACCTTACCAGATCTTTACGCGCTGATCGGGTGCCAGATAGAGCTTCTGGCCGGGTTTTACATCGAACGCATCATACCAGGCATCAATGTTGTGAGCCGGAATGTTGACGCGGGTAACGGCCGGGGCATGTTCGTTCGAAAGCACCTGCTGACGCAGCGCATCAGGACGGTCCTTTTCACGCCAGACCTGAGCCCAGCCGAAGAAGACGCGCTGGTCACCCGTCAGACCATGCACGACCGGCGCGGGTTGACCGTGCAGCGAGTCATGATAGGCCTGAAGACCAAGATTCAGCCCGCCGGAATCCGCGATATTCTCGCCCATGGTCATCTTGCCGTTCACATACAGGCCCGGCAGGACTTCCTGCGCATCGTACTGCGCAGCCAGACGGTCGGCCAGCTTCTGGAACGCTTCCGTCGAAGCCTTGCTCCACCAGTCGCTCAGACGGCCATGTTCGTCATAATGACGTCCCTGATCGTCGAAGCCGTGGCTCATTTCGTGGCCGATCACGCCACCGATACCGCCATAATTGACGGCGGGATCACCCTTCGGGTCGAAGAACGGCGGCTGGAGAATGGCAGCCGGGAACACGATCTCGTTCATGGTCGGATCGTTGTAGGCGTTCACCGTCTGCGGCGTCATACCCCATTCGTCGCGGTCCACCGGCTTGTCGAGCTTGTCCAGATCGTGCTGCCAGCTGAACGCCGCACCGCGCACGGCATTGCCGTAGACGTCGCCCTTGCGGATGTCGAGCTTGCTGTAATCCCACCACTTCTTCGGATAACCGACCTGAATGGCGAAATGGTCGAGCTTGTTCAGAGCGGCCTTGCGGGTCGGCTCGTCCATCCAGCTGTTGTGTTCGAGACGATCATGGAAGGACGCCTTCACTTTCTGCACCAGATCCGTGATCTGCGCCTGTGCGGAAGGCGGGAAGTAGCGCGCGACATATTCGCGGCCCAGTGCCCAGCCCAGTGCACCGTTCGTCACGCGCACGGCCCGCTTCCAGCGCGGAGACTGCTGCGCCACGCCCGACAGCGTATGGCTGTTGAAGTCGAAGGACGCATCATAGAACGTGCTGGACAGATAACCGGCCGCATTGTCCCCGAGATGGAACGCCAGCCACGCGCGCAGCGTCGCAGGGTCCGCAGCCTTGAGAACTGCCGTCATCGCCTTGATACCGGCGGGCTCGCGCACGTCGATCTTGCGATTTTCCAGGCCCTCTGCGGGCAATCCGGCGCTGGTCAGGAACGTGACCCAGTCGAAATCAGGCGCAAGCTTCTGAAGCTCGGACACCGGCATCGGGTTGTAGATCTTGAGCGGATCACGGGTCTGGTCGCGCGGCACTTCAACCTTGGCCAGAGCCGTTTCGAGATCGACCACTGCCTGCGCGTTCTTCGCAGCATCCGGCCAGCCCTCAAGCGTCAGCATCTTGGCGACATAGGCCTGATAGGCCTTCTTCTTGTCCGCCAGCTTGGGATTTGTGTAGTAGCTCGTGTCCGGAAGACCCAGGCCGCCGCTCACACCGATGCTCATGCCCTGATCGAGCATCAGCATGTAGCGTTCCGGATCCTTCTGGTCCTGCTCCACACCGATCTGGAACGTGGAGAACATCATGGATTTCAGGGACGCACCGAACGCTGCGGCAAGAGACTTGCCATCATTCACGTTCCGAATCGTTTCAAGATCGGCTGCGAGCGGCTTGCCACCCAGACGATCCACAGCCTTCTGGTCCAGGAAGCTGGCGTAATAGGTGCCGATCTTGCCCATGTCGTCCGTGGGCTGCTGGGCAACCTTCTTCGCGGCCTCGTCCAGAATGGTCTTCTGACGCGACAGGGAGAGTTCATACAGGATACGGAACGGGCCGTAGCTGCTCATGTCTCCGGGGATCTTGAGGTTCTTGAGATAAGTGCCGTTGGCGTATTCGAAGAAATTGTTTCCCGGCTGAACGGCACGGTCCATTCCGGCTTCGTCAAAACCCCAGCCCGCGTTGTAACCGGCAGCCTGTGCGCCGGAGACCATCAGACCCGCGGCAAGAGCGACAAGGCTGGCACCATGTTTCAGAGTATGTCGCGACGTAAGGAATCGTTTCACAATGTACCTCATTCCAGAGTGGTGCCCCTAGAATGAGGTATAAAGTATCATTTCGTCAAAAGGACAAAATGCCCGCGCTGCGTTCAGTGGGCCTTGCGGGCTTTTTTGATCTTTGCGCCCGTGCCTTCCGGTGTCACGGCAGCTGCGACCGGGTAATCGAAGACGACAACTTTTTCGAGATACGGCCCGGCAAATTCCTTGAAGGCCTCATGGGCGGGATCAATGAACGCCACGTCTGTCACGACAGGTTTGCCGACGTAATAATTACGGTCTCCTTCGGAGCGGAACGTCACAAGAAATGCCTGCTGAAGGCCGGCATCCGCCCCTTCTCCACTGTTCTGGAAGCCGGTTTCGATGCTGGCGACAACCGGTTTGCCGTCCGCACGACGGCTGTCCTGCGCGAGATGCAGAAAACGTCCCGACACTTCGGCACGCTGTGCCGTTGTGGAATCCTTGGTGTAGCGGAACATCACCATGTGCCGGACGGGCCCGACATGCCAGTCCGGCGCGGTGAACTGCGCGTAACCGACCTGCTTGGCCAACTGTTGCGCGGACAGGGTGGCGGCGCTCACCGTATCGGTTTTGACCGGACCGGACGATGCGATCGGCAGGGAATAGGGATCCGCTTTCGCTGTCGGAAACTGATACAGCCCGGCGGCACAGAGGGACAGGGTTGCGCCGTAGACGGCACGACGGGAGAAAATGGCGGAAACGGTCATCGAAATCTCCGGACGCAGGCGAAAGAATCAGGTGCCTTTCATGGCACAGACGCCCGGTTTCGTCTTCTTTTTTCCAGTTTCCAGATGTTGCGTGGAAGTCCTCAGGCCTGAACCTGCCTTTTGAAGACTTTCCGGCGCCACTGGATCAACCGGTAGACCAGCGAAGATGCCAGCTTCTGCCAGCGCGAATGCGGCGTAAACCCGATCGTCTTGAAAATCATCGCCGTCACGCGGTCGATATGTTTGGGCTGATAGAAGCCCATCGCCTTGGACATATAGGCCGCAATGCAGCGCTGATGGTCATAAGCCATGCCTGGCGGCTCGTTGGTCGTGTGATAGGCCGAGGCCAGTTCGTCGTCCTCGCTCTCCGTCACACGACCCAGCGCAATGCGCGTCCGCGCCCAGACGCTTAGTTTCTCGCGCTTCAGATACCGGTGCATGTGATCGTAGAACAGCTTGAAATGCCGGTACTCGTCCGCTGCGATCTGCTTGCAGATGGCCTTGAGCAATGGCTCGTCCGTCGCGTCCGCGAGTGCCGTATAAAAGGACGACGTACCGGTTTCGACCATACAGCGCGCAATCAGCTCGCCCGTGCGGGAGCCGCGGATGGAAGCGTCCACATCGGCGTCGATCTTGTACGACGCGCGATAGCGGTCGAACGCCTTTTCATAGTTCCAGGACGGATCCGCCAGCATGGCCCAGCGGCCAAGAGCATCACCGTGCTGCACTTCCTCGACCGCCCAGTTCGCGGCAGCCGCGCTGAAATCCGGATCTCCGACGAAGACGCGACGCAGATATTCGGCATAGTCGAGACCGTTTTTTTCCACCACGGAAGCGGCCTTCACGAGGGGGATGATCTCGGGGTCCACGCGGGACGGATCAAAGGAGTTCCAGTCCATCTGATCAATATGCCAGTGTTTCATTCTGCAACCTCGTCCGTTTTCCGGCTCACCAATAGTGACGATCAGATGACACGGTGGGACAATTTTGGGTAGGTGTGATGCAGCAACCCTTGGAGATTGATCCGTGACGGCCACCCATACGCCCCACCCAGACGTCCGCCACGACTGGACCCGCGACGAAGTCGAAGCCCTTATCAGCCTGCCTTTCCCGGAGCTGATGTACCGTGCGCAGACCCTGCACCGTCGCTACTTCGACCCCACGAAAGTGCAGATTTCCACGCTTCTTTCGATCAAGACGGGCGGCTGCCCGGAAGACTGTGCCTATTGTCCGCAGAGCGCGCTTCACGAAAAAAGTGTCAAGGCCGAGCGCCTGATGGCCGTGGAATCCGTTCTGAAGGAAGCACGCGCTGCCAAGAAAGCCGGTGCGGGCCGATTCTGCATGGGAGCCGCCTGGCGCACGCCGAAGGATCATGACCTCGACACCGTCTGCGAGATGATCGAAGGCGTGAAGTCGCTGGGGCTGGAGACCTGCGTGACGCTCGGCATGCTCGATGCGCAGCAGACGGAGCGCCTGAAGACGGCGGGGCTGGATTATTACAACCACAATCTCGACACGTCCGAAGAGTTTTACGGCTCCATCATTTCCACCCGCACCTACCAGCAGCGTCTCGACACGCTTTCGAACGTGCGCGACGCAGGCATCAATGTCTGCTGCGGCGGAATCGTGGGCATGGGTGAAGACCTGTCCGACCGTGCCGGTCTGCTGATGACGCTCGCCAACCTGCCCAAGCACCCCGAGAGCGTGCCCATCAACCTGCTTGTCCGCGTTGAAGGCACCCCGCTGGGCGAGGCCGAAGCCGTCGATCCCATCACCTTCGTCCGCATCATTGCCACGGCGCGTATCATGATGCCGGAAAGTCATGTCCGCCTTGCCGCAGGGCGCGAAAACATGACCGACGAAGCCCATGCGCTGTGCTTCCTCGCGGGTGCGAACTCGATCTTCTGTGGCGAGAAGCTCCTGACCACGCCGAACCCGGCTGAACACCGCGACCGCCAACTCCTCTCCGCGCTCGGAATGTCACCCATGGTGCAGTCCGAAGCCGAGATGGGCACGATGCGTCCGGCCGTGACGGAAGAAGCCGTCTGCGAGATGGCCGCGTCCTGATCTCAGCCGCTGCACAAGAAGGGGAAGGACCTGAAAGGGTGCTTCCCCTTTTTTTATGCTTGGTCTTTGACGGCTTCTTCCCTAAACCCACGCCCTTTGCCCAAACTGGAAGAAAGCAGAACCAATGACGACGCCCGGACACAACCAGACCAAAATCCGCGTCGGCATTGATTTCGGCACCACCAACAGCGTGGTCGTGATTGCGGATGAAAACGGCAATACCCACCCTGCCCGCTTCGTCTTTACGGACCACGCCACCAGCGAAACCTGCCGCACCCTGCTTTGTCTGTGGATGGATCAGGACGGACGACGCCGCGTCATGAAAGACGCGATCGGGCTGGACGCCATCGAGGCTTATCTCGACGATCCGGCCGAGAGCCGTCTCATCATGTCCATGAAAACCTACCTTGCGCAGGGATCCTTTCGCGAAACGCGGGTTTTCAGCAGTGTCATGACGCTCGAAGCCCTGATCGCCCGTTTCCTCACGTCGCTGATGGACAAGGCCGGGCTGAACCCATCCGATGTGAGTGCCACGATCGGCCGCCCGGTGCGGTTTGCGGGCGAACTGGCCGATGATTCGCTCGGCGTTGCCCGTCTGCGCGAGAGCTTTCTGGAAGCAGGTTTCCCCGAACCGAATATCGTGCTCGAACCCGAGGGCGCGGGCTGGCGCTTCATGCAACGCCTCGACCGCCCGGCGACCGTTCTTGTTGGCGATTTCGGTGGCGGCACCAGCGATTTCTCGATCATGCGCTTTGACCCGCAGGCCCGTCAGCGCGTCACGACACTGGGCCATTCGGGCGTTGGTATCGCAGGCGACCAGTTCGACTACCGCATCATCAGTCATGCCGTTGCCCCGGCACTGGGCCGGGATGCGACCTATCGCGTCATGGGCGGACAGCCCCTGCCCGTCCCGGCCGAATGGTTCGCAAGCCTTGGCCGCTGGCATCGCCTGTCCCTGATGCGCACGCCTCAGACGCTGCGCGACATCGCAGACGTCGCCAAGACATCCTCCGAGCCGGAAAAGCTGCGGAGCCTGTTGCGACTGATCGAGGATCAGGAAGGCCAGAATCTTTATCGTGCGGTTGGCCAGGCCAAAAGCGACCTGTCGCGTCAGGACAGTACCGTCCTGCGCTTCGTCCATCGCGATCTGAAAATCGAAGAGACCATCACCCGTGCCGATTTCGAAAGCTGGATCGCCCCCGACCTGGAACGTCTGGACGACGCCATCGAAGATGCCATGCGCCAGACCGGTCTGGGACCAGACGATATCGACCGGGTCTTCCTGACCGGGGGCACCTCTTTCGTCCCCGCGGTCCGCAACCTGTTCGACCGGCGTTTCGGTGCGGAACGCGTGGATGGAGGGTCGGAGTTCGTGTCCGTTGCCGAAGGGCTGGCTCTGATTGAACGTGAGCGCCACCTGAGCTGAACCTGCCTCTATACAGTCAAAAGATACCCCTGTCCGGGACGATACAAAATAGACCCGGAATCAGTACAATATATTGTACTTTTTTATTTAGTGAAGAAAGTTCCGGATTATGTGATTGGGAATTTTCTTCATTACGGATTTTATCTTTCCTTGGAGAACCAGAAACGCACCATGGGAGTCCCTGAGCGTTCTGCTTTCACAGACCAGATTTACAGTCATGCATCATGCAGTCCATGATCGCAGGAAAGAAAAGCAGACATGTCTCGCCCGCGTTTTTTGAAAATACTCCTGCAGATCAATATCCTTTCAGTATTCACCACACTTCCACTAACCGTTCATGCACAGGGCACGGCGCCAGTGCTTCAGCAGGCTCCGCACCAGCCAATGGTACGCCTGCTGCCGTCAACCTCAGCCGGCGTTTCGCATCCGGCCAGCGCAGCACAGCACACAGCCACCGGAAAGTCTCATCCGGCCGCCCCTTCCGCCGATCATCTGGGTGCGATCTTCGATACGGAAAGTATTTCCTCACTCCTCAACCGCAACAACGATGCCTTGCGCCGCAGCGACCTGACGGCCGGCTATTACGTTCCGGCCGAAGCTTTCGGCCATCTCGTGCCCCAGCTTTCGCCTTACCGGAACTGGCTGACGGAGCGCGGTTTCAGCTTTGAATTCTCCTATAAGGGAGAGTCGATGGCGAATGTCGGGGGCGGCATCAGCAAGGGGATGTCCTACGCCCATGAACTCACCTTCAACACGCGCTGGGATCTCGGGCGACTGCTGGGGCTGGATGGCTGGATCCTGCACGCCGTAATGATGGAACGTGCGGGCCGTCAGATCTCCTACGACCATGTCGGGGAGCATCGCATCCTGCTGAGCGAAGTCTACAGCCTTTCGGGCCATGCCGCCGCGCATCTGGCGGATATCTATGTTGAGAAGTCGTTCTTCAACAATCGCGTCAACATCAATATCGGTCGCATCACGCTGACGCATACCTATGCGACGTCGGTGCTACTCTGCACGTTCATGGTGCAGTGTTCCGCGCCGCCTGCAATCAAGGCCGATGAAGGCTGGAGCGTCTATCCGAAAGCCACATGGGGCGGCACACTGCGAATCAAACCCACCCGCGACCTGACGTTGCGCACCGGCGTCTACAAGGTCGGCCCGTTGACGGAAAATCCGAGCGGCTGGGCCTGGGGCAGTGAAACCTCCACAGGCGTCATGCTTCCCATCGAGCTGACCTGGGAGCCCTTTATCGGTAAAGATAATCTGCCAGGTCATTACAAACTTGGCTTCGGACACGACACCTCCCCCTATGCCGACCGTCTGGGGACAATTCCGGCAATGTTCGCGCATGACGTATTTCACGATGCCAACAAACCCCGGGATACATTTTATATCGAGGCCGACCAGATGGTTTATCGCAAGGGCGGCCAGCATCAGATGGCGGGCGGATACGTTCTTGCGGGCTATGTGCACAATACGCCCAGCGTCTCGACATTCTCCGATCAGGTCTATGTTGGGGCGTCGCTTCTGGGCATTATTCCACGCAGACCGTTCGACCGTTTCGGCGTGATGTATTCCTACTACCAGATGAGCCCCGCCATTACGCTGGGGCAGCGCCTGAGACAGCTTGCAGGCATGTCCATGGGCGCGTTCGTCAACGGACCGCAGACCCATTCCGCCATTCTGGAAGCCTATTACGGTATTCCCATCCATCCCGGTCTCGTGGTGCAGCCTGAGTTCGAATACATGATGCGCCCCGGCGAAACGTCCATCATTCCAAATGCAACACTGATCGGACTCAAGGTTCTTGGAAACCTGTAAGAATAAATCACGGATAACCGATCCGTTACTTGTGATTTAACAGGAACGTTATCTCCGGATGCCGGAATTACCCGTTCGTGATTTTAGTATAAATATTTATTTACATAACCTCACAGCAGACAAGGATCGCTGACAGAGGATTTTCCAAATGAAAACGTTGCTCGCTTCTTTTCTGGTTCTCGGGTTTCTGGGTGGAACGGCACTCGCACAGGCCCCCAAGGTCGAAAACGCTGCCATCACCGCCCCTTCAGACGGAAAAGCTCCAGTCACACAAATTGCAGACACCAGAAACAGCGAGACCTGCACTCAGGTCTGGGTCAACACGGTGACCCATGTCTATCATGTACAGGGCAGCTTCTGGTACGGCGCCACGGCCCACGGAACCTATATGTGCGAAGACGACGCCAAGCGGGCCGGCAATACCCGCGGCCAGTTCTGAGCGTTCAGGGGGTTTCTGCCGAACCACTCTCTTCCGCCTTCTTGGCCTCCACCTGCTGGCTGGCGCTTTCCTGCTGCCGCAGGGCTGCGGCCTGACGCGGATGGCCCGCGGCCTCTGCAGCATCGGCTGCCAGCGTGAGCGCACGACGCATCCCGCGATAATCCAGAGCATCCCGACGGCTTTTCACGACCGAGAGTGCTCCGTCAGAGGCGAGTTCGGGCTGGTCTTGCAACAGCTCCAGACGGGCAAGGAGTTCCTGCCGGTCAACGCTCGCGCCATTTTCATGAAAAGCCGCCAGATCGTTTACGCGTTGCGCCAGAACAGCGTCCCGCTTCTGATCTGCGGCAATCAGGCCGGACAGATACAGAGCTCTTTCGCGAATGCCCATATCAGGGGATTGCAACGCGCGATCCACGGCCTGTGACGCGAACATCATGTCATGCAGTCTGTACAGGGCAGCCGCACGGATCACCGCCAGATCAGACGTATCAGAGACATTGCGCAGGCTTAGCGCGGTCTCGGTTTCGCCAAGGCTCTGGAGGGCCTTCCGGGGCTTGTCCTGTACCAGGAGCACCGTCGCGAGATTGAAGCCGGCTTCATGAATGGCGACGGCATCGTCCCGCATCAACGCACGGTCCATGGCCATCCGGTACTGTGCCTCGGCCTGAGACGCCTGACCGATACCGTAGACGGTCTTTCCCGTATCCATGGCGTCCTCATAAGGCTGATCGGGCTTTGAGCCTTTTGTGGCATTGGAAGAAGAGCAACCGTCCAGCGTCAGGACGATCAGAGCCGTACAGGCCAGAAGACCGCGCTTCATGGGCGCACTGCCTGTGCCGGAAGACGATGGGAAGGCTCCTGCTTCGCCCCCCCGCCGCCCAGCAGCCACAGGCCCCGGAGCTGATCCGTCAGCTTGCGCAGACTGCTCGCGCTCGCTTCGGCCTGCGCCAGCAGGGCCGGAAGCTGGGCGGTCGCGGTGTTGGCATGTCCTATGGTCTGCTGGATCTGGGGCATGCTCTGACGCAGACCCGCAGTCGCGGCCCGCGCGTTGTCCATCGTTCCATCCACCTTGGTCATGACTCCCCCGACCTGTTTTTCAATGGGCTTCAGATCCGCAATGACGGTATCGAGATGTGCCAAGGCCGCATTGGCTTTGTCCAGAACGTCATCTTTCACCAGCAGGCCGCCGATCGTGCCCTGCCCCTTGCGCATATCGGTCATCATGTCGTTCACCTGCGCCGTGATGAGCTGGACGTTATTCATCGCCGGCACCAGCTTGCTGCGCAGATCCATGACGGTCTGGGTAATCACATCTGCCGGGTTCGCCTCTACCGTGGCCTGAAGGACCGCATAGTCCCAGTCCAGCGGCTTGCCCTTACCCCGCCCGAGTTCGATGTAACTCGCCCCCGCCACGATCAGGCGATGGCGGATGACGGCCGTACTGTCCTGACGGATGAAATTTGCGAATTGCGGGTCCAGGTCCCCTTCCGCATACATGCGCCCCGTTTCATTAAGCTTGAGGCGCCGGATTTCACCGGCATGGACGCCCATGACTTCGATGTCGTTGCCGATCGCAAGCCCTGCCACGCCGCTTTCGGGCAGAATGAAATGCAGCTTCTTTTCTGGTGTCAGCCACTGACGCAGGAATCCGGCCTCCACGACCGCAACCGCGAACATGACGATCGCAGCAAGGACAAGCAGCCCGACCCATTCATCCGCATAGCGGTTCTGAAAGAGCGGGCGGGCGGTCTCGGTCTGGCGCAGGCGGAACATCAGGAACCTCGCATCGAAAACAGTCCATCATCGTACAGTCTCAGGCGGATCGTGGCATCGGACGCATAATCCCCCCACCCGCTTTCATCCGGAGCCATCCACACCACCGCGCAGCCACGGTCCCGCAGATCGGTCACAAGAGACAGAAACGCATTCATCAGGCTGGCGGAAACCCCTTCCATCGGGTGTTCCAGCAGCAGGAGCGCCGGTTCCCCCAGCATGGCCCGCACACAGGCCGCGCGCTGCCGGTCCATCGCCGACAGGCGTCCCGGTGGCACCACCGGCAGGCCCGGCAGACCCAGCGTGACCGCCAGATGCACGGCCTGTGCCTGAAGTTTTTCAATGGGCGTGCGAGTGTGATGAAGCTGCGGCCACAGGATATTCATATGCGTCCCATACAGGTCCACCCAGCCTCCCGTAACCACGATCCGTCCGATCCGTCCCCGCAATGCGTTGGCGCGCCGCTCGTCCAGATCGGCCCAGTCCATGCCCATGCAACGCACATGACCGTCGTCGAGCGGAATAAGACCCACGCACATATCGGCGAACAGTGCCGCCTGCCCCATGTCCCGACACTCGATCAGCGCGCACTCGCCGGGGTTGAGACGCAGATTATAGCGGCTCGACACCAAGCCGCTCTCATCAAACCGTGGACGCGCGTCCACTAATTCGAGCCGGGCTTCCAGCGCATCGGACAGGACGTCGTCGTTTTCAGCCATCGAAACACACGCTGAAAACGACATTGATGACCATGATCGACAGCATTCCGCGCGCAAACCCGCGCGGAAGCATGCTTGCCAGATCGTCTTCGGTGGTCACATCCATGCCCGAGAGGCATGAACAGACGCCCACCGCATAGCCGCTGAAAACGAACTTCGCCGGAATCACGAAATAGTCGATCGGTTTTACGCTCCCCGCGACCTGATCCATGAACGCCCAGATCGGCATCGTGATCGCATCTTCCACGCGGCAGACTGCATAACCCACGACAAGCGCGGTCAGGCTGAAGATGATGCCCAGCGTAAAGCCGCTGATCGTCATGGCGAGACTGCGCGGCACAAGAAACGAAATAAAAGGATCGACCCCCATTCCGGTCATGGCGCGCATCTGACCGCCAGTCGTGAGGGTTCCGAGTTCGGTCAGCATCAGCATCCCCGAACGCCCTAGCAGGATAACGCCCACCAGAACCGGCGCGATTTCACGCACCAGCACAGTGGACAGGATGGACCCCGTCATCTGTGCCATGCCTGCAAAGCCGAGCCAGTAGACAGTCTGCGCCACGATTCCGAAACCTGTCAGCGCCGCCGTCACCAGAGTACTCAGCAGGCCTCCGCCCACAGCCTGATGCAGGGATGCCCAGAATTCGATCCGCACCGTCCGCCGCCATGTCGTCAGGCGGGTCGCTTCGCGCATGATTCCCCAGCCGGCCCCGATCATCATCAGCGTGAAACGCATCTGCGTGCGGGAAAAATATCCCAGATGGACCAGCATGGTCCGGACCATCGTGATCCGGTCGAGATTGCGCAGTCCTTTCATCGGCGGCCAGCCAGAATGAAGCTGCGGGTAATGCCGCTATTGGGAAGATAGAACATCCCGCGGGCCCGGAAGAGAAAATGCTCCCGCAGGATCAGATAGGCCTGTTCGGACACCTGGATCGTCCCGGCATCCGGTGCGCTCCCGGTCAGGAGTTCGGCCCCATTGAGCGCATCGCCCCAGATGTTGAAGACGGAGGGCGCCTCTCCCAGTTCGGAGGCCATGACAGATCCCACATCCATCCCGATCCGGAACACGGGGTCCAGATCCGCAGCCGCCAGAGACGACAGGCAAGCCTCACGGATCGACACCGCCGCATCCGCAAGACGCACGGCGGCAGACGGGTCCGGCGTCTGCGAGCAGCCGCCCACGAGAACGAGCCTGTTGCTTACCACCTGCACGGAGAACAGCCCGCTGTCGCGGGCGATTTTCTGGATTTCAATACTGAGCGTGCGGATAACGGTCATGGCGCGCGTGATGCTGTCGCGATCCGGCGCGTAAGGGTCCACGAAGGAAATGACCATGACCGGAACCTGCGGGTAGAACCCGGCCGCAACCGGCTCTTCCGCCATGGGCGACGGCTCCAGTAGGAAGCCTTCGCCAAAACGCGTCTCGTATTTCTCGGCCGCGACCGCAAAGCCGGACGTGCCGTCGGCCGCCGCATCGAAAGGTTTGGCAAAGCGCAGGGCGACCACGGAGCCGACAATGGCAATGATATGCTCCATCGTCTCCGGCTGCCCCGGATCTTCCAGAACAATGGCGCCGACCGTCCGGTGAGCATTGCGGACCGGCTGGAACAGCAGCGTGCTGGCGCCCACGGCCCGCATGATAACGCGCTGGAAGTTCTGCGTCCGCTCGTCCTGCGAGGCATCCGCGATCGACAGTGTATGTCCTTCGTCCAGAGCCTCGAACAGCTTGCCGTTTTCGCGGCGGCTGATTTCGATGCCCGTGCTGTGAACATCGCGCGATGGATCGAACGCATCCTCACACAACAGACGGTCGCCATCCGGCAGCAGCCGCCACAGGCTGGCGCGACGCGCGCTGGTCCGCGCGGTCAGGGCTTCCGTCAGGATCGGCACTTCATGAGCGGGATCGAACAGATCCGGCGTGCTGGCGATTTCCAGTAGTGAGGCATTTTCCGCCCTGATCTGCTCCCGGCCCCGCTGGATCCGCTTTCGCAGACGCTCCACATGCCGCCCCTGCGCCACCAGCGCAAACGCCAGAACGGAAGCCAGCAGGACGATCAGCAGTGAAAACCCGATATTCTGTCGCCGCGCCGTCTGCGCGAAATCGGCGAAATCACTTTCGGGTGCATTCAGCAGCAGAACCCACTGCCGGTGTACGAACGGCAGTTCAGAGGCAATCGTAACGTAGTTCTTCCCCCGCGCATGCACCACGCCCGTTCCCGGCCCTTCGATGCGATACCGGTTGAGCGCCTGCGTGAAGACCGGCTGTGTCTTGGGATCAAGGAAGACATTCCCCGGATCGAAAGTCTTGGGGTCCTGTCCGGGGGCCAGATTATGCCCGGCGATGATCCGGCCATGCATGTCCACGATCACGGCCTGCCCGCTGCGCCCGACCTGAAGCTTGTTCAGAAACGACGTGAGCTGATTCAGCGAGACATTGATTGCAAAGACCGATTTGTGCCCGTCATGCCCGTCATAGGCGAGCGACGCCGTAATGATGAACTGACGCGTGGAAACAAAGGCGTAAGGATCCGTCCAGTGAAGCTGACGGCCCGGATCGTTCTGATGCTTGACGGCCTTGGCGAACCATGGACGCACCACGACATTGTAGCCGTCAGCCGGGTCCGCCGCCTCTCCCGTAATATTGCCGTCACGATCCGTATAGACGTGGTGATAGACCTGTTTGCCATCGTCGGTCTGGAAATGGGTCTGCTCGAAACCGTCCTTTCCATGCCGCGTGATCATCCAGAACTGCCCCTGATCGTTCGCAATATAGAAGCTGTCCACCTGAGGCGCATGGGCCAGAATAGAGCGTCCGTAGAGCATGAACGTAGAAGGGGTAGTATTCGTCAGCGGATCGCGGAACATATCCCGCGCGATCATGGCGCCGACGGAGGCCGGAGCCAGATAGTCGCTCACTTCCTGCGTCACATAGCGCTGCTGGCTGCGCAGAAGATCGTTGGACAGCGCAATCGCGCCCCTGCGGGTCGTCTGGTAATTGTGAAGACTGATGCCCGTGATCGCGGCAATGACCAGCAGAACGCCCACGAACGGCCCCAGGATCTGAAAGATCCGGCGACGATCACTGGCGGGGCTCTGCGTCGGGTCCACGATTTCTGCGGCTGACAAGGTCTTTCCTCTCCGGACAGGCACGGGGTCGCGGAACAGGACCATACTGCCGCGATAGGTCAATATCCTCCGAGTATTGCGAGACTGCAACCCGCCGTCACGGACTGAAACAGCCCCATTCCCGAAAATACCCTCACTTTCCCGAACTGGCGGTTTACAGGGTTCGTCGTTATGGTCAGACGTTTTTCCGGCAGGATGGTTTTGCTGGAAGCTGTCGGAACTGCGGTCTGTCCCATGAATCACTCTCTATCCCACCGCGCCGTCCTGTCTTTCACAGGTGCGGACCGGACCAGCTTTCTTCAGGGCCTCGTCACGAATGATGCCCAGTCCCTCACACCCGCGACCTCCGTCTGGAGCGCGCTCCTGACGCCGCAGGGCCGCTGGCTGAGCGAATTTTTCCTTTATGACGCATCCGACCGCATTCTGATGGATTGTGCGGCGGACCATGCCGACATGCTCGTCAAACGCCTCTCCCGTTTCCGTCTCCGCGCGGATGTGCAGATTGAAAAAACAGATCTGCGCGTCATCACGGGGGCAGTGGGCAGCCCCGCCCCATCCGCTCCGGTCGCCACCGCCCCGGACCCGCGCTGTGATGGCGCGGGCTGGCGGGCCATCGTCACCGCAAGCGAAGAAGGCGGCGAAATGCCTGAAGAATTTCTGGAACGCCGCCTGACGCTGGGTCTGCCGGACGTGATGGATTTCGAGAGCGAGCAGACACTGGCGCTTGAAGCGGACATGGACCTGTTGCACGGCGTCTCATGGAAAAAAGGCTGCTACATGGGTCAGGAACTGACCGCCCGCACCCATTATCGCGGCCTCGTCAAACGCCGCCTGTTGCCCGTTGTCCTGTCGGACGGAACGTTTACCGATGAAGGCGGAGTTATCATCGCGGGAGAGCGCGAGGTTGGAGACATCCGCTCGCGCAGCGGCAACCGGGCGCTCGCTATGCTGCGGCGGGACGCATGGTCGTCCCCCGAACTGACCTGCAACGGACAACCGCTTTCTGTCGTCTGGCCCGCCTGGTTTCCACCGGAAATGCGTTGAGGAGATGCGTTCGTGACCTATATTGCCCCTGCCCCGTCCACTGTCGATGACATCATCGCTCAAGTGAAATTCGATGCGAACGGCCTGATTTCAGCCCTTGCGCAGGCGCCGGACGGCGTGGTGCTGATGCTCGCCTGGATGAACGCGGACGCCCTGCGCGAGACGCTTCTGACCGGTCGCGTCTGTTACTGGTCCCGCAGCCGCCAGAAGCTCTGGCGCAAGGGCGAGACCTCGGGCCAGCAGCAGAAACTGATCGAAGCGCGGCTCGACTGTGACATGGACGCTGTTCTCATGATCGTCGATCAGACCGGCGTGGCCTGTCACACCGGTCGCCGGAGCTGTTTCTATCACGGCGTCACGCCGGACGGGCTGCGTGACACGTCGCAGCCCGAAATCAGCGCCGAAGAGCTTTACGGCCGCTGAGCAGCCTGACCGGACAGGGTCCAGCCCGGCACGAGGAAGGTGGCCGGGCAGCCATTCTGGTCGTCTGGTGAAGACAGATAAGCGCCCTCATACGGGAAGCGCGACAGCTTCTTCGGGTCCAGCGTGAACCAGAGCTGCGTCAGGACCATCTGTCCATTATGCGCGGGCTCGCAGCGGACCTGAAGAGCGCGGCTGTCCCGAACATTCATCAGACGCGCGAAAGTGGCCAGCATGTCATCTCGGTTGACCTGAAAGCCCACCTGCTGCGACAGCCACAGTCCGAATGCCGACGCCGCAAGCCGGTCCCGCATCTGCATGGACGTGACGAAAAAATGGTCCGCATCATAGCCGAAGCAGCGGGCATGTTTGGTGTATTCATGCACATAAAGCGGCTTTTTCAGATGTGGCACGACGCCCCGCAGTGCCTCCACCGTCGTTGGCAGAAGCTGCGGCGGGGTGTCGTCATGGTCGTAGAGATCGCAACCCTTCGACCACCATTCCTGCACCGGCACACCCTGCGCTTCCAGACTGTGCGGTTCTGAAGCCCACAGCCCGTGCAGACCGATCGAGATCCGATGCGTCTGGTCCCACTCGCAGCCGCCGCCGGTGGCGCAGAACCCCGGCTGCCAGGTCAGAGCCAGAGTATCGTGCCGGAAATCGGTATGGGCCGTGGGCGTGAGCGAAGGCCCCGTCGGAACCTGCGAGACGCAGCCTCCCAGCAGGAAAAGAGCAACAAGAACGGAACGCTTCACGCGGATAGCTCCCTGGCATGATGGGTCAGATGGTCCGCAATGAAACTCTGCACGAACCAGTAGGAATGGTCATAGGCGGCATGGCGACGCAGTTCGAGAGCCTGTTTGCCCTCCTTCGCGGCCCCCTCCAGAGCGTCGGGGCACAGATCCGCCAGATACTGGTCCATCAGCCCCTGATCAACGAGGATAGTGGAAGGATGTGTGTGCCCTGACCGCAGAAGCAGCGTGGGATCGCAGCTCTGCCATTTCGCCGGATCGCCGCCGAAATACGCATCGAACGCCTTCTGGCCCCACGGAATGGTGCTCGGATGGCAGATCGGTGCGAAGGCCGAAACCGTCTTCCAGCGACCGGGATATTTCAGCGCTTGGATCAGTGCGCCCATTCCGCCCATGGAATGCCCCATGATGCCGCGTCGGGCGCCATCCAGCGCATAAAGCCGCTCGGTCAGCGCGGGCAGTTCCTCGCCGACATAGGTTTCCATACGATAGTGACGGCTCCACGGAGCGGACGTGGCGTCGATATAAAACCCTGCCCCCGACCCCAGATCGTAGACATCATCCTCACCTTCGATCCCCGTATGGCGTGGGGAGGTGTCGGGAGCGACCAGCGCGATGCCGTGTTCGGCGGCAAAACGCAGGGCATTAGCCTTGATGAGGAACGTCTCCTGCGTGGCCGTCAGTCCGGCGAGCACATGAATGACTGGAACTTTTTGCCCCGCCAGCGCCTCTTTCGGTAGAAATACTCCAAACGTTGCAGGCACGCCGAGCACATCCGAATGATGCCGCACGAACCGCAGGGAGCCGTCGAAACAGGCGTGATGCGCCAGAACCTCGAGACCCGGAACGTCGCCCGACGCTTTAACATCCGACATGCTCAGTACTCCACGACGGTACGGATACTCTCGCCCCGGCTCATCATGTCGAAGCCCAGATTGATGTCCGCCAGCTTCAGCTTGTGCGTGATGAGGGAGTCGATGTTGATCCGGCCGTCCATGTACCAGTCCACGATTTTCGGCACATCGGTCCGCCCGCGTGCACCACCAAAGGCCGAGCCGATCCAGCGGCGTCCCGTCACGAGCTGGAACGGCCGCGTGCTGATTTCCTGTCCGGCACCGGCGACACCAATGACGCACGACACGCCCCAGCCGCGATGCGCGCTCTCCAGCGCCTGACGCATCAGGGTCGGATTGCCGACACACTCGAACGTGTAGTCCAGACCACCGCCCGTCATCTCAATCAGATGTCCGACGAGATCGGCGTTCGGACCCAGTTCTTTCGGGTTCACGAAGTCCGTCATGCCGAACTGGCGCGCAATCGCCTCGCGCTCGGGGTTGATGTCGATGCCGATGATCCGGTTCGCCCCGACCATTTTGGCACCCTGAATGACATTGAGCCCGATGCCACCGAGTCCGAAAACGCCAACCGTCGCTCCGGCCTCGACCTGAGCCGTAAACAGCACGGCCCCGATACCCGTCGTCACGCCGCATCCGATGTAACAGACCTTGTCGAATGGCGCGTCAGAACGGATTTTCGCCAGTGCAATCTCCGGTAGCACCGTAAAATTCGCGAAGGTCGAGCAGCCCATATAGTGATGGATCGGCTGTCCCTTGTAAGAGAAACGGGAAGTGCCATCCGGCATCAGCCCCTTGCCCTGCGTACTGCGGATGGCCGTGCACAGATTGGTCTTGCGTGACAGGCAGGACGGACATTCCCGGCATTCCGGCGTATAGAGCGGAATAACGTGATCGCCGGGCTTGAGGTGTTTCACCCCGGCACCGACTTCACGAACGATGCCCGCTCCTTCATGGCCGAGAATGGCGGGGAACAGCCCTTCAGGGTCCTGACCGGAGAGTGTGTACTTGTCGGTATGACACAGTCCCGTAGCCATAATTTCGACCAGAACTTCCCCGTCACGCGGGCCTTCAAGCTGAACCGTGTCGATTTCCAGCGGCCGACCGGCCTCGAACGCAATGGCTGCGGTCACGTCCATAACATCACTCTCCTCTGAAACGGTGGAAACAGGGTGTCGTATCGGAGGGGCTGGCGGCAAGAGGCTGCTGCAAAAGAAAGTAAAAAGACAGACACCCTTTGCTGTTGGCCGGGAAGCGGGTTCGCCGCTACGCTTGCCGGGGACTTGTCTGCATATTCCGCCCATCCGAGGAGACAGCCGTTTGATCGTCAACCGTCCACATGGACTGGCCATTCTTTTCCGGGAATCCCTTCCACCACTCATCATCCTGACCCTTTGGGATTTCGTGGTGGTCATCCTGTTCCAGATCTATCATCAGGACTGGATGGAACAGCCCTCGCTGCCGATTTCCCTGATGGGTACGGCGCTGGCCATCTTCCTGAGCATGCGCAACAACGCGGCCTATAACCGCTGGTGGGAAGGCCGTACCCTGTGGGGCGCGATCACCAACAACTGCCGCTCCTTCGGTCGTGAAGCCGCAACGCTTCTGGGAGGGCGCCCGGACCTGGCCCGCGCCATGGCCGCGTATCCGCACGTCCTGCGCGCGGCCCTCAGGGGCGATCCGCCCAATGAAGACATAAAGCGTCTCCTGTCACCCGAACTGTACGAGAAGGTCTTTTCCTGCTCGAACACCGCCAACATGCTGCTCTACCAGATCGGCCTTGGTGTGCGGGATGAAGTGGAACTCAAGGGAATCGACGGCGCTGTTCACGGCACGGTGGACCGCATCCTGTCGGACATCGCCAATGCGCAGGGCGGCCTTGAGCGCATCAAGAACACGCCCCTTCCCGCGCAGTATTCCATGCTCCCCGAAATCGCGACACATCTGTTCTGCATCATCCTGCCCCTGTCGGCCGTGCAGACCCTAGGCTGGATCACGCCGCTGGGGTCGAGCATCATCGGCATGCTGTTCCAGATGCTCGACCGGAGCGGCCGTGATCTTCAGGAGCCGTTTACAAAGAGCGTTCACGCCCTTCCCATGCTCACCATGGCCCGCACGATCGAGCGCGACCTGCTCCAGCCGATCGGCGAGACACCGCTCCCGGCCATTCAGGCCAGCAACGGCGTCCAGCCCTGAGGCAGCGCTGGAAAAGCGTTACAGCAAAAAGGACAGCCCCTGCGATCGGACAAGACAGCAGGGGGTTTTTCTGCTATGAACCAAGCCTATGAACACGTTCAAAAGCCCCCAGAAGGGCGGCATGACCGATGAAATGGCTCGTGTCGCAGCCAACAACACGGCCCGTCAGACCGACCCGGAACACGAAACCGACCCGTTCCACGAAGGTGACTCCATTGTTTACGCCGCCCATGGCGTGGGACGCGTGGACAAGATCGGCATGGTTGATGTCGCCGATACCGTCATCGAGATGATCCAGATCTCGTTCCCCGGCAACCAGATGACCCTGCGTATTCCGCTGGCCAAGGCCCGCAAGGCCGGCCTGCGCAAGATCGTCACGCGGGATATCGTCGACAAGGCGATGACCGTCATCAAGGGCAAGCCGCATGTCAGCAAGGGCATGTGGGCCCGTCGCGCCGTGGCCTATCAGGAAAAGATCAACTCCGGTGACCTGATCCAGATTGCCGAAGTGCTGCGTGACCTGCGCCGCAATGTTGACAGCCTCGATGGCAGTTTCTCGGAGCGCAAACTGTTCGAAGCTGCGCAGGAGCGCTTCGTGGCCGAGGTTGCGGTTCTGGAAAACGTCGATCCGGCGCAGGTTCTGGAAAATCTGACCAAGACGATGAAGGCCGCCTGAAACACGGTCTGCGACAGGGTTTGAAAAGCCCGCGCTTCTTCAATATGGATCAGGGTGTGGTTTTCTTCGCATCCCGGGCAGGGTCTTTCGCGTTGGCGACACGAAAGACCTTCTCCGTGACGCGTTTTCAGTCACCGTTTCAAACCTGCATTCCAGAGGAGAGGTGAGGCCACATGCCTGCCCCTTACAAAGACCGTTTCGCCGGCAAGAAAGTCCTCGTCACCGGGGCATCACAGGGAATTGGCGAGGCCACTGCGCTTCGTTTTGCCGAAGAAGGCGCGCAGGTCGCCCTCAACGGCCGCAAGGAAGACAAGCTGATCGCCGTCCGCGACAAGCTGCCCAAGGTTTCTGGCGGAGAACACCCGATCGCCACGGGTGACATTTCCAAGGAAGACGACGTCAAACGCCTGGTCGCCGACAGCATCAAGGCCATGGGTGGTCTGGACGTTCTGGTCTGCAACGCAGGCTATCAGATCCCGTCTCCTTCCGAAGACATCAAGCTCGAAGATTTTGAAGGTGTGATGGCGGTCAACGTCACAGGCGTGATGCTGCCGTGCCGCGAAGTCATCCGCTACTGGCTGGAAAATGGCATCGAGGGCGCGATCATCGTGAACTCCTCCGTTCATCAGATCATCCCCAAACCGCATTATCTTGGCTATTCTGCCTCCAAAGGTGCTGTTGGCAACATCGTCCGGACGCTGGCGCTGGAATATGCCGGTCGTGGTATCCGGGTGAATGCTGTGGCACCGGGCGCCATCGTAACGCCGATCAACATGTCGTGGATCAACGATCCGAAGCAGTACAAAGCCGTTTCAAGCCATATCCCGATGAAGCGTCCCGGTGAAAGCCGCGAAATTGCGGATGCCATCACCTTCCTTGCCGCCGAGGACAGCACCTACATCACGGGCCAGACCCTGTATGTTGACGGTGGCCTGACCCTCTACGGCGACTTTGAAAAGAACTGGTCCTCGTAATCCAGATGCCTTCTTCCCTGACCGTCCTGCTGATCGAAGACGATTTCCTCATCCGGACCTGTCTGGCGGAATTCCTGCTGGACAACGGCCTGACAGTCAGGGAAGCGGATCATTGTGCCGAGGCGCGCGCCATCATCGACGCGGAGCCGAAGCTCGATGCCCTTGTGGCTGACATGACCCTTCCGGACGGGGACGGCATGACCCTTGTCCATCCGGCCCGCCAACGCTGGCCGGACCTCCCGGTCATTTATATCAGCGGCCATGGAGATCTGCGCCGGGGCGAAACCTCCGGTGACCCGGCCCGGGACCGTTTCATCTCAAAGCCTTATACGCTAGCCAGTATTCTGGAGGCTCTTGAGGACATGACATCAGCGGCCTCGGACTAGGAGATCCATATGTCCGACAGTCTGGACAGACCCGTTCTCGAAAAGTCATCCCCGAAGATCGAGGACATCCAGTCTGACCCGTCGGACCGCCTGAAACGGGCACAGGACGCCATGATGCGTGGCGCCCCGGAAGAAGCACTTGCCATAGCGCGCCCTACCCCTGATGGAACGCCCGAAATTCCGGCCCTACATTATGTTCGGGCGCGGGCATATTTTCATCTTCGCCGCTATCAGGACTGCGCAGTTGAGCTTGAGCGGGCCAGCACAAATGCAGGGCCTCATGCCATCTCCCTACTGCTGGACGAGGCCGTCTCCATACGGCGGCGGGACGATCTTCTCCCGCTCCTGAAGATCTGTCGCAGACGCAAACCCGACGATTTCCGCCTGATGAACGCCGGGGCGGCGGTGCTGATCCAGCTTGCGCGGTTTGATGAGGCCGAACTTCTTCTGCGCCTGAGCCTGCAACGCTGCCCCGAAGAGCCCAATACCCTTAATCTGCTCGCCTTGCTCCTGACGGAAACCGGGCGCTTCGAAGGCGCGCTTTCGGTCATGGCCGGTCTGCGAGACGCGGATCCGCAGGACTGGGAGCCGCTCTGCAACATGGCCTGTATCCTCAGCAGCATGGGCCGGATGGAAGAAGCCGCCAATCTGTACCGACAGGCCGTTCCCATGGCGCCTCAGAACGCGCGCCTGCGCCTGAACCATTCCATCACCATGCTCAAGAGCGGCCGCATGGCTCAGGGCTGGGTCGAGCATGAATGGCGTTTCGGACTGCCCGGCCATACCAGCATGCCGCTGGATCGCCTGCTGCCCAACATTTCTCCATCACTGGACCTGAGGGGCAAGCGCGTTCTCATCACGCAGGAGGAAGGTCTGGGCGATACGCTTATGTATCTGCGCTACATCCCGCCCCTCGCCCGCACGGGCGCCATCATTCATATCTGGGGCACGGAAACGCTGGCTGCGATCTGCGAACGCGTGGCCGGGGTTTCGGAAGTGCAGTTCGGTGGTGAGACGCCCGACTATGACTATCACTGCCCGTTCATCAGCCTGCCCCGCGCCTTTTCGGGAACGCCGGACGCAATGGGAGCGCCCGTCCCCTATCTCAGCGCCGATCGTCGGAAGGCCGAAGCATGGCGCCAGCGGTTTCAGGACGATCACAAGCTGAGGGTCGGGCTGGTCTGGGCCGGTGCGGCACGCCCCGAAGATACGGCGGCTCTTATGGTGGATCGTCAGCGCTCCATGCTGCTCTCGGAGCTTGCACCTCTGGCAGGGATCGAAGGTGTGAGCTTCTATTCCCTTCAGAAAGATACACCGGCCGAACAGATCCCGGATTTTCCGGCCGCGCTGGTGAACGTCATGCCAGACTGTCATACGATGGATGACACGGCGGCCCTGATGGTGAACCTCGACATCATCGTCTCGGTCGATACATCAGCCGTTCATCTGGCCGGAGGGCTGGGCAAGCCCGTCATCATGATGGACCGCATCAACAACTGCTGGCGCTGGCTGCACGGACGGGATGACACCCCTTGGTATCCACAGATGCGGATCGTCCGCCAGACCCGGTTTCAGGACTGGTCAGACGTCGTGGAACGGGTCAAGCGGCTTCTCGAAGACGCCGTCGTCGCTGCCCGGAGACCCGGACCTCAGTAACTGTAGCCATAGGACAGGCCGATGCTCGACCCCGGATCGTTTTCCGGCGTCGTGAAGCCCGTGACCTGACCACCAGTCCCGACCGTCGTGTTGAATTTCAGCCGTTTCGTAAGGTCGATCTGTACCTGAGCCTGTGTGCCCGAGCCGGATGTCGCCTGTTTGGCGCCAACGTAGACGCCCTTCATGACGTATTTTCCGGCCTCGACACTGGTGCCCCCATTATCGACACCACTGCCCCCGCCGACCGCCAGACGATCCAGCCCCAGCAGATTCTGAACCTTGCTCAGCGGATCAAATGCGGAGCCACCCGCAAGCTGCACCACCGCTGCGCCCAGCTCCGCAAGCTGCGTCGTGGAGAGCGAATGCGTGTCTGTTCCGAACAGCAGGATAGACAGGACCTGATCGCGCGGCAGGCTGGGCGAGGAGACGAAATCCAGTTTCGGTGCGCTGGCGTAGCCCGTCACCAGAAGGCTTGCGAGCGTGCCGCTGGCATTGCGGTCCGCCCGGAAATCCAGCGTCGGATCGAGCTTGTGGTTTACGCCCGAGCCGTTGAACGCCACCCGCCCGTTCGTGAAGTTGAGGTTGATCCCGCCCAGATTGAAATTGCCGCGCTTGAGATCGAAGCCTCCGCTGATCAGAGGCTCCGCACTCGTGCCGCGCACTCGCAACCTTCCCTGCATTTCGGCGAACACACCGTGCCCGCGCACGAAAAACTCGCCGGGCGAAATCACGTCCACGCCCAGTCCGATGACCAGGCTCGATCCCGTCCCGGAAGCCGGCTTCTGCCCCGGACGGATCACGTCGAGCTGGGGCACGGAGGCGGGCATGGAATTCGGAATATTGACTGTCGCGTTGGGAATATTGACTTTCCCGTCCACATCCAGCCGTGTCGTGGCCTGACCGTGGATATGCAGATCGGTATTGATCGTGGCAGTCAGCAGTTCGCTGGATACAGGACGGGCCTTGTCGGATGTGATGTGCAGATCAACGGGAAGGTCGGGCCGGAAGGCTCCGACAGTGCCGTCGAGCGTGATCGTGCCAGGCCCTGCATGGGCGATGATGTGGTTAACGTTGATCGTATCCCCCGAGGCAACGAGTGCCCCGTTGATCCGGCTGAGATGCACGCCCTGCGCATAGTTGTCGAAAGAGGCGTTCTCCAGCCCGATCTGGCCTGATGCCCGCGGCTGCGCGGCTGTTCCTGCGACATTGAGGTTGATACCGATTTTTCCGGCTACGGCCATGCCGTTCGCGCCCAGAACGGCATTTGCAACCGACAGATCGACATGACCCGTGGTTGCAAGGGCGATCGCACCCGTTTTGGAAAGCGGCGCGGTTCCGTGGACGGCCAGCGCGACGGACGGGCCTGCACCAAACGTTGCATCCACCTTCGCGGAATGTCCCGCAAGGCCGAGATTCGCCAGAATCTGCGCCGCTGGAAGGGATGCCGCCGGACCGGTCTTCATCCGCAGATCACGTCCGTTCAGCGAGACCGTTCCGGTCGGAGCATCCAGCGTGCCGCCCAGTTTCGCCGCAAGCGAGATCGTACCGGTGGCTGACAGATCCGGCGCGAAAGGTTTTGCGATGGCGGGTGTGAGGTGATCCAGACGCGCCGTGAGCGCGAGTGCGGGCTTGAACGTGCCCGCAATATCGACCGTTGCGGGCGCTACACCCTGAGGTGCGAGGGTCGCCACCAGATGATCCACACCCATCGTATCGCCAAACGACACCACCGCAGGGCGGCTCAGACGCAGGCTCTCTCCCTTGACCAGAGCCGCCAGTCGCCCGAGGCGCACCGTCTTTTCGGGGACGTTCAGGACAAGTGCGGTGTCGATATTGGCCGGGGCATCCATCACGTTCTGGAAGGCCGCGTTCAGCGCGACGGCCATCGCGGTCTGGGGCCCCTTGATTGTGGCATGTGCCCTGCCCGTCATGGCCTGATAGCGCAGCCCGGCGAGATCCAGCACCAGCGAGGGTTCGGGCGCATCAATCGGGTTCGCGATGGTTCCGCTGACCTTGAGAGACTGGACGGCGGCCTGCGCCATCCCCAGCATTCCGTCCAGTCCGAGCTTCACGACAGGCGGCGCGCCCTCGGTCTCCGTCGTGTGCAGTCCCAGCGTCAGATGGCCGGAAATCGCCTGCCCGATCAGGCGGCGGAAATCGCCCAGATTGCGGATCGAGATGTCCAGATCGCCGAGCGGCACTTTCGCCCCTTTGGGGAGGCGCAGCTTGCCTTTGCCGCTCAGGCTGTTCCAGTCCAGCGTGTTGAGATCCAGATGATACGCACCCGCGTCATCCTGATGAAACGCGGTATCAAGCACCAGCGGCGCATGATCGAGCGTCCCCTTGGCCGTCAGAACGCCTGCCGGATGAGACGGCAGATGCTGGACATCGGCATGAAGCGCCACGGGGCCTTTCGCCACGTCTTTCGTGCCGAATTCCCCGCTCAGATCGGCCTTGACCGCCAGATCGTCCGTCGGACCATCGGCCGTGGCGGTCAGCGTCGTGTTGCCAAGGATGGCCGGGCTGGCCTTTGCAAGATCCGGAAGTTGAACAGAAGCCTTCGTCTGCATCCGGTTGCCATGCGCCATGTCGATCACGGACGACACCAGCAGATGCAGCGCCGCCCCATCCAGCGCAAAGCTTTTCAGCGTCAGGATATTGGCCGGAGATTTCGCCAGATCGAGCGAGAATGTGCCATTTTTTCCGACCAGATTCAGGGCCTGTGGCTGCCCGCCCGTGATCGCAAGCGTTCCCGTGCTTTTCAGCGTCAGGTCATCCTGTTTTGTCACCGGCATGGCAAAATCGGCATGCAGCCCGGCTGTGCCGCTGAGATCCGTACTGCCCATCGCCGCCAGAGGGTGCAGATCTGGCAAGGCAAGATCCAGCTGGCCTTTCGCAGCCGGCTTCAGATCCGCCGTTGCGCTCGCATGCAGAAGCGGATGATCCAGCTTCGCTACAACCGGGACGGAAGCGGCGAGCGGATGTGCCAGAACGTCCAGCGTCAGCGGCGCGGACGCCAGAAGCGTGGGCTGTGAACCCGGAATGCGCAAACCATCCAGCACAGCCGCCAGATGGGCGGTCGTGTCCTCAGGCCGTGTGCCTTCCACACCGTCAAACCGGGCATGCAGATGCCCGATCCCGGCCCCTGCTGCGGTCAGGGCGTCGATATCCAGCACCCCCTGACCGTTCGGCGCCATGAGCGGACCATGCAGATCCGTGTCCAGCGCGATGCTGTTCCACACAATGCCCGGACGCAGCGTCATGGACGGCGCATACGCCTTCACATGCAGGTCCGCGGTCATGCTCAGCAGGTTCATCGTTCCGCTGGCGACGGCCTTCACTGGCCCCGCACCCAGACCGAAATCCAGCACCGCCGCCGTGCGCGGTCCGTTGAGATTCAGATGCAGATCCAGCGGATCAAGCTGCGGCATCTGGCCCAGGGTGGTGGCGAAGCCGTTTTCACCTTCCTGATATCGCACGCCTAACGCGATACGATCCTTGGGCGTCTGGACATTGAGGGCCAGATTTGCCGGCTGATCCAGTCGCTTCAGGGCCAGTGCGATGTCCATGACCGGGAGCGTGCGCATCGTCACACCGTCCAGAAACGGCGCGATGCTGTGGATATGGGCGTGTCCGTCCGCCGAGAAGACGGTCGGGGTGACAGTATAATCCGGGCTGACTTCCAGCCGCCCGACATGCAGCGATGCCAGATCGACCCGCAGATGCAGCTTTGACGGCGCGGTACTGGCGGGTGTCGGCTGCGCGGGCGTGGTCTCCGGAGACGACACCATCTTGCGCAGAACGGCCACACGTGACGCGCTTAGACTGGTAATTTTCGCGTCCAGATGCACCAGCGACAGCGGCGACCAGCGCAGGTCTGCGTTATCCAGTTCGATCCAGGGGCCTTTCTCATCCTTGATGAGGAGTTTCGTCACCGCGAGATGTTGCGGCAGGAAGCCCGAAAGCCCCGAAATCTCGACCATGCCCCCTGTCAGCGGGCCAATCTTCCGCTCGATCAGCCGCTGGCCGGCCGACAGGTTGATCCCGACCAGAACTCCCGTGACCGCCACGGCCACCAGCCCCGCAGGGACGATGACCAGACCGGCCGCGACACGGAGAAGAACTTTGCGAACCCGCATCAGAACGTCTCCCCGAGGCCGAAATACAGTTCCCATTTATCGCCCTGCGGCGGCCGGTTCATCGGGAGCGCCACGTCCACGCGGATCGGACCGATCGGCGTGAAATATCGCACCCCACCACCATATCCGACCCGGAGCGTTCCCTGCCCCGGCCGCGATCCTGTCCCGACCTGCCCGGCATCCACAAAGCCGGCAAAACCCAGATTCATTGGCAGACGCTGACGGAATTCGACACTCCCCGCATCCATGGACGTCCCGCCGATCGCATATTTTGTGCGGCCGTATTGCGGCCCCACGCCCTGATAGCGGAAGCCGCGCACCGTTGCCGGGCCACCGGCATAGAGCCGCTGATCGGGCGGGATCTGATAGGTCGACGCGCCCTGCACGGAGCCGACGATGCCTCTGACCGCAATCACGCTGCGACCGGGTCTGGAAATCCCGAGATGGTGCAGATCGAAATAGGTCGAAGCCTGTGCGGAGAGAAGCGTGAAGAACGTCGATCCGCTTTCCAGCGATTCCGAGGGGGTGATGGATAGCGATGCCCGCACGCCGTGCGTGGCCGGGTCGATCGGATTGGACAGGCGCGTATTGTCGAATGTCGCGTTCAGGGGAGCTGCGACAATGAAATAGCTGCGTGTGTCGCCAAACTGTTTGATCTGTTCCTGCTCGCCCATCAGGCTGCCCGAGAGGTTCCAGTATTTCCCCACATGCCGGTTCAACCCGGCCCGCGCGATGATGGCGGTCTGGTGGTACGAATAGAGAAGCTGACGCACCCCTTCGAGGCGCACGCTCAGGTTCTGTCCCTTCGACAGGAAATCCGGCTTCATGAAATCCGCATAGACATCATAGCCCAGCCCCTGTTGTGCGGAGCCGCCAAGCCCCGTGACCAGAGCCGTCAGTTTCAGCTGTTCGGCATCACCGAACAGATTGTGATGCGTCCAGCTTGCGCCCAGACGGCCGCCGAGATCGGTCGAATATCCGACTTCGGCCGACAGCGTCCGCCGCTTGGCCTCCTTGAAGCTGAATTCGATGGGCATGGCCTGAAGAATACCCGGCATCAGGGTGCGACTGGGCGGCAGGGTAATGATGGGCGGGGCATTGCGAACCTGCACGGACGCGAACACCCCCGTACTCACCAGATCCTGACGCGCGGCCTCGATCCGTGACGGACGATACAGCTCGCCTTCCTTGAGTTCCAGCCGGTTGCGCAGGAAGCTCTGGTTGGTGTGAACCAGTCCTTTCATCCCGATCGGACCGATCACGACCCGCGGCCCGCGCTGGACGCGGAACACGATGTCGAGTTTCTGTGCCTGGGGTTCCAGATAGGCCAGGGGCGTCGAGACGCTTGCGGTCGCGTAGCCGTCTTCCTGAAGCTGGTTGAGCAGCGTGTTCTGTGCGGCCAGCACGGTTTCCGCCACCGCAGGCTGCCCCGCAGAGAGGTTGAACGCCTTGCGCTCATCCGGCGTGAGACTGACGGGCCGGGACTGCGCGATGGCCTGTGCGAACGTTACCGGGGCAGTCGCCGCAGGCGTTGGCACCTGAGTGTCCTTGGACGCGGGAGCCTTCGCGGTGGGAGTCTTTGCGGCAGGTGTCTTTGCGACCGGAGCTGCTGCCTGAGGAGCTGGTGCGTCAACCTTTTCGGGCGGTGCAAGCAGCGCGATGCTTCCCAGACTGAAGCGCGGCCCGAGCGTGGTGGAAATCGTGATGGCGACTTTCTGGTTTTTCTCCAGCGCCTTGAGAACATCCGGCAGGGAGGGATCCTTACCGTCCACGAGCCGCGTCCCGACCTTGACGCTGATCTGCACGGAACCCGCATAGTATCCCTGCGATTCCAGCGCGATATTCACACGATCATAATCGCTGCGGATGCGCCCGGCGAGCGCATAGGCTCCGACGGAATGGGACGTCTGGAGCGACTGAAGCTGGGACGATGCGCTGATGGCGGCATCCAGCTCCGGATGCTTCGTCGGTGTCAGGGTCACGGTATAGGGAATGGCGGGATCGGAGGTGCCATCCGAAACCGGCTGAGCGGTCGCAGGTGCTTTGGATGCCTTCGCATGCAGCGGCACCGGCGCGCAGAACACCGTTACGACACCCAGCATGCAGGACATCGAAGCGACTGACACAGAATAAGAAACTGAGCGGCGGCCTGACTTCACCGTGCGTCCTGAAAAATCTGTCTTGAAAGCATTTCCGGCCTTGTGAAAGCCGGATACGGGCGGGCAGACCGAACGACAGGGCTGCTATGTCCGAGGAACCTTGCACGGCGCTCCCTGTCAAGCCCTCTCCCGCTGGGACACGCCGGAAAAACGCTCCGTACCCACTAACACAAATGAAGGCCGCGGAGACAAACAAGATTGTGTCGTCCCTTCGAAAACCGTATCACTCAGCACCCATGTCCAATCGTGATGCCCAGACCCCGAACGGCCGACGCGGTCACAACCGTCCCGTCGTGGATGGAAATGCCGCCTTTCCGGCTTTGCAGCCAACAACGTCCACATCGCTCTACAGCCGTCTGCGCTGTGCGCTGCGCCTGTCCCTCGTCCTGATCTGGACGTTCTGGGCGTGCAGTCTGCAGGCTCTTCTGGTGCGGTTGCCCGGGCGGCTGAAAATCATGATGCCGCGCATTTACTGGAGAGGCGTGTGCCGGATTCTGGGCATCAAGACAAAAGTCATCGGCCGCAGCGCGGGTGGCGTGCGGACCGCAAGGGACGTCCGTAACGGCAAACGCCCGGTCGTGTTCGTCGCCAATCACTGTTCCTGGCTGGACATCGCCATCATTGGCAGCGAACTTCCCGTCGTGTTCGTGGCCAAGGGCGAAGTCGGCAAATGGCCGCTCATCGGTACGGCGTCGCGTCTGGGCCGCACCATTTTCGTCAGCCGCAACCGTCAGGATACCAGCCGCGAACTTCAGGAAATGGCCGCGCATCTGTGGGACGGCGACGATATCGTGCTCTTCCCCGAAGGCACGTCGTCGGACGGCTCACGCGTTCTGCCGTTCCTGTCCTCGTTCTTCGCGGTCGCCAAGCCCGGACGCCTGGAGAAGGTGGGCCTGCCCAAGGCACCGCCTGTCCTGATCCAGCCGGTTTCCGTGGTTTATGACAGCCTTGAAGGGCTGCCGGTCGGTCGTGGACGACGGAATGTGTTCTCCTGGTACGGCGACATGGATCTTGCGCCGCATCTGTGGTCCTTCGGGCAGTGGCGCTCCATGGGGGCGTCCCTTATGTTGCACGAGCCCATCACACCGGATGGCTTCCTGTCCCGCAAAGACCTCTCGCGCGCGACCTTCGAAGCCGTCAACAGCGGTGCGGCAGACCTCCGCCGCGGTCGCCCGAAAGCTGTGAAAGCCTGAAATGCGCTCCATAGCGGGGACTGACATCAGGTTTGTCTTGACTTGAAGCCCGCTCCCACGTCACTTTCGGATCATGACACGGCGGCAACCCGGCCTTCGTGTCCGGAGGTGGTATTACCCATTCAGGACCGTCTGATCATCCGTCGGCCCCTTGCGTTCGGCATGCCGTTTCCCGGAACAGGCTTGACCCCGAGGATGCCTGCCCCGATGTGTGTGCCTGAATCTGCCATTCCCGGACCGAAACTTTGACCACCACCCCGAATTTCCCAGCCATGCCCGCTTCTTCCGACCCCATGCCCACCGTGCAGGCACCGCGCGGCCTTCATGTCATCACATGGGGCTGCCAGATGAACGTGTATGACAGCGCGCGCATGGCCGATGTCCTGCGCCCGCTGGGCTATGGACCGGTCGAGCGCCCCGAAGACGCGGACATGGTCATTCTCAACACCTGCCACATCCGCGAACGGGCGACGGAGAAGGTTTTTTCCGAGCTCGGACGCCTTCGCAAGATCCGCGACGAGCGCATCGGAAACGGTCAGGATCGCACCATCATCGCTGTTGCCGGGTGCGTGGCGCAGGCCGAGGGAGAGGTCATCCTCTCCCGCGCGCCTTATGTGGATCTGGTGCTCGGTCCGCAGACCTATCACAAGCTGCCCGAAATGGTGGCCCGCGCCGCCCGTGCCGGTGGCGCCGTGATCGAGACGGACTTTCCGGTCGAGCAGAAATTCGATTTCCTGCCCACGGATGCCGCCCCACAGACACAGGGCAATCTCACGGCGTTCCTCACCATTCAGGAAGGCTGCGACAAGTTCTGTTCGTTCTGCGTCGTGCCCTATACGCGCGGCGCGGAAACGAGCCGTCCGGTTGCCTCGGTCATGGCCGAGGCGCGCCGGATGGCCGAGAGCGGCGTGCGCGAGATCACCCTGCTCGGGCAGAACGTGAACGCCTATCATGGCGATGACGGCAAAGGCGGGAGTGCCACGCTGGCGGAGCTGGTCGAACAGCTTGCGCAGATCCCCGGTCTGGGCCGCATCCGCTACATGACGTCCCATCCCCGCGACGTGGACCAGAGCCTGATCGACGCGCACCGGGACAACCCGGCCCTCATGCCGTTCCTGCATCTCCCGGTGCAGAGCGGCTCGGACCGGATCCTCAAGGCCATGAACCGCGGCCATACGGCGGATGAATACCGCGAGAGCGTTCGAAAGCTGCGTGAGGCCCGGCCGGATCTGGCCCTGTCTTCCGATTTCATCGTCGGTCATCCCGGCGAGACGGAGGAAGATTTCGAAGCGACCATGCAGCTCGTGCGCGATATCGGTTTCGCCATGGCTTACAGCTTCAAATATTCCCCCCGTCCAGGCACACCCGCCGCCGGTCAGCCGATGCAGGTGCCCGAGGACGTGAAGGATCGCCGTCTGGCCGAGTTGCAGGCGCTTCTGCGCGAACAGCAGGACGCTTTCAATGCCGACATGGTCGGGACGGTGCAGGAAATCCTGGTGACGAACCGGGGCCGCAAGCCCGAGCAGATCGCCGGGCGTTCGCCTTATCTGCAACCCGTTCACTTCGACGGCCCCGACCATCTGATCGGCTCCACCGTCAAGGTCGCCATCACCACACGCCGCACCAATTCCCTGGGCGGTACCCTGATCCGGGAGACAGCCTCCGCTTGCTGACAACGCACCCGACCCGTCCCGTCGCCACCAGCAGTGGCTCCGAAGGCAACCGCACCGTTGCCCTGCGTTTTAACGACAACATCCTGCTCCAGCGCCTGCTGGGAGACCATGACCGGCATCTTGTCCGGCTGGAGGAAGGGTTCAACGTCAAGCTGTCCTGTCGCGGCAACAAGATTGCCATCTCTGGCGAAACGGACTCGGTCGGGCGCGCACAGGCGGCCATCATCGCCCTGTACAACCAGCTCGAACAGGGCGGCACGATTGATGCCTCGCAGGTCGATGGCGTCATTCGCCTGACCGCCCTCCCCAGCCGTCCGGAGCGTCCGGTCGATACACGACAGGCCCGTCCGGCTGCTGCGCAGGAGCCTTCTCCGCGCGGCAATGGCCAGCGCCGTCCGGAAAAGGGTCATGGCAAACCGCAGACGCTGCCCGCCACTCCGTTCGGGGATCTGCCCGCCATCCGGACCAAACGCGGTGTGATCGCGCCGCGTTCGCACGGTCAGGCCGCTTATATGGAAATGCTGGCCAATACCGACATGGTGTTTGGCATCGGGCCTGCCGGCACGGGCAAGACCTATCTCGCCGTGGCGCAGGCCGTCGGCATGCTGCTCGCCGGACAGGTGGACCGGATCGTACTGTCCCGCCCGGCTGTTGAGGCTGGCGAGCGCCTCGGCTTCCTGCCTGGCGACATGCGCGAAAAAATCGACCCATATCTGCGCCCGCTTTACGACGCCCTGCATGACATGATGCCGGGCGATCAGGTGGTGCGCCGCATGGGGACGGGTGAGATCGAAGTGGCGCCCCTCGCCTTCATGCGCGGACGCACGCTCGCTCATTCCTACGTCATTCTGGACGAAGCCCAGAATACGACCGCAGCCCAGATGAAGATGTTCCTCACCCGCATGGGTGAAGGCACACGCATGGCCATTACGGGCGATCTGAGTCAGATCGACCTGCCAAATGGTGTATCATCCGGTCTGCGCGAAGCGGTCGAGACCCTCGAAGGCATCAAGGGAATCGGCATAACGCGTTTTTCTTCCGAAGATGTGGTGCGCCATCCGCTGGTTGCCCGTATCGTCGATGCCTATGAACAGAAAGCGCCAGCCCCCCGGGACGTCTTCCGGAACAGGCTGCGCCGGGAAAACAATGGAACCTCCAAGTCGACACGCCGGCACTGACATCATCATCGAGGACGCGCGCTGGCGCGCCTCGGTGCCGGGAACGGAGCGCGCAATCCGGCGCGCTCTCGTCGCGGTCGCCCGCCAGGGTGGCCCCGATTTCACACAGTCTCCGGCCCCTTCGATCCTTCTGGCAACGGACAGGATCGTCAAGCGCCTCAATGCGCGCTTCCGGGACAAGAACAAGCCCACGAACGTCCTGACGTTCGAGCCACTTTCGCCGGAGCATGGCGGAGATATCGTGCTGGGCTATGAGACTGTCCGCCGGGAAGCAGACGCCGCACGACGCTCACTGAAGGCGCATCTGTCCCATCTTGTTGTGCATGGCGCGCTGCATCTTGCCGGTTATGATCATCACCACCCCGGTGAAGCCCGGGAAATGGAAAGGATCGAGACCCGGACGCTGCGCTCCCTCGGCTTTGGCGATCCATGGCAGCAGGGCAACGGGCAGATGGCGGGGAGTGT
Source organism: Gluconobacter albidus (assembly GCF_002005485.1). NCBI lineage: Bacteria > Pseudomonadati > Pseudomonadota > Alphaproteobacteria > Acetobacterales > Acetobacteraceae > Gluconobacter > Gluconobacter albidus. The sequence goes on along the minus strand of NZ_CP014689.1, from coordinate 933,313 downwards.
CCGGATATGAGTGACGATACAAACGACCGCTCATCGGAAGAGTCGGGCAAAAGCCGCTCATCGCGCGGACTTTTCGGACTTTTCAACCGTCGCAACCGCGATCAGGGCCTGCGCGAATCCATCGCGACCCTTGTTCACGAAGCCAGCCAGCCGGCCGAGGATTCCAGCGACGAGCCGGAACTCGACCGGCAGGAACGCGCCCTCATCATGAACGTGCTGCGCCTGCGCGACATCACGGCTGATGACGTCATGATCCCACGCGCAGACATTATTGCCATGCCCGAGGCTCTCCCGTTCGGCGAAGCGCTGGACCTGATGCGTCGGGAAAACCACTCCCGCCTTCCGGTCTATCGCGATCAGCTCGACGACATCGCAGGCATGATCCATGTGAAGGATCTGATCGCCTATGTCGGCGAGCCGGAAGCCTTCGACATCCGTCCGCTTCTGCGTCAGCCCCTGATGATCGCACCAACGATCCCCGTGCTGGACCTGCTGCTCCAGATGCGTCAGCGCCAGATGCACATGGCCCTCGTCATTGACGAATATGGCAGCATCGACGGGCTCGTGACGATCGAAGATCTGATCGAAACCATCGTCGGCGATATTTCGGACGAGCATGACGATCCGGTGACGACCATGTGGGTGGAGCGTCCGGACGGTTCTTTCGATATCGACGCCCGTCTTCCGGTCCGGCAGCTTGAAGAACGGCTTGGCGCCGTCCTGACGGAGGCCGAACGGGAGGCCGAAATCGAGACGGTGGGGGGCTTGGTGTTCCGTCTGGCCGAACATGTTCCTGCCCGGGATGAGGTTCTGACCCATGAAAGCGGCCTCGAATTCCGCGTTCTGGACGCCGACGCCCGGCATATCCGCGCCCTGCGCATGAGGGTTCCGGAAGGCTGGGAAAACAAGCCTCTTCCCGCTCTCAAGACACAGGAAGACGATCGGGGCTCTTGACGGAGCCCCCCGTTCGTCGTTCGAGTATCACCATCGTTTCCAGCGGAGCCCCGTTCATGCCTGCCGCCCAGCTTCTCGGCCGCCGTACCCTTCTCGCATCCGGAATGGCTCTCATAGCCACTGCGGCCGCGCCCTTCGCCCACGCGGACGACGTACCCGCCAGCGATCAGCGCATGGGGCCACGCTTCATCGGCTCGCCGGATGCGAAGGTCATAGTGGACGAATGGTTCTCCCTGACCTGTTCGCACTGCGCGCATTTCTCGCGGGAGATTTTTCCGCAGGTTCGCAAGAACCTGATCGACACGGGAAAGATCCGCTATCGGTTCCATGATTTCCCGATTGATCAGGTTGCATTGCTGGCCGCCATGGTGGCCCGCTCCCTGCCGGCGGACCAATACGCAGCCTTTGTGACGGATCTGCTCGACCATCAGGACGAATGGGCTTTCGCACAGAACATTGACCCGGTTGCCGAACTGAAGAAACGCGCGGCCCTGTTCGGGGTGAACGCAGCAGCATTCGACCGGATCAACGCCGATAATGCCCTGCGTGAAGCCATTATCAACAAACAGGATCACGACGGCGCTTTCCTCCAGATCCCGGGCACGCCATATTTCCGCATCAATGATGTTCCCGCGCCCACCGTGGTCGGGAGCTATGATGATTTCGCCAAAGCAGTCGCAAAGGCCTCCTGAATGACCCGTCTTTCCCTTTCCCGCCGCTTTTTCGTCTCTGCCGCCCCGGCCCTCGCCGTTGCGGGAACCGCCGTCGGTACAGCCCGTGCCGCCGATGCGACTTCAAGCGACGCCCGACTGAGCCCGCGTATTCTTGGCAACCCGAACGCCAAGGTTCTGGTGCAGGAATGGTTCTCGCTCACCTGCACGCATTGTGCGCATTTCGCGACGGAAGAATTTCCCAAGATCAAGGAAAAGCTGATCGACACGGGAAAGATCCGCTATCAGTTCCATGATTTCTGCGGTGATCGTGTTGGCCTGACGGCGGCCATGGTGGCCCGCTCCCTGCCCGAAGAACGTTACGTTCCCTTCATCGAAGCCCTGTTCTCCAGCCAGATGCAGTGGGCTTTCGCCGCAGGCGGCGACCCGATGCAGCGCCTTCAGCAGATGTCTGCTCTCGCCGGTGTCTCCGCAGCCCAGTTCGACGCCATCAGCAAGGACAATGCCTTCGCCGAGGCGCTGTTCGATCAGGTCAAGAAGGACGCGGACACATACAACATCCAGGGTACGCCGTATTTCCGCTTCAACAATACGCATTACGACCAGGACCCTGAAACTTACGAAAAATTCGCCGATCTCGTCGCCAAGGCGTCCTGATCCGCCAACCTTAGGACCAGTATTTCCATACCCTGATGTCGAGCCGTACCACGACGATCGACCGCCTGAGCATCGGCGGTTTCAAGAGTTTCGCCGATGAGGTGCGTCTCGATATCCTCCCGGGTCTGACGGGGATCATCGGGCCAAACGGCTGCGGCAAGTCCAATGTCGTCGAAGGCCTGCGATGGGCGATGGGCGAAACCTCCGCCCGCGCCCTGCGGGGCGGAGAGCTTGATGATCTGATCTTTGCTGGTACGGGCGCACGCTCGGCCCGCAATATCGCACAGGTCACGCTGCATCTCAGCAATGCGGCAGGTCTGGCGCCCTCGCCGTTTCAGGACGCGGAAGAGCTGGAAATTAGCCGCCGCGCCGAACGCGGATCGGGCAGCGAATATCGCATCAACGGTCGCGTCATGCGCGCGCGTGACGTTCAGACCCTGTTTGCCGATCTGGCTTCCGGCGCACGAAGCTCCGCGATCATCAGCCAGAACCGCGTCGGCCAGCTCATCGCCGCCAAGCCCGAGGAACGGCGCCTGCTGCTTGAAGAAGCTGCGGGCATCACAGGTCTGCACGCCAGACGCCACGACGCCGAACTCAAGCTCCGCCAGACCGAAGCCAACCTCTCCCGTGCCGAAGACCTGCGTCTTCAACTTGAGGAGCGGCTTGCGAGCCTCGAAGGCCAGACGGTTCAGGCCCGGAAATACCGTGAGCTTTCCGAAAAAATCCGCGAGACGGAAACCGCGCTTCACGCCCTGCTTCATGCCCGCGCCAATCTGGCCGTACAGCGCAGCCGGGACGATCTGGCCAAGGCGCGCGAGGATCTGAAGAAAGCCGAACTTGCCGCCGAAACCGCGGCCATCGCCGAGTTCGAAGCCCGCAAGGCCGCCCCGCAGGCGCGCGAGGAAACGGACCGTCTGCGCAGTACGCTTGAACGCCTGAAAGTCCAGTCCGAGACCCTGAAACAGGATCTCGACCGCGCCCGGCAGACCGAAACCGAAACACGCCTGCGCCTCGAACAGGCAGAAGGCGATCTGGCCCGAAGTGATGCCAGCCTGACGGCGGACCAGACTGCGCGAGGCATCGCAGTCGGGGAATGTACGGACCTTGAATCCGAGATGGCTGCCCTGCCTCAGCTCCGCTTAGCCTGTAGCTCCGAATGCGAACGCCTTGATGCGCTCGAAAAGGAGCAGGCGCTCACGCTGGAAGACGCAACCCGTCTGCGGGATGCCGAAGCCATCCGCAGGGATGCGATGATGGAAGGGCTCGATGCCCTGACGCTGCGGCTCGATGCGGAAGCCAGCGCGCTCGATGCCATTCAGGCTGAAATTACAGCGCTGGACGCGGCCACACCTGATGATGCGACACTGAATGCGCTGCGCCGGAATGTCGCGTCGATGCAGGAACAGTCCGAAGCCGACAGCCGCAGGGAACAGGACTGCATAACGGCCTTGCAGGACGCGCGCCTGAAAGCGGAACTGGACGGACAGGCGCTGACAGATGGTAAAAATCGCCTTCAGGCGCTGGAAGCCACGGAAGCCGATCTGGACAGACGCCTTCAGACAACACAGGCGCAGATCACGCAGGACCGCACAACACGTGAGGCTGCCCAGGCCGGGCTCCTGACCGAAGCAGCCCGAGCGGACCTTGAAAAAACCCGCGCCGTCACGGCACAGGCCCAGAGCGACGCCCACGCTCAGGAAGCACAGGCAAGGCAGGAGCAGGAACGCCTCGGCACGATCTGGCTGGAAGCCCGTGCGGCGGCCGAGGAAGGTATGCAGCGTCATAAAACGCTGCTCCGCGCCGTCGAACAGAGCCGCCACACACGCGATCAGGCGCGCCAGAAAGTGCAGCTCGCGGCAACGACGGAGGCTACGGCCCGAACCGCTCTCGTTCCTGAGCAGACGGTTCAGGGCGTCCGCGATACCGTAACGCAGGCTGAAGACCGCCTGAAAACCCTTCAACAGTCTCTTTCGGACGCGGACGCCACCCTCACGACCGCCCGTGAGCGGGAGGCGCAGACGCGGCAGGCACTTTCCGCACTGGAGACGCTGATCCTGCGCGCGCAGGGCGAATGTGAAGGGCTGGAGCAGAGCCTTAGTGCCGTGGCCGCACAGCCCGACCCACTCGAAGATGTGCTGGACATTCCCGCAGACATGGCGCGGGCCGTCGCGGCAGTTCTGGCGGAGGGGCTGGATGCCTCTCTTGCTCCGGACAGTGTTCCAGCCGATCGGCGCTGGCGGCCGCTGGAGCGGCTTGCGCCCGCAGAACTGCAGAACTGCGTCCGGCTTTCGAGGCTTGTTCAAACGCCTGAAGCACTGCAACGCTGTCTGGACGCCGCATTCCTGCTGGATGACGACGCTGCGGGGCCCGAACTGCAAAAGACCCTCCATCCGGGGCAGGTTCTGGTGTGTCGCAGCGGGGCGCTCTGGCGCTGGGACGGCTTTATCCGCTCGGCCGACGCCCCGGATTCCGGTGCTGCACGGCTGGAGCAGCGTCGCCGCCTGACGGACGCCCGCACGCTGCTTCAGTCCCATCTTGCGTCACAGCCCGCACTGGAAGAAAGTTGTGCCGCAACCTTGCAGGCCCGCGAGCGGGCGGAAGTGGCTCTCACCGCCCTGCGACAGGAACGCGCGACACTCGAACCCCAACTGGCCGAAGCCCGGACCGTCTCGTCGCGGATGGAACAGAAAGCGGCCCTTGCGCTCGCCCACTGGGAACAGGCCAGCGAACGCCTGAAAGACGCGGAAGGCGCGCTGACAGCCGCACAGACCAGCGTCACGCAGACAGAAGCCGAACTGGCCGCCCATCCCGATCCCGAGAACCTTCAGGCGCAGGCCCGAAACAGCACAAAGGATGCCGAAGCCGCCCGCGAAACGCTCCGGGTGGCGGGAACGAGACTTCAGGACGCCCGGAATGCCGCCGATACCGCCGCCCGGACGCTGGATCAGGCTCTTCTGCGCCACGACACCACGCTGGCGCGTCTGCGGGATCTGGATGAAGCCATAGCGCGGCTGGAAGCGGAACAGGCCCGTCTTGCAGAACAGCGTGCCTCTCTTCAACAGCAGGAAAACCGTCCTGACATTTTCGCCCTGAGGACCGCCGCCGAAACGTCGCAGCAGGTTTTCGATCTGGCACGCTCTGCGGCGGATACAGCGACACAAGCCGCGCGAAAGAGCCGTGAAGACGCCCAGCGTCTGACCCGCGAACTCCAGACGCTGGACCAGACTGCCGCAACGACCCTCGCCCGCCGCTACGCACTGCAACCCCGTCAGACGGAGCTTCAGGCCCTCGTCACCCGTCTGCGGGACGACCATGCGAAACGGATGGCCGAACTGGCGGAGCGTCCTGAACCCGCACGGCTGGAACAGGCGGTTCAGGACGCCACGGCTCCTCTCCATGCAACGCGGCATTTTCTGGAAACTGCCCGCACCGAAAGCGCGCGCCTTTCCCTCGAAGACGTTCGCCTTACCGGCGCCCTGACTGCGATCCGTGCCAGACTTGAAGGACTGGCAAACCAGATCGCGGCCGGAGAAGCCAGCTTTGCGCATCTGCGGGACCGGCGGGACGAACTGCACAACAGCTTCCAGACCGTGAGCGCGGTTCCCGCCGAACTGGAGCGCAAACTTGCCGGTCATGACCAGATCCTGACGGACGCCCAGAGCGCTTACGATGCGGCACGGGCCGCTGATGAGGCCGCTGGAGTTGCCGGGCTTGAAGCACATGAGCAGCGCCGCACTGCCGATCTGGCGCTGGCCGCGGGGCGCGAGGCGATCGCACGCCTGACCGAGCGCGCGGAACAGGCTGTCGCCGCCCGAGAACGCCTGCTGGCCGACAGCGAACCCCCACAAGGCGGCGCACAGGGCGCAGCCTACCCCTCCGACCTGTCTGAACAGGCTGAGACCGCGACCCGCCGGCGCCTCTCCCGCCTGACGCGCGAGCGCGAAGACCTTGGTGCGGTCAATCTGCGGGCCGAAGCCGAATTCGAGGAAGCCCGCGAGACGGCGGAAACCATTGCCCGCGAACATGCGGAGTTGACGGCTGCCATCAACAGGCTGCGCGGCGGGATCGGCACGATCAACCGCGAGGGACGCGAGCGCCTTCTGGCGGTCTTTTCGGAAGTGGACCGGCATTTCCAGTCTTTGTTCGCCCGGATGTTCGGCGGCGGACGCGCCCATCTGGGTATGGTCGGAAGCGATGACCCGCTGGAAGCCGGGCTGGAAATTTTCGCGCAGCCTCCGGGCAAGAAGCTCTCCACGCTGTCCCTGCTGTCGGGTGGCGAACAGGCCCTGACCGCACTTTCGCTGATCTTTGCGACCTTCCGATGCAATCCGGCCCCGATCTGCGTGCTCGATGAAGTGGATGCGCCGCTTGATGATGCCAATGTGGAGCGGTTCTGCTCTTTGCTGTCCGACATGACCAGGGAAGCCGGAACGCGGTTTCTGGTGGTGACGCATCATCAGCTGACAATGGCGCATATGGATCGTCTTTATGGTGTCACGATGCAGGAGCGTGGTGTAAGCCGGGTGCTGTCAGTCGATCTGGGGCGCGCAGCCGCGTTGATGGACGGCTGAGGTCAATTTTCTCAAACAGATAAATTGACCTTGGACCGTTCTGGCCCTTTGATAGAAGGAAAATCAGAAAGCACGCGCCATCTTCGTTGATCCTCCCCTTCCCGACCCCGTCATGACGCGAATCCGTGAACACGGCATCCGCGTGGTAGGGGACGTGCATGGTGATCTGAACGCTTTCCGGCATGCAACGGCGACGGAACGCTTCGTCATCCAGCTCGGAGACCTCGTCGATCACGGACCTGACAGTGCGGGCGTAATGGAGCTGATGCTTGATCTTCTGGAACAGCAGCGCGGGCTTTTCATTCTCGGCAATCATGACCGCAAACTCGGTCGTGCCCTTGAAGGCCGCCGTCTGAGACGCGATCCTCCGCTTGAGGAAACCCTGCGTCAGATTTCGCTGCCTGAGTACGAAGGTCTCCCCGAACGCATTTACAGGGCGATCGACCAAGCGCCGACATGGCTGCGGATCGGACGCTCCCTGTTTGTGCATGGCGGTTTTCACACTGCCATGCTGTCCCACTCTTCCGTGCCGGGTCTGGGCGAGATGTCCGCGCCTTTGTCCCGCGCCCTTTTTGGAGAAACCACCGGCCGCATGCAGCCGGATGGCTATCCCGAACGCCGCCTGACCTGGATCAACCGCATCCCCGAAGGGATGACGGTCTATGTCGGCCATGACCGCCGCTCGACCGACGGACGCCCCTGGCGCCGGACGGGACGTCTGGGGGGCACGGCCGTCTTTACCGATCTTGGTGCCGGAAAAGGCGGCCATCTTGCATGGATTGATCTGAATGAGCCCTGAGCCTGTGTCTTCCACATCCCGCAACCCCGATCCCGCTCTGGCTGAACTCGAACGCCTGCGCGGCAGCATCGACAATATCGACGCTGCCCTGATCCATATGCTTGCGGAACGGTTCCGCTGCACGCAGGAAGTCGGACAGCTCAAGGCCCGTGCCCATCTTCCGCCTGCGGACCCGTCCCGCGAAACACGGCAGATCGAACGCCTGCGCCAGCTTGCCCGCGATGCCCATCTCGATCCTGACTTTGCCGAAAAATTTCTGGCCTTTGTCATTCACGAAGTCATCCGCCATCACGAAGCCATCGCCGCCAGCGCGCGCAGGGCTTCGGAAGGCTGATGGCCCAAAGCGGGTGATCCAGAACTGATGCCCCTGCGCCGCCTTCTGCTTCTGCGCCATGCGGAAGCTGTCCCGCATGTCCTGACGGAAGGTGGCGACCGTAGCCGAGCCCTGACGTCCAGAGGACGAGAACAGGCCGCAAGCATCGGCATACAGCTTGCGTCGCGCGATCTGTCCGATCCGATACAGATCCTTTGCAGCCCCGCCACCCGCACCCGACAGACGGCTCAGGGTGTGCTGGATGCACTGGATCAGATGCCTGCATTCACGATCGAAGACAGTCTCTATGCGGCAACCCCGGACACGCTTTACGGCCTCGTACATGCCACATCAGAAGCGGTACGAACGCTTCTGATCGTCGGGCATAACCCGACCATTGGCGAGTTCGCCTGCGACCTTCTCGGCCCGGCCCTTCAGAGCACGCACTTCTCGGCTATTTATCGGGGGTATCCGCTCGCGGGCCTGACGATTCTCGATATTCCGGGAGAGTGGCTGGACGTCCGTCCGTCGACCATTCAACCGGCCACACTCCTTCTTCCCTGAAAGATCCGTCCAGAGGGGCTCTCTGGACATAAAAAACCTTTCGGAGATAAAACAGAACAACATCCTTACATTTCAGGCGGGTTATCTTCTGCATGTCCGAAAATCGTTCCGCGACCCTTTGCCTCGATGGCCTCAGCCGCCAGTTTCCGCTGCTGGAAGCGACGATCGGTCCGGACGTCATGGACATGCGCGCCCTGTCCCAGAAAACGGGCGTGTTTTCCTTCGATCCCGGACTGGGCAGCACCGCCACCTGCACCAGCGCCATCAGCTATATTGACGGCGACAAAGGCGTCCTCCTCCATCGCGGCTATCCGATCGAAGATCTGGCCCTCAACGCGAGCTTCACGGAAACCGCCTATCTGCTGCTTTATGGCGAACTGCCAACGGCCACGCAGTATCAGACCTTCAGCAAAGACATGAACACCCACCGGCTGCTCAACGAGCAGATCCGGAACTTCTTCAACGGCTTCCGCCGCGACGCGCATCCCATGGCGATCCTGTGCGGGACCGTCGGCGCTCTATCCGCATTCCATCATGACGGACTGGACATCTCCCAGCCCGAGGCGCGGGATCTTTCCGCCCGGCGTCTGATCGCCAAGGTTCCGACCATCGCAGCCTGGGCCTATAAATACTCCATCGGCGAGCCGTTCATCTATCCCGATGAGGAGATGTCCTTCTCTGAGAACTTCCTGCACATGCTGTTTGCCCGGCCCGGTAACCATTACCGCGTCAATCCGGTTCTGGCGCGCGCGATGGATCGCATCCTGCTGCTGCATGCCGACCATGAGCAGAACGCTTCCACGACGACGGTGCGGCTTGTCGGCTCGACCGGCGCGAACCCTTACGCCTGCATTGCGGCAGGCATAGCCGCCCTCTGGGGGCCTGCACATGGCGGCGCGAACGAGGCGGCTCTGGGGATGCTGGAATCCATCGGAAGCCGCGACGGCATTCCGGCATTCCTCAATGAAGTCAAGAACCGCAATTCCGGCGTGCGCCTGATGGGCTTCGGCCATCGCGTCTACAAGAATTTCGACCCGCGGGCGAAAATCCTTCAGGCGACCTGCCATGAAGTCATTGAAGAGCTGGGCCTCAAGCGCGACCCGCTTCTGGATCTGGCGATGGAGCTGGAGCGTGTGGCGACCGAGGACGACTATTTCGTCAGCCGTCGCCTTTATCCGAATGTGGATTTTTATTCCGGGCTGATCCTCAAGGCTCTGGGCATTCCCAAAAGCATGTTCACCGTCCTGTTCGCTGTCGCGCGGACGGTGGGCTGGGTCAGTCAGTGGAAGGAAATGATCGAGGAACCGTCCGTTCGCATCAGCCGCCCCCGACAGCTTTATATCGGTGCGGCGGAGCGGAGTTTCATCCCGATGAGCGAGAGGAGCTGAGGCTCCTCTCCAAAATTCAGCAGTCGCAGCCCGGGGTCTGACCTCTGGCCTGACGGACGACGTGGTGGTCGATCCATTCCGCCACGAGGCGGCGGGCTTCCTTGACGGAAGATTCGGGGTGATGGATGCGGTACAGCGTCGTGCAGGCGGCGAAGGCCTGCATATCGGGCTGACCGACGTCCCGCAGTTCCTGATAGGCCGTCACAACAGCGCGTTCGCATTTCCGGCCGATCCGGCTGGTCTCTATGCTCACTTCTGATCCTGCCGTAAATGAGAATGAATATCGATACCTCTCCCTAGAACTCCCCGGCCTCCCATGCAAGCAGGAAGATCGGAACAGCCTGTGACACTGACAGGCAGCGGATAAAATTCACACAGTCCAAAAGCGGGCGATATTGCCCCTACCCTTCCCGGCGACAGGCCGGTAAACCACGAGAAAACGACGTCAGCGGAGACAAGCATGACCCAGTTCGCCGAAAGCCCGATGGCGGGCCGCACCCAGTGGGACCGCGACGCGGCCCTCACCACGGCCCGTATCCTGCTGGAGATCAAGGCCATCAACTTCCGCCCGGAAGAGCCCTACACCCTGACGTCAGGCTGGAAGTCTCCGGTCTATATCGACTGCCGCAAGATCATTTTCTTCCCGCGCGCGCGCACCAAGATCATGGAACTGGCCGTCGAGAAAATCGGCCGTCACATCGGCTATGAAAGCATCGACGCCGTCGTGGGTGGCGAAACCGCTGGTATTCCGTTCGCGGCCTGGATCGCGGACCGGATGATGACGCCGATGGCCTATGTCCGCAAGAAGCCCAAGGGTTTCGGCCGTAACGCGCAGATCGAAGGCGATGTGCCCGAAGGCATGCGCACCCTGCTGGTCGAGGACCTGACGACGGATGGCGCATCCAAGATCCGATTCGCCAATGCCCTGCGCGATGCGGGCGCGATCGTGAACCATACCTTCGTCGTCTTCTTCTACGGCGTCTTCCCTGGCGCTCACAAAACGCTGGCGGACATGGACATCTCGCTCCATTCGCTGTGCACCTGGTGGGACGTTCTGGAAGCCTGTGCCGGAGCAAATTATTTCTCTGAAAAAGACAGCGCCGAGGTCCGCCGCTTCCTCGAAGACCCGTGCGGCTGGTCCAAGAAGCATGGTGGCGTGAGCAGCGCGGAAGAAGCGCTGGCTCTCAAGGCCAAAGCCGAAGCCTGATGGAGACTGGCGCATCCGTGCCAGCAGGCCGGAGTCTGGTTTTTGACTCCGGCATCGGGGGGATGGGCGTCGTGCAGGCCCTGCGCGACTTCTTTCCCGCCCTTCATATCGACTACCTCGCCGATACGGAGCTCTTCCCCTATGGCGAACAGCCGGATGACCTGCTGACATCGCGCATCGTCAGCCTGCTGGTCGCGGCCTGCGACAGGCTCCAGCCCGATGTGCTGGTCATTGCCTGCAATACCGCCAGCACGATCGCCCTTCCCGCCCTGCGTGAACGACTCAGCATCCCGGTGGTCGGCTGCGTCCCTCCCATCCGATGGGCCGGACGTGTTTCAGAAACCCGCGTGATCGGCCTGCTTTCGACCTCCGCCACTGCACGACGCCCCTACACACTCCGGCTGCATCAGGAGTTCGCTGCGGATTGCCGTCTGATTACTCATGGTGCGCGCAGACTGGCCGATCTGGCGGAACGTGCTTTTCTGGGTGAGATTATCGCGGATGCGGACGTGCAGCACGAACTGGACTGCCTGTTTGGGCAGTCTTATGGCGGCGAGATTGATACGGTCGGGCTGGGCTGTACTCACTACACCTTCCTGATGGACGCCTTTAAACGCCTGTCTCCAGCCGGTGTACGCTGGCTGGACCCGGCTTTCGCCGTCGCCCGACAGGTCGGAACCGTCCTTCAGACGACGCCTCACGAAGCAGTAGCAGCGCAGAAAGGACGTTTCCTCATGACCCGACTGCCGCACACCGCACCCGGGCTTCAGGCCGCCATCGCAAGGCTCGGTTTCAGGGGGTGGGAGCTGCTCACCGCCCCCGCTCCGCTCATGACAGCGGAAAGCTGAAAAACCCCTACCCGATCACGGGTCGGGGTTGAGGCGCCTCAGCGGGCGCGATCGACGGTGTACTGGACCGTCTCCGTCATCAGGCGACGCAGTTCGCTCTCCGGGAAAATGGATAGCGCTTCGACGGCCTCGGCGGCATAGACCTGCGCGCGGGCGATGGTCGTGGCGATCGCGCCGGTCTTCTCGATCAGGGCCAGCGCGTGCGGCAGGTCGGCTTCCGTCTGCTCACCCTTTTCAATGACACGCTCCCAGAACGCCCGGTCTTCGGGAGAACCAGCTTCATAGGCGGCCAGAACTGGCAGCGTGATCTTGCCCTCGCGCATGTCGTCACCAACGGTCTTGCCCAGAACCTGCTGATCGGCGGCATAGTCGAGCGCATCGTCCACCAACTGGAACGCCATGCCCAGATTGGTGCCGAAACGGTCCAGTGCGACTTCTTCCGCTTCAGGACGATCGGCAACAACTGCCCCGACGCGGCAGGCCGCTGCAAACAGGGCTGCCGTCTTGCCGTGAATGACTTCCAGATAACGCTCAACCGGCGTGGAGAGGTCGTTCTGCGTCACCATCTGAAGGACTTCGCCCTCGGCAATTGTTGCCGAAGCATCGGACAGGATCGCCATAACCTTGAGCGAACCGTCCGCCGTCATCAGCTGGAAGGAGCGTGCGAACAGGAAGTCGCCCACCAGAACGGACGCCTTGTTCCCAAAGACCGCATTGGCCGACGCCAGCCCGCGTCGCAGGTTGCTCTCATCGACCACATCATCGTGAAGCAGCGTTGCTGTGTGGATGAACTCCACACAGGCCGCCAGACCGACGTGCCGCTGGTTTTCCGGAGTCGACTGGTAGCCGCACAGACGGGAGGCGGCGAGTGTCAGCAGGGGCCGCAACCGCTTGCCGCCCGCAGCGACAAGATGGGCGCCAAGCTGCGGAATGAGCGGGACCGGGCTCTCCATCCGCGCGATGATGGCGCGGTTGCAGGCCTGCATGTCCTGTTCCAGATAGGCGGACAGAGCGGAAAGGGCGCTCTCGCTCCCTGCATCCCTGAGCACAGCTTTATCAACGGTCGCAGAAACGTCCGGTGCGGCAGAATCCAAGGGTCATTACTCCAGTTCCCGCAACGGCTCCGGGGACTGGCCCAGGAGCGCACGGGCACGATATGATGTGGCGTAGCCCGTTCTTTCTCTCCTGTCGCGACAAGAACGAACGGACCATGTAACGCCGGACGACAGGTTGGAAAGACCATATGAGCGGCAGCAGGAAGACGGTCAACCCATTGCCCCCTCCGAACCCCATCTCCGCGAGCGCATTTTCCGTACAGGCGCCTGTACGGGAAGAAGGATCCCTGCTGGGAGGACGCGTGCGCTACGACCAGTTCATCGAGGGCTACAGGACGGGGCTTGAGCCCGTTCTGATGGCAGCCTCCATTCCAGCAAAACGTGGTGAGACGGTTCTGGAAGCCGGATGCGGGGCTGGCGCGGCCCTGCTGTGCCTGGCTGCCCGTCTTGCAGAGATAAGCGGAGTCGGGCTGGAAGCCGATCCCGAGACCCTGAAACTGGCGGAACGTAATATCCGGGCCAATGCCGATCCCGATGGCGCAACGCGGCTTCAGGTCCTTCAGGCCCACCTGCCCGATATTCCCAAAAGCCTGCGCGCCCTCACCCCGACCGCCAATGGCCGCTTCCATCATGTGATGGCCAATCCCCCCTGGCACAGCCCCCACGGCACACCTTCGCCCGACAGCCGACGCCGTCTGGCCCTGAGTGCCGAGACGACTGCACCCGAAGACTGGGTCCGCGCCCTGACGAAATGGGTGCTTCCGGGCGGCACGCTGACATTCGTCCTGTCCACGGCCATCGCGGACCGAGCGTGTCAGACATTACTGGAAAATGGATGTGGCTCGATCCAGCTTTATCCCTTCTGGCCGCGAGCGGGCCGTGAAGCGAAACTGGTTCTGGTCCGCGCGGTCCATGGAGGCCGCGGGATCTTCCGGCTGCGGGCCGGACTTGTCCTGCATGAAGCAGACGGCCGCTTTACAGCCGCTGCAGAACGCGTGTTGAGAGATGGAGAAGCCCTGCCCGAAGGTCAGGACCTCTCCAGACCCTGTTTTTAGCTGAAGACGTTGCCTTCAAACGCTTCTTCCCAGGTGCCGGACGTGGAGGCACGGGAATATTCGGTCGAACGGTTTTCGAAGAAGTTGGCGTGTTCGACGGCGTTGAGCATGTCATCAATCCACGGCAGCGGATTGCTTTCCTGCCCATAGATCGGGTCCAGACCAAGCTGTGTCAGGCGGCGATCGGCGATGAAGCGGATATACGCCTTCACGTCGTCGGACGACATACCCTCAACCGGCCCCATCTCGAACGCCAGATCAATGAACGCATCTTCGTGCTCGACCGTCGTGCGGCAGACCTGTGTGAGTTCCTCGCGGAAATCGGCTGTCCACAGTTCCGGGTTTTCGCGGATGAACGTCCGGAACAGGCGGATCATGGACAGGCAGTGCAGCGTCTCGTCACGCACCGACCAGGACACGATCTGCCCCATGCCCTTGAGCTTGTTGAACCGCGGGAAGTTCAGCAGGATCGCGAAGGACGCGAAAAGCTGAAGTCCTTCCATGAACGCCCCGAAAGCCGCCATCGTCTTGGCGATTTCACGCTTGTTGTCGATGTTGAACGACTGCATGAAATCGTATTTGTCCTTCATCTCCTTGTACTTCAGGAAGGCCGAATACTCGGTCTCGGGCATCCCGATGGTATCAAGAAGATGGGAGTACGCAGCGATGTGGATCGTCTCGATGTTCGAAAACGACGACAGCATCATCAGCACTTCGGTCGGTTTGAAAACCTGACTGTAGTACTTCATGTACGCGGAATTCACTTCCACGTCGGCCTGCGTGAAGAAGCGGAAAATCTGCGTCACCAGATGCTGTTCTGCTGCCGTCAGCGTCCGGTGCCAGTCCTTCACGTCATCGGCCAGCGGCACTTCCTCGGGCAGCCAGTGGACGCGCTGCTGGGTCAGCCAGGCGTCATAGGCCCAGGGGTAGCGGAAGGGCTTGTAGACCGGGTTGGCGGTCATCAGGTCGAAATGCTGTTCGGCCTGATGTCCGGTCGTCGGGGTCGTGTCGCTCATGATCTCGTCCTTTCGCATCCCACCATTACTGGCAGGACAGGCACTCTTCGTAATCGCCGCTGCTCATCTCGCCGCGCGGAGCGGCCTGAGCCGTGGCTTCGTATTTTTCGTCTTCCAGAATGTCGCTTTTCACCGCCAGCGTGGACACCGCATCGGCGCGCTGCACGGACAGGGAGCGGCAGTAGTAAAGGGACTTCAGTCCCTTCTTCCACGCCTGGAAATGGATCTGGTGCAGGTCACGCTTGTGAACGTCGGCCGGCAGGAACAGGTTCACCGACTGCGCCTGACAGATGAACGGTGCACGGTCGGCGGCATGTTCCACAACCCAGCGCTGGTCGAGCTCGAACGCCGTCTTGAACACGTCCTTCTCGTCCTGCGTCAGGAAGTCGAGGTTCTGCACGGAGCCCTTGTTCAGCGTGATTGCAGACCAGACTTCGTCCGTATCGTAACCGCGCTCTTCCAGAATCGTCTTCAGATGGCGGTTGCGCACCGAGAACGAGCCCGAAAGCGTCTTCTGCAGGAACACGTTTGCGCTGATCGGCTCGATTCCGGGGCTGGCATTGCCCGTGATGATGGAAATTGAGGCCGTCGGGGCGATGGCGAGCTTGTGCGAGAAGCGCTCCATGAAGCCGTATTCCTCGGCATCCGGGCACGGACCACGCACTTCCGCCAGATGCTTTGACGCGGCATCGGCCTGCTTGCGGATATATTCGAAAATCTTCCGGTTCCAGACCTTCGCCATCACGGACTCGAACGGAATCATCCGGGCCTGCAGAAAGGAATGGAAGCCCATTACGCCCAAGCCCACAGAACGCTCACGCGCGGCAGCATATTTGGCGCGCGCCATGTCGTCCGGTGCGCGGTCGATGAAGTCCTGCAGCACGTTGTCGAGGAACAGCATGACGTCTTCGATGAACTGCGGATCATCCTTCCACTCGTCCCAGGTCTCGAGATTGAGCGAGGACAGGCAGCACACGGCCGTACGATTCTTGCCATGATGGTCGATACCGGTCGGCAGCGTGATCTCGGCACAGAGATTGGAGGTTTTCACCTCCAGTCCGGCCAGCTTGTGATGCTCCGGACGGGCGCGGTTCACATGGTCGGAATAGATGATGTAGGGCTCGCCCTGCTCCATCCGGGCCGTCAGAATGCGGATCCACAGACCCCGCGCCGACACCTTGCGGATCGTGCTGTGATCCTTCGGCGAGAGCAGCGCCCATTCCTCGTCTGCCTCGACCGCACGCATGAACGCATCCGTCACGAGTACGCCGTGATGGAGGTTCAGCGCCTTGCGGTTCGGATCGCCGCCCGTCGGACGGCGCATCTCGACGAATTCTTCCACTTCCGGATGCCAGACCGGCAGATACACCGCCGCCGAGCCGCGACGGAGCGAGCCCTGCGAGATCGCCAGCGTCAGGCTGTCCATCACGCGGATGAAGGGAATGACGCCGGACGTCTTGCCATTGCGGCCGATGTTTTCGCCGATGGAGCGCAGATTGCCCCAGTAGGACCCGATGCCGCCGCCTTTGGACGCCAGCCAGACGTTCTCGTTCCACAGTCCCACGATTCCCGAAAGGCTGTCTTCAGCCTCGTTCAGGAAGCAGGAAATCGGCAGTCCGCGCTCGGTTCCGCCATTGGACAGAACGGGCGTCGCGGGCATGAACCAGTGGCGGGAAATATAGTCATAAATCCGCTGCGCATGGCCCGCATCCGCACCGTAATAGGACGCCACGCGCGCGAAAAGCGACTGATAGTCCTCGCCCGGCAGCAGGTATCGGTTGTTCAGAGTCGCCTTGCCGAAATCCGTCAGCAGGGAATCGCGCGAACGATCCACCCGCACGGCGTGATGACCCGGAAGCTGCACGACATCGTCGAACATGTCCCCGAAATCGGCATCGGCCGAAAGAGGTGCTTCTCCAATAGGATGGTCAACAGGCGGACGCACATCATGGGCACGATCGGCCTTGTCGGACACGTCCATCGTCACGTCATGAAGGGTCATTCGTTGTCTCCGCCGGGCATCTATTTCTGGTATCTCGAGCACTCATTTCCATCACTCCGAACCCGATCGCAAGCACGAAGTTCGCTTGCAAAATCGGACGAGCTGTGAATTTGAACCATCCCATATCTAGGGAAGGAATTCGTTAATTCCCCTAGATATAGTGCTGATCGCAGAAAACCGCCCCTAAGCGTTGTTATCCCAAGAGTTTTCCCCCGGGGCATTTTCCCGGTGTGTGATACCGGTCACAGAATTGGGAAATTTCGTGAACATCGCGTCGAGCAACGATCCGGACAACACCGCGTTTGGGGATCCAAGCCCACAAAACGGAAGAGCGCATCATGACCATCAAAAAGACAGCTTCGGCACACTGGACCGGCGGTCTCAAGGACGGCAAAGGCACCATTTCCACCCAGAGCGGCGCCCTGCACGACCAGCCTTATGGCTTCAATACGCGCTTTGAAGACAAGCCCGGCACGAACCCCGAAGAACTGCTCGGCGCGGCTCATGCAGGCTGTTTCACCATGGCGCTGTCCATGATGCTCGAACAGGCCGGTTTCAAAGCCGAATCACTGGAAACGAAAGCGACCGTCTCGCTCGACAAGTCCGGCGAAGGCTTTGCCATCACCCAGTCTCACCTGACGCTGCGCGGCAAGGTCCCCGGAGCCTCCGAGACGCAGTTCCTTGAGATTGCGAACAAGGCCAAGGAAGGTTGTCCGCTATCACAGGTCATCAAGGCCAAGATTACGCTGGACGCCACGTTCGAAGGCTGAGGCGCCGGCTGGCGGGGGTCTAGCGACCCCAGCCACACTGGGCGTGATCGCGCAGCAGATGATCGGCCAGCACACAGGCCATCATCGCCTCGGCTACGGGAACGGCCCGGATACCAATGCAGGGATCGTGACGCCCCTTTGTCATCACCTCGACAGACTCGCCATCGCGGGTGATGCTAGGAACGGGTGTAAGAATTGAGCTGGTCGGCTTGATCGCAAAGCGCGCCACGATAGGCTGTCCCGTTGAGATACCGCCTAGAATGCCACCGGCATGATTGGACGCAAACTGCGGGCCCGGCGCGATCGGATCGGCGTTCTGCTCGCCACGAAGGGCGGCCACGGCAAAGCCGTCTCCAATCTCGACACCTTTGACGCCGTTGATCCCCATCATGGCGCCTGCCAGATCGGCATCCAGCTTGCCATAGACCGGCGCACCGAGTCCGGCTGGCAGACCTTCCGCAACGACTTCAACGGTCGCACCGATGGACGAACCATCCTTTCGAACGGAATCGAGCAGCGCCTCCCAAGACGCCACGGAGTCCGCATCCGGGCACCACAGCGGATTGCGCTCAACCTCGTCCCAGTCCCAGCGGGAGGGGTCGATGGTCTGCCCTCCAATGCCCGTCAGGGCGGCACGGATCTTCACGCTCTCGCCCACCAGTGTCTTCAGCAGTACGCGCGCCACGGCACCCGCCGCAACCCGCATGGCGGTCTCCCGGGCCGAGGAGCGGCCGCCCCCGCGATAGTCGCGGACGCCGTATTTCATGTCATAGGCGATGTCGGCATGACCGGGGCGATAGCGGGTTGCGATATCGCCGTAATCCTTCGACCGCTGATCGGTATTTTCGATCATCAGCGAAATGGGGGTGCCGGTCGTCTGGCCTTCAAACACGCCCGACAGGATCCGGACCTGATCCGCCTCCCGGCGCTGCGTGGTAAAGCGGGACTGCCCCGGACGACGACGATCAAGCCAGGGCTGGATGTTCTCTTCGGACAGCTTCAGGCGGGGTGGGCAGCCATCAATGACGCAGCCGATGGCCGGCCCGTGGCTTTCACCCCAGGTGGTGACGCGAAAGAGCTTCCCGAAGCTGTTGTCCGACATGTCAGTTCCCGGAGCCGACCGCTGCGATGTCCGGAGCGTCCGGGTTCTTCATGCCGACCGTGTGGTAGCCGCAGTCCACATGATGGATCTCGCCCGTCACGCCGCTGGACAGATCGGAGAGCAGGTACATGCCCGAACCGCCGACATCCTTGAGCGTCACGTTGCGCTCCATCGGAGCGTTGAGCTGGTTCCAGCGCAGGATGTAGCGGAAATCGCTGATCCCGTTGGCGGCCAGCGTCATGATCGGACCGGCGGAGATACCGTTGACGCGGATATCGTCGCGGCCCAGATCGGCAGCCATGTAGCGCACGGAGGCTTCCAGAGCCGCCTTGGCCACACCCATCACATTATAGTGCGGCATGACGCGCTCGGCGCCGAGATAGGTCATGCTCAGGAAGGACCCGCCCGGATTCATCATGGCAGACGCACGACGTGCGACGGCGACGAAGGAATAACAGGAGATGTCCATGGCCTGCAGGAAGGCATCGCGCGGCGTGTCGATATAGCGGCCGCGGAGATACTGCTTGTCCGCAAAAGCGATGGCGTGGAGCACGAAGTCAATCTTGCCCCAGACCTTCTCGATCTCGTCGAACGTGGTGTTGATGGCGTCGTCATCGCTGACGTCACAGGAGATGACGAGTTCAGACCCGACACTCTCGGCCAGCGGACGAACGCGCTTGCCCAGGGCCTCGCCCTGATAGGTGAAAGCAAGTTCCGCACCCTGTGCCGCACAGGCGCTGGCAATGGCCCAGGCAATGGAGTGCTTGTTGGCAACACCCATGATCACACCGCGCTTGCCCTTCATGAGGGTTCCGGTCACGGGTGCCGGGATATTGTCTTCCGTTTCAGACATGGTGATTTCCTGAATCGCGTTGGCGTATTGAGGGTCGTGGTTGCACAAGCGTCCGTTACAGACAAGACTTTGCGACGATTGCCCGGTTTTTTGCCTTCTGACAGGACATTAAGGCATCACTCCGGCGCGATGACGCTTCCTGAACGTTTTTCGGAAGTGGGCATCCTCTTAATCCCATCAGAATACGGCATCCGGATGCCGCAGCTACGGATTTTCCCGACAACAGGGATGCATCTGCTGCAACCCTTCTCCACTTCGCCCGTTGGACCGACCTTCGGCTGCTCCAGATCAAGGCGCAGGATGAGAAAGACGCGTAAAAACTCCTGACAGATGGCTGCGCCCGGAGTGGCCCGATAGCTGAAACGGGTCGGCCGCGTTATGATCACAGGACAGGACGGCCCGGTCTCACCGGGTCTGCCACGCCGATCCCGTCTCCAAGGAGCTTCCGATGTCCGACCTCCCCCTGATTGATCTGAAGGCTGATCCCTTCGCCCTGTTCGCTGCCTGGATGTCGGATGCGGAAGCCGCCGAACCGAACGACCCCAACGCCATGGCCGTGGCCACATCCACGCCTGACGGGCACCCGTCCGTGCGGATGCTGTTACTCAAGGGCGTGGATGACAGGGGCTTTGTTTTCTATACCAATCTGGACAGCCGCAAGGGCGGCGAACTGCGCGCCAACCCGCACGCGGCCCTGCTGTTTCACTGGAAATCCATCCGCCGTCAGGTCCGGATCGAAGGCCCGGTCGAAGCCGTTACGGCCGCCGAAGCCGATGCCTATTTCGCAAGCCGTTCCCGCATGTCGCGCCTCGGCGCCATTGCCTCCGACCAGTCGCACCCGCTCGACGAACGCAGCACGTTCGAGGAACGCCTGAAGGCCGCAGACGAAAAATACGGAGACGGCCCGATCCCCCGTCCTGACAACTGGTCGGGTTTCCGCGTTCTGCCCCAGGCCATCGAATTCTGGCAGGACCGTCCCTATCGCCTGCATGATCGTGCCGTGTGGACGCGTGATGGAAACCAATGGAACGTCACACGACTTTATCCGTAAATACATCATAACGACGTCACAAAATTACGGCCGGGGAGCCTTCACCCATGCTTATCGATATCAAGAACATCCTTCTCCCCCTGAACGGCACCTATGAGCTGGACGCCGTCATGTCGGTCGCGCTGGATTTCGCGCGCCGGTTCGACGCTCATCTTTCCGCTGTCGTGGTCGGTTCGGATCCGTCCGAAGTCGCAACGCTGGCCGGTGAAGGCATCTCGGCGGGCATGGTCAATGAAATGATCGATACCGCCATAACCGAAGCGCAGCACCGGGCCATCAAGATCCGCAGGGCTTTCGACGCTTTTGTCCACGAGCATGGCATCCGTCGCATCGAGCCTTCGAAAATCGGCTCCTCGGCCGGAGAAGGCGTCAGCGCAAGCCTCGACGTCCTCAACGGAACGGAGCACGACTCCCTGACATGGCGCTCCCGTCTGGCCGACATGACGCTGGTTCCGAATCTTGCCAAGGACGGCGACCCGCGCGCCTCCGAAACGCTCCATGCCATCCTGTTCGACAGCGGACGTCCTCTGCTGATCGCACCGCCGACCCCGCCGAAGACGGTCGGCAGGCGGATCGCCATCGCCTGGAACGGAACGCCCGAAGCCTCGCTGGCCCTGCGTTGCATCCTGCCCTGGGCCCACAAGGCCGAAGCCGTGCAGGTCCTGACCTGTCAGGACTATCAGCGTCGCGGTCCGGGTGCGGACGAGGTCGTGACCTATCTGCGGATGCACGGTATTTCCGCCACATCCCGCGAGTTCGAAGCCGTGAACCGGGACATCGGCGTGGGCCTGCTTCAGGCTGCCACGGAGTTCAATGCCGACATGCTCGGTATGGGCGCCTACTCCCATTCGCGTCTGCGCCAGATGATTCTGGGCGGCGTTACCCGTCACATTCTGGAGCACGCCCAGATCACGGTTCTCATGAGCCGCTGAACACGCCTGTTGCCGCTTTTTACCTGCTGACCTGAAGGAACCGTCCCATGTCCCTGCCCCGCCTCCTCTGCGCCACCTGCCTGACCCTCACGCTGGCAGGCACCGCGCTGGCTCCCGCATCGGCCATGGACACGCAGGCCCTACCGCAGGCGGGTAGCTTCACCCTTCAGGAACCGCAGGCGCGCCTCAAATTACGCCTCGTTCCCGGCAGCACGCTTGCTGCCGGCTATCGCAGCCCGTTCTATGAGCGCAACCCCGCGACCGGCGCCATGACCCTGCGAACGGATGCGCTTCAGCCGTCCATTCGCGGCCAGACGGCCCCCGCGACTGTTCTGCGCGAAGGCAGGGCATGGTATTTCCAGCAGACGCCGGCGGCCATGACCGCCACTCTGCACATCGACACATGGCCCAGTAATCAGCGCGTCATTATCGGCCGGATCCAGAGCGCGCATGGGCCGGTCGTGCAGCTGGTCGCGGATGGCAAGCGTTCGCAGGTCATTGCTGTCATTCATAATGGAACCGAAACACATCGCGTCGTTGCTGGAACCATCTATCCCGATCGCAGCATCAGCTACGGCCTCTCTTCCCGTCCCGACGGAGCACTGCTTGTCGTCGTGAATGGAACCCGCAATGTGTTTGCCATGCCCGCGGCCGCAACCGCCCCCGCCATGTGGTTCGAAGCCGTCGCGGGACAGACCGGCTGGCACATGCCCTGCCACAGCGATTCAGCACGTGTGACCTTCACGTCTCTTGAGATGAATCATCCGGCAACCTGATGGCTCTGCCTGTCGAAATGCCCTGTCTTTGCCCCCTGTAACGTCGCGTGCTACCCGACGCGACATGACCCTGTCTCCACGCCTGCTCCGCCTGTGGCTTGGGATCTGCCTGCGCTCCACGCGCTGGCAGGTCAGCGGCTCTCCCCGTGCGGTCGAAACACTGCTCACGCCCGAAAACGGGGTTGTGGTCGCCTTCTGGCACCGGTCCCTAGCGCTCAGCCCGGCGCTCTGGTTCTGGGCCCGCCCATTGCAGCCACGGCTGGCACTCCGCTTTCTGGTCTCCCGCAATCCGGATGGTGTGCTGATCGCAAAGATCGTCCGCTCCTGGGGCATCATTGGCATTCATGGTTCCTCTAGCAAAAAGGGAAAGGACAAGGGCGGAGCAGCGGCTCTTCGAACGGCTCTGAAAGAGATCCGGAACGGATCAATTGTTGGCATCACCCCTGACGGCCCGCGTGGACCAGCCGAACAGGTCCAGCCCGGGGCCATCGTCCTGTCGCGCCTTGCCGGATGTGCTGTAGTGCCCCTCGGCATGGCCTGCACCAGTCTGCGTCTGCCCTCATGGGACGGTCTGGCCTTCCCGCTTCCCTTCGGGCGCGGCGCGCTCATCATGGGCGAGCCGCTGTTCCAGCCCGACGCCCCGACCCTCCAGACCGCTCTGAACACTCTCTCCAGCCGCGCTGAAAGCAGCGTGCGACACCGTCAGTCCAGCGTGAGCGACCGTCTGTGGCGCATGGCCGGAACCCTGCTTGCTCCGGCCCTGACCGTCATGCTTCGAGTCCGGCTGCACAAGGGGCGGGAACTCCCTGACCGCCTGCGCGAGCGTATGGGGCTCGGGAGAGCACACCGCCCCGCAGGCCGGATTCTCTGGCTCCATGCCGCCAGTGTTGGCGAAACCCTCTGTGCCCTGCC
Source organism: Gluconobacter albidus (assembly GCF_002005485.1). Taxonomy (NCBI): domain Bacteria; kingdom Pseudomonadati; phylum Pseudomonadota; class Alphaproteobacteria; order Acetobacterales; family Acetobacteraceae; genus Gluconobacter; species Gluconobacter albidus. Next base: position 909,817 of record NZ_CP014689.1, on the reverse strand, counting down.
GCTGGCCGAAGCCCTGCTGGACGCCAGACCGGAGCTGACACTTCTTTTCACAACCGCCACAGTCACGGGCAGCGAAATCGTCGCGCGGCACCCGCTCTCCGGACAACGGATTCTCCATCGCTTCATTCCCCATGACGTTCCCCGCTGGCTGAGGCGCTTCCTCAACCTCTGGCAGCCCGAGGGCGCCATTTTCGTTGAAAGCGAACTCTGGCCGGGCATCATCGCAGCCTGTTCGGAGCGGGACATTCCCGTCATGCTCGTCAACGGACGTTTGTCGGACCGCTCTTCACGACGCTGGAACCGGCTGCACGGCCCCGCACGACGCATGATGTCACACCTCTCCTGGGTGGCTGCCCGGGGGCCTGAAGATGCAGCCCGTTTCCGTACGCTTGGAGCCTCTCCGGTTTACGAGGACGGCGATCTCAAACAGGATGCGCCCGCGCTTCCCTATGACGAGGCGGAATATGACCGTCTCAAGTCCCTGCTGACAGAACGCCCGATCTTTGTTGCGGCATCCACTCATCCCGGAGAAGAGGAACTCGTCCTTCAGGCCGCAGAAAGCGCCCGGAAATCCCAGCCCGACCTGCTGACCATCCTTGTCCCGCGCCATCCCGCCCGTGGCGCGGAACTGGCAGAACGCTTCAGCCTCCCGCGCCGCTCCGCAGGAGAGGACCCAACACCACAGACTCCTGTCTGGCTAGCCGACACGCTCGGCGAACTTGGCCTGTTCTACAGACTGGCGAACCGTTGTTTTCTGGGTAATTCCCTGACCGGAAAAGGCGGAGGCCACAATCCGTTCGAACCATTGCGTCTGGGGGTTCCAACGGCAACAGGCCCGAAAATGGAGAACTGGCGGGAGGCAATGGCCACGGTTTCTGATACCATCCACACCGTGAACGATGTGGAGTGTCTGACACGATGGCTCGAATCCCCTCTCCCACCCGTCAGGACTACGGGATTGCAGCGCTCGGTCGTGAGCGTTCTGCGAGACCGCATCCTCAGAACGGTTGAACGATGAGAGGTCGCCCGCCCCGTTTCTGGCTCCATCCCACGCGCAGTCTTGCCGCCCGCCTCCTCAGGCCGTTTTCTTTCATCGCCACGACCCTTACCCGCCGCCGCCTCAGACGGCCCACATTTCATGCTCCTGTTCCGGTCCTGTGCTGCGGCAACATCACCACCGGAGGGACAGGCAAAACCCCGCTCGCCCTCGACCTCGTGCAGCGCCTCAGGGACCGTGGCCATCACCCCCACATCCTGAGCCGGGGTCACGGCGGACGCGAACGCGGCCCCATCGACGTCAACCCCGGACGCAGCACCGCCCGTGAAGTGGGCGACGAACCCCTCCTCCTCGCACAGTCCGCGCCGACCTGGATTGGCGCAAACCGGGCCGAGACCGCCCGTCTTGCCATTGGTCAGGGGGCGGACTGCCTTGTCATGGATGACGGTTTGCAGAACGCAACGCTGCATAAGAACGTCTCCATTCTGGTCGTGGACGGCATCACGGGCTTCGGCAACGGATGCGTTCTTCCCGCAGGTCCGCTCCGCGAACCTCTTTCAGACGCTCTGTTCCGCGCCCAGGCCATCGTTGTCATCGGAGACGACAGGCACAACCTGCTCCCGACTTTCCCACGCCATCTTCTGACCGCGCAGGCCAGACTGGTCCCGGGCCCCGAAATCCGCACCCTTCAGGGACGGCGGATCGTGGCTTTCGCTGGGATCGGACGCCCGGAAAAATTTTTCGACATGCTGCGGGACGCTGGCGTCACGCCCATCCGCTCACTTCCGTTCCCCGATCATCATGTCTATACGGCCCGCGATTTTCAGCGCCTTGAAGCCCTCAGCCGGGAATCGGGCACCACACTGGTCACAACCGCCAAGGATGCCGTGAAACTGCCCTTCCCATTCCGCACGCAGGTTAAAGTCATCGGGGTTGAGTTGCTCTGGACCGATCCGAAAGCCCCCGAACGCCTTCTCGATCTACTGTTCAGCGCTCCATGACGTCTTTTTTGTACCGTGCGGAAACCCTGCTGGTCCGCAGCCTTCTGGCGCTCATCCGCGCCCTTCCCGCAGCTGCGGCCTCGAACCTTGGAGGCATTGTCGCCCGCACGATCGGGCCACCGCTGCCCGTCTCGAAAATAGCGGACCGGAACCTACAACTTGCCATGCCCGAACTCGACGCCCCGGCCCGGCGACGTATCGTGCGGGACTGCTGGGAAAATCTGGGCCGAACGGTTGGCGAATTCCCCCATATCGCCCGCCTGCCCCACAACACGCCTTCCGGTGCGGGATGGAGCGTTGAAGGCGCGGAGCATCTTGAAACCGCGAAGGCATCGGGGCGGCCGGTCATTTTCTTTTCAGGGCATATCGGCAACTGGGAACTCATGCCGCCGGTTGTCGCCCGATACGGCATGCCGTTCGCATCTTTCTACCGGGCTGCCAGCAACCCCGGCGTCGACAGCCTGATCCATAGCCTGCGTCAGGAGGCCATGGGGCAGGACGTACCAATGTTTCCTAAAGGGGCTAAAGGCGCACGTTCGGCCCTGAAATACCTGTCCAGAGGCGGGCATCTGGGTGTTCTAGGCGACCAGAAAATGAATGACGGGATTGAAGCCCGCCTCTTCGGGCGTCCCGCCATGACAGCGTCCGCCGCCGCAGTCTTCGCACTGAGGCATGACGCCCTGATTGTCACAGGCCATGTGCGCCGTGACGGACCTGCCAGACTCGTGCTGGTGGTGGATGCACCTTTTTCGCCTGAAAAGACGGATGATCGCGCAAAAGACGTCCTCGCCCTGACGCAGCTTTTCAACGACCGTCTCGAGTCCTGGATCCGCAAAATTCCGGGGGCCTGGCTTTGGTTGCACCGGCGCTGGGACAAGGCGCTGTACCGGAATATGACAACACCCTGTTGAGCTATGCATTTAGAGCATGGCAGATTTGCCACAGTGGGGATGGTTTGTGTCGCAAAACCTTCTTCAGACGTTATTAAAGATTGTGAAACGTCCCTTTTGAACCCTAGCCTGAACTCATCACCACGACCCGGGTGCCCTGCCCGGCTTTTTGATGAGGACTCCCTGATGGCGCAGGTGGCTCACCTTCACGACCTTTCTCACAGCCGCAGCGCGAGCAATATCGTGCCCCTGCGACAGGGCCTGCTGCCGCGTCACCGCGAATATCTGCTGCGCTGGCTTGAAGCAGGACAGCGGATGGGCGTTTTCGATGCCGAAATTGCGGATGCCTCTCACGACGCCATCAATGTGGACGGAAGTGCACCTGTTGATCATGTTCTGGTCTGGGTCCGTGAAAATCCCGATCCTGCTTACATGCTGCGGCCGCAGGGCATGCGCTGGGTGCTGATCGACCAGATCCGCGGTCATGAACTGGGCAGTTATGCCAGCTTCGAACTTGCCCTGCACGTCATCCGCCCGGTCCTGCCGCTGGCCGAGACCTGCGCCGCCTGAACCTGCGCCCGGGTTTTCTCGACCAGACACAAAAAAAGCGCGCCGCTCAAAAGAGCCGGCGCGCTTTTTCTTTTGAAAATAAAGAACCTCAGCTCGGACGGATCGCCACGTCCCGGGAAGCCGGAACCACAATTCGTGCACCACCGCCACGCTGGATCTGGTAGATCGCCAGTGCCCGCGTCACGTGTCCGTCCGGACGCAGGCGGAACAGTCCGTCCACCCCCATATAACCATCCGGGCGCGTCAGGGCGTCGACCGTAACGCCGCCCTGACGGATCAGGCTGCCAGCCAGAGCCGCCGCGTCATAAGCGAAATCGCTGACGGGTGACGGAGCCTGTTTATAGAGAGCCCGATACTGCGCGACATATCCCAGCCGGTCATGCGCGTCGGGCGCTGCATACCAGGCGCCATGCAGCGCCCCGAGCTTGCCGTCAAACGCCTTCCAAAGCGCGGGCCCCATGATCTGGACCTGCGACGAATCGATATGGTCAGCCTGAAGCGCCGTAATGATGCGACCCAGTTCGAGCCCCGTATCGGCCAGCACCAGAGCATCGAACGGCGGCGGCGCAATCGGAGCAGGCTGTGCCGCAGGCGTTGATCCAGCCGCTGCTGTGCCGGAGGAAGCAGCAGAGTCCGGAGCCGTCTCACCCGTCGGATCAATCGCGGAAGGACCGGACGGTGCCTCCGCAACCACAGGCGCAGCAGGCTGACGGGCGTCAATGGCGGAGAGCGACTTCAGCCCATCCTCGATATTCTGTGCATCCATCGTATGGAACACGATCTGCGGATCCTTCAGCCCGGCATCCCGGCAGGCCCGCGCAAGCCCGTCACCCATGGCATGTCCGAAAGCATTATCCGGCAGGAAAGCCGCGAAAGTCTTGCGACCCGTTGCGCGAGCTGCATCCACCATCCGACGCACTTGCTGCTCCGGCGTCAGGCCCATGACCCACACGCCCGGACGGGCCTGTGTCGAGTCGCTGGTGAACGCAAGCTCTGGCTTGCCCGCATTGACCGCAAGTGGTGCTGCGGTGGCAGTCTCGGTGGCGGTCAATGGCCCCAGCAGAATGGCGTCACCTCGTGCAAGGGCATCGCGTACGGCCTGCTCCGTCCCACCGGGGCCATTGGTGTCATGCACGTCCAGCGCGGGCGATCCCTTGGCGGCCAGAGCCAGTTTCGCCGCGTCGCGCATCCGCGTGCCATAGGACGCATTGCGGCCCGTCAGCGGCAGGATCAGCCCGACATCATGGGCGCCAGGCCCCGCAGAAACACCCGGAATACCGCCCACACCCGGCACGGAAGATGACCCGCCACCCGAGCAGGCAGCAAGGGTCAGGAAGGTTCCCGCGGCAAGGCCGGTGCTTACACCCTTGCGCAGACGGCTCAAGGGGCGACAATACGTCCCTGAGTTTGTCACCGAGGATGCAGATGTCCGAAAAGTCATGTTCCGCTGAAACTCCCTTGAGCGATGCGGCTGAAACGTTACCGGCCGCCCCCCTGCCAGCACAGGGCCAGGCCGAAGGTGGATGTCTGATATTGGTTGCAACGCCAATCGGCAACCTGGCCGATATCAGCGAACGCGCGATCGAAGTCCTCGGCACAGTGGATGCAATCCTCTGCGAGGACACGCGCGTGACGGCAAAACTCCTTATTTCGCGCAATATTGCCACACAGACCCGAACGCTGCACGATCATAACGAACAGGACCGCACTCCGTTCCTGATCGAAAAGCTTCAGCAGGGCGCGCGCTACGCCGTCGTCTCGGACGCCGGCACGCCTCTGGTGTCTGATCCCGGCTATCGGCTGGTCCGCGCCGCCATCGCGGCCGGAATACACGTCACCGCCATTCCCGGCCCGAACGCCGTCATCACGGCCCTGACGCTCTCGGGTCTGCCGCCTTTGCCCTTCATGTTTCTGGGCTTTCCGGCTCCCCGTAGCGAAGCCCGCAAAACCGGATTTTCCGCCCTACGCGCCGCCGAGCAGGCCGGTTTGCACTCAACGCTGATCTGGTACGAAGCGCCGCACCGCCTGGTCGAAAGCCTCGAGGATCTGATCGACGTGTTCGGCCCCGAGCGCGAAGCTGCGGTCGGACGCGAACTCACCAAACGGTTCGAGGAAATGGTGCGCGGCACTCTTGCGGAGGTTCTGGAACATTTTCGCATAACGGCACCGCGCGGCGAAATTACGCTCCTGATCGGCCCATCAGCCGAAGACGACAGCGGCGCCGCCGACCTGGACACGCATCTGCGCGAGGCTCTTACCACCCATTCCGTCAAGGACGCGGCGGCTCTGGTCGCGGGCATCGTCAAGCTGCCCAAACGCACGGTCTATGCCCGCGCGCTGGAGCTTTCACGCGAACTGAAACACTGAAAAGCTCAGTCCGCTTTAGGCAGTACGAACAGCGATTGCGGCACGGTCCCACCGAGATGCACATCGGACAGGGCAATCGTGGTCGTACGTCCCTGCGCGTCTACAACGCTCCAGCCTTCCAGTGCCAGAGGAGCATCGGAAAATACGAGCGTCAGACTGCCTTCACCGGCATTCTGCGTCCGGACAAGCTGAATCCGAATCTGCCCGTCCCGATGCTCGAATCCCGTCACCGTCACGTCGCCTGAAAGCTTGAACTCAGGCCGCAGCAGCAGCCCCAGCGGGGTACGGTCCAGCGGAAGGGTCGTGACCTGATCGACGCTCCGGTCCTGAAACACCACGCGCCCGTCATTGGCAACCAGCAAAAGCGGGCTTGGCTTGTCATAATCGAAGCGCATCCGACCGGGCCGATCCAGCGTCGCCGTTCCCGCCGTCACGCTGCCATCCGCCGCCGTCTGACGGAAGCGCGCCTGAAGCGTCGTCACCTTTCCGAGCATATCCTCGATGCGGGACACCCAGCCCTGATCCGCAGGACGAAGCTGCACAGGAGCCGTCTGTGCAAATGCCATGCAAGGCAGGGCTGAAGGGAGCAGCGCAGCCAGAACAGCCGCGCGGAAAAAGGAACGGTTCATCATGTCTCAGGAACTGCCAATCAGTACGCCGGTTGCAAAAACAAGAGCGCCACCCAGGAAAACCTGAACCATGGCCGAGCCAAACGGTGTGTCCTGATACCGCCAGCGCACCCAGGAAATCAGCAGAAGCTCAATCGCCACGGCAATAATCGAAACGCCAAAGGCCAGACGGAAATCCGGCACCAGAAACGGCAGCGTATGGCCGATGCCACCGCCAAACGTCATGGCACCACAGATCAGCCCGCGCAGAAGTGGCGCGCCCCGTCCTGACAGCTTGCCGTCATCGGCCAGCCCTTCCGCCAGTCCCATGGAAATCCCGGCCCCGAGAGACGCTGCAAGCCCGACCAGAAAAGCCGCATGGGGGCTGTGCGTTGCAAACGCTGCTGCAAAAACGGGCGCCAGCGTCGAGACGGAGCCGTCCATAAGCCCGACCAGACCCGGCTGGACGATCCGCAACACGAAATCGCGGCGGCTGTGTTCGTCTTCGCGATCCCGGGAATTGTCATTCAGATGCGCGTCTTCAAGGCGTCGCGCTTCGCGCTGATGCCGGTCTTCTTCCGTCGCCAGATCGCCCAGCAGCTTGCGGATTTCGGCATCATTGGTCTGTCCGGCGGCCTGACGATAAAACCTTGCCGCCTGTCGCTCCATGTCGGCAGCCTGCGCCCGGATCGCCTCAATTCCGTGATTCTGCATCTGCCAGGCCGATTTGCGGGACGGAAAGCCCTGCACATCCTGCCGCCGGACCAGCGGAATGTGATTGCCAAAACGTCGGACGAACAGGTCGATCAGTGCGCGGCGGTGATGGTTTTCCTCTTCCGCCATATCCTGGAAAATAGCGGCGCTGTCGGGATAGTCTTCCGCCAGCATCTGGCCGAAATCCGCGTAAATATGACCATCCTCTTCTTCGCTGGCGATCGCCAGTGCAAGGATTTCGCGTTCGGTCAGCTCGGAAAGTTTCGTCACGTAGGCAGCAGGTCCTGTCTCATAAAAATCAGATGGCGGCTTCGGTAAAGAGCGGCTTCACGCTCTGCCCCCAGGCACCATTATACAGATCCAGCCAATGCTGCGCCTGATTCGGGCCACCATCGGCAATCAGATGCAGCGGATCGAGATAGCTGGCCTCATTCCGCACGCGGGCCCGCAGCCCCTGCTCCGCAAGCTGGACCACACGCTTGGCCAACGGCTTCAACCCACCCGGGAATGCAGCATCCAGCCCCAGACGCGGCACGTCGGCCCGAAGCTGCTGATAAGCGCTCCAAGGCTGTTCGCGCACCAGCTTTTCCGCGGCTTCCAGCGTTGCCGGATCGTATAGCAGGCCGACCCACAGGGCTGACTGCGCCACCATCATCTCAAGCTTTCCCGCGTCCGCACCGCGCATTTCAAGGAACTGCTTGAGGCGCACGTCGGGGAAAACCGTTGTCAGATGGTCTTCAAAATCGCCAACCGTCGGTGTCAGGCCCTTCAACGGCTCCTGAATGTCGCCAGCCAGCCAGCGACGGAACGAGCAGCCTGCCACGTCGAGGTTCTTTCCGTCGCGCGAGACGAAATACATCGGCACGTCCAGCGCCCAGTCCGCATACTGCTCAAAGCCGAACCCGTCCTCGAAGAACACCGAAGGCTGCCCCGAACGCTGGTTGTCCGTATCGGTCCAGATCCGCGCACGGTTGGACAGAAGCCCGTTGGCCTTGCCCTCAACGAACGGGGAGTTCGCAAACAGCGCGGTGGCCAGCGGCTGAAGCGCGAGCGATACGCGCATTTTACGCGCCATATCGGCTTCGTCGCTGAAATCGAGATTGACCTGAACCGTGCAGGTCCGCGTCATCATATCGAGGCCAAGCGTGCCGACTTTCGGCATGTAGTTGCGCATGATCGCATAGCGGCTCTTGGGCATCCACGGCATTGCGTCGCGCGACCAGAGCGGCTGAAAGCCGAACGGCAGGAAGCCCAGCCCCAGTTCTGCAGCCGGACCACGGACCTGATCATAATGCTCCTGCATCTCCGCTTCCGTTTCCTGAAGCGACACAACCGGCGCACCCGAAAGCTCGAACTGTCCGGCCGGTTCAAGCGAAATTGCCCGACCAGCCTGTGCGTTCTGCCCTTTCAATCCGATCAGGTTTTCGCCGTCCATGATCGGCGACCAATCCGGCCCCTGAAGCTTCTCCAGCAATGCCCCGATTCCACGCGGCGCGTAAGGCGGCGGCGACAGAGGATCGCGTCCGTCAGCATCGTGAGGAAGAATGAAGCCGAATTTTTCGTGCTCGGTCCCGATCTTCCATTCAGATTTCGGCTTGCAACCCCGTGAGATCGCCTCGACGAGCTGCGCCCGGCTTTCGATCGACGCAGTATTGGACGTGCCGGGATTGGACATGACGTTTGGCCTCGGTCTGAATTCGTTGTTCGATAATGATTGAACTGTAGCATGTCCGACGGTTCTGTCACCCTCAGGCAGCGCCCTCGGCTTCCGCCGCAAGACGGGCCAGCCCCGCGCACACGGCCGTTTCCGCCCGCAGCACGAGCGGCCCCAGACTGAGCGCATGAACGGCGCTATGCCGCCGGAGCATCTCCACTTCGGCATCAGAAAATCCGCCCTCCGGCCCGATCAGCAGAGCAGCGGCCCGCAAGCCCGCCTCCTCGCCGGGACGGCGCTCCAGCGCGGCAAACAGCGGGCGATCTTCAGGCCACTCCGCCAGCACGACACGCAGCGTCTCAGGCTGCAAAATTTCAGGAACATCCAGTCGTTCACACTGTTCGGCCGCTTCCGTCGCAATCACCCCCAGCCGCTCCAGATTGAGCCGGTGCGTATTGGTGCGCTCCGTCACGACGGGTCGAAAACGCGTCACTCCGAGTTCCGTGCCCATGCGGATCACGAGCTCTGTCGCATCCCGCTTGAGCGGCGCAAACAGCAGTTCCACGCCATGCGTCGGCATGGGGTCCCGCTCGCGGTGTTGCAGCAGGATGCTTCCACGGTCTTTCTTCAGAGCCGCAATCTCGGCACTCCACTCCCCGTCGCGCTCGTTGAACACACGCACGGGACTTCCCACGCCCTGACGCATGACGTTGCCCAGATAATGCGCCTGCCCCGGTGGAAGCGACACGGTCTGGCCTTCCACGAAAGCTGTTTCAGACGCAGGCACATAAAGACGGGGATCGGATCGGCTCATCCTTTTCCGATAGCGCGCCTCGGCCATTGACGGAAGCACGTCCACACAGCATCACATCTTCCCATGAGCCAGACCCGCGCCCATACCGATATCCATCTGACCGGCCGCATCGCCCGCCTCCCCGAGCCGTGGCGCTCCTATGCGCTGCTTGCCCGTCTCGACCGCCCGGTTGGGACATGGCTTCTGTTCCTGCCGGGCGTGTGGGGCCTGTTCCTTGCTCCCGGCGCCTCTCTCCAGACGCGCCTGATCGACACCGTGCTGTTTGCGTTCGGCTCTCTTGTCATGCGCTCGGCCGGCTGCGTCGTGAACGACATCTGGGACCGCGACATCGACGCAAAAGTCGCCCGGACCGCAGGCCGCCCCCTTGCCAGCGGCGCGCTGTCCCTGAAACAGGGCCTGCTGCTTCTGGCAGTGCTGCTCCTGATGGGGCTTGGCGTTCTGGTCTGCCTGCCGCCTGTCTGCTGGGCGCTTGCCCCGCTCGCGCTCCTGCTCGTCGCGCTCTATCCGGCGGCCAAGCGCGTCACCTGGTGGCCGCAGCTCGTCATGGGGTTCACCTTCGGATTCGGCGCTCCCATGGGATATGCCGCAGCGGCCGGGACGCTCGATGGCAACGGGCTTCTGCTCTATGGCGCCGTTATCCTGTGGCAGCTCGGATTCGATACGATCTATGGCTTTCAGGACATGGACGACGACGCCCGCATTGGCGTGCGCTCCACCTCGCGCCTGATGGAGAAGAACGCCCGCTCCTTCATCGGCACCTGCTACAGCCTCATGATTCTGGCTCTGGCGCTCGTCGGCATCCATGCGCATCTGCACTGGAGCTTCTGGCCGTTCCTCGCCATCGCAACGGCCATGCTGCTCCAGCAGGTCCGGGTGCTGAATCCGTATGACGCTCCGGCGTGTCTCAGAGAGTTCCGCCGCAACGTGCCCATCGGGTTCGTTCTGGCTGCAGGGTTCGTCGCCGCAAGATTTTTCGGATGATCACGACCCTCGTCGATCCTGACAGATTCATTTGCGACAATACCCTCGTTGAACAGGCGCCGCTGGTTCCCGAAATTTCCCTGCATCTGGCGACGGAAATCACCCCCATCTGGCAGGCCAGCGAGGCCTATCTTAAACAGGTCGGCATAGAACCGCCTTTCTGGGCCTTCGCATGGCCGGGAAGCCAGCTCATCGCCCGCTTCATCCTCGACAACCCGGAGCTTGTACAGGGACGCCGGGTTCTGGATGTGGCCTGCGGATGCGGACTGGCCGCCATCGCCGCGGCCCTGTCCGGCGCGGCATCCGTTCAGGCCAACGACATTGACTTCATGGCGCTTGAAGCAACGTCCCTCAACGCGGGCCTGAACCACGCGACCGTCACGCCACTTCCGGGCGATCTGATCGGCACGGTCCCGGACTGTGACCTGCTGGTCATCGGAGACGTCTGTTACAACGAAGCCATGGCCTCACGGATCATTCCGTGGCTTCTGGAATGTTCGAAAACCTGCGAAGTCTGGCTCTGCGATCCGGGTCGGCATTATGCGCCATCAATGCCGCTCGAAGTTCTGGTCCGGCGATCCGTGTCCGTCACGCAGGAACTGGAAAGCGTGGAGCAGCGCGCCACCACACTCTTCAGGCTGCGAGATATTTCCGCCCAAGGCTGAGGATTGATCCCGTCAGCGCCACGGTCATGGCAGCCCCAAGGCAGATGAAGGCCGGATGGGGAAAGATCGTGAACAGCGCCGCCACGAAAAGCGCGCCCGTCGTCTGTCCTGCGAGCCGCGCAACAGACAGCATGCCACTCGCCCCGCCCTCCCGTCCGGGAGGCGCCGTAACCATGATGGCGCGGTTATTGGGCGGCTGAAACAGTCCAAAGCCACATCCGGCAAAAAGCGTCCGCCATGCGATGTCCCAGTTGCTCGCATCCGTCGGCAGGAACCAGAGCAGGCAGAATCCGCTCGCCGTAATGAACAGTCCGCTCGACGAGAGAACCGACGCCGGAAAACGGTCGGCCAGACGACTGACCACAAACGACATGGTCGCCACACCCACAGCCCAGGGTGCGATCAGAAGGCCAATCGTCCCCGGCCCGCGGTGAAAGGCCGAAGCCAGTGTGAACGGCATCGCCACAATGTAGAGATTGGATGCCACGAAACCCAGAAATCCAACCATACAGGCCAGCAGAAACGGACGCCGCGCCAGAAGATCGACTGGCACGATCGGCTCAAGCCTCTCGCGCTGATAATGCAGCAGCATCGCCCAGCACAGCACACCCGCAACCGTGACCGCCGCCCCGGACAGGAAATCGGCGTGCATCAACCCATCAAGCCCCACGCCGGTCAGGGCAAAGGACGCCACCGTCAGAAGCGAACCGACCACATCGGTTGGGATATCACTGCGCGGCGTCTCGGGGAGGGCCGCATGGGCCAGCGCCAGAGCCGCCAGAGCCAGTGGCAGATTGACCCAGAAAATCCAGGGCCAGCTTGCCACGGACAGAATCAGTGACCCCAAAGACGGTCCAAGCGCCACGCCCAGCCCCACGAACAAGCCGTTCAGCGCAATGCCGCGGCCCAGTTCCTTATGTGGGTAAATGAAGCGGACGAGCGCGATGTTCACGCTCATAATGCAGGCTCCGCCTACGCCCTGCAGGGCGCGTGCCAGAGTCAGCTCCAGAAGGTTTTGCGAGAGAGCGCAGGCCACGGAAGCAATCAGGAACAGGAAAATCCCGAACTGACTTAGTCGTCCGAATCCCACGCGGGCGCCAAGAGACGCCAGCGGCAACAGACAGGACAGGTTTGCAAGCTGATAGGCATTTACGACCCAAATGGCCCGCGACGATGACGCATGAAGATCGACCGCGATCAGCGGCAGGGCCACATTGGCAATCGCGTAGTCCAGCACTGACAGGAGAAGTGCCAGAAGAACCGCCGACATCGCCTTGACCCTTTGCGCTCCGTAGAGCCCGGCATGGCGTTTGGAGTCGTATTCTTCTTGCGGGCCGTCTTCCGTCGTAGCCGTCATGGTCTCAGCGTCCCAGATCACGCAGGCGCATGCCTGCAAAAAGGTTGGCCTCCAGCTTTTCGAGCGAGACGCCTTTCGTTTCGGGGACGAACAATACGGTCACAACGATGAAAAGACCATTGAAGAGGGCAAACATCAGAAAGGTGACCGATGCCCCCATCATCGCCATACCCAGCGGGAACATGTTGGAGATGGCCCAGTTTGCAGCCCAGTTCGTCACGGTCGAGCAACCAATTCCAAAATCCCGGCCCCGCGTTGGCTGCACTTCAGAGCAAAGCGTCCAGACCAGCGGCCCTTCACCAATCGCAAATCCGGCGACAAACAGAAGGACAAACCCGCAGAGTAGAAGCTGGGAGGCAAAACTGTTCGCTCCGATGGCAAGCAGCGTCCCGACTCCGGCCAAAGAGAAAGCCGCGATCGCACAGCTCAGAATCAGCAGCGGCCGTCTGCCCCAACGGTCCACACAGGCAATGGCAACCCCGGTCAGCGCCATGTTCGTCAGCCCGACGAGGGTTGTGGCCCAGATGGCGGCATTTGTTCCGAAATGCGCTGCCTGAAACACGCGGGGCGCATAATACAGAAGCGCGTTGATCCCCGAAAGCTGCTGCATGATCTGAAGCAACATGCCCAAAAAGACCGTCCGCCGGAAATTCGGATTGCTTTTGAAGAGCCCCACACCGGCATCGCTGCTTTTCTGAAGACGTGACTGAATGTCGATCAGTTCCGCTTCCGCCACTTCCTCATCGGATCGCAGGCTCTGCAGCACCCGCCGCGCATGCTCTTTTTCTCCCCGCATCATCAGCCAGCGCGGGCTGTGCGGGAGAATCAGCACGATCCCCAGGAAAATGCTGGCAGGCACGGCCATGATGCCCAGCATCCAGCGCCAGTGCCCACCGGACGCCAACAGGCTGTCCGAAACGAAGGCGAGGAAAATTCCGAGGGAGACCATGAGCTGGTAAAACGAGATCATGGCGCCGCGAACGGACTCAACGGTGATTTCGGAAATATAGAGCGGGGCTGCAAACGCTGCCACACCGACCGCAAGCCCCAGAAAAACCCGGCCTACGATCATGATCGCAACGCCCGGAGCCAGAGCACAGAGCAGGGTTCCGATCAGGAAGAGGATCGCAGCTCCGAGCATCGCGCCCGTTCGGCCGAACCGAACTGAAATCCGGCCTGCAAACAGCGAGCCTACGGCCGCCCCTGCCATCATCGAGGATACGATCCACCCCTGCAGGACGTCGCCCGCATGAAAATCGGTGGCGATGAATGGAAGTGCCCCTGCGACGACGCCGGTATCAAGGCCGAACATCAGACCCGCCAGAGCGGCCAGAATACCAAGGGTTGTCGCCCGTGCGGTGCTGCGGGTCGGTCCTGTGGACAAACCTTCGCTGGAAGACGCAGCAATCCCAACCATACCCTCAGTCACCCCAAACATATCCCCTCATACCGGCAAGGGGAGCAGAACCGAACGTTCCGAAACCGGAAACAGACGGTCCTGTATTAATGATCAATCAGGGGTGTGGTCTATATCGAAACCAACAGAAAATCACTTTTCCGCGTAAGGATTTTTCGTTCCGCGCAACTGCACACGCACCGGAACACCCGGCATATGGAACGTTTCACGCAGGCCGTTAACGAGATAACGCTTGTAGGAATCGGGAAGCTGTTCCGCCCGCGTACCAAACAGAAGGAATGTCGGCGGCCGTGCCTTTACCTGCGTCATGTAACGCAGCTTGAGACGACGACCATCCACCAGAGGCGGCTGATGACGCTCCAGAGCATCCTCGAACCAGCGGTTCAGTTCACCCGTTGAGACACGCGAGTTCCAGATCTCGTAAACTTCCCGAACCGCCGGAAGAAGACGATGCACGCCCGCCCCCGTGAGTGCGGAGAACGTCACGACCGGAATTCCCCGGACCTGCGCCAGAGAAATTTCCAGACGGTCCAGAATCGCCTTTTTCGTCGCATTCCGGTCCTCGACGGCATCCCACTTGTTCAGCGCGATGACGCAGGCCCGCCCCTCGCGCTCGATCAGACGGCCGATCTGGAGATCCTGCTCATGCACGCCAAGCGTCGCATCAATCACCAGCACGACCACTTCTGCCATTTTCAGGGCTTCGATGGAGGCCGAAACGGACATCCGCTCGAGATGCTGCTCGACGCGGGCGCGCTTGCGCATCCCGGCTGTATCAACAAGCCGGATCTCGCCATGCTCATCCTGGAGTGTGACAGCAATGGAATCGCGCGTCAGTCCGGCCTCAGGGCCGGTAATCATCCGCTCTTCACCAAGCAAACAGTTCAGAAGCGTGGATTTGCCCGCATTCGGCCGCCCGATAATGGCAAGACGCAGCGGACCCGCCGGACGTTCGTCCTCGTCATCCCCCTCCTCGCCTTCGCTTTTCGGAGCTTCCCGACGACGCTGCTTTTCAGCCGGGGGCAGACGCTCGGCAATCTCACCCATGAGATCGGCAATACCTTCGCCATGCTCGGCTGACAGTGCCAGCGGCGTGCCAAGACCAAGAGAATAGGCTTCAAGGGCCGCATTCGTCCCGGCCTGCCCTTCCGCCTTGTTGGCAATCAGCAGGACAGGACGGTTCTGCCGCCGCAGCCAGCTTGCAAAATGCGCATCCGCAGGCGTGATGCCAGAGCGCGCATCAATGCAAAACAGTACCAGATCCGCCATCGCAACAGCAGATTCGGACGAGGCGCGCATTCGCCCGTACAGCGTATCAGGGGCCGCTTCTTCAAGGCCGGCTGTATCAATCAGCCGGACACGCCGGCCACGCAGCAGGGCTTCACCCTCCTTGCGATCGCGCGTAACGCCCGGCATGTCGGAGACAATCGCCTGACGGCGACCGACAAGCCGGTTGAACAGAGTGGATTTCCCGACATTCGGGCGCCCGGCGATAACAACAACGGGCAGGTTCTCAGAGGTCATTCGTTCAGCCATAGGCCCGCAGAACGGCATCCTGAGACAGGCTCAGCACATGACCGTCACAGACGATCGGCTGAACCTGACACGGGGCAACGGTCTTGCGGGTCAGTTCAAGTTTCCCGGTCACGGCGTTCACGACCGCCATGCCTTCTTTCGGAAAGGTGGAGAAGCAGACCAGCTTGCCATTCACCAGAAGCGGTCCCACCCAGGCGATGGCGTCCTTTTCCACGTCTTCGCGGATAAAACGACGAAGCTGCGTGATCCAGCGGACATGCCCGGACAGACGATCCAGACAGGCGATCTGCTGATCCGTGGACAGCACATACATCCAGTCGCCACAGATCGCCAGAGGACTCTGCCCACTGACTTCACGTTCCCACAGGCGACGGCCCGAGCGCATGTCGATCGCCACCAGCACGCGGGACATGGACACGGCATAGGCCGTGCCGTCCTTGATGACCGGCGCGCCACGAATGCAGGAGAAGTCCAGCATGGCGCCCATGCCGTTGGTGCCACCCAGACTGTCGCTCCAGACCATCTCGCCCGAAGCCGCACGCAGTGCGACCAGATCGCCACTGCCAAAGCCCGCGAGAATGACGCCGTCCACAAAAGCCGGAGCGGACTGGCCGAAAATGACCGTGTCGGACGCCGTTGCCTGATATGCCCAGACCTGATGACCCGTATTGGCATTCAGCGCGATCAGACGCTCGTCAATGGTTCCGAAAACCATCAGGCCTTCCGCGATCGTGGGGGCGGAACGACCCGGTGTTCCCGTACTCACCCGCCATTTTACCTTACCCGTCAGCGCCTCGACCGCAAGGGCCTGAGCCACGCCGTCCACGATGTAGAGCGTATCCCCGTCAAGGGCGAGGCCACCGCCAATATTGGTTGAACGGCTGGCGGAAGATGCCGGCTGGCGGGTCCAGACAAGGCGGCGTTCCGGCCATGTCCAGGCCTTAACCACGCCCTGTGCATCCGTCGTGTAGAGATGACCATTTCCAATTACCGGGGGAGACTGGATGGCGCCCCGGTTGGTTGGCATGATGGCAATCATGGACAGGAAACTGGACGGATCGGTGGGCGCACCGATCGTCTGGCTCCAGGCAAGATCCGGGCCATTCCAGGACGCATTCACCGAAACATGGGACGGACGACCGCCCTCCTGCAACCATTCCCGGACCGGCTGCACCGGACCGAGATTGATCGGCGTATGGTCCTCACGATCAACCGTCAGTCCCGCACCCGTGGACAGCACATCCACACGGTGTCCGGCCAATGGCGGCTTCTTGTCGTCTTCAAACAGGCTGCACCCGCCGAGGACTGCGAGCGCACTTCCCGAACAGGCCGTCCGTAGCAGGCTCCGGCGGTTCATGGACAGCGAAGCGCGGGAAAAAGAGGAGCGGGAAAGAACAGGACGGCGCATCAACCGGCGTCTCCAAATGTCTCGAGCAGGGCCTGCGCACGCGCACGCACCCCTTCGGTCGCGTTTGCACTGCTGACGATCTGCGTCAGGATACGCCGGGCTTCCTTCTGCTGGTCAGCCGTTGCACCGGATCGCAGATCCAGAGCCACAAGACCTTCCTGGGCGAGAGGTGCCCACGCCCCGCCGCCCTGTGCCAGAGCTTCATAGCCTGAACGGATCGCCTTCGGATCAGCGGGAGACGCCGTCTGGGCATTCAGGCCCATGTAACGCGCCATGTCCCGCAGAGACGGTTCGGCCGCGGAATCATCCGCAACACTCTTCCAGGATTGAAGAGCGGCAGCGTTCTGATGTGCCTGAACCTGAAGGTCGGCCAGACGCAGCGCAGCATAGGAGCGCACACCCGCAGGGCCATGATCTGCCAGATCTTTCAAGGTCGCGGTGGCCTTATCGAGAGCCGCGGAATCCCGCTTTGGATCGGACAGGGCTGTCATGGCGGTGAAATAGCGCGCCGAGGCCGCCTTCTGCGCGACATGGCGTGCGTGGCTGTTCCAGCCCCACACACCGCCCCCAATGGCGCCGACGAGAACGACGACGCCGGCCACAGCGCCAATCCGCCGTGCCATGGCCCGCAACCGCTGCGCCTGCATTTCTTCGTCAATCTGCGTGATGAAATCGTCTGCCACCTGGTCCCCTGCTGGATCGGTCTTCAAACTGTTTGCATGACCATACAGGTGCCGAACCGTCGCGGCAAACGCTTCACACACACGGACAGATATTCGCGCAGGGCACTCTGGTGAAAAACCGCTTCACGTCAGAAAATCCGACCGACATTCAGACTTCCTTAACGCCCCCCGAAGCATCCTGACGGCCATGAAAAAGCCCGTCCCGCTCCTGCTGTTTCCATTGGTGTTCTGCGTCCTTGACGGCTGCGCGCCGGACCGCATCGCGTCCGCCATCACCGGAAAGGACTGCAACACGGCGTATCTGTATGACGACGAGAGCTTCTGCGCGCGCCCCGTCGGGCCGCCACCGCCGCAGCCCTATTGCACGACAAGTTTTGAGGGCACGACCTGCTGGGCGCGCCCCGACCTCATGCCCAATGTTGCCCGCCAGACCTATGAAGGCCCAACGACCCTGACGCCACTCCAGAATCAGGAACGCATGGGGCAGTAAGATTCGCAGACGGCCCCATACGGGGGTCAGTGGTGACCGAGCTTGCGTCCCGCTGTCGCCAGGGTGGTGGAGAGCGTCTGGAATGACGCTGCGATATGAGACTGAACGGCCGCACTTCCGGCATGGACATGCGCGATCCGCGCACTGGCGTCCTGGCTGATGGCCGTTTCCTCGCGATTGGCCTGAGCCGCAACGCAGGCGTTATAAACGCGGGCAGCCTTTTCATAAGCCGTCACACGATCAACGCTCTCATTGTACTGCGCGACCGTCCCGGCCTTGACGGCAGGGGCCTGAGGCTCGGCACCGCATTTCGGAGCGGTCCATGCCGCCTCAGCCGCACGCGCCGTTCCGGCACCGACGATCCCTGCAAAAACCAGTCCAAACAGCACCGCCTTACGGCTGGCGGCAACGCAACGTCTCATACAGCTCCCTTTCCTGATTGAAGCGTTGCGCGCCCTACGCCCAGATCAAGGCGCAAATTTGGCAGGCTGTCCCGTCGGCGTACCCGAAACCTCATTGTCCTGCATCACGACCGTTCCACGGACGATCGTCGCCATCGGCCACCCCGTGACACGCGTGCCATCGAACGGCGTCCAGCCCGCAGGCGTGACGATCCAGTCATTGGTGATTTCACGCTCTGCCTTCATGTCCACGAGGGTAAAATCGGCATCGAATCCAACGGCCATCCGCCCCTTGGTCTGCAACCCGTAAACACGCGCGGGCCCAGCGGCCATCAGATCCACCAGACGCGCCAGCGACAGGCGCCCGGCGTTCACGTGATCGAGCATGACCGGCACGATCGTCTGCGTCCCCGTCAGGCCAGCCGGGCAGTTTGGCCAGGGAAGCTGCTTGGCCTCAAGCGGATGCGGCGCATGGTCGGAGGAGACCACGTCCACCCGCCCGTCCTGAACGGCCTTCCAGCTTGCTTCCCAGTGCGACCGATCCCGCAGCGGCGGGTTCATGACAGCCAGACCACCAAGCTTCTCATAACATTCCGGCGCGACCTGCGTGAGATGGTTCACCAGAACCTCAACTGTGGAAATATCGCGATAATCCGCCAGATATTCCAGCTCTTCCCCTGTCGAGACATGCAGGATATGCGCCGGACGGTTGGTCTTGCGGGCCAGCGCCATGATGCGGCGGGTGCCGAGGAACGCACATTCCACATCCCGCCATACGCTGTGCGTTTCGTAAGGCTGACCTTCATGGAACATCGGCTTGCGCGCCTGAAGGCGGTATTCGTCCTCCGAATGATAGGCCACGCGGCGATGGCCAGAGCGCATGACCGCTTCCAGTCCCGCATCATCTTCGATCATGAGATTGCCGGTGGACGATCCTGCGAAAACCTTCACCGCACACACGCCCGGCTGCTGCTCCAGCAGCGCCAGATCCGGCGTGTTCTCACGCGTCGCGCCAACATACATCCCGACATCCACGTGCGCCGTCTTGCGGATATGATCGCGCTTCCAGTCAATCATCGTCACGTCCGTCACGCTCGGAGACGTGTTGGGCATGTCGAAAACCGTTGCAATGCCGCCCAGCGCCGCAGCCCGTGTCCCGGTTTCCAGTGTTTCAACTTCTGGCTTGCCCGGATCGCGGAGATGAACATGCGCGTCGATCAGCCCAGGCAGCACATGCAGGCCCCGCGCATCAATCACCCGGTCTGCCTCATCCGCCGCTGCAACGGACAGCGACGCCACCTTGCCGTTGCGTACACCGATATCCGCTTCCGCTTCGCCCCAGGGAAAAACGCAGATTCCGCCTCGGATTATCAGATCGTAATGCATGTTCCGTCCTTGCAAATCAGTAAGCTACTCATGAAGCGCGCGAGAGAGTTTCGAACGTATTCCCGTCCACGGGAACACCCTCGATATGATGGCGATGCCACAGCGCATAAAACACCAAATTCCAGGCCTGCCGTGCGACACCGCGCTGGCTGGCGCGGGCAAAAAGACGCTCCACGTCCTGCTCCGGCATCATGGCGCGGATGCAGGGCTGACGGGCGACCAGCGGCCCAAGACGCTGCGCCTGTTTCTCGATCCAGGGCCCCACAGGCACCGTAAATCCCTGCTTGGGTGCAAAAGGCCGGGCCTGAGACAGAGCATCCTGAAGCCAGCGACGCAAAAGCCATTTCCCATAACCGTCACGCACCTTGAAGGTCCCAGGCAGCGACCAGACCGCTTTGGCCACAACCGGGTCCAGCAGCGGGGTGCGTCCTTCCAGGGAATGGGCCATCAGACAGCGATCCAGCTTGAGCAGCAGATCGTTGGGCAGCCATTCCGCGATATCCAGCGCCTGCGCCGCTTCGAGCCCGGATAGTCCCAGAGCGAGTTCCGTCATGGCGATCCCGTGCCGCCACTGCCGTCCTCGCTGTGGGAAACGTCTGCCGAACGTCCCTGAGCGATACGGCGCACGACCACCCTTCCACCAGGGTTTCATGACCCGCCGATAGCGACCATAGCCCGCGAAAAGCTCGTCCCCGCCTTCACCGCTGAGAATGACGGTGACATCCTTTCTCGCTTCGCGTGCAAGAAACCATGTCGGGATGATGGCGTAATCCGCAGCCGGATCGTCCATACACGCCACGATGGCTGGCAGATCGCGCCAGACCATGTCTTCGGTGACGGTCAGGACATGATGCTCCGCCCCGACGGAGGCAGCCAACGCGGCGGCCTCAGCGGATTCATCCGCCGCGCCGGCATCGAAACGTGCAGTCCATGTTTTGGGATGCGGCAGTCCCAGCCGATGAGCCGCCGCCAGAATGACCGAACTGTCGATCCCGCCCGACAGGAACAGTCCAAGCGGTACGTCTGCCCGCAGATGCGCCGCCACGCTGTCGAGAAGCGCCGTGTCCAGCCGCGCCAGCGCGTCCATATCCGTCAGACCGGCCGGGACCGTATCGCGTGCCTCGTGCAGAACGTGTCGACGGCGCGACTCCACGATTCGTCCGTCCACGATCCTGAGCGTCTCACCCGGCAGGAGGCGCCGGATACCTTCGAAAATGGTGTCCTGCCCGGTTGTGAACTGAAGCTGCATCAGTTCGTCACGCGCGCCTTCGCGAACGCTTCGTCTCCCAAAGCCGCCCGCAAGCAACGCCTGCGCTTCGGACGCGAAGGCGATGCCCCCTTCGTAAGCCGCGATATAGAGCGGCTTGATCCCGAACGGATCACGCGCGAGCACCATTTCATGACGCCCCTGCTCATTCTCCACGATCGCAATGGCGTACATACCCCGCAATTCATGCGTATAGCCCGCACCATCCTGCAACCACAGATGCAATGGCGGCTCACAGTCGCTGTGTGTCTGAAAGCAGGTTGCGGGAAAACGCCTGCGGATGGCCGGGTCGTTATAGATTTCGCCATTCGCGATCAGGGCCGCCGCGCCAAGCCGGAACGGCTGCGCGCCCCCTGCGATATCGACGATGGACAGGCGCCGGTGCCGCAGGGCGGCTCCCGCCAGATCCAGCCGCCCTTCTCCATCCGGTCCACGATGGAAAATTGCCTGCGACATGCGCGCCAGAGCCGCCTGGTCTGGACGATGTCCCGGCAGACAGGACAGGCCTGCGATGCCACACATCAGGCGCGCACCCCGTCCAGAAATGCGGACCATCGCGCCATGACCACGTTCTGCGAGAACTCCCGCTCGAACCGCGTCCGACCGTTCGCGGCAAGTTTCTGGGCTAGTACGGAGCTTTCCAGAACACTGCCGATCTGCACGGCAAGGTCCTTTTCGTCTTCAACGGTTGCCAAGAGTCCGTCCTGCGTGCCTTCAAGAATTTCCTGCGGGCCCTGAATACGGCTTGCCACGACCGGCACTCCGGCGGAGAGCGCCTCGATCACAACATTGCCCAGTGGCTCGATGCGGGACGGGCAGACCAGAACATCACAGGCCCGCAGCCACGGGCCACTCTGCCCGATCCAGCCGGGAAGATGCACACGCTCCGCAACACCCGCTGCTTTCGCCAGCGCCTCAAGTGCGCCACGCTCCGGCCCCTCACCCGCGATCACGAGATGCACACCCGGCAGATGCGTCATCGCCCGGATCAGCACATCAAAGGCCTTGTTTTCATGCAGACGGCCCAGAGCGAGTACAAACGGCACACCCTGCGGCAGAAAACCGGGCCGTTGCGGCGCCACGTCCGAAAAATCCGTCGCGAAATTCGGCAGATGATGCACGCGATCGGCAGCCCAGCCCTGTGTTTTCATCCAGTCCGCCAGCCCCCGCGTATTGCCAATCAGATGATCGCAGCGGCGATAGTTCGACAGGTCGTAATATCCGCCCAGACGCCCGGCCATCTGCCACGGTCCCGAGGGCACCAGACGCGCCGCCCGGCTCATCCACGCCACCACGATATCTGGCCGGAATGCATTCAGACTGCGCCGCAGCCCCGGTCGGGTCCGCAGATCCAGCAGACCGCCAAACCGGAATGTCCGGGTATCAACCCCGGCTTCCTCCAGCCGTCCACACCGTCCTTCATCCTGACGGATCAGGGCCTGAACGGCGCGACCGTCCCGCATCTGGGCCATTGTCAGGCGTTCGAAGAACAGCTCTGCGCCCCCTCTTGGGGCCCCCGCCATCACATGGGCCACACGACCCCGGTCTTCGTTGGACGATGCAGAAATCATCCTTCTTCTATCGGCCATGACCGACAGGGCATCAAGTCAGTCTGCTCCAAGGTTCGGAGCAAACACGTTTTTTTCATTCAGGATGTCCGTCGCGGTCTTCAGAACCTGCGCCACATCCAGCCCCGTCATGGGCGCATGGCCTTCCGGCCCCGGCGCTTCCACGAACCGTGCCAGACGACCGGCCGGCGCGTATTCCGATGCCCGTGACGGCCCGAACAGTCCCAGCGTCGGCGTGCCCACGGCCGCAGCCAGATGCATCAGGCCGGAATCATTGCCCACAAACAGCGCGCAACGCTGAAAAAGCGCCGCCACATCACCCAGTGTATGATTGCCGCCCAGATCCAGCGCATCGGGAAGCCCCTTCAACACCGGCTCCGCCCGCGCCCGCTCATCCTCACCGGGCCCATAAAACACGACGGGGCGCAGGTTTTCCGACCGTAGGGCCTGCGCCAGCGCCACGAACCGCTCGGGTGGCCAGATCTTGCCATCCCAGTTCGCCGTCGGCCCCAGCGCCAGCCAGCGCCCTTCGGGCAATGCCACAGCCGCATTCGCCCGTTGCGCCCTGGACGTCCAGACACGCGGCATGGGCGTGCGGCGATAGCCGAGTGCTTCCCCAAGCTGCTCGATCCGTCGGCCGGGCCGACGGCCACCCCGCACGATGATCCGACGCCGTGCCCGCAGTGTCAGCCCGATCAGCGACCCCCGCAGATCCACAACCATGAACCATCGCGTCCTAAAACAGTCCCGCCACAGATCAATCCAGTGCCGGTCATGGCGGCGCTTTTCCATGGTAATGATGCGCTCGCATCGCGGGTCCGCTTCAAAAAGCCCCGCCGCCACAGGGCCACAGACCACCGTGAACATCGCCGCCGGATAACGCTTCTGCAACGCATCCAGCACGCCCGTGGAAATCACCGCATCGCCCAGACGGTTGGACGTAATGAACAGGATCCGCATCATTCGCGATGCCACACCGCGTCCTTGATGGTACTCACGAACGCCTCATGGACCTGAAGCTCTTCCGCGGTCGGCGGGACCATTTTCCGTAGAGGCCGGCTGGCCAGCGCGTTGATCCCGTCCGTCATGCTGCGACTGCGGGACGGACCTGCCAGACCCAGCCCGCGCTGCCGCCCCCCCATCAGCTCGACATACACTTCCGCCAGAAGCTTGCAGTCCAGTAGCGCGTTATGGGTGCCGCGCTGGGACAGGTCGATGCCGAAACGGCGGCACAGCGCATCAAGGCTCGCCGGAAGGCCCGGATATTTCTTCCGCGCCATTTCCACCGTATCGATGGCCCTGCTGGCATAATCGAGCGGCTCGCGCCCACAGGCCTTCAGTTCGGCATTGACGAACTTGAAATCGAAGCGGGCATTGTGGGCGATCATCGGGCTGTCTCCAATGAACTCCAGAAAACCGTCCGCAACCTCGGAAAATTTCGGCTTTCCCTCCAGATCCTCGATCCGGAACCCATGCACCTTGGTCGCTTCGGGCGGGATATCACGCTCGGGATGGATCAGCACATGATAGGCCTCCCCCGTCGGCAGGTCGTCGATCAGTTCGAGAGCCGCGATCTCAATGATGCGGTCGCCCATATCCGGGTCAAATCCCGTGGTTTCCGTATCGAACAGGATGGATCGTTTCATGACGCCTCACGAAGCCGGTGCAGCAGGGCATGGACCTGCCGGGCGGCCTGTCCACGTGACAGGCCGGTTCGTATCACGATGTCGGCCCGGCGTCTGCGTTCATGGTCATTCATCTGACGGGCCAGCAGTCCTTTCGCATCCACCACGCTCATGCGGCCACCACTGCGCCCGCGCTGTCGGATACGCGCAAGCCGTGTATTCATGGGGGCTTGCGCAACCACGACCAGATCGCAGCGCCGATCTTCCCCGATTTCCATGAGCAGCGGAATATCCAGCACGCAGAACCGCTCTTTCCGCGCCCGGCACTGCTTCAGAAAACGCTCCCGCTCAGTCCGCACCAGCGGATGCATGATGGCTTCGAGACGCTTAAGCGCGTCAGGGCGCGCCCTGACGACCTCCCGCAGCGCCACCCGATCCAGATGTCCGTCAGCCACCGTGCCCGGAAATGTTTTTTCAATCAGAGGGAGCGCCTTCCCCTCTTCGCCCTGAAGCACCCGGACACACGCATCCGCATCAAAAACCGGCACCCCGGCCCTGCGGAACAGTGTCGCAACTGTACTTTTCCCGGCCGCCATCCCGCCCGTCAGGCCAATAATCCGCACGCTCTAGCGCAGGCTCGCCGCCAGAAGGTCGAACGTCGTCCGGTCTGCCTCAGGATCAACACCGAACCACGCCCGAAAACCCGCCCGAGCCTGATGAACGAGCATCCCCAGACCATCCACCGTCCGCAGTCCGCGCGCCTGAGCGGCCAACAGAAGCGGCGTCTCGCGCGGCGTGTAGACGATATCGGTCACACATAGTCCAGGTGCAGCCTCCCGAAGGGCAGAATTCCAATCCATTCCGGGTTTCCCGCCCATCCCCATGGACGTGGCGTTCACCAGAAGCGAACAGCCCGACAGCAGAGACGGCCAGTCGTACCAGGCCACGGCCTCACCGCCACCAAGCGCTTCGACCAGAGCCTCGGCCCGCTCAAGCGTCCGGTTCGCAATTACGACTTCGCATCCCCGGTCTAGCAGCGCTGCCGCCACGGCCCGCGCCGCACCGCCTGCGCCGAGGATCAGGGCACGGCCTGCAATCGTCACGTCATGCGCGCTCAGATTGTCGCAAAATCCCGTCCCGTCCGTACAGTCGCCGATGATGCGTCCCGCCACAAAACAGATCGTATTCACCGCTCCGGCCCGTTTGGCGGTCGGAGTGAGTTCGTCACAGGCGCGCATCGCGGCTTCCTTGTGCGGAATCGTGACATTCACGCCCTGAAAACCCGCCGCTGCCAGTCCGCGCAACGCCTGATCGAAGCCTTCCGGCCGCGTCGGCAATGGCACATACGCCCCATTCACCCCGTTCACCCGGCACCAATGATTATGCATCAGCGGAGAGCGCGAATGTTCGACAGGCCAGCCCATGACGCCCGCGAGTTTCGTATGCCCGTCAATCATGCCGCCAGCCTTTCCCAGACTTTCGGCAGAAGGACTGCCAGACGCTCGGCCCACTCCCGCTGTCCGGTCTTTTCCGCGATCAGATCCTGCCGGATTTCGATTTCAAGATAAGGCAGACCGCCCGCCTCCGCATGGCGCGGCACCGTGTAGTCGGACGTATCAGTCAGGACGTAAGGCTCATTATCGCCCACGCAGAGCGCACTGTCTTCTCGCAGCAGGTCCAGCGCGATCGACGCCATGCGGCTGTCCGAATTGTGCAGAATGCCGATCTGCCAGGGGCGATCTTTCCCGTTCATCTGCGGTGTAAAACTGTGCAGCGCGATCAGCGCTGTCGGACGCGGGCCGCGCTCGGTCAGGACTTCCGCGATCGTGTCATGATACGGATGCAGGATCTCCCGCTCCCGCTTCGCCCGGCACGCCTCCTGCGCCGCCTGGTTGACGGGAACCGCCGTGCCGTCACTTACGAGCGGCATCGACGTCGGATGGCCGGGCGCGCGGTTACAGTCAATCACGAGCCTCGAATAGACCTGCTCGATCAACGCCGCGCCCAGCATTTCGTGCAGCACGCGCCCCACGCCGACAATGCCGATGTCCCAGGCGATGTGCCGCTCCCAGTCCTCGGTCCGTACCCCCATATCCCCCAGCGCATCCGGAACCGCCCGCCCTGCGTGATCGCTCACGAGCACGAACGGGGACGGCATCTTTTCCGGGAAAAGAAGGAAGGGCACCGGGTCATTGGCACCAAGAAGGGGAGCAGACATCAGGACTTTACTCTTACTATCCAGCCAGAGCCTGCACAGTATGCCTCACGGCGTCCGCAGACCAGTCCATGTTCCCGATGGATTCCGCCACAACCTCGCCTTTCGCATTCAGGATCAGCGACCGGGGTACGCCATGCAGGGACATGACATCCGGTTTCAGGCTCTTCAGATCATCGGGACGCACCTGCCGGACCGACTGGATCAGCGCGGTTTGATCCGCCGTCTCCATCATCACGGCTGACAGCGGATCGACCAGAAGCGGCAGGGCGTCGATCCCGTGGCTGTCATAAAATGCCCTGACCTTGGGAATCGTGCTGCCACGCACAGCCACGGCGACGATCTGCGGCCCTTCGGCGCCCAGCGCCTTGGCCGTCGCGTTCACCGAAGGCAGTTCACGGATGCAGGGCGGGCACCATGTCGCCCAGAAATGCAGGATGAACGGTTTGCCGTACCAGTGCGACAGAGGCACGTCCTGATCCTGCTCGTTCTTCACGCTCAGTGGCGGCAACACTTTCGGCGCGGCCAGCTTACCGAAAGAGTTCGGCTCGAAAGCCAGCCCCTTTCCGGCCTCTTCCTTTGCAGCGGTTGCAGCGATGGCCCGTCCCGAAACCAGAAGGGCACCGGCTCCGCCCAGGAGATGACGGCGTGTCAGGGGAAAAGTCATGTTGGAAATCCGTTCTTTCATTACAAACAGGTCTGTCCCATCGCGGCTCAGACGATCGTGGCGGCAAGCACCCGGCGAAGCGCATCCGCGGCACCGGAAGCCCCCCAGTCCAGCGGACCCGCCGCCGTCGCGCGAATGCGCCCTTTACCATCAATCAGGAATGTTACGGGGATGGCAAGCTCCGCGGCCCCATACCAGGCCTTCAAAGCGATCCCGTCCACCGTCCATGCGGGCAAGCCCACGATACCATTACGGCTCAGGAACGCATGGACGTCGTCTGGTGATCCGCTTGAAACCGCAACCGGAACAACAGGACAATCCGGCCCCCATGCCCGAGTGAACGCCGCCAGAGCCGGAAGTTCATGGCGGCAGGGCGGACACCACGTCGCCCAGACATGGAGCAGGAAAGGCACTCCCCGTCGCGAGGCAAGTGCGGACTGCGAACCTTCAGGGCCCGACAGTCCAAGAGCAACGGGCTCCGACATCGCCTGCCCCGGCATCAGCCGACCAACCGGCATGCCGCGACGCACGACCGTCCCCGCCAGCTTCGCGGCCCCCACACCAACAAGAATGGCAAGGCCAGCCGTGCCAGCAACAACGTTCCGCCGGCTGACCAGCCCTGCCTTCACGCGGGTTTGGATGGCTGAAGGCCCGAGAGGATCTTTTCAAAGGACGCCTGACTGTCCGGCGCGCCCCACGCCATGTCCCCTTCAACGCTGGCGCGCAGCCGTCCCTGCGCATCAATCACGCAGGTCATGGGAAGGCTCGGCTCGCCGGATGTGAACCATTGGGAAAACTCGTGCTGCCCCAGCGTCCAGGGCGCGATATGCGGCAGATTACCCTGCGCCAGAAAGATCATCACCTTCGGCAGCGGACTCGCCACGGCGACCGGAATGACAGGAATGCTGGATCCCGTTTTCTCAAGGAACGCATTCAGCGCCGGAAGTTCCAGCCTGCACGGCGGACACCACGTCGCCCACAGATGCAGAATGAAGGGGCGTCCCCTCAGCGAGGAAAGCGCCAGCGTCGTACCATCGGGCCCCTTGAGCTGGAAATTTACGGGCTCCAGCCGAGGCGCGCCGGGCGTAAGCGAGGGGAGCACAGGCTGCGTCCCGTCCGCCGCCTTGGCGGAATTCCCCAGCCCGCAATTGCAGAGGGAGGCTGCCGCAGCTAGGCTGGCCGCTCCTCCAAGAAGGGTTCGCCGGTCGATCTGCTTCCGAATCATCTGTTTACGGTTATCATGAAAAACGCTCCTGTCGACACACAATCAGATGCCGCCATGTCCTTTGAAGGCACAGCCGCCAATCCGCAATGGGGTGGCCGCTTTGCCTCAGGACCGGCCGCCATCATGGGTGAGATCAACGCTTCCATCGGATTTGACAAAATCCTGTGGCGACAGGACATCCGCGGCTCCCTCGCCCATGCCGCCATGCTTCAGAAAGTCGGCCTGCTGACCGAGACCGAACTGGCCGAAATCCGTCAGGGCCTTGGCGACATCGCGCAGGAAATCGGCGAAGGCCGCTTCGAGTTCTCCCCCGCCCTCGAAGACATTCACATGAACATCGAGGCCCGCCTGTCCGAGCGCATCGGCGAGGCTGGCAAACGTCTGCACACGGCACGCTCGCGCAACGATCAGGTCGCCACCGATTTCCGCCTCTGGGTGCGTGACGCCATCGACGGCCTTCAGGACCAGACCGCCGCCCTGATGCGCTCCCTCGCCACCCGTGCGCTGGAGCATGCCGCAACGCCGATGCCGGGCTTTACCCATCTTCAGGTCGCCCAGCCGGTCACGTTCGGCCACCATCTTCTGGCCTATGTCGAGATGCTGTCGCGGGACCGCGGTCGCCTGCGCGATGCCCGCGCCCGTCTGAACGAATGTCCGCTCGGTTCGGCCGCCCTTGCCGGTACGTCCTTCCCGATCGACCGCCGCATGACGGCTGCGGCACTGGATTTCGACCGCCCGACCGCCAATTCGCTCGATGCCGTCTCGGACCGTGATTTCGCGCTCGAATTCCTCTCCGCCCTGTCGCTTCAGGCCATGCATCTGTCCCGTCTCGCAGAAGAAATCGTGATGTGGGCTTCTGCCCCCTTCGGTTTCGTCACGCTGTCCGATGCGTTCACGACCGGCTCGTCCATCATGCCGCAGAAGCGCAACCCGGACGCCGCCGAACTGGTGCGCGCCAAAATCGGCCGCATCATGGGCGATTTCGTGGGCCTGCTGACGGTCATGAAGGGCCTGCCGCTCGCCTATGCCAAGGACACGCAGGAAGACAAGGAACCCGTCTTCGACGCCACCGAGGCCATGACACTTTCGCTGGCTGCCATGGACGGCATGATCCGGGACCTGAAAGCCAATGCCCCCCGGATGCGCGAGGTCGCGGGCATGGGCTACTCCACCGCCACTGACCTTGCCGACTGGCTGGTCCGCGAACTGCGCGTTCCTTTCCGCACCGCCCATCACGTCACCGGCCGTCTGGTCGGTATGGCGGAACAGAAAGGCTGCGATCTGGCGGACCTGTCGCTCGGCGAGATGCAGTCCGTCGAACCGCAGATCAACAAGGGCGTTTTTGATGTCCTGACCGTCGAGGCGTCTCTGGCGTCGCGCACCAGCGAAGGCGGCACGGCACCGGCCAATGTGACGCATCAGGCCAAAGCCTGGCTTGCAAAACTCGGAGAAACCGCATGAAAACCCTGCTGCTCGTCAGCATGGCGGTCATGGCCCTCGGCCTGACTGCCTGCGGCAAGAAAGGCGCCCCACACGCCCCCGGCCCCGCGCAGGACATCACCTATCCGGGCACTTACCCGCCGGAATAAGCGCCTGTCGGCAGGCTCGCCTCCAGAGCCTGCCGCACCAGCGGATGCTCCCGCACCTGCCGGGCCCTCCAGCCTGCCTGCTGCAGAACCCGCACTCCTTCCGCGCCATCCCGTTTGGACAGTTTGTGTCCCTCTGAATCGAGAATGAGCGCGTGATGCGCATAAGTCGGTTCCGGCCACCCCATCAGGTCCTGCAACACCCGCTGAACTGACGTCGCCTCATACAGATCCCGCCCCCGCGTGACGGTCGTCACGCCCTCAAGCGCATCGTCATGCGTCACGCACAGATGATAAGACACACCCGTATCCCGCCGCGCCAGAACGATATCGCCGAACGCATTGGCCTTCCCGGCAACGCGGCCGTGCCCGATCTCATGCCAACCCGGCACGCCCTGCAACACGTCCAGCGCGCGCGCCATATCGAGGCGCCAGACCGGCTCCCGACCCGCATGAACTGGGCCATGCCGACACGTCCCCGGATAAACGAGGCTTCCATCCGGCGCGGTCTGCGTCGCGGCCTCGGCAATCTCCCGTCGCGTACAGAAACACGGATAGAGCAGCCGCCGCTCCCGCAGAGTCTTCAAAACGACCTGATATTCAGGCAAATGTCTGGACTGACGCCGCACCGGCTCATCTGACGACAGTCCAAGCCACTCCAGATCCTCCCGCAGCGCCGCTGTCAGCTCCGGCGTACAGCGCGTCGTATCAATATCCTCGATACGGATCAGGAACCTTCCGCCCTCACCCGCCATGATCCGCGAATAGAGCCCTGACACCACATGTCCCAGATGCAGAAACCCCGTAGGACTCGGCGCAAATCGTGTCGTAGCGGGAGGCGTCATGAATGTGTCACCAGCGTTTGCTTGCGGTCCGCGCAGTTTACTGGAATAGTTTCCTCAAAGAAGCCGACGACACGTGTTTTCCCGCTGTTTGTCCCGTTTTCATTCGGCGCTAATCCCGCATGTGTCGTCCTTGCAGAAAGGATGCGTGTGGTGTCCGTCAGCGGTCAGCATTTTCCGGCTCTTGTCCTGAACGCGGATTTCCGTCCGCTGTCCTATTTCCCGCTCTCGCTCTGGTCCTGGCAGGAAGCCGTCAAAGCCGTCTTCCTCGACCGCGTCTCGGTCCTTTCCGAATATGAAGATGCCGTCGTCCATTCCCCCAGCCAAAGCATGCGCCTGCCCAGCGTTATCGCCCTGAAGGACTACATCCCCACCGCCCGCAAACCCGCCTTTACGCGCTTCAACGTCTTCCTGCGGGACAATTTTTCGTGTCAGTACTGCCATGACCGATTGCCCACGCATGAGTTGACCTTCGATCACGTCATCCCCCGTGCCCGCGGTGGGCGCACGACATGGGAGAATGTTGTCACCGCGTGCAGCCCCTGCAACCTGCTCAAGGGCTCAAAACTGCCAAGCGAGCTCGGCATGCACCCACACCGCAAGCCGGTCCAGCCCAGCAGCCGCCGCCTTCAGGAAAATGGCCGGACCTTCCCGCCTCATTATCTTCACGAAAGCTGGCGCGATTATCTGTACTGGAATACCGAACTCGAAACCTGAGCAGACGTTCAGTCAGTCCAAGTTCTGGTCAATTTCTGGCCAGCTTCTGCAAGGATGGACTTCCATGCGCACAGGACTTCTGCTGACGACGCTGGCCCTCGGCCTTTCCGTCACTGCTCTTCCGGCTTCCGCCGAAACCCTGCATCTTTTCGGCCCGTTCAAGGGCGAACACGGTGCCACGGCTCCGATCAAGGGTTCGGCATCCGCCATGCTGGACACCACGAAGAACACCCTGACTTATCGCTTCGAGGACAATGGTCTGTCCGGCCCCGTCACGGCTGCCCATCTTCATGGCCCGGCGGCAGCGGACGAGGATGCCGGTGTTCTAGCCCCGATCAACGGCCCCTACACCACCCGCATGACTGGCACGCTCCAGCTTACGCCCGATCAGGTCACGGACGTTCAGGCCGGGCGGAGTTATATCAATCTCCACACGGAAAAATTCCCGGACGGAGAAGCCCGCGCCCAGCTCACCACGGAACTGACCGGCCACCGTCACCACGCGGAATAAGCCTTTCATCCTACAAAAACAGAAAAGACCTGCCCCGTGAGGGACAGGCCTTTTTCATAAGACAAACGACAGATGCAGCCTGTCAGGCAAGCATCCTTACTCGCCCGCTGAAGGGCTTTTCGCCTCAGGAGCCTTGGCGGGTTGTCCCGGATCAAGATCGTGGACGGCCTTCTTCGTCCAGACACCGGTGTCGTGCACCGCGTCCTTGGTACCGTTCTTCGTGGCCTTCCAGCCTTTTTTGCTTTCCTTGCCAGTCCAGCGCGCCGCATCGGAAACGCCATCCTTGGTAGCGTCCCAGCCCTTGACGCTCTGTTTCTTCGTCCACTGCGCGGCATCAGACGTGTCATGACGGACCGCAGCCCAGGACTGACGCACACTCCGGCACAGATCAGTTTCGCAGGGCTTTTCAGCCGTATCAGCCGCCATAGCCTGCGGAGCCATCCCCAGCGGCATCACGACCAGAGCGGCAAGAAGCAGAGGGGCGGAAAAGGAAATGAACCGGATCGACATCGCAAGTCTCCTGTTTTCAGATGTCACCACCCTGTCACTCCCCGCAAAGACGGGCAAGTCCACAAGCCCGACTGCGCCGCAACGCCCGGCAAGCACCACAAAAAAAACCCCGCATCACTGCGGGGTTTTCAGTAGGTCAGATCCGGATGGCGTCAACCGCGACCGAACGTGAGATCATTCCCACTCGATCGTACCGGGCGGCTTGGACGTGATGTCGTAGGTCACGCGGTTGATGCCGCGCACTTCGTTGACAATACGACCTGCAACACGGTTCAGGAATGCGAAGTCGAACGGATAGACTTCCGCCGTCATGCCATCCGTGCTGGTCACGGCACGCAGGGCACAGGCCTGATCGTAGGTCCGGCCATCCCCCATGACACCGACTGTTCGAACTGGCAGCAGAACCGCAAAAGCCTGCCAGATCGCATCGTAAAGCCCGGCACGACGGATTTCCTCAAGGTAGATCACATCCACCTTGCGCAGCAGGTCGAGCTTTTCTTTCGTCACATCACCCGGAATACGGATCGCCAGTCCCGGCCCCGGGAACGGATGCCGTCCCACGATGCTCTCGGGAATCCCGAGCTCGCGGCCCAGCATGCGAACCTCATCCTTGAACAGCTCCCGCAGCGGTTCGACCAGTTCCATGTTCATGCGGTCCGGCAGACCGCCCACATTGTGATGGGACTTGATGGTCACGGACGGACCACCCGAGAAGCTCACGCTCTCGATCACATCCGGATACAGCGTGCCCTGTGCCAGGAACTGCGCACCACCCAGCTTCGCAGCTTCTTCCTCGAAGACCTCGATGAACAGACGGCCAATCGTCTTGCGCTTGGTTTCCGGGTCCGTCACACCAGCCAGTTCGCGGAGGAACAGCTCTGACGCATCACGATGCACAAGACGGATATTGAAGCGGCCCCGGAACGTCTTGACGACCTCGTCCGCTTCGCCCGTGCGCATGATGCCCGGATCGACGAAAATGCAGGTGAGCTGATCGCCAATCGCATCATGGATCAACTTGGCCGCAACAGAGCTGTCCACACCACCCGACAGACCACAGATCACCCGGCCAGAGCCAACCTGCTTGCGGATGCGTGCAATTTCCAGATCGCGGAAACCGGCCATCGTCCAGTTGCCACTGCAACCCGCAACATTATGCGTGAAGTTGCGGATCAGGGCTGCACCATGCGGCGTATGCACGACTTCCGGATGAAACTGCACTCCGTACAGACGACGTCCCTCATCCGCGATGATCGCGAACGGCGCGCCTTCGGAATGGGCGACGGCACGGAAGCCCGGCGGAAGCTGCGTCACGCGGTCGCCGTGACTCATCCAGACCTGCTCACGCTTGCCGCGTGCCCAGACACCCCGGAACAGCGAGCAGTCCTCAGCAATGTCGATATAGGCGCGACCGAATTCGCGGTGCTCGTGATTCTCAACCTTGCCGCCCAGCTTC
The DNA here is from genome assembly GCF_002005485.1 of Gluconobacter albidus. Classification (NCBI taxonomy): domain Bacteria; kingdom Pseudomonadati; phylum Pseudomonadota; class Alphaproteobacteria; order Acetobacterales; family Acetobacteraceae; genus Gluconobacter; species Gluconobacter albidus. The sequence continues at coordinate 875,689 of NZ_CP014689.1, read as the reverse complement.
TGGCACATCGCCTGCTGGCCGTAGCAGATCCCCAGCACAGGGCGGTTGAGCGCAAAAACAACATCCGGAATCGGAGGCGCATTCTCGTCATGGACGCTGGCCGGGCTGCCAGACAGGATAATGCCGCGCGGATTGAAAGCGCGGATCTTTTCCTCGGTCGCCGTGTATGGCCAGATTTCGCAGTACACACCGCTCTCGCGGACACGGCGTGCAATAAGCTGCGTTACCTGACTGCCGAAATCCAGAATGAGGATACGGTCTTCGTGAAGAGTTTCGTCGAGCTTTTCGACGGTGCTGGCGTCCTGCTGGGTCAATGTCATGGCCTCGCGTTCCGGTTTCATGGTGCCTTTTGAGGCTCTCCTATAAGGTGTTGTGTCGTCTGCGTCATCCATTCTGCAACATCGAACAGGAACAACATGCGCCTGCCAGCACTTTTTGCCATCTCCGTCACGGCCCTGCTCGCCGCCTGCGCGGGTACGCCCGACCCGGGCAAGGATCCGACGGGCTCATGGGTTGGTGCCCTCGTCACGGATCAGGGCACCTGTCCGACCGGGCGTTCTTCGACCCTTCGCATAAGAGGCAGGGAGATCCTGTTCACACCGGCGGATGGCTCGCAGGTTCTTCACGGCACCTACACGCCCGGCAGCCAGCATTATCATGCAGAACTCGCCATGACGGATCTGGACCACCATCCCACAGCCGTCGTGTTCAACGGCTACCCTGTCGGGCAGGCGATCGGCGGCATTTTCGGCTCACCGTCGTGCCGCGCCCATATCACCATGACGCGAAACTGAAATTTTTTCGAAAGCGGGGTTGTCAGGTCAGCTAAGCCTCTGTAAAACCCCGCCTCACAGCGCACCCGTAGCTCAACTGGATAGAGCACCAGACTACGAATCTGGGGGTTAGAGGTTCAAGTCCTTTCGGGTGCACCAGTCTTCTCCTGATGAAGACTTTATACAATGTGTCCGCACCCGTAGCTCAACTGGATAGAGCACCAGACTACGAATCTGGGGGTTAGAGGTTCAAGTCCTTTCGGGTGCACCACATTGCTTTTCCCCGTGACAATTCATTGATGTTTCAGTGGCGCACACGCTCAAGGCAGCGATAGACCTCGTCCCATTCATAGGGCTTGGCCAGAAACATCGTGCCGCCCGGCAGCTCTCCGAGTTCCTGAATCCGGGTTCCTGATGTCAGAACAAGGCCAATATCGGGGTGCTGCTCGCGAATCACGCGCGCAAGATCCACGCCATCCATGTCACCGGGCATATTAACGTCGGAAAAAATTGTGCAGATGTCCGGGCGCCGCTCGAGAACAGCCAGTGCCTCGTCAGCATCCGCCGCAAGCGATGTCTCGTAACCTGCCTCTTCCAGCATGTCCGCAGCAAGGAATCGCAGCAGCGCCTGATCTTCGACAACAAGAACATGCTTCCTGCCGATTTTTTTACTTTCCCCCTGCACGTTTCCCTGCGGAACGACGCTGGATGATGCTCCCTTCATGGACATGACATACATGGCAATCACTTTCCGGGATTAAAAAACCTTTAACACCTTTATGGTGTCGTCTTCTGGTCAACGCAGCAATGGGGCCCATGTTTGCATCAGTGAATTTTTTCTGACATGCACCCACGTCTCGCAACCCTTGAACTGCGCCAGACATCAGTGCGGTAAAGGCGCAGCAAATCCACCCCGTTCCGGCGTCGCCAGAACATCAATTCCCACAATCCCCCACTCCCCGTCAGGCTGACGCGCCAGCAGGGGGCCGCCGCTGTCTCCGCGTGTTGCCGCACAGTCGTGATGAATCAGTCCATTCACTGCCAACCCGTTGATCTGACAGGCTATATCCCCGTACGGAACTTCCGGCCGATCCTGAGGATATCCGACCAGCATCGCAGCCGCCCCCGTCTGTGCTACGCCGTAAGGAACAAGGTCGGCAGGCGCGATCACCTTCCGGTCCAGCACCAGCGTGGCACGATCGTCGGACGCCGTACCGCCCTCATTTTCTGGGTCATAACCGGGCGCAATAACAAAATGTGTCACATGGGCATGAAGCCGGTATTGCCCAAGCAGATACCCCATCAGCACGTGAACATCTGCAGGCGGGATATAATGCCGCGTTGCAGACAGCCACAAACAATGCGCCGCCGTGACCATCACGGTCGGCGCCACAGCGAATCCCGTGCATCGGCCCCCCAGTGACGTCTGGACGCGCCCCAGAATCTTCCAGGGCGCCGTATTCACATCCACCACGCTGCGATGGCTGTCCGATCCGAGTCCCGGCAGGGCCACGGCCGGAGCCGCCAGTGCGCCTGTGCCGTACAGCCAGAACATCAGCAGCGCGGCGGCGCCTTTCATCCCAGATGATCCGGGCCAAACGCATCAGGCAGCAGTTCGGCCAGCGTCCGGGTCAGAAGCACGTCTCCTTTCGGAGATATCATATGCACCCGCAGATCTGGCAGACCGAACTCCCGCAGTTTCTGACGGCACCCGCCACACGGCGTACACGGCGCATCGCCGCCCACGACCACGATTTCCTCAATACGCCGGCCCCCAGCCCTGACCATGGAGGCAATTGCACCGGCTTCCGCACATGTTCCCAGCGGATAGGCGGCGTTCTCGACATTACAGCCGGAGTGCACAACACCCTCACAGCGCAGGGCCGCGCCGACCTGAAAGCGCGAATAGGGTGCATAGGCACGCGAACGGGCCTCAAGGGCCTCTCGGATCAGTTCCTGTATCATGCCGGCGATACTATCCCCTGCGGGTTCAGCTTGGAACATGCTTCCAAGAGCGATACGGTATCACCATCATGAGTGCACCGCTTCCCTCCGATCCCGCCACCGACCCGTCCTTCCGCGACATGCTGGACACCCGCCCTTCCCTGACGACGGACGCACGGGACGGCCTCCTGTTCGAAGGCGTGCCCCTGCACGTCATTGCGGCGGCCGTCGGCACGCCGTGCTGGATCACGGGGGCAGAAACGCTGCGACGTCGAGCAAAGGCCCTGCGGGCTGCATTCGCGGCACGGAACCTGCCGGTCAGCCTGCATTTTGCCATGAAATCACAGGACCATCAGGCGACTCTGACCATCCTGCGACAGTGCGGCTACGGCGTGGACATCGTCAGCGGCGGAGAAATGCAGCGTGCGCTCCATGCCGGACTCCAGCCCGCAAGCATCGTGTTCTCCGGCGTTGGAAAATCCGATGCGGAACTGCGGGCCGCCGTTGAACACGACATCGCGCAGGTCAATGTCGAGAGCGTCGAGGAACTGTATCGCCTCGACGACATCGCCCGCGCCTGTGGTCGCGTCGCGCGTGCTGCCCTGCGCGTCAACCCGGACGTGGATGCCGACACCCATGACAAGATTTCCACGGGCCGCGCCGGAGACAAGTTCGGCATCGAACACCGCCGCGCCGTGGCGTTATATGGTGAAGCGGCCCGCCTGAAGAATGTCCGGCTCGTTGGCCTCGCTGTTCATCTGGGCAGCCAGATGCTCACCGCTGGCCCTTTCCGGGAAGGCTATATGCGGCTTGCCGACATGGTCCGCGAAATCCGCGCTGCCGGTCACACCGTCGAAGCCGTGGACTGTGGCGGTGGCCTTGGTATCCGCTATCGTGACGAAATCGCCCCCTCGCCCGACATGCTCGCGGGCGTTATTGCCGAGACGCTGGGGGATCTTGACGTCCGCCTCAGTATTGAACCTGGCCGCTGGCTTTCTGCACCGACAGGTCTCCTGCTAACCCGCGTCATTGAAACCAAAGCTGGCAACCCCGACTTCGTCGTGCTCGATGCCGCCATGAACGATCTCGCACGGCCGTCCTTGTACGAATCCTGGCACGGCATCATGCCCGTCGCCCCGAATGGGCTGACCAGCCCAACAAAGCTCTGGGACATCGTCGGGCCGGTCTGCGAAAGCAGCGACATCTTCGCCCGCGACCGTGCGCTCCCGGCGGACACGAAGCGCGGCGATCTGATCGCCCTGCTCGATACCGGAGCTTACGGCGCGGTCATGAGTTCTACCTATAATTCCCGCCCCTTCGCGGCGCAGGTCCTGATCGACAATGGGAAATGGGACATCATCCGCCAGCGCCAGAGTGTTGCGGATCTGATCGCTGCTGAAACCGTCCCCGAATGGCTGACAGCAGCCAGGAATGACCATGGCTGAGCCAAACCCGGCCCTCCATCTCAAAACCCTGCGTCGCAGGGCCCAGCGTGTCCTGTGGTGGGAACGTGCCTGGGAGCCCCTGCGCTGGCCGCTGCTTCTGGTCGCATTCTACGGTCTGGCCTGCCTCGCACGCATCCCACAGTCCCTGCCTGACTGGTTGCATGCGCTGCTCGAAATCGGTGTGCTCGGCGCGGCTCTCTGGCTGACCGTCACCGGCCTGCGCCGTGTTGCCCCCGTGGGCATCCCGGCAGCAGACCGCAGGATCGAGCACGATTCCCGTCTCGCCCGCCAGCCACTGCTCAGCCTGACCGACCGCCCGGCTTTTGCCGGAAACGGCGAACAGTCCGCCATCTGGGCGCGCCATGTGGAGCGCGTTACAGCCTCGCTCGGAACACTCCGCGTCGGTCTTCCGCATCCCGAGACCAGCCTGCAGGACCGTATCGGCCTTATCGCCGTCCCTCTGGCCCTGATCGGTGCCGCGCTGCTGGCGAGCACACACACGCCGTCGCGTCTGTACGCCGGGCTGGTCCCCGGCGTGGACGATGACAGTGTTCCGCTGCCGACCCTTCAGGCCTGGATCGACCGACCGTCTTATGCGCCTGGCGCGCCTATTTTCCTGTCTTCAACAGGCCGCACCACGCTTGATGTGCCGCAGGGTTCGATCCTGAACGCCACCATCACCGGCGCTCACGGCAAACCCGCGCTGTCCGGCATCGCCTCTCCCGCACAGAGCCGGCTGGATGCGGGAAGCTGGAACAGCCACGGCACGCTTCAACAATCTGGAACTGTCCGCATCGTCGTTCGCGGCCGTACTCTCGGCGCATGGCGTGTGACCGTGGAACCCGACCTACCCCCGACCGTCACATGGGACGGCAAACCCGGCCCCCAGAAAGACGACTGGCGCACTGGCCTGCCCTGGCTCATCCATCAGACCTACGGTGTCGAATCTCTGGAAGCCGAAATCCATCTGCCCGGTCTCTCCCGCGGCCGGATCCTGCGCGTTCCGATCCCCCTCGACGGTCATCCCAAAGACGCAAAAGGGATCGCCACGCCGGATCTCTCCTCCGATCCTTTTGCGGGAATGGACGTCGAAGGCCGTTTACATGCCAAAAGCGTTTCGGGTCGCGAAAGCCGCAGCGATCCCGTCAAATTCCAGATCGGAGCCCGCAAATTCACAGACCCGCTGGCCCGCGCCCTCGTGGCTTTGCGCCGCCGCCTCATGCTTGGGCAGGAACGCGCCTCAAAAGCTTCGGACGAACTCGCGCTCCTGACACAGACAACCGACGAACGCGCGATCCTCGCAGCGCTGGGGCTGGAAATCGCCTCTCTTCGCAAAGATGCCCCGCAAGGCTCTGCTGATCACGTCCCGGGCGACCTTTGGGCGCTTGCGCTCTATCTGGACGATCTGCGCCGTGACGGCCCCGAAATCGCAGATGCCGCAGCCGAAGTCCGCGCCGCACAACAGGGTGTACAGCAGCAGCTCGACCACATGCGCGATCTGGGAGAAAAGGGTCATACCCTTCCTGAACAGGAAGAACTCCAGCGCCGCACACAGGCCCTCAAAGATGCCCTGAACCGCCGGATGCAACTCCTGTTCTCGCGAGCCGCCCAGAGCGGGATCATGATGCCACAATCCGGCACCAGCTCGGCCGATCCGTTCTCCGACGAAATGCGACGCCTTCAGTCCGAAGCCAATCAGGGGCATGGCGACGAAGCCCTTCGGCGTCTCCAGCAGATGGAAGACATGGCCGAGCGCATGCGTCAGGCGCGCCCCGAGGACCTCAAGGCCCTTGCCGCCCAGATGAAGGCGCAGGCCGAGGCGCAGGCGCAGCGCGCCGCCCTGCATGATCTCGTCCATCGCGAGACCATGCTGCTCGACCACACGCAGTCCCGCCTTTCCGCCGCCCGTAAGGCCGCAGCACCGCCCGATGACGGCAATCCCCCCGATGTCAGTCAGATGTCGACGGCAGACCTGCTCCGCCAGCTTGGCATGCAGCCACCTGCCGGCATGGACCAGCCTGCCGACAAACCGCCCGCTCCGGTCGATCCGGCCACGGTCGCGGCCCAGTCCGACGGACGCCGTTCGGATCACGCCCTGCAACGTGCGCTACAGCGCGTGAACGATATCCTGAGCCATCGCGTCAAGGACCTGACCGGCAAGCCCGCCACAGCCTTCGACAAGGCGAAAACGGATATGCAAAGCGCCCGCGAAGCCCTCGCGGACCGCAAAGACGCCGACGCCCAGACAGCCGAACAGAAAGTTCTGGCCGACCTGTCCGAAGCCGGAAAGCAGATGCGCCAGAACCAGAAATCCGGCGGTTCCGGCAAGGGTGGACAGGGGGGCGGCAGCCTGAGCTTCATTCCCTCCGGTGGCGCAGGCGGTTCCGGAAAACCCCAGCACGGCGCAAAGGGCCAGCAGGGCGATGACGGCGACCAGCCGCAGGCGGGCGATGAAGACGGCGACGACGAGGACCAGAAGGATCAGGATCCGCTGGGCCGCAAACTGGGTGAAGGCGACAAAGGCAAGGATTCCGACGCTCATATCCCGGACAAAAGCGCCCGGGACCGCGCCCGCGACATCGAGCGCGAACTCCGCCGCCGCGCCTCCGACCGCACGCGACCACAAAGTGAACTGGACTATCTGGAACGGCTTCTCAAATCGTTCTGAGACAAAAAAGCCCGGCGCCGTCATGGCACCGGGCTTTTTCAGATCCCGCTTTTACAGGTCGTGAACATAGGCCGATGTGTCACGCAGCTTTTTTCCTGTCTGTGCCGCCGCCTCAACCTGTGCAGCACCGGGCAAAACCCCGTGCATTAAAATCTTCCAGTTGGGATCTGCCACCAGAATTGCGCACAGATCACTCCAGTAGAGGGATGCATCGAAATGCGGATTGGTACTGTTATGCACTAGTTCCTGCGCCTGGTCGGCATGCCCTTTGAAGATCAGATCCAGCATGATCTGTGTCGTGGTGGGCAGACCCTGCCCGGGAAAATGATGCCGGACCTCCCACAGGAATGCTCCGGTTTCATTCCCGATGGATGCCCCCTGGAACGCTTGAGAAACCATGGACAAGGCATCCTGCTTCAGTCGGGCCTCATCCAGCGCGAATGTTCCATTGTGCCAGATCACGGGAACCGGCGTGGATACGCTCTCGGAATTCGAAGCTCCAAACGGCGTCATCATAGGAATCGACAGCCAGAAACCGAACTGCCCGGTCGCAGGCGCACCCTGTGGTGGATATTCAGGTTGCCGGCAGTCACTTAGCTTCTGGAAATGCGGAAGTTGCGCAAACCGTAACGCGACATATTCACCGCACAGTCCGGATCCGTCCCAGTTCACATAAAACAGTAGATCCGGGATGGATTCCGGCTCCGGTGCCAGCGCCGTCCGCCGCCAGAGAGTCGCGATGGATCCGGGAGCCCCTTCAATGTTTTCAGAAACAGGAGCGGCCTTGCTGGTCCAGACGATACAGAACGACTGCGGTTTTCCCGCCGGGACCTGACAGGCCCGCGCGTCGATACGCCCTTCCGGGCCCGACCACAACAGACGCGCTTTTTCAACAGGCGTGGGAGCCGCATAAGCCGCCCCGCTCCAGATTCCGGCAAGAAGGAGTGCAAGAACTGAATGAGGGCGCATACCGTCTTCCGTTTCCGAAATTACATAGTGTTACGGAATACGATAGAACGGATTCGGCAGCAGGAAAGTCTTTTTCGCAAAACCACCGCTCAGATCGGACGGCTGATCCCCGAGGCTTGCAATGATCGTATAGCCCTTGCGCTCGATTCTCTCACGGGTCGGCGCCTTGTACAGCGCAGCATATCCGTGGGACGTCATCGGCCGCAGATACAGACCGTCCCAGTGCCGGATTCCCGCCAGATGCAGGTTCTGTTCGGTTGCATCCCGCTCGTCCTCATGACGCCCCGTCACGAAAAACACCGCAACATGATGCGCCTGTGCATCTTCAATCAGCGCCCGCATGGACGCAAAGGCCGGCGCGCGGCCACTCTTTTCCCATGCGATGGCCCCACACGGCCCTTTGGGCAGGGCGTCGCACGGGCCAGCCGGAATATATCCGAAATCATCGGCGCGGATCTCGTCCCAGTTGGACAGCGTCGTCTCGTCGATATCCAGAACGATCGCGGGGAGGCGCGTCTTGGGCGCCGTCTCGTTGATCCACTGGCGCGCCTGGGAAACCACGGCGTCGAAGTCGCGCTGGTAATCGCCGCTGTCGTGATAGGCGCTGGCGGCCATAATGGCATCGCCAACATTCGCAGGCTGTGCGGCCAGCGCCGAGAGGGGCGCAACAAACAGGCTGGTGGCGAGCAGGAGGGAACGGATCATGGAGGAGCCACCTTTCGTGACAGAAGAACAAGCCCGACCCCGACCAGCGCCAGAGCCGTACCAATGACGGACACACCGCCATAGCCTAACCCCATGGACAGCGCGATCCCTCCCAGAGCCGCACCGATCGCATTGCCAAGGTTGAACGCCCCGATATTCATGGACGACGCCAGCGCAGGCGCATCATGCGCGGCCTGCATGACCCGCATCTGAAGCGCAGGCATGAGCGCAAAGGTCGCGGCGCCCCAGAGCAGTGACGCAAACAGAGCGCCAGGTACGCTCTGCGCCATCCAAGGAAAGACCAGCATGATCACGCCGAGGATGGGGAAAAAGATCAGCAGACTCCCATCCAGAGAGCGGTCTGCACTCCGGCCGCCTATGGCGTTCCCGATGGAGAACCCCACCCCGGTCAGCATCAGCGCCAGAGTAATGATGGTCGGGGTGGCATGGGTAATGTGTTCAAGAATCGGCGCGATATAGGTGTAGAGCACGAACATTGCCCCCGCGCCGATCGCCGTCGTCAGAAGGGCCAGAAGCACATTGCCCTTCACGAGAACCCGCAGTTCACGCCCGACCTCCGGCGCCGGACCAATCTCACGCTGCGGCAGGGCGAACTGCACGGCCAGCATGGTCACTAGTCCCAGCATGGCCGTCACCCCAAACGCACTATGCCAGCCGAAATTCAACCCGAGCCATGTCATCGCCGGAACGCCGATGATGTTCGCGATCGTGAGCCCCATGAACATGGACGCCACCGCACTCGCCCGGCGGGACGGCGCGACAGACAGAGACGCCTCCACGGCCCCAAGGCCGAAAAACGCCCCATGGGCCAGACTGGTCAGAACACGTGAGGCAAAAAGCAGTTCATAACTGCCGGAGACCGCGGAGAGCAGATTTCCGGCCACATACAGGCCCATCAGCAGGATCAGGGCCAGTTTGCGCCGGAAACGCGCCATCAGGAGCGTAATGACCGGCGCGCCGAGCATCACGCCCACCGCATAGGCCGTCACCAGCCCACCGGCCTTGGGCACACTGACCTGGAGACCATGCGCGATGACGGGCAGCAGGCCCATCGGTGTAAATTCTGTTGTGCCGATGGCGAAGGCGCCAACAGCGAGCGAAAGCAGTGGCCAGTTTGGGGACGATTTCGCTGCCAGTTTCAAGACCGGTCTCCGGGAATGTCAATTGTTCGAGATTGATCGAACCCTGCCACACCCGGAATCCCGGAACAACCCAAAGCTGTTTTACATCATGCCGTTGGGGTGCTGGCCCATGTCCATGCCATCCATGATCATGGCCTTGTGGTGCGGATCATCGAGATGACATTCATGATCCTGAAGCTCTTCGCCCGATCCATGATCAAGGACATGCGCCATGTCATCGAGCAGGATGAACCCGCCATGCTTTGCCGGCGTGATGACGAGCGTGTGGATGGACATGTCATCAGCGGCAATCACCCGGAACGGTGACGGATCCAGCGATGTCACGATCCGCGCACGGTAGGGATGCCCGTATAGCGAAACCGGAGACCAGGCCTCGGTAATCATGTTCTTGTCGAGCTCGGCACGGGCATAGGACGTCAGACAGTCCAGATGGATGTGCAACTGGTCCTGCGTGCGCCCCGGACGCGAATTGATGGCCATCGACAGATGCGAGTCAGGGATCTCGAACCCGTAGGACTGCGCCACATGGGCACGCTGCCCCCAGGCCTCCGCGAAATAATTCGGCGTTTCCGGCTTCAGCAGAACGGGATCCTCAACGCCGGGAACCTTCTGCGTCGGGATCACCAGATACTGGCCGCGCCCGGTCTGATCCTTGAGAAGGGCATAGCCGTCCTTCTCGTCATAAACCGTGCAGGGTTTGTGATCCGCATCCACGGCGCAGCGCCCGTGGACGACTTTCCAAAGCGCGCCCCGGTCATGGGATTTTCCGCAGCCCGACAGTCCGAAAACCACTGCCGCCGCAACAAGACCAAACCTGGCCGCCGTTCCGTAATCCCGCAAAATCATTCTTCCCTAACCTGACATTCAAGCTGCATTGCAGCCGCCAGCCTCTCGAAGCGACGACGGACCGCACTGCCCGCCGCCCGGACGCTACGTGCGCCCAGAACCAGCACGAGTGTTCCGTCTTCCACGAGAAGCCTGCACTCATCCAGAAGGACTTTCGTCCCCGCGCAGAGTGTATAGGCCAGCCGAAGCGCAAGGCCCAGCCTCACCGCCCGTTCGATCTCCGAACGCGACAGAAGCTGCCGGGAGGGTTCAATAAGGGGTGAGTCCATCGAGACTTCATACCGCACGGCGAGCGTCAGCCCGATAAAGGCCCGTGCACTGTGATCGAAACCCACGCCGTGACCATACATTACACGTCGATAGGTCTGTTCGACCCGATATTCCGGATGATCGTAAGAGCCGATATCGGAGAGCATGCACGCCAGTTCGCGCAGACGCTTCTGGGTCCGCGTCTCGTCGCGGAACAGCGGCGCCGTCCAGCTCACTAGCGCTTCCGCGAGCGAGGCGCTGCGGGCCAGACGATTGGCCATCTCCGTCGCCAGATCCGTCATCGGATCGAGATCCGCAACCGACGACGCCACATGGCGCATGTACCAGCCTTCACGCAGCCCATCGACGCTGAAGACAACCTTGGACGGCCGGACACGCTCCATCAGGCAGCGCAGCACGACCGCCGCAAACGGCGCATCCGCCAGACGCTTGCGGGGCGCACCCGGCATTTTCTCAAGGGTCCGGCGCGGGGACGTGATGACCCAGTCCGCCATTTCCCGCGCCTCCCCTTCCGAGAGGGTAAACAGATGTACGAGGTTCAGCGGGTACTGCGTCCGCGCGATCTGAAGCCGCGCCAGCGCACGGAATGCCCCCCCAACCAGATAAAGCGGCCGCCCCGTCATGCCTGGCAGCCAGTTCACCTCCGCCAGAAGTTCATTCGCGATTTCTGCTGCCCGCTCAATGCTGCCTTTGGCACGGTCATGCAGACGGATCACACCCAGCTTGGTCGTCACGGCCTCGAAATACTGGCCGTCCGCGACATGGATAAGTTCCAGCGACCCCCCGCCAATATCCGCAACCAGCCCGTTTGCTTCCGGCAGACCGCACAGAACGCCACGAGCCGCGTAATCGGCTTCTTCCGTTCCTTCCAGAACCCGGATCGGCACGCCCGGCATCCGCGCGCGGATGGCGTCAACGAAATCGGGCCCGTTGGTCGCATCCCGGACGGCAGCAGTTGCGAGAACCTGAAACGGCTCCGCCCCCATCGCGCGGGCGACGGTATGGAACCGTCCCAGCACGTCCATCGCCAGCGTCACACCTTCTTCGTTGAGGCGCCCCGTCGTATCCAGTCCACGCCCCAGCTTGAGCGTGACCTTCTCGTTGAAGATCGGAAGGGGGTTGCGCGTCACCCCCTCGAAAACGACCAGCCGGACCGAGTTGGACCCAAGATCGACAATGGCGGAACGCTGTGCAGATGAGGACATGAAGGTCAGTCTTCCAGAATCCTGTCGGGCCGCTCACGGGGGCGGTGTGCCTCCGGAAGGACCTTCTCCCGCGCGGCCGAGCCTCGGCCGGACAGGGACGGATTGTTCATGAAGTATTCGTGGGCGGAGAACGGATGTGCGCCCGGCGAAACCCGATGCCAGTAGCCGTCCCTCGTGAGCGTCCAGCTCTGAAGGTTGTCCTTGATGTTCATCGTCATGATCTGACCAAGAATCTGCGCATGGACCGTCGGGTTCGTGATGGGCACCATGGCTTCTACCCTCCAGTCCATGTTCCGCACCATCCAGTCTGCCGAAGAAATGAAAACTTTTGCCTTGGCGGATGGCATCCGGTGGCCGTTTCCGAATGCGAAAACCCGCGCATGCTCCAGAAAACGCCCGACAATCGACTTGATTTCGATATTGTCCGAAAGCCCCGGCACACCCGGCCGCAGACAGCAGATCCCGCGGATGATCCCGATGATCTTCACCCCGGCCTGCGAGGCTTCATAAAGCTTGTCGATCAGTTCGGCATCCACCAGGCTGTTCATCTTCAGCCAGATCCGCCCCGGACGCCCTTCCTTGACGTGGTCGATCTCGTCCTGGATGAGCTGTTGCAGCGTGGAGCGGATGGTGATGGGCGAGAAGGCCAGCGCATCCATTTTCGCCGGGATCGCATAGCCCGTCATATAGTTGAACAGACGCGCCGAATCCGAGGCCAGCTTCGGGTCACAGGTGAAGAACGACAGGTCCGTATAGATCCGCGCCGTAATCGGATGGTAATTGCCCGTCCCGAAATGCGCATAGGACCGGAGCGAGCCGTTCTCGCGACGGACCACAAGGCTCAGCTTGGCATGGGTCTTGAGATGCGCGAAGCCGAACACGACCTGCACGCCCGCCGCTTCAAGCGCGCGGGACAGGCGGATATTGGCTTCCTCGTCAAACCGCGCCCGCAGTTCGACCATGGCCGTGACTGATTTTCCAGCCTCCGCCGCTTCGATCAGCGCATGCACGATCGGGCTGTCACGGGACGTCCGATACAGTGTCTGCTTGATCGCCAACACGTTCGGGTCCAGCGCCGCCTGACGCAGGAACTGCACCACCACGTCGAAGCTCTCGAACGGATGATGGACCAGCATGTCCTTCGCCCGAATCGCTGCGAAACAGTCGCCGTCATAGTCCAGAACCCGTTCGGGAAAGCGCGGCGTATAAGGCGGGAATACCAGATCCGGACGGTCATCCACGATCAGCTGCTTGAGGTCCGTCACGCCGACGAAACACGGCAGAACGACCACGTCCTCTTCGCCCACGCCAAGCTCTTCGCCCATCTCGCGACCCAGCGTGTCCGGCAGCTTGCGATCGAGTGCGAGGTGGATGCACACGCCGCGCCGACGCTGCTTCAACGCTGTTTCGTAAGACCGCACCAGATCCTCGGCCTCGTCTTCAAATTCCACGTCCGTATCGCGGATTACGCGCAGCACACCCGCCGCCCCGATCACAAGACCCGGAAACAGACGCCCGGCAAACAGTGTGATGAGATCTTCAAGCAGCACGAAGCGGATCTGGTCCGGCGTCTCCTGCCCTTCCTTCAGACGAGCCGGGAGCCGCAGGAAACGCGGAACCTGCGCAGGAAGCAGGATCAGCCCATCCATCACATGCGCCGAAGAGGCCGCATCCTTCAGACGCAGATGCAGCGCCAGACCCATATTCGGAATGAAGGGCAGCGGATGGGACGGGTCGACCGCCATCGGCGTCAGCACCGGGAAGACCCGCTCGTCGAACAGCGTGGACAACTGCGCCAGATCCGTCTCATCCAGCGAGTCGGTTGGCAGGATGACGATCCCCGCGTCCTTCAATTCCCCTTCCAGCACATGCCAGACGCGCTGCTGCTCTGCCAGGAGATGCCGCGCCTTCTGCCGCACCTGCGCAAGCTGCTGGATAGGCGTCAACCCGTCCGGGCTGCGCACGACCATGCCTTCACGCACCTGTCCCACAAGCCCGGCCACACGGACGGAATAGAACTCGTCCAGATTGCTGGAGCTGATCGACAGGAACCGCACCCGCTCCAGAAGCGGATTGCGGACGTTCTCAGCTTCGTCAATGACGCGTTCGTTGAAATCCAGCCACGACAGTTCCCGGTTCAGGAAGCGTTCAGGCGATGTCGACATGTGCGCGTAATCTTCCGCCCGGACAGCGGGGGTCTGTCGGCGACGGCTGCGGTTCTGGGCCGGGGTCACTGCACTGCGGGGCTTGCGGGGGGAGCGGCGGCGCGGCACGGGCCGGGAATCTTCAGTCGTCACAATAGGGCCTTCCGGAACACACGGATTTACAAATCACATGAAGGGTCATGCCACGGGATAGGCATGTCAAACGGAGTTTTTGTGTCACGCCCGTGACGCCTATTCCTCAGGCGTCAGCAGATCCGGCAGCATCTCGAGCGCCAGCGCCCTCGTAATGGGCTGCTTGCGCACCAGCGCCGCCTCGTCCAGCCGCTCCACAGCCGAAACCAGCGCGTTTCCCGTCCGCGGGAGATGGCGCCACAGCCACTCCGTCACCGACTGCGACACGACAAGCTGCCGGTCCGCCAGCAGCGACAGCAGCAGCGTCGCCCGCAGATCGTCCTCGGGCTCACCCGTCGCAGTTGTAGCGGTCGCCCGCAGACGGCTGGCCAGATCGGGCAGCATGAAATGACTGCGCGACGGCGGCAGCCGCCCCGCCATCAGAACCCGGTCTCCCTGGGACAACGCATCATTGAGCAGGTGAAGCATGGTCGCCTCGTCTCCCGGCGAATCGGCATTGTCGATCGCAAGATTTCCCTGCACCCGGATCCGTCCTCCCGCAGAGGACCTGGAGAACAGCCGGGCATCCAGTACCGTAGCGTCATGTTCATGCGCCCAGGCCGTCAGGAGATGCGTCTTTCCTGTTCCTGAAGGCCCCCAGAGCCACAAACGCCCATCCGGCCACTGACTGCGCGCAAGCCATGCCCGTGCCGCCACATTCGAAGGACCATTGATGAAACGATCTGATGTCATCGCCGTCACCCGGCGCAGCGGGAACGCCATCTGGGTGGCCGCGGGCCTTCCGGAAGCCCCGCCCACATCCCGTTTCGTCATCGCAGCCCCCTTTTTCATGCCGTATCGCCGTCAAACAGGCGTTCCGCCAGCGCGCAGGATGCTCTAGAACGGCGTCACGTCAACCAGCGGGAACCTTCGACCATGACCGATCAGCCTGACATCGCCCCCGGATCGAGCCAGGGCACGAGCAGCCACAGCACAACTGGCGGCGCAAGCTACGCACAGGCCGGCGTGGACATTGCCGCAGGCGATGCGCTGGTCGATGCGATCAAGCCAGCAGCCAAGGCTACGAACCGTCCCGGCACCATGGGCGGTCTCGGCGGTTTCGGCGCCCTGTTCGATCTGAAGGCCGCAGGCTTCACCGATCCCGTCCTCGTCAGCTGCACCGATGGCGTCGGCACGAAGCTGATGGTCGCCATCGAGGCGGGCAAGCACGATGATGTGGGGATCGATCTCGTCGCCATGTGCGTGAACGACCTCGTCGTGCAGGGCGCCACCCCGCTGTTCTTCCTGGACTATCTCGCGACTGGAAAGCTCTCGGTCGAAGCCGCCGCCACGGTCGTCAAGGGCATCGCCAAGGGCTGCGCCGAATCCGGCTGCGCCCTGGTCGGCGGCGAAACGGCTGAAATGCCCGGCATGTACGCCCCCGGCCATTACGACCTCGCCGGCTTCAGCGTGGGGGCCGCAGAACGCAACAGCCTGCTCCCCGCCAATATCGGCGAAGGGGATACGCTGATCGGCCTGCCCTCTTCCGGCGTTCACTCCAACGGCTTCTCGCTGGTCCGCGAAGTCGTGCGCCGTTCGGGCCTCGGCTGGAACGCCCCCGCCCCCTTCGCCGAAGGGCACACCCTCGCCGAAGCCCTGCTGACGCCCACGAAACTCTACGTCCGCACGGTTCTCGACCTGCACGCAAAGGGCCTGCTGAACGGCTGCGCCCACATCACCGGGGGCGGTCTACCCGGCAACCTTCCCCGCGTCCTGCCTGAAGGCCTTGGCGTCCGCATTGACGGCTCCGCATGGGTTGTTCCGTCCGTATTCCGCTGGCTGGCCAAAACCGGCAACGTGGCCGCCGACGAAATGCTCCGCGTCTTCAACTGCGGTATCGGCATGGTGCTCGTCACCTCCGAGCCCGAGAAGGTCATGGCCGAACTGGATGCACGCGGCGAAACCGGCTTCCTCATGGGCCAGATCGTCCGCTCCGACGACGCCTACACCCTGACTACGCCGGTCTCCTTCGCATGAAGAAGCCGCACTCCCGCAACAAGTCCCGAGCTCCTGTCAAAACCCCGGCCAAGAAGGCCGAAAAAGTCCCCGTCGCGGTCCTCATCAGCGGTCGTGGCAGCAACATGCGCGCCCTGATCGAGGCTTGCGCCCGGCCGGACTACCCCGCCGAAATCGTGCTGGTTCTCAGCAACCGCCCCGATGCGCCCGGCCTTGAAGTCGCCGAAGAGGCGGGACTGAAAACCCTCGTCATCGATCACAAGCCTTTCGGCAAGGACCGCGAAGCCCACGAACGCGAAGTCGACGCAGCACTTCAAGCCTCCGGCGCCATGCTGGTCGTCCTCGCAGGCTATATGCGCGTCCTGACACCCTGGCTGGTCAATGCGTGGGAAGACAGGATGCTTAACATCCATCCGAGCCTCCTGCCCGCATTCCCCGGCCTGCACACCCATGAAGCCGCCATCAAGGCTGGCGCAAAAGAACATGGCTGCACAGTCCATCTGGTAACATCCGGCGTGGACGAAGGCCCCATTCTTGGTCAGGCCAGCGTACCCGTCCTCGAAACCGATACCCCCGAAACGCTCGCTGCCCGCGTTCTGGAACAGGAACACATTCTTTACCCGGACGTGCTGGAAATGATCTGTAATATTTTTACTTAATTTTTTATATTACCATCGAGAAAAATTCCTCGTTGGCATTTTGAAAAATACGTTTTTAATCAATATTAAAGCAGATTATTTATACGTTCACGATACGACTTGATACGACTGCTCACACTATTGGATTGCGATTGATTTATGAACGACAAAACCTTGCAATGTGCCTGCATTCTTATGCAACGCAACGAAGCGGAACTTCTTGAACCTTGGATCCAGTATCATGGCACACTGTTCGGCTACGAAAACCTTTTTATCTTCGATAACGGGTCTGACAATCCACAAGTCAAACGCCTTCTAAGAGAATATGAAGATCAAGGGGTCCATGTCGACCGGCAGTTTTCAAGGTCTGAGGATTATCCAGACAAAGGAAAGATCCTGACCGAGTGCGCCATGCGGCTAAACGAAACCAAACGTTATGATTTCTTTTTCCCGCTCGATTGCGACGAATTCCTTGCTCTTCGCACAGACGACGGCAAAATATCCTGCGAATTTTCAAAAATAAAAAATTATCTGAAATCAGTTACACCATCGCAAACAACTTATCATGTAACTCGAAATTATCTTAATATCGTTGGTCATCCGAATTATTTTCAAGAACATACCTATAGTAAGGTCTTCTTCAATAATAATTTAATTGTTCCCCTCGACCATGGATCTCATCTGACATCGTCTTCTATTAGCGTAACACCCAGCGATATTGTCTATATCCATTGCCACGCAAAACCTTTTGCAACCATCCTTGCACATTCGCGCGATAAATTACGCCCATGGGTCGACGTCAATAACCCTAAAGCTCTCGAGAAATTTGAGGCTGACCAAGGCATTGGATGGCATCTTGTCAAATATCTGCGCATGTCAGAAAAAGAATATCTAAATATTTTTAATAAAAAGAATGCAATCTACATTCCAACCTTCATTGAAAATTTCAAACACATTGGTTGCCCCGCTTACTTTCTGACAGGGGAGGTGCCTGAGAATATTTCACCTCCTGAAGACAGAATTCTTATACCGGGTGCATTACATTTGAACGCACCACAATATCCTACTGAAAGTACCGTTTTTCTTGCAGTGTCGAATCTTTCTGACGACACAACTGACAGGATGATTTATTTTTTCAATGCGATGGGCTTTGAAACCATTTCTGCCGACGCAGAAGTGGGAGAAAATTATACAATCCGCAGCGCGTTGCATGCTGGGCTTTGGGAAAGACTGCGACTCTTTTCAATCATTCGAACCGAAAAGACCCGCTATCTCGCTGTAATGGGTTTCTCGGCAGAAGAGTTGAGCCTGATTTCAAACCTGCCAATTACAGGAATTCGCCATTTGGTGGTCCTGCGAGAGCCTCTGGAATCGATTACTGGCAACCGTGAAATCATGGCTACAGCAGGACGCCATCTGCTTTCAAATCAGGCCGAACGAGGCATGAACACTCTGAGAACTGCCCTCTCCAGCAATATTGAAACGCTGGTTTTGGAAGAGAGTCTTATTCAAACAGACCCCCAGTCTCTCATAATGGCATTTTTGGATTTTTTAGGGCCCGATCTTAAAGACGACGTTGATACAGATATGTTGTGTCGCAAACTTCAATACGCTTTACCAACTCGCCCCCAAAAAGACGCCTTCCCGCTCTATGAAGGTTGGATCGATGCCATATCTGATACATCGGTTTCCGGATGGTGCTGGAGACGACACAGCAACCTTCCTCAGATCGTTTCTCTTATCGTCGATGACCATATCGTTGATGTCAAAATAGCCAATATTTTCCGTTCAGACCTTTTGAATGCGGGAATTGGATCGGGCTGCTTTGGATTTCACTTAAGCCTCCCCCAAGACGGACCTCTTTCTGCTGATCGTATTCAGGTCCGCATTCTAAAAGACAATGTGCGCCTTAAATCCACAACAGAAACTCAAGAAGAGTGATCCAAAACGGGAATAAAAAAAGGCGCGGACCGAAGTCCGCGCCTTTTTCATGAAACAGGATGAGCCTGCCGTGAAAATTACGGCAGGATTTCCGTCTCGGCGAAGAAGAAGGAGATCTCGTTCTTCGCGTTCTCGAGGCTGTCGGAGCCGTGCACGGAGTTAGCTTCGATGCTCTCGGCGAACAGCTTGCGAACGGTGCCTTCAGCAGCGTCGGCCGGGTTGGTAGCGCCCATGACTTCACGGTTCTTGGCGACGGCGCCTTCACCCTGAAGAACCTGCACGACAACCGGCTCGGCAATCATGGAGGACACGAGGCTGCCGTAGAACGGACGCTCCTTGTGGACCGCATAGAAAGCACCAGCCTGCTTCTCGGTCAGGTGGATGCGCTTCTGGGCAACGATACGCAGGCCAGCGTCTTCGAACACGGCATTGATCTTGCCGGTCAGGTTACGCTTGGTGGCGTCGGGCTTGATGATGGAAAGCGTGCGCTCAAGAGCCATCTTTCTTCTCCTGTTAGGACCGGTCCTCGCTGGACCAGCGGGTCAATACCGCCGTTCCACTAGAGCAAATTCATCGTTCCTGATAGGTCTGTCGCAGTATTTTAACCGACCTGTTTCTTTTCTTCCGACTGATCGAGGCGCCCGTGAGCCTGCTCACCATCACCGACCTGACCCTCCGCATCGCGGGCCGCTCCCTGCTGGACAATGCGTCCCTCAGTGTGGACCCGGGGCGCAAGATCGGCCTGATCGGCAGGAACGGCGCCGGAAAATCCACCCTTCTGGCGGCGATCGCCGGTGATTTCGCGCCTGATGGCGGCACAATCACTCTCGCCGCACGCGCCACGATGGGCCGTGTGAAACAGGAAACACCCTCAGGCAGCACGTCCATTCTCGATACGGTTCTCGAAGGGGACCTCGAACGCACGCGGCTGCTCGCGGAAGCCGAAACTGCGACTGATCCGGTTCGCATCGCGGACGTCCACGAACGCCTCATTGCCATCGATGCCTACACCGCACCCGCCCGCGCCGGGGCCATCCTGTCCGGCCTTGGCTTCGATCAGGATGCGCAGAATCGGGCAGTTTCGGACTTTTCGGGCGGCTGGCGGATGCGCGTTTCGCTGGCTACGGCGCTCTTCCTGAACCCCGACCTCCTGCTGCTCGACGAACCGACCAACCATCTCGATATTGAAGCCACGCTCTGGCTGGAATCCTGGCTCGCGAAGTTCTCCGGTGCGGCGGTCATCGTCAGCCATGACCGCTCCCTGCTCGACAACACCGTGGATGCCATCGCCCATCTCGATCACCAGAAAATCAGCGTCACCCCCGGTGGTTACGACAATTTCGTCCGCATCCGCACGGAACAGGCGCTTCAGCAGAACCGCGCGGCCGAACGCATCGCCGCCCAGCGCGCACATATGCAATCCTTCGTGGACCGTTTCCGCGCCAAGGCCACCAAAGCCAAACAGGCACAAGCCCGTCTGAAGGCCCTCGAGCGTCTGCCGCAGATCGACAGCGTCGTGGAAGACACCCCCACCCACTTTTCTTTTCCTGAACCGCAGCCTTTGCCGCCGCCAATGCTGAGCCTGAACAATGTCAGCCTCGGATATGACGGGCGCGTCGTGCTCAAAGGGTTGAACCAGCGTCTGGACATGGAAGACCGCATTGCCCTGCTCGGCCAGAACGGCCGCGGCAAATCCACCTTCGCCAAGCTGCTGGCCGGTCGGCTGGAGCCGATGTCCGGCACCTACAGCCATTCGCCCAAACTGAAAATCGGCTATTTCGCCCAGCACCAGAGCGACGAACTTGTCCTGACCGACACGCCTATCGACCATATGAGCCGTGCCATGCCGGACGCGCTTCCTGCCGCCGTCCGCGCGCAACTTGCCCGGTTCGGCCTTGATGAAAACCGTGCAGAAACAAAGGTCGGAGAACTTTCGGGCGGCGAAAAGGCCCGTCTGCTGCTCGCCCTTTCCACCCGCGAGGCCCCGCATCTGCTGATCCTCGATGAGCCGACCAACCATCTCGATCTCGACGCCCGTGACGCCCTGATCCGCGCGCTCTCTGCTTTCGAAGGCGCTGTCGTCCTTATCAGCCATGACAGCCATCTCGTGGAATCCGTCGCCGACCGTTTTTGGCTGGTCGAAGATGGTACGATCTCTCCTTTTGACGGCGACATGGCCGAATACCGTGCCTGGCTTCTCGAACGCGCCCGCAAGGCCCGCGCCGAGATGGCCGAACGCAGTAAAACCACCACAGCCTCTGCGGATGGCAACACACCCTCTGCCCAGAAACGCATCGACCGCAAGGAACAGACCCGCGCCCTCGCCCCACTGCGGCGGAAAATCCGCGATGCCGAAGCGAAAATGACCCAGCTCTCCGGCGAAAAGAAAAAGATCGAGGCCCGACTGGCCGATCCAGCTCTCTACCAGTCCGGCGACGCTGCGGAACTAACGTCCCTGAACGTCCATCTGGCTGCGCTCAACGCCACACTCGAAACCGTTGAGGAAAGCTGGCTTGAAGCACAGGCCGAACTGGAAGACGCAACCGCCTGAGCGTTTACGGGTCTCCCACACAGTACATGATCGGAAGGAGCCATTGACCCTCCTTCCCTCTCCCCATAAGCCAGTTGCCAACGACTGACCCCAGGACTGACACCCCCATGCGCATCTCTTTTTCCGATCCGGCAGAACGCAGCGAAACGGAACCCCGCGCGCGGGAGCTGTCCAGAATTGCGGGGCTGATGCGGATCACGCTGGCCCTGACCCTGATGCTGCTCGCCATCTGGCTGATCGGCGATGTTCTGGCCGTGATCTTTGCGTCCGCCCTCGTGGCGATCGTCCTGCACGGACTTGCCCGAATGCTCCGGCGTCACGTTCCCGTCATTCCCTATCAGGGCGCGGTCGCCCTCGTGACCGTTGCGATCCTTGTCGCGCTGGTCGGCCTTGGCTGGAGCAGCGGGCCGTCCATCAGCGACCAGTTCATCCGCCTCAAACAGGCTCTCATCACCCAGTCCGGCGAACTCCATGCCCATCTGTCCGGCTCGACGGTCGGTCAGATGGTTCTCGACCATCTGCCATCGTCCTTGGGCGGCAACGCATCCGGCACAGGCGGCCTTGGCTCGCTGGGGTCCGGGCTTGCAGGGTCAGTCACGGGACTGCTCAGCAGCGTCTTCGGCATCATCGGAACGCTTCTGGTCATCCTGATCGCCGGTCTGTATTTCGCCCTCAGCCCCGCCGTCTATATCGACGGGATGCTCCGCCTCGTCCCCACTCAGCACCGTCCCGCCGCGCGTGAACTGATGCTGACCGCCGGTGCCACCCTCTGGGCCTGGACCGCGGGACAGGCGCTGGACATGCTTGTGGTCGGCATATTCTCTGGCATCGGCCTGTCGCTGATCGGCGTACCGCTCGCACTGGCGCTGGGCGTCGTGGCCGGGCTGTGCAACTTCATTCCCTATATCGGTGCGATTCTCGGCGCCGTGCCCGCCATCCTGCTGGGTCTGTCTCTTGGCACGCATGAAGCCCTGTTTGTCGTCATTCTGTACTGCGTAATCCAGTTCCTGGAAGGCAACGTTCTCGCCCCGCTGATTCAGGGCCGTGCCGTTCACATGCCGCCCGCCATGGCCATCCTTTCGCAGACTGTCTTTGGCTCCATCCTTGGTGCCCCCGGCCTGATCCTCGCCTCCCCCATCACCGCTGCTCTTCTGGCAATGGGCGACAAGGCCACGGCCCCGCTGGAGGACGAAAACCAGACCCGCCGTGACGTCGGCGAAGTCACGGAAGAAGAAGAAAAACAGCAGAAGTGAATTTCTGCTTGCTCCTGACGTAACGTCATCATCCTTGATGTGACGTCAGGAGCATGATGATGAACGTACGAACCCTGACAATTGGTGAACTCGCGGCGGCGACTGGCGTCACCCCCCGCGCTTTGCGGCACTTCGAGGCAGCCGGACTGCTTCGCCCGCAGCGCACGGAAAATGGTCGTCGCGCCTATAAGGCAACCGATATCGGGACCCTGACGCACATCCTGCTCCTGAAACGGGCCGGTTACACACTGAGGGAAATTGCGTCCCTTTCGCGTGGACCGCTCGATGCAGAAAGACTGCTACAGGCACAGCTCCGCGTTCTCGAAGCCCGGCGTACCGAACTCGACGCCGTTATCGGCCAGATGAAGGCCGCCTGCGCTACGATTTCAGGGGAAACTGTTCTGGATCTGAAGTCTTTCTGCGCTCTCATCAGCAAAGGACAGGATCATATGACATCCACCTCCATGAAAGACGTGTTGAACCAGTATTTCACGTCTGATGAACAGCAGCGCTGGGAGACCATGGCCAACAGCCATTTTCCCCCGGCGGATCGTACGGAATATGCTGAACAGTGGGAGGCGCTCATCGCTCAGTGCGAAGACGCCCTACGCCGGAACGTCTCTCCGGCCAGCGACGAAGCGGCGGACCTGCTGGCAAACTGGAAGACTCTCCAGAAACCGCTTCAGGATACGACGGGCCCGGAACTCTGGGGCAAGGCAAACCGGATGTATCTGGAGCGGGGCAACTGGGAAACGTCCGAGCGAAAGCTGCCTTTCAGCCCGGACGTTCAGGCATTCATTATTGCGGCCGCGCGCCATCAGGCTGTAACGCCATAAGCTGCGCATCAGGGAAGGCATTCATCCGGTACGGACCGTTTTTCTCGAGCTGAACACCGACGATGTCGTCCTGCTTCTTCTGCTTCCAGATGGAAACAATCACCGGCTGCCCCTGCGCCGTGGCCATTTCAAGAATGACCTGTCCCGGCGCAGGGGGACGCTCGCCTGACGGGCCCCATGCCGTCTCATGTGACTGGAGCCACAGATTGACCTTCTGAACCTCGTCGGCCGTCAGATTACGGCTGATGGGCGCGCTCATCTGGCCCGCAGTTACCTGTGGAAATTTCCAGGCATGCAGCAAGGGCCATGTCACGAACCAGACAATGCCCACGGGAATGAGGACCAGCGCCCCGAAAACCAGAAGAAGTTTCTGCTCGCGTCTCACGCCTGTTCTCCTGCCCAGCTATTGAGGGCTGCAATGATGTGATGGACGTCATCGTCCGTCAGTTCGGGATGGATGGGAAGCGCCAGCACCCGCTCGCCAAGCCCTTCGGCCACCGGCAGCACGGCTCCGTCATGATGCGGTGCATAGGCCGGCTGATGATGTAGCGGCTTCGGATAATAAATGGCGGTCGGAACGCCTGCGTTCTTCAGAAACGCCTGGAGCGAATCCCGCTTTGCCGCATCCGGCAGCAGAATCGTATAGATCGCCCAGGCACTCTCGCTATCCGGCACCCGCACGGGCGATACAATCCCTGCAGGCATTCCGGCATCGTAGGCCTTCGCAATCGCGTCCCGGCGCTTCAGCTCTCCGTCAAACACATCAAGCTTTGCCAGAAGCACGGCCGCCTGAAGCGTATCCAGCCGCCCATTGATCCCGATCCGCTCGACTTCATAGCGCGTCCGGCCTTCGCCATGCGTGCGAAGGGAATGATACAGCGCGGCCAGATCGTCGTCGTCCGTCAGGATCGCTCCACCGTCTCCATAACCGCCCAGCGGCTTGGACGGGAAGAAAGACAGCGTGGTCGCCTTCGCCTCATGCCCCAGACGACGGCCATGATATGTCGCGCCAAAAGATTGCGCACAATCGGCCACCAGCGTCAGGCCCTCCTGCGCCGTCCAGGCTTTCAGGTCGTCCCACGGCGCAGGTTGCCCGAACAGGTCCACCCCGATCACAACACGCGGCTCCAGATCTTCTGCCTGACGGACCGCCTCAAGCCGGGCTTTCAGCGATTCAAGACTGGTCTGGAAGGTCTGCGGATCGACATCCACGAAAACCGGCGTCCCACCCAACAGCAGAACGACTTCCGCCGTCGCCGTATAGGTGAAGGCCGGCAGGAAAACCGCATCACCCGGCCCGATTTCCTCGGCCATCAGCACCATCAGCAGCGCATCGGTCCCGGATGACACGCCAATCGCATGTTTCGCTCCGCCGAATTCCGCCAGACGCTGCTCCAGTTCTTGAACCTCCGGGCCAAGCACGAAGCGGCAATGCGCCATGACGGCATCCACACGCTTCTGGATGCTGCCACCGAGGCGCGCCTGCTGGGCGGGGAGGTCGAGAAAAGCAATCTGCCGTGTCATGGCGCTATCATCTCCGGATCGGGATGGGAGACCGCGACCGGCAGTCCGCCGTCACGGTTATGAAGAAATTCAGGAACCAGCCTGTACAGGATCGTCATGATCGCGCCCAGATCGTTTGCGCGGCAGGCCATTTCCAGCTCGTCCATCGCAAGTCTCGCCACTCTGAAATCGACCGTCCGCGGGGAGGCCATCCGCAGACCGGGCGCGTCGGTCGGAACCGGGGCCTCGCGTCCGTGGAACAGTTCCTCGAACAGCTTTTCGCCTGGACGCAGCCCCGTGAAGCGGATCTCGATATCGGTCTCGGGGCGCAAGCCCGCCAGCCGGATCATCTGGAAGGCCAGATCCATGATCCGCACCGGATCGCCCATATCGAGCACGAAAATCCCGCCCTGCTTGAGACGCCGGTCCGTCGCGTCATGTTCCGCACGCTCATGCGTTCCACGCACGGCCGCCTGCAACACAAGCCCCACGGCCTCCGGCACTGTCATGAAATAGCGCGTCATGTCCGGATGCGTGACCGTCAGCGGCCCACCATGTTCAAGCTGCCGCCTGAACAGCGGGACAACCGATCCTGTAGACCCCAGCACATTGCCAAACCGTACGGTCACGCATCGCATGCCGCCCTGCCCGGCCCGGGCCCGCATATCGAGCGCCTGTCCGTAGACCTCCGCACAGCGTTTACTGGCCCCCATCAGACTGGACGGATTGACCGCCTTGTCGGTGGAAATCATGACCATCGCCTGCGCGCCCGCCCGGTCGGCCTCGTCTGCAACGATCCGCGTGCCGATCACATTCGTCAGGATCCCCTCGATCGGATTGTCCTCGACGATAGGCACATGTTTGAGGGCCGCCGCATGAAACACGATCTGTGGCCGGTATTTTCCAAAAATCTCTGCCATGCGCCGCCGGTCGCGCACATCCGCCACGATCTGATGGCGTGTCACGTCACCAAAGCGCTCGGAAATATCCAGATTGATCTGCCACAGCGCATATTCGCTGCTCTCGATCAGCAAAAGCACAGCAGGCTGGAACGATGCAATCTGCCGTGCCAGTTCGGAGCCAATGCTGCCGCCAGCCCCGGTCACGGCAATGATGCGCCCGCAGATCAGCCGCGCCATACCCTGCGAATCGAGCGCAACGGGCGGACGGTTCAGCAGATCCTCGATTGCGATGGGCCGAAGCTCTACCCGGTCCGCCGGCTGCAAGGCTGTCAGAGACGGCGTGCGCTGAACGTCGATGTCATAGACCCGCGCCGCTTCAAGAATTCGCGCCAGTTCACGCCCCTTGATTTCGCTCGCGGTCAGAACCAATGCATCCGGCAGCTTTCCCGCAGCAAACAGCCGCTCCAGAATGGCGGGCGTTTCGCTGATTGTTCCAAGAATGGGGCAGTCATGGATACGCCGCCCGGCCTGTTGGGAACCGCCGGTCAGGATCCCCACCACACTGCGACTGTTCTCGCTGTCGCGCTCCATCGCCCTGATGAACAGATCGGCTTCATGATCCGCGCCCAGCAGCAGGATGCGCTGACTGGCCAGCGCCGTGCTTTTACGACGCGCCGCCAGACGCCACATCATGCGGACGGAGCCGAGAAACACCAGCAGGACCAGCGCATGGATGATCGGGAAAGTCGGCGTCGGCAGCGGATAGCCCGCCACGTGTAACAGCCCCGCAAACAGCAGCGCACTCAGAACCGAGGCACAGGCAATGTTGAACAGGTCCGCCACACCCGAGAAACGCCAGTACTGCTGCGGAACACGGAACGGCAACCCGCCCACCAGAAGGGTGATCCCACCACCGGCAATAAACCACAGCGGATGCAGCCATCCCCCGGCCGGATCCGCCAGCCAGCGCGCAACAGGCGCCGCCGCCGCAGAGACGACTCCGTCCAGCGCCACATTGAGCGCAATGCGCCGCGCCCGCATCGACGTATGCGAGGCCGATGCAGCAGGCGGCCTGAAAGAAGGCGCCGAGGGGGGCATTGAGGCCGGAGAGGCGGGGCCTGTAGGATCAGCAGATATCACCTGCCCCTTATAGCGCCAAAAGCCGCTCTCCCATAAAGTCGTTCGATGCCCTTTTCTTTCCACAACATTAACACCGGCCTTACGCTCCCCTGCGTCGCCGCGGTCGTCCTGTGCAATATCCTGATCCTGCTCATGATCCGCGCAGGCGTTCTGGACCACCCCGTAGAACGGAGCTCCCATACGCGGCCCACGCCCAAAGGCGGCGGTATCGGCATTGTCGGAGCCTTCGTTCTCTGCCTGGTCCCGGCCCTGCATGCAGCCCATGCCCCGGCGTCCATCATTCCCGCCGTTACGGGATTACTGATCGGCATGATCGTGCTCGGCGCCGTGTCATGGCTCGACGACATGCGGCCCTTCCCCGCCCGCTACAAACTCGCAGCACAGTTTCTGGCCGCAATCGCCGCAGCCTTCGGAGCAATTTACGGCACGCATACTCCGTTATGGACGCTGGTGCCCTTCGTGCTCGCCACCGTCTTCATTACGAATGCCCTGAATTTCATTGACGGAGTCAACGGTCTCGCTTCCGGCGTCATGGCCATCTCGGCCCTGTTCCTGACCGGTGCCGGCATTATGCCCGCCGCGTTCATGCTGCTCGCCATCTGCCTGCTGGGTTTTCTGCCCTATAATTTTCCAAAGGCCCGGATCTTCATGGGCGATGTCGGCAGCCAGCCTATCGGTCTCGCCATTGCCTGGGGGGGCATGACAGGCTTTCGCGCAGGTGGGGGTGTCCTCGTGATCGCTCTGCTTTCGGGCGTGCTGTGGGACGTGACATTCACGCTGCTGCGCCGCGCGCGCGACGGAGACAGACTGGCACAGGCCCATCGCGGCCATCTCTATCAGTTGGCCATTCGCTCGGGACTGCCCGTGCCGCTCGTTACTCTTTTATACTGGGGGTTTGCCCTTTGGGGCGCTGCGGCATTCGCCACAGGTCAGATCATCATAACCATCGTGATGATCGCCCTGCCACAGATCCTGTGGACAGGATATATCTGCACGCGGGCCAGAACCCGCGTGCAGGATCGCTGGTAATCAGCAGATCGTTCAGCCGGCGCGGCGGCTGCTCAGGCGCTCGACGGAAGCCGAAGCGCGTTCCGTGCGCGTCGAACGGGTGCCGGAGGCTTCCGTCATGACGGCACGCATTTCGCGCAGAAAGGTGGAGCCCTTCAGCGTGCGCTGTACGAGAACCGAACGACGGTCCAGCGGATCGACCTTGCGGCGGGCCAGATCCAGCTCACCCAGACGGTCGAGTGCGCGGGTGATGGCGGGTTTGGAAACCTTGAGCTCAAGGGCCAGACCACGAACCGTGTGGGCGCCGTCCCGCAGATAGCAGGTCAGGAACACGGCAAGCTGGCGTGCCGACAGGTCGGGACCGTCGCGGCGGACCATGGAAACGATGGTGTCGCACAGAAGATTGAGCATCTGATCATTGGTAGCCTGGGGCATGATCTCTCTCCTAAACAGTTCGACCCCTGTTGTCCGATCCCATAACAGGGAGGGGCGGCACGGGGGCCAACATGAAATTGTCTCTGTCTCTCCTTCCAGGGAGAGACGTCAGTTGCACTCAGATGGTGATTCGAAACGCATACGCAAGCATACGGGTTCCAAAACATTCCAGTAGACGATGACTCTGCATCGAAACGATAAGGGGCATATGCCTCATTGAAACGCATTTGACACCCTAATCTTTCAGCCGCGCTCCGCATCGCCACACTGTTCCCAGAGTGAAACGCTTCATGAAAGCTCAGGAATTATTATGAATTCGTGACAATGTTTCCAGAATCGCCCGAAGACCGAGCACTTCTCCGCCTTCAGGACGGCCCGGACGTCCGCCGTCATTCCACGCATAAGTGTCGATATGTGCCCATTTCTGGCCCTCCGGCACGAATTTCTGAAGATAAAGTGCCGCTGTGATCGCCCCGGCCATGGGTTTTGACGTCACGTTTCCGAAGTCGGCGATTTTACTATCGAGCCATGCATCATAGCCATGCCAGAGCGGCATTCTCCACATTACATCGGCCGTCGTTTTTCCCGATTCGAGAATGAGTGAGGCCAGTTCATCGTCATTACTGAACAATGCCGGCACATCCGGACCGAGTGCTACGCGCGCAGCACCCGTCAGGGTTGCAGCATCCAGAATGACATCCGGACGGTTTTCGGATGCTTCCGTTATGAGATCACACAACACCAGCCGCCCCTCCGCATCCGTGTTGCCAATTTCGACCGTTTTGCCGCTGCGCGTCTTCAGAACATCTCCTGGCCGCATGGCATGACCGGACACGCTGTTCTCCACACACCCCAGACGCAGCTCCAGATCCACATCCAGCCCCACGTCGATCGCCGCGCACATCACGGCCAGCATCAACGCAGCGCCCCCCATGTCCTTCTTCATCCGCAACATGCCCGCCGCGCCCTTGAGATCGTATCCCCCGGTGTCGAAACAGACGCCTTTGCCGATAAGGGAAATCCGTGGCGCGCCCTCACGTGCTTTCCACCGTGCCACGGCCACAACAGGCTTGCGTTCGGACCCTTCGCCCACCTCTGCCAGACACGGATACGCACGGCGCAGATCGTCTCCTTCGACCAGGCTGACACTTGCTCCCCGATGCACCAGCACCTTGCCCGCCATCTCGGCAAGCTCGCGCGGCCCCAGAAGATTCGCTGGCATGTTGATCAGATCGCGTCCGAACCACACGGCCTTCGACAACGCCACAAGCCGCGTCGCATCGTCCGGAACAACCATCCGCGTCGCGCGTGGCTTTGCCTCACCAAGACCGAACCGATACGCCCCCATGCAGAACCCGAGCAGCGCGCTCTCCAGCGCTCCGGCCTTCAATCCGTGCAGCACGACCGTCCAGTCTCCTTCCGGCAGTGCTGTTCCCAGCACACCGAAAGCATCCGGATCGTTCGACCGCACGGACGCCACACACAGAAGCGCAGCACCGACACCGCCCTCACCCGGCAGCAGCGTGAAAGCACCGTCTTTCGCCGAAAATCCCTGCCCCTGCAGAAACGCAGCATGCTCTCCGAGAAGAGTCATGACCGCTGCATGGTCTTCGCAGGCCACCAGATGAACCAGACGCGCCGAAGGTGCTTCGGCAGAGGTCACAAAGGGAAGCTGGGAATGCGGATTCATGAGATTTTCTTCCTCAAAGACCTGCCTCACCCGAGAAAGATCCGTCGGGAGGGCTTCAGATGCTTGCTTTTGCCCCGCAGGCACCCGACCATTCAGACATGAAGGGTGCATTCCACGGAACCTCGTCCAGCGACCATACCATGCCAGCCAGCATCCGTGCTGCCCTCGGCCCCACCAATACCGGCAAGACCCATTATGCCTTAACGCGCATGATGGCCCATGCGTCCGGCATCATTGGCTTTCCCCTGCGCCTTCTGGCCCGGGAAAACTACGAACGCCTCGTCAAAATCAAGGGCGAGCGTCACGTCGCCCTCATCACGGGCGAGGAAAAAATCGTGCCTCCCGGCGCGCGCTGGTTTTCCTGCACCGTCGAGGCCATGCCGCTGGATCGCAAGGCCGAGTTCATCGCCATTGACGAAATCCAGCTCGCCTCCGACCCCGATCGCGGACACGTCTTCACGGACCGCCTGCTCCACGCGCGTGGCACGGTCGAGACGCTGTTCCTCGGCGCTGAGACCATCCGTCCGCTGCTTCAGAGGCTCGTGCCCGGCATTGAAATCGACATCCGCGCCCGCCTCTCGAGTCTGGCCAGCACCGGACACACGAAACTCTCCCGCCTGCCCCCACGTTCGGCCATCGTCGCCTTCTCCATGAGCGAAGTCTATGCGCTGGCTGAAGTGATCCGCAGACGCCGTGGCGGCTGTGCGGTTATCATGGGCCAACTTAGCCCCCGCACCCGCAACGCTCAGGTCGAACTCTATCAGAACCGCGATGTGGACTATCTCGTCGCAACCGATGCCATCGGCATGGGTCTGAACATGGACGTCGATCACGTCGCCCTGGCGCAACTCAGCAAATTCGACGGCACTGTGCCGCGCCCGCTGTTCCCGCAGGAAATTGCCCAGATCGCCGGGCGCGCCGGACGCGGCATGAAAGACGGCACCTTCGGCACCACAGCCGACTGTCCGCCGATGTCCAGCGCCCTCGTCGAAGCTGTCGAACAGCACCGCTTCGATCCGATCCAGCGCCTCTACTGGCGCAACCACGAACTCGACTTCACCAACCCGGCCAACCTGCTCAAAAGCCTGACCCGGCCGCCACCGCTGCGCGGCCTGACCGCAGGCCGCGTGGCCTCGGACGTCACCACACTCGAATCTCTGATGCTTGACCCGGATGTCCGCGAGATCGCCCGAGGCAAGCGCGCCACAACCCTGCTCTGGGACGTCTGTCAGATCCCCGACTTCCGCAAGCTCGGCGATGACAGCCACACCCGGCTCTGCGCGCGCCTCTATATCCATCTGGTCAAGGAAGGCTCCATTCCCGCCAACTGGATGGAAGGCCATATCCGTGGGCTGGCCAAAACCGAAGGCGATATCGACACCCTCATGCACCGCCTGACCGGTGTGCGGGTCTGCTCCTATGTCGCCGCCCGCACCGAATGGAGCCGCCATTCCGCGATGTGGCAGGAACGCGCCCGTGAGGTCGAAGACCAGCTTTCCGACGCCCTGCACGAGCGCCTTACCGCCCGCTTCGTGGACCGCCGCGCCACCACGCTTCTGCGCCGCCTCGACAGCGACGGCGATCGTACGCTGCTATCCGCCGTCAAACCCGATGGCGACGTTCTGGTGGAGGGCCACAGCATCGGACGCATCCGGGGTTTCACACTGGAAACGGACGTTGCTTCCGGCCCGGAGCGCCAGATGATCCTGCGGGCCGGACGCAAAGCCCTCATCCACGAAATCCCCCGCCGCATCCGTCTCTTGCAGGACGCACCGGACACCGCCCTCAGACTGGACGCAACGACGGGACATATTTTCTGGGACGAAACCCCTTTGGGCCTACTTAGCGCAGGTTCCTCCCTGCTCCGTCCCGCCATCCAGCTTTTCCCCGCCGAGTTCACTGATACTGTCCAGAAAGGCCACGTCGAAACCCGCCTGCTGGCTTTCGTGATGCATCTCATCCAGACAGACCTCAAAGCTCTTTATCGCGCCCATGCCCTCGCTGAACGCGAACCCGGACTGCGTGCCATCCTCCACCGCCTCATGGATGATGGCGGCATCACCGAGACCCTGCCTGAAGACCATGCGCTTTCCCCCGCTCTACGCGGGAAACTGCGTAAAGGCGGGGTCGAGATCGGACGCTTCTCGATCTTCTGCCCCGCCCTGTTCCGGACGCGCCCTCTGGACCTTCTTGGACTGCTACATGCGCTGCACCAGCAGACTCCACACCGTCCGACAGCCCCCGGTCGCGTTTCTCTTCCCTGGGCTGACATCAGGGGTCAATTCGGCTGGATCCGCGCCGGGGATACAGGCCTGCGTCTCGACATCGCAGAACGCTGCATCGCGGAACTGCACCAGCTTGCACTCCGCCGAGACCATACGGCGCCATCCGATCTGGCCTCGCGGCTTGGCGTAAAGACCGACACCCTGCCGGCCGTCCTGAAAGGTCTGGGAATCGCACATCAACCGGCAGAAACCCCGTCTCCAAGCCATTCCGGTCCGCCGCGCCCTCTCATGATCCTCCACGACCGCAAGACCCGCGCCTCACGCCGCCCCAGATCCGCACAACATGGCTTTGCTCCCAGACGCCCCTCCCCACCGAGGACTGACAGCCCCTTCGCAGCCCTTGCCATCCTCAGGGAAAAAGTCCGTCCATGAGCGAGCCTTATCAGCGGCTGGACCAGTGGCTCTATTATGCCCGCATCGCCAAGACACGGCCGCTTTGCGCGGCCATCGTCGGAAAAGGCCGCATCCGCATCAACCGGCAGCCTACCAGCAAGCCCCATGCCAGGCTTCACATCGGGGACATATTGACTTTTCCCGCAGTTTCTGGCGGAGAAGTGCGCGTGTGGCGCGTCTTGGATCTTGGTGAACGCCGCGGTCCGGCAAAAGAAGCCGCACTTCTTTATGAAGTCATCACAGAAGACGGCTGAGGATGCTTGCGTCTGACGCCAAACCTTCGCATATCATCCCGCTCGGATGAAACCGGCCGGATGCCGGACCAGCAAGACGATCGGAGACGTCAATGACCTATGTGGTCACAGAAAACTGCATTCGCTGCAAGTTCACGGATTGCGTGGAAGTCTGCCCCGTAGACTGCTTCTACGCAGGTGAGAACTTCCTTGTCATCAATCCGGACGAATGCATCGACTGCGGCGTATGTGAGCCGGAATGCCCGGCCGAAGCCATCTTCCCCGACAGCGACAACCGCGCCGCACCGTGGATCGAAGTCAATGCGAAATATTCGACGCAATGGCCGAACATGACCCGCAAGATCGACGCCATGCCAGATGCGGAAGATTGGAAAGACAAGCCGGGCAAAGCTGCGATGCTGTCCGAAGCACCGCATCAGAGCTGATTTTCCTCCGACACAACCGACGTACCCCACCCGGTCTTTCACGAGACCGGGTTTTTTTATGCCTGCTGCCCGGATGGAAGCCACGCCCCCGGAGCGACACAAAGCACAAAAAAGGGCTGGCAGGATTTCTCCCGCCAGCCCTTCCCACAAGATTTCGAAAGAAACCTTAGCGGGACATCATGTTGATCGCAGTGTCATGCATGATGAAGATCGTGCCGCCGATGATGACGATCACCGATGCCGCAGCAAAGATGAAGCACATCAGGTTCCAGCTCTGCTCGCTGCTGGTGTTCAGGTGAAGGAAGAACACCAGGTGGACGACGATCTGCACGACGGCAAGAACCGTCAGTGCGGCCAGCGCCATCCCTGGAGACAGGGCGTGGGTCATGACGGCGGCAAAAGATGCCACCGTCAGGATCACGGCCAGAACGAAGCCGATCAGATAAGCCGAATAGGAGCCGTGGCTACCATCGTGGGCTGTATGTGCCTGAGCCATTACATCACTCCTGCGAGATAGACGAACGAGAAGACACAGATCCAGACGATGTCGAGGAAGTGCCAGAACAGGCTGAGGCAGGCCAACTTGTTCATCATACGCTCGGACAGATCCTGCGGACCCATCATCTGCACCATCAGGACAACCATCCAGATCAGGCCGCAGGTGACGTGCAGACCATGCGTTCCCACCAGCGTGAAGAACGCGGAGAGGAATGCAGAACGGTCAGGGCCATTGCCTTCTGCGATCATGGAGGTGAACTCGTTCACCTCCAGACCGACGAAGGAAGCGCCGAGCACAAACGTGACGGCAAGCCAGACCAGAACCATCGTCTTGTTCTTCGCCAGCGCGTTCAGCGAGGCAAAGCCGTACGTGATGGACGAGAACAGCAGGATAGCCGTCTCGATCCCCACGTTCGTCAGGTCGAACAGTTCCTTGCCCGACGGGCCACCGGCATACTGGTTCCGGAGGACCGCAAAGGCAGCGAAGATCGACCCGAACAGGACGCAGTCCGTCATCAGGTAGAGCCAGAAGCCGAACACGTTGGGGGTCTCGTGATGATGTTCCCCGCCGTGATCGTCGGCGTGTGCCAGAGGCGACATTGTTGCTTCGTGAGCCATAAGTCTTATGCCCCCCTCTTACTCTGCTGCCTGCGCCGCAGCGATACGACGAGAATAGACTTCCTCGTTGTGCTCGATTTCGCTCACCGGGACGTAGTAGTCGACGTCGCGGTTTGCGCTGCGCAGGATCATGGTTGCAACGATACCGATCAGGCCGATGGCAGCAAGCCACCAGATGTACCAGATCGAAGCGAAACCGAGGATGAAGCTGAACAGACCGATGAAGACACCAGCAGATGTGTTCTTCGGCATGTGGATCGGAGCCAGCGGCTTGCCGTGAGCCTTCAGACCCAGCTGCTTCTCGGTGTGGAACGTGTCGAGACCATGAATGTCAGGAATGACCGCGAAGTTGTAAGCCGGCGGCGGAGAAGAGATGGACCACTCCAGCGTACGGCCGTTCCACGGATCACCCGTCAGATCAAGGTTCTCGGGCAGGTTACGGTCACGGATGGACACGTAGAGCTGCGTCAGCTGGCAGACGATACCGCAGGCGATAACGATTGCACCGGCTTCAGCAACCAGCATCCACGGATACCAGTCGGGATTGTCGTAGTGGTTCATACGACGCGTCATGCCCTCGAGACCGAGGATATAGAGCGGGACGAAGGCCAGATAGAAGCCGACGAACCAGCACCAGAAAGCGCGCTTGCCCCAGGCTTCGTTCAGCTTGAAGCCGAAAGCCTTCGGGAACCAGAAGCCCATGCCCGCGATGTAACCGAAATACACGCCGCCGATGATGACGTTGTGGAAGTGGGCGATCAGGAACAGGGAGTTGTGCAGGATCCAGTCAGCAGCCGGCATGGCCATCATGACACCGGTCATACCACCGATGGAGAAGGTGATCATGAAGCCCAGCGTCCAGTACATCGGAGCCGTGAATTCCACGCGGCCCTTATACATCGTGAACAGCCAGTTGAAGATCTTCACACCCGTCGGGACGGCGATGATCATCGTCATGATACCGAAGAAGGTATTGACGTTGGCACCGGCACCCATGGTGAAGAAGTGATGCACCCACACGACGAAGGAGAGCACCATGATGGAGCACGTGGCGTACACCATCGTCTTGTAGCCGAAGAGCGGCTTCTGGGAGAACGTTGCCGTGACCTCGGAGAACACACCGAACGCCGGAATGACGAGGATGTAAACTTCCGGATGGCCCCAGGTCCAGATCATGCTGAGGTAGAGCATGACGTTGCCGCCGGCATCATTCGTGAAGAAGTGCATGCCGAGGTAACGGTCAAGGCTGAGCAGAGCCAGCGTTACCGTCAGAACCGGGAAGGACACCATGATCAGCACGGTCGTGCAGAACGCAGTCCAGGTGAACACCGGCATCTGCATCCAGCCCATGCCAGGCGCACGCATTTTGACAATGGTCGTGAAGAAGTTCACGCCCGTCAGCAACGTACCGACACCGGAGATCTGAACAGCCCAGATATAGTAGTCAACGCCGACACCCGGGCTGAACTGCATCTCGGACAGAGGCGGGTAAACCAGCCAGCCGCACTGTGCAAACTCACCGATGAACAGCGAGATGTTGATCAGCAGGGCTCCGACCAGCGTCATATAGAAGCTGAGCGAGTTCAGGAACGGGAACGCCACGTCACGTGCACCGATCTGAAGGGGAACCACCAGGTTCATCAGGCCCGTCATGAACGCCATCGCCATGAAGAAGATCATGATGGTGCCGTGAGCGGAGAAGACCTGGTCGTAGTGATGCGGCGGCAGATAACCGGGGTTACCATTATAGGCCAGCGCAAGCTGGGTCCGCATCATGATGGCGTCCGCAAAACCACGGAACAGCATGACGATCGCCAGAATGACGTACATCACAGCAAGACGCTTGTGGTCGACAGTCGTCAGCCATTCACGCCAGAGATAGCCCCATTTGCCATAATAGGTGACAGCACCCAGTACGGCGAGACCGATAACAGCAACACCAAGGAATGTACCGACAAGAATCGGCACATCCAACGGTATGGCTGAAAAGGAGAGTTTTCCGAGCATCTGTCGGTTATTCCTTCATGCCAGTGTCGGACGGTGCAGCGTTGAGAACGGACTGCATGTGCATGACCTTGCCCGTCGTCTTGTCCACCACCATGCCATTGTTATACTTGGCTACGATGCCGTCGAAGAGATCCGGCTGGACATGCGCGAAATACTGTACCGGTGCAGCTTCCTGCGGTGCAGCATATTTCGGGTATGTGGTATCGTCGAGATTTTCGCTTCCGCTCTTCACTTTCTCGACCCAGTCGTTGAACTGAGCGGGGTCCATGGCGAGAGTACGGAACTTCATATCCGAGAAACCGCGACCGCTGAACTGCGATGCTTCACCAAGGTAATCCCCCGGTGCGCTTGCAATCAGATGCAGCTGCGTCTGCTGACCCGGCATGGCGTAGATCATCGAGCCCAGACGGGGGATGAAGAACGACGTCATGACGGAATCAGACGTAATCTGGAAGTCGAGCGGCGTGTTCGTCGGCACATCCAGCTGGTTGATCGTTGCGATCCCCAGGTCCGGATAGATGAACAGCCACTTCCAGTCGAGAGAAACCACCTGAACGTTCAGCGGCTTGACATTGTCATCCGTCTGAAGCGGGCGGTACGGGTCATAGGCATGCGTACTCCACCAGCTGATGGCGCCAAGGAAGGCGATCAGAATGGCGGGAACACCCCAGATGACATATTCAATTGCGGTCGAATGATCCCAGGTCGGGAGGTATTCGGCCTCTTTGTTGGAAGCACGATACTTCCACGCAAAATAAAGCGTCGCGACGCAGGTGGGAACCACAACGAGCATCATGATGACGAATTCCGCCACCATGACATCGCGGTTCATTTCTGCGACCGGGCCGCGCGGCTGAAGCAGATCAACCGTACAACCCGATAGCATCAGCGCCGGCAACGCTGGGAGATATCGCCAGAGTTTTTTCATCGGTCCTGCTTTCATCATCCGTTCCGGCTTGCAGTAGTCGCCGGGAAACGGTTTGACACGATAAGGTCCGCATCAGTGCCGCCGAACGCTGCCATAGTCTGCTACCTTTCTCGTTCGTATCCTGACGTCAGGAACCGGATCAAAGATCCGATCCTGAAGTTCATTCAGCATGGGACACGGCTGTCCCGGTTCCTCAGGTTTTTTCTGCCTGAATCGCCTCAAAGACAAGGCTTATCACGGATTTCGTGAGCCTTTCCTCCACATGACTCTCAGGTTGAAATGGCTGTTTTTCGCCACATTTGATCTAATTAAGACTTTCATTAATCCATAAAATTACAGATTTTTAATGTAAGTCTCTTTAGAATTCGCGAAAATAATTCAAGACTTTATTGGTCCAAAAAGCAGAAAGGGGCGGCATCAACTGCCGCCCCTTTCCCGATGCCCAGTATCGTCCGGACAGTACTGTCAGTCACTGTTACCTGAACGAACACCCATGAACTGGATAAGAAACTGAAACAGGTTCACGAAATTGAGATACATCGTCAGCGCATCATAAACGCTCAGCTTCGCTACTTCGTCTGGACCAGCATAGGCCATGTACTGCTGGTACGTGATCTTGATCCGCTGCGTATCATAGGCCGCAAGCAGGGTGAAAAGACCCACACCTATTACTGAAACCAGCATGGCCAGCGGCGAACTGTGCAGGAAAATGTTCACCACCGAGGCCAGAACGATACCGATCAGCCCCATGAACAGGAACGAACCGAGTCGAGCGAGATTGGCGCCGGTCGTGTATCCCCACAGCGACATTCCGGCGAATGTAATGG
Organism: Gluconobacter albidus; assembly: GCF_002005485.1. Taxonomy (NCBI): domain Bacteria; kingdom Pseudomonadati; phylum Pseudomonadota; class Alphaproteobacteria; order Acetobacterales; family Acetobacteraceae; genus Gluconobacter; species Gluconobacter albidus. Next base: position 837,277 of record NZ_CP014689.1, on the reverse strand, counting down.
CCGTCACAAAGAACGTCCGGGCTACGGAAACACCCGTATAGCTCAGCAGAATGCTGGCCATGCTGGCGCCCATTGCGGCACTGAACAGCAGGAAAATTCCCTGCACGGCAGGACGGGACAGACGGTTGACGCCAAAAGACAGAACCATCACGAAAACAAGCGGCGCAAAGATGCTGATGCCACCCAGAAGGGTCGGCCGCAGGACAAGCGCGCCGTTCGGCGTTTCTGCCAGATGGAAAAACAGGGCGCGAAGGGAAGTCTGTGCGACGCCATAGGCGACCACTCCCGTGATCACCAGACCAAGCGCCATCCAGTTGAAGACCCTGCACATATAAGCGCGAAGTCCGGCATCAAGGCTGCCGGCTCCGGCCTGCACACCGGCTCTGCTGAAGTTGGAATTAAAAGCCATGACACCTTTTCCAATGAGATGCCCTTCTGAAAAGGGCGCTTGACGAACCAGGGAGGGCCGTCCGTACACTCCACCTGAATGTGGGAGTTTTGCCGGAGGGGTCAAGAATACTCCGCCATCCCTTACTTATTTTTCATGGGAAACGCACCTCTTGAGACTTTTTGTCGCACTCGACCTTCCTGTCGACATCCGGGAAACGCTTGCGCTGATGCGCGGTTCCATGCCTGGCGTGCAATGGGTTCCTGCACAAAACCATCACATCACCCTCCGCTTTATCGGAGAAATCACGGACAGGCACCGATTGGAGGAGATTGACCTGGCTCTCTCCCGCCTGGCCTGGAAGCCATTCGATCTGTCGCTCGCGCAGGCTGACATCCGCGAGGGGCTCAATGCCGACAGCCTTTTGATCGGGGTCGAACGCACTCCACAACTTGAGACGCTCCAGTCCCAGGTCGAAAGCGTCCTTCGCCGGGCCGGATGCCCTCCTGCGAAACGGCGCTTCCAGCCAGCCGTCACGCTGGGGCATTTCTCATCCAGCCAGCGGTCGGACGCCATCCAGTGGGTGCAGCGACACAATCTCTTCCGCAGCAAACCGATGTCCGTAGAGCACGTTACGCTTTTTGAAAGCCTACGTAGCCTTGGAGAGCATGTCTATATTCCGAGAGCTGAATATGCCTGGCAGCCGGAAATGCCCCTGATCCCCGAGGAAGAATGACCCGACCCGCTCCCTCCCCAGAGGAGCGCCTTGACGCGCTTCTTGGGGAAGTCCGTGCCTGCCGTGTCTGTGAGGCTCACCTCCCTCTGGGCGCACGCCCTCTGATCCACGCCTCCGCAACGTCCAGAATCCTGATCGCAAGTCAGGCACCGGGCACCAAGGCCCATATCGCCGGCAAATCGTTTTTCGACCCGTCCGGAAATCGCCTCAGAAGCTGGCTCGATATCCCGGAAGACATTTTTTACGACACCCGGCACGTCGCGATTTTGCCAATGGGCCTCTGCTATCCCGGGCGCCTGCCTCAGGGCGGCGACAAACCGCCGCGCCCCGAATGTGCTCCCCTGTGGCGCCAGCGTATTCTGTCGCTCCTGCCTGATGTTCGCCTGACCCTTCTTGTGGGCAGCTATTCCCAGAACCATGTTCTGGGACGTGGTTCGGTCACGGAACGTGTCAGGAATTTCAGGAATTATCTGCCCGAATATTTTCCCCTGCCCCATCCGTCATGGCGAACCGGCGTGTGGGAAAAGAAAGCGCCGTGGTTTCAGGAGGAGGTCATCCCCGCCCTGCGAGAACGAGTCCATGCCGTCCTTGCGGAGCGCTGACCCTCAGGCCGCTTTCGCCTGCTTCAGCGCCTCGATCAGAAAACCTTCGACGCCGGATGCGAGGATCTGCACCCCGATTGCGAGCAGGATCAGGGCAGCGAGACGGCTGACAATCCGCGCGCCCGTCACACCCAGCATCGCCACAACACGTTCGGCATAGGCATAAACGATGGCCACCACGACAGCCATGGTCGTGGCCGCAGCGGACACACCGAGATAATAGTCCGCCGTCGGCATATGGGGCGGCGTTGACGAACTCAGGGCAATGGCGACGGAAATGCTGCCCGGCCCCACCGTAAACGGCATTGCCAGCGGAAAAAACGCCCGCTCCCGCAGATCCGGCGTCGTTACGGTCCGGCCGCCCTGAAGCGCCTGTTTCTCCTTGCGGGCTTCGGACGTTTCGGGCTGCAACAGCATCACCCAGGCACGGGACGCCACCACAAGGCCGCCGGTGATTCGCAGGGCATTGATCGAAATGCCGAAAAACCCGAGAATCCAGCTTCCGAACCAGATGGACACCAGCATGATGCCCAGAGAATTCAGCGCCACCTGACGCGCGAGTTCAACGACTTCGCGGCGCTCACGCCCTTCCGTGGCCTGCGCGAAAATCAGCGAGGCTCCAAGCGGATTGATGATCGAGAACAGCGCCGGAAAGGCAATCAGCCAGCTGCTGAGCGTATTTCCCAGCCCGGGCGCCATGCTCATGAGCCTGTCAGCCCCGATACAGCCTGAGGCTGGCGCTTGCGTGCCAGCCGTTCCTCACCCTTCAGAAAAGCCCGCAGCATCCGATAATCCTCGGAAAAACAGCATACCGTCCCGGCTGTCCTGTCTGGACAGACCGTCAGTCCCAGATCGTTATAAACGGCCATCAAAGACTGGCCAACCTGTATGAAAGCGAGCTTGCAGCCTTCCTGCAACGCCAGATCCCGCAGTCGCCAGATGGCAGCCACACAGTTCCGTTCGGAGCCCGCGGGATCGCCCAACCCGATAATGAACTGCCCCGTCCGCAGGAACGGGATGGCCGCACGCCCAGCTTCATCCAACAGCAACCCCGTCGGACGGCGTGCGCCCAGTTGAGGGAGCGCATGGGCCAGGCTATGGTAGCGGCAGGCGTTTTCGGCCGTCCAGGCTTCGAAGCGGATCCGCGTCCGGCGCATTCCGCGCCACAGAACGTAGAATCCGCACAAGGCCGAAAAACCCAGAAACCAGCGCCCGACAGCCGTATGGGCATCATAGATCATGGAGCGCCACCAGATCGGCCCCAGATGCCGCTGCACCGCAACCCAGCCCACCCCCATGAGCCCCAGTCCCCACAGCGAGAGTGGCGCTAGCGTAGCTGGCGTCAGCGGGGCAGTCAGAAGATGTGCCCGGCGATAATAGCAGTTCCGGAACGGCAACAGCAGCAGCATCACGAGCGCTATGACAACCGGTCCTTCCCACGGTGCATGACGCAGGATCAGCAGCAGAACCGCCGCCCCCAGCATCCCGAGGGAAAATTTCCAGGCCAATGCCACACGCTGTGACAGCCCCCAGGAGAGCGCCGCAAGCCCAACGCCAACCACCGTCAGCAGAAGATCTGCAATCTGTGACACCGCTGCCCAGAAGGACGTCTGCAGAGGCGGCAGGTCCGCCACCAGCGCATACAGCAGCAGCAGGAGTCCGACGACAGCCTGCACGCTTGTCGCCACCGCCACCGAAAAATCCGCTTCCGATTCCCGAATGACCTGACTGGGCCTGACCCTGCGCGGCGTCTGTCCGGCCGAGACCAGAGCCTGCTCTCCCCGCAGGAACAGTTCATGCCCCGCGAACATCAACCCCGCAATCAGAAGGGGGATGATGTAATAGAAAAGCCGGAACACGAGGATCGCGCCCATGATCTGCGACGTTGGCAGATAAGCCTGCAACGCCAGCAACATGGCCCCATCAAAAACGCCCAGTCCCCCCGGAACGCTCGCCATCAGGCCGGCCGTGTAAGACGCAAGATAGATCGCCAGAAAGGTCCCGAACCCAAAATGAGCTTCCGGCGGCAGAGGCGGCAGCACGCAATACGCAATGAGCGCCGTTGCCGCCATGTCCGCTGCACTGACCGCGATCTGAGCAATTGCAATCCCTGGTCCCGGAAGCTCGATCTCGTATTTCCAGACACGGACATGCCGCCGAACGCGTGACACCAGCACATAGGCCAGAAGTACGCCCCACAGCCCGAGCCCGACAAATCTCAGCAGAAACGTCGGCAGATGCATCAGAACTGGCACCGCGTGTGGCTCGATAATCAGGATTCCCCCAATTAACGCCATCGTGCCGAGCAGATAGGTCGCGGAGCAGAAAGCAATGATCTGCGCGATTGCACCCGGCGCCACACCCCAGCTCCGGTAGAGCCGGAAGCGCACCGCCGCCCCTGAAATCGCTGCACAACCCAGATTGTGGGACAGCACATAAGAACAGAACGCCGCAAACGCGGAGCGCTGATACGACACGTCCGCCCGGACATGCAGACACGCCAGCCGGTCATAGAAGGATAGAATGAAATACGACAGAACCGTCGCGGCCCCACCGGCCAGCAGCGCGGAATCCGGAATGGCGCTCAGGCTCGTGGTGATGTCATGCAGCGAAAGATGTCGCAGTTCCCGCCAGATGACGACCACAGCCGCCATCAGCAGAACCAGCCCCACAAGAGCCGGCGCGCGCGACAGGAGAACCTGCCAGCGTCGTTTCGACAGGCTGGCGTCCTCACACCCGCAGTCTACGGGATCTGTCTCTACCGCTGCGCATACCGCGTCTTTCACGGACGGGGGCTGAGCGTCCGGCGACCGGAGTTCCAGCCTCTTGTCCCCCGGTCTTTTATCTTTGGGCGCGCCCACGGCTCAGCCCTGTACAGGCTCTTCAACAGGCCGCACGAGAGCTTCCCTAATCAGGCCCACCGTTTCCGGCAGCCCGAACAGGGAGGCGAAAATCCCGAAACGCGGCCCTTCGGTCTGCCCGAGCAGAACCTCATACAGGCACCCGAACCACGACCGCAGCTCGGACTTCTCGAAATAGCGCTTTCCGACTTCAAACACGACATCCTGCACGTCGCCCGGCGGCGTTTCCGGCGCGAGCTTTGCCAGTTCGTCCGCAAGATCCACGAGCCCCTTGCGCTCGGTCTCGGTCGGCGCGCGATAGGTCTTGTTCGGGTAAACCTGCTCCTGGAAATACGTCAGCGCACAGCGCACCAGCCGATCCACATACGGATGCGTCTCGGGCGACAGCGTCGGATCATAGCGGCGCAGGAACTTCCACAGCGTCTCGGGCTTGTCGGCATTGGCCACGTTCGCAAGGTTCAGCAGCGCCGTATACGAGACCGGGCTGGTGTCCTGCGGACGGATCGTCCCGCCGTGAATGAACCAGACAGGATTGGCCAGCAGATCCGGCCCTTCCTGCGTCTCGGCTTTCTGCACGAGCGTCAGGTAATCATCCGTCGCGCGCGGAATGACATCGAAGAACAGGCGCTTGGCCCGCGTCGGCTGTTGGAACATGTACTGCCCCAGACTTTCCGGCGTGCCGTAACGCAGCCATTCCTCAACCGACAGGCCATTGCCCTTGGACTTGCTGATCTTCTGTCCCTGCGCATCGAGGAACAGCTCATAGGTCAGACCCGCAGGCGGTTCCTTGCCCAAAATACGGCAGATCTTCGAGGACAGCTTCACACTGTCGATCAGATCCTTGCCGGACATTTCATAATCCACGCCCAGAGCATACCAGCGCATGGCCCAGTCGGCCTTCCACTGCATCTTGGCATGACCGCCCAGAACGGACGTCTCGAACGTCTTGCCGGTCTCGTCTTTCCAGACAACCGTGCCGGCATCCGGATCAACCTTGATGATCGGCACCTGCATGACCTGACCGGTTTCGGGATGGATCGGCAGAACCGGCGAATAGGTCGCGCGGCGCTCCGGACCAAGCGTCGGAATAATGGTCGCCACGACTTCGTCATGGACTTCAAGCATCCGGCGCAGGGCCGCATCGAACGTGCCGTTGGTGTAATACTGCGTGGCGGACGCGAACTCGTATTCAAAACCGAAACTGTCGAGGAACTGGCGAAGACGCGCGTTATTATGCGCGGCAAAGCTGTCATATTCGCCAAACGGATCGGGAACCCGTGTCAGCGGCAGGCCAATATGCTTCGTCAGAAGCTCCTGCTGCGGCACATTGGTCGGCACCTTGCGCAGAGCATCCATGTCGTCAGAAAATGCCAGCAGACGCGTCGGACGGCCTGTCAGTGCCTCATAGGCCTGACGGACCCAGGTCGTACGGGCCACTTCGCCGAACGTGCCGATATGCGGCAGGCCCGACGGGCCATAGCCCGTTTCCAGAAGGGCCGGAGCCTGTTCTGAAGCCTCTCCGGCAGCGTCAGACGCGCGCGCATCCAGGCGCGCGGTGATTTTTCGCGCCTCTTCGAACGGCCATGCTTTCGGAAGCGGCGCGTCAGGAGAGAGGGACGGGGCGATAGGTGTCTTGGATTTCTGCATGATTACAGGAAAAGGTAGGGAGACACCTCTTCCCGGTCAAGCAATACGACACATTGCGGTTTCACTCAGAGGCGTCCATTGTATTACGAAATATTTCAATGACTTTTCCGCGCTTTCTAACCCCTTGCAGACAGCCAGCTTTCACGTTCCGTTCGCAAAACCCGCAAAACATCCTCGCCGGATTTTTCCCTACCCGCTACACTAGCCCCAATGCCCCGCGCCCCCACCTTCCTGTCGCCATTCGACGCTCCGGCCCTCATCGCCCGTCGTGGCCTGTCGTCCCTTCTGACGCCGGATGGCGAGTTGCTGGACCTGACGGCAGAAGAAACGCGCGAGCGCCTCACACAGCTTCCCCCGCCTCTTCTTGTTCACGGCCCCGCTGCACTTCGCGCGCTGGACCTCTCCCCGCTGTCCCAGCCCGTACCGTGGTTCGACCTGCTGGACCTGTTCCTGTTCGTCCGCCCTGCCACGACCGTCGCCCCTACCCCGCGCGGACTGGCCCTTGCTCTCGGAATTGAACCGCCCGAAACCATCGGCGCGGACCTCCTCCCCATCCTGTGCGAAACCCTGCTCGACGAACTGCGCCACAAGTCCGAAACGCCCGAAGGCACCCGTCTGCGCGCCCTGATGGTCCCTCTCACCCGCGCCGGATGGGCCTGGAGCGGCGAGGTCACGGACATTCTCGGAACACCGCGGGACACCACGGGCGCCCACCCTTACGAAGCCATCCGCATCTGGAAGCGCCTGCCGCGCTGGGAAGAAACCGCCCCGCGTCCCGCGCCCGGAAGCCAGCCCGTCTCACCCAACGCCGCCCGCCAGCGCCTGCGTGAGATCCTTGGAGAAAACGCCGAAATCCGCCCCGGTCAGGCCGATTTCGCCTCTGTCGCCACGGCCGCTTTCGAGCCGCGCGAAAGCATCGGCTCCCCCAATGTCGTCCTCGCCGAAGCCGGAACCGGCACGGGCAAGACACTCGGCTATATCGCGCCCGCCAGCCTCTGGGCCGAACAGAATGACGGCGCCGTCTGGATCAGCACCTATACCCGCCATCTCCAGCGCCAGATCGAACAGGAACTCCGCCGTCTCTATCCGGGTGAAAAGATTCTTCGGGAGAAAGTCGTCGTCCGCAAAGGCCGGGAAAACTATCTGTGCCTGCTGAACATGGAAGACCTGCTCAACGTCGCCAGTTCCCGTGGCCCTGACGGTTACGCCGCGCTCCTTCCGATGGCCCTGCTCGCCCGCTGGGCCGAAGCGAGCCGCGACGGGGATCTCATGGGCGGAGACCTTCCCGGCTGGTTCGGCGAACTCTTCGGGCATGGCACGCTTTTTGGCATCGCCGATCGACGCGGCGAATGCATCCACGCCGCCTGCCCGCATTATCAGACCTGCTTCGTTGAACACGGAATCCGCCGCGCCCGTCAGGCCGATCTGGTCGTCGCCAACCACGCCCTCGTCCTTTCACAGGCCGCCTGGGCCGCACTCGCCCCGCCCGGCCTGCCTGACGAGGACACGACGCCCACGCGCTACGTCTTCGATGAAGGTCACCACATCCCCGACGCAGCAGACAGCGCCTTCGCCACGGCCCTCTCGGGCCTCGAAGCCGCCGAACTCCGGCGCTGGCTGCTCGGTGCCGAGGGCAGCCGCTCCCGCGCCCGTGGCCTGCAACGGCGGCTCGATGATCTGGTCGAACGCCTCCCCATGATCGACACCCCGCTTCACGCAGCGCTTCAGGCCGCAAGAAGCCTGCCCGCTCCTGGCTGGAGCACGCGCCTGCGCCCCGAAGCGCCGCCTGAAGAAGATCCGGATTTTATTCCGCCGCCCAGCGCACCTGCCCTGCTGATCCCCGAGGAACCCGCGCCGGAAAATCCGTCCGAAGCCTTTCTCCGTGCGCTGGACCACCAGCTCCGTGCACGCCAGACCAAGGATAGCCGAGACGGCTATATTTCGGCGGAATGCGATCTGCATCCCGTCAATAATGAGGTCGCCGCAGCCTCCGAAACCCTCAGCCGCGCCCTGACGCGCCTGCGTGATCCGCTGAAACTGCTGACCGACCGCCTCGCCGCACAGGCCGAGGACGACGCGGAAATGGACGCCCCGACCCGCCAGCGCATCGAGGCCATGATCCGCACTCTGCACCGCCGCGCCATCAGCCGCCTGTCCGGCTGGATCGGCATGCTGGACGCGCTTCAGACGCCCCCCGAACCGGACGCCACCCCCACCTTCGTGGACTTCATCCGCACCGAACGCCTTCCTCGCACCCGCGCGACACAGGGCGATCATGACATCGGCCTGTACCGGCACTGGCTGGACCCGACCATTCCCTTCGTCTCAACGATCCAGACACCCGCCCACGGCCTGCTCATGACGTCCGCCACCCTGCGCGACCAGACCGGCCATGGAGATGCACAGAACGAAGCAAGCTGGCACGCGGCCGAACTGCATCTGGGCGCCACGCATTTCCTCAAGCCGCCTATCCGTGCCTCGGTCATGAGTCCGTTCGACTACGCCACGCAGACGCGCGCCTATGTCATCACGGATGTTTCGGTCGAAATCCCGTCACTCGCCCATGCCTTCCGCGCCCTGTTCGAAACCGCAGGCGGCGGTGCGCTCGGCCTCTTCACGGCCATCCGCCGCCTGCGTGAAGTCCATCGCCGCATTCACGAACCGCTGGAAACGCAGGGCTTTCCGCTCTACGCCCAGCATGTCGATGCGATGGACAACGCCACCCTCGTAGATGTCTTCCGCACCGAAACCCATAGCTGCCTGCTGGGAACAGACGCCATGCGCGACGGCGTGGATGTCCCCGGCGAAGCGCTGCGCATGGTCGTGTTCGAAAAGACGCCCTGGCCCCGACCCGACATCCTGCACCGTGAACGCCGCCGTCTGCTCTCTGAAGGTCGCCCGGGCGATTACGACGACCGCATCACCCGGATGCGCCTGCGACAGGCATTTGGCCGCCTGATCCGGCAGGGGAATGATCGCGGCGTGTTCGTGATGCTGGACCGCCGGATGCCCTCACGTCTCCTCTCGGCTTTTCCCGACGGCGTGGACGTCCGCCGCATGTCCCTGGCCGATGCTCTGGAAGACATCACCCGCTTCCTGCACCCCGAGGAGCAGGAAAACGAACCGCCCCTCCTTCAGGGCTGACCCAGGGGCTGCACGGAATGCTGCGCCAGGCTGCGCATGCTGGTTGCCAAGCGGTCCCGAAGCTGGTGCAGTTCCTTTTCCTGCTCCTGCGCCCGCTCGGCCGCGAGTCTGTCGTTCTGCGCCATTTCGCCCAGAGCCTGCGTCACCTTATCCGCCGCCTGCGCCAGCGCCTCCATCTGCCGCGGGCCTACACCCCGACTGGAGGCCGTCGTCCGCGCCGCATCCAGCGCGCCATCCGCCACAAGCCCAAGGATTTTGCGATCCGCCTCGTTCAGTGCATCGCGCGCCGTGGCGGCATTACGGTTATCCACCTGCCCCACCGCCACCGCACAGGCTGCCTTCAGATTGGGAATGGTCTTCGTCAGCGCCGAATGCAGCGCCATGATCCGTGCTTCCGCGGCCTCACGCGTGCTCTTGATCATCGGAATGGTCAGGGCAGCCCGCATCAGCCCTTCACGCTGCTCGCTCAGATGCCCTGAAAAATTCGCCAGACGCCCGCGCAGTTCCATGACCTCGGCAGCATCCACAGGGTCCTGCGTTTCCATTGCGTGCTGCCGCAATGCCTCGACTTTCCGCTCGCCTTCTTCCAGCGCAAGCTGGCCGGCCGCGATGTCGATATTCAGCTCCCGCACGCCATGCCGGAGCGCCTGATACATATCCTCGAACGACGTGATGTTCCGTTTGAGATCCGCAATCGTGACCCGCGCCTTGGCTTCCTGCTGATCCATCAGAGCATTGAACTTCTTGCGGTTCTCGGCAAACCCGCCGAGCGCATCTTTTGCGCCACCCAGCAGTCCACCCATTTTCGCCAGAAACCCACCCGGAGCCCCACCTTCGCCCCGTGCCAGCTTCTGCAGATCGCCGATCCGCAGGATTTTCACACCATCCAGAACGCCTGCCGCAATTTCTCCGACCGCATCGCTTTCACCCAGCGTCCGCCCCGCAAGCATCCGGTCTGAAACCTTCGCAAGCTCCCCCAGCGCACCCATGCCATGCGACAGAAGCGTATTCAGATCCGCAAAATCAATCGTCCTGGCTCGTCGATGCGCCTCTTCAACCATATCCGCCGGCAGACGGCTGATCTCCACCAGCCGCGGAAAAGCTGGCATCGGCTCCAGCACCGCAGGCACAGCCCCAGTGGTAGCCGGAGCCTCAACCTTCACAGGAGCGGGCGCAGGCTCGTCGGCATAGAGGTTGCTCAGATCCAGAGGTCTGGTCTCGTCAGCACTCATGTCAGTCATCCAGCGTCAGGGTGAAGGTGGGGTCGATACGGAAATTCGGGTCCGGCTTTCCAGTGTCATACATGGCCGTTCCGATGGCCAGAAACTCCACGATATGGTCGCCCCAGACATGCGATTCCTCACGCAACGTCGTCCCGATGATCTCATTGGCCCCGACTTCCGCTGCATGGGCCGACATCCGCTCCATCGCGTGCTCGCGAGCCGTGTAATAGGCCTGCGTAAACAGATCGAGCTCCACGCACTGCATAGCCTGCTTGAGCGTCGTCATCAGGCTCCGGCGCGGAATATGCTGCACGCAACAGCCCAGAACCAGATCCAGCGGCCGCCGCCCGGACCGCAGCGCCAACGCAAAATCCTGCCCTGACAGATCAGACGTGAACGGTCGTCCGTCCGGACGCCGATATCCCGGATGTCCCTCGGCATGCACGATGGCTGTTCCGAACGCCCGGAACTCCAGCATCCCGCTATCCGCAAGCTGCGAAATCTCCAGCCGCGTTCCCACGATCCCGTCCGCGCCAAGCTGCTCGGCCTCTTCGCGCATGATTTCGACCGCTTTCTCACGCGCGCCATACATCGCCCCCGTCAGATCCGTCAGTTCATAGGACGTGTTGCGGAACTGCGTATTGGCCTGCACCTTCCAGATGCTGTTCCCCAGACACAATCCCAGCGCCCGGAACCCGGCCTGCTCAACAACCAGCAGTTCGCGCACGCTGAAATCCGACGTCGCAACCCGCCCGCCAGCAGCCCTCACAGGCGGCATCGCACCACCCTGCACGGGTTCTGAAGCACCGCTCCCACCCCAACCCGGAGGAAGACTGTCAAAACCCGGAACCTGATCAAAGATGCCCATGGGAATCCCGCTGCAAAATCCAAAAGAACACGAGACCGCTAAAAAAGCGCCTCAGAAAAGATCATTTAATCCGTCAAACAGGCCACCAAGCCCCTCGGCTACTTCGCTGACGACTTCACCGCCGACCTCAAGCCCGAGAACGGCCGCTTCAACGCGCCCTTCCCCCGCCTCGTCCTCAACTTCAATCCGGTTGGAGACTCCAGCGAACAGGGGGCGGTGCTGCATGCCGGTCCGCACAATATCCTCCAGCCCGCAGACCATGGCGGGCGAAACCGCACCGTGCCCACCAATCCGCCGATACCCGAGGATACTCACAGCCGCCCGGATCTGGATCGACCGCACAACACCCCTCTCCGACCGAACAACCAGTCCAACCGTCTCATCATGCCCCAGTGCGCCATCCCAGTTCTGACACATCGGATCGTTCCGCAGGCTCTGTGTCGCCGCATCCCGCGCGTCCCGCTTCGCCTGCGTCAGAAGCGTGCTCTCCCCAATGCTCATCGCATCGAAAAAACCTTCCAGAAGCCCCGTATACCGGACCTCTTCCCACGTCCCGACGCCATAGCTCACCGGCACGATCCCCGCCGAGAGCGCCACATCCAGCGTCGCCGCATTCCACGGCATACAGAGCAGCACACCCAGGCGTTCAAGCTGTGGCACCCGTACGGCCTCGCCATGCAGCATGAACCCCAGCGCGCCGCCATGATGCTCAAGCCGGTACCGCAGGTTTAGAACCGCATCCGCACCAAGCGCCCGCGCCTGTTCGCGAATCCTGTCCGCCGCCGTCCGCCACCCGGCTTCATGCACGCCCTGCCAGCCCATCCCGGACTTCCACCAGGTTTCGGCATGAACATTCCCCAGCGGCGCAATGGCCATGGACGGCGTCAGAAGTGCCTGCCGCACCGATCCCAGACGCACCAGAGGGCGCACCCGGCCATCAAGTTCGTGAAACGCCCGTGCCTCAGTCTCTTTCTTTGAACTGGAAGACCACGGAAACAGGCGCATCATGGCCGGAAATCCGTCAACTCCGCAGCCGCATGCCCTTCGCCGGAAACGGCCAGCCCGGCCTCATGGATTTTCTGACGCAACTGCGTAATCCAGTCCCGGACCGGAACCGCCTTGCGGCTGATGATCACGCCCCGCACCTCGTGGGCAATTTCGGCCACGACCCCGGCCCCGTCTCGCCGGAGCACGAAAACCCGCGTTTCAAACCTGAGGGAAAGATCCTCGATCTCGACCGTTCGCTTCAGCCATCCTCGTGCCCTGCGCGTCACGGTTGCCTGCCGTGGAAAGGCCTGCTCACAAAACGCGGCGAACTTCTCCAAAAACCGCTCCCGGCCGCCTTCCGCTTCCCGGATCAGTGCCGCAAGGTCATCGATCGTCCCGGTCATGAGCCCCTCTTCGACATCCCTGTTACACTTCGACAGGTTTCATGCCGCGTCAATCAGGAAATTCCGCTTTCGAAAAGTTCACATAAAAAAAGCCCCCGGTCGCAATGACCGGGGGCCTTTTAGGACCAGAGGTCCTGGGCGTCACTTAGACTGACAGGATCAGAAGTTCATGCCTGCCTGCAGGAAGAAATAACGTCCCTGATAGAAGCTGCCATAGGTCGCACCGGCGCTGTTATCCACACCGCTGGCTACGAAAGGGGGCTTCTTGTTGGTGATATTGTTGATGCCGCTCTCGAAGTTCCACTTCTTCCAGCGGTATGCGAGCGTCAGATCCTGTTCGATCATCATCGGCGTCTTGTAACGACCCGCTGTGGCGGAGGTCAGGAACTCGGACTGGTCGTTCCAACGCATCCCACCGATGAACTGCATCATGTAAGTCGCCGTAAATGCACCATGGGTCCAGCCGAACGTCGCATAATCACGAACGCGCGGAATGCCATAGGACGCATTGGCATTGTTCGGACCACCAGCATACAGCAGGGCGCCGGTGTAGTTTGTGAATGCCCCACCCGGAACCAGCTGCTGCGTGTAGTTCAGCAGGTACTGGAAGTTGTTGGATACTGACAGGATGTCGTGACGCGCAACACGGATATGATAGTCGAAGTCGAAATCGACGCCGCTCTCATGCAGCGCGCCAGTGTTCTGGTTCGTCGCAGAAACCGTGTTGATCTGACCATTTGCCAGGCGGTTCACAGTATTGCAAAGCGAGGAGTTGGTCCCCGTGTAGCAACCGTCCAGAATGTACTGCGTCGGAAGCGCGCTGATCGTGTGGTTGACCGAGTAGTGCCAGAACTCACCGGAAATGGAGAGATTCGGGATCCAGCGCGGCGTGATGATCGTACCGAACGTGTAGGTCCGCCCGATCTCAGGTGCCAGATGCGCATTACCACCACCCAGCGTCGGAACCTGACCTGTACCAGACTGATGGAACGTGGAGGTGTTGATCCCCTGCTTGGCGCAGGTTGCTGCAACCGTTGCCGAAGCCGCTCCATAAGTTCCAACCTGAGCCGAGTCACAGGGATCGTTGGCAAGGTTGTAGCTAAGCGACTGACCGCCATACAGCTCATAGACGTTCGGCTGGCGATAGGACGTGCCGATCGTACCACGGAAACGGATGTCCTGCGTCGGAGCCCAGTTGATGGACGCCTTCCAGTTCTTCGCCGTATCAGACGTCGTGCTGTAGCCCGACGCACGACCCTGCGCGTCGATCGTCAGATCCTTGGCAAGGAAAACGTTCTTCAGCAGTGTTGCCTTGGCTTCCGCATAACCTTCCGTCACGTCAAAGCCGCCGCTGGTCGGAAGAACCGTGTTGGTCAGGCTCTGCCCGCTGCTGATCAGCTCGTCAGGCGTGTTGGTCAGCTGTTCGCCACGATGTTCGAAACCAAACGCCATTCCCAGATCGCCGCCGCCCTTCCAGGGCATCGTCGTTACATGGTTGTTGTTGATGCGCAGGTTCCAGTCACGAAGCTGGTAATGCGAATGAGTATTCGTGTTGTAGTTAACGTAGGAAGCTGCCTGCTTGCCCATCGTTCCGAACGGATTGCTGCACCCGAAGGACGGGCAGACCGACGGATTATAGACCAGGGCACTGGCCGAGTTGGACGGATCAACCTGCTGCAGACCATAGGCGTTCAGCAGGTTCGTGTACGACCCAACATTCTCCAGATGGTCCGTCGACATATTGGAACCGTAGGTATACGACACGTCGTAATCCCAGCCATAAGCGATCGCACCGTTCACGCCCACCTTGGCGGTAACCGTATCGGTGGCGTTCTCGTCACGGCGGTCACCGAGCTCCGTCAGACGCTTCGTGATATCGACATCCTGACCAAACGGATTGTTTGGATCATTCGCCGGCACCGTGAGCACGGACGGCAACGTGCTGGGAGGAACAGAACCGTCAAACGGCTCGGCTGCCATGTAGCTGGAGCTGGTCCGATGTGAATACATCACATTGGAATATAGATTGGCATGACGGTTGAACTGGTAGTGGAAATCACCCGAAAGGCTGGAGTTCTGGAGCTGGTTGATCAGGCTCTGGTGCTCACCATACGGGTAACGATTGCTCGCACCCCAAGTGCTCACTGTCTTGCCATCCGGTGCCACAGCAGCATTCAGGTTCGTTGTGCTGCTCTGGACATGCGTATAATTGGAGTAGCCGGACCCGAAGGTTTCACCACCTGAACCTACCGGATTATCCGTCAGCTGCACGGGGTTGGCCCAACCGCGATTACGCTGCATGACGCCACCCTGCGTCATATACTGACCGAACAGCGTCAGGTTACCCTTGTCATGATCGAAGTTCCAGCCCTTATAGGCCGAGATCATACCCGTGTCGTTATCACCATGACCAGTGATGCCACCGCGGATGGTGATGTTACCGTCCGACAAGTCATGACGCATCTTGATGTTGATGACGCCCGAGACGGCATCGGCGCCGTAAAGCTCGGAACCACCATCTTTCAGGATTTCGACACTGGCGATCTGCTGGACCGGCAGGGCGTTCAGATCGATACAGTTCGTCTGACCGTTCAGCGTCGCACGCTTGCCGTCGATCAGGACAAGTACGCGGTTCGAACCAAGGTTACGGATATCGGTGCAGGAGGCGCCGCCCGTACCGTTGGTTTCAGAGTTGTTCGTACCCGTTCCACCGATGGACGGAATACGCGCGAAGAAGTCGCTAAGCGTCGTCGCACCAGTCTGCTGGATCTGCTTTGCAGTCACGATCTGGACAGGGTTGGCGTTCTGGTTGTTGGAAGAGGCCAGAGCCGATCCCGTAACAACCATACGCTCGCTGCCACCCGAGACACCCTGCGCTTCAAGAACTTCAGCGCGACGACGGCTGGAGAAAGCCGGGGCCGTCGTGGCAACCGGCACGGCGACGGACGAGGCAGCAACCGGAGCGGCAACAGCAGGCTTTGCAGTCTTGGCCGCAGCCGTCGAAGTGGTGGCCTTGTGATGCACAGCCTTGTGGGAACGGTGCTCCGGCTGTGTCGTGGAAGCGGCGAAAGCCGTCCCGGACAGGGTCCCAACTCCGAGAATTGATGCACACAGCAACAGGTGGCGACGAGATGTGCTCATCAAAGAACAAGATCCTTCAAAAGAATGTTGTCCCCTCTCTAAAGATCTCGGAGCGTTACTGTCACGAAAAATACATACCTGCCATGCTTTCAGAGGGCACTTGAATGCAACACGTGTGATAAATGCAACAGTTATACCCAGCCCGGGTTTTTCGTTTGGATTCAGCAACTAAATAGTTATTTAAAAAGCCCCTGACCCGCAGGCCAGAGGCTTTTTTGCAACATGTCAGGACACTCCCGCCTCTTCCGTGGAAGAGACAGGAGACGGACCGGACTTCGATCAGAAGTCCATGTCGCCCATGCCGCCCATGCCACCCGGAGCGCCGGCCGGAGCCTTCTTCTCAGGGCGTTCAGCAACCATGGCTTCCGTCGTGATCAGCAGACCACCAACCGAAGCGGCATCCTGCAGGGCCGTACGCACAACCTTCGTCGGGTCGATGATGCCGGCTGCAACCAGGTCCTTGTACTCACCCTTCTGGGCATCGAAACCAAAGACATAGCTGTCGTTCTCGAGCACCTTGCCAGCGATGACAGCGCCGTCTTCACCGGCGTTGAAAGCGATCTGGCGCAGCGGAGACTGCAGAGCCTTGCGAACGATCTCGCCACCGACGCGCTGGTCATCGTTGTCGAAGGTCAGACCCTTCAGAGCGGACGATGCGCGGGCCAGAGCCGTGCCACCACCCGGAACGATGCCTTCTTCAACGGCAGCACGGGTTGCGTGCAGGGCATCGTCAACGCGATCCTTGCGCTCCTTCACCTCGACCTCGGTGCTGCCACCGACGCGGATGACAGCAACGCCACCAGCCAGCTTTGCCAGACGCTCCTGGAGCTTTTCGCGATCGTAGTCAGACGTCGTTTCCTCGACCTGCGCACGGATCTGGTTGCAACGGCCCTTGATGTCGTCGCTGTTGCCAGCACCCTCGACGATCGTGGTGTTTTCCTTCTCGATGTGGATCTTCTTGGCGCGACCCAGCATTTCGAGCGTGACGGATTCCAGCTTGATTCCGATGTCTTCGGAAATTACCTGGCCGCCCGTCAGGATGGCGATGTCTTCCAGCATGGCCTTGCGACGGTCACCGAAGCCCGGAGCCTTGACGGCAGCGATCTTCAGGCCACCACGCAGCTTGTTCACGACCAGCGTGGCAAGGGCTTCACCATCGACGTCTTCGGCGATGATCACCAGCGGACGGCCGGACTGCACAACGCTCTCGAGAAGCGGCAGCATCGGCTGAAGCGAAGAGAGCTTCTTTTCGTGGATCAGGATGTACGGGCTGTCGAGATCAGCCGTCATCTTTTCCGGGTTCGTCACGAAGTACGGGGAGATGTAGCCACGGTCGAACTGCATGCCCTCGACAACGTCGAGCTCTGTGTGCAGACCCTTGGCTTCTTCAACCGTGATGACGCCTTCGGAGCCAACCTTCTGCATGGCAGAAGCAATCATTTCGCCGATTTCGGTCTCACCGTTGGCGGAAATCGTTCCGACCTGGGCGATCTCTTCCGGAGACGTGATCTTCTTCGTGTTGTTCTTCAGCTCTTCAACAACAACGCCAACAGCCTTGTCGATGCCGCGCTTGAGATCCATCGGGTTCATGCCAGCGGCAACAGCCTTGGCGCCCTCACGGATGATGGACTGGGCCAGCACGGTTGCGGTCGTGGTGCCGTCGCCTGCGATGTCGTTCGTCTTGGACGCGACTTCACGGACCATCTGGGCGCCCATGTTCTCGAACTTGTCAGCCAGTTCGATTTCCTTGGCAACCGACACACCGTCCTTGGTGATGCGCGGTGCGCCAAAGCTCTTGTCGAGAACAACGTTACGACCCTTCGGGCCGAGCGTCACCTTGACGGCATTTGCGAGGATATCAACGCCGCGCAGCATACGCTCGCGGGCATCAGCGCCGAACTTTACGTCCTTGGCAGCCATAATTCTTACTCCTGAATGAGGTTTTTACGAGAGGAAACGGGGACGGCTGATCAGCCGATCACACCCATGATGTCGCTCTCTTTCATGATCAGCAGCTCTTCGCCGTCGATCTTGACCTCGGTGCCGGACCACTTGCCGAACAGCACCTTATCACCAGCCTTGACGTCCAGAGCCACGATCTGGCCCTGCTCGTTGCGGGCACCCGGGCCGACGGAAACGACTTCGCCTTCGGTCGGCTTGTCCTTGGCGGTGTCAGGAATGATGATGCCGCCGGCGGTCTTCTCTTCGCCCGTCAGGCGACGGACCACCACGCGGTCGTGAAGGGGACGAAACTTCGTCATGGATCGCTCCATTATTGGTCACACCCTTGTAAAAAGCAGCATGACCGGGTTGCTGCACTCAATGACTGCAGTGCATTTGGCACTCTCACATGGAGAGTGCCAAAGATATAGGCGCCCAACCCGTTTCCGTCAAGGTTTCCCGCTGCCATCTCCGGCTGGCTCGGAAGAAAGTTTCCGTCCGTCAAGCAGGCTTTTCAGCCGTTGTTTTTCCATGTTTTCCGACATTTTCTGTCCCTTGGTCCGCCCATGCAGACGGCGGTTCGCATCCGCGGCCTTTGCATCCTCGGCACCCTTGCGGCGTTTGCGTTCCCGGCGGAGATTGATGACGTCGCTCATGGCTCATGGCCTTTCGGGCATGACAGGACTGGATATACAGACATGAAACACAGCCCAACGGACAAGAAAACCCCCGTGACAGGCCAGATGGTCAAGCTGACGGCTACGGACGGCCACAGCTTCGGTGCCTGGGAATCCGGCTCGGCGGAGTCGCCGCTCGCCCTTATTGTCTTACAGGAGATTTTCGGCCTCACCGACCATATCCGCAATGTCTGCAACGACTTCGCGACCGAGGGTTTCCACGTCATCGCTCCGGCGGTTTTCGATCGGGCAAAACCCAACGTCGTTCTGCCTTACTCACAGGCCGGCGTGACGGAAGGTCTTGAACTCCGCAGCCAGATCCCGTCCGAAAAGACGCTCGCCGACATCGCCACCTGCGCGAAAGCCCTGCACGACGCAGGGCACGAAAAAGTCGGCATCATCGGCTTCTGCTGGGGTGGCCTGCTCGCCTGGCTGACGGCGACCCAAACCCATGACGTGAACGCCGCTGTAAGCTGGTATGGCGGCAGCATCGGCAATCATGTCGAAACCGCACCGCACTGTCCGGTCGAACTGCATTTCGGCGGCGAGGATTCCTCCATCCCCCATACCGAAATCCAGAAGATCCGCGACGCCCGTCCCGAGATCGAGGAATATGTCTACGACGACGCCGGTCACGGTTTCGGCTGCCCCGAACGGCCAAGCTTCAACCGCGAAGCCCGTGATCTCGCCTGGTCCCGCAGCGTCGAATTTCTGAAAACACATCTCGCCTGAAGCGCACCCCCGACACGATGACACAGACTGTCGCAAAACCGTGGAAGGGGTCTATAATGACGACAGGCCCGGCGAATACCGCACCGGATCAGACAGGAGTTTCAAGATGAGCACCAACCCGCTCAAAGACGACCCCAAGCACGATGCCGCGATCCGTCACGAAGCGCGCCTTCTGTGGGAAGCCGATGGCAAACCGGCCTGCGGCCCCGAAGGCTATCTCGAAAAAGCCGCCGACCTGATCGCCATCAAAGGCGTGCCGCAGGGCACTCCGGTCAAGGATCTGCCGCCGGTAGAACTGGACGGCGTTGAAATCGACGATGCCCGTGCAGGCATCGACCTGAACGCAGACCCGAACCATAATTTCGACTGATCCATGACATCCGCCGCGCCCGCTTCATGCTGGCGCGGCGTTCAGCAGAGCCTCAGCCCTGCTTCAGAACACGCCCGGCCACGGCATCGAGCTTGGCCACCAGCTTCGGATCGCGTGCGGCCGGGGCCGTGATGATCGCATGATCCAGCGCCCGCTCGGCCGTCAGATCTGCAGCGCGCTTCTTGCCCAGCACCGGAATGACCGCCTTCACAAGACGGCGTGCATTCTCTGCATTCCCCGTCATGACCTTCACGACAGCCTCAACCGTCACGCTGTCATGCTCGGTGTGCCAGCAGTCGAAATCCGTGACCATCGCAACGGTTGCGTAATTCATCTCCGCTTCGCGTGCGAGCTTGGCTTCCGGCATGTTCGTCATGCCCACAACCGAACAGCCCCAGGACCGGTACAGCTCGCTCTCGGCACGCGTGGAGAACTGCGGCCCCTCCATCACCAGATACGTCCCGCCCCGTGTAAACGGAATACCAAGCGTAGCTGCTTCGCCCTGCACCACATCCAGCACTCGCGCCGAAACCGGGTCCGCCATGCCGACATGCGCCACGCAGCCCGTGTCGAAGAAGCTCTTCTCACGTGCGAAGCTGCGGTCAATGAACTGGTCCACCAGCACGAAATGCCCCGGCGGCAGCTCTTCCTTGAGCGAACCCACGGCCGAAAGTGACAGAATATCCGTCACGCCAGCGCGCTTGAGCGCATCGATATTGGCGCGGAAATTCAGGCGTGACGGCGGAATGGGATGACCCCGCCCGTGACGCGGCAGGAATACGCACTGCACGCCCTCGAACGTCCCGAACAGCAGTTCGTCGGACGGCTCGCCCCAGGGCGTTTCAACCCGGCGCCATTCCTTGTTTTCGAGTCCGTCGATATCATACAGCCCCGAACCACCGATCACACCGATGACGGGCTGGATTTCCTGTTCCGAAGACATGTCTGTTCCTGACTGTTGGTTAATCCGCTCTGCCCGTTCTGGACCACGAGAACGCCCCGCGCGCAAGCCTTGCCCGCAACGCACGTCCCCTCCTGCCTCCGGAGAAACATTTTCATAAAAACCCGACGTTTTTACGAAATGAAAATGTCTTTGCGCCATCGTCCCGCCACGGATGGCCGCCACCAATGAGCGTCCGTCATGCAACAGCCAACTGTTCGGCGACGGCGCGATTTGCTAGGACACTGCGCGTAACGAAGTTTTGTCCTGTATAGACGGGGGAAGAAAAAATGGACCAGATCAGCCCCGGTTTCGCCGAAACCGTTCGTCCAGACGTACCTCACGACGCCCTCAAGCAGGACGCCAAAGCCTGGTTCGAAACCCTCCGTGACCGCATCTGCGCGTCATACGAAAAACTCGAAGACGAAGCAGCCGAAGGCGGTTCGCAGGTCCTGCGCGACCGCACCGCCCCCGGCCGCTTTGAACGCACCGTCTGGAACCGCCCCGAAGGCGGCGGCGGCGTCATGTCCGTCATGCGTGGTCGCGTGTTCGAGAAAGTCGGCGTCAACGTTTCAACCGTCTGGGGCGAATTCTCCCCCGAGTTCCGCAAGAACATTCCTGGCGCCGATGAAGACCCGCGTTTTTTCGCAACCGGCGTCTCCCTCGTCGCCCATCCCTGCAACCCGCATGTGAGCGCCGCGCATTTCAACACGCGCATGATCATCACGACGAAGGGCTGGTTCGGCGGTGGTGGCGACATCACGCCCATGTTCCCCGACAGTGCGGAAGCCCGGTCTGACGCGGATTATTTTCACAAATCCTTCGAAGACGCTTGCAACCGCCACGATCCGGAGCACTATCCCCGCTTCAAAGAGTGGTGTGACCGCTACTTCCACCTGCACCACCGCAACGAACCACGCGGTCTGGGCGGAATCTTCTACGACCAGTTCTTCACTGGCGATGAAACTCTCGACTTCGCCTTCACGAAGGACGTCGGCATGGCGTTTCACGACGCGTACCCCGCTGTCGTACGCCGCCGCATGTTCACTCCCTGGACCGAAGCCGACCGTGACGCCCAGCTCATCCGGCGCGGCCGCTATGTGGAGTTCAACCTTCTTCACGACCGCGGCACACTGTTCGGCCTCAAGACGGGCGGCAATACCGAGTCCATTCTCATGAGCATGCCGCCGGAAGTGCGCTGGCCGTGAGACTGACCCGACGTGCAGCGCTGAAGGGGCTGGCGGCCCTTGGTGGAGCCGCTCCCTTCCTGACCCTTCCGGCCCGCGCCGGGACTCTGACGGATGTTCAGCTCCTTCTGGGCGGCACGCTCGCCTCCATCCCCGGTCAGTTCGCAGAACTTGCAAGTGGTGCCATCTCCCACGCGCTGGATCTGGCGACGCCTCTCGAACTGACCCCCGATATCGGGCAGGATGGCGTTCGCGCCGCAAACCTGTTCGACGCCAACAGTGCGCCCGACGGCAACACTGCCCTGGCGTTTCCGGGCGCTACCCTTCTGGCCTCCCTGACGGGCGATTCCCGTGTTCACTACGACTTCGGACGCTGGACTCCGGTCCTCGTGGCATCCACCACGACCGTCGTCATCGCCCGCGCCGAACTGCACAAAACCCTGCGCAGCCGCCTGACGGGGTTCTTCCACGACCATCCTGTCCGCCTCGCCGTCTCCCGCATCGGGGGCCCGGAACTCAACGCGCTGATGGGCCTTTCTCTTCTGGGCCTGCGCCCCATTCCCGTGCCCGGCTATGTCGATTCGTCAAAGGCCCTGACCGCCCTGCACGAAGGCACCGTCGATGCTGTGCAGATTTCTCCATACACGCTCGACCGACCGCTGGATGATGTGCTCGCCAACCTGCCCGAAGGGACGAGCGCGATCTATTCCACCGGCGACCTGACCGACACGCATTCGACGACTATCCCCATTTTCATGGAAGCCTATCAGCAGGCCCGTCACCGCCCCCCCGAAGGCCCGTTCTATCACGCCTGGCAGGCCGTCTCCGCAGCAGCCGACACTGCCATGGCCATCGCATTGCCCATGCTGACGCCTCCGGAAATCGTCACACAGTGGAACCATGCCTGTACGGCTGCCACTGCGGATGCCGGCGTCAGACGCTGGGCCGAAACGCATCATTTCAAGCTGGTCACTGGCGACAACGCCGCTCCGTTCCTCTCACGCGCCGTCCCCGATCTGGGAGCCACGCTGGCCCTGCGCCGCTGGCTCGCCGTCAATACGCCGCGCTGGCGCGAAGGACAGGAAACCCGTCACCTCTGACAGTCTCAGCGGCGGCGCGTTTTCAGCAGGATGCGAACCGACCCATGATTGGCCGCATGGGGGTGCACGACGGCCAGAACCATGGACCGCAGATCCCCACGCTGGAGCCACAACGGAAGTTCACGGCGGATCAGGCCGCTCGTCTCCCCGCTTCCGAGCCCCGTCACAACCTCCACACAGCGCCAGTTCCGCACCCGTGCGCGCTGCATGAAATCATACAGCCGCTCAAACGCCTCCTGCACGACGTATCCATGCAGATCGAGCCGCGCATCAACCTTCATCTGCCCGCGTGACAGACGCTTCCAGCTCGTATCATCCAGCCCCGGCGCCCGTACGCCGACCGACAACTCCGCAGGACGGGACTTCGGCTTCGCGGATTGCACCGGCACGAAAGAGCGCCCCGTCACCACAGGCAGGGAGCGCGGCAGCTCCGCAGCGGGTGCAGGAGGTTCGACTTTCGTCACAAGACCCACGCGACGCGGAGAACGCGGAGAGCGCAACGGCCTGATATCACGGACAACCATCCGCCACAGCGTCGCCTCTTCCTCCCTCAGATCCCGCTTCGCCACACTGCCCTCACTTCCTGTCCGGCCGCCCATGTCCATCAGGCAATTCAGGCCCCGAGCATGTAACGGCTTCCACCACCATTGAACAATGTTCTTTCGGGACTTTACCCCCGCTGATGCGTTCACAGGCAAGGTTCCATTTATGGAAAGAACAGGCCCATGAGCCATCTGACACCGCAAGAGCGCGGCAGCCTTCCTGACAGCGCCTTCGCCCTGCCTGAAAAACGGGCCTACCCCATCGACACCCGTGCCCGTGCCAGTAACGCCAAGGCCCGCGCCACACAGGAATACGAACGCGGCCTGCTCACAGCGGAAGAGCGTGAACAGATCGACAAGGCTGCCGACCGCCGCCTTGCACAGGATGATTAGCCTGTCCGAAGCATTTCAGACGCATTCGTGCCAGAACGCGCCATTTTAAATTCACTTGACGTTAAGGACCATGCCGTCAGTCTCGGCTGCAACGCCAGACCGGCCCAGGACCGACCTAGGATTTTTCATGCCCCTGCCTCTTTTACGTAAATTCGCCCCTCTTCTCGCCAGCACGGCACTCTGCATCGGCACTCTCGCCAGTGCAGCCCATGCCGCAGCACCCTCAGGCGTCCAGAAGCCCGGAACAATCACCGCTTCGGCGCCGCTCGCTGCAGCCCTCGGCCTTCCGGACGCCGGACGCGCCCTGCGCATCACCTATCTCTCAACGAACGGCATTACCGGCAAGGGCCTCGTTCCCGTCACCGCCGAAATCATCCTTCCCCCCGGCCCTGCTCCCAAGGACGGTTGGCCGATCGTCGCCTGGGCACACGGCACTGTTGGCGTGGACGACAGCTGCGCACCGTCCCTTAATCCCTATAGCGATCGCAATAGCACCTATCTCACAACATGGATGAAGCGCGGTTTCGCCATCGTCGCCACGGATTATCAGGGCCTGGGTGGTCCCGGCACCCATGCCTATCTGGACACCCGCGTCGAAGCCTACAGCGTCCTCGACAGTGTCCGCGCTGCACTGACCAACGTGCAGGGCCTGCAAAACAAGATCATGATCGTCGGTCAGTCACAGGGCGGAGGCGCCGCCGTGGCCACCGCGGCCTATGCCCCCACCTATGCTCCCGAACTAGACATTCGCGGCACCGTGGCCACGGGAGCCCCTTACGTCACCCCCGAACTCCTTGGGGATCTGCTCAAAAATGCCGCCCATCCCGACGCAGGCTACAGCCCGCTCGTCGATTACGTCCTCTACCTTGCCACCGGACTGTCAGGACACGACCCACACTTCCGCCCCGAAGAGGCTTTCACCCCCAAAGCGCTGCCTCTCTACCGCAAAGCCGCGCATGAATGCCTGACCTCCCTGTCGCAGCAGACGCAGGCCGCTGGCCTGACACTGCACAACACGCTCCAGCCGACCTTTCTCAAGGCCATCAGCCCGGCACTGAAGGGCATGGAATTCCCGACCCTCAAACTGGCCCAGCCTCTCTTCACCGGGACGGGCACAGAAGACCGTGACGTCCCGCCTGCACTCCAGCTCGGGCTGGTTAAAGCTGCCTGCGCCGCAGGATCGCTCGTTCAGGCGCATCTTTACAAGGGTCTGAACCACAGTGAGACGGTCAACGGCTCTCTGGCAGACTCCGCAATCTTCACCACCGAAGTCATGACCGGTCAGCCTGTCCCGCCGCAGTGCAACCCCGTTCCGCAATAAGGCCTCCCAAATACCGCTCAAAAAAACGGCCCCGGATGATCCGGGGCCGTTTTCATTTCTGAACTTTCCGAGAGCTTCAGTTCGAAGCTGGTGCCGGAGCCTGTAAGGGCTGGTCGGCTGGCACATCCTTCAACGGAATGCCTTCGTACTTGCCTGTCAGGGTCTTGAGGAACGCCACGATATCCGCGACATCCTGATCGGCAATATCCGTATCCGGCGTCTCGTAACGGGCCATCTCACGCACAACCTGCTCCAGCGTGGTGGCCGAGCCATCATGCAGCCACGGACCTGTCAGTTCGACATTGCGCAGGTTCGGAACCTTGAACCGCGCCCGATCGCCTTCCGCATGCGTCACAGCCAGACGTCCTTCGTCCGCAGCCGTCAGCTTCGTGTGACGGTTCTCGAAATACGGTCCTTCCAGACCAAGAATTTCGTAAGCGTCCCCACCCACGGCAATACCGCTATGGCAGCCTGAGCAGCCGATTTCCTTGAAGCGCTCGTAACCGCGCTTTTCCTGCGCCGTAATCGCCTTCTGATCGCCCTTCAGATACAGGTCGAAGCGGCTGTCCGGCGTGATCAGCGTCTTTTCATATTCTGCAATCGCGCCCGTGATCGTGTCTTTGTCGATCTGGTCGGAGCCAAAAGCCGCCTCGAACTGCCCGGCATAGCCCGGCGTGCTCCGAACATGCTCGGCCACCGTCGCCCAGTCATGCGAGCCCATTTCGAGCGGGTTCATAACCGGACCAGCCGCCTGTTCCGCCAGATCCTTCGCGCGGCCGTTCCAGAACTGCGCCATGCTGAACACGGAATTATAGACGGTCGGAACATTGATCGGCCCCTTCTGTCCACCAATACCCGTCGCAGTCGTCAGGTTGTCTACGCCCCCCTTGTTCAGACCATGACAGCTTGCGCAGTTGAGCGCTCCGTCGCCCGACAATCCCTTGTCGAAGAACAGCGCCCGGCCGAGTTCGGCCTTTTTCCAGTCCACGCCCACACTCTCGGGAATTGGCTGGATCGGCTCGCCACGGAACTGCGCCGCCACACCCGGCGTCGCATAATAACGCTCACGCTGCTCACGCACCCATTTCAGGATGTCCACACGCTGTTTCTCGTTCAGATGCGCATGCGGGTGCATCAGCAGATAGGCAGCCGGCGGCATGCGGTTCTGCGTGATGACTTCCTCGATACGCGAAAGCTGCTCGACCGAAGGCGGCTTGCCGTCCTGCAACGCGGCCAGAACCGGTGCATATTCAAAATGACGCTGCCCCTGCACCAGATCGCGCTTCATGATCTGGTTGGCCAGCGGCAGGCTGAAATAGAACGGCAGGTTCGCATTCTGCGTGTGGCAGTAATCGCATCGCACTTCGCGCAGAGCCGCGAACGCCGCCATGGCCGTCGGGTCCTGTCGCGTCGGGCTGCTCGCAGGAAGCTGCGGTGCTCCAGCATGATCGAAATGCTCGAGATATGTGACAGTCCCGCCCCAGGCGACAACGCCCAGCGCCACCAGACCGGCAATTCCCTTTGTAATCGTGCTGGAACGCACCACTTTTCTCCTCATGATCACGGTGCCGTGATAATGTCGAAAAGTGACACGCAAAGTCAAAGTGATTGAACCTGTCAGAAAAACAGGTGTTGTCGATTAATCTTCGTCCTCATGATCAATCGCAGCCCGCACCCGCTTGCGCGCGACGTTCACATAAGACGTGTCGGTATCAATCCCGATCCCCACACAGCCCATCCGCTCCGCCGCCACCAGCGTCGTTCCCGACCCCATGAACGGGTCCAGCAGCACGCCGCCCGGCCGCAGCCCGTGCAGCCGGATGCAGGCTTCGGGCAACGCCACCGGGAATGTGCCCGGGTGGCTGAACTTCTCCTTGCGGCTGCGCACGGTCTCGTAAGGAATGAACCACGTATCGCCGCGACACCGCCGGTCCGTAATGTGCTGACGCCGGACGATGTTGCTCTTGTCCGTAAACGGCACACCTGCATCCAGCCGCTGCACCGGCACGTTTCCCGTCTTGGTCAGATGGAACACATGCTCATGATTGCGGTTGACGAAGCGCGCCGAATTCAGCGGTTTGAAATGCCCGTACGTAATCTCGCCAACCGAAATCGACTTGATCCAGGTGATGTGGTTCTGAAGCACGAACAGCTTGCGCAGCCGCGTCATCAGCTCGAACGGCAGCCAGGGTTGGGACGACGATCCCGCAATGTTCAGGAAAAACGACCCGTCATCCTTCATCACCCGACACAGACTGGTGCAGACATCCTCCAGCCAGTCCAGATACGCATCTTCGGGCAGGCGGTCCTGATACGTCCGGTATGACACCCCCAGATTATAGGGCGGCGACGTTACCACTACATCCACGCTCTGCGACGGCATCCGTTTGAGGACCGTCGTACAGTCCCCCCGGATCAGCGTGTGAACACCGAGTTTTTCCCGGCGACTGCGGATCATTGCGCGGCAGATTCCGCAGGCGGTCGCGGCAGAAACAGCACCATTCGGCCATGCGCATGCAGGTTCCCGGCGATGGACTGTGCACTCGCGCCCCACCCGGTGAACAGATCGGCACGTCCTGCACCCTTGATATCCGTTCCGATATCCTGTGCGAACACCAGATGATCCCAGGTCGCGGGCTGCCCCGCGCCATAAGGCAGCTTCGTCTCAACCCAGAGCGGCATCGCAAACGGCACCAGAGACCGGTCAACCGCCACCGAGCGCCCGGCCGTCAGCGGCATTCCGAACGCCCCCTTCGGCCCCTGCGCCAGATTGCCGTCGTCGCGACGGAAAAAAACATAATTCGGATTACGCTCAAGCACGGACATCATCTGGTCCGGATGTGTCTCCAGCCAGTTTCGGATGCTGTCCATGCTGACACCATCCGCAGGCAGTTCGCCCTGCTGTACAAGCACACGCCCCAGCGGCACATAGGCCTGTCCGTTGCGTCCGTCATAGCTCACACGCACCTGCCCGCCATCCGGCAGAATCAGCCGCCCCGAGCCCTGGATCTGCAAAAACGACAGATCTATCGGATTTTTCAGCCAGGCGATCTCGAGCCCCTGCCCTTCCAGCGCGCCGCCATCAATCGCAGCACGATCGTAATAGGGCTCAAACTGTCCGTTCACCCACCGACCGCTGACCATCTGGCCATTGGTCGCCTTCGCCCGGACGAGATCATGCGGACGGCCATAGACCGGCGTCTGATACTCACCACCGCGTGTCAGGGAGGCAGAAATCTGCGGCTCGAAATAACCGGTATAGAAGGCCTGAGTGCCGGTCTCGTATGGCTGGAACCACGTCTCCAGATACGTCTTTGCATCCGTTGCCGTAGCCAGCGCCGTACAGGCATTGCCCCAGTCAGCGGGATGACGGCCATAAGTGATGGCATCACTTCCACCGAGCAGCGTTTCGGGCGGCAACTGCGTCAGCCGGTGGCACTCCTCCCGAAGCAGCGGCATCAGCGATGCAAAATCCTCCTGCCCCCATCCGGCAAGCGAATCATATCCCACGGGAGAAAGCGAAAATGATGATGGCGCCTCCGGCTGCGTACAGCCACACAGCACGCCGAGCGTCATCAGGGTCAGCAGTTTTTTCATCGGACAGGCAGAAAACTCGAACAGAAAAGAACTCGAAAAACGATCAGGCGGGGCAGGATGCCGCAAGGCGCCACCGCGTATCGGACTGGCCGACCACGCGCTCGAACAGCCACAGATCATGGAATTCGGTAACGGCTTCGGTCCCGACCACAGGCTCTCCCTGACGATCGGTCAGGATATTTACCTGACGCGACACGACCCGGACTTCGATTCGGCCCGTCCGCACGCCATCTTCCGCAGACACCAGCATCGCATCCAGAATGGACAGGCTCTCAACGCCACGGAGATCGCTCCGCTGCGTTTCCCCAGCCTGCGTCCGCGCATCGATGGCCGCCGAAAAACCGTCCAGAGCGGCTGGCGTCAGCAGTTTTTCCAGCGCAGACCGATCACCGGCTGCAAAGGCCGGAACCACCTGCCGGAACGTATCTTCCGCATCTTTCAGGAAACCTGAAGGCGAAAAACCGGGAAATGCCCCCGCAATATCGGCCAGAACACCCCCGACGCGGGTCACGGGCGCAGGAATTTCATACTCGACTTCCGGCGCGGCGGCAGGAGCGAACACACCGTTGCCCCCTGTGGCCGAAGTCTGCCCCGGCAGTGGCGGCGGCGCACCCGGACGTGCCGTATCAGGAGCCCCGCCCTTCTGCGGGCCAAACCCGAAACGGCCACCGCCCGGACGTTCCTGTCGCACGCCCTGCATTCCGACGCGACGGCCGAGCACACGGTACAGCCTCACGCCCAGCACGACGGCGAGCACGAACAGGACCACGAGGTCCCAGGGGAAATAATGACCCGCATGCGCCATGAGGCCTGCGGGGAGGTGAATGTCATCAGAAGACATGAAGCCCTGTTTCTCAAAGTCCGGAGTTCACAGTGTCCGGTTAAAGATCCGTTGCCCTACAGATAGGGTGCAATTCCTCCGATCTCAACCATCCGTCCTCCGGAAGCGTATCTTGGCGTTCAGCAGACATCATGCTACCGCCGAGGGATCGCAATCGTTTTACTCGATGTCCGCAATGGGGTTTGCCCCTGCGGAACCGGAGACCGCATGTCAGAGAACACCGCCGACAATACCGTGATGGGTCAGGAAAACGTGCCGGCAATGCCGCTCGCCATCAACCTGCAGTACACGAAGGACCTTTCCTTCGAAGTTCCGGCTGGCGCGTCCATTTTTGCAACGCTGCGCTCTGCCCCGCAGATTTCCGTGAACATCGACGTCCAGGCCAATCGTCTGGAAGAAGACCAGGCTGTCTATGAAGTCGCTCTGGCCGTCCGCGCCGAAGCCGCCGAGCCACCCGCACAGGAAGGTGGACAGGCCGGTCGCACGGTGTTCATCGCCGAACTGACGTATGCCGCTGTCGTGACGCTGACCAACCCGCCGCAGGAACTGGTCGAGCCGATCCTGCTGGTCGAAGTCCCGCGCCTGATCTTCCCGTATGTCCGCGCCATCGTCAGCGATGTCACGCGTGACGGTGGCTTCCCGCCCGTCGTGCTCCAGCCGATCGACTTCGTCGCCCTGTGGCAGGCCAAGCGCGCCCAGCAGTTCCCGGAACCCGCCGGCGAAGCCTGATCACACTGCCGGCCCGAGCTGCTCCAGCGGATCGGGCCACGTTACCGCGCGCCATTCCCCGTGGTTCAGGCGCGCGGCAATGGCCTCTGACAGACAGAGCGCCCGCACGGCCGACAGCGCCGTCACGTCTTCGGCTCCAAGCGCTTCCCGAAACGCTTCTGCCGTCTTCCCCGAATACAGCAGAACAGCCTCGACTCGCCCGCCCTGTAGCGCCTGAGCTGCTTCTGTAGCCAGAGCCTCGCGCTTGCAGGCCGCGTAGACTTCGACGCGTTGCACGCCCAGATCCCGCGCCAGCTCCACGCCATAGCCTTCGCCACTGGCCAGAAGCACATCTACGCCTGTAATGCCGCGCGCCCGACAGAATACGGCCAGCGCCCGCGCGTCTCCTTCAGCCGCCTCGACATTCACGAACCCGGCCTGACGGGCCCGCGCAGCCGTCTGCGCACCCACTGCAACCACAAGCCGGTCTCTCGGCCAGTCCCGCAGCGCAGGCAACGCATTCGCACTGGTCACCAGTACGGCCCAGAATTTTTCAGGGGCAACCGGCGCAAATGGCGTAATGTCCAGCATCGGACACGCCATCGCCTGCCAGCCCAGCGCCCGGACCTGCTCCATGGCGGCGGACAGTCCGGGCTCCGGCCGGGTCACCAGAACCACGCGCCCCGTTTCAGGGCGTCGCGGCTCAGGAGGACGAAGCGTCAGGGACGCCTCATGTCTTCAAAAATATTAGCAGGCGTATCGCGACGCAGCTCATCCGCAAGCTCCGTGCCCAAACGGGCAGCTTCAAGCGGTGCCCCTTCGATGTCACGCTGCAACAGGAACGTCCCGTCCTCGCTCGCAATCATGCCCGTCAGCTTCAGCACGCCCTTCTCGATCCGGGCATAGCCTCCGATCGGCGTCCGGCAGGAGCCGTCAAGCTCCGCCAGAAGTGCGCGCTCAGCCGTCGAAACTGCCCGTGCTTCCGGATCTTCGATCGCAGACAGCAGTTCGCGCAGTTCCAGATCACTCTCACGAACCGTTACGCCCACAATGCCCTGCCCCGAAGCCGGCAGCATCTGATGCGGCTCGAAAACCACATCCACACGGTCCTCCATGCCCAGACGGCGCAGCCCGGCCAGCGCCAGCAGCGTCGCGTCGCACGCTCCGGCCCGCAACTTGTCCAGACGCGTCTGCACGTTCCCGCGCAGCAGACCAAACCGCAGATCCGGTCGCACATGCAGCATCTGCGCCTGACGCCGCACGGACGCACATCCGATCAGCGCCCCTTCAGGCAGACAGTCATAGGGGCGCTCCGGATCAATGGTTACGGTCCGGTCCCGCAGGATCAGCGCATCGCGCGCATCCTCGCGCTTGAGCGTACACGCCAGCACGAGACCCGGCGGCAGATTGGTTTCCAGATCCTTGAGGCTATGCACCGCGAAATCAATCCGCCCGGCCACCAGCGCCTCGTGGATTTCCTTGGCAAAGAGACCCTTACCGCCGATTTCCGCAAGACGCTGCGCCTGATTACGGTCGCCCTCGGTGCTGATCTGGTATTCCTGAAATGCGCCCATGTCGCGCAGGACCGGACAGAACCGCGTCAGACGCGTCAGGAAATTGCGCGTCTGGACCAGCGCCAGCGGAGACGCCCGCGACCCGACACGAAGAGGAAGCTTGCGGCCAGTCGGCGGCGCAGCGGCATGGGATCGGCGGACGGCTTCCGCGGCAACTCGCTGGAGCGCATCGGAAGGCAGGACGGGAGCATTCATGAACGGCAGCTTTAGCCCATTCACACGGGACTGTCATGATATGACAGACTCGGCCATAATAAGAGCCATGCCAGCAATAAGAGCCATGCCAGCCTCCGCCATACGTCCCTCCACATCCGTGCGCCCCCTTCTCGCAATCGAAACCTCCTGCGACGACACGGCCTGCGCCATCCTCGCTTATGACGGCACGATCCTGGCTGAAGGCGTGCTGTCCCAGACCGACCATGCCATTCTCGGCGGCGTCGTTCCGGAAATCGCGGCCCGCGCGCATCTGGATGCGCTACCGACACTCGTGGCGGAAGTCCTGAAAAAAGCCTCCCTGACGCTGGCCGACATCGACGTTTTCGCCGGGACAACCGGCCCCGGCCTGATCGGCGGCCTGATTGTTGGCAGTTCTTACGCCAAAGGACTGGCCATGGCGTTGAACCGTCCTTTCATGGCCATAAACCATATCGAAGCCCATATTCTCACGCCCCGGCTCCCCAGCCTCGGAGCCGGGCTTCACTTTCCCTACCTGACGATGCTGGTCTCGGGCGGTCACTGCCAGTGCGTTTTGCTCGAGGAAACCGGCCGCTATGTCCGCCTCGGCGGCACAATCGACGACGCGGCGGGGGAAGCCTTCGACAAGGTCGCCAAAATGCTCGGTCTCGGCTGGCCCGGCGGCCCCGCGCTGGAAAAACTCGCCACGGAAGGCCGTGACGACGCGTATGCGCTCCCCCGCCCCCTCAAGGGCCGTGAAGGCTGCGATTTCTCGTTCTCGGGCCTCAAAACGGCCGTCAGCCGCCTGATCGACACACAGGATCCGACCGGCAGCCGCGACGCCCTTCCGCGTCAGTTCGCAGCAGACGTCGCTGCCTCCTTTCAGCGCGCCGTCGCAGACGTCATGGCCGACCGCGCCGAACATGCCCTGACCCGCAGCCCGAACGCCACTGCCCTCGTCGTCGCAGGCGGTGTCGCCGCCAACAAAACCCTGCGTCACGCCCTCGAAAAGGTCGCGGTCGCCCATGGCATCCCCTTCTTCGCGCCCCCGTTGCGCCTGTGCACGGATAATGCGGTGATGGTGGCCTGGGCTGCCCTCGAACGCCTCCATGCGGGCGAGACCCCTAACGAAATCGACACCGCCGCCCGCCCCCGCTGGCCCCTCTCAGAACGCACTCCCGCCATCCCGGAACACGCCTCTTGAACTACCGCCACATCTACCACGCCGGAAACTTCGCCGACTGCATGAAGCACGCTTTGCTTCTCGCACTCATCAAGGCGCTCAAGCGCAAACCCGCAGGTTTCGTCGTCCTCGACACTCATGCCGGATGCGGTCGCTACGACCTGTCCTCTGAAGAAGCCGAAAAAACCGGCGAATGGCGTGCAGGCATCGGTCAACTCCTCAACAGCCCGCCTGCGGCCGCCCTTGCGGATTATCTCGACGCCGTGCGACCCAACGTGCAGGAGCGACACCGCTACCCCGGCTCCCCCGCTTTCGCCCGCGCCGAACTCCGCCCGCAGGACCAGCTCATCGCCTGCGAACTGCACCCCGAAGACGTCCGCCCCCTGCGTCGCCTCTTTCACGCCGACCCGCAGGCTGCTGTTCATCACCGTGACGGCTACGAAGCTCTCCGCGCGCTCCTGCCGCCCAAGGACTTCAAGCGCGGCCTCGTCCTCATCGACCCGCCATTTGAAAAAACGGACGATTTCGCCCGCTGCGCCGATGCCATTGCCCTGATCCGCAACCGTTTCCGCGCCGGGATCGTTGCTGTCTGGTACCCGATCAAGCACCGCACCCCCGTCCGTACCTTCTACACGGCGCTTCAGGACGCAGGCATTCAGGACATGCTCGCCTGCGAATTCCTGCTGCGGCCGCCCGTTGATCCGTCCCGTCTGAACGGCTGCGGCCTGTTGGTCGTTAACGCCCCGTTCGGTTTTGAGGACGAGGCCAGCAATATCCTGCAAGCTCTCGCCACCGGCCTGCGGTCCCCTGACGCCGAAGGCATCCAGATCAACATCGAACGACTGGCGGAAGAATAATCATGACCACACGTCCGCATATCGCCGTCATCGGCGCCGGAGCCTGGGGCACAGCGCTGGCCTGCGCCACCGCAGCGACCGGCGCGGACGTGACACTCTGGATGCGCAATCCCGTCGCGCCCGAAACCCGCATTCTCCCGCGCCTGCCAGACATCATCCTGCCCGAAAACGTCACCATAACCGGCGACTTTCCCCGTAGCGCTGACGTCGCCCTGCTCGTCACCCCCGTCCAGACCGCCCGCGACGTCTCCACGTGCCTTCAAACCATCCTCGATCCCGCAGTTCCAGTCGTGACCTGCTGCAAGGGACTGGAACAGACCACGTCCCTTCTGCCGCTCGACGTTCTGGCTGAAACCATGCCGAACCGTCCGACTGGCGTCCTCTCCGGACCGAATTTTGCCATTGAAATCGCCAAAGGACTTCCCGCCGCCGCAACGCTTGCCTGCGCGGACCTCGTGCTCGCGCAGTCTCTCACAGCCCTGCTCAACACCTCAACGTTCCGACTCTACGCCAGCGATGACGCCGCGGGCGTCCAGCTTGCAGGGGCTGCAAAGAACGTCATTGCCATCGGCGCAGGGATCACGATCGGTGCCGGCCTGGGCGAAAACGCCCGCGCCGCTCTCATCACCCGCGCCGTTGCCGAAATCGGCCGCCTCGCCGAAGCTACAGGCGGCCGTGCCAGCACGCTTGCGGGCCTCGCAGGCATGGGCGACCTCATCCTGACCTGCACGGGACGCGGCTCGCGCAACTACAGTGTGGGGCTGGAACTCGGCGAAGGCCGCCCGCTCGCGGACATTCTCGCCTCACGCACAACTGTGGCGGAAGGCGTTCTGACGGCCCCCGCCATGCTCGCCCTCGCCCGCAGACACAACGTGCGGGTGCCGATCATCGAGACCGTGACCCGACTTCTCAACGAGGGTGTCTCGATCGAGGAAGCGCGCCACCTTTTGCTGGACCGCCCCCCAACCCGGGAATAACGACGACGCCTCAGTGCAGAACAGCGCAGGCCACCCGGTCGCCCGAACCACCGATCGGCTGGGTCTGATAGTCATCCGGCTTGGCATGAACCACCACAGACGCTCCATCCGCGTCCATCAGCGCGGGCAAACCGTGGTCGCCTTTCAGTGATACCAAGGTGGAATAAAGCTCCACCGTCGCTGTCCCGTCGGCTCCTACATACAGGTTAGGAAGGTCGCCGGCATCATTCGCATCCGCTTTCAGAAGACCATGCACAACCGGCGTCACCGTATGGACGTGCGCGCCTGCACTGGTAAATTTCGGGGCCGTACAGCTTCCCTTTTCATGGAAATGAATCCCATGCCAGCCGGGCGTCAGCCCCTGCACCTGAAGGCGCAACAAAACCCCCTTCGGTGCCCCGGTTACCGTCACGATCCCATGAGACGTGCCATCCGTCCCTTTCAGTTCTCCCGAAACACTGTCCGCAGCGCTGGCCAGCGCAGGAATGGCCATCACAGAGGCCAGGAGAAGGGTCAGAAATCCGGAACGACACATGGTGAGCTCACAGTCTTTTAAAAAATCAGATGATAATTATTCGCATCTTACCCGAAACCAGCCTATCCCGCGATCAGAGATTCGTGATCCGCCAAAAATCAGACGAACAGCCCCGCAATCACCGCACTCATCGCATTGGACAACGTTCCGGCTACTACAGCCCGGACCGCAAGGGAGGCCACATCGGTCCGCCGGCGCGGCTCCGCACTTCCGAATGCGCCGATCAAAATCCCGATCGTCGAGATATTCGCAAAGCCGCACAGCGCAAAAGACAGGATCGTGATTGTCCGCTGGGACAGCGCATGGGCGTGGATCAATGGGGACAGGTTCACATAGGCCACGAACTCATTGAACGCGATCTTCTGCCCGAGCAGTCCACCGGCCACGATGCATTCATTCCAGGGTACGCCCAGAAGCCAGGCAAACGGCGCAAACACCATCCCCAGCATCCAGGACAGCGACAGCCCGACCGCACCAAGAAGCCCGTTCGCCAGCGCAATCAGCCCCACAAACGCAATCAGCACGGACCCCACCGCCACAGCGATCTTGGCACCATTCATCGCACCATCGGCAATGGCCTCGAACATGCTGTGATGCCCGTGATCTGCGCCTGCAATCTGCGCATCAGACCGGCGTGGCCCCGGAAACAGGATGCGCGAAAACAGCAACCCGCCCGGAATCGCCATGAAGGACGCCGCCAGCAGGTTCTCCATCGGCACCCCCAGCGACGCATACCCCGCCAGCACGGACCCCGCGATGGAGGATGTTCCGCTGCACAGAACCGTCGCCAGCTCCCCTTCCGACATTTCCGCCAGACAGGTCTGAAGCGCGATCGGAATTTCGCTCTGCCCCAGAAAAATCGTCAGCACCGCCGCAAATGATTCCAGCCCTGTTGTTCCCAGAACCCGTGAGAGCGCCCCCCCAATCAGCTTCGAGAGGAACTGCAATACGCCCCAGTGCTGCAAAAGCCCCAGAAGTGCTGCCACATAAACGATTTCCGGCAACACCTTCAGCGCAAAAACGAACCCCTCATTGCCGAACAACGCGTTCATTTTCGGCCCGACGAGACCACCAAACAGAAACGCACTGCCCACATCCCCGAAGGACAGAACCTTCGTCACCGCATCCGAGACAACGTGCAGTCCATGCGCGCCCGCCGGCACCCACAGCACGACCGCCGCAATCAGCACCTGCAACAGCAGGGCCCGCCCCACCAGAGCCCAGTCGATGGCCCGGCGGTTGGTAGACAGAAGCGCCCCCAGAAACAGAAGACCGGCCATGCCGAAAAGGACGCGCAGGATCACTCAGGCAAACTCCTCACAAAAACAGGTAGAACTGAACCTGAAACGACCTGAACCTGTCCATCATGTCACGTTCTGTCCACCCCTCCTCTCTCGCCTGCACGGGCTCAAGCCGCTAGAATGCCGCCCGACTGATAGGGAAACACCCCATGACCTGTGCCTATGATTTCAGCCTCCCCGGCCTGTCCGGCGATACGATCGACCTTTCGGCCTATCGCGGACGACCGCTGCTGATCGTCAACACAGCCTCCAAATGCGGCTTTACCCCGCAGTATGAAGACCTCCAGCATGTCTGGTCCCGCTATGGTCGCGACACCTCCGACGGCCTGATGGTCATCGGCGTTCCCTCCAATGATTTCGGCGAGCAGGAACCCGGTTCCGCGGAAGACATCAAGACTTTCTGTTACCGCAACTATGGCGTCTCCTTTCCCATGGCCGCCAAACAGCATGTCCGCGGCTCCGGAATCACACCGCTTTTTCAATGGCTTGATAAACAGGGAGGGTTCCTCGCCCGCCCGCGCTGGAATTTCTACAAATATCTGATCGACCGCGACGGCAAGCTCACCAACTGGTTCACCCCACTGGTCAAGCCCGCCTCAAACCGGGTCGAGGAAGCCATCCGCAAGGTCATCCTGAGCAACTGAAGCGTCGCCCTCACGCAGGAGAGATGCGGAGGTGCGTCTTTTTTCCTTGAATACCCGTATCGAAATCCGTCACAGTTCAAGTCAGAAATGTGACAGGAGATTCGTTATGAAGGACTCACTACTCCGTCCGATCCTGCCCCTTCTGGTGGTCGCGGCCCTCGGTGCGCTGACCCCGGCCGTGGCGCATCACGTCACGACATTCCTCGGCCTGTCCGGCATTTTCTGGGCCAGTGCCATGCTGATGCTGGAAGTCACGCTGCTCTGCATCGGCCTCGCCGCGGTCCGCCCCAGCATGGGCCAGTCGCAGCGCACCACCACGACCCCGTACAACCGCGAAACGATCCTGCGCTGAAGCCAATCCGCCACGGCGTGCTTTTCCTGTCACGGAGCATATGTCGCGGCGCTGAATGATAGGCTAGGATCAGGAAATGCTTCGCAATTTCCTGACAGTCGGCAGCTGGACCATGCTTTCGCGTGTCCTCGGCCTCGTTCGTGACCAGATTCTCGCCGCGTTCCTGGGTGCCGGCCCCGTTCAGGACGCCTACCTGATCGCGCTGCGGCTGCCCAACATGTTCCGGCGTCTCTTTGGTGAAGGCGCGTTCAACGCCGCTTTCGTCCCGATGTTCACCGAGCGGTACGAAACAAAAGGCCCCCAGCCCGCTTTGCGTTTCGCGGGGCAAGCCCTGTCCGGGCTGATGCTCTGGCTGGCACTGCTGACCGTTCTGGCCGAAATCTTCATGCCTCTGGTCGTGAGCTTCGTCGGCTGGGGCCTCAGCGGCACCCGTTTCGAAACTGCGGTGCATCTGTCACGAATCACTTTCCCCTACATGATGCTGATCTGCGGCGCCGCCCTCGTCTCTGGCATTCTCAACGGCCTCGGACGATTCACCGCAGCAGCAGCAGCCTACGTCACTTTCAACATCATCGGCATCGCGGCGATCCTCCTCGGCGCACTGGTCTGGCACAACACCGCCGTCGTCAGTGCCTGGGGCGTCACGCTCTCCGGTGTCGTGCAGTTCGGCGCGCTGTACTGGGCCGCCCACCGCGCGGGTATGGCGCCCCATCTGACATGGCCGAGCCTGTCCGCGGACATGCGTGCCCTGATGCGCCGCATGGGACCGGCCCTCGTCGGCTCCGGCGTCACCCAGATCAACCTGACCGTGGACATGATCATCGCAACCAAGCTCCCGGTCGGAACGCCCTCGATCCTGTATTTCGCGGACCGCATCAACCAGCTTCCCCTCGGCGTTCTGGGCTCGGCCGCCGGGACGGCCCTGCTGCCGCTCCTGACCCGCCATATCGCGAACAACGACCGCGCTGCCGTCCATTCCAGCGTCAACCGCGCCATCGACTATACGCTGCTCCTGACGCTGCCGGCCATGATCGGCATGATGGTTCTTGCCTCCCCCATCATGGCCGCCCTTTTCAGCTACGGCCATTTCACAGTCGCGGATGCCATCCTTTCCGGTCAGTGCCTTCAGGCCTATGCGCTCGGACTGCCCGCTTTCGTCCTCATCAAGGTTCTCTCCCCGGCCTTCTTCGCGGAAGGCGACACCGTCACCCCCGTACGGATCGGCTTCTTCACGCTGGGGCTGAACCTCATCATGAACCTCCTGCTCTACCGCCCGCTTGGCCATATCGGACCGCCGCTGGCCAGCACGATCGCCGCTTTCGTCAATTGCACGCTGCTCGCCGTGATCCTGCACCGGCGCGGCCTCTTCATCGCAGATCCGCTCCTCAAAGGCCGCGCCCTGCGGATTGCGGGCGCCGCCGTCATGATGGCGCTCTGGGTGGCAGCATCAGAAAAACTCGCAGCGCCTGGCCTGCCGTTCTGGCACGGCGCCTGGCGCTTTGGCATGCTGATGGCCCTGATCGTCTTTGGCATGCTGGTCTATGTCATAACGCTCGACGCGCTGAAGGTGGTGCGCCTGCGCGACGTCGCCGTGGCTTTCCAGTCACGCATGAACCGCAGACGCACCCGCTGACCCCGCCCTGCCGGTTCACACACCGGCAGGAAGGCGTTATTGCCAAAGCACTCCTTTCCCCTTCCCCGACCTGACAACCCGGAGACCGGACCCATCGGCACCTTCATGCCCCTGCCTACCGCCGAAAACGCCAGCCCCGCGATGGCACAGTGGTTCGATCTCAAACACCGCGAACCCGACGCCCTGCTGTTTTTCCGTATGGGCGATTTCTACGAGCTGTTCTTCGCCGATGCACAGGCGGCCGCCATGGCGCTCGACATCGCGCTCACGGCCCGCGGCACGCATCAGGGCGAGCCGATCCCCATGTGCGGCGTCCCGGTCGCGGCCGCCCCGGCCTATCTGTCCCGGCTGATCCGGCGCGGCTTTCGCGTCGCCGTCGCCGAACAGACGCAGACACCCCCGAAAAAGGGCGAAAAACCCCTCAAAGGCCCACTCTCCCGCGCCATCGTCCGCGTCGTCACCCCCGGCACCCTGACCGAAGACGAACTGCTCGAAGCCGGACGCGCCAATCTCCTGCTCGCCCTCGCCCGCAGCCCGGAAAAACGCGCAAAAACGATCGGCGCGGCCTGGATCGACATCTCCACCGGCGCTTTCGAAACAGCTTCGGTCAGCGATGCCGCCCTGCCGGAGCTGATGGCACGGCTCGACCCTGCCGAAATCCTGTCCGAGCCCGACTTCATCGCGCCCGACTATGCGAACCGACTGGCTCCCGTCGCCGTCCCGCCCACGCTCGACAGCGCCCGCACTCTCGTCGCCCGCGCCTATGGCGTCGCCCAGATCGATGCCCTCGGAGACTTCCCGCCCGAACAGGCCGTTGCCTGCGCCATCGCGCTGAACTACGTCCAGCGCAGTCAGGCCGGAGCGCTCCCGCGCCTCTCCCGCCCCATTCCGCAGGGCACGGACGGCGTTCTCGGTATCGACCCTGCCACCCGCGCCAGCCTCGACATTCTCCGCACCCGCGACGGCGAAACGAAACACAGCCTCCTCGGTGCCGTCACCCGCACTGCCACGGCCGCAGGCTCCCGCCTCCTCGCGCAGTGGCTGGCCTCTCCGCTGACGGACGCCATCGCCATCACGGATCGCCAGAACGGCTGGCTCTGGTTGCAATCCATCCCCGGCCTGTCCAGCGCACTCGGCGACATTCTGCGCCTCACGCCCGATCCTGCCCGTGCCTTGGGCCGCATCTCCGCCGGCCGTGGACAGCCGCGCGATCTCGCCGCCATCCGCGACACGCTGATCGCCGCCAACGACATCACCGCCCTGTTCCAGCCCGCCTGCGACCCGAACACACCCACGCTGATCCGCACGCTCACCGCTGGTCTGTATGGCCGCGCCGATACCCTGCTCGAACAGCTTCAGGCCGCCGTCGCCGAGAGCCTGCCCGCCCGCATCGAAGATGGCGGCTTCATCGCCCCCGGCTACAACGCGGAACTGGACCGCTATCGCGGCCTGCGTGACGAAAGCCGCCGCATCATCGCGGCCATGCAGGGCGATCTGTCCGAAAAATTCGGCGTCACGACGCTGAAAATCAAACACCACGCCCAGCTTGGCTACGTCATCGAAGTCCCGTCCGCGGCTGGCACGAAACTGCGCGACAACTCCGAACTGTCTTTCCGGCAGGGCACGGCCAGCCTCGCCCGCTTCTCGACCGAAGAGCTTGCCGGTCTGGATCGCGCGATCCTCGAAGCCGCCGACAGAGCCTCTGCGCTGGAACGCCGCATCTTCGCCGAACTCTGTGCCCGCATCCTGCAAACCCCGGCTCTCGATGAAATCGCGGAGTTCCTGGCCCTTGCGGACGTCCTGCGCTCCTGCGGCCTGCTCGCGGAAGGGGGTTCATGGTGCCGCCCCACCGTCACGGAAGGCACGGAGTTCAGCCTCGTCGCCTGCCGACACCCGGTCGTCGAAGCCGCACTGGCCGAGTCGGGAAGCGCGGATGCCCGTTTCATTCCCAATGACTGCGCCCTGCCGCCCGAACACCGCGCCATGCTGCTCACAGGCCCGAACATGGCGGGCAAATCGACCTTCCTGCGCCAGACCGCCCTTGCCGTTATTCTTGCACAGGCGGGCCTTCCCGTTCCGGCAAAATCCGCACAGATCGGCG
Source organism: Gluconobacter albidus (assembly GCF_002005485.1). Taxonomy (NCBI): domain Bacteria; kingdom Pseudomonadati; phylum Pseudomonadota; class Alphaproteobacteria; order Acetobacterales; family Acetobacteraceae; genus Gluconobacter; species Gluconobacter albidus. The sequence continues at coordinate 795,596 of NZ_CP014689.1, read as the reverse complement.
TCGTAGACCGCCTGTTCTCCCGCGTTGGCGGCGCGGACGATCTGGCCCGGGGACGCTCAACCTTCATGGTCGAAATGACCGAGACGGCGGCGATTCTCAATCAGGCCGGTCCGAAATCGCTTGTCGTCGTGGACGAGATCGGGCGTGGCACCGCAACTCTCGACGGTCTGTCCATCGCATGGGCCACACTCGAAGCCCTTCACACACAGCTTGGCTCACGGACAATCTTTGCAACACATTTCCATGAACTCGGCGCGCTGACCGAGTTCCTTCCCCGCCTGGCGCCTTACACGATGGCCGTGAAAGAGTGGCGGGGCGAGGTCATCTTCCAACACGAAGTCCGCCCCGGTGCCGCCCGCAAGAGTTGGGGCCTGCATGTTGCAAAACTGGCGGGAATCCCCGCCTCCGTTATCAGCCGCGCCAACCGCCTGCTGACCCAGTTCGAGCGCGAACAGGCCGATTCCCGCTCCTCCCTGCCCCTGTTTGAAGCGGTTGCGGAACCAGCGTCGCCCGCTCCCGCCGCGCCCATCGCCCGTACCCCGCTGGAAGACGCAATACACGCCATAAACCCCGATGATCTCTCTCCACGGGACGCGCTGGATGCGTTATACAATCTGAAACGCCTTGCCTCAGGAAACGGCACTTGAAAGAAAACTCTTTCTGGGGCGAAACTCTCCCTCTTTCCTTCGCTGACGATACGGATAAGCCCCTGTCTGACCGAACCGCCCCCCTCCCGTATGACCCGGCCTCATCCCTGCAGAGCGCTCTCGATACGGCCGCGGAACAGGGGCAGACGAGCCGCGAGGCCGTGCTTTCCATCCTTCGGCGGCATCTGGGCAGCGGAAACGCCTCAGTCCGTTACCAGTTCGAAAAGCGCCGGGTTTCGGGAATCGATGCTGCCCGCGCTCTCGCCCATCAGGCCGACGACATGGTCTGCGCACTGGCCGACCTTGCGGCCAGCAAACACGAATCCCCCGCCTCCTCCCCTCAAGAATCCCTGTGTCTCTGTGCCACCGGCGGCTATGGTGCGGGCCTGCTTGCCCCCTTCAGCGATATCGACATCCTGTTCCTGATCCCCGGCGATCCATCCGCGGCCATGACGGCCCGGATCGAGTTTATTCTCTACGCCCTGTGGGATCTCGGCCTGCGCGTTGGCCACGCTACGCGCTCCATCGCCGAATGCGTCCGCGACGCCGATACCGATCTGACGATCCGCACCGCCCTGCTGGACCTGCGTTTCCTCCACGGGGACCGCACACTGGCGCGAAACCTGCGCTGCGCCCTGGGCGCAGACCTTCAGAACGACCGCCTGTGCGAATTCGTCATGGGCAAGATCGGCGAACGCGAGCAGCGTCACCGCCGCTTCGGCGACAACCCCTACATGGTCGAGCCCAACATCAAGGAAGGCCGCGGCGGCCTGCGGGATCTGCAAACCCTGAACTGGATGGGCCGTGCAGCCCTCGGCTGCGCCGTCTCGACACCGGACCGCAACGGTGCCCCCGCCGAAGCCCCCCAGACCCCCTCCTTTGCGTCCTTCGGTCTGCTGACGGAACGCGAAGCACACCGTGCCCGTCGCTCATGGGACTTCCTGTGGACCGTTCGCCTGCACCTGCACTACATCACGGGCCGCGCTGAAGAACGCCTGACCTTCGACGTCCAGCCCGTCATCGGCGGTCGTATGGGCTATGCAACACACGGCCGTCAGCGTGGTGTTGAGCGCTTCATGCGGCATTATTTTCTGACCGCACGCGACGTCATGCGTCTTACCAGCGTGCTGCAACCCGTCGTTCTGATGCATCTTCAGGACCAGACGACCGGCGAGCCACCCAAAATCGTTACCGGACCTGAAGAATTCCAGACGATCGCCGGGCGCATCTGTCCGATCGAGCCTGTCACCTTTGCGTCCCAGCCCCGCGAAATGTTTCGCCTGCTGGACTGCGGGCGGCGCCACGACCTGCCCCTGCATCCCATCGCGATGCAGCAGATCATCCGCAACGAACGCCATGCCGTCGCCCTGCGTGATGATCCCGAAACCGCGAAAATCTTTCTGGATCTGCTCTGCGAGCCGAGTGCAGACGAAACCAAAGCCGTTCCGTTCTGGCTCCCGATCCTGAACGAAACCGGCCTTCTCGGGCGCCTCCTGCCAGACTGGTCCCGCGTTGTCGGGCAGATGCAGTTCGACAGTTATCATATCTATACGGTTGACGAGCACATCGTCGAAGCTGTGCGCATGATGGGCCAGATCGAAGCCGGTCGCATGGCGGACGAAATCCCCCTGGCCTACACGCTGGCCAGCGACCTGCGCTCCCGACGTGCGCTTTACGTCGCCGTCCTGCTGCACGACATCGGCAAGGGACGCGGCGGCGACCATTCCGAAATCGGCGCCGACCTCGCGCTCACGATCTGTCCGCAGCTTGGCCTTGATCCCGAAGAAACCGATACCGTCTCCTGGCTGGTCCTGCACCATCTCCTGCTGTCTCAGACCGCCTTTACCCGCGACATCGACGATCCCCGCACAATCCTCGACCTCGCCGACACCATCCAGTCCCCCGAACGCCTGCGTCTCCTCCTTCTCCTGACCATCGCCGATATGCGCGCCGTCAGCCCGAAGGTCTGGAACGCCTGGAAAGCCACGCTCCTGCGCGAACTTTTCTCTCGCGTCGCCGAGGTGCTGGAAGGCGGACTGGCCGCCACCGAACGCGACAGCCGCGTCAACCACGCCCGAGACCTGGCCCGGGATGGCCTCACCGGCACCTTGCCCGAAAGTAGCATCGACCGCTTTCTGGACCTCGGCTATCCGAGCTACTGGCTCGGCTTCGACACCGACACTCAAATGCGCCATGCCCGCATGGTCCACGATTCGGACCGCTACCGCTCCCCCGTCACGGTCGAAGCCTTCCCGATCCCCGAACGCGGCGTCACCGAACTCACCGTTCTCTGCGCCGACCATCCGGGCCTGTTTTCCCAGATCGCCGGTGCCCTCGCCGTCGCAGGCGCCTCCATCGTGGATGCCCGCATCCACACACTGAGCGACGGCATGGCGCTCGACACCTTCTGGGTGCAGGATGGCGAAGGCTGCTCCTTCGAGGAACCTCACCAACTGGGTCGCCTCAACCATCTCGTGGAACAGGCGCTTTCGGGCCGCCTCGACATCCGCAAAGGTATCGAGGACGCCAGCCACCACAGCACCTCGCGCCGGATGCGCGCAATTCACGTTCCGCCCCGCGTTGTCATCGACAACACGGCCTCGGACCGTCACACCGTCATTGAAGTCAACGGACGCGACCGCCCCGGCCTGCTGCACGACATCACATCAACCCTCAGCAGCCAGTCTCTCCAGATTTCCTCGGCCCATATCACGACCTACGGCATGCGCGCCGTCGATGTGTTCTATGTTCGGGATCTGCTGGGCTTGAAAATCACCGATCCGATCCGTCTCGCCCGCCTGCGCGAAACCCTGCTGGCTTCTCTCACGAGCCCTCCGGTTCCTGCCCCCGCAAAGTAAGCGCCACCGCAACCTCCTGAAGAACAACCGTCCACCCTTTGGAAACATCTGCTCCGGCGGGCGGACGAAACTGATGGACATCCCGGTACCAGTCTACGTCTTTCCAGCGCCAGTCGCCCCCTTCCCGATTGAGCAGCCAGAGCGGCCGCCCCAGTGCGCCCGCCATATGCGCCACCAGCGTATCCACACTGATGACTAGTGCGCACAGCCCCACTTCCCGCGCCAGATCCAGCGGCGTCTTAAGAGACACCCGCTCCATCCAGTCCGGCGCATCACCAGGCTGAAGTGCCACAAAGCGGGCGCCTGAAACCTGCCGCAATATCTCCAGACATCCCACCGGAACCGAACGTCTGCGATCAAACCGGTAAGACGGATTTCCCGACCAGCAGACCCCAACCCGATCTGCTTCAGGTGTCTCCCTAACCGCGAGATACGGCTCGGCTGAAGGCATTTCCCCCAGCCCCAGAACATTCGGCAGGCTCAGCAGATTAATCTCCGCCGCTACAGGCCCTTCGGGCGGCAAAATCCGGTCCTGATCCAGCCCGGGCATCAATCCCGCCAGTTCCGCTGTCCGAAACCGCAGACGCAATGGCCGAAGCCGGGCTGCCTGCTGCAGAAAGCGTAGAAACTGCACCTCATCGCCCAGTCCCTGCTCCCTTACAATGGCAACGGGGTCCTCTCCCGCCGAGCCATTCCATTGCGGATTTTCCGAAACCAGCCCCAGAATCGTTCGGCGACTCTCGAAGTCCTGCCAGCCTTCCGCAAACTGCCCCTGGCCCAGCAGAATGGTCGCCCGGTTAAAACGTGCCCGCTCGGCTTCCTCTCCCGTTTCACGCCCCATGATCGTCCGGAAGAGAGTTGCAGCATCGTCTTCCCTTCCGATTTCCATCAGGATCGTGCCGAGATTATTCGCAATCCGGGCATCCAAAGGCCGCAACTCCAGCGCCCGCCGCAATGTTTCGACCGCCGCCGCAAGTTCGCCCCGCGCCATCTCCACGAGCCCCAGACTGTTGAGCGTCTCCGCAGTCCCGGCCCCGAATTCGCAGGCCTGCACCAGAACCCCGTGCGCCTCATCAAACGCATTCCCGGCAAAAAGTGCCGCCCCCAGATTTGCCAGTGCTGCTCCGTCACGAGGCCTGTGACGCACAACCCATCGGAACTCTCCGACAGCCAGCTCTACCAGACCGTCATCCAGAAAAAGTTCCCCGATTCGGGTCCTCACATTACTTTCATCCGCCAGCAGAGCCGCCGCCTTCTGCAGAGCCTCACGCGCCTGCCCACGACGCCCCAGCCCGACACACACCTCCGCCAGAGCAGTGTGGGCTCTCGGATCGGCAGGCTGCAACAGCACGGATACATGCAATGCCGCTCGTGCTGCCTCGAGATGTCCCTGCTCGGAAAGGGCCAATCCCAGCGTCATATGCATCCGCGCCTTGCGATCGGAAGACACAGCCGGCTTCTGTAGAGCCCGTCCCACCAGTGCAATTGCCATGCCGCTCTGCCCTCGGACGCGGGCAAGACATGCCATGCCGTGCAACGCATCTGCCTGTCCCGGCTCCATCGCCAGAATGGCACGAAAGGCATCCTCAGCCCCCGAAAGATCTCCTGCATCGAAACAGGCGAAGGCGGATTCAGTGGGATCAGGAGCAAACGGCATAGTCATCAACTTTTCGTGCTCCAAAAAATCCTAAAAATCCACAAAGATGGTGTTAACGAAGTTTTCACGGTTCTTTGGTCAAAATCGTAAGTCCGAGACAGAAGCAGAGGTTTTTCAGCAATGCATCTTGAGCAACGAACTGGCCCTGTGCCGGGCTTGGTGTACGCGACTGTCCGGCAGGGAATGACCACCCGTACATTTCCTATTGAAGTGCGCCGCACAGCTTCCGGACACTATATCTCCCGCATGCCCGACAATCGCTGGTCAATCGAATGCCTGACTGTCGAAGCCGCCCTGCTCATGCATGCCGCGGTCCTGTTCCCGATCGAACAGGAACTCTCTCCATGGCTTTCCAATCCGAAGCCTGCACCGTCCGCCCTCAGCAACGCAGCTGGACCGATAAAGAGCCCCATCGCTGACGGCCAGGGGCCCGTTCCAGCCCCTCAGAAAACCCTCAAACAGAAAACCGACGCGAACTCCTGAGTCCACTTCATCCTTGCCAAACAGCTCTGGCAAGGCAATGTCAGTCTTATGAAAACCCGTCTTCTGCACGCCGCCGTCCTAACAGGCCTGGTGGCACTGACCTGCATGGCCTCCCCCGCCAGAGCGGATCACCCCTGGCAGGACTCGCCCGCTCAGGCGTCCATCACAGCCGACGCGGCACTTCCCGGCCTTCGAAGCACAACACTTTTAGCCGGCAAAAACGGAACTTATCTGGCCCTCGATAGCAGTGGACATCCCGTCCGGATCGATGCCACCAACACCTCGACTCCCCTGTCAGGTCCCGACGTTCCCACTGAGCCTCTGGTGTCCCTCACGGTATCAGGCAATGATCTCTGGGGGCTTTCGACAGAAAAAATGCCCACGCTCATCCGCATGTCCATGGATGGAGCGGCCCAGTCTCGCCTCGCACTGACAGGCGCTACAGTTACGGGCAGCAATCTTGTCGCGCTCCAGATTCACGGCGCGCAGGCCTATCTGGCCGATGAAGGCAAGCCCGCCCTCGTCGTCGCTGACCTCAAGACTGGCACCGCAAAGCGCTTCCTGTCTTATGACATGTCCCTTATCGGTCGCCATCCGCTCCTGCGTGCCAGCGAGCCCCGGATGGGACCAGACGGACGCCCCATGGCCGGTGGCAATGTGCGCTTTCTGCTTCTGGACACAAAAGGCCAGTGGCTGTTCTATCAGCCCGCCTGCGGCCCGATGTCCCGCATTGACACCGCCCTGCTGACCGATACGGATTTCACCCCCGTCGAGCAGCTTGACGGCATCACCGAATGGCGGACTACCCCCAGCATTGGCGGGGAAACCCTGACCCCGGACAACATATTTTACCTGTCCGACATTACTGTCGGCAGCATCCTGAAATTCGGCAGTGACCGGATTCCCCTGCGGATCCTCCAGGACCCGCGCCTCTATGATGCAGGCGCCCCCGCCGTTCCCAACAGTCACCAGATGGCCGTGCTGGCCACGGAAGATGGCACAACGCACATTCTTCGCATCGCTTTGCCCTGACAGGACGTGATATAAATTTCCCCATGCGCTACCGATCGACCCGCGGCGAGCTGACCGCCGACGCCCCGAACTTTTCTGACATCCTTCTCGCCGGCCTTGCGGGAGATGGTGGTCTCTACATGCCGGAGAGCTGGCCGAAGATCAGCCCGCAGACCCTGCGCGAGTGGCGCACGCTCTCCTATCCGGACCTCGCCGCCGAAGTCATCGCCCTCTTCACCGAAGGCGCTATCGACGTCGGCACTCTTCGCGACATGACCCGCGATGCCTATGCCGGTTTCGACCATGCCGCCGTGGTCCCCCTGGTCGAAGTCGAGCAGGATCTCTACTCCCTCGAGCTGTTCCACGGCCCGACGCTCGCCTTCAAAGACATGGCGATGCAGATGCTCGGCCGCCTGTTCGATCACGTCCTGACCCAGCGCAACCGTCATGTCACGATCGTCGGCGCGACTTCCGGCGACACTGGCTCGGCCGCCATCGAGGCCTGCCGTGGCCGCGAACGCCTCTCCGTCGTCATCCTGCACCCCAAGGGCCGCACCTCGGACGTTCAGCGCCGCCAGATGACGACCGTTCAGGATGACAACATCCTCAACATTGCCGTCGAAGGCGATTTCGACACCTGTCAGGATCTGGTCAAGGCGATGTTCGCTGACCATGCCTTTCGTGACGAAGTCTCGCTCTCGGCCGTCAATTCCATCAACTGGGCCCGCATCGCAGCCCAGATCCCGTATTACGTCCGCGCAGCCCTCGCCCTCGGCGCGCCGGACCGCGAAGTCTCCTTCTCGGTTCCGACCGGCAATTTCGGCAACGTCCTCGCCGCCTGGGCCGCAAAGCAGATGGGCCTGCCCATCAAAAAGCTCTGCATCGGCTCCAACCGCAACGACATCCTCACGCGCTTCGTCATCGACAATGACATGAGCGTGCGTACGGTCGAGCCTAGCCTGTCACCGTCGATGGACATCCAGGTCTCGTCCAATTTCGAGCGTCTGCTATTCGAACTGCTGGACCGCAACGCCACACGCTGCGCCGCCATCATGCGCGAATTCCGCGAAACCGGCCGCATGGCCGTCCCGCATGACGCCTGGACCCGCATGAAGGACGTCTTCGAGGGCATGACCCTCACCGACGAGCAGAACAGCGAAGCCATGCGCCTGTTCTACAACGAGAGCCTCTATCTCGCGGACCCGCACAGCGCGATCGGACTCGCCGTCGGCAAGCGCTTTCAGGAAGCCGGCATCCCCATGGTCGCAGCCGCCACGGCCCACCCCGCCAAGTTCCCGGATGCCGTGATTGCCGCCACCGGCATCCACCCCAAACTCCCGCCGCATCTGTCGGACCTGTTCGAACGCACCGAGCGTTACGAATGCATGGACAGCCAGATTGCCGGTCTTCAGGACGCCGTTCGCGCCCATATCAAGCGCGCCTGATCTTCAGAAAAACACAGGCTTCCCATCCGGGAAGCCTGCCTTCCTTCGACATTACGGAACCTCATGCCCGATACGATTGAAGTCACCAGACTCGATAACGGCCTGACCATCATCACCGAACGAATGGACCGTGTTGAAACCGTGTCTTTCGGAGCCTATGTCTCCATCGGCACGCGCGACGAGACTGCCGCCAATAACGGCGTCTCCCACTTCCTCGAACACATGGCCTTCAAGGGCACCGAACGCCGCTCAGCGGCGCAGATCGCCGAAGACATCGAGAATGTTGGTGGCTATATCAACGCCTATACCGCCCGCGAAACCACAGCCTATTACGTCAAGCTGCTGAAGAACGACCTCGCCCTCGGCGTGGACATCATCGGCGACATCCTGACCCACAGCACGTTCCTTGACGCCGAAATCGAGCGCGAACGTGGCGTGATTCTTCAGGAAATCGGTCAGGCCAACGACACCCCGGACGACATCATCTTCGACCAGTTCCAGGAACGCGCCTTCCCCGAACAGCCCATGGGCCGCCCCACACTGGGCTCTGAAGAGCTCGTCTCGACCATGACGCGCGACACGCTCATGTCCTACATGCGCGAGCACTACACGACCCACAACATCACCATCGCCGCTGCCGGAAACCTGCACCATCAGGACGTCGTGGATCTGGTGAAGGAGCATTTCCGCGACCTTCCCTCCCATCAGACACCCCGTCCTCGCGGCGCGGCCTATGAAGGCGGCGAACTTCGCACAACCCGCGAACTGGATCAGGCCCATCTCGTCATGGGCTTTCCGTCCGTCAGCTACATGCATCCCGACCATTACGCGGTCATGATTCTCTCGACGCTCCTCGGCGGCGGCATGTCTTCGCGCCTGTTCCAGGAAATCCGTGAGCGCCGCGGTCTGGTCTACAGCGTCTATTCCTTCGCCTCCCCCTTCAGCGACAGCGGCCTGTTCGGCCTCTATGCTGGCACAGGCGAGGAGCAAGCTGCCGAACTCGTCCCCGTCATGATCGACGAACTCAAGCGCCTTCAGGATGGCCTGAGCGAAGCGGAACTCTCCCGCGCCCGCGCCCAGCTCAAATCCTCACTCCTGATGTCGCTGGAAAGCACCGGCAGCCGCTGCGAACAGCTCGCCCGCCAGATCCAGGTCCATAACCGCCCGATCCCCACGGCCGAAACGGTCGGCAAGATTGATGCGGTGACGGAAGACGACATCCTGCGCGTCGCCCGCACCATTTTCTCCGGCACGCCGACCTTCACCGCCATCGGCCCCGTCGGCAACATGCCCTCCCTGGAGGACATCACAGCAAGGCTCGCCGCATGACCACAACGCCCGTCGAAGCCCTCCTCGCCGCCGCCCGCCGCCATGGCGCGGACCACGCGGACGCCATTCTCGTCCGCGACGAGTCCGAATCCGCACTCGTCCGCAAAGGCGTCCCCGAAGGTATCGAGCGCTCCGAGAGCGTCGCCCTCGGCCTGCGCGTCTTTCGCGGCAAACGCGCAGCGACGGTTTCGACCAGCGTTCTGAACGAAGCCGAATTCGACCGTCTGGCCGAACAGGCCTGCGCCATGGCTCTCGTCATCCCCGAAGACCAGTATGCCGGCCTGGCCGAATCCGCCCTTCAGGGCCGTTTCGACGCCGCCGGACTGGACATCGAATGCAGCTCCGTCCCAAGCATGGACGACCTGCTCGCCCGCGCCCGCGAAGCCGAGGATACCGCCCTGTCCTTTGAAGGCATCACCAACACCAACGGCGCCTCCGCCGGTCACGGCCGCACCTCGGTCGCACTCGGCACCTCGGCAGGCTTCTTCGGCGCCTACAGCCGTACCGCACACTCCACCAGCGCCAGCGTCCTCGCCGGCGAAGGTGCCACGATGCAGCGCGACTACGCCTATCGCAGCGCCGTGCATCTCGAAGACCTCGAAAGCGCCGACATTATCGGTCGTGAAGCCGCCGAGCGGGTGCTGGCACGCATCAATCCCGGCCGCCCCCGCACCGGCACGTACAGCGTCATTTATGACCCGCGCGTCTCCGCATCTCTGCTCGGCCATCTGGTCGGCGCCATCAACGGTGCGGCCATCGCACGGGGCACATCTTTCCTCAAGGACAGTCTTGGCAAACAGATCCTCTCCTCGGGCCTGACCGTGCATGACGATCCGCGCCGCATCCGGGGCGCGGCATCCCGCCCCTTCGACGCCGAAGGCTGTGCCGCTCTTCCGCTGGATCTGATCGCAAACGGCGTCCTCCAGACTTGGCTGCTCGACTCCCGCAGCGGCCGCCAGCTCAACATGCCCACGAACGGCCGCGCCAGCCGCGGCGTCGCCTCGCCGCCTTCCCCGAGTGTGACAAACCTTCATCTTGCAGCCGGAACCCTTTCTTCCGAGGCCCTGCGTTCCGATATTAGTGAAGGGATCCTGATCACCGAGCTCATGGGCTCGTCGGTCAACATGCTGACCGGCGATTACAGCCGTGGCGCTTCGGGCTTCATGATCCGCAACGGCGAAATCGCCGAACCCGTCGCCGAACTCACGGTGGCAGGCAACCTGAAAGACATGTTTGCCCGCATGGTTCCGGGCAGTGATCTAATGTTCCGGCAGAGCGTTAATGCTCCGAGTATCCGGATCGACGGCATGAACATTGCAGGACTTTGATGCGTAATTTTCGACTTCTCCCGATCGCCTTTGCCTTTCTCTGCGTCCTCGGAACCGCAGATGCACGGCCAGGCGGCGGCAGCTCCATCGGAAGCCGTGGCTCCCACACCTGGAGCGCGCCCCCGCGCACCTCCATCACGCCCGGCTGGGCCCGCCCGATGGACCAGTCGGCCACCCCGCGTCCCTCGCCCAATTACGGCGCACCCGGCTATGCCTCTCCGGCCCGTCCTATGCCCGGTTACGGCGCTCCGGCATACAGGCCCTCCTACCCTGTCCGCCATCCGTTCCTGAGCGGCTTCGCAGGTGGCTTTCTGGGCGCGGGCCTCTTCGGTCTGCTGAGCGGTCACGGCATGATGGGTGGCATGACAGGCGGCACGTCCTTCTTTGGCTTCCTGTTTCAGGTCCTTATCATCGGTGGCCTGATCGCGTTCGTGCTTCGTATGTTCGGCAACCGCCGCCAGAACCAGATGAGCGGAAGCCCGATGGGCATGCCGTCATCTGCTGGCGCGGCACCGCCTTTCGGCAATAATGGCGGCAGCACCCCCGTGACGCTTACCAACGACGACTACACGAGCTTCCAGAGGCTCCTGCTCGACATCCAGGCCGCCTGGAGCGCACAGAACATGCGCGCGCTCTCCAACATGGCCACTCCGGAAATGACGGGCTATTTCAACGCCCAGCTTTCCGATCTGGCGAGCCGTGGCGCACGGAACATCGTGTCCAACGTCCAGTTCCAGCGCGGAGACCTCTCCGAAGCCTGGCGCGAAGGTAACCTCACTTACGCAACCGTCGCCATGCGCTACTCCATGACGGACGTCACCACGGACTCCATGGGCAACGTCATCGACGGCAGTTCCACCGAGCCCGTCACCGTAACCGAACTCTGGACCTTCGTCCGCGCCGATGGCCGCGGCAACTGGATCCTCTCCGCCATCCAGCAGGCTGGCTGACAAACCCCAAAACAGAAAAAGGCCCGGGAAACCCCCGGGCCTTTTTTATTGCCTGAACGCTTCTTAAAGCCGCGTCAGAGTAATTACATAAAAGATGACGGCCAGCAGCACCACGCCGCCAACAATCCCCGTAATCCGACTCAGTCGCCGTTTACGGGCCAGATCAATATCAGTGGTCATGCTCATCCGATCAGCACCCGGTCAACCAGAAGCCCGCAGAACAGCAGGAACAGATAAGCGAGCGAATAGCGGAACGCGAACCGCGCCGGCTTGTCCTTCGTCAGGCTCACCCCTTCCGCATCCTGCTGGTCCGTCAGAACCCGGAACGCACACAGAATGAAGCCCAGATCCAGCAGGCTGGTCACAACCGTATAGGTCAGCCCGACTTCATGCACGAAGCTCGGCACCAGCGACACTGCCGCAAGAATGAACGTGTAGATCAGGATCTGCCAGCGCGTATGGCGTGCACCCTTCACGACCGGCAGCATCGGTATGCCCGCCTTGCCGTAATCCTTGCACGCATAGAGCGACAGGGACCAGAAATGCGGCGGCGTCCACAGGAACACGATCGCAAACATCGCCACCGGCAGCACGTCCATGGAATTCATGGTTGCAGCCCAGCCGATCATCGGCGGAAACGCCCCCGCAGCCCCACCAATCACGATGTTCTGCGGCGTGCTTCGCTTGAGCCACATCGTGTAAATGACGCTGTAGAAGAAAATCGAGAACGCCAAGATCCCGGCCGCCAGCGCATTCGTCGCCAGCCACAGCACAACCACGGACAGAGCCGAGAGCACGACACCATAAACCAGTGCCGCCTGCTCCGGCATCCGACCGTCGGGGATGGGGCGTACGACCGTCCGCTTCATAATCGCGTCAATGTCGCGGTCATACCACATGTTGATCGCACCAGCGGCACCAGCCCCGATGCAGATGCACAGAATGGTAATCAGCCCGATGGGAATGGACGGCCAGCGCGGCGCCACGGCCATACCCGCAGCGCCCGTAAACACCACCAGCGAAATCACGCGCGGCTTGAGAAGCGCCAACCATTCACGCAGGGAGGGATCACCATCCTTCCCCGGAATGGAAAAAACCCCCGAAGGGGCCAGAGGTGTCGCCGTATCGCTCATGCCGAGACCCGGGCACGCCCGGTCTCCCTCAACAGAAACAGCCCCACCAGACCAAAGGCCAACAGGCTGACACCCATCAGAATCTCACCATAGATCATCACGCCCGGTACGATCGAACAGAACGCCCCCACCAGCATGAGACCCGCATGGACCCGGCTCAGCAAAGCAGGAACACGACCGGGGAGAAGCCTCTCGACCCAGGCATAAAACCCGCCACACAACGCCATGATCCCGCCAAACGCCACGGCCGTATGATCGCCGGAATGCCCGGGCAACCCATCAGACAGCCAACCCGCAGCGAAGAGAAGAATGCTGCCAATCGCCCACAGCGCGGCGCCATCCAGATCGCGCTTCTGCTGCCACACATCCCGGCACAGCGCTCCAATCAGCACCACTGACGGCACGATCTGCGTCATCAGGACAAGGCTGGCCCCCACTCCGGACGCCAGAGAGCCATACAGCCCGTCCATCCAGAACAGAGGTCCGCCAATCCCCATCACACCGAACACATAAGGCGCAACCGTCCAAGACATTCCGCCACGAACCGTACGCGAGAGCAGCGCCGACGTGACCAGCCCGAGTGCCGGGGTCAGCATCAGTGCCATTTCAGGCAGATGGAGCGTCTCAATCAGGGCGTTGGTGGTCAGTCCGTCCATCATGCCGCGCGTAACGACAGCAGCCAGAACAGGCGCGACCAGCACAACGCTGCACGCTGTGGCCAAAAGCGACCAGGCCAGCGGCGGCATGTCCCGGAAGCGGCAGGTGCGCCCTTCAAGACAGGTAGTGATAACATCAATCGCTACCGCCAGAATACCAACCGACCAGAGCAGCAGTGCTACAAATGGCAGAACCGGTAACAGAACCACACCAGCTGACAGAAAACCGAAACCGGCCAGTGTCAGCCCCCGGAGCACCGTCCGGTCGGTCCCGAGCGCGACTGGCAGAAGCCACTGCCCGAAACCACCAAGCGCCGCAGGACACATGACGAAGAACGTCATGAGAATACCGTGGCAGAAGGCCTGCCCGCTCGTGGGGTGTGTCTGAAGAATTGGCAGGGCCAGCGACCCACCCAGCAGGCCCGCAAACAGAGCCAGCAGAATGAAGGATGTTCCGACTCGGCGGCCGGAGCGGGCCGAGGCAGTATCCGGAGCAGTATCGACGGCCTGATAAGTCATGATCGCGTAGTCGGTCCCTGAACTAGGAATACCGCAGCGAGCGTCGGAATACTCGGCGCCGACACACGTGCGGAACCAAACGCCGATCAGGCGACCAGGGCTGCTGCGTCGCTTTTACTCTCGCATTGCGGCAATGTCACGAGTGTAAACAGCCCTGCAGGTGGAACCGGCGTCAGCGTGGCACGACGCAGATCTTCCGGCGGCAGAAGCGACTCAATGGCGAAATCCGGATGCCAGCCCAGCGAACGCGATGCCCGCGCCATTCCACGCTCAACAGACAGACGCACGCCACCGGTTGCCAGAAAATGATTGACGAACAGGATATGTCCACCCGGTTTCACAACACGCTTGAGCTCGGCCAGCAGGCGGTCAGGATGCGGAACAACAGAGGCCACAAACATCGCCACCGCAATGTCGAAACTGTCGTCTTCGAACGTCGTGGCTTCCGCATCCATTTCCAGCAGATCGTCCACGTTCGTCAGATGCTCCTGAAGCACCCGCATCCGTGCACGCTCCAGCATGTCTTCGGAAAGATCGATTCCCGTGATGCGCTTGCTCTGGGAATAAGCCGGCAGGGCCAGCCCCGTCCCGACACCGACCTCCAGAACCCTTTCTCCTGGCAGGGCATTGACTGCAGCCACTGCTCTCTTGCGCCCGTAACCCGAGATACCGCCAAAAACAGTATCATAAACACGGGCCCAACGACGATAAGCCGTTTTGACGGCTTCCGCGTCCAGTGCCGAACGCGGGGAAAGGGTTGAGGACATTGTGATATGCGACCTTCTTTGTCCGCCCGGCCTTCACAGGCCAGAGCTATCCGGAACATGTTCAATTCGCACCTTCTTGCCCTCCCCGATAGGCATCTGGCAAGACACGCAGTGTGCATGACGTTTCAAACCCATGCCTCAAAACGGGCTCAGGAGAACAAACGTGCTGATCTATTTCCTTGTTGCGGTCACTTTGGGCGCCTGGGGCGCCGTCTATTTCCTGTATTTCCGCATACCTCTTCAGGACTGGTTCGGTAATCGTTTCGGCCGGGAAAGCACTCCCGAAATCAAAGAACTTGCTCCGGATGAACCCCGGACATCCTTCGCCCACATGCCTTCTTCAGACGAGGATACGCCCTGACAGGCCGCCCTTTCGGGCAGCCCATTCCAACTTTCCTTCAAGCCAGAACGCGTCTTTCGATCGCATCCCAGATCAGCCCCGCACTGTTGATTCCGTCAAAACGATCCAGTTCCTGCAAACCTGTTGGTGACGTGACGTTGATTTCCGTCAGCCAGTTCCCGATCACGTCGATCCCGGTGAAAATCAGGCCATGTTCGCGCAGATAGGGCCCGATCGCCTCACAGATCTCTCGATCACGCGCCGTCAGTTCGACGCTCATGGCCCTGCCGCCAACATGCATGTTCGAGCGCGCTTCTCCCGTTGCCGGCACCCGGTTAATCGCACCGATGGCCTCGCCATCCACCAGAATGATGCGCTTGTCGCCCTGACGCACGGCCGGCTCATAACGCTGAATCATGAGCGGCTCACGCGAACGTGCGAAGTGCATCTCCAGCAGCGCCCCCAGATTCTCATCATCCGGCTTGATCCGGAAAATCCCCGCACCGCCATTGCCGAACAGCGGCTTGACGATAATGTCCTGATACTTCTCACGGAACGCCAGAATTTCGCGCGTATCCCACGTCACAAGTGTAGGCGGCATCAGATGCGGAAAATGCGTCACCAGAAGCTTTTCCGGCGCATTGCGCACAGCCACCGGATCGTTCACCACCAGCGAGCGACCTTCGCCCACACCATGCACGTGCTCAAGCATATGCGTCGCCGTGATATATCCCATGTCGAACGGCGGATCCTGACGCATCAGGATCACATCCGTCTGCCCCAGATCCAGCACCTGCTCTTCGCCAAACGTCGCGTGATTGCCACGCTCGCGCCGCACCTCGACCCGTCGCGCTCGTGCCTGCACACGGCCACCCTGACCCTGCCCTTCGACAAGGCTCAGCGTCGTCACCGGATAGACCCACAGCTCATAGCCGCGCGCCTGCGCTTCGAGCATCATCGCAAACGTGGAGTCGCCATCAATATTGACGTACTCCAGCGGGTCCATCTGAACAGCAACACGAAGAGAACGGGACATCGGAAAACTCCGGCAGGGAGAAAGGGGAGTGGTCCAGTCCTCTGTAACCGCATGACACGGTTTTTCAAAATCCCGCACCCCGGAGTTTCTTAAATGACTACCCCACGTCGCGCTCCGTTTCAGGTTCTCGTCCTGCCGTTCCGCAAAACCGATCGCGGCACCGAATACGCCCTCTTCCGCCGCAGCGATTCCGGGGACTGGCAACCCATCGCAGGCGGCGGTGACGACGGCGAAACACCCCTGCAAGCCGCCAGACGCGAAATGCAGGAAGAAAGCGGCCTCTCGGCCGACACACCCCTTTTTCCGCTACAGGCCAGCGCCACCATCCCGGTCAGCCATTTTGCAGCCCGCTCCGAATGGTCGCCGCTGCTCTACGCTATCCCGGAACACTGCTTCGCAGCCGACGCCACGGGTCAAACCCTGTCTCTCTCTGCCGAACACACGACCTGTGGCTGGTTTTCTTACGAAGACGCCCGCCAGCACCTGACCTGGGACTCCAACCGCACGGCACTCTGGGAAACAGCCGAACGCCTGCGCGACCGCACGCTCCTGCCATGAGCAATCAAGCCGCCGCCACCGCCATGGGATAGACAATCTTCAAAATCTCGATCTCAACCGGCCCGCGCGGCGTCTGCAACATCGCAACATCGCCCACGCGCGTCCGCATTAGTGCCCGCGCCACCGGCGAGACCAGACTGACCTCGCCGCGCGCCAGATCGGACTCGTCCACGCCAAGGATCGTCACCGTATGCTCGACGTCATCCTCGTCCACATATGTCACGGTCGCGCCAAAAAACACGCGGTCCCGCGTCGTCTGACCGGCGGGATCGACGATCACCGCATTTTCCAGACGCTTGCCCAGAAACCGCATCCGCCGGTCGATTTCCCGCAGCCTGCGTTTGCCATACTGATAATCCGCGTTCTCCGAACGGTCCCCATTACTCGCCGCCCAGGACACGATCTCCACAATGCGCGGCCGTTCCTTCTGCGCGAGTTCCTTCAGTTCAGCGCGCATCACCGCCGCACCTTTCGGCGACAGATAATACGAAAGCGGCGTCTTTTCAGCCATCTCAGCGGCCTCCCCGTCCGCGTTTCTTCTTGGCCGGATCATACCCGCCCCCACCCGGCCCCAAAGGCACAGGCGTCTTCGGAGCCTTACGCGCACCAGGTCTTCCAGCGGTCGAGTTGGCAATCGGCGGCGGCTCAAGCCCCATATCAATAGCTTCCAGGCGCTTGACCTCGTCACGCAACCGGGCTGCCTGCTCGAAGTCCAGATTGGCCGCGGCCTCCCGCATCCGCTTTTCCAGATCCTGAATCGTAGCAGGCAACGATTTGCCGACGAACTGTTCCGTATCGCCAGAGCCATCCGGCGCCACGGTCACATAATCCTGCTCGAACACCGACGACAGCGCATCGCCAATCTTCGAGCGCACCGTCATCGGCGTAATCCCGTGCGCCTCGTTCCATTCCGTCTGCTTGGCCCGACGTCGCGCCGTCTCCTCGATTGCGTATTTCAGGCTGTCCGTCATCTTGTCCGCATAAAGCAGCACACGCCCATCGACGTTACGCGCCGCACGCCCGATCGTCTGGATCAGCGAAGTCTTGGACCGGAGGAACCCTTCCTTGTCCGCATCGAGAATGGCCACGACCGAACATTCCGGAATATCCAGCCCCTCACGCAGCAGGTTGATTCCCACCAGCACATCGAAGGCCCCAAGTCGCAGATCGCGGATGATTTCAATCCGCTCCAGCGTATCCACATCCGAGTGCAGATACCGGACTTTGACGCCCGCTTCGCCCAGATAATCCGTCAGATCCTCGGCCATCCGCTTGGTCAGCGTCGTGACCAGCACACGGCCGCCCTTGCTGATCGCATCCCGACATTCGTGCAGCAGATCATCCACCTGCCCCTCAACCGGACGCACATCCGTCACCGGATCAATCAGCCCCGTCGGACGAATGATCTGCTCGGCAAACACACCGCCGGTCTGCTCCATTTCCCAAGGGCCAGGCGTCGCGGAGACAAAGATCGACTGCGGCCGAAACGCATTCCACTCCCCGAACGCCAGCGGACGGTTGTCGATGCAGGACGGCAAACGGAACCCGTAATCCGACAGCACACTTTTCCGTGCCCTGTCCCCACGCTCCATTCCGCCAATCTGCGGCACCGTGACATGACTTTCATCGACGATCAGCAGCGCATCTTCCGGCAGATATTCAAACAACGTCGGCGGCGGATCACCGGGGCCACGCCCCGACAGATAGCGCGAGTAGTTCTCGATCCCCTTGCACGCCCCCGTCGTCTCGATCATTTCCAGATCGAACGTGGTCCGCTGCGACAGACGCTCCGCTTCCAACAGCTTTCCGTCTTCCGTGAACTGCGTCAGCCGCCCGCGAAGTTCGTTCTTGATCCCGATCATCGCCTGATTGAGCGTGGGACGCGGCGTCACGTAATGCGAGTTCGCATAGACGCTGATTTCCGCCAGATCCGCCGTCTTGTTTCCCGTCAGCGGATCAAACTCCACGATCTGGTCGATCTCATCGCCAAACAGCGACACACGCCAAGCCCGGTCCTCGTTCTGCACCGGGAAGATGTCGATCTGCTCCCCCCGCACCCGGAACGTCCCGCGCTCGAACGCCGCGTCATTGCGCCGGTACTGCAACTCCACCAGCGCCTTGATCAGCCGTTCGCGGTCAATGGACCCCCCGACCTCAAGCCGCACCACCATTTTCGAATATGTCTCGACCGACCCGATACCGTAAATGCAGGAGACGGATGCAACGATGATGACGTCATTACGCTCCAGCAGCGCCTGTGTGGCGGCATGGCGCATCCGGTCAATCTGCTCGTTGATCTGGCTGTCCTTCTCAATATACGTGTCCGACCGTGGCACGTAAGCCTCCGGCTGGTAGTAATCGTAGTAGGACACGAAATACTCGACCGCATTATCCGGAAAGAACTGCTTCATCTCCCCGTAAAGCTGCGCCGCCAGCGTCTTGTTTGGCGCGAGGATAAGCGTCGGCTTCTGCGTTGCCTCGATCACCTTCGCCATGCTGAACGTCTTGCCAGACCCCGTAACGCCCAGCAGAACCTGATCCCGCTCGCCGCCCTCAACGCCCTGCACAAGCTCCGCAATCGCTGTCGGCTGATCGCCCGCCGGATCATAGTCCGACTTGACGACGAGTTTACGCGTCTTGGGTTTGACGGGCTGCCTCTCGGGAAGAAACTGCGTCAGGGGCATGGATGCGGCATTGCGCACGGAAGAGGTCGGTTTTGTGGCCATCATCGCAAGATGGGAAACCCCGTGACACAGGGCAAGAGGCATCTGCACACACATCCGGACGGACAGCATTCCGCCTGCGTATCTTTATGACATTTTATTGCTGAAAGGGATGGAGAGACTCGCAGCCCGGCGGTATCAACAGCCATGTCTCTTTGAAGGAAAAACCGTCATGGACGTCCAGACGATCGAGCAGACCTACACCCAGCTCCAGCAGCAGGCCCAGCAATCCGCGCAGGCGCTTCAGGCTCTCGGCTCCAAGATGCAGGCTGCTGCCCAGACCGGTGACATGCAGGCCCGCGAATGGTCTCTCGACCTGCGCGAACTCGCTCTCGCCTTTCAGGCTGAACAGCAGCAGGTCACGAACCTCCTGCAACAGCTCCACGCGGCCCTCGCCAACGCGCAGCCCGATTACGGCACACAAAACCCCTATCAGGCTCCGACGCAGCAGATCCCCGTCCAGCCGGTGCAGTCCGTGCCCGACAACAACTTCATCTCGAACATTCTCAATTCCGGCTTCGCCCGCTCTGTCGAAGCCGGTGCCGGATTCAGCATCGGCAACGATCTCATCAAGGAAATCTTCTGATTTTCCTCAAGACCCTTCCCTCAGGGGCGCCGGGTCAAATGAATGCCCGCCATCATGCAGCGCACAGACCCACCGGCCAGTTCAATGGTCGGTACGTCGAGCGGCAGAAGCGTGGCCGAACGTTCGATCGCCCGGATCTGCTGTGGCCGGAGCGCCGTCAGGGCGCGGCGTGACAACGCCAGAACGCGCCCTCCGGCGCCCGAAAGCTCCAGAGCATTTCCTGCAAAATCGTTGATCTGCCCAAAAGAAAGATCAACGATCTCCCGACCATTCTCTGCAAGCCTGTCATGCACCTCCCGACGGCGGACGGGATTACCGATCGTCTCCAGGCCGATCAGCGCAAACTCCGTTCCCACACACATCAGGACATTGGTGTGGTAAATGAGTCGTCCGCCCTCATCTGCGGCATCGAAAACGATCGGCTCGAAATTGAAATGCGTGCAAAAGCGCTCCATGGCCACTTCGTTGGTCCGGTTGGACTTCGCCGCATACGCAATCCGGCTGATATGATCGAGAACCATGGCCCCCGTTCCTTCCAGCGACAGGCCATCCTGCTCCAGCCCTGAATAATCAATGACATCCTGAACGCGATACTGCTGTTTCAGCATCTCAATCACATCTGAACGCCGCTCCCGCCGCCGGTTCGGTGAAAACATCGGATAAATGGCGACGTGACCGCCCGCATGCGTCGAGAACCAGTTGTTCGGGAACACGGAATCAGGCGTATCCCGGCCCTCATCCTCAAACAGATGAACCTGAACCCCCGCCTTTTCGAGGCTCTCCGCAGCCCGGCTGACCTCGGCATAAGCCTGCTCCGCAATCTCTACACCCGTCCGGGTGCCATCACGGGTCTGGAACAGATTGTCCCCTTCCGTCTCCGGATTGGGGTGGAAATGATGCGGCCGGATCATGACAACCGCTCTGGGGGCCTGAATTGAGAAAGACGTCATCACTGTATTCCCATGGACCAGAAAAATTCAGTTTTGCTGCAAAAGACCAAACAGGTTCCGGGGATCTTCCGGTTCGGCCACAAGGTCGATCTCCGTATAGAATCCGGTTCCCTGAACCTTGTCGCGCAAATATCGCAGCGCCGAAAAATCTTCCGTAGCAAAGCCGACCGAATCAAAAATCGTGATCTCCTGACCAGACCGGCGCCCCTCCGCCTCTCCGGTGATGACCTGCCACAGCTCCGTCACCGGAAAATCTTCCGGCATCTGCTGGATCTCGCCTTCGATGCGCGTCTGTTCAGGATATTCCACGAAAACACGCCCGCGCCTGAGAATATCTGCCTGAAGCTCCGTCTTGCCAGGACAGTCGCCTCCCACGGCGTTGATATGAACACCGGCGCCAATCATGTTGTCTGACAGGATGGTCGCCTTCAGCTTGTCGGCCGTCACGGTGGTAATCACATCTGCGCCCAGCACCGCCTCCTGACTGCTCCGCGCCACCAGAATTTCCAGCCCGCTTTCCGCCATGTTATGGCAGAATTTTTCAGCTGCAGCCGGATCGACATCATACACCCGCACATGTGTGATCCCCAGCAGCACCCTGAACGCCGTCGCCTGAAACTCGGATTGCGCGCCCAGTCCGATCATCGCCATCACTCTGCTGTCGGGCCGTGCAAGATAGCGCGCAGCCAGCGCAGACGTCGCCGCAGTCCGCAGGGCCGTCAACAGCGTCATTTCCGACAGCAGCAGGGGATACCCCGACGCCACATCCGACAGCACCCCGAATGCCGTCACGGTCTGGAGACCCTGCCGCGTATTTCCGGGATGCCCGTTGACGTATTTGAAGCCATAAAGCGCAGCATCAGCGGTCGGCATCAGTTCGATCACGCCTTCGGCAGAATGGCTGGCCACACGCGGCGTCTTGTCAAATTCCGGCCAGCGCCGGAAATCGTTTTCGATAAACCCGGCAAGTTCGCTCAAAAAGGTTTCTACCCCGACCGCACGCACCAGACTGATGAGGTTCCCGACACCGACATACTGGACCATGATCTCTCCTGCTTGCTGCTACAGGAAAATGGTGCCGTCACGAATAAGCGGTTTGAATGCACAATCTGTACAGTCTTTCAGGATTCTTATGACAGATCGTCAATTCTGAAATATCATAATGTCAGATGCATATTTTCGATGATCTCGACCGCAAACTGATTGCCGTCCTGCGTGAAGATGGCCGCGCGCCCGTCGCAAAACTCGCCACTATCGCGGGCGTGTCCCGCGCGACCATACAATCACGGCTGGATCGCCTGCTGCAAAGTGGTGCCATTCTGGGCTTCACAGTCCGAGCGCGCGAACATCACGACGAAATCCGCGCCATCATGCTGATCGAAGTCGCTGGAAAATCCACGACGGCGGTTATCCGCTCCCTGCGCGCCATCCCCGAGCTTCACGCCCTTCACACGACGAACGGCGCGTGGGACCTGATCGCCGAAATCCGCACAGACACACTTCAGAACTTCGACCGCGTTCTGCGCGACGTCCGCATGACGGATGGCATTCTCAACTCAGAAACCAGCCTGCTCCTCAGCACCATCTGAACAGCAGGAAGGTGGGCCGTTTTGTCTCAGAGCGAAGACAGCGCCGGGGGCACCTTCGCCTTCGCCAGAGCCTCTTTCTGCCGTGCTGCCAGCACATTCACATCGAAGCCCTCGATCAGTTCCTCGAACATATTGTGCCAGTTCAGCCGCGCCTCCAGGCGCAGGAACGCGCTGCCCAGTCCGATCGCGGAGCGGTCCATCAGCACAAACTCACGCGGCAGTTTCACACCGCCCGTGCGCTTGAGCCCGTCATATACCTTCTCCAGAACCTGGCGCGCTTCCGCCGGATCGTTGCTCTCCTGCATGGAGCAAACCCGGTCCGTCATCAGCGGACGATAGAAGAAGCGTGCCCATTCATTCAGAATACCCGCCGTCTCACGCGAGATTCCGACGAAGCCCCACTTGCTGTAGGCATGGAAGGCCATTTCCTCGTTGTTCTCACGCAGGGCCGTGAACAGATCAATGATCCCCTCCACAAAACGCGGCGAGAAGATCCGCACAGCTCCGAAATCCAGCAGGTTCAGACCATAGTCGTCCCGCACGGTGAAGTTGCCCATATGCGGATCACCGTGAATGACACCATAGCGATAGACCGGCGTGTACCAGGCCTTGAACAGTGCCGTGGCCATCGCGTTGCGATCTTCCAGCCGCAGGTTTTCGCCCAGAACGACCCGCATGCTTCGGCCGCTCACCCAATCCATCGTCAGCAGCCGTCCGGTGGACAGTTCCTCCACCGGCGCCGGAACCGTCACCTCGGGCGTCTCGGAAAGCATGTCCCGATACAGCCGCAAATGGCTCGCTTCCCGCCGGTAATCCAGCTCTTCGCGCAGTCGGTCCGCGAGTTCTGTATAAACCTCATCCTGCCGGATCGTCGTCTCGAACTGCTTGTAAATGCCCAAAGCCGCCCGGAACTGCCGCAGATCCGAATCCACAGCAGCCTGCATATCCGGATACTGCAATTTGCACGCCACCTCGCGCCCATCGACCAGACGCGCCCGGTGCACCTGTCCGAGCGACGCTGCCGCCACGGCTTCATGGCTGAAGGAGCGGAAATGCTTTTCCCACCCCGCCCCAAGCTCCGCCTGCATCCGACGGCGCACAAAGCTCCAGCCCATCGGCGGCGCGTTGGACTGCAGATGCGCCAGTTCTTCCGCATATTCATCCGGAAGCGCACCCGGGATAGTGGAGAGAAGCTGGGCCGCCTTCATCAGCGGGCCCTTGAGGTTTCCCAACGCCGACTTCAGGCCCTCTGCATGAACGCCCTTGTCCGTCTTGAAGCCCAGACGGTTGCCCGCCATCCGCGCCGCAATACCGCCGACCGCGCCGGAAGTCCGCGCCATGCGACGCAGTTCCCCCATAAGGCCGGTGTTGTCGAGATCCCTCGCCATGATGCTCCTCAGTCCTCCTGCTCGAGCTGATCAATCAGCCCCGAGATCACATCCAGTCCTTTACGCCAGAAACTCGGATCTGTCGCATCAAGTCCGAACGGCGCGAGCAGTTCCTTGTGTCGCAGCGTTCCGCCCGCTTCGAGCATGGTGCGGTATTTCGCAGCAAAACCCTCAGGCTTTTCCTGATAAACACCGTAAAGCGCATTCACCAGACAGTCCCCGAAAGCATACGCATAAACATAGAACGGGGAATGCACGAAATGCGGAATATACGACCAGTAGAGGTCATAATCCGGTGTGAAGTGGAACACAGGCCCCAGACTCCGCACCTGGACCTCACGCCAGATTTCTCCCAGACGCTCCGGCGAAAGTTCGCCCTTCGCGCGCTCGTCATGAACCTTCACTTCAAACTGATAGAATGCGATCTGCCGGACAACCGTGTTCAGCATATCCTCGACCTTCGCCGCCAGCATGTGACGACGGCGCTTCGGATCGCTCTCCGCATCCAGCAATGACTGGAACGTCAGCATCTCGCCAAACACCGACGCCGTCTCCGCCAGCGTGAGCGGCGTATCGGCGTTCAGATAGCCCTGCTTTTTCCCGGCCAACGTCTGGTGCACGCCATGTCCCAGCTCATGCGCCAGCGTCATGACATCCCGCGGCTGCCCGCGATAGTTCATCAGGATGTAGGGATGCACTGACGGCACGCAGGAATGCGAGAACGCCCCTGAAGACTTGCCCGCCACGGGTGCCGCATCAATCCAAGGATGCGTCAGGAACCGGTTCACGATCTCGCCCAGACCCGGATCAAACCCGGCATAGGCCGTGCGCACAATCTCCTTGCCCTGCTCCCAGTCGATCTTCCGCACCTCGACACCCGGCAACGGCGCATTGCGGTCCCAGTGCTCCAGCTTCTCAAGCCCGAGCCACTTCGCCTTGAGCGCATAATACCGGTGTGCCAGTCGCGGATAGGCCTCATCCACTGCGCCCACCAGCGCATCAACGACCTCGTCCTCAACCATGTTCGCCAGATTGCGCGAACTCGTCGGGCGCTGATAACCCCGCAGCTTGTCCCCGATCGCCTTGTCCTTGGCGAGCGTGTTGGTAATCATCGTCAACAGCCGCGAGTTTTCACCCAGAACCGCACTGATCTGCTGCGCCGCAGCCTCACGCTTCGCACGATCCGCATTTGTCAGCAGATTGAACGCCTCGCCCAGCGGCTTGTCCTCACCGTCGATCGTGACACTCAGCGTCGCCATGGTTTCATCGAACAGCCGGTTCCAGGCATTTCGCCCCGTCACCGACTTGTCCATCAGCACCTGCTCGACCTCATCAGAAAGCTGATAGGGCCGGTACATCCGCAGATCCCGCAGATACGCATCCCATTTGCGCATTTCCGGCGCTTCGCAGATCTGTGCCAGATCCTCGTCCGCGATCCGGTTCAGCTCCAGCGTGAAGAACATCAGGTCGGAGGCCACCTCCGTCATCCGCTCCTGCACACCCTGCGCGAACCGCCCCCAGACCGGGTCAGTCGTATGCGCAGCAAAGCCCAGGCTGGAGAACGACCCGATCTTCCCGAGACCTTCCTCGATCGCCTCATATTCGGCGAAGGCCGCAGCGAGTTCCGCCCCGCCCAGATCGCCCAGACGTCCTTTGTACGTCTCACAGAAACGGCGCGCCTCCCCCGCCCAGCGATCAAAATCCGCCGCCAGCACCGGATCTTCCGGCGAAGCATAGAGATCGGAGAGGTCCCAGCGGGGCGGCATCTGCTCCCCGGAGGACGAATTGGGCGTGCCGTCAGCGGCAGAAAAGAGCATGGTCATACCCTGACCTTAGAGCCACAATCCCCGCCGTCAAACGGGATGTTGATGACAAATCCGTAGTGTAAAACTGCCGCCCAACCGCGACACAGCCCGCAACCCCGGATCTTCCGCCACTTCATGCATAAATACCCCCCCCAGGCATCTGAGCGCCTGACATCCTTTGAAAATCTTCGGGAGCGAATCGTAGGCCCCGATCTGGTGCGTTCGGTCGCCATTCTCGATGTCCTGATCTGCCATGACGGAAGCCTGTTTCTGGACTGGTGGCACCGCACACTCCCGTTCCATCTTGCGGTGCTGGGCTTCTACGGTGTGATGCTGTTCTTCGTCCTCAGCGGCTTCCTGATCGGCACGATCATGCTGGACCTGCTGGAACGCGGAACCTCCCTGAAAGGCTGGGGCATTTTCCTTATCCGCCGATGGATGCGAACCCTCCCGGCCTATTATGTCTGGCTGTTCTTCCTGCTGATCCCGCTCGCTTATTTCGGCCCCTACGGCGTGGTCTGGGACGAAGCCCGCCGCGTCCTGCCATGGTTCCTGACCCTGACGCAAAATCTCGGCTGGCCCATGGTCTCGAACTGGTATGGCGTCACATGGTCACTCTGCGTGGAGGAATGGTTCTACATCACCTTCCCCGCCCTGCTGCTCACCCTTCTCGCCTGCCGCGTCAAACCGGCCCTGGCCTTTGGAAGCACGCTTGCAGCCTTCTTCATCGTGCCGCTCTGCTGGCGGCTATCTCTGCCCGCAGACGTCAACTGGGACGAGGTCACCAGCAAGATCGTTCCCTGCCGTTTCGACTCGATTGCATGGGGCATTACTGCTGCGTGCCTCACCCGATACGCGAAAACCGTTTCCCGCCTGCACATCCCACTGGCCCTCATCGGCACGGGGATTGTCCTGACGACATGGCTGGCAGACCTTTTGCCCATCCCGCTCTGGACACACCATTTTCAGACTATGGCGATTTTCGATGTCGTGGGCTTCGGCTATGCGCTCTGCATGCCCGCGATGATGCGCCTGCGAACCCTGCCGCCCCTGATCGGCCCGGCGGTCCGCAGCCTCAGCACCCACAGCTACGGGCTTTATCTGTGCCATCTCCCGCTGGTGATGATGGCTGGCGACCTTCAGGCCCGCTACGGCCTTGGCCGCAGACATGCCGTGATCTTCACGCTCCTCACCACGATCGGTGGCGCGATCCTGTCATGGCGCCTCGTGGAGCGCCCCTGCCTGAAACTCCGCCCCAGGCAGGGATAACGCGCCTCAGGCCGAAAGCTGGGACAGATCTTCCTGAACATAGCCGATGATCCGCGCATAATCGCGCGGCACGACGTGCCAGAAGCGCTCCAGCGTCCGCTCCCAGCAATGCAGCAGATCCTCGGCATAGGTGCTGCCGGTCTCCGCCACATGCCGCTCAACCAGCGCCCGAAGCTCCTGATCCCAGCGGCTGCCAGCCTGCACACGGCTCCAGATCACCGTATCGGGGTTGATCTGCGCCTCGAACCGCCCCTTCACGTCCAGCACATAAGCCATGCCCCCCGTGAAACCGGCACCAAAATTGTCGCCCGTCTCCCCAAGGATCACAACCGTCCCGCCGGTCATGTATTCGCAGCCATTCGAGCCACAGCCCTCGACCACCGCCGTCGCACCCGAGTTTCGCACTGCAAAGCGCTCACCCGCCTGCCCGGCCGCAAACAGCGTCCCCGCCGTCGCTCCGTACAGAACCGTATTGCCGATGATCGCGCTCTGCTCGGACGCCCACTGCGCCGCCGGTGACTTGCGGACAACGATCGTCGCCCCCGAAAGCCCCTTGCCGACATAGTCGTTGGCATCGCCCTCGACTTCGATCTTGAGCCCCTGCACACCAAACGCACCCAGAGACTGCCCGGCAGACCCGCGCAGCGACAGCGTAAGCTGGCCTTCCGGAAGCTCCTTCATGCCGAATTTGCGCGTGATCAGCCCCGAAACCCGCGTACCGATCGCACGATGGGTGTTCTGCACGGTGTAATGCAGGTGCAGCTTCTCCCGACGCTCGAACAGCGCGGTCGCATCCGGGATGATCTGCCCGTCCAGCGTCTCCGGCACTTCGTTACGCCCTTCACGGGTGCAGTAACGCGCATGCTCGCCCGGATCGGCCTGAACCAGCAGGGAGTTCAGATCCAAATCATCCAGATAATCCGCACCACGCGACACCTGACGCAGCATATCCGTCCGTCCGATCACCTCTTCAAGCGACCGCACGCCCAGATCCGCCAGAATATGCCGGATGTCTTCCGCAATCAGCGTGAACAGGTTGATGACCTTCTCCGGCGATCCCCCGAACTTCTCGCGCAGCTTCTCGTCCTGCACACACACGCCCACCGGACAGGTGTTGGAGTGGCACTGGCGCACCATGATGCAACCCATCGCCACGAGCGCGGCCGTACCAATGCCGAACTCTTCCGCGCCCAGCATCGCCGCCATGACAACGTCGCGGCCAGTCTTGATGCCGCCATCCGTCCGCAGCACCAGACGATGACGCAGCCGGTTCAGCATCAGCACCTGATGCGCCTCCGACAGCCCCATTTCCCACGGCAGACCCGCATAATGGATCGAAGACTGCGGGCTCGCACCCGTCCCTCCCGAATGGCCGGAAATCAGGATCGCATCCGCTTTGGCTTTCGCAACACCGGCCGCAATCGTGCCAATGCCCGTCCGCGCCACCAGCTTGACCGTGACGGTCGCCGTCGGATTGATCTGCTTGAGATCGTAAATGAGCTGCGCCAGATCTTCGATCGAATAGATGTCGTGATGCGGCGGCGGCGAAATCAGCGTCACCCCCGGCGTCGCATGACGCAGACGCCCGATCAGTTCCGTCACCTTGAACCCCGGAAGCTGCCCACCCTCGCCGGGCTTCGCACCCTGCGCCATCTTGATCTCGATCTCGCGGCAGTCATTCAGATACTGCGCGGTCACACCAAAACGCCCGGACGCCACCTGCTTGATCGCCGAAGACGCATTGTCCCCGTTCGGACGCGGCTTGGAGCGCTCGGCATCCTCGCCACCCTCACCGGAATCGGATTTCGCACCAATCCGGTTCATGGCAATCGCCAGCGTCTCATGCGCCTCGGGGCTCAGAGCGCCCAGCGAAATTCCCGGTGCCACCAGACGACGGCGGATCTGCGTGATGCTCTCCACTTCATCCACCGGAACCGGCGCATGAAGCGGCTTGAAATCCAGCAGATCCCGCAGCGCCACCGGCGGCATCTGACGCACCGCATCCGCGTAACGCCGGTATAGCGTAAAGCTGTTCGCCGTCACCGCACTCTGGAGCATGTGGACCAGCTGGCCGGAGAACGCATGCGTCTCACCCTGACGCCGCAGCTTGTAGCGTCCGCCGACCGGCAGCGCCTCGACCTTCCGGTTCCACGCGGCCGCATGTGCGCCAAGAACGTTCCGCGCAATTCCCGGCAGACCAATCCCCGAAATCCGCGACGGCATGCCCGGGAAGAACTCTGCTACCAGCGCACGGGACAGCCCGATTGCCTCGAAATTATACCCGCCACGATAGGCCGAAATGATCGAAATGCCCGACTTGGACATGATCTTCAACAGACCCTTATCCACGGCCTTGCGATACCGCTCCATCGCCTCACGCAGCGACATCTTGCCGAACAGCCCGCGCCGCAGCCGGTCCGCCACGCAATACTGCGCCAGAGCCGGATTCACCGTCGTCGCACCCACACCAATCGTGACGGCAATCGCATGAACGTCGATCGCCCCGGACGTCCGCACGTTCAGCGACGTAAACGTCCGCAGCGAATTGCGCACCAGATGGATATGCACGGCTGCGGTGGCGAGGATCATCGGAATCGCAACCCGCGTCGCATCCGTATTGTCATCCGTCAGGAACAGATGCGTGCACCCGCCACGAACATGATCCTCAGCCTGCGCCCGGATGGACGCAATCGCCGCTCGCAGACCTTCCTCGCCCTCTTCAGCCGGAAAGGTGCAGTCGATCACGCCAGCATTCTCGCCGCAGACCTTCCGCAGCTCGTCGAACTCACCAATCGTGAGCACAGGGCTCGGCAGCTGCAACAGATCGCACTGCTCCGGCGCCTGATCGAGGATGTTCCCCAGATTGCCCAGCCGCGTAATCAGGCTCATCACCCGCGTCTCACGCAGGGAATCGATCGGCGGATTCGTGACCTGGCTGAACCCCTGACGGAAATAATGCGACAACCCGCGATAGATCTTCGACAGGACCTGAAGCGGCGTATCATCACCCATCGAGCCCAGAGCCTCGGCCGCATTCTCCACCATCGGGTGCAGAATGGTCTCCAGTTCCTCATGCGTCAGACTGACCGCCACCTGATGCCGCCGCAGCACATCCGGGTCCAGCGCCTCAGGCTCCACAACATCGCGCACGATTGGCTCGATATCGCGGATGCGCTTCACCCAGCCCTGGAAATCCTGACGCGAGGCCAGCATCTCGAGCAGCTCTTCAGACTGGTAAAGCCGCCCTTCCTTCAGATCGAGCGCCAGCGTCTGCCCCGGACCAAGCCGCCCGCGGCTTTTGACGCGCGCATCTGGCACCCGGACCATCCCCGTCTCGGAGCCCACGATGAGCAGACCATCCTGCGTGATGCTGTACCGCAACGGGCGCAGCCCGGCGCGATCCAGCCCGGCCACGACCCAGCGCCCATCCGTCGCACACAGCGCCGCCGGACCATCCCAGGGCTCGATCACCGCATTGCAGTACCGAAACAGCGCCCGCGCCGCGTCAGACATCGCCGAATTCGCACCGCCAGAGGCCGGCACCAGCATCGTCTTCGCCATCGGCGCATCCCGCCCGGCGAAGGTCAGCAGCTCGAACACATTGTCCAGAACCGCCGTATCCGAACCGGCAGCCTGCACCACAGGCTTCAGATCCGCCATGTACGGGTCCAGCTCCGGATGTGCAAGCCGCGTCTCATGCGAGCGCATCCAGTTCGTATTGCCCGAAATCGTGTTGATTTCGCCGTTATGCGCCACCTTGCGGAACGGCTGGGCCAGCTTCCAGGTCGGGAACGTGTTGGTCGAATATCGCTGATGATAGATCGCAAACCGCGACACGAACCGTTCATCCAGCAGATCCGGATAAAAATCCGTCAGGTTCTCGGCCAGGAACATGCCCTTGTAGATTACCGAGCGGCAAGACATCGAACACACATACAGATCAACCTGCTGCGCCGTCGCCTGCTTCTCGATCCGCCGACGCAACACGTACAGGTCGCGCTCAAACTCGTCCTCGGACCGGCCAAGCCGGTTACGGATCATGATCTGCTCGATTTCCGGCCGCGTCTGGTTGGCCTTCTCGCCAATGCATGCCGTATCAATCGGCACCTGACGCCAGCCATAGATCCCGTAACCGAAGTTCAGGATCTCCGTCTCGATGATCTGACGGCCGCGCTCCTGCGATCCCAGATCGGTCTTGGGCAGGAACACCATGCCCACCGCAATGCGCCCGTCGATCGTGTCGTCGCTGGAGCCGTTATGGATCGCCTCGGCAAAGAAATCCTGCGGGATTTCCACATGAATGCCCGCGCCATCGCCGGTCTTGCCGTCTGCATCCACCGCACCGCGATGCCAGATATTGCCCAGCGCCTCGATTCCCGCCTGAACCACACTGCGCGACGGCTTGCCGTCCAGCGCCGCGACCAGACCCACACCACAGGAATCGCGCTCCTGCGACGGGTCATACAGCCCCTTCAGCCGTTCGACGTTCTCGGCATACTCGCGGATGAAATCGTTATTCTGTGTCATTCCGCGGCCTCCAGAGAACCGGTTACTGTTTCAGTCAGATGATGATGGATCGCATCGGCCGCATTCCGGCCGTCCTTGATAGCCCAGACAACAAGGCTCGCTCCGCGCACAATATCGCCCCCGGCGAACACACCTGGCAGGCTCGTCTCAAAGCCCCCCGGCGGCACCGTCAGCGTGCCCCAGCGCGTCACAGCCAGCTCAGGCGTATTGAACTGCCCCGGCAGATCCTCGGGATCAAAGCCAAGAGCCTTGATGACCAGATCGCCCTCGATCACGTCATGCTGCCCCGTGCCCTCGATGGACCGGCGCCCCGATGCATCCGGAGAACCCAGACGCATCTTCAGCACCCGTACACCCGACACGCTGTCATCGCCCAGAAACGCTTCCGGCGAGGCCAGCCATTCGAAATGCGCGCCTTCTTCCTCGGCATTGTAAACTTCCTGTCGCGACCCCGGCATATTCGCCCGGTCCCGACGGTAAACGCATGTCACACGCTCGGCACCCTGACGGATCGACGTGCGCACGCAGTCCATGGCCGTGTCACCACCGCCAATCACCACGACCCGACGCCCCTTCGCATGAAGCGCCGCATCCTCGCCCGGATCCTCATCATAGCCCCGACGGTTGGATGCCGTCAGGAAGTCGATCGCATCGACAATACCCTCAAGCCCGGCTCCCGGCACCTTCACATCACGCGAGCGATACACGCCTGTTGCGAGAAATACCGCATCATGCCGCGCCCGCAGATCCTCAAGCGCCGTCTCGCCCTCGCCCGAACCAACCGGCGTGGAGAGGTGGAACACGATCCCCTGCGCCTCCAGCAGCGCGTGACGCCGCGCCATGACATGCTTTTCCAGCTTGAAGCTCGGAATACCGTACGTCATGAGCCCGCCCACACGGTCCTGACGCTCATAGACATGAACCTCATAACCCTGCGCCCGCAGCCGCTCCGCACAGGCCAGCCCCGCAGGCCCCGACCCCACGATTCCGACACTGCGCCCGAGTTCACGATCCGGGAGCGCCGGCTTCACCCAGCCCTGCTCGAACGCATTTTCGGTAATGAACCGCTCAACAGCGCCAATGGTGACGCTCTCAAAGCCTTTGTTGATGACGCAGTTGCCTTCGCACAGCCGGTCCTGCGGACAGATCCGCCCGCAGATCTCCGGAAACGTATTCGTCGCAGACGACATCTCATACGCTTCCTCAAGCCGGTCTTCCGCCGTCAGCTTCAGCCAGTCGGGAA
This sequence comes from Gluconobacter albidus, assembly GCF_002005485.1. NCBI lineage: Bacteria > Pseudomonadati > Pseudomonadota > Alphaproteobacteria > Acetobacterales > Acetobacteraceae > Gluconobacter > Gluconobacter albidus. The sequence continues at coordinate 762,799 of NZ_CP014689.1, read as the reverse complement.
TGTTGTTCCCCAGCGGACAATGCACGGAGCAGAACGGAATCCCGCACTGCGAGCAACGCGACGCCTGCTCTTCCGCCCGGCTGCGCGCGAACCCACGATAAATCTCCCCGAAGTCCTGACGGCGTTCGTGCGCGTCGCGCTTCTCCGGAAGCACCTGGGGGTGGGTGACGAACTGCAACATCCGTTCGGCCATGCGTCGTGTCTCCTGCAAACATGCGAGTGAGAATGCAGCTATTCCGTCACTTTATCCAATAACAGTCAGTGATACTGACCTTTCGCGTGAAATGGCCCATCTATTCGCTCCATGAGCCATTTTTCACACAAATTTTTAGGACCGAAACGGACCATTTATTTCCGAAACCGCCTCCAGCTCTCACAAACACTCCCCCTTAGATAGTCCGGAACGATACTCCGCATCGCCGCAGGCCTGATCCCCAGCGCCTGAAGATCAGCCATTCCCGACTGCACCACATTGTCCACGCCCATCATCGCAACCTGATCGCGCGTCAGCAGATGCCCCGGCAACGCCTCAAGAATGCCCGCCTCCAGCTTCGCTACCCATCCCGGCACCCGCAACAGAATTCGACGGCGCCCAGACGCTTCCAGAACGAACGCCATCAACTCCTTCATACTCAGAACATCCGGCCCACCCGCCTCAACCGTCATGCCCTCATGCCCCGGCTCCACAAGCGCGATGATCGCCCGCGCCACATCGCCTACATAGACCGGTTGAAACAGAGTCTCGGGCGCCAACACCGGCAGAACCGGCGAGAGCTTCGCAATCAGCGCGAACATGTTGAAGAAACTGTCCTGCGGCCCGAAAATTACCGACGGTCGCAGCAACGCCGCCTCCGGGAAAACCTCCCGCACCGCACGTTCAGCCAACCCCTTGCTCCGCCCGTAATTCCCCGGCGACGTCAGCGACGCCCCAATGGCCGACATGTGCAGGTACTGCTCCACTCCCTGACGCCGCGCCATGAGCGCCGCCAGCCGCGCGCCCTCCACATTGACCCGATGCATCGCCCGCACATCCGGCGACATGATCGACACCAGGTTGATCCCCACATCCGCGCTGGCGAACACACGCTCCAGCGAAGCCGCGTCATTCACGGATGCCTTGATAAATTCCACACGTCCGTCACCCGGAAACCGCGCCAGTGCCTGATCGCCTTCGGGATTCCGGCTTCCCACACGCACGACATGCCCCAGGGCCACGAGCCGGCCAACAAGTTCGCGCCCGACAAACCCTCCGCCGCCTAAAACCGCCACAACCTTTGGGCCGTGGCCCGTTCCAGCGTCATTTCCAGCTCCGCCACCGGTTCCGTCCACGGAAAAATTTCTACGCATTTTCGCTTTTCTTTCAGTTTGGCTGTTGACGCCCCGTACGTGCAGGGGTAAACGCCTCTTCACCGAGCCGGGATGCCTCAGGAAACTGAAAAACCCGGTGCTTTCTGAGCCCAGATGGCGGAATTGGTAGACGCGCAGGTTTCAGGTACCTGTGTCCGAAAGGACGTGGAAGTTCGAGTCTTCTTCTGGGCACCACAGACGATCAGGCGATCAATCGCCTCGATCCTCTGGTGATCAAAAAAATTTGGTGACGACAAATGAGTTCGCAGAACGCCATCCATCTTCATGACGGCGATCTGCCGGATGACTTTGATCTTGGCCCTGTCGTTGCCATTGATACCGAGACCATGGGTCTCAATCCCCACCGTGACCGTCTCTGCCTCGTTCAGCTTTCAGCCGGCGACGGCGAAGCCCACCTCGTGCAGATCAAACCGGTCTCCATGGGCGGCCGCGGCTATGACTGCCCGAACCTCAAGGCGCTCCTGACCGACGATTCCGTCACCAAGCTGATGCATTTCGCACGCTTTGACGTTGCAGTCCTGCAGAACGCCTTCAATATCACGATCCCGTCGGTCATCTGCACCAAGATCGCGGCCCGGCTGGTCTATACCTTCACCGACCGACACGGCCTGGCCTATCTGTGCCGGGACCTGCTCGGCGTTGAAATTTCCAAACACCAGCAGAGTTCGGACTGGGGTGCCGAGACCCTTACCCCCGATCAGCTCCGCTACGCCGCATCGGACGTGCTGCATCTTCACGCATTGTGGGATAAGCTCGAAGCCATGCTGATCCGTGAAAACCGACGCGACCTCGCGCAGTCCTGCTACGATTTCCTCCCGGCCCGCTGTCGCCTCGACCTGCTGGGCTATGACGAATCCGACATTTTCTCGCATCGCGCCTGAATCCCGGTCCGGCTGATCATGCACCGCCCGTCGCCCGGCTTTTCCCGCACCGCTCTGGAATCGGCTCTTCAGACCGTCTCGATCGAACGCAAAGGACTGGAAGCGCTCGAACAAGCCCTCTCTGGCCCTCTCGGGATCGCGTTCTGCGAGGCCGTCAACTGTATCGCAGAGAGCAGCGCTCGCCTGATCGTGACCGGAATCGGTAAATCCGGCCATATCGCCCGCAAAATTCAGGCGACCCTCGCCTCCACGGGCACACCGTCGCTGTTTCTGCACCCTGCCGAAGCCGCACATGGGGATCTCGGCATGGTCGCCCCCGGCGACCTGATCCTCGCTTTCTCCAATTCTGGTGAAACCACCGAACTCACCGCGATTCTGGCCTATGCCGCCCGCCAAAATCACTGCGTGATCGCCGTAACATCAGTTGACACCTCAGCCCTCGCCCGCGCCGCACAGATCCCGCTGGTTCTGCCCACAAGCACCGAAGCCTGCCCGATGGGTCTGGCACCGACGACAAGCACCCTGCTTCAACTCGCCCTAGGTGATGCCCTGGCACTGGCACTGCTCGAAAAACGCGGCTTCACCGCCCGCGATTTCGGCGCTTTCCACCCCGGAGGGCTTCTCGGCGCCCGTCTGCGCCCCATCAGCGACCTCATGCATACCGGTGAATCCCTGCCGCTCGGGCAGGGCAGTCTCCCGCTCCGCTCCGTCATTCTCGAGATGACACGCAAATCATTCGGGTGCATGGGTATCATTGATGACAATGGTAAACTTCAGGGTCTCATCACGGACGCCGATCTCCGCCGCGCCCTCTCCGGCGACCTCGACGCGACCACGGCGGCTGACGTCATGAATCCCGCTCCCGTCACCGCGCGCGCCGACACGCTGGCGCAGGACGTGCTGCACCTCATGAACCAGCGCGAACGCCCGATTACGAGCCTCTTCATCGTGGACGCGGAACACCGCCCTGCGGGAATCGTTCATATCCACGACCTCCTGCGGAGCGGTCTGTCATGAGCGGCCCTACGCCAGATAATGGCGAACACCGCATTCGCCGGGAAGATTTCGACCCCAACCGGACCGAAAGCCTTGCCCGCCTCGACAACCTGCGCCGCGCTGCTTTCCAGCGGATCCGTCAGGCTCCCAATGCTCAGGAACTCGCCCGACGCCGCTCGCTTCTGGGTTTCGCCAAATGGGCACTGCCAGGGCTGGCCCTCGTCCTCCTCAGCTCCATCGCGGCCTGGCCCGAGATTTCCCATCTCATGAACCAGAACCGCGCCGCCCTGAAGGAAATGGCCCGCCTGCGCGTGGAAAGCGGCAACATGGAACAGGCTACCTATCGCGGTCTCGATGCCCACGATCATCTGTACATGATCACGGCCCGCACCACCCACCAGCAGGGCCCGGATCGCGTGGACCTTGTCGATCCCGTCGCCGACATCCAGCTCTCCGGTAATTCCTGGGCGCATATCAAGGCTGATCGCGGCGTCTACATGCAGCACGAACAGACCCTCGATCTCGACGATAACGTCGTGCTCTACCGCGATGACGGCTTTCTCCTAAACGGTCCTTCCGCAGACCTGGACCTCAAGGCAGACGTCATCGCTTCGCGGGACTGGGTCCATGCGGAAGGCCCCTTCGGCACGCAGGATGCCCAAGGCTATTTTCTGGACCAGCATGCGGGTATCATGCAGTTTACGGGACCGGGACTGACGGTCCGCAACGATGACAACGGCCCTCCGAGTGCGGCGGCCCGCCTGCACCTGCAAGGACTGAAGACAGAGAAATGACCCGCCGTTCCGCAGCCTTCCTTCCCCTCCTGATCGCCCTTCCTCTGGCCTTCCCCTCCGCTCCTGCCCACGCGGACGGACTGGACATGTCCCACGGCGAAGCGGTGCAGCTCTTCTGGAAAAAGGAAGAGGTCTACGATCGCAATGCCCAGACCGTGACCCTTACGGGCGGAGCGCGGGCCGTACGCGGGGATACGACAGTCGATGCGGATACGCTGATCGGATATCTGCGCAAAAAAGCGCCCGCTCCCGGACAGCCCGCTCCTGCGCCAACACCGGCCGATGGCAAAAGCGCGAGCAGCGGCGATCCGATGGGTGGCTCCCTCGAGCTGTACCGGATCGAAGCGCGCGGCAACGTCCATATCTATAACCAGACCGATCAGGGCTGGGGCGATCACGCGCTGTACGACATGGATCAGGGCGTCATGGTCATGACTGGCAAGCATCTGAAACTGACCACGCCGCAGGACGTTCTGACGGCCCGCGACGTCATGGAATATCACGCCAAGACGCGCATGTCGGTTGGCCGGGGCGATGCTACTGTCACGACCAATGATGGCAAACAGGTCAAGGCGGACGTGCTGGTCTCGTTCAGCAAACCCAGCGATGCGCCATCTCCGTCTGCAAAGCCGGCACAGGCAGCCGCAGATTCATCCAATCCAATGGGCGGCGGTTCCTCGAAGCTCGACCGGGCCTATGGCTGGGGGCATGTCGTTCTGCGCACCCCGACCCAGACCGCCACGGGTGATCGTGGCGTCTATGTTTTCGATACCCAGATCGCCCGCCTGATCGGCCATGTGCATGTCACGCAGGGGCAGAACCAGAACAATGGCTCGCAGGCCATCGTGAACATGAAGACCGGCATCGCAACCATGCTGCCGGGCACGGATTCCCCCATTCAGGGGCTCGTCGTGCCAAACGAGGCCAACAGCAGCCAGGCACCCAAGTGACAGACAGCCATATCCCCTCTCAGTCCCCCGCAACTGGTCTGGTCGCAAGCGGCATCGGCAAGTCCTATAAGAAGCGTGCCGTCGTCAAAAACGTCTCCCTTCAGGTGCAGCGCGGCGAGGCAGTCGGCCTCCTCGGCCCGAACGGCGCGGGCAAGACGACCAGCTTCTACATGATCGTTGGTCTCGTGCAGCCTGACACCGGCACCATCACGCTGGACGGTGCGGACATCACACAGCTTCCGATGTATCGCCGCGCCCGTCTCGGCGTCGGCTACCTGCCACAGGAAGCCAGTATTTTCCGTGGCCTGAATGTCGAGCAGAACATCATGGCCGCCCTTGAGGTCGTCGAACCCGACCCGGAAAAGCGCGACCTGATGCTCAACGGCCTTCTGGCCGAATTCGGGATCACCCATCTACGCCGCTCGCCTTCGCTCGCCCTTTCCGGTGGTGAGCGCCGCCGTCTGGAAATCGCCCGTGCGCTGGCCAGTCAGCCGAACTACATCCTGCTCGACGAACCGCTCGCCGGTATTGATCCGATCGCCGTAGGTGAAATCCGCGATCTCGTCTCGCATCTGAAGGATCGTGGCATCGGCGTGCTGATTACGGACCATAACGTCCGCGAAACGCTCGAAGTCATCGACCGCGCCTACATCATGCACGGTGGGCAGGTGCTGATGGAAGGCACGCCCGAAGCCATTGTTGCGAACGAAGATGTCCGCCGGGTCTATCTCGGAGAGAATTTCTCGCTGTAACATGCCGGGATGCTTGTCCCGGGCCTGATCCAGCGTCAGTCGCAGTCTCTCGTCATGACGCCCCAGCTGCGTCAGGCGATTGCACTGCTGCAATACACGCAGATCGACCTCGCCCAGCACCTGCGGCAGATCTGCGAAGCCAATCCGCTCCTCGTCCTGGAGCCCGGCGAGACCGCGGCCGATCCTACCCCCGATCCGGAAGAGTTTCACGACGACGACCCGGACCGCTTCACCAGTGCTTCTGAACGCCCGGAAGCAGCGGCACCACCTCCGTCCACCCGGGATGATCTGATCCTCCAGATCCGCCTGTCTTTTCCTGCGGACGAACAGGATGCGGCACTGCATCTTCTGGACAGTCTGGACGAAAGCGGCCGCCTTCCTGTTTCGGTAGCGGATCTTGCAGGCGACCTTCGCATGGAGGTCGCAAGGCTCGAAGCGATCCGCCAGAGGCTCATGCATCTTGAACCTGTCGGGCTTTTCGCCCGATCGCTTGAAGAATGTCTGGCGGCGCAGCTCCGCGTCCGCAACCGCCTTGATCCCGCGATGCAGACCCTCCTCGACAATCTGGACCTTCTCGCCCGGCGCGACTGGCGCAGGCTGCGCGAAAAATGCGCTCTTGAGCAGGACGACCTGCTGGAGATGCTCGCCGAAATCCAGGCGCTCGATCCGCGTCCCGGCCTGACCCTGCCACCGCCTGAGCCCCCCATCGAACCCGATCTGATCGTTCGCTTCAACGGCGCCGGCTTCCGTCTGACCCTCAACACGCGCCTGCTGCCGAAACTCCGGCTTGATGACACGATGCGCGCGCAGCTTAATGGACGCATGGATTCCGGCAGGACGCTTCTTGCCTGTGCGGCAGAGGCCACGGCCCTGATCCGCGCGATGGACAGCCGCAAACAGTCCCTGCTCGCGGTTGGCCGCGCGATTGTGCAGCATCAGGCCGATTTCCTGCGCAATGGCCCCGCCGCCCTGCGCCCGCTGACCATGCGCGACATCGCCGAGCGCACGGAGTTGCACGAAAGCACCATCAGCCGCATCGTCAGCAGCAAATATATCGACACGCCACAGGGCACCGTCCCGCTCAGGCTGTTTTTCTCCACAGCCCTGACGTCCGAAGACGGCACGTCCCAGAGCGCTCACGCGATCCAGCATCGTCTACAGGCGCTCGTCTCGGCCGAAGGAGACAACGTCCTGTCCGACGATGCCCTGACGGTCCTTTTGCAAAAGGAAGGCTTTTCCATCCAGCGCCGCACGGTTGCGAAATATCGCGAGGGGCTGGGCATTGCGAAATCCAGCCAGCGCAAGCGGCTGCGCCGTACGGCCTGAAGACTCCGGGGCTTTGACAGGCTGACAGAATTTCCCTTACGGAGCCTGAATGTCTAGCGTCCCGCTGCCTCTCACTGAAATTCCCTGGAGACCTCCCGAACAGGCGCTTTCCGCCATGGACTCCGCCCCCTGGGCCGCGTTTCTCGATAGCGGAGGCCCGGACACGGACGACCGCGCCCGCTGGTCCTTTCTGTGCCTGTCTCCTGCTGAAACCCTCGACTGGCACGCGGGGAGCCTTCGCAGGAATGGCATATCCATACAGGGTGATGTCTGGACGCATCTGCGCGATATGGCCGCCGCCTCGACCCGTTGCCCCGAAGCAGAGGATATCATCCCCTTCACCGGCGGGGTGGTCGGTATGATGAGCTATGAAGCGGGCATGGCGCTTGAAAAAGTTCCATCCCGCCATGTTTCTTCTGCGCCCAGACTGGTGGCGGCCTCTTTTGAAGACGTGCTGGCGTTCGACCGGCATGAAGAACGCTGTTGGTGGATCAGCCGGAGGGGACACCCTGCACCCGAATTAACCTCGCCGACGATCCGCCCCATCACACCCTCCCTGCATTTTCGGCCGGAACAGCCGCGGGACATCTGGATGGATGCGGTTCGCAGCATCATCGCCTTTATCCGGGCCGGAGATATTTTTCAGGCCAATCTGACGATGCGCTGGGTTGCGGAGTGTGCTGACGCTTTCGATGAGCTGGCTGCCTATCGGACACTGCGCCAGACCTCCCCGGCTCCGTTCGGGGCCTATCTGAAGACGCCGGATTTTTCGCTGCTCAGCGCCTCCGTGGAACGTTTCATTTCTCTCTCGCGGGGCGGGCTAATCGAAACGCGCCCGATCAAGGGCACCATTTCTCTTGGACACACGCCCGAAGAAACAGCCCGGAACAGCCGGACACTGGCTGCGGACGAAAAAGAACGCGCCGAAAACCTGATGATTACGGATCTGATGCGAAACGACATCGGTCGTGTCTCACAGATCGGCTCTGTTCGCGTTCCCCAGCTGTCGAAGGTTGAGCAGTTTTCCCACGTCCTGCATCTGGTCTCGGTCGTTCAGGCGCAACTCCGTCCCGAACTGGACGCCATTGATCTGCTTCAGGCCACGCTTCCGCCGGGTTCCGTCACAGGGGCACCAAAAAAACGCGCCATGGAGATCATCGACCTTCTGGAAGCCTCTGCCCGTGGGGCCTATTGCGGCAGCCTGTTCCGTATCGGCGAGGATGGGGCCATGGACAGTTCCGTCATCATCCGCAGCATGGCGCGAGCGGACAACAGCCTTTCCGTCGGCGCAGGAGGCGGCATTACCGTGCTGTCCGATCCTATGCGGGAATATGAGGAAATGCTTCTGAAAGTCTCCCCGATCCTGAAAGCGTTTGAGGCATGAGCACTCCTGTCTGGCTCAATGGCCGCCTCCTGGACGCGACAGACGCGCATCTCGCTCCGAATGACCGGGGATTTCTACTCTCTGATGGGCTGTTTGAAACAATTCGCGTCGCCAACGGACAGGCGCCACATCTGGCACGGCATCTGGCACGGCTGGAGGAAGGATGCACGATCCTCCGTCTGCCCACGCCGGACCCGACACTGCTGACACAGGCCGTTTCCGATCTGCTGCATGCTACGGGGCTGTCAGACGGATCGCTGCGCCTGACGGTCACGCGCGGCACCGGGCCACGCGGTCTGGTACCGCCTGTTACGCCGCAACCCACAGTCCTGATTCAGGCGACTGCTTCCGCGCTGGCCGTGCCTGCCCCCGTCAGGCTGGGGCTTGGCCGCTACCGGCGCGATGGGGGCTCTCCTCTGGCGCGCGTGAAATCGCTTGCCTGTCTGTCGTCCATCATGAGCCGCATGGAAGCCGTCGCAGCCGGCCTGGATGATGCGCTTCTTCTGGGAATGACAGGGGCTGTTGCCGAGGCCAGCGCTGCAAACGTCCTGTTCCTGCAGGAAGGGCGTCTGCAGACGCCTCCCATCCATGACGGCGCGTTGCCGGGAACGTCCCGCGCCCGACTGCTGGAAGGCGGCTTCTGTACCGAAGGCCGTCTTTTGCCGCAGGACCTCAAAACGGTGACAGGCGTGTGGCTGGTCAATGCATTATCGCTGACCGCCGTATCAGACATCGACAATTATGAGCTGCCCCTGCACCCCGAACGGGACAGGCAGCTGAGAGAGTTTCTGTTCTCTGTCTGAACCGGCTCTTGCCGCCACAAAAAAAGCCGCCTTCCCGATGGAAAGACGGCTTTTCAGCATTCAGCAGCAGGCTCTTATTTCAGCGCAGCAATCGCCGTCATTTCCACGCGCCATTCCGGAACGGCCAGCTTGGCTTCAACCGTAGCGCGGGCCGGTTTGCTGTCCGTGTCCAGCCATGCATCCCAGGCCCGGTTCATCGCCCCGATTTCCGCGATATCCGTCAGGAAAATCTGCACCGACAGAATCCGGCTCTTATCCGTTCCCAGCGAGGCCAGAAGCGCGTCGATCTGGCGCAGGATGTCGACTGTCTGCCCTTCCGTGTCGAGGGTAGCGTCGTCCGCGACCTGACCGGCCAGATAGGCCAGCCCGTTATGGACGACGACGCCCGCAAGGCGCTGCTCTTCGAGGTGACGGGAAATATCGGCGTTTTTTCTCACGGGCGTGGACTTTCTGACGTCGGTTACTGAGGCGGGAGGTTACTGAAGCAGGGTCGGGATCATTTCATGTTCGAGGATGGCGTCGAGTGCGCTTTCCTCGTCTTCAGCAACTGCCATGGGCGTGCCATCGGCGGCATGGATAGCCACGAGCATTTCACCGTCATGCATGACGGATCTGACATAGGCGAGACGCGACATCCCCAGAGTCAGGAGCTGCGGTCCCGTGATGCGGCGCAGATCCGCAGGGAGTTTGTCGTCCGAACGATCACCATTTTCGAAGGGATTGTTCAATTCAAGTTCCTTCTGAAGCCGCGGCGGCGTCTGCCGACCGACCTTGAGTTCAGTCTGTAAAAGATGCGACCGCGCGACCGGTCTTATTCGTCGTCGATATCGCGCGCAGGACGCGTCGTGCGACGGGTTTTCACAACGGGCGGCACCACTTCGTGATGAACCGTCGGCGCTGGTGCCGGACTGCGTCGCCCCTGCGAAATTGCAATCCGCTTAACCCGCACCTCAGGCTCGGGACGCAGAAGATCAATATGCAGCAGGCCGTTATCAAGCCATGCTCCACCGATTTCGATGCCTTCCGCCAACACGAACGCCTTGTGGAACTGCCGCGCCGCAATGCCGCGATGCAGGAAAATGCGTCCCTGGCTGTCATCCGTCTGACGGCCACGAATCACAAGCTGGTTGTCTTCCTGCGTAATCTGCAGATCGTCCATGACAAAGCCCGCAACAGCCAGCGTAATCCGCAGGGCCGTAGAGCTGAGCTGTTCAATGTTGTAGGGGGGATACCCGTCGGACGTCGATTTGGCAGCACGCTCAAGCATCTGCTCGAGGTGATCGAAACCGAGGAACATCGGGGACGTAAACAGGCGACCGGACATAGGGCGAGAGCCTCCTCCATGAGCGAGACAGACAGGACCGGCCCCATTATGCGGCGACCGGCTGACCCTACGATATGGTGTCCACCCCCGCAGATGCAAGCTCTGCTCTCACCTGAGCATCTGCAAAACCGACGTTCATGGCATGTTGCACTGGCATTTGAAGCCTGCGCTCGCTACATCGCAGGGCATGAGCGAATTCGATTTTCTGTCCGGCATCGACGATGTGCCGCCCACCCCGATCCTGATCGCCCCCCAGCCCGTGCTGCGGGAGGTCACCCGCGACGTGCGCCCTGAAGACATCACCTTCATTCGCGACCAGCTTCCGGGCATGTTTTCCGCCATGTACAAGGCCCCCGGCATCGGCCTCGCCGCGCCACAGGTTGGTCTTGGCATGCGGTTTGCTCTGGTGGATGTGGCCGAGGAAGATGCGCCGCGTGAGCCCATGCTGCTGATCAATCCGGAAATCGTTACGGATTCAGAGCAGATGGCTGCCCGCGAGGAAGGCTGCCTTTCGCTGCCGAACCAGTATGCCGAAGTTGTCCGCCCCGAATCGATCCGTGTCCGGTACCGCAACCTCGCGGGAGAAACGATCGAGCGTGATGCATCGGGCCTGCTCGCCACCTGCATCCAGCACGAGATGGACCATCTCGACGGCATCCTGTTCGTCGATCATCTCTCGACGCTCAAGCGCAACATGATCATGCGCCGCCTTGCCAAAGAGCAGAAGCTCGGAAGGCGCTGATCCCCGATGCGGCTGATTTTCATGGGAACGCCGGACTTTTCGGTCCCGGCGCTGCACGCTCTGCTCGACGCCGGTCACGAGGTGGTTGCGGTCTACACGCAGCCGCCGCGACCGGCAGGACGTGGCAAAGCGCTGCGTCGTTCGCCGGTTCATGAAGCGGCCGAAGCGGCCGGGATCGAGGTACGGACGCCCGCGCGTGTTCGCCGGGACGCGGCGGAGCACGCTGCTTTCGCCGCCCTGAATGCCGACGCCGCCGTGGTCGCCGCCTATGGCCTCATCCTGCCCAAAGAGATGCTGGACGCCCCGCGTCTGGGGTGTCTGAACATCCATGCCAGCCTTCTGCCGCGCTGGCGGGGCGCCTCCCCCATCCAGTCCTCCATCCTCGCAGGCGACACCCAGAGCGGCGTCTCCATCATGCAGATGGATGAAGGCCTCGACACCGGCGCGGTCCTGCTGGAGGAAGCCACGCCCATCAGCGCGACCGATACCGCCAGCACGCTGCACGACCGTTTGTCCGAAATCGGCGGCCGTCTGGTCGTGCGTGCCCTCGTCGAACAGCCGACACCCGTGCCGCAGCCCGCAGACGGCGTCACGTATGCCGAGCGCCTGACCCGCGATGATGGCCGTATCGACTGGACAAGATCGGCCTCCGAGATCGACCGCCAGATCCGTGGCCTCACGCCCTGGCCCGGCGCGTTTACGACGCTTGATGGTGTCGTGCTGAAAATCGGCACAGCCATCCCGCTGCCGGACGCAACCCACGGTTCCTCCCCCGGTGCCACACTCGACGACGCTCTGACGATCGCCTGCGGCACCGGCGCGATTCGCATCGACCGCATCCAGAAGCCGGGACGCAGCATGATGTCCGCCGCCGATTTCCTGCGCGGCCAGCCTCTCCCGAAAGGGACGCGCCTTGTCTGAAACGCAGGTCGCAGAGTCCTCCGGTCTGAACCGCTGGGCCCTGCGCATCGAATATGACGGCACCGGCTATCTTGGCTGGCAAAAACAGAATGACGGCATCTCGATTCAGAGCCTGATTGAAGCCGCCGCCGCGAAGCTCGTGCGCAACCGGCCCGTCCCCAGCATCACCGCCGGGCGTACGGATGCAGGCGTTCATGCCGCAGGCATGGTCATCCATCTCGATTTCCCGGATGACGCCCCGATCGACGCCCGCCAGATCCGCGATGGCATGGGCTATCATCTTAAGCCCCACCGCGTCGTTGTGCTGGAAGCCGCGAAAGTGGGGCCGGAATGGAATGCACGTTTCTCCGCCACATGGCGCAGCTATCGCTACACGATCCTCAACCGACCTGCCCGCCCGGGTCTGATGGAAAACCGCGTCTGGCACATCAAGCGCCCGCTGGACGTGGATCGCATGCAGCAGGCCGCGAACCATCTTCTCGGCCCTCATGATTTCACGTCATTCCGCGCGGTCGCCTGTCAGGCCAGAAGCCCTGTCCGCACGCTGGACGTTCTGAACATCCGTCGCGATGGCGAACTGGTCATGATCGACACGAAGGCACGCTCCTTCCTCCATCATCAGGTCCGCAACATAGCTGGGACCCTGATGATGATTGGCGCAGGCCTGTGGCCTGTCGAGAAAACTGTCGAGATTCTGGAGGCCAGAGACCGCTGCGCCGCGGGACAGACAGCCCCGCCCGAAGGGCTTTGCCTGATGGATGTCGGCTATCCCGACAATCCGTTCCGCAGAACCTAAAACGACACCCCAAGCAGGTCCACCATCGCATTGTAATGCGGCGGCAGAAGCCACAGCACCCAGAGCAGCGCTGCTACCGGCAGCGTCTGCAGAAGCGTCATGACGAAAGCCTGCCACCCCGTCGTCACAAGCCCGACTTTAGTCACATACCAGGTCAGCCACAGCGTATAGAGCTGTGCACCAAAAGCGAGACCTGCCAGCGCCTGACCGGAGGCAGCAGCCCCCGGCATCACGAGATGCAGCACACCCTGCGCCATAATCAGCAGCGCGAGCGGCAACCACCCACACCACAAGGACGCCGTAGCATAACGCGCCCACAGCCCCTTACGGCTCAGGAAAGCCGCATAAAGCTCCGACACCACAAGCTGCAACAGTGTGCACACCAGCGGCACCACAGCCCGCACAAGCCCCATGATCCTTTCCGCAGGCGGCAGCATGAACGCCATCCACACACCGATGAGCGCCAGCGCGATCGTGGGTGCCAGAGCCGCAAACAGCGCCCCTGCTCCGGGCGCGAAACAGTTGATCCCTTCGGACCGCCCGCGCCCCAGAAGCCACACGCCCAGCGGAATGGCCATGGTTCCAGAGGGTGGAAACGGGCCCGGCCGTCCGGAATTCACAGCCCGTATCCTTCCATGAACGCCAGATAGATCCGTGTCAGATCCTCCAGCGTCCCAAGCTCAACATTCTCGTCCCGCTTGTGCATGGTTGCGCCGACGAGCCCGAACTCCGCTACTTCGCAATAGCGAGCAATGAAGCGTGCATCGGACGTGCCGCCGCCCGTATCGAGCCGGGGGGTGCGCCCCGTCACCTGACGCACAGCATCCGAGAGGCACGTGACCGACTCTCCGGGTTGCGTCAGAAAAGCCTCGCCACTGATGGACACCTGTACGTCCGCTGAAGGCGCATGACGCCGGACCACATCCTCGATCCACGCCGTTAGAGCGGATCCGGTGTGAAGGTCATTGAAGCGGATATTCAGCCGCCCGACGGCCTGCGCCGGAATGATATTGGTCGCGGAATTGCCCACGTCGATACTGGTAACCTGAAGCGAAGACGGATCAAACCACTCGCTGCCCGCATCCAGCTCCCGCGCCGTCAGTTCGGAAAACGCTGCCAGAAGACGGTGAACCGGATTGTCCGCCAGATGCGGATACGCCACATGCCCCTGAATGCCCTGCACCGTCACAACAGCGTTCATGCTGCCGCGTCGGCCGATCTTGATGACATCACCCAAAGCCTCGGGATTCGTGGGTTCACCCAGCAGGCAGAAATCCGGAAGCTTTTCCCGTTCCGCCAGCCATTCAATGACCGGCTTCGTTCCGAAATGCGCGGGGCCTTCCTCGTCTCCCGTAATCAGCAGGGAAACGGAACCCTTCAATGGCCCCTGCTCCAGACGCCGCGCCACGGCGGCCACGAAACAGGCCACGCCGCCTTTCATGTCCGCAATACCGCGTCCATAAAGCCGCCCGTCCTGAACCACGGCGGCAAACGGATCATGCGCCCAGCCTTCGCCGGGCGGCACGACATCCGTATGGCCCGCAAAACAGAGCGCGGGGCGTCCCGTACCCAGCCGGGCATACAGATTGGGCGTCGGGGCCTCCGCGGGGCCGAAAGGAAGATGGACTGTCTCAAAGCCCATCCCTTCCAGCACACCTGCCAGAAGCGCCTGCGCGCCACCATCGGCCGGGGTCACGGACGGACAACGCAGCAGATCCCGTGCCAGTGTCACGGGATCTGTCGGCAGGTGTGATCCGCTCACGACACTCAGTCGCGCAGGAGGTCGTTGATGGAGGTCTTGGAACGGGTCCGCTCATCCACGCGCTTGACGATCACCGCACAGGCCAGCGACGGCATGCCCGGCTCTTTCGGCGGCAGCGTACCCGGAATGACGACGGAATAGGCCGGGACGCGGCCCATGAAAATTTCGCCCGTCGCACGGTCCACGATCTTGGTGGACGCACCAAGGAACACACCCATGGAGAGGACAGAGCCCTTCTCGACTACAACGCCTTCGGCCACTTCCGAACGCGCACCGATGAAGCAGTCATCCTCGATGATGACCGGCGCAGCCTGCAGCGGCTCCAGAACGCCACCGATCCCCGCACCACCGCTGATGTGGCAGTTTTTGCCGATCTGGGCACAGGAACCGACGGTTGCCCAGGTATCGATCATCGTGCCGCTGTCGACGCGTGCGCCAACGTTCACGAAGCTCGGCATCAGCACGACATTGGGCGCGATGAACGCGGAACGGCGCACGATCGCACCAGGAACGGCACGGAAACCGGCTTCGGCGAAACGGAACTGGTCCCAGCCATCAAACTTCAGTGGAACTTTGTCGAAAGCCGGTTCACCGCCGCAGCCGCGTTCCATGACACGGCTGTCGTTCAGACGGAACGAGAGCAGGACGGCCTTCTTCAGCCATTCGTGAACGATCCAGCCGTTTTCGGAGGGCTCGGCGACGCGCAGGGTACCGGCATCAAGCGCGGACAGGGCTTTTTCCACGATGTCGCGGTCTTCGCCTTCCGTACGGGCGCTGAGAGTCGTACGACGCTCCCACAGGGCTTCGATGGCAGTACGAAGAGGTGCATTCGGCATCAGGTCGGTCCGGTCAGAAAAGCAGAAATCCGCCGGAACATGCGGTTCCCGACGGTGCATGTCAACGGATCTTTACCTCCGATTCCGACCTGCACAGTTTCGTGCGTTGTTCATGACTTCTTAACCCGCCACGCTTATGAAAACGGAGGGCTTTGACTGGCTGGCCCGACCTCGAGCTTTCTGCGGGATATGTCACCCTTGCCTGATATGCGTTCCCTGTTGTCCCAGTTCATGAACCCGTCCGCATCCGACAGGACTCCGCAGGATCTGCGGAACATGCTGGCGTCCACGCTGGAAAGCCGCGAACGCTGGCGGTCCCTGCTTTATCAGGCCGTGGATCTGGTCTTCGAAACAGACAGTCGCGGTCGGATCATCCTCATTTCCCCGGACACCTGGCTCGGGCAGCCGACCACGTCTCTGATCGGGCGTCCCTTCAGCGCATTATGCGACTCTGTAGACATCCTTCAGTCCCATGCGGGCACGGCGGCTACCATCACGACGCCACAGGGCGAGCCTCTGACGGTGATCCTCTCTTCTCGCCCGTTCCATGATGACGAGGGACAGATCACCGGAACACGTGGCACCCTCAAAGCTGTTTCGGAGCCGCTATCCGCGTCTGCAAGCGGGACGGCCTCGCCTGCAGACCACGATGGGATTGCCATTCTTGCCGACGTGACGACCGCTCTGCGCAAGGCCATCGTCCCGCGACTGGCCGCCGCTGCTGCCATGGAAGCCCTGCTGGAGCCGCTCGGCGCCGAAGGAGCCCTGCTTGATACGGCGGCTCCAGATACACTCCTGTACAGTTCTTCAAGCCTGACAGACGACATTCAGGCCGTTCTCTCCGCCAGCCCCTCGCAGACAGGGACGATCGTTTTCCGAGCCGGTACGCGTCATGCCATGATCTGCCGCGAGAACATCCGCAGTCTCGAACAGATGTGTCTTATCGTCTGGCGAGCCACCTCATGGTCACCGCAGGAGCAAAAGCTGTGTCAGGCCGTGTGTTCGCTGCTTGCAGGTTTCTGGGAACTGGACAGCATTCATCGCCGGATCCTGTTCGACTCCGACTATGACATTTCGTCCAATCTTCTGAACTGGAAAGGGCTGAAGGCGGAAATAGAACGCCGTACCCGCCGTCTCGATCAGGAGGTCATGCCTGCGACCCTGATCATCGCGCGCGTTCCTGGTCTGACGGAACTGTCAAAAACACGGGGATTCGAAGCCGGGGAGGAAGCCCTCCGGCAATGCGTTGCCCTCCTCCGCAAGGCAGTTCGTCCGACGGATGCCATCGGTCGCATCGGCAACAATATCTTCGGACTCTGGATGGATGGCGGCGACCGCTTCGCAGCGGCCGAACGGGCCGAGCGCATGACTGCGCACGGAATCCCCATCCTGATCGACCCGCCTGTCCATCTTCCATTGCAACTCGGCCTCGTCTCCCGCGAAGCCAATGCAGAGGAAACGCCCGAGACCCTGCTGGAGCGCGGAATGCTGGCATTGCAGGAAGGGCTGGTTGAAAACAGATTATGGCGCTTCTCACACGAAGCGCCATAATCTGTAGTCCGGTCTGAACAAGAGACCGGTTATGCCTTGATGAGCGTCCCCGGGCCTGCCCGCGTGAAAAGCTCCAGCAGACAGCTGTGCGGCACCCGGCCGTCCAGAATGACGGCAGCTTTCGCACCCTGGCGAACGGCTTCAAGGCAGGTTTCGACCTTCGGAATCATTCCTCCCGAAATCGAACCATCCGCAATCCGGCGCAGGGCCTCTTCCGCGCTCAGTTCCTCGATGAGCTTGCCGTTTTCATCCAGCACTCCCGGAACGTCCGTCAACATCAACAGACGCGAAGCATGCACTGCACCTGCGATTGCACCCGCCGCCGTATCGGCGTTGATGTTATAGGTCTCACCGTCTGCACCTACGCCGACCGGAGCAATAACGGGAATCAGCCCGGCCCCGAGCAGCGCATACAGGACCCGCGGATCAATCTTTTCCGGCTGTCCGACAAAACCGAGATCAATGACCTTTTCGATCTCGCTGTCTGGATCACGTTTCGTCCGGGTAAGACGACGCGCCTGAATCAGCCCGCCATCCTTGCCGGAAATGCCAACGGCCAGCGCCCCCGCACGGTTGATCAGCTCGGCGACCTGTTTGTTGACGCTGCCTGACAGCACCATCTCGATCACGTCGACCATCGACTGGTCCGTAACCCGGAGGCCGTCGATAAATTCGGAGCGGATTTTCAGACGGTCCAGCATCGCGCTGATCTGTGGACCACCACCATGCACGACGATCGGATTGATCCCGACCAGCTTGAGCAGCGAGATATCATAGCCAAACGCATGCGCCAGCTTACCCTCACCCATGGCATGACCGCCGTATTTGACGACAATCGTGTCCCCGGCATAACGGCGCAGGAAAGGCAGCGCACTGGACAGAATGGCTGCCTGCGCCTGCGCCTCTTCCGCGTTCACGACCGGCGGAACATCCGGCAGTTTGGCGCTGTGAGTTTTGCTGTTGTTTCCGCTGGAGGTCTTACTGGTCATGATCCGGACTGTCCTTCCCCTGACGTCTGGAGTGGCACGGCAAAGCGGGCAATTTCCGCCCGCAGGTCCTCGATCCCGAACCCGGTCTCGCTGCTGGTGGAAATGATACGCGGATAGGCGGCGGCGTGTTTGAGCGCCAGCGCCTCGACTTCCGACGTCTTTGCTGCAAGCGCCTTCGGGCGCACCTGATCGCATTTGGTCAGCACGATCTGGAACACCACGGCCGCACGATCCAGCAGCTCCATGACGTCCCTGTCGGACTCCTTGAGCTCGATCCGCGCGTCCAGAAGCAGGATGACCCGCTCCAGCGTGGTGCGACCCCGAAGATAGGCGAACATCATGTCCTGCCAGTCTTCCTTGACCGACTTGGCGGCCTTCGCAAATCCGTAACCCGGCATGTCCACAAGAGACAGGCGGTCAGCGAGATTGAAGAAATTGAGCTGCTTGGTCCGTCCCGGCTCGGACGACGCCCGTGCCAGCGCACGACGCCCCGTCAGCGCATTGATGAGGCTTGATTTGCCGACATTGGAGCGTCCGGCAAAGGCCACTTCGGGTCGACCGACCGGAGGAAGCTGGTCGATCTTCTGAGAACCGAAGAAGAATTCGCATTCCCCCGCAAACAGAAGCCGCCCGTCTTCGATCTGGGCCTCGGTCGGAGGCCCTGGTATTTCTTTCATCATGCCTCTGGTCGGCCTCAGGTCCGGGAGACCGGAACGGGCAGACCGGTCCGGCGCTGGATGAACATCTGCTGCGCCACCGTCAGCAGGTTGTTCCATGTGTAATAGACCAGAAGGCTGGCCGGGAAGCTGGACATGAAGAACACATAAGCCAGCGGCATAAACTGCATCACGCGCGCCTGTGCCGGATCAAGGCTCGCCGTCGAGCTGGTCTGGCGCTGCAGCAGCCAGAACGTCAGACCCAGCGCCGTGCCCCAGATGCTGACATGCAGGAACGAGGAATAGTGCGTCGGGTCGAAAGGCAGCAGTCCGAACAGGTTGAAGACGTTTGTCGGGTCCGGCATCGACAGATCGCGGATCCAGCCGAAGAATGGCGCATGACGGGCGTCGATGCTGATGTTCAGGATCTTATACAGGCAGAAAAAGATCGGTGCCTGGATCAGCATCGGCAGACAGCCACTGGCCGGACTCACCTTTTCTTCACGATACAGCGCCATGACCTTCTGGTTCATGGCCATCGGGTCGTCCTTGTTCTTCTCGCGGATTTCCTTGACCTTCGGCGCCAGCAGACGCATCCGCGCAGAAGACTGGGCAGCCTTTGAAGCCAGCGGAAAGAGTACGATCTTGACGATCAGCGTCAGCGCCATCAGCGCAAGACCGAAATTGCCGATATGCAGATACAGCCAGTGCAGAAGCGTCAGCAGCGGGCGGGTCAGGAAGCTGAACCAGCCGAAGTCGATCGCCTTGTCCAGATCAGGAATTCCAAGCTGTTTGCTGTAGGACTGCAAGAGGCTGAGCACCTTGGCCCCGGCAAAGACATGGCTCTTCTCGGTGATGGAGCCATTCGGCATGATCTGCTGGGGCGCCTGTGTGGACATCCCCACCTGATAGGATGCCGGCGCTCCCGGAACGTAGGCAAAGCTTGCCATAACGGGCGTCCCGTCCGCAGGCGCCACGGCCGTCAGCCAGAACTTGTCGCTGATGCCATCCCAGCCATTCGTTCCCGTGGACGACCAGGAGACGTGATCCGGATGATCAGCCCCCTTGCGCAGATTCTTGTAGCTCTCGTCCTGCATTCGGCCACCAACGACGGCGATCGGACCTTCATGCGCGGTGAAAGCCCCTTCCGGGGCTTCATAATCCCGCTGCACGCGCTGGAACGGCACAAGCGCCACTGGCTGTGCGGAATGGTTCTCGACCGTCTGGTTCACCGCGAACATGTAATGGTCGTCCAGCGCGATCTGGATGGAGAACACCAACCCCTGTCCGTTATCCCAGTGTAGCGTCACCGGATGGTCCGGAGTCAGCGTCTCGTCCGGACTGTCCCAGACCGTGTTCAGGTCCGGCACGCGGGCGTTTGAACCCGGAGCATTGGTCCAGCCGATCACGACAAAATTGGGATGGGTACTTCCGGCGGTGTCCAGCAGCCGCACAAGCGGGCTGTCTTTGGCAAGGGTCTCGCGATATTTCGTGAGGATCAGATCATCCAGCACCGCGCCCTTCAGGTTGAGGGACCCTTGGACATCCGGCCCCGTCAGAGGAATACGCCGCGCGGCAACCTGCGTCTCTGCCGGGGCTTCAGACGCGGCAGGGGCGCTGGTCTGAACCTGCGCAGCAGGCGCATGAGGGACGGAATGGGGATCGTCCTGATGGGGCTTCGGCATGAAATAGTCGAAACCGATCAGGATAAGGGCCGAGAGAAGTGTGGCCGCAATAATGCGCTTGATGTCCATCGGGCGGATGCCGGTCTTTCGTCTCACTGAATGGGGCTTGCGCTTCAAGTGGCCGAAAACCGCATCCAAAACAATAGGTGGCGGGTGTTTTTAATGCCGGTGTGGCTTCGGAGGCAGGTCGATGCCCCCTTCCGACCAGGGATGACAGCGCCCGATCCGGCGTATCGCAAGCCATCCCCCACGCACGGGACCATGCTCGCGGATCACCATCAATGCATAGGTGCTGCATGTCGGATCGAACCGGCAGTTCGTACCGATGAACGGACTGATGAAGAGTTTGTAGGCATCAATGAGCGACAGCATCAGGGCAGTGACGGCTTTCCTGATGACGCGCGCAATCATTTCGCCCGATTCCGGCTATGACTGGAATTCCCGGAAGGTTTTTCACGGAAATTGGCATCCAGCCCCTTGCGAAGAGCCTGCCTCAGATCGTCTTTGAGGAGAGAAAACTCACGCCCCCGGGTCTTGTCACGCCCGATAAGGACGAAATCGCCGGAAGGCAGACCGTCTTCCCGTGCAACGAGGCGGAGAGCCTCACGAAGACGACGGCGGGTGCGGTTACGGATGACAGAATTGCCGACTTTTTTCGTGACTGTGAAACCCACGCGGGTTTCGGTCGCTGTGTCATCCGGAAGGATCTGTACAACCATACCGGGAGTGGCGACCTTGCGCCCTTTCCCGGCTACACGCAGAAACTGCGGCCGTTTTTTCAAACGGCTCGGTGTATGGGTCGTGCCGATCTGGGTCGAACTCAGGCGGAGAGCTTCTTGCGACCCTTGGTGCGACGGTTGGCCAGCACGCGGCGGCCGCCGACGGTTTCGCTACGCGTACGGAAACCGTGACGACGCTTGCGAACCAGCTTGGAGGGTTGATACGTGCGCTTCATGACGTTGATCCTTAAAAACCAGGCGGACGCCTCAACTGCTGGACATCCGCGTCGATCGGGCGCACGAAACGCCCGGTGATTGAGACCCGGGCTTGTAAGCACGCAGGCCCTTCATGTCAATGCCAGACCTACAGGAACTTGACCCCATGCCCGAGTCCAGCAACCATTCTGCTTCCAGCACACCATCTCAGGATGCTGCCACCTTTCGTCACGACCTGCGCAATGCCTTGGCTCCTGCGCTTCTCTGCGCTGACATTCTCGGCACCCACAGGGACAAGGCAGTCCAACAGAACGCACAGACGATCATCGACGCGCTGGAAAACGCCCTGAAACTGCTGAAAAACGTTACGATTTCTCGATAAGCTCGATTTTGTAGCCGTCGGGATCTTCGACAAAGGCAATGATGATCGTTCCGAATTTCAGCGGACCGGCTTCGCGTGTCACCTTGCCGCCACCCGAACGGACCGTTTCGACCAGAGCCGCCACGTCAGGGGCGCCAATCGCAAAATGGCCGAAACCGGTCCCAACATCGTAATCGGACTCCTGATCCCAGTTGTAGGTCAGTTCGATTTCGGCCTGCCCATGCTCGTTATCGGCGAATCCGATGAAAACAAGCGTGTAGCGCCCTTCCCGGACTTCCTTGCGGCGAAGCTCCTTCATCCCGAGCAGCTTGTAGAATGCCAGACTCCGGTCAATGTCCCGGATTCTCACCATCGTATGCAGAAACGTATTCATCACTTGTCCTTCAGATCTTCCGGCGTCAGCCCATACAGGAAGAGCCCGTAACGATCCGCCAGCTTTACGCAGCCCGCAGGATCCGTCATGAGCGTCACTCCGGGCTGGAACGCAACGCCCCGCAATCCGTTCCGGGCCGCATTTTCCAGCGTCTCCGGCCCGATCGTCGGCATGTCCGCCCGAAGGTCCTGTCCGGTTTTGGGCATCTTTACCAGAACGCCACCACTTCCCGCCTGCATGAGGCGCCCGCAGCGGCCCAGCATGGCATCCGTCCCCTCCAGAGCCTCGACCGCCAGTACAAGCCCGTTCTGGACCACGCATCCCTGACCGATATCCAGGACAGCCATCGCCTTGAGAACATCGACACCACGGGCGATGTCCTGTCTGGCCTGAGTGTCAGGGAGCACACGCCCCAGGGTTCCTGAACGGCCGGTGGCATGTTCGAGAAACTCGTGCGCACCCCGGACATGAAAACCTTCTTCGCCGAGGACACGGACGATTGCGCCGAGAAGCCCGTCGTCTCCGGAAAAGATCGCCCGCCCGAGGCGCGCGAGAATGCGGGCCCCTTCCGCATCTGGACGCAGGTCCCGCCATGCGGGCCGACGGACCGGCCCGATCAGGACCAGTTCGCGGCAGTTATTTTTCTTCAGAGCGCCAAGAATATCGCCTGCGGCGGCAAGACGAATGATTTCGTGCGGGTAAGGATCAAGAAGCGCGCGATCGGCGAAGTCACGGAAGCCAATGACGAAAACCTTGCGGCCTTTGGCGATGGCGGCAGCGGCGACCTGTGCGGGAAGCGGTCCCGAGCCAGCCAGAATGCCGATGCAGCCCCGGTCGCCCACGATCAGGCGCCTTCGGTTTCAGACTGCCCTTCCTGACGCGCAACACGTGTCAGGCCGCGACGGCTTGGAGCCTCCATGAAGTCCAGCATCTCGGCAATGCGTGGAAGATGTCCGTATTCCGCCCTGACTTCGGCAATGCGGCTTTCCAGAACGGCTTCCGTCGCCCCATGCCGTGGATAAAGCGTGCGGAACGCACGGCGCATGGCCTGCATTTCTTCCGGCCCAACCCCCGAACGCTTCAGGCCGATCCAGTTCAAACCGACTAGACGGGCACGGTTTCCGAGCACGCTTCCGTAAGGAATGACGTCCATTTCGACGCCACAGACACCGCCGACCACAGCCCCGCGTCCGATGCGGACGAACTGATGCAGCGCTGCCGAGCCCATAACCTTGGCGTCGTCGTCAATTTCGACATGACCACCCATGACGACATTATTGACGATGATGACACGGTCACCGAGGACGCAGTCATGGGCCACATGGGAATTGGCCATGATCAGACAGTTCGCGCCGATGCGCGTAAGCGCATGGCCTTGCGCCGTACCACGATGGATCGTTACGTTTTCGCGGATGACCGTATTGGCGCCCACTTCGCAGAGCGTGGGTTCGCCAGCATATTTCAGATCCTGCGGGGCAAGGCCGATCGTCACGAACGGATAGACTTCCACGCCTTCGCGCAGGGTCGTGTATCCGTCCACAATGACCGATGCGTGCAGGCAGACCCCGTCACCAATGGTGACGTTGGGGCCAACCAGACACCAGGGACCGATGCGCACGTTTTCACCGATGCGCGCACGCGGATCAACGAGAGCGGTCGCGTGGATTTCGGCGGTTTCGGGACGCTTCCCTGCCATCTGCATCAGCGTCAACCCATGATCATCGCACTGAAGGTCGCTTCGGCCACGGCAACGCCATCGACACGGGCCACACCCTTGAACTTCCAGACATTGGCGCGGGAGCGCTCCTTGTCCACATGGATCCGGAGCTGGTCTCCAGGGCCGACCGGACGGCGAAACTTCGCGTTTTCAATTGTCATGAAATAGACCAGCTTGCCTTCAAACGCTTCACCCAGGGTCATGACAACCAGCGTCGCCGCTGTCTGGGCCATGGCTTCCACGATCAGGACGCCAGGCATGACGGGGTGGGACGGGAAATGACCCTGAAAAAACGGCTCGTTGACCGTCACGTTCTTGATGCCGATGGCGGACTGTCCGGCATGGATCTCGACCATCTTGTCGATCAGCAGAAACGGATAGCGATGCGGGATCGACTGCATGATCTTGAGGATGTCGATGCTCTGCGGAAGCTGATGCCCTGCAGCGGCGGCGTCTGTCGCGGGAGTCATCTGTTCGGCTGGAGCGTCAACTCGGTCCATCGTTTTACCATGCCCTTCAAGCGGTGTTGTCTGTCAATTGCTGCCCTCTGGCAGCGCGAATGGCTTCCCTTAGCAAACCTGAGGGGGAGTTACCATCCGCGCTACAGGGCAGCTAGTCGCTGCTTTTGCGGGAAAGCTTCCGCAATGTTGCGACATTGCGGAAAAACTCGCGGAACGGCATGGCAGGGCTCCCGATAACATCGGCCCCTGCATCCACGTCCGACATGACGCCGCACTGGGCACCGATGCGGGCCTTGGAACCGATCTTGATGTGTCCGATCAGACCGGCCTGCGCAGCAATGGTGACGAAATCGCCCAATTCTGTAGAGCCAGAAATACCAGCCTGCGACACGACGATACAGCATCGTCCCAGACGGGCATTGTGACCGATCTGCACGAGGTTATCGATACGCGTGCCTGCGCCGATCAGCGTATCCCGCATGGAGCCACGATCAATGGTGGAGTTGGCGCCGACTTCCACACCATCTTCCAGAACGACCAGACCCAGTTGCGGTACGGTTTCAAACCCTTCCGGCCCTATGGCGAAACCAAAGCCGTCCTGTCCAATACGAACGCCAGGATAGAGCGTGACACGATTACCAATACGCGCATGAGAAATGGCAGCATGAGCACCGATGCGGCATCGGGAACCGATTTCAACGCTCTGACCAATGCTTGCGTGACTGGCCACGATGGTATCACGGCCGATACGGGCCCCACTGCCGATTACAGCAAAGGGGCCAATTTCGACGTTTTCGCCAATGTCTGCGTCATCTGCAATCCAGGCCGTTGGATGACGGACTCCGGTAGACTTTGGATCGGGATGAAACAGCGTGGCGACACGGGCCCAGGCGAGATAGGGCACCTTGCAGACCAGTCCCGCCGTATCGGGCGGTAGCTTGTCGGAAAACGCTGGCGACAGGATAACGGCGCCGGCCTTCGTTTCAGCCAGAAGCGGCAGATAGCGACGGTTATCGAGAAAACTGACCTCGTCAGGTCCGGCCACATGCAGGGGGGCCACACCGCGAAACGCCGCCACGCTTTTACCTGATGCTGCGGCAACCACGTCGCTGTCGGATGCTTTAGCCAACTGCTCCAGACCAAATGGTCCGGAGCGTTGAAAAAAACGGCTGTCGCCGGGGCGGGTCTCGCTTGCTGTCATATCAGACACGGACATTCGCCTCAGTGATGCTGACGAAGAACGGACTCGCTCGGTGCGGAAGCCGGAGCCTGCTGGGGCGCCTGACCCTGCGGCCCCTGGGCCTGTCGCTGTTCATCGGCTGTCGTCGGCATCTTCCCTGAGCGGGCAAGCTGCTCAGGGTCAACACCGTCATCGGGAATGAAGACATGCGGCAGAGTCTTGTTCAGCTGCGCGCCGACTTCTTCGGTGATATCCTGACCGCCGACATGCAGTACGACCTGCTCAGCATGCAGGATCAGATTCATGTTATGCGCTGCCGCAACAGCAGCGATGATGCCGTTGGGTTCTTCCAGCTCACGCTCGATCTGGTGCATGGCGACCTGCGCCGCTTCCTGGATGATACGGGCCTGGCTGCCGAAATCGTGCTGGTCCTTGGCACGGCGTTCCTGAAGGTGACGCTCACGCAGCTGGATCTGGTCGGACGTCAGGGTCCGGGCCTGGGCCTGCAGTTTCTGCTGCTCACCACGCCATGCGGCCTCTTCACGCTGGACAGCCTGCGCCAGACGATCGCGACGGGCACCCAGAACCTGCTGGATTTCCTGCCAGGCGCTGGAAATCTGCATGACGGCTTGAACATTGATGACGCCAATGATGGCAGCCGGCGGGGGAGCCCCCTTCGCAATGCTCGGAGGCGCCGGGATAGGCGGAAGAGGCAGGACCGGAGGCGCCTGCTGCTGATCAGACGGAGCGGACTCTTCTTCCTCTTCAGGAGCTGCTTCCGGAACGCGACGCTGAACAGGACGCGGCGGCGGGGCGTCGGGGTGCGCGGCCTTGGGAACGAACCAGCCACCGTTGCCGCCAGCGGCCTGCGCGTGAGCACCCGGAGCGGAGACAAGAATCGACGCAGCCAGAAGCGCGCCGGCCGAAACCGTGCGCATCAGGGAATTGAGGGTCATGACCACCTCTTGGCAAGGGGTTGGAAAACAGAATGGCAAAGTTTCGGACAGCTTAGAACTGCTGACCGAAACCAAAACGCAGCGGGTATAGACGGTCGCCGTGTTCTTTGCGGATCGGCACGGCACCATCAATATTGACAAGACCGAACGGGCTCTTCCACGACACACCAAGGCCACCGGAAACGCGCGGAATCAGATTGTCACCGGTGATAGGAGTATAGTTGTCCCCATCATTCGTACGATTCGTATAAAGATGCTTGACGCGAAGACCCGCAAGGCTACCCGCATCAATGAATCCACGACCGGAAATTCCGAGATCATCACCCATAGGCAGCGGGAAATTGAGCTGTGCGGAGGCCGTATACATGAAACGGCCACCCAGAAGATCTTCCTGGCCCTGTGCAGGGATATAGACGCCGTTGATTTTGAGATGTCCCGAACGTGGACCGACACCGCCCTGAAGGAATCCTCGCAGGTTTTCACCACCAAGATAGAAGTTATCAATGATGTTGCGGTTTCCGCTGGAGCTCCAGTCGCCCATGTAACCCACGCCGCCCTTGAACTGGAAGGTCCAGTCATGATTGCCGGTCAGGTCATCAAGCGGCAGGTAATAAGCGCCATCAGCCTTCACGCGGGCGTATTTGGAATTGCCACCCAGACCTGCGAAGTCGCCACCAACCTTGAACATATAACCGGAGTGCGGCTTTGCCCGCTGGTCACGACGGTCATAGGTTATGGACGTACTGATCTGCGAGAGCAGTGACCAACCGGCAGACTGCTGAACGTAAATCGAAGGCACCCACTGGATCAGACTTGGATCAGATGCCACGGCAGAAGCATCGTAGAAATTGCCGACCTGACGATCAACGAGAGTATAGTTCCAGGACTGCGACAGATAGCGGTTATAGGCATAACCCAGACGCAGGCTCATGCCGTACTGGGATTCCTTATAGCTCTGATACGTCTGGTAGTTGTTCTGGATGAAATAGAAATCAGCACCAGCAACAAGGTTCCGGTTCAGAAAGTAGGGATCCGTGATCGAGATGTCGGCCTGTTTTTCATAATAGGCGACCGTTCCCGAAATACCGGCATCCACGCCCGTTCCGAGCAGGTTATGCTGCTTGATCGAGGCGTTACCGAGAATACCGACGTCCGTCGAATAACCACCACCCAGCGAGAACTCACCGGTCGGCTTCTCCACCACGTTTGCAGAAACGTTGACGCGATCGGGCGCGGAACCCTGTGTCTGGTCAACGGAGACCGAACTGAAATAGCCGAGATCCTGAAGGCCCAGTTTGGAATATTTGCGATCGAACGGGGTGTACGGATCCCCTTCAGCCATCGGCAGGTTCCGGCGGATCACGTCGTCATGCGTAATGGTGTTGCCGTTGATGTCAATACGCTCGACATAGACATGCGGACCTTCTGTGACATCGAACAGCAGGTCAACAACGTGCTTTTCCGGATTTCGGGCGATTTCCGAACGGACCATGGCGAACGGATGACCGGTGGCCTGCAACCATTCCTGCATGTTCTTGGTGTTGTTCTGGATCGCCGTACCATCATAGATCTGGTGCGGGAACAGCTCGACATGCGGACGGAGCATTTCCGGCGTGACATGGCGCACGCTTGAGCGGACGTCCATCTTGCCCAGACGATACCGGTCACCTTCGTGAACAGTGAAGGTAATGTAGAAAGACTTGTGATCGGGGGCGAGCTCACCCGTTGCATCGACCATGTGGAAATCCACGAAGCCGTTATGCAGGTAGAAGCGGCGCAGCAGCTCCGCATCGTATTTGATTCGCTCGGGGTTATATTCGTCAGCCGACGAGAAGAAGCGGTACCAGATCGACTCCTTGGAGGAGATGACCTGCGCCAGACGCGCCTCACTGAAGGCATGATTGCCGACGAAAACGATCTTCTTGATCAGTGTCTGCTGCGCTTCGTTGATGTTGAACACCACATCAACGCGATTATGGGACAGCTTGACGATCTGCGGCGTAACGGTCGCACCGAAGCGGGCCTTGCCGGCATACTGGTTCAGGATCTTCTGGCGGTCGGCAGCGGTGGTCTCCGCCGAGAACACCGCGCGCGGGCGCAGGCTGATTTCCTTGCGGAGATCCTCATCCTTCAGCGCATGATTGCCTTCGAAGACGATGCGGTTGACGATCGGGTTCTCGACCAGATCCACGAGCAGCGTATCGCCATCGCGGTGCAGGGTGACATCCTTGAACAGGCCGGTGGCGTAAAGCGTCTTCAGCGAGCGGTCGAGGTCGTCCTGATTGAACGTGTCACCTGGCTGGGCGACCATGTAGGACAGCACCGTGCTCGTCTCGATCCGGGTATTTCCCTTGACCGAAATGGCTCTGATGATGTTTCCGCCGGGCGTTGATGCCGGGGCCTGATGACGAACGGAACGCGCCTGAGCTGTTCCGAGGACGACCGGCAGCAGGCAGGCTGATGCGAGAAGCAGCAGACGCGTGTTCGAAGACCGGGAACCTCTTGACCGTGATCCTGACAAACCGGCTTTCCTTGTAACATATTTTTTGCAGGCGACTGACACGTTACGCCACTGGCCGAGGTATCCGATAACCCCTGCCCCGCGCAAGATGCCCTGACGTGTTCAACTGTATCACAAGTCTTTTCAGAATATTTAGCTTACTGCGTGAAAGATCCAGTGGAACAGCCCGATATTGGTCAGATCGTTGAATGTCGAGAAGAGGAAAAGGGCGCCGATCAGCGCCATTCCGACCTGCATGCTGATCTCCTGAACCCTGCGCGAGACCGGCCGCCCACGGACGAGTTCACACGCATAAAAGACCAGACGGCCACCATCGAGCACCGGAATTGGAAAGAGATTGATCAGGCCCAGATTGATCGAAAGCAGCGCCATGAAGGAAATGATGCTGGCCAGACCATAGCTGGCGACCTGTCCCGAGAGTTGTGCGATGCGAATCGTACCCCCGAGTTCCCTGGCGCTCCGCTGGCCGCTGATGATCTGCCACACACCCTGCAGCGTCATGACCGATTTATCCCAGGTTTCCTGGATGCCCATAATGAATGCCGAAGGAAGCGAAACAGGATTTCCACGGGAAATGGCAAAAGCAACCCCGAGGCTGCCCGTCTCGTGGCCGCCGCTTTTCACGGCATCGAACGTGACGGGCAGGCTGAGATCCTCGGTGCCGCGATGGATACCAAGGACCGTCTGCTGCCCCGGATGGGACGAAACGGTATTCATCACATCCTCGGCGCCGAGGATGTGGGTTTCTCCGATCCGGGTGATTACGTCGCCAGGCTTGACGCCGGCATGATCCGCAGGGCTTCCCACAACGACCTGTGAAATATCCCCGTGAAGTTCCGGCTTGCCGATGACTGCGAACAGCACCGTAAACGCCAGAATGGCGAAGATGAAGTTGAAGATCGGCCCCATGAGAATGACGATGGCCCGTGAACCCACGGGCTTGTCGTGAAACGTCCGACCCGGAATCCACGCAGCTTTCTGTTCTTCGGTCGCGTCTTCCGGACCTTCAAACCCGTGCGGTTTGACGAAACCGCCCAGAGGGATGGCGCTGATGCGCCATTCAGTGCCGGAGCGGTCATGCCAACGATAGAGTGCAGGGCCAAAACCGATGGAAAACGTATCGACCTTCACGCCGCGCCAACGCGCCGCCAGATAATGCCCAAGCTCGTGAATGAAAACGAGAATGCCCAGAATCAGGACATAGGCCAGAATGGTCCGCAGAAGATCATGCATTCAGGGCGGTCTCACTGACGTGGTTTCGCAGATGTCCACTGGCCCGCAGGATATGGGCCTCGGCAAGGTCGCGCCCCCGCGCGTCCCAGTGCAGGACGTCATCCAGACTTTTGAGCTCGGGATTTTCAGTCATGGCCTGCAGGGCAGCGTCGATTGTCTCGCCAATGCCGAGAAATCCGATACGACGGTTCAGAAATGCCTCGACGGCGATTTCGTTGGCAGCGGAGAACACGGCCGGTGCCGCCCCGCCGGCCCGCAGGACCTGTCGGGCGAGGCGGAGGGGGGCGAACCGGACCTCGTCCGGCGCCTCAAACTCGAGGCGGCCATAAGCAGCCAGATCAAGGCGTCCACAGGGCGTGGCCATACGCTTTGGCCAGGCGAGCGTGTGGGCGATGGGAATGCGCATGTCGGCAGACCCCATCTGGGAGACGAGGCTGCCATCCCGAAACTGCACAAGACCGTGCACGACAGACTGCGGATGAACCAGAACGTCGATCCGGTCTTCGGTCAGACCGAACAGACGGGCGGCTTCGATGACTTCCAGCCCCTTGTTGGCCATGGATGCCGAATCGATCGTGATTTTGGCGCCCATCGACCATGTCGGATGCTTCAGGGCCTTTTCCGGGGTAGCTGCGCGCATTTCTTCAAGCGTCGACTTGCGGAACGGACCTCCTGACGCCGTCAGAATAATCTTCTCAACGCTCTCCATGTCACAGCCCCCCAGAGACTGGGCGATGGCGTTGTGTTCCGAATCGACGGGCAGAAGGGTGGCACCGGCTTCGGAAACGGCACGCAGCATGACATCGCCCGCGCAGACGAGCGCTTCCTTGTTTGCGAGTGCCACGGCATGTCCGTTGCGAACGGAGGCCAGTGTGGGTTCCAGACCCGCAGCGCCCGTAATCGCAGCCATGGTCCAGTCAGCTTCCATGGCACCGGCTTCAATCACGGCCTGGCGGCCAGCGGCCGTCCGGATGCCGGTGCCTGCAAGCAGGGATTTCAGTTCGTCGTGACGGCTTTCGTCATGCAGGACAGCCACTTCAGCATTCAGGCGACGGGCCTGTTCGGCCAGAAGCGCTGCGTTGCGGCCTCCAACCAGCGCCCGGACCTCGATCTCATCCGGAATCCGGGCAAGGAGATCGACCGTGGAGGTTCCGATACTGCCGGTGCTGCCCAGCACTGTGATGCGACGGCGTGTGGACCGTGCAGAACCGTCAGTCATGCGAAGAACTCCCGTAAGAAGTGGGTAAGTGTGCAGGAAGGATGGACCAGAAAGGCTGCGTTACCACCGCAAGCGACAACAGGGCCGCCGCAGGAGCCGCTGCGAGAAGACCGTCAAAGCGATCCAGAAGGCCGCCATGTCCGGGGATGAGGCGTCCTGAATCTTTCACGCCCAGCCGGCGTTTGGCCGCGCTTTCCAGAAGGTCCCCGCTTTGGGAAAAAACTCCCAGAACCGCACCACAGATCAGACCGCCGATCTGCGTTCCCGGGACAGCCAGCCACGCAACAAGGCCACCCGCCAGAGACGCTCCAAGAAGCCCTCCGATAGCACCCGAGCGGGTTTTACCGGGCGAGATGGACGGAGCCAGCTTCGGACCACCAAAAATACGACCTGTCAGATACGCGAAGCTGTCGCTGGCAATCACGACGGACAGCACGAAAAGAACCGAGGCCATACCAAAAGGCAGATGACGCAGCCACAGAAGCGAGAGGCCCCCAACAATGGAGACGATGACGGGAACGCTGGCGGGAAACCCAAAAATCAGGGTCGGCCAGATCATCCAGAAGGCGGCGCTCCACTCCCCTTTCAGGGCAGCAAGACCGGCAATTACGGGCCAGGCCAGTAGCAGACCGCCGCGCCATGTTTTCAGGGGCTGGCGGATAAGCGTCTCGCCCTCCCAGACCAGACCGAACATCGCCAGAAGGATCAGCGCATCATAGACCAGACCACCGCGCCAGATGCAGAAAGCGGCGACAGGAACAAGAACTGCGGCCGACAGAAGACGCAACCGCAGATCGGACCATCGTGCAGAAGCACTGCTCATGCGGGGCGTCCACCAAATCTGCGCTGACGACCGGCAAAACGCGACAGGGCGTCCAGAAATTCGGGCTCGCCAAAATCGGGCCAGAGCACATCCATGAAGATCAGTTCGGCATACGCACTCTGCCAGAGCAGGAAATTGGACAACCGACATTCGCCACTGGTCCGGATCACCAGATCGGGATCGGGCATGTCGGCTGTCTGCAGGGCATCGTGAAGCGTGTTTTCCGTGATGCTGTCAGCCGTGATCCGGCCAGCAACCGCATCTTCGGCGAGACGGCGGGCGGCCTGCACGATTTCAGCACGGCCGCCATAGGACAGTGCAAGCGTCAGGGTCAGGGTAGTGTTGTGAAGCGTGAGGGTTTCAGCACGGTGAAGTTCTTCGCGCAAAGGCCCCTCGAATCGCTCTGGCTCGCCGATGACCCGCAGCCGCACACCTTGCCCGTGGAGTTCGTTGATCTTGTGGCGCAGATAAAAGCGCAACAGAGAAGTCAAATCTCCGACTTCTTTCGTCGAGCGACGCCAGTTCTCGGACGAAAATGCATAAAGCGTGAGATATCGCACGCCCTGCTGGATGGCCGTGCGGACGCATTTCTGCACGGATTCCGCACCTTGGCGGTGTCCTGCGATTACCGGGAGCCTGCGCGCACGCGCCCAGCGGCCGTTTCCATCCATGATCACGGCGACATGGACGGGAACGGCGCTCGCTCCTCCCCCGATGGGAGAGGAGACCGTGCCTTCAGAGCGGGGAAAAGATCCTAAGGGCAAATGCGCAATCAGACCTGTTTGATCTCGCGTTCTTTGTCCGCGAAAATATCGTCCACTTTCTTGATGTACTGGTCCGTCAGCTTCTGGATGGCATCAGTCCAGGTTTTCATATCGTCCTGGCTGATCTCGCTTTTCTTTTCCAGCGCCTTGGTCTGCTCCATACCGTCGCGACGCACGCCACGCACGGAAATCTTGCCGTTCTCGGTATAGCGGGCGGCGGCACGGGCCAGTTCGTTACGACGCTCTTCGGTCAGGGCCGGAATGGGAACGCGGACCGTCTGGCCGTCCGTGGACGGGTTGAGGCCGAGACCACTGTCGCGGATGGCGCGCTCGACGGCACCAACGACCGTGCGGTCCCAGACGGAAACTGTCAGCATCCGGGCTTCAGGTACGGCGATGGAGCCGACCTGCGACAGCGGCACCTCGGACCCGTAGGCTTCGACGCGGACCGGCTCAAGGAGGTTCGGGCTGGCGCGGCCCGAACGCAGGCCCGAGAGGTCCCGGCGCAGGCTTTCGATCGCACCGTCCATGCGGCGCGTCAGATCGGCGATGAGGTCATTCAAGTCAGCAGGCATGAGCTGTTCCTTTCAGTTCGACGTTGGTCTCAGGACGGAACCTGAAGATTTCGTTGAAAATGCGAAGATCAGTCCGCTTCGATGATCTTGGTGAAAAGCCCTTCCCCACGCATGACGGCGCTGAAAGAGCCGGGAGCATGCATGTTGAAAACCACGATGGGCAATCTGTTTTCGCGAGCCAGACTGATGGCCGCAGCGTCCATGACGTTCAGATCGCGGGCGAGAACTTCGAGATAGGTCAGGCGGTCGTAACGCTGGGCGTCCGGGTTGCGGCGCGGATCGGCGGAATAGACGCCATCCACCTGCGTCCCCTTGAAGAGCGCATCACATTCCATTTCGTTGGCACGCAGGGCGGCGGCTGTATCCGTCGTGAAGAACGGATTACCCGTACCGGCCGCAAAAATGACAACGCGGCCCTTTTCCATATGGCGCACGGCGCGACGGCGGATATAGGGCTCGGCGATGGAGGCCATCTGGATCGCGGTCATGACACGCGTTTCCATGCCGCGGCGCTCCAGCGCATTCTGCAGCATCAGCGCATTGATGACAGTGGCCAGCATACCGGCATAATCGCCCTGAGCACGGTCCATGCCCTTGGCGGCCGCCGCCAGGCCGCGGAAAATGTTGCCACCCCCGACGACGAGGCAGACTTCTACCCCCGAAGCCCGCACTTCAGCGATATCGGCGGCAACCATGTCCACCATCACGGGGTCTACTCCCGACGGCCCATCGCCCATCAGGGCCTCGCCGGACACCTTGAGCAGGACGCGTTTGTAGGAGGAGCTCTGTTCTGGGTTCTCGGTCATCATGCCCGTCTCCGGCTGGATGTGGTGTCTTGATTTGCGCCCGTCATACAGACGTGGCGGCATTGGAACAAGCGATGTCAGGATGCCGGATTTCAAACGCTCCGGCACCTGTCTTTTTCAATCGTCCAGACCGATGGCACGCAGCCGGGCCTTTTCCTCGTCCCATCCTGCGCGTTCCTTGACGTTCAGGAAAAGATGGCACTTGCGATCCAGCAGTTCCTGAAGCTCCATCCGTGCCCGCGCACCGAGGGATTTGATCTTGTGGCCGCCTTCGCCGATCAGGATGGCCTTGTGTCCGGGACGGGAGACGTAGATCGTCACCTCGATCCGCACCGAACCGTCCGGACGTTCCTTGAAGCTCTCCGTCTCGACCGTTGCCTGATAGGGAATTTCCTCATGCGTCTGCATGAAAATCTGCTCCCGCACCAGTTCGGCGGCCAGAAGGCGATCTGGCAGATCGGTCAGGTCATCTTCAGGATACAGGAACGGACCTTCCGGCAGTTCGGTCGCCAGACGAGCCATCAGGTCGTTCACGCCCTCGCCCGAACGCGCGCTCAGCATGAAGACATGCTCCACGCTGATTAGACCATCGATCTCCTGAGTCAGGGGAAGCAGCTCTCCGCGCTCCACCAGATCCGTCTTGTTCAGGACAAGCCAGATGCGCCCCTTGCTCCCCGCAAGCTTTGCAATGATTTCGCGGACGTCCTCGCGCAGCCCCGACTTCGCATCCACCAGAAGCAGCGTCAGATCCGCGTCCTGCGACCCGGACCAGGCAGCATTGACCATGGCCCGGTCAAGGCGGCGACGGGGTTTGAAGATACCCGGCAGATCCACGAGGATAATCTGGGCGTTGTCCTGCATGACGATGCCCAGTGTCCTGAAACGGGTCGTCTGCGCCTTGGGGCTGACGATGGACAGCTTGGCTCCGGCAATCCGGTTGAGCAGGGTGGATTTCCCCGCGTTAGGAGCCCCGACGAGAGCCACGAAACCGCAGCGCGTGGTCATGTTCTGATCCTTTATTGATGACATCTCAGGACGCCACATTCTGACCGAGACGTTTCAGCAGAGCGGTTGCCGCTGCCGTTTCTGCCAGCCTCTTGCTGCCGGCCTCTCCCGTTCCCGTCTGCCCGAGCGTCGTGACGCTGACGCGGAAGACGGGTGCATGGGAAGGACCGTCCGAAGACAGGAGTTCATAATTTGGAAGCGGCAGTCCCTGCGACAGCATATATTCCTGAAGCAGGGTCTTGGGCTCCTTGTGCGGCCGGTCAGCACTGTCCAGCCGGGACTGCCAGTACTGGCGGACCACCCGACGCGCAGGCTCCAGCCCACCATCCAGATACAGTGCGCCCAGCAGGGCCTCCATCGCGTCCGCACGGATACTCGACAGACGCCGGATCCCGGCATCTTCCTCATGCGGAGAAATCTGGAGGGAGCCGGAAAGCCCGACCTGATCGGCGATTTCAGCCAGAACCGTACGCGACACCAGATGGGCGTGACGCGGGCCAAGCGCGCCCTCCTGTTCGTCCGGGTAACGTTCCAGCAGCCATTCGGCCATCAGCAGACCCAGAACACGATCCCCGATGAACTCGAGACGTTCGTTCGAACCCGTGCCCTTGGGACGCTGGCTCCGGCGCGCGCGGCGCGGATCGCGGCCGGAAACGGCGGAACGATGGGTCAGCGCTTCGCTCAGCAGCTCAGGCTTTGCAAAATCATGCCTGAGCGCTGCCTGCATCGACGCAAGGGCGTCTGTTGAGGAGAGTTTCATGTGACGAGATGCAGGAAACGGTTCCAGCGGATTTCGGTCGGCCAGTACCAGAACTGCCATGCCGGATGGCGCATATCCATTGAGAACAGGACGACCGGCGCGCGACCGACAAGGTTCTGCATGGGCACGAAACCGAGATCGTCCGGACCATCACCCTGAAACCGGCTGTCGGCGCTGTCGTCGCGGTCATCGCCCATGGCGAAGAACGATCCCTCCGGAACCACATATTCCGGCGTATCGTTTGCGAAACCTTCATCCGTCAGCTTGAGAATGTCATGATCGACCGGCGGACGTCCGCCGCTGCCAGGAAGGCTCTCACGATAGAGTTCGCCACTGAGGAGGCGGTTGTTCTCGTCCAGCACCTCGTAATGACCAAGTGCCGTCCGGGGAACTTCGATTCCGTTGAGAATAAGATGCCCTCCCGTGACCTGGATATGGTCGCCGGGCAGCCCGATGATACGCTTGATGTAATCAACGGACGTATCCCGCGTGAAACGGAAGACCGCAACATCGCCACGATGAGGCTCGGCCCCAAAAATCCGGCCACTGAAGACGTTTGGAGAAAACGGAAAGGAAAAACGGGAATATCCGTAGCTGAACTTCGAGACCAGAACGAAATCACCGATCTGCAGTGTCGGGATCATCGAACCGGAAGGGATATTGAAAGGCTCCACCACAAAAGAGCGCACGGCAAACACCGCCAGCAGCAGCACGCAGAAATAACGGATGCTTTCGCCAAGCGTCTCTTCGCGGCGTGCGGGCTTGTCACCCGTACTTTCTGAACCCTGCACGGGTCTGTTCTCCTTGATCATCAGACGCTCTTAACGCAGCTTGGCGACGTTGGCGAGCGCTTCAATCGGTCCTGGCCGTCCGGACGCCTCCGGCGGTAGCGATTGGATGATGACCTGCGCCAGGGCGAACGGCGGGTCATCCGTCAGGCTGACGAAAAGCTGGGCGTTCTGTCCCGGAGGCGTCAACTGGGACAGGACTTCCCGCGCTCTTCCTGAAAGCCGCAACTCGGGAGCACCGCTTGGTCCGTTACAGACCCCGATATCCTGAAGTTGGACTCCGTGAGCAAAGCCTGTGCCCAGCGCTTTCACGCAGGCTTCCTTGGCGGCCCAGCGCTTGGCGTAGCTGCCCATGCGCGCCACTCCCGAGAGCCGGTCAGCATGGCTGCGTTCGGCCTGCGTGAAAACGCGGTTGAGGAAGCGGTCGCCAAAGCGCTCGACGCTTTTCTCGATACGCGAGATCATGCACAGATCCGTCCCCATCCCGAGGATCATGGGGTCATCCCTTGGCGCGCTCGACCTGCATGACACCTACAGCCGTCCTGAAGGCCGCGATCATGGACGAGAGATGGCGCAGGTCCTTCACTTCCAGATCTACCAGAATTTCCATGAAATCGAGCTGGCGGTTTACGATCTTGAGGTTGAGGACGCTGCCATTGTGCTTTGCAGCCACATTCGTCAGGGTCGCGAGAACCTCGGGTTCGTTGGCAGCCACCACCGACAGGCGGGCCGTATAGGGTTCGGTACCCTGACGGCGCCCAAGAGCTTCGTAATCCCAGTCCACTTCCAGAAAACGCTCGGGCGTGTCCGCGAAGCTGGACAGGTTCTGACAGCCGCGTCGATGAATGGTGACGCCCTTGCCCTGTGCGATGATGCCGACGATCGGGTCTCCCGGCAGTGGCCGGCAGCAGCCCGCGAAACTGATGGCGATCCCCGAACCGATCCCCTTGATCGTACTTCCGGAATGCGCCGTCGTCTTCGGGGCGCCGTGCCCCGAGCCCAGCATGAGGGACTGCCCGAAACGGGGCGACAGTCCCGGCACCATGCGGGGCGCACGAACGCTCTGACGCAGTTCAGGATACGCGGTATTGACGACGTCCTTGGGACCGAGCTGACCGTTCCCGACCGAGACATACAGATCTTCGACTGAAGCCTGACGGAGTTCCTTGAGGATGCCGTCGAGCACCTTTTCGGAACCATCCACCCCTTCCTGACGGAACGCCTTGGCAATGGCGGCACGGCCATTATCGAGATGCACCTGCCGCTGCTGCTGCGTTACGAAACGCCGGATACGGGCACGGGCCTTGCCCGTTGCGACGAAACGCTCCCACGATGGCGACGGCGTGCCGCCACGGGCCGTCATGATCTCGACCTGATCGCCATTCTGCAGCTCGTGCCGCAAGGGCATCAGGCGTCCGTTGACCTTCGCGCCGACGCAGGTATCGCCGACCTGACTGTGCACGGCATAAGCGAAATCAACGGGAGTGGCGCCGCGCGGCAGGGAAATCAACTGCCCCTTGGGGGTGAAGCAGAAAACCTGATCCTGATAGAGTTCCAACTTGGTATTTTCGAGGAACTCGTCCGGAGCCTGACTGTCCTCGAGGATTTCCAGAAGATCCTGCACCCAGCGCAGCTTGCGGGTCGGCGCGCCAAAGGCGGACGACAGGGCCGCGGCTTCGCGTTCGCTCGGGGTTGCGTGTTCCTTGTAAGCCCAGTGAGACGCCACACCGTTTTCAGCCAGATCGTGCATTTCGGCAGTCCGGATCTGGACTTCGATTTTCTGGTTGCGCGGATGACGCAGGGTCACCCCGGTATGGAGACTTTGATAACCGTTGGCTTTGGGGGTCGAGATGTAGTCCTTGAAGCGCCCGGCAATCATCGGATAGGCGCCGTGGATAGCCCCCAGCGCCATGTAACAGGCATCACGCGTGGGGACGAGCAGGCGAAAGGCCATGATGTCCGAAAGCTGCTCAAACGCCACATTCCGACGCTGCATTTTCTCCCAGATCGAATAGGGAGATTTTTCGCGTCCCGTGACCTCGACTCTGTCGATCCCGGTTTCCGCACACAGAGCCATCAACTCCTGACGGACCTGTTCAATGACGTCAGCGCCCTGCCCCCGCAGGAAGTTCAGGCGCGCGCGGATTGTCGCATCGGCTTCGGGTTCAAGCTGGGCGAAGGAAAGATTCTGAAGCTCCGTCTTGACGCGGTCCATACCGATGCGCTCGGCGAGCGGCGCATAGATATCCATCGTCTCGCGGGCGATACGCTGCCGACGGTCCGTACGCTGCACATAATGAAGTGTGCGCATGTTGTGCAGGCGGTCAGCTAGCTTGACGATCAGGACGCGGATATCCCGCGACATGGCCAGAACCAGCTTGCGGAAATTTTCGGCCTGTTTGGTGCGGTCGGACTGGAGTTCGAGCCGCGTCAGCTTCGTCACACCGTCAACGAGCGCTGCAACATCCTCGCCGAAGCGGGCTTTCAGGGAGTCACAGGAAACGCCGGTGTCTTCCACGGTATCGTGGAGTAGCCCCACCATAATAGAGGTTGCGTCCATGCGGAAACCCGCAAGGATATTGGCGACGGCAATCGGGTGCGTGATGTAGGCGTCGCCATTATCACGGCGCTGCTCGTTATGGGCGTTGGCCGCAACATCATAGGCGGCTTCGATCTGCGCGAGATCGGCCGACGGATCATAGCTTTCGATTCGTCGCAGCAGTCCGGCAATGGACGGCTTGAAGTCCCCGCTTGCGACAGGCGGGGGTGCAGTCGGAGGAGATGCATCAGGCATGCAGCATTCCTCCCCTTAGTAAAACCGGTCAGAGATCAGCGACGACCCCGACCACCCAATTCGGCTTCAATGGCAGCGGCTTCATCTGCAGACATGTTCTCGGCCATGTGGGCATGTTCTTCCTCGGCGGAGACATCCTGCAGACCAAAAATGTTCTGGTCCGTCGGGATCAGATCCAGCACCTCTTCGTCCACGGGCTCCGGCTCTGGAGCGCGCGCCAGAGAGCGGATGATGCCTTCGCGCAGAACGGGGAGGCTTACCTTGTCTTCGGCGATTTCACGCAGGGCGACGACCGTATTCTTGTCGTTTTCACGATCAAGCCGGATTTCCTCGCCGCGCGACAGGCCACGGGCACGCTGGGCAGCCAGCAGGACCAGTTCGAAACGGTTAGAAACCTTCTCGATGCAATCTTCGACGGTTACGCGCGCCATGCGACAGGCCCCCTTCGGGTAAGACAAAAGAATAAAATAAGAGAGAACGCTGGCAATAACATGCAGTTCATGCGAATGCAATCGGCGCCTGCCCCGCCTCCGGAATTGAACCCGAGTGCCTCCACGCCTGGTCGCAGCTGGACGGCAGCCTCTCCTGCGCGGGGCGACATATTTTACATATCAGGATTACCTTCATGCTTTTGCGCCAGAACGAACGCACTGCCCTTTTCATCGACGGCGCCAGCCTCCATCACGCAGCCCGCAATCTGGGTTTTGAAGTCGATTTCCGTAACCTTCGCAAACTCTTTGAAAATGCGTCTCTTTTTCAGCGCGCCTTCTATTATGCCGCCATGCCTGAGACGGATGACTATTCCCCGATCCGCCCCCTGACGGACTGGCTGTCCTATAATGGGTATCATCTTGTGCTGAAAACTGCGCGGGAGTTTACGGATCCTTCAGGAAGACGGCGTATCAAGGGGAACATGGATGTCGAACTGACAGTGGATCTTCTGGAACAGGCGGGCCGCCTCGATCACGCCGTGATCGTCAGCGGCGATTCTGATCTGCGTCGTGCGGTTGAGGCTGCGCAGGCACGCGGGGTCCGGGTTACGGTCATTTCCTCGATGCGCTCGACGCCGCCCATGATCGGAGACGATCTGCGGCGTCAGGCAGATATGTTCGTGGAACTGGCGGACATCGCGCCGTCGTTCACACGGCGTCAGGCTGAACCGCGCAATCCGCCCCGACAGGGCCCGGTTCGTCATCCTGCCGACATCAACAGCGACGAGACCAGCGACTCATGACCCCTCGGGCTTCTACCGGAACGATCCCCGCCCCTCCTCCGCTCTCCGCCTTTGCAGACGGCGCGCGCTCAGGAACCGGGCCGCTCTCAGCCGAAATGCTGATTGTCTGCCTCGATCCGGAAGATGCCACGGAGACCCTGGCGTCCTTTCTGGACGCCAACAGCATCGTCTTCGACCCGGCCCTTGCCGGGCCGGAGGCCATTCTGGGACGCATCACCAGCGTCATGCAGCCCCTGTCGCCACAACCTCTGGCTCTCCCGTCAGAGCTCGAAGCCTGTAGCGCCGCGCTCTGTACCGAGCTTCAGAGCATGCCCAGACTGAAGCTGGTCCTCACACTCGGAATCAGCGCCCATATCGCGGTTCTGGGCGCATGTGGCATTCCGTTATCGCGGCTTGATTTCCGGCCTGGCGAAATCACCCATCTTCCGGATGGCCTGCTTCTGGCCGACGGCTGCCACTTCCCGAGCAAACCTTTCCCGGCTGACATGATGGCGCAGCGTCGCTCCGCCCTGACTGAGCTGTCGCCCAAAATTCGCGCAGCATTGCGTCCGACCCTGTAAAAAACCCGACGGGCTCTGGATCAGAGCCCGTTTATACGCGTCTCTTCGGCAGGATGCGGCACGCCAGAAGCAACGCCAATGCCGCAAGATAGGGCGCAGAGACCGAATTCAATGTCTTGAATGACAAGAAGAAGTGGATGCCTGCCAGAACTGCGGCCGGGTAGATCAGCCTGTGCAGAAATTTCCATCGGCGCTTCATCAGGCGCATGGACAACGCGTTTGAGGTCAGCGCGAGTGGAATGAGCAGAACCAGAGCACTCATCCCGAGAATGATGAAGAAGCGGTGCGTGATGTCGGTCCACAGAACGGTCCAGTCGAACCCGTGATCCAGACCGACATAGGCCAGCACATGCAGACTGGCATAAAAAAACGCCAGCAATCCGGTCAGACGTCGGTATCGAAGCAGATTAACGCCCGCAAAACGTCTCAGCGGAGCCAGCGCCAGACAGGCCAGCAGAAAACGGAAGGCCCAGAGACCTAGTGACCGCTCGAACACATTGACCGGGTCGGCGCCGAGCGCGCCATGCTGCCCCTGCCAGACGAGCCAACCGGCCGGGATCATGCCGAGCGGATACAGGATCACGCGCCAGTGCCGTTGCAGCATACTGCTTCTGGCTCTTGAGGCAGACATCCTCTCCGACGGCATCAGAAGTTTTTCCTAAGATCCATGCCGCGATACAGATCCGCCACCTGCTCGCCATATCCGTTGAACATCAGCGTCGGCTGCCGTGTGGCACCGAAGAGGGAGTGCGCGCCTATGACGCGCTCTGTCGCCTGACTCCAGCGGGGATGATCGACCTGTGGATTGACGTTGGCATAAAAGCCGTATTCGTCGGAGGCGAGGCGGTTCCATGTCGTGGG
Source organism: Gluconobacter albidus (assembly GCF_002005485.1). Lineage (NCBI taxonomy): Bacteria > Pseudomonadati > Pseudomonadota > Alphaproteobacteria > Acetobacterales > Acetobacteraceae > Gluconobacter > Gluconobacter albidus. The sequence goes on along the minus strand of NZ_CP014689.1, from coordinate 720,336 downwards.
CGGCTCGTGGTCCAGCAGGCGAATGCGCTGGATCGACTTGATGCCTTTGAAACCATATTTCCACGGAACAACCAGACGAATGGGCGCGCCGTTCTGGTTTGGAAGCGTCTCGCCATAAACACCCAGCGCGAGTAGCGTCAGCGGATTCATAGCTTCGTCCAGACGCAGACCCTCCACGTAAGGCCACTGGATGCCCGACAGGCCGTCACTCTGTCCGGGCATTTCCGACGGACGCAGAACGCTCTCGAAAGCGACATGGGTGGCGCGGGGATCGGGATCAGCGTCCTTCAGCAGGCTCGCCAGCGGGAGACCGTCCCACGGGATGACCATGGACCACGCCTCGACACAGCGCATGCGGTAAATACGCTCTTCCATTGCCGCAGAACGCAGAAGCTGCTCCACGTCCAGACGGACGGGCTTGCGGACAAGACCCGTGATCTCCAGCGTCCAGGGGAGCGGATGAAAGTCCTGCGAGCGGGCCGCAGGATCGGCTTTGCCCATGCCAAATTCGTAAAAATTATTATAGTGCGTCACGTCTTCGTGTGGCGTCGGCGTGAGATTGCCGGAATACGGCCCCGGATGCGTCTGGAGGGATGCGGCGTTTGCCGCGGTGGCAAGCGTGCTCAGGGCTGCCGCACCGCCGATCAGGGCACGTCGGGAGAGATACATCTCTTTTGGAGTAATCTCGGATGGCAGCGGCCTGGGGTACTGAAAAAGTGCCATGATCAATTTCCGGACTCTGAGAAACTCTGGCACCTATGATGCGTGAGTCTGTCGTAACGCATCATAAGGAGCCAGTATCCATGCCCCGTCCTAAAATCGGTTTTATCGGCTACGGTGCGATGGCCCAGCGTATGGGCACCAATCTGCGAAAGGCCGGCTACCCGGTTGTCGCGTTCGCGCCGTCAGGGGGCAAGGATGAAACGGAAATGCTGCCCTCGCCCCGTGCGATTGCCGAAGCGGCCGAGATCATCATTTTCTGCGTACCGAATGATGCCGCGGAAAATCAGTCCCTGCATGGCGAAAATGGCGCGCTCGCTGCCCTGACGGCTGACAAGCTTGTCCTCGATACATCCACAGTCTCGCCGGATCAGGCGGACGCCTTTGCAAAACTTGCTGTGGAACATGGGTTCTCCCTGCTTGATGCCCCCATGTCCGGCAGCACGCCGGAAGCCGAGACTGGCGATCTGGTCATGCTGGTGGGAGGCGATGAGGCCGTGGTCAAGCGGGCGCAGCCGGTTCTGGACGTGATCGGCAAGCTGACGATCCATGCCGGACCTGCCGGTGCGGCCGCACGCCTGAAACTGGTCGTGAACGGCGTGATGGGGGCGACGCTCAACATCGTGGCCGAAGGCGTATCGTACGGGCTGGCTGCGGGGCTGGACCGCGATGTCGTGTTCGAGACGCTTCAGCAGGTGGCCGTTGTCAGCCCGCATCACAAGCGTAAACTGAAGATGGGCCAGAACCGTGAGTTCCCGTCGCAGTTCCCCACACGCCTGATGTCCAAGGACATGGGGCTGCTGCTCGATGCCGGACGCAAGGTTGGCGCGTTCATGCCAGGCATGGCCGTGGCCGATCAGGCTCTGGCCCTTTCCAACCGGCTGCATGCGGATGAGGATTACTCGGCCCTCATCGGTGCGATGGAACACAGCGTTGCCAATCTTCCTCATAAATGAGAACGATACGCGGGAGCCCCCGTCCCTGAGGACGGTCACCTCGCCTTATTCTGCCAAGGAGTGACATCATGGCCTTTGAACTTCCCACCCTGCCCTACGCCGAAAATGCTCTCGCTGATGCGGGCATGTGCCAGGAAACGCTGGAACTGCACCACGGCAAACACCATCAGGCCTATGTCACGGCCCTGAACGGTTTCGTGGAGAGCAAGCCGGAACTGGCTGGCAAGACGCTTGAGGAGATCATCGCGTTCTCCCACGGCAAGCCTGAGATTGCCCCGGTCTTCAACAATGCGGGCCAGCACTGGAACCACATCCTGTTCTGGAAGAATCTGTCTCCGAAGGGCGGCAAGATCCCGACCGCTCTGGAAAAGAAGATTGCTGAAGACTTCGGGTCTGTTGAAGAGTTCAAGAAGCTCTTCAAGCAGGCTGCCACGACGCAGTTCGGTTCGGGCTGGGCCTGGCTGGTACTGGACAAGTCCGGCAAGCTTGCCGTGACGAAAACGGCAAACGGCTCCAACCCGCTTGCTGAAGGTCAGGGCAAGACGCTTCTGGGCCTCGATGTGTGGGAGCACGCTTACTACCTCGATTTCCGCAACCGTCGCCCGGACTATGTCACGAACTATCTGGACAAGCTCGCCAACTACGAGTTCGCGGAAGCCGAACTGAAGTCTGCCTGATCCCTTCGAGGTTCATCAGACAAAAAAAACGCCCCGTCCGGTTTTCCGGGCGGGGCGTTTTTCATGAACGGGTCGCAAAAGCCCGGTTCAGGAAGCGCTGGGCGTTTTCTCGCGCGACGTGATGGTCGTGATCGTGCTGCGGACGATTTTCACGCGTACACCCTGTGCGATCTCGACATCGACTTCATCGCTGTCATCACGCGTCGCCTGCACGACGCCCACGATGCCACCGGCCGTGACGATACGATCACCACGACGCAGCGAGCCCTGCTCGTCACGCAGTTTGCGTGCGCGCTGCTGCTGGGGGCGGATCAGCAGGAAATAGAACACCACGAAGATGAAAATCATCGGGGCGAACTGAAGCACCTGCGGATTGGAAAGCAGACCACCACCATCGGCGGCCTGGGCGGAAGAAATAAACAGACTGCTCATGGATGTCGGGGTCCAGTCTTGAGTGAAGCTGGCGGGGACCATATCGTCCGGGGGCTGCCCGTCAAGCGTGGCGCCGATGTCTTTTGATCTCAACTCCTTTCAGCCCGGAACCGTTTTCCATGACCGACCACGCCCTGCTCAACGCTCTCGAACGTATTGCCGACAGTCTGGAGCGCATGAGTCCGCCTCCGCCGAACGCGGATATCCTGCACAAACATGACGCCTTTCTGTGGCAGGCCGCGCTGGGCGTACTGACTCCGGTTGAGAAGGTTTCGGGCGTGCCCCTGTCCCTGCTTCAGGGCGTGAAGCGTCAGATGGATCAGGTCATGGCCAACACGCGGCATTTCGCGGAGGGCTTCAGCGCCAACAATGTCATGCTCTGGGGCGCCCGTGGCATGGGGAAGTCCTCGCTCGTTAAAGCCTCCGTTGCGGCTGTGAACGCGGAGCAGCGGACGAAGGGCGGCGGGACACTTGCGCTGATCGAGATCCAGCGGGACGAACTTTCATCGCTACCGAAACTGCTGGCTGTCCTGCGGACCACGAAACGCCGCTGCATCCTGTTCTGTGATGACCTTTCGTTCGAAAGCCAGGACGCAGATTACAAGTCACTCAAATCCGTGCTCGATGGCGGGATCGGAGGTCGGCCCGAGAACGTCCTGATCTACGCCACGTCCAACCGCCGGCACCTGATGCCGCGGGATATGATCGAGAACGAGACGGGAAGCGCAATCAATCCATCCGAAGCGATTGAGGAAAAGGTCTCTCTTTCGGACCGGTTCGGTCTGTGGATCGGACTGTATGGCGCGACGCAGGACGATTATCTGGCGATCGTTGAAGCCTATGCGGCTTATTACAACCTGCCGGTTCCGCGTGAGAACCTGCGACGCAAGGCGCTTCAGTGGGCCATGGCGCGGGGCAGTCGGTCCGGCCGCGTGGCCTCGCAGTTCATCAGCGATCTGGCTGCGGAACTGGGTATTCCGCAGTCGTGAGGACGGAAAAAACCATGAAGATATTCCACGCCCTCGGACTCCTTGCCCTTCTGGCCTCTGCCATGAATACGGCTCAGGCCGGAGACAATCCACGCCTCAAGGCCATGTTCGACGCCGATCAGGCAGAGCGTGAACAGGAGCCGATCAACTGGGACACCCTGATCCCCAATGACATGAAGCGGCGGGCCGAACTACACAGGATGCTGGAGCAGAATGTCGTCACGACGGGGCTGGACTACTACGAAGCAGCCTTCATTCAGCAGCATGGCCAGAAACCGGACGATTACCTGCTTGCGCACGTCCTGGCCATGGCCGCACTGGCAAAGGGGTACACACAGGCCCGCTGGATCGCAGCAGCGACACTTGATCGCTATCTTCAGCAGAACAGGCACCCACAGATTTTCGGCACGCAGACTGTCATCCGGAGCGTGGCCGGAACCGGAAAGGAAGAAACTCCCACACGCGCACCATTTAACGCTGCACTGATACCTGACAGCCTTCGTGCCACACTTGGCGTCGCCGATCTGAAAACACTTGCGAACCGCCTATCCAAAAAGGACTATAATTCTTCGAATGGCGAGAACTGAGGTTACGTTCATGGCACCCCTGATACTTCTATGCCTGTTTGCTGCGGTTTTTCTGGCCTACGCCGCACCCGATACGCCGGTCGGCAGGATCTGTCGTGATCGGCTTGTGACGCGTCCCTGCAGATGGATAAAAGAATTTCCCCATGTTGTGGGAATTCTTGCGCTGGGGACTATTCTGCTTGTGGGTTGCGCCACGTGGTTACTGGGCCATGATGGTTTTGCCACAAGCCTACAGATGGCTCCGGATTTTCTGACCTTTGCCACCAGCTTTGAAGTCACGTCTTTTATCGAAGCGGCATCCAGCCTTGCGTTTGTGATGCTGACGACGGGAGTCGGAAAAAATATCCTCATTCTGCGGGAGCTGTTCCGACGCACGGCAAGACGGAGCAGGCGTGTTGCGAGTGCAGCCCGCTCACGTCTGACGGGACAAAATGCAGATGACCCTGACCCGGCAGCTCTCTCAGCTTTTTCCTGATACTGAAAGCAGGCGGACCGAAGCGCCGCCTGCCTTGTCCGTCGTTCAGAACGACGCGCTGACGGTGCCAAAGAATTCGCGGACAGCACCGCGCTCCATGGACTGGTAATCGCCCACAGCGGGGTTATCGTTCTCACCCATCATGGAGATGTATTTGGTGTTGAACAGGTTGTAGACATTGAAGCTCGCCGTGACATCCTTGAGAACGCTGAGCTTGCCGAAACGATACTGCGCACCGGCATTAGCCAGCCAGTAGCCGCCGATCGACGTGTCGTTCATGAAGCTGTAATAGCGGCGGCTGTAGTAGTTCGCATCAAAATGCGCTGTCATACCCTTCCAGCTATAGGCAACCGATGTTTTGTACATCCAGGCGGGATAGTTGACGATATTCTTGCCCGCGAGCGCGTAATAGCCGCCGACCGTATCGACGTTCCGGTCGTAGGTACCTTTGTTGTAGCTCAGGTTATTGCTGATGCTCAGGCCGTCGATGGGGGTAATGGTGATGTCGCCATTCGCACCCGTCATGGAGATATGGCCGAAATCAATGACCTGCGAGACCGGGTTGGTCAGAGAGCCAACGGCCGCGGCCAGGATCGGGTGGATCAGGCTGGCATGGTAGACCGTCGCGTTCACCTGAAGGAGCTTCGACGAATAGCGATAACCACCGAGATAGACCCAGGCCTTTGACGGCTCTAGAGACTTCTTCTGCGCCTGGAACGTCGCCTGATCCTGCACGGAATAGACCGAGTTTGCGACACCATAGGCCGAGACCTCGTAGGCGCGCATGTTCTCGGCCACGTCAACATAGATCTCGTGGTGGCGGTTGATGTGCCAGTCCAGATTGACATGTGGCAGGAAGGCCTGAGACGCCGTCAGCGATCCGTTCGGCAGGGCGTCAGCACCCGTCCAGTCAGCATTGTTATACTGCGCACCGCCGGATGTGGTAGCGGTCATGGACTTGAAACCGGCATGCAGGGTCAGGCCTTCAGCAAGCTGGATGCTGTCCTGAAGATGGAACTGCATGACATTGGTGTTCCACTGGAAGTTGTAACCTTCCAGGTAGGCCGGGCCATAAACGTCATAAGGCCCGACGGCCTTGAGCGGTGCACCCTGCCCCAGAAGCGGCTGGCGGTAATTGAAAAGACCTGCCTGCTGGTTGTTGTTCTCGTACCAGACACCGCCTTCGATCGTATGACGGCCCCATTTGTAGCGCAGGCTGGTATCAAAACCATAGCGTTCCTGACGGTTCTGCCAGACTTCCTCGGACAGGGGTGCGCCGTCCTCGACCTGATCGTCGGGGTCGCTGTCGGTATAGCTGTAATAGCCGGTCTGGCTGTGGCCGTAGAGCGTGCTGTTCCAGGTCAGATGGTCGGTAAGGGCAAGATCGAAATGCAGCCCGCCCATGTAATTGGTTTCGGCCTGACCGCCGTCATACATGGCGATATTGGAGCCATCGATACCCGGAACACTGTTGTAACCCGCCGGATAGGGGCGCGTCCCATTGGCGATGCCGTAAGCCAGACCATAGTTCGGATAAAGATGGGGTGTACGCCAGCCGAGGTTCTTCAGGATGCCGATGGACGTATCGGGATAGTTCCACTGCGCAAGGCTGGACCAGTTGAAGAAGGCCGACATGCGACTGCGTTCATTGATCGGCTGTACGAGCTTAGCATCGACCTGCTGCATGAACTGGTCGCCACTGCCCATCCACATGCCCTCGTCGGTCCGGGCATAGGAGGTGTAGAGCTTCGTGCCGGTCTGGTTCAGCTTGCCGGAATCCAGGCGGACATAGGTACGGTAGGAGCCATAGCTGCCAAAGGACTGGCTCACCTTGCCACCGCGTTTATCGTCGGGATCCGAAGATCCGATCTGGATCGTCCCGCCCAGCGTGTTCATGGAGGGCAACTCAACGGAGCCTGCGCCCTGCGACATGCGCATGGACTGGATGTCATCGGGAATGATGGCAGAGGCCAGGCTCATGCCGCTGACGGACTGGTAGGTCTGGTCGTTCAGGGGAACGCCATCCACCGTCACGCCCATCTGATTCATGAAGAACCCGCGCACGTAGAGATTGGCGCCGAAGCTGTCGATACCAAACGGGTCGGTGGAAGTGAAGCTCACGCCCGGCGTGCGGTCCAGCATCTTGTAGGCACTGGTTCCGGGGACGTACTGGCGCATGATGGCTTTCGAGACTGCCTGCTCGGCATCACGGCCCGTCAGTTGCCGCCCCGTGACGGCGACACTTTCGGTCGCGCGGGATTCCAGAGCTCCGGCCTTGCGACGGGCCGGTGCGGCGCGCTCCGCGCCATTCCGTGCAGATGCGCCAGAAACAGCTTTCGGAGCCGCTTTCGGGGCATGATGCTTTGCCGGATGCGCGGACACCGAAACCGGCGAAGCATCATCCGCTGCAGGAAGGGGCTGATGCCCTGCCGCCAGAGCTGACTGGCGGACTGCAAACAGTGCGATGGAGGAAAGCAGCAGGGATCTGGTTCGCACCGTGGACGAAACTCCGGAATCTGGGTTTTGTAAACTTTGGGAAGCGGTGTCCTAAACGTGCCTGCACACTGCGGAAAGCGCCAGCATTGCTAGATGATGTTTCAATGACACGAAAACGGTGGTTTTTGTGCCGCATGTTGCGGGAAAGACGCGCTCTGCGGACATGAATGATCGCTTCCTGTAGGGGGGCTTTGCCTGTTAGGCTCACTCTCAGCAAGACGATGTCGCGGTTTCATTACGGATCAGGATACTCATGTCGCAGACGCTTTCTGTCTCTTCTGCTGCCGAAAACTCTCCTTCGGGCACAGATCGGGTGATCGACCCGAATATCGGCGAATATTCTCCAGTCGAGGATGTGGTCCGCAAGACAGGAGATCTTCGGCGCGTTCTGGCCAACCCCGATTACTGGTATCCGGTCGCCTGGTCCCGCGAACTCAGGCGCGGCAAGACTATCGGCACGCGGTATGCGGGGCAGCCGATCGCGCTCGTGCGCCCGATGGACGGCAGCGTGTTCGCGCTGGAAGACCGGTGCGCGCATCGTCAGGTGCCGCTCAGCCTCGGCAAGGTCAGCGGTGAAGCGGTTCAGTGCTGCTATCATGGCTGGGCGTATGGCCGTTCGGGGCGCTGCATCGACGTGCCGTATCTGGGCAAGGGCAAACTGCCGAACGGCGTGCGGACCTATCCGTGCCGCGAAGAGGGCGGCCTGATCTTTATCTTCCCGGGCGATCCCGCGAAAGCCGAAAGCACGCCGTTTCCACAGATGGGATCGGTTGGCAATCCCGAATACAAGACGCGCCGTTTCGGCGAGACGGTCGCGTGCCATTACAGTTTCATGCATGAAAACCTGATGGATATGAACCATCAGTTCATGCACATGAAGCAGATGGGCCAAATGAAACCCCGCTTTCTGGGCGGGCGGGACGAACCCACACTGGTCGAGGCGCGCTACAGCTTCGCGCGTACCGGCGGCAAGCAGCCCTGGGGCGAGACGTTCATTTTCGGCGAGCGCCGCGACGCGAGCGAGAAATACGCTCATAAAGACGTCATGACGATCCGGACGGAATATCCGTACCAGACACTCCGCATCGCCACGGGCGACGAACCGCCGGTCATGGATCTGTGGATCGTCTATGTCCCGCAGGATGTGGAACAGAAGACCTGCCGTGTCTTCGGACTGCTCTCGATCCGTCGCCCGAAGGCCAAGCTGGTTCTGGACATCGCCTGGCCCTTCCTGGTTGCGTTCACGGAGCGGATCTTCAAGGAAGACCGGGATATCGTGGAGCTGGAACAGGCTGCGTGGAACGAACAGGGCGGCGACCGCAATCAGGAAGTCTTCCCGGTCATCAACATGCTGCGCCGGCTTCTGGGCCGATGCGGCGTTCCAGCCGACAAGCCTACAGACCAGCAGGTTTCACAATCCTGACATGACACCTGAACTCAAGGCAGGGGGCCTCGTTCTGCGCGCCCTGCAGCCGGAAGACGCCCCGGCCGTCCACCGTCTCATCAATGACTGGAGCGTCGTGCGGATGCTCAGTCGCCTGCCCTTTCCGTATCCGCGCGATCTGGCGGAACAGTGGATCGACTCCACCCGTCATGACAGCGCGAAGGGCAGCGCACATCATTTCGCCATCACCCGTGACGGATCGCTTCTGGGCGCAATCGGTCTCGTGCTGTCTGACGACCGGCGTTCCGGATCGCTGGGCTACTGGCTGGCTCCGAGCGCATGGGGACAGGGCCTCACCACCCAGGCGGCCCGGCGCGTGATCGAATGGGGGCTGACGGTCCTTCGGCTGGAGAAAATCACAGCAGATGCAGCGCAGGACAATACAGCCTCTCTGGCGGTTCTGACCAAGCTTGGTTTTGCAAAAACAGGCACATCCAGCCGACGCTTCGTGTCACGCGGGCAGGATTGTCCGATTGATCTGCTCGAACTGCCCCGGACGACATTTGTTTTGGAAGCGCAGCCACCAACTGAAGCTCCTGTACCGCCGGCCGAAGCGGTTCCTGTCGCTATGGAACCACCTAAGCCGCGTACGCTGCTGGTCGTGGCCGCAGCACTTCTGGACGCGCAGGGACGGATTCTTCTCGCCAAGAGACCGGAAGGCAAACGTCTGGCAGGACTTTGGGAATTCCCCGGCGGCAAGGTCGAGCGTGATGAGACGCCAGAGCAGGCGCTGATCCGGGAAATGCGCGAGGAACTCGGACTGGATCTGACCGGTTCCTGTCTGGCGCCGTTCACGTTCGTCAGCGAAAATGCCGGACCGTTTCATCTGCTGATGCCGCTTTATGTGGTGCGGCGCTGGCGGGGTGTTCCCACCCCACGTGAAGGTCAGACTCTGGAATGGGTGACCGCCACCGATCTGGGCCGTTATCCCATGCCGGACCCGGACCTTCCGCTGATCCCGCTTTTGCAGGAGCTTCTGGGCTAGGTCAGCCGTTAAGACGGAAAACCTGCTGATCCACACCTGCGACATCCGTGCGAAACACGAACAGCGAACCGGCCTGCGGCTCCTTCGCAAGCGTTTCCGCATCCAGTCCTTTGCGTGCCGTTGTCACGAAAACGGTCTTTAGGTCGTCGCCACCGAACGCGACCTTGGTCACGTTTGTAACCGGCATGGGAATAGACGAAAGCTCCGTGCCATCCGGCTTGAAACGCATAATGCGCGAGCCACCCCATACGCCGGACCAGACCGTGCCCTCGCTATCGGTCACGATTCCGTCGGGATATCCCTGTTCCAGCCGCGCAAAAACCCGCTCGTTCGCGAGTTCGCCATCAGACTGGATATCAAAGGCGTAAATCGTCTGTTCCGGGCTGTCACAGACGTAAAGCGTCTTCCCGCATGGGGACACGGCAGGCCCGTTGGAAACGGTATAACCTTCATCATGATGGGTTATGTTCAGGCCGCTCCCTTCATGCACAACGCGATAAATCGAGCCGGAAGGCTGCTCCTCGCCGTCATCCATGGTCCCGAACCACAGACGCCCCTGTGGATCGACACAGCCGTCATTCAGGCGGTTGCCGGGTTTTTCAGGCTCAACAAATTTATGATCGGAGAAAGCACCTGTTCGCGGGTCGAAACGGCGCAGACCGTCAGGCATGCCCGCCAGAAACGTCCCATCTTCGACCGGCAGGAGAAAGGCCACACGGTCTGGCGCACTCCAGCTTTCATGAGCCCCTGTCTCGGGCGTGAAACGGTGAATCCTCGCTTCGGGGATATCGACGAAATAAAGGGATTTTTCGCCTGGAATCCAGACAGGGCCTTCCCCGAGTGTTACACGCAGATCCAGGAGGCATTCGGGCTGATGGAGCGGGCTGGTGGTCATGGTTCCTCCTGATGAAAACCAAAATGCGGGACGGGTTTGTTCTCGACAACGCGGGACGACCCGTTACGTTCTGTGGCGAAGACTATCAGGAGCGGACAGATGCTTCAAAAAACGGCCTGTTTTCTCGTTATTGGCAACGAGATTCTCTCGGGACGCACACAGGACGCCAATACGCGCGTTCTGGCTCAGGCGCTCAACGCGCAAGGGATCCGGCTCATGGAAGTCCGTGTCATTCCCGATATCAAAGACTGGATCGTCCGGACCGTCCGGGAGTGTAGCGCGGCATTCGATGTCGTCTTCACGTCAGGCGGGATCGGGCCGACGCATGACGACATCACGGCCGAATGCGTCGCCACGGCCATGGGGGCACCACTGGTCCGACATGAGGAAAGCTTCCGGTTGCTGGAGGCAGCGCTTGGGGCGGATCGCTTCAATGTCGCCCGTCAGCGCATGGCCTATCTACCGGAAGGGTCAACGCCAATCCTCAACACGGTTTCCGTAGCGCCCGGTTTCAGCATCGGCAATGTGCATGTGATGGCCGGAGTGCCGTCGATTTTTGCCTCCATGGTCGCATGGCTGGTTCCACAGATGGAGAAGGGCGCGCCCCTCGTTTCCGCAAGCTGGCATGCCGCGGGACTGAAGGAAGGCGATTTCGCGTTCGATCTGGCAACGTTGCAGGAGAACTTTCCGACGATTGATCTCGGCTCCTATCCCTATCACCTGCCGGATGGGGCGAGTGGCGTAGCCCTCGTGGCGAAGGGTTATGACAACGCGATCGTCGGTCAGGCCGCACAAGCGATCCATGATCTCATCATGGCGCATGGACGTGAACCCCTGTCGGGTGAGCCTCCACACAAACGGACGGCCTGAAAAAACAAAAGCCGCTGCACGAAGCAGCGGCTTTCATGAAGACCTCAGTGAAGAGGTGTGCGGGTCATGGACAGGAACTTGTCCCGACGCTTCTGGATCAGCGCCGGTCCTGTCAGTCCCTTGAGGGACTCGAGTTCTTCGGAAATCGCATTCCCGATAGCCGTTACAGCTTCTTCCGGCGCGCGCTGGGCGCCACCGATGGGCTCGGGGACAATCCGGTCGATCAGGCCGAGGGACTGAAGATCCTGCGCGGTGAGCTTGAGAGCTTCTGCGGCGGCAGGGGCCAGCTTCGGATCCCGCCACAGAATGGAAGCTGCGGCTTCCGGCGAGATCACGGAATAAATCGAATGTTCGAGCATCAGGATGCGGTCACCCGCACCGATGGCGATGGCGCCGCCCGAACCACCCTCGCCGATCACGGTCGCGATCAGCGGTACGGGCGCCTTGAGACACACGTCGATCGACTTCGCGATGGCCTGGGCCTGTCCGCGCGCTTCGGCGTCGATTCCCGGCCAGGCACCCGCAGTGTCGATGAAGCTCAGAACCGGCAGGCCGAAGCGTCCGGCCATTTCGATCAGACGCTGTGCTTTGCGGTAACCTTCGGGACGGGCCATGCCGAAATTGTGCTTCAGGCGCGTCTCGGTGTCGTGACCACGCTCGGTACCGACAACGACGACCGGCTCTCCGCGGAAACGGGCCAGACCACCGATCATGGCGTCATCGTCACCGAAGGCGCGGTCGCCGGACAGGGGGGTGTAGTCTGTCGTCAACAGACGCACGTAGTCCAGTGCCTTGGGGCGCTGGGCGTGACGGGCCACCTGCACTTTCTGCAACGGCGTCAGCTTGGAGTACGTTGAGCGGAGCTGCTTGTCGGCCTTTTCGGACAGACGGGCAATCTCGTCATCGATATTGATGCCGCTGGTGCCTGAGGCCTTGCCCTGGCTGCCCATCTGGCGGAGTTCGTCGATTTTGGTCTCGAGTTCGGCGACCGACTTCTCGAAATCTAGGAATTGGCGCATGGCCGCCCGATAGCACGCCTACGCGCCGGGAAACAGTCCCTGAGACAGGCGGAATGCTTCTGTCAGTCTTCCGCGAGCGCAGATGCCCCTTTGCGGGCGAGCGGATGATGCGCGCTCACAGCCTGTCGCAGACGTTCGGACATGACCTGCGTATAAATCTGGGTCGTCGCGATATCCGCGTGCCCGAGCAGCATCTGAAGCGCCCTCAGGTCCGCCCCATGCGCCAGAAGATGACTGGCAAAAGAATGCCTCAGAACATGCGGGCTGACGCGGTCGGGGTCGACACCGGCCTTGAGGGAGCAGGCGAGCAGGATCTTATCGAATCCCTGCCGCGTCAGAGGTTTTTGCGGATTGCGTCCCGGGAAAAGCCACGGACTTCCCAGATCCCTGTCAAAATGCACAAGCTGGTCGGCCGCCTCCCGCGCGCTCCGGGACAGAGGCACCAGACGCTCCCGTCCGCCCTTGCCCCGCACCAGCAGCATGGGGCCGCGCACATGGACGCAGGTCGCTGGCAAAGCGAGAAGCTCGGAAATGCGCAGCCCCGTCGTATAAAGCAGTTCCAGCGCAGCCCGGGAGACGACGTCCCGGCGTTCGTTTTCATGTCCTTGCGTGCCGGTTTCGAGCAGGAGGCGGATTTCAGCCTCGTCGAGCGGTCTGGGCAAGGAAGACCCAATTTTAGGAGCCTGCTGCCGTTCGGTCGGATCGTCTTCCCGCACCGACTCGAGCATCAGGAAACGATAGAACTGACGCAGACAGGACAGCCGTCGCGCTGCGGTTCGTGCCGCCAGACCGGCGCGGGACAGTTCGGCCAGATAGGACTGAACCTCCCTCCCCTGCACGTCGCAGAGGGACATGGGCGCGCAGTGCGCCGCAAAATCAGCGAGATCGGAGGCGTAAGCCTGCCGGGTTTTCAGCGCCGCGCCGCGCTCGGCAGCCAGCATCTCAAGGAAGGCCTCGACATGCCTGCTGTCACCGGAGCGCGACACGACAGGATGCTCAGTGTCGGGGAGCGGAAGCCGGTGCGACCGGAGCGGCAGGCATGGACTGCACTGGAGCAGCCTTGGGAGCAGGCATTGTTGGCAGTGGAGTCGAAGGGGTCAGGGGCGCGGCGGCAGTAGCAGCAGCCGGGGCTGCCGGAGTCGTTCCAGATGCAACAACAGAGGCAGCCGGGCTCTGGGCCGTCGTCTGAACCGCGGTCTGGGTCGCAGGCACGGGCGGCATGGCCGGAAGTTCTGCCTGCGGCGCGGTGGAGCTTGCGAAAGCCGCACCCGACAGATCCTTGTGCACCATGGTCTGCTCCGGCGGAGTGGCAGTCATACCCAGACGCAGAAACGCTCCGCCAGCGCCCAGAACGAGAAGGACGGCAATAGCTCCGCCAATGAACGGCAGGCGGAAAATGGAACGATCAATATTGGCCATGGAAAAGGTCTCGAAGTGAGGGCAGGACGTGCCCCTTCTCCTATGATAGGTAGCAGGGCATGTCACGCCTGCCTTTCTCCCTTTCAGCCAAGTCGGAACCCTTTTTCTCATCCGATGGCATACCGTCGCGCACGGTTGTCCTCGTCGGGATGATGGGGGCTGGCAAAACCACTATCGGACGGCGTCTCGCCCAGATCTGCGGCCTGCCCTTCGTCGATGCCGACGTCGAGATCGAACGCGCTGCCGGAAGCTCGATTCCCGAAATCTTTGCCCGACATGGCGAAGCCGCGTTCCGGGACGGGGAACGGCGCGTCATCCAGCGCCTTCTTGATGGGCCACCGTGCATCCTGGCAACGGGAGGCGGTGCCTGGATGGACGCCCAGACCCGTCGGCTGGTGCGCCGTCATGCGGTCTCGATCTGGCTGCGCGCGCCCGTGCATGTGCTGGTCAAGCGGGTTGCAGGCCGCCCGGGGCGACCGCTCCTGGCCCAGGGACGTCCCGACGAAGTTCTGGAGCGGCTCGTCGGGCTGCGCTATCCGGTTTACGCCGAAGCAGACATCATTATCGATTGTGGAGACGAAACCGTGGAACAGGGCGTGCATCGGGTACGGGAAGTTCTGGAGGAATATCGCAGGCCGGAGACGGTGCATGTTGCGCTCAGCCATTACAGCTATGACGTGCTGATCGGGCCTGATCTCATTTCCCGTGCCGGCGCGCTGCTCGCCCCGCACCTCCCCCAGAAACGCGTGGTCGTCATTACTGACGACATCGTGGCCGGACTGCATCTGCCGCGGTTGCTGGCGTCTTTCGAAGAAACGGGCATCCGTGCGGACGTGATTTCGGTTTCCGGGGGCGAAGAGAGCAAATCCCTCGCCTGCTACGCCGATGTGATGAACCGACTTCTGTCCACGGGCATCGAACGCAAGACGACCATTGTGGCGCTGGGAGGCGGCGTGGTCGGAGATCTTGCCGGTTTCGTTGCAGCTACGGCCCTGCGCGGACTGCCCTTCGTGCAGATCCCCACAACGCTGCTCTCACAGGTGGACAGCAGCGTCGGGGGCAAAACCGGGATCAACGCAGCGGCAGGCAAGAACCTGATCGGGGCGTTCCATCAGCCTGTCGCGGTTCTGGCAGACACGTCCGCCCTGGCCACCCTCCCAAGGCGTCAGCGCATTGCCGGATATGCCGAGATCGTCAAATCCGGCCTGATCGCAGACCCGGACCTGTTCGCGTGGTGCGAAAACTACGGGCAGAATGTTCTGGAAGGTGATCCTGCTGCACTTGCGGAAGCCGTTCGCCGCGCCTGCGCCTTCAAGGCCGCTGTCGTGGCTGCCGATGAAAAGGAACAGGCCACTGTCGGAGGGCGCGCCCTGCTCAATCTGGGGCATACTTTCGGCCACGCCCTGGAGGCGGAACTGGAATATGACGGGCGCCTTCTGCATGGCGAAGGGGTTTCAATCGGCATCCATCTGGCCATGGCGCTTTCCGTGGAACTGGGTTACGCCCCCGCCGAAGACCTGCATCGGCTGGACCGGCACCTGCGCAGTCTGGGTATGCCGGTGAGCTTTGACTGGTTCAGGGACTCGTTCTCGGCGGAAATACTTCTGCACCACATGACTCGCGACAAGAAAATGCAGGATGGGAAGGTTGCATTCGTCCTGCTGCGCGGGATCGGAAAAGCCTTCTCCACACGCGAAATTCCCGCAGAAACAGTGCGTAATCTGCTCGTAAGCGAGGGTTGCCGTCCGTGATGAATGTTAAAATTTCGTCATACCTCGGCTAAATAGCTGTTTTGCCACCGCTTTTGCATAGCTGCTTTCTCCGAGAGGCTCTGGCTTCTGCTGGAACCATGAGCTAAGGCAGCGTAGACGCGAGGCGTAGATCGTGAAGCGGGCGAAATGGATTGTGGCTTTTATGTCACTCCCCTTCCCCGAGTAGAGCCGGAACACCCCGAGTGGCTTTGTCGCCGGGAACTCTGAGTTCTATATGCGCTTATGCATCGCGCTGGGTCCGTTGGTGAAAGCATTTTCCAACGGCTCGAACGTTAGTCACTAAGAGGACGAAAACATGCGTCTCCGCACGGCACTCCTTGCCATGACGTCGATGGTCGCCGCACCGTCGCTTGCCATGGCCAGCACGATCACCGGCCCCTATGTCAACATCGGCGGTGGTTACAATCTGGTTCAGCAGCAGCACGGCTCCTTCTCGCCGACAACGCAGGCTGATGGTACAAGCAGCAATGCTGCTTCCAGCTCCCGCTACCGCCATCACGACGGCTTCACGGGCTTCGGTTCGTTCGGCTGGGGCTTCGGTAACGGCCTGCGCGTCGAAGTTGAGGGTCTGTACAACTACTCCCAGATCAACCATCGTCGTCCCACGGCCGTTAATGGCTCGACCCACGGTTCCGATCAGGCATATGGCGGCCTCGTCAATGTCCTGTACGACATCGATCTGGCAAACTTTGGCCTGAATGTTCCCGTCACACCGTTCGTTGGTGTTGGCGCTGGCTATCTGTGGCAGCACTACAACCCCACCACGACCCAGTACGACAACGGCAATGTGAACCGCATGGGCGGAACGCAGGGCAGCTTCGCGTACCAGGGTATCGTCGGTGCAGCCTACGACATCCCGAACGTTCCGGGTCTGGCTGTCACAACCGAGTACCGTTTCATCGGCCAGCAGTTCGCCGATGGTCCGTATCGCTCCACGTCGTACAACAGCTCCGGTATCCACAAGGGTAACGTGAACTTCGACCCGCGCTTCTCGCACCAGTTCATCCTGGGCCTGCGTTATGCCTTCGACACGGCTCCCCCGCCGCCGCCGCCGGCTCCGGTCATCGTTCCGCCGGCTCCGACCCCGGCCCGCACGTATCTCGTGTTCTTCGACTGGGACAAGTCTGACCTGACGGGCCGCGCCCGTGAGATCGTTGCCCAGGCAGCTCAGGCTTCCACGCACGTCCAGACGACGCGCATCGAAGTCAACGGCTACACGGATAACTCCGCTGCCCATCCGGGCCCGCGCGGCGAGAAGTACAACCTCGCCCTGTCCAACCGTCGCGCTTCCAGCGTGAAGGCTGAACTGATCCGTGACGGTGTTCCGGCTGCTGCCATCGACATCCACGGCTACGGCGAGTCCAACCCGCTGGTTCCGACCGGCCCGAACACCCGCGAGCCGCAGAACCGTCGCGTCGAGATCATCCTGAAGTAATTCAGACATGATCTGACGCCGGGGTCTTCGACTTCGGTTTCGGAAAAAAGGCGTCCCTCGGGGCGCCTTTTTTTATGCGCTCATGTGGACTGAAAACAGAACGGCCTTGCATGCCTCTTTCCCAGCACGCTAGAGCCATCCCAACCCGCCCCACCGGAGACATGCTCCTTGCGACGCAGCCGTATCTTTTATCCGCGCAGCCGCCCGGAAGTCATTGACCAGTTCCTGCGCTTTGGAACCGTGGGTGCAATCGGATTTCTTGTGGACTGGGGAACCGTCTCCCTGCTGCGCCAGCCGACAGGACTGATCGCAGCGACCCTGATTGCCTATTTCGTCGCGGCCACCGGAAACTGGTGCCTCAACCGCTTCTGGACTTTCCGGCTCTCAGCCGCCGACAACCAGCACATGATCCTGCAATGGCTCCGATTCCTGCTGGCCAATTCGTTCGGCTTTCTCCTCAACCGCGGAATGGTTTTCCTTCTATATGCTACGGTTCCGCTGACCGTGCATTTTCCTGCCTTGGCGCTGGCGGCGGGCGCGCTGTGCGGCATGGTTGCCAATTTCAATCTTTCGAGACGCCTCGTCTTTCGTGCTCAGACCCCGGAAACTCCGCTGGAACTCGTCCAGATGGCTGTAGAAATCCCCGCCGCCGGACTGACAGCACCGGAACCCGAACCGGATCTGTCGGGCCTTCAGGATCACAGCCTCAGATCGCATGACCGCATTGACTGACGGCTGCATTTCCAAGGCGGCCACAATAGTCTAGGACAGACAGCATATTTCCCTGTCTTCCCGGAACTGACGCTCCCTTATCATGACCAGCACCAACGATATCAGATCGGCCTTTCTCGAATACTTCGGTGCGCAGGGCCACCGCATCGTTCCTTCGGCGTCCCTCGTGCCGCAGAACGACCCGACCCTGCTATTCACCAACGCTGGCATGGTGCCGTTCAAGAACGTCTTCACCGGTCAGGAAACCCGCCCCTATTCCCGCGCAACCACGGCGCAGAAAGTCGTGCGTGCAGGCGGCAAGCACAACGATCTCGACAATGTCGGATACACGGCGCGCCATCATACGTTCTTTGAGATGATGGGAAATTTCAGCTTCGGGGATTACTTCAAGCCCGAAGCCATTGAATTCGCCTGGACGCTGCTGACCCGCGATTTTGGCCTTCCCAAGGACAAGCTGCTCGCCACCGTTTATGCGGAAGACGAAGACGCAGCAGAACTGTGGAAGAAAATTGCTGGTCTGCCCGATGACAGGATCATCCGCATCGGCACGTCCGACAATTTCTGGCGGATGGGCGATACGGGACCGTGCGGTCCGTGTTCAGAGATTTTCTACGATCATGGCGACAGCGTGTTCGGCGGTCCTCCGGGAAGCCCGGATGAAGATGGCGACCGCTTTGTCGAGATCTGGAACCTCGTGTTCATGCAGTTCCTCGATCAGCCGGACGGTTCTCGTGATTCTCTCCCCCGGCCTTCCATTGATACCGGTATGGGACTGGAGCGCTTTGCCGCGATCATGCAGGGCAAGCGCGACAATTATGATACCGATACAATGCGAGCGCTCATCGAAGCCTCGGCCGATGTCATGCATCAGGACGCGGATGGTGCTTTCAAGTCCAGCCATCGCGTTGTCGCCGACCATCTGCGCTCTACCGCTTTCCTGATCGCCGACGGCGTCCTGCCGTCCAAAGAAGGGCGTGGCTATGTGCTGCGCCGTATCATGCGCCGCGCCATGCGCCATCTGCATATGATGGGCGCGAAAGAACCCGTCTTTTATCGTCTGCTCCCGGCGTTGATCCAGCAGATGGGCGCGGCCTATCCCGAACTGGTTCAGCATCAGGCACTCATTACCCAGACGATGAAAGGCGAAGAAGAACGCTTCACAGCCCTTCTGGAACGCGGTCTCACGCTGCTGTCCGACGAACTGGATCGTCTGGGCGAGACGGAAGCCCTTCCCGGTGATGTGGCGTTCAAACTGTATGACACGTTCGGTTTCCCCCTCGATCTGACGCAGGACGCCCTGCGCGAAAAGGGACGCACGGTTGACGAAAGCGGCTTTGAAACCGCCATGGCCGAGCAGCGCAAGCGCGCGCGTGCGGCCTGGGTCGGATCGGGCGACACCGCTGCCGAGACGGTCTGGTTCGATGCGCGGGACAAGCACGGCCCCAGCGAGTTCCTCGGCTATGTTTCGGAAAAGGCCGATGCGGAAGTGCAGGGCATTTTCCGCGGCAATGACGAACTGGCTTCGGCGCCTGTCAGCGACGATACGGTTGCGATCCTGCTGAACCAGACGCCGTTCTATGGCGAAAGCGGCGGTCAGGTCGGCGATCATGGAACGCTGACGGCTCCGGGTGTGCGCGTCGAGATTACGGATACGCAGAAGCGTAACGGCGATCTGATCGTGCACTACGGCAAGGTTGTCGAAGGTACGCTGAAGCCGGGCATGGCGGTTCATGCCGAAATTGATCATGCCCGTCGCACAGCGGTTCGTGGCCACCATTCTGCGACCCATCTGCTGCATGAAGCCCTGCGCCGCCAGGTCGGAACCCATGTCACACAGAAGGGCAGTCTGAATGCACCGGAGCGTCTGCGCTTCGATATCAGCCAGCCACGTCCGCTGACGGATGAGGAACTTGCGGCAGTCGAGGCGGAGGTCAATGCCCGCATCCGCGAGAATGCTCCGGTCGAGACGCGCCTGATGACGCAGGAAGAAGCCGTTGCGGAAGGCGCCATGGCGCTCTTTGGCGAAAAATACGGCGACGAGGTCCGCGTGGTGTCGATGGGCAAGGGCGACGATGATCGTACGGCCTATTCCATCGAACTGTGCGGTGGCACGCATGTGGGCCGCGTGGGCGAGATCGGACCGTTCCGCATCGTGTCGGAAAGCGGTGTCTCGGCTGGCGTACGCCGGATCGAGGCGGTCTGTGGTCTGGCAGCGGAAGCGCTGGCACTGGAAACCGAGAACCGCCTGAAGCAGATCGCGGATCTGCTCAAGGTTCCCGTGACCGACGCTGCCGCCCGCGTGGCAGCGCTGCTGGAAGAGCGCAAATCCCTGACGTCGCAGGTTTCCGATCTTCAGCGCAAGCTTGCGACCGGCGAAGGAGCGAGCGCCACGGAAAGCATCAACGGCATCACGCTTTCGGCGCGCGATCTGGGAGATGTCAGCCCCAAGGAGCTCAAAGGACTGGCAGAAAGCATCTCCCAGCAGATCGGGTCCGGCGTGGTGGCGCTGATGTCCAATGCCGATGGTCGTGGCAGTATTGTGATTGCCGTGACAAAAGACCTGACGGACCGTCTGGATGCGGTCAGACTCGTGCGTGAGGCATCTTCCCTGATGGGCGGAAAAGGCGGCGGTGGACGGCCGGATATGGCTCAGGCTGGCGGTCCGGATGCCAATGCGGATGTGGTCTTTGCAATGCTGCGCACGACATTGGGAGCAGCATAAGCAATCGCATCATGGTATGTCAGGGCAGTGACAAAGCATGGGTTGGCCGGAATCATGCTTTACCTGTCCTGATAAAGCCTTCTAACTGCCCGGTAGTTCAAGATGAAGGAGAACACCATGGCCTGTGGTCGTGATACTCTGGCGAAACTGCTGGGCGGCGTCCGGAAATTCGAAACCGACGTTTATCCCGAGAGTGCAGAACTGTTCGAGAGCCTGGCCTCCAGCCAGTCTCCATCAACCCTGTTCATCACCTGCGCAGACAGCCGGATCAGCCCAAGTCTCATCACCCAGACAGAGCCGGGTGAGCTGTTCATCGTACGCAATGTCGGCAATATCGTGCCGGCTTATGGCGAAATGCTAGGCGGAGTATCGTCCGCGATCGAATATGCGGTCGGTGCGCTCAAGGTGAAGAACGTCATTATCTGCGGGCATTCCAACTGTGGCGCCATGGGCGCCCTGATGGATCTGAATTCCCCAAAGCTGGACAATCTTCCGACGGTCAAGAGCTGGATGCGTCATGGCGAAGCGGCCCGTGCGGCCCTTGGGAATCTCAAGGCCGAAGATGCCGGTCCGGAAGATATCCGTTCTCTGGCCGAATACAACGTCATGCTCCAGCTTGTGCATCTTCGCACCCACCCTGCCGTCGTACGGGCACTGGCGCAGGGCGAACTGAAGCTTCAGGGCTGGTTCTACGATATTCCCAAGGGCGAGATCCTCATCATTGATGAGAGCACCCGCAAGACACGCTCCGTCGAGAACGTGCTTGAGGAAATGTGCGCCACCGAAGGACAGGCGGCCTGAAACAGGCCACTGCTTCCATGCTGGCCGGTCTCATCGGGATCGGCAGCATGGGAACGGCTTCAGCACATATTCTGAAACTCTCGACCTGGAACATGGATTGGCTGACCCTGCGCCCTTCGGGCGATGAGGCGCTGCCCGATGATGTTCCAGGTGGAGAGCATCGCAATTTTTCAAAGCTCGCGGCCTATGCCAGGCATCTGGATTCAGATGTTGTGGCCTTTGAGGAAGTGGACGGTCCGATCGTCGCTTCCCGCGTTTTCAGCCCCAAAACATACCAGATCGTCATGACGCCTGATGCGGTGGTGCAGAGGGTGGGGGTCGCCGTACGGCGCGATCTGCGTGTAACAGTCAATGAAGAACTCTCTGCCCTCAATGTCGCGGCACCCAGCGCGCCCCATCAACTCCGCGGCGGGCTGGATGTCACCATCAGCGACGCGCATGCTAGTTTGCGCCTGCTTGTCGTGCATCTCAAGACGGGATGCTGGGACCAGCCGCTGAACCAGCGTCAGCACTCTTGCCCTACCCTGTACCAGCAGGTTCGCGTTATGCAGGACTGGATGCTCGAACGACAGGACGAGGGCGAGGCCTATGCCGTTCTGGGAGATTTCAACCGGCGCCTGACGCTGCATGACCCCCTGATGCAGCAGATCGAGACTGAAACGCCCGTGACACTGACGACTGCGGGTAAGGCCAGTCCCTGCTGGGGCGGCGAATATTTCATCGACCATATCCTGCTGGGAAATGCAGCACGCAACTGGCTCGTGCCGGACAGCCTGCGGGTCATGACTTACAGAAACGATACGATCCCCGCCGGACTTTCGGATCACTGCCCGGTTTCGGTCCGGCTGGATATGCCCTGAGAGGCGTTGCGGGCCCGAGGATTCCGGTCCATGGAAGAGCTCTTTCCGCCGTCCTGTCCGGAGCGACCGATGCCTGATTTCCGATCCGCATGGCCCATAACCCCTTTAGCCCCTCAGGTCATGGTCCGGGTTGAGCGGGGAATGCCGGACCTGTCTCCGGAGATCGAAAGCCGTGTGACATCGCACTGGAACACAGCGCTGGCAAAACATCCCACACTCTATAACGGGCGCGTTTTCTGTGCCGATGTGATCGGAGCAGAGATCATCAGCGGGCACTGGTCGGAATACCGGCGGGTTCTGGCCCAGATGCAGGAGCCTGACCTTTATGGCTCCGAAATTCTGCGTCCGCTGGCGGTTGTGGGCCTGCTTCAGACGACGGATGGGATCGTGATCGGGCAGCGGTCGGAGAAGTCCATCTATCTACCCGGCTACTGGCAGGGCGCACCGGCGGGAAATGTGGAAAGCCGTGATGGCGAGACACAGATTGATCTGGGCGCACAGTTGATGGCGGAATGTCTTGAAGAACTGGGGATTTCAGAAAGGGAATGTCAGGTCGGACGCTGCCTTCTGGCCTGTGAACATCCGCAGACGCATATCGTGGATGTCGGGATGGAGATCACCACCACCCTGGATTTCGAAACGCTGAAAGAGCGTTGCAGCCGTCTGGGCAATGCGGAATATCAAACATTGATGCTGATCCGGCCTGAGATGACACTACCCACGCCTCTCGTCCCAACTCTCTCCGCCATGCTGGAGCAAAACCGATGACCTATCATATTCTGGACGCTGCGGGGCTGCGGGAATGGCTTGCACAGCAGCCGGATCTACCAGAGCGGCTGGGGGGTGAGGCTGCGGACTGGACCATCCGGGAGGTCAGCGACGGCAACCTCAACACGGTATTTCTGGTCACGGGTCCGACGGGGGCACTGTGCTGCAAACAGGCGCTGCCTCATGTCCGCGTGGCGCCGGACTGGCCCATGCCGCTGGAGCGGGCTCTGTATGAATCGCGCTATATGCAGACTGTGGCGCCTGCAGTTCCGGGGCTGATGCCGGAATTGTTCGCCTATGATGCCGATCTGTTTCTGATCGTCATGGAATGCCTGACGGTCCATGAAGTCCTGCGATCGGCATTGATCGCGGATCGGGCCGTGCCGGGATTTTCTGCCGTCATCGGGACGTATGTCGCCAGAACGGTGCAGGCGACGGGATGGGCGAACCAGCCATTCGAAACGGGCGCGCGCCTGCTGGAGCAGTTCTCCGGCAATACCGCCCTCACCCGCATTACGGTCGATCTGATCCTGACGGACCCGTATCGCGTCTGCGGCCGCAATCCGGCGCCGGAAGCCGGTCTGTGTGAGGATGTGAAAGCGCTTCAAAACGACCAGACGCTGCATCTTGCTGTCGGCCGACTTCAGGAGCGCTTTCTGACGGTAAGACAGGCGCTCCTTCACGGCGACCTGCATACCGGTTCCATCATGCTGGACGGTTCGGATGTGCGCGTCATTGATGGCGAATTCGCGACGATGGGGCCGATCGGATTCGATTGCGGGCTTTATCTGGGCAATCTGGCGCTGCATCTCTGCGCAGCACCCCACAAGGCTACGATGCTTCGAAGCGAAATGCTGGCCTTCTGGCAGAGCTTCTCAAAAGAACTGCGCTCCAGCCTCTCGAAGGAAGGTGGCGATCTGTGGGCGCTTTCCGGCCCTGCGGCTCGTCAGGACCTGATCGAGACATTCCTGAACGGCATCCTGCGCGATACGGCAGGGTTCTGCGGGCTCGAGATGATCCGGCGCACGGTCGGGTTTGCACAGGTGGCCGATTATGGGCTGTGCAACACGGAGGCAGCGCGCCTACTCGCACGCCAAAAAGCGCTCCAGATCGGACGAACACTGGTTGTGCAGAGCGCCTCTATCCGGAATTTTGCCGACATCCTGTCCCTGATGGGACTGTAAGAAGAAAACCCCGCTCCTTGCAAAGTGGGGTTTTCTTCTCAGACGGCTGACATGCCGATCTGCTTGATGTCGTGAAACGCCAGATCGGGGTTCATCTCGATAGTCCGGCGCATCATGAAGGAGGATGTTGCGAGGAAAACCGGATCTCCATCCAGATCATCGGCCATGGCGGAGCGGTTCATGTCCTGGAACATCTCGATCTTGGCGCGGTCTCCGGTCACCCAGCGGGCCAGCGAGTAGGGCGTGCTCTCGAAACCGATGGTCACACCATACTCGCCCAGAAGACGGGACTGGAGCACGTCAAGCTGAAGCGTTCCGACCACACCCACGATCGGCGAAAGGCCGTCCTGCGGGCGGAAGAGCTGAACCACGCCTTCCTCGGCCAACTCCACGAGAGCCTGACGAAGCTTCTTGGCCTTCATCGCGTCATCGAGACGGACACGGCGCAGAATTTCGGGCGCGAAGTGCGGCACGCCCGTAAAACGCAGATCTTCGCTCTCGCTCAGCGTATCGCCGATCCGCAATGTGCCGTGGTTCGGAATACCCACGACATCACCGCCAAAGGCTTCTTCCGCCAGTTGCCTGTCACGGGCGAAGAAGAACTGCGGCGTATGCAGGGCAAATTGCTTGCCGGTCCGGACATGCCTGAGGCGCATCCCGCGGGTCAGACGACCGGAACACACACGGGCGAAGGCCATACGGTCTCGATGGTTCGGGTCCATGTTGGCCTGAATCTTGAAGATCAGCGCCGTAACCTGATCTTCGGAGGCCTTGACCTCGCGCGTTTCGGTCTGCTGCGCACGGGGTGCAGGGCCGTAGGCGACGAGCGCGTCGAGAAGATCCGTGACGCCGATTTCCTTCATGGCAGAACCGAAGAAGACCGGGGACAAATGGCCGGCATCGAAGGATTCCCGGTCGAACTCAGGCAATGCGGCTTCGGCCAGTTCGACTTCCTCGCGCATCTGGACAATGCGGGGATCATCCTCGCCGACGGGTTCTTTTGTGTGCACTTCCTGCGTCCGCAGGTCATACGTGCCGATGAACTTGGCCGCGCGTCCGATCGGCCATGTCGCCGGGGACGTGTCCAGCGCGAGCGTGTTGGCAATTTCGTCGAGCAGCGCAAAACAGTCCTGCGCTTCACGGTCCATCTTGTTGATGAAGGTGACGATGGGAATGTCGCGCAGACGGCAGATTTCGAACAGTTTGCGTGTCCGCTCTTCGATACCCTTCGCAGCGTCGATGACCATGACCGCACAATCCACGGCCGTCAGGGTACGGTAGGTGTCTTCGGAGAAGTCTTCATGGCCCGGCGTGTCGAGCAGGTTGAAGACGCAGTCGCCATATTCGAAGGTCATGACAGAGGTCACGACGGAAATGCCACGGTCGCGCTCGATGCCCATCCAGTCGGACTTCGTGCGGCGGCGCTCACCCTTGGCGCGGACATTGCCCGCCATCTGGATCGCACCACCCGCCCGCAGGATGCGTTCGGTCAGGGTCGTCTTACCGGCATCCGGATGGGAGATGATGGCAAAGGTGCGCCGACGTGCGATCTCGCGGTTAATTTCTGCGCTCAATGCCTCTGACATGATGCCTCCGGTAAAAAGAAAGACCCGGGACTGGAACCTTCATGGTGCCCAGACAGAGTGCCCAGGCAGGCAGATCACCGGGCAGCAGAAGCAGAGGACAACCCTGATCGAAGCCTATTCCATCGGGAGGCGGCAATGTGCAGAAGGACCCCTGCCCCGTCAAGAGACCGGAGGGCTACTCTTCCGGGAAATGCCGGTTTGGCGGCACCTCTTCCTAGTCCACGGTGTTCCCATGGGGTGCGATCCCGCTTCCCATCGGGCCGGATGTTGCATAGGCCTCGCCGAATTTCCCGATGGCGCTCCCTGAAACAGGGTCATGTAGACTGCCAGAATTAGAGATATCTCCCTTCCCGCCGGGCAGAACGCTGCGCAGGAACTGCCAGGCTTTTCCTGCACGCGTGAGACGGAGTGGGGGCGGCGCCATGGCCCGTGCCTGCGGGGCGTCCACATAATGCCCGGAACCTTCAGAGGTTTGCGCAGACGTCACGGCGTAATTCCGTGGAAGGTCGACCGGGACGTGCACTGGCGGGACAAAAGTATTGATCCCTCGGGAAAGGGCAGGCGCACTGAGCAGTGCCGGAAGCATCAGGCTTAATCCCGCAGCGGTAAGAGCGCGCATCCCCGGATCCTTTGCAAACGTCATGCAACAGTAATGACCAGTAGACTATCCGTGCAACAGGATACGGCAGCCTGCGGCTCGGGCACAAAAAAAAGCCGGATGGGAGAACCCATCCGGCTTTTTCCGGTCGCATTCCGATCCGGGCAATAAAGCCCGGCTCAGGATCAGCGGGAGTAGAACTCGACGACCAGGTTCGGTTCCATCTGCACCGGGTACGGCACGTCCGAAAGAACGGGAACACGCAGGAACGTGCCCTTCATCTGGCGGTGATCGACTTCAACGTATTCCGGCGTGTCGCGCTCACCCGTCTGGACAGCGTCGAGCACAATGGCGAGCTGCTTGGAGGTGGAGCGGACTTCGATGACGTCGCCTTCCTTCACGAGGTAGGACGGGATGTTCACCTTCTTGCCGTTGACCGTAACATGGCCGTGGCTGATGAACTGACGCGATGCGAACGGCGTGATCGCGAACTTCAGACGGTACACAACGGCGTCCAGACGACGCTCGAGCAGACCGATCAGGTTCTCGGACGTATCGCCCTTGCGACGGACGGCTTCGTCATAATACTTGCGGAACTGCTTCTCGCTGATGTTGCCGTAGTAGCCCTTGAGCTTCTGCTTGGCCATCAGCTGGATGGAGAAGTCGGACGGCTTCTGCTTGCGGCGCTGACCGTGCTGGCCGGGGCCGTATTCGCGACGGTTGACCGGGGACTTGGCACGGCCCCACAGGTTGACGCCGAGGCGACGGTTGATCTTGTACTTGCTCTCAAGACGCTTTGACATGGGTTGACCCCTGTACTCATCAGAACCGCCCCATGCTGCATGGCGGTCCGTTTTGTTGTGCCGGTAGGCCCTCTCCCGGATTGGAAAGGGCGGGCGCGCACCCAGATGCCGGACCGGCGGGATTGCAGACTCCCGCGCTGTTGGACCGGCCGGTACGTCCACGTTTCCGGCTGTGCCGTCGCGCCTACAGGAGTCCCCGGACGGGGTCAATCAAAACCTGCTTGCAAGCTATGTCATTTTCTTGCAGTGGGGGCGCGGAAAGT
Organism: Gluconobacter albidus; assembly: GCF_002005485.1. Lineage (NCBI taxonomy): Bacteria > Pseudomonadati > Pseudomonadota > Alphaproteobacteria > Acetobacterales > Acetobacteraceae > Gluconobacter > Gluconobacter albidus. The sequence goes on along the minus strand of NZ_CP014689.1, from coordinate 692,848 downwards.
ACGCAACCACATCAACTCCGGCTGCGCTAACTGTCCGGAACTCCCCTTCGCTTTTTCCCGAGCACTCCTGAAGGGGAGCAACACGTTTTTTCGAGTTTCCGCATGAAAACCTACCGCTTCAATCCCAAAGCCGGCCGTATCGGCGAAGGTTCCCTCGAAGGACTGGTGCAGTCCCTTGATGCGCCTCTGCCCCCCAAGCCCGGGGAGAGCGTCATCAAGCGTGCCTTCAAAAGATTCGGCCTCGCCCAGATGCACATGTCCCACCTGGTGATCGACGACCGCACGATCTATCTGCGTGGCAAGGCGGACAACGCCAAGGACCGCGACCAGATGATCCTTGCGGCAGGCAATGTCGCGGGCGTCTCGGCGGTTGAAGCCGAAATCGCCGTTCCGGCCGGAACGCCGGAGCCGGAGTTTCTGGAAATCAAGACGAGCAAAACGCTGGACGAAGTGGCTGACAAGCTGCCGCAGGACATCACCGGCGATGAGCTGCTTGACGCAAATCAACCGCTTGTCACGGCCAAGGATGACATTTATCCGGGTCAGACCATCCGACTGCCGACCGAGAACTGATCTGTTCGTCGCGGCTCCTCCGAGATGGGGAGCCGCGACTGCGTTTCACGATCCGGTACTGGCAGGACGGTCCTGACCTCCATTCCCGGAATTCCCCTTATGGACTCCATCGAACCTCTCGACGTCGAACGGGTGCGCCCACCCCACGGTGTCGGACCGGCCATGCTGTCCCTCATGCTGGCAACATTCACCATCGGCACCGGCGAATTCGCCATGATGGGTCTGCTGCCGGAATTCTCGCACTCCCTGAACATCACCATTTCGCAGGCAAGCTGGGCTATTTCGGCCTATGCCATGGGCGTCGTCATCGGAGCCCCGCTGATTGCGATCCTGGGGGCGCGTTTGCCACGCCGCACGCTCCTGCTCTGCCTGTTATGCCTGTTCGTCGCGGGCAATATAGGCAGCATCCTGATGCCCAGCTTCGCGGGCATCGAACTCATGCGCTTCATCACGGGCCTGCCTCACGGGGCTTTCTTTGGCGTTTCGGCTCTGATCGGCGCGTCGATGGTCGAGCGTGCCCGACGCGGACGGGCGGTCGGACGGGTGCTGTCGGGCATCATGATTTCGACTGTTATCGGGTCGCCCCTCTCGACCTATGCCGCCAATCACGTGGGATGGCGTGTGGCCTACGGCACGATCGCGGCTCTGGGCGCCGTATGCTTTGTGGGGATCTGGTTCTTCGCACCGCGTGACAGGCCGCATCCGGGCGCAACCGCACTGACCGAACTCGGTGCGTTCAAACGCCCGCAGGTTCTGCTGACGCTGCTGACCAGCGCGGTCGGGTTTGGCGGGCTTTTCGGGATCTACACGTTCCTGACGACCGGCCTGACGGAGGTCACACAGCTTCCGGGCTGGCTGGTGGCCGTCTATCAGGTCGTGTGGGGACTGGGCATGGTGTCGGGCAATGCGTTTGGCGGAGCCATGGTTGACCGCAGCATCGACCGGACGGTGATCGTCTCCCTGGCGGCAAGCATTGTCTTCATGCTGGGGTTCTGGCTGCTGCTGCCCTCGCCCTACGCCATGCTGCCGGTCACTTTTCTGGTTCCGGCCGGGATCATCATGCTCTCCCCTGCCCTCCAGACCCGCCTGATGGAAGTCGCCGGGGATGCACAGACACTCGCCGCCTCGCTCAACCACTCTGCGTTCAATCTCGCCAATGCCTTCGGAGCATGGCTGGGGGCGGTGCTGGTCAGCTCAGGGCTCGGGCTGGGATCCGTTGGCTGGGGCGGGGCGCTGTTCTCTGCGCTGGGACTGGTGATCTACGGGCTCACGATGTGGCAGGCACGGGCTTGCGCATCACGCGAAGCAGCCTGATCCCGAAGGCCACACAGGTCGTGGCCAGCGCCAGCGCCATGCCGATCCAGAGGCCTTCCACACCAACATGCTGGTGGAAGGCCAGCCATCCTCCGAACACCAGACCGACCAGACCATAGCTTGCCACGGCAATCAGCATCGGCGTCACGGCGTCTCCGCAGCCCCGGAGTGCGCCGCTGAAGACGCATTGCAGGCCATCCGCGATCTGGTAGAGCCCCGCAATTTTGAGAAGCGTCACGACCAGCGCCGTGGTTTCGGGGTCCGGCGCACGATTCGAGAAATAGAGCGGCAGGATCTTTTCCGGCCAGAGCAGCAGCAGCGAGGAAGTGGCCAAGCTCCACATCAGGACGATGCCGATTCCGGTCAGAGCCGCACGACGGCCCTGCTCCATGCGGCCCGCTCCCCGCCAGTACGCCACGCGCACATTCGTCGCCTGACCGATCGCCAGACACACCATAAACAGCAGCGAACTGACATTGACCGCCACCTGATGGGCCGCGAGGCTGTGTGTTCCGAGCTCACCGGCGCGCAGACTGGTGATCTGGAACATCAGGATTTCGGCCGCCGCTCCCATCATCATGGGACCGCCCAGCTTCAGCAGATCCTTCATGACGGCCCACTGCACGGGCGCGGGCTTCAGCACCGCCCGCACGCGCTCATGGGTCAGACAGAGGCCGAACAGGGCAAAACTGACGACCCAGCCAGTCAGGGTTGTCGCCGTTGCGGAACCGTAAAGCCCCATCGCGGGAAGCCCCGCCCAGCCGTGGATCAGCGCCGCATTGGTCAGCCCGTTGCAGATCGCCATGGCCGGCATGATCCAGAGCAGCAGCGTCTCGGCGCCCAGCGCCGGCAGCGCGACACGCAGCACCCCGATAACGGCCAGATCAGGCAGAAGTGACAGCAGCAGAATATCAATGAAGCGGCTGCCATGCGTGATCACTTCCGCCGGTTCGCCGATGGAAGTGAAGATGGTTTTTGAAAATGCCAGCAGCAGGGCACACGGAATGAAGACCGCGATGGCGAGCGCGAGCGTCGCGCTCATGACGCTGCGCCCGTCATGGGACGTGCGGCCATGATCCTGAGCGCCGCGCCCATGTGACAGAAGCACCCCTGCCCCGCCGAGAACGGCCTGGAACGTCACCATCGTCGTAAAGAAGAACGTGCTGGACAGACCGCCAATGGCAAGTTCCGTCACCCCGAGACCGCCGAGCAGGACCGTATCCGTCACGCCCATCGCCATTTCGGAGAGCTGTGACAGGGCCAGCGGCAGCGCAATCCGCACGAGCGTCAGGGCATGGCTGCGCGGAGTTGTCGGATCGGACGGCGGATGACTGGAAAAGGTGCTGCTCATGCCCTCCTAATACAGGCGTCAAACCTGCCGACAAGAGTAACAAAGCCTGTTGCACCTGAACCAAGGCTGGCGCATTGATCGGCATATGGCCGATCCTGCTGCACACGTGCTCCGCCTGCACGACACCCATCTTCGCGAAAAGCGACCGTTCACGCCCCTCGACCCCGGGAATGTGCGCGTCTATTTCTGCGGACCGACCGTCTATGACCGCGCGCATCTGGGCAACCTGCGCGCCATGATGTGCGCGGATATCCTCATCCGTCTGCTGCGGACACTGTATCCGCGCGTCACTTACGTCCGCAACGTCACCGACGTGGACGACAAGATCAACGCGCGCGCGAAAGAAAACGGGGAGGACATTTCCGCCCTGACCGAACGCACGACGCAAGCCTTTCATGAAGATCTCGCGTCACTCTTCATTCTGCCGCCCGATATCGAGCCCCGCGCCACCCATCATATCGACGATATGCTGGAGATGATCGCGCAGCTGATCGAAACCGGACATGCCTATGAAGCTGAAGGGCATGTGCTGTTTGCGGTGCGCAGTTTCCCGTCCTATGGCGCGCTGTCCGGACGCTCGCTCGATGACATGATCGCGGGTGCGCGTGTTGAGGTCGCACCCTACAAACGCGATCCGGGCGATTTCGTGCTGTGGAAGCCCTCCGAGCCGGATCTGCCGGGCTGGGACAGCCCCTATGGGCGCGGACGTCCAGGCTGGCATATCGAATGCTCGGCCATGTCACACCGTTATCTGGGCGAGAGCTTCGACATTCATGGCGGCGGAGACGATCTGCTGTTCCCGCATCATGAGAACGAACGCGCGCAGTCGATGTGCTGCCATCCGCATGGCAGGTTCGCCACGCACTGGGTCCATAACGGGATGCTGCTGTCGAACGGCGAGAAAATGTCGAAATCGCTCGGCAATTTCTTCACGATCCGCGAAGTGCTGGATCGCTCCCCCGCAGAACCGCTGCGCCTGCTCTATCTGGGCGCGCAGTACCGCTCCACGCTGGATTTCAGCTGGGACAAGCTGGAGGAAGCCCGTCGGGTTCTGGACCGGCTGTACCGTGCCCTTGAACGCGGCGATGCCCAGCCGGGTGCCGCTGTTCCGGCAGCGGTCATGGACGCGCTATGCGATGATCTGAATACGCCGCTGGCCATCGCCGCCCTTCACCCGCTGGCGGATGCCGCCATGCAGGGCGATCAGGATTCTGCCTCAAGCCTGCTGGCCGCTGGAAAAATGCTGGGTCTGTTCAATGTGACGCCTGCAGAGTGGTTCCAGTCCGGTGTGGATGCTGGCGCCATCGAAAAGCTGATCGAAGAGCGTCTTTCAGCCCGCAAATCCCGCGATTTCGCCCGCGCCGATGCCATCCGTGCACAGCTTGCGGCAGATGGCATTACCCTTGAAGACGGCCCCGGTGGCACAACCTGGCGGAAGACGTAACCATGACCGGACGTGACGGCGGGGCGGATATCGGCCCCCTTGGAGATTTTGATCCGGTTGTGATCCTGGTACGCCCGCAGCTTGCCGAGAATATCGGTACGACGGCGCGCGCCATGGCGAATGGCGGCCTGTTTCATCTGCGCATTGTCGCCCCGCGCGACGGCTGGCCACAGGAACGCGCCTGGTATGCATCGTCGGGCGCGGACCGGATCCTGGACGCGGCTCAGGTGTTCGAGACGGTGGACGATGCCGTGGCCGACCTGCACCGCATTTTCGCGACGTGCCCGCGCCCGCGCCATGTGGTCAAGCCGGTCATGACTGCGCGAGGTGCCGCCGCCGAACTGCGTGTCGCCTCCACCCGTGGCCTGCGCACCGGTATCCTGTTCGGACCCGAGCGCGCCGGACTGGATAACGAGGATATGGCCCGCGCCGATACGCTGGTCCGCTATCCGCTCAACCCGAAATTCATGTCGCTGAACCTCGCACAGGCCGTGCTGATCATGGCCTATGAGTGGTTCCTGACCGAAGACATGACGCCACCGCGCGAACTCATGACCAACGAGACGCATGTGGCGACGAAGGGGGAGATGGAGAATTTCATGTCCCATCTCGTCCGTGATCTGGATGAGACCAATTTCCTCAGAAATGAGCAGAAACGCCCCGGAATGTTGCGGAACCTGCGTCATTTCTTCACCCGAGGCGAAGTGACGGAACAGGAGCTTCGCACCCTTCACGGCGTTGTCAGCGAACTGAGCAGCGCTCGCAGGAACAGGAGCTGACCCCATGATTCACTGGCGCCACCGGAAACGGATGCAAGCCCGACCTGATCCAGGGGCGCCAGAATCACAGCACGGACATCCCACCGTCGTCGAGACGGTCAACAGGATCCGGGCGCATGTCCTCGAAGAGAACGGCCGCAGCGACATCATCCGCACAGGTCTGGATTCCGGCGCTCTTGGAGACCTCTATCATACCCTGATGACCATGAGCTGGTTCATGTTCTTCTGGGCCTCGATCGGGCTTTATCTGGTCATCAATATCGCCTTTGCGCTGATGTATTACGTCATCCCCCACAGCGTCAGCGGCGTTCCAAACGGGGATTTCCTCGACGACATTTTCTTTAGCGTTCAAACGATTTCGACCGTCGGTTACGGCACCATGTCGCCCGTCGGACGCCTGACGAATACCATCGTCTCGTTCGAAGTTCTGGCAGGCATGATGCTGAACGCGCTCGCCACAGGGCTGGTCTTCGCCCGCTTCTCCCGCCCCCGCGCCCGCGTGCTCTTCAGTCATGTGGCGGTCGTCTCCTATGACGACGTGATCCCCACCCTCACGATCCGCATCGCCAACCAGCGCCGCACCCTGATCCTGTCCGCCAATATCGAGATGACGCTCACGCGCCTTATGCCGGACGAGCGCGGACGTCTGGTCCGGCGGTTCGACCGGCTTACGCTGGTGCAGTCCCACATGCCGATCTTTCGCATCAGTCTGAACGCGACCCATCTGATCGACGCACAGAGCCCGCTTTTTGGTCTGTCAGCCGAGACGCTGATTGATCAGAACGCGGAAATCATCATCACGATGGACGGCACGGACGAAATCTCGTCCCAGACCGTTTTCGCCCGTCATGCCTACGAAATCGGACATGTGAAACACGGCTACCGTTTTTCGGATATGATCGCCAACCGTCCGGATGGACGCGTGGAGGTTGATTTCCGTCGCTTCCACACGACCGAGCCGGGCGATACGCCGCAAACGCCTGATCCTACCCCCTGACAGGAGACATCCCATGACGGATATCGTGACGGACGACAGACATGATTTCGGGACCGGCCTGCTGAAGGCCTCGGTCAGAAGCCATGGCGCCGAACTGGTCGCCTTGAGCAACGGGACGGACGATCTGCTCTGGAACGCAGGACCGGCATGGCCCAGACAGTCGCCGGTCCTGTTCCCGATCATCGGCAGGCTCCCCGAACATGAGATCACGCTCGATGGCACGCCTGTCCGGCTGAAACAGCACGGCCTGGCGCGGGACCGGGCCTTCCGCTGGATCGCGCGGACGCCCGAGGGCTGTACGCTGGAGCTGGTGGACGATGCCGAAAGCCGCGCGCTCTTCCCGTCCGCCTTCCGGCTGCGGATGATCTATCTGATCGAGAACAACACGCTGCGCGTCTCGTATCATCTGCACAATCCGGACAGCACCAGCACGCTCCATGCCTCGCTTGGCGCGCACCCGGCGTTTCGCTGGCCCCTGAAGGAGGGTGTCGCCAAAGACAGCTACCGGCTGATTTTTGAATACGACGAACCGCTGCCCGTCCGTCGTATTGGCGCTGACGGCCTGCTTCTGCCGGAAAAACAGCATACGCCGGTCCGGGACAATGTCCTTGCGCTGACGGATAAGCTTTTTGAAAAAGACGCTCTCATCATGGAGAAGCCCGAAAGCCGGTCCATGGACATGGTCGGGTCGGACGGCGCAGGTCTCCGTTTCGTCTGGGGCGGATTTAAAGAGCTTGGTCTGTGGACGAAACCGGGCGCGGACTTCCTGTGCATCGAGCCCTGGTATGGCTATGCGACGCCAGCCGGTTTCAAGGGGGATTTTTCACAGAAACCCGGCCTTCTGCACCTGAAGCCCGGCGAAAGCTGGACCGCCTTCTGGTCCGTCAAGGCAATCTGAAAAACAGGCCCGTCGCGCTTTTCAGCAAGCGCGACGGGCAACAGGATCAGGCCTGAATGGCGTCCCGCAGACGGGCCACCGTGCGTTCGCGCCCCATCAGGCCGAGCAGAACGTACAGTTCCGGACCGGCATCTTCACCCGTCAGGGCCAGACGCAGCGGCATGAAGAGGGTACGCCCCTTACGGCCCGCGGCCTCCTTGAGCGTATTGGTCCAGTCCTTCCAGGTGTCCTCGCCCCACGGCTCGGCCGGCAGAGTGTCGAGGGCCTGCTGAAGAAACTCACGATCTTCGGGCTGGGACGGCGGGACGATCGTGCCATGCACCACGTCCCACCAGTGCGGGATCTCGGCGGAGAGGTCCACATTTCCGCGCACGGCATTCCAGAACGTCTCGTCGGCTTCTGGCGGAAGATGCGCCTTCGCAGCCTCGAACGGCAGGCTGTGCAGCGCACGGCGGTTCAGGGCGAGAAGCTGCGTCATGTCGAACCGCGCGGCCGACTTGGAAACATGCGAGATGTCATAAGCCGCCACGGCCTCGTCCATCGTCATGACCTGCGGATCATCCGACGATCCCACACGGGCGAGATAAGAGACGATCGACATCGGCTCCAGCCCGTCCTGACGCAGGGATTTCAGCGCGAGCGAGTCGAACCGCTTCGACAGCTTCCCGCCATCGGAATCCAGCAACAGCGGCAGATGCGCGAAGGTGAAGCGGTTGGGCTTGGCACCCAAGGCTTCGGCAATGTCGATCTGCACGCCGGTATTGGTCACATGATCTTCGCCGCGGACAATATGGGTGATGCCCATGTCCAGATCGTCGATCACGGAGGCCAGCGTGTAGAGGATCGTGCCGTCCCCACGCACCAGAACCGGATCGGAAATGGCCGTCAGCTTGACCGAGCACTCGTCCATGACGAGATCGTTCCACTTGCGGCTACCATCGCTGAGGCGGAAGCGCCAGTGCGGCGTCTTGCCGTTGGCTTCAGCGCGGGCACGCTGATCGGCCGTGAGCTTGAGCATGGCGCGGTCGTAGATGGGCGCCTTGCCGCAGCGGATGCGGGCTTCGCGCTTGGCGTTCAGCTCGTATTCCGTTTCAAAGCAGGGATAAAGACGGCCTGTTGCCTTCAGCTTTTCAATGACTTCGGCATACCGGTCCAGCCGCTCGGACTGGCGGACGTACTCGTCCCATTTAAGCCCCAGCCAAGACAGGTCCTTGCCGATTGCCTCTTCATATTCGGGCTTGCCCCGGCTGGTATCGGTATCGTCGATCCGCAGCAGGAATTTTGCGCCGTTATGGCGTGCGAAAAGGAAGTTGGCGACGGCAAGGCGCGCATTGCCAACATGCAGGTAACCGGTCGGGGACGGAGCGAAGCGCAGTTTCATGACGCCTTAATGCCGCATGATGCGCCGCGTTGCCAGAGCGGGTTTTCAGGAAGGCCGCGCAAAGGATGGGGAGCCTCCCCATCCTTTGCGCGGATATTCAGTGACGGATCACTTCGTGACGGTTTTCGTCATCTTCGTCATCATCCTCATCCGGCGGACCATTGATTTCCTCGTCGTCGACCAGGCGACGCGGATCAATGGCGCGCCAGTCACGCTCCATCGGCGTGGCGCGGCTGGCCGCGAAGTCTTCGAGCTCGGTGGAGGACTTCCAGCCATCTTCGCCGGCATCCACGACTTCGGCGTTTTCACCGAACGCCAGCCAGTTCTCGATGACTTCCTTGCTGCTCGCACCCGGCGTCCGGCAGCGCTCGATGCTGTCGCGAACATAGGCGCGGGCATAGGCGTTGGCGTGCATCAGGTCGATGAAGTCCTTGACCACCTCGACCGTATCATCCTCGCCTTCCGTCGCGCCTGACAGGTCGATGATGCGCACGTTCCACGTCCCCGCCTCAGTGCCGTTTTCGGGGGCGCCTTCGACAGGGTCAATCGTATCGTCGGTCATGAAATGTCCTTGGATGTCTCGTGGCTGTCACGGACCTTCTGGAGCAGGAACTCGCGTCCGAGCTTGACGCGGGGCTGCCCGTCATAGGCCACGATATCAGCCGTTGCATAGGTTTCGGACCAGCGGTCGGGAATGAAGGACCCGCTGCCGATCACGTCGATCGGGGCATGAGCGTCCCGCATCGTCGAACATTTGGCGACGTTGAATCCGGAAGACGCAACGATCCTGACATGATGAAACCCTGCATGGTCCAGAGCCTCCCTCATGCGCCAGATTGCTGCCGCCGACACGCCCGTGCCCACCAGATCGCGCAGCTCCTGATCGGAACGGTAGCGGCGGATGGTGCCCGGCGTGTGACGCTCAAGCACACCATATGAGGTCTGGGGGTCCAGTCCTTCAAGGAAGCGACCGCCATGAGTGTCCAGACGGACACTCAGATGACCCTTCGCAGCACGTTCGGGAAAGCGGCGGCAGACGGCGAGCGCATCCGTGATTTCCTGTCCGAAGTAATCCACCAGAACCGTCAGCGGATCATTCGGATACACCTCGTCATACATCTCCGCCGCACGCAGCGTGGAGCCTGCATAGCCGATCAGGGCATGGGGCATCGTGCCCAGCCCTGCCTCGAGACCGAAAAAACCGGCCGTGGCGTCATTGGCGTTGCCGATGAAGCCGCGTGCGCCTTCCTTTCGGGCCGCGCGGGAGCCGACACCCGCCGCATAGGCCATCTGTTCCTGCATCTCAAAGCCCGCGCAGTGCCGGGCGTCCATGGCAAGGAACGGGATGGAGGGCAGTGCCATGGCCATCTGATAGGCATTATGTGCGGCCACGCAGGTCGAGCCGATCCGCTGGAGCACCAGCGTTTCCAACGGCGCCAGACGGCTGAAACTGCCGCTCAGGTAGAGTAACGGTTCACCCGCGCCGACCCACTCGCCTTCGGCGTACATTTCCCGGCATTCAAGGTCGAAGCCCTGCGCTTCCGCCACGTTCTTCAGCCACTGCGTGACCAGACCGCAGGCCGCAATCACCGGACGGCGGATGAACACCGCATAGGTGACGCGGGAATCCCCGAAATGCTCCACGATGTGCCGCGTTCGCCCGAAATAGGCGTCCGTCCGCGCTTCGATGGTTTTCTCGTCCAGCGGGCCGAGAGTGCCAAGCGCGCGCCGGAGCGCGGCCTGTGGAGTCTTCTGGGGATCGGAAGCGGTCATTATTTCTTTCCTGCTCGTCCCGTCAATTCCTGAGCAAGAAGGAAGGCCATTTCAAGGGACTGCTCCGCATTAAGGCGCGGATCACAGAATGTTTCATAGCGACCAGCCAGATCGTCTTCGGTAAGGCACTGTGCGCCGCCGATGCATTCCGTGACGTCCTGACCCGTCATTTCAAGATGGATCCCGCCCGGACGACGACCCGCAGCCTCGAAAACGTCGAAGAAGCCGAGAACTTCGCCAAGGATGTTGTCGAAGGAGCGCGTCTTGATCTTGCTGGACGTGGTCGTGGTGTTGCCATGCATCGGATCGCACAGCCAGGTCACGGTGCGGCCCGTGCGGTTCACGGCATCGAGCAGCGGCGGCAGATGCTCGCGCACCTTGTCCTTGCCCATGCGCGAGATCAGCGTGATGCGACCGGCCTCGTCATTCGGGTTCAGGATTTCGAGCAGCTTCTCGAGATCTGCAACCGTTGTCGTCGGGCCCACCTTGATACCGATCGGGTTCTGCACACCGCGCAGGAACTCGACATGCGCACCATCCGGCTGGCGCGTGCGGTCACCGATCCACAGGAAATGCGCCGAGCAGTCATAGTAATCGCCGCTCGTGCTGTCCACGCGGGTCAGGGCCTGTTCATACGGCAGCAACAGGGCTTCGTGAGACGTGTAGAACTCCGTCTCGTCGATCTGCGAAGCCGAGCCGTCGAACCCGCAGGCACGCAGGAAGGACAGCGTCTCGTCAATGCGATGGGCCAGATCCTGATAGCGCGCGGCGAGCGGCGAGCGCTCCACGAAGCCCAGATTCCAGCTATGGACCTGATGCAGGTTCGCGTAACCGCCATGCGCGAAAGCACGGAGCAGGTTCATCACGCCGGCAGACTGGAAATATCCGGTTTCCATACGGCGAGGATCGGGAATACGGGCTTCGGGCGTGAATTCCGGGCCGTTAATGATGTCACCGCGATAGCACGGCAGCGTCACGCCATTGATCGTCTCGGTATTGGACGAGCGGGGCTTGGCGTACTGTCCGGCCATGCGCCCGATCTTCACGACCGGAACCTTGGCGGCGAAGGTTAGCACGACCGCCATCTGGAGCAGGACGCGGAACGTGTCGCGCACGATGTCGGCAGTGAACTCGTCGAAGCTCTCGGCACAGGCGCCGCCCTGCAGGACGAAGGCCTCCCCGCGCGACGCCGCGGCCAGACGCGTCTTGAGACGGCGGGCTTCCCCCGCAAAGACCAGCGGTGGATATCGATGCAGACGAGCTTCGACAGCAGCAAGCGCCGCTTCATCCGCATAGGATGGAGCCTGGACGATGGGGCGGGAACGCCAGCTTGCAGGAGACCAGGACATCGTGTTGGTGGACGTCGGGGTCTGGCTCGAGGGGTGCATCAAATGCCCTCCGGAAGGATGTGAATGCAGGAGTTGCGGGGGGCTGGTTATGGCCGAAAAAGCGCGACGTTGATAGCGCGAAACGTCAGATTGTATCGCATGGCACCTGTCTGCGGATGGAATGTTTCGCGAATGCGGGAGACCCCGTGCCATGCAAAGCGCGATGCTCCACCCCAGACCACAACATCCCCATCCAGAAGGTCGATGACACGCTTCGGATCGCCCCGGCTCGTGCCGCCAAACGAAAAGCGTGCCGGGATCCCAAGGGAAACCGACACAACCGGCGCTTCCGGCCGCCCCTCATCGCGATCCTGATGGAGCCCCATACCCGCTCCCGGCATATAGCGGTTAATGAGACAGGACTCCGGTTCGAAGCCATCATACCCCGCTTCCGATGCGGCCCGGATTGCAAGATGACGAAGTGCGTCCGGCATTGCTGGCCAGGGCTCGCCGGTTTCTGGATCGGTCCGGGTATAGCGGTATCCGGATGGATCGGCCGTCCAGCCGCAGGCTCCGCAGGAGGTCATGGCGGCGGACATCGACCCCATGCGCGTGTGGAAATGCCGGAAGGGCGCGACGGCGCTCACATCCGCAATGGCCTGATGGAGCGCAGGGGCATCCGGCAAGGCAAAACCGGGCAGCCATACCGCACCTTCCGCCAGAACGGTCCGGGGACGCAGAGAGGCGAAAAGATCCTCCATCCGGTTATTCCTCAGACGCTTTCAAACGGCGATAAAACCTCTCGAATATCGGCATGACTTTCATATGGGAGCCTTCTGCGGCCTCTGTCAGGGGAAAAGAACTCTTGAACCCGGCTCAAAGCAGGCCGATTATAGTGTCATATGCCGTCTTGCCGGGAATGTCGGAACATGACGTTCTCTCTCGTCCGGAAGGCAGTCTTATTGTTATGATCGGCCAAGGACTGGATCACATGTTGTCCTCTTCCCGTTTCTTCTGCCATGCCCTGCTGGCAACTGCCCTGGTGGCCGGGGCGGCACAAGCCCAGACCGCGACATTCGGTCAGCCTTATGCCTCCGGCACGACCCTTCCCGTGCAGCCGGATCAGGGCCAGACGGATGCCAAGCAGCAGGCCACAACCGGCGGCGAGCATTTCCGTGCGCGCGGCCATCGCAAGCCGCCTCCGGGCTATTCCGATACGCCGTCCAACGATTTCGAGCATGGTCCGGATCCGGATCACGAGGCCGGGGTGGAACGTGATTCCGTAACGGGCGCAAACCTGTCCAAGTTCGGATCATCCTATCAGGGCAGCAACAACACGCAGTCCGGCCAGCTCGGCGACGCCACCGGCAACGGCTACGTCGCACCGCGCGGAAACGGCTGGTAAGACACGCAACCAAAACCCCGGCAGCAAGTTCTGATCCCCGTATGAACTCCTTCGAGGATCAGAACCATGCCGTATATCACCGCCACTGATGGAACCAGCCTTCACGTCAAGGATATGGGCGCAGGCAAGCCCGTTGTCCTGATCCATGGATGGCCCTTAACCGGGGACATGTGGGAAAAGCAGACGCTGGCACTGGTGGAAGCGGGTTATCGGGTCATCACCTATGACCGTCGCGGCTTTGGCCAGTCCGGCCATCCGATCGACTGCTACGACTACGATACCTTCGCCGACGATCTGGCTGTCATTCTCGAACAGCTCGATCTGTGGGATGCGACGCTTGTCGGCTTCTCTATGGGGGGCGGTGAAGTCGCCCGCTATCTGAGCCGCCACGGCCGCTCGCGCATTTCCAAGACCGTTCTGCTGTCGTCCGTCGTGCCGTTCCTGCTCAAGACGTCCGACAATCCCAAGGGCGTGGACATCTCCGTGTTCGACGGCATCAAGCAGAAAATCCGTCAGGACCGTTTCGGCTTCCTGAAAGACTTCATTCCCGAATTCTACGGCGTCAGCATGCTCCATCACCCTGTCAGTCAGGGCGTGCTGGACTGGTCCTTCCTGCTGGCTAGCATGGCCAGTCCGATGGCCACGCTGGACTGTGTGGATGCGTGGGGCACGACCGATTTCCGTTCGGACCTCCAGGCCTTCACCGTCCCGACACTGGTGATCCACGGCACGGCCGATTCTGCCGTTCCGGCTGGCATCTCCGGCGAGAAAGCCGCAGCCGCCATTCCGGGCTCGACCTGGATTTCCTATGAAGGCGCCCCGCACGGACTTTTCATGACCCATGCCGAGCGCGTGAACGAAGATCTGCTCCGCTTCCTCGCCACGCCCTGAGACGCGTCAGAACGCCCCTTTGAGAAACGCCCTGCTGACCGGCATTTCAGTGCGCACGATCAGCAGGGAACCAATGGCCAGAACCAGATCGTGGCGGATCGACGGGTCCTGCGACTGGCGTTCCAGTGCATAAAGTTCATCCAGCGTCGGGTCGATGGTCGCTGTTGTATGCGTTAGAGGCAGCTTGCGGCGGGACAGGTTGCGGACCAGCCCGTCCACCGCCGCCACTGCCGTGTCCGGCAGGCTTCCATGCTGTGCCAGCTTGCGCAGCATCAGCACGTTTCGCCCGACCGTCAGCACCGAGAGCGTTCCGCGCAGCATGGCCTCCGCCCGGTCACTGGACAGGGAGCCCGCAAAGCGCACGGCGCGCTCCATGCTCTGCGTGCCTTCGTTGATCCAGACATATTCGTCCATCACGACACCCGGCAAAGCCAGCCGTCGCAGGCTACGCTTGAGCTGATAGCGCAGAACCTCGCCCGCACGGGCGGGCGTAAACGGCAGGATGGCACGGAAGATCACCACACCCGCCCCGAGGCCCAGCAGCAGGGCAATGGTGGTGTTGAACCAGCCGAGTTCGTTGATACGTCCCTGATTGTCCATCCCCAGCAGGAACGGAAAGAATGTCCCATAGGACGCCGCCATGACCGCCGTGGACGGATTGCGGGCGGCCAGCCCGCCGATCATCATGAAGAACCCGACCACGAGGCAGAAGAACGGATAATTCGCCGTAACCGGCATAACGATAAAGACCGGGATGATGCTTCCCAGAGCCGCGAAAACCGCACCGTAGAAAAATGCGGAACTCAGCAGAACGGTGTTTTCAAAGGTTGCGAAACGCGCGCAGACCACGGCGATAAAGGTCAGGAACACACTGCCCTGCGGCCAGGCCGTGACTTCCCAGACATAGGCCCCGAACAGCAGTGCGACCGTTGTGCGGATGCCGTTACGCATGGATGCGCGCCAGTCCGGATTCCGGGTCAGGCGATGCCGCTCCGAGACCGGGGCTCCATCCACGCTGGCCCGATAGGACCGCAGGGTCTCGCACAGGTCGGACAGCATGACTTCCACGCCCGTGAGAATGATTCCTTCGTTCAGGGAGTCCTCGTCGTCGCGGGGCAGAACCGTCTGCATGCGCCCCCGGCACTCTGCCAGAAGGGCTTCGGCCTGCATCAGGGCGCCGATGCCGCGACGATCCGTCACCAGACGCTCTGGCAAGCCGTCCAGAGCATTGGCCATGCTTTCCATGAAGGGGCGCAAGGCTTCGGGCTGATGCGTCACGGACGTCATGCGGGTGCGCAGACCCAGTCCACGTGACAGGACGCGCGCAACCAGCCCGAGCGTGACATAGGCGTGCTCGACCTCGTTGCCTTCGCTGCGGATCTCAATGCGGCTGAATTCGATCTGATCGCTGGAGGCCTGCAACGATCCCAGCAGCGCGGACAGATCATCCGTCGCGCCCGTTTTCTGGCGCAGAACGGCCGTCAGCGCTGGGATGGCGCGGGTGAGAATGGCCTGAAGACGGTTACGCAGCTCTTCACGCGCACGACCGGCGACATTGGGCAGCGCGATCATGCCCATCGCCGTCTCGCAGATTACGCCGAGGAAAATATAGGTTCCCCGCGCCATCGCGATGTTGAAGACGTGATCCGGCTCTTTCACCGCGCCCAGCGCGATAATGGTGCAGGTATAGCCCGCAAGCACGAGCGCATAACCGCGGAAGTTGTGTGTCAGCGTGGCAAGGCCGGCGCACAGCCCGACCCAGATGGCAAGAGCCGGCAGGAACAGCCATGGAGACTGCGGGAACGCCGCCATGAGCACGATGGCCATCACCATCCCGATGACGGTGCCGACCAGACGCCAGCGTCCTTTGGAAATGCTCTCGCCGCGCGAATTCTGGGCGACGATCCAGACGGTCATGGCGGCCCATTGCGGCTCACCGAGTTCCATCCACAGCGCAATCGCCAGAGCCAGAAGCGAGGCGACCGTGGTGCGGAGGGCGAACATGACGGACGTGATGGACGGGGCAAACAGCCAGCCAAACTTCATGCCCGGTCTTGCCCTTCAGAAATTCTGTGACGGCCCGACTGCCGGGCCTCCGTGAGACCAGTACGCGCCGTCATGATGTGTCAGCCTGCTTTTCGGGGAACGTGGCGCGTGAGGCTCCGCATGGTCACGAACTCCTCCGCACTGGTCGGATGCAGGCCGATCGTGCGATCGAAATCCCGCTTCGTCAGCTTTGCCGTGATCGCAATGGCAAGGCCCTGAATGATTTCCGGTGAATCCGGGCCGACCATATGGGCGCCAAGCACGATCTGGCTCTTTGCGTCCACGACCAGCTTCATCAGGGTCTTGCCCTTGCGGCCCGACAGCGTCTGGCGCATCGGGGTGAAGCTGGACGTGTAGATGTCCACGTCATGCGTCTGCACGGCGTCTTCTTCGGTCAGACCAACCGTGGCGAGCGGCTGGGAGAAAAACACGGCCTTGGGCGTCGTGGCAAAGGACCATTCACGGCCCGGCTCACCAAACAGACGCTCGGCCAGAATGTGACCTTCGGCAATGGCGGTGGGCGTAAGGTTGTAGGTATCCGTCACGTCCCCGATGGCATAGATGCCGGGCACGTTCGTCGTCGCATCGTCAGGCTTGGCCGGAATACGACCATCCCATGTGGCCACGCCCGCATTGTCAAGCTTCAGCGGAGCCAGATTGGGATGACGGCCCGTCGCCATGAACACGCAGTCCGTCTCAATGACGTCCCCACCATCAAGATGCAGACGGAAAGCCTCGCCGACCTTCTCGATCCGCTCCGGGGAGCGACCGGGATGCGCCTTGATGCCGTTCAGCGGCAGCAGTTCGGAGAGATGGGCGCGCAGTTCGTTGTCAAAGCCGCGCAAAGGATGTTGCTGGCGGAAGACCAGATCCACCTTCGAGCCGAGCCCTGCAAAAATCCCGGCAAATTCAACGCCAATATAGCCGCTGCCGATCACGGCGACGCGCTCGGGGCGGTCAGTCAGATGGAAGGCATCGTCCGAAACGATCGCATGTTCGGCGCCGGGAATGTTCAGACGCGTCGGCGTGGAGCCCGTGGCGATGACGATGTTCTTTGCCCGGACGCGCTGGACGGACGCATCCGGTGCGAGTTCGGACGGCCCGATTTCGACCGTATGGGCGTCCACGAAACGCGCATCGCCCGTGAACAACGTGACCCCGGCCTTTTCCAGCATCGAGACATAGATGCGGTTCAGGCGCTCGATCTCGCGGTCCTTGGCGCTGATCAGCGTGGACCAGTCATGCGGGACCGGCGCGACGTCCCATCCATAGGACGGGGCATCGGCGATCTCTCGGCCATAATCGGCCGCATAGACCATCAGTTTCTTGGGCACGCAGCCCAGATTGACGCAGGTTCCGCCCCAGTGACGGCGCTCCGCAATCGCGACGCGCGCTCCGTTCTGGGCGGCAATGCGCGCGCAGCGCACCCCGCCCGAACCGGCACCAATAACGAACAGATCAAAATCCTGCATCATTCCGGCCTCTCGTACCCTGTTATCAAACCTCAGCGCTCGGCGAAGGCCTTCTCAACGACATACGAACCCTGATGGCTCATATTGCCTTCCTCGAAACCCATACGCTCCAGCAGGGCTTCGGTATCGGCCAGCATTTCCGGCGAACCGCAGATCATGACGCGGTCATGCTCGGGGTCGAGCTTGTCGATGCCCAGATCCTCGAAGATCTTGCCCGTCTCGATCAGTTTGGTGATGCGATCGGTCACGGCATAGTCTTCGCGGGTCACGGCCGGGTAGTAACGCAGCTTGCCGGCGACGAACTCACCGAGGAACTCGTGTTCCGGCAATTCGTGGCGAATGTGGTTCTCATAGGCCAGCTCGCCCGAAATGCGGACGGTATGGCTGAGAATCACGTTTTCATAGCGCTCATAGGCCTCGGGGTCCTTGATGAGGCTCATGAACGGCGCCAGACCCGTTCCCGTGGACAGGAAATACAGGTTGCGGCCCGGCTTGAGGTTGTCGAGCAGCAGCGTACCAACCGGTTTGCGGCCGATCAGAACCGTATCACCAACCTTCACATGGCGCAGACGCGAGGTCAGCGGACCATCAGGGACAGCGATGGAGAGAAACTCCATGTTGTCTTCGTAATTGGCGGACGCGATCGAATAGGCGCGCAGAAGCGGCTTGCCTTCGACTTCGATGCCAATCATCGCGAACTGGCCGTTCTCGAAGCGCAGACCGGGATCACGCGTCGTGGTGAAGCTGAACAGGCGGTCCGTCCAGTGATGGACCGTCAGCACCTTGGCCGGATACAGATGCGCGTATTCCTTGCCCGGCTCGGCAAGGCGATACTGCTTCGGATGGCCTTCGAACGGCACCAGGCCGGTCAGGGGCTCGTCGATCTCGGGGGTGGGGGCGGCAAAAGTCGGGGTAGACATGTCTGGTTCTGTCTCCGGTGCGGAACGGATAACAGGTCTCGGACCTGATAAGGGTCGGGTCTTTTAGCCCAATCGTCACCGCTCGGGAAACCCATCCGCGTTGAAGCGCATGCCGGAATGACGCACAAGACTCTTATGACAGACGACTCCATGCCGGACGCCCCTCTTTCCGACACACTCTCTCCGGCCGAACGCGCGCTTCAGCGGGCCGAGGCCGAATTCGGAACTTCGCTCGACATCACGTCGCGCGAACGCCCTGCCCTGCTGCGCCAGGTTGCGCGCCGGCTTGAAGGCCCGGAGGCAAGCCTGTCCCATGACGGGCTGATCGAGGCGCTATGCGTTGTGCGCCGCAAGACCTGGGCATCCCAGCTCATGAATCTGTGCCGCAGGGCCGGTGAAGTCTGGGTGAGTAAAGCCGACACGCAGGACGCGGCGGCCCGCACCCATGACCCGCGCGCCGACATGTCTGCCCTGCGCCGGACACTGGACGATGTCCTGATGACACGCTGGCAGGAGATGGGCGATTCTCCGCGCACCGTTCTGGAGGATGTCCGTGCCGATCTCGCCGACACCGGACTGATCCTGTCGAGCGGCCAGCTTGAAAAGCTCTCACAGAGCATTGCTAGCGCCTTCGGCAGCGTCGATCTGGGCTTTGAGGACGATCTGCGGATTGCGGAAGAACGCCGCGCCCGCGAACAGGCCGATATTCAGGCCCGTGCCGAAGAACGCAGGGCGCGCGAGCTTGAACGCCTGCGGCAGTGGGAAGAGGGACTCGTCAGCTTCGATGATCTGCCCGGCGTTCTGCACTGCTCCCGCCGCGAGGCGCTGCGCTGGGTTGCGGAAAACCGGATTCCCGTTGCGCGCCGCGAAACGCGACCGGACGGAATCGAGCTGTTCTTTTTCGATCCCATAGAACTCAAACGGCTTCGGACATTCCTGCCACAGTGGCGCAGCGGAACGAAAGACCGGCCGGAAGTTCTGGATCTGGGCAACAAGGCGGGCAATGCGGCCATTGCCCGTGTCGCGGCACTGGACCGGTTCGCGGCCCATTTCCGCACCGCGCGTGCGCTGAAACGGCGCATCACCCTGGTAACGGGTCCGACGAACTCCGGAAAATCCTACACAGCGCTCAATGCTCTGGCGAATGCCGAGAGCGGCCTGGCGCTCGCGCCCCTGCGCCTGCTCGCCCATGAATTCCGCGAGTCCCTGCTCTCACGCGGCGTTCCGGCATCCCTGTCCACGGGCGAGGAGCGGATCGAAATGCCCGGCGCGCGCCATCTGGCGGCAACGGTCGAGATGTGTCCGTTCCACAATCCGGTGGATGTCGCGATCATTGACGAAGCACAGATGCTCGCCGATCCGGACCGTGGTGCCGCCTGGACGGCTGCCATCATGGGTGTTCCGGCGCGGCATGTTTTCATCCTTGGCGCGCCGGACTGTATCCCGCTGGTCAAGCGCATCGCCGAGCTTTGCGATGATCCGGTGGATGAGATCCATCTCGAACGCAAAAGCCCGCTCAAAGCGGGTGAGACCTTGCATCTCGATGAACTGAAGCCCAGCGATGCCGTCATCGCCTTTTCGCGCCGCGAAGTTCTGGATCTGCGCGCCGAGCTCATGGCGCGCGGACGTCGCGTGGCCGTGGTGTATGGCGCCCTGAGCCCGGAAGTCCGTCGTGCCGAAGCCGCCCGGTTCAACAATGGCGAGGCAGATATCCTGATCGCAACGGATGCCATCGGCATGGGCCTGAACCTCTCGATCCGGCGGGTCGTGTTCAGTGCGCTGCGCAAGTTCGACGGACGCCAGACGCGTGATCTGGTCTCGCAGGAAGTCAAACAGATCGGCGGTCGCGCCGGACGCTATGGCAAGCATGAAAACGGACTTGTCTGCGTGCTGGCCGGAGCGGGCAGCCCGACCTTCGTCAAGAAGATGCTGAGTGCGCCACCTGAAGTCGTCACGGAACTCCGCCCGCTGGTTCAGCCGGATTCGGATATCGTCCGGGCCGTTGCCGAAGAAATTGCCAGCGACAGTCTCTACGGCGTTCTGACACGCATCAAACACGCCGTTCTGCGTGCGGATGACCCGAACTACCGCCTCGCCGACATGGAACAGGCGCTGGAAATCGCAGCCGCTCTGGAAGGCGTGGAAAACCTCGATCTTTCGACACGTTGGACCTATGCCATGTGCCCGATCGACGAGCGGGACAACGGGATCCAGCGCCTTGTCCAGTGGGCGGCGGATCATGCGGCCGGGCGACCGGTACCGCCGCCGGGCACGGGGCGTCTGCCGCATCCGGAGCAGGCGGGACGCGAAGAACTGGAGCGGGCCGAGAAACGTCACAAGCGGCTGGTGGCCTGGCGCTGGCTCGCACTGCGCTTCCCGGACGCCTATCCGGCGCGTCAGGACGCGGAAATCAACACATCCATTCTCAATGACTGGATCGAACAGGTTCTGCGGACCCAGAGCCGGATGCGCGAAAGCCAGAAACAGCAGCGTATTGGAGGGCGTCCTGGGCGCGGCGGCGAGAGATCCGGCGGCAGACCGGGAGACAGAAGTTCCTTTCCAGGATCGAAAAAGCCGGGAGGGCACTCGGGCGGGCGGAGTTTTCCTGCAAAAGGTGGCAAGCGTTCGGGGAGCACGCGCAAACGACCTTCGTAATTCGCGCACCGGCCTGACGGATGTCAGGCCGGTTTTAATCAGGCGGACTTAGGCGAACGACCCGTTTTTGCGTTCTGGATTTCGCTTTCACTATGACGCACGCGTCGTTCGATCCATTTCTGGGCCTGCAACTTGATGAGCGGATCGAGCTGCCGGTAGAGGGCAAGCATCGTGTCTTCATCAGGCGTCAGGGTGGCCTGAATCGCCTTGTAAGCCATGCCCGTCAGAAGGACTTCGGGCTCCACTCCCAGAACCTCGGCTAGACCGCCCAGATGTTTTCCCACATGGCCTGAGCGCCCCGTTTCCCAGAAAGCCACGGCCGAACGCGAAATTCCGACCTTTTCGGCCAGCTGATTCTGGCTCAGGCCGGCCATTTCCCGCAGAAGCCGAATACGACGCCCAAGCTCAAGTCCGGGGGAAAGCTGCGCCTGTGGAATGGCATTTTTGGTCAATACGGCCTCCGTTTCTCTGATCCATGCCTTGTATGCCGCTTCGGAAGTCTGTGTTGGAACAAGCGATTTCCCTTCAGTTCTGAAACAGACACGTCCTGCCGCAAGCGTTACGATTTCCCGGACCTCGCGCACTGACCGATCAGATGCGGAATAAGACGTCCATTTCTGCCCAAGCCCGAGCTGAAGTGTCGTTTTCATGTCTAAGCCTCCGAACTGACGGCCACGGCGCGTTCTGTTCTGCGCCTGTCGTGCAACAGAAATTTCCCGCCCGTCAGGGTTCCCGCGCCGTCGCGCAAAAGCCTCTGTCTGCTCGATCCATTTTGGAAGATAGCGGTAGCTGGATCAGATTAGTCCTCTTTCGCTTTTCAGGAAAAGAGGGATCATACCCCCCTGCCCTTTTAAAAATTCACAGGATAAAAAGTTTCCTGAAAAACCCCGTCTTTTTGAGTCTGCTTACGGTGCATCCTGCGGAACGAGCACCATCGTGTCAGACGTCTTGCTCCCGTACAGGACAAGGTGATTCTCTCCTTCCCGCGACCAAGACGTCACGGTCGGCAGAAATGCGCCGATCTGTCGTTCCTGTTCCATCAGCGGCGACAGACACGCCTTGCGCGTCATGGCCAGTGGCTGAAAGCGGAGTGTCCGGGCCTCAAGTCTGAAGTGGCCCATTAGGCGGTTGCAGCCATCCGTTCCGTAAACCGTCCCGTCCTGCTGAAGGGTCAGGCCCGGTGCTTCAGGCGTATTGGGGAAATTCAGGGCCCCGACACTCTGGATTCGCCACGTTCCGTAAGGCGCCCGGACGGTCGTTTCCGCGACACGCCGCAGCAGAAGCTGCGGGTGATCGAGGGGGGCGCCCCCATCCGGCGTGGCGAAAAGCCGCCGTCCCTCGACCGTGATTTCCGCATTCAGCACATAATGACCACCCGGTGGCAGCGCGGGATAGGTCAGCGTATAGGGAATGGGAACGCCATGATGGATCTCGTCGCGCTGCTCGGCCATGACGAGGGGGGCGCCATGCGTGGCGCCCGTATCCTCGATCCAGACACTCAGAACCGCGCCCGGCGGCAGGGCCATGCGCTCACGATACAGCGCCTGACCGTGCAGCGTGTGTATGGCATTCGCCCGATCCACCGTCGGACTGGCGGCATAAACAGGCAAACTGGACAGGACAGAGCCTGCGGCTAACAAGGTCAGGACGAAGCGGCGGAGCGTGATCATCATGCGCAGGGTTCCTCAACCGATGCGGTTCAGCCCACCCATATAGGGACGCAGAACCTCGGGAATATCAATGCTGCCGTCTTCGTTCTGATAGGTCTCCATGACCGCGATCATCGTCCGGCCGACAGCAAGACCGGACCCGTTGAGCGTGTTGACGAAGGCCGGTCCATTTTCCGCACGATAGCGCGCATTCATCCGGCGCGCCTGAAAATCGCGCGTGTTGGAGCATGAGGAAATCTCGCGCCATGCCTTCTGGCCCGGCAGCCAGGCCTCCAGATCGAACGTCTTGGCCGCGCCAAACCCCGTATCGCCCGCGCAGAGCAGCATCCGACGAAACGTGATGCCGAGACGCTCCAGAACCGTCTCAGCAGCCTGCGTCATGCGCTCATGCTCGGCCTCGCTGTCTTCCGGCCGCACGACCGAGACCAGTTCGCATTTCGTGAACTGGTGCTGGCGCAGCATGCCACGCACGTCACGCCCGGCGGAGCCAGCTTCGGAGCGGAAGCACTGCGAGAGTGCGGTCATGCGGATCGGCAGGGCATCGGCGGGCAGGATATCGCCCATGACAGAGGCCGTCAGCGGCACTTCGGCGGTCGGGATCAGCCAGCGGCCGTCTTCGGTGCGGAACGAGTCCTCGGCGAATTTGGGCAGCTTGTCCGTGCCATACATCGCGTCGTCATTGACCAGAAGCGGCACGCTGGTTTCGCTGTAGCCGAACTCGGTCGTATGGGTGTCAAGCATGAACTGGCCAAGGGCGCGTTCCAGACGCGCCAGCGCACCGCGCAGAACCACAAAACGCGTGCCCGACAGTTTGGCCGCGGTCGGGAAGTCCATCTGGCCCAGCGCTTCGCCAAGCTCAAAATGCTGTTTCGGCTCGAAAGCCAGCTCGCGCTTTTCGCCTCGGACATGGACGACGACGTTGTCGTCTTCGCTCCTGCCGTCCGGGACGGAGGCGTCAAGACGGTTTGGCAGGGCTTTCAGCACATCGTCGATCCGGGTCTGGATCGTGTTGGCACGCTCTTCAAGCCCGGCGATCTGATCCCGCAGGGCTACGGCCTTTGCTTCAATCTCAGCAGTGTCGAGCTTCTGCCGCTTGAGCAGGCCAATTTCCTTGGCGATCGTCTTGCGGGCGGCCTGTGCGTCCTGAAGCGCGACCAGAGCAGCGCGGCGCTCTTCGTCTTCGCTGACGAGCTGCTGTCCCACGGGTGACAGGCCCCGACGTGCGAGAGCAGCGTCAAAAGCGGCCGGGTCGGCGCGCAGGGCTTTCAGGTCATGCATGGTTCAGGGCTCCGGCAGGTGTCATCAGTCTTCGTCGGCGGCCATCGGTTTCGGTTCCACGAACCGGGCCGTCAGGATGGATACCTCGTACAGTGCGACGAGGGGAATGGCGAGGCTCAGCATCGTAATCGCATCGGGCGGGGCAATGACGGCCGCAACCGCAAAGGACGCGACGACGGCATAGCGACGGAAACGCTTGAGTTGCGCCACGCTCAGCAGGCCGACACGGACCAGCAGCGTCAGGATGACGGGCAGTTCGAAACAGACCCCGAACGCTAGGATCATTTTCGTCACCAGCGTCAGATATTCCGAGACTTTCGCCTGAAGTTCGATCTGCATGCCGCCATCAGTGTTCTGCGGCGTCTGGAAAGAGAGGAAGAACTGCCACGCATAGGGAAACACAACATAATAGGCGAGTGCCGCGCCGATCAGGAACATGATCGGGGTTGCGATCAGAAACGGGGCAAACGCGCGTTTCTCGCTGCGATACAGGCCAGGCGCGATGAAAATCCAGGCTTGGATGGCAATCATGGGAAAAGACAGGCAGGTCGCGCCGAAAACGGCGACGCGGATATAGGTGAAGAAAGCCTCATACAGCGCGGTGTAGATCAGGTGTGGCTGTTCGCCGTTCTTGCGCATGATGTTGCCGAGCGGGGCCGCCAGAAAGCGGTAAATCTCGCCCGAAAAATGGTAGCAGATGGCAAACGCGATCACGAAGGTCACGATCGACCAGATCAGGCGTTTGCGCAGTTCCACGAGATGCTCGAGGAGCGGCATCGGCGTGTCGTTGATGCTGTCGGTGTCGGTCATTCGCCGTCCTTTCCGCTCGCGATGGGGATGCGCCGGCCAGCATGGATGGCCCGGACGGGCGGCAGGATGTCGGGGGCACGCCAGCGGGAACGTTCATGCTGAAGCCGCCGTGCCGTGCTGGGCGGCAGAATGGGCGGAGCGCCCGCGACATCTTCGTTGACGTCCGGCTCCTCCTGCGCGGGCAGGTCCACGGCCGGCTCGAACTGCGGACGGGCGTTGTAAGGCACCGTTTCCAGATCGGTCAGGGACGACGCAGGCGGTGGCGGAAGCGGCGGTGCGGCTGGAACCCTGGGCAGTGCAGCGGCCGAAGCCTTCGTGGAGGCATCCAGATCCAGACTGCGCCGGATGGAATTGTCACCGTCGATGGCTTTCGTGACGCGGTCGCGTAGGTTGAAGCTCTTCAGATCACGGAACTGGTCCCGAGCCTCGGACAGATCGGCCTCACGGACCATCTCGTCCACATGGGACTGGAACTCCGAGGCCATGCGCCGCATCGCCTTCAGCCCGTTGGACAGGGTGCGGATGGCAACCGGCAGGTCCTTCGGGCGGATGAAGACCATCGCCACCATCACGAACAGCGCGATTTCCGAGAAACTGAAGTCAAACATGCGACATTCCTAGCCTGTCTGCTCCGTTCCGCCTACGGCAGAACCGTTCGGCGCATCGTCTTCCGCTTCTGTGGAGGCCCGATCCAGCAGGAAATCTTCCCTGCGCGGCAGAGCGGCAAGATCCGGGAGGGCGAAACTTTCCAGAAAATGGGCCGTGGTGCCCCACAGGACAGGGCGACCGGGCACCTCCTTGCGGCCTTTCGGAGCGATCAGACTGTCTTCCAGCAGGGCGTCAAGAATGGCCTGCCCGAGCGAAACACCCCGAATGGCTTCGATTTCCGCGCGAGTGCAGGGTTGGTGATAGGCCACGATCGCCAGCGTTTCCATCGCCCCCCGGCTCAGGCGACGCGGCTTTTCCACGACTTTCGTCAGAGCCGGGGCATATTCGGGGCGGGTGCGGAACTGCCACCCCCCCGCGACCAGCACCATTTCGATGGCGTGATCGGCATAGAGTGCACGGACGGCCTCCACGGCCTCGTCGGTTGCTACGACAACGGACTGGGCCTTCAGAAGCTCTGTAATTGCAGACGGTTTGACGGGTTCGGGACTGGCGAAAACCAGTGCCTCCACCAGACGGCAGGCCCGGTCGAGCATTCTGGAGTCGCTCATGATACGGGGCGCCATTCGATGATACCGAAAGCCTCGGGCTGCCGCAGTTCCAGCGCCCCGCCTTTCGCCATCTCCAGCCCCGCGAGGAGCGTCCCTGCCAGTGCTGCGTTGCGTCCGTAAGGCCCTTCTTCGCCATCCAGTTCGTCCGGGTCCGGCAGGAGGGAGGTTAGGGTGTGCCAGCCGACCACGCTGTCCGTTCCAAGGAGACGTTTGAGACGGGACAGCGCGTCCTGCACGCTCCAGTAGCGGCGGGCACGCGGGGCATAGACTGTCCGGCGCCCTGTTCTGCGCCGTGCGGACAGATAGGCGGTGATGAGCGCAGGCATGTCCACGCGCAGGCCGGAGCGGTCGATTTCAGTATGGTCCTCGCCCTCCCCGCGTCGGAACACATCCAGAGCAAGCCGGGGCTGTTCGGCCAGCCATTGGGCGGCGGCACGCATTCGTTCAAGTTCGATCAGGCGTTCCTGAAGAAGCTCAATGGCATCTTCGGCGTCCGGGTCTTCGTTTTCGGCGGGGAGCAGCAGTTTGGATTTCAGCCAGGCAAGCCAGGCCGCCATGACGAGCCAGTCCGCCGCCAGTTCCAGCCGCAGGCTCCGCGCCTCCGCACGGGCCTTGTCCACGACGGCCAGATACTGCTCCACCAGTTGCAGGATGGAGATTTTCGCCAGATCCACCTTCTGCTTGCGGGCCAGATCGAGGAGCAGATCGAGCGGCCCCTCAAACCCGTCAAGCGTCAGATGCAGTGTCTCGCTCAAACGCCAGCGCTCAGAACTGGGCTGGCGTACAGGCGACGGACTGTGCATGCAGCTTCACACAGTAAGCCCGCGCAGCCTTCAGATCCGCAAATCCGCCGATCCGCAGACGCACGAATGTATGATCCCCACGCGTGGTCTTTTCGAACAGCGGTGTATGCCCGGCGAGCAGGGCCGGCGCCTGATGGCGCAGACTGTCCCATTCCTTACGGGCCGCGGCTTCACTGTCGAGCGCGCCTAGCTGCACTTCATGCGAACCACCGGCTGCCTCGGTTTTCTCCGCAGCCGGAGCGGCGGTTTTGGGCGCTGCGACAGCATCGGGATTGGGCACAGGCGCGGGCAGCGGCTTCTCCACCGGTCGCGCCGCATGATGGACGGGCGCCTCTTCCTTCTTGGAGGCTTCCTTGACAGGCGCAGCCTTTGGAGGCTCGGCCGGGGCAGAAGCCTGATCCTGCGGCTTTTCCGGAACTGTGGCAGGCAGCGCGGTCCCGGGAGACATCTGCCCCGTATCCGCAGGCGCAGCCGCTTCGGGCGGGATCGCAGGCGTCTGGGCTGTCGAAGCCTTGTCCGGAGTGGCGGCTCCCTGTGCCGGGGCATCCGCTTTCGGTGCGTCTGTTGCAGATGTTCCCGGTGCCGGTGTGCCGGGAGGGACGCCGTACTGACGGGCCAGCGCCTTCGTATCGGGTTGCTCGGGGCCGGGCGCGAGATGCGCCTCGCCGTTGCCGGTCATGTCGGTTTCCCCGTCATCACCACTCATGATCTGCATTCCGCCCGGATCGGCGGGACGGTCCTTCACGGGGCCCGGCGGCGGACCGATGATGGGGATGCCACCATGGTGGCCGCCCATGAGCGACCAGCCGCCGACCGCCAGCATCAGCACCACGCCGATGCCAACCGCACCGCCGACCAGCTTGCGCGTGGCAGGATCACTACCCAGAACCGATGTCAGACGCCCCGCTCCGGAGGCTCCTCCGGCAGCAGCCGGACGGCGACGCGGCGGGGGCTCGTCGTCATAATCGTTGCTCAGCCGCTCGCGGTCGAAACGCGCCTGCGGGCGTGGTCCGGAAGCCGGACCCGCAGGCTGTTTCGGGGCGCGGGCGTAATCGCCGGGATCGGGGCGGTTGCGATCCTGATCGTTTTCCGGGCTCATCGCATTTCCTCTACCGGCACGACGCCGAGAATGGTGAGGGCACAGCGCAGCGTTCCCGCAATGGCCGAAACCAGCGCCAGCTTGGCGAGGCTGGTTGCGCGGTCGTTCTCGTGCAGGAAGCGCAGGGTGGTATCTTCACGGCCCCGGTTCCACAGGGCATGGAAGTCGGAGGCCAGATCAATGCAATAGGTCGCGATGCGGTGCGGCTCACGGGCCGTAGCCGCGGCTTCGACACTGCGTGGGAAAGCCGCCAGACGACGCAGGACGGCCAGTTCGACGTCCGAAGACAGGTTGGCCAGGTCAGCGCTGCACAGGGCTTCCGGCATCACGGCGTCCGCGCCGAACATCGTCTCGGCCGAACGCAGGACCGAACGGCAGCGGGCATGGGCGTACTGGACGTAGAACACCGGGTTGTCGCGCGTCTGGGCGACAACGGCGTCCAGGTCGAATTCCATCTGCGCGTCGGCCTTACGGGTCAGCATCGTGAAGCGCACGGCGTCACGGCCCACTTCGTCGAGCAGATCGCGCAGGGTCACGAACGTGCCAGCGCGCTTGGACATCTTCACCGGCTCGCCGTTCTTCACGACGCGCACGATCTGGCACATCACGACTTCAAAGCCGGTCTTGCCATCCGTCAGGGCGGAAATGGCGGCGCGCATGCGGGACACGTACCCGCCGTGATCGGCGCCGAGGACGTCGATCAGGACGTCGGCATTTTCGGCCTTCTGGGCATGGTAGCCGATGTCGTTGGCGAAATAGGTGTTGGTGCCATCGGACTTGCGGAGTGCACGGTCCTGATCATCGCCGAATTCGGTGGAGCGGAAGAGCGTCTGCGGACGGGCTTCCCAGTCTTCCGGCATTTTGCCCTTGGGCGGCTCGAGCACGCCTTCATAAAGCAGGCCCTTGCTGTCGAGCTTTGCGATCGCGGCATCCACACGACCACTGGCCAGCGTTTCGGCCTCGCTGGCGAAGACTTCGTGCGAAATGCCCAGCGCTTCCAGATCCTCGCGGATGGCCGCCATCATCTGCGTCAGGGCTTCACGGCGCACCGTCTCGAACCAGACGGACGGATCGGCGGGACCACCTTCGGCATTGGCGAGCGCGCGACCATGCGTCTTAACAATGCTCTCGGCAACAGGGATCAGGTACTCGCCCTGATATTGCAGGCCATTCGGCGTCAGCGGGCTGAAATCGTCTGCGGGAATCTCCGTGCCGATGGCCTGAAGATAGCGCCAGTATGTGGCCCAGGTCAGAGCGACGACCTGCGTTCCGGCGTCGTTGATGTAATATTCGCGCGTCACCGGGCTGCCTGCGGCTTCGAGCAGGTTTGCCAGCGCGTCACCGACCACCGCGCCGCGACAGTGACCGACATGCATCGGGCCGGTCGGGTTGGCGGAGACGTATTCCACGTTCACGCGCGTCCCCTGCCCCATTGTGGAGCGGCCATAACGCTCGCCAGCTTTGAGAACCGAGACGGCCACGCCCTGCAGGACTTCGGGCCTGAGCGTCAGGTTCACGAAGCCCGGCCCTGCCGCTTCGGCCTTCGCGATCTCCGGAAGTTCGGAGAGCTTCGCGACCAGTTCGGCGGCAATATCGGCGGGTTTGCGGCGTGCGGGCTTGGCGGCCAGCATCGCAGCATTCGTCGCCATATCGCCGTGGGACGGGTCCCGGGTGGGGGTCAGATCGACGCGCTGCACCACCTCTTCCGGCAGGCCGGGGACGACCGATCGCAGAGCGTCGCACACCTGAACCCGGGTGCGGGCAAAGAGACAGTCAGTCGTAAGGGTCGTGGTGTCAGCGGCCATTTCAGCTCGATTCCTGTAACGCGTCTTCAAATCAGAGGCTCTATCAGCCCAGCACGGAGAGGTCCGTCAACCGTCGATGTTCTTCCATCGCGAAACGATCGGTCATTCCGGCAATATAATCGGCCACCAGACGCCTGCGCTGTACGTCATCGGCGGCTTTCGCATGCCCGCGCAGCGGATCAGGCAGAAGGCCGGGATCTTCGGACAGGATGTCGAAAATTTCGCGCACGGCGATCTTGGCCTTCCGCGCCATGCGGTTGACGCGCCAGTGGCGGTACATGTTGGCATAGAGAAACTTGCGGATGGTCTTGTTGGCCTCACGCATTTCCGGGCTGAACGCCACCACGGGATAGCCGGCATTACGGATGTCGTCGGCCGATTGCGGATTGAGCGCTTCGAGGTTCCGGCGCGTCTGGTCCGTCAGGTCGGTGGCGAGCTGGTTGATGACGACGCGGATGGTTTCATGACGCACGCGCTGGGCCTGATCAGACGCCTCACGCCCGATCTGACGCTCCATCTCGCGGGACCGGCGCAGGGCGTCTCCGACCAGCGGCAGGTCTTCAATATCCTCAAAAGACAGCAGCCCGGCGCGCAGACCGTCATCGAGATCGTGGCCGTGATAGGCGATATCGTCCGACATGGCGGCTACCTGCGCTTCCGCCGAAGCATGGCTTTGCAGGTCCAGATGATGTTTTGCGTCGTATTCCGCGAAATAGGGCGTCGGGCGTTTGACCGGGCCGTTATGTTTGGCGAGGCCCTCCAGCGCTTCCCATGTCAGGTTCAGGCCATCAAAGGCGTGGTAGCGGGCTTCGAGCGCAGTCACGAGCCGCAGGGATTGGGTGTTGTGATCGAAGCCACCCCAGTCCTTCATCGCAAGTGCGAGGGCGTCTTCCCCGGCATGGCCGAACGGCGTGTGACCGAGATCGTGAGCAAGCGCCACGGTTTCGGTCAGATCCTCATTAAGGTCCAGATTGCGGGCGATGGAGCGGGCGATCTGCGCGACTTCGAGCGAATGCGTCAGGCGCGTACGGAAAAAATCGCCTTCGTGGTTGATGAAGACCTGTGTCTTGTATTGCAGGGTCCGGAACCCCGCAGAATGCAGCACGCGGTCACGGTCCCGCTGCCAGGGCGAGCGGACCGGGCTTTCCACTTCGGGGTAGAGTCGGCCTCTGAAATCCGTAGGGGAGCCGGAATCCTGTACCGCGTAGATCGCTACCATCAAGACATGTCCTGCGTGAGCCGTCGGGCCGAGAGAGCGCCGTTTCGGGCGGCCCACGGGACCATTCTACGCCAGCATTGTGCCCGCGCAAGCATGCCTCCTCTACCCACCCCTTTGCTCTGGGGGACGCTCTGGCCATATAATCAGGACCGCAGTTGTCTTTTCAGAGTGTCTTTACCAGAGTCCGGGAAACAGAACCCATGTCCGACACCGTGCCTTTCAGCGTTTCCGCCAGTGCGGCCGCCCGCATCAAGGAGATCATCGCAGCCCAGCCCGAACCCGAGGGGCTTGCGCTGCGCGTTGCGGTTCTGGCCGGAGGATGCAACGGATTTCAGTACCAGTTCAAACTGGAACGCGATCAGGGAGCGGATGATATCATCATCGAGCGTGACGGCGCGCGCGTGTTCGTGGATACGACAAGCCTCGACCTGCTGGAAAACGCGGAGCTGGAATTCGTGGACAAGCTGATGGGGGCGCATTTTACGGTGACGAACCCCAATGCGGCCTCGTCCTGTGGCTGCGGCACCAGCTTCTCGCTGGCCTGATCCAATGAGCACGACGCCGTTCACCTTCGCGAGCTGGAACATCAACTCCATACGCGCCCGCGCCCATCACGTTCAGGACTGGCTGGAACGCCATCCGGACTGTGACCTGCTGTGCCTTCAGGAAATCAAATGCGAAGACAGCCAGTTTCCGGCCGTGTTCGCAGAAGCCGGGCTACATGTCGCAACCTCGGGACAGAAAGCCTATAACGGCGTCGCCCTGATCGGACGCCGGCCTTTCACGGTGACGCACCATACGCTTCCGGGCTTCGATCATCCGTCTGCCCGTTATATCGAGGCGGAACTCGACGGCATCACGATCGGCAATCTGTATCTGCCCAACGGCAATTCCGGCGGCGAAGACGGTTACGCGACCAAGCTGGCGTTTTTTGACGCTTTAGCGGAACGCGCGCGTGTTCTGCTCGATGCAGAAAAGCCGTTTGCGTTCATCGGCGATTTCAATGTCTGCCCGACGGACGAGGATCTGGCGCCCGGCGCGCTGTCACCTGATGATGCACTGGTGCGACCCGAGACGCGCGCGGCGTTCCGCAGGTTAAAATGGATGGGGCTAACGGATGCCCTGCGCGCCCTGCACCCTGCGGGCCGGCATTACACGTTCTGGGATTATCAGGCGGCGGCGTTCCAGCGAAATTCGGGCCTGCGGATCGACCATGCGCTCCTGTCATCCCGCCTGACCGAACGTCTGACAGCCTTCGTGATCGACCGTGACGAGCGGACGAAGGAAAAGGCCTCCGATCACGTCCCGGTTCTCGTTACGGTTTGAAGGCGTAAGGGGAACAGGCCACCCTGTCTCCCTTAGATCCCCTCATGCGTGTCGCAGACTGGGTTTTCGGCTCAAATGGCCCGGCTGCCACTGATACCCGTTGCCGCTCCAGCGCCAGTAGCCCGGCACCCAGTGCAGGTCTCCGCGATGGGGAGGAATGGTCTCCGGAAGCGTATGCGGCGGCGGCGGCGGCTGCCGGTATGGGCCACTATAGGGCACGAACTGGGCATGGGCTGTTCCCGACATCGGCGCAATCGCCATCGTACCTGCAAACAGGGCGGAAACAGCCAAGATCCCTGACAGATGTTTCAGCATCAATGCTCTCCTTATCATGACGCCTTGTCACGGAAAGATGATTCGCGGATCTGCACGGCATTGATGAGGCGGCATTGTGGCGCCTTGCTGGCAACACATGATGTTATGTTGCAGGACAGTCAGAGCCCATCATACCTACGAAAAAGCGACCGCAATCACAGCGTATCATTTGCGCTTTCGTAACAGCTCTTCCTATCATCCCCGGCACAGATCAGCCGGTCAGGGAAAGAATGCGCCAACAGCCATCCATAAAAAGCCTTCTACGAGGTTTCGTATTGGCTGGGGCCGTTCTGGGAAGCTGCAACAGCGTCCATGCTCAGGCTGCGGATATCCATGACTGCGTCACAGCCGCCACGGTGGTCCCGCTGCTGGAAGGTCGCGGGGATGCTCCGGTCATTCCCGTGACTGTCGGAACACTCGATGCAGCAATGTTCGTATCGTTCGACGCGCCGGAAACAACGGTCTGGAACACAACAGCGCTGAATTTTTCCCCGACGGGAAGGCCACGGGTGCTGACCGAGGACGACGGAACAAGCACCTTTGTTTACAACACCGCGCTTGAAGACCTGCGCGTGGGAAATGCCGCCCCCGTCACACTTCCTGCGGAGCTCATGCCTCCAATGACGGAAGAGAGCGTCAATGGCCGCCCCCTCATCGGCATGCTGGGAGTGGATGTCATTTCAAAAGGACCGGTCATTCTGGACGAACCGCATGGAAAGCTGATTTTTCTGCGAGTTCGTTACCGCAAGCCCTGTGCTGACATCGGGCATATTCTTCTCGGAAACAACATCCGGACATTCCCCCTTTTACGCGCCTGGATTACCCCCGTCGGGATTCCCGTCACGATCGATCATCAGAAACGGATGGCAGGGCTGGTTCCCGATTACGCCGAAAACGCAGTTCCCGCGAGATGGATCGCATCAGGAGCCATTCCCGCTGAAGTCATGCGAACCGCACCCCTGGTCCGGACAGATTTTCTCTGGAATTCCCTGACCGGGAAACGGGTTCCGCTTCCCGGCTATGCTTTTGGGGATGGTCCGGGTCACACGGAAAACGTCATAGTGGAACCCGGATTGTCCAATGCGCTTCTGGGGGCACCCTTTTTTGCTCACCGGGTGGTTATGATCGATATCCCGGATGAACAGGTGGCGTTTCGGGATGACGAGACGCAGACCCTGCCTGCACGCCAGCATATCTACGCCCATTTGAGCGTCTCAACCCATGTGGGCATCAGCAACAGGACCGGGCAGATCAACTGACCTGCCCGAAAAGCTACATCATGACAGGAACGGCTTGCCTTCATGGGCCACAAGCAGGTCATGCAGATCCGTGGCGTGATCTTCCTCGTCGGCCAAGAAGCCCTCGAGCATGATGCGGGTCGTGGGATCGTTGTCACCGAAATAGCGGATGAGTTCCTGATAATGCTCGATCACGACGCGCTCGGCGATCAGGTCCTGCTTCACCATTTCGACGAGATTGCCGCCATTGCCGTATTCGGTAGCGGAACGCGTGGCCAGACCTTCGGGGTTGAAGTTCGGCACGCCGCCGAGTTGGTCGATACGGTTGGCAGCCGCCAGCATGTGCTTGCGCTCGGAGGCGGCATGTTCGCTAAACTCTGCGCCGACGCTCTCGCTGGTCAGACCTTCGACGGAAATGGCGTGCATCGTGTAGCGCAGGACGCAGACCAGTTCCGTCGCCACAACGGCCTGAAGGATGTCGATCGCGGTCTTGACGTCGCCCTTGTAGGTGGCGGTTACCGCGCCGTCGTCGAGGGATTTCTTCGCGTTTGCCCGCAGCGTCTGCACGTCTGTCAGGAAGGCATTTTTCTTGTCGTCAGCCATTGGAGATTCTGCCTTGAATGTTGGGATCTGTTTCTCCAACGACAGGAATGACGAAGTGTTGCAGACGGCATAAAAAAACCGGCATCTCCCGAATGGAAGATACCGGTTCTGAAACAGCAGACGAAGCTGCTTAAGGCTTACTTGCTGGCGGTCGGCTTGGGCTTCGGCAGGTCGAGCGCCAGATGAAGCTCTTTCAGACGGGCCGGTTCGACCGGGGCCGGGGCTTCCATCATGAGGTCTTCGCCGCTCTGGTTAAGCGGGAAGAGAATGACTTCGCGGATGTTCGGCTCATCGGCCAGCAGCATCACGATACGGTCCACGCCCGGTGCGGCACCACCATGCGGCGGGGCACCGTAACGGAAGGCGTTCAGCATGCCGCCGAAACGCTCTTCCACGACCTCGGGGCCGTAGCCTGCGATTTCGAAGGCACGCAGCATGACTTCCGGCAGATGGTTCCGGATCGCGCCAGAGGACAGTTCCACACCGTTGCAGACGATATCGTACTGATAGGCGTTGATCGTCAGCGGATCCTGCGTATTCAGGGCGTCGAGGCCACCCTGCGGCATGGAGAACGGGTTGTGCGAGAAGTCGACCTGTCCGGTTTCCTCGTTCAGCTCGAACATCGGGAAGTCCACGACCCAGCAGAAGCGGAACGCGTTCTTCTCGATCAGGTCCAGCTCGGTTGCGACCTTGGTGCGGACGACGCCAGAGAACTTGGCAACTTCGTCCCCCTTGCCTGCTGCGAAGAACACGGCGTCACCAGCCTTCAGGCCACAGGCTTCACGGATGCTCTCGACGCGCTCGGCTTCAAGGTTCTTGGCAATCGGGCCCTTGCCGCCTTCGGCCTCGAAAATGATGTAGCCCAGACCACCGGCACCGCTCTCACGCGCCCAGGTGTTGAGCTTATCGAAGAAGCCGCGCGGACGGTCGCCCGCACCCGGAGCCGGGATCGCGCGGATCTGGCCGCCCGAGGCCGCGATCTTGGCGAACAGACCGAAACCGGAATCGCGGAACGCGTCCGTCACATCCTTGATGATCAGCGGGTTGCGCAGATCCGGCTTGTCGGAGCCGTAGTCGCGCATGGCATCGGCATACGGAATGCGCGGGAATGCGCCATCCGTGATCTTCCAGCCTTCAGGCGTGAACTCGTTGAACACGCCGGCGAGGACGGGTTCGAGCACTGTGAAGACATCCTCCTGCGTGACGAACGACATCTCGAAATCGAGCTGATAGAACTCGCCCGGGCTGCGGTCCGCGCGGGAGGCTTCGTCACGGAAGCAGGGTGCGATCTGGAAGTAGCGGTCGAAACCGGCAACCATCGCAAGCTGCTTGAACTGCTGCGGAGCCTGCGGCAGGGCGTAGAACTTACCCGGATGCAGACGGGCCGGGACGAGGAAGTCCCGTGCACCTTCAGGGGACGAGGCCGTCAGGATCGGCGTCTGGAACTCGGTGAAGCCCTGCGCGATCATGCGCTGGCGCAGGCTCGTGATGATCTTGCTGCGGAGCAGGATGTTCTGGTGCATCTTGTCGCGGCGCAGGTCGATATAGCGATACTTCAGACGCAGTTCTTCAGGGTAGTGCTCGTTGCCCGCAACTTGGAACGGCAGGACTTCGGCGCTGGAACGAACGTCCAGAGCCTCGGCCAGAACTTCGACGTCACCGGTCGGCAGGTTCGCGTTGCGCTGCGATCCATGCCGCACCACAACCTTGCCGGTCACGGTAATGACGCTCTCGACACGCAGGCGCTCGACCTTTTCCAGCAGATCCGTGCCCGAGGGGATGACGATCTGCGTCACGCCATAATGGTCGCGCAGGTCGATGAACAGCAGGCCGCCGTGATCGCGCTTGCTGTGCACCCAGCCGGAAAGACGGACGGTCTGCCCGGCGTTCTCTTCACGCAGGGCGCTACAGTCATGGGTGCGGTATGGATGCATGTCGGGCCTCTTCAACGTCCTGTGCGGATAAGTGGGCGCAGGAAGCCGGGACGGCCCTCTGATGTCAAGTTTTCTGCGACTTCAGGCGCGCGTTCAGACCTTTTCCTTCATGAAACCGTCGAAATCGACCGCAGCCCGCGCCATGTCGGCCGCATGCCCGGCTCCGGCCAGCGCGATGGGTTTGCCATCCTTGAGATAGGTCGCAAGGAACTTGAAACCGCGGATATCGCCTTCCAGCGCAACGTTGTCGAAGCTCTCGCCCCATCCCAGAAGCTCGATTTTCTTGCCAAACTGCTGCGTCCAGAACCACGGCATGGGCACGTTCGGAGTATCATGTCCCATCATCGCCAGAGCTGCGATCCGCCCCTGCACTTCGGCGTGACGCCAATGCTCGATTCGCCGTGGCGCACCGTCATGGAAGACAGCCGAGGCGTCTCCCGCGGCATAGACACTGGGATAGGCCCCAACGTCGTCGCCCCGCGTCACGCGCATCTGGCCGTTCACGACAATCGCGCCGCTTTTGTCGCGTTCGAGACCCGAAACATAATCCGTAACCGGCATCACCCCGACGCCCAGAAGCACAAAAGCGGCGGGCAGACGCGTGCCGTCGTCCAGTTCAACGCCAGACGCCGTCCCCTCTTTGCCCTCATCGGCATAGATCTTCGTCACCCGTGCGTCCGAGACGAACGCCACGCCGTTTTCTTCATGCAACTGACGGAGACGAATGCCAATTTCGCGGCCGAACTGCTTTTCCATCGGGATTTCGCTATCGGAAATGATTGTCACACCAACGCCCCGCTGTCGCAGGGAGGAGGCTGCCTCAAGCCCGATGAATCCCGCGCCCACGATCGTCACCGCCAGGTCGGGGTCCAGAATGGCGGCGATCCGCTCGGCGTCCGCTTCGCGATGCAGCGTATAGACGCCTTTCATCTCTACCCCCGGAATACCCGGTTTTTTAGTGACCGCACCCGTGGCGATCAGGACATGATCGGCTGTCAGTTGCGTCCCATCCTCCAGGGTTGCGGTCCGGGTCTGCGGATCGAACTGCGCCACATGCCCCCGGATGCGCGTGATGTCGCGCTCGGTATAGAATTCTTCTTCCCGGACCGGAGGCGCATGCGCTTTTTCGGATTCGCTGACGAGGACGGTCTTGCTCAGGGCCGTGCGGTCATAGGGGAGATCCTTTTCCTCGCTCACCATCGTAATGGTGCCCGCGAAGCCTTCCGCCCGAAGCGTGACTGCCGCACTGACAGCTGCGGCTCCGGCACCAAGAAGCAGGACGCTGTCCCCTTCCTGTCGTTTCTGCGGCGCGACACGCTGCATCGGCTTCAGCCCGACCAGAACGCGCCCATCAACGATCCGGGCCGGGTAACGCGGCAGGGGATCAAGGGCCAGCGGTTCGACAAGGCTTCCATCCGTCGCATCAAAAACCGCCTTGTGCCAGGGGCAGACCAGCACACTGCCTTTTTCGGTCCGGCAGAACGCCCCCTGTTCCAGCGGCGCTTCCTTATGCGGGCATTTTCCTGCGAAGGCGTGGATTTCTTCGCCATCGCGGATAAGGACCACTGGTACTCCGTCCAGAGAAAAAGGGGTGATCCTGCCGTCCTCAAGCGCGTCGAAGGCTGAAAGATCACGGAAATCGGCGTTCTGGACGGAATGGGACATCGGATGGGGCCTCCCGGTTGGGAAAGAGGTCAGTCATGAGAGCGAACGCAGCATAAGGCGACGGGTTGGCAAACATCAAAAAACCCGCCCGGACATCACGTCCGGACGGGCTTTTGAAAAACATCTGTCCGGTGGAGACAGACTCAGAACATGTCGTCGAATCCGCCGCCGTCACCGCCGCCGAAGTCTCCTCCACCGGAATCGCCACCGCCGAAATCGGAGTTGGAGAAGTTACCGGCATCGGTACCCGAACCGCCAAAGGGATCGGCCGTCGACGCATCACTGCCGTAATTGTTGATGATCGTGTCACCACCCGCGCCCCAGCCGCCGGCTGCGTCGCCGCCGCCACCGTGATGGTCGGAGAACAGGCCTTCAAGCGCGTTGGCGGCCATCATGCCGCCGGCCACACCCGCAGCCGTCGTCAGGGCCGAGCCGAGAAAGCCCGAACCGCCGCGCTGAAACATGCCCGGCTGGTAACCTGGCGGATAACCATACTGCTGCTGCGGCATGAAGTTCGGCGGAGGCGCAGCCTGTGCGCCCCAGCCCGGCGGGGGAGCGGACTGCTGCGGGCGGTTGCCACCGCCGAAGAAACCACCGAAAAGCCCGCCCGACTTGCCACCGCCAGACTGCTGCGCCTGTGCGAGCTGCTGCTGGGCCTGCTGGAGCTGGAATTCAAGCTGGCGGATACGGTTCTGCGCCTGCGCCAGAGCGGCTTCCTGCACCACGGCCATCTGGGTGACGCGGTAGCGCGCTTCCGGATACTGCTGGAAGTTTTCGGCGATGAAGCGGTCCGCTTCGGGGTCTACAGGCGGCAGAGGGGCGGCCGGTGGCTGGCCGGGTCCCGTGACCTGCGGCCCTCCCCCGACACGGGCGACGAAACGGGCGATCAGATCGCGTTCTTCGTTATTCATCGTCATCATCCTTCCAGATGAAGAAATTGCTGAGCCTCCATCATATGATGCAGCCACGAGCACTCTACAAGATCAACCGCAGGAGGCTCCCTTCCGGTTCAGGGCCTGTGCCTGTAAGGTGACGCCCGATTTCTGCCAACCGGAGCCTATCGAATTGTCTGCGACCCGGCCGCTCTGTTTTCAGGACCTGATCCTGCGCCTTCATCAATTCTGGTCCGAGAAGGGCTGCGCCATTTTGCAGCCTTACGATACCGAACTCGGAGCAGGCACGCTCTCCCCTCACACTACGCTTCGCGCGCTCGGTCCCAAGCCGTGGGCCGCGGCCTATGTGCAGCCCTGCCGCCGTCCGTCGGATGGACGTTATGGCGAGAACCCGAACCGTCTTCAGCACTATTACCAGTATCAAGTGCTGCTCAAGCCGACGCCGGAAGACAGCCAGCAGCTTCTGCTCGACAGCTATCGCGCCATCGGGATCGACCCGGAACTGCACGATATCCGATTCGTCGAGGATGACTGGGAAAACCCGACCATCGGCGCCTGGGGACTGGGCTGGGAAGTCTGGTGTGACGGGATGGAAGTCTCGCAGTTCACCTATTTCCAGCAGGTTGGCGGTATTCCGACCGTCATGCCGTCTACGGAGCTGACCTACGGGCTCGAGCGCCTGGCGATGTATGTGCAGGGCGTTGAGAACGTCTATGACCTCGATTTCAACGGCCGTGGCCTGACCTATGGCGATGTGTTCCTGCGTGCCGAGCAGGACTATTCGCGCCATAATTTCGAGCTCGCTGACACGCAGATGCTGCTGACCCATTTCAACGATGCCGAGCGGGAGTCCATCCGGCTGTCCGAGGCCGGCGTGGCCCAGCCTGCCTATGACCAGTGCCTCAAGGCCTCGCATCTGTTCAATCTTCTGGATGCGCGGGGCGTGATTTCCGTGTCCGAGCGCGCATCCTATATCGGGCGCGTCCGAGCGCTTGCCAAAGCCGCCTGCGATGCCTGGCTCGCCGGTGAGGAGGAGACGTCCCATGGCTGAACTCTTTATCGAACTGTTCAGCGAGGAAATCCCCTCCGGCATGCAGGCCCGCGCGGCGAACGATCTGGGTTCGCTGCTGACCAAAGCGCTCGACGGCCTGAACCCGCGCGACCTGCGCATTTTCTTCGGCGCCCGGCGCATTGCGGCAGTCCTGAGCGTTGATGCCGAAATCCCGGCGCGCAGCGTGTCCGAACGCGGGCCGCGCGGGGGAGCTCCAGAAAAGGCGCTGGAAGGTTTCACCCGCAAGCATGGCGTCACACCAGCGGATCTGACGCTGGAAAACGGCTTCTGGGTTCTGAACAAGTCGCTCGATCCGGTGAGCGCGGAAAGCCGCCTGGCTGAAGCCGTGCCGGAGCTGCTGTGGAAGTTCCCCTGGCCGAAATCCATGCGCTGGGGCGCAGGCTCGAACTTCACATGGGTGCGCCCGCTGCGCCGGATCGCCTGCCTGCTGGACGGGCATGTCGTCCCGTTTGCCCTCGCCCGTGACGGAGATGACGCGCATGGTCTGAAGGCGTCCAACCTCTCCGAAGGCCATCGCTTCCTCGCTCCGGGCGCATTCGAGATCCTGTCCGGCCAGCAGTGGCAGGACGAACTTGAAACCCGCTCGGTCATCGTGGACATGGACAGCCGCCGCGACATGGTGCGGACCGGTGTGGCGCGTCTGGCGGACCAGCACGGCATTACGGTCGTGCAGGATGACGGGCTGGTCGATGAGGTCTGCGGGCTGGTCGAGTATCCGGTGCCGCTTCTGGGCCAGATCGACGCTGCGTTCATGGATCTGCCTGCGGAAGTGATGCAGGTCTCCATGCGGATCAACCAGCGTTATTTCGCGCTCCGCAATCCGGACGGCTCGGCTGCACCCTATTTCGCCTTCATCGGCAATCTGCCGTTCAAGGATGGTGGCAAGCTGACCACGGCGGGCAATGAGCGCGTGCTCCGCGCCCGTTTTGCCGATGCCCGACATTTCTGGGATCTGGACCGCAAGACCAAACTGGCTGACCGCGTTCCGGCGCTGGCGGCAGTGACGTTCCATGCCAAGCTGGGCACGCAGGCCGAGCGCGCCGAGCGGATCTCGAAGCTTGCAGGCACCGTGGCGCAGGCCATGGGGCTTGATGGCGCGCAGATCGCACAGGCCGAGCGCGCGGGTCTGCTGGCCAAGGCGGATCTGACGACCGGCATGGTCGGCGAGTTCCCGGAACTTCAGGGCGTCATGGGCGGCTATTATGCGGCGCATGATGGCGAAGACGAGGCCGTCTCCCGCGCCGTGGCCGAGCATTACCTGCCGCGCGGTCAGTCCGATGAGACTGCAAAGGCGCCGGTTTCGGTCGCTGTGGCACTCGCGGACCGTCTGGACCTGCTGGCCGGGTTCTTTGCCATCGGCGAACTGCCGAGCGGTTCGGGCGATCCGTATGCGTTGCGTCGTGCGGCACTCGGCATCATCCGCACGATCCGTGACAACGGGCTGCGTCTGGATTTGCCGGCGCTGTTCGCGCAGGCCGCAAATGGCCGGACGGGCAGCGAACTGGCCAAACTGCCGGACTTCATTGCCGAGCGTCTGCGCGTGCAGCTTCGCAGCGAAGGCGAGCGGCATGACGTTCTTGCGGCCATTCTGACGCGCGGGCTGGACGGCGATCTGGTCCGGCTTCTGGCCCGGACCTCGGCGCTGTCGGAGATGATCCAGACGGAAGACGGCCGCAATCTGCTCGCTGCTGCCAAGCGGGCCGCCAACATCCTGCGCATCGAGGACAAGAAGGACGGCCCGCATACCGGCGCGCCCGATCCAACTCTCTACACGCAGGACGAAGAACGCGCTCTGGCTGCCGGTCTGGATCAGGCCGTCCCCGCGATTGAAACAGCTCTCAAAGAAGAGCGCTTCACCGATGCGATGCAGGCCATTGCGGCCCTGCGCCCAACGCTGGACCGGTTCTTCGAAGCCGTGACGGTCAATGCGCCGGAGCCGGAGGTACGGGCCAACCGCCTCAGGCTGCTGTCCCGCTTCCGCGAGACAACCGCCCTGATCGCCGATTTCGGCCAGATCGAGGGCTGAGACGATGGGAGCGTGGTGGTCCGGATCCGTCACCACGTTCCTTCACACGCCTCCGGACCAGCTCTGCGCCGCTTTGGCCCATAAGGTGGTGCAGAACCGTTTTCAGGGCGAGCCGCAGCAGGCTCGTGCCTGGGAAGCGCAGATCGATCTTCTGCATGAAATTCTCTCCACACTTCCCAACGCACAGGACTGGCAGGTTCTGTTCGAGTTTCCGATCCCGCGGCTTGGCGGCCGGATCGACACGGTTCTGGTCTCGCCCGGCGCGATTTATGTACTGGAATTCAAAATTGGCTCGTCCAGCTTCGACGCGGCCGCTCTCTCCCAGACGGAGGGCTATGCGCTCGACCTGCTGGATTTTCATGCCGCAAGTCGGAAACACCCGCTCGTTCCCGTTCTGGTCGCCACGGATGCGCCGTCCCGAGCCCAAACAACGCCGCTTCTGCTTCCCTTGGGCGTCACAGAGGTTCAGTGCGTCAATGCAGCGAGACTGAAAACGCTCCTGACCACGCTGGCGGCACAGACGGCTCATACCGATCATCCGCTGGTCCCCGCACAATGGGAACATGCTCCCTACGATCCGGTCCCAAGCATTGTGGAGGCGGCCCGGCAGATTTACGCGACACATAGCGTTGCCGACATCCACACCGCCCGTGCCGATGCGACGAACCTGACACAGACCTCGGCCTGCATCGCCAGCATTCTGGACACGGCCCGGACAGCTGGGCGCAAGGTGATTGTGTTCGTGTCGGGCATTCCGGGCGCGGGCAAGACGTTATGTGGTCTGAAAGCGGCCTTCGCAGATGGAAGCGACGCAACTGGCGCCACGTTCCTGACGGGAAACCCGACCCTCGTTTCGGTTCTGCGGGAGGCCCTCACGCGCGATACCGTCAGTCGTGGACAAAAGCGCCTGCTCGTGGAGCAGCGGATGGAATCCACCATTCAGTCCCTGACGAAATTCCGCGATCATTATGTCGGGCGGCCTGAAGAATGTCCGCCTGAACAGATCATGGTCATTGACGAGGCCCAACGGTGCTGGACGCAGGCTCAGGCCGTGCGCAAAAGTACATCACGTCACGTGAAGCTGACGGACTCCGAGCCTGCTCATCTGCTGGACATCATGGGACGGCATGAGGGGTTTGCAGCCATTCTGTGCCTGATCGGGCATGGACAGGAAATCAATGATGGCGAAGGCGGTCTGGCCTGTTGGGGCGAGGCACTTTTAAGCCGCCCGGCATGGTTGGTGGAGGCCGCTCCGGACGTGATCGGGACCGGGGACCTGACCCACCTGCCATCAGCACTTGCGGCGGGCCGGCAGTGCTTTTTGCATCTCGGGGTGGCAATCCGCTCCCTGCGCGAAGAAAAAGCACCCCGCTGGGTCAATACCGTATTGAATGGAGACGTCGAGACAGCGAGAAGTCTGGCCGGGCAGACGGATCTGCCGTTTCGGCTCACACGCAGTCTGGATGATCTGCGGGCCGGGCTCCGTCATCGCTCCCGCCTGACCTACCGGTGCGGGCTGGTCGCAAGCTCCAAAGCGAAACGTCTTCGCGCCGAGGGGCTTGGCTGTGAAGTTCCGCATATGGACGACAAGGCTGTCTCCCAGTGGTTTCTGAACCGCTGGGTTCCGGACAGGGACATCCGGGCTTCCGATGCGCTGGAAACCTACGCGACGGAGTTTGCAATCCAGGGGCTGGAACTGGATTTCGTGGGGCTTTGCTGGGATGGAGACCTGATCCGCGCGCCTTCAGGCGATCGCTGGCAGCCACGTCGTTTCTCGGGCACGAAATGGGCCAATGTAAAATCTGAGGAAACGGCGCTATGGCGACTGAACACCTATCGCGTCCTGCTGACACGGGCCCGATACGAGACCCTGATCTGGGTGCCGCAGGGTAGTGCAGATGATCCGACACGCGATCCCGAAACACTGGACCGGATCGCAGATTTTCTGATGGCATGCGGTGTACCCCTTCTGGGAACTGTCGCTGATACCGCTCCGCCCTTTACCGTGCAGAACGATCTGGCGGATCTGCTGAGCGGTTAACCTTCATCGTATTCCAGACTCGGGGCGCAGAGCATTCCGCTTATGATTGACGCGAGAGGCTCGTCGGTTCTCAGCGCTTGTGGATCTGTGCGGTCATTGGCGAGGGCTGAATTCCGTAGGTGATGACCGTTCCGGCAGGGGCGCGTTCGAACTCTGCGGCTTTCGTATAGAAATCGGACATCGGAAAGAACGGAAAGTGCCAGTCCCGGATACAGGCTGCTGTGACGAGCAGGAGCGCCGAGACCCCGGCTGCCTTCCGCGCAGGGCGCGGGGCCCGGGCAAGAACGAAGAATGACCCGAGCAGGGTCAGCATCGCGAAGATGTAATACCGATCGCTCCAGCCGGAATACTGCATGACATGCCACTGGGGCTGATCAATGGACACCTGAGGATGCGCCAGGGCAGCCGCAAAGGTCAGCCCGGAAGCAAGAAGCGCCTCACGGAAAATCGTAGGGCCACGCATG
Organism: Gluconobacter albidus; assembly: GCF_002005485.1. NCBI lineage: Bacteria > Pseudomonadati > Pseudomonadota > Alphaproteobacteria > Acetobacterales > Acetobacteraceae > Gluconobacter > Gluconobacter albidus. The sequence goes on along the minus strand of NZ_CP014689.1, from coordinate 648,143 downwards.
CAGGCATAGATCAGGGCGGCGATCCCCAGAAGACAGAGCACGACCGGCGGGCTGCGATGCTGCCACCACAATGCCGACCCCGCCACATCTGCAGCCGCATGCTGTCCGAACAGGAGGCCGATCTCGATATTGAGGGCGATGATGCGCATCCCGGTGATAAGCGAGGCCCCGAGTTCAGTGCCGACCCGCTGATGTGCCTTGTGCAGATAGGTGATTGCCTGCAGGCCCACACAGAGACTGACGAGCGCAAGCCGTATCAGATGCGAGCGGTCCCGGACCGCCGCAAAACGGAGCACGGCGATCGGAAACAGGAAGACGCAGAACGGCCCTGTCAGCCCTGACAGCAGCAGGACTGCTCCGTCGAACAGGCGCTGCCCCCAGCCCTGCGGCGGCGTGCTCTGGAGAACCAGAAACGCCAGAATGGCGAGGTGCCACTGGGAGTTGGTGAGATTGACCTGCACTTCGTAGGAATTGGGCAACGCAACCATGAACAGCGCGAACAGCAGGCGCGACGTCCTGTCCGGCCATGCCTGATCCAGACGTCCGGTCAGCAGAAACAGAGGTGGCGCGAGTTGCACCAGAAAGGCCACGACCGCAAAAAGGGTCGGAGCCAGATGGAACGGCAGGCCCTGCGCCAGAAGGCCGATCAGACGTGGGAAAGTCTGGAGATATCCGGTCTCCGGATTGAGCAGGCTTGCCGCCCCCTGCTCATAGGCCTGCGGATACCAGACCCATGAATCCTCGCCCCAGAACTGCGCCATCAGCAGCGCGCCCGGATGTCTCAGGAACAGGGCCACCGCGAAGACCAGTCCCCAGAACACCAGCCGGGACGTCGGCATGCCGTCTTTCGGCATGAAAAAAGCAGGCAGGCGCTCAGTCCTCATCGTCTTCCGTCCCCGGATCACGTTCGTTACGATGCACCCAGGCGGACATGAGCAGGCCGAAACCGAACATCATCGTCAGCATCGCCGAGCCGCCGTAGGAAATCAGCGGCAGCGGCACACCACCGACCGGAATGGCGCCCATGACCATCGACAGGTTTACGGCGCAATACAGGAAGAAATCCATCGCGATGCCCAGACCCAGCAAACGCCCGAACTGGTTGCGGCTGCGGATCGCAATGAGCATTCCGCCCATGACGAGCGTTCCGAGCAGCGCGATGACGGCAACCCCGCCGACGAAGCCCCATTCCTCTCCGATCATGGTGAAGATGAAGTCCGTCTGTTTTTCCGGCAGGAAATTCAGCTGTCCCTGACTGCCATGCAGGTATCCCTCGCCCCACATGCCGCCCGAACCAAGGGCGATTTTGGACTGGATGATGTTGTAGCCTGCGCCGAGCGGATCATGTTCGGGGTGCAGGAAGGTGTCGATCCGGGCCTTCTGGTAGTCATGCAGATGGCTGTAGATCAGCTTTCCCATGAAAGGCAGCGGCGCCACCAGCAGCAGGATCTGCCACAGCCGCATTCCCGCCGCGAAGAACATCGTCGCCCCGATGACGCCGATAATGGTGGCCGTTCCAAGGTTGGGCTCCTTGAGCACCAGAAGGACCGGCAGCAATGTCAGGAGCGCTGGCGGGATCAGGCGCAGCGGGTTGCCCATCCGCTCGTTGCCAATGCGGTGAAACCAGGTCGCCAGCATTATGACGAGGCCGATTTTGGCGAATTCGGAGGGCTGGAACTGCATCCCCGCCAGATTGATCCAGCGCTCCGCCCCCTTCCCCACATGGCCCATTCGCAACACAAGGGCGAGGAGCGTGACCGAGAGCAGATAGACCGGAACCGCCGCCATCCGCAGAACGCGCGGACTGACGAGCGAGACCGCAATCATCATGACAAGGCCGAAGCCGAACCGCACCATCTGCGGCCCGGCAAACGGCTTGGCCGAGCCGCCGCCTGCGGAATAGAGGGCGATATAGCCTACGCCCGCCAGCACACAGACCAACAGGACATACAGCCAGTTGACCTGAAGCAGGCGCGCCATGGGCCTGAAATCAGGCTCCGCGCGCAGAAGGCGCCGGTCGGATTTCAGAAAACCGAACGTGTTCAGACCATTACGCTTCATTGCGCTGCCCCCGGTTCCCGCTGGGTTTGTGCAACAGGAGGGTCCGTGGGAACAGAAGTGCCGGTTTCCGCGGGTGCGGACGGCATTTCCGCTCCGGCGGGCGGTGGTGCAGCATTTGGGACAACGCTGGAGGCCATACCAGGGGCAGCAGGGCGGACGTCACTGGCCGGGTCGCGCAGCAGGGTATCGGTCATGATGAGTTTGGCGAGCGGGGCTGCTTCGTCCGCGCCCGCATTGCCGTGTTCCACGACCACCGCGACGGCATATTTCGGGTTGTCGTAAGGCGCAAAACAGATGAACAGCGCATGGGGACGGTATTCCCACGGCAGGTTCATGGAATTGAAATGCCCGGACTCACGCAGCGCACGCGAGACGCGCCGGACCTGCGCCGAGCCTGTTTTTCCGGCCATCTGGATCCCCGGCAGGTCCAGCCGCGCCTTGGGGGCCGTGCCGTGCTGATCGTTGACGACCGCAAACATGCCGCCACGCACGACATCCAGAAATTCCGGCGGCAGATCGACCTTTGGCACATCGTCCGCGGACGCCATTGTGGAAATCTGGTCATTGGTCGCCCGCAGCAGATGCGGCTGAACATTGCGGCCCGAAGCGATGCGGGAGGTATAGGTGGCAAGCTCCAGCGGGGTGACCTGGACGAACCCCTGCCCGATGCCCGCATTGACCGTATCGCCGCCATTCCAGTGAAAGCCGTGCTTCTGACGCCATTCAGGCGTCGGGATCACACCGGAACGAACATGTGGCAATTCAATTTCCGGTTTGACGCCCAGCCCCATCGTGTTGCCAACCGCCTTGATCGGGTCCATGCCGCAACGGCGCGCGACTTCATAGAAATAGACGTCGCAGGAGAATTTCAGACCCTCACGCATGTTGATCATGCCGTGGCCCCAGCGGTTCCAGCAATGGAAGCGCACCCCACCCAGATCGTAATATCCGGGGCAGTTGAAACGGTCCTGCGCCGTAACGGAACCGGATTTGAGGGCTGCGAGCGCCACGGCGGGCTTAAAGGTCGAGCCGGGCGGATAAAGACCGGATACGGCCTTGTCTACGAGCGGCGTGCGCGGATCACTGGCCCATTCGTTCCACTGGGCATGACTCACGCCTGAATCGAACAGGGACGGATCAAAAGACGGCGTGCTGACCATCGCCATCACTTCGCCATTACGACAATCCATGACGACCGCACTCGCCACACGGTCTTCAAGACGATCCAGCACCTGCTGCTGCAGGACGGAATCCAGCGTCAGGCGCACGTCCTCGCCCTGCTGCCCTTCCACGCGGTCGATCTCGCCAATGACGCGCCCGACCGCGTTGACTTCCATCTCCACGGAACCCGGTTCGCCACGCAGCGAGGCTTCCTGCGTCTGCTCGATCCCGGCGCGACCGACGCGCATTCCCGGTAGGGAGAGCGTCGTGTCCTTCGCCACGTCCTCTTCGTTCGGAGGCGCAACATAACCCACGATATGGGCGGTCAGTCCCTTGAACGGATACAGCCGCGTCGAACCGACATCGACCAGCACACCCGGCAAAGAGGGCGCGTTCAGTTCGATCCGCGCCATGTCGTCCCAGGACAGGAACTCATGCAGCGTGACGGGGACATATTTATGGACATGGCGCAGATCACGCTCGATACGCGCGCGGTCATGCTCGTCCAGAGGCACGATCTGGGAGAAACGTTCGATGACGGCCGGAATGTCCGTCGTCTCTTCCGGCATCAGCAGCGCGCGCCAGCTGACCTTGTTGTCTGCAAGAGCCACGCCAAAACGGTCATGAACCGTGCCCCGGGCCGGGGCGAGAAGGCGTTTGCTGGTGCGATTGCGCTCGGCGAGCTGTCGCAGATGGCCGCCATCCACGACCTGAAGATTATACAGCCGCCGCCCCAGCACACCCAGAACCCCGGCCTGCACGGCCATGACCAGCAGAGCGCGGCGCGTGAAGACGCCACGTCCTGACCGCACAGGCTCAGCCTGACGTTTTTGGCGTATCCGCGAGCGGAAAGGGGTCTTTCGGGAAAACATCAGGGCAGGAATTCAGATCCGGAAAAGAAAACAGCCTTCAGCGCGGCACGCAGAAGGACGCTGTCAGGCCTGATCGGGATTGGCAAATGTGCGGCGTCCCCAGACGAACAGTGCTGTCAGGCTGGGATAGATACCGATTGTCAGCGCCGCCTGAAAGAGGCCAGGTGCGGGAGAGAGAAGTGCAACCGCATGCAGGCACACGAGGGACCACTGGAAAAAGGAGGCCAGAACAGCAAAAATGCTGAAAATCAGCCACCCCATGAGAAATCCCAGACGCGACAGGCCATAGCGCCAGTGATGCGCCACACCGTAAATCACCAGAAGTGACAGCAGCACCGTTCCCGGTGGTCCGAAACTGAAAATTTCCACAACCAGCCCGCACAGGAAGACCGCAAGCGCCGGCATGGAGCGGGGACGGCTATGGGCCCAGAACCAGACCGTACACATCGCAATCCCAAACTGAAGCTGCGCCTGTCCGGGAATTCCAAACGGCGCGGACAGCAGGAGGGCGCTGAACATGATGAACAGCGACGGCATGGCCGCCCGACTGGACATGTCGAGGGCGCGACGGAAGGTCTGTTTGGGTTCAACTGCGGAATGCAGATGGGGCGTGGAGTTTTCGGCAACCATAACGCTTACTGCCCTCCCCGTCCCGGCATGTCCGGCAGGTTGGGCAGCCATGAGAACGGCAGCGGCCCAGTGAGCGGATTTTGCGGCAGTTTTTTCACACGCACGCGGCCCGGCGCATCCGGCGCCTGCGAATCGTCGTCGCCATAATCGAACACGCGCACGATATCGAGACGGTCCAGATCCGCATCCGGCACCACAACCGGGCGGTTCGGCGCGCTGTAATGTACCGTCCCGACCGGCAGCCCGGCGGGCATCGTGCTCTGGCCCCGCGTCTCGACGCGCTCGCCTTCAATGGGGTGATGGTCCTGCGGATAGAAGATCAGGCGCGGCGCGGCGGTATCGTCACCGGCCATGATTGCATCCCCGTGCGAGGACGCCAGCGTGACGGGAATGCGGCTGGCATCATCATTGATCATCAGAACGCGCACCGTATGCGGCCCGACTTCCGTCACGCGGCCCAGTAATCCGGCGGCATCAAGCGCAACGTCCCCGATCCGGACCTGGTGGCCGCTGCCGACGTCCAGAAGAACCGCGCGCGAATAAGGGCCACCATCGTCACGGGTGACGCGTCCGGTCACGTATTGGGGAACGGTCTGCGGAATCCAGTGCAGGCTGTTCTTCAGGCGCCCGTTTTCCGCCGCCAGCGCGACCGCGACGTCATACCAGTGTCGCAGAGCGCGGTTTTCTTCCCGCAGACGAGAATTCTCTTTGGCCAGATCGGTCGCACCGCGCAGATCCGTCAGCCAGACGGCCACACGCTCCTGCGGCCAGACCAGCCCATGATAGGCCGGGGCCATGAAGTCCGTCGCCATCAGTCGCACGCCATCAACGGCCGGACGCCGGACCAGTCCCAGAAGGACAAGCCCGACCGCCAACAGGATCAGGAGAGGCAGGATGGCCTTTGCAAGCACCTGCCGGGCATGGATGGACAGCATCCGGCGTCAGCCAGTCCTCAGTACATGCTGCTTAGAACACTGCGCAGACGACGCATTTCCTCAAGCGCCCGCCCCGTTCCGAGTGCCACGCAGGACAGGGCGTTCTCCGCAACCGTCACGGGCAGACCGGTATAAAGACGCAGCACTTCGTCCAGACGATACAGAAGTGCACCACCACCCGAGAGAACGATGCCCTTGTCCACGATGTCGGCGGCCAGTTCGGGCGGCGTGTTTTCAAGCGCGGTCGTCACGGCATCGACGATCTGCATGACGGGTTCCGCCAGGCTCTCGGCGATCTGGGCCTGACTGACGACCACTTCACGCGGCACACCGTTGATAAGGTCGCGGCCCTTGATCTCCGTCAGGGGGCCGTCGGGATTGGCGGGATCGTCCGGCATCATGGCAGAGCCGAGTTCGATCTTGATCCGCTCGGCCGAGCTTTCGCCGACCAGAAGGTTATAGGTCTTGCGGATATAGGAGATGATGGCTTCGTCCATCTTGTCTCCGCCCACGCGCGCGGACCGGGCATAGACAATGCCGCCAAGGGAAATGACCGCAACTTCCGTCGTGCCACCGCCGATATCCACGATCATGCTGCCCGATGGCTCCGTCACCGGAAGACCAGCGCCGATGGCTGCCGCCATGGGCTCCTCGATCAGCATGACCTTGCGTGCGCCCGCGCTTTCCGCACTTTCCTGAATGGCCCGACGCTCCACCGCTGTAGCGCCGGAAGGCACGCAGATGATAATCTGCGGGCTGGCGAAGGCACGGCGGTTATGAACCTTGCGGATGAAATGCTTGATCATTTCTTCCGCGACTTCAAAGTCCGCGATCACGCCGTCGCGCAGCGGGCGGATGGCCGTGATGTTTCCCGGCGTGCGGCCGACCATCTGCTTGGCTTCATTGCCAACCGCAAGAACCTGTTTCTTGCCACGCACTTCGGCGATCGCCACAACGGAGGGCTCATCAAGGACAATGCCGCGACCCTTGACATAAACGAGCGTGTTGGCAGTGCCGAGGTCGATGGCCATGTCGGCAGACATGAGACCCAGCAGACGAGAAAACATCCAAAACTCCTGGCGCGGCTCTGTGGGGTGACAGATGGCGTATCGTGATTGCGGGGCGGTTCCCCGCGGGTGGACTTAACCAGACGCGGCAGGTTCAGCAAGGCCCGGAGAGTCAATATAATGCGCGCGACGGGATCGGGGCGTCCAGATCCCATTTTCCGGATCCCGTCCGGGGACGTGCAAAAAAATAATCGTGCGCCCTGATCCTGCCACCCTTCTGTCACGTTGTATGTGTCTAGAAGTGCGAAACCGTTCCTTCCGAACCGATTACCGGAACGCGGACCGGAACGTCTAACAGGATGTTTTGTCATGAAGACCCTTACAACACCCCGCTTTCTGGCAGCTCTGGCTCTCTGTGGCGTTGCCCTCACCGGCTGTGGCAGCCCGTATGACAGCGGCTCCCGCGCCGGGTCCGGCGCACTGATTGGCGCAGGCGGTGGCGCAGCAATCGGCGCTCTGGCAGGGGGTGGCCGTGGTGCGCTCATCGGCGCTCTGGCAGGCGGCGGCACGGGTGCGGCAGTCGGCGCCGCAACGACCCCCAACCGCCCACGCAACGGATATTGAGCTATAAGCAGCGCTCACTCCGTTAGAGACGATCAAGGATTCGGACTATGAGGACCGCTTTTTCCCATACTGGCCTGCGCTGCACGGCGCTGGTCGGAGCATTTGCCACGATCATGGCTCTGGGTGGATGTGAAGGGAATTACGACCCTGGCTCACGCGCACTGGGCGGCGGCCTTCTGGGCGGCGGAACGGGCGCTGCGATCGGTGCGCTGGCAGGTGGCGGCCGCGGTGCGGCAATCGGCGCTCTGGCAGGCGGCGTTCTGGGTGCCGGCGCGGGTGCGGTGACGACGCCCAATCGCCCCGGCTACCAGAGCGGCTACTCCAATGGCCAGCAGCAGGGCTATTATAACAACCAGCAGGGCACTTACCCGCAGCAGCAGGGCCAGTACATGCAGCCGCAGTACCAGTGCCCGCCGAACACAAACTGCCAGCAACCCCAGTATCCCAACGGATATCCGAACAACAGCTACCCGCCCAACAGCGGATATTCACAGCAGAGCGGCTACCAGCAGCAGCCCCAGAACTATCAGGGCGGTTACGGCTACTAAGCCGTAACACCACCCCGACCCATCGGCCTCAGATCATTCTCAGGCCGATAATTGCCAGAAGGATGCCCAGAAACCATCTCTGCGCATCCTCTGGCAGCCGTCCCGCCAGAAGCGTTCCAAGCAGAATTCCGGGAATGGACCCCATCAGCAGTTCCACGAGCACAACGGAATCGACCGCGCCCTGAAGCCAGTGTCCGCCACCGGCCAGAAGTGCCAGCGGCACGGCATGCGCAATATCCGTCGCCACGAGCTCCCGCGTACTGACACGCGGATAGAGCACTGTCAGAGCGGCCATGCCGATCGCCCCGGCCCCCACGGAAGACAACGTGACCAGCGTTCCCAGAACGATACCAAGCACAACCGTTAGCGCATCGACCGTCTGTGGACGAAGGGTTCCTGCATTGGCTGACCATTTCTGAAGCTTCGGCTTGAACAAGATGGCAGGCACCGTCAGCAGGAGTGCCACACCCAGCACTTCGGTAATCAGTTTCGAAACGAACGGGCTCGGACCGAAATGACGCAGGAAGATGAGACACAGCAGACCGGCTGGAAGACTTCCTGCCATCTGAAGAAGAACGATTCTCCAGCGTACAACGCCGTGATGGCGATTGAGCGCCGTACCGAAGATCTTGGTAATGGCGGCATAGAGCAGGTCCGTGCCGACCGCCGACTGCGGCTTGACGCCGAATAACAGGATCAGCAGTGGGGTCATCAGGGAGCCACCGCCTACGCCGGTCATTCCGACCAGAAAGCCCACCAGCAGTCCTGAAAGCGTGTAAAGCCATGAATGCGGCATGAGGGTTCCTTGTCCGGCCAGATAAGAAAACCATACCGTTCGTGTTATATTTGTCTACTTCTTATATAAACTATTTTATATCGTTTATAATCGCTATTCATAAAAAAACGGGCATGCAGAAATCCTCCGCATGCCCGCTGACTGAAACAATGTCGCCCCGGACGGATCAGGACAGTGCTTCCGGCTCCCGACGCTCGCGCTTGGTCAGGAGCTTGTTCAGTGCATGAATATACGCACGGACCGCAGAGACCACCGTATCGGCATCAGCGCCCTGCCCGTCCACGAGCTTGCCGTTTTCCTGTAACCGCACGGTCGTACGCGCCTGTGCATCTGTGCCTTCCGTGACGTTGGCCACCGAGAACAGCGCGAGTTCAGCCGTATGCGGAAACGCTTCGCCAATGGCGCGGAAGGCTGCATCGACCGGACCGTTGCCACTGACCGCAGCATACTGGATGGCGCCGTCCACGCTGATTTCGAGCTTGGCCTGGGACTTCTGCTTCGTGCCAGAAGCCAGTTCCAGCGAGATCAGGTGAACCCGCTCGTGATCGCGGCTCTCGTCATCCACAAGTGCGCGGATATCGTCGTCGAACACGACTTTCTTGCTGTCGGCCAGATCCTTGAAGCGCGCAAAAGCGGCGTTCAGGGCATCGTCTTCCAGCGGCGGATAACCGAGCTGCGCCAGCTTGTCGCGGAATGCCGCACGGCCGGAATGCTTGCCCATGACCAGCGAGGTCTTGTTCCAGCCTACGCTTTCCGGCGTCATGATTTCATAGGTCGCGGCGTTCTTCAGGATCCCGTCCTGATGGATGCCGCTTTCATGCGCGAACGCATTACGTCCGACGATGGCCTTGTTCGGCTGCACGTCAAAGCCCGTGATCGTCGCCAGCATACGGGACATGCCCAGCAGCTTCGTCGTCTCAATACCGGTCGTCTTGCCATACTGATCGTGACGGGTCCGCAGCGCCATGACGATTTCTTCGAGCGCGGCATTGCCTGCACGTTCGCCGATACCGTTGATCGTGCACTCGATCTGACGCGCCCCACCCTCGACGGAAGCGAGCGTGTTGGCGACGCCGAGCCCCAGATCATTGTGGTTATGTGCGGAGAAAATCACCTGATCCGCACCCGGAACGCGCTCACGCAGCATGGTGAAGATCGCACGCATTTCTTCCGGCGTGGCGAAGCCGACCGTATCGGGGATGTTGATCGTGTTTGCACCATTGCGGATCGCCATTTCCACGCAGCGGCACAGGAAGTCCGGATCGGTCCGGGAGCCGTCCTCGGCCGACCATTCAACGTCATCCGTGTACTGACGGGCCTTCTGGTTGCCGGACGCGATGATTTCCAGCACCGTTTCCGGCTCCATCCGCAGCTTGTACTTCATGTGCAGCGGGGACGTGGAAATGAAGTTGTGGATCCGCGAACGCTCGGCCTTCTTCAGGGCCTCGCCACAGGATTCGATATCCCGCTTGCCACCACTGCGGGCCAGACCGCAGATTACCGATCCACGGACATCCTCGGCAATCCGGCGCACACTCTCGAAATCGCCTTCGGACGCCACGGGGAACCCGGCTTCAATCACGTCCACGCCGAGAGCGCTCAGCGCATGGGCCATGCGGAGCTTCTCTTCGATATTCATCGAAAATCCGGGGGACTGTTCGCCGTCGCGCAGCGTGGTGTCGAAAATGATGACGCGGTCGTCGGCGATATTGCCGAAGGACGGGTGCTGGAAAGTCATGATGGAGATCGTCTCGTCTGGTTCAGGGTGGCTTTCTGTCTGTTATCCCCTGAACGCAACGGAGCGCTGTCCGCCTAGGATAAGGCGTTCAGGGGCCAATAAGTCGAAGCGAGAGGACCGAAAGAAACATCATAGGCGCGTTAAATGACCGATTCTTGCGTCATACGCAACCCGCATGAGCATAAAGCCTCCCCTGCGCAAAAAGCGGATCAGCCCGTCATCACGCCGGCATGCGTTGCAAAATAACGGTCTATGGCGGTTTTCATGGCGCTGGCGACCTGTGTGCGATGGACGCCCTGACGCAGCGCGGCCTCATCCAGCCGGTTCGACATGAACCCCATCTCAACCAGGACCGATGGAATTTCGGAAGATTTCAGAACCACGAAAGCCGCATGACGTGAGGGATGGGTCAGGAGCCCGATCCTGTTCCGGAACGAATTCACCACACTGGCCGCCATATGGGCCGACCCCCGGCGCGTTTCTTCCGAAACGAGGCTGGCGAGGATCTGCTGCACATCGGGCGACATCCCATGAAAAGCCGGTCCGGCGAAACGATCGGCGCTGTTCTCCGTCCGTGCGAGAGACGCCGTCTGTGCGTCCGAGGCACCGCCCGAGAGCGTATAGACGCTCGCGCCCCGCACATCCCTGTCATGCAGGGCATCGGCGTGCATGGAAATGAAGAGATGCGCCTGATGCCGCTGTGCCAGTTCGACACGCCCTTCAAGCGGAATGAAACGGTCTTCGGAGCGGGTCATGGCGACGCGGTACTGTCCCGAAGCCAAAAGCTGGCGGCTCAGTTCGGAGGCTGCGGCTTCGGCGATATGCTTTTCATAGGTACCTGAAATCCCGATAGCACCGGGATCCTTGCCGCCATGTCCGGGGTCCAGCATCACAAGAGGTTTCGGCGGTGCGGCTCCGCGATGAACGGCAGGAGCGTGCAGCTTTCCGTGAAACGGACCATGAACCGGGTGACGCCCGAAGGCCGTCAGGGGCGCCAGCAGCGATACTCCCGAAAGGCCACCGAAAAGACCACTGGCCAGTGTGCGTCGCGTCAGCATCCCTTGTTTCCCGGTTGCAGCGGTGAATGACGAAAGAACCATACAGCACGAAACCCTGTCAGGAACATGGCAGAAGACTTCCGCAGGCCTCTTCCACGGAAAAATGAAAAACGCCGCTTTTCCCCGCCGGGCACCCGGACTTGCCACAGACAGCAGTTTCAGTCATCCTGTGCGACAGGGACCTGTAAAGTGCGGTCCGACCGGCTACGGACTTTAACCTTTCCCGTACCGCTCCCGCCTTTTCCTGTCCCCGCCACGACGTCCCGTCGTTTGACAGATGCGCGACTAGCCTTCCGTACCCTGTCCTGACCGGATCGAACTGGTGATATGTCACTCCGGTACAGGCCAGACGCCCGTCCGGATCAGGTTTTTCATCCGGCTCCGGATTTCCGGACCGGCCGTCTGTTCAGGGGACGAATGTCACTCAACGTGCTCGCAGCCAGCAACCTCAGCGAAACGGGACCCAACATGTCCCGTCGCTGTGCGTTCGGACTGCGCCGTTCCCTCCACCCCACACAATCTGACGTTCCCCCCGGCCCAGGCAGCCATTGCGGAGCGTCGTGGAGTTCAGTGTTCCATGACCAAGCGTATGCTCATCGACACCACACACGCGGAAGAAACGCGTGTTGTGGTCATGGATGGTGACCGCGTCGAAGATTACGACGTCGAGACATCGACCAAGAAGCAGCTCAAGGGCAACATCTATCTTGCCAAGGTCATTCGCGTAGAGCCGAGCCTTCAGGCCGCTTTCGTCGAATATGGCGGCAACCGCCACGGCTTCCTCGCCTTCAGCGAAATCCACCCGGACTATTTCCAGATTCCTGTCGCAGACCGCGAGAAGCTCATCGCGCTCCAGGAAGAAGAAATTGCCGAGCGTGGTGATGCGGCGGATGATGCCGAGACCGAAACGGTTTCCGAAGACGGTGCCGATAACGAAGACGGCGACAACCACGACCGTCGCGCGCCCGAAACCGTTGGTGGCGAGCATGATACGGGCGAGGAAAGCGCGTCGTCGCGCCGCACGGCCCGTTTCCTGCGCAACTACAAGATCCAGGAAGTCATCCGCCGCCGTCAGGTGCTGCTGGTGCAGGTCGTCAAGGAAGAGCGTGGCAACAAGGGTGCAGCCCTGACCACCTACATCTCCCTTGCCGGGCGCTATTGTGTCCTGATGCCGAACGCCCTGCGTGGCGGTGGCGTTTCGCGCAAGATCACTTCCGATGCCGATCGCCGCCGCCTGCGCGATGTGATCGCGGAACTCGACCTGCCGAAGTCCATGGCAATGATCGTCCGGACCGCCGGTGCCGGTCGCCCGGCACAGGAAGTGACGCGGGACTGCGAATACCTGCTCCAGCTCTGGGACGATATCCGCTCCCACGCCCTGTCCTCGGTCGCGCCGACGCTGGTCTATGAGGAAGCAAGCCTCATCAAGCGCGTCATCCGCGACCTGTTTTCCAAGGATATCGAAGACATCCTCGTGGATGGTGAAGCGGCCTGGAAGAACGCGCGCGAGTTCATGCGCCTGCTGATGCCCAGCAACGCCAACAAGGTCAAGCTGTGGCAGAACCGCGGGCAGAGCCTGTTTGCGCGCTACAATGTCGAAGGCCATCTGGACGCCATGTTCTCGCCGACGGCCCGTCTGCCGTCCGGTGGCTATCTGGTCATCAACCAGACGGAAGCCCTCGTCGCCATCGACGTGAATTCCGGCAAGTCCACCTCGCAGCGCAACATTGAGGAAACGGCCCTGCGCACGAACCTCGAAGCCGCCGAGGAAGTGGGTCGCCAGCTCCGTCTGCGTGATCTGGCCGGTCTGGTCGTGATCGACTTCATCGACATGGAAAGCCGCCGCCACAATGCTCAGGTGGAAAAGCGCCTCAAGGAGGCCCTGCGTTCCGACCGTGCGCGCATCCAGGTCGGGCATATTTCCCATTTCGGTCTACTGGAAATGTCCCGCCAGCGCCTGCGCCCGTCCATTGCGGAATCCGTCCTCACGCCCTGCCCGCACTGTCAGGGTACCGGCTTCATCCGTGGGACGGAAAGCTCGGCCCTGCACGTCCTGCGTGCAATCGACGAGGAAGGCGCACGCCAGCGTTCAGCCGAAATCGAAGTCTATGTGGGCTCCGAGATTGCCCTCTATATCCTCAACCACAAGCGCTCCTGGCTGGCTGACATCGAGCGCCATCATCGGATGCAGGTCATCTTCCGTACGGAAGAAAACCTCGCTGCCGCAGATATGCGGATCGAGCGCCTGAAAACCCAGACAGCGGCTCCGGCACAGGCCCGCGCTCCGGAACGGACGGAACGCGCCGTGGAGCGTGCGCCGGAAAGCGTCCGCACGATCGAGATCATCGAAGAACAGGCCCCCGTCGCCCTGCGGGTGGAAACGCCGGTCGTCGATGCGGAAGTCATTGAAGATGTTGTGCCGTCGGAAGGCCAGGAAGACAGCAACGATGGTCGTCGCCGCCGCCGCCGCCGCCGCCGTGGTGGCCGTCGCGAGCAGAACGGAGACGTCGCAGCGGACGCACCGCAGGACCATAACGTCCATGCGCCCGAGGAACGTGAGACCCCCGCCTCGGACACTGCCGACGAAAACGGCATCATTCCGGGCCGCCGTCGCACCCGCTTCAAGCGCATCGTCAAGGAAGCCGAGGGCTCTGAAGCGCCGCGTGCAGAACCCATGGCCGAAACCCGTGACGTAGCGCCACGGCGCCCCGCACCGACACCACGCCCTGCCGCACCAGCTCCCGCAGCGCGCAATCCGCGTCGCCGGGAGGAACGCGAGGAGCGTCCCGCCCAGCATCGCTACACGGGCCCTACGCCTGCTGATCCGTTCGGCGGCAGCTTCGACATCTTCGACGTGATTGAGCAGGCGGAATTTGAAGGGACGACACAGGCCCTTCAGACCGGGATCAGCCTGCCCACGGACGTCGTGATCGAACATGTCCCGGCTGTCGAAACGGCTGTTGCCGTGGAAGAGCGAGCAGCGGAAGTTCCGGCAACGGAAGAGGCTCCCAAGCCCCGCCGTGGTCGCGGACGTCGCCCGGCCCGTGCCAAGGCTGCAGATGCTGCTCCTGCCGAAACGGTGACGGAAGCCGCGCCTGTAGTGGAAGTCGCTCCTGCTCCGGCTGTCGAAGAGCCTGTGGCCGAAGAGGCTCCCAAGCCCCGTCGGACCCGGACCCGGCGCACTCCGAAGGCGGAGGCCGTGGCTACTGAAGCCCCGGCTGAAGCCGCCCCCGAAGCTGCGCCGGCTCCGGCTGAAGTCGCAGCGGAAGAGACTGCCAAGCCGAAGCGCAGCCGGACCCGTCGCGCGCCAAAGACCGCCGCTGCCGAGGCTCCGGCCGAGGATGGAAACATCCTTCAGCCGGTAAACATTGATGAAGTCGCTCCGGCGAAGCGTCGTGCAGGATGGTGGAAGCGCTGATCCGTCAGCACTTTCCACAGCCATAAAAAAGGCCGGTCAGGAAATCCTGACCGGCCTTTTTCTTTGTCCTGCTGAAACGCGGCGCTCCAGTTAGCGGCAGACGCTCTGCGCCCCGGTTGCCGCGATATAGGTGCCAGTCAGCGGCTGGAAACAGGCATTGCGCGGACAGGAACTCGTGCTGGCCAGACTTTGCGGATACAGCGCCGCACCAGCCCGCGCCTGTTCCTGTAGCGCTGTGCCGCAGAGCGGTGTGTTCAGCGGCGCGGACGGATCGTTGAACAGCTTCTTCTTGCCGTCCTCGGGGGCCTCTTCCGCCAGACCCGGCGCGAAATCCTGCGGCGGGATCTTGGCCTGCGACGCCGGGGCAGCAGGGCGCGCGGGGGCCGTGGGCTGTTCAGCGCAGGCTGCAAGCAGTGGCAGGGTAACGAGACTCAACCAGAACGAACGCATGCAGACTCCGGATCGCAGATCAGATGGGTGAAAGATTAAAGCCCAAGATCGCCCTGCGGCGACAGGCTGTCCAGTTTTGCGCCACGGTCTCCATCCGCGAAAGACAGAACGACGCGATCGGCAACAGGCCGGGCTTCCGCACTCGTAACGGGTTGACCATTTACATCCTGCACAAGCACATAACCGCGGCTGAGAATAGCCCGGGGCGACACGGCTTCAAGATGGCTGCCCAGCCCGTGAAGCCTCATTTTCTGAAGGCGGATGGCGCTTCTGAGAACATCCGGCGACAGGCGCTGGCGTTCGGTGCGCAGATGGAAAGTCTGGAGCGAACGCTGCCATGAGGCGTCCAGACCGCTGGAAACCATCCGCAGGGCGGCACGGCGGCGTTCGATCAGCAGTTCGGGGTTCGGCAGATGTGTGACTGGCCCGTTCAGGCGGGCTCGTGCACGGCTGACGAGAAGTTCTGGCGCAGGCAGACGCAGGGCCTGCAGACGTGCCTGACTGCGCCCGATCAGAAGCTCCGGCGATGGCAGATGCATGCCCGGCGCATCAAGCCGGTTGCGGATGCGCATGACGAAAGACGGCAACGCCAGATCGAGCCGCTGACCACGATCATCCAGACGCATCCGGGCGGAATCCAGCAGTCCCGGCAGGTCCGGCAGACGGGCAGCGGCCTGATCCAGCCGTGCACGCGCCGTCTGGATGATACGGGTGAGCGCACCCGTCAGACGCGCATTGCGATGCGCCATGTCCGTGACCATTTCCGAGCGCAGCGGCACGGCCATTTCGGCGGCGGCGGTCGGGGTGGGCGCCCGACGGTCCGAGACAAGGTCAATCAGCGTCGTGTCGGTCTCATGCCCGACTGCCGAAATGACAGGAATGGGACAGGCCGCAACGGAGCGCAGGACGCGCTCGTCGTTGAACGCCATGAGGTCTTCGAGAGACCCGCCCCCACGCGCAACGATCAGCACATCCGGCGTGCGCGGACGACGCACGGACATGCCTTCGATGGCGGCAGCAATCTGGGCTGCCGCCCCTTCGCCCTGCACAGGAACCGGCCACAGGAGGACGTCCCGCGGGAAACGGCGGCTGACGGTTGTGATGATATCGTGCAGCACCGCGCCGGACCGCGACGTGATGACACCGACGAGAGACGGCAGGAACGGGATGGCTTTCTTGCGCTCGGGGTCGAACAGACCTTCTTCAAGCAGTTTGCGGCGCAGGCGCTCGATATTTGCGAGCAAAGCCCCCTCGCCCGCAAACTCCATGCGGTCGATGACCAGCTGATAGCTGGAGCGTTCGCCGTAGGCCGAGACGCGGCCGGTTGCGATGACCTCGTTGCCGTTTTCGGGAGCCATGCCGAGGCGCGAGACACTCCCGCGCCAGATCACACCCGCGATCTTGCCACCTTCATCCTTGAGCGAAAGATAAATATGCCCGGACGGATAGCGCTTGAGTTCCGTGATCTCGCCCCGCACGCGCACGCGCCCGAATCCACTCTCCAGCGTGCGTTTGATCGCCCCGGAAATCTCGGAAACCGAATATTGCGGCACATTCCCGCGGATCGACGCGCCATCACTCTCCATCATGGCGTCAGTCTATGCTACGCACGCCCTCAAACGAAGCCCATGATTGCATAATAAAGGATAAGCGGAATGCGCGTTTTGCTGGTCGGGTCCGGAGGGCGTGAACATGCCCTGGCTACATGTCTTGCGCGCTCGCCGAGCCTGACCGCTCTTTATGCGGCTCCGGGCAATCCGGGCATGGCGTCCGTTGCCACGCTCGTTCCACTGAAAGCCGATGACGTTCCGGGCCTGGTCCGGTTCGCACAGGAACAGAAGATCGACCTGATCGTCCCCGGCCCGGAAGCGCCGCTGGTGGCAGGGCTGGCAGACGCCTGTGCCGAAGCGGGCATTCCGTGCGCCGGTCCGACGAAGGCGGCGGCCCTGCTGGAGGGCAGCAAGGCGTTCACGAAGGATGTGGCAGACGCAGCCGGCATTCCGACCGCGCGCTGGGAACGATTTGAAGACGAGGCTCCGGCTATCGAATTCGTGCGTCGTCGGGGGGCGCCTATCGTCATCAAGGCGGACGGTCTGGCCGGGGGCAAGGGCGTCGTCGTGGCACAGAGCGTGGACGAGGCCGAAGACGCCATTCGCAGGCTCGGCATGCCGCTCGTAATCGAGGAATGTCTGGTGGGCGAGGAAGTCTCGCTCTTCGCATTCTGCTCAGACGACAAGGCCGTACTCATCGGCGCCGCGCGCGATCACAAGCGTCTCGGCGATGGCGATACCGGTCCGAACACGGGCGGCATGGGGGCGATTTCGCCTCCCCCCGCGTTCGGACGCGAGATGCAGGAAAAAGCGCTCGACATCATGGTGAGACCGATGCTGGCCGAGATGGTCCGTCGTGGCACGCCGTTCCGGGGTGTGATCTTTGCAGGGCTGATGCTGACGAACGAAGGGCCCAAGCTGATCGAATATAACGTCCGTTTTGGCGATCCCGAAGCGCAGGCCCTGCTGATCCGACTGCAATCGGACCTGCTGCCGATCCTTGCCGCACTGGCACAGGGCAATCTGGAACACGCAGCCGCCGAGTTCTCGGACGAACATTCGATATCGCTGGTTCTGGCCGCCAGCGGATATCCGGATGCTCCGAAAAAGGGGGGCCGGATCAGCGGGATCGAGCGTGCGGAAGCCGTTCCGGGCGTTTCGATTTTCCATGCCGGAACCAGACTGGCAGATGGCGTTCTGGTGGCGGATGGCGGGCGTGTCCTGACGGTCTGCGCCAAAGCTGCAACGCCGGAAGACGCCAGAAAACTGGCCTATGAAGGGGCGTCTGCGATCCAGTGGGAGGACAAGATTTTCCGGAACGATATCGGGCTTTAATACGCTCAGAATCGTTGAGCACCAACCGAGGGAAGCCCGGATGACCCGTCTGTGGAAACTGCTGGTTTGTCTGGCATTGTGCAGCGTGAGCAGTGCACATGCTGCATCAGACGGACGCGTCATCCCTACAGCGTTCGAAGCCGGGCATTTTTATGCCACGCCCAGAACCTCGAAGGGACAGACGGTCCGGCTTCTCGTCGACACAGGTGGTGGAGGAATGGGCATCCTCTACATCATGAAAGCGTCCGCCTTGAAACGGATTGGTGGCCAGGCCATCCAATGCCGCCTGCCTGGCTTCAGTTTTGATGGAGCCCGCATGCCTCCCTTCACCGCCGCGACGCGTCTCCCTGCTCCGGCAGGACCAGAGGCATGCGGCGCGGCGGCGGCGGTCGTGAACACTCTACCCGACCTTGGATATGACGGCGTCCTTGGAGCCGCCTATCTTTCGCACTTCATCTGGACATTCGATTACCCTGCGCAGCGCCTCATCGTTGAAAGCCCGTCATGGCAACCCGATGGTCATGCGACACACGCGCCATTACTCTTTGCCCGGAATTCCGCGGGCGAATGGCTCAGTGACTTTCCTGCCGTTACGCTGACTATTGATGGTGAAGCACTCAGTTTGCTGCTCGATACCGGAGCAACCGCGCTGCCCACCTCATCCGGCGCAGCGGCCCAGCACATCGCAACCGTGAATGGGATCGGCGTTACCTCTTATATCATCACGAGCATTTTCAACCGATGGCATGCCCGTCATCCGGATTGGCCCGTCGTCCTGAACGGCGATCGCCTCATCCCCGGAACACGCCTGATCCGGGTACCGGATGTCACCATTGGTGCCGTTCATGTCGGGCCCGTATGGTTCAGTGAAAGGCCCGATATGAATTTCGGCCCCGAGCGCATGAGTCTCTGGATGGGCCAGACGGTGGTCGGAGCAGCGGGCGCGAATGTTTACGGACGCTTCAGAGTGACCGTCGATTACCCACATGAAACGTTATGGATGGCTTCTCCGGCACCGTAAGCCATCATCGACAATACGCACCCTTACTGCACCCACACATGTGAAAACAGCATGTGGTTCAGAGATGTTGAAAAGTAATTCCCCAGCCGTTTCGAAACAAAATCGACCGTCTTCATCTGGATCATGGGTGCGCCAGGCATCTGCTGCATGACAGCGTGGCCGGCCTCCTGCCAGATTGGGGCGGCTTTTGCCGGGTCCGTCTGGGCTTTCGCCTGATCGAACAGGGACTGGATGTGCTGATCGCAAAAACCGGTGACATTCGGGGAGACGGCTGAATTCGGATGGTAGTTGTCGCAGCCGAACAGGTCGTCGAGAAAGGTTGAGGCGGACGGGTAGTCCGCAAACCAGTAGGACAACGCGATCTGGACGTGATTGGCGGTGTTCTGTTCGTAGGATTCCGCAAGGCCCGCCGTGATAGGGCGAAGCTGCGCGTTCAGGCCCACGGCCTGCAGAGCGTTGCGCAGATAAGTGCCCATGCCGAGCTCCATGGCGCGGTTGGGGACGATCAGTGTCACCGACGCCCCTTCTGCCCCGGCTTCATGGATCAGGCGACGCGCGCCTTCCACATCCTGCGGGCAGTCCAACCCGAGATCCGCGCCGGAAATCCCATGCGGCACCATCTGACACAAAGGTACGGAGATCGCGCTGCCCCCGAACAGGATCGTCATGGCATGGCGGTTGACGGCCATGCTGACCGCCCGGCGCACCCGCACATCGGTGAAGGGTTTTTCATGCGTGTTCATCGCCAGATAATACAGGCCCAGCAAGGGCTCGATATGAACCTGGGCAGTGTATTGTGCACCGAGTTCGCCCAGACGGTCTCCGGGCTTGGCGTCCAGCATCCAGTCATACCGGCCCTGCTCGACCGCCGTGACCTGTGCTTCATCCGACAGGCCGAAATCGTATTCGATACGGTCCACGAAGCCATCCGTCTGGGCCTGCGGGTTCCAGACATGGAAATACGGATTGCGCTCCAGAACCATACCGTGTCCGGGATCGTACTGCGTGATGCGGTACGGCCCGGTTCCAGGAACCGTGGTTCCCCCCATGTCATGAGCCGGGGTGGTGGCAGGCACAATCACAGCGTGGGGAAATGCGAGTTTGTAGAGAAATTCGCCGTCGGGTTTCGTCAGATGAAAGACGATCTCGCCCGTCTCCGGGTGCCCTTCGACGCCGGGAAGCGTGCAGCGGTCAGGCTTGGCCAGACAGTCCGCAGCCCCCTCGATACCGCCATAGAAAGATCCCGCAGTCGGGCTTCCGGCGCGGTAGATCCGGCGGAAAGATGCCACAACATCTTCCACACGCACGGGGGAACCATTGGAAAAATGCAGACCGGAGCGTAAATGCAGCCGCCACGTGAGGCCATCGGGGCTGATGACCGGCATGGCATCGGCGAGGTCCGGTACCACGTCCAGTCCGGCGGCTCCGCGCGCCAGACGAAACGTCAGCAGGGGGTCGTACATATTGACGAACACCTGCATGTACTGCGTGCCGTAATTGATCTGCGGGTCCAGCGTACCGCCGGGGCCGTCCGCCGTCAGATGCAGGGTCCCGCCACGATGGGGGCTGCCGAGCGTAATGCCGTTCCACTCCGGCGGGGTCTGCTCCTGTGCGTGGGCCTGAAAAAATCCAGGCCCCAGAAGCAGACTTGCCGCGAGAAGCGCTGCCCCGCGCCTCATTCAGCGCTTCGCAAGTTCGCGCAGACGCGCAATCAGGGCATCTGCATTGCCGTCAGCCGGGACGGTACCGGCATAGCGCGCATTCGGGTCCATGATGACGATCTGCGGCGCAGGAACAAAATGATCCCCCTCCTTCTGGAGCGGCGCATGATATTCGGCCGTCATAGCCTTGATCATGTTCGGGGTCCCGGTGAATGGCATGACATGGGGGGCGACGGGCAGAACGTATTCCCGAAGCGGGTCCGCCTCATCAAACGGATTGAGCGACACTGCGAGCGGCGAGACGCGGATGCCTTGCGCCCGGAGCGTCACCAGTGCCTGATCCATGCTTTTTAATACGGGCTGGCACTTGTCCTCGGGACAGTTCGCATCAAAAAACCAGACCAGCATCCAGGTATTGTGAAAATCGCCTTCGGTAACCGTGCTTTCGCCCAGCGAGTCCAGACGGAAGCTGCCACCGATTTCGTTGCCGTTGGACTGGACCAGAAGGCCGGGCCCGCCATTGGACGCCAGATGGAAGCCGACATACCCCAGAACGGCCGCCACGGCGAGAACGCCCCAGATGATGCGATTGCCGACCCGCTTGCGGCGTTCGTGATTGGTCTGCATGACCTTCCTGTCTTTAATGTGCGTCAGCCCAGCTTGGGCCGATACCGGTTTCTACTTCAAGGGCCACGTCAAGTTTGGCGGCCCCTTCCATTTCCGTGCGGACGAACTCCGCCAGAGCCTTCGCGTCCTGCTCCTCGACCTCGAAGAGCAGTTCATCGTGTACCTGAAGAACCATTTTCGCCTTCAACCCCGTTTGGGGGAGGCGTTGTGCCAGATGGACCATGGCGCGTTTGATGATGTCCGCAGCACCGCCCTGAAGCGGGGCGTTGATGGCCTGACGCTCCGCATAGGCGCGACGGGCACCGTTTTTCTCCGCGATGCCTGGCACATAGCAGCGACGTCCGAACGGCGTCGTGACATAGCCGTGCTTTTTCGCCTCTTCCTTGGTCCGCTCCATATAGGCGCGGATGCCGGGATAGCGGGCGAAATAGGCGTCGATATAGGAGCGTGCCTCGCCCGGCGAAATCTGGAGCTGCTGCGCCAGACCGAAAGCCGAAATGCCGTAAATAATGCCGAAATTGATGGCCTTGGCCCGGCGACGGGTCAGCGGGTCCATGCCCTCAAGCGGAATACCGAACACTTCGGACGCCGTGCGGGCATGAATGTCCTGCCCCAGACGGAACGCCTCAAGCAGCGGCTCGATCTTCGCAACATGGGCCAGAAGGCGCAGTTCGATCTGGCTGTAATCCGCCGACAGCAGAACACAGCCGGGAGCGGCGACGAATGCCTTGCGGATGCGTGCGCCTTCTTCGGTGCGGATGGGGATATTCTGAAGGTTCGGCTCGTTCGATGACAGGCGCCCCGTCGTGGTGATGGCCATCTGAAAAGATGTATGAACCCGCTGCGTGTCCTGATCCATCTGCTGGACCAGCGCATCGGCATAGGTCGATTTCAGCTTGGCCAGTTGCCGCCAGTCCAAAATCTTGCGCGGCAGGTCATGCCCCTGCTCGGCCAGCGATTCCAGTACCCCGGAATCGGTACCCCAGCTTCCACTTTTCGTCCGTTTTCCGCCGGGCAGGCCCATTTCATCAAACAGGATCTCGCCAAGCTGCTTGGGGGAGCCGACATTGAAACTCCGCCCCACCTGCTCATGGATGTCCTGCTCGATCATTCCCATGCGTTCGGCAAAATCAACGGACATGCGACGCAGTTCGGTGGCGTCTACCTTGATGCCTACGTCTTCCATATCCGTCAGGATCTGGATGAGAGGACGCTCGATTTCCTCATACAGCGACAGCGCCTGACGGGTCCGCAACTGCGGACGCAGCACCTGCCACAGACGCAGCGTGACATCCGCGTCTTCGGCGGCATAGGCGGTCGCCGCGTCAATCGCGACCTGTGCGAACGGAATGCGCTTTCGGCCTGTTCCCGTCACGGAATCATAGGGGACAGGCGTGTGCCCCAGATGCAGTTCGGAAAGCTCGTCCATCCCCTGCCCGTGCTCACCGGCGGACTGGGCGTAGGAAATCAGCATCGTATCGTCGATGGGCGTGATCTCGGGAATGCCAGCGCCCCGAAAGACAGTCAGATCATATTTCGCGTTCTGAAATACCTTGAGAACGGACGCATCCTGCAACAGGGGCTTCAGACGCTCCAGTGCCTCGGTACGGTCCAGCTGACGGACGGCAGCTTCACCGGTCGAATCTTCTTCCAGAAGATCTCGTACGGTTTCATGCAGGAATGGCACATAACAGGCCTTCCCTGGCGCAACCGACAGCGACAGCCCGACCATATTGGCCTGACGCGCATTGAGACTGTTCGTCTCGGTATCGACGGCCACCACACCCGCCGTCCGGGCCTCTGCGATCCAGCGGTCCAGCGTCTCCAGATCCGTGATGGTTTCGTAGGGGCCATAAGGCGCATCGGGGACCGTGACAGCCGAAGCTTCGTCCCGTGCAGCAACCTTGTCTTCGGGCCGGACAATCTGACGCGTGAACGGACGCGGCTTGGCGGCCAGACCCAGCCCCATGCGCTGGATGGTGGAATGGAACCCCATGTCCTCCAGCCAGTCCCGCAAGGTCTCGCGAACCGGCTCGCGACATCCCAGCTCGCTGATCGGCTGCGGCATCGGGGCATTGTCGTCCAGCAGGACCAGCTTGCGGGACATGCGCGCGGCCTCGGCATGTTCGATCAGATTGTCGCGCCGCTTGGACGCCTTCATGCCGGGGGCTGCGGCGAGGATCTGCTCCAGCGTGCCGTATTCGTTCACGAGCTGCGCGGCTCCTTTCGGACCAATACCCGGAACGCCCGGCACATTATCCGTCGAATCTCCCATCAGCGCCTGAACATCTACGACCTGATCGGGGCGTACGCCGAACTTGGCTTCGACCTCGGCTTCGCGGATCGGCTTCTGCTTCATCGGGTCCATCAGTTCGACACCGGGACGCACAAGCTGCATCAGGTCCTTGTCGGATGAGATGATGGTGCAGCACCCGCCCTCCTCCACGACCGCCTTGGCATAGGCGGCGAGCAGGTCATCCGCCTCCCAGCCTTCAAGCTCGATCGACGGCACATTGAAGGCGGCCGTGGCATCACGGATCAGACCGAACTGCGGGCGCAGGTCTTCCGGGGCTTCCGGACGGTGCGCCTTGTACTGCGGGTAAATCTCGTTGCGGAACGTCACGCGGCCAGCATCGAAAATCACCGCCAAATGCGTGCCCACATGGTCCCGCAGCAGACGCGACAGCATGTTCGTAAAGCCATAGACCGCATTGACCGGAACACCCTGCGGGCTGCTCATCGGCGGCAGGGCATGGAACGCACGGAAGATGAAACCAGATCCGTCGATCAGGACCAGATGGGGCTTTCCCGAATCAGGCTTTTCTGGCGGCACGAATGTCTCCCTTCTCGCCCCGAAGGAGCGGACGTTCTAAAATCTGTGCGATGATAGGCCCATTCCCTTCCGTTTCAAACCGCCTCAGACGTCTTTCCTGCGGGCTGCTTGGCCTGCTGGCGTTACAGGCGTGCACAGCACCGCCTATGCCCGACCTGCATCCAACGGCACAGGAGACAGCCCTCATTCCTCCGGATGTGACGCTCGACATGTCGGACGGCGCCTCGATCCCGCTGCGCCTCTACCCCGCTGCCACACCGGAACCACGCGGCATTATTCTGGCACTGCATGGATATGGTGACAGCCGGGACGCCTGGGAATTCGCGGCTCCAACCTTCACCTCCGCAGGCTTTACCCTTGCCGCCCCCGACATCCGCGGCTTCGGACAGGCTCCGAACCGGGGCGGATGGAGCAGCACGGCAAGGCTGGTGCAGGACGCCCGCGAACAGGTGCTCTGGTTGCACGCCCAGTATCCGCACGTCCCCATTCACGTCATGGGAGAAAGCATGGGAGGCGCCATCGCCCTGCTACTGGCGACCACCGACACGCCGCAGATCAGCAGCACAATCCTGCTCGCCCCGGCCGCACTGGACATCGGCCAGCCGTGGGAAATTCTTCTGGGGGGAATGGATGTTTTGGCGCCGCACTGGAAACTGGATGGGTCGGCGGTGCCGGGTCGCCGCGTCGCGAGCGACAATATTCAGGCCCTGCGCCGGATGTATTTCGATCCCCTCACCTTGCACAGCTCGACAATCCATCCGCTCTACGGCCTGACATTACTGATGCGGAGTGCCTACGAGGCCGCTCCAAAAGTACGCACACCCCTGCTCATCATCTTCGGAGGCCGGGACCAGTTCGTCCTGCCCCCCTTCACGGCCCGTCTGCTCCGCAGATTGCCCACCGGCACCCGGACCGACGAACTGCCGGGCGCCCACCATCTCCTCAGCCGCGATCGCAGAGGCGCCGCACAGGATGCCGTCTCATGGTTGACACAACCAGATCGTCTGCTGCCCTCAGGCGGCGATATCGCCGCGGCCGCATGGCAGGCCACGGCTCAGACAGAAAGTTTTCCATGACCACCTTCCGATCACGCAAATGAACAGCAAAACTTTCAAAAAGAGGGCTGGCAATCTTTCGCCGAAGCAGTTATCTGAACCCCTATGGACCTGTAGCTCAGCTGGATAGAGCGTTGCCCTCCGAAGGCAAAGGTCACGCGTTCGAATCGCGTCAGGTCCACCAAATTCCTCAGACTTCAAGAAATTCAGATGCTTTTGGCTGATCTCATTGCCTGCGGGAGTCAGAACATTCTGTTCGTGACAACGGTGTAATCCGCTCTGGTATCCAGACCCAGAGCGTGAGCTACATCAGGACGACATTTAGATAAAAAATCGTGTTGTTTTCAGGTAGTTCATGAGCCTCCGACGTCGCAGGATAACGCGCCAGGGCGTCAGAATACGGGTCAGGAGCCACATTCTGTTCGCATGGCGGTCTATCCTGCTCAGACCGGCTTGTCCTGATGAATGGAAATACTGTTTGAGCGAATAAAAAGCCTCAAGCTGTGGGAACTGCTTCAGAAGCTCAACATAGGACGCAATGAAGCGCCCCTGCCACGGACGTGCTTTTGAGAACCATGGCTTTTCAGCGCCCGTGAAATGAATGATTGAAGGCCGCACAGTGTTCACGAAATTATTTTCGGCGAACATGGTCGTGAAATTGTATTTGGGTGACATAGGCAGTCTTCTGCCGACACACACGGCGTTTAGAGCGCTCTGATCGTGGAACATGCAGTCTTTGGAGTGATTGACGAAATAATCAAATGCTTCTTTGCAGAGATTGATCCATGTCTCACGCTTTGCAGCCAGAACTCCTGCATTGAAATAATCCGACTCATGCGAAACCCCGAGTTTTTTGAGGTATTCGCGCGTTTTTTCTCCGGATTTGTCATGTTCTTTTGCTTTAAGAAAATGTCGATCAATAGCACCCAACATTTTGCCATCCGGAATGTCGGCATTCGCCAGATCGAAAATTGACCCGACGACCTGAACGTCCCCGTCAATATACAGGATGTTCTCATATTTCGGATCTATACACGGACCTGTGAAAAAACGTCCCAAAGTTGAAATCGAAATATGTGTTTCTCTGAACGAAAGAGATTCCTGTTCGCTCAATACTTTATCAAGATCAAGCTTGATGGTCGTAATGCCGTGATCTGTGACGAGATCCGTGATCGTACGGAAATCTTCATCATTCAGATCCGTTGTGAACAAGAAGAGATCCGCGACACTCATCGTATCTTTCTGTCGGCTGATCTGCAGCATCGCGAGGATGCTTGGTACCAGGAAATTCCTATCCGCGACAAAGATAATTGCAGTTTTATGTCCCAAAACAGGATCCCTTCTCGTTACAACGCCGTCAGATTTTCTTTTGAAGATGCCATACTATTTTATAACTGTTTAGTTAATATTTTTCTCGGCATTGTCCTGTCGATCGCTCTGCAGGATAACGGAAAAATAATCTCACAATAACGGATTGCAGACATAGTATTCATTGCCTGCATCCATCTGGCATTAGAGGTAATCATATCAATGGCTGCCCTGCGGAGCAGCACTGATGTCACACCAGACTCATGTTGCGGACGTCGATCATTCCGAAATCCGTAATCTTGAGATGGGGGATGACCGGGAGGGGCAGGAACGCCAGTTGCAGGAACGGCTCCTCTAAAACCACGCCCATCTCTTTCGCGGCCTGTCGCAACACGATCAGATCATCGCGCACCTGTTCATAGGGGGCATCGCTCATCAGCCCTGCGACGGGAAGACGCAGTTCCGCCAGCACCTGTCCATCACGGACGGCCACGAAACCGCCGCCGGTCTTTTCCAGATGGTTCACCGCGCAGGCCATATCGGCGTCACTGGTTCCGACGACACAGATATTATGGCTGTCGTGTCCGACTGAGGATGCCAGTGCTCCACGTCCGAGGCCGAAGCCACGAACAAAACCGCGCCCGATATTGTCGTTATGCCCGTGCCGCGCCACGACGCAGACCTTTGCGATATCCTGCGCGGGGTCAGGCAGAACGGCACCATCGTCTTCCGGAAGATCCAGACGCAGGAATTCGGTAATGATCTGTCCCGGAATGATCCCCATGACCGGACGATCTGTGCCGCTGCCTTCAATCCGCATATCCCGCGCGCTCACCGGGTTTGGCAGCTGCACGCTGTCCAGCCCGACGGGCGCCACGATCTCGCGCCCTGCAAACAGTGCATCGTTCACCAGACGCCCGGCGGAAATGACATCCGACACCTGACAGCGCTCCAGATCGTCGAGCAGGACGATATCCGCGCGTTTGCCGGGCGCGATCTGTCCGCGATCTTTCAGGCCAAAGGCGGTTGCGGCCGAGAGCGAAGCCGCCCGGTATGCAGCCAGAGGCTCCACACCGAGTTCGATCGCCCGGCGGATCAGGAAATCCAGATGGCCTTCATGAGCAATTTCGAGCGGATTGCGGTCATCGGTGCAGAAGGCAAAGAACGGCGATGTGGCGACGTTCAGCAGCGGGACCAGGGCTTCAAGATCCTTGCAGACAGAGCCTTCGCGGATCAGGACTGTCATGCCTTTCCGGACTTTCTCCAGCGCTTCTTCGGCTGCTGTCGCCTCGTGATCGGTCGAAATTCCGGCTGCCAGATAGCCGTTGAGGGCCTTGCCGCGCATGAGAGGCGCATGGCCGTCGATATGGCCGTCCGCAAAGGCCGCGAGTTTGTCCAAGCAGCCCGGATCGCCGTTCAGAACGCCCGGAATATTCATGAATTCGGCCAGACCGATCACTTTGGGATGATTTCGATAGGGCAGCAGATCATCGACATTCAGAACCGCTCCCGACGTCTCCATAGCCGTTGCCGGTACGCAGCTTGAGAGATTGACCCGCAAATCCATGATGGTCCGCTCGGCCGCGGCCAGAAAATAATCGAATGCGGCGCGGCCCAGCACATTGGCCATTTCGTGCGGATCACAGATGGCGGTCGTTACGCCATGCGGCAGGACGCAACGGTCGAATTCAAACGGCGTGACGAGTGATGATTCAACATGCAGATGCGTGTCGATGAAGCCCGGCACGGCGATCCGGCCTGCACCGTCAATCGTCTGCACACCGTCATAGTCACCATAAGTCCCGACGATCCGGTCGTCACAGATGGCGATATCGGTGGGAACAAGGTCACCCGTAACCAGATCGAACAGCCGGACATTGCGGATGACCAGATCGGCGGGTTCGCGTCCCTGCCCCTGAGCCACCCGGCGCATGATGGTTTTCTGCATGTCTGAAATCCTCCGTCCGTCAGCAGTTCATGCTTATACCGCACGAAGGAGACAGATCTCAAAGCGGCATGTTGTCGATCAGCCGGACCGCCCCTGCCTGCACAGCCAGAAGCGCCAGCGCGTTTTCGGAACAGGGGTCTTCGCGGCGGAATGTGTCTGCATTTACGACCGTGGCATAATCGATGTCCGGCACGCCGGCCTTTATCAGGCTGACGCGCAGAGCTCCCTCCAGAACGTCCGCGTTACGTTCACCGCTGCGGAACAGTCGCGATGCTTCCTGCAAAGCCTCATACAGCCCCGGGGCTTTCTGACGGTTTTCTGGCGTCAGGCGCACATTGCGGCTGGACCGCGCGAGGCCGTCTGTTTCCCGTGCGATATCACAGACCACGATTTCGACGGGGATATCCAGATCCGCCACAAAACGGCGGACGACCGCGCATTGCTGGGCATCCTTCTGTCCGAAATAGACCCGCTGCGGCTGGACGATGTTGAACAGCTTCGTCACCACCGTTGCCACACCGGAGAAATGTCCGGGGCGGGACTGGCCTTCGAGTTCGTCCGCAACGCCGCCGACTTCAATGCGGGTTGCGAAACCCGGCGGATAAAGCACGTCCTGCGTTGGCAGGAAGACCAGATCGGCTCCGGCGTCTTTCAGAAGCGCCAGATCACGGTCCGGATCGCGGGGATAGGAAGCATAGTCTTCGTTCGGGCCGAACTGCGTCGGGTTCACGAAAATGCTGACGGCCACCGCACCATTTTCGGCCCTGGCTCTGCGGACGAGGCCCAGATGGCCTTCATGCAGGAACCCCATCGTCGGAACGAAGCCGAGCGTCGCATAGCCTTTCCGGGCGCTCCGCAACGCCGCGATTGTCTCAAAAACCTGCATCTGTGTTTCCTTTCCGGCCAGAACCCGCCGCGCAGAACCTGACAAACCCTGCCGCACATGGCAATCAGACGCCTATGACTACTGCGTCCCCTTCCCCGTCCATCGGCCCATCCATCGCCATTATAGGAGCCGGTCCGGCAGGGCTGTTCGCAGCCGAAATCCTGGCTGCACGGGGATGCAGAGTGCAGGTCTTCGACCGGATGCCAAGCGTGGGGCGAAAGCTGCTCATGGCCGGACGCAGCGGGCTGAACCTGACGCATTCGGAACCGCTGGACAGGTTTCTGAAGCGTTATGGCAACGCGCAGGATTGGCTCGAACCCACTATTCGCGCCTTTCCGCCAGAGGCGCTGAGGCAATGGGCGGAAGGCCTCGGACAGCCATGTTTTTCCGGCTCTTCAGGGCGGGTGTTTCCCAAAGCCATGAAAGCCTCTCCGCTCCTGCGGGCATGGCTTGAGCGTCTCGCGCAGAAGGGCGTGACGATCCGGACCCGGCATCGTTTTGTCAGTTGGGAGGGTTCGGACCCTGTTTTCGATACTCCTGACGGCCGGACTTCCGTTCAGGCCGACGCGACCCTCCTGACAATGGGAGGCGCAAGCTGGTCCCGTCTGGGATCGGACGGTCTCTGGGCAGACCTTTTACCGGATGAAACTTCGTCTTTCGCCCCTACAAACTGCGGCTTCCTGCCCGACTGGCCAGCCGATTTCGCAGCAAGGCACGACGGTAGCGTCCTGCATTCGGTAGGGCTGTCTTTTAACGAACAACACAGCCGGGGCGACCTGACCATCACGGCCCGCGGGCTTGAAGGATCGGCGCTTTATGCGCTCTCGGCTGCATTGCGGGACGCAATCCGGCGCGACGGGCGCGCAGTTCTCACGCTCGATCTCCGCCCCACACTGTCGGCCGGGGACGTTCTAAAACGCCTGCTGGCCCAGCGCGAACGTGAAAGTCAGAGCAATCGTCTGCGGAAAGCACTCGCGCTGGATGCGCCGTCCCGCGAGCTTCTGAAGTTCGCTACTCCCAAAGACGCCACGCCCCTTCAGCTTGCCCACACCCTCAAGGCCCTCCCCCTGCAGCTGATCGGCATGGACACGCTCGATCGCGCTATCTCGACCGCAGGCGGTGTGCGGCGGGACGCCATGGATGCACGCTTCATGCTGACGTCCCGCCCCGGCGTGTTTGTGGCCGGAGAAATGCTGGACTGGGAAGCGCCGACGGGCGGCTATCTGCTTCAGGGGTGTTTTTCCACCGCTTATGCGGCGGCAAATGGTGTCCTTGGGTGGCTAGAATCGCGCAACTCGGCTATCGCCTGACACCATGACATCCATCGTTCTCGGACAGGGCCGCGACGGCTCCGACACCTGCATTGATCTGCCGGAACTCCTGGCCACGCGCCTGCTGGTCCAGGGCAATTCCGGCTCTGGGAAATCGCATCTCCTGCGACGCCTGCTGGAGCAGACGGCAACCCTCGTCCAGCAGGTGATGATTGATCCGGAAGGCGATTTCGTCACTCTCGCCGACCATTACGGCCATCTGGTAATCGACGTCGAAGACCAGTCCGAAGCCAGCCTTCGCGCCGCAGGTGAGCGCGTGCGGGCGCATCGGGCCTCCGTGGTGCTGAACCTCGAACAGGTTGAAGCCGAAATGCAGCTTCGGGCGGCCGGCGCGTTCCTCAACGGCATGTTCGAAGCCCCACGTGCGCACTGGTATCCTGCCCTCGTGGTGGTGGACGAAGCGCAGCTTTTCGCCCCCGTGACCAGCGGCGACACATCGGACGAAGCGCGCCGCCTGTCGCTTGGCGCCATGACGAACCTGATGTGCCGTGGCCGAAAACGCGGTCTGGCAGGCGTGATCGCCACCCAGCGTCTGGCGAAGCTGGCTAAGAACGTTGCGGCAGAAGCGTCCAACTTCCTGATGGGCCGGACGTTCCTCGATATCGACATGGCGCGCGCGGCCGATCTTCTGGGCATGGAGCGACGGGCGGCGGAATCCTTCCGCGATCTGGCGCGCGGTCAGTTCATGGCGCTTGGCCCGGCGCTGAGCCGACGTCCGAAACTCGTGGCCATCGGCCCTGTCACAACCGCAAGCCATGCCACCGGTCCGGTTCTCGTGCCGCTTGAGCCGGTTTCAGCCGAAGACCTGCGGGACATCATTCTCGAGCCGGTCCATGAGTTCACGCCCCGCGCGCGTCGGGAATCCCGCCCCCCTCCGCCGGACCTTCTCGCCCAGCTCGATGCCTACGGGGCCGAGCGTGAGGCCGAGGAACCCGCCCCCGCCGCCATCAGCGTCGAGGCCGACCCCGACCAGCTGTGGTCGCTGGTTACCGAAGTCGTGGCCGGAGACGGGTCGGACTACAAACCGCTGGCGACCCTGTATCAGGACTTCCAGCTCAGGGCCCGTATTCAGGGCCTGCCGCGCAATGTGCTGGAACTGGGGTCTTTCAACCGGATGCTGGCCACGATCCGCGCCGGGATGGACCGGGAACGCTCCGAAAGCGAAGAGTGGAAGCAGGCCCAGACAGTCGCCGCGACCCTGCCGGAGGACGTGCAGGGCGTTTTCCTGCTGCTCGCCCGCACGGCGCTGGATGCGGAAATCTGCCCGGACGATGATGCGCTGGCCCGCGCCTATGGAACGCATTCTCTGGGCCGTGCGCGCCGTCAGCTCAACTATCTGGAAGAGCGGGAGGTCATCGTTCTTCAGGATACGCCTCTGGGGCGCCGGGTCGCGATCGTCGGGCTGGGCTGGCAAACGGCCTGACTGTCATAATTCTGTCACTGCACGTTCACAGGAGCTTCACACGCAGTTCTTTAAGGAAAGATTAGGGTCCGCCGCGTCCGATCCCTTCTTGCTCCGGAAAGATCTTCGATGCCGCGCAACCTGCTGCGTTCCCGCCTGCTCCTGACTGTTTTCTGCTCGCCATTTGCGTTGGCTGCCGCTCTTCCCCACCCCGCCAGTGCCGCTGCGACTGGAACGAAAAAAGCCACACCGGCCAAACATGCTGCCAAAAACGACGCCAAACACAAGGCCAGGGTGGATGCCGTGGCCGGGGGGACGGAACAGCTTGTCATCACGGCACGGCGCACACGTTCCGAACAGGGGCTGAGCCATGTGCAGATCCAGCGGATCCTTCCGGGCGTGAACCCGGTCAAGGCGCTGGAAATGCTGCCGGGCGTCGTGTTCAACAACGCCGATCCCTGGGGTAACAACGAGCAGAACTCCTCGCTTTATGTTCACGGGTTCAACCAGAACCAGCTCGGCTACACGCTCGACGGCATTCCGCTCGGCGATCAGGCTTACGGCAACTACAACGGTCTCTCTCCGCAGCGCGCAGCCATCAGCGAGAACATCGGATCGGCTTCGGTTTCGTCCGGTGCAGGTGCGCTTGGCACAGCCTCCACGTCCAACCTTGGCGGAACGCTCCAGTTCACCACGCAGGACCCGCTGAAGAAGCGCGGCGCGCAGATCGAGCAGGTTTTCGGAAGCTGGTCTACGTTCCGCACCTTCGCCCGCCTCGATACGGGTGAGTTCGGCAATGGCAACTCAGCCTATGTTTCTTTCGCACGTCAGGACGCACGCGCCTGGGACTTCGCCGGCCATCAGGGCGGCTATCAGGTCAACGCGAAGTTCGTCCACAACAGCGAACATGACCATTTCTCGACGTTCTTCGACTGGTCCCAGAAGGTCGAGCCCAACGAAGACAGCGTTACGCTGCCGCAGGGTTATGGCATTTATGTTCGCCCGTTCACCTATCCCAATTTCAATTACGCCAAGGCCAACGCCAATGCGGTCGGCCTGAACTATCGCAATTATTACTCTGCGGCCCAGCGCGAGGACTTCCTCGCCTATTCCAAGTGGACGCATGATTTCAGCGAAAACCTGCACTGGGACAATAGCATCTATTATCACCATGATCTGGGTGAAGGTGTTGTAGCCGGTCCGATTTCGGCCGCCGGTCTGCCGACGCTGTTCGCCGCCTATTTCCCGGGTCAGGATCTGAACACCGTCTTCGGCGGTTCGGGCTATGCAACCCGCACGACCGAATACTGGGACAACCGCGGTGGCCTGATGTCCACGCTGCGCTACCATCTCGGCAAGCACTCGATCGAGCTTGGCGGCTGGTATGAGCGCAACAACAACACCCAGGCCCGTCGCTGGTATCCACTGAACGCCAACAACCCGACCACGCCTTACGAGCGCCAGCAGAACGCCCTGATCGACCAGTACACCAACAATTTCTACACCAACACGTTCGTCACGCATCTGCAGGACAACTGGCAGATCTCCAAGAATTTCTCGCTGATGGCGGGCTTCAAGTCCGAACTGGTCTATACCAACGGCACGCTTCCGGTGGCCGCAAAGCCGGGTTCGCTTTCCCCGTCCTATGCCGTGACGGCACCGGGTGGCGAAATCGACGCCGCCAAGCCGTTCCTGCCCGCTTTTGGCGCAGTCTGGGATATCACGAAGCACGAGCAGTGGTTTGCCAACATCCAGGAGAATATGCGCTCCTTCCAGGATGCGGGCTATGGCAACGCCACCCCGTGGGGCGCGACCAGCCAGGCCGCTTTCGAAGAGTTCAAGAAGAACGGCAAGCCCGAAACCTCATGGACCTACGAAACCGGTCTGCGTGAGCACCGCCAGATCCATCTCGGCCCGCTGACGGCGATCGAAGGTCAGGTCGAATACTATCACGTTCACTTCTCAAACCGCCTGCTGGCCGTCGCAACGACGCAGACCCTGTCGTCCATCATCGGCTCGGCCACCACGCTTGCGAACGTGGGTTCGGTTACGACGGATGGTATGGATTTCTCCTTCACCACCCATTTCGGTCCGCATTTCTCGCTGTACAACGCGCTGTCCTACAACAAGTCCACCTACAACGATAACTACAGCACGGGTTCGAGCATCATCCACACGGCAGGCAAGGACGTTGTGGGCATGCCGGACTGGTCGGAGAAGTTCGTCTTCACCACCAACTGGGGCAATGCCTACGGCCAGTTCACCGGTGATGTCATCGGCAAGCGTTATGCGACCTACACCAACGACATGTGGGCTGCACCCTACGCCCAGTTCAACTTGAACGCAGGTTATACGTTCCACAATATTCCGCATCTGGCGTCGCTGAAGGTTCAGGGCAATATTACCAACCTGACAAACACGAAGGGATGGTCCACGATCAACGCCACCCAGACTGCGGGTCAGTTCTCGGCCTTTCCCATCGCGCCGCGCATGTTCTTCCTGAGCCTGAGCGCCGCCCTGTAAGGAACACTGCTCCATGCTGACACGTCGCCAGAGCCTCGGCCTGCTCGCAGCAGGGCTTCCCGCCCTGCATCTGCGGGCGAAAGCCGCGCCCTCACTGGCGCCGAAGCCACTCGTATTCGCCCATCGCGGGGCTTCGGCCCTGCGCCCCGAACACACGCTGGCCTCCTATGCCCGCGCCATGATGGATGGCGCGGATTTCATCGAGCCGGATCTCGTCATGACGCGTGACGGCCATCTGGTCGTCCGCCACGAAAGCAACATTGTCGAGACCACGGATGTTTCGGAACGTCCGGAATTCGCCTCCCGTCACCGGTCTCTCAAGATCGACGGACGGGTCGAAACCGGCTGGTTCACCACGGACTTCACGCTGGCCGAACTCAAAACCCTCCGTGCCCGTGAGCGCCTGTCCACGATCCGCGTCCACAACACGCGCTATGACGACCACTTCGAAATCCCGACCTTCGAGGAGGTCATCGAACAGGTCGCGGCCCAGTCGGCGGCGACGGGCAAGGTTTTCGGTCTGGTGCCGGAAATCAAGCACTCCACCTATTTCAACAGCCTTGGCCTCAATCCCGAAGCCGCGTTTCTCCAGACCATCGCGGCACACGACTACACCCGGCAGGCACCGCTGGAACTCCAGTCCTTCGAAACCGGAAATCTGGGACGCATCCGGGCTGATGTCCTCTCCATAAATCCGCAGGCGCGTCTCATGCTGCTGATGGGTGAGCGCAAGGACATCCCGCCCGATCTTCTGGCAGACGGCAAGACCACGACTTTTGGCGATCTCATGACGCCGGAAGGCCTCAAGGAAGTCCGGCGCTATGCCGACGTGATCGGACCGTCCAACACGGACCTGATCCCGCGTGACAGCAAGGGCGCGTGGATGGAGCCATCCAGCCTCGTCACGGATGCCCATCGTGCCGGGCTTCTGGTGCATTCCTATACGGCACGGCCGGAAAACCATTTCCTCCCCGCACAGCTTCGCAGCACCGCAGGCGATGCGGCCCGCAATCCCGAGGGCATGATCGCGGAACTGCGCCGCTATCTGGACATGGGCATCGACGGCTTCTTCACCGACGATCCCGCTCTGGGGCGTAAAGCCGTCGATGGAACGATCTGACGCCAGCCAGATCCCCACAAAAAAGGAGGCTCTCCC
Organism: Gluconobacter albidus; assembly: GCF_002005485.1. NCBI lineage: Bacteria > Pseudomonadati > Pseudomonadota > Alphaproteobacteria > Acetobacterales > Acetobacteraceae > Gluconobacter > Gluconobacter albidus. The sequence goes on along the minus strand of NZ_CP014689.1, from coordinate 612,209 downwards.
AAAAGGGGCGCCTCCTTTTTTGTGGGACCGTCAGGGACTTCAGGCAAGCCTGAAATGCCTGAGCATGGCCTTGTTGAAAGCTGGAATATCGGCCGGACAACGGGAAAAAACATAAGGGCCGTCAACCACAACGGCGTTGTCCACCCAGATCGCACCGGCATTTTCCAGATCGCGGCGGATGGCTGGCCAGGACGTAACGGTCCGCCCCTTGAGTTCATTGACCTCAATCAGCGTCTGCACACCATGACAGATGGCCGCGATGGGCTTGTTTGCCTTCACGAACGCTCTCGCAAACGCCACCACGTCCCGGTTCATGCGCAACGCATCTGGAGACGCCACCCCGCCGGGAAGCAGCAGGGCATGATAGTCGTTTGGATTTGCATCGGCGATCGCCAGATCGGCCCGGATTTTATGGGAGGGATAGATATCCTTGCTCACGGCCTGAAACTCACCGGCCCGGAGGGAAATAACCGTAACGGTCGCACCGGCTTTTTCAAGCGCAGAGCGAGGCGCGACCAGTTCTATTTCCTCAAGGCCATCCGTAGCCAGGACAGCAACTTTTACCATAATCCCGATCCCCTCCAGAAAAAACGGGCGACCGCCAAGAGCCGTCCGTCAGGCCGTTACGCGTTGAGGTAAATGGTTTTGGTCTGAACGTAGGCTTCCATACCGTGCTGCCCGTCCTCGCCTCCCAGACCACTCTCTTTGTAACCATGATGGAAGCCCTGCGGGGCCTCTCCGCCTGGCCGGTTCACATAGACTTCACCGAATTCAAGTTCGCGGGTCATACGCAGGACCCGGCCCAGATCATTCGTGAAGAGATAGGCTGACAGGCCGTAACGGCAGTCATTGGCCCACGCGATGGCCTGATCGAAGTCCTTCACCCGGATCAGCGACATGACCGGGCCAAACACTTCGTTATGAACGACGTCCATGTCCTGGGTGACATCGGTCAAAAGCGTCGGGGCATAGAAATAGCCCTTGTCATACACGCCACCCCTCAGCCGCTTGCCACCGATGGCGAGACGCGCGCCCTGCCTGATAGCGTTTTCGACCATGCCATGAACCTTGTTCAGCTCGTCTTCACTGACCTTTGGCCCCATATCCGTACTGTCGTCCGTCGGCAGTCCGACCTTCAGCGCCTCGATCTTCTCGCGGATTTTCTGGACGAAGCGGTCGTAAATAGCCTCATGGATATAGGTGCGTTCGTTGGACGTGCAGACCTGCCCGCCATTGCCAAAACGCGCAGCCACCGCTGCATCGGCGGCCTTGTCCAGATCGGCATCTTCCATGACCATGAATGGCGCCTTGCCGCCCAGTTCCAGCCGGACTTCCTTCAACGTTTCGGAGGCGGCTGCCATAATCTTCTTGCCTGCCGGGGTCGAGCCCGTCATCGTAATGAGCCGGACATCTTTATGCGCCACCAGTGGCACACCGACATCCTGGCCATCTCCCGTCACGATATTGATGACGCCATGTGGAATTCGCGCTTCGCCAACCAGCTTTGCCAGATGCAGACAGGTCAGTGGCGTCAGTTCATGCGGCTTGAGAACGATGGTATTTCCTGCCGCCACGGCCGGCCCGATCTTTCTGGCACACAACGCCAGCGGGAAGTTCCAGGCCGTGATGGCACCAATAACGCCCAGCGGCACGCGGTCGATCAGGATTTTCTCGTTCGGCGAGCTTCCCGGAATGATCTCGCCCTGAAGGCGCAAAACGTTTTCCGCAGCAAACCGCAGCAGGCCAATTGCAAAATCAACCTCGACCCGGGCTTCCTTCAGCGGTTTGCCCATTTCAGAAGTGATGAGAGCGGCCAGTTTTTCCCGATCCCGCTTTACCAGATTCTTCAGCGCGTGAATGTAATCGGCCCGTTCAGTCGCCGTACGGTGGCTCCAGCCGGCAAAGGCTGCTTTCGCAGCCGCGACAGCCGCATCCACATCCGCCTGTCCGCCTTTGGCAACTTCGCCAATCACCGCTTTCGTGGCCGGATTTTCAACCGTGATCCATTCGCCACCCTTCGGTGAGACCCAGCTGCCGTTAATGAAAAGAGTGCTTTTCTCAGTCATGGAGTTTCCTGCATTCCTGTGTGACGACTTGCGCCTGTCACGAAACAGACGCATCAGGACGCCGGCAGTTCACTCAACAACTGCAAAAGAGCGACATTCTTTCATAATCAAAAGCGGCAACTTGTGAGTCTTCGGTTTATTTTGCGCCTGAATTGTCATCAGGCGACGAATGAAGCGAAAATCTCTGATCCGGGACATTCAGTCTCCGAACACGCCAGATGAAGTAGAAGATGCTCCCGTCGATGGCCTCCAGGATGGAAATTCGTCCCCGTCCCGACGCTGACTTTCGATCCCTCAGAGGATACTGCTTAGCAAACAGAGTTCAGGAAATTTATGGGGAAAATATTTCATCGGAAGCGGCTTATCCCGCGCGAGAAGATATCCCCAGAATCAGGGAACATCTCCGGGGAAGGGCCTGTGGATTGTTTCTGAAGAAGTGGGGAGCGATTGCGCCAGAGCAGCTTTCCTGCGGAGTCGCACGATGAGTGTATCGAGTGCGGATAAAAACCGGCTTCGGTCGTTTTTGCCGAAAGACGGATTATAGGTCGTAACCGCTCCCGTCTCGCGCAGACCCTGCATCAGATCCCGCATCGCCGATACCATGCCGACAGAGCGCTCGTCGATTTCCTCGCCGTTTGGACGCAGGACCGCGCCTTTCCTGGCAAGACAGCGCACGGCCAGCGGAATGTCGCTGGTAATGACGATATCGGAAGCCGTCACCTGCTCCGCAATCCAGTCATCCGCCACGTCTGGCCCTTCAGGGACCACAACACGTTCGATGAGCGGAGACTGCGGGATATTCATCCAGCTATTGGCGACGATAACCGTTTTCAGGCCGTAGCGCGCCCCGACCCGATAGATTTCATCCTTGACCGGGCACGCATCGGCATCCACCAGAATCCGGGTGGTATTTGCCATGGATCAGCCCTCCGTCTGGAAATGACGGATCAGATCCTCCAGCACCACGTCGGGGTGCTTTTCGCCTGAAACGCGGATCACCGGCTCATCGTCACCCGGCACTTCAAGCGTGGCGAGCTGGCTTGGCAGCAGGCTGGCGGGCATGAAGTGCCCTTCCCGTCGCTCCAGACGCGCCGCAAGTTCAGTGGCAGACGTGTCAATATGCACGAATTCAATCGGTAGCCCGTTGGCGCGAAGCTGTTCACGATAGGCGCGTTTGAGCGCGGAACAGGTCAGAACCGCACCATGGCCAGCCTCGACCTGTGCCCGCAGCCAGTCATGGCACAATGCGAGCCAGGGGGCGCGATCCGCATCAGTCAACGGACGACCGGTGCTCATCTTTTCAACATTCGCAGGAGGGTGCAGGGCATCGCCTTCCTGAAAATGCCAGCCAAGCCGGGTCGCCAGTCCGGTGGCGATCGTCGTTTTTCCTGTCCCGGAGACGCCCATGACAACGAGAAAACGCGGCTCCAGACCCATCTTCACCCGTGCTGCCGAAGCCGTCATGGCTCCCACCGCTCCACACCTTCTGTGGTGGCGACCAGAACGTCCGAAGCCATGTTGAGGAACATGCCATGCTCCACCACACCAACGATCCGGTCGATTTTCTCCGCCAGATCTTCGGGATTTTCGATCGGTCCGAAATGGCAGTCCAGAATCATGTTGCCCGTATCCGTCACGAACAGCGATCCGGCACGGTCCGCTCTCGGCTTTACACCGCGAGCGCCACAGGCCGCCAGACGTTCGGCCGTGCATTCCCAGCCGAAGGAAATGACTTCCACGGGAACAGGCGCGCGCTCTCCCAGCAGATCGACAGGCTTGGTGCCATCAACGATCACCACGAAACGCTTTGCAGCCTGTGCCACGATTTTTTCGCGAAGGAGCGCGCCGCCCAGACCCTTGATCAGGTTGAGCGAACCGCGCTGGACCTCGTCCGCCCCGTCAATCGCAATGTCGATCCGGCGATGCGCGCTGAAATCCGTCAGCGGAATTCCGGCCTTGATCGCCTTGTCTTCGCTGTCATCGGAGGTCGGAATGCCAAAAATTTCCAGACCTTCCGCAACACGCTCACCCAGGCGCTCAATCATATAAGCGGCTGTGCTGCCCGTTCCGAGCCCCACGACCATGCCGCTCTTAACCATATCAGCCGCTTCACGCGCCGCGGTGCGCTTGTGAACGCTCATATCGGACACTGTCATGCCCCTTCTCCGACCGCTGCGCGATCTGCAAGAACGACGATCCGGCCTTCGCTCGTCACGCGGGCGGAGGGGATGGAACTGTCGCCTTCGACCAGACGCTCCAGCATCTCGACCTTGGACGCTCCCGTCACGAGAAACACCACCAGCGCGCTGGACTGAATAGCGGGATAGGTCAGCGTGATGCGTTCATAAGGCGCGGTGGACGGTGCGGCTGTTCCGACCCAGGCTTTGCGTTCCTTCAGGACCGGCTGTCCCGGAAACAGCGAGGCCGTATGACCATCCGTGCCGAGGCCCAGCATGACCAGATCGAACAGCGGGCGCTTCGGATCGAGTTCCGTAGCACCATAAGAGGTCTGAAGGGTTTTCTCGTAAGCCTGTGCGTCCGCCTCCACCGTATCCCCGGTCGGGATGGCATGGACGTTCTTGGCGGGCACTGGAACATGCGACAACAGGACGGACTGGCCGACCGTGTGGTTGCTGTCCGCATGGCCTTCCGGCACATGGCGCTCGTCACCATAGAAAATCTCGACCCGCTCCCACGGAACCAGCTTTGCCCGCGAAGGCGTTGCGAGGATCTCGAACAGGCGCTTGGGCGTGGAGCCACCAGAAAGCGCCACCCGGAACAGGCCATCCGTTTTGGCGAGAACGCCTTCGATGAAGAGATCGGCCATCCGCAGGGCTACGGCTTCCGAATCAGGGAGGGTTTCCAGAGTGGCGGTACGAATGTCGGTCGTCATGAATGGGGAACCCTCGGCAGAATGTAGCGCTCGACAGCCTTGGCCCAGCCATCGCGCTCGTTGGTGTCCGTGAAAACCTGCGCGGCGGCTTTCACGTCCTCTTCAGCCTGTCCCATGGCAATTCCCAGCCCTGCGACAGAAAACATCGGCAGGTCGTTATGGGCATCGCCAAGGCAGGCCACCTCATGCGGCGCAATGCCGTGGGCAAGCGCCAGTTCGCGGATCGCCTCGCCCTTGTTGGCAAGCGCTGGCGTCACATCAAGAAGAATATCGGAAGAGCGGCGCACGCTTGCATCCCCCTGAAGCATCGCGCCGAGTTCGGTCTCGACGTCCTGCAACAGGCTGGTATTGCTGCTCACGCCCATCACCTTGCCGATGCCCTCAAATTCCCTGCGCAGGTCGGGAACCTGATTTGGCGTCAGGCCGGTAATGCCCCGCTCATGCTGGACGAACGGCGTATGTGCATCCTGCACCATCCAGTAGGACTGCCGCAGAAACCATGTTTCAATCCCGTGCAGATGCAGCATGTCATACACGATCGACAGCACATCCGGCGCAAGGACGCGGCTGACGGTCGTGCTGCCGTCAGGTTTGAAGATGATGCCGCCGTTAAATCCGGCGTTCTGACCGGTCAGACCGAGCTGCTCGATATAGGGTACCATGGCGGCTGGAGGCCGCGCACTGGCGAGACAGAGGGGAATTCCCCGTTCCTGAAGCGCTTTCACCATCGCCAGGGTAGATGGCGCGATGGTCTTGTCTGGCGTCAGGAGTGTGCCATCCATGTCGGACACGACCATCCGGATGGTCTTTGGCAGCGGCGGCAGGTCCGCGTGGATGGCGTCGAGGTCAACGGACATAAAAGCCCCTGTAAAAACCCCCGTCAGAGTCTTTGCGGGGGCTGGCTGGTCAGCAATGGCAAAAACCATACCCTGCCAGCCAGTCATTGCCCATGAGGGGCGCAGTCTTATTTCTTTTCGACGTGGCCGCCGAAACCGAAACGCTGGGCCGAGAGCACTTTCTCGGCAAAGTTGTTGCCGGACCGAGAGCGGAAACGCGTAAACAGCGCGGCCGTCATGACCGGAGCCGGTACGTCTTCCTCGATGGCGGCCTCGATCGTCCAGCGGCCTTCACCAGAATCCGCGACTTCGCCGGAGAACTCGTTGAGGGTTTCCGAACGGGTCAGGGCCTCGGCCGTCAGGTCCAGCAGCCAGGACGATACGACACTGCCGCGGCGCCAGACTTCGGCGATATCGCCCATGTTGAGCTCGAACCGGTCTTTTTCCGCAAGAACCGGGGAGTTCTTGCTTTTCATGATGTCGAAACCTTCGGCGAAGGCCTGCATCATGCCGTATTCGATGCCGTTATGGACCATCTTCACGAAGTGCCCCGAACCAGCGGGACCACAGTGCAGATAGCCCTGCTCGGCCCGCGGATCGTGACCCGCAGCGTCACGGCCAGGCGTGCGCGGCACGTCCCCGATGCCCGGCGCCAGCGCGCTGAGGATCGGATCAATATATTCGGCGGTATCTTTCGTGCCGCCGAACATCATGCAGTAACCACGCTCCAGACCCCAGACGCCGCCCGAGGTGCCAACATCTACGTAGGAGATGCCCTTTTCGGCCAGTTCGGCCGAACGGCGGACGTCATCCTTGTAATAGGTGTTACCACCGTCGATGATGACATCCCCGCGCCCCAGAAGGCCACCGAGTTCCTGAACACAGGCTTCGGTGATGGCCCCCGCCGGAAGCATGACCCACACCACGCGGTGTTCGTCACCTTCGAGCAGCTTCGCCATCTCGGCCACGGAACTGGCGGGCGTCGCGCGCCCCGCTTCGCAGCGGCCGACGACCGAGGCCGTCACTTCCGGCGTACGGTCGTGCACGACGACATCATGTCCGTGGCGCGTCAGACGGACGGCAATATTGCCGCCCATCCGTCCCAGTCCGATGATTCCGATCCGCATGACTTATGCTCCTGCCAGTGCTTCGTGGATTGCCGTTTCCAGAGCCTTCAGCCCCTCTTCCAGCGGTCCATCAATATGAACGCGAAGGGCACGACGGCCGCGGGCCGCCAGCACCTCGAAATCGCCTCTTGCCTGCGCCGCCTTGACGACACTGAAGCTGAAGCCATGACCCGGAACCGGCACATCCGCCGCATCCGTTGCCGTGACCTGAAGGAACACGCCGCTGTCGGGGCCGCCCTTGTAGGCCTGGCCTGTCGAATGCAGGAACCGGGGGCCGAATTCGGCGGCTGTCGCCACCTTCAGCGTGTCCCGGAGCTCCATACGAACGGACTGTGCCCAGTCCCGCGTCTGCTGGTCGCGGCGGATATAGGCCAGAAGACCAACATAGTCGCCGGGCTTCACACGATCGAAAAGCGTCCTGAGAATGGAGACCGCATCGCTTTTGCTTCCAGCGGCTTCCGTGTTCTTCGCATCCGCGTAGAAGGACAGCGGGCCGTCCTTGGCGAACGGTGTTTCCGGCGGCAGTGATCCCGTTTCGGCATAGGCGGAGGTCAGCTTGCGCGTCTCGAGCTTGCTGAATTCCACATCCGGCTGATCGAACGGGTCGATGCCGAGCACCGCGCCGGCCACGGCCGTCGCGAATTCGAACAGGAAGAATGCCTGTCCGATCTGGGACGCATCGGCCAGACGGATGGTGACGACCGGCGCACCAGCTTCGCGCAGAGCGCCAAGACGGCTGTCGGGAACGTCATCGCCCAGCAGAAGGTCAACGAAAATGCGGTCCGTCCCATAGACATCCGGCGCGCCGAGTTCTTCCTCGTCAATGGGAATAAGGCCGAGGCCCTTCTTTCCGGTGCTTTCTGCAATGAGCTGTTCCAGCCATGCACCCAGCGAGGCAATGCCGTCAGAGGCGAGGATCGTCACCTTGTCGCGGCCGAAGCAGTGCGCAGCATGACCCAGGATCAGGCCCAGCACCGCGCCCGGATTGGCTGCAGGAGGCGCGCTTCCGTCACAGGATTCCACCATCAGCCGCGTGACCGTCAGCAGCTTGCGGACGTCAATGCCGCTTGCTGCCGCCGGAACGAGACCGAAGTTGGACAAGACCGAATAACGCCCGCCGATTTTTGGATCGCCGTAGAACACGCGCCAGAAGCCGTTTTCCTCGGCCACTTTCTGCATGTGCGAGCCGGGATCGGTGATGGCGATGAAGCTGTCACCAGGTTTCTTGCCCAGAGCCTGACCGGCCACCTGCCAGAAATGCGCGAACAGGATGTTCGGCTCCAGCGTTCCGCCGGATTTGCTGGCCACGATGAACAGCGTGTTCTTGGGGTCGATGGCTTTCTCGAACGCCGTGACCTGCTGGGGGTCCGTGCTGTCGAGGACGTGCAGTTTCGGCCAACCTTCGCGCTGTCCGAACGTCTCGGCCAGAACCTCAGGACCGAGGCTCGAACCACCCATGCCCAGAAGCAGGATGTCCTTGAAGCCGCGACTACGGACATCGCGGGCCAGAACTTCCAGCTCCTCAACGTTCCAGAGGCGATCCTGCACGATCGTCAGCCAGTTCAGCCAGCCAGCTTCCGGGCCGTTCGTCCAGACCGACGGGTCTTTCTGCCAGATCCGGCGAAGACCGCCGCTCAGGCTCCAGTCCTTTTCAGCCCCCGCGACATCATCACGCAGTTCCGGCGGCAGGTCCGCGCTGACACGCAGCAGGCGTTTACCAATGACGGCTTCACGCTTGGTTGCCACGGCCGTCAGCAGCGTGTCGAACGACACGCTGAAGGACGCACAGCCTTCCTTGACGAGCTTTGTCGTCACACCATCCAGATCCAGACCAAGGCGTTCGGCCTCGGCCAGAACATGCCGCGCCTCCTCGACGTTTTCCGTTAGACTGGCGCGGGCCTTGCCGTGATCACGGAACGCATCAAACGTTGCGGGAGGGATGGTGTTGACCGTCTCGGGGCCAATCAGCTCCTCGACATACAGGACATCGGAATAGGCCTTGTCCTTGGTGCCGGTGCTGGCCCAGAGCAGGCGCTGCGGGTTGGCGCCCTTCTCGGCGAGTGCTTTCCAGCGCGGGCTGTTACGGACATCCAGATAATACTGATACGCCATCTTGGCGTTGGCGATCGCAACCTTGCCGCGAACGGCCTTCAGCGCTTCGGCGTCTGCATCTCCAGCGGCGATGCGACGGTCGATTTCGCCATCAATCTTGGCGTCGATACGGCTGACAAAGAACGAAGCCACGCTGGAAATGCGCGAAATGTCTTCGCCGCGGGCGGCACGGGCCTCAAGTCCGGAAATATAGGCTTCCAGAACCGCCTTGTAGGCTTCCAGCGAGAACAGCAGCGTCACGTTGACATTGATGCCGTCCGCAATGGCTTCGCGGATGGCGCCCGTGCCTTCTGACGTGCCGGGGATCTTGATCATCAGATTGTCGCGCGCGACGGTTTTCCACAGACGGCGGGCTTCCGTGATCGTCCCGTGCGCATCGAATGCCAGATAGGGCGAAACTTCGAGACTGACATAGCCGTCCAGCCCCTTGGTCTTCTCGAACACCGGATACAGAACCGCGCAGGCGGAACGGATGTCGTCAATCGCCAGATGCTCGTACAGATCACCGGGGGGAAGGCCCTCGCCTTCCAGCAGCTTGCGGATTTGCGGATCGTATTCGGTGCCGTGACCGATGGCCTTCTCGAAGATGGCCGGGTTGGACGTGACGCCCCGCAGGCCGTCTTCGTCCACCAGCTTGCGGAGACTTCCATTCTCCGTGAAGCTGCGCTGGATGAAATCCAGCCAGGGAGACTGGCCGTATTTCTCAAGCTCGCGCAGCACGCTGCCGACTTCGTTCAGACCGGTATTGGAGATTGTGTCTGCCACAGGATCTCTCCCTTACTTGCCGCGCAGGGCCTGACGCTTTGCCGCGTCAAGAACCGCTTCCGGCGTGAAACCGAATTTCGTGAGAAGTGCGGAGGCCGGGGCCGACGCACCGAACGTGTTCATTGCAATAATCGCACCGCCGATGCCGACATACCGGTCCCATCCGAACGCTGCGGCCTGCTCGACCGCGACGCGGCCGATGACATCCGGCGGCAGAACGGAATCGCGGTATTCCTGGCTCTGCTCTTCGAAGAGGTCAAAGCTCGGCATGGAGACGACCCGGGCGTTGATGCCTTCCGCCGTGAGCTTCTCGTAAGCCCCGACCACGAGGCTGACTTCCGAACCCGAAGCGATCAGAATGACGTCAGGCTTGCCGTCACAGCTCGCCAGTACATAGCCACCCTTCGCCAGACCGGCGGCGGAGGCATATTTCGTGCGGTCGATCGTCGGCAGGTTCTGACGGCTGAGTGCGAGCACGGCCGGCTTGTGCGTCATCGGGATCAGCGTGCGCCAGGCTTCGGACACTTCGTTGGCGTCAGACGGGCGGATCGTCATGATGCCCGGCGTGGCGCGAAGCTGTGCAAGCTGCTCGATCGGCTGATGCGTCGGTCCGTCTTCGCCCACACCGATGGAGTCATGCGTGAAGATATACAGAACCGGCAGTTCCATGATGGCCGACAGACGGATCGGCGCTTTCATGTAATCGGAGAAGATCAGGAAGCCCGAACCGTAGGAGCGGATACCCGACAGTGCGATACCGTTACAGATGGAGCCCATCGCATGTTCGCGCACACCGAAATGCAGGTTCCGGCCACCATAGGTGCCGTTCCATTTTTCCGGCTGGAAAGACCCGCCGCCCTTGATGTCCGTCTTGGTGGACGGCGTGAGGTCTGCGGACCCGCCGATCATCCAGGGCAGGTTCTTCGCAACCGCATTCAGCACCTGACCCGAGCTGGCACGCGAGGCAACGCCCTTCGCATCGGCTTCGAAGGTGGGGATGTCCTTGTCCCAGCCTTCGGGCAGACGATGCTCGATGATGCAGTCGATTTCAGCAGCGAGTTCAGGATGCGCTTCGCGATAGGCCGAGAACAGCTCGCGCCATTCCGCATGGGCTTCAGCGCCACGCTTGCCGAGACCTTCTGCGAAATGCTCCTTCACGCCGTCCGGGACATAGAAGTCCGGAGCATCTTCCGGCCAGCCATAGGCAGCCTTCGCGCCTTTGATTTCGTCCGCACCCAGCGGCTCGCCATGAGCCGAAGCCGTACCGGCCTTCTTGGGAGCGCCATAGCCGATGACCGTTTTGAGAACGATCATGCTCGGACGATCCGTCACGGCACGGGCGGCCTTCAGAGCAGCGAGAATGGCCTCGACGTCGTTGCCGTCCGTCAGGATCTGGACATGCCAGCCATAGGCTTCGAAACGCTTGCCCACGTTTTCCGTGAAGGCCAGGTCCGTCGACCCCTCGATGGAAATCTGGTTCGAATCATAGATCCAAGTCAGGTTGCCAAGTGCGAGATGGCCAGCGGTGGAAGCGGCTTCAGAGGCCACGCCTTCCATCATGTCGCCATCGCCACAAAACACCGTCACGTGATAGTCGAACAGCTTGAAGCCCGGACGGTCATAACGCGCGGACATCCATTTTTGGGCGATCGCCATACCGACGGAATTGCCACAACCCTGTCCGAGCGGGCCGGTCGTGGTCTCCACACCAGCGGTAAAGCGGTATTCCGGGTGACCCGGCGTCTTGGAGTTCAGCTGACGGAACTGCGACAGGTCTTCGACGGTGAGGGACGGCGCGTCAACGACCTTGCCATCCTGGATATCCTTCACGCCTGTGAGGAACAGGGTGGAGTACAGCAGCATCGACGCATGACCGACCGAAAGGACGAAACGGTCACGGGCGGGCCAGCACGGATCGGCCGGATCATATTTCAGATCATGCTGCCAGACCGCATACATCGCGGGGGCGAGGGCCATGGCCGTGCCGGGATGGCCGGAATTGGCGCGCTCGACACCTTCCATCGAAAGGGTACGGATCGTATTGATGGTGAGCTGAGGAAGCGTACTCATCGGAATGGGATCTCCGGCTTGTGACTGACAGGAAGAAACGCAACGATATCTTCCATACCTTCTGCTGCCACGGCATGACGCGAAGTCGCGCCGGACGCAATGGCTGATCGGTAAACCATATTGTGAAACACGCTCTTGTGCTTGATGACAACCTGCCGCATTTCGACGGGCGTCATTACCGAAACCCCGAAAACTGGCGCCCGGACGAGGCCCGGACGGCCCGCAGCCCTTCGCAGCGGATCAGGAACATCTTCCGCTGGCAGATGGGGCTCAGACCACGCTGGCCAGACGCCCTTCCCCCGCAGAAAACCTACCCTCAGGTCACGCCTGCTGCGGGGGAATGCTGTGTCACGTTTGTCGGTCATGCGACCGTTCTGCTCCAGTTCGGCCGTACAGGACGCGCGCCTCTGCGGATCATCACTGATCCGGTTTTTTCCGAACGCTGCTCCCCCTTCCGCAGTTTCGGACCCCGCCGCGTCTGCCCTCCCGGCATCGCGCTGGACGCCCTTCCGCGCATCGACATCATCCTCGTCTCGCACTGCCATTACGACCACATGGACCTGCCGAGCCTGCGGGCGCTGGCCGAACGTGACGACCCGCTCTGCATTTCCCTCCCGGGCAACCGCCGCCATCTGAAAAAGGCCGATCTTCCCCGCATCGTCGAGCTGGACTGGTGGGAAGGCATGGCCGATGACGGCGCCCACATCACGGCGACGCCGGCCCTGCACGGAAGCGCGCGCACGCCGTTCGATTCCAACCGTGCGCTCTGGGGCGGGTTTACGATCGAAGCGGACGGCCACACCGTGTTTTTCGCGGGGGACACGGCTTGGGGCAAGCATTTCGACGCGATCCACCGCCGCTGGCCCACCATCGACCTCGCGATCCTCCCCATCGGAGCTTACGACCCGCGAAACCTGATGCGCCGCGTTCACATGTCTCCTGAAGAAGCGCTCATGGCTTTTGATACGCTCGGAGCAAAACAGGGCCTCCCCATCCATTTCGGGACGTTCCAGCTCACGGACGAGGCCATTCTGGAGCCGCCCACCCGTCTGGAGTTCGCCTGCCGTCCCGCAGGCCGCCCATTCCGAGCCCTCGAAAACGGTGACAGCCTCACTCTTCCGCCAACTGACACAAAAAGCTAAACTCTCCTCTGACACCTCCTGTCGAGAGACACCGCCATGTGGAAACCGTCATGAACGCCCAGAACGTCACTTTCACGTCAGACCAGATCACTGCCCTGTTCATCGACGCGGCCCGTGAAGGCGATACCGACCTCCTGACCCAGTTTCTGGATGCCGGCATGGCCATTGATACGCCCGACAGCCGTGGCTACACCGCCCTGATCGTCGCCACCTATAACGGCCACACGGATGCCGCGCGCCTGCTGCTGGACCGGAGCGCCGACACGGAAGCCACCGATCTCAAAGGGGCTACTGCGCTCTCGGGCGTGGCCTTCAAGGGCCTGAGCGACATCGCGACACTTCTGCTCGATCATGGCGCCGAGGTGGATCATGCCAATCATGCCGGCCGCACGCCGCTGATGTTTTCCATCATGTTCAACCGCGAAGACATGGCAAAAAAGCTTCTTGCCGCCGGCGCAAACCCGGACCTGAAGGACGCGGATGGCGTCTCCGCCCGCGATCTGGCCGAACGTCAGCTTATGACCGGCCTGTTCGCCGGAGTGTCCGCATGAGCCGTTTCTGGAATCGCCGCGTTCAGGGCCTGCACCCCTATGTGCCGGGCGAACAGCCCAGACTCGCGGACCTGCTGAAGCTCAACACGAACGAGTCTCCCTACGGTCCGAGCCCGAAAGTGCTCGATGCCATCCGTGACGTGGCCTCTGACGACCTGCGCCTTTATCCGGACCCGACAGCAGCAGACCTGCGGGACACCATCGCCACCCGGTTCGGAACCACCACCGACCGCGTTTTCGTCGGCAACGGTTCCGACGAAGTGCTGGCCCATGCTTTCCGCGCGCTGTTCCATGACGACGCGCCGGTCCTGTTCTCGGACGTGACCTACGGCTTTTATCCGGTTTATTGCGGCCTGTTCGAACAGCCGTTCCGCCACATCCCGCTCAATGACGATTTCACGATCGACATCGACGCCTATACCGGCGAATGCGGCGGCATTGCCGTTGCCAATCCGAATGCCAATACGGGAATCGCCCTGCCGCTGGAGCAGATCGAAACCCTCCTGAACCGCTTTCCGGACCGGACCGTCATCATTGACGAAGCCTATGTTGATTTCGGTGCCCGATCTGCCATTGAACTGACACATCGTCATGACAATCTTCTGGTGGTCCAGACGCTGTCAAAGTCCTATGCTCTGGCAGGACTGCGTGTGGGTTTTGCGATTGGCTCCCCGGAACTGATCGAGGGTCTCATCCGCGTCAAGGACAGTTTCAATTCCTACCCCCTCTCCCGCCCGGCCCAGGCCGGGGCCATCGCCGCGATCCAGGATACCGACTGGCTTACGGACATCACGACGCGCACAGTTGCCAGCCGTGACCGTCTGGTCCCGGACCTGCAAAATCTTGGCTTCCAAGTCCTGCCGTCCTGTGCCAATTTCATTCTTGTGCACCACCCGGAGCACAAGGCCGGAGCCATCGCCGCAGCACTGCGCGAGCGTGCGATCCTTGTCCGGCATCTCTCAACCCCGCGCATCCAGGACTGGCTGCGTATCTCGATCGGAACGGACGAAGCCTGCACCCGCCTGACAGACGTTTTGCGGGACATTCTCTCTCCCCGGTCCTGAATTAACCGGACGGTAATATTCCGTCCCCCATAATCATGAGCCAGACAGGGCCAGACGGGCGCGTTTCTGCGCGCTCCATCCCACCACCCTCCGGGTGAACGGGAGGCCTGTGGATGTTTCATGCGGAAAGACCGAATACATGCGTGCATTTCAAGGACAGATGTCCGACAACCAGCCTATTCGCCGCAATCAGGCCGAAAAGGAAAAGCAGCTTCGGGACCTCAAGGAAACGATCGCTTCCATGAAGTCCCACACGTCTCCGACGCTGAAGGAAAGCATTCAGCGCCGCATTCGCGAGCTGGAAACCGAACTGCGTACCATCGCGCGCGAAAAAGCCGCCAAAGCTGCCAATCCGGACGCCCAGTCCGACCGCCAGCGCCGTCCGCCGCGCCGCAATACGATCCGTTCCATGTAACGAACGCCGCAGAAAAGCCGGTGCAGGGTTCGTCCCCGCATCGGCTTTTCTGCATCAGGAAGCCTGAACGGCTTCCCCGTAATCTTCCTCAGCAGAAGCCTTGTCCCAGGTCGACCCCATCAAGCGTAAGCGCGTCGGATGCAGGCCATCTGTCTCGGTCAGAACGTAATATGCGGTATATTGCCTGGTCGGCTTCCCCGGTCGGTCCATCAACGCATTGAAAACACTGCGGTCCGCCGTCATCTGAGTTTCATCCCCGGCCAGAGGCTGATTCCAAACGTCCAGGACGTTCGGCACCCGTGTCCGGTCGAGCATCAGGCAGTTCGGATCCACGAACCCGCCATAACGTTCGCGGAAGATCCCGCCCCCGATCCCGACCGACTCCCACTGATCCTCACAAATGGGTTTTTGTGTCTGCGGATGCACAAACCAACGGCCCGCCCACGCCCAGTCATGACCGTCGATGGCCGACAGGAGGGAGGACAGATGATCGGGCGCCCACCAGTTGTCGTCGTCGAGATAGGCAATACGCGGTGCATTCGAAAGCTGGCTGAGCACGCTGCGCAACACGCCACCGTCCTTCGCGCGCCCAAACCCGTCATGCCGTTGCGACGTCGAATAGCCGGGC
This sequence comes from Gluconobacter albidus, assembly GCF_002005485.1. Classification (NCBI taxonomy): domain Bacteria; kingdom Pseudomonadati; phylum Pseudomonadota; class Alphaproteobacteria; order Acetobacterales; family Acetobacteraceae; genus Gluconobacter; species Gluconobacter albidus. The sequence goes on along the minus strand of NZ_CP014689.1, from coordinate 596,540 downwards.
CAGAGCACTTCGACGGCCCAGCCCGGTGGCCGCCCTTCGATCGCGCGCTGAAACAGATCGTCCGCACCCTCTTCCGGTGCCCGGTCCAGACCGATCATGATCTGCACCCGCAGATCCCCCCTCTGTCGGAAAATGGACTGGACCGCCCGGACAATAGTAGGCCGCAGCAGGCTGGGCATGACAACGGCTACATCGAAAGGCCGCTGGTCAGGCATGCCAGGATCAGCGAAAATGTGAAGTCCGGGTTTCATGTCCGGCACGATACTGCGCCCTCAAAGCCCTGTCACCTCACGCGCTGCTCTCTTGCACTTCCACGCGACAGGGCACACCATGAAAGTCAGAATGATCACTGCGAAAGAGTCCAACGTGTCCGCTCCCTCCACCTTTTCGCACGAACAACTGCTCGACCGTCTGGGCGAGGTCGCCGTCCGCGTTGGCCTGAACATCAAACCGGGCCAGCAGCTCCTCATCACCGCGCCCCTTACCGCCGTTGCACTGGTCCGACGCGTCACGGAACATGCTTACAAGGCCGGTGCCTCACTGGTGACGACCCTGTACGCGGATGATGAAACCACACTCGCACGTTTCATCCACGCCCCGGACGACGCCTTCGACGTTGCCCCCACATGGCTGGCCGATGGCATGGCGCGTGCGTTCCGTGAAGGCGCCGCCCGCATGGCCATTACCGGCGCCAACCCGACGCTACTCAAAGGACAGGACCCCGAACGCATCGCACGCGCCAATCGTGCCAGCTCCAAAGCCAACCGTCCGGCGATGGAAATCATTACCCAGTTCGCCGTGAACTGGAACATTATTGCCTGTGCCACACCGGCCTGGGCCGAACAGGTCTTCCCGGATCTGCCCCCTGAAGAGGCGCTCGCGGCTCTGTGGGACGGCATTTTCAAGGCGTCTCGCGTGGACATGGCCGATCCTGTCGCCGAATGGAACGTCCATAACGCCGCGCTGCATGCCCGGGCGAAATTCATGAACGAGAGCCGCTTCGATGCCCTGCATTTCAGCGGCCCAGGCACGGATCTGACCGTCGGCCTCGCGGACGGACATCTTTGGGCGGGTGGCTCGGAAAAATCCGGAAATGGCATCGTCTGCAACCCGAATATCCCGACCGAGGAAATCTTCACGACCCCGCATCGCAGCAAGGTCAACGGCCAGGTCAGCAGCACCAAGCCGCTGTTCCATCAGGGCACTCTGATAGATGATATCTCGGTGCGTTTCGAAAACGGCCGCATTGTCGAAGCAAAAGCCAGTCAGGGTGAGGACGTGCTCAAGCGGATCCTCGATACCGATGAAGGCGCTGCCCGGATTGGCGAAGTTGCCCTCGTGCCGCATTCATCGCCCATTTCGGCCAGCAAGATCCTGTATCGCAATACATTGTTCGATGAGAATGCATCCAGCCATATCGCACTCGGCCAAGCCTACACGAAGTGCATGGTCGATATCGAAGGTCTGACGCCGGAAGAACTTCTGGAGCGGGGCGTGAACGATTCCCTCATCCACATTGACTGGATGATCGGTTCGGACAAAATCGATCTTGATGGGCTCAAGAACGGCAATCGCGTGCCGCTGATGCGCGCTGGAGAATGGGTGCAGGCATGACATTTTTCCGCATGACAGGGCTTGCGGGCCTTTTCGTCTCCGTCGCAATGCTGCCTCTGGCCGCACAGGCGCAGACCTACGCTCAACCCGGCTATCCGGTTCAGGGTGGCACCACGAGCCAGACCCAGATCGACGGCAGCGTACCGCTTCAGGGAACACCGCAGCAGACTCCACAGATTCCACCGCAGGTCCGCGCCGATACGGAGCGCGCCATGCAATACCCTCTGCCGCCCGACTTCATGACCCGTGCCGCAGCAACGATCGCCGAACTTCAGGCCCGAAACATTCAGCCCCCCAATTCGCACGGCACAGGGCTGGCCGACACAATCAGCCGCATCAGTCAGATCCCCGGGCTTGCGCCCGTCCTGCAAAGCCATGGGTTTACGCCGGAAAGCTTTGTGATGGGCATGACAGCCTTCGGCATGACTCTTGCCGCCAGCAATGGCCAGCTTCCTGCCGGAATGCCAAGCCCCAATCCCGCCAATGTCGCGCTCTTCAAGGCCCAGCCCGAACAGGTTACGGCCCTGATGCAGGCCATGGGCAATCCACCACACTAATACGAAACAGCGGCCATGTGTTCCGCAGGATCACATGGCCGCTTCAGTCTCCGAAAAAGATCCGAATGCCCATTAAACTCGACCCCGCACTACTCCCTGCTCTGGATATCCTCGGCATGGCCCAGTCCGGCACCCTTCTGCGTGCCGAGCGGGAGACGCCATCCGATGGTATTCCCGCCTTCGTCACCAGAGCAGGCTGGGATGAACTCGCTGCGACACATGCCGCAAACCATGATGCCCCTCACACAGTGCTTCTTCCGGCTCTTGAAAAAGCCGTGTCCCGTATTCTCGCCCACGCAGCCCACAACGCGTCACACACAGGCGAAATGACGCCTGTTACCACGCTTCAAAGCGACCTCTTTCCCAGCGATCCCGACCTTGTTCTGGCCTTTGTCCGCGATAGCACCCATCCCGTGGCCTGCGCCCTGATCGGCACAGCCCCTCAGATCGAGACCGCACTCCTCAGACAGGACGACGCTCAGGACTGACTGAACTGGCGAACGGCAAGTTCGTCCAGTGTGTTCTGCTCTTTTCTGAGTTCCGCCAGCCGCTCTTCTTCCTTCTGTTCTTCGCGAAGGGTTTTGACGGCTTCCATGGCAGCTCTGGCAATGATCAGTGCGGAACGCACGGTTTCCCGATCCAGCGCGGCCTCCCGGCAACGTTCCTGCGCCTGCGCAACAGCCTGTCGCCCAACAGGAAGCCAGCGACTAAAGGCTTCTACGGCGCCATCTCCTGCGGTGGGGCTGGATGCGATCCGCTGCTCGTTCAGGATCTCTTCCTGAGCAGCTGACAGCTTTTCTTCCGCAGCCGTCTCACGTGCGACGGCCTCCGCGAAGCGTCTTTCGACAAGATCAAGCTCCTGCTCACGCAGGGTAATGAGGGTGTCAAGGGGTGACTGTTCCATTCTGATGGATCCTTCATGCCGCATTCAATGGAGTAGTTTGCGGAACCGTCTGCATGATCTGTGCGAGCTGTTCAAAAGCCTCCGCACGCGTAGAACGCTCGTTCCGCCCCTGAGACAGGAACTGGTTCAGTCTGGGCATCAATGCGATGGCCTCGTCAACCTCGCGATCCGTGCCTGGCTTGTAAGCCCCCAGCCGGATCATGTCCGCCATACGCTGATAGGTCGCCATCGCCGCACGCGCGCGTTGCGTCATGGCATTTTCCTCAGGGGAATTGCATCCCGGAACCGTACGGGACAGTGAACGAAGGACGTCAATCGCGGGATAACGTCCCTGCTCACCGATCTTGCGGTCCAGAATGATATGACCATCCAGAATGCCGCGCACCGCATCCGCAACCGGCTCATTCTGATCGTCACCCTCCACCAGAACAGTAAAGAGCGCCGTAATCATCCCCTGATCGGGATATCCCGGCCCTGCCCGTTCCAGAAGCCGAGGTAGTTCGGCAAACACGGAAGGTGGATAACCACGGGTTGCAGGAGGTTCGCCCGCAGACAGACCGATTTCACGCAGAGCCATACAAAACCGGGTCACGCTGTCCATCAGAAGCAGAACCGACTTACCCTGGTCCCGGAAATATTCCGCAATCGCCATGGCAGACAGGGCCGCTTCACGACGCATCAACGGCGGTGAGTCCGATGTTGCGATCACCAGGACACTTCGTGCCAATCCTTCAGGGCCCAGATCGTCCTCAATGAATTCACGGACTTCACGTCCCCGCTCGCCCACCAGAGAAATCACGGCAACGTCACACTCCGCCCCGCGTGCGAGCATGGAAAGCAGGGTTGATTTTCCAACACCCGACCCGGCGAAAAGTCCAAGCCTCTGGCCACGACGACACGTCGCAAACGCATCAAGAGCCCGCACCCCAAGATCAATTCTCTCTCCCAGCCGCGCCCGGCTTGCCGCGTTGGGCGGCGGACACTGGATCGCCTGACGTTTGCTCGCCGGCCACAGAGGCCCTTTTTCATCAATCGGCTGCCCCAGCGGATCCACCACGCGTCCCAGCCAGCTCGAATTGATACCCAGGCCGCCGCTTTGACGACTGAGAGGAATTCTGGCCTCGCAACCCGGCCCAATTCCATCCAGCGCACCAAAAGACATCAGCCGCGCAACATCCCCCTGAAATCCAACAACCTCTGATTGTACTAGGCGGCCATCACGCGCCTTAACCGCGACTCGATCTCCGATCGTGATGAATCCATCGAGTCCAATAACGGTCATGCAGAGACCCACAACGTCCTTCACGCTTCCTACAACCCAGTCACACGTGAAGTTCGTGAGCTTTTCAAGCAGTTTGGCGTAATCGCTCATAGTGGCAGTTTCTGACCGTTTTCTGCGGATTATTCCGATCTCCCAACCCTACAACCCCATCGTTAAGATGAGCTTAATGTTCCCCTTTAACGAGAATAATAATGACATTTTTACGATTTTTGATCCATATCTATCGACAGGCACAACCTTGGGTAGTAACCATTGGTTCACCAAGCCGGGAGTTGAAACATGCGTATCCTTCTTGTCGATAGCGATCAGTCCGCCGCCGCCACGTTATCCCAGACCCTGCGTAACGCGTCCTTTACCGTTGATCATACGCCCTCTGGCGAAGAGGCCATCGAGATGCTGCGTCACTACGACTATGACGTGGTTGTGCTCGAACTGATGCTGAACGATCTGGAAGGATATGAAGTAATCCGGCGTGTCCGGGCTGCGCGTATCACGACGCCGATCCTTGTTCTGTCGGCCCTGCTCCGCTCTCAGGCCAAGATCCGGGCCTTCTCCATGGGCGCCGACGATTACATGACGAAACCCTATGACGCAGGCGAACTGGTCGCACGTCTTCAGGCCGTCATGCGGCGCTCCCGGGGCTTTGCCGAACCGAAGCTGCGGGTAGGTAATCTGGAGCTGGATCTGAACGGCAAAAATGTCACTGTCGATGGGGGCGCACTGCACCTGACGGGCAAGGAATATGCCATTCTGGAACTGCTGGTGATCCGTAAAGGGTCCGTCCTGACCAAGGACGCGTTCCTCAATCACCTTTATGGCGGCATCGACGAGCCGGAAATGAAGATCATTGACGTCTTCATCTGCAAACTGCGCCGGAAGCTGCAGAATGTTGGCGCAGGCAACCTGATTGCCACGGTCTGGGGTCGTGGTTACATCCTGCGGGAAGACGATGTTGTCGAAACGGTTTCCCTCGCAAGCCTGCCCTCCCAGGTCGCCGCCCCCATCGTGGAAGCCGCCGTCTGACCCTCCAGGGTCAGGACGTCAGCCCCTGACGCATATGAAGGACGGCGTCAGGCACAGTCATGCATGGGCAATGGCGCGAATGACATCGCAGACATGATCCACCACTTCATGGACGAGCGCTTCATCTTCCGCTTCGACCATGACGCGGATCAGCGGTTCCGTTCCGCTGGCCCGCAGAACAAGACGGCCACTCCCGGCCAGGCGTTCATCCGCCCAGGCCTTTGCCGCAGCAAGGTCCGGGCTGCCCATCGGGCTGGCTCCTGAATAACGGACGTTTTTCAGGAGCTGGGGATACGGCGTGAAAAAACGGCAGATTGCACTGGCCGATCGCTTGGTTTCCACAGATACGGCTAGAACCTGCAGCGCAGCGATCAGGCCATCTCCCGTCGTGGCATAATCCGACAGCACCATATGTCCGGACTGCTCCCCCCCAAGATTGGCCCCAATCTCGCGCATCCGCTCCACAACATACCGGTCACCAACCGATGTCCGCTGAAGCTCAAGACCCTTTTCTGCCAGAGCTTTCTCCAGCCCCATATTGGACATGACAGTCGTGACCACCGTGTTGCCACGCAACCGGTCATGCTGCTTCCAGAAGGAAGCGATCAGACCAATAATCTGGTCACCATCAACAAGATCGCCGTTTTCATCTGCAATCAGGACGCGATCCGCATCGCCATCCAGAGCAATGCCGAAATCCGCACCATGCTCCCGAACCGCCGCACAAAGCGTTTCCGGATGGGTGGACCCCACGCCATCATTAATATTCAGGCCGTCCGGCTCACAGCCGATCTTGATGACTTCCGCACCCAGTTCCCACAACGCCTTGGGCGCTACCCGATATGCTGAACCGTTGGCGCAATCAATGACAATCTTCAGGCCGTCCAGACGCAATCCACGCGGGAAAGACGCCTTTGCATTCTCGATATAACGACCAGCCGCATCCGTCAGACGTGAAGCGCGCCCAATCCGTTCGGGCGAAGCCAACCGGGCCGAAAGATCCTGAGCCATCAGGTCCTCGATTTCGCCTTCAACCTCGTCCGACAGCTTGAAACCGTCCGGCCCAAACAGCTTGATGCCATTGTCGGTGAAGGGATTATGGGACGCTGAGACCATGACCCCAAGATCGGCCCGGAGAGAACGTGTCAGCATGGCAATGGCAGGAGTGGGCAGCGGACCGACCAGAATGACGTCCATCCCGGCCGAGAGAAAACCGGCAACCAGAGCACATTCCAGCATATAGCCGGAAAGACGCGTGTCCTTGCCCAAAACAACGCTGTGCCGGCGATTCTGGCTGCGCATGAAATACAGGCCGGCCGCCTGCCCCAGTCTCTGCGCGATCTCAACCGTCATGGGCGCGGTATTGGCCGTTCCACGGATGCCGTCAGTACCGAACAGAGACCTCTTGGTGGCCATAATGAAAAATCCTGCCTGTCTGCCAGAAATAAAAAAGGCGCGGCACCGGGGATAATCTCCTCGATGACGCGCCCGTTGGTGCGATTGGCTGCCTGATTAGCCCGCCTGAGGCGCCGGATCAAACGCGCCGGGACGTGTGGTCGGAACAGAAGCACGACGGTTGTCAGGCATCTGTTCGTCATCCGCCGTCCGCTCGATGGCTTCACCGCGCATGATGCGACCGACATCGTCACCCGTCAGCGTCTCATATTCCAGAAGAGCTGCGGTCAGGCGATGCAGATCATCAAGGCGCGTCGTCAGCAGATCATGGGCCTGCTTATAGGCCGTATCGATCAGAGCCTTGACTTCCTTGTCGATCTCACGGGCGGTTTCTTCAGAAATGTTCTTGTTCTGCGTCACGGAGTGACCCAGGAACACTTCCTGTCCGTTATCCCCATAGGCGATCATACCAAGCGTGTCGCTCATGCCCCATTCGGTGACCATGCGGCGCGCGAGATCCGTCGCACTCTTGATGTCGCCCGATGCGCCTGCGCTGACTTCCTCACGTCCGAAAATGATTTCTTCAGCAACACGGCCACCCATGGCGATAACCAGACGGGCCAGGCACCACTTGCGACTGTAAGAGATATTGTCCTTCTCCGGCAGGGTCATGACCAGACCCAGGGCCCGACCACGCGGCACAATGGTTGCCTTGTGGATCGGATCACTACCAGGGGTGAAGATCGCGCAGATGGCATGTCCGGATTCGTGATAGGCGGTTGAGCGCTTTTCGTCTTCGGTCATAACCATGGAACGGCGCTCCGCCCCCATCATGACCTTGTCCTTAGCTTCCTCGAACTGCGCCATACCAACTGTTCGGCGACCCTGACGCGCCGCCATCAGCGCACCTTCGTTCACGAGATTGGACAGATCCGCACCCGAAAAGCCCGGTGTTCCACGCGCAATGACCTTCGGGTCCACATCTGAAGACAGGGGCACTTTCTTCATGTGAACACGCAGGATCTTTTCACGACCGGCCACATCGGGGTTCGGCACCACGACCTGACGGTCGAAGCGACCCGGACGCAGCAGAGCCGGATCCAGAACGTCCGGACGGTTGGTCGCTGCAATCAGGATCACGCCTTCATTGCTCTCGAAACCGTCCATCTCGACCAGCATCTGGTTGAGGGTCTGCTCACGCTCGTCGTTACCGCCCCCGAGGCCCGCACCACGATGGCGGCCCACAGCGTCGATTTCGTCGATGAAGATGATGCAAGGTGCAGACTTCTTACCCTGTTCGAACATGTCACGCACACGGGACGCACCGACGCCGACAAACATTTCCACAAAGTCCGAACCGGAAATCGTGAAGAACGGAACGTTGGCTTCGCCCGCAATAGCGCGCGCCAGAAGCGTCTTACCCGTACCCGGAGGTCCGACCAGAAGAGCACCCTTGGGGATCTTGCCGCCCAGGCGGGTGAATTTTTGCGGATCGCGAAGGAATTCGACGATTTCCTGAAGCTCGGATTTCGCTTCGTCGATGCCGGCAACGTCTTCAAACGTCACACGACCAGTCTTTTCGGTCAGCAGCTTGGCGCGGGATTTGCCAAAACCCATGGCCCGGCCACCACCGCCCTGCATCTGACGGAAGACCATGAAGCAAAGTCCGACCAGAAGCAGAACCGGAAGATAGGCGCTCGCATAACGCAGAATCGGGCTTTCTCCGCTGTCCATCGGCTTGGCAGTCACTTCGACGCCGGCAGAGGTCAGGCGGCCCGGAAGGCTCGGATCAAGTGGCGCATAGGTCTCGAAAGACGTCCCGTTCGTCAGGGTCCCGGAGACATTCTGCTCCTGGATCACAACGGAACGGACCTGATGCTGGTCCACGTCATGAATGAAATCGGAATAGGCGATCTGCTGGGCTGCATGCTGTCCGCCACCGGGCTGGAAGGCTGTCAGCACTGCCATTCCGACCACGATGATGACCGCCCAGATCGCGACGTTACGGCCTAAATTGTTCATCTCGCTCTCTGTCGTCCTTCAGACTGTTCCGTCAGATGCAGTAGGGGATCACCCGTCACAACTGGCCGACCGGTCACATTCTGCGTTGACTCCATAACATAAGCCTCCGCGTCCACGATCCTACCCCATCAAGGGCAGGAAAACGCATTTCTTGCGTTTTTGAGGCGCTTTTTACGTCATGAGATGATTTTCTCCCGTCGCAGGGACTGTGGCGGCCCAGACAAAATCGGCTGTGCCCGGCATTTGCCCTATCTGCGGCGACAAAATCAGCCGCCCTTCATACCACACGCCCGGAAGACAGCGGGCGGCGGCATAGGGAAGACCCAGCCTCCGCAGATCCAGTCCATGAACGGCATCCTGAAGTGGCCCGATTACACTGCCTTCCTGAACCTCCTGCGTCAGAAAACGCCAACGCCCGTCCCAGACACACCCCTTTCGTGCCGCAACCGGCGCACCAAGAGCTCTCTCTTCCCGCACCAGGATCACCCCCTCGCCAAACCGGCCAGCCGGCTGAACATGCACTCCGGACAGAGTGCCACATCCATTTTTCAGCAAGAGGCGCACAGCCTCCCTCGCCGGACGGTAGGCATTTCCCGAAACCAGCCGGATCAGAACCGACAGGGTCTCTTCGTTCATCCCGGCCTTCTTCAGGAAAACCCATCCCTCAGGATGCCAGACTGCATGGGATGCAAGATTTTCGGCCAGTTCTGCTTCCAGATTCTGGCGCGCCTGCCGGGCCGTGAGATGCAGGGCGTGGGCATCCAGTCTCTGCTCAGGCGTCAGGTCCTGACGCCAGCGTACCCGCTCGAACCGCCGGTTGGCGTTCGATGGATCTTCGATCCATGGCAGACCGGCGACTTTCAAAGTCAGCCTCAGACGCGCGGGATCGAGGGTCAGGAGCGGACGCAGCAGCCTGATGCGCCCCCGCACGGCACTGGGCTGAATACCACCCAGCCCCAGAGGTCCACTCGCACGCAGACTTCGCATCCAGATGGTTTCGTCCTGATCGCCTGCATGATGCGCAACAAGCAGATCCAGACACCCTGCTGCCACGCAGGCGGCTTCCAGCGCCTCGAACCGGGCGTGTCGCGCCCGTTCCTGCAATCGGCCTTTCGGGAAGGGTGCAAGCGTCAGGAGGCGGGCTGTCACATTCATGACGGCAAGCCGTTCAACCGTCAGCCGGGCTTCGTCAGCCGACTCAGGCCGCAGGGCGTGATCCACCACGAATGCCACGACATTACGTCGCCAGCGCCGCGCCAGAAACGCGAGCGCCATGGAGTCAGCGCCTCCCGAAACGGCGAGAGCAACCGGCGCGTCTGCGGTGTCCGGAGGCCAGGAGCCGAGGCCAGACATCAGGTCACGGAATTCACATTCCCCAACAGGATGGGCGACCCCGATTTTCTGCGGCGCGACGTTCAGTGACAGGCCGCACGGCTCCGGAACGTGGTCTCGGCGGTCTTTACCCGCGGCGCAGGGGTTGGGAATTCCGATTTCAGCTTGTCCAGAGCCTGACACGCCGAACTCTTGTCACCCAGCGCCAGCATCGAAGCCGCAACGCCCAGAAGAGAATCCTGAGCTTTCTGGGACTTCGGAGCCTTCGTATAGGCGTCATAATACGCGACCGCAGACTGACGATACTGCTTCTGCCCTGCCAGAGACTGCGCCAGAAGAAACTGGGCATCCACTTTGCCGGATACGCTATGGGCAGTTTTCACAGCAAAACGCGCATTGCTCTCCGCATCCGTGTAGTTCCCGGATCTGAGGGACGCATTGCCGACCTTCAGCGCATCCAGAGCGGTCTTTGGCTGCTCGGCAGCGTCCGGAGTAGCTGCAGAAGCCTTATCCTCGGCAGCGGCCGGAGCCTTTGCAGATGCAGGGGCAGAGGCCGCCGCCCCACCGCTCTGGGAGGCAAACTGCATATCCGAAATCTGCTTGGACACATTGGCCTGATTGTCGCGGACGGAGTTGCTTAGCTGATCCAGTTCGCCACGCATCTGGCGGTTCTGCTCTTCCAGAGCCGAAACGCGTTCCAGAAGCTGCGCCGTCAGGTTGCCGTCACCCACCGAAACCGGAGCCGCGGCCGTCGCACTGGGGGCACTCAGGCCGCCGCCATTCTGAACCTGTGAGAGTTGCTGGCGCAGGGAGGCAATCTGATCCTGCAAAGCAATCGCCTCGCGTGAAGAAATTTCTCCGCTATCCGGCGCATCCTGCGCCACAGCCGGAAGGACGGGCGACAGGACGGAAAAAGCCGTGCCCAGAAAGACGGCACGCAGGGAACGGGACAGCACCATAACGGATCTCCTGAGACAAACTCGCACTCACGGGCACGCAGGCGGGTCATGCGCGCAACATGGCCCAGTCATAAAACAGAAACGGCCGGGGGATAATCCCCCGGCCGCTCATCATCCCAGTCCGTCAGGCCTGAAACGTCGGTTCAGCGAACAGACGTGATGGCGTTACGGTTCTGTGCCCAGGCCTGCTCGTCGTCGCCATCGGCGGTCGGACGGTCCTTGCCGTAGGAGATCGTGGTGATGCGCGAAGCGCTCACGCCCTTGGCGACCAGATAGTCACGGGCTGCGTTTGCACGACGCTGGCCGAGAGCAATGTTGTACTCTTCCGTGCCGCGGTCATCGCAGTTGCCAGCAACCTGGATGCTGACCTGCGGATACTTGGCGAGCCATGCAGCCTGCTTGTCCAGCGTAGCGCGGGCTTCTTCAGAGAGCTGAGACTGGTTCAACTCGTAGAAGACGCGGTCGCCGACATTGGCAACCAGATCGGCTTCGCTGCCGGGCGTCGGGCCAGCTTCCTGAGCGACGGCGCCTGCGCCGTTGCTGTCACCCTTGTTGGTGTTGCCGTTGGAACAGGCTGCGAGAACAAGCGCCAGACCAAGCGCGCCAAATACCTTGAACTTCATGTGTCTCAATCCTGAGAACGGCCCCACAGCGGGAACCGAATGCGGAAAATGCCGCGTTATTCCGGACCACCTCTTTCCTGTTCGGAACAGACAGGAATCGGTTCCGATCCCTGCATGCCGACCCTGAAAATCAGTGGCCATAAGCGCCCATACTCATGACTCGAATCACCGGTCAAGTGTCGTGTTAACGCCGGTTAAATGTGAAAAGTTCGATTCATATTCGGAACCAGAAATTTCGGCATAAATGTCACAGCTATTCTGAGAAATGTGGCAGAATTCTGCCACATCATCGAAACCAGCGGGCTTTCACGCTCCTGAAACATGCGCTGCCTGCGTAGCTGCCCAGCGTTACAGTCGTGGCATATGGAAGGGGAAAGACCACCTCCGTCATCCTGACGAGTCCGTCAGCAGCGAAAATCTCGACCGAACTCCGGTCCACAATGACCCGCAGACAAACAGATCCGTCCTGCGGGGAGAGAGGCGCCACATGCCGTGTCGTGAAGGCCGCATTCGGCACGGCAACGCCTGACCGACTGCGATCCACGACCAGTTCCTGCCGCGCAGGATCGTAGAGGATCTCGGTTCCGAACCTGCCATCCTCCGTCGCCGCCACGGTCAGCACCACCACGTCCCCTGCAGGATCAATAGCCAGTTGGAGATCAAGAACCGCATCCGCGAAATCCGTACAGTCCGCAACGCTGTCCGGAAGCCTCCAGGGCGTTCCCACTTCCGGACGGATTTCACTGGCAGCAAAGACTTCGATCGGAGCGCCAAGACTGACGGGCTTCTGCTTCATCAAAAGCGAGCCATCCCCCTGCCGCGCAAGAGACAGATGCGCCGGAAGCGTCATCTGCCCGCGCCAGGGAGCCGTCGGAGTCTGGTTGGCGTAGTTCCAGTTGCCCATCCAACCGATGCTGACGGGCGTGGCGGTTCCGGCGAAGCAGACAATCGCATAATTGTCCGGTCCATAATCCATCCAGCGATACTGCCACGGATCATCTGTGGCGGCCGGATGCTCTTCGGGCGTAAAGACGGTGCCGTCGAAATCTCCCACGTAATAGAACGTCCCCGATCCGCCAGTCAGACCACCAGGATTGACGCTGACGATCATCACCCATCCAGAGCGCCCTGCCTCGCCCTCAATCGGGAGCCGCGCCAGAACCGGCACTTCCCACAGCATTTCCGGCGTATGATAGCCGGGCGGGCGAAAGTCACTGAGGAATTCCCAGTGCAGAAAATCGGTGGAGCGGAAGAGCTTGACCACCTGCTGTTCGGCCTCGACCGCCGTCAACACCCAGTATCCGCCCTCTTCATACCAGCACAGTGCCGGGTCCCGGAAATTCCGGGACACCGGATCGAGCGTCAGAACCGGATTGTGAGCGTAGCGGGTCCAGTTCGCTCCCCGATCCAGACTGACCGCAACCGAAACCGCCTGGGTGCCGTCTTCCTGCTCGCCCGGCATGTCGCGGAACACGCTGGTGTAAAGTGCCAGAAACGGAGGATTTTCGGCCGTCCCAAGCCCGCTCCGATTGTCCCGGTCATAAATGACCGTGCCGGAATATATCTGCTCCTGCGGTGTGGACGGCAGCGCAATTGGTTCTTCCTGCCAGTGCAGCAGATCACGGCTGGTGGCATGGCCCCAGGAAATATAGCCCATAACGGGCTCGACCGGATTGTGCTGGTAAAAGAGGTGATACACACCATCAATCAGGATCGGCCCGTTCGGATCATTCATCCAGTTCCGGGCCGGGGCATAATGCAGCAGCGGACGCCACTGCCGTGTCTCCTGAAGGGACATGGGGAATTCTCCTGTTCAAGCAGTCCTTGCGACGCCTCACAGGAAAAAGGGTTCCCCGCCCTTTTGCAAATCCGTGCTCCCGGACCGGAAGCACGGAACAGTAACCTTAGCCGTTGCGCGGCGACCAGGCCGGATCAGACGCACCCGTCGAGGTCCGGATCGGACGCTCGTTAAAGCCCGTAATGTCGATCGTCCCGATCCCCGATGCAAAGCCCGCGCCACCCGCACCTGCCGCACTCTGACGGCAGAACGCCAGCACGCGGCCATTGGGGCAGAACGTCGCGCTATCAACCGTAAAGCCCTGCGTCAGGATGCGTTCACCGCTACCATCCGGGTTCATCACACCGAGCGAAAAGCCTCCGCCGCCGATACGGGTAAAGGCGATCAGATCTCCACGCGGGGACCAGACCGGCGAACCATACTGGCCGGTGCCATAGGAAATCCGCTTCGCCGGACCACCCGACGCACTCATGATGTAGAGCTGCGGGCTGCCACCCCGGTCCGAGTTGAACACGATCTGGCTACCATCCGGGCTGAAGCACGGGCTGGTGTCGATTGCGCCATTGGAATTGGTGATCTGCCGCTTCGCACGCGAGGCCAGATCGACCACGAAAATGTCCGAGCCGCTGCCACGCGTGGCGGACAGCACGACAGAGCCACCGGTCGGCGAAAAGCGCGGCGCAAAAGAAATGCCCGCGAACTCACCCAGAATCTGCTGACGACCGGACGCCAGATCGAACAGATACACGCGCGGACGGTTGTTGGCGTAGGACATGAACGCAATCTGGTCGCGCACCGGGTTGAAGCGCGGCGTCAGCGTCAGCCACTCACCATTCGTCAGCATCCGCTCGTTGGCGCCATCCTGATCCATCAGGGCCAGACGCGTGATCTGGTGATGGCGCGGGCCGGTGCGGGCGATATAGGCGATGCGAGTATCGAAATAGCCCTTCTCGCCCAGCATCCGCTCATAGATCACATCAGCAATGATGTGCGCGATGCGGCGCCAGTTGGACGTCGAAGCCGTATAGGCCGTGCCCTGAAGCTGCTGGCCGGAAAGCACATCCCACAGACGCATCTCAACGCGCACGCTGCCTGAACCGATCGCCTGACCGGCCACGGCCGCACGGGCACCCTGTGCCTTGAGCGCGCTGAAATCCGGTGTAGAGCCCGGCGGCACGTTGCCGCTCATGACCTTGAACAGGCCGGTGCCGTTCAGATCGGACGTGATGACACCGGAAATCTGCTCACCCAGACCCGCCCCGAAATTCGGGATGACGATGGGGATCGGCTCCTGACGGGCCTGATCGACGGTAATTTCAGCTTCGCCTGGGCCAGAAGCCCCAGCAGACTGCGCAAAAGCCGCCAGAGGCGTTGCCAGGAGACCACCAGCAGCAGTGGCTCCCAGAACGGAGCGGCGCGAAAACAGCGCGCTCAGGGCCTCGGCGTCGGTATCGGGAATGAAGGACATGAGACTTCCTCGTGGATTACGGCCTGAAGACAAAACGCAACTCATGCGTCTGACCAAGCATCTTGGAGGGAATGGGCAGATGGGCACAGGTGGGGCTCAGCACCGCATCCCGCGCCCGCTCCGCCAGAACGCGGTAAGACGGGTCGGAAGCCATTTTCGCAGCCGTATCAGGCGCAAATTTGACAATCCGCGCCTCACCGGTCGCATCGACGGTCACGACCATATGCGCAACAAAGCTCGCATAGTTCCGTGCCTCGGTATCTTCGGTGTAGCAACGGCGCACAGAACCGCCGATGGCTTTCTGATCCGCCATGGACAGCGACTTGGTGATGTCACCATTCGGCACACCACCCCCGTTCGGCGCACCACCCTGGGGCGGATTGGCCTTTGCGGTCGGCGCATGGGTCTGCTTCTGGTCGGCGCGGAAATTATCCAGCGTCGCCAGCAGCGAATGACTGTCCGCTTCCGTCTTCTTTGCCGCGTTCGGCTGCGTCATATGCGAGAACTTCGGCATATCGGGCAGCTTGTCGGCCTTCTGGGTCTGCGGACTCGGCGGCGCGACCATCGTCGATTTCGACGGCGGTGACGGCGTGGGCGGTGATGCCGGCACAGGCTGCGGGGACTCATCCGTCATTTTCGGCGGAAGCTTGATGTCCGGCAGCTTCTGGGGCGGCGTCTCCGGCGGAGGCGGCACAGGCTGGGGTGGCGGAGGCGGCGGAGGCGGCTCTTCCGTCGGCGCCTTCAGAGGCGGCGTCGGAGACGGAGGGGCCTCGTTCTTCACGGGTGCAGGGGCCGGAGCGGGCGCAGGGGCCGGATGATCGGCCTTGACCGGGTGAGTCGGCGGACCAGCCTGCTCGAATTCCATCTGCACCGTCGGTGGCTCAGGCGGTTCGGGGGGGGGCGGCGGCGGAATTTGAACAATCAGATACGCGATCAGCCCCAGATGAATGGCGGCTGATCCGTAAAGCGCATGACGAAAGCGCCTGTTGTCAGAGCGGCGTGGACGGACCACGGCAGGCGCCTCTTACTGGCCGCTCTGGGGCTGCTGCGCGAGAAGCGCAACATGCGTGAAGCCGCCCGACGTGATCTGCCCCATGACCTGCATCACCTGTCCATAGTCGATATGGGCATCGGCGCGAACAAAGATGCGGTGGGTCGGATCGTTCTGCGACTGCGCCTTGAGCTGGTCAATCAATTGATCGGACGTGACCTGCTGGTCGCCCAGATAAAGCGAGCCATCCGTCCGTAGAGACACGGTAATCGGCTTGGAATCCGAATTGACCGGGCTGGCATCCGTTTTCGGCAGATCCACATTGACGCCACTGGTCAGCATCGGCGCCGTCACCATGAAAATGATGAGCAGCACCAGCATGACGTCCACCAGTGGCGTGACGTTGATTTCCGAGGCGGGCCGACGCTTGCGGCGTCCGCCTCCTCCAGCCCGTCCTCCCGCAGACATCCCCATGGTTCAGGCCTTCCCGCCGGTCGTATCGTCCGCACGTTCCTCGGACTGACGCGACAGGATGGCCGCGAACTCGGTGCCGAAGGCTTCCATGCGGTCCGTGAACTTCTCGAACGAGTTGCTCAGGCCGTTATAGGCGATATAGGCCGGAATGGCGGTCACGAGACCAATGGCCGTTGCGAACAGGGCTTCGGAAATACCCGGCGCCACGACGGAAAGGTTCGTGTTGTGCATCTGCGCGATGGACGCGAAGGAATGCATGATGCCCCAGACCGTTCCGAAAAGGCCGACAAACGGTGCCACCGGGCCGATCGTCGCCAGGAAGATCAGGCGGCGCGTCAGGCGGTCGTTCTCACGCATGACGGTGATGTCGATGGCGCGGTCCACGCGCTCGCGCACGCCGCCCCGCGACAGGTCGATGCCGCCGATCCGGGCGGAACGGCGCCATTCGCCCATGGCTGCGCCGAATACGGCCGCCATCGGATGTGTCGGGCGCGCACCGTCGGATTCGTAGAGATCGTCGAGCGATCCGCCCGACCAGAAACGGTCCTCGAATTCCGTCGCCTCGCGGTTGACGCGACGGATGAGAATGATTTTTTCCGCAATGATCGCCCATACGCCGGCGCTGCACAGCAGCAGACCCAGCATCACCAGCTTTACAACGATGGAGGCGTGCAGGAACAGGTCCAGAGGCGAAAGACCGGTCGCACCGACCGCCCCAAGCGCACTCGAACTTACCTCATGATCCACTGTTCTCTCCTGTACAGATCCTGTCCCTTGCGGGTCAGGACTCTCCATTGCACTTCACGCGGAAACAGGAAAGTGGGTCAGACCTCTCCTGCCTCCAGTTTTCTCACTGCATCACGCCAGCGAGGCGGAATTTTGGCAGGTTTCATGTCAACGGCACTCAGACAGGCCAGTTCCACGTCGATAACCGTAGCCGTTTCGCCACCTCCGGAATAATTCCGGACAGTCTGACAAAGTTTCAGCCGCGTCGGCGTCATGGCGTCCAAGGCCGTCTCGATTTCCATCTCGTCATCGAGTCGGAGTGGCGAGCGATACCGGATCGCCGCCTGACGCACGACGAAGACCAAGCCGAAATCGTTCAGAAGCTCCGTCACGGACGCGTCCGCATCCCGCATCGCCTCGCTCCGCGCACGCTCGGCAAAGCCCAGATAGCGTGCGTGATAAACGATACCCCCCGCATCGGTGTCTTCGTAGTAAACCCGGAACCTGATCTTGTGCGTGGCCATACTGTCTCTCCAGTCATGGTGCGCCCATCCCGCGAACCGTGTTCAGGGACTTTCAGGGCGCGGAATCGTCCTGCTCCAGCGTGGAAAGCAGGTCCACCTGGCTCGCGGGCGGGTTCAGACCCAGATGACGCCATCCGGCCTCACCCAGCATCCGCCCACGCGCCGTTCTGAGAACAAGCCCTTCCTGGATCAGGTAAGGCTCGATCACGTCTTCCAGCGTATCGCGCGCTTCGGCAAGCCCTGCCGCCAGCGTTTCCACCCCCACCGGGCCGCCATGATGATGTTCGGCAATCCGCTTCAGATAGCGCCGGTCCATTGCATCCAGGCCTCGCTCGTCAACTTCAAGCCGCCCCAGAGCCGCATCGGCCAGCGCACGGTCCACGACCGCATGCTTCGAGACCAGCGCAAAATCCCGCACGCGGCGCAGCAGACGCCCCGCAATCCGAGGCGTGCCGCGCGAACGACGGGCGATTTCTTCCGCCCCATCGTCCGTCAGACGCATCCCGAGCTTCAGAGCCCCGCGCGAGACGATCGCCCGCAGTTCTTCCGGCGTATAGAATACCAGCCTCAGAGGAATCCCGAACCGGTCCCGCAGAGGTGTCGCCAGCAATCCCGCCCGTGTGGTCGCGGCCACAAGCGTGAACGGCGCCAGATCAATCCGTACGGACCGCGCAGCCGGGCCTTCGCCGATAATCAGATCGAGCTGGAAATCTTCCATCGCCGGATAGAGGACTTCCTCGATCGCCGGCTGAAGACGATGGATTTCGTCAATGAACAGCACGTCACGTGGCTGGAGATTCGTCAGGATCGCCGCCAGATCGCCCGCCCGCTGGATGACCGGCCCGGATGTTGCCCGGAATCCCACACCCAGTTCCCGCGCAACGATCTGCGCCAGCGTCGTCTTGCCCAGGCCCGGCGGTCCGTGCAGCAATACATGATCCAGCGCCTCTCCACGTGCCCGTGCGGCCTCGATGAAGATGGCAAGATTTTCGCGGCTGGCTTTCTGGCCCGTAAAGTCCGCAAGCGTTTCAGGCCGCAGACTGCCCTCGCCCGTATCCTCAGGCTGACGGGCCGGATCGGTTTCGCGGTAGGTGTCACTCATCGCGCGAGATCCTTCAGGCTCAGACGGATTGCCAGATCAAGCGTCGCATTCTCGTTCTCGGCCAGTACCTTGCTCAGAACAGGCCACGCCTCGGCCCGGCGGAACCCGAGCCCCGCCAGCGCCAGCAGCGCATCGTTCTCGACACTCGGCCCAGAGACAATCCCGGGTGCGGATACGGTCCCGCCCCCGCCCGGCATTTTCGCAACCTTGTTGCGCAATTCGCTCAGAATACGATCCGCCAGACGCGGCCCCACGCCCGCAGCCCGCGTCAGTGAGCCTTTGTCTCCAGCATTGATCGCCAGCAACAATTCGCCCGGACTGTTCGCCGAGAGGATCGCCAGCGCCACTTTCGCGCCCACGCCCTGCACGGTCGTCAGCAGACGGAACCAGTCCCGCTCATCCGTGGTCGCAAAGCCAAAAAGCTGGATGGCATCCTCGCGCACGATCGTCTCGATCAGCACGCGTGCCACGGAAGGTGGCTGAGGCAGTGCCGCCAGTGTGCGGGTCGAGGCCGAAACCACATATCCCACGCCATTGACGTCAACGATGCAGCGCTCGCCCTCGATCTGTCCGACAAGTCCGGTCAGTTGCCCGATCATGCCATGCGCTTCCCTGCCACCACATGCGCCGCGCTGGCCCGGTGATGCGCATGACAGATCGCAACGGCCAGCGCATCGGACGCATCGGCCTTGCGGATCTCGGCACCCGGCAGAAGCCGCTTCACCATCATCGTCACCTGCTCCTTGGTTGCAGACCCGGTTCCGACCACGGACTTCTTGACCGTCATCGCCCCGTATTCCGCAACCGGAAGCCCTTCATAGGCTGGCGTCAGCAGAGCTACCCCACGCGCGTAGCCGAGCTTGAGCGTTGAGGAGCCGTTACGGTTCACATAGGTCTCCTCAACAGCCGCCTCGGCGGGTGCGTATTCGCGGATCAGCTTTTTAAGCGCGCCATGCAGCTCGCACAGACGCAGCGGCACGGATTCGGACCCATCGGTCCCGATCACCCCGGATGCCACATGCTTCAGGTGATTGCCGTCCACGTCGATGATGCCCCAGCCCATGAAGCGCAGGCCGGGGTCAATGCCCATCAGGCGGATCAAGCAGCCAGCGCCTCGGCCACGTCGTCAGGAATGTCGAAATTGGCGTAGACGGCCTGAACGTCGTCATTGTCTTCCAGCACGTCGATCAGCTTCATGACCGAACGCGCCTTGTCCTCATCCAGCGTCACGCTGTTTTCCGGACGCCAGTCGAGCTTGGAAGACTTCGGTTCACCAAAGCGGCTTTCAAGCGCATCGCGGACAGCGAAGAAATTTTCCATCTCGCAGGTGACTTCATGACCGTCTTCCGTGGTGACGGCATTATCCGCACCGGCTTCGATCGCAGCTTCCAGCATTTCGTCTTCCGAGGCCACATCCAGCGGATAGCTGATGACGCCCAGGCGCTGGAACATGAACGACACCGAGTTCGTCTCACCCATCGAACCGCCATGCTTGGAAAACGCCGCACGCACTTCGCCCGCCGTCCGGTTGCGGTTGTCCGTCAGCCCTTCAACGATGATCGCAACACCCGCGGGGCCGTAGCCCTCGTAACGGACTTCGACGTAATCATCGCCACCTGCGGTGCCAGACGCCTTCTTGATGGCGCGCTCGACATTGTCCTTGGGCATGTTGACTTCACGCGCCATGGACAGCGCCGCACGCAGACGGGGGTTGGAGGCGGCTTCGGGCAGACCCGAGCGCACCGCAACCGTAATTTCACGCAGCACCTTGGCGAACTGCTTGGCCCGCTTGGCATCCTGCGCACCCTTGCGGTGCATGATGTTCTTGAACTGTGAATGACCGGCCATCGGTCGCTCCTTCCTCTATCGTCGCGTCAGAGGCTCAGGCGAGCCTGCCATGACAGTGTTTGAACTTCAGACCCGATCCACACGGGCAAAGGGCGTTTCGCGGCGTCTCCGCATACCAGCGCTGAAGCGTCGCCGCATCAGGCTCTTCCCCAACCGGCACGGGCTGCGGACGTGACATCGGCGCCGCGGACGGAAAGACCGTCATCGGCTCCCGGACAGGCAGGGATGCCGGAATTTCCGAACCCGTAGTGCCCTGCGCGAACAGACCAGCAGGTTCTTCGGACGGGCCGGACGTCTCGGTGTTGATGACCGGGAACGGCGGCGGCTCGGATACGGCCTGAATGCGGCACATCGTCTCCGTTACGCGGACCCGCATGTCGTCAAGCATCGCCGTGAACATCTGGAAGGCTTCCTGCTTGTACTCGTTCAGCGGATCACGCTGCCCGTAAGCCCGCAGACCAATGCCCTGACGGAGCTGGTCCAGCCCATGCAGATGCTCTTTCCAGACCGCATCGAATGTCGTGAGCACGACCTGTTTTTCGATCAGGCGCATTAGCTCGGGGCCCATATTAGCCGTCCGCGCTGCCTGCGCCTTCGCGGCTTCGGCCTGAATGCGCTCGATCACGCCTTCGGAATCCATACCGTCTTCCTTCGCCCAGTCCGCGATCGGCAGATCCAGGTTCAGAATGCGGGAGACGTCTTTCGCCAGCCCTTCCGTATCCCAGGCCTCGGCAAAAGATTTTTCGGGAATATGGGCGTGGACCAGATCCTCGATCGTGTGCTCGCGCAGTTCGGCGATCACACCCGACAGATCTTCCGTCGCCATGTATTCGCGGCGCTGGGCATAAACCTCCTTGCGCTGGTCATTCATGACGTCATCATATTTGAGCGTGTTCTTGCGCATGTCGAAATTGCGCGCTTCAACCCGCTTCTGCGCCTTTTCCAGAGCCTTGTTCAGCCAGGGATGAACAATCGCCTCGCCTTCCTTGAGGCCCATCTTCTGCATCATCGCGCCCATCCGGTCGCTGGCGAAAATGCGGATCAGGTCATCTTCAAGCGACAGGAAGAAGCGCGAGTTGCCCGGATCGCCCTGACGGCCCGAACGGCCTCGAAGCTGGTTGTCCACACGGCGGCTCTCATGGCGTTCGGTGCCGATCACATACAGACCACCCGCCTTGTGAACCTCTTCGTGATGCTCCTCGATGCTCTCCCGGATATCCTGCTCGACAGCCGTACGCTGTGCTTCGTCTTCAACATGCTCGATACTGGCCTTCACCAGCATCTCGATATTGCCACCCAGTTTGATGTCGGTTCCGCGACCGGCCATGTTGGTCGCAATCGTGATCGCACCCGGCGCACCCGCCTGGGCAACGATGATGGCTTCCTTCTCATGCTGCCGGGCATTGAGCACGTTATGCGGAATGCCGCGCTGCGTGAGGATATGGGAGAGGTATTCGCTCTTCTCGATGGACGTCGTGCCCACGAGAATGGGCTGGCCCGTCTTGTGGATATCGCGGATCAGATCGGCCACGGCATTGAATTTTTCCGCTGCCGTCAGATAGACCTCGTCATCCGTGTCGATCCGCTGCACCGGCAGGTTCGTCGGGATTTCCACCACGTCGAGATGATAGATTTCCGCGAACTCGTCAGCCTCGGTCATGGCCGTACCGGTCATGCCCGACAGCTTCGGATAGAGGCGGAAATAGTTCTGGAACGTGATGGAGGCGAGCGTCTGGTTCTCCTGCTGGATCTCCACATGCTCCTTGGCTTCCAGCGCCTGATGCAGACCATCCGAATAGCGGCGCCCGTCCATCATACGACCGGTGAACTCGTCGATGATGACGACCTTGCCCTCACGGACGATGTAATCCACATCCCGCGTGAACAGCGTATGCGCCCGCAGGGACTGCTGGACGTGATGAACCACCGCCACGTTGTGAATGTCGTAAAGGCCGCCTTCCTGAAGCACCCCGGCCTGCGCCAGAAGCTCTTCGACACGGTGCGACCCTTCTTCGGTCAGCGTGACCGAACGCAGCTTCTCGTCCTTGTCGTAGACGTCAGGCTCTTCAACGAGCTTCACGACCACATCATCGACAGAGCGATACAGGTCGGAGCTGTCATCCGCCGGACCGGAAATGATGAGCGGGGTCCGCGCCTCGTCGATCAGGATGCTGTCCACCTCGTCCACGATCGCGTGGTTGAACGGACGCTGCACCATATCCGCGAGCGAATATTTCATATTGTCGCGCAGATAGTCGAAGCCGAACTCGTTGTTCGTGCCGTAGGTGATGTCCGCCGCATAGGCCTCGCGACGCTCACCGTCGGACAGGTTTGGGATGATCACACCCGTCGTCAGCCCGAGGAAGCTGTACAGAACAGACATTTCCTCGGCGTCACGGCGTGCAAGATAATCATTGACCGTAACGACATGCACACCCTTGCCGCTCAGCGCGTTCAGATAGACCGCAAGCGTTGCCACAAGGGTCTTGCCCTCGCCCGTCCGCATTTCCGCGATCCGACCGCCATGCAGGACCATGCCGCCAATGAGCTGCACATCAAAATGACGCTTGCCCAGAACCCGGCGCGACGCCTCACGGCAGACCGCAAAGGCTTCCGCCAGCAGGCCATCAAGGGTTTCGCCTTTCTCAAGCCGCTCCCTGAACTCGACCGTTTTCTGTCGGAGCTGCTCGTCAGAGAGAGCCTGGACCGCAGGCTCCAGTGCATTGATCTCGGGCACACGGCGCTGATACGCCTTGAGCGTGCGATCGTTGGCAGAACCGAAAAGGGCGCGGGCGAGGCGTGCGAACATGCTGAACCTTGAGATGCCGATGGCCCGGAACGCCAGATCTTTCCAGAAGCGGAAAGACCCGCACACCGTGCCGTCAGGATTTTCACGTCTGCTGGAAATAGGACCGGGGCCGCGTAGGGTCAATGGAGAGGCCGCAGAGAACCTTGAGGAAATGTCCGCATTGTCATCGCAGTGTCACATCCAGCCCGCAGCCCGTGCCCCATACGACACCCTCGTGAAGGAATGGTAACGGACCGCACCCTTGCAGGGCGGACCAGCCTTTGTCATGGTGCAGGCCATCCTTATTCTCAGGTCATATCCGAGGTAGTCCCACATGCGGCTTTCCCGCTCCACTTTCGCTCTCGCAGCCCTCCTGGCCGGCACATCGGTTGCTGCATCGACGGCTTTCGCCGCCCCTGCTCCCGCTCCGGTCGCAACGGCTCCTGCGGCAGCTCCTGCTCCTGCAGCCAACCCGGACATGCTGATCGCGACCGTCAACGGCTCGAAGATCACACTCGGTGACGTGCAGCGCGCTGCCGGCAACCTCCCGCCCCAGGCCCGGCAGATCCAGCCGTCCGTTCTGATCCCGCTGATCGTCAACCAGCTCGTTGACCAGAAGGCCGTTCAGATCGCCGCCGACAAGGAAGGCCTGAGCCGCAAGCCGGACGTGAAGGCTGCCATGGACGCCGCTGCCGCGAACGCCCTGCAGAACGCCTATCTCGAAGAAAAGGTCGGCCCGCTGGTCACCGATTCCACACTGCACGACTTCTACCAGACGCATTATGCGAACAAGAAGCCGGAAGAAGAGATCCACGCCCGCCACATCCTCGTGGACAGCGAAGCGCAGGCCAAGGACATCATCGCCCAGCTCAACAAGGGTGCTGATTTCGGCAAGCTCGCCGCACAGCTTTCCAAGGACAAGGGTTCGGCTGGCGCAAATGGTGGCGATCTCGGCTGGTTCAAGAAGGCCGACATGCTGCCTGCTTTCTCTGCTGCCGCCTTCGCCATGAAGCCGAACACGATCTCCCAGACCCCTGTTCACACCCAGTACGGCTGGCACGTGATCCAGGTTCTCGCGACCCGCACGGCCCCGATTCCGACATTCGATCAGGTCCACGACCAGGTCCGTCAGGAACTGATCCGCGACAAGGTGCGTGACATCGTACAGAACGCCGAATCCCAAGTGAAGGTCGTTCACTACGACGCACAGGGCAAGGTCATTCCGGACGCAGCGCCGGCTGCCGCACCTGCAAAGAAGTAAGACCATGGCAAAGCCGCTCCCCGTCTCTCCGCTCGCTCGTCCGCTGCCGGACCTTGCAACGATTGCGGGCGTGCGGCTTTCCGCCGTCGCCGCGGGCATCCGCTATCAGGGTCGTACGGACCTGATGCTGGCGGAATTCGTCCCCGGCACGGTCGCGGCAGGCGTCTACACCAAAAACGCCTGCCCCGGCGCCCCGGTGCTCTGGTGCCGGACCGCGCTGACAACCCCCTATGCCCGCGCCCTGCTCGTCAATGCAGGCAACGCGAACGTCTTTACCGGTCGCGCCGGAATTCAGGCCTGCGCAGATTGCGCTGACGCCACCGCACGGCTTCTGGACTGCCCCCCGCAGGACGTCTTTCTCGCGTCCACGGGCGTGATCGGCGAAAAACTCCCCCAGGACCGCATCATCGGGGCCCTCCCCGCCGCCAAGGCCGGGCTGGACGAAAACGGCTGGGCCGATGCCGCCCGCGCCATCATGACGACGGACACCTTCCCCAAGGCCGCACGCCGTGACGTGACGATTGCCGGAACGCCCGTCCGCATTCAGGGCATCGCCAAGGGTTCGGGGATGGTCGCTCCCGACATGGCCACGATGCTGGCCTATGTCGCAACCGACGCGAAACTGCCGCAGAACATCCTTCAGTCCCTGCTGGCCTCGGGCTGTTCCCAGAGTTTCAACGCCATCACCGTCGATTCGGACACGTCCACATCGGACATGCTGATGCTGTTCGCCACCGGACTGGCTGACAATCCCGAGATCGACGACATCAACGACCCCGCTCTCGCCGAGTTTACCCTTGCGCTGAACGACCTCCTGCTGGAGCTCGCGCTCATGGTGGTCCGCGACGGCGAAGGGGCAACAAAGCTCGTCCGCATCGGCGTCACGGGCGCTGAAAGCAACCTTTCCGCCCACCGTATCGCGCTCTGCATCGCCAATTCCCCCCTCGTAAAAACCGCCATCGCGGGCGAGGACGCCAACTGGGGCCGTGTGGTCATGGCCGTTGGAAAAAGCGGCGAACCAGCAGATCGCGACCGGCTTTCCGTCGCCATCGGTGGCACGTGGATCGCCAGAGAAGGTGGCGTCGTCGAGAATTATGACGAAGCCCCGGTGGTTGCCCACATGAAGGGTCAGGAAATCGAAATCGTCGTCGATCTCGGCCTCGGTGACGGCGAGGCCCGTGTCTGGACCTGCGATCTGACGCATGGCTACATCGACATCAATGGCTCCTACCGCAGCTAAACGCATCCAACACGTCAGCGAGAGCGGGGCTTGTGCGTCCCCGCCTCTGTCGATAGCAAAATCTGTTGTTGATACACTTCAGGCGCTCGCAAAACCGGGTGCCGTTTCGCACCTGATATAAGGAAAATGTCCATGTCTGCTGCAGCTCGCGTGCTTGTTCTTGGCGGTGGCGTCGGTGGGCTTGAAGCCGCTGCGGCTCTGGGCCGTCACCAGAATATTTCCCTGACACTCGTTGATCGCAGCCCCGTCCATTACTGGAAACCGGCCCTTCACGAATTCGCTGCAGGTACCATGCAGCATCAGGGCAACTGCATCCCCTTTACTGAAACAGCAGCCAAATTCGGCTTCACCTTCGTCCAGGGCAGCCCCACGACGGTCAACCGCGACAGCAAGACAGTCTCGCTCGATACCGGCGCCACGCTGCCCTACGACTATCTGGTGGTGGCCCTCGGCTCGCGCGCGAATGATTTCGGCATTCCCGGCATTGTCGATCACTGCATGTTCATTGACAGCCTGAACGATGCCGATGCCCTGTTCGCAACCTTCCGCGAAGCGGTCCAGAAGGCCCGGACGGCTGGCGAAAAGCTCTCCGTCGGCATCGTCGGCGGCGGTGCAACGGGCGTCCAGCTCATTGCCGAGCTGTGCAAGTCCATTGACGACGCCCGCGGTCTGGGTCCTGCCGTTCGCAAATCCCTGCTGAACGCCGTGCTGATCGAAACCGGACCACGCATCCTTCCGGCCTTCCCTGAAGCCGTCTCCTCGGCCGCCGCACGCCAGCTCGAAAAGCTCGGGATTTCCGTGCGAACCGAAGCCATGGTCGTCGGTGCGGACGAAACGGGTTTCAGCCTCAAATCCGGCGAACATATCCCCGCCAGCCTCCGCGTCTGGGCAGCTGGCGTGCGCGCTTCGGATGCCACGAACCTTCTCGAAGGTCTGGAACGCGGTCGCTCAGGCCAGCTTGGCGTCACCACGACGCTTCAGACCACGCAGGACCCGTCCGTCTTCGCGATCGGTGACTGCTCCCGCATCGACGCCGCGCCGATTGCACCCACGGCACAGGCCGCACGCCAGCAGGGTCAGTATATCGGACGCGCCCTGCCGGACATCATCGCCGGCAAGACCCCTGCCCCGTTCGCTTATAACGATCGTGGCGCTGTCGTGGCCCTCGGGGACTATAACGGCTGGGGTATGCTGGACGCCAAGCGCAGTTTCGGGGGCGGTCTGCTCTCGGGTCTGGCCGCGCGCCTGATCCACGAAGGCCTGTACCGTCAGCATCTCGCGGGCATTCTGGGCGTCACACCGACGGCCTGCAGCACGCTCCGCGAGCATCTTTCTCCGGTCAAACCTGATCTGGGGGGCTGAAAACCCTTTTCAGAACCCTGTCAAAGGGGGAATGTGGAACGTAGTGTCCCCAGACCCTGCGTCCCCTGTTCCGAGGATTCATGAGCCCCACCGATCTCTCCCCGCCCTTTGACAGGGTTCTGACCGGCATCGAAGACACCCTGCTGGAAAAAGGGTTCGCCTTCCTTCAGGCCCAGACCACACGCCCGCTGCTCGAACATGAAGGCCTGACCGACTGGCAGGGCTTCGCCGAGAGCTGGAACCATCTGGGCCTTGACCGTTACATGGCGGATGGCGGCCGTTACCGCCGTCGCCGCTATGCGACCTTTGCCGTCTCGGGCGAGACCATCACACGCAAAAAACATCAGCCCCATTACCAGAGCCGGGACTACAACCTGCTCAATGGCGGCGTTGAGCGCTGGTTTCCGGCCGTGGCGGATTCGACAGCATCCCATCCCGCCATGACAGCCGCAATCCGCACCATCAGCACGATCGCGGATGCCCTGACGCCACCGACGGAAAAGCCCCCGTCCTGGCATGTCGAGGTGCATCAGTTCCGCATTGAGGCCCGTCCCGGCAATGAAGGACGCCCCACACCTGAGGGCCTGCACCGCGACGGTGTGGACTGGGTTCTGGTCCTCATGGTTGCCCGTCACAACGTGGAACAGGGCGTCACCACCATCCACGACATGCGAAAGGAACCGCTGGGGTCCTTTACCCTCATCAATCCGCTCGATGCCGCCATCGTGGACGATCACCGCGTCTATCACGGCGTTACAGCGGTGCAGCCTGTCGATCCATCTCAGCCGGCTTATCGGGACGTGCTCGTGGTCACGCTGCGTCATGAATGACATCAGAACCTTCACAGATGCCCGTCTTCAATTTCGTGTTATGATAGGTCTTATGTCGATCCAGCAGATTCTTTCCCGCCGAGTGGCAGTTCTGGCCCTGTCCGTCATGCTCCCCGCAGCGTTGTCCTGTGCGGATGCCGCCACCGGCAAAAACCATCACCATACGCGTCACGCCGCGCAGCCTGCCAATGCCGGTGCAGCCCCCGTCATTCTCACGGCGCATCCGGGAACGAAGTTGGATGAAGATGCCCGCAAACTGAACGAAGACGACCTGCAGGACGCGGCCAAGCATCACGATCAGCCGGTTGTGCTCGTCGGTTCCGCATCGCTCTCGTCCGGCAAGAATGACGAAGCCCTGTTCGTACAGCTCCAATCTGCCCGCCTCTGCGGCTCCGCAGGCTGTACCACCTCGGTCTATCTGAAGCACAACGATACCTGGAACACGGTTCTGGACTCGGTGAACGGCGATATTTCCGTCCTGCCCACACGCCATAAAGGCATGCACGACCTTCTGGTCAGCCCGAACGACCGCTGGATCTGGAACGGCAAGGAATATCAGGACACGCTCAGCGCCCCGCCGATGCCCAAATAACTGCTGTTTTTTCTGGAAGGTCTGGAGCGGGCGAGGGGAATCGAACCCCCGTATGCAGCTTGGGAAGCTGCCGTTCTACCATTGAACTACGCCCGCACTCGGCGTCGAGCATAGCTGCTCTGCCTTTCTTCCGCAATCCACCCTACCCGAACTTCAGGGTGTTGACGCAAAACCGAAATACAGCCCATAGTCCGGCTGTCAGAAACGCTCCGACGTAACTGACCCTCGTGATTTGAGCGGCCGGCTTGCGGCGAGGTTAAAGAATTGCGCTAAAGAGGCCCTGCGTCGTTATCGAACGATTCCCAGGACTTCCACGGCCCGCCACATGCGTCCTGTTCAGCAGGGCGTTTTATGGAGGGACACATCATGTCTACAGAAAACTGGCGCACCGCCACGCGCCTCCTGCACGAAGCCCCGAACCGCACAGAATTCGGCGAGACCTCGGAAGCCCTCTTCCTGACCTCCGGCTTCGTCTATGACAGTGCTGAACAGGCCGCCGCAACCTTCACGGGCGACGTCCAGCATTTCCAGTATTCCCGCTTCGGCAACCCAACCGTCGATACACTTCAGGAGCGCCTCGCACTCCTCGAGGGTGCTGAAGCCTGCGTTGCCACCGCAACCGGCATGGGCGCCGTCTCCTCGGCTATCCTGTCGCATGTAAAAGCCGGAGACCGCGTCGTGGCCTCCCGCGCCATTTTCGGCTCCTGCTACTGGATCGTCACCAACCTCCTGCCCCGCTACGGCATCGAGACCGAACTGGTGGACGGCACGGATTACGACGCCTGGGAGCGCGCTCTTTCCAAGCCGACGGCTGCGGTTCTGATCGAAAGCCCGTCCAACCCGATGCTCGACGTCCTCGACATCGCGCGCGTGGCCGAACTGACGCACAAGGCTGGCGGCCTGCTGATCGTGGATAACGTGTTCGCAACACCGCTTGGACAATCCCCGCTCAAGCTGGGCGCCGATGTGATCGTCTATTCCTGTACGAAACATATCGACGGTCAGGGCCGTGTTCTTGGCGGCGCAGTGCTCGGGTCCAGCGCATGGATCAACGAGACGCTTCAGCCCTACACCCGCAATACCGGCAATGCCCTCTCGCCGTTCAACGCCTGGGTTCTGCTCAAGGGTCTGGAAACGCTCCAGCTCCGGACGGACGCCATGGCCCGCAATGCCGCTGCCGTCGCCGATGCGCTGGCCGAACTACCGGGCGTCGTTCAGGTCCGCTATCCGGGCCGCGCCGACCATCCGCAGTATGAACTTGCCAAAGCACAGATGAGCAATGGCGGCTCCATGGTGGCGTTCGTGGTGGACAAGGGCCGTGAAGGCGCATTCGCCTTCATGAATGCCTTCAAGGTCATCGCGATTTCCAACAATCTCGGCGACGCCCGCAGCCTTGCAACGCATCCCGCCACGACGACCCATATGCGCGTCAGCGAAGATGAACGCGCGCGTCTGGGCATCACAGACGGAGCCATTCGCCTCTCCGTCGGCCTCGAAGATCCTGCAGACCTGATCGACGATCTGAAGCGCGGTGCCGCAGCAGTTGCGGCCCTTGCATAAGTTTTCCTGACAAAAGGGCGGGATGGCTTTACAATGGCATTATGCCTGACAAGTCATCCCACCCCCTTCTCCATGCCGACCCCGAAACGGCACTCGCCGAAGCCATGGAAACTGCACCATGCTTCAGCAAAACAACGGACGACGTGACAGTCACGGTCCGGACCTTCTGGCTGGACGACCAGTCCCATCCTGAAGACCACCAGTACGCCTGGGCCTATCACATCAGCATCGAGAACGAGCGGAAAGACACCTTCCAGCTCCTGTCCCGGAGTTGGGAAATCGTGGATGGACTGGGCCGCAAGGAGCATGTCCATGGCGATGGCGTCGTCGGCGAACAGCCGGTGATCGCCCCGCAGGAACAGTTCGACTACACATCCGGCGCAATGCTGACCACGCCCTCGGGATTCATGCACGGCACCTATCATATGCTGGAGCCGCGTTCGGGCCATCGCTTCGACGTCAGCATCCCCGTGTTCAGCCTCGACAGCCCCCACGACAGCACGCTGATCCACTGACAGGCCGTGCCGGGAACCTGCGCAGAACGGCGCGGACAGCAGCGCGACCTTGACGTCCCTGCCGTCCCGGCCCATTCCTCCCCCATGCGTATCGCTGCCCTTCTTCTCGCTGCCGGTCGTGGCCGGCGCTTCGATGCGTCCTCGCCGAACGGGGACACTTCTTCCAAGCAGTTCCGGATGCTGCGGGGCAAACCCGTCATCCGCAGAGCCGCCGAAGCCCTCCTGCCGCATGTGGACGTGCTGCTGCCGGTTGGGGACGATCCCCTGCTGGCCGACAGCCTGAAAGGGCTGGACGTTTTGCCGCCCGTCAGCGGCGGTACGGAACGCCATGACAGCGTGCGCAACGGCCTCGAAGCCCTTGCTGCCCTCCCCGAGCCGCCCGATCTGGTGCTGGTTCATGACGGCGCCCGCCCCTGCGTCCCGGCAGACGTCGTACAAAACGTCATCAACGCGCTGAAAACCCATGAGGGCGTGATCCCGGCCGTCGCCGTCATCGACACGATCAAGAAGGCCACCGACGGCATCATCGTCGACACCGTCCCGCGGGACGGACTGTGGCGTGCCCAGACCCCGCAGGGCTTCCGCTTCGGCACCCTGCTCGAACTTCACCGTACCCTGCGCGATGCCCGCACCGACGACGCCGCCCTGCTCGAACAGGCAGGCCATCCGGTGGCGATCGTTCAGGGGTCGGAAGACAATATCAAACTGACTGTTGCGGAGGACCTGATGCGTCTTGAAGGTGTGATTGACCGGAACCTGCTGCCCCGCGTCGGACTGGGCTATGACGTCCATGCCTTCGAGGAAGGCCGCAAGCTGATCCTGTGTGGTATCGAGGTGCCCCATACGAAGGGCCTCGCCGGGCATTCCGACGCCGATGTCGGCATCCACACGCTGTGCGATGCCATTTACGGTGCACTGGCTGAAGGCGATATCGGCCGCCATTTCCCGCCTTCCGACAATGAATGGAAGGACATGGACTCGGCACGCTTCCTGATCCACGCTGGCGAACGCATCCGCGAGCGCGGCGGATTTCTCGTGAACGCCGACGTCACGCTGATCTGCGAACGCCCCAAGATCGGCCCCCATGCCGAAACCATGCGTCAGCGTCTTGCCGATCTGCTGAAAGTTAGCATCAGCCGCATCTCGGTCAAAGCCACGACCTCCGAGCGCCTGGGCTTTACGGGCCGTGAAGAGGGGATTGCCGCCACCGCGACCGTCAGCATCATGGTCCCGGATAACGGAGAAGCCTGACCGGCAGTTCCGGTTACGAAAAAGCCCGGCTTTCCTCACGGAAACCGGGCTTTTTTATTGCCTTAATAACCGGAAAATCAGCCGTGAATGGCGCACACCACTACGATCAGCGGTGTCGCAGCCAGAAAAAGCCAAGCTCCTATGGAGCAGGTTTTCACGATACGGGTACCCATGTGACGCAGCAGGGGCTTACGAACGGATACAGACATAATTTCCTCGACTCTGACAGTATTCGACAGAACCGGAAATAGCGCCCGGGCCCCGGCGGGGGCGAGTCACCAATCATCTCGTTCTGTCACATGACAGGGCCTTCAATGATCCCCGAATATGGCAAGATCATGCCCCATTCAGGGCATTTTCCTCTCAGATCGAAACCTTGCGCCCCAGTGTCAGGAACAGTCCCGCATCGAGAATATCCTTCTCGCGATTTTCCATCGTGCGGACGAGTTCCTCATCTTGCCCCCATGTCGCAAGCTGGGACTTTTCGTCGTGATTGGCCCAGAGAACCGTATCCACGAGGCTGACAGCCCCTCCCACGACCCCAAGCGCCAGAAGCAGGCTGCCCGTCGCCTGTGCCAGAACGCCCAGAACCGCAAGCTCCAGATCGTCCCGCCCTGCCAGCAACTGGGCCAAAGCGTCCAGATATCCCTCCTGCTGTACGACCGGCATGAGACCATCGGTTACACTCGGGTGGATCCCGTAACCCGAAAGCCAGGCAAAAACCTGCTTCGCAACCGGCCCGATCCCGTCTTCGCAATAACAGAGTCCGTCATCCACCGCGAGTCCGAGGAGCATGTCCCGTGCTGCCCGCGGATCCGGCACGATCCTCTCGATCATCGTCCCGGCGATCCGGGTCAGGGGCAGCGCATCAGGCGTGAAGGACGCATTTTCCGCAATCCCTCCCCACTCCCCGGCAATAGCCTCGGCCAGAGCAGACGACCGGACGGCCAGAACCCGTCCCTGCGGCAGACGGATCGGCCGTCCATCCAGACGCGGTTCGAACAGGCCGTTCTCGGATACTACCGAAACCACTTTCCAGAAACGCTTGTGCCCGCTCAATGCAGAACTCCCAGAGCCCGCAGGATGTCCCCGGCTTTCGAATGATGGACCTTGATCGCCTCGGGGGCCGGGCCCGGCTGTCCCTCGCGCGACGCAGCGAGGGCGGCCGTGCATGGATCGGCAGCATTGCCATCCCCGCCGATCGTTACATGGAAATTGCCGCCCGCATCCCGGTCCTGCGCGACATGCGGCGCATCCAGCGTGCCCGTCAGAACCACGGGTGTGGACGCCCCCGCGCCTTCAAAATCCACCACCGGCAGAAGGCGCAGATCCAGAACCTGCGTCCCAAGACCGACCGTCCCACTCCCGGAGACGGAAAAGCGCCCGGACTGGAGCCCCAGCGTGTCGATATGCGCCATATCGTTTGCGATGCTCATATGCAGCCCCAGACAACGCAGCGACCGGTCCCCTTTCCCAATGACCACACTGGCCGCAGACCCTGCCATCTGCCCGAGCAGCGCGCTCTGCACCTGGCCGTCCACCATCGAGAGGCCCAGATGTCCCTCCAGCGACTGCCGCATTTCGTCAGTGCTGTTGCCCCGAGCCGAGAGATACCCCACAACCTGCACAGGCCCCTGAAGCAGAAGGGGCATTCCAAGCCGCGTCTCCAGCAGACCGGCCGGCAGAATAAGCGGCTGGAACGTCACGTTCCCCGTAACCGGAAGCGCACCGGCATCCAGCTCCGCCATCCCTGAAAGCGTCAGCCCCTGCGCCTGCCCGGAAATCGGGTCCAGACGCAGATGGCCGCCCGAAAGCGTCAGGCGCGTCGCCAGACCGGTATACTCCCGCCCCGCAAACACGACGTGATCAGCCGCCAGACGCAGGTTCAGATCCTGCGCCCGCAGACGCCTGACCCAGACTGGCGTGGGATCCGGAGCGCTCTGGATCCCGGCGGACGGATGTTCCTCCGCCTGGGCCGGAACGCTCTTCACGTCCTGCGACGGGCTTTCCGTCGCATTCGGAGCGGCCGCAACCGGCGCAGCAGCAGCTTTGGGGGCCGGCTCAAGCCAGAGCCCCTTGAGCACGTCCAGATCCATGTTCGCGGCATGAATGTTTCCGCTCACAACCGGCGGCACGCCCTGCCCCAGAACCACCTTCAGAGCCCCATCCACAGACAGTTCCTGACTGCCGAATGTCAGGCCATCAAGCGAAAGGCTTTCGCGGTCATGTGTCTCCAGCGTGCCATGCAGGCTCACATCATGCAGAAGCGCACCCGGCAAATGGAGTGTTTTGCCGCTCCCTTCCGCCACCAGATGCCCACTCTCCGCACCAACCGTTCCCGAAACGGCGACACGGGCCTTGTCCTGCGCATTGAGGGATGGCGCACCGGAGAGGAGCGTGGTCTGACTGCGCAGTTCCGCCGTCAGCGTCACCGCAGTCTGCAGGCCATTCCGCCAGGCCGTAAGCGCCTGCTGCATCGTTCCGGCACCGGCTTCCACATGCCACGCCGTATCGCGCCACTGCGTATCCGCCGTGACCGTCAGCGCCGCATCCGGAGCCGCAGCATCAAGATGGAGATTCTGGACCGCACCCTGTCTCAGCCCGACAGAACCGGCATGCAGATGAACGCGCGTGGGCGTCATCGTCTCCACAAGCCGGTGCAGCAGCGCGCTCCCGTCCAGACCGGCCAGCGAACCGGGGCTGCCCTTAAGCGCGACATCTCCGCCCAGAGACGGAACATCCGGCAGATTGGCATGCGGGAACAGACGATGCGCATCCTGAAGGTTGGGCCACTCGCCCTGAGCCGTCAGCAGCACGTTTTCCATCCGGGAGGGATTGCCGATCCGCCCGTCCAGATTGAGCCAGTCCCGCCTGTCGCCCTCACCCAGCGTCGTGCCGATGCTGAACGCCCAGGGTTGAGTTCCCTGAATTTGCGACAAATTGCCGATATGCCCCTGCAGCGTAAAGGACGTCCCGGCATGATTTCCCTGAAGGCTGATCCACGGACTGGGACTGCGCAGCCCCGCCAGATCCAGCACATCCAGACCGAACGATCCGCTGGTGCGGGTCAGACGGTCATTCCAGAGAACAGCGGTCTGCGTGACATGCAGCCCATCCAGCGACAGGTCCCAATGCGCATGAATCCGCTGGCCGCTCCGTGTCTTCACCGGCAGGGAGGCATCCTCGTCCTCACGATCCGGCGTCAGGGACCAGTTGGCCTGTCCATCCGAACCGCGCACCAGATTGACCGTCGCCTTCTCGATCACAACGTCCTGAAACCGCACCTCACGGTGCAGCAGGGCGAAAATGGCAATCCCCGCATGGATCGTATGGGCCTTGAGAACCGGCGTCTGTCCATCGCGCGTCAGAACGACATCGGAGGCCTCGAAGGCTGGCCAGGGCAGAAGCTGCACCGACGAATGACGGACCTGCATCGAAAGCCCGGTCTGGTGCCTAAGCGCCACGGCCACACGCTCGCGGAGCGCATCCTGATCAATCAGGACATGGGTGGCCACGCTCACACCGACAAAAGCAACGATGACGGCAATCAGACCGCCGGTGAGCTTCTTCATTTCGCAGGCCCCCGGCCCTTGCTGCTGCTCCCGCTGCCCCGAACGCGCTTGGGCGCGGGCGTTTCACCCGGCACGAAGCCCAGCGTCCGGAACGTCTCGCGCATATGCGGCGGCAGAGGGGCCGTCACGATCAGGCGCCCACCGGCAGGATGGGGAATATCAAGCTGGCGCGCATGCAGATGCAGCCGGTCGATGAACCCTTCCGGATGCGCGGCCTTCCCGCCATAGCGCGGATCGCCAAGGATCGGTGTGCCGATGGATTCGGTATGCACACGAAGCTGATGCGTCCGCCCGGTCAGCGGAGACAGCTTCAGCCAGCTCAGCTTCTTTCCGGCCGCGTCCAGCGTCGCATAGTCCGTCTTGGCCGACGCCGCGTCTTCCTCATCGCGTGAGGCCGCGATCACCAGAGCCGCGCCACCCGCACCGATCTTGGCCAGAGGCTGGTCGATGATGCCGGATTCCGGCGAAGGCCGCCCGACAACCACAGCCCAGTACGTCTTCTCCACATCGCGACCGCGGAACGCCGCCGCAAGCTTCGCCGCCACACCTGGCGTGCGCGCAATCAGCAGGATGCCGGACGTATCACGGTCGATGCGGTGCACCAGACGCGGACGATCCCCGCCCTCGGGCCGCAGGCCGTCCAGCATCATGTCCACGTGCTTCGTAATGCCCGGACCGCCCTGCGTCGCAAGACCGGACGGCTTGTCGAGAACCAGCAGATGCTCGTCCTCGTAAATCACCATCTTGCGGATCTCGCGCTCCAGCATCGGGTCCGGTGGGGGCAGCGGAGCGGGCTTGTCCACATCCGGCAGCGGCGGGATGCGAACGCTCTGTCCGGGGATCAGACGTGTATTGGTCTGCACACGGCCTCCCTCCACGCGGATCTGTCCCTTGCGGCACAGCTTCTGGAGCGCGCCCTGCGTCAGATTGGGGTAGTGACGTCTGAACCAGCGGTCGAGGCGAATATCGGCCTCATCCTCGGTCACGATGCGGTTGGTAACTGTCATGGTTCGCGGGATGCCCTCTTGGCGGCCCGCATGTCCAGAAGTTTTCTGATACGCCCCTCATGTCCGCGGTCCGTGGGATGATAAAGGGACGCTCTGGGCATCCCTTCCGGAAAGTAGTTCTGACCCGAAAATGCGTCTTCGCTGTCGTGGTCGTATTCATAGCCCTTGCCGTACCCGATATCCTTCATCAGGGACGTCGGCGCATTCAGAATATGCGACGGAGGCATCAGGCTGCCGGTATCCCGCGCCAGAGCCCGGGCCGCCTTATAGGCCGCATAAACCGCATTGGATTTCGGCGCAGTCGCCAGATGCACCACGACCTGCGCCAGCGCCAGTTCCCCTTCCGGAGAGCCCAGCCGCTCATAGGTCTGCCATCCCGCCACGGCCATCGGCAGCGCGGAGGGATCGGCCTGCCCCACATCCTCGGCCGCAAACCGCGTCAGACGCCGGGCGATGTAGCGCGGGTCCTCCCCGCCCTCCAGCATCCGCGCGAACCAGTACAAAGCCGCATCCGGATCGCTGCCCCGCAGCGATTTGTGCAGGGCGGAAATAAGGTTGTAATGCTCTTCGCGGTCCCGGTCATACAGGATCGCCCGGCGGGAGAGGATCGCCGCCAGATCGCGCGGCGTCAGCACTTTCGAGGGATCAAGCGCCACAAGCTGCTCGACCATGTTCAGCAGATACCGCCCATCCCCGTCCGCCATGGCCCGCAAACTGGCCCGTGCTTCCGGATCGAGCGGGAGAGGACGGCCGACTTCCTCTTCCGCATGTTCCAGCAGGCTCTCAAGGCTCGCATCATCCAGCCGGTTCAGCACCAGAACCTGACACCGGGACAGCAGCGCCGCATTCAGCGCAAAGGACGGATTCTCGGTGGTCGCTCCCACCAGAACCACCGTTCCGCGCTCCACATAAGGCAGAAACCCGTCCTGCTGCGCGCGGTTGAAGCGATGGATCTCGTCCACGAACAGCAGCGTACCCTTGCCGGTCGCCGCCTGTTTCTGATCCGCTTCCTCGAACGCCCGACGCAGATCCGCCACGCCCGAAAAGACTGCCGAAATCTGGGAATAAAACAGCCCGGCCCGTCCTGCGAGCAGCCGCGCAATCGTCGTCTTGCCACATCCCGGACCGCCCCACAGGATCAGACTGGACAGCGTCCCGCGCGCCAGCATCCGCGTCAGTGTCCCTTCAGGCCCGAGCAGATGATCCTGCCCCCGCACGTCTTCCAACCGCCGGGGTCGCAAACGGTCCGCCAGAGGCTGCGTGCGCGAGGGCGGGCGGCGCTGCACCTGCGGCGCTTCGACCGAACGCTCTCGCCGCGCAGGCTCCGGAGCATGGCTGGACGGACGCTTCCCCCCGGGAGCGCCGCCGAAAAGATCTGTCATGTCCGTCACTGGCGTCCCCCGCTCCGCGAATGTCCTTCGAATTCTTCCCCAGATATGGGACGTCCGGCCCGTCAGGATAATCCCTGACCGCCCTCTTAATGCAGAATACGCCGCAGAACGCCCGGCAACAGCATCGACAGCGGATTGACCGACAGATCGGGCTTTTCAACCGTTCCGTGCAGCTCGAACGTCGCCGCAAGCAGTCCGCCGCCCTTTTCGGGGGCCATCAGATGCCCCAGAACCGGCAGCTTTCCCGGAAGCGCATTCAGCCCGAAAACCGGCACGATCGTCCCGTTGAGGTTCAGTCCGGACGTCTTCAGATCAATCGGCCCTTCCATCGTGGCGCCCAGCGCCTGATTGCCGATCACCCCGTCATGCAGCACCAGCATGTTCCCCGCCAGACTGAGCCGCGTGGAGAGATGGCGGATCTCGAAACGGTCCAGATGGTTGGTCAGCCAGTGCAGCGGCGAGAGATCGGAGACTGCCGTCAGCGTCAGCGGCGGCCGCAGGAACTCCGACGGTCCCATGTCCACATGCCCCCGGAACGGCGGCAGGCCTCCCCACAGCCCCGCCGACTTCGCACTCCGCCCTTCCGGAACCTTCCGCACGCTGGTTTCGTCCGGCGTAAAGACCCCTTCCAGATGCGTCTTTCCGCCCTGGATACGATCATACAGCCCCAGATTTTTCAGCAGCAGGCCCAGATTGTCGATATCCAGCACGAACGGATGCTCACGCCCCGTATCGTCCAGAACCGCCCGCACCCGGGTCGGCGCATCCAGCGCAAACCGCCCCGATGTCAGATGTCCGTTGCGCAGTTCGATCTGCGAGACGACACCCCCCACCTGCGCCTTCGGACCATAATAGACATGCGGCGCGTTCAGCGCGATGGACCAGCTGTCGCCCATGGACGCGCTTTTCCCGCCCGGTCCGCCCTGCGATCCGGTATCCGCCACCGCTGGATGCGGCGCGAACATCGGCGCCAGATCCAGCGGATCGGCATCGACCGTCACGCCGACCGGCTGTTCCGCGCTCTGCGGCAGGGCAATGCGTGCATCTCCCTGCGTCCGCCCGATACGGAAACCTTCCAGCACGATCCCGGTCAGCTTGCCTGCACGTGTGACGCCCCTGCCCGCCACGGAAAGATCAGTCCCGTGCGCCTGCAAGCCGTCCAGAGCCGACATTTTCCCGTTCTGAAACGCGATATGCACCATGGCCGTCGCAGGCTCACCGAAGGGCTTGGCCCAGATCGGCACGCTCAGAGCGGCCTGGGCCATGTCCAGCGACAGTTTCAGATCGGACGCCTCGTTGGCCTGCTGCACGAAATGCGCATTCAGGACTGCATGGCCATCAAACAGCCCCACCGGCGCGATCCGCGCCTTGGCCACAGACTGTGGGTCCAGAACCGAGCGCGCATCAATCGTCTGCAACACGCGCGACGGCGCCCCGCCCCGGAAATTCTCGTGCAGGACCACATGCGTGGGAATCCCCGCAAGCTGGCCATCTCCCGTGAGGTCCAGCGCGTCCTCGGTGGCGGACATCCTGCCCGCAGCGCCATCCACCGCACGCCCCATCAGGACATTACCCAGATGCACGCCCGAGAACGCAGCCTGCGTCCAGACATGCAGCGCTCCGTCCGGAATATGCGCCACAAGCGGCAGCGTCATGCGGACATGCGCGTCCACCATGCCCGCGGGCTGTGTGAACGGCAGCGGATGCCGCGACAGCAGATGCAGCCTCGGATGCGCCAGAGCGGACATGAACGCCGCCAGAGACCCCGTCAGATGCGTGGAAATATCGCCCGTCTGGTCCTTGGCGTAGAGCTTGCCAATCCGAATTTCCCCCTCGGGCAG
This sequence comes from Gluconobacter albidus, assembly GCF_002005485.1. Classification (NCBI taxonomy): domain Bacteria; kingdom Pseudomonadati; phylum Pseudomonadota; class Alphaproteobacteria; order Acetobacterales; family Acetobacteraceae; genus Gluconobacter; species Gluconobacter albidus. The sequence goes on along the minus strand of NZ_CP014689.1, from coordinate 556,688 downwards.
CAGCACGTTCTGCTTCACATCTGTGGGCTGGACACCATGGCTCAGATCAATAACGAGCGTTTCCGGACCATCAAAATGCAGGGACGCATCAAGCCCTGTGGCCGGAGGAACAGGACGCAGCCAGTGGACTGTCAGGCCATGTCCCGTCAGCTTTCCCTCGACGGAAGTCGGCAGGATCCTGTCCAGGCCATGATCGCTGTGCAGATGGGCTTTGACGTGAAGATCCCGCCCGTTCCCATCCGTAATGTTCTTTGAAACCCAGCGGCGGCCACCCTTGACGATCGTTGCGGGCCAGATGGACCCCAGCGTTGCAAAACGGATCGTATCCAGCCCGGCCTCCGCGTCGCCATCCAGAACGTTCGGCCTGAGTAGATTGTCCAGCCTGACACCGGCTGAAGCCTGCAGATGGGTCAGCTCACCGTTGGTATCCGCCACGTCCAGCGTTGCTGACGGCACGTCGAGCCGCGCGCCACCCTTCAGCCCCGGACGGTCCATCTGCAGATGCACACGCGCCAGTCCCGCATGAAGGTGGAGCGGATCGGCGGTTTTCTGAAAAACCTTCCCCTCCCCGAGAGACAGGTTCAGCGTCAGTTCCGACGGCAACGCATCCATGCCCTGCGGCACAAAGACCGCATCCGCCCCGATGGACACGGGAACGTGCCAGTCCGCAGCCACGGGGTTGAAAATCCCGAGCTGTGCCGGCTCAAATGGCGTCGCCTCCAGATGCAGCACACCGTTATGCCCGACCTGGCGCGCCTGCGCCGTCAGGGTGGTGCGGAAACCGTCGAGCGCAATCGTGGTATGCCCGGACCCGACCCAGACGAAATCCCGTGAGTGCGGCGCCACCCGGATCCGGCGCGCTTTCATGTCCACGTCTCCGATCACAGCGGTCCGGTCCTTTGGAAGCCCGGCTAAGGTGATGGAGACATTATGGACATCTACGGCCCGCAGACGGTCGAGCCGTGTCGGCACGCCCCGGCCACCCCGTTTCTGCTCCGGCAGATCCATGTCCACATCGCCGTCCGGCAAACGGCGCAGGGCCAGAGTGGCGCCTTCAAGACGCAGGGTCCGAGGCGCAATCACGCCTTCAAAAAGCGCACTCAGCGAGAGAACAGCATCGGCCTCAGTCGCGCGTTCTGCCACCAGATTGTCAAACCGGGTGACTTTCAGTCCACGCGCCATCAGCACCAGCCCGGCCGGAACACCGCCCGCGCTCGGCTGCCACTGGATCCAGAGCCTGTCCCAGCTCAGGCGGCCAGCCGGATGTCCGGGACGTTTGCCCGCCGCAATCGAGACCGGCTCCACGAGATGAGAGACGCGCGTGATATCCACGGGGCCATGGGCCAGTTTCCACAGGAACACACTGCCTGCCGCAGCCGCGAGCGCGACCGGCGTCACGCAGATCAGCGCGGCCCAGCGCGCAACATGCCAGTGTCGCGGCATATGCGGCCCCGGGCAGAACGGGTGCAGACGCCTGCGAGGAGGACGCGGGAAGTCGTGGACGGCCATAGACGGTCATCGGCGCGTTTCCGGCCTGTCTCCCTCGTGAGAGTTGGGGGTATAAGCCCTCAGGCTTCCGGAAGGTTCCGGAAAGCCTCCGCCACCAGAGTGGCATGTGCAGCAGGTTTCACCTTCCGCCACACGTTACGGATGACGCCCTGGCCATCCACCAGAAAGGAACTGCGCTCCATCCCCATATAGGTCCGGCCATACATGGATTTCTCAACCCAGGTTCCGTAAGCCTCTGCGACAGCATGGTCCTCGTCCGAGGCCAGCGGGAACTTCAGACCATATTTCGTGGCGAATTTCTCAATTTTCGCCACAGGGTCCGGGCTCACACCGATGATCGTCAGACCCTCGGCATCAAATTCGGGCAGAACGTCCTGAAGGCCACAGGCCTGTGTCGTACAGCCGGGGGTGTCGGCTTTCGGATAGAAATACAGCAGATAAGGCTTCCCGCTCAGTGCGGCACTGCTGACAGTCCGCCCGGCGGAAGCGGGAAGCGTAAAATCTGGCGCCCGGTCGCCCGGTTGCAGGTCTGTATTCTGTGAAGAAACGGTCATAAGCGGCATGATTGCCCGACCCGTCCGATCCGATCAAGGCAAACCGGACGAAAACCGTTCAGTATTCCGGGATCAGTATCCCGGATACATCACAACAGGGGGCGGCCCGTAAACCACCCGTGGCGGAGGCGCATAGACGACCGGCGGCGGAGCATAGACCACCTGTGGCGGCGGAGGCGGCGGAGCATAGGGCTGGGCCAGAAGGGCACCGCCTACAGCGCCCAGAGCCAGACCACCCAGAATGCCGCCAACAATGGCGCCGGAATGGTTGTGATACCCGCCATGCCAGCCACCGCGCCCACCGCCGGGAGGGCCACCATATCCATAACCGCGACCGTAGCCCGGACCATATCCCGGCCCGCCCCCATGCCAGTGAGCCTGTGCCTGCGGCACGACAGCATTCGGGACGATTGCGGAACCGATCAGCAGCGGAGCGGCCATAAGAACTGCACGTGTGATGCGACGCATGGCATCTTTCTCCTCGAAACACGTGGTCCGGAAGAGCCGGTCAAAAACAGGCTTTTCCGTCCATGAGAAAGATCATGCCCGCTGAAAATGGCAGCAAGAGGCGCCAATCATGGCAGGAGCCGGACAAATTGTAACAGACACCGGCCCCATCCCGGAGCCTCCGGCTCAGCGCGGCGACTCGACCCGGCGATAACCCGGCGGCGGGTCGAAAACCTCCAGCGGCTGCGGAGAACGACTGACCGAAACCGCTTCCACGACCGGCTTTCCGTCATGAACCGCCCCCAGCATCAACCCGTCCTCCGTGTAACAGAAGGTGGTCGGATGGCGGTCGGTGTCCGTACTTTCCCAGATCGTGCAGGCTTCCCCGGCGATCCGGCCCTGCCCCATTCTGCGCCATGATCCGGCGGCAGGGGTTCCGGGGACCGCAAAGCTCCCGCCCGGCGCGGGCATGACCGTGGCCGTGCGCTTCGTCCCATCCAGCACCATCAGAATATGGGTGTGATAATCCGTCAGCATGACCGTGGCCGACCCTTCGGGCTCGATCCGCTGCCGCCACGACGTGGACGTCCAGCGCATCCGTTGATGCAGATGCTGTCCGGCAGGACCCGTCAGAACATAGTCGATATCGGCATCATGCAGCGGCGTCACGAGCGGGGCCTGCGCCTGAAGCGGAGCGGAGCCTGAAACGTCCGCCTTTGCTGAAAATCCGACCACAGCCCCCATCAGCACACAGACCGCCGTTCCCGCTGCACGCAACACCGTCAGTCTCATTTGCGATTTCCATTGGCCGGGCCACTCGGCGGTTGATCCGGCGCGGACACGGAACCATCCCCTGAAGAATCATTGGAAACGGACGGCTGCGTCGTATCGGGCTGAGCACTCTGCCCCGGCAGCAATGTCGTATGCGCACCCGGTGTTGTCGTGGCCGGGGCGGGCGTATCCCTGTCTCCGATCACGGGGGTATCGGAATCCGACACATCGGGGGCCGCGGTCTCATGCGTGGTCGTCTTCATCTCCGAGCCGGCATCAGCGCCCGAGGCCTCAGGCACCGGAGACGGCGTCGCACTGCCCGCCTGGCTCTGATGGGCCGGACGCATTTTCGGCTCCAGTACATGAAACCCTGCCGGAGGCTCGAACGTGGAGGACGGAATGTCCTGATAGGACACCGAAAGCGCCTTTATGGAGCCTTCCACCCCGTCCGCATCCACGCCGTTTTCCGCCAGGATGACGCCATCCTGCGTCACGCAGGCGCTGGCCTTGCCGTGGCTGCTCTGGATGGTCCAGCGGTCGCACGCCACGCCCGCCACGGTGTCATGACCGGCGGCCTTATACTGCATGTCCAGGTCGAGCATGAACGGATTGTGCAGACCGTGGCTCGGATAAAGGCGCGTATAGACCTGCTGCTTCATCATTACGAGCGTGACCTGCTGCGCCGGACGATCAAGAATCGTCACCCCGTTGCCATCCTGCGAATCGATCCGCAACAGGTCTCCCGCGCCCGAGAACGCCACCCGGACGGTATCGGGATGGCCTTTCGCCGTGCTCGAGGGCGTGGAAAGCTCATACACGACCGTGACATCCCGCGTCGGCGTCAGACGCGGATGGTCGTCTGCACGGGCCGGGCCCGCCAGAGACAACCCGGCCGCCAGCAGCCCGAGCGGCGCGACAGACATGAGGAGGGAGCGCGTGAAAACAGTCATGGCGGATCTCCGGCAGGCGCGCGCCCGGGAAGCGAACGCAGGGACGCGATGGATTCACGCAGGGCCTGAAGGCTGAAATCGTCAGGCCAGACCGCACGCACGGTCAGCGCCTGATGAAGCAGGGACTGATAATCCTCCGCAGGAATCCCGATCCCACCCAGCCCCGTCAGATGGGGCGTGGTGTATTGCGTATCCAGCAGCGTGTATCGCCCCTGTCGCAGCCCTGCGACAAGATGGACCAGCGCCACCTTAGAAGCATCACGTTCCCGCGAAAACATGCTCTCGCCGAAAAAAGCCCCCCGCAGCGACACACCATACAGGCCACCCACCAGCGCCTCACCGTCCCAGACTTCAATGGAATGGGCGTTTCCCTGACGGTGCAGGACACCATAAAGATGTCGGATGCGCGCGCTGATCCATGTCGTCTCGCGCCCCGGAGCAGCTTCGGCACAGGCGAGCATGACGTCATCGAACGCCCGGTCCGCCGTCACCGTCATCCTGCCCGACATCACGAGACGCATGAGCTTTTTCGGAACATGCATCCCGTCCAGCGGCATGATCCCGCGTTCTTCAGGCAGATACCATGTCAGTTCCGCGCTTTCCGCGTCCGGGGCCATGGGAAAAATTCCCGAGGCATAGGCCTGAAGCAGCAGGTCCGGCGTTATCTCGTCCATGATGACACAGTCTTTACCCGTTTCCTGAACCGCGGCGTCGCAGACCACGTGCGTGAAGCCCGCCGCCTTGGAGCCTGCCGCGCGAAATCATGGCCGTACGGCCAGCGACCATGATAAGGGTGGCATGCCATAGGGAGACCGCCAGTGCCGCTTGCCTTCATTTACGCCATCATTCTCGTCATACTCGGCGTCCTGCGCCTGCTGATGCCCGAAACACACGGCCTGATGATGGTTCTGGCCAAAGTCAGCGCGACCTGTCTGGTCATCTCGGCCCTCATAGACCTGTGGATGATGCGTGAGGGCAAGCCTCCCCCGTCCCTGACCGAGGCCTCCTTCACAGCAGACTGATCAGCACAAGCATCAAACCAGCCATTGAAATGCCCCAGATCAGACTACGGATCGCACCCCATCCCAAGGCATAGGCCGGGATATAGATCGCCCGCATCAGAAAATAGATCCCGGCTCCCCAGCCCGTCAGCGGGCTGTAACGGCCCGAGACCCAGGACAGCAGGACAGCGCCGATGAAAATCGGTAGCGTCTCCGCCAGATTGGCCTGCGCACGTTTCAGCCGAGCCGCCATCCCGGTGTAACGGGGAGGTTCCCCGTCGCGGTTGCTGCTCGCCCATTGCAGCCCGTCCTGCTGGCGGCAGGCGGCAGCGGTCAGGAAGAGCTGAACGAACGCCAGCACCAGTGTCCATCCAAGCCAGACAAGACCGATCGGCATGGGCGTTTCTCCGGGAAATCCTGAAAATCAGGAAAATGTTTCAGATGTGCCCATTCCCCCTGCACGCAGGTCGGCAGCAGCTTCCTTAACGGCCAGCCCATGGGTGCGTTCCAGACGACGGATCGTGAAATGGGCGCGCGCCAGCGCCCGGTAATGCGCCAGAAATGCCGTGTTGAGCGACGCCCCGCACAAAGCCCCCGCCACCGGCACCATCTGCAACGCGAACTTGCGCGACAGGCCGATTCCGTAATGCGACGCCACTTCCGCCATCAGCATCACGATGGGGCGTCCCCTCAGCAGCGCACGCGACGAGAAGAAACCCAGTTCACCTTCCTCGTCGCTCTGACGCGCCGGGAAACTACGCAGCGCAAAGACTTCCAGACACGCCCGGCGCGTATCCTCGTTGCGCAGATCCTCGCCTTCCTCGCGGGCGATGCGGGCGATTTCGCGCATGATGGCCAGCGTCGTGAAGCCGACATCCGGCGCAAGACCAAAAATCCCCCCGAAACCGCCCAGCGCACCTGAGACGGCAACCGCGGCCTGCCCCAGGTTCTCACGCATGGGATCACGCGGGGCGGGCGCATCGTTGTCGATACCCAGAACAGCCACGCGGAACGCACGTTCAATGGCCATTTCCGCCGTCTTGTGGAATTTTTCCTGCACCGCCGGGGCCAGTCCGAGTCCCTGCATGCCGAGTCGCGTGGCCTGTCCGACCGCGCCGCCCATCAGGTCGGCCAGCCGCACGAGAACCCCACGGCCCTGCTCCACCTTTTCAAGGACCGACTGAAGCTGTGCCAGGGAATCCCCGTCCAGCGCCGCCGAGGCGAATTTGCTGGTCGGAAGCTGCGTGTCATTCACTGAGGTCATGACGATCAAAACTCCTGTTCGTAAGACCCGAAACCGTTTACCGGATAGCAGGTTTCATATCCTAACATGGCACCATCATGGGGATATTGGCGCCATAAGACTACCCGGGCCAACTATCCGGACGAGCACCGTCGGGGTGAGGAGAATTATACCAATGACCGCATTATCGCGCTGGATCCTGTCTGCTCCGCTGGCCGTCAGCCTCCTCGTTCCGGCCGGTTCCACGGCTTTTGCCGCCCAGGCCCACCCCCGCCATCACGCCTCTCACGGGACCGCCAACCTGCCGCAGATGGGGCCGACTGCCGGACAGATCGTCGGCGCACCGGCAAAGCCGCTGACCCCGGCCCAGCAGGCTGCGCTCCCCGATGAAGGCGCCCCGCCTCCCCCGCATGGCTATACGGAAGTGGAAGACTCGGAAACCGCCCTCGCCAGCTACAGCGACCGGGTGCGGACGCATCTTCCGGTTGGCATGCCAGGCCCGAACGCGCAGCAGAAGACCAACGGCCCCAACAACCTGCCGTCCCATTTTTCCCTGTTCGGCATGCCGGTGAAGTTCAACGCGCCCGTGCAGTCCCCCTATGAAGATGAAGATTCACCGACGAGCTATGCCGGTCATCCGGTCAATGGCCAGACGAATATCCTCGTGAACGGCGACGCCTCTCCCATTCATTAAGAAAGACGCACCCATCCCCCGATCTGCGTCAGGTGACGGAACTCCTCCTCCGTCACCGGTGCTACGGACAGTCGGGACTGTTTGAGCAGCGCCATGTCCGCCAGAGCCGGGTCAGCCTTGATTTCGGCGAGGCTCACGGGACGGGTTAAAGCCCCCATTGCCTTCACATCCACACAGACCCAGCGCGGATCATCCGCAGTCGGGTCCGGATAGGCCTCCCGCACGACTTCCACCACGCCCACAATCCGTTTTTCGCTGACGGAATGATAGAAAAACGCCAGATCGCCGTTTTTCATGGCCGAGAGGTTGTTGCGCGCCTGATAGTTGCGCACCCCCGTCCACGGCTCGACGCCGTTCTGGACCTGCTGCGCCCACGAGAACGCCTCGGGTTCCGATTTCACCAGCCAGAAAGCCATCTCTCACTCCCGCCACAAAGGCCATCCCAAGAGCCACCTCGGGGCCGCCCTGGGGCATTTAGCGCTCAATTCCGTGAAACGTGATAACAGTGATCGGAACAATGGGACAACGCGCCTCTTCCGAATATGATTGCTTCGGACTATTTCAATGGGGAACCTGTCGCGGGAAACCCATCGCCGCGTTGCCACTCTGCCGAGGTCCGTGTCCCAGTGCGCCCTACCCCCAACCTGCTCCATCGCTATGCCAATCCGGGGCAGTTCCTGCGTCTGGCGCGCACGCTGCTGCCCTGGCTGACGGGGGGCGCGATCGTGTTTCTCGTGGTCGGCGTCATCTGGGGGCTGTTCATCGCCCCGGCCGACTGGCAGCAGGGCGACACCGTGCGCATCATGTATGTACATGTCCCAATGGCCTGGCTGGCATCGTCCTGCTACCTCGGGCTTGCAGCCTGCGGCGTGCTTTCGCTGGTCTGGCGACACCCGCTGGCCGATCTGGCCGCCATTGAAATCGGACCCGTCGGCGCCTGCGCCGCCGCTTTGTGCCTGATTACGGGCTCGCTGTGGGGTGAGCCGATGTGGGGTACCTGGTGGGTCTGGGACGCGCGCCTGACATCTATGCTGGTGCTGTTCTTCCTGTATCTCGGCCATATCGCCCTGATCCGCGCCTTCGATGAGCCTGCCCGCGGCCAGCGCGCCGCCGCGATCCTCGCTCTGGCGGGCGTCATCGACCTTCCGATCATCAAGTTCAGCGTCCAGTGGTGGAACACCCTGCACCAGCCCGACAGCATCACCCTGACCGGCGCACCCACCATGTCCATGATGATGCTCTGGCCGCTGCTGATCTGCACGATCGGCTTCACACTCGGTGTTGCGGCCGTCATTTTCACCCGGCTCAGCGCCGCCATCCATGAAAGCCGCGCACGCCAGATGATGGCCCGTTCGCGTCTCGACCGCAGGGACAGTCAAGCAGCATGATGCATCTCCCGAACCACTGGCCGTATATCGCGGCCTCCTATGCCCTGACGCTGGGCTGCTCCCTTGTCCTCGGTGTTGGTGCCGCCCTGCGCCTTCGGAAGTCCAAGGCCCGTCTGGCCGCCGTCGAAGGCCATGCCCGCCGCCGTGAAAGGTCAGCCTCATGACCCGCAAGACCCGTCGTCTCTGGATCGTCATTGCCTGTCTGGCCTGTGTCGGCTCCGCCGCCGCCCTGACGCTGCGGGCCTTTTCGTCCAACATCGTCTTTTTCATGGCGCCGTCGCAGGTGAAGGCCAGTCCGCCCTCACCCGATCGCACCATCCGCCTCGGCGGCATGGTCATGGCCGGCAGCCTGCATCGCATCAACGAAAACGGCACCCCCGTGAACGCCTTTCAGGTGACGGACGGACAGGCCGCGGTCGAGGTTCATTACACCGGAATTCTCCCCGACCTGTTCCGCGAAGGACAGAGCGTTGTCGCCCTCGGCACCGTCCAGAAAGACGGTGGTTTCACCGCCAGCGAAGTCCTCGCCAAGCATGACGAGACCTACATGCCCAAGGAAGTCGCGGACGAACTCAAGCGTACCGGCAAATGGGACCCGCGCTTCGGCAAAGCGCCGGACGCGTCGAGCTGGGACACCATGACCGCAAAGAAAGCAGGGGGCTGATCGCCTGATGTTCGGACCTGAACAGGGCCATTTCGCCCTTGCCCTCGCCTGCGTGCTCGCTCTTGTGCAGTTCGCTGTCCCGCTCTGGGGCGCCAGCCGCCGTGATGCCCGTCTCGTGGGGCTCGCACCTTATCTCGCGGTCTCGCAGTTGATTGCGCTGGGCTATTCGTTCCTGTGCCTCGTGATGTGCGCCGTCAGTGACGATTTCTCGGTCCAGAACGTCGCGGCAAACTCCGCCGTCTCCAAGCCACTGCTGTATAAAATCACGGGCGTCTGGGGAAACCATGAAGGCTCCGTGCTGCTCTGGACGTTGATCCTCGCCGTCTGCGGCGGTGCGGTGTCCCTGTTCGGCCGCAACCTGCCGGACATTCTGCGCGGGCGCGTTCTGGCCATTCTCGGAGGCGTCTCCGCCGGATTCCAGATGTTCTGCCTCCTGACGTCAGATCCATTTGAGCGCGTCTTCCCCGCTCCGATGGACGGTCAGGGCATGAACCCGCTCCTTCAGGACCCGGGCCTCGCCTTCCATCCACCCATTCTCTACACCGGCTATGTCGGTTTCGCCGTTCCCTTCGCCTTCGCCGTCGCCGCCCTGATCGAAGGCCGTGTCGATGCCGCATGGGGCCGCTGGGTCCGTCCCTGGGCCGTGGCCGCCTGGTGCTTCCTGACCTGTGGCATCGCACTCGGTTCGTGGTGGTCCTATTATGTGCTGGGCTGGGGCGGCTACTGGTTCTGGGACCCGGTGGAAAACGCCTCCCTCATTCCCTGGCTGACAGGCACGGCCCTCGTGCATTCCGCCATCGTCGTGGAGAAGCGCGAAGGCCTGAAAATCTGGACAGTCCTGCTCGCCATCGCGACCTTCTCGTTCTCCCTGTCCGGCACGTTCCTTGTCCGCTCTGGCATCCTGAACTCGGTCCATGCCTTTGCCAACGATCCCGCCCGCGGCGTGTTCATCCTCGCCCTGCTCGCCATCGTCATCGGCGGCTCGCTCGCTCTGTTTGCGTGGCGCGCGCCCTCCCTCACCTCGACCGGCCTGTTCTCGCCGGTCTCGCGTGAAGGCTCGCTGGTCCTGAACAACATCCTGCTGTGCTCGATCTGCGCCGTCGTCGTGACGGGCACGATGTACCCGCCCTTCATGCAGCTTCTGGCCGGGCGCACCATTTCCGTCGGCAAGCCGTTCTTTGACGCCGCCACGATCCCGCTGACCCTGCCGCTTCTGCTTGCCATGGGCATCGGCACCGCCCTGCCCTGGAAACGCGCGCAACTCGCCCGGACGTTTTCGCATCTCTATTCCGCGGCTGGCATCGCGGCGATCGGGCTGGCCCTGTGCTTCTGGAAGCTTTCCGGCATCCTGCCCATCGCCTGCGGGGCGCTGGCCGTCTGGGTCATCGCGGCTTCCGTGTCGGACGTGCTGCGCCGGATTGGCATCGGCCATACGTCCGCCCAGGGCGTGTGGGAGCGCATGAAAAACCTGCCGCGTTCAAGCTGGGGGGCAGCACTCGCCCATATCGGCGCAGGCATCACCATCCTTGGGCTGTGCGGCATGTCTCAGGCCGAGCACGCCATTGTCGAAGTCCATATCGGCGAAACGCGCTCTCTGGCCGGGGACGACTGGACGCTTCTCGACGTGCACGACTATATCGGCCCGAACTACAAGGCCATGCAGGCCGACATCGCCATCCGTCACAACGGCAAACTCGTGACCATCCTGCATCCTGAAAAACGCGACTTCACGACGCAGAGCCAGACCACGACCGAAGTCGCCATCCACACCAATTTCATCACCGACCTGTACGGCGTGGTCGGTGACCGGCACGGTACGGGCAAGGACACGACCTATGTCCTGCGCCTGCACCGCAATCCGCTCGCGCCCTGGATGTGGCTGGGCGGACTGGTCATGGCCATCGGCGGCGCATTCTCGCTCTCCGACCGCCGGATGCGGATCGGCGCCCCCAAGCGTGCCGCTGCCCGCAACATGGCCCGCGCCTGAGGAGAAACGGACATGAGCGTAACACGACGGGGCATCCTCACGGCCGTGCCCATTATCGGCGCAGGCGTTCTGGGCGTCGGGTTCTGGCGGATGCTGAGCGACATGCGCAGCGGCGCCTTCGACCCGCGCGCGATCAAGAACCCCAATGTTGGCAAACCAATCCCGAGCTTCGCCATGCCGGGCCTCCCCGGCCTTGGGGACGGCTTCACGGATGCCGAACTCAAAGCCCAGCACCGCCCGGTTCTGGTCAATTTCTTCGCCTCATGGTGCATTCCCTGCGTGGCGGAAATGCCCGGCCTGCGCGCCATTTCGCGCAACATGCCGATCTGGGGCATCGCCTATGAGGACAAGCCCGAAAACGCCAGTGCCTTCATCCAGCGCGACGGCTCGCCTTACGCCCGCGTCGCCTCAGACCGGCATGGCCGCGTGGCCATCGACTGGGGCGTAACCGGCGTGCCCGAGAGCTTTCTGGTTGCCCCAGGCGGCCGCATCATCTGGCACGGCAGCGCTGCCCTCGACCCGCAGATCTACGAGGCGGAAATCCGCCCAAGGCTGGCCGGATTATGAAGGCCTCCAGACGTTTTCCGGCCCTGCTGCTTGCGGTTGGCCTGATCGGCGGCGGCGTAGCCCTTGCCGTGGACGATCCCGCCGAAATGCTGTCCAACCCGGCGCAGGAAAAACGCGCCGAAGCCATCGGCGCCCATCTGCGCTGTCTGGTCTGTCAGAACGAGAGCATCGAGGACAGCAGCGCTCCCCTCGCCCGCGATCTGCGCAAGGTTGTCCGCGAACAGGTCGCGGCAGGCAAAAGCGATCAGCAGATCATGGACTGGATGACCGAACGCTACGGCGAATTCATCCGTCTGGCCCCACAGTTTTCATGGTCCACCGCCCTGCTCTGGCTGATGCCGGCGCTCGCGCTGGTGGCCGGACTTGTCATTGCATGGCGTACGGCCAGACGCCGCGTCATCGCCACGCCTGCGCCGCTCACGGATGACGAGCGCGCGCGTCTGGATGCCCTTTCGGGCCGGGAGTAGTCTTGTTGTTCTGGTTGGGAATCCTGATTATCGCCGCGGTGGCCCTGTGCCCCGCATTTCTGGGCCTGCGGACCCTGCGTCGCCGCGTGAACGCCCGCGACTCTGCCCTGACGCTGTATCGTGGACAGCTTGGTGATCTGGAGCGCGATCACGCCCTCGCACTCATCAATAATGAAGAATACCAGGCCGCCCGCCTTGAAGTTCAGCGACGCCTTCTGGCCACTGACGGAGAAGCCGCGGTTGAGGATCTTTCGGCTGAACCCGCAAAGCGCAGCCGGATTCTTCCTGTTCTGGCGGTCGGACTTGGTATCCCGGTACTGGCTTTTGCGCTCTATATCGTTAATGGACACCCGTCCCTCCCGCCCCAGCCGCTGAGCGGGCGTCAGACGGGACCAGACGCGAAGGGTCTGGAAACAATCCATAAACTTCAGACCGAAGTCGCTATGATTCCTGCCACGTCATCGACTTATGCGACCGGACACTTCATGTTAGGAGAGGTCGAGGCCAAGTCCGGTCTGACGGAAGATGCGATCCGGGACTGGAAAGCTGCCCTCGACGCCCATTTCGAGCCCGAGCTTGCCATTCGTCTCGCCGAGCTTGAAAGTCGTAACGGCAGCCATATTTCTGCCGAAAGCCTCGACCTCTATCGCCGCGCCCTGGCCGCGGCACCAGCCGATGCGCCCTGGCGTATGGCCGTGGAAGCCCGTATCGCGGTTGGCGAACATCAGGAGAATAACGGTCAGTGAGAAAACCCGAAGCCAACGCCATCGCGCTGTGCCCCGTCTGTCGCAAACCCATGCGTCCGACATCGGAGAAATGCCCACATTGCGGTGCTGAACGTCATTACGGCCCACGGCTCCTCGAATCCGCCGTCTGCGCCTTTGCCGGAATGGTCCTGCTTTCGGCGGTTTCCACCCTGCTCCTGCCGATTTCGCTCTGGACCATCATGTTCGCCGCCATCGGGCTGGTTGCTGGTTTTCTCTTTTCCCACAACCGTTTCAGCGGCGATCGCTGGCTGAAATAAGGGCTCGGGATGCCCGGCGCGGTACGATCCGGCCATCCCGCTTCCGACACTCTTCCCGGATCCGGAACATTCCTGCTAATGGGCAGGAATGACCCAATCTTCCGGACGTTCCCTGCCCTTTTTCGTCGCCGTGGCCATCCTGTCCTGGGCGAGCGCCTATCCCGTCGTCCGGATTGCCCTGCATGATTTCGCGCCCGTACCTCTGGCCGCATTACGCTACGCCGTCGCGGCTGTCATGGCGGCTCTCTGGCTTTTCTGGAAACGCCCCGCCCGCCCCCTGACATCCGATATCCCGCAGATCCTCGCCTGCGGCATGATCGGGATCATGCTCTACAACATCCTGTTCAACTGCGGGGAAGTGACCGTCTCGTCCGGAGCGGCCAGCCTTCTCATCAGCGCAGCGCCCCTGATGGCCGGGCTTCTGGCCATGGCATTCCTTGGCGAGCGCATGTCCCGCTGGGGCTGGGCCGGGTCGATCCTGAGCTTCAGTGGCGTCGCCATGATCGCCAAAGGACAGAGCGGCGGTCTTTCCTTTGGCTCCGGCGCCACACTGGTGTTTGGCGCGGCAGTCTGCGCGGCGTTTTACACGATCCTCCAGAAGGGCCTGATCCGCCGCTACGGCGCACTCCCGACCATCGCCTATGTCCTGATTTCCGGTGCGATTTTCCTTACTCCCTGGCTGCCGCAGGGCCTCACGAATTTTTCCCATGCCTCATGGCAGGGACAGGCGGCAGTGCTGGAACTCGGGATTTTCCCAGCGGCGTTCGGCTATGCCGCCTGGGGTTTCGTCATCGGGCATCTCGGCGCCTCACGCGGTGCAGCCCTGCTTTACCTGCTGCCACCCGTGACGATGGTTCTGGCCTATTTCCTCACTGGCGAAATCCCGTCCCTGCGCACCCTGATCGGCGGCGCGATCGTCATGGCCGGCGTGATCCTGACCAATACCTATGGCCGCCACCCGGTCGCCCAGATCGTGGAATCCTGAAGCCGTTTCCTCGCTGTGACGGCATCCGGATTTTCTATGGCTGGGTTCCTTTGTCCTGCGGCGATTGTGCGATAATTTCCCCCGTGAAATGAGCCGGATCACCCGCAGGAAAGCCGAAAACAGACAATGAGCCGTACCGAAACCGATGGCATGGGCCCGATCGAAGTCGCTGACGATGTGCTGTGGGGGGCCCAGACCCAGCGCTCCCTGAAATATTTCAGTATCGGCCGCGAACTGATGCCGCATGAAATGATCGAAGCCTATGCGATCATGAAACGCGCCTGCGCCACGGCCAACGCCGCCAGCGGTCGTCTGTCGCAGGACCGCGCGGATCTAATCCGGACCGTCTGCGACGAGATCATCAAGGGCGAACATGACCGGATGTTCCCGCTCCGTGTCTGGATGACGGGTTCGGGCACGCAGTTCAACATGAACGTCAACGAGGTCATCGCAAACCGCGGCTGCCAGATCACCGGCAATCCGCTCGGCAGCAAGACGCCGCTGCACCCCAACGATCACGTCAACATGTCGCAGTCCACCAACTGCAACTTCCCGACCGCCATGCATATCGCGGCCGTCCTCGGCACGCATCGCCGCCTGATCCCGGCCCTGACGCGCCTGCGTGACGCCATGGCCGCCAAGGCAGAGGAGTGGCGCGATCTGGTCAAGGTCGGCCGCACGCATCTTCAGGATGCCGTGCCCATCACACTGGGTCAGGAATGGCACGGCTATGCTGGGATGCTGACGGACAATATCGCCCGTCTGGAACAGGCCCGCGACGGTCTGTTCCCCCTCGCCCTCGGCGGCACGGCACTCGGCACGGGTGTGAGCACGGATGAAGGCTTCGACCGCCGCGCCTGTGCTGAAATCGCTCGCCTGACGGGCCTCGGCTTCACGGCTGGCGAGAACAAGTTCGCACTTCAGGGCGCGCATGACGCGCTGGTGCATCTGTCGGGTGCGCTGCGCACGACGGCGGGCAGCCTCTTCAAAATCGCCAATGACGTCCGCCTGCTCGCCTGCGGACCACGCGCCGGTCTGGGCGAACTGCACCTGCCGGAGAATGAGCCGGGATCGTCGATCATGCCGGGCAAGATCAACCCGACGCAGGCCGAGGCGCTGGCCATGCTCGCCCTTCAGGTCATGAGCAATGATGTTGCGGTGGGCCTGGGCGGGGCTGCGGGCATGCTGGACATGAATGTCTACAAGCCGCTCATGATCCATAACATCATGCAGGGCATCACCCTTCTGCATGACGGCTCGGAAAACTTCCGCCGCTTCCTCGTCGAAGGCACGAAAGCCAATACGGACAAGCTGAAACAGGATCTGGAACGCTCTCTGGTCCTCGTCACGGCCCTTTCGCCAGCCATCGGTTACGACCGCGCCGCACAAGTCGCCCATCACGCCATGGAAAAGGATCTGAGCCCGCGTGAAGCCGCACTGGAACTGGGTTTCATGACATCCGAAGAGTATGACCGCGTCGCCGATCCGCGCCTGATGCTGCGCCCCAACATCACGCCCCCCGGAACCTGATTGAACGCCAGCTTCAAACTGCTTCCGCATGACGAAAACTTCATGCGGAAGCGATGGCCGTTACGTCTCAGGACTGATACGGCGGACTCTTCTGCTTTTTTCCCGGAGATGCCCGTCAGATGATGACCCGCCGCGCAGCCCTGCTCGCTTTAACGCTCCTCTCTCCCGTCTGTACGGCTGCGGCGGCCGATGCCCCCAAGACCGACGCCAGCAAGCTCGAAGCCGGCAAGGCAACCGACGCCTTCACGGGCGAACCCGCCCTGCTCCCGGCGGATTCCGTCACGCAGCATCATCTGAACGGCATCGCCTACACTGCCCATGCCGGCACGCTCATCCTGCGCGGCCCTGACGGCAAACCCACGGCCCGCATGTTCTACGTGTCCTACACGAAGGATGGCGTCCCGGCTGGCACCCGTCCGGTCTCGTATTTCTTCAACGGCGGACCGGGCGCGGCCACGGCCTATCTGAACCTCGGCGCGGCTGGCCCCAAGGCCCTGACCATGCCCGCCAAGGACCCGACGGACGGCACCCACGCCCAGCTCGGTGACAACCCCGACAGCTGGCTCCCCGTCACCGACATGGTCTTCATCGACGCCGTGGGCACGGGCTATTCCCGCCCCACCGATACGGCCAAGGCCGGAGACCAGTTCTATGGCGTCAAACAGGATGCCAGCACCTTTGCCAAGGCCATCGGCCTGTGGACGGCAGCGAATGGTCGTGAAGCCTCGCCGCATTATCTCGTAGGCGAAAGCTATGGCGGCATCCGCTCCATCCAGGTCGCGAATGCGCTTCAGATGGAACAGGGCATCCTGCTCAACGGCATCGTGATGATCTCCCCGGCCATCGAGATGCCCCTGCTGGATTCGGACGAAAATCCGCTTTCCGCCGCTCTCATGATGCCGAGCCTCATCGCCGCGCATCAGAGCCCGAACGTGACGGAAAAAACGGCTGAAGACGCCTATCAGTGGTCCCTGAGCACCTACCTGCCGAAGATCGCCGGCAAACTGCCCTCCGGAAGCGAAGGTCAGGCCCTTTATACCGAGATCGCCCAGCGCACCGGCCTCCCGCAGGACGTGATAGCCCGTCAGCACGGCATCCCGGCCATTGGCTCGCATGATATCATGTCCCGCAATGGCCGCCTGTACGGACTGTATGACTTCACGCAGTCCATCGCCGACCCCTCGGCCGATGGTCTCGACGAAAGCCCCGATCCGACGCTGTTCGGCTTTGGCCGCGCCTATGGCAACGCCTTCTCGGGCTATGCCGCGAACGATTTGGGATTCAAGACACCCCTGACCTACGATCTGCTGTCTTTCAAGGTGAACGGAAGCTGGAAGTGGAGCGCAGGCGGCCCGTCGCCGATCCACCAGATCCCGGTTCTGAACCGCCTTCTGGCCCTCGATCCGGGACTGCGCGTCTTCGTGGCGAATGGCTATTATGACGTCGCCTGCCCGTTCGCGACCGCGCGCTGGATGAAGGATCACCTGACGGTCGGCGCCGACCGCGTGTCGCTGCATCTCTATCAGGGTGGTCATATGCTCTACACGCGCCCGGCCAGCCGCCATGCCCTCTCGGCCGATGTGGCATCCTGGATCCAGGCTGACAGTCGCCAGAACTGAAATACAATGTCATAAATTGACAGCCGACGGTGAGGAACAGATAATGCACAGAGTAACTTCTGGACCTCACCTGACCGGGCCTCTCCCTACTGAGAAGGCCGCCTCTAACAGGGAGCCTTTCATGTCAGACGCTTTTCAAACTGCCTCGGCGCACTGGAGACCGTCTGCCCGGCAGGCAGTCTCTTCCTCCCTCAGGCGGACCGCCGCTTGACGGTTCAGCGTCAGGCGGGCTCGGAGCCGGGCTATTCGCTGGAACATGCCGTCACAACCTCCTGTGACCGGGAGCCCATTCAGCGGCCGGATGCCATTCAGCCGCATGGCCTTCTGCTGATTGCCGACATCGCGAGCCTCACCGTGCTTGGCGGCGCGGGAGACATCGAAGGCCGCCTGACCCCCGACTGGCTTGGACGTAATCTCGCGAGCATCCTGGACGTCCCGACCGGGCGCTTTGAAGACGCAAGACATGTCTCCCTGTCCGATCTTCGGATTTCAGGGCTCGCAGGCGAGACCTTCAGCGTCATCTGTCACGCTCAGGACACCCATTTTCTCGTCGAACTTGAACCCATCGAGTCCCACACTCTGCTCACCTGGGATATTTTCGGCGAGATCGACAGGACGGCAGACCGTTTTGAACGCTGCCCGGATATCGCGTCCGTCTGTCGTCATGGTGCGACGATCTTTCAGCGCGTCACCGGCTTTGACCGCGTTCTGGTCTATCGCTTCATGGAAGACGGCACGGGCCGCGTTGTAGGCGAAAGTCGTAACGACACCTTCCCGTCCCTGATGAACCACCATTTCCCGGCCAGCGATATCCCCACGCAGGCCCGGGCTCTCTATGTCCGCAACCGCATCCGCGTTATCCCGGACATCACCTACGAAGCCGCCCCCATCCGTCCATCTGACGCCGGACTTGCGGGCCTCAATCTCAGCGACGTCCAGCTCCGCAGCGTCTCGCCGATCCACCTTCAGTACATGGCCAATATGGGCGTCCGGGCCTCGGCCTCCGTCTCGCTGGTCGTCGATGGCGTGCTGTGGGGGCTGATCGCCTGCCATAATTCGTCTCCGAAACCTCTGCCCGAAGACATCCGAGCCGCCTGCCGGACGCTGGCCGGCGTCATGTCCCGCCAGTTGCGGAACAAGGAAGAGCTGGTCACCTATCAGGAGCGTCTGCGCCTGCGCAACGCGATGGAATCCGTCACGTCCCATTTCGACGTGCGCCGTCCGCTAGAAAACAATCTTCGCAGTTGCATCAACGAGTTGCAGGCCCTCTTTCCCTGCAACGGCTTTGCGGTCATCAGTGACGAAACCATCAGTGCAACCGGCATACTTCCCGACACGAAAAGCCTCCACCAACTGCATGACTGGCTGAGAGCGGGCAACCATGGCGGCATCTTCAGCAGCGCCCTGCTGGGCCGGGATTATCCCCCGGCAGCCGACTGGCCTGAACGCTGCGCCGGGCTCCTGGCCATCACACTCCCGCTCCGCACGCCCATCTGTCTCCTCTGGAGCCGGGTCGAAATCATCCAGACGATCGAATGGGTCGGAAATCCCCACAAAGACGATGCAGACAGCGACGGCATCCTGCGCCCGCGCACGTCTTTCAGAACATGGGAGCAGACCATCCGCGGGCACAGCACCCGCTGGACCGGCGAGCAGAAACAGGCCGCCCGCCGCCTGCGTCGCGTCCTGATTGCGGACGACCAGACCCAGCAGCTCCGCGAACTCAACGCGACCCTCGCCGCCACGCTGGAGGAACGCGAAGACCTGCTGCGCCAGAAGGACTTCCTGATCCGTGAGGTCAATCACCGCGTCCAGAACTCGCTTCAGATGGTCGCATCCTTCCTCAAACTTCAGGCCCGCAGCGCATCAAATGACGACACCACCACCGCCCTGAAGGAAGCCCAGCACCGGATCGCCGCCATCGGGCTCGTGCACCGTCGCCTGTATCGTGACGAACATGTCGGCGTCGTGGATCTGGGCCGGTATATCGAAGAGTTAATGGAGGAACTGTGCACGTCACTGGGTGAGGGCTGGCACGACCAGATGCATCTCTCTCTCTTCCCGATCATGATTGCCGCAGACCGCGCCATCAATATCGGCCTGATCCTGACGGAACTGATCATCAACACCAGCAAATACGCCTATAGCGGCCATGCCGGGCCGCTGTATGTCGGACTGGCCCAGGCGGGCACCCGACTGGTTCTGACGGTCTCGGATCAGGGTGAATGCACCCCCCAGCTCAAGGGAACGGGGTTCGGGACACGCATGATGAATGCCGTCGTCAGCAGCCTTGCCGGCACCCTGACCTACACGACGCTGAATCCAGGGCTGGAAGCCGTCATGACCCTGCCTCTGGACTCCCTGCTCCCTACGGAAACGCAGCCCCGTCCCAGGGACACGTCCTCACAGACGCCCTATCCATATCCCTGAACACCACCCAACAAAAAAGGCGCCAGACCAGCAGGTCGGGCGCCTTTCTCACAACACGTCGCCGTCAGCGGGTTACGCGACGAGATTGCCTTCCTTGTCCACCAGCTGGATCGGATAATCCCCGGTGAAGCAGGCGTCGCAATAACGGCGCGCACCCTCGGCGCGGTTCGCATGGCCCAGCGCACGGTAGAGCCCGTCGAAGCTGACAAACGCCAGACTATCCACACCGATCGCCCGCGCCATTTCCTCAAGCGTATGGGTCGCAGCCATCAGCTTGCTCTCTTCAGGCGTATCAATGCCATAGAAGCAGGCATGTTTCGTCGGCGGAGATGTGATACGCATATGCACTTCCGTCGCCCCCGCGGCACGGACCATGTCCACAATCTTGCGCGACGTCGTGCCACGGACGATCGAGTCATCCACCAGAATGACGCGCTTGCCGGCCAGAACCGGCCGGTTGGCCGAGTGCTTCATCTTCACGCCGAGATTGCGGATCTGGTCAGTCGGTTCAATGAAGGTCCGACCCACATAGTGGTTTCGGATGATACCGAGCTCGAACGGAATACCACTTTCCGCTGCATAGCCAATCGCGGACGGCACACCGGAATCCGGCACTGGCACCACGACATCGGCCTCGACTGCGCTTTCCCGTGCCAGTTCGCAACCGATCTGGCGACGTGCTTCATAGACCGGCTGGCCTTCAAGCACGGAATCAGGCCGCGCAAAGTAGATGTATTCGAACACACAGAACCGGCCGCCCTGATCCCCGAAAGGACGCAGCGAGCGCAGACCGTCATTGTTGATGACGACAATCTCGCCCGGTTCGATGTCGCGGACATAATCCGCCCCGATGATGTCCAGCGCACAGGTCTCGCTGGCCAGAACCCAGCCGCCATTGCCCTGCTCATGACCCGGCATCCGGCCCAGAACGAGCGGACGCACGCCGAGCGGATCGCGCATGCCAATCAGACCGTCATCGGGGGTCAGCGTAATCAGCGAATAGGCGCCCTTGACCTGTTTGACCGCATCAATGAAGCGGTCGAGCACGGTCGTATAGAGCGAAATGGCGATCAGATGGATGAAGACTTCCGTATCCGTCGAGGAATGGAAAATGCATCCCCGCTTGACCAGCGCCTGCTTGAGCGTCGCAGAATTCGTCAGATTGCCATTATGCGCAACCGCCAGACCACCGAACTCATAATCGGCATAAAGCGGCTGAACGTTGCGAACATGCGTTCCGCCCGTCGTGGCGTAACGGTTGTGGCCGATGGCGACCGTGCCGGGCAACGTCGCCATGACGCGGCTGTCTCCGAACACATCGCCCACCAGACCCAGACCCTTGTGCTGGTGGAATCGTTCGCCATCGAAACTGACGATACCCGCAGCTTCCTGTCCACGATGCTGGAGGGCGTGCAGGCCCAGGGCTGTCAGGGCCGATGCATCAGGCACACCCCAGACGCCAAAAACCCCGCATTCTTCATAGGGGCGGTTGAGACTGTCGGACTGGGTCATGCGGCGCGGCCTTTCCGGACTGGTTTCACAAGGACGCCTCATGGCCGCTTGTGACCTCAGACGCAAGATGCGGTTGCAGGAAATGAGGCAGATAACCTGTCAGATGGGTCGCCCCGGCGGCAATGTAAGGGCCGATGAGGCTTCCCTGCATCACATAGGACATCCACGAGCCAAAAAAAGAGCCTGCCAGCAGATAAAGGACGATCAGGGCCACATAACCCCGCGCCACACCGAACACGGCCCCCAGAATGCGGTCCACGCCCCCGAACAGAACACCCCGCGCTGCAGCCCCCACCCTGGCACCGATCATGGTGAAAACCAGCAGCACGACAACGAACAGAATTGCTGTACTCGCACTTCCGGCCAGCGTAGCCTGATGGAGGTAGGGCACCAGATAGGGTTCAAGCAGTCCATGAAACCGGTAGGTCAGAACGATCGCCCCGACCCATGCCAGCAGTCCGGCCAGTTCGGTTGCAAAACCACGCGTCAGCCCCCAGAGGGCCGAAAGCGCCATGATGCCCAGAGCGACGAGATCGAGACGGGTCAGATCGGCAGGCGTGATATGGGAAAGGTCTGGCAGGGGCGGCATGTCACGGCAGCTTCGTCGAACGAAAACGGCCCCCCTTGTAGGGACGTATTCCACCAACGCGCAACTCGTCCGCCAGGCGGATGCGCTCCTCGATCTCCGCCCAGACCAATCCGGCCTCGACGTCCCGCGCTTTCCAGATTTTCTCCAGCAACACAATAAACGCTGCGCTGTCGCGTACCAGAGCGGGCCGGTCGTTGATCATGACATCAAGAACACAGGCCGCACTCGAAACTCCCAGACGCTGCGAAAGCTTCGTTACTTTTCGATTCTTACGGAATGGAACTGATTTTTCCTGTGGTGTCATCACGACATGATGAGCGGAAGACCGATGTCAGGCAAGCCGTCGCTGCGCTTTTCCGGGGCATACTGCGGACGGTTTTCCTGAAAAAATATTTATTCCGGCACAGGAACACATTTCAGAACAAATATTGCCGTGATGATTTGTCATTGATGTTTTCTTTTTTGAAATATGCGTGATCTTGAACCCGCATCATCCAATAATTAACTCTTTTCATGAGAAAACGCTCAACAGGTCAGGTGTGGAACTCCTTCCTCTCGCTCCTGACACCATCAGGACATCATGAGATGACGAACTACTGGATTGGCGGTGTAAACGGCGACTGGTTCGCAGCGGCAAACTGGAGCGAAGGTGTGGCTCCTCCCAATAAAGGATGGGTGGACGTCCTGGCCGGAAAGCCCGACGGAAGCGCGGTGACAATCAATGTCGCGCAGGCCAACGCAACACAGATCACCACCTTAAAGGTCGGCAGCAATGCCACACTCAACGTCACCGCAACGTCCGCCACGCCCAGCGCTACGGCATTTTATGCCAACAGCCTGACCGTTGCGCAGGACGGAACGATGATTGTTGACACCCCAAGTGCCGTCAATCTCGGTAGCAATCCGACCATCAATGGCACCCTCCAGATTTCGGGCAACCCGTCCATTTCAATCAGCAGCAACAGTGTCGGCGGCACCGGAATGCTGATTCTGGATCATACAACTCTGGGCAGCACCAATGCCCAGTTCCAGATGGGGTCCTCCCTGACAACGGTTCTTCAGAATGGCGCGTCCCTGTACGTCAACAACGCCACGGCTGGCGGAAGGATCGTGTTTGGCCGCGACGCCGTGGACGGTTCTCCGAACCAGCTGCTTCTGGCGGACTACAACCAGACAGTCTCGACCCCGATCACGGGCTACGATGCCGCTTCGGTCATCACTGTCGGCCACGGCGGATCGCCTCCCATCAGCGCGACATTCGTTGCCAACAGCAACGGCACCTACACGCTGAAAATTGCCTTCGACCAATACAATAACGGCATCACGCTCTCGAACGTCTCTTTCGGCCCCAACTCCACCCCCGGCACACCGAAAATCGTTCAGAACACGAACGGAAGCTGGAGCGTCGTCGGTGGGGCGACCGGGTATAATGGACAGATCTGCTATCTGGCTGGATCCATGATTCTCACCCCCGACGGCGAACGCGCAATCGAGACCCTGCAGGCCGGAGATCAGGTTACGGTTTGCGAAAACGGAGCGCTTCACAGCCAGACGATACTGCGCGTCGGGCATGCCCATACGACAGTCGGCACCACCGGTCTGGCAGACATGGACGCTGTGCCCGTCCGCATCCGCGCGGACGCTCTGGCCGACGGCATTCCGAGCCGCGATCTTCTGGTGACGCCGGAGCACTGCATGATGCTCGAAGGCACCTTCATTCCCGTGCGGATGCTCGTCAACGGCATGACCATCGCCTATGATTACTCCATCACCGAATATGACTATTATCACCTCGAAACCGAAAAGCACGCCATCCTAACGGCAAACGGCGCGCTGTCAGAAAGCTTCATGGATGTCGGCCATCGTCCAGATGCCCTCATGCAGGGATATCAGATCGAGCGTTTGCATGCCCTGAGCTGGGAAAAAGACGCAGCCGCACCGCTGGTCACCGACCGCTCGCATGTCGAACCGATTTTCGCAGCACTCGCACTGCGTGCGCAGGCTCTTGGCTACACCGACCCTCAAACTCTTCCATTGACGGAAAGCGCGGATGAAACCCGTCTCGTTCTGGAAGACGGAACGGTTCTATATCCCATTCGCACTAACGGCGAACAGTTCGTTTTCATGCTGCCCGAAGGCTGCCAGAGTGTCCGCATCCTGAGCGCCGCAGCCCGTCCGGCTGACCGGATCGGACCTTTCGTGGACGATCGCCGGATGCTGGGCGTTTTGGTGGGAGACGTGACCGTCTGGAGCGATGAACAGACACAGCATCTATCCCGCCATCTGTCAGACCCTTATGCTGACGGCTGGTGGGGCGTCGAAAGCAGCCACGTTCGCTGGACCGCAGGCAATGCACGACTGGATCTTGGGAACGTGCTGAAGACGTCGGGAGGAATCCTGAGCCTCCATATTCTGTCGCATGGAGCTCAGACAGCCGCTGCGGCCTGAAATCCTCCCAAGCCTGAACGAAACAAAAAAGGCAGACCCTTTACAAAGGGTCTGCCTTTTCTAGGACCTGAGAAAAGAGAGCAGAAAAATCCGCCCTTTCCTCATTCAGGCTGCTGCGGATTTGGACGTCTTGAGCTGGCGCTCCTGCCACAGCGTGGCCAGCGCCTCCACCAGTTCGTCGATCATCTCGTTCGTATGAAGCGGCGTCGGCGTAATCCGCAGACGTTCCGTGCCACGCGGGACAGTCGGGAAATTGATGGGTTGGATGTAGTTGCCGAAACGGTTCAGCAACTCATCCGACAGGCTGCGGCACAGTTCGGCTTCACCTACCATGACCGGCACGATATGGCTCGGGTTCATGACATGGGGCAGGCCCGCCTTGTCCAGAGCCTGACGCAGATAGGCCACGGCCCGCTGCTGGCCTTCACGCTCGGCACTGCTGTTGCGCAGATACCGCACGCTGGCCAGAGCGCCAGCCGCGATCATCGGCGGAAGGGCCGTGGAAAAAATGAACCCGGACCCGAACGAGCGGACAAAGTCGCAAAGCGCAGCAGAGGCAGCAATATAGCCGCCCACGACGCCATAGCCCTTACCCAGCGTTCCCTCGATCACCGTCAGACGGTGGGACAGGCCCAGCTTCTCGGCCACACCCGCACCATGGTCGCCATACATGCCAACCGCATGAACTTCGTCGAGATAGGTCATGGCGCCATATTTGTCGGCCAGATCACAGAATGCCTCGATCGGAGCGATATCGCCGTCCATCGAATAGACGGACTCGAACGCGATGATCTTGGGAACGTCCGCAGGAAGTTCCTTCAGCCGACGCTCCAGATCCGCAACATCATTATGACGGAAGATCTGTTTCTCGGCCCGCGAGTGACGGATGCCTTCGATCATGGAGGCATGATTGAGCTCGTCGGACAACACGACACAGTTGCGAAGACGTCCTGCAATGGTCCCGAGCGTCACCCAGTTTGACAGATAACCGGAGTTGAAAAGCAGTGCGCTTTCCTTGCCATGCAGGGAAGCGAGCTCTTTTTCCAGCTCCACATGATAGTGGTTGGTTCCCGAAATATTGCGGGTTCCACCAGCTCCGGCGCCCGTTTCGTCCAGTGCGTCGTGCATGGCCGTCAGGACTTCGGGGTGCTGGCCCATGCCGAGATAGTCGTTCGAGCACCAGACCGTTACATCACGGCCCAGGCCATGATGGAAAGCCTTGGGAAAATGACCTGCCCGGCGTTCCAGATCCGCAAAGTAACGGTAACTGCCATCCGCATGCAGACCGTCGAGAGCGGACTGAAACATCGCATCATAGTTCATCGCGTTTTCTCCTGCCCGGCACTGTAATCCTGTGACACGGTCTCGCCAAGATCTCCCACCGGATAAGACCGTAACCGCAGCCGTTTATTTCCCAACCCTGGAAGTCAACCGACCTGCATGACGTGACGGATCTACCATGTCGTTCCTGGAAACTGTGCATTTCCATACTTTCCATTTTCTCCATGACCACCCCACCCCATTATCTTCAGCAAGACATCAATCAGGAGCATGACGCCATGCTGGACATCAGACCCTTCGCCACTCTTGGTCATGCCGATCACGGCTGGCTCGACGCCCATTATCATTTTTCCTTTTCCGACTATCAGGATCGTAACCGGATGCACTGGGGGCGGCTGCGCGTATGGAACGACGATCGCATCGCGCCCCATAACGGCTTCGGCGCACACCCGCACCGCGACATGGAAATCATTACTTATGTCCGCACAGGCGCGATCACACATGAAGACAGCCTCGGCAATCGCGGCCGGACCGAAGCGGGGGATGTGCAGGTCATGTCGGCAGGAAGCGGGATCACGCATTCCGAGTTCAACCGAGAAGACGAAGCCACAACGCTCTTTCAGATCTGGCTGATCCCGGATGGGACGGGTGGCAAACCATCATGGGGCACCCGTCCGTTTCCACGTCATGAGCGCAACGGGCGCCTCGTCCCCCTCGCTTCGGGTTTTCCGGAAGATAACGCCCTCCCCATCCGCACACGCGGGCGGGTCTGCGGCGCCACACTCATGGCAGGAGAAACCCTGACCTTCCAGACGGACCGCACCATGTTTACCTACCTCGTTCCGGCTACAGGCAGCGTTGAAATCGACGGACAGATCGTTGGACACCGGGACGGTGCAGCCCTTCATGATGTGGAAAGCATCACGATCACCGCGCGGGAAGATGCGGAAATCGTCCTCGTGGAAAGCGCGGGCTTGCGCTGACAGGAAGGACAGTCAGGCTTTGTGACAAGAGGAGGAATTTCTGTGACAAACAACACAGAAAGGTGTTTCTTCCTCCTCGCATCCCGATCAGGGAACAGACGTTGTTGTGAGAGGGCCACCAGCCCGGAAAAGGCCCGTTTTCTTCTGACAGAAGGAGCCTGACAATGACCATCCAGAGCACATACACAACGAAGTCCGGCAAGGGCCAGACCGAAGCCCAGGCCTCAACATCCGTTTTTACCCGTTTTGGTGACTGGCTGAGTGGAGCCAGTACCGATCGCTCGGGTCTGACTGAAGTCACGATCAGGATGATGAAGGAAGACTGTCAGTTTGCCACGACGATCAGTGAAGTCCGCGTTCCCCCCTCGACCCCGCTTTCACCGGAGCAGGTCGAGGATCTCATGGGGGAAAAAAGGATAAACCACATCTGCGAGCAGACAGGCCAGTCGCCGGAAGCTGTTGAGACAGCCCTCACCGAAGTGCTTCCCATGCTGGCGTCCATGCTTCGGGAAAACCCGGAACGCCTCTTCAGTTACCAATGCAAGATCAACTGAATCCTTCCTTCGGTCACTGATCAGAAATTGCAGAGACCGGGAATTGCAGGTTTTTGAACGGCGGAGGTCTCGTCAGAGACCTTCCGCCGTTCTCGCCATACGTCGACGACGCGGCCGCCCTGCGTTTTCTTCAAATCGTTCACTGATCTGGGCGGTCGTTTCCGGCGCAGCCAGAACAGCCCCGGATGCTTCGACACATCCGACTTTCTGTACGAATGCAAGAAGATCCGGAAAGTCCACTCCCACACCCCGCACCTTCAGGCCGAGCGCTTTCACGGCTTCAAGGGCCGCCCGGTAGAAAAGCATAGCGCTTTCATCCAACAGCGGAGCCTGCCCCGACTGCCGCCATGTCATGTCCGAGGGTGCCAGCAGAGACGCGTCGAACTGAACGCCGTCCAACAACCCCCCGACAGCACGCTCACGCAAAAGGCTCAGGCTGGAGGGGGCACTTCCAAACCCACCAAGAAAAATCTGGCATCCCTGATCGCGCAGGGCGGAGAGCGTGTAACAGGTCTCCTTGTCCTCCTGTGCCAGACCGCTCTCCTGAAAAACCAGATCCAGACGGCTGACAGGAAAGTCGCTACTCTGAAGAACCGCATTCAGGCGACCGTTAAAGTCTCCGTCAGGAGCCTGATCGTCCTCCAGAGAGACCATCAGACGCATCCCATCCGGCCATGTCGCGGCCTGTGAACACGCATTCCCCAGCAGATCCGAGTCAAACTCCCTCTGCTGCTGGCCCAGACTCTTGCGCCTGCTCTTGCGAAGGGTCCGACGTGGGACCGAGAGCCAGAGCTGGCTCATGTCTACCTGCGCCCCGAGCACCTTGTCTGTTCCGCTGCGTCCCAGCACGAAGCGTGGCAGCCATCGCAGGGGAGGCAGGGCACTTTTCTGCCGGGCCCTGCGACTCCGCAGCGTCGTGGCAAACATTCCCGCACTGGACTCAGCCATGGAGGCTGCATAGTCCGGTTTACCTTCGGGCGGTTCGGACAGCCCATCCACCCTGCCTGTCTGACCGACATACAGGTCCTGAGGAGTTGCCGCCACCGAAGTCGCTCCCCGTCCTAGATCATCCAATGCGGACACCTCCGTTCTTCATGTCGGGACATTGCCGCTCAACACCCTAATTTTTCCTTAATGGTGCAGGCTTTTCTGATGTCGTTTGAACCCGGATTACCGGCCTATACCCGCCCGGCCTATCGCCCCCGGCATGCCGAAACTCTTCGTTCGATCAATCCGGACAAAGCTGCTACGGTTTCGTGCCCGGACCTTCTTCCGGGCCTGTGACACCCTTGGGCGTGGGGTCTTTTCCCCTCCGAGACAGGACCATTCTGCATGACGGATGCCACAACCCGCTCCGCCGTATCTTCATCTTCCCAAGGCTCCCTTGTTGCGCTCCTGCCCTACTGGCAGGTCACTTTTGCCTCGTTTCTGGGCTGGTTTCTGGATGCCTTCGACCAGACGACGCTCATGTTCACGCTCCCCGACATCGCCCATGATTTCGGATGCACGATCGCTGATCTGGGAGCTGTGCTGATGGGGCAGTCCATCGGTCGGGCCGTCGGCAATACCGGCTGGGGATGGCTGGCTGACCGCTACGGTCGCAAGCCGGCTTTCATGCTCGGCGTGGTCTGGTTTGCGGTCTTTTCGGCCATGACCGGCCTCTCGCATCACTTTTATGTGCTGATGGCCGTGCAGTTCATGTTCGGAATCGGCTTTGGCGGCGAATGGACGGCCTCTGCCGCCCTCCTGATGGAAAGTGTCCCAGCCTGGACGCGCCCCATGGCCTCCGCACTCATGATGTCCGGCTATGAAGTCGGCTATTTCGTCGCGGCTGGCGTACAGGCCCTGATCCTGCCGCATTATGGATGGCGCGTACTGTTCTTCATCGGCCTCGCCCCTGCCGCGCTGGCACTGTTTATCCGGATCGGCGTACCGGAAAGCCCGGTCTGGCTGCGCAATCGCGAAGAACGTCTGGCTGGCAAGCAGCACCATGCAGCCCCGCCACCGCGCCCCAAATTCCGCCTGACGGGCGCGGCCCTTCAAGCCATCGCTTTCATGAGCTTTCTCGAATTCCAGAAGGCCGCGATCTACACCTATTACCCGACCATCCTGCGTGGCAGCCACCATCTCACGCAACAGGCGGTTTTCTGGCCTGTGACACTCTATTGTCTTGGATCGTTTGGCGGAAAGGTCCTGTGCGGCTGGCTTGCTGAACTGTTCGGCGAGGTCCGCGTCATGATCAGCGCGCTTGTCGTCGTGATGCTCGCGATCTGGCCGTTCCTGAGCGCCCCAACCTGGAACATGCTGCTGGTTGCGGCCTTCGTCATGGGAGCTGCGGCTTCGGGGATTTTCGCCCTTGTCCCGCATTATCTGGCGCAGCGTTTCCCGTCCGATACCCGCAGCTTCGGCATGGGGCTGGGCTATGCGCTCGGCTCCATCGGACAGGGCATGGCCCAGAAACTGGTGCCCATGTTCGGCCCGACCATCCTGACCCTGCCGCTCTCAGCCGAGCTTTTCGTACTGGGCACCAGTGTCGTGACAGGCGCCATCGCCCTGATCCGTCCGAAGGAACTTCCCGGCAAGCATATGTGAAGGGTGTGCAGTGGCCTCTTAAAGAGAGGCCGCAAGCCACTCCGCCGCCCGGATGCCATCAATCCCGGCGGAAAGGATGCCACCGGCATAGCCCGCCCCCTCGCCCGCCGGAAACAGCCCGCGCAGGGTCGGGCTTTGACCGTCACGGTCACGCCGCAGGCGGATCGGCGATGATGTCCGCGTCTCCACGCCTGTCATGACGGCATCATCCATGGAAAAGCCGCGCAGCTTGCGCTCGAACTGCGGCAGGGCTTCACGGATGGCGTCCGTCACGAAAGCCGGCAGGCACAGCGTCAGATCCGTCGGCGTTACACCGGGCTGATAGGACGGCACGACATCCCCCAGTGACGTGGACGGACACCCGGCCAGAAAATCTCCAACCCGCTGGGCGGGGGCATTGTAGTTGCTCCCCCCAGCGATGAACGCCGCCTTTTCCCACTGGCGCTGAAACGCCATGCCGCCCAGAACGTCGTCCGGGAAATCCAGCTCGGGCTTCACCTCAACGACGATACCGCTATTGGCATTGCGCTCGGCCCGGGAATACTGGCTCATCCCGTTGGTGACGACCTGCCCTTCCTCGGAGGTCGCTGCCACAACCTGCCCGCCCGGGCACATGCAGAACGAATAGACCGCACGGCCATTCGACGCATGATGGACGAGCTTGTAATCCGCAGCCCCTAGCATGTCGTGTCCGGCACTGGCGCCGAAACGGGCGACATCAATCACGGACTGGGGGTGTTCGATCCGTACGCCGATGGAGAACGGCTTGGGGTCCATCTCCACATGGGCCTGACGCAGCATTTCAAACGTATCGCGCGCCGAATGCCCGACCGCCAGAATGACCCGCTCCGCCGGAAGGTTTTCACCATTCGAAAGATGCAAGCCGCGCAGACGACGCTCCGCACCTTCGCCGTCCATCTCAAACCCCTCAACGCGGGTCTCGAAACGGTATTCGCCGCCCAGACGCTCGATTTCAGTGCGGATGAACATGACCATTGTGACCAGACGGAACGTACCGATATGGGGCTTGGAAATGGTCAGGATTTCTTCCGGGGCCCCCGCACGGACGAATTCTTCCAGAACATGCCGCCCCAGATGCCGCGCGTCTGACACGCCGGAATAGAGCTTGCCGTCCGAGAACGTCCCGGCTCCACCTTCGCCAAATTGAACGTTGCTCTCAGGCGTCAGGACGGATTTGCGCCACAGGGCGAACGTATCGACCGTCCGCGCCTTCACGTCCTTGCCGCGCTCGATAATGATGGGCTTCAGACCGGCCTGCGCCAGTGTCAGCGCCGCCATGATTCCGCACGGCCCCGCCCCGATCACGACAGGGCGCGGCATCCCTTCCAGCAACGTCGCTTTGGGCAAATGATAGGTCGTGTCTGGTGTGGGGCGGATATGCTGATCGTTTGCATGCGCGGCCAGAACTGCGGCCTCGTTCGCAACATCACAGTCCACATTATAGACCAGCACGATATGGCCACGCTTGCGGGCATCATATCCGCGGCGCGCCACGGTCAGGCTGTTCAGATCTTCAGAAGCAATGTTCAGACGCGCAAGCACGGCTTCGCGCAGCGCCTCCGCCGCATGATCGAGCGGGAGGCGCAGTTCGGTTATGCGGATCATCAGTGGTGCCCGTTCCCCGAATCATTCCCGGCCTTTCCCGCAACCGGCGGCGCGGGATCGGCATGATGCGTATCCGGTGAGCCCTCCATGATGCGGTCCATGATGGCCATCAGCACACCGGAGACGACGAAGGCCAGATGTATGCCGACGCTCCATTCCAGAGCGCGTGTCGAGGTCTCGTCCACGCGGATGAAATCCGCCAGCACATGGATCGCGGACATCGCCACGATCGACGCCATCAGCTTGATCTTGATGTCCCCGAACGTGACATGCCCGATCCAGCTCGGATAATCCTCATGACTGCGGATATCGAGCCGCGAGACGAAGTTCTCGTAGCCCGAGAACATCACGATCAGCAGAAGATTGGCCAGCAGGACCAGATCAATCAGATCCAGCACACCGACGAACACATCGTCGAAATCCAGCCCCGTTGCCTTCAGCACCAGTCCAATCAGCTGCTGGAAGAACTTGAACGCCACCAGCAGCAGCCCGATCGTCAGGCCGAAATAAAGCGGTGCGGCGATCCAGCGGGTCGCGAAGAAGGCGCGCTCCATCATGCCCTCGGCACGGCCGAAACTGCCGGTACGTCGGGTGGACTGCGGATCGGGAGAAGGAGAGGAAGTCGTCATGCTTCCTCTCTACGATTTCAGGGGACGTTTCGCCACCATGTTGTGAGCATGGGGGCGTGAGCGATCCGCTGCCCATTCCTTACGGTGTGATCTGCGTGCCCAGAACCTTGAGTAACTGCCCGATCCAGGCCGGATGCGCGGGCCATGCCGGACCGGTGACAAACTGCCCGTCCGTCACGGCGCCATCCATTGGAAGGGCCTGATATTCGGCCCCGGCGAGCAGCACTTCCGCACGACAGGCCGGATAGGCCGAAATCTTTTTGCCTTTGATGACGCCTGCCGCCGCCAGAAGCTGCGGACCGTGACACACGGCCGCCACCGGCTTGCCGCTCTCGACGAACGCCCGGATCAGATCCAGCACACTCTCATCGGTGCCGAGCTGCTCCGGCGCACGTCCACCCGGAATGACCAGCGCGTCGTAAGAATCTGCCGTCACGCCGGCATAGGTCGCGTTCAGCGTGAAATTATGGCCGCGCTTTTCGGTGTAGGTCTGATGGCCTTCGAAGTCATGGATCGCCGTGGCGATCTGCTCCCCGGCCTTTTTGCCCGGCGAGACCACATCGACCTTGTGCCCGACCAGAAGCAGCATCTGGAACGGCACCATGATTTCGTAATCCTCAACGAAATCACCTGCGATGATGAGAATACGTTTTTCGGCCATCGTTTCCTGTCCTTCTTCATAGGCGCAGTCCCAGGGGCTGCGGCCAGTCTTCACCCTGTAACGACACCACGCCCCATGCCGTTCGGCAATATCGTCACGCATGGGGATATAGAGATGGGACGGTCGCGTCACATGCGGTAAGGTCATGCCTTCATTCTTGCAGCACTGGCCTCCATGACTTCAGATCCCCACCACGCCTGCGATCACGCCCATCATGACGCCGCCCCGCATGACCATGCAGGACACGACCACGCGGACCATGGCCCCCACGATCATGACCACGGGGATTGCGACGGGCACAGTCATGGCTTCGGATTCGGCCACCAGCACGTCCATGCTCCGGCAAGTTTCGGTGCGGCCTTCGCCATTGGCATCGCCCTGAACGCGGCCTATGTCACAGGCGAAGCGCTCTGGGGCGTCTGGGCCCATTCGATGTCCCTGCTGGCCGATGCGGGACACAACCTGTCCGACGTATTGGGTCTCGCGGGGGCATGGCTGGCGCAGGTTCTGGCGACCCGTCCCTCCAGCGCACGCTTCACCTATGGACTGCGCCGCTCCACGATCCTCTCGGCCCTTGCAAACGCCACGATCCTGCTGCTGGTGACCGGCGGAATCGTCTGGGAATCCGTCCTGCGCCTGTTCTCCCACGAGATGGTGCAGGGCGAGATCATCAGCTGGGTCGCGCTGGTCGGGATCGCCGTCAACACCGTCACGGCCATGCTGTTCATGAAAGGCGCCTCGAACGATCTCAACATCCGTGGCGCCTTCCTGCACATGGCAGCGGATGCCGTCATGGCGTTTTCGGTCGTCATCGCCGGACTGCTCATTTCGTTTACGGGTTATACGATCATCGACCCGATCATGAGCCTGATCGTCTCTGCGTCCATCGTCGCCGGCACATGGTCCCTGCTGCGCCATTCGCTGGATCTGGCGCTGGATGCGGTCCCGGCGGGGATCGACCCCGGGGCGGTTCAGACAGCCCTCCTGTCCGTCGAAGGCGTGTCCGGTCTGCATCATCTGCATATCTGGGCCATGAGCACGACCGAGACTGCCCTGACCGTTCATCTCCTCTGCGATCCTGCACATCCCGTCTCTCCGGACCGGATCATCGCGAGCGCCGCCGCGCTGCTGCGGACGCAGTTTGACATCGCCCACCCCACTTTCCAGCTTGAAACACAGCCCTCTGTCTGCGACACGCACCAGCCCTGCTGCTGAGGACGCGTCATGACATCAACCCGCATCAAGGTCGCCCGGGCCTCCATCGCACTGAGCGTGGTGGTCCTTGCCATCAAATACGCGGCCTATGCGGTCTCGGGCTCCAGCGCCCTGCTTTCGGACGCGATCGAGACCATCCTGAACGTGGTGGCGGCTGTCGGAACGCTCTGGGCCATGTCCGTCGCGGCCCTTCCAGCCGACGACAACCACCCCTACGGCCACGGCAAGGCGGAATATCTGTCCGCCGTCCTCGAAGGCGTTCTGGTCGTCCTGACGGCCATCGGAATTCTGGTCATCGCCGTTCATGACTGGCGCCATCCCGAACCCATCCGCGCGCCCTTCTCCGGCGTGGCCCTCAACGCACTGGCCGGGCTGGTCAATCTCGTCTGGGGCCGCATCCTGATCGCGGTCGGCCGCAAACAGTCCTCACAGGCCCTTCAGGCGGCGGGCGAACACGTCGTTTCGGATGTGTGGGCGACCGTGGCACTCGTGATCGGCGTCTCCCTGATCCCGCTGCTCAAATGGGACCGCCTCGACGCCGTTCTGTCCGGACTGGTTGCGCTGAACGTCATGCGCGCCGGTTTTTCCATGATGAAGCATTCCCTGTCCGGCCTGATGGACGAAGCGCCGTCGCCCGAGCAGATGGAGGCGGTCAAGGCCGTGATTTCCGCCAGCGCCACTGGTGCGCTGGAGGCCCACGACCTCCGCATCCGCAAGGTCGGCGCCCTGTCCTTCGTGGAATTCCATCTCGTGGTGCCGAGCGCCCTGACCGTCCATGACGCCCATGAAATCTGCGACCAGATCGAGGCCGCCATCCGATCCGAACTGGGCCGTGCCTCCATCCACATCCATGTCGAGCCTGAAGACAAGGCCAAACATTCCGGCGCCCTTGTCCTGAGCTGAAGCCACATACTCACTTCATGGGGAAAGCGGCCGCTACTGTGCGGTTTATGACACAGCCCGGAACGGATTCAGCCCCCCGCACGCCATCAGATGAGAACCCTTGACCCTCCTCCCGCGTTGGTGGCAGGTGCACATCATCAGCGCACGGGCCTTAAAACCGGGCGTATCCTCCACAGCCTGACCCTCCTTCCCGGACGTCCGAATATTGGCCGATACACCGCCTCCTTCTCCCGTTGCTGCTGTTTCCTCAGAGCCTCCGGCCCCGGACGTGCGCTCCTCGCCACACGCCATGCGCCGCAAGGACCGCATCCTGCATCTGAGGCGTTCAGCGAAAGTAACAACGAACCAGTGGCGCCGTACGGCGGTCTACTGGCTGGGTGCGGTTCTGGTCGGTACCGTGGCCGTGCTTTTCGCACGACTGGGCGACTGGGCGGCAGGCATCCGTCACCAGATCATCGCCTGGCATCCCGCGGCCATGCTGATCGTCGCTCCCGTCGGACTGGCACTCATCACCTGGGCCACACGGACCGTCTTCAAGGGCGCGCAGGGTTCGGGCATCCCCCAGACGATCGCAACCCTGCATATCGAGAATGTCGCGGTCGTGGATCGCGTGCTGTCTCTCAAGACCTCCCTTGGCAAGATCCTGCTGACGTCCTTTGGCCTGATCTGCGGCGCGTCCATCGGCCGCGAAGGCCCGAGCGTACAGGTCGGGGCGTCCATCATGCACGCCTTCTCGCGGCTGCTGGGACAGTCGAACATTGCGGCGCGGCGCAGCATGATTCTTGCGGGCGGCGCAGCAGGCATGGCTGCCGCCTTCAACACGCCCCTCGCCGGAATCATGTTCGCCATCGAGGAACTTTCGCACTCTTTCGAACAGAAGACATCAGGCCGCACACTCACGGTTGTCGTCCTGTCCGGCGTCACCGCCATCGCGCTGATCGGGAACTACACGTATTTCGGTCATGCGGATGTGGACGTTCCGGTTGGCACTGCCTGGATCGCGGTTCTGACCTGCGGCATTCTGGGTGGCCTTGCGGGAGGCAGCTTCTCGGCCATCCTCATTAAAGCCTCACGCGGCATTCCCGGCCGCGTGGGCCACTTCGCCGCCACGCGCCCCATCGCCTTTGCGGCATCCTGCGGCTTCGTACTGGCCCTGATCGGCCTTCTCTCCAAAGGCGCGACCTATGGCACAGGCTACGATCAGGCCCGCGCCATTTTCAACGGCACCGAGCATTATCCCGCTTCGTTCTTCATCCTCAAATATCTGGCGATGATCGTCTCATACTGCTCCGGCATACCGGGCGGCATGTTCGCCCCCTCTCTTGCCATCGGCGCGGGAATTGGCGGCTGGGTGGAGCAGTTCCTGCCGCATACCACGCCCGGCGCGGTCGTCCTGCTTGGCACGGTGGCCTATTTCTGCGGCATGTCGCAGTCTCCCCTGACCGCAACCATCATCGTCATGGAAATGTGCGACAACCAGCAGGTTACACTTGCGCTGCTGGCCACGTCCTTTCTGGCCTTCGGCGTATCAAAAATGATCTGCCCGCATTCGCTCTACAGTTGCCTCGCCGACCGCTTCATGGAGGCCAATGATCGCGGTGCCCATCATAGGCAGCCCACCTCTGACAAGGAAAAACCGGCGCCCTGATTTTTCAGAAGCGCCAATTTTTCCTCTCTTACGGCTCGCTCAAAAGGGAGTGCGTCGCAGCCTCTTGTTCCATGGCGCAGCGCGCCGCATCGGGCGCCACAGGATGCGCCTGCATCGCCAGCAGTTCACGACGCGCCGCTGCCAGATCATCCTGAAGCTCCGGGTTCGCCAGAAGCGCATCCATCAGGGACGACGCATTCAGATAGCCCGCCTGAACGTCAGATTTCCAATGTGCGCCACAGACAATCCGGCTCTCCCCGAAGACGCGGCCGCGCTGGAGAAGCGCCGTAGCATGCTCCGGCATCAGATGCGCCAGAAGCAGCGCCATACCATATCCCGCCGTCGTATGCCCTGAGGGATAGGACGAATGCAGCCCGAGCCCATCAGGGGACGTGCAGATCGGCAGATTCGTGCCCACGAAGGGGCGCGTGCGATGCCAGTATGTCTTGGCTTCGGATGTCCGGTGTCCAACAGCATGGCGGATGCGCTCCAGAACGCGCCTGAGATGCGGTGCCCGGGCAAGGTCGAGATCAAAACCTGCGGCACAGGAGAAATCCCGGACCAGATGCGTCGGGTCCAGATCCGCATCGCTCTGGGCCAATTGCCAGCGCGCTGTATCCTTCAGGGCGCGCGTGGCACGAAAGACCCGGTCATCGTCAAGCTGCGCTGCGCTCCCTGCCACGGGCGGAGGTGCCAGAACGAGCCGCTCGTCCGGTGCTGCGCTTTCAGGCAACGCTCCGTTGTGCCGCGCTGAGGGCGCACAGGCCGAAAGGACAGTCGCACATACAAGCAGGGCAACAGGCAAACGAGGGGCAGAACGCATGGGCCGGAAAATCCCGTCAGAGCATTGGAACAGAATAACACTCCGTACCCTTAACGTCGGGCGACCCTGACGCGAAGACTTTTCCGCGTGACGCCTTCATGACAGTGTCACTGCCTGAAATCCCAGAGCCCGACAGGATCGCCTCATGACGTCCACTGCTCCCCGCGTCTCCATCCGCTACTGCACACAGTGCAACTGGCTGCTCCGTTCCGGCTGGATGGCCCAGGAACTGCTTTCGACATTCGGTCAGGATCTGGGAGAAGTCGCATTGATCCCGGACAGCGGTGGCCGCTTTGAAATTCATGTCAACGAAACGCTGGTCTGGGAGCGCAAGCGCGACGGAGGCTTTCCCGGTCCCAAGGAACTGAAACAGCGCGTGCGGGACATCATTGCCCCTGAACGCGACCTCGGGCACACGGACCGCCCCTCCGGCCAGCAGTCCTGATCAGGCCATCTTCTCGAAAGCCTTCCGCACCTTGTCGAGACTGTAGGGTTTGGGAACAAACAGACCGCGCACCGGCAACCGAACCTGATCGGCGGGAATATCCGCGGAGGTGAGGATGATTTTCACGGGCGGCCAGCGCCTGCGTGCGATTTCCGCCAGTATCTGACCGTCCTCACCATCAGGCAGATGAATGTCGGCAAACAGGTAACCGATCGTCGGATCCGTCTCCAGAAACGCAATGGCCTCCGACGTCGAGCGCGCGCTCAGGGTCCTGAAACCGGCCGTCTCGAAGTAGTCTTCCGTCATCATGCGAATGAAGACGATATCTTCGACAATCAGGATCGTGGGCCGTGGGTCAGGGTCCTGGGGCATGAAAATCACGGGTCTCCGGTCAGTCTCAGAGTGTTGCGAGCGACAGCGTCGGGGCGGTCAGGTCCGCACATAAACCCGTTGACGCATAATGAAGTTCCGTTTTTCCGTGCCGACCCAGTCCGGCCTTGAGAAGACGCACACCAAATCCGGTCCGCTCCGGCGGTGTAACCGACGGCCCGCCAGCCTCCCGCCACGTGAGCGTCATAACGGCCTCGGCGCCCGTAATCGTCCAGTTCAGGGACACCTTCCCCTGCGGAACGCTGAGCGCACCATATTTCATGGCGTTTGTCGCCAGTTCGTGCAGCACCATTGAAAAAGATGTCGCCGTATCGGGACCAAGTTTGAGAAACGGTCCCGATACCTCGACCCGGTCTTCAACGCCCAGCGGCGTCAGCACACCACACACCAGACTGGCCAGATCAGTAGACTGCCAGTTCCGGCGCATCAGCAGATCATGCGCGGCGCTGAGGGCCACCAGACGGGACGTAAACGTCCTGAGCGGCCCCTGATCGTCCACGTTCCGAAACCCCTGATGTGCAAGGCTCTGGACGATGCTGAGCGTGTTCTTGAGGCGATGCAGGATCTCGTGATTGACGATTTCCTGCTGCGCTTCGGTATCCCATTCGTCCAGCGCCGTAAAAATCCGGTCGGCAGTCGTGCGGATGAAAGACGCTTCATCCAGCGTCCAGCCGCGCGGCGTGGCACTGTGGACGAACAGACATCCCGTCAGCTCGCCATGATCCATTTTCGGCACGACGATCTGTGCCTCCACTTCCAACGCACGGCAGGCATCCTGCTCTTCCTGCATCCAGGACGGGCTGGAGAGATCGTCCAGGATGAGAACGGCTCCACTGCGCAGGAAATCGGACGTGCGGCGAAACGTCTGGAACAGAAAATCACCCGAAATCGGCGACACATCCGGGCTGCACCAGCCATGATCAATGGTGAAAAGTTCATCACGCACCGTAATGGTCGCAAACCCGACACGCTGGACTTCAAGCCTGCGCCCCAGAAGGCCGCATGCCTCTGCCAGCGCCTGCCTGCGCGTCGTGGCGGCACGCAGGGCGTCCTCAACCGCCAGCAGGGTGGTCAGACGACTGGTCGCGTTTTTTTCGGGGGTGATATCCTGAAGCGTTCCAATCAGCCGGATCGGACGTCCGGCCCCGTCCCTGTCCAGAACGCCCTGTCGCCGGACCCAGCGTTCCTGCCGGTTATCATCCCGGATGATGCGGTAGTCGAGTTTCAGCGGCGCCGAACCGTCCAGAAGTTCTGACAGAAGGGGAATATGTACCCTGTCGTCCTGATGCACACGCTGGGCCCATTGCGGCGCCGTCACAATCTCGGTGACGGGCATGCCGATAATGCGACAGACTTCCGGAGAGACCGTGATATCCCCGCTGACCAGATCGTATTCATAAATACCCACGCCACCTGCCGCACCCGCAGCCTGCTGGAGAGCATATTTTTCGCGGGCGTGCCGCCGTTCCGCATCCGCCTGCCGGGCCTCTCGGGCGACACGCTTGCGGCGGAGCTGCTGTGCGGCCAGACGCCGCTCCTGGGCGATCGTCTCCCGACGCAGTTCCATCAGGCGCATGGCCTGGCGGGCCAGAGCGGCCAGACCGTCATTTTCCCGCTCAGACAACCCCTGCGGACGGCTGTACAGATCCACGACACATAGTGTTCCAAAAGTCTCGTTTTCGGCTGTAAACAGCGGATACCCGGCATAGAACCGGAGCCCCGGCCCTCCGCAGACAAGACTGTTCTTTCGCGTTTCGGGATCGGCCATCATATCGGGGATCACCACCGGAGCCCCTCGTGCGATGACGGCCGCACATCCGGAATTCGCCAGCGCTCCATACGTCTGGTCCGTTCCGACACGTGCGGAAAACCAGAGCTGATCTCCGTCCAGAATGCTGACCAGCGCAATGGGGGTGCGGCACAAGGCCGCCGCAGCAATGGCAAGATCGTCCAGATCGAGATCCGAAAAGGCTTCCAGATCTCCATAAGCGCCCGGTCCGGCAGCTCTGCCCGGCGGCGCAGCAGACGATGACACAGTCTCCAGATACGCCTCCTGAACAGGATCCCTGTCCTGCATCAGACAGATATAGCGTGTTTTCGCCGCTGCAACAATTGACCCGCCGCATCGGCCTGCATCTGGAGCAAGCTGTGGCTCAATTACCGCTGGAGAGGTCGATCGCAGCCAGAACCCCGTCTTCGGTCCCGAAAGCCAGCGCGCCCCCCTGAGGCGTAAAGCCCAGCGATGTCACCTTGCCGCGCTTGGTGTCCTGTCCCGAACACAGCGGCAATACGCGTTGATCGCCGCCGCCGATTTCCGCCAGAACGACCGTGCCGTCCTCATAACCCGCCGCGATGATATCTTCCTTCGGGTTCGGACAGACCGCACTGACGAAAAGCCCTGGCAGTCGCGCCAGTTCAGCCGGCGCTTTGCCCATCGGGCCACCGCCCGTGAACGGCCACAATACGATCGCATCCGCCCCGGCCGTTGCCAGCCAGCGCCCGTTACGCGTGAAGCCCATGGACTTCACCTGCTTCGGATAGCCGCTCATGCGCATGTTGTGCCCGTCCGACAGGCGCCAGCCATGCAGGTCGTTTTCCTGCATGGACGTCACAAGCGCCTCCCCGCCCGGATGGATGGCAATCGCGATATGGCTGCCCTTCCACTCAAACGGCCGCACGCTGTCGACCCTGGCCTGCACGAACCACATCGACACACCATTATAATGTGACGCCGCAATCCGCTTGCCCTTCGTATCGAACACGATGCCGGTCACGGTCGAGGGATGTTCCAGAACCTTGAGCGTCTGCCGCCCTTCCGCCGCACGGACCTCGATCTGCTTGCCGGACGAGAACGCCAGATGGTCCGTCGTGCTGGCCACGCAGTCGATCCAGCGACGGCCCTCATGCAGAATTTCGCTTCGTCCATCGGCAAAGGTCCGGACGAGTTTCCCGTCCTCCCCGCCCGTCAGAAACGCATCCGGCGCACAGTCCTGCGCCAGACACAGCCCGCCATCATGCACGGTCACGACCGTCCAGCTTTCCGCATCCCGCAGACGGCCCCGCGGAATGAGAACAAGCTCTCCATCCACCGTCAGCGCCGCAAAGCTGTGCCCATCGCGCGAGGACACCACATGCACAATCGGGCTCTCGAACCGGCGCTCCGCACCCCGGTCCGCCAGAAGATCACTCATCATCCTGCAATGCAGCTTTCAAAGCCGCGCCGAAGCTGCGGACGGTTCAGATTGCGCCCGATAAACACCAGACGGGAATCCCGGCTCTCGCCCTCACGGAACGGACCGATGAAGTCTCCGTCCGCCATCATATGCACGGCTTGGAACGCGAAGCGGTTCTGCTCGCCCTTGAAGTGCAGGATGCCCTTGGCCCGCAGAA
The DNA here is from genome assembly GCF_002005485.1 of Gluconobacter albidus. Lineage (NCBI taxonomy): Bacteria > Pseudomonadati > Pseudomonadota > Alphaproteobacteria > Acetobacterales > Acetobacteraceae > Gluconobacter > Gluconobacter albidus. The sequence goes on along the minus strand of NZ_CP014689.1, from coordinate 515,169 downwards.
TGTCCGCCCCCTGCTCCTGGAGAATCGCGCCAATCCAGGCCTGAAAACGCGGCTGGTCGATCGGTTCCCTGATGCTCAGGGAAATGCTGGTAATGCCTTCCTCGTGGGAGTGATGCTCGTTTTCCAGAAAGTCGGGCATCGTCTTGAGCGCGCGCGCCAGGTCGAAGCCGCCACGATCAAGGATATCCGTCAGCTTCACGCCGCCATGCTGCGCCTCGTGGATCTGCGCCACGGCATTGATCTTGCGCAGACGCGCCACGATGTCGCGGCGACGTTCCTCGTCTGCCAGATCGACCTTGTTCAGCACAATCACATCGGCAAACGCGATCTGGTTTACGGACTCAGGGCTTTCGTCCAGCGTCTCCATGACATTGAACGCGTCCACAACCGTCACAACCGCGTCCAGACGCGCCTTTTCGCGAAGGTTCTCGTCCACGAAGAAGGTCTGCGCGACCGGGGCCGGATCGGCCAGTCCGGTCGTCTCGACGATGATGCCGTCAAACCGGTTCCGACGCCGCAGCAGACTGCCCAGAATGCGGATCAGATCCCCGCGCACCGTGCAGCAGATACAGCCGTTGTTCATTTCAAACACTTCCTCGTCAGCATCCACGACGAGGTCGTTATCAATCCCGAGTTCACCGAACTCATTCACGACAACCGCATATTTGCGGCCATGCTCGGCCGTCAGGATATGATTGAGAAGCGTCGTCTTGCCGGCGCCAAGAAAGCCGGTCAGGACCGTTACGGGAACGGTGCCACTCCGGTCAGACGCTGCAGTCTCGCGGGTAGTATCAGGGGTGCTGGACATAAGGCCTCCGTAATCTGCCTTACGATATAGGCCGGACCCCGCCCGCTTGAAACCCGTTCCGTATCGGGGACGGCCGATAGGCCAGGGCCAGCCCCAGAAGCAGGAACCCCCAGCCACTCAGCGGCAGGTTCAGGAAATCCGACGTGGAGGCGATCGGCCATTCCTGAATCAGCACCGCCGCAAACAGACCGATTGCGATCGCGTGCCCGTCCCTACCCGGCCAGATCGCCTTCAGCCATGTCGCGATCATCAGCACGAACAACAGAAGTCCCGGCACGCCGGCATTGACCAGAGCCTGAAGATAATGGTTGTGAGGGTGCTGCACACACAAAACCATCCAGCCCCTCGCCGGTACGGCATTGGAAAGCCAGAACAGTCCGTGGAACGTGGCTGGATCCGCGCAGAAATGTCGATACGCATCATAACCCTGACCGATCCAGGGATGCGCCTGTGCCATGACAACCGCATGGGTATAAATTTCCCCATAAGGCGACTGGCCGAAATGCGTGAGTTGCTCGTGCGCCAGTGTCACGAGATGAAAGAAGCTGCCCGGCGAAAACAGCCGCGCCAGCAGTACCAGGACCGGCAACATCGCCGCCGCCGCCAGCGCCGCAGGACGCATGGGTCGGTACAGCACCGCACACACGCCGATCCCCAGAAGCGAGAGCACAAGCGGCATCCGCTGCCCCGCCAGTACCATGATCCCGACAGCCAGAATTGTGGCGGCACACAGCCCGAGCGTCCGCCTCAGACGACTCCGCGCCCCCTCCGCCACCGCACAGCCCACCATCAGCAGCGGCAGAACCAGCCGGGACAGCGGCGCCGCAGCTCGGGGATGTGCGTAAGGGCCCGTCAGCGTTCCATCATGAAAGCGCGGAATCCCGAACAGATTGCGCCCAAACACGGCCTGAACCAGCATCTGCACCGCAATATAAACGCCACAGGCACAGGTCAGCCACAGCACACGCCTGCGCCAGACCACATCCCGGAGCAGCCAACAACCCAGTGCGGCCGCCGCAAGTGGAAAACGGATCGCCAGCAGCGCCTGAACCAGCGCCCCATGTCCCGGCGACACCCACAGCGTGCACAGAACCTGCCAGCCCCACCAGCAGAACGTCGCGACAACCCAGGGCTCGCGGAACCAGTCCCATCCGCCCTGCCGCCGCCCGGTCAGGGACGAATGGAGCAGCAGAAGAACTGCCAGAAGATCAAGATCGGCCTCACCTGCCACGCGCACATGCGTCAGGGCCAGAGGCAGGACCAGGGCGGCCCATCGGCCAATCCGGGTCACGGCGGAAGGAGAGAAGCACATCTCCAGTGGATGGAAGGTTTCCGCTTCGCATGCAACCACTTACAGTCCGAAGCGCTTTTTCGTTACTGTCTATTTCCAGTGGAGACAATCATGGCATCCGACACCATCCTCATCCCCGGCATCGACACGCCCCTTTCCCGCGTGGCCCTTGGCACCTGGGCCATCGGCGGCTGGATGTGGGGCGGCCCCGACGATGACAATGGCGTCCGCACCATTCACGCGGCCCTCGACGAAGGCATCAACCTGATCGACACGGCCCCGGTTTATGGCTTCGGGCATTCCGAGGAAGTCGTAGGTCGCGCGCTGGCTGAGAAGCCCAACAAAGCCCATGTCGCCACCAAACTCGGACTGCACTGGGTCGGCGAAGACGAAAAGAACATGAAGGTTTTCCGGGACTCCCGCCCGGCCCGTATCCGCAAGGAAGTCGAAGACTCGCTGCGTCGCCTGCGTGTGGAAACGATCGACCTCGAACAGATCCACTGGCCCGATGACAAGACCCCCATCGACGAGAGCGCCCGCGAACTCCAGAAGCTCCATCAGGAAGGCAAGATCCGCGCCCTCGGCGTCAGTAATTTCTCGCCCGAACAGATGGACATTTTCCGCGAAGTCGCCCCGATCGCCACGATCCAGCCGCCGCTGAATCTGTTCGAACGTACGATCGAAAAGGACATCCTGCCCTACGCCGAAAAGAATAACGCCGTCATTCTGGCCTACGGCGCCCTGTGTCGCGGCCTGCTGACCGGCAAGATGAGCCAGGACACGACCTTCCCCAAGGACGATCTGCGCTCGAACGATCCGAAGTTCCAGAAGCCGAACTTCGAGAGCTATCTCGCAGCCGTCGAAGAGTTCAAAAAGCTCGCCGAGAAGCGTGGCAAATCCACCATGGCCTTCGCCGTCCGCTGGGTTCTCGATCAGGGTCCGGTCATCGCCCTGTGGGGTGCCCGCAAGCCCGAACAGGTCTCAGGGGTGAAGGATGTCTTCGGCTGGACCCTGACGGACGAGGATAAGAAAGCCGTGGACGACATTCTGGCACGCCACGTGCCGAAAGCCATCGACCCGACCTTCATGGCTCCGCCCCAGCGGGACTGAGGCTCTTAGGATCGCGGCAGGCGCCCGGCAAATACAATCGCCGCCTGCCGCAGTTCTTCCACGCGAAGACGGGCCGCCCCGACGTCAAACAGGGTAGCCCGCTCACGCCCTTTTGCGCCCAGCCTTACCCTTAGACCGTCATCGTCCATCAGACGGCTCAGGGCCTGCTCCAGCGCCCCTGGATCATCCGGTGCCGCCAGAAGCGCCGCGTCCCCGACCAGATCAGACAACGCGCCCACAGGCGACGCCACAACCGCGGCGCCACACCCCATGGCTTCCAGCGCGGTCATGCCGAAAGGCTCCTGCCAGCGGCTCGGCACCACAACAATCGCGGCCTCCGCCATTGCGTCCAAAACCACGTCATGGGGCCGGTATCCTGTCATCATGACCCCGGCAGCTGCCGCCAGCGGCCGAAGCTGCTTCAGATAAGGCGTTTCCGGAGAGTCTGGCCCGAACCGATCCGCCCCCATGATAACAGCCTGCCATTCCGGATGAGACGCCCGGATATGCCCCCAGGCGCGCACGAACGCATCCACGCCCTTGTCCGCCACAACCCGCCCGGCAAACAGGACTGTCTTCTCCCGGTCTCGCGAAACCGGGAGTGCGGACAGATCAAGGCAGTTAGGCTGCACTTCAATCCGGATCGGACCGCAGCCTTCCCTGAAACGCTGGATGACCCAGTCCGAAACGCCACAAACCAGTACATGCCGCGCCAGAGCCTCACGCTGTCGGACCGACCGTGCACCTCGCATCCCGCAGGGATCATTATGCAGAACCAGACGGACCGGCCCGAACCGTGCCAGAAAACGTGCCAGATCGGGCCGATTATGAATTTCCGTCAAAGCCGGCTGGTACGACCGCATCATGGCCACGCACGCCAGCCGCAGACGCCAGGCGTGCGGCAGAGGAACCCGCGGCAGGACTAACGGCCGATATTGCCCGCCAGACAGAGGCACGCCTACCGCTCCGTTGCCCGCCACATGGTCCCCGGCGCTGGCGAGCCGGCTGACCAACAGGGAGATTGCCCCCGCATGGCCCGCTTCGTAACGCTCGCGGGGCGGCAGGATGGTCAGAATCCGCGCATGAATCGTGTCATATTCGTTCTCAGCAACATTTTGTTGCAGTTTGAGCGATTCCTGACTGTTCGACATTTCCAGTTTCTTAACAGAAGCCGAGGCATCTTACCTCGAGATTAAAGGATGGAAATGATTGTGCGTATTTCCCAGAGAACAGGTCAGGAAGGAGAACGCCCGTGCGCGGACATATGCCTTTCGAAGACTGCGTCCCGGGAAAACATCGCGACACTCTTTCCCATTCACCATCTCGCCGACGCCTCCAGCGAAGGACTGGCCATTCTGTATCAGGACCGGATCATTGAGGCCAACAGGCCTCTCCTTTCCTGCCTCGGGACCGATCTCCAGAATTCCCTCTTACTCGAAAATCTTCTTCCCGCAGCCCTGAAAGTCGCGCCGGACAATCAGTATCATTCCGGACAACTCATGACCCTGCAGGACGGAGCCGTTCCCGTCCAGTTCCGACTGGCTCCCCTTCGCCGGAACGACAAGGACTGCCTGGCGCTGGCCGTCACATTCCTCACGCCCATCTCCGCTGCCACCGCCTTTCCGCCTCCTGAATCCGCTACGGATCTGTGCAGCAAGCAGGAATTTGAAAAGCAGCTGGAAGGCTTCTTCACCAACAATACGGTGCCGCAACCTGCAGGCATTCTTCTGCACGTCAACATCAACCGCTTCCGCACTATCAACGAGCGTTACGGCACCAGAATTGCCAATGACCTTCTCAGCGCGATCGGGCAACGGCTTCAGACATTTCTGACCGAGGACTGCATCGTCTCCCGGTTCGGCGGAGACGAGTTCGGGATTTTCTGCCCTTTTCCCTACGAACATCCGGCTCAGGCCACACGCTGGGCACAGATTATGCGGGATGTCTTTCACACCACCCTTCCGGTGGATGGACACAGAATTCACATAACAGCCAGTATCGGCTGCTGCCTTCTGCCGTTCGATACCTACCGCTTCGAGACAGCGTGTCATTATGCCGAACTCGCCCTGAGTGAAGCCCGGCGCCTTCAGTCTCCGGACTGGATCAGCTTCAATCCGGTTATGCAGGCCGATGTCCAGCATCGCTGCGAGATGGAACACGACCTGCACCGGGCTCTTGAATCAAACGAATTTTTTCTAGAATTCCAGCCCCTGATCTGCCTGAAGACGAACAGGGTCGAATGTGTTGAAGCCCTGTTGCGCTGGCAGCATCCCGTAAGAGGCGTGATCGCGCCGAACGAGTTCATCCCGGTTGCTGAAGACTGCAATCTGATTGTCCCGATCGGCCGCTGGGTGCTTTTGGAAGCCTGTGCCCAGGCGAGCAGACTGCCGCCGCATATCAGGATCGCAGTCAACATTTCTGCCGTCCAGTTCGCGCATGACGACATGTATGCCGCGGTCATCCAGACCCTTTTTCAGACAGGGCTCGCTGCTGAAAGGCTCGAACTCGAACTGACGGAGAGCATATTTCTGGACGCCGTACAGCGTAATCTGGAAACCATGGGCAAGATCCGCGCTCTGGGCGTCAAGATCGTCATGGACGACTTCGGTATCGGGTTCTCAAGCCTCAACTATTTGCGCAGCTTTCCCTTTGACCGGATCAAGATTGACCGCTCCTTTATCCGGGACATGTTGAACGATCCACAGGCCCAGAGCATCGTCAGCGCCATCATGACACTGGGACATGCCATGTCGATGGAAGTGATCGCCGAAGGCGTGGAAACGGCTGCACAACTCGACATGCTGCGCCATACGTCCTGCACGACGGCACAGGGCTTCCTGATGGGGCGCCCTGCCCCTCTGGCAGATCTATCAGCCTGTCCGGGCATGACCGATACGACGGCCCTACCCCGGCAAAGCGCCAGAATTTCCAGAGATCATCTGTCCTGACCTCTTTCAGGTTTGCGTGTCTCAGCCAGACGCTCCCGTCTGACGATACGACGTGTCTCACGTAACAGACGATATTTCTCAACTGCGCTCAGAGAACTTTTTTCCGCAAGATCGCATCCTCCGGACTGCTGAAGCTTAGAGGAAATGCGAGGCAGGGATGTCTCCGTGTTCCTGTAAGACGCCATCATCTTTCCATTCAGACTATTTGATACAAATTGTAACTATCATATCGCAGCCTGTCGAGCGCTTTCCAGACCCCCGCTTTCATACAATGACACGCCCTCTTCCGGGACAAGAACGGCCAGACTGTCAGGGCCAACCATGATCCCCCGCACTCCTGCTGCTTGTGCAGCCTGCATGTCAGTCGGCTGGTCTCCAAACAGGACGCAGCGCGCAGGATCCAGTTCCCATCGTTGTAACAGGTCGAGAAGCATGCCGGCCCCCGGTTTACGGTCGGCGCTGTGTCCGCGATATCGCGCGATCCGGGCATCAGGATGCATGGGACAGTACCGCCAGTCATCCACGGTACCGCCGTATTCGCGAATACTATCGATGACCCAGTCCATAAGTGTCTCCAGGTCGCTTTCGGAATAAAATCCGCGCGCAATCCCGGATTGATTGGTCACGATAAAAACGTGATGACCGTTATCAGTCATCCGGGCCACGGCTTCGCGGGCACCCGGTTCCCATTCGAAGCGCTCTCGCGTTCCTACCCACCCGAAGTCCTGGTTAATGACACCGTCGCGATCAAGGAAAACAGCAGCACGACGCAACCGCAGCGACATCTCCTCCAGGATTTTTTCCAATCCGCTGTCACTGGCAGAGCTATAGAAATCTCCTGCCAGTGACACCCCCCGGAGAGTCCCGTTTTTCGCCAGTTTCGGAAGCACATCCCGCTCAAGAGAGCAGGTTTCCGTCAGGATTTCACAAATCGCGGCATCGAAAAGACACAGTCCAGTGCTGAACTGTACAGACTGGCCCGCAGCTTCAGGGCTCTGGCGAAACGACACAGATCCTTCTTCGCCCAAAAGGATTTCTGTCTGTTGATCCCGCAAAGCAGCAGAACGCAACAGCATCCAGTGTCCATTCCGGGCGACTCTCAGAAAGTGTGCCAGATTGCAGGAGAACAGCGTGTTCGCAGGGCAGAGAAAAAACCTCTCATGCAGACATGACCGGACATGACGGAGAGCCCCTCCGGTTCCCATTCCGGGCGGTATAACGCTTGTGACCGTTGTTGCAGGTTTGGGGAGAAAAGATCCGAGATTCTCAATGGAGGTCAGAATGTCCACAGATCCATGCGCGGTCAGGACCACAAACTCCTCGACACCGAAGCGCTGCATTTCCCGCATGACCCAGGCGAGAAACGGCCTGTCTCCACAGAGAGTGAGCGAAAGGGGCAGCGCACCTGATACAGGGTCTTCAAGCAGAATGACGCACTGATGAACCGTAACGCTGTGCACAGCAGAACTCTCCCATGACCCAATCAATCCTGCGGGACAAAGCCTCTGCCTTTTCCCAATGCCCTTGCCCATCCACCGGGGCTTACCTAAACTTTAACACGAATATCGTTTGACAGACCGGCGTCCTTGTCGGCCGCCACAAAGCTAGTCCGGACATATGCAAGCAGATTATACCATCTGGATCGACGTCGAAGACATTTTCCAGTATTTCGAAAACAACTCGCGCCCCAGCGGAATTCAGCGGCTTGTCTACGAAATCCTGCATGTCATCCGCAAACAGGCCGCGACCAAACCAGGCATCGGCAACATTTCACTGATCCGACGCGGGCAGGATAAAACGCAGCTTTTCTCCACGGTCTCTTTTGATGATCTGGAAAACCTTTTTGCCGTCCGCGCCGATGAAAAAGTCGAACAGATCAGCCGCCCGACACCCCAATCACGGACGACACCCCGGGCCTTTGTTCGGAAACTGCGTCATACCGTCATCAGGCGCATCGAGAGCCTGCCACCCGAGCTGGCACGCCCACTGCTGACGATAGCTGTCAACCAGTTGCGCGTCCTGCGTCTGCTGCGCCGTTTCGTACAAAAGCAGCTGAACCGCAGTTCGGAAACAGCAACGGCGCGAACGTCAACTGTGGTGCAGCCTCAGGCAGTATCCTCTACGGCCCACCAGCCAAAGCCCGGCGATATCTTCCTGATCCTCGGCGCGGCATGGTCGGAACCCGACTTCGGCGAGCGGCTGGCCCGGATGCGCAAGGCTTACGGCATCCAGCCTGTCCTGCTGTTGTCCGATCTCATTCCCGCCATCCGGCCGGAATGGTGCGCACTGTCCCTGATCCGTGATTTCCGACACTGGCTGGATACGACTCTGCCACAGTGCGGACGCCTTCTTGCTATCAGCCACGCCACAGCGAAAACCATTGATGACTACACCCGTAAGCACCGCCTGAAGCTGCTGGCGCCCGTACAGACCGTTCCAATCGGCAGCGGCTTCGGGCCACCTCGCAAGGTAACAGGGGAGCGGCCAAAAGGGCTGCCTGCGCCGGAAAGCTATGTCCTGTTCGTCTCCACAATCGAGGCGCGCAAGAACCACATGCTGGCATTCCGCGTCTGGCGTCGTCTGGTCGCTGACCTGCCCCCCGAACAGGTGCCGACGCTCGTTTTCGCGGGGCGGGTCGGCTGGCTCGTCTCCGACCTCATGCAGCAGCTTGAAAACACCGACTGGCTGCGCGGCAAGATCCGCCTCCTTCGGGATCCATCAGATGATGAACTGGCGCATCTGTATGATGGCTGCATGTTCACGCTGTTCCCGTCCCTGTTTGAAGGTTGGGGCCTTCCGGTTACGGAAAGCCTGATCAACGGGCGCCCCTGCGTGGCGTCAAACGCAACCTCCATTCCAGAAGCGGGCGGCCCGCTGTCGCGCTATTTCGATCCGGAGAACATCGACGATGCCTATCGCGTCGTTCGCGAGACGATCGAAGACCGCGAAGACCTGACGAAATGGCAGGAACAGGTCCGGACACAGTTCAAACCCACGCCCTGGGAGGATACGGCTGATGCCATCCTGGACGCCTGTCATGCGGCTCACGTGGATGGGAGGACGTCATGACCCTCTGGATCGACGTTGACGATCTGCTGTTCCATCTCGTCCATCATGGACGACCGAGCGGCATCCAGCGTGTCGTGTTCGAACTCTGCGCGGCCCTGCGAACATTGCATGGACATGACGTACAGTTTGTCCGTCGTGGAGCGAACAAGCACGATCCACGGGATTTCCGAACCATTGACTGGGCTGTGGTCGACACGCTGTTGCGGCAGGTCATGAAAGACAGCGGCGCCAAAGCCGCGAAAACATCGGCTCCGCTGCTATCTGCCATGCAGCATGCCGAAAATGAAACGCCACGCCAGACATTGATCCGTATCCTGCAAACGGAAGGGCAGGTCCTTGGAGGCCTGGCCAGCCTGTGGGCCGGGCTGGGAAGATTGGCAGTCAACGAAGGCCGGACGGCTCTGCACCGGCGACGTCGGCAGTCGAGCACCAACATCGCACAGCACGCCGAAGGAACGCCTCTGGGGGAAGCCATCGCGGCCGGTGACGTTTTCCTAACGCTGGGTTCTCCGTGGCATCACGGGAATTATGTACAGACGGTCCGGTGGCTGCGCGATGAACTGCGCGTGTCTTTCGGGCTCCTGATGCACGATCTTGTTCCCATACGTTGTCCGGAGTGGTGCGACCTTGGCGTCATCACGACATTCCGGGCCTGGCATCATGCCGTGCTGCCTCTGGCGGACATGATCTTCGCCAACAGCCGCGCTACGGCTCAGGACGTCCAGTCCTATCTCGCGGAAGAAGGCATCGGAACGGGCATCACGGTCCAGCACGTTCCCATGGGAACTGAGTTCGGACTGGCGGAAACCGCCATGCCTGTCGAACGCCTGGTGAGTGAGCCCTATGTCCTGTTCGTCTCCACGATCGAGGCGCGCAAGAACCACATGCTTCTCTTCCGCATCTGGCGGCAGATGCTGGAAGACATGCCCACCGAGCAGGTGCCGACCCTCGTGTTCGCCGGACGTCCGGGCTGGCTGGTTTCCGATCTCATGCAGCAGCTTGAGAATACGAAATGGCTGGATGGCAAAATCCGCTTCATCCAGAATCCGTCCGATGCCGAACTGCGACGCCTCTATTCCGATTGCAGCTTCTCGGTCTTCCCGTCCTTCTTCGAGGGCTGGGGCCTTCCGGTGACGGAAGGTCTGGCCATGGGCCGCCCCTGCATCGCCTCCAACACGACCTCCATCCCTGAAGCAGGCGGAGCACTGGGGCGCTACTTCAATCCCCGAAACCTCAGCGAGGCCTATGCCCTGATCCGTCAGGTTATCGACAATCCGGAAGATCTGGCTGCGTGGACCCAGAAGGTGCGGAGCGAGTTCAAACCTGTTCCGTGGACCACTGGCGCAAAAGTCATTCTCGACGCCGTCCAGCGTTGAAAATCCTGCGTCTTCAGCCCTCCCGCCCCCTGTGCATGAAAGTTTCACGCGCAGGGGCTTGAGTCAGACCCGCAGATCACGCACATGCAGGAACCACAGGTTCCATCAGCATGGGGGCGTCCCGCACCCCGGCTGCAGCCCCGTCTTTCCGGCATTCCGAGGAGCGCTCCCTTGAAAATCAACGGCATTTCCTATCGCAGCCTCTGGCGCCCTTCCGATGATGCCAGCAGCATCCGGATCTTCGATCAGACCCGCTTTCCCTGGAACGTAGAGCTTCTGGAACTCCGGGACGTCGGCGGCGTGGCTGAAGCCATCACCACCATGCAGGTCCGCGGAGCGCCGCTGATCGGGGCTGTTGCAGCCTATGGTCTGGTGTTCGCCCTTCAGGATGATGCTTCCGACGATGCTCTGGACAAGGCCGCAGCTTTCCTCGTCGCTACACGCCCGACCGCCATCAACCTGCGCTGGGCCATCGAGCGTATGGTCAAGCACCTCAAGGCTGTTCCGGAAGCCGCGCGTGTCACCGCGGGCTATGCCGAAGCCGATGCAATCTGCAACGAAGACGTGCAGGTCAATGAATCCATCGGCCGTCACGGACTGGAGCTGATCCGCGAGATCTGGGAGCGCAAGGGCCGTCAGGGACAGGTCAATCTTCTGACGCACTGCAATGCCGGATGGATCGCCACCGTGGACTGGGGCACGGCCCTCGCCCCGATCTATATGGCGCATGACGAAGGTATTCCGGTCCATGTGTGGGTGGACGAAACGCGCCCCCGCAATCAGGGCAGCCTCCTGACGGCATGGGAACTTGGCAGCCACGGCGTGCCGCATACCGTCATCGCAGACAACGCCGGCGGCCATTACATGCAGGCCGGACGGGTAGATATGGTCATCGTCGGCACGGACCGCGTCACGGCGCAGGGCGACGTGGCCAACAAGATCGGCACCTATCTCAAGGCCCTTGCCGCGCATGACAACAACGTGCCGTTCTGGGTGGCGCTGCCGTCCTCGACGATCGACTGGCGCGTGCGTGACGGCGTGAAGGAAATCCCGATCGAAGAGCGTAGCGCCGACGAAGTACTGTTCATGACAGGCCTCGACAGCCGGGGAGACGCCAGCCGCGTCCGCATCGCGCCCCTCGGCAGTCCGGCCGCAAACCCGGCCTTCGACGTCACGCCAGCCCGCCTCGTGACAGGTCTCATCACAGAGCGCGGCCGCTGTGAGGCCAGCGAAATCGGACTGCGGTCGCTATTTCCAGACAGTCCGTGAAGTCTGCACACCCCTGCAAGGCCTGCGCTCCGCTATGGTTTCGGATCGTTCGGGCGTTCCTTGCAGGCCGTGGCCTCTCCATCAGCCAGCACCCGTCCTTGACGCTCTGTGTCACATGCCGTTCAAGTTGAAGTCATGATGGGTACACGAGGATAACAGTGCCAGATTCGCATCTTTTCAGGCGAGCAGCCGCTACGGCCGCCCTGCTCGCACTGGCTGCATGTTCCAGCCAGCAGAGTGTCAGCCCGTATCCGGCCCGCACGCCGAACGCCCAGTATGCGAACGGAACCACTGGTCCGGCAGGTTACGACGTCCATGTTCCGGACTTCGCCACCCGCAATTTCGAGCCGTTCAACCGGCAGGACGTTGCAGCCATCGCTCTGCGCGAATGGCGGATGTTCGGCTCCCCTGTCTCGGACGACAACCCCGAAGATCGTCCCGAACCCACAGATGCGGCGCTGAAGCCCGAACGGCTCCCCGGCCTTTGGCAGCGGATCGGCGAGTACTGGTGGATCGGACAGGACCCGTATGAGACGGAAGTCGGCTGGACGGGTAAGACGGATTCCCAAGGGACCCGCTTCGAAATCGAGCATGACGGCCATTATGCCTGGTCCGCTGCATTCATCTCATATGTGATGCGCATCGCGGGCGCCAATGGGCGTTTTCCATACTCTCCCAATCACTCGACCTATATCAACGCCGCCGCCAGCGGGCAGTCCAGCGGCGTGACGGCCCATGATCCCGGAACCTATGCCCCCAGACTCGGCGATCTGATCTGCGTCGGGCGCGGCAAGAGCAAGACCGTCACCTTTTCCATGCTGCCGACCAGCTACGGCTTTCCAGCCCATTGCGGCATCGTGTCGACCACCAACCAGAATGCTCAGCCTTTCGGACACGAGCTGAGCATTGTCGGTGGCAACGTGGATGATGCTGTGGCCCTTACCCATGTTCCCACGGACGCCAACGGCATGATCGCCGACAGTTCAGGGCACAGCTACGACAGCCGCTATCCCTGGTGCGCCGTGCTGGAAGTGCATTACGACGCGGATCAGGAACCCGACAGCGGCATGTAAGCCGACGGCAGGCCGCTGGAACGCCAGCCCTTGCCGGGTCCGTGCTGGTCTTCGAATCCGTCCACGATATTGCTGACATCCGCATAACCGGCATTTTCCGCCAGCAGTGCGGCATGATGGGAGCGTACGCCCGACCGGCACAGGAACAAAAGCGGCGTCTGCTGGTCGGGAACAGCTTCGACCAGAGCCTCAAGGAATTCACGCTGAAGGTCCGGCTGCCAGGTCACACACACAAGCGGCGCGGTCATCGCATCCGCATCGGGCAGTCCCACATGCATCCACTCCGGCGGGGTACGCACATCTACCAGAACAGGCTGCGCATCATTTTCAGAGGCCGTTCCATGCTTTTTTTCAAGCATGTCCCACGCCTGCCTTGCTGTCAGAACCTTCATGCTCTTTCTCATCCTTCCAAAACGCGTTCTATAATTCATCCAGCACGGGCCAGCACAGGAGTTACCGTATGACCGACCTCTCTCCGAACCGCCAGGCTGCCACGATCGGATGGCAGACTGTCTCCCCGGGTATGACCGCCGCGATCGGGGGCACGCCCCTCATCCGCCTTGAACGCGCTTCCCAGGAAACCGGCTGCAATATCTACGGCAAGGCCGAGTTCATGAACCCCGGCGGCTCCGTGAAGGACCGCGCCGCTCTTGCGATCATCAATGATGCCCTGAAAAGCGGCGCCCTGAAACCCGGCGGCACGGTCGTTGAGGGAACGGCCGGCAATACGGGAATCGGCCTGACGCTGGTCGCCCATGCGGTGGGCTGCAAGGCCGTGATCGTCGTGCCGGAAACACAGAGCCGTGAGAAGCTGGACTTCCTGCGCATGATCGGCGCGGATCTGCGGCTCGTGCCCGCCAAGCCTTATCGCGATCCGGGCAATTACGTCCATGTTTCGCGCCGTCTCGCTGAAGAAATCGGCGGGTTCTGGGCCAACCAGTTTGACAACACCGCCAACCGTGAAGGCCACCGCGCCACCACGGCCCGCGAAATCTGGGAACAGACGGACGGAAAAATTGACGCCTTCACCTGTGCCTGCGGCACGGGTGGCACGCTGGCCGGAATCGCGCTGGGCCTGCGCGATCAGGCTGCAGCAGCCGGAAAGGCCGCACCGCGCGTCGTTCTCGCCGATCCGGAAGGCTCGGCCCTTTACGGCTGGGTGAAGTCCAACGACCTTACCGCCACCGGAAATTCGATCACCGAAGGAATCGGTCAGGGCCGTGTGACCGCCAATCTGGAAGGCTCGGCCCCCGATGACGCAGAACGCATTCCTGACGCCGAGGCACTGGAGCAGATTTTCTCGCTGACATCGAACGAAGGTCTCTCGGTTGGCGGCTCGTCCGGCATCAATGTTGCTGCCGCAATCCGGACCGCACGTCGCCTTGGACCCGGACATACGATTGTTACAATTCTGTGCGACGGTGGTGCCCGATATCAGTCCAAGCTGTTCAACCCGGAGTTCCTGCGTGCGAAAAACCTGCCTGTCCCGCCCTGGCTGGCCTGACCTCGCCTCCGTGTCGCCCCTCGTCCGGGGCGACACCAGCAGTCCGAACGCGGTCACAGCATTCCTGAAAGGCCTCTGGTCATGAGCACGGAAACACTGCCCCATCTTCTGGTCGTGGATGATGACCGCGAAATCCGCGAACTGCTGAGCCAGTTCCTCGAGCGCAATCATTTCCGCGTGACGGCTGCCCGTGACGCCCGCGAAGCCCGCAAGGCCTGGGCGAACGGCCATTACCAGCTCGTGGTGCTGGACCTGATGCTGCCCGGCGAAAGCGGCCTTGAAGTCGCGCGCTGGCTGCGCACGCAGGACAATGTCCCCATCATCATGCTCACCGCCATGAGCGACGAGACCGACCGGATCATCGGCCTCGAATTCGGCGCGGATGATTACGTCGCCAAGCCCTTCAACCCGCGCGAACTTCTGGCCCGGATCCGCGCGGTCCTGCGCCGGACGAGCGATGTCGAAGACAAGCGGCAGGTTGCCGATACCCGCAAGATCCATTTCGCAGGCTGGTGCCTCGATCCCGTCCGCCGTCGCCTGCTGAACCCGGACGGCGCGGAAGTCTCCCTCACGGGTGGCGAGTACGACCTGCTGATGGCCCTGCTTGAGCGCGCCAACCGCGTTCTAACGCGCGACATGCTGCTGGAACTCCTGCGGGGCCGTCAGGCCGGACCGTTTGACCGCGCCATCGACGTCGCGGTCAGCCGCCTGCGTCGCAAGCTCGAAGATGACGGCCGCAACGCTCAGGTCATCAAGACGGTGCGCGGCGGGGGCTATGTCCTCGCCGCGGAAGTCGAGCGTCTCTGACCGTAATGCACATCCTTCCGCGATCTCTCGTCACCCGCACCAGCCTTCTGCTGATCGTGGGGCTTGCCATCGTGGAAGCCGCCGGACTGGCCATCCACGCGCTGGACCGCTTCGATCTGGAAGAGCGCAGCCAGGTCCATGAAGAACAGGTGCAGGTCTTTTCGATCTACCGCACGGTCGCGGAAGCCAGCCCCGCTGACCGTCACGATGCGATCGAAGACCTGCACATCCCCTCCAACGTCACGGTCCTGCTTCTCAAGCAGCCGGACCCGTTGATTGAGGGGCATGAAATTCCCCTCCCGCCGAAAGTATCCTCCCCTTTCCTGCACCATCCGCGCGACGGCTTTCCCCAGCCCGGCATGATGGACGAAAACGGCCCCCATCCCGGTGCGGGCATGCCCCCACACATGGGACCACCGGGTTTTCCCGAACCCGGCATGAACGGGCCGGATTTCCACATGCCCCCCGGCTCTCTCGGTACGCCTCCGGGTGGCCCCATGGCAGGTCCAATGGGGAGCCCGATGGACAGCCATATGCCTCCCCCGATGGAAGGAGGCCCCCGCTTCCCAGGGAGCGTGCACCATCGCGACATGCCGCCCTTCGTACGGTGGGCGCTGCTGCCGTCATCGCTTTATCCGCGCAAGGTCCTGATCGGCCAGAAACTGCGAACCCACTCCACTTCGATCCTCCTGCCGGACCGGGACTGCTGGATCGTCGTCCGGTTCGTCACCCCTCTACCCAACCCGTTCGGATCGCCGACCTTTCTGATCGCGTTCCTCGTCATGTCCATTGCCGGCAGTGCGATGATCGTCTGGGCCACACGGCGCCTGATCGCACCCGTCACCACACTCGCCAATGCCGCCGAAGCACTGGGCCGGGACGTCAACACAGCGGCCTTGCCCGAAAACGGTCCCTCCGAAATCCGGCGCGCGGCCATTGCCTTCAACACGATGGCCACGCGCATCCGCCGTTTCGTGACGGACCGCACACTCATGCTGACCGCCATCGGCCATGATCTGCGTACCCCCATCACGCGCCTGAAGCTGCGCGCCGAATTCATCGACGACGACGAACTGCGCAACAAGGTGCTCGCCGATCTGGACGAGATGGAAGCCATGGTCTCCGCCACGCTGGCCTTCGGACGCGACAGCGCCTCTGCCGAGCCCATCGTCACACTGGACCTGCGCGCCCTGCTCCAGACCATCATGGACGAAGCTGCCGAAAGCCTGCCGGACAAGGCGGACGACCTGTTTTACGAACCGCCTAACGTACCCGTCCGCATCAAGGCCCGTTCGGTCGCGCTGAAACGCGCCCTGAACAATCTGATCCTCAATGCCATGAAATATGGCGGGAACGCGCATGTCACGCTCATTCCGGCCACCCGCCCCGGCGAGAAAGGCAATGCGGTCCGCATCCTGATCGAGGACAATGGTCCTGGTCTGCCTGAAAACGAGCTGGACCGCGTGTTCGAACCCTTTGTCCGCATCGAGAGCAGCCGCAACCGGGAGACGGGCGGAACCGGCCTTGGTCTCGCCATTGCCCGCACCATCCTGCACGGTCAGGGTGGGGATGTCCGCCTTGAAAACCGGACCGCCGGTGGCTTGCGCGTCATCGTCACGCTGGCCCCATAAGCGGGGGGTGGAGACGGCCCCGCCTTGATCAATGGCCCGGCTCTGTCCATGCTAGGGGCTTCCCCATTTTTCTGATCAGGTCTTTTCCATGAAACAGCGTGAACTTGGCCGCACCGGCATTGCCGTCAGCGAAATCTGCCTCGGCACCATGACCTTCGGTCAGCAGAACACCGAAACCGAGGGCCACGCCCAGCTCGATATGGCGCTGGACCACGGCATCAATTTCATCGACACCGCCGAACTTTATTCCATCCCGCCGCGCGCAGAGACGCAGGGATCAACCGAAACCATTATCGGAAGCTGGCTGAAGGCACGCGGCGGCCGTGACCGCCTCGTCATCGCCAGCAAGGTCGTCGGACGGACGGCCATGCCGTGGTTCCGCCCCGATGGCGAAGAAGCACGCCTCACCCCGCGCCAGATCCGCTATGCGCTCGAAGGCTCCCTGCGCCGCCTCGGCACCGATTACATCGACCTTTACCAGCTCCACTGGCCCGACCGGAAGGTGGGTCTGTTCGGCGAAGGTGGCACGACCTTCCGCGACCTGCCAGAAGACTCTGCCGTTCCATTCGAAGATACACTCGGCGTGCTCGGCGATCTTGTAAACGAAGGCAAGATCCGCCACGTCGGCCTCTCCAACGAGACCGCATGGGGCGTTTCGAAATTCCTGGAAGCCTCCCGTACGGGCCTGCCGCGCGTCGCCTCCATCCAGAACGCCTATAACCTGATTAACCGGACCTTCGAAATCGGTCTTGCCGAAATGGCACTGCACGAGAAGGTCGGACTGCTGGCGTATTCCCCGCTCGCACAGGGCTACCTGACGGGGAAGTATCTGAACGGCGCCCGCCCCGCCGGGGCCCGCACCACGCTGTTTGACCGTGGCCAGCGCTACCAGAAGCCCGGCGTTGACGATGCCATCACGGCCTATCACGCCCTGGCCCGCGAGGAAGGGATCGACCCTGTTCAGCTCGCGATTGCGTTCGTGACCTCACGCCCGTTCGTGACGTCCAACATCATTGGCGCCACCAGCATCGATCAGCTCCGCACCCTTCTCGGCGCGACGGATGTCATCATCACGCCCGAGCTGGAAGAAAAGATCAACGCCATCCATCAGGTCCATTCCAACCCTGCCCCCTGAAGGCAGCAGATCAGGCATCGGGAAACATTCCCGATGCCGACCGGACTCAGACCTTGATCAGACGCGCGGCAAAGAAACCGTCCATGCCGCCAAGTTCGCTCCAAAGGCCCGGATGGGTGCGGAACATCCCGTCCCATGTCCGGGCAACGGCCATATCGGCCAGTTCCGCTTCCGAGAACGGATCGAACTTCCAGCCACCGCGCGCAATCGCCGCCTTGATCCGCTCCGGACCTTCTTCGTCCTGAAGCGAGCAGACGGCATAAAGCAGCACGCCACCCGGTTTGAGCATCTGATGCGCGGCGTCGATCAGCGCATCCTGACCTTCCGCCAGCGCCGTCACGTCCCGCGGGCGTTTAATCCACAACACATCAGGATGACGACGCAGCGTGCCCGTCGCGGAACAGGGCGCATCCAGAAGAACCATGTCCACCGGAGCGTCCGGGCGCCATGTCGCGGCATCCGCAATAACCGTCTTCGCCGAGAGCTTCAGCCGCGCGATATTTTCCTCAAGCCGCTTCGCCCGCGCTTCCTCACGCTCAACCGCCACAACCTGCGCACCCGCCGTCGCAAGCTGCGCCGCCTTGCCGCCCGGAGCCGCGCAGAGATCCACAACGGTTTTGCCTGCCACGTCTCCCATCAGCTTCACCGGCATCGTCGCCGCGACGTCCTGCGCCCAGAACGCGCCGTCCTCGAACCCTTCCAGCGCCATGATCCGCGTCCCGGCCGGATAGCGGACGGACCCTGTCGGCAACAATTCGCCCCCCTCCGGTGCGACTGCTCCCGGACGCAGCGTCAGATCCAGCGGGGCCTCACGATGCAGGCCGCGCGAAATCGCCCGTGCCCGCTTGCCCCAGGCACTCCACAGCCAGGGCGGCACATCCAGCCGGTCCACGTCCAGACCATCCAGAAGCTCCTGCCCTTCCCGCGAAACACGTCGCAGCACGGCATTGGCCAGCCCCGCGAAAGGTGCCAGCCCGCGACGGCGCAGCAGATCCACAATCGTGCCGACTGCTGCATGAGGCGGCGTTTCAAGATGCAGCAACTGCGCCACGCCCATCAGCAGCGCGCACCGCACAGGCTCGGGCGGCTCGCGACGCAGCAGCGGCTGCAGCAGTTCGGTCATGCTGCCGAGATGACGCAGGGTTGTCGCCGCCAGACGATGGGCTGACGCGCGATCCCGCGGGTCCAGTCCCTGCCCCGCGCGATCCAGCGTCGTCTCCAGCATCCGGCGATGTTCGACCACGCCGCACACGATATCGAACGCAAGGTCGCGCGTCGGGTCCGGCGCAGGACGGCGCTGCGGCGTCCTGCTCCCCTGTGACGGGCCCTGGGGACGGCGTGGCGCACCGTTCCGGGTTCCGGAGGCCGGATTACGGGGAGGCTTGTTGGATGGGGGCTGGGTCATGACAGGCTATCGATCTCTCGCATCCTGCCGAAATCGCATCTTGCGGCCACGGACGCAATGGCGTCTTGTTCAGGCATGTCCGATCTTATTGCCCAAAACCTCGCCGCCATCCGTCATCGTATTGCTCAGGCCTGCGAAAAAGCCGGGCGCCCGGAGGCGGACGTTTCTCTCGTGGCCGTCAGCAAATTCCACCCGATCGAGAGCGTCGAAGCGGCACTGAAAGCCGGTCAGCGCCTTTTCGGCGAAAACCGCGTGCAGGAAGCCGCCTCCAAGTTTCCGCAGCTCCGCGACCATTTTCCGGACCTGCGCCTGCACATCATCGGCGGCCTTCAGACCAACAAGGCACTCGAAGCCTGCCAGATCGCCGACATGATCGAGAGCCTCGACCGCCCGTCCCTGTCAGACGCCATTGAAAAAGCCGCGCAGAAAGCCGGGCGCCTCCCCGAGCTTCTCATTCAGGTCAACACCGGCGACGAACCGCAGAAATCCGGTATTCCCCGCGAAGAAGCCGATGCATTCATCGAAGCCTGTCTTAAAAAATTCGGCCCGAAAATCCGTGGCCTGATGTGCATCCCCCCCGAGGACGAAGATCCCGCACCCCATTTCCGCTTCCTGCGCAGAACGGGCGAACGCCACGGACTTCCGGTGCTCTCGATGGGCATGTCCGCCGATTTTGAAACCGCCATTGCCGAAAACGCGACGCTCGTCCGGGTGGGAAGCGCCATTTTCGGGAGCCGTCCCGTGCCACAATCCTGACGCACGGCTTGCGTCCGTCGCAGAAATCTTGTCATGAGGGGAAGTTGCCGTGATGTGGAGCGCGCTTGACGAGTGCTGCGACAGGAGATGACGGCACTCTACTGACGCCCGTAAATGGAACCAGCAATGCCTGAACATGACGGTGACCGCGCCTCCAATTCTCCTCATGGCGTAGGGATTCCCAACGACTCCGGCGACATCGTCCAGACGATCGAGCAGGCCCGTTCGGACGGCCATACCCACGAAATCGGCGGCGAAAACGACGGCTCCAGCCACAAGCGCCCCGCAGGCATGGGCGCGCTGCTCACGGTTCTGGGCGTGGTTTACGGCGATATCGGCACAAGCCCGCTCTATGCGCTGCAATCCTCCGTCAGCATTGTCAGCTCCCCCAAGGCACCCGCACAGCCCTGGGAGATCATGGGCCTTGCCAGCCTGACGTTCTGGGCGCTGATGCTCATCGTCACCATCAAATATGTCATCCTCATCATGCGGGCCGATCATGATGGCGAAGGCGGCATCATCGCCCTCATGTCCCTCGCCCAGCGCGTCTGCAAGTCGCAGCATTTCCGATGGCTGTTCGGCCTCGTGGGCATCGCGGGCACCTGCCTGTTCTTCGGCGACAGCATCATCACCCCGGCCATTTCGGTGCTCTCGGCCGTGGAAGGCATTGAAACCGCCGTGCCCTCGGCAAGCCACATCATCATCCCGCTGGCGATGATCGTGCTGGTGGGCCTGTTCTCGGTTCAGGTGCTAGGAACCGGCAAGATCGGCAAGGCTTTTGGGCCGATCATGGTCGCATGGTTTGCGGTTCTCGCCATTCTCGGCGTCAAGGGGATCTTGCTCTACCCCCATATCCTGCTCGCCCTGTCGCCGACCTTCGCGCTCGAATTCATCATCATGCACGGCTACCTGTCGTTCATCGCACTCGGTTCGGTCGTCCTGTCCGTCACAGGTGCGGAAGCGCTTTATGCCGATATGGGTCATTTCGGGCGCGCCCCGATCCGCAAGGCCTGGCTGTTCTTCGTCCTGCCGTCGCTGACACTGAACTATTTTGGACAGGCCGCCCTGCTGATCCATAATCCGCATGCCCTGTCCAACCCGTTCTATCTGCTGGTGCCGCACTGGGCACAGATCCCGATGCTGATCCTTGCGACCTTCGCAACCGTGATTGCCTCGCAGGCCGGCATCTCGGGCAGCTTCTCGCTGTGCCGCCAGCTCATCCAGCTCGGCTACCTGCCCCGCACCCGCATCATGCACACCAACGCATCGGAAGAAGCGCAGATCTATCTGCCCTCTCTGAACTGGATCCTGGCCTTCGGCGCGCTGGTTCTGGTGCTGTCGTTCCGTACGTCGTCGGCCCTCGCCGCAGCCTATGGCATCGCCGTAACGGGAACATTCCTGTGCACCTGCGTGCTGGCCATGGTGGTATTCCGCCGCGTCTTCAAATGGAAGACCGCCACGGTCGCGATCGTCTTTGGCTTCTTCTTCATCGTGGACAGCATTTTCTTCTCTGCGAACGTGCTCAAGATCCCCGATGGCGGCTGGGTCCCACTCGCGATCGGCATCATCAGCACCATCATCATGACCACCTGGAAGCGCGGCCGCAGCCTCATCGCCGCCCGCCAGCAGGCGGATTCCATGCCGATGGGCTCCTTCCTTGCGCGCCTGCCGCAGTCCCGCACGATCCGTGTTCCCGGTCTGGCCGTCTTCCTGACCGCCAACCCTGACATCGTGCCGAATTCGCTGCTGCATAACCTCAAACACAACAAGGTCCTGCACGATCACATCCTGTTCGTGACGGTCCAGAACCTCGACCAGCCGGAAGCCGAGCGCGGCCACCGCGCCATCGTTCAGGAACTGGCCCCCAACATTCACCGCGTCATCGTCCGCTACGGCTTCATGGAGATGCCCAACCTGCCCCGCGCCCTGCTGGAACTGAACGCGCTCGGCGTGGCGTTCGACGCCATTCAGGCCTCCTATTTCACGTCCCATGAACTCGTCGTCCGCTCCCGCGTGCCGAAGATGCAGCTCTGGCGCATGTGGATCTTCCTCCTGCTCCAGCGCAATGCGGCCTCCACGACCGAGTTCCTGCGCATCCCGCCTGACCGCGTGGTGGAATTCGGCGTCCGGATCGCCATTTGACCTCCCGTCCTTTGGCCGAGCCGCTTTCCCTCTACATTCACTGGCCGTTCTGTCTGGCGAAGTGCCCCTACTGCGATTTCAACTCCCATGTCCGGGACGTGATCCCGCAGCAGCGCTTCGCCGCAGCCCTGCGTCGTGAACTAGCCCATGACGCCGCCCGCCTGACCCGCGATGGCGTCAGACGCCCCCTGCGTTCGATCTTTTTCGGCGGTGGCACCCCCTCGCTCATGGCTCCCGAAACCGTCGCGGCCCTGATCGAAGACGCACACCGCCTGTTCGACGCACAGGACGATCTGGAAATCACGCTCGAAGCCAATCCGACCAGCGTCGAGGCCGAAAAATTCGCGGCGTTCCGTCAGGCCGGGGTCAACCGCGTCTCACTCGGCGTGCAGAGCCTGCGGGACGATGCGCTGCACAAGCTCGGCCGCGAACACTCCGCCACTCAGGCCATTCGAGCGCTCGAAACCGCCCGCACCCTGTTCCCGCGCATTTCCTTCGACCTGATCTACGCTCGCCCGGGCCAGAGCGATGCCGACTGGACGGACGAGCTCAATACGGCGCTTGAGCTCGTGGCCGACCACCTGTCGCTGTACCAGCTCACCATCGAGCCCGGCACGAAGTTCGAAGCCATGCACCGTCGCGGCGAACTGACCCTGCCCGACGAAGACACCGCCGCCCGCCTCTATGACCTGACCGGCGACATCGCCGCCCGTCACGGCCTGCTGCCCTATGAAGTCTCGAACTACGCCCGCCCCGGCGCCGAAAGCCGCCATAACCTGACCTACTGGCGCTATGCGGATTATATCGGCATCGGCCCCGGCGCTCATGGACGCCTGACTCTGGACGGCGAACTGTACGCCACCCGCCGTCACCGTGCGCCCGAACCCTGGGCCGACCGGGTTGAAAAGACCGGCTCCGGCAGTACCGAGGAAACCCTGCTCACGCCGGAAGAAAAAGGCCGCGAAGCCCTGCTGATGGGCCTGCGCCTGTCTGAAGGCATCGACGAAGCGGCCTTCGCCGCCCGCACGGGCCGCGCACTTATGGATTGTGTGGACCCTGCCCTGCTTGAAGCCTGCATCGAGGAAAACTACCTCGAACGGGACAGCGGTATCCTGCGCGCAACCGGCGAAGGACGGCTTCGTCTTGAAGCGATACTGGCGCGCCTCGTCACTTGAGGGCATGATCCGGTCTTAATCCATCTGGAAGAGACCATGCGCCGATCCATTCTCTCTGCCCTTCTGGCTGCCTGCACCGTACTCGCCCCGCTTTCCGTTGCGACGGCTGCTCCTGCTCCGAATTACGTCGTGCTCGACAACGACTTCCTCGGTCCGGGCGGCTCCAACATCCAGTCCATCATTCCCCTGCTCAACCGCCCGGGCGTGACGCTGCTCGGCCTGACCTCCGTCGTCGGCGATGACTGGGAGAACGCGGGCACGGCGCATGCCCTGCGCTTTCTGGAAATCGCCCGCCAGACACAGATCCCGGTCGCCGATGGCGCCACCACGCCGCTGGTCAACACGGTCGCGGAGACGAAACTGCGCGAACAGCAGTTCGGAATCATTCCCTGGAAGGGTGCATGGGGTGGCCTCGGCTCCATCGAACACGTCCCGGCCACACAGCCTCCCGTCGGCAAACTGCCCGAAGGCGCGCCCCATACCGCCGCCGATGCGTTGCCGGCCGCCATGTTCCTGATCCGCGAGGTCCACGCCCATCCGCATCAGGTCACGGTCATTGCAGCAGGCCCGCTGACGAATCTCGCCCTCGCCATCCGGATTGACCCGACCTTCGCCGAGACAGCCAAACAGCTCGTCTTCATGGGCGGCCTGCTCGATGCCAGCATGATGTCCGTCACCGGCAACGCCGACTTTGCATCCGATTTCAACCTGATCATGGACCCCGAAGCTGCCCGCATTGCCCTGACCGCACCATGGGCCGCCATCACCTGCGTCGGCAACGTCTCGAACGACATCATGATGACGCCCGAACTCGCAGACCGGATCGACGCGAAGCACACCACCGTCACGGACTATCTGAAAAAGTATCAGGCGCCCCTGCCGCTGTGGGATGAACTGACGTCGGCCATCGCCGTTGATCCGACACTGATCACGACATCCGTCACGGCCATCATGGACGTCAATATCGACCACGGGATGGATTACGGTCACGCCCATATCTGGCCGGATTCCACGGCGCCGAAGGGCATGGGCCTGCGGAAGGTGAAGATCGTGCAGTCCATCGACAAGGCGCGCTTCATCAACGAGTTCGTCTCGCAGTCCCAGAACGCCATGGGCACGCACTAAGAGCTTGCAGGAGGGCATCCGACACCTATGCTGAACATCATCAAACTGGCCGTCGGCTGCCCGAGCATCGAAGTCCTGCGCGAACGGCTGAACCACTACCGCATCAACGGCCACGCCACCGTCCAGACCCGCACCATGCCCAAACGGGCCGAGGAGGTTCTGGACGGCGGTTCACTGTATCGCGTGATGGACGGCATGGTCCTGTGCCGCCAGCCCATCATCGGGCTGGAGAGTGCCCAGCGCGCGGATGGCAGCACGGGCACGCTGATCGTCGTGTCCGACGAGATCATCCCTGTGCAGCCGCGGCCAATGCGCCCCTTTCAGGGCTGGCGCTATCTGGAACCCAAGGACGCCCCGCCCGATCTTGGCAGCAGCCTCGGTCAGGACGGCATTGCCGGTCTCCCACCCCGGCTCCGCAAGGAGCTGGCCGAACTCGCCCTGATCTGACCCCTCAGGATCTGCCCCCCAGGGCCGCGCCACATTTTTGCTGCATTCCGGGAACGGAATGGGACATGAAACGTCATGCCCTTATTACGGGGAGCCACAGGACGTTCCCCTTCCGACCTGCCGATCGTCCCGAAGGCGCTCCGTGCAGATCCGAACAGAAGGAGTGCCGCCTTTGCCGCCCTTTTCCCACCCTTTCCGAGCCGGCACGGCCGCCGTCACGCTGTCGGCAGCCCTCACCCTTGGCTTAGGCCTGACAGTCTTCGCTTCCGATGCGCTTGCCCAGACGGCAGACACCGCTGAGACGCCAGCAGCCATTTCAAAAACCTTGCCCGGCAAGATCGTCTACACACAGCTCACAACGCCCGACCTGGCCAAAGCCAAGGCTTTTTATGGCGCACTGCTGGGCTGGACCTTTCAGGACCGCCCCGTCTCGCGCGGCCATTACGCCGAGGCGCTGGTCAACGGCCATGTCGTAGCCGGACTGGTCGAGCGCCCCCTGCCCGACACGGAAAACCCGCCCCAGCCACTCTGGCTTCCGTTCATTTCGGCACTCGACGTTCCAACAGTGGCCAAAGCCTCGCTACAGTGGGGAGGCAAAGTGCTATATCGTCCGACCATCGTTCCGGGCCGCGGCGAACAGGCCATCATTGCCGACCCGCAGGGCGGACTTTTTGCCGCTCTGCATGCCCCTCATGGTGACCGTGACGATACGGACGCCACGGTTCAGGGGGACTGGATCTGGAATGCAATCCTGACTCCCGCCCCCGCAACCAGCGCCGGATTTTACCAGAAGCTCTTCGGTTATCAGGTTGAAGACGCGCCCCCTCCCGACACACACCAGCGCTACATTCTGGATTCACAGTCCATCGCCCGTGCGACCGTCAACCCCCTGCCAGCCCGCCTGCCGCCGGATGCCAGCGCGCGCTGGATCGGCTTCGTACAGGTAGACAGCGTCGGGAGTACCGCCGAAAAAGCCGTGCAGCTCGGAGGACGTGTTCTCGTGCAGCCCCATCCCGATCATCAGAACAGCATGATCGCCGTCCTCGCCGACCCGAGCGGCGCCGTCTTCGGCGTTATGGAATGGCATGATCCCAGCGCGGCAGGAGATGCGAAATGACCCGTTGGACAACAAAATCCCTCCTCCGCCTCGGTGGAGCGCTCTGCCTTCTGGGAGTTCTGTCGGGCTGCAGTGACTATGAATACGGCGGCCCCGGCCAATACGGCAGCTACTATGGCGGCGGGGGCTATTACAGCAGCACCTATAACCGCGGCTGGGGCAGCACGTGGGGCCCCGGATGGGGATGGGGACCGGGTTATGGCGTCGGCCCCTATCCCGGACGTGGACCAGGGCGGCGGCCTCCCGGTTTCCGTCCCGGACCTGGAGGCCCCGGTCATGGTCCGGGCGGACAGGGTAGACCCGGAAATGGACCCGGCGGCGGAAGGCCCGGGGGCGGTTCGGGACCAGGAAGGCCGGGAGGCGGAGGGCCGGGAGGCGGAGGGCCGGGAGGCGGAGGCATGGGCGGCGGCAACCATGGCGGCGGTCCGGGCGGTCACGGTCATGGCCCCGGTGGACGTCGCTGAGCGTCTCCCTTCACGGGCACAAAAAACCGGAGGCGTACAACCGCCTCCGGCATCAGTCAGCTTTGCGGCCTGCACGCTCCAGAGCTGCGATCTCGGCCATGACATCGCCGTTTTCGACCTTCCGGGCAATATCGTCGAAGGGAGCGCCTGCCTCCAGAGCCTTCGCCGTAGCGCTCCAGCGCTCCCCGGCCTGCACATCGCCTTCGCATAGCCCTGCTGAAATATCAAACCGCAGCAGTGTTGCCTCTCCGCTCAGACGGCGCAGCGCCCGCAGCAGCGCATGAGCCTGCGTCGCGCGTTCCCCCACAGCCGAAACTCCACCCAGAACAGGCAATGAGCCTCTGGCGAATTCCGCCCGTGTCGTATCAATTCCGGCCTGACGCTGGACGCGATCAGTCATAACGGGATCTTCCCGTTTGAGCACAGCCGCCACATAGCGCAGATTGCCGACCACGGCCGTCTGCAACAGGTCGTCCATGTCCTGCCCCCGCCGCTGCGGACAGACCGTGAAAGCACACAGGAGCCCGATGACACTACCGAGCGTATTGTCGAGCATCCGCATCCAGGCCACGCCCTGCGAGGGCATGAGCATTTCGGTCACAACGATGAACTGAGCGCTGATGAACACCACCAGCATCGTGTAATTGACCGCACGCATGGCAATCGCGCCAATCACGAAGGCCGCCACGGCAACCAGCATTTGCGCCGATCCCGGCAGGAACGGCGTCAACAACAGTGCAAGGACACCACCACCGAGCGTCCCGAGCACACGCTCAAGGGCCCGCACCAGCGTCGTCTGCCCGGAAGGCTGGACCACCAGCAACAGCGCCACCAGCGCCCAGAAGCCGAAATCCAGCTCCAGCCACCAGCTCGTCATATAGGTGGCCAAAAGCCCGACCACGAGGCGCAGCGCATGTTGCCAGATCGTCGGTGTCAGGCGCGCCACATGACGTGGCAGATCTCCATCGAACGGCAGACGCGCCTTCTGAGCCAGCCCCTCGGCCAGCGTTCCCAGCGTCCGGGCACTGGTCGCCACGAGCTCGCCAACCGGCCCGGCCGTTGCAGGAATACTCCCCGCAAGTGCCAGCCCTTCTGCGGCGAGATGTTCAAGATCCGGCATGGGCTCAAGGGCCGCATCGCTCGCGTGCTGGCAGAGAGAGGAAAAGGCGGCCAGCGTACCCCGCGCCTCGAAATCCAGCCCCCGTGTCTCGACAAGGTGCTCCACGGCCAGCATCGCCGTAAACAGGCGTTCAGCCCCGGCGAGCGAGGCAATCAGGCGCCCGCGCATGCCATAACTCGCATGCCCGGCATCAATCTGAAGCGCCATCCCACGGGCACGCTCAATCGCCGCACGCACATTCTGCCGATGAACGGTTTCCTGAAGCCGTCCGGCCGCAATTTCCCCTGCCATGACCGAAAGCAGCCGGTAACAGGCTCCTACGGCCCGACGTGCGGGAGCATAGGGATGCTGCGGCCAGACAACGAGACACAGGAATGCAGCCCAGAGGCCGCCTCCTCCAAACGCCAAGGCGATCACGCCAGCGTCCTGAAGGGTCTGTGCCGGAAAGCCCGTGCCCGCAAGCATGACACAGCCCAGCAACGCACAGAGCAGCGCCAGGGACGGTGTCAGCGCCCGGGACATTCCCACCATCAGGCCGGTTACAACCAGCCAGGGCAGCACCCCCCAGAGCGGGTACACCGCAATCAGGGAGGTCACGCCCCCGAGGATCGCGCCGCAGACTGTAAAAAGTCCAAGAATGCGAAACTGTTCGCGCGCTGTCCCGCCCGGCTCGATCAGGCAGCTCCAGAAGGCGGCAAAGCCAGCCCAGGCCAGAACGGCCTGATGTTCATAAATCGCGGGGAGAAGCGCCACGACCGTCGCCACCGCCGCCCGGCTCCCTTCCGCCGGAGCAATCTGCTCCGGACTAACAGGAACCGAATGACGCGCCAGAAACTGCTTCAGGAACTCAAGCGGTCTCTCCCGGCCCTGAGGAGCCCGGGATGCTGACGTCTGGCGGGAAAGCGGCGGGTCGGAGGCCATCAGCGACCGGTCAGGATACGCTCCACGAGCTGGCCGACCGTCGGGACAAAGCCATTCGCGTAGAACGGGTCCGTTCCGAAACGCCACGCATTCGTGCCGCCGAACATGAGATTGTGATCCACCACATCATCCTCATCCGCACCAGTCGGAATATGGGAAATGGTCTGGAGCGTCTTCTGGATGCAGAAAGAGCGCGGATCAGCCTTCTGGCCGTTGGTATAGGGCTCGCGCTGCATCCAGTTGGAGAACCGGCATTGCGAGAGACATCCCATGCAGGCCGTCTGGTCGGCAAGGATCTCGCGGGCACTTTCCGGCGTCACGAATACCAGCGTATCATCCGGCGTCCGCAGAGCTTCCGTAAAGCCTGCGGCTTCCCATTCGGCAATCCGGGGACGATCGGCCGCCGGCACGAACACTTCGCGCTTGCGGGCACCGACGCCATAGGACGCCTCGTAGCCATCACCGGTTTCCTGGCTGTACGGCACCTGACGCTCGGAGCGGTCGCACAGATCCTGCAGGAAGCTGTTGCGGACGGCCGAGGAATAGAACCCGGTCGGGGAGAAGCGGTTGAGATACACATCCCCCTTCTTCAGCGTCAGAAGGCGGCGCTTCCACGCATCGGGGATCGGGCTTTCCTGCGTCAGAAGCGGACGGGTCCCGAACTGGAACGCAATCGGCCCGAGTTCCGGGTTGCCAATCCAGTCCTGCCAGTCCTCAAGATGCCAGACGCCACCCGCCATGATGATCGGGGTCTCGTCCAGACCGTAGTTCCGCATGACGCGGCGCAGTTCGAGAACGCGCGGATAGGGATCTTCCGGAGAGAGCGGATTTTCCGTGTTGGACAGGCCATTATGACCACCCGCACGCCACGGATCCTCATAAACCACGCCACCCAGCAGTTCCGGCGCCTTGCCGTACGCACGGCGCCACAGGGCGTTGAATGCGCGTCCCGAAGACACGATCGGATAGTAGGGAAGCCCGAAACGAACCGCGATGTCGGACAGGCGATACGGCATCCCCGCACCGCACGTCACGCCATGCACCAGCCCCGGAGCACCTTCGAGAATCCCGATGATGACCTCTTCGGCCCCACCCATTTCCCACAGGATATTTACGTTAATCCGGCCTTTGCCGCCTGAAATATCATGGGCGATCTTCGCCTGCGCAATACCGCCGTCAATCGCATAACGGATCAGTTCCTGCTGGCGCTCACGGCGCGTACGGCCATGGTAGACCTGCGGAACCGGATGACCATCCTGATCGTAGCTGTCCGCATTGACGGCAGAAATGGTCCCGATCCCGCCCGCAGCGGCCCAGTGTCCGGCCGAGACGCCCGTAGAGACGGAGACACCTTTGCCCCCTTCGATCAGAGGCAGCACATCCTGACCACCAAAACGGAGGGTATCAATAGATTTCATGGGGACTGGCTGTCTCCGAAACTCAGAAAAAAAAGGGCGGGGCCTTGTGAGCCCCGCCCCAACACTCACTCGGCGTCGCGACGGGGCGGACGGCCAGGTCTGGCCCCCACGCTTTCCGTAATATCGGCACCCGTAGCCTGATCGACAACCCTCATGGAGAGCTTGACCTTGCCGCGATCATCAAACCCGATGACCTTGACCTTCACGGCATCACCCTGCTTGACGACATCGGACGTCTTTGCAACGCGGCCTTCAGCCAGTTCGGAAATGTGAACGAGGCCGTCACGCGGACCAAGGAAGTTCACGAACGCGCCGAAATCGGCGGTCTTGACGACCTTGCCGTCATAGATGCGGCCGATTTCCGGCTCGGCGACAATGCCTTCGATCCGGGAGATGGCCTTCTGGGCCTGTTCGTCGTTCGCAGCAGCAATGGTCACGGTGCCATCATCGCCGATATCGACCTTCGCGCCCGAATATTCGACGATCTCGCGGATCACCTTGCCACCGGAGCCGATCACGTCGCGGATCTTTTCCTTCGGCACGGAAATCGTCGTGATCTTCGGAGCATTGCCCGAAACGTCAGAACGGCCTTCCGTCAGCGCCTTGGACATTTCGCCAAGGATGTGGATCCGGCCTTCGCGGGCCTGTTCCAGCGCGATCTTCATGATTTCCGGCGTGATGGACGTGATCTTGATGTCCATCTGAAGCGCGGTCACGCCGTCAGCCGTACCAGCCACCTTGAAGTCCATGTCGCCGAGGTGATCTTCATCACCGAGGATGTCGGACAGCACAGCGTAGCCACGATCTTCCTTGATCAGGCCCATGGCAATGCCAGCCACCGGACGCGGAAGCGGAACGCCGGCATCCATCAGCGCGAGCGACGAGCCGCAGACGGTCGCCATGGAAGACGAGCCATTGCTTTCCGTGATCTCGGAAACCACACGCATCGTGTACGGGAAGGCTTCCTTGGTCGGCAGCAGCGGATGGATCGCGCGCCATGCCAGCTTGCCATGACCGATCTCGCGACGGCCCGGGGATCCCATGCGACCACACTCGCCAACCGAATACGGCGGGAAATTGTAGTGCAGCAGGAAGTTGGAACGGTATTCCCCTTCCAGCGCGTCGATGATCTGTTCGTCCTGACCTGTGCCGAGCGTTGCAACCACGAGGGCCTGCGTCTCGCCACGCGTGAACAGGGACGACCCATGAGCGCGCGGCAGGATGCCGACTTCAGCCAGGATCGGGCGGACCGTCTTCAGATCACGGCCATCAATCCGGATACCCGTCTTGAGGATGGAACCACGAACGACCTGTGCCTCAAGCTCCTTGAGCATCGGCTTGGCAAGTTCAAGGTCCAGACCTTCCTCGGCCAGAATCTCGTTGATCCGGTCCTTGGCTTCGGCAACCTTCTTGTAACGGGCCTGCTTCTGACGTTCCTTGTAGGCGTCCGCCATCAGCTTGTTGCCGACCTTCTCGACGCGCTTGCGAAGGGCGATTTCTTCCTTCGTCAGCGACGGCAGATCCCACGGAGCCTTCGCAGCGTGCTCGGCCAGTGCGATAATGGCGTCGATAACGGGCTGGAAGGAGGTGTGACCCAGCGTGACAGCTTCAAGCATCGTCTCTTCCGAAAGCTCGCTGGCTTCGGATTCGACCATCAGCACGCCTTCGGCCGTACCGGCGACCATCAGGTCGAGCGTGCTGTCCTTGAGTTCGTCATGAACAGGGTTCACGACCAGCTTGCCGTCGATGCGGCCGATACGGGCGCAGGCAACGGGGCCGAAGAACGGAATGCCGGAGAGCGTCAGCGCAGCCGAGCAGCCGATCAGCGACACAAGTGCCGGATCGTTCTCGTTGTCGTAGCTCAGAACCGTTGCGGTGATTTGGACTTCGTTGCGGAAGTTCTCCGGGAACAGCGGACGGATCGGACGATCGATCAGACGGGCGTTCAGGACTTCGGCTTCGGACGGACGGCCTTCACGCTTGAAGAACCCACCCGGGATCTTGCCGGCGGCGTAAGCCTTTTCCTGGTAGTTGACCGTCAGCGGGAAAAAGTCCTGTCCCGGCTTGACGTTCTTGGCGCCAACGGCGGTGCAAAGCACAACCGTGTCGCCGTATGTGATCATGACGGCGCCGTCTGCCTGGCGTGCGACCTTGCCGGTCTCCAGGATCAGAGGGCGTCCGGCCCATTCGATTTCCTTGCGGAAATAATCAAACATGCATGTTTTCCCAAATTAAGGATGGAACCATCCCCCGGGCAAACCATCTCCGGGCGTCCGGCAGGTGGCGGAGCAGCGTTTCGGACGGCATGGCGGTGATGGCGGGAAGTCCCCGGCATGACACCATGTGGCCTGAAACGCCGGTCGCGCACCCGCACCGCCGGACAGGCGATGGCGGGGGTGTCCGGGAGCGTGCTCCCGGACAGATCAGCTCAGCGACGCAGGCCGAGACGCTCGATCAGGCTCTGGTAACGAGCCTGGTCCTTGCGCTTCAGATAGTCCAGCAGGCTACGACGCTGACCGACCATCATCAGAAGACCACGGCGGGAGTGGAAGTCCTTCTTGTGGGTCTTGAGGTGCTCGGTCAGGTTGACGATACGCTCGGACAGGATTGCAACCTGTACTTCCGGCGAACCCGTATCCGTCTCGCTCTGCTTGTACTCAGAAATCAGTGCCGTGCGGCGTTCTGCGGTAATCGACATCGTGTTCTCCAAAAAACTCGTGGTTTTCCAGCATACGCGCTGCCCTGAGCCGCCCATGACGGACATGACACAGACCCAGCACGTGCTCTCCGATCATCGCGCGCCACAGGTGGTCCTCCCCCTGCGACGATGCCGGCAGAGGATGCACGAGGTCCGAAGGGTCTATCGACTGCCCCCAGACAAGCATCCTTCCCTCCGCATCGGTGACGGCCAGCGCCGGGATGTCGACCAGCGCGGTCGCCGCATCCAGCAGAGGAGCCGGAAGAGCATCGGCGTTGTCCACAGTTTGAGTCGATTTGTCCAGTGATATCTGATCGATCGTCAGGGCGTGACCCAGATCGAACGGCCCACACTTCGTTCGCCGCAGCACCGAAATATGCCCGACCGTTCCACAGGCCAGCGCAATGTCCCGCGCCAGCGAGCGCATATAGACCCCCTTACCCGACTGCACGTCAAAAACGGCCGTATCCACATCCGGACGTTCCACAAGCGTTATCGAATCGATCCGTGCCGGACGGGGCGGAAGCTCGGGCGGACGACCCGCGCGCGCCATGTCATAAGCCCGCTCTCCCCCGACCCGAAGTGCCGAAAACACGGGAGGCACCTGCATGACATTGCCCGTCAGCGCAGGCAGGACGGCCAGGATCTGGTCATCGGTCGGACGGTTCGGCGATGTCGCCAGAACCTCGCCTTCAAGGTCATCCGTCGTACGGCTTTCCCCGAAGGTCAGAGTGAAGCGATAACGTTTTGTCGCATCCATGATGTAGGGAATGGTCCGCGTCGCCTTGCCAAACGCAATCGGCAGCACACCGGACGCCAGTGGATCAAGCGTTCCACCATGCCCGGCCTTCTTCGCGTCAAATGCCCATCGCAGCTTGTTGACCATATCCGTGGAGGTCGGACCCAGCGGCTTGTCCAGAATCAGCCACCCGTCGATATCGCGTCCACGTTTCCTGCCCATACATCCCGTCCTTGCTTGTGAAGGCCGCTGATAGACCAGCACAGGGACGGAATGCAAAAAAAACGCCCCTCACCGAACGGGAGGGGCGTTTCTGAAAATTATTCCGGATCTTTTTCCAGATCCCGCCGGACTTCCGGAGACCGCATGATCTCGTCGAGTTCCATGGCGTTATCCAGAGCCGTATCGGGCTGGAAGTGGATCTCCGGAACCGTCCGGAGATTAAGGGACTTGGAAAGTCCCGTTCTCAGGAACGGTGCCACCCGCTTGAGGGCGGGCAGAAGAACCTCCACGTCGCTCCGTCCCAGACGCGTCACGAAAGCCGTGGCATGCCTGAAATCCGGCGAGATGCGGACTTCCGTTACCGTGATCCGCACATCCAGAAGTTCCGGGTCACGGAACTCCGTCCGGGCGAACAGCTCCGCCAGAACACGGCGGACCTCTTCAGCCACCCGGAGCTGGCGGGTGCTTGGCCCCTGGGCGGTGACGCCGGCAGGGCCCTTCAGGTCATGTCTCGAACGCGAACTCAAGCCGGGATCACTTCCATTTCATAGCACTCGACCATGTCGCCTTCGCGCAGGTCGTTATAACCCGCAAACGACAGACCACACTCATAGCCGCGGGCCACTTCCTTGACGTCATCCTTGAAGCGCTTGAGCTGGCTCAGCTCGCCCTCATGAATGACCACGTTGTCACGCAGCAGACGCACGCCACAGCCGCGCTTGACGAGACCTTCGGTGACATAGCAACCCGCGACCTTGCCGGTCTTGGTGATGTTGAAGACCTGACGGATCTCGGCATAGCCCAGGAACTTCTCACGATGCTTCGGCGCGACCTTGCCCTTGACCAGCTGCTCCACATCATCCGCCACCTGATAGATGATCGAATAATAGCGGATATCCACACCCTCACGCTGGGCCAGTTCACGGGCCTGCGTGGTTGCACGGACATTGAACGCCACGATGATGGCATTCGAAGCCTTGGCAAGCTGGATGTCGCTTTCCGTGATCTGACCGACACTGGCGTTCAGAACGCGAACCGCAACTTCTTCATGGGCCAGCTTCTGCACGGTAGCGGAGATTGCTTCCGCCGAACCCTGAACGTCCGCCTTGATGAGAAGGGCAACTTCCTTCTGCACACCAGCCTGGATCCGGGCCAGCATCTGATCGAGGGTTCCGCGGGCCGCAACCTGCGAAGCCGCTTCCTTGTCCTTGATCTTCCGCTGACGGAACTCGCTGATCTCACGGGCCCGGGCATCATTTTCAACAACGACGAACGGCTCACCCGCACCCGGCACACCCGTCAGGCCGAGAACCTCGACCGGCATGGACGGACCGGCATCCTTGAGCTGGCGACCACGATCGTCGAGCACGGCGCGGACACGGCCCCATTCGGAACCGGCAACCAGGATATCGCCGCGACGCAGCGTTCCCTTCTGGACGAGAACAGCGGCAACAGGGCCACGTCCACGATCCAGACGGCTTTCGATCACCACACCTTCGGCAACACGGTCCGGATTGGCGCGCAGGTCCAGCATTTCGGACTGAAGCAGGATGCACTCTTCCAGCTTATCCAGCCCGGTCCGCTTGAGAGCGGAAACCTCGACGTCCTGGGTGTCGCCACCCATTTCCTCGACCACGATCTCGTGGCTCAGGAGTTCCTGGCGGACACGGTTCGGATTGGCACCCGGCTTGTCGATCTTGTTGATCGCCACGATGATCGGAGCATTGGCAGCCTTGGCATGCTTGATGGCTTCGATCGTCTGCGGCATCACACCGTCATCGGCTGCCACGACCAGCACCACGATATCGGTGACGGACGCACCGCGGGCACGCATGGAGGTGAAGGCCTCATGACCCGGCGTGTCGATGAAGGTGATCTTCTTCCCCGACGGGGCCGTGATCTGATACGCGCCGATATGCTGCGTAATGCCACCGGCTTCGCTTGCCGCCACATCCGTGGTGCGCAGGGCGTCGAGCAGGGAGGTCTTGCCGTGATCGACATGCCCCATAACCGTCACGACCGGAGCACGCGGCAGCAGTTCCTCGGCGCTGTCTTCAACGCCTTCAATGCCGATTTCAACGTCGCTTTCGGACACACGCTTGATGCGATGACCGAATTCCTCGACCACCAGCTCGGCGGTATCGCCGTCGATGCTCTGGGCAGCCGTTGCCATGACACCCATCTTCATGAGCGCCTTGATGACTTCACCCTGACGGGACGCCATACGGTTGGCCAGCTCGGCAACCGTGATGGTTTCCGGCACGATGACATCACGCACGACGCGGACCTGATCGGAACGCAGACGCTCCAGCTCGGCCTGACGACGCTCACGGTCGCGCTGGCGGCGAACCGAGGCCAGCGAACGGGTCTTGTCGTCATCCCCTTCGATCGCAGCACGGACGTCGATACGTCCCGAGCGGCGGTCGCTGCCACCGGCCTTGCGGGACGGTGCCGACGGACGACGCGGCGGTGCCGGAGGCGCCCCCGGGCCACTGCGGCGCGGCGCGGGACGACGCTCCTCTTCACCAGCAGCCGCTGCACCCGAGCGCAGATGCAGGGTCTCGTTATTACGGGCAGGAGCGGCAGAAGGCGCCGGACGCGACGGCTGAACCGGACGCGGCGGCATGATGGCACGCTCGGCGAGCGGACGCAGACGCTGAACCGGGGCAGCAAGCTGCACACCACCGGTCGAATGCGTGCGCGGGTCCAGAGGAGCCGAACGCGCAGCTTCCTCGGCTTCACGGGCAGCAGCTTCAACAGCCGCCTGTTCCGCAGCACGTGCTGCGGCTTCGGCCGCAGCCTGTTCCCGTGCAGCCTGCTGCTCGCTTTCCTTCAACGCAGCGATTTCCGCTGCCTTCTGTTCGGCGATCAGACGCTCTTCCTCGGCGGCGCGACGCGCGGCCTCGGCAGCAGACATGATCTGGATCTTTTCTTCTTCGCGCCGCGCCGCTTCTTCAGCCGCAGCCTGACGCTGCCCTTCCAGAGCGCGCTGACGGGCTGCCAGCTCGGCTGCCGTCAGGGCACGCCCACCCGGCCGGCCACCGCGTGCCGCCGCACCGGCGCCCGGGCCAGTGGCATTGCGTTTGGGTTTGCGCACTTCAACCTGCACGACCTTGGAACGGCCGTGACTGAAGCTCTGACGCACGGAGCCAGCATCCACAGTACGCCCGACCTCCGGCCGTCCAGCGGGGCGAAGCGACAGGCGGCTGCTTCTGGTCTGTTCGCCGCCCTGCGATGGGGTGTTGTTTCCGTCCTGGTTGCGCTCGTTGCCGTCGCTCATAGTTCCGCCTGTTCCTTACTGACCCCTTCGGGGTCTGGGAGCGGACGTCCTGCCACTCCCGAAAATCTCTCATGTTCGGCGATCAGGCGCTGTGCCAGCGCACCAGGCGCCATCACCGCATAGACCGCCCGGTCCCGGCTGAACGCCGATTCCAGGACCCGATCGGGAACTGTCACAACCGGCAGAGAACGCCGGCCCGACACCAGTCTGGAAAATTCGTCCGGACTTGCACTTTCCGAACGGATCACCACCCCTACCCTGCCGGAGGTAAGCCACTCCCGGCATTTCTGAAACCCGCAGACCGTCTGACCGGCTCTCCGGGCCAGACTGACTGCATCCAGCATCCGCTGCACCAGAGCCCCACCGACAAGATCGGCAAGGTTTTCCGGTACGGTCACCTGGGCTTTTGCCGCTCTAGCGAAAGCCTGTCGTGTTCGGGCGCTATCTAACACATCCCGGCTGGCACTCAACCACATTCCCCGACCCGGAAGTTTTCCGGCGAGGTCGGGGACAACCCGGTTATCGGGGCTGACCACGAAGCGGATCATGCGTTCGGGCGGCTTCTGCTCTCGCGTTACGATGCATCGCCGCTCCGAGCCGCGACGCCCTAGAGCACCACGAACGGGACCATTATCAGTATCAGAAAGATCAGACGTCGGTCGACTCCCCGTCATCGTTTTCCGTTTTTACCGAGTCGGCTTCTTCACCATCGAACCAGTGTGCACGGGCTGCCATGATAATCTCATTGGCGGCATCCTCGTCGATGGCCTCGTCACCGAGGATCTCCACCAGTTCGTCACCTGCGAGATCGGCCAGATCATCGAGCGTCTTCACGCCCTTCTCACCCAGCGTGACCAGCATCTGGTTCGTAAAGGTTCCCAGCTCGGCCACATCGTCCGTAACACCCAGCGCCTTGCGCTGGTCGTCCAGAGCCTGCTCCTTGCTGGCCAGATAATCATTGGCACGATGCATGAGCTCTTCAGCCACGCTCTCGTCAAAGCCTTCGATATCGTTCAGCTCGCCCGGCTCGGTGTAGGCCAGTTCCTCGATGGTGTGGAAGCCTTCCGTCACCAGCAGGCCCGCGATCACGTCATCGACGTCCAGCGCTTCGACAAACTGCGAGGAGCGCTTGCGGAACTCTTCCTGACGGCGCTCCGATTCCTCGGCTTCCGTGAGGATGTCGATGTCCCAGCGGGTCAGCTGGCTGGCGAGACGCACGTTCTGTCCACGGCGACCGATGGCGAGCGAAAGCTGCTCATCTGGAACCACGACTTCGACACGCCCTGCTTCTTCATCCATCACGACCTTGCTGACTTCAGCAGGAGCCAGAGCATTGACGACAAACGTCGCGGCCTGCGGGCTCCAGGGAATGATGTCGATCTTTTCGCCCTGCAGTTCGGCCACGACAGCCTGAACGCGGGAGCCACGCATACCAACGCACGCACCGACCGGATCAATCGCGGCATCGCGCGAAATCACGGCCATTTTGGCGCGCGATCCCGGATCACGGGACACAGCCTTGATTTCAATGATTCCGTCGTAGATTTCCGGAACTTCCTGCGCAAACAACTTGGCGAGGAAGGCCGGATGCGTGCGGGACAGAAAAATCTGCGGACCGCGCGGCTCATCACGCACATCATAGATATAGGCGCGGATACGATCGGAATTGCGGAAGGATTCGCGGGGGATCAGCTCATCACGACGCAGCAGAGCTTCGGTATGGCCGATCTCCACCATAAGGTTGCCGTACTCAGTCCGCTTAACGGTCCCGTTGACGATCTCGCCCACGCGGTCCTTGAACTC
Source organism: Gluconobacter albidus (assembly GCF_002005485.1). NCBI lineage: Bacteria > Pseudomonadati > Pseudomonadota > Alphaproteobacteria > Acetobacterales > Acetobacteraceae > Gluconobacter > Gluconobacter albidus. The sequence continues at coordinate 476,316 of NZ_CP014689.1, read as the reverse complement.
GTTGTACTGGCGCTTGCGCTCATATTCGCGCACGCGCTGCACGATGACCTGCTTGGCGGTCTGCGCGGCGATACGGCCGAAATCAATCGGAGGCAGCGGATCGACCAGATGCTCGCCAGCCTTGATTTCCGGCTGGAACTTCCGGGCGATATGCAGCGGGATCTGCGTGTCTTCGTTCTCGACCTGCTCGACCGCCTCGGTCCAGCGGCTCAGACGGACTTCACCGCTCTTGCGATCAATCGTCGCGCGGATGTCCTTTTCATGCCCGTACTTTGCGCGGCCAGCCTTCTGGATGGCCTGCTCCATCGCTTCGAGCACTTCCTCGCGGTCAATATTCTTCTCGCGGGAGACTGCATCGGCAACCAGCAGCAGTTCGGGACGTGTAACAGACGTGTCCATCAGATCGGACCTCCAGCCAGCATGAGACGGGTCATCACTTCTTTCCCGGCTTTTTCGGATTCAGTTTGGGCGCCTGGCGCGCTTCGCCGCCATCTTCCCCTTCAGGATCGAGCCCTGCAAGAGCAGCGCTCGCCTCGATCAGCGCATCGGTCAGGACCAGACGGGCCTTGCGGATATCTACCAACGGCAGCACCGCCTCGGTTCCGTCATCCAGGCGGATGAGGGCATTGCCGTCCCGCGCGCCCATGACGGTCCCCGAAAAACGGCGACGGCCATTGAGCGGCACGTCCAGTTCCGCCTTCGCCAGATGGCCTGCGAATCGTTCCCAGTCCTTGGCGCGCGTCAGCGGGCGGTCGATCCCGGAGGACGACACTTCCAGCATCCATGCACCGGGGATAGGATCGTCAACGTCCAGAATGGCGCCCACGGCGTGACTGATCTGTTCGCAGTCTTCCACTGAAATCAGGGAACCGTTCGCACGGTCTGCCATGATCTGGATCGTCGGGGTATCGCGCCCCAGCACCGAAAGACGCACGAGTTCGTAGCCCAGATCGGCCAAGGTCGGCGCGATCCGTTCCGCGATACGGGCTTCCAGCCCCGTAAGGTGAGGCAGTTCGATGTCGGAAGAGGCGTGCTGCTGAGACAAGACAAAAAAGGCGGCCCGTCAGGGCCACCCCCCAAATGAGCGGAAGATGAATGGAATGTGCCTTATGTAAGTCACCTCCTCTCAAGACGCAAGAGGAACGCAAATCCCTTTATTCCTGAAGGCCTTGTCCATTGGGCGAGTCGAAAGATTTGTTTACATTCCGATGCCCCGAAAGCCCTTGTCTTCGGACGCTGTCGGGAGTGAGATGGTTCTGAAATGACTGTCCAGCCCGAGCCCCGACCGGAACTGCGCCCCGAACCGCGCCCGCAACCTCTGCCCGCCGATCCCGCTTCCCGGAGCCGGGCTCTGTGGGGTGGAGGTGGCCTGATCGCGGCCCTGACCGTCGGTGCGGGTGCTTTTTTCTACACCCACAACACGGCCACACCCCCCGCGCCTGCGATGGCGCCGCCATCCCAGAACGTTCCGGCCATTCCCGCTGCCCAGACAGCCGCGGTTCAGCTTTCGATGCTGCCACCTGCCAAGGCTCCGGCCGCCCTTGCCAGAAGCGGCTTCAGTCCGGCGGACCGCGCCCGCATTCTAGCCGCTGTGAAGGACGGCAAGATGCGCCTCGTGGAAATGCCTGTGCTGGATGCGTCGGGCGCCGTCGGCCAGAGCATTGACGTCACGGTCTCCGGCCTGACACAGCGTATTGTCCTGACGGGCAAGTTCCAGCATCTCGTCATCCCCATTGTCGAAGCCGGACAGATTCTCATTGCTCCTATCAGCATCCCGCATGCACCTGCCCTCATCGTCGGCGCCCTCACGGCCCTCGGCCCCGAAGCCCTGCCTGCCCTGACGACGCTCGACCAGCGCGTCCTGCTCAATGTGATCGTCCAGTAAGGAACCGCCCGGTGTTCAAGTCTCTCGTGCCCATGCTCAACCGGGCCATGCCGCTGATGATGGCCGCCTTTCTCATTCTGGCGGTCATTCAGGTCGCGGTCATGCTACACCTGTCGCTGAACGGGCTGTGGGCCGCCATCGAATGGGGACGGCGTTTCTATCTTCCGCTGGCAGGCATCAGCGCCCTTCTGGCAGTCACGGGGCTGGCGTATGAAACGTCAGCCGAAAAACTGGCGCGTCGCGGACTGCGCCGCAGGAAAGGTCTCATCATGGATGTTCTCAGCCGTCTGACGAACCGCGGAGCCCTTGAAGAGCTCATGGCCCGCGAACAGCGCGAAACCGTTCTCGACGCCGACGAACTGGCCGCGTCCCTCCGCGCCCGCGTCATCGGACAGGATCAGGTCTGCGAGGATATCGCCCAGCAGATGCGCCGCCGCTTAGCCCTTCAGGTCCGCGGCAAGCCTGTGGGCATTTTCCTGCTCGCAGGCCCTCCGGGCACCGGCAAGACCTACCTCGCCAAACAGATGGCCAAGCAGATGGAACGCCCCCTGCTGCATTTCGACATGACGCAGATGTCCAGCGCCCATGCCGCAACACAGCTCTTCGGCTCGCCCAAAGGCTATGTCGGCTCCGACACGTTCGGCAAGCTCACAGGAGGCCTCAAGGATCATCCGGACGCCGTGGTCCTGCTCGACGAAATCGAAAAGGCCCACCCGGACGTCTTCAAGAAGTTCCTCACCGCCTGGAACGATGGCCACGTCACGGAAGCCTCCACCGGCGAGCAGGTCTCGACCACGCGCGCGATTTTCATGCTGACGTCCAACATCGCCACCGAAGCCCTGACCGAAATCGCCGATCGTCTCGCCAACGAACCCGAAAAGATGCGTGCCGAGTCGGTCGAAGCCCTGCGCAAATCCGGCTTTGCTCCGGAAGTCCTCAACCGTCTGGACCGGATTTTCATTTTCCGCGCCCTGCGTGGGCTGGACCTTGCCCGCGTCGCGGCACTTGAAATCGAAGCCATGATCGAAGGTTATGGCCTGCATGTCGAAACCGGCGGCATCGACGCCGGTGTCCTGTTCCAGGTCATGGTCAAGCAGAAGAACCTTGGCACCGGCGCCAGCGCGCGCGATCTCGTCCGCTCCATCGAGGACATGGTCAGCGAAAGCCTGATCGTTGCGCGTCAGCAGGGCGCCAAGCGCGTGCGCCTCGTCACGCAGGACGACGGCACCGTCATCACGGAAATCGCCAGCGATTCCGAAGCCCAGCTCGGTCGGGTGAGTCACTGATCCATGACGGCATTCGGACGGCTCTGGCGACGCGCGCCCCTGTGGCGCACGAGCGTGATTGTAACAGTCGGCGCGCTCGGCATGGCCGCCTTCTATCCCACCCCCGCGCTCAAGAAGGCCATGCCCTGGCTTCCGGGGCATCTGCCGGGCGCGGCACCACCGGGTAATGCCGGTTCCGGCGCTTCACAGCCGGACGCGCAGGGGGCACAGCCCAATGGTGCGCCCGGCCTCGGTGACCAGATCGGCGTTCCCGATCCTGGCATCACCGAACACGGCAGCCTGACCATTGCCGGACGCATCCTCCCGCTTCCGGCCGGAGACTGGCATCCGATCCTGACCGCCCGCAGCGGGGCGCATGGAGAACTCTCCCAGCAGGTTCTGGCCCGGACCGATCGCGGCGTCGTCTCCGGGGTCATCGTCGTGCGCGCCACGCAGCAGCCCGTCCCGGCCGATCTGGCCGAACAGCTCGAAACCCCCTGTCATGACGACCGCGATTACGCCGCGCATATTTCAGACAGGCCCGGCATCTCGCAGGAATGCAGCTATACCAGCAACGCTGTGCTCGAAAACCAGAGCGTCAGCACGGACCCGTTCATCACGGCAGCGTTTTCACGAATGCGCACCCTGGGCTTTCCAATCCCGAGCCTGATGATCAATGTCGGCTGGTATTATGCCGCAGCGGCTGGCAAGGGCACCGCTCATATCGAAACGGTCGAGACGCTCGTCGCCCCCATCGAGCGCGGATCGCGCCAGCTTCTGGCGCCGCCGCAATACTGGAACAAGGCCTCGGTTCACAAAAACCCGGAGGCCTCCCAGTTCATTGACGCTCTGGACCGATGGATGATCGGGTGGTCGCGTGTTCTGCGTCAGGGCTTTGACGGAACGCTGAATACGGCGACTCTTGTTTCCCCGCTCATCAACGATCCATCCGCCCCTCAGCCGTCCTGAACAGGGACCGGACACCCGGTTTTAGTGGTGCCCGGCTCCCGAGAAACCGCGTCCCAGCCGTCGCTCGGCCATGCGCGCCAGCCGCACGAACGGCAGTCCGAGCAGCAGATACGCCATGCCCACCATGATCCCCGTTCCGAAATAATCGTAATAGGTGGACGACAGCCGCACATAGGTCTGGCTCAGTTCCGTTAACGTAATAACGGAGACGAGCGAACTGTCCTTGAGCAGTGAAATGAAGTCGTTGGTCATGACCGGCACGACAGTGCGGAACGCCTGCGGCACGATCACGAGCCGCAGCGCCTGCCAGTGCGTCATGTTCAGCGCAATCGCCGCTTCCATCTGCCCACGCGGGACGGACAGAAGCCCAGCGCGATAGTTTTCCGCTTCATAGGCTGCATAGTTCAGACCCAGCGAAATCACACCCGCCACGAAAGGCGACAGCCGGATCCCGAATGCCGGCAGCCCATAGAAAATGAACAGCACCTGAATCAGAAGCGGCGTTCCGCGGACGACCTCGACATAGATCCCCGCAACAAAACGCAGCGGAGCCGCGCCATAATGCCGCGCGAGCGCGAGCAGAAGGCCGAGCGCCACAGCCAGAACCATGGCCAGCGCCGAAACTGCCAGCGTCATCAGCGCCGCCTGCCCGATCAGCGGCAGGAAACTGACATAACGCCGCATCAGAACACGCCAGCCGCTGCCGGTCGTGTTTGCCATGGCCTCCTGATAACGGTTCCATTCCGTCGGCGCGATATCCGGCTGGCTGTTGTCGCCCGTGTAGTTAGCCATCAGTGGCGTCCACAGGTTCCAGCGCGCCAGAATGCGATGCAGCGTTCCATCCTTGATGATTTCGCCGAGCGCCGCATCCACCTGATCGCGCAACTCCCGGTTTTCGGGCGAGAACGCAATCCCGTATTCCATGCTCCCGATCGGGTCGCCAACGAGCTTCATATCCGGCGAGATGCTGCCATAATAAAGTGCGATCGGCGCATCGAGTAGGATCGCATCCAGCCGCCCGTTCCGCAGATCCGAGAACGCATTCGTCTCTTCTTCATAGGACCGCACGTTCGAGCCACCTTGCCGACGCAGCATCCGCTCCGCCGTCGTGTCCTTGATCGTCCCGACGGTATGGCCCTTGAGGGCTTCCATCGTGTCCAGTCCAGTCTGGTCATGCCGGACAATGATCCGCTCACTCGTCACATAATACGGACGCGAAAACAGGACGGCCGCTTTATGCTCCGGCGTCATCTCGATGCCGTCCAGCACCATCCCGTACAGCCCGCGTGACAGGCCGGGAATCAGACCGTCCCAGTCGTTCTGGATAAAGGTCGCCTTACGATGCAGCCGCTCGGCAATCGCGTCCGCCAGTTCGTATTCGAAGCCGGTCATTCGCGATTCATGGGCCGGATCATGAAAGACGTAAGGCACATTCGCCTCACCGTCCGACGCCCAGAGCAGTTCCTGAGGGGCAGCAGCCGGTGTATCGGCCAGCGCGACAGACACGGGGCTGGCCGCAAGAGCCAGCACAAGCGCAAGAATTTTCTTCATCACAGAAGCGTCCGCAGGAACTGGCGTGTCCGTCCCTCCCTGGGGTTGGCGAACATCAGGTCCGGATCACCGCTCTCAACGATTTCCCCGCCTTCGACAAACAGAACACGGTCCGAAGCCGCACGCGCAAAACGCATGTCATGCGTCACCACAAGCTGTGTCATGCCATCATCATCCAGCGCCCGCATCACGGACAGGACTTCTTCGGAAAGCTCGGGGTCCAGCGCGGACGTCGGCTCGTCATACAGCATGACAGACGGCTTCATCGCGAGCGCCCGCGCAATGGCGGCGCGCTGTTTCTGCCCGCCCGAAAGACTGTCCGGATAGCGGTCCTTGGTCGCGGCAAGGCCGACCTTTTCCAGCAGCTCGCAGGCAATGGACTGCGCCTCGTCACGGGACATCTTCTTGACCTGGATCGGCGCCATCATGACGTTATCGAGCACCGTACGATGGGGAAACAGATTGAAGGCCTGAAACACCATCCCGACATGCGCACGCAGTTTATGGGCCTCGGCCTCGTTGGCGCGGCTCCAGTGCTTGCCCGTACACGCAACCGTCACATCCTCGATCCGGACAGACCCCGCATCCGGATGCTCCAGAAAGTTGAGGCAACGCAGGAACGTGGATTTTCCACATCCCGAAGGCCCGATCATCGAGATCAGTTCGCCACGCTCCACATCGAGCGACAGGCCCTTCAGAACCTCGTTCCCACCAAAAGATTTGGCGATACCACTCGCCTGCAGCACCAGATCAGCCAGTTCCGGAAACCCTTGAAAAAAGACGCACGATCACACGACCGTGCAGCCCTCATAACGGACCTGAGCACGGGTATCGAGACCTTAATGCAGCTCATGTCACGATTCATACGATCATCATATTTCTTTCGCCCCTCCCGGCCACCTGCGCCACGCCAGCCCTTGCGAAGGACGCCTGCAGGGTCTCTAAAACAGAAAGACACACACCGGGACAGAACCGAACCCCGCGCATGAGACCTTCCGATGACCACCCCGTCTGATTTTCCACCACCTCCCACGCCCGGACGCCTCCTTGATGTCGAGGACGTCACGGTGTTCCGTGGAGACCGGCTGGTGCTCGACGGGGTGTCCCTGGCGCTGGACGCCGGGGACGCCATGATCCTCACGGGTCCGAACGGGGCCGGGAAATCCACCCTCCTCCGCACGATCTCCGGCCTGCGGCGCCCCGATTCAGGCGACGTCGTGCGTTATGGCGCCCTCGCCTGGCTCGGCCATCAGGATGCCCTCAAGCCAGGCCTGACGCTGGCGCAGAACCTCGCTCTGGCCGAAAAACTCGGGACAACCAGCCTGCCCGACGCGCTTGACGCCCTTGATCTCACACATCTGACCGATCTTCCCGCGCGCCTGCTGTCCTCGGGGCAGAAGCGCCGCGCCGCTTTCGCCCGCGTCATGCTGTCCGGCGCGCCGCTCTGGCTGCTCGATGAACCCACGGTCGGGCTGGACGTCGCCAGCATAGAGCGCCTCGGGGCCGTCATGGCCGCCCATCGCGCAAAGGGCGGTGCGATGATCGTCACAACACATGTGCCGCTTCCCCTCGACAACACCCGCTCGCACGAACTGCCCTCGCTCGCGCATGTGGAATCCTTCTGGCTGTCATGACCGCTTTTCTCGCCCTGATCGACCGTGACCTCCGTCTGGCGTTCCGCTTCGGCGCCGACACGCTCGCCTCGCTGCTCTTCTTTATACTGTGTGGCAGCCTGTTCCCGCTCGCCCTCGGCCCCTCGCCCGACCTTCTGCGACATATGGGGCCGGGCATCATCTGGGTCTGCGCGCTGCTGGCCTGTCTCCTGCCGCTGGACCGTCTGTTCGGAGCCGAACTCGAAGACGGCTCTCTCGATCTGCTGATGCTGACCGGTCCGGCCCCCGCCGCCGTGGCCTTCGCCAAAATAGCTGCGCACTGGCTGACAACCGGCCTTCCACTATTGATTGCCAGCATCCCGCTCGGCATCATGCTGGGCGTCAAGGGCTCCGAACTTCCCCTCCTGCTGGCCGGTCTTGCGATGGGCACGATGTCCCTCTCACTTCTGGGCGGCATGGCAGCCTCGATCGTGCTTGGCGCTCGGCGTGGCGGCGTGCTGCTCCCGCTGCTCGTTCTGCCACTGGCAACACCCGTCCTGATTTTTGGCGCGGCCTCGTCCTATGCCGGGCAGCTCGCAACTTCTCCTGCCGCAAGCCTTGATCTGCTGGGAGCATGCCTTTTCGCCTGCCTGCCGCTATGCCCCCTCGCCGCCGGACAGGGCCTCAAGGCCGCCGTGGGCTGAACGAAGTGTTATATCTTAACAGGATGTCATCCGGGGGCCTTTGACGCGATGACACCTTTATGAAACGACTGGACCATATTCGTTTCATATCGAGATCATCGCCATGCTCCAACGCTCCTCGCTCAGAAACTCCCTCCTGTCCTGCGCAGCCCTGATGGGCTTCAGTCTCGGCGTTGCCCAGGCCGAGCCGGGCTATCTGCGTGAGCCCTCGATTTCCGGCCAGACCGTCCTGTTCAACGCCGAACAGTCCGTCTGGAGCGTTCCCCTCGCAGGCGGTCAGGCCCAGCGCCTGACGACCGTGCCGCAGGGCGCCAACGCCATCGACCCGCATCCCGTCATTTCTCCGGACGGCACCCAGATCGCATTCGCCGCCAATTTCGACGGCCCGACCGAAATCTACGTCATGCCCCGCAGCGGTGGCACGCCGCACCGCCTGACGTTCGAGAACGTCGCGCGTCTGAAGATCATTGGCTGGGACGCGCATGCCGGGGTGCTCTATGCCAGCCCCGCCGCAACCGGCCCCTATTACACCCAGACCGTCTCCGCCATTGATCCGAGAAACGGCGTAACACGCATCTTCCCGCTTTCCGGCGTGAACGATGCCGCCCTCAGCCCGGACGGACACTGGCTTTATGCGGTCCGCTTTGGCCTCGCCACGACCGGCGATCACATGCGCGCCTATCGCGGCGGCGCGCTGTCCCAGCTCTGGCGCTTCGATCTTCAGAACGGCAAGGAAGCCGAGCGCATCGGCACGCATGACGCCAACCTGATCCGCCCGATGCCCTGGCGCGACCGCCTGATCGTCATTTCCGACGAAGATGGACGTTATAATCTGTGGAGCCTCGCCACCGACGGCTCGGACGCAAAACAGTTCACCCATTTTACGGATTACAGCGTTCTCGAAGCCTCCATCTCCGGCGATCACATCGTCCTGCGCAAAGGCGCGGACCTATTCGATTTCAATCTGGCCAGCGGTGAGACCACGCCCGTCAAAGTCGATCTGACCTCCGACAACCTGCCCCGCAGCCCGTACTGGCTGGAAAAGCCGACGCGCTTCCTGACGTCCTCGACCATTTCTCCTAAAGGGGACGCCGCCGCCTTCACCATGCGCGGTCATGTTGTGGTTGCCGGCGCTTCACCACGCCGGGTCGTCGTGCTCGCCACCCCCGATAACGTCCGCCTGCGTCTCGCCCAGATCACGCCGGACGGCAAATCCGTCATTGCCTTCAGCGATGCAGGCGGCGATTCCGCCCTGTGGCGCTTTGCAGCCGACGGCAGCGGCAAGGGCGAGGCCATCACCCAGCCCTCCTCCACCGAACCCGTGGCGCTGTCTCTTTCCCCGGATGGCAAATACGCCGCCCATACCGACCTTCTGGGCCGCCTCTGGCTGACGGACCTGTCCACAAAAGCCGATAAACTGGTCGATAACGCCACGCTGGACGGCACCAACGTCTTTGACTCAGTATCATGGTCCCCGGATGGACATGTTCTGGCCTACGTCCGCACACGCGGCACGAACCTGCGTCGCCAGATTGCCCTTTACGTCCCCGCCACCGGCCAGTCGAACTGGGTAACGGACGGGCGCTATGAATCCTATACGCCCAGCTTCTCCCCGGATGGCAAATGGCTGTGGTTCCTGTCGGACCGCACGTTCTCGCTCGCCAATGGCTCGCCCTGGGGAGACCGCAATATCGGACCGGCCTTCCCCAAGCGCACCGGACTCTACGCCCTTGCCCTTCAGTCCGGCGAACGCTTCCCGTTCCAGCCCGCGACCGAACTGGACCCGACAGACAAGAAGCCCGACGCCGATAAAAAGGACGACAAGAAGAAAGACGGCGACAAGAAAAAATCCCTTCCCGCCATCGAATGGGCCGGGATCACCACACGCCTTTATCAGGCGCCCATCCCGGCCGGCGACTATGAAGGCCTTGGCGTCTCTGACGACTATCTCTTCACGATCGACAATTCCGGCTCAGGCGACGGTCCGGGCGATCTGAAGTCGATCCATATCGACAATAACGAACACAAGATCGAAACCTACGCGGCAAGGATCTCGGGCTTCGACATCACCCCGGACGGTAAGACCCTTCTGACCCTCAGCCGCCGCGGCAAAAACGCCCCCGAACTGCTCCTGACGCCCTCTGGCGAGAAGCAGCCCAAGGAACTGGCCGGCAAGAAGATCGAACTCGACCATCTGCGCCTGCGGATCGACCCCGGACAGGAATGGTCGGACGAATTCGTGGACGCCTGGCGCCTGCACCGCGACCACTACTATGACCGCGACCTGCACGGCGTGGACTGGAAAGCCGTACGCGCCCATTTCGCACCATTCGTGGACCGTCTTGGAGACCGTGCAGATCTCGACGATCTGCTCGGCCAGATGGTTGCGGAAATCGGCGCGATGCACTCGCAGCTCCATGCGCCCACGACATTCGACCAGCCCGCTTCCAGCCTCATTGCAGGCCTCGGCGCGCATCTAACGCATGAGGACAAAGGCTTCCGGATAGACCACATCTATCAGGGCGACCGCGACCTCCCCGATCAACAGTCCCCGCTGGCCGCTCCCGGCGTGGACGCCCGGAACGGCGATCTCATCACCGCAATCAACGGCCAGCCGACCGCAGGCCAGCCCGATCTCGGCTCGCTTCTTGCCGATCAGGCCGGAAAGCAGGTTCTCCTGACACTCGCGCGCAGCGGGAAAGACCACAAGATCATCGTGACGCCCGTGTCTTATATGAAGGAGCGTGACCTGCGCGCGCGGGACTGGGAAGTCAGTCGCGCGGATATCGTCGACCGCGCCAGCCATGGCCGCATCGGCTACCTGCATCTGCAATCCATGGTCGGCGACGACATGGAAGCCTTCGCCCGCGAATTCTATGCCAATATCGACAAGGACGGCCTGATCGTCGACGTCCGCGGCAACACGGGCGGCAATATCGACAGCTGGGTCCTCACACAGCTCATGCGTCGCCCGTGGATGTTCTGGGGCCGCTACGGCAATGCCCCTTCGGTGGATATGCAGCAGTCCTTTCAGGGTCGCCTGATCGTCCTGTCCGATGAAATGACCTACTCGGACGGCGAGACTTTTTCGCAGGGTATCAAGTCCCTGCATATCGCCCCGCTGCTGGGCGAGCGTACCGCAGGCGCGGGCGTCTGGCTCTCGGACGGAGACCGCCTGATCGACAACGGCAATGCCCGGACGGCCGAAAATCCCTATTTCGACCTGAACGGACAGTGGCTGGTCGAGAACAGGGGCGTCGCTCCGGACATCGAGGTCGAAAACATGCCGGTCGCCACCTTCAATGGACAGGACCAGCAGCTTGACGCCGCCCTCACATGGCTGGGCAAGGACATGGCCGACCATCCGCGTCCGGCCCTGAAACCAGCTCCCTTCCCGGTCCAGCAACCCGCTGCCCCGAAGTAAACCGGAGCGTCTCTCCACAAAAAAGCCCCCTGCCCGATGACTCGGACAGAGGGCTTTTTCATGAGTTGCCGGTTTTCAGAGCATCCGATCCATGACCGTATCCCTGCGACCATAACGATGCAGCAGCGCCGCAATGCCATGCCCCGCAATCAGCACACCCAGAATCCATGACGAAAACTGGTGCAGCACATTCACCAGTGGCACGAACACAGGCGCCTTGTGGGCCAGTGGTGGCAGATCGACGACCCACATCATGGGGATCGGCAGTCCATGCACCGAGCTCCGCACCCACCCCGTCAACGGCACGACCAGCATCATCGCATACAGCCCGAAATGCCCGACCTGTACCGCCAGACGCTCTTCTTCGGGAATATCCGATGACACCGCTGGCGGCCGATGCGTCGCCCGCCATACAAGCCGCAAAACCGTCAGGATAATGATGAACGGTCCGATTTCCTTGTGGATCAGCAGCAGAAGCGCCTTCTGCGGGGTTGCCGCATGCGGCATGATCCGCCCCACATAAAACCCCAGCAGCCACAGCGGAATGATGATCGCCGCCATACCCCAGTGTAGCAGTCTGGCCACAGGGGAATAACGCTGAAACGGCGCGAGGGTCTTGTCCATGAAACGGCAGCACTCCGGAAGAACGATTTCGCTTGCTATAGCCGTTCGCTTACCGAAACACATGTTGCACAGAGTTACGGATTTGCAAGCTCCCGCAGGCCGGGTAGGACAGTACGGACGTTTTTACTGGAAGATCAGACCACCATGCTGACACTGCTCTACACCCGCATCACCGAACTGGCCGCCTCTCCGCGCGCTGTCTGGTGGCTGATCGTCGTCGCCGTGGCAGAATCTTCCGTATTCCCACTTCCGGTGGACCTGATGCTCGTACCCATGCTGCTCGCCAATCGCGAACGGGCGTGGTTCCTGGCCTCCGTCTGCACGGCAGCCAGCGTCGTGGGCGGACTGATCGGCTGGGTGCTGGGGGCGTTCCTGATGGAACATGTCGGCATGCCGATCGCGCATTTCTATCATGCCGACCAGCGCATCCTGAATCTGGAAGCCATGTTCCGCCGCTACGGCGTCTGGATCATCCTCGCCAAAGGCCTGACCCCGCTGCCCTACAAATTCGTCACACTGGCGGCGGGTGCGGCGCATTTCCCGCTCCTGCCCTTCATTGCCGCCAGCGTCGTCACCCGGGGCGCACGCTTCTTTCTCGAAGCCGCCCTGCTCCGCGCTTTTGGAGAGCCCATTCGCGATTTCATCGAAAAGCGTCTGGCGCTCGTCCTGTTCGGGGCCCTGATCCTGATCGCAGGCGGCATCGCCCTAGTCGAATTTCTTTAAGGCACTCGAATCCTAGTTCCAGGCCTTAGTTCAGGACCTCAGTTGAGGGCCATGCGCTCATGCGCCATGGCCTGCTCTTCCCCAAAAGACGGCCATTCAGACCGCGTCAGCGCCTTCAGCGACGGAGACGGCAGACCCATGCGGTGCGCATACAGCCAGGTATAGGTCAGGGCGCGATGGACATAATCGCGCGTCTCACCACTGGGCAACGTTTCCATGAAGAACAGCGGATCATGCATATCCGCCTTCTGCGCGCCTTCCCAGCGGGCAATCGCCCCCGGCCCGGCGTTATAGGACGCCAGAACCCGGACCAGATCGCCGCCCTCAGGCGGAGTCACCGTTGCAACCCGGTTCGACTGATTCGCCAGATACAGCACGTAAAGCTGTCCGATCTCCAGATTGGAAGACGGATTGTGCAGGCGGCTGACCATATCGGGCGCCACCGGTATCACCGCCACGCCATGCGAGTCATACGTCATGTGCGACGCGGTCACGAAACTCGCCGTCACCGGGCGGATCTGCATCAGCCCGTGCGCCCCTGCCCCTGACGTCGCCGATGGATCGAAGTTGGATTCAACCCGCGTCAGCGCATAGACCAGCGCCGGATTCATCCGGAAACCATGGCTTGGCTTCAGGGCGGGCAGAGGCAGCGGCGTCGGCGGCGTCACCTGCGATTCCCGATGCATGATAAGAGATGCAAGCTGCTCGGACAGGTCCTCGTAACCCGCGGCCTGAGCCACAAGCTGAAGCGAGCGCGAGCGCGCGCTGTCCGAGGCGACATCCACCCACATCCGTCGGATCAGGTTCTCTGCCCGTGTGCGCTCACCAACCTGAAGGAGCGCAAAAAGCTGGCGCCCCTGCGACAGGGCGCCTACAGCCTCGACGTCGATTTCGGCAAGCACAGGCACCGGATCATGCAGCGTGACCTCGATCCGGCCGCCGGGCAGACGCGCATGACCATGGCGCCCAAGCTCCAGCGTCTGGGAGGCCAGCATGCCATAGAAGGTTTCGTGATGGGTGGCCGCACGATGCAGCCACTTCACATAGCCCGCCATGTCGTGACGCCGCCCCTCGGCCCGCGCCGCCCAGAACGCCGCAGCTGCACGGATTTCCAGCGCCGTAACGGGCGCATTGGCCGCAGACTGGAACAGGTCATAGGCCGCCTCGACATGCCCTTCGCGCCAGGCAGCAAGCCCGGCAACATAGGCGGGCAGTCCGACCTGACTGTTTCCACGCCCAAACCCCGCACTTGCATTCCGCAACGCCGCAAGAGTTTCCCCCTGGGACAGCAGACCAAGCGCAACCTCACCGTAAAGCTGGGCGGCATAGGGCGCTGTCATCCCCGGCGTGATATCCACCAGATGCAGCGCGCTTTCCGCACCACGCAGCCCCGTCAGCGCCCGCTCCTGCACCGTGCGATCCAGCAGCGGATTCCGGGCGAACGCATGCATCAGCGGATCGACAGGGGTAATCGTGCCCTTCGCATCGTCAGACCGCGCATCCGCCGCCAGCGGACGAAGGAAAGACTGCACCTGAACCGTTCCGGGCAGCGCAATTTTCAGAAGGAGCGCCTGAATGTTCGACGCATCGGGCTGGGAGCCATAGTCATGAAGCCATTCGCGAAGCTGCTCGGCCGCAGGATGCGCCCCCGGCGCCAGATAGCGTTCGGCCAGAACATCCGGCAACAGCACCTGATCCGTCAGCAGACGCATCTGCTCCTGAACGATCCGGGCATTGCCTTCGCGCTGGGCCTGAAAGATCAGCCGGTAGCGGCTGGCCATGGCCGCCGTCAGGGGATGAGGCAGCGAGACAACACCATCCCCGCCCAAAGACGGCCGGGCTTCGGCAAACGCAGTCTCATCCCCGACCGGTTCCGGCTGGGGAGGGAGGTTGCGTGTGCTGTCCGCACGCGCCGGAGACAGTGAGCCGCCGGCCAGAATCAGTACGCTGACGAGCAAAGCCCGGGCGCTACTGCCTGAAATGAAAGGGGGTGTCCTTCGCATAGCAGCGGGTTGCTACCTGCTTTGCAGGTCCTTGGCAAGAACTTGTTAAGTTCTACACATCCTTGGACTGGGCAATGATATAACCCAACCCTAAAACAATCCAGTGGCAAACACCTGTCATCGCGCGTTTTTTTATGTTTTTCCGAAGTTTTTTAACGGTAGTATTTGTACCCAATTAGTCCTCATTCTTCCGGAGAGAGTTTCTCCATCAGAATCAGCAGATCCTGCCAGGCATTCCGCCGTGCAGCCGCACTTGCCCGCAGTTGCAGGGGGTGTCGCATCGGCAGAAGGGGCAACGGAGTCGCAAGCCCCGGAACCGATACGTCTGTCCACCGACCCCGCATCCGTCCGACAGCAGCATCCGGCCCCACCAGCATCCGCAGCGGCGTCACACCCATCGTCACCAGAAACCCTGGCCGACACAGAGCGATTGTCCGCAACAGAAGCGGAAGACAGGCCTGCATTTCCGCATCGCTCGGCGTTCGCCCGCCAGGCGGACGCCACGGCAGGGCGGGCGCCATCGAAATCCGTCCGCGCTCCAACCCCGCAGACCGCAGCATTTTCTCCAGCAATGCCCCGCCCTCACCTGCAAACAGCGTTCCGGAACGGTCCTCATCCGCATCAGGCGCCTCGCCGATCAGCATGAACGGCGCCCCTTCCACGAACACCGGCTCCAGCCGATGCGTGGCGGTCCGGGCCAGAAACAGGTCGTCCGGCGCTTCGGTCAGACGCATCAGCGTCGGCAGATCCGGCGCTTCTTCCACCGCCCGCCCGGAAAGCCCGTTCGCCGACGCTCCGACCGCCTTCGCAGGCCTCAGGCGCGCTCCATCGCCTCCCGGAAAAGCATCTGGCAAACGTTGTTCAGCGTCCTGCCGCTCCGCACTCACACGCGGCGGCAACTGTGGCGTCGCCTCGGACAGGCGATCCACCGGCATTTCGCACAAGGCCTCGTCCACACTCCAGTCATACTGGAGTTGAAGCGCGGCCAGCAGATCGGCACGGCTCGGCACGGCCGATACACTACTGACTGGGGGCGTCATGATTGATCCGTCCTGATGGCCTCCCACTCCACGCCAAACAGCCCCCGAAGGGATGCCGGTTGGCGTGGAGCCTCAAGAGGGCTAGAGTTTCTTCCATTATGCAGATCACACGCGGCTGGCCCAGATCATTCGAGGAATTTTCCCGCCAGCTCCGTCTGGTGCTTCCCGCCCTGGCGCTGGGCGGCTGCCTGACAGGGAGCGCGCAAGCCGCCCTTCCTCCGGCCGTAAAACCCACCGTTAATCCGGAGAATTCCCTGACCGGCTGGATGCTGGCGGCAACGGTCATGATGGAACGTGGAGACGTTCCCGCCGCCAATCTTGCCCTCTCCCACGCCCTGCCGCTCGCACCACATAACCTTCAGCTACAACACGATGCGCTGCGCTATGCGGCCATGGCGGGTCATCAGACCGAAGCCGTCAAACTGGCCAATGCCCTTCCAGATCAGGGCGCCGGCAGCGATATCGGCACACTCATTCTCGCGCAGGACGCCTTTGGCCGTCAGGACTGGGCCGCGATGCGCCGCATCCTCACCCGCAGCCCCCATCACGGTCCACTCGTCACGATCGCAGCACCCGTCCTCATGGGCTGGAGCCTCGCTGCCGAAGGCCACCCCGACAAGGCCCTGAACCTGCTGGCGGAAGCCGCAGGTCAGCCCGCGACCCGCAGGCTCTATCTCCTGCATGCGGCCATGGTTGCGGAACACCTGCCCACTCCTCTGCTCGCCGGACAGCTCTATCACCGCACAGGAAGCGCATCCGGAGACCCACTGACGCTCCAGATCCTTTATGCGCGGCTCTATGGCGGCTGGCTCGAACGACACGGCCGTCACAAGGAGGCCAGTGACGCCATCGCCGCTCTGGGCGTGACCTCGCCGCTGGCCGCCCTCGTCATCGGCCCGCTCCAGCAGAGCCTCCCGAGCCTGAAAAGCCCGACCCCGGCCCTTGGCGGAGCGGTGCTCAACCTTCAGATGGCCCTCATGATCACGGATGCCATCCAGCAGGACGGTATTCCGCGCGATCCGGCCATCATCGCCCTGCAACAGGCCATTTTCCTTGATCCCGGCCTGACAATCGCGCGCATCTTTCTGGCCGATACTTTCCGAGAGGCCAACCAGATCACCAGCGGCTTGGCCGAACTGAACAGTATTTCACCCTCCGATCCCCTTGCCGCCCTAGCTGCACAGGAGCGCATCAACCTTGCCCTGCGTTCGGGAGACCTCGAACAGGAAGCTGACGCCCTGCACCGCGCGCTGGCCCTGCGCCCCGAAAACCCGGAATTCCTGATCCAGCTTGCTGAAGTTGAAGACCAGCGGGGTCATCATACAGACGCCGTCGCACTCTACACCCGCGCCCTCAAGGCCTCGCCGCCCCGCAAGGAAATCCTCTGGCCCATCCTGCTGGGCCGCGCGATGGCCGCTCAGGAAAGCGGGAACTGGCCCATAGTGCAGGATGACATGAAACATGCGCTGGAACTCGCCCCCGACCAGCCCGAAGTCCTGAACTTCGTCGGCTATGCCAATATCGAGCATGATGCCGATCAGGCGCAGTCTCTCGCCATGCTGAAAAAAGCCGTCGATCTCCAGCCCGCGGACGCTTCCATTCAGGACAGCTACGCCTGGGCCCTTCTCAAATACCGCGCGGACCTCAAAACCGCGCTTCCCATACTGGTGCAGGCCGCCGAACACGCACCCGGGGATGCCGAAATCGGCTATCATCTCGGCGTCGCCTACTGGTATCTCGGACGGCACACCGAGGCGCAGGACCAGTGGAACCAGTCCCTCGACGATAACCCCCAGCCGCAGGATCGCGCCCTTCTGATTCAGGCGCTCCAGAACGGCGGCCCCCATCTCGCAGCTTTCGAACAGAAACCATGACCTTCCCAGACGCACCCCAGAGCACGGCACACGCCAAAATCAACCTGTTCCTGCACATCACCGGCCGACGCGAAGACGGATACCACCTGCTCGACAGCCTCGCGGTTTTCGCAGGCGCCGCAGACCGCATCACGCTTGAAGGCCCCGCCGATGCGATGTCGCTTACAATCGACGGCCCGTTCGGTCAGGGGCTGGAAGCTGACAGCCAGAATCTCGTCCTGCGCGCCGCCCGCGCCCTCCAGGCCAAGGCCGGCACGACAGCCAACGGCCTGACCGAATCCTTTCGTCTGAAACTGGAAAAGAACCTGCCGGTCTCTTCGGGGATCGGCGGAGGCTCTGCCGACGCCGCAGCAACGCTGCGCCTGCTGGCCCAGGAATGGGACGTGGAACAGGCCACACTTTTTCCGATTGCGGAGACACTGGGAGCGGACGTTCCCGTCTGCATCGCGCAGCGTCCGGCCCGGATGCAGGGGATCGGAGAAATCCTCGCCCCGGCCCCGATCCTGCCTGATGCGGGTCTTCTGCTCGTCAATCCCGGCGTCGGCGTTTCGACACCCGAGGTCTTCCGGGCCTTTGCCGCAGGCGGCGGGATCACGGAACGGCCTGAAGCGCTCCTTCCAACCCGCTGGGACAGCGCAGCAGCCATGGTTGCCGACCTGAACGCCACAGCCAATGACCTTCAGGCCCCGGCCCTGTCTCAGTGTCCGGTGATCGGCACGGTTCTGGCGTCCATCGCCAGCCTTCCCGAGTGCCTCCTCGCGCGCATGAGCGGTTCAGGCGCTACCTGCTTCGGCATTTTCCCCAGTCCCGACAGCGCCATGAACGCCGCCCGTGTCCTGAACGAACAAAGTGCACGCCTGAATTGGTGGACATGGGCGGGAGGCTTCCACCACACTGGGTCTTCAACCTGATCACATTACAACCGGGCAGGGAGCCGAACATCATGACAGCCCCACGCATGCAGGTCACACGTTCCGAAGACGGCAAGACGGCCATCCTGTCCTTTCTTGAAGGCAGCGGCGTTTCAGGCAGTCTTTCCCTTGACGAAGCCCAGTTGTCCCAACTGATCACAAGCCTGGGTCTGGCCCATGCCGCCCTGATTGAAAAACGCCCGCCGGCACCGATTGCAGGCGCGCGCTTTACCCCCGTCTACACCACGAACTGGGCCCTGCAGATCGACGCCCTGACCGAAGGATCAATGCTGGCATTCCAGCATCCGGCCTACGGTCCGGTCGGCGTTGTCTTTGGCCCCCAGGACGTCGAACAGATCATTCGCGGCCTGCAAAAACAGCGCACCATGATCCGCTCCAACCCCCAGGATGCCAGCACACCAAGCTGATCCCTCAGAACAGCTCAACCTCTCCTGAACCTACTGACGGCTGAGGGGCTTCCGCCAGCAGACGCTGACGGATCTCTCCCATCGTCAAACGATCCACAACCGACCGCTGGACCTGCACAGCTTCTACGCCCGGCTCCCGGCTAAGCCCGTCACAGCACGTCGCCAACTGATCCAGAACCTGGGCGATCCTGTCGAAATCCTGCAACTCCAAAGGATTTTCTCCCAGAAGAGCCTTCAGACAGACGGCCTCCAGTCTCCGCAGTTCCTGAAGACTGACGGCAAGCTGTACCCCAAGCCCTTCAAGAACCTGCGGCAACGGAAGCTTTTTTGAATCCTCAAGCACCGCAGATTGGCCCGAACACGGCTTCGATACGGGATTTGAGAGAGCTGGCCGTGAACGGTTTGGCCAGAAAATTGTTCACGCCCTCCGCAATGGCCTGCTGCACCAGTTCCTTGCTCGCCTGCCCGGTCAACATGATGAAACCCGTTTTCGCAGTGCGGGCATTGCTTCTGACAGCCTTCAGCAATTCAAGCCCGTCCATGTCAGGCATGTTGAAGTCCGAAATGATCAGATGAACCGAATTGCCCTTCAGATGCTCCAGAGCCTCCACTCCATTCCGGACACCAGCAATCTGAACAAAACCGATCTGGGCAAGCGTATTGCGCAGGATCGAGCGGATGGAAGTCTGGTCGTCCACGAGGAGCACGGACATGGAAGATGCGGAAATCATGGATACGTCTCCAGAGAACGGCGTTCACAAAGGTTGAGAATAGCAGGGCCAATGGCGGACAGCGGAAGCTGGGTGTCCACCGCGCCCAGTTCAAAGGCAGCACGTGGCATGCCATAGATGACAGAACTTGCCCGGTCCTGCCCGATCGTACAGGCGCCGGCATTGCGCATGGCCAGCAAACCCTGCGCGCCATCGCATTCCATCCCGGTCAGGATGACGCCCACAGCGTTTTTTCCCACTGTGGCGGCAAGAGAATAAAACAACTCATCCACAGACGGTCGATGCCCATTAACGGGTGGCGCCGTCACCAGCTGACAGACATACTCCCCGGGCCGTGCACCACCTCTAATACGCAGATGACGCTCTCCACCGGACGCGACATAAACGAGACCCGGCCTCAGCACGTCGCCCTCTTCCGCCAGTCTGACGTCAGGCTTCACAATCCTGTCCAGACGGCGCGCGAAGCTTTCGGAAAACTGCTTTGGCATGTGCTGCACGATGACTGTCGCGGGGCAATCCTTTGGAAAATGCTCGAGCACATCCGTCAGCGCCTCTACACCGCCGGTCGAGGCACCGATGCCAACAACAACTCCGGTTTTCGTGGCCGCCAGAACTCTGGCCCCCAGACTGCCCCCTGCCGATACGGCAGGTTGCTCTTTTGTGGTGGCGGCCCGAACAATCGCGTCTCCCAGACCGGCAAAGGGCTCCTCTCCGCTTCCGAGCGCCATTTTCGAATACCATTCGGCAGCGCCCATCCGGAGCGCCTGCTCCACCAGCCCCTGATGACTGGAAAGACGCCCCGACACCATCACCACAGGCATCGGACGCAGGCGCATGATCTTTTCAAGAAACTGCAATCCATTCATGGACGGCATTTCGTAATCAAGCGTCAGCACATCGGGATTCAGCCGCACGATCAGGTCGCGTGCCTCAAAAGGCGTTCCAGCCGTTCCAACAACCTTAACGCGGAGATCACGCTTGAGCGCTGCTGCAATCAGTGCGCGTGTCGTCAGGGAATCATCGACAACAACAACCGTCAAAGGTTTTGAGCCACTCACGAAGACACCTCCGCGGACGAGACCCTGCGATAGGCATTATATCCGATGCTTTCCATTCCGAAACGCTCAGGATGGGCGATACGCTCCGAGTGTCCCAGATAAAGCTCGCCCCCCGGAAAAATTCGCGCCGAAAGGTTGCCCCAGAGCCTATCCTGAGTTTCCCGATCGAAATAAATCGCGACATTCCGGCAGAAAATGGCGTGAAACCGCGATGAAAACGGCCAGGGCTCCACCAGATTGAGGCGCCGGAACCGGATCATGTCCCGAATTTTCTCAGACATGACGACCCGGTTTCTTTCAAGTCGGCAGAATGACAAAACACCAGCTTCAAACAGAGCTTCAGCTTCCACGGAATCATAACTGCCCAGTTTGGCCTGGCTGAGGATGTCGGAATCAATATCTGTCGCCAGAATTTTCGCCTTCAGCCCCGGAACTGCCGACAGACACTTCATGACCGTCATGGCGATCGAATACGCTTCTTCGCCGCTCGAACATGCGGCCGACCAGATCCTGAGTTCTTCACCACGTTCAACGCGAGAGTATAATTTCTGGCGCAATAACTGCTCCAGATACGCAAAATGATGCTTTTCACGATAGAAGCTTGTGACGTTCGTCGTCAGTGCCGAAACAAGATGATTTCTTTCATCAACTCCCGCACCGCTTACGAGAAAATTGCAATAATCGTCAAAGGACCCAAATCCTTCCTGTCTGACGCGACGTGAAATCCGCGAATAGACAAGACTTTTTTTCTTTTCGGACAGGGAAATCCCAGCAGATTTTTTTGCGATCCCCGCAATAATCCGAAAATTTTCATCTGATATTTCCTGCGCGTCCGGTAGTTCCATCACTGTCATTGCAGACTTCCTTCAAACAGCGACGAAACATTCACAGAAAAAACCAGACGCCCTCCCAAAGACAAAATCCCGTTTGAATAATATTTGAGATTATCACTGGAGAGCTCTGGAAGAGGTCTGAAGTCTTCCTCATCAATATCCGAGATGTCAGTGACATTCGAAACCGAAAAACCAATGATCTTTTTGTCGTCTTTCAAAAAAATAATGGCTTTTTTCTCGTCATTATTGTCAGAAACTCCCATCATCTGCGCCATGTTCACGAGCGGGATCACCGAGCCGCGAACATTGACCACCCCTTCCACAAAAGCCGGAGCCGCGGGAAACGGGGTGGCCTTCGCCCATCCCTTGATTTCCTTCACGGCAGAAATCTGAACAGAAAATTCCTGGTTTCCCAGAGAAAAGACCAGAGCTTTTTCCATGATCATACTCTTTCCTCCAACGAACTTTCTCTTTTTTTCAGAAGCTCACCAAACAGAAATTCAACATCCAGAATAAATGCCACATTCCCGTCCCCAAGAATGGTTGCAGTCGAAAAACAGGCGATTTTTCTATAGTTGTCCTCAAGGTTTTTTACTACAAACCTTGAATGATCAATGATTTTATCAACAATAAATGCCAATTTTTCTTCATTTTCATTTTCGATAACAAAACAAATTTTCTGATTTAACCCATCAGATGAAGCTCCGATAATATCAGAAGCGTAAATTACAGATAAATAACCATCCCGATAAGGATATCCGTATTTTCCTTCTCCTATATGAAAAGATTTTCTGGAATCGAATATTATTGTTTCAAGAACGTTATTTACCGGAATAACAAAATCCTGACCTTCCGCCTTGAAAATAATTCCTTCAATAACCGACAGCGTAAATGGCAGCGATATCGAAAAGGTCGTTCCCTTTCCTTTTGCAGAGCTGATGAAAATCCTGCCGTTAATCTGCTGAAGGCTCTGTTTGACCACGTCCATTCCCACACCGCGCCCTGACACATCCGTGACCTCGGCAACGGTCGAAAACCCCGGCTCAAAAATCAGGGAATAGATTTCGTCCCGATCAAGCCTCTGCCCTCTTTCAATAATTTTCTTTTCAATGGCTTTCTCGTAAATCCTGTCAGGGTCCAGACCAGCACCGTCATCCTGAATTTCCACGATGATCCGTCCCGAACGCTGAAAAGCCCTGAGCCTGAGCAGACCTTCCGGATCCTTGCCAGCCTGTGCCCTCACCTGCGGACTTTCGATGCCATGATCGATTGCATTACGGACCATATGCGTCAGAGGATCAGACAGCTTTTCGAGGATGGACCGGTCCACCTCCGTGTCTTCTCCCTCCAGCACAAGCCGAACCTGCTTTTCCGTTAGTCTTGCCGTTTCACGCACGACCCGGCCCAGCTTCTGGAAAACGGTTTTGATAGGATAGGCCCGCATGGTGATGACGTTTTCCTGAAGCTCGTGAATAAGCTGCTCCTGCGCCGTCACGACATTCCCCAGAACAGAATCTCCATGAACCTTGTTACGCCGCATCTGTGACTGGATGGCGCCCTGATTGATCACCAGTTCCCCAATCAGGTCGACGAGTTTGTCGATCCTCTGGATGTCGACACGAACAGTCGCAGAATCCTTGCGGTCAACGGATTTTCTGACCTGAGGATCTGTTTTTTCTTCAACTGCCACGGGCAGAGGTGCAGGGGCATCATCAACATTTTCAGAGGCAAGCGTAATCGTCGCCTGCAGATCGTCCCCGGACCATTCGAAAATTTCCTCGATATCGACTTGTGACTTCTGAGTTACCAGCAGGAGTTTCCACGTCAGATAACTCTGTTCAGGGAAGATATCGCCAATCAATGGAACGCGGTCAGTATCAACCTTAACCTGAAGCTGTCCCAGTTCCTCCAGCGCGATCAGAATATTCCGGACATCATCGCCGCGTTCGTAAAATTCCGGAGTTACTGTCAGGGTAATTGAAAAATTCTGCTCCATCGGAGCATCGATTTCAATTTTAACCGGCGCAAAGGCCATCCCGAAAATATCATCCATCTCGGCATCTTCAGGCGCCTGTTCTGGCTCAGATGTTTCGGAGTGAAGATAACTCTCAAGTTCAGAAATAGTATCAGGAGCGACCTCACAGTCTCCGCCGCCATTTTTAAAAGCCGCAACAATGTCGAACAGCGCATCCTTACATTTCAGAAATGTGGAAACACTATCGTTTGTGACGGAGTGAATTCCCGACCGAAACAGGTCAAGCACGCTCTCAAAAAGATGGGAGAACTTGACCAGTTCCTCCATTCCAAAGGCCGCTGCTCCGCCTTTGATGGAATGAACGCACCGAAAGATCGTATTGATCTTTTCTCCGTTCTCTAACTCTTCACCGAGCGTCGTCAGTTCTTCTTCAAGAAGCGCAAGTTGTTCGTCACACTCATCAAAGAAAATCTGCCGGATCGCATCCATGTCATCCGTAAATTCTTCAGTACTCATGAGCTGACCCGCCTTACTGCAGCGAGCAGTTTAGGGCCGTCAAACGGCTTGACGATCCATCCTGTCGCCCCGGCTTCACGTGCTGCGCGGCGCAGTTCGTCTCCGGATTCCGTCGTCAGAAAGATGATGGGGACAAACTTCGTCTCGGCCTGGGCGCGCAGAGCCTGGGTCAGCTCCAGCCCGTTCATGCGCGGCATGTTGAGATCCGTTATGATAACGGCGGGGGAAAAACCTTTTATTTTTCCTAGTGCGTCTATGCCGTCTTCGGCCGTTTCGACCTCATATCCGCCGTTGCGAAGTTCCCGGCTGACAAGGTCCCGCATGGTTCTGGAATCATCAACAACCAGAATATTCATGCCTCACCTGCCCCTTGCAGAAGAAAATCCCCACCCAGAAGCAAAAGGTTTTCTTTCATTCCCTCGGAAACATTTCTGATTTCAAAAGGGACGTTCAACGCCTGCGCGGTCGTAAATGCTGAAACGAGCAGCTGAAAGCAGAGCCCTCCCACACGCGCCACGCTCCCCCCATCCAGAAGAAAACCGTCTTCCTGCTTTTTCAGGAGGTCCGAAAACGCCACCGAATATCTGGTGTCCAGTAATTCAGGAAGAATGAGCGCCTCCATTACCGGAACTCCTCCCAGCCTTCATCCGACGTCTGAAAAGAATTCTCTCCCCACTGCGAGGATGACGGCGCCAGAATGGTGTCCTTTTTCTCGAAACCGAGATCGTCATCTCCATGATCCTGCAAATGGAACCGCTGAAGACTTCCAACGAGCTCTCGGGCTTCAGCACTCAGATTATGACTGGCTGCCGTCGCTTCTTCGACCATGGCGGCGTTCTGCTGGGTGTTCTGATCCATCTGGCTGACGGCGACACTGATTTCCGACAGGTCATTCGCCTGACTCCGTGCCGCCGTAGCGATTTCACCGATCAGGACACTGATCTCACTGACGTTTTCCACGATGGATTTCATCGCAACACCCGTCTCTTCAACCAGAGAACTGCCGCGACTGACCTGTTGTGCGCTGGAGGTAATCAGTCCTTTGATTTCCTTGGCTGCATCCGCTGACCGCTGGGCCAGCGCACGCACCTCAGCCGCGACGACCGCAAATCCCTTGCCCGCATCCCCGGCTCTGGCGGCCTCAACGCCCGCATTCAGCGCCAGCAGATTGGTCTGAAAAGCGATATCGTCGATCAGTCCGAGAATCTGTGCGATGTGGATGGAAGACTTCTGGATGTCCTGCATGGCCGCCGTGGCAGCCGTCATCACTTCTCCTGACCTTTCGGCGCGATCACGCGTCTGGCTGGCGACTTCGCTCGCATGAACCGATGCCGCAGCCGTCTTGCGGACGGTTTCTGTCACATTCCCGACGGAAATCGTCGTCTCTTCAAGACGTGCGACCTGAAGCTCTGTGCGACGGGCCAGATCATCAGCCGCTGAAGCAATTTCAGCAGACCCCGATGAAATGGTCGAAATACTGTCGTTCAGCGAAACCATTACTTTCTGAAGGGTTACTGCCGTTTCGTTGAAATCCTGTCGCAGCCGCTCATAGCGGGCAGGCAAAGCCTCTTCGAGACGGAATCCCAGTTCGCCATCGCGCAGATTCGCCATGGCATTCCCCAGAACCTCAATCACCCGCTCATGCTCGGCAGCTTCTTCCTTGGCCGACTGACGCGCGTCTTCAGCTTCGATCCGAACAGCGGCAAGCGCGGACTGTGCCTGCGATGCCAGAACTTCGCTTCTCTCGGAATTCGTACGCGCCTCACCCAGCATGACCTGTAAGCGGACCAGACTGCCTTCCTGCGTATCTTTTGGCAGGGTGCCCTGTGCGGCCAACTGCCTGACCGCATCCGTCAACGCATCTCCGCGAGCCGCCACCTGAACAAATGCAAAAATTCCAGAAACTGCAAACAGTCCAAGCAGCGTGATCTCAAGAAAAAGCGACTGCCTGAGAAAGGCAGCGCCCCCGGTCCCCTGCAGTTCCCAGACCAGTCCACTGATCCCGACGACCACAGGAACGGCAAATGCCAGGAGCAGCCGCCGACGAAGCAGGACACTCCCTTGCATGGGAACAAAGTGTATGTCGGACATGCCAGGCCGTCTCCAGAAACACAGATCACACCACGCCGGCCACAGGCAGCCGGCCAGATGCTTTCCTTCCTAGAGAACAGTTGATTGAAACTCCGTTAATGCCTCTTCAGACAATCGCAGGGGAAGAAGGCTGGCTCAGCGAGGAGACGCTGGAATATCGACATCATGCTGCACGAACATCCGGTTGCCGTAGCGGGGGATCCAGATCCGGTAATGCTTCAGAACATCCGCACCCAGAAGCGCATCCGTATCGGACAGCCCTTCCCCCACCCTCAGAGAAACATCGCGGAAAACGATGTCACCCACCTGAAGAGTATCAAAGTGATGAAGATAATTTTTTACCGGGTCCCTTGTGAGACCATATCCGATTGAAACAGGGTCTTTTTCCAGCATGACACGCGTGACACCCGCCGCCCGCGCCGCGTCCAGACTGATCATGGTCGTTCCCGCCCCCGTATCCAGCGTCGCATCCGTCGGATGGCCGTTGAGGCGTATTTCCAGAGTGGTCTTGTGCCCTTCGTTGTAGATATGACTGATCCGCACCGTATGGACAGGCCCCTCCCATCCCGGAGTGGGAGTTTCACAGTCTTCCGTCTCGACCAGCCTGACACGATGTGAAGGCATGTCCACGACCGTATCGTACCGTCCGAGAAAATCGCGCCCGAACAGCCCCACAATTGGAAGACCTGCAATTTTTCCAACAAACTTGCCCGCCCCGGCAACGGCGATGTTGGTCGCTTTGGAGCTGCCCATGTCCAGAGTGTCGATCGTCACGACACGTCCATAGTCCTGCCCTCCGACACCATGGATCAGCACCGTTGCCCCGGTATCATTCAGGCCGAGAGGCTCGACAAAACTCTGTCCAACCGTCGTGGAGAAAGCGCCCGTATCGACAATAAGCGCAACAGGATGTCCGTTGATCGCGGCCCGCACGATCGGGCTGCCCCAGTCATTCAGCACCAGCATGTTCCCGCTCGTGATCAGCTTGCACTGATGCGGACCCGTCTCGCATCCGGCAAGACCCGCCCCCAGCAACAGCAGTGCAGCCAGTCGTCCCAACCTCATGAGGCCCTCCCGCCTGTATCGTTCCGTTACACAGGACACGCCCCCTTCCTGCCGGGCAAGGCAGTTTTTTGATCCAAAAGGCTTTTTTTTTGAAAAAACCCTCTTGTCACCCCAAGGGCAGACTGTTAAATCACCGCCACCGACCAAGAGGAAGCCAAACAGCTTCCAGACGGAAGGTCCCAAGGTACTGAAAAGTGCCTCTGCGGGTGTAGCTCAGTTGGTTAGAGCGCCGGCCTGTCACGCCGGAGGTCGCGGGTTCGAGCCCCGTCACTCGCGCCACTCCTCTCATGGAGTTGGCCACATTCTTTCCAAAAAAATTCTTGAAGAAAATGCTCCCCGGCTTCAGGGAAGAGTATGATTTTCTTTATTCTGAAATGCCTGATTTCAGGACTCCTGATCGCCGCAGCCTCAGGCATTGCACGCCGCTATCCGGGCTTTGGCGCGCTGATTGCCTCCCTGCCCCTCGTGTCGGTGCTGGGCATGATCTGGCTTTGGCTGGAAAAGCCTGACCGCGTTGTCATGAGCCGTCATGCGGAAGCGACATTCTGGTATGTGCTTCCTTCGCTGCCCATGTTTCTGCTGATCCCGCGACTGCTTCGGGCAGGCGTGCCGTTCTGGCTCGCCCTGTCGGCAGGATGCGCCCTTACGATTGTTCTGTATCTCTGCACGACATGGGCGCTCGCCCGTTTCGGTACAGGCGGCTGAGACTGACCTCTTAGCCAGCCTCTTGCAGATAAACGTCCAGAACCTCGTCCGGTGTTCCGTCCATTCGGATATGCCCGTTCTCAAGCCAGATGACGCGCGTACACCACTGTCGCATGACCTTGGGCTGATGGGTGGACAGCACGAGGATTTCCGCTTGTCGGACGAGTTCTTCGAGGCGCGCCTTGGCCTTGTTCATGAAAACCCCGTCCCCCGCTAGAAACCACTCATCCATCAGCAGGATTTCCGGAGCAGACGCCGTCGCCAGGCCAAACGCCAGACGAACACTCATGCCCGCACTATAGGCCTTCATGGGCATGTCCATATAAGGACCGAGCTCAGCGAAATCCTGTACGTCTTGCTCGATCCGAGCGATCTGCTGACGTGAAAGCCCCTCATATCGCCCCTTGAGGCGAATATTCTCACGCCCCGTCAGATCGGGATTCATTCCCAGACCGCTGTCCAGCAGCGTCCGCATCGTTCCCTCGAGCCGCACGCGCCCCGAAACAGGTTCGTAAATGCCTGCCAGTGCACGCAGAAGCGTGGTCTTGCCAGCGCCATTACTACCGATCAACCCCAGCCGCTCGCCGGAATTCAGCGTAAAGCTGATCTCCCGCAGCACGCTCACGATCGTGCGCTCCCGCAGATCCTGCATCAGATGGGCCGAGGGCGACGACGGCGCAAACCGGGCCAGCGTCTTGCCGACCTGGCGCTTCAGGGAGCGGCTCTGCCCATGATACAGCGGAAAATCAATACAGAGGCGATCAACAACAATCCCGGGCATCAGATCAGATCCAGTAAGGAATGCGCGACCGCATCCGGCAGAACAGGACGGCCGCCAGAAGCCACAGAAGTACACTGTGCGCGATGGCCGCTTCCCATACGACGGGAGCCACCGTCTGCCCCAGAAGGGGCGCACGTACGATTTCAAGCAGCGGATAAAACGGATCCAGCAGCAGATACTGCCGTCCGGTCGTAATCAGTTCCGGTTTCCAGATCACCGGCGTCACGAAAAAGAAGATCTGCATCAGCGACGCCACGATGGGCGCAATGTCCCGAAACCGCGCGCCCAGCATCCCGATCAGCAGAATGATGCAGAAGCTGTCCATAATCCACAGCGGCAGGCTGAACAACAGGCTCCAGACCTGCTGTGGCCAGACATGGAAGACCGCAAACACGGCAACGACCACCACCATATTATGAAGCAGGATCAGCAGATTCCTGACGATCACCTGCACCACTGGCAAGCTGACCGGAATCCGCATCGCATGAAACAGCGACGTGCTCTGCGTAAAGACCGTTCCCGCGTCGTTGATGACGGTACCGCCATATCCCCACAACACGATCGAAAGTGACAGGAACGGCAGATAGGCTTTCAGGTCCATATGAAAGAGAAAGCCATACACAACGCCCATCGCGCCGATCATGACAGCCGTGGAGAGCGTCAGCCACAGCGGCCCCAGAATGGAGCCGCGATACCGCATCTTGATATCCAGCCAGCCGAGCGTCACCGCCAGCGGCAACAGCCGCAGACCCGCCCGCAGATCGCTCCAGGCGGCGCGGACAAGCCCCCATCCCCGCAGGGGCTGAAGGGTCAGAACAGGAGAACGGGCATTCATGTCTTCCATGCGCCTTCCCTACCATGAAAGCAGGCCCTGCCCATCCCCCTTGCCTGCGAAACATCCCTCTTCGCATGACACCATCAGGCCGGGATGATGATTTCCCTTGCATCCTGCGCCAACCTCGCCGACATGCTGCGATCATGTCATATGCTGTGAAGGAAATGTTCGTGACCCTCCAGGGCGAGGGTGCACAGACAGGCCGTGCCTCGGTGTTCTGCCGGTTCGCGGGCTGCAACCTGTGGTCGGGCCGCGAACAGGATCGCGCCATGGCCGCCTGTACGTTCTGCGACACCGATTTCATCGGCACGAACGGTGAAGGCGGCGGCCGCTTTGAGACCGCCGAGGCACTTGCTGCCACCATCGCGGCCTGCTGGACCGGCATCGCCGATGAGAGCGGCCGCCGCTACGTCGTCTTCACGGGCGGCGAACCTCTACTTCAGCTTGATGATGCCCTGATTGCCGCCGTAAAGGCGCAGGGCTTCGAGATTGCCGTGGAAACCAACGGTACGATCGCAGCCCCTGCGGGAATCGACTGGGTCTGCGTCAGCCCCAAACCCAGCAGCACGCTCGTCCAGACCGACGGCGCGGAACTCAAGCTGATCTACCCCCAGCCCGACCTGCCGCCCGAACTGTTCGAGAAACTGTCCTTCCGTCATTTCTGGCTCCAGCCAATGGACGGTCCCGACCGCATCGCCAACACACAGGCCGCCGTTGCCTACTGCCTGCGCCACCCGCGCTGGCGCCTGTCGCTTCAGACACACAAGCTGATCGGAATCCCCTGACCATGAGCACGACCATCAGCAGCAACACCGCTCTTGTCCTGTTCTCCGGTGGCCAGGATTCCGCAACCTGCCTCGCCTGGGCCCTCTCCCGCTTTGATCGCGTCGAGACGGTCGGTTATGCTTACGGACAGCGCCACGCCATCGAGCTCGAATGCCGCGACACGCTACGCGAACAGATGGCCGCGTTTTCGCCAGACTGCAAAGCACGCCTTGGCGACGATCACACGATCGACCTCGCCTCCCTTGGTGCCCTGTCCGAAACGGCGCTGACCCGCGAAGCCGAGATCGGGCTGAGCGAAAACGGCCTGCCCAACACGTTCGTGCCGGGCCGCAACATCATCTTCCTGACCTTCGCAGCCGCTCTCGCCGTCCGCCGCAATGCACGCCACATCGTCACCGGCGTCTGCGAAACCGACTATTCCGGCTATCCCGACTGCCGCGATGACACGATCAAAGCTCTTCAGGTCGCGCTGAACCTCGGCATGGACCAGCGCTTCGTCCTCCACACGCCCCTGATGTGGATCGACAAAGCCCAAACATGGGACCTGACCGAGCAGCTCGGCGGCCAGACGCTCGTGGACGTCATCAACCGGGACAGCCATTCGTGCTATATGGGCGACCGCACCCATCAGCATGACTGGGGCTATGGCTGCGGCACCTGCCCGGCCTGCAACCTGCGTGCCGATGGATGGCGCCGCTACCAGCAAAACCGCCACCACGGAGGCGCCGCATGACCGCCGAACTCGTCTTCACCCGGCGTTTCTGCATGGGTCATAGGCTCATTACGGGCGCCAGCGAACGCTGCGCTATCCCGCATGGTCATAACGAATATGTCCGCGTGAAGCTGCGCCCGGCCAAACAGACCCGGCTGGACGGGCACGCGAACATGATCCTGCCTTTCGCCGAAGCCAAGACGCGCTGGCACCATTTCGTGGACAACAGCCTTGATCACGCGCTCCAGCTTTCGGAAACGGACCCGCTACTTGCGTGGTTCCGCGCCAACGAACCCGACCGCGCCAGCCGGATTGTTGTGACGCCCGGCGATCCGACAACGGAGCTGATGGCGGCCCTCATGCTCGCCAAACTGACCGCCATCCTCGCGGATCAGGGCGACATCCTGCGCGTTCACGAGATCGAACTGGAAGAAACACCCACCAACACCGTGCGCCTCGGCGGCAATCCGCAGCGTTACCTGCCCGCCGTTTCAAGGCCCCCGGAACAGTGCTGGTGGAATAAAGCGGACGCCAGTATTTCCTGACGTCCGGACGACGCCTCAGACCTTGTGGACCGAAGCGTCGTAGATTTCTTCAATCACCTCTCCCAGCGCTGCATCGAACTGCGCATCATCCATCTGATGACGCAGATCCCCGATCAGCGCGCGGGAGAAACTCGCAATCATCCGCTGATTGTGCCGCAGCTTTTCGCAGGCCTGAGCCAGCGGATAACCCCCTGACAGCGCCACGACCCGCACCATCCGCGGATCACGCGCGATATCGTCATACAGGTCCGCAACGTCCGGGATCGTCACCTTCAGCATGATCCGTGCGTCTTCGGGCAGCTTTTGCAGCTCTTCGAGAACATAATCATGCAGAAGCTGCTCACACGCTGCCTTGTCCGGGCTCTTGATGAGCACTTCCGGCTCCAGAATGGGCACCAGCCCATGTTTGCGGACCTGTTCGGCCACTGCGAACTGCTGCCGGACAATGGCCCGGATGCCGCTTTCGGATGGCAGACGGATCGTGGAACGTTCTTTCGTCCCGTAAACGCCCAGCTTGGCCGCCCGCGCCAGCAGGGCATCCAGATCGGGCATCGGCTTCATGAGCTGAACGCCGTCCGCTTCCGCCTCCAGACCCTTGTCGATCTTCACAAACGGCACAACGCCCCGTTCGCGCCACAGATAGGCCGGAACGGGCTCACCGTTCACATCCCCATCCATCGTGCGCTCGAACAGAATGGCCCCGATCACCTTATCGCCGGTAAAGGAAGGCGCCGTGATGATCCGAACCCGCATGTCGTGCATCAGCGCAAACATCTGGCTTTCATCAGAATATTCGCTCTCGGCAATACCGTACTGCTTCAGCGCGCCTGGCGTGGAGCCGCCACTCTGGTCCAGGGCAGCAATAAACCCGCCCTTATCCGCCATCTGTGACATCATCTTATCTGCGGTGCTCATCAAGATTCCCTTCGATACAGGAAGAACCGTCACCGCTTTCGAAGGACCTCACGGATCACCCCCTCGCAGTACGTTTCCCGACACAGTCCAATCGCGCCGATGCCCGGAATGGTTCCTGCCCGACCAGTTCGGAAAACCATAGCGCAGCCCCGACACCCGATGAAGCGGCTCCCCGCTCACCAAATCAGGATCAGCCGTCTTCAGAGCCGTTCGGGGCATTTTCATAAAGCTCAAGAAACGCCTCGATATCGTCGCTCATCAGCGCTCCGCAGCGCTCTTTCACAAGCGTTTCCGGCCATTCCCACCAGGCCAGCGCCAGCAGTCGCGCAATGATGCTTTCGGGAAAACGGTAGCGGATCACTTTTGCCGGATTACCTCCCACAATCGCATATGGAGGCACCGATTTCGTAACAAGCGCCTGCGCTGCGATCACGGCGCCATCGCCAATCGTCACTCCGGACATCAGGGTCGCATGCGCCCCGATCCAGACGTCATTGCCAATCACGACGTCCCCCTTGCTGGAATGATCGGCCTGCCCCTCTTCCGCGGATGGCCAGAAATGCGATAGCGTTTTGAAGGGATAGGTGCTCACCAGATCGGCGCGGTGATTGCCAAGGATGATCGTGACATTTGGCCCGATCGAACAGTAATCGCCGATGATCAACCCCGCCTCGCCTACTTCAAGAACAGCAGGGGCGCCATAGGTATGAGGACCGATCCGCCAGCCCCATTCATCAATCTGATACGCAAGCGCATACTGCGTCAGGGCCTGAAATGCGCGATTTCCGAATGCCATGCGGAATACTCCCAGCTTCTGCTGCCAGACTGGACGAACCCGAGTCCGCCCCCCGGCATCATGTCACCGAGCGGAGATCCACCATAGCCTGCATGTCCTCATCCCAAAGGACGTTGCTCCGGGCTTCACGAATTCCATCGCGCCAGGTCAGGATCTTCACGTTCTGAAAGGCCGGATGGGCGTCATGACATGCCAGCAGCCTGTAGTTCGGTATTCCCGGCGCCATGTGATGGACATGATGCGTTCCGATATCCCCCGTGAACCAGCGCATGATCCGCGAGAAGCGCAGGAACGAACACCCCGTTACCACGGCATCATAATTGTTCCATTGCGGATGCTCGGCCCACTGCACACCCTCAAACTTGTGCTGGACAAGAAAGAGCCACACGCCCGTCACGGCGGCCGGATAGATCACCATGAAGCTGACCAGCAGAACGAGCTTCCATCCAACCAGCCAGGACAGCCCGCCGAACATCGCCACCAGACACAGATTGGTTGCGTACACGCCAGCCCGCTCGCGGATCCAGTGTCGGGGCGTATCGAAAGCAAACCGGTAGACAATAAAGAAAATCACCGGTGGCATCAGAAAGACCGTCAGGAGCGGGTTCTTGCTCATCCGGTACAGAAACTTCTTCAGGCGCGTCATTTTCCGGTATTCGGCAACGGTAATACAGTCGGAATACAGATCAGACAGCCGCCCGCGCGTATCCATGTTGTTCCAGGACCCGTGATGCAGCCCGTGATGCTTTTTCCAGTGGTCATAGGGCGTCAAGGTCAACAGGGAGCAAAGCCAGCCCGTCACGTCATTGGTCCAGCGCTTTTTGAACAGCGATCCGTGCCCGCAGTCATGCTGAAGGACAAACGTCCGGATGGACAGGCCCGATGCCAGTGGTGTGAGTACCAGAGACCACCACCAGCCCCGCATCAACCCCGCATAGATCAGCACATAACACAGCAGAAGCAGACTG
Source organism: Gluconobacter albidus (assembly GCF_002005485.1). Classification (NCBI taxonomy): domain Bacteria; kingdom Pseudomonadati; phylum Pseudomonadota; class Alphaproteobacteria; order Acetobacterales; family Acetobacteraceae; genus Gluconobacter; species Gluconobacter albidus. The sequence continues at coordinate 442,011 of NZ_CP014689.1, read as the reverse complement.
ATGGTTGACAGGACCTGAAACAGGCTGGTCCAGAAATGCGAGCCCTGATATGTCCGGACCGATCGCGCTGTCTCGTCGGAACATCCTGACGTTTCCAGTTTATTTTCCCCGAAACCTGTCATGATATTCCATAAATTATTTTATCTATCTCAATAATACAGGAGCGAAATATTATCAATGAGATAAGAATTTAAGATTTGTAACATGCAATAATTATTTAATAATTCATAACATTACATCCCCGTTTCATATTTCTTCCAGCCAGGGTGTGTTTTTAGGCTCAAGACCCAGAAAACTTCTGGCCCGCTGATTGGACGCCCCGCTCAGATCATTCTGATAATAGACAGCCTCTTCGCCCAGACGCAGGACCGCGTCGTCTTCTGCAAGATGCCCTGGAGGCGCCGCCCCGACCCACCTTGCATAGGCGGGCAGCCATCGGGAGAATTCCGTCGGCTCATCATCGACCACAGTGTAGCTCCCCGCAGGCGCCAGCAGCGCTGCAACCGTTGCCTGCGCCGCATCATCCACATGAATGAACGAAAACATGCCCCGCCCTGCGCCAATGACGGGGACCTCACCTTTACGGACATGCAGGCTGAACGCACCATCCGGCCAGTACCAGGTACGCGGACCGTAGAAAAACCCATACCGCAGCGCCACGCCTTCCATGACGCCGTCGCTCAGAACGCGCTTTTCCAGCGCTTCATACATCCGCGCGCTCTCCCCGATCCCGCCGGGAGCATCCGTTCTCAACGGGGACTCCTCGGTCGCAAGTCCTCCCTCACCATTCAGGTAAAACCCGCAGGACTGCTGGATATAACGCCGCACCCCCACAGCCCGGGCGGCATCATGGAGATTACCCCCGCCCTCCAGACGCAGCACCCGATCCGCAGGCAGCCTCTGCGCCAGATCGAACGGACTGGACGGGAGGGACGTCAGCTGATCAATCACGACATCCGGCCGCACCCGATCCAGCAGAGCGAACATCCCGGCCCGGTCCAGCGCATCGCCCTCAACCGGAGACGCGCCCAGCGCCTGAATGACGGGCAGATTTTCGGCACGCCGCACCATGCCCCAGACCTCATGCCCCTCTCTCAGCAAACGCGCGATCAGCGGACGCCCGACAGCGCCACTTGCCCCGGCCAGCAGAATTTTCATGCCTTCTGTCCTTCAGCCATTACTTTGCAGGGAAGACAAACGGCGCAGCCTTGTCCTTGACGAAAACCGCCAGAAACTGCGCAGGCTCGGTCTGGCTGGCATTGCGCCCGACCAGATGAACATCGTCCGGCCCTTCAAAGAAGGTCTGTCCCGGATGCAGGGTCACGGCCTCTCCACCCCGGACCTGCATGACAACACTGCCCTTCAGCACATATACAAACACCGAGGCATTATGCCGATGGATCGGGTCGGAACCGCCGGGGGGATAGTCCACCGTCAGCATGGCGCCCTCTTTTCCGGGAATGCCCGGCAGGTCGTGCGCCAGAAGCGGCGTGACCTTCGTCGCGGCATGAAGGGAAGGCGTGCAGACGCACAAAGCCAAGGCGCCAAGCGCAATAAAACGGCGCATAATTCTGTTTCCTGATATTGGATGTGAAAGAAAAATTCAGACCGTGTCCGGGTTTCGCCGCTGCCTGACCCTGCTGGTCCGGCGTGTCTGGACCCGGTTCTCAAGCCATCCCTGCGCCTCCCCCAGAAACGCAGGCGCCGCCTTGTCCCGGACAGATGCCGCCAGATCAGCCAAAGACGTCCGCGCCAGTTCCTCGCGCATGGTCTGCTCGGCCCGCAGCATGGCCGCATGAATGCTGCACACACCCTTCGTGGCCCATTGCGGCGGCGTGTCGTCGAACAGGACGCAACGCCCGCGAATTTCCTGACAGTTAAAAAGGCTTTTGCGGCCTTCCGCCGAGTCCACGACGTCCAGCACGCTGATCTGCGCCGGAGGGCGGGCCAGCCTGTAACCGCCCCTCAGCCCTTCGGAGGCCGCAAGAATCCCGGCTTTCTCCAGTTTCGGAAGCTGCTTGGCCATAAATGCCGCGGGAATACCCTGAAGTTCCGCCAGATCCAGACTGCTGACCGGCCCGGGATGATCCACGAGCCACAACAGACTGTGCAGAACGTATTCGGTGCTTGCGCCATAAAGTGCCATACGCATACCATATAAGTCCGCGTTTTGATTCGCAAGACATCAACGCGCAGAAACGCGAGCGTCAGAAGCGCTGAAACATCATCCGTTTTTCCAAAATTTTACGGGACGCCCGCTGCGGATTAGCTCCGCAGGAGCGACATGATCTCCATCCGCGCCGCACTGTCGCGCAGCCAGCTTCCACGCGCGATGGACGTCACGGTCGTGGAACCAGGCGAGCGCACGCCGCGCATGCTCATGCACATGTGCTCGGCTTCAATGACAACCAGAACGGCTTCCGGCGCCAGAACATCTTCCATGCCCTGCGCGATCTGATCCGTCAGACGCTCCTGAAGCTGCGGCCGACGGGCAAAGCCTTCAACCAGCCGCGCAATCTTGCTCAATCCCGTCAGACGCCCACCCGCTGGCAGATAGGCCACATGCGCCTTGCCATAAACCGGCAGCAGATGATGCTCGCACATCGAATGGAAGCGGATATCCTTGACGATCACCGCGCCATGATGCCGGTCCGCAGAGAACTGCGTCTTCAGATGGTCCCGCGGGTCCTGATGCAGGCCGCTGAACACTTCCAGATACATCTTCGCAACACGCTGCGGCGTATCCAGCAGACCCTCGCGATCCGGGTTTTCACCCAGCGCCTCAAGAATCTGGCGCACGGCCCCCGCAATCCGCACTTCCGCATCCGCAGGCAGCGGCAACGCTCCCATCGGGCGACGCTCCTCGGACGAGAGGCTCTCCTGACTGTCCGACTGATAGGCCGATGCGGTGGCTACGGTCGTGGCGTTCAGGTTGGTCATGCGGGTTCAGGCTCCTCTATGCCCCGACGACCCGTGCCGTCAGGGACGCGCCGGGTCACATCCCCCGGGCTCCGCGGCAGGACTGCTAGCGCGTCCCGCACGTGACGTCCACCAATGACATGATCTGGATCAATTTCCGCCAGCGGCTCCAGCACGAAAGCCCGCTCGAACAGACAGGCATGCGGCAGCGTCAGAACCCGGTCCCGAACCTCCCGCGTGCCATAATAAAGAACATCAATATCGACGGCCCGCGCGCCCCAGCGTACGCCCGGCACACGTCCCAGCTCCGCCTCGATCGCCTTGCACATCCGCAGAAGCGTATGAGGCTCCAGCGTCGTCCGCCCGGTCGCACAAATATTGACGAATGCCGGCTGCTCCACCCCGCCCCAGGGCGCACTGTCATACAGCGACGACACCTGCACGATCTCCAGCCCGTCCACGCCCGACAGCCGATCCACCGCCGCCGCCAGAACAGCCTCCCGCTCGCCCAGATTGCTGCCCAGCGAGAACGCCACGTCATGAACCCGGGCCTGTTCCACACCCACCGCCGTTCCCGACACCACATACGGCACTGGCGCGGACGGTTTGCGCACTTCAATCCGAACCCACTCCACACGCTCCAGCCGCGCCAGAATGGCTTCGGCAATCCGTCCCGCTACCGTCTCGATGAGCTGAAGTGGCTTTCCGGTCACGATGTCCGAAGCGATATCGCACAGGGTCCCGTAACAGACGGCCTGTTCGTAATCATCGCCCGCAATCGCACCCGACAGATCTGCACGGATCTCGATATCCACTACAAAACGCTGCCCGATCCGCGTCTCTTCGGGCAACACGCCATGAAAGCCAAACAGACACAGATCCCGCACGAAAACGGAAGTGAGGGCAGGTACGATCATCGGACATCCTTCAGAATCTGGCGGATTTTCAACGCATCCACATGCTCGCGCACGTCATGCACCCGCAACATCGCAGCGCCCTGCTCCACCCCGTACAGATGGGTCGCCAGCGTCCCCGCCAGCCGCTCGGACGCCGCACGCCCCAGAAAATGCCCGAACATGGACTTGCGCGACACCCCCAGCAGAACCGGCAGCCCATAGTCGGCCCGCAGATCGCCCAGCCGCGCCACGGCCTCAACATTCTGCGCCTGCGTCTTGCCGAACCCGACACCCGGATCCAGCACAATCCGATCACGCGCAAGTCCGGCGTGTTCCGCCAGTTCCAGAGACCGATCAAAGAAGCGCCGCCAGTCCGCCCGCAGATCCAGAGCCTCGTCCACGTCATGACGGTTGTGCATCACGATAGCCGTCGCCTCCGAATCCGCTACTACGGACGCCATGTCCGGGTCCGCCTGCAAACCCCAGACATCGTTGATGACCGCCACACCGGCCTCAAGCGCCCGTCTGGCGACGAAAGCCTTGGTCGTGTCCACCGAAACGGTCACTCCGTCGCCCACAAACTGCCCAACGACCGGTGCAAGGCGCGCCCATTCCTCTTCTGCCGGAACCGGTATAAAGCCCGGCCGCGTGGATTCAGCACCCACATCCAAAAGATCCGCCCCGTCCGCCACAAGCGTCCGACCATGCGCCAGAGCAGCCTCAGGCCGCAGAAAACGCCCGCCGTCGGAGAAGGAATCCGGCGTGATATTCACGATCCCCATCACTGCCACAGGCCCGTTTCCAAACCGGCTCATCCAGCTTTCCCCCATCCGCGTTTCCCCATTTTTTCAGGACAGATCAGCCACACGCCGCCCCCAGAAGAGCGGAACATCTTCCTCCGGCACCGGGCGCCCCAGATAGAACCCCTGCACTTCCGTGCAGCCCTGCTCCTGAAGATGGCGGCAATGCTCCGGCGACGACACGCCCTCCGCCGTCACCGCAACACCGAGATCCCGCCCCAGCGCGATCACGTTCCGCACCACCGCCGCACTGCGCGCATCCTGCAACATGTCCTGAATGAAGGCTGCATCCAGCTTGATCTTGGAAAACGGAAACTGCCGCAGATACATCAGCGTCGAAAATCCTTTGCCGAAATCGTCCAGCGCAATCCCCACCCCCCTGCTTTCAAGCTCGCGGAAGGCATGGTGCACAAGCGGTCCGACCTCCAGCGCCTGCGTTTCCGTCACTTCGATCTGCAACCGATACGGCTCCAGCCCAACCTGCTCCAGAACCCGAAAAATACGCACCGCAATATCAGGGAGGGAAAAATGCGTCGCCGTCATATTGACCGAAACCCATAAGGGAACAGGCCAGCGTCGCGCCACCCGGCACGCGTTTTCCAGAACCCAGAAGTCGAATTCCAGCCCGCTCCCGGTCTCGGCAATCGTGTCGATGACCTTCCCGATCGACAGATGCCTGTGCGCCGACCCTTTCCACCGTGACAGCGCCTCAAATCCGATCACCATCCCGGTCTGGGCATTCACGATAGGCTGGTACACCAGAGCAAAGGCTTTCTGCCGCAGAGCCTGCCGCACATCACGAAACAGGGTCTGCTGGCGGCTTCCCGCCATTTCCTCACAAGGATCGAAAATGCTATAGCGCCCGACCCGCTCGCCCTGGGCATCGCGTAGCGCCGTCTCGACGGCTTCCACCAGAACCTCGCCGTCTCCGGTCGTCGAGACCGCCATGCCAATCGCAGGCTCAACGTCAATCACGTCCCCAGCCACTTCCGCAGCCCCATCCTCGACCACACTGACGGGGCCACTCAGCGTCAACAGGAGTTCCAGAGCCAGGGCCTCCAGGAAATGACGCTTTCCTTCGCCCGGAATCCCCGTCACGACCGCCAGATCCATCGCGCCATACCGCGCTACAAAACAGCCCCCCGCTCCGTTCAGATCTGCAGGCACATGCCGGGCAAGACAGGCATTCAGACGCGACAGGCTTATCTGCAGAACCGCCGCCACCTCATCCGGCGTCATCACACGCCGACGCCCGAGGCTGGAGACCTCCAGCGAAATAAGAATGACCACGAACGCCTGCGCGCCGCGCATTGTCTCCAGCAGACTTTTCTGAAGATGCTCCTGACAGGCCAGCCGGTTCGGCAGCCCGGTCAGGACATCATGCCGCACGCGATAAAAATGCCGCTCCCTGATCATCTGTAGGGCCGTCACATCTGCGCCGACCCCCAGATACCCCCGGAACACCCCGTCCCGGAAGACAGGTTCTCCCGTCAGCATCCACCAGCGTGCCTCCGGCACGGCCACAGCGCGAACAACCAGTTCCCGAAATGCCAGTCGGTTCGTCAGACAATACGCCAGATGCCGTTCCGGAGAGATCGGACCGGACAGCTCGGCACCAGGCACGGGAATATCCAGCAGACTTCCCAATGTCCTGCCCGCGATCTGCGTCTCATCGCGCCCCAGAAGGCGGCAAAGTCCCGCCGATGGGTTACGCAGAACGCCCACCAGCCGGCTGATCCCAACGACAAAAAGCCCGCAGACCGTGGTCATCAGAAAAAACGACGTCGTAAACAGAACGGACCGGTAAAAACGGCCCTCCAGCAGAGCACCATACGCCCCTGCGATGATCGGCACCACCATGGCTTCGACCGCCCCGTTTACCGGAGCACAGAGCAGAAGCGGCGCCATAAATCCGAAACACACGCCGAGCGTCAGAAGATGGATGTCTTCACAGCGCAGCCGGAAGACCAGAATGATGAAAACGAACCAGACAGACCCAAGAACCCCGTTCAGTGCCCGGAGCGCCCATCGGAGCGCCGCGTAATCCGCAAGGCTCCTCATGGTTCTGACATTTGGCTGAACCCTGGAAAACCAGAGCAGCAGAACACCTTCGATCCCCGCAAGCAGCAGGAGGGCCAGCCAGGGGCTCGACGACCACACCCCGAGCGCCACCACCGGCGCGCTGACGGCCTGAGCCAAAAGATGAAGGGGGAGAAGAAGCCTCAGGGTCCGCAACTGGCCCCGGTTGAATGCGGTCTGAAAATACGCCGGAACCTGTGTCGCCCGGAAGAACAGGTCTTTCCCCAGACCGGAGGCACGGATGCGATTGAAAACCCGAAATAAGGCCCATCGCACAAACAGCGATCGCCGGAACCACCTTTTCAGGCGCTTTCCCCCGGAACCCTGCCGGTCAGGTTCTTCAGCGTGGGATCCATCCTGACACTCAGCCGCGCCGGAAGCCTCGGATCCCCGTTCCCCCCCAGCACTGCTCCCCGCGCCGGACCGTCTGTCGTCTGTCATACACCATCATACCAGTGGAGCACGTCAAAAGTCCGAAACGGCCCCCCGGATCAGAAGAATGCCGTTTCACGAAAACCGGGAAACCATAACGGCAAAAACGCACTTCCCCAAACCCCGGAAAAGCGGTTCTTCATGCGTTCCTTTAACGTTCACGAAGTTTCCTTCGGCGAACCCCGGCGACACCACCGGTTTTGAACTTTCCAGAACGGCCTCCATGGCCCGATCCATCAGGCCTTCCGGGCGCGCTCCAGAAAAGCATCCATCTGATCCGCTTCAAGCGCGCCCGGAGCCACGGCGGCCGTCCCGAAAATGAACGTCGGCGTCCCGTCCAGACCAACAGCACGTCCCTGATCCAGATTGGTCGTGATCAACGCCACCGTCTGGGGCGAACTCATATCCGCCGTCAGCTTCTTCGCATCCAGCCCATTGGCCTGTGCCAGGGCGACGATCCGCTCCATGCTGGGCTTGGTGGTGTCTTCCATCAGCGCCTTGCGCATAACGTCATATTTACCCTGCGCACTGGCCGCGAAAATGGCCCGCGTGTCCAGAACACTGTTACTCCCCAGAACCGGCACAACCTTCTCGACAAGCCGCACATCCGGATGGCGGCTGAGGAAACTGTCCACCTGCCCCATCATGGAACGGCAGTACGAACAGCGCGGATCATAGAATTCCACAACCGTGATCTTCCCGTGCGGATTGCCCCGGATGGCAAAGTCAGGCGCGGTCTGAAGCTCGGACTGATGCGCCTTCACGGCCGCCAGCGTCGAATCCTGCTTCTGCTCCTCGGCCTTTTCACGGATCGAACGGATGGCATCCGTGAGAATGCTCGGGTCATTCTGCAACGCATCGCGCATGATGCCGACAATCTCGGCGCGCTGGGCTGGCGTGAACGACGTGGCCGGAGCCGCCAGAGCCTGACTGCCCGCAAGAAAGGCCATTCCGGCAACAACAGCAGACGCCGTGGCAAGCAGATGGTGTTTCAATGGAAAGCTCCGGATCAGCTGAAAGAAAGACAGAACGTCTGATCCATACGCCATAAAGAACGTCCACCGCAAAGAGAAGACACCAACTCGCCCCTCCCACAAACAGCAGATTACCGTTATGAGGGAACAAGAGCCGGAACCGGACCCACGGCGCAGACCTGTCTGCCCGCGCCCGTACTCCGCCAAGGCCACGAGGCCGGACAGTCGTGACCAGACATTGGAGAAACGCCAGGTGGCGCATCGTCAGCACCAGATTTCCACCCCGGACGCCACACAGACCCGTCGCATCGCGTCCCGTCTCCCGGCCTCACTAATGGCCTCGGTGGCTTCGGGCCTGCTTTTGGGCGCCTGCTCATGGATCCCGGGCTCCCACCTCGTGGGCATCAGCGAAACAGCCGCGCCCGCAGGCGGCAGCATCGGCACGGTCGTTGCCGACGAGCCCCAGGCCGCGCTGGTCGGCCATGACGTGCTGGCCCGCGGCGGCAACGCTGCCGATGCCGCAACCGCCACGGCCCTCGCCCTTGGCGTTACCCTGCCCTCCCGCGCCTCCTATGGCGGCGGCGGCGCGTGCCTGATCAGCCGACCCGGCGAAGCGGCGCAGTCCATTTCCTTCCTGCCCCGCCCCGGCACCAGCAAGGGCGCCGACCGCCCGGCCGGCACGCCTGCCAGCTTCCGTGGTCTGTATCTGATGCAACTCCATTACGGCACAGTCGAGTTCAACGATCTGATCGCCCCGGCCCTGAACCTCGCCAGCACGGGCATCACCGTCAGCCGTGCTCTGGCAACCGATCTGGCCGCCGTCCACACCGCACTTCTCGCGGATGAAAGTGCGCGCACCATTTTCGGACGCGGCGAAGCCTCCACGCTCGCCGCAGGCGACAGCCTGGCCCAGCCCCGGCTCGCAGGCTTCCTCGAACGCATCCGCGTCGCAGGCGTCGGCGACCTCTATAACGGCGCCCTCGCCGACGTTTACGTCACCGCCGCCCAGAAAGCGGGTGGCGGCCTGAACGACGACGACATGCGACAGACCCTTCCCGTCCAGACGGATGCGCTGATGACCCATCAGGGTGGCATGACCGCCTCGTTCCTCGCCCCGCCCGCCGATGGCGGCCTCGGCGCGGCCATCCGATACACGACGGGCGCTTCCGCACAGGGCGCGGTCGCCGCATGGCGCGCCTCCGGCAACACGACCCTCGCCGCCGCTCAGGCAGCCCTCGACAGCGGCCGTTCCGGTAGCGGCAGCCTGCCGTCCCTTCCGGCTTCGACATCCTTCGTCGTGACCGACCATTCGGGCATGGCCGTCGCCTGCGCCCTGAGCGAAAACAACCTGTTTGGAACAGGCCGCATCGCTGGCAGCACCGGTGTTGTCCTCAGCGCCTCCCCGGCCCGGACGCCACAGCCGCTGCTTTCCGCTGCAATCCTGCGTGACCAGCGCAGTCTGCGTGCCGTCATCGCCGCTTCGGGGCAGAACGAAGCCGCGGATGCCGTCGGAGACGCCGCCCGTGCTGCCGCCCATGACGCCCCGATCCCTCATGAAGGAGCCGGTCGCATCAACGCAATTGTCTGCCACGGCGACGATTCGTGCCACGGCGTGACGGACCCCCGCGCCGCAGGCCTCGCGGCCGGCACCACAAACGACAGCGCCCACTAACAAAAAAGCCCCGCCGGTTTCTGAACCGGCGGGGCTTTTTCATATCCGGATCCTATCCGGTAAAACTTCGCACCAGACTTCCCGCCACCAGTGACCATCCGTCAACGACCACGAAAAAGATCAGCTTGAACGGAAGCGACACGGTACTTGGCGGCAGCATCATCATGCCAAGGCTCATCAATACGCTGGACACCACCAGATCGATGACCAGAAACGGCAGATAGAGCAGAAATCCCATCTCGAAACCGCGGCGCAGTTCCCCGATCATGAACGCTGGAACCAGCACACGCCAGGGCGTGTCGCCGATCTTCGCAGGCGGCTTTTCATGCGCAATATTGAGGAACGTCGCCACATCCGCAGGCCGCGCCGTCACCGCCATGAAGTCGTGAAACGGCTGGGCCGCCGCCGTCAGCCCCTCCATTTCCCCGACACGCCCCGCCATCATCGGCTCGATCCCCGCATCCCACGACTTCTGAAGTGTCGGCTGCATCACGAATAGGGTCAGAAACAGCGACAGCCCGATCAGAACCGTATTGGGAGGCGTCCCCTGCGCGCCAAGCGCACTGCGAAGCAGCGACAGCACGATCACGATCCGCGTAAACGCCGTAATCATCACCAGCAGGCTCGGCGCCAGAGACAGAACCGTAATCAGCGCCGTAAGCTGCACCAGGCGACTGGTCGTCCCAGCCCCGCCCGCAGCCCCGTTCTGCCCCAGATCAATGCTCACGGCCTGTGCATGCGCCAGATGCGGCACACACACACACGCCAGCAGGATCATAAGCGGAAAAAGCGCCCCAAGCCGCATCAGAGCCTGCCTCACGCCACGTCCTCCGCAGCGGACTCATCCAGCGCCGAGGCAAAAGTCTCCCGCTCTGTCCAGTCCATCAGAATGTCCTGATTGCCCCCCGTGAGGACCAGAACCTCCCGCGCGCCATACCGCACAACCGAAAGACGCCGCGTCCGGTCGAGCGCCATCTGCCCCACAAGCGACAGCCCCGCCTGTCCACCCCGCGCACCGCTCTTTTTCTGCTCCAGAAAACGCAACAGGGGGCGGGCACAGAAAATCAGTACGACAATGAAAATCAGCGCGGCAATCGCATTCACGCATTCATGCAGGGTCATAGGTCAGTCATCCTCATTCCCCGGCATGATGCCCAAGATCGGTTAATGACCGCTTAATTGATGACGGATTTCACGCGAGAGGCTGACAACAGCCTTGGAAACACGCAGTGCATATCGAGCGACCACCCCCGAATCTGCGGCTCAGGCAACCATTTATTAAAGATTTCACGCCATCATGTCCCTCGCCGGCATTTTCCCGGCTCCTGCATGACGGAGACTGTCGCGATGCGGAATATCGACTCAACCAGCACAGGCGGCACCGACCTCTTTTCCCTGGGCCGTGACCGCATGAACTGGCTTCAGGCCCGTCAACAGGTGCTGGCTGGCAATATCGCCAACTCGGACACGCCGGACTATCAGGCCAGAGACGTCTCCCCGTTCGAAGCCGCCCTGGGCGAGTTCGACATCACCCCGACCATCACGCAGCCCGATCATATCGGATACACCGCCTCCGGCGCGCACGTCATCGAGACGTCGTCGGAACAGTCCCTGGACGGAAACCAGATCTCACTGGACCAGCAGATGGAACAGGTCGCGGATGTCAACGACCAGCAGCACCTCGCTGTAAACGTCTATTCCAAATATCTGAGCATGTTCCAGACGGCGCTCGGAAAATAAAGGACGCTGACGGATGAACCTGTCCACCACCATCGGCATTTCCGCAAGCGGCATGGACGCACAGGCCCAGCGCCTGCGCATCGTTGCGGAAAACCTCGCCAATCAGGATACGACCGGCTCCCAGCCGGGCGCTGATCCCTATCGCCGCAAGACCATCACCTTTGCCGAACAGGTGGACAACGAAAGCGGCACCTCGACCGTCGGTGTCCAGAACATTGGTCAGGACATGTCGGATTTCGACACCCGCTACGACCCGTCTCATCCCGCCGCCGACGAGCGCGGTTACGTCAAAGTTTCCAACGTGGATTCCATGACTGAAATGATGGATATGCGTGAAGCCGAGCGCTCCTATGAAGCCAACCTGAACGCCATGCAGAGCAGCCGGACCATGCTGTCCCGCACGCTCGACCTGCTGAAGTAACCCACATGCTCACCTCCCTCTCCCATGCCCATAACGCCTACGCCGTCCAGAGCCTCCAGAGCCGCCTGGAGGGCGTTACGGACGATATCGCGGACGGCATTCAGAACTCGTCCGCAACGGGCAGCAGCAGTTCCGGAACGGATTTCGGCTCCATCCTGTCCCAGTCCGTCAGCAGCGTCATCGACAGCGGTCATGATGCCGAGGCCAAGGCCGCTCAGGGCCTCAAGGGCGGTGGCGACATGACCCAGATCGTCACCGCCATTTCCAATGCACAGCTCGCCCTCCAGACCACGACCGTGATCCGCGACCGAATGGTGCAGGCGTATCAGGATGTGATGAAAATGACGATCTGACCATGCAGGCCATCGATCTCGGTGCCATTCTGGAGCAGACATTCATTGTTGCTCTCAAACTGAGCGCCCCAGCCCTGCTGACCGCACTCGGGGTCGGCCTTCTGGTCTCCCTCGTACAGGCCGTGACCCAGCTCAACGAAGCCACACTGTCCTTTGTCCCGAAGGTTCTGGCCATTGGGGCCGTCATGGTGATGGCAGGGTCCTTCATGACCGCAACGCTCATCAGTTTCGCCCGACACCTCTTCGATCAGCTCATTCTCGTCGGCACGACCTGAGCCTGCTGCCTTTCAGATCCGGATTTGACTGACATGTGCGTGCCCAAAGCAACCGTTCTGTGAACACGGGTCTTACCAATACGGCAGTCCCCACAGCGCTCCAGGGGCTTGACCTCAGCGGCCCGGTTCTGAGCGTCTGGGCGCTTGCTTTCGTTCTGGTTCTCTCCCGGACCGGCGGGGTCGTCATGCTCATGCCGGGCATCGGCGAACAGTCCATGCCCATGATGGTCCGCGCCGGATGCGCCCTCACGCTGACGGTCCTGCTCCTTCCGCTCGTCGCCCCCCTTCTGATGCAGACGCATCTGGACGCCCTCGCCCCCCTCGCCCTGTGCGGCATGATTGCCGTTGAGCTTTTCGCGGGGGTTCTGATCGGCTGGATGGCCCGCCTGATCTGTATGGCTCTGCCGATTGCCGGTCAGATCATCGCAGTCTGTATGGGAATTTCCAGCGTCCTTCAGCCCGATCCGGATCTGGGCTCCGGCAGCTCTGCTCCCGCCCGTTTCCTCAATCTGCTGGCGCCGCTCGTGCTGCTCGTGACGGGTGCCTATATTCTGCCCATCCGCGCGATCCTCGGCAGCTACACCATCATCCCCCCAGGCGGTGCGCTCCTCCTTGCCACGACACATGCCCACTGGAATTTGCTGGGCGATTCCGCGCAGGGCGTCATCCAGCTTACGGAACACAGCTTCGCTCTGGGACTGGAACTCAGCGCACCCTTTCTGATCCTGTCACTCGTCTGGCAGGGCATGCTGGGCATCATGACACGCCTGCTTCCGACGCTACAGATCTACAACGCCGCCAGCCCCCTGCAACTTCTGGGCGGCATCGCCCTTCTCGGCCTCACCCTCAGCACCATGATCGCCATCTGGCAGGGACAAGCCTTCGACGTCCTCCGAGCACTTCCGGGTCTCTGAACGATGTCTGACTCCGACGACAAAACAGAAGCCCCATCAGCCCACCGCCTCCAGAAAGCGCGCGAGGACGGCCAGATCGTCATGTCCCGCGAGGCCATGAGCTTTGTGGCCCTTCTGGGAGGGTTCGCAGGAATTTTCATGATCCTGCCCCACCTCGTGACAGATTTTGTCCACAGCATGAAGGCCCTCATGGCCAATGCAGGCACGGTCCCGATGGCGCAGGGCGGTTTGCTGAGCAGTACCAATCACGCCATTGAGGCGGGGCTCTCTCTGGCCGTTCCCATGGCGGCCACCGTGGCGGCCTTCTGCCTCGGCGCGGGATTTCTGCAAACGGGCTTCCTCATCCACCCCGAGTCATTGCTGCCAAAGTTCGAACGGGTCTCTCCACTCGCCGGCTTCAAGCGCATTGCGGGCGGCGGAACCCTGCCGGACACGTTCAAGGCTCTCGCAAAATTTGTCATCTTCGCCGCCGTGCTCTGGCACATCACCAGAAATGCCATTCCAACCGCGTCCCGGATGGTCGGGCTGGAACCCGGCCCGCTCCTGAAAATGATGACAGACCTCGGATTCAGCGCCGCCGCCGCGATGATCGGCGCACAGCTGGTGATCGCGGGCTTCGATATTTTCTGGATGCGCTTCCGCCATACGTCCAAGCTGAAAATGAGTCGGGAAGACCTCAAGGACGAATATCGGAATGCGGAGGGCGACCCCCATGTGAAAGGTCGCCAGAAAGCCCTGCGCGCCAAGGCTGCCAAACAACGCATGATGGCAGCCGTCAAAACAGCCACCGTTGTCGTCACCAACCCTACGCACTACGCGGTCGCCCTTGTCTATGAAAAGGGCACAGGCGGCGCCCCAAGAATCGTTGCCAAAGGCATGGATGACGTGGCCGCCAGAATCAGGGAAATCGCACAGGACAACCGTGTCCCGATTGTTGCCAACCCGCCTCTGGCCCGCGCCCTCTTCACCCTCCCGCTGGAAAGCGAGATCCCGGCCGAACATTTCAAGGTTGTGGCGGCCATCATCGCCTATGTCTGGAAACTTAAACGCCCCGCAGGCCTTTCCGCCCCACTGAGGTAAGCCAGCCCCTCGCCCACGGAAAAAATCTTCCGCCAAAGCCTGTCTTCCCCTTGGCGTCGCGGGGGGCAAACATGATATGCCTCTCAGAAGAACATTTTGCGAACACGGGAAGGCGATAACCGTGACTGATGCAGTGCTTTGCGAGAATGGCTGCCCGGTCTATCGTACCCTGCACACGCCAGCCCAAACCTATTGCGAGGATTGAATGGACAAGACCAAGGCGCTTGAAGGCGCACTCAGCCAGATTGAGCGTGCTTTCGGCAAGGGCTCGATCATGCGCATGGGCCAACGGCCAAAAGTGGAAGCCAATGTGATTTCAACCGGCTCCATCGGACTGGACATTGCGCTTGGAATCGGCGGCATGCCGCGCGGCCGTATCGTTGAAATCTACGGACCGGAAAGCTCGGGCAAAACCACGCTCGCCCTGCATGTTCTGGCCGAAGCCCAGAAGAAGGGCGGCACCGTCGCATTCATCGACGCCGAACATGCGCTCGACCCCGGCTACGCCCGTAAACTCGGCGTCAATATCGACGATCTTCTTCTGAGCCAGCCAGATGCCGGCGAACAGGCTCTGGAAATCGCCGATACGCTCGTCCGGTCCGGCGCCGTTGACGTGCTGGTCGTGGATTCCGTGGCAGCCCTCGTCCCGCGCGCCGAGCTTGAGGGCGACATGGGCGACAGTCATGTCGGTCTGCATGCCCGCCTCATGAGCCAGGCCCTGCGCAAACTGACGGGAACGGTCTCGCGGTCCAACACGCTCGTGATCTTCCTCAACCAGATCCGTATGAAAATCGGCGTGATGTTTGGCAATCCCGAGACGACCACGGGCGGCAACGCCCTGAAGTTCTACTCCTCCATCCGCCTCGACATCCGCCGCATCGGGTCCATCAAGGACAAGGATGAGGTCGTCGGCAACCAGACCCGCGTCAAGGTCGTCAAGAACAAGATGGCCCCGCCGTTCCGCCAGGTTGAGTTCGACATCATGTATGGCGAAGGCATCAGCAAGATGGGCGAACTGCTCGATCTGGGCGTGAAGGGCAACATCGTCGAGAAATCCGGCGCATGGTTCTCTTTCGACAGCCAGCGGATCGGTCAGGGACGTGAGAACGCCAAGCAGTTCCTGCGTGACCATCCGGACATGGCGTCCGAAATCGAACGACGCATCCGGGCCGAAGCCGGCGTCCTCGCCGACGCCCTGATGACGGACCCCGAACCCGACGCAGACGGCGCTTCGGAAGACTGAAACGAAAAAGGGCTCCCGCAACGGAGCCCTTTTTTATGACCTGTCTCTCCTGGGAAGAGAACCGTTCAGGCCGCAACCCGATTGCGAACCCGATCCCACAGCTTCGCACCTTTGATCATCGCCCGCGCAATCGCCGGTGTGGTCGTGGGCCGCAGCAGCCGCGGATCATACCCCGCAAACCGACGGTCGTTTTCATCCAGACAGAGCTGCATGAGGTCCGGGACCTTGACGTCCATGGCCGTCATGTCCTTGGCGCCCGTAACGGTGAAATTGTTGTCCTGGGTGTGCTCTTCGCCATTCTCGTCAATCGAACGGGCCAGCCCCATGCGCTCATAGGCGAGGAACAGCCACACGCCGATCACACGCAGCTCAAACCAGGGCCGCTTCCAGAACGGCATGGTTGCGCGATGCCAGGCCAGCCAGTTCGCGAACAGCAGGATATGGCGGCATTCTTCCTGCATCACCGGCTCGAACGTCTCGATCAGTTCCTGCGGAAACAGACCCGCCCGCTCGGCCAGCGCAAACAGACCGAATGCAAAGAAACTGTCCACACATTCCGAAAAACCCGTAACCAGATAGGCCCATTCCGTGTCTTTCGGCGTGATGTACGGAGGCTCCGGCGCCATCGGAATCTTGTAGGCCTCGACCAGCTTGGACAGGACCTCTTTGTGCCGGTTCTCTTCCCACGCATTCCGCGAGAGCGCGTCCTTCATGTCCGGATCGGTGATCATGTCGGCATAGGCGGCCATGCGCAGACGCGCCTTGCCCTCGGTCTGGACCGCAATATCCCAGATCGGCAGGGACGTGATGCGATGCAGCGTCTCGGGATCCAGCGTCGGCCAGTCGATCACGGAGGGCTTGTACGGATTGAACGTATCGCGGAACATCGCGGCGACGGCCCGTTTGTGCTCTTCCGTACCGGGCTTGAGCGGGCCCTGGATCGGGCTGCTCCAGTGGCGCGCTTCGTAATCAACGCGCTCTAGCGTCTTCTCCGACGGTGCGTCGGGAAGATGGGAATAGATTTCGGCCAGACTTTTCATGATGGTCTTCGCGGCGTGCCCGAAGACACGCCGTGCCCCTTGGAGCTTGTAGTTTTACTTCAGGTCGGTCGCAGAATTGATGATGCGGTTCACAAGCCCGTATTCGATCGCTTCCTGCGCCGACATCCAGTAGTTGCGGTCCGTATCCTTGGCGACCTTCTCGTAGGTCTGTCCGGTTTCCCTGGCGAAAAGACGGTTCAGACGCTCGCGCATCTTGATGATCTCGCGGGCCTCGATGTCGATATCCGTTGCCGGACCGCGCACTCCACCCATCGGCTGGTGCAGCAGAAAGCGCGTGTTCGGCAGACAGACGCGCCGCTCGGGACGGCCAGCCGCATAAATCAACGCCCCGGCGGAGGCGACCCAGCCGGTCCCGATCATGTTGATCGGCGCAATCGAATCCACAAAGCGGATCATGTCATGGATGGTGTCGCCACTCTCCACATGACCGCCCGGCGAGTTCACATAGACGTCGATCGGCTTGTCGGACGTCCCGGCGAGTGCCAGCAGGCGCCCCGTCACATCACGGGCGATCTTGTCGTTGATACCGCCGAAAATCAGAACTTTCCGCTGATCGAACAGACGGCCTTCAAGCTCGCTGATCGGGCTGTTCAGCGTCTTGTTGTCTTCCTCGCGGGTTTCGCGCTCCGGAGCATCCGGCTCGTCGTCCAGGCGGGTCGGGTTCATTCTGGTGATATCCATATCGTTTCCAGATCCAGCATGCATCTTCATACCCCCTATCCTGCGCTTCGTTTTCGTCGGTGCCAAGTCCTCCTTCCATGTGAAGGGGACAGGAACACTCGCCATCCCGGTCCCGAACGGCTAGTGTCCGCCGTATTTCGACATTCCAAAGACAGCAGGAACGGCACAGTGGCCCCAGGGATCAGCAGGCAGCCCATGACAGCGGCAACACGCAGAACTGCGGGAAAAATCCCGTTTCTCCTGCTGATGACCGCGCCACTTCTGACGGCCTGCCAGCATCGGGACATGACCGATACCGTCACCGGCTGGTGGCATGGCTTCGAAGGCGGCGAAATCGCAAAACTGCGCGCCCCTCCGCCGGGGGAAAACCTGCCCTACCCCCATGTCGGCCGCACGCCCACGCAGGCACCGAACCTCCCGACCCCGGAAGCCCGCCTGTCGCTGACGACCCGCCTTGAGGCGCAACGGAACCTCGCCCAGCGCGAAAGTGCCGCCCAGGGCGCCCTCCCGACCATCCCGCCGCCGCCCAAACCCACACCGGCCGCCGTAACGACCGCCAACGCCGAGCAGAGCGGCATGACCATGACAACCGTTGGCCAGCCGGAGCCCGAAAGCCCGTCGGCCATCAATCCGGCACCCGACACACCCGCCACGGCATCTCCCGCTCAGGCTCCGGCAAAGAAGCCCCCCGTTCAGGCACAGTCACCGGCCCCTGAAGCCGAACTCCCTCCCGTGGTGGCCAAATCCATCCCGCCGACCCCTCCGGGCCAGTTTCCGAAAATCGGAGACCTCCCGCCCCCACCGCCGCAGTTTCCGGGGTTCGACCTCCCGCGTGACGCCATGCTGAGCGATCCTGTCCAGCCCGATATCGACACCTCAACACCCGAAGGCACCCTGATCCGCTTTCAGCCCGCCACCGACCACGTCATGGGCAACCCGCAGGGCGATTACCAGCATATCGTCTCACAGCGCGGCAACCACCCCCTGACCATCCGGGGCTTCGGCGCCTTCATGAGCGCGGACGCCGCTCTTGCCCCTGCGGACCAGAACCGGGAAATCGCTCTCGGCCTGCTCCGCGCCCGCGTGGTTGCCCGCGCCCTGATCGAACGCGGCGTCCCGGCCTCGGCCATCATTCTCAAGGCCGAAGCCATCGGCGACGGCGTGCGCGTCACCACGGGAGGCTGACAGAAGGCTTAGCCGAGAGGCCGAAAGACACATTGTGAGATCTGTCACAGTCAGACTGTTCCACTCCTGGAAAAACCTGTCTATCGTCGCGTCTCCCTTTCACCCTCTGCCCCAGAGCTGGTCATGACCGAAGAGTTCCACCGCATCCGCCGCCTGCCGCCCTACGTGTTCGCTGAAGTGAACAAGGCCAAGGCCGCCGCGCGAGCCGCCGGTGACGACATCATCGACCTGGGCATGGGCAATCCCGACAGCGCACCACCGGCGCATGTCGTGCAGAAGCTGATCGAGACGGTAGGAAATCCGCGCGCGCACGGCTACTCCGTCAGCCGCGGCATTCCGGGCCTGCGCAAGGCCATGGCGAACTATTACGAGCGCCGCTTCAACGTCTCGCTGGACCCGGAAACCGAGGTCATCGCAACACTGGGCTCCAAAGAAGGGCTGGCGAACCTCTCCGCCGCCATCACGAGCCCCGGCGACACGATCCTGGTCCCGAACCCGTCCTACCCCATCCACCAGTTCGGCTTCATCATCGCCGGAGCCTCCGTCCGCTCGATCCCGGCCACGCCGGACGAGGACATGCTCCGCGCTCTGGACCGTGCCGTCCGCCATTCCGTGCCCAAGCCGACGGCTCTGATCGTCAACTTCCCGTCCAACCCGACGGCTTTTGTCGCGAACCTCGATTTCTACAAGGAACTTGTGGCCTTCGCGCGACGGGAAAACATCTGGATCCTCTCCGATCTGGCTTACGCGGAAATCTATTTCAACGAGAACGAGCCGCCCCCGTCCATTCTCGCCGTTCCCGGTGCCAAGGACGTGGCTGTCGAGTTCACGTCCATGTCCAAGACCTATTCCATGGCGGGCTGGCGCATGGGCTTTGCGGTCGGCAATCCGAAGCTGATCCAGGCCCTCACACGCATCAAATCCTATCTGGACTATGGCGCCTTCACGCCCATTCAGGTCGCTTCGGTCGCCGCGCTGAACGGTCCGCAGGACTACGTGTCCGAAATCCGCGCCATGTACAAAGACCGCCGGGACGTTCTCCTGCGCGGCCTTCAGACCGCCGGATGGGACGTGCCCGTTCCCGCGGGCTCGATGTTCGCCTGGGCCCCCATTCCCCCCGCCTTCGCCGAAATGGGCAGCGTCGCCTTCTCCAAACTCCTGCTCAAGGAAGCAGGGGTTGCAGTTGCACCCGGCCTCGGATTCGGGGAATACGGCGAGGGCTTTGTCCGGATCGGACTTGTCGAAAACACCCAGCGGCTGCGTCAGGCGACGCGGGCCATCAAGAGCTTCATGACCCGGCACGGCGCCGGGGCCGGAACCGCTGACCTTCTTGGAGCTGCATCATCGTGAAACCACTGCGGATCGGACTGGCTGGACTTGGAACTGTCGGAATCGGTGTCATTCGTCTCCTGCGTGAGAATGCTGACCTGATTACCGCCCGGGCCGGCCGGCCGATCGAAGTCGTGGCCATCACGGCCCGTGATCGCACGCGCGACCGCGGCGCCGACCTGTCCGCCATGCGCTGGCACGACAGTGCCATCGCCGTGGCACAGGACCCGGAGATCGACGTGGCCGTCGAACTCATCGGCGGATCCGAAGGCCCGGCGCATGACATGGTCCGCACCGCGCTCGAACGCGGCCTTCCGGTCGTGACCGCCAACAAGGCGCTTGTCGCCCTGCATGGAGACAGGCTCAGCCGCCTGTCTTCGGAAAAGAACGCCCCCCTCCTGTTCGAAGCAGCCGTTGCGGGTGGCATCCCTGCCATCAAGCTTGTGCGTGAAGGGCTGGCTGCTGACCGTCTTCTCAGCGTGGGCGGCATCCTGAACGGGACCTGCAACTACATCCTGACCGAAATGCGCGCTACGGGCCGGGATTTCACGGACGTTCTGACCGAAGCGCAGGCCAAGGGTTATGCCGAAGCCGAACCCTCCACGGACGTGGATGGCTGGGATACGGCCCACAAGCTCGCCATTCTGGCCGGTCTGGCCTTCCGCCCTATCGCCTTCAGCACCCTCTCCGTTCAGGGCATCCGCGACATCACCGCGACCGACCTGAAATTCGCCGACGAACTCGGATACCGCATCAAGCTCCTCGGCATGGCCCGCCAGGCTGAAAACGGCAGCGTCGCAGCCTGGGTCCGCCCCTGCCTCGTCCCCGCCAAAGCCCCCATTGCCGCCGTCGAGGGCGTCTTCAACGCCGTCACCACACAGGGCGTCTTCAGCGGTCCGATGACCATCTCCGGTCGTGGTGCGGGCGAAGGCCCGACCGCCAGCGCCGTCGTCGCCGATCTGATAGATCTGGCGCGGGGAACCGCCATTCCGGTGTGGGGCACAACCACCGTGCCAGCCGCCGCCGACTGCGCCAGTCTCGCTGATTTGAACAGCGCTTTCTATTTACGTCTGAACGTTCAGGACCGTCCGGGCGTAATGGCAGAGCTGACATCGGTTCTCCGGGACCATGATGTCTCCGTTCACTTTGTTTCCCAGCATGATGCTGCAACCGGATGCGCCGACCTGACAATCATCACCCATCAGGTTCCTGAAAAAGCCATTCATGCAGCCGCAACAGCACTCGCCGTCCTTCCTGTCGTGACCGGAAAGCCGCTTGTGCTCAAAATCGAGGATCCCCTTGCGTGATCGACCCTCAGAACATCCCCCCCTATCGCGTCACTGACCGCAACCTGGCCCTTGAGCTTGTCCGCGTCACGGAGGCGGCCGCAATCGCTTCCGCGCACTGGACCGGTCGCGGCCAGAAGAACGAGGCCGACGGCGCAGCCGTACAGGCCATGCGCGCAGCCTTCGACACCGTCGCCATCGACGGCATCGTCACCATCGGCGAAGGTGAGATGGACGAAGCCCCGATGCTCTACATCGGCGAGAAAGTCGGCTCCGGCGGACCGGCGATGGACATCGCGGTCGATCCGCTCGAAGGCACGAATCTGTGCGCCAAGAGCCTGCCCAACGCCCTGACGGTCGTGGCGCTGGCCGAACGCGGCAAGTTCCTCCACGCCCCCGACATCTACATGGAAAAGATCGTCGTCGGCCCGGATCTTCCCGAAGGCGTCGTGGATCTGGACGCTTCGATCGGCAACAATCTCCGCTCGCTGGCCAAGGCCAAGAAGCGCAACGTGTCGGACATGGTCCTGTGCGCGCTTGACCGTGAAAGACATGAAGAGCTGATCGCCTACGCCCGCGAAGCCGGCGCCCGCGTGATGCTTCTCAGCGATGGCGACGTCGCGGCCGCCATCGCAACCTGCGTGGACGGCGGCGGCGTGGATCTGTACGCCGGTTCCGGCGGTGCGCCCGAGGGCGTTCTGGCCGCAGCAGCCATCCGCTGCATGGAAGGCCAGATGCAGGGCCGCCTCCTGTTCGAGGACGACACCCAGCGCCAGCGGGCGCGCGAAATGGCGAATGGCCTCGACCCGGCCCGCAAGCTCTACCTGCACGACATGGCCTCCGGCAACGTTCTGTTCTCCGCAACGGGCGTCACATCCGGCCCGCTCCTGAAGGGCGTGGAACGTCCGAGCGCGACCCGCGCGCGCACGCATTCCATCGTGATGCGTTCAAAATCCCGCACGGTGCGCTATATAGAGAGCCATCACAGCTTCAAACCACAGGCAGAACCCGCGTCCTGAACGGAGAACCATGCTCGCAGACGATACGGGCGCCGTCCTCGGCGTAACCCGAAGTGCAGGAAACCGCCGCTGGATCTGGCGCGATCCCAGGCTGGCGGAAGCAGACAACCGCCTGGCCCTCGCTCTCGCCCAGCAGGCCAACATCCCTGAACTTCTGGCCCGTATCCTCTCGGCACGGGGCGTCGCACCCCACGACGCTTCCTCGTTCCTGAATCCCCGCCTGCGCGACGCCATGCCCGACCCTTCCTGCCTGCAGGATATGGACCGGGCCGCTGAACGCCTCGCACAGGCCGTCCGCAACCACGAGCATGTCGGCCTGTTCGGCGACTATGACGTGGACGGCGCCTGCGGCACGGCCCTCGTCTGTGACACGCTGCGCGAACTCGGCTGTACCGTCAGCACCCATATTCCCGACCGTCTGACCGAAGGCTACGGCCCCAACACCGCAGCCCTCGAAAACCTGCTGTCGGAAGGTGCCACCCTGCTTGTCTGCATCGACTGCGGCACCGCTGCGATCGACATCCTCAACGGCCTGACAGACCGTGCCGACATCATCGTCCTCGATCATCACAAACCCGATGGCGCAGCCCTGCCCAAGGGAATCGTGGTCAACCCGAACCGGCTGGACTGCACATCGGGCCTGAACAACATCTGTGCCACCGCCGTCGCCTTTCTCACCATGGTCGCCACGATCCGCCTCCTGCGCCGCACCAACTGGTTCGACGGCGGACAGGCCATCCCCGATCTGCTCCAGCGCCTCGACCTCACGGCCCTCGCCACCATCTGCGACGTCATGCCCCTGACCGGCCTGAACCGTGCACTGGTCATGCAGGGCCTGCGCGTTATGTCGCGTGGGGAGCGCCTCGGACTGGCCACACTCTCCTCCGTTGCGGGCGTGAAGGAAGAAGCCAGCGCCATGGCCTGCGGCTTTGCCCTCGGCCCTCGTATCAATGCCGGAGGCCGCATCGCACAGGCCGATCTTGGCCTGAAACTTCTGCTCTCCGAAGATGTCGTGGAAGCCCGCGCCCTCGCCGAACAGCTCGACCGCGTCAACCGCCAGCGCCAGACCGTCGAATCCACAATTCTCGATTCCGCAATGGAACAGGCCCAGCAGCAACTCGATGCAGGCCACGCCGTCATCTTCCTGCATGGAGAAAACTGGCATCCGGGCGTCGTCGGCATTGTCGCTGGCCGCCTGAAAGAGCGCTACAACCGTCCTGCCCTGGTCGCCGCACTGACTGATGGCATTATCAAGGGCTCAGCCCGCTCAGTTCCCGGACTGGACCTCGGAACAGCCATCATCGCCGCCCGCCAGAACGGCCTCCTCCTCACGGGTGGCGGACACGCCATGGCCGCCGGGTTCTCCCTTGCCGCAGACCGCGCGGAAGACTTCCACGCCGCCCTGAACACACAGCTCTCCACAGCACTCGCGCTCCCCAAACAGGACGCACTGAAACTCGACGGCATCATGACACTGGCCGGAGCCTCCATTGCCGTGGCCGATCAGCTCTCCCGACTGGAGCCCTTTGGCCCCGGCAATGAAGAGCCCGTTCTTGCCATCAGCAATGTCCGCTGCGTCAAAAGCGAACGCATCGGCAAGGATGGCAATACGCTCCGCGTCATTCTTCAGGGCGAGGACGGAAACACCCGTCTGCGGGGTCTGGTCTTCCGTGCAGGCGACAAACCCTTCGCCCCCCTGCTGGAGGACCGCGCCATGCCGCTGGTCCATGTCGCAGGCACATTGCGCGCCGAAACATGGCAGGAGCGAAAAAATCTATCTTTTTTCATTTCCGACGCAACAGCCGCTTGACGCCCTCCGAAACCCCTTCTATACACCCGCTCACGCCTCCAGTCCCGTTCGTCTAGAGGCCTAGGACACTGCCCTTTCACGGCGGCAACACGGGTTCGAATCCCGTACGGGACACCAATTTTTGGTAATGATATCAGCGTATTAGAGCTGTATCGGGCGCCAAAATTAAAAAAATTAAGTAGCGGTTTTGGACCAATGATGATTCCGTCTAATTTCGGAGTTTATCGCGTGGCCCGCACAAAATCGGCCAAGAATGCCAACGATCCTGCGACAGGACGACCGGCAACCTGACGGCGTAAGTTGCCGGGGCGCCAGCAATACCGGGCCCCCAAGCTGCTCAAAGGCCAGCGGATTATCAGAACATTTGATATCGCTCGTCTTGCCCACGCCTGACTCGAGGAAACCTCGGTCAAAACGCGTGAAGAGCGTCATATCGACGTCCAGGCCTTGGACGGCCTCGTGCTCCAAACCCTGATTGAGCGCTACCGTGACGAATGCATGGCGCACCGCGACGCTGACCGGACAGGCCATATCCCCGCACCTCTTCGCGACCCCATCGCAGACCTGAAGCTCTCTCGCCTGACGGCTCCAGCAGTTCGAGGCTTTCGCGTCCGTCCGGAGATAAACGTCCGTTTTCTCAATGGTATGCTGCATGTCCTGCGCGTCGGTTGTCCCCGGCGAGATATGCATGAGTGTTATGGCCAGTGGAACTCGGTCTATGTCCGGTTCCGGCGCTGGGCTGAAAGGGTGTCTGGGATGCCCTGCTGCAAACCCCGATAGACTTGAGACTGACTGATGACTGGCAGCATATGCTGTGCCGCGGCCTGTACTCGGTCATGCTCCCATCAGATAATGGGCGATCCCACTGAGGGTGCGTCGCCTTTCTTCCTGAGAAAATAACGGTGCACCGATCAGGAGTTCATCAGGCCTGTATCGCTCCACGAAGGCGGAAATGTTTTGCGCAACGGTTTCTGCCGTTCCCACAAAAGTATGACGCAGTGTACTATCAAGAAGACGTTGCTCCTGGCCATTCCAGGACACTGGATGGGGTGCAGGAAAAGTCGTCGGACGTCCCTGACGCAAAGCAATGAAATGCTGTTGCAGGGATGTGGCCGCTTGCTGCGCCTTGGCGTTCGTCTCTCCGATCACTGCGTTGACGCCCAGCATGGCGTAAGGTGATTGCAGCCGCTCCGAAGGCTCAAACCGCTCCCGATAGAGCGCCAAGGCATCTTCCATCAGGTCAGGGGCAAAGTGACTGGCGAATGCGAACGGCAGCCCCATGATAGCGGCCAGATGAGCTGAGAACAGGGACGATCCCAGCAGCCAGACCGGCAAAGTCAGCCCCGCGCCTGGAACAGCAAAGACTGTCTGCCCTGGTTGCGGCTTTTCAAAATAACGCAGCAGTTCGACGACATCCTGTGGGAAGCGGTCAGCAGAGGTCGGGTCACGGCGCAGTGCGCGCATTGTCGCCTGATCGGAGCCGGGCGCACGTCCAAGCCCGAGATCGATCCGGCCTGGATAAAGGCTTTCCAGCGTTCCGAACGCTTCGGCAACAGCAAGCGGGGCATGGTTCGGCAGCATGATCCCGCCTGCGCCTACCCGGATGGTTTTCGTAGCTCCTGCGACATAGCCAATCACGACCGCAGTCGCGGCGGAAGCAATGCCTGGCATCGAATGATGTTCGGCCAGCCAGAAGCGCTGGAAGCCGAGACTTTCCGCATGCTGCGCAAGATCCGCACTTCGATGAAGCGCCTCGGCGGCCGAACTGCCTTCGGTGATGAACGCGAGATCGAGAACTGAAAGTGGAATCATGTGCAACGCCCTGTCACCGTTTTCCCATACAGGTGGGGTGTGCTGCGGTATGTACCAAGCAGAAAGTGGCAAACCGTCTCAAACCAGAGAGGGCGCGACTGGAATCTCAAACCCTCATCAGCCCCTCTTCTCAGGAGCATAGGTCTCGGCCAATCCCGGAGCGGTTCAGATATGCTATTGACGATTAAAGCATATGATTCATATATGTTGCGTATATTATTTTTCGAAAGAAATAGCGATGGGTATTGTCAAAATCGACGAAGATCTTCATGAGGAAGCACGTCGGGCCAGCGCCGTAATGTGCCGCTCCATCAATGCTCAAGCTGAGTTCTGGATGAAGATCGGAATGTTGGCTGAAGCTAACCCGACCCTCTCCTTTAACGACATTGTGAAACAGCAGCTTGCCATGGGCGATGTCCGTGTCGCGAACCTGACTGTCGCATGACATGCTGAAAAACTCTGATGAACTGGCTCATATGAGGGTTTCGGGGAGACTGTTGGCATCCGTTTTTGAAATGCTGGACGAACTAGACCTCGTTGGCATGTCAACGCTGACCGTTAATGATTTGGTTGAGCGCTTCATCACGGTTGATCTTAGAGCTCGCCCGGCCAGTAAGGGGCAATATGGCTTCAAATATGTCCTGAACTGCTCAATCAATCATGTTGTCTGTCATGGAGTGCCTGCTCCGGACGAAATCATCCGGGACGGTAACATCATCAATCTCGACATCACGCTCGAGAAAAATGGTTTCATAGCAGATTCGAGCAAAACCTATCTTGTGGGTCGTGTGCCGCCAGCCGCACACCACCTTGTCCGGATCGCCCAAGAGGCGATGTGGCAAGGCATAAAGCAGGTGCGTCCAGGCGCGCATTTGGGAGATATCGGTTTTGCAATCGAACGGTACGCCAAAAGGAAGGGCTGTTCCGTTGTACGGGAGTATTGTGGGCACGGGATCGGTCGTGAGATGCACGAAGAACCTCAGGTGCTTAATTTCGGAAAGCGAGGAGCAGGCCTGGAATTAAAAGAAGGGATGGTTTTTACCATAGAACCCATGGTCAATCAGGGTACGCGGCTGGTTATGACTGAAAACGACGGATGGACAGTCGTAACCAAGGACCGAAAGCTTTCCGCCCAGTTCGAACATACGGTCGCTGTTACAAAAAACGGTGTGGAGATCCTGACCTTGCGTCGAGATGAGGTGTCAATGCTGGGAGACGGAGTTGTAGGCTTCTTATGACAGGCAAGAGGAAGCTTGCAGGGAGTTGTCGCTTTCATCCCGTCCTCAGCTCGATCCGACCATGAAGCTGGCCTCGTCTGATGCGAGAAAAGCAATTACTTTAGCGATCTCCTCTGGCTGAGCCGCACGTCCGATGGGCCGTCCGCATCAATATGGTTGAGAATATTGGTCGCGGTATCTCCCGAACCCACTGCATTGACCCGGATCCCACGACCGATTGCTTCCACTGCCAGTATCCTGCATTGACGATAGCGCCGGTACCGTTCGGGATCATCGCACGCATCGCCTCACGCATCGCCTCACGCGAGTGCAGGAACACGCCCTGGATATTGACGGCGAAGATGCGGCCCAGTCCTCAAGCGTCATGTCCACCATCAGTTTGTTGATGATAATGCCGGCATTGTTCACAAGAATACCCAATACTCTGTCAGCAGAGGAACAAGATGGCCGGCCGCGATGAGAGGCTGGACCTCGCCCTCAACCCGGACGATCTGTCAGCCGAAAGTGTAGCAGGTAGACAGGATGCGACTTTACGATGCCAAAGACCGCGAACCCGCGATGAGAATATCGACGAGGCGTTTTGCACTGCTCTCCCAGCCGGGACCGGCCGAAAAATTTGAAACGCCCGCCAGCGCGCGGAGCAGATCCAGAGGCTCGATGTCCGCGCGAAACTCACCGGCTGCGATGGCAGCGGAGACAAGGCTGTTGACTGCGGCTTTCAGAACATCGCCGGAATGCGCATAGAGCGCCCCTGTTCCCCCGACCAACCCGTTGAGCGCGGGAGCGATGACCTGCTTGGCGGCGATGTAATCCACGAACAGTCGCATCCATGCGCGCAGCGCCTCCACGGGTGGATGCTGCGCGGCCAGCACGGGGGCCGCTTCAGCGAGGCGATCCAGTTCAGCGCGATAAACCGCCTCGATAAGAGCGTCGCGATTAGGAAAGTGGCGGTAGAGCGTGCCGATGCCAACGCCCGCACGCCGCGCGACTTCATCCAGAGGAATGTCCACTTCGCCCATCGTAAACGCAGTTTTGGCCACGTCCAGGAGCTGTTCCCGGTTGCGCTGTCCGTCGCTGCGCGGTCGGCGACGAGATTTTTTCACGTCGGTCACCTGTCCTCCTCTTGTTAAACGGAGTATTACTCCGTATATACAAACGGAGCGATGCTCCACATAAGACATTCCATGCCATTTCGGCAAGGAATGGATGCACCATTTCAGGGAGTTCCACCCATGACTCAGGTTTTTGGCGCAACCTCAACGACTGATGATGTTCTCTCCGGCGTGTCCCTGAAGAACAAGCGCGTTCTCGTGACCGGCGTTTCCGCTGGACTGGGTGTCGAAACAGCCCGGGCGCTGGCGGCTCATGGCGCGCATGTCGTAGGCGCGGTACGCGATCTTGCAAAAGCGAAGCGCGCAACCGATCAGGTCCGCGAGGCTGCGGCGCAGGGAGGCGGCGCATTCGAACTTACCGCGCTGGACCTTGCGGATCTGGCGAGCGTCCGCGCCTGCGCCGACCGTCTGAACGCACAAGGCGCGCCGTTCGATCTGATCATCGCCAATGCGGGCGTCATGGCGACGCCGTTCGGACATACGAAAGACGGGTTCGAGACGCAGTTCGGCACCAACCATCTAGGACATTTCGTTCTGATCAACCGGATCGCCGGCCTGCTGCGCGATGGTGCACGTGTGGTCAATGTGTCCTCGGCCGGACATCGCTTCGCCGACGTCGATCTGGACGACCCGAATTTCGACCATACGCCTTACGTGCCGTTTGTGGCCTATGGACGCTCCAAGACCGCCAATATTCTCTTTGCCGTCGCCTTTGATGCGCGGCATCGCTCACGGGGCGTGCGGGCAACAGCTGTTCACCCCGGTGCAATCATGACGGAACTGGTGCGGCATATGGCGCCTGGCGAGATCGAAGCCATGGTGAGTCAGGTCAACGAACAGGCCATCGCCGATGGCCATGAGCCGTTCCAGTTCAAGACCATCCCGCAGGGTGCCGCAACCTCGGTCTGGGCCGGCGGCGTGGCGGATGCCGCTGCAGTAGGGGCGCATTACTGTGAGGACTGCCGCGTCAGCGATGTGATCCCGGACGACCAGCCGATCAGTCTGGCCAATCCGGGAGTCCGCGCCTATGCTCTCGATGCGACACGCGCCGAAGCCCTGTGGACAAAGAGCGAAGAGATGGTCGGAGAACGCTTCGCCTAAAGCCTTCGCGCGAACAATACTTCGGTATGGCACAAGCTCACGGCTGTGCCCGGGACGCCGATGGCCATCGCAAGCCGTCGGCTTCCCCTATCCATGAGGATGTCCACACGCGTGCGCATTATTGTATTCGGCCTGCTTTTATCGATCGTGATCCTGAACTGGTTATGGCCACTTCCTCTTCCGGTCGCCGTGAAACTCCTGGTGGCCGTCTCCGTCATCTTGGCATCGCAATACCAGTTCTGGAGCAGGCTCTCCTCCGGATCGATCTTTGCGCCGGAGTTCCCGAAACCGCTTATCATCCTGTTCAACTGGGCGGTCGGGACGATCCTGTTTCTCACACTGTTTCAGCTCGCGGTTGATCTCGGTGCGCTGTTGGTTGCACTGATTACGTGGCAACCGGTTCGTATTTGTACCGAAGCCCGCGTCGCAGTAGCTGGACTGGCCGGGCTGCTCGCGGCCATCGGCGTTGCCAATGCTCTGCGGGTGCCCCCTGTCAGGGATGTCACCGTCACCATACGCGGATTATCGCCGCTATTTGATGGGTACCGACTGCTCCAGCTGAGTGATCTGCACATCACGCGGCTTTTCTCTGCGAGGTGGGCCGCTCGTGTCGTAGCGCGCGCCAATGCAGCCGCTGCTGATCTGATTGTCGTGACGGGAGATTTCATCGACGGATCGGTGGATATGCGCCGTGCCGACGTCGCACCGCTCGCAGATCTGCGTGCGCCCGATGGCGTCCTGGCCGCTCCGGGCAACCATGAATATTTCTTCGATTATGCCGCCTGGATGCGCCATCTGTCGGCACTGGGTTTCGATGTGCTGGAAAACCAGCACAGGGTCATCACGCGCGGAATGGCCCATCTGGTAATCGCGGGCGTAACGGATCGTTCGGCGCGCGGGCACAGCCAGATTGGCCCGGATCTTGAGGCGGCTTTGACGGACTGTCCGGCTCATGCTCCGGTTGTTCTGCTCGATCATCAGCCTGGGGACGCCCGGACCGCCGCGGCTCGGGGTGTGGCGCTTCAGCTCTCGGGTCACACGCATGGTGGGATGATCCGCGGCCTCGACATGCTCGTGGCACGAGGCAATAACGGCTTTGTCTCCGGACGCTACCAGGTTGGCGGCATGACGCTCTATGTCAGCAATGGGACTGGTCTATGGCCCGGCTTTGCGCTCCGCCTGGGCGTGCCAGCCGAAATCACGCGGTTTCATCTGCGGGCCGGATAAGGAAGAGGCCAGCTCACAATCTCTTTCCGATGACCGGCTATTTCTGCAATCGTGAATGGCCCTCTATGCCGTTGAATGAACGGCAGGAAACGCCTTGAGGGTTCTTTTAAAACGGAAATTTCGTCTCCACTCACAAAAAGCCAACTTTTTCTCTTACACTCTTAAATCTTCCGCTGCTCAATCATAGAAGATGCGACAAGCTCGAAATTCCGGACTTTCAGAGTGCCTTCGCGGGCTCATGCATCACACTCGAACCGTCTGCAAGGGCGCCCTGATCCTCAACTGGCCTTCGCCATCAGATCACGGGCATGGTCGGCCAAAGCGTGCAAACTGCTCATGGACGTATCCGCGACCATACTGACCCCCAGCCCGTTCTGGGCCCAGAGATAACCCGGCAGATGCCGCATCGGGCGCATGGGGGCGGTAACGTCCACGCCGTACATGGGACGCACGAACAGGGAGATCCGGGCACCGCTGTCATCATTATAGAAAAAGACACAGGCCGGCCCATGATCCGTCGTCACCAGTTGTCCTCCCACCAGGTGGTAGCCCGCTGCGGACAGATCCGGCGGCTGTACCGGGCGCCCCAGTGCTTTGCCGCCCCATGCTGCGAGTTGCGCAACATTGCTTTCCGTCATCGTGCTCCCTTTGCTGGCCTCACGCACGATGGTCGCTTCCTGCTCAACAGCAGCCAACCCGACGGGCACACGTCGATCCCGCAGAAACCATCCACTGCCAAACCCTACCGACAGCGCAAGGGCAATAGAGGCCGCCATTCGCGGCATGTTGGAATGCATACCTCTGCGTTGCCGCAGGTTTGAAATATTGAAGCGCGCTGGCACAGGCTCCCGGAGTTCCGGCTCCAACCCTGTGCGGAGGGCCTCACGCTCGTTTCTCCACGCCATGACGCGCCGCAGTGTTTCGGGATGGCTGTCGAGCCAGTTTTCCACTGTGCGCAAACGTTCGGGAGACAGAAATCCATCAACCCAGGCCTGCAGATCATCTTCGGTCACGGGGCGATCAGGCTGGGTCATTTCACTCTCCGGAGCGTAGGGCGTTCCTCATGCTCAACAAGACTGTGGAGGGCCGCACGCGCCCGGGACAGACGCGACATAACGGTCCCGATCGGCAGATCCAGAATTTCTGCGACAACGCCATATTGAAGCCCTTCAACACCAACGAGCATCATGATCTGTCGATGATCGTCAGACAGACGTCCAAACGCATGCACAACTTCCTGCCACTCCAGATGAGGGATCTGTCCGGCTTCCTGCAATGGTTCAGGCGGCGTGGTTTCGCCCCATGACACGACCCGCCGGAAACGCCGCCAGTGATTAACATTGAGACGATGCGCGATCGTGAACAGCCACGCACGCAGATCAGACTGTCCACGCACCTGATGCAGTCGCGTAAGCGCGCGTTCCAGACAATCCTGTACGAGATCGTCCGCCTGAGACGGATCACGGGTCAGGACACGAGCGTATCGTCTCAACGCCGGAATGGCAGCCTGCAACCTGATATGCGCATCATCAGTCAACTCCGTCTTTGCCTTTCGCAGGGTCATTCTCACAGACAGAGACGTTCTGGGAGGAAGTTTATTCCGCACCAAAGCGCAGGATGCGAAAATATTTTCCAGTAACGCGTTTTCCCGGGAATAAAGCCAGCCTGCCTGACGTCTTTGCGGACGATAACCGCATCGGATCAAAACCCATGGCACAGAAACCTGCCCCCCCACCCATACTGGCCCTCCGCTGGCTCGGCGTTGGCGCCGTACCTGCGGCACTTGCGCTGGCCTTCCTCTGGGCTGGTGGCTGTTTTTCTCCCGGCCGTGTGACACAGAACCGCCTGATGGGCGAACTGCACAATGCCGGAAGCTACGGACATGGTTTTCGAAGAGCTCACGCCAAGGGGGTCTGTGTCAGCGGATGGTTTGACGCGAGTGGTGACGCTTCGCATCTGTCACGCGCAGCAGTTTTCCATGAGCAGCATGTGCCAGTTATCGGGCGGTTCGCTCTCGCCGTGGGGCAGCCTTATGCGTCGGACAACGCAGCCACCGTGCGAAGTATGGCGCTACGCTTCATGCCGCCCGATGCCCCTGAATGGCGGACCGGTATGAATGACCCGCCGGTTCTGCCGCTACGCGATGCGCATGATGTTTCGGATTTTTTTACAGCGCAGCAGAGTGATCCGGCAACCGGAAAGCCTGATCCGGCCCGCGTAAAAGCGTTCGGCGCAACCCATCCCTGGCTCAGATCCGCGGCCGATGTAAACGCCCACCGGTTCATTTCATCAGGGTTCGCAGACGATACGTTTCACAGTCTCGATAGCTTCGTCCTGAGCGCCGCAGACGGCACGACAACAGCGGTTCGCTGGACCATGATACCAACGCAGCCGGTGACCCCCAGTGATGCCAAAGCGGGCGATCGTGAGTATCTGTTCCGCGAACTGATCAGCGACATTCATACCCATGCCCTGCACTGGCATCTGATGATGACCGTGGCAGGTCCACATGATGCCATCAACGATCCAAGCCAGATCTGGGCGCAGGATGACCAGACGCTTGACGCCGGAACCCTGACCCTCAATTCCATTGAAAGTGAGGATGGCGGCCCCTGCACAGGCATCACCTTTGACCCTCTCGTTTTGCCGCCAGGCATTCAGCCATCGGATGACCCGATCCTTCAGGTCCGCTCTGCCGCTTACATGCGGTCTTTCTCTCTCCGAGCTGGTGAAAACCGCAGTTCAAGCGCTGTGACGCCTACCCTGATTCAGCCCCCTGAAAGCAAAAAATCATGAACGGCATGGCTACCTTCCCGCTTCTGTCGCGCGTCTTGCACTGGCTCATGGCCGTCATGATTTTGGCTATGCTGTTTATCGGCCTTTTTATGGCGTCTTCAGTCGGCCCCGATTATCATCGACTGGTGACGCTGCATCGCCCTCTGGGCATCGCGATCCTGATGCTGGCAATCCTGCGCGTGGCAAATCGCCTTCGATCCTCCGTTCCGACACTTCCGGAGGATTTGCCACGACTTTTAAGGCGCATCGCTACGACTTCACATATTCTGCTGTACGGGCTGATGATTGTTCTGCCGTTTGTGGGCTGGGGAATGCTATCCGCAGGCGGGTTTCCCATTCCATTATGGGGACAGTCCCTCCTTCTCCCCCCTATCCTGCCGCATAATCCTGCCCTCTGGTCCTGGCTGCGTTCCGCTCACACAATTCTGGCATTCGCGCTCTTCGGGCTGGTTCTGGCGCATATCGGGGCGGCCCTGTTCCATGGCCTCATCCGACGTGACGGTGTGTTGCGGAGCATGTGTGCAAAGGAAGCTCCTTCACCGGATTTGCAAGAACAGAAACCGGTTTGAGAGTTTGGTCAGTGTGTTTCACACTACGAATGTGGACGCCCAAGCCGATGTCCAGATCGAAACCCGTAGGACCGGGCCTGCCATGTGATCAGAAAGCCAACACCGGCAAGCCCCAGCACAGCCCAGGGAAACGACGTTGCCCCCCAGGTCTGAAGCAGCACACCCCCCAGAACTCCACCACCGGCTATGGCGCTGTTCCAGACAACAACATTCATTGACAACGCGACGTCCACGCCATCACCGGCCGCATCGGCAAGTGCCGTCTGGAGCAACGTCGCGGCTCCTCCAAAAGTCAGCCCCCATATCGTAACTCCAATCACGATCACCACTGGCGACGCAGACCCAATTACAAAGACACCTGCAACAACAGCAAAAGTCGCCAGACTGGCCAGAACGGAAAGGCGCAGGGCACGATCGACCGTACGACTGGTCAGCCAGATACCAACAAGAGCCGCGAGACCAAAAAGCAGAAGGACCCGGTCTGCCTGCCCTGCCAGCCCGGCAGGTGAGATAAAGGGCACGATATAGGTGTAGAGAACATTGTGGGCGAGCATCCAGACCACCACCACGCCCAGAACAGGCCGCACGCCCGGAGTCCGCAGAACGCGCCCGATCGGCAGACGCTCATGCTGCGCAACTCCCGGGAAATCAGGGACGCTCTTCAGAACCCAGACAATCAGCAGCAGGGTCGAGGCCGACATGATTCCGAAGGCCAGCCTCCAGCCCATCAGAGCTCCCAGCCAGGTTCCGGTCGGAACACCCAGCGATAGCGCGACTGGCGTGCCCACCATGGCAATGGCCAGTGCACGCCCCTGCTGGGAGCGTGTCACCATTTTGCGCGCATAACCCGCCAGCAATGCCCAGGCGAGGCCCGCAGCGGCACCCGCACCATAACGGGCCATAAGGATGAGGCCGTAATGTGTCGAAACCGCCGTGATCGAATTGAAGATCACAAAACCGATGATCGCCAGCAGCAGCACCCGCCTCCGCCGCCAGCGCTGTGTGGCGAGTGTCAGTGGGATCGCGGCACTCAGGGAGCCCAGAGCATAAGATGTCACCATCTGTCCTGCCAATGCCGGGGAAATGTGCAGGCTCACCCCGATCTGAGGCAGCAGACCGGCGGGCAGCGTTTCGGTCATGATGCAGATGAAACCGGTCATGGCCAGTGCGAGCAGACCGGCTACAGGCAACCTGTCATCAGTGCTCTGCGCGGGTGATGTCGTATTGGGGGTCATACGGCTCTCATATATGGAACGATCGGTATATATATGAGGACCTCAAAACCTTGGCAATCACTTCTGGATCACTTAATATGAAAGTCTTTCAAAAGGAGCAGCACCATGGCGCGAACAGGGCGTCCCCGGGAGTTTGACAGGGACAAAGCACTCGATGCCGCCATGACGCTTTTCTGGGCGCAAGGCTACGAACCGACCTCCCTGACACAGCTCAAATCCTGCATGGGCAATATTTCGCCTGCAAGTTTCTATGCCGCGTTCGGCTCGAAGGAAGCCCTGTTTCGCGAAGTGGTGCAGCATTATCTGGCGACCTATGGGCAGGTGATGGCGCCCTTATGGGACGAAAACCTGACACC
The DNA here is from genome assembly GCF_002005485.1 of Gluconobacter albidus. Classification (NCBI taxonomy): domain Bacteria; kingdom Pseudomonadati; phylum Pseudomonadota; class Alphaproteobacteria; order Acetobacterales; family Acetobacteraceae; genus Gluconobacter; species Gluconobacter albidus. The sequence continues at coordinate 406,396 of NZ_CP014689.1, read as the reverse complement.
GCGGGATGCGATTGAACGGGCTTTGCGCGGTTCGGCGCGCATGCAGGCTTCCCGGACGCATCCCTGTGGTTGTCTGGTCGTATCGGGCGCCAGTAACTGTTCGCCCGAAAACGAAGCCGTTCAGGCCCTTCTCGCTGCAGAGCGCCAGCGGACGCGGGCCGGGATCCGGGTCTGTGTGGAACGCGCGCTTGCCCGCGGCGAACTGCGCGATTGTGCAACAACAGCGGCCCTGCCCGATATTTTCGCGACATTTTTCCATGGCATGACATGCGAAGCGCGGGACGGGATGACGTCAACACATCTGGATGCTGCCATCACCTCGCTTCTGACCTTATGGGATGCCAACGCGCTGCTCACCACGCCGTGAAACGGTCTGCCAGACATTGATGAGCCTGCAACAGGCCAAGCCTTAAGCCGTTAATTCTATATCAACCACTCCATAATTCCTTGACCCTGTTTTACGCACATATTATGGACCATCCAGTACGGAATTAAATTCCGGAACAAATCGCCGTGTCTCGGCCAAGGAATCCAGTTATGAGCAAACAGGACATCGCATTCGTCACGGGTGCCAATCGCGGCATCGGATACAGTATCGCGAAACATCTGATTGCCTCGGGCATCAACGTGATCGGGACCTATCACTCCAACGAAGACGAGGCGAACGCTGCCGAAGCAGCCCTCGTCGGCCAAAATGCAAAACTGCGCATGCTGAAGCTGGATATCGTGGACCATGAATCGTTCGCGGATTTTTCCGGACAGGTCAGAGCACTTCTCTCACATGAGTTCGAGCACAGTGCACTGAGTTATGTCGTTCAGAACGCAGGCAATATCATTCACACTCGCTTCGATGCTGCGACATCCGAACAGCTCGATAACCAGTACAACATCCATTTCAAAGGCCCCTATCTTCTGACGGTGGCCCTCCTGCCCCTGATTCGGGACGGCGGTCGTATTCTCAACATTACCTCTGCCGCGACCCGTTTCTACCTAACGGATCATGGACCTTATTCAGCCATGAAAGCCGCTACCGAAGTCATCTCACTCTACATGGCAAAAGAACTGGGAGAGCGAGGCATTACCGTCAACGCCGTCGCCCCTGGTGCGATCGCCTCGGACTTCGGTGGTGGTCTGGTCCGTGACGATGCCACGATCAATAAAAGCCTTGCAGACATCACACCCCTCGGGCGTGTCGGACAGCCCGACGATATCGGAGCTGCGGTCCGTGCCCTTCTGTCGGACGACATGCGCTGGATGAATGGCCAACGCATCGAGGTGACGGGAGGGCAGTCGCTATGAGGGCCACACAATTCCAAGCGAAGCCAGCCTCATGATCCACGTTATGGCCAGTAGTATCATTCCTGCATCCCTTCCCTCTGTCTGGCGGCTGGTCCGTAATTTTGGCGCCCTTGGACGCTGGTTGCCGGGCGTCAGAAGCTGCGCGATCGAAGGCAATGAGTCCGGTGACCGCGTCGGCGCAATCCGCTTGGTTGAGATGGGGGATGTCGGACTCATCCGCGAACAGCTTCTGGCACTCTCCGACGTGGATCACGCGGTCACGTTCTCGATCGTTGAATCAGCCCTGCCGGTCCGGAACTATCGCTCTACCATCAGCCTTCTTCCCATAACGAAGAGCGACCACACGTTCATCCAATGGCGGGGGCAGTTCGAGGCCCCAGCCGAACATGCCGCCAGTATGGAGGCCCGGATGCCGACACAGATCTACCAGCCAGCTTTCGACAGACTGGCCGAGATACTGGCCTCAGAGACGACATTGTCATGAAGGAACCTAAACCCATGATCCAGTCCCCCTCTAACGCTTCCCGATCAGGCACATTCAGGATTGGCGGCGATCTCGGCATCAACCGGCTTGGTTTCGGTGCGATGCGCATCACTGGCCAGGGTATATGGGGACCGCCCGCCGATCACGACGAGGCCATCCGCACACTGAAGCGCCTCCCAGAACTCGGCGTCAATTTCATCGACACGGCGGATTCCTATGGTCCGGACGTCTCCGAATGGCTGATCAGGGAAGCTCTGCATCCCTATCCCAAAGGATTGGTCATCGCGACGAAAGGCGGCCTCACCCGCTCCGGCCCCGACATCTGGAAACCGGTCGGACGCCCAGAATATCTATTGCAGCAGGTGCACAAAAGCCTGCGCAACCTCGGCGTCGAGCAGATTGATCTGTGGCAACTCCACCGGATCGATCCCAGAGTCCCGGCAGACGAACAGTTCGACGCGGTCCGCTCCTTCATTGATCAGAAACTGATCCGTCATGCAGGACTGAGCGAGGTCTCTGTCGACAACATCAAAACAGCATCGAAATTCTTCGAGGTCGCGACCGTCCAGAACCGCTACAATCTCGTCGATCGCACCAGCGAGGACGTACTCGACTACTGCACGCAGCAGAACATCGGGTTCATCCCGTGGTTCCCTCTCGCCGCCGGCGACCTCGCCAGGCCGGGATCCATATTGGACACGATGGCGAAGAAATACGGCTCGCATCCAAGCCAGATTGCTCTTGCCTGGGTCCTGATGCGCAGCAAGGCGATGCTTCCGATCCCTGGCACGTCCAAGGTCGCCCATCTGGAACAGAATGTCGCGGCTGCCGACATCACACTGTCCGATGAAGACTTCGCGGCGCTGGACGCAGAAGGCCGCAAGGCGTTCCAGTCAACGCCTTAAGGAAACGCGTCCGGACAGTTACAATCCTAGCGTCGAAAGACCGGGGTGACTGTCCGGACGCCGTCCCTCAGGCCATCGGAACAGACGGTCGGTCGCCGAAATGGGTTGGTCGTTGATTGACGCTGCGCGGTAACGCATCAACCCGTTTTCATCGAACTCCCAGTTCTCGTTCCCATGGGACCTGAACCACTGTCCGGCCTGATCCTGCCACTCATAAGCAAAGCGGACCGCGATCCGGTTATCCTGAAAAGCCCAAAGTTCCTTGATAAGGCGGTATTCCTGCTCGCGCTCCCATTTGCGCGTCAGGAACGCAACGATGTCCTCGCGTCCGTGGATGAATTCCAGGCGATTGCGCCACTGGCTATCGGTCGTATAGGCCTGCGCCACCTTTTCAGGATCCTGGCCATTCCAGGCATCTTCCGCGAGACGGACTTTCTGAGCAGCAGTTTCAGCATTGAAGGGAGGCAATGGGGGTCGGGACATAGGGAATTCCGCCTCTGGTTCGGGGACGGATCACGAGTTGATCCGAGACCTGTCAGTGTTTTCCAAAAGAGCATTTGACGAAAGGACAACGATCCCTCATTTCAAGCCATGACCAGACAGATCGGTATTCTTCTCTATCCAGACTTCCAGTTGCTCGACGCTGCCGGAGTGACGGCAGCCTTCGAGATTGCCGGAGGATTTGGGGGAGCTGCGTATGAGATGACGCTCCTGTCCCGCCATGGTGGTCTGGTCCGGTCGTCTTCCGGAATGGCAATCAAGACGGTTCCGCTCGCAGCGGCAGGGTCGTTTGATACGCTTGTCGTTGTCGGAGGCGAAGGCCACAGGCAGGCCATGAATTGTCCGGAATTACAGGCCTTCATCCGATATCAGGCGACCACGGCGCGGCGGATATGCAGCGTATGTACCGGGGCCTTTCTGCTGGCGGCGGCCGGAATGCTCGATGGACGCCGCGTAACGACACACTGGCAACAGGCTGCAACTCTGAAAGCACTCTTTCCAGAAGTCATGGTTTCGGCCGATGCCATTCATGTCCATGATGGCCCGGTCTGGACGTCTGCTGGCATCAGCGCGGGCATAGATATGGCCCTTGCGCTGGTGACGGAAGACCTCGGGACAGAAGTGGGGCATCGTACGGCCCAGCAGATGGTCGTTTTTTATCACCGTCCCGGAGGACAGTCCCAGTTCTCGGTACTTCTTGAGATGGGAAGCACTCAGGAACGCTTTGCCGAACTGTTGGGATGGATCCGGTCCAACCTGAAACAGCGCCTGACCGTGGATATTCTGGCCAGTCAGGCCGGCATGAGCCCCCGCAATTTTTCTCGCAGTTTCCGGGCAGCGGTGGGAATGAGTCCCGCCAGAGCGGTCGAGAAACTGCGTCTGGAAGCAGCCCGGGAGCGGGTCGAGCGCTCCACCCTCCCCATTGAAGCTATTGCAGTCATGACCGGGTTCCATGATCCCGAACGGATGCGTCGCGCCTTCCTGCGCGAGTTTCACCAACCGCCTCAGGCTGTCCGGCGCAATGCAAACGGCAATCCGGGCTGAAACACCGTTCATGCTGTACATACCCGTATAAAATTCACAGTCGTAACATTCCGGACCCGAAATTAGGCGGCGACGGCCCTAGAAGGAGCAAAAATAGCGCCACGCCTTGCGCTGCTGCCGCCAAGCCTTTCTGCTCGCACATGCGGCCACCACCTTGCAAATCAATCAGTCCATGGGCTGTTGCGTAGATCAGTCCTGCCAACTCCCGTACGGGGATCGGCGGCAATGTCTCCGCATTCTGCGCATCTTCAACGAGCCCCGCAGCAGCGATAACAGGATTGCTGAACAACAATCTGTATCAGGCCGGATACTCTCGCCCATACCTGATGAACGCGTCTGGTGCTGCCCTCAGCCGCTGGATGGGTTCTGCCTCGCCGACACGCGCTCGTTTACAGAACCAAGACCAGCATTTTGAAGTTCCGCTCCACAATCGCAGCGCATCGCGGTCCTTGAAGTGGCGATACGGGGCATTGCGCGCGACCGACGTCGTATGACATGGCACTCGAACGCACTTCGATCAAATGGCCACTGATGGACTGGATATACTTGCCTGATGCGCGCGCAAACCCCAGGTCAAAAGCCAACAGGCAAGCACGTTGCCTGAGAACGCGATGCTGCCCCGGGCTTGAAACAGCCTTTTGGTGAGGCTAGCCCGCATCAACCTCTATGCCGGTGCCCACCGGCTCAACCCGGTCTCTACGACCAAACCGGGATCAAAGGCGATTAACTGAATCAATAACCCAGGCAGTTGGTCGCAAAAGTCTTTCCGTAACCATTTACGCTATATTGAGGCGCTCCCATGAGCTGCGCGTCAGCGTTTAGTATCAGCACCTGCGGCGTTACGCGGTGGTCGCGGATCAGGGCCGGAACAGCAACCACTGCTGTATGAACCGAAGGCCAGAGAAGGCAGGTCGAGAGCCCCAGTCTCAATCATCCCTCGATACCGTACGGCCCGGTTCATGCGACATGCTCGACCATAATTAACACATCGTCAGAAACGGCATGGCACCTACTGACCAGCGTAGCCAGCTGGCCGCGATGGTACAGTTATCTTACAGGTGCACAGCTTGAGGGGCCATTTTCCACCGAAACGCGCCAGTTTACTGCGGCTTAATCAAGCATAACCACGCATTGCCAAGGTAAAGCCAGGTGTGATGGTTATGCTTTACGGAGCAATGGCTTGATATAGTGGCATCACACGCTGGGATGGGAAAACAGTGTCCGATGAGAGAAGTAAAGTTACCTTTATCGAAGCATCAAGTGGCCCCTTGATCGCGCCTCTTTACGGAAATTGTAGCCTCGAGACCCATCTCAGACTGGGGTTTGCTGCACTGAAAGCTGAAGCTGAACAGGAGGTGGTCAGGTTTCGAGCACAGAAACAAGGTCAGTAAGGTCTCGCAGTCCCAAAAGCACCATGATGCACCTTCGCATCGCAGTTTCCCTCCTGAAGAAGACGCTACACGTCTGCAAAGAAAGCGACTGCCCCTATGACCGTCCCGTCGGCCGTTTAGGACGCGTGAGGCAGATTTTCTGTCAACTGTTCCCAGTTGCCATGCGAGAAGGCCTGCCTGTCGGCCTCATCCAAACCGCCGTTTTCGAGAAAGCGCCGTGCGTCGCCGCCGGGGCGGTATTGATACGGATAGTCGGTGGAAAACAGCAGCCGGTCCCGACCGACGATCCGTGCTGCCTGTTCCAGATAATGCGGCAGGAACATACCGCTGGCCGTGACATACAGGTTGCGCCGGAAATATGTCGCTATTGAATGATTGAGCCCGGACACACGATCCATGTTCGCAATACGCTCGGCATAAAACAGGACCAATTCGCCCCAATGGCCCAGAATAACCTGCAAATCCGGAAAGCGATCGAAATGGCCCGCCAGCACGAGACGAAGAAACTGGATGCCAGCATCGTAATGCCACCCGAGACCGAAACAGGAAAACGCAGCATCCACCTGTGGGCTAAATCCGGAGTAGTAGGCATCCCGGACATCTTTTTGTGGCGCTCTGGGATGAAGCAGAATCGGCGCCTTCAATGCAGCCGCACTCTGGAAGATCGGGAGCAGATCAGTATGGTCCAGGTTGCAATGGCCTACCCGCCCACACAGCATCGTTCCCTTGAAGCCGAGCGTCCTGACGCAGCGTTCGAGTTCCAGTGCGGCTTCGTCGGGCATCGCTACGGGCAGCGTTGCCAGCGCCTGAAAGCGATCCGGATGACGAGATACCGCTTCTGCCACGGCATCATTGGCACGGCGCGCCAGATCGACACTGTTGGGTCCAAGATCGTGCAGTGATGGTGTAGTGAGCGAAAGCACCTGAACGTCCAGCCCTGTTTCGTCCATGAGGGACAGTCGTTCTTCGGCGAGATCAGCTAGCCGCTTCTCAAGCGGTCCCCCATGGAACGCAACGCTTGGATCAGCGGCTTCAAGACCGATGGCAGACCAGGCGTCCTTCACTTCGGTGGTCAGGAAATGTTCTTCGATACCGATCAACTTCATGGAATGGTTCCTTTCCACAGGCTGCCATCCCGACGGACATGCCTGTTTTCACGTCATCGAAAATAGGTGTGGAACCAGAGCAGGCGCCAGACGCATGAAGATCAAAGTATCATTGCATGCGACGCTATCTGTCGCCGGTCATTGTCGATAGGCTCAGTGCATGGAAAACCTGGATCTCAACCTTCTGACAGCGCTCGATGTGCTGCTCGACGAGGCCAGCGTAACTGGCGCGGCCCGCCGGCTCGGGCTCAGTCCGTCCGCCATGAGTCGCACCCTGACACGGCTGCGCTCGACCACCGGCGATCCGTTACTGGTGCGGGCGGGGCGGCATCTCGTGCCCACACCCTATGCAGTAGGTATCCGCGAGCGCGTTCATGTCCTGACCCAGGACGTGCAGGACGTCCTACGCCCTCGGCATGGGGAACTGGATCTGAAAGCGCTGGAAAGGACATTCACCCTTCGCGCCAATGAAGGCTTTCTGAATATTGTTGCAGCGCCGCTGGTGACAACCATCCTGAAAGAAGCACCACGGGTTCGCCTGCGGTTTGCGCCCAAGCCTGACAAGGACGCGTTGCCATTGCGGGAGGGACAGCTTGATCTGGAGATCGGTGTCCGGGGCACATCTGCGCCCGAAATCCGAAGTCGGCTCCTGTTCCGGGATATGTTCGTCGGCGTGGCACGCGTCGGCCACGTCCTTTTTCTGGACGAGGATATCAGTATCGCGCGCTATGCCGCATGCGGCCATGTCGCGACCTCACGACGCGGAACATTCAGGGGGCCGGTTGATGATGCCTTGGAGCAACTGGGATACCAACGCACCGTCTCGGTCGTCGTGCCGGGCTTTCCCGACGCGCTCGAGATCGTGCGACAATCGGATCTGGTGACGCATGTCCCGCGGTCGTGTCTCGCAGGCCTTTTAAAAGCTGATGCAGCAATATCACGCCTGAGACTGTTCCAGCTTCCCATTAAAACGCCTGAAATCGCCATTTCCGCCATGTGGCATCCCAGGCTGGACGCTGACCCTGCCCATCGCTGGCTTCGCGACACAGTCCAGACAGTTTGCCGCGAAGTCCTCGCTTGCTGAGGACGGTCACTTTCGGCAGGCTAATCCACGGTTTCGCTTGACGCTGATGGATTTCTCAGCCTGAAGGCGCAGCTTGGCGCTCCCGGGCCACGCTGGCGGGGTTGTGTTCTCGTCATTATTCTCGTTCACGATGGACCGGCATGAAGAGGTCTACGCGTTCGTGACATGTTATCTCGGCAGAAAGCTCTTGATCGCTGACATCAAATGCTCCGTTGGTGTGGACAAAAATCGAAAGATGCGTGCTGACTGCTGGAGAGAGACAGTCGGTTCTTCGCCTCTCCCCAAGGGCAGCCGAAGAGTATTGCGAGCCTAAGTGACAAAGCTGTTAGGGCGAATGTATTCGTTCACTGTGCTGAGCGTTTCGGTTTAGGCATGTAGCGGCGAAGGACGAATGCGAGGATGCGATCTACAACCCGGTCTGGGAGCATCCGGATGATGCCGATCATGGATGCCTCCCTTCCGATACCGTACCGCGTGCGCGGCTTGCGGACTGTCATGGCCGAAGCGATCACGTGGGCTGCTGCGTCAGCGGTAAGCCCATTTTCGTTCGCCTCGGCTGCCTGAGCAGTAACGGCATGTATCAGGTCGCCGTAGCGCTCGCGCTGTTCCAACGTCATGGTGGCTGCAACTTTGTTGGCTGTGGCGATCGCGCGGCTTGATATTTTCGTCTTGATTGCACCTGGCTCGATCACGATGACGTCGACCCCGAACGGCAGCATTTCGCGTCGCAAAGAGTCGCTCAACGCCTCGAGGGCGAATTTCGCTCCTCCATAAGTCGCCATTGCGATGGTTCCGCCGACCGAGCTGATGTTAACTATCCGCCCTTTGCTGCGGATCAAGGCCGGCAAAAGCTTTTGCGTAACCGCAATGTGTCCGAAATAATTAACCTCGAAAAGCTGCCGCCAAGCTTCCAGGGGAAAAACCTCGACAGGCGCGTTCGCACCGATGGCGGCATTGTTCACGAGAGCTCTTAACACCCTGCCTGCGGGATCGTTCTGAACCCGATCCGTCAGGGCCTGAACATGATCCTTATTCGTGATGTCCAGGATCAGGGGCTCAATATTCTGGTCGCGTAATGCAGCAGCATCTTCTTCGCGGCGAACGCCGGCCAGGACATGAAATCCTCGACGGGCCATTTCTCGAGCCGTTGCAGCTCCGATGCCGCTTGAGGCCCCTGTGATGACGACCAACTCATTCGTGTCCAATCTGGGCATATTCATATCCTGGCGCTCATAAGTCTCATTCAACTCTCTCCAATGGCTCTGATGGACGAGAGGCAGAGAATCTGCACATGCACGATCTGTAGCTCGCCACGGGCAAGAATCCGGCATATACGGTCAAACGGAGTTATACATCTGCGGGACCGTGCTTTATCAGCGGCTTCCGAAGCGGGCGCGGGCGGCTTCAGTCACGGGCGTGAACAGGCTGATGATTGTGCCCTCGGGGTCACGAAACTGGACCGTGCGGTTCCCCCAAGGCAGAAGTTTCGGCTCGATCACAACGTCTACCCTTCCTTTCAGACGCGTGAACTCAGAATCCACATCATCGACCCTAAACTCCAGGACAGCAGTGCGATTTACACCGGGTTCAGCACTCCCTTCCATGAACAGCGCTACTGTCTCAGCACTTCCAATCGCAAGCGTCGCGCCAGGAGTTACGATTTCAGCAAACTGGGGGGAAAGCCATTCAGCAGACTGTCTGGTCACCAGTTCGTAAAAGGCCACCATACTGGTAATATCGGCGGCAATCAGGCGGATAGAGGCAAACTTCATTGGTCAGTTCCTGTGGAGGTTGTGCTCTCCACCTTTTGGCACAATCATGCTGACAGCATTCTGTCAGCATGATTGTAAAAGCCTTTGCGCAGCACTGATCGTCTCTTTCAGATTATCCAGATCCTGCGCCGCTCATCTCGCCCTGTCACGGCGCGGATGCTGGGCGACGAACTGGAAGTCTCGATCCGTACGGTCTACCGCGACATCGCGCATCTGACGGGACAGCGCATACCCATTTCAGGCGAAGCTGGCGTTGGCTACGTACTGGGGACCGGATATGACATGCCGCCGCTCGCGCTGCTTCCGACTGAACTTGAAGCGATTGTTCTGGGCGCACAGTGGGTAGCGGCCCATGGTGACACAACGCTGTCACGCGCCGCATTGGACGTTCTGTCCAAGGTTTCAGCGATCGTTCCCAAGCCCATGCAGTCGTTTATCAGCGCTCCGAGCACACACGCACAGCCGTCTCTGGAGGCATTACAAGACACGGCCGATGCAGCGAGCCTGCGAGCGGCAATCCGTGTCGGGGTTAAGCTGCGCTTGTGTTATCGCGATCAACAGGGGGAGCTAACCGAGCGCATAATATGGCCGGTGGTTCTAGGTTATTCGGATATCACACGCATGTTGATTGCCTGGTGCGAACTGCGACAGGGATTCCGGCATTTCCGTACGGACCGGATACACGCGGTCGAAATTCTGGCTGAGCAGATAGGTGAGCCTCGCCACCGACTGCTCCAGCGGTGGAAGGCCGCACGCGTATCGGAACTTGCGAAGTTTAAGAATGAAGCAGGTTGATCGCTTTGCCACCATATCCTTCATTATATCCGCATTCATTCTTCACAATTCCGGCCGCTCGCCTCAGCGACTGGTTTTCAAATAAGGGGACGAAGCTGATCTTGGAGGCAGAGCCAGTGGCGGCGGGGCGCACGGATACACCGATTACCCACGCGCCAATATCTCTGACTGACAGCCATTCCGACATGGAATGATCAATAGTCCTCCATGCCGTCATCCCTGAAAAAACCAGCGGCCCTAACGTCAGGCATTGCTTCATTTCAAAGGAAATACCAATGTCTCTTCAAACAAAACTCGACGCTTTCAAGGCTGATTTCGAAGCGGGTAACCCGCCTTACAATGTTCCGGCTTCGGTGATTGAGGTCATGCACCGTGCAACCGCTGAACTGATCGCTTCGGGTGCAGCGGAAAATGCGCTCAAAGCCGGTGACCAGGCTCCTTCCTTCACTCTGAACGACCCGGAGGGCAATCCGGTGTCCTCCGCAGATCTGTTGTCAAAAGGCCCACTGGTCATCAGTTTCTATCGTGGTGTGTGGTGCCCCTACTGCAACATGGAGCTTCAGGCTCTTGAGGCTGCACTTCCGTCTTTCCGTGAGCTCGGCGCAAGCCTGATTGCCATCTCACCGCAGACGGCCGTGAACAGCCGCAAGTCGGTCCGTCAGAACCATCTCGACTTCCCCATCCTGTCAGATCCGCATAACGAAACTGCGTCAGAGTTCGGTCTGCGGTTTGCCCTGCCAGACTATCTCGTGGACCTCTACACCAACCTGAAAAACGATCTTCCGTCTTTCAATGCCGATGAGAGCTGGACGTTGCCGATGCCTGGCCGTTTCGTCATCGGGCAGGACGGCGTAATCCTCTATGCCGAGGTCAATCCGGACTATACCCGACGCCCGGAGCCGGAAGACATGCTGCCAGCACTTCGAAAAGCAAAGCGATCGTCAGCCGGTTAAACATCCATGTTCCAGCGTCTGGACATAGCCCTGTCGACTGTATGGGAGCGACGTCCGGGCGCCCTCAGCACGGGAACTCTCCCAGCATTGAATTCAAGGAAAGCGGCACATGATCCATTTCTATTATGGTCCCGGTCCGAACCCGGCGAAAATTGCGCTATTTCTGGCTGAAACGGACATGGCTTTCGAAGCCATACCGGTCGATACCTATCGTGGTGCCCAGCATGATGCCGCGTTTCGGGCCATCAATCCCAATGGCAAGGTTCCTGCTCTCATAGACACGGATGGTCCACAGGGCAGTCCCGCAGTCCTGTTCGATTCCACGGCCATCCTTCTCTATCTGGCCGAGAAAACAGGAGAGTTCCTCGGAACGGCGCAGGATCGCCCCCAGCTTTTGTCCTGGCTGATGTTTGTTGCAACGGGTCTTGGCCCCTTCTCAGGACAGGCTGTGCATTTCCAGCATGCCGCACCGGAAGGTCTGGACTATGCGGTCCATCGATACCGTCGTGAAGTGGAGCGGCATTATCAGGTCCTGAACGATCACCTGGAGGGGCGATCTTTCATTGTCGGCGACCGTTATACGATTGTGGATATGTCAGCATGGGGCTGGCTGGACCGGGCAGCACGGGTCATGAAAGGTAAAGACGAGCCACTTGAACGCTGGCCCAATCTTACCCGTTTTATGGACATGATGAACGCTCGTCCAACAGTCGAGCGTGCCCATGCCATCATGAACGGGCACGCATTCAAGACCGTCATGGATCAAGACGCGCGTCAGGCCATGTATCCGACCAGTTTCTCCCCGGTGTCAAAAGGAACAATCTCATGAGCGGACCCTCCGATTATACACCCCCCAAAGTCTGGACATGGACGGCACCAAGTGGCGGTAAATTTGCCAGTACGAACCGCCCGACTGCCGGCGCCACCCACGAGCAGACCCTGCCCGTTGGCCGACACCCGCTCCAGCTCTATTCCCTTGGCACACCCAATGGCGTCAAAGTCACGATCCTGCTTGAGGAACTGCTTGCTGCCGGTCATACGCAGGCCGAATATGACGCATGGCTTATTCGCATTGGCGAAGGGGACCAGTTCGGCTCCGGCTTTACGGAGATCAATCCGAATTCCAAAATTCCGGCCCTGGTCGATCATAGCGGCAATCAGCCTCTGGCCGTTTTTGAATCCGGGTCAATCCTGCTGTATCTCGCGGAAAAATTCGGTGCCTTCATTCCCAAAAATATCGTCCATCGGACAGAGTGCCTGAACTGGCTTTTCTGGCAGGTTGGCAGTGCACCTTATCTCGGCGGCGGATTTGGGCATTTCTATGCTTATGCGCCAGAGAAAATCGAATACGCAATCAATCGGTTTGCCATGGAAGCCAAGCGACAACTGGATGTCCTTGATCGGCGTCTCGCGGAAAGCCCTTTCATAGCTGGCGAAGACTATACAATTGCCGATATGGCCATTTTCCCGTGGTATGGTGGCCTGGTAGAGGGTTGGCTCTATAATGATGCTGCCACGTTCCTGAGCGTTCAGGATTATCCCCATCTCAGGGCATGGGCGGACCGACTTCTGGAACGACCTGCCGTTCAGCGTGGTCGTATGGTCAACCGGACATCCGGAGATCTCTCAAGCCAGCTTCATGAACGTCACGACGCTTCCGATTTCGAGACAAAAACGCAGGATCGTCTCGGCAGCAAGACATAGATCATCGACGTCCGGTTTCTTTCACGCACTTCCGAAACCGGACATGCCGCTTCCCCCTAATTCGACTGTCTGCTCAAGAGAACCAGAACAGACAGGCGGCAACTGCCTCATGCCAGACATGAGCATACCGATTGGAATGCCCAGAAGCAGACGTTTGCAGAGAGTTTGACTGGCAGACATTGAGAGCCTGCACAGCGATCTCGCCTAACTCCTGATCGCTGGCATTGATCGAGGCATGAAAGACCTTCCCGGCATTATCATTCTCTTTTCGTAACAGGCAAGCTTATGCTCCCCTGATCTCGAAGGCCTAGGCGAATGACGGTCATTGGGTCCTGGCTGTCCGCATGCCCACACTGTCGGGTATCGGCCGCATGCCGGGTCAGGTTCAAGTAAGGCTGTGCGCCTATGCTCGTGGGCCAAGATACGGAACCGAATACCGATAAGGATGCACGCCGCATGTTGCCACCCCGCCTTGATGGCCGTGACGCTAGCGTCGATCGGGGGGCAGCCGCGCCGCCTTCCTCTAAAGGGACTCCCGTCAGGGCAGACGCCGGGTCGGCAGATAAATTCGCCTTGATGATGAAGCAGGAGGCGCCCCTCTCTACGAGGGAGAAAATCGCGCGAACCGAACAGCAGAACCTGCACCAGACGCTGGCTTCCGTCTCGGCAATGGTGCAACGGGAAACCACGAAGAGGACGCCGACGCTTTCGTTCCTCAACCCCGAATGGTCGGCGACGCAGCGCACGGCGGCGATAAACAGCGCCTTGTCCGGAAAGATGCACGACGTCGATGCTGGACAGACTTACGACAAGCTTACTCATGGGCAGATGCCAGAGCATCGCGCTCAAGTTCTGAATTACTTCGGCACGATGCCGAAAATCGATCTGCAGAAACATACCGATCTCGATACGGCCGCCCCTGTCTTCGGTGCCTACACACGGGAGAAGTATGAGAATGTGACGGGTATTGCGAACAAATTTACCAAATACGACCGTACCACCAAACTGAATCGTCCAATGCAGCCTCATGAAATCGCCGACGGTGTGGCGAGCCTCAATTCTTTGAAGCAGCACTGGCACAGCATGCCGGCCTTCGAAGGAACAACTGTCCATCGCGTGGTCCACGCCGGCACCGGGGAGGACGCGCTACACGCGGGCGGGAGCTTGACCAAGCACAACCCGACCAGCACGTCGGTGGCAACCGATCTTAGTCGTCTCGGGCCGGACAAGGTCGCCGAGAAGATCAGGATCGTCAGGGACAAAGATGCGATCCTCCCGGTCGATACGCGGCCAGTCAGCACTTATACCCATGAAGGCGAGATCCTGCTGCCGCCGGGCACGCGGTTCAGCAAGATCAAGGACAGCGAGAACGGCGCGGCGGCCGAGTTCGAGGCCCACCTGCCCACACGCTTACCGCCGACTATTTCGGGACCGAAGCCCAGTCGGACGCCCTAGATGTTCAGAGCGGTTTCTGCGCGAACTGAATCGCAAGGGATTCCCAACCTGACGGTGATCTGATTCAAGATAACGGCCGAAATAGAGGCCGGCGCTGGATGTCATCACGTACACTGTCTCTGGATCTACGTGCCGCCTGGCCGATGGTGGCCACCATGTCGCAGTCGGCACGCTGTGACGCTTTATCGCCCGGCACCAGATTACATGGAAAAAAGAAGTCCGCTCACGCCCTCATCTCGGGCATACAGGAAACTCGCGGCATTTCCTGAAAGCGGTTACCTGCCGTCGGTCATGACATTACTGCTCATCGACAAATATTCCGACTACGAACAGCCATACAGCGCAGCCACGACCACAATATCGGGAAGAATTTTCTCAGCCTGTTACCAGTTTATGACAAATGCCCTCAAGCTGGCTGTTCGCACTCAGATAGCCTGGCCGCCGGAGACCTCGATCCGTTGTGCATTAACCCAGCGATTGTCCTCGGACAGCAGCGAGGCGATCATCGGGCCGATATCATCCGGCACTCCAGGGCGCCCAAGTGCGGTTGCTTCCGCGATGTGCCGGGCCACGTCCGGATTGTCCCGCACCACACCGCCTGAAAAATCCGTCTGGATGGCACCGGGTGCAACTGTATTGACGGCAATACGGCGTGGGCCGAGTTCCTTTGCCATGTAACGTGTCATGACTTCCACCGCCCCTTTCATAGAGGCGTAGGCGATCCGGCCAGGGTAAGAGAAACGGGTCAGCCCGGAAGAGATGTTCACGATCCGGCCGCCATCCGCGATCAATGGCAGTAGCGCCTGCGTTAGAAAGAACGGGCCTTTCACGTGAACACGATAAGCTGCGTCGAGATCTTCCTCCGTCACCTCGCCGAACAGACCGCTATGCGACGTCCCTGCCATGTTGATGAGGTAATCGAAACGCTCAGCCCCCCAGTCGCCCAACACACGTTGAATTTCATTGGCAAAGGGCGGAAACGTATGAGCATCGCCAGTGTCGAGTGGCAAGGCCACAGCGCGGGCTCCGCTGCGTTCTACGCTGGCGACAACCGCGTCAGCAGCAGCCCTGTTGGCGTGATAGGTGAAGATCGATGAAACACCGCGTCGTGCAAGCGCCTCGACCGTCGAACGCCCGAGGCCTCGGCTTCCACCTGTGACGAGGGCAATTGTTTTGACTTCAGGCATGGGACTCTCCGTTTGGTGGGAACCCCATATTGCTCATCCCATCGCCCGTTCGATAAGATCATCCTTTCCGAAAGCATTGTTTTGCATCATGGAACAATCCCATGGACAGGCTTGCCACGCTCGATCTTTTTATCCGCATTGTTGATCGCGGCAGCTTCAGTGCTGCGGCAGCCGCATGTGGTGTTTCACGACCTGTCGCGACCGCTGCGATCAAGGCGCTGGAGAGCAGGCTTGGCACCCGATTGCTACAACGTTCGACCCGGCACGTCCGGCCCACGGTGGAAGGAACCGCCTATTATCGGCGCTGCATCGCGATCCTGGCCGATCTCGAGGACGCGGACCGTGAAGCGGCTGGAACTGTTTCCGGCATTTTACGCGTGGACGTCGTCGGCTACCTCGCGCGCACCATCCTGCTGCCGGCGCTGCCCGAGTTTTTCATGCGGCATCCTGCCCTGACCGTCCATCTCGGAGAGGGCGAACGGTTTGTCGATCTGGTCCGGGAGGGTGTGGATTGCGTCGTGCGGGCCGGCCCTCTTGCTGACAGCGACATGGTGGCCCGCCCCCTGGGGGTGATGGAAGAAATCACAGTGGCCAGTCCGGACTATCTGGCGCGGCATGGAATGCCCACGACACCGGAGGACCTTCAAGGCCATCAGATGATCGGTTTCGTATCGTCGCGCACCGGCCAGCCCCTGCCGCTGGAGTTCACGCGCGGAGACGAAGTGATCGAAATCATACTGCCGACGCAACTCCTGGTCAGTGGCGCTGAAACCAGTGCCGCGGCCGCGCGGCAAGGCTTTGGCCTCGTGCAGGCCCCACGTTACCGCTTCATTGATGATCTTGCGACTGGCAGGTTGATTGAGGTTTTGACCGATTTTCCACCGACACCCACGCCGCTCTCGGTGCTCTATCCGAGCAACAGACAACTTTCTCCGCGTGTGCGTGTCTTCGTCGACTGGTTGGTGGAAATTATCGGCTCCGGGCTCCTTCCGAGCGCGTGAGGTCTGCCGCGAGAAGCCCGGCATCGACAAAATCAAACCTGATGTCGTCGACCACCGCTTTCCGGAAGGATCAGCCGTCTGTTGATCGGGTTAATTCTTCCCAATCCGCAATTTCCTTTTCCAGACGAGAAAGACGGTCACGCACCAGTTGCAGAGCATCGTTCCCCAAAAGGAGTTGAGGTGGAGGCGTGTCCGACGCAACCAACTGAAGCACTGCCGCGGCGAGTTTCGCCGGATTGCCCAGTTGTCTGCCGTTCTTCTCGTGTCGAGCAGCCCGGATCGGCTCGAACAGAGTATCATAGTCTCCGATCGAGCGCTCAGTCCTCACCATCGAACGCCCGGCCCAGTCTGTGCGGAATGATCCGGGGCACAGTGCGGTGACATGAACGCCGAAGGGCGCCATTTCCGCGCGCATGACCTCCGAAATGCCCTGCAAAGCGAATTTGCTACCACAGTAAGACGCCAAACCCGGCATGGTGATCAGACCACCCATTGATGTCACGTTTACAATAAACCCGCGACGACGTTCGCGAAAGTGGGGCAGGAAGGCTTTGGCGACGGCAACAGCTCCGAAGACATTCACGTCGAACTGGTGGCGCATTTCCTCTAAAGGGGATTCTTCCAGAATACCTTCATGGCCATACCCGGCATTGTTGATGAGTACGTCAACCAGACCGTGATCTTCTTCTGCCTGTGCGACGATGGCGGGAATACGATCGAACTCGGTGACGTCACACAGGACCACGCAAACATCCGGCAATTGCTCCAGTAACGACGCTCTTGCGGTTTGCGAACGGACTGTACCAATCACCCGATGACCTGCTCCAAGGGCAGCCTGTGCGATGGCCAACCCGAAGCCTGAATTGGCGCCTGTGATGAAAAAAGTCTTCTTTGTCATGGCTCTGCTCTGTTTGATTGCATTCATGCCTTGACCAATAATATTGAAATGATGCGCTATCTATTGCGGTTCCTCTGATATTCTTGCCTGATTCTATGATCCCTCATTCCACACCCTCTGCTCTCCCTGTTCTAGCCGCCGCGCTCGCACCGCGAACGGGTTACAACGCCACGCTTTTGCCCAGTATCCGCATCCTGCGTTCCGAGACCGTTCTTGAAGATGTGCCAGTCCTTTATCGCCCTGGTGCAGTCTTTGTATTGCAAGGGGCCAAACAAGGTTTCCTCAATAGCGAGGTCTACCGCTATGACGCCGACCATTACCTTGCAGTTTCGGTTCCCGTACCTTTTCGGATGGCGTCGCAGGCCAGTTCCGACCAACCTCTGCTGGCCATCTACTTTGATTTTGACCTGCGTCTGGCCGCTGAAATTGTGAGAGCCCTGGAGGGACACGTTGGTCATGACGGGGGAGTGCGAGCAAAAAGCATGGTTTCAAGTCGGATGATGCCTTCCATTGCGGATGTGCTCCAGCGTCTGCTTCACGCTCTCCACCATCAGAAGGAACTTGCCATTCTTGGTCCGGGGCTACTCCGGGAATTGCATTATCGTGTCCTGATAGGTCCACAGGGGAACGCCCTGATGGCAGCGCTGCGTGGCAACGACACGACAGACAGGATCGTACACAGCCTGACGCTGATCCGCGAACGCTATAATGCCAGACTGTCGGTACCAGAACTGGCTGCCGAGGCCGGTATGAGCGTTCCTTCCTATCACGCCGACTTCAAGGCCCTCACTGGAACAACTCCAATCCAATACATCAAGGCTTTGCGGCTACACGAAGCCCGGTTGATGGTTGCACGGCGTAAGAGTTCGATGGCCATGATTGCTGCCGAAGTTGGCTATGCCAGCCCCGCCCAGTTCAGCCGGGACTTCAAACGTCACTTTCATCGCACCCCAAGCGAGGAGGCCAAATGGATGCGCGAACATCTGGGAGAGCCGACACAGGCTCGGCGCCAAAATCTCGCACCCGAGATCGGCTGACTGTACACTGGCTCTTAGGCGGCGGGGACGAATTCTGGACCGGGCACCAGAATAAAAAAGACTGTTGTGGGCAATGAAAATTCCGAATTTCCAGAACCCGCTTCATGCTCCGCTGAAATTGCGACTGGAACACGGATAGGGCTCGACCCCACCCATTCGTTCCAGCAATTCATGGTTTTCACGCCCCAGGCCGAGAGCAGCCCTCTCTCCCGTCTGAGACGCATAGCCGAAAAATATTCAAATCCTGTACCCCATCCTCCGATAGAGCCCGTTAATTACCGAAACACTGCGTCTCGCCTCGGCCAGATCCGGCGTTTCGTCCGTATTGTCGTAACCGAACCCCATATCGTCACCCAGCCACTGGACAACGATGCCATCTCTTCGGGAAACGACATAAACATTCTCGAAACTCATGCTGCACAGCGCCTCCGGCTGGGGAATAAGCCATGCAATCTGTCCGCGCACGGGAACAATGCTGGTGTCATTCCAAAGTGCCCGCGCACCATACCCGGTACAGTTGATGAAAACCGGCTCCGGAAGAGCCGTCAGTTCCGACGGGTGATGAAGGGTCAGGACCTTGACCCTGCCGCCCCGCTCCAGAAACTGCCGCATCAGGTAATCCGAATAACTGGCCACATTGAAAATCAGATTGGGCTTTTTGTGTACTTCCGAATAGGGAAGCCGACTGTCGTCCACCCGGATCAGGTCTCCCTGCGGTTCGATGTCCCGGATACGCTCGTCCAGTCTGGCAAAACCGATGGGATCGGCATGCGGAGCCGCGGGTTCACGGGAATGCAGTCCATAGAACGTATCCCATTCCACCGGATTTCCCGGCAGCCCCTGAAGGCTCTGGTAACAGGAGAATGAATACCGGGCCATGGTCTCCCAACGTGCGGCAAATTCCGGCGTAACGGCGTCTGCGCGGGCAATACGGGAGGAAGGCGTCCAGCTCCCGGACGCCCGTGAAGAACGCACGAACGGCGGCAGAGCCTCGGTATAGATCGTGACCTGCGCGCCAGCCTGCTGGGCAACGATGGCCGTCGTCAGCCCGATCGCGCCACATCCGATCACCCCGATATTGCGACTGACAGGCAATGCCCGCTCCACAGCCAGCTTCGCACTGCCCCAGGACAGCGACCAGCCGCTTCCCCCATGCCCGTAATTATGGACGACCGTCTTGTGTCCCACATGATCGACCTCCAGACGTGGCCCGGCAGCCCTGAACGGACGCAGACAAACCGTAATCCGGTCGATCCTGTCCGTCCGCGCCCGGATCACCGGAATGGAACGGACGTCAGCATCCAGATCAGGGTTGAAAAGAGGTCTGGTCGCGCAGGCGGAGAGGCTGGAAAGGCCGACAACGGACGCGCCTCCTGCCATGACATGCCGACGGGAAAGAAGAGGCATCGTAAAACCTTCCGGCTGGGACAGGGAGTTCATGAGGCAATGAGCATCAGGGAAGCCGGATGGAAATGGAATTCTCAAAAAACCCGCAAAGCATAGCCTCAGGTTATGGGCTTTGCTGAAGAATGCCCCCAGCCACATCTCCTTTTGCAAAAGAAACGTAAAAAGGGTTTCATTCATCCGGAAGGTTCCGGATGCCCCATCTGGTGCCGCCGCGAAACATTCAGAAACCCCGCCTTCAGAACAAGGACCGCCAATGCGCCTGCGCCAGATCGAAGTTTTTTATGCGATCATGACGACGGGTTCGCTGCGACGTGCCGCGGAACTGCTGCATGTCTCACAACCGGCCGCCAGCAAGGTCCTGCGCTACGCCGAGCAGTCGCTGGGATTTGCCCTGTTCGAGCGGGCGGGAGGACGGCTTGTTCCGACGCGGGAAGCCCGCATCATGCTGCCGCATGTCAACGCCATTTTTGAAAAACTGTCCGATCTCAAGCGCCTGACCGACAATCTGCGCTATGCGCGCGACGGACACTCGATCAGTATCGGATGCGTCCCAAGTCTGGGCCTGAGTCTGGTACCGCGCGTGGTGCAGCGTTACCGCAAGGATCACCCCGGCATGGAACTGACGATTGATGCCATGCACGGCACCGAAATCGTCTCACGCATCATGAACCATGACCTTGATCTCGGGATCGTCTTCGGCGACTACACATCCGAAGGGATGACGGCGCTGCATCTTGCGGACATCCCGCTGATGATGATCGACGGCGAGGACGGCGAAGGCCCCGTCAGCGTCACCGACATCAATCCCGAGCGCTATATCGGCCTAAGCGAAAACGATCCCACGGCCCGCATGCTCGACATGCTGCTCGAAGAAGCCGGCGTTCCGGCCAAGACCCATGTGCGGGTCCGGACCCATTTCATGGCCGCCGAACTCGTGCGCCTCGGGGGAGGATGCGCCATCGTGGATGCCGTAACGGCCCTGCACCATCCGGGACTGGCCCCGCCCCGCCCCCTCTCTCCGCCCCTGAGCGTCAGTTGTACCGTCCTGTTCCGGGCCGATCATGCGCTGTCACATATTTCGCAGGACATCCTTGCCCTGCTCCGCAGCGAACTGGACGTCGATCTGCGCGCTCTGAAAAAATGACGGACGCCGCTTAACCCGGAGTTAAGGACACCCCGCATCTTAAGGCAGGACAGGCGCAGCATTTCATGCTCTGAATCGGGCATCTTTCGTCACGGCTTCCGCCTGGTCCGGAGCCGGAAAACCGCACCCAGAGCCGTCCATGATCCAGCCTCTCCGACAGTCCCTCATGCGCGCCATCCCGGCAGCGCTCCTTCTTTGCACGGCATACGCCACCCACGCCGCAACGCTACCGGCGGGATTGACCGAGCAGGTCATCACCAACACGGTGGAACGCGCCCGCTCGGCCTTTAACGTGCCTGGAATTGCAGTGGCCGTAGTGCAGGACGGCGAAGTCGTGTTCAGCCGCGGCTATGGACGACGCACCCAGGACAGCGCGAGCGCACCGGTCGACAGCCGCACGATGTTTGCCATCGGCTCCAACACCAAGGAATTCACTGCAACCGCACTGGCGCAACTGGTGGATCAGGGCAGACTGGGATGGAATGACCGCGTGATCGACCATATGCCGGAATTCCGCGTGACCGACCCCGCCATCACGCGGGACTTCCGCGTCTCGGACCTGCTGACGCATCACAGCGGCATGGGACAGGGCGCTGGAGACCTGATGCTGTTTTCACACAGCACCTTCACCCGCCCGGAAATTCTGGCGGGCTTGCCCTTCATGCCCTTCACGGCCCCTTTTCGCAGCACATACGCCTACAACAATCTTCTGTACGTCGTGGCCGGCGCTCTCGTGGAACGCATGACGGGCCAGAGCTGGGAAGAGGTCGTCCAGAAGCAGTTGATTGATGCCGCGGACCTTCCCGCCTGTCAGAGCACACCGCCCGTCAAAGGGCAGACGAACGTGGCCATCGGCGAAGGCGAAAGCAGCATCCTGCCAGACCGCAGCGCCCTGCGCCTGCCCGGCGTGGCCCCGGCAGGCGGCATCTGGTGCAGCGCCGATGGCGTGACGCGCTGGGCCCAGACCTATCTCAATGGGGGCCGCGCCCCGAACGGTCGGCAGGTCTTCAGTCAGGCCAGCCGCGATGCGCTCTGGGCACCACACGGACTGCTGCCGCTGCCCGACACGGCAGAAGCCACACAGACCCATTTCCGCGCCTATGGTTACGGCTGGTTCATGGAGGATTTCTTCGGCCTCAAACGCGTCTGGCACACGGGCACCATCAGCGGCATGGTCAGCTATGTGACGTTCCTGCCAGAACGGAAATCAGCCATTATCGTTCTGACCAACCATTACAGTCACGCGGCCCCTTTCGCCATCGCGACGGAACTCAGCGCCTATGTGGCGAACGGCAAAAGTGCGGACTGGGTCACGTATTTCCAGAACGCACAGAATGCCAAAGACGCGGCCGACAGGAAAAAAGCCGCCGAAACCGGCCCCGGCTCGCCCGCCCGGCCTTTCATCACCCTCTCGCATGAGGCGCAGCAGGATTATGTCGGAACCTATCGCGACGACTGGCGCGGCCCGATCACGATCAGCCGCCGGGGAAAGGATCTGCGGATGTCTTTCAGCCATGCCGATGGCCTGACCGGAACGCTCTCCGCCCTGCCACATGATCTGTTCACTGTCCGCTGGGATGACCGTGCGCAGGACGCTGACGACGATTCCTACGTCCAGTTCGAACGCGACCTGTCCGGTCAGGTGAGCGGTCTGAAAATGCAGGTCATCGGCTCCGATTTCAGCTTCGATGCACAGGATCTGCACCCGAAAAAAGTCCATCCCTCTCCGGAAGCGCCCAAACCCTGACTGCCTGTTCCCATTGCAAAACAACGCCTTAACCGCAGGTTATGGGAGGATGGCCTCTTTGCATTGGCCCGACCGGTTTGGGAAATGTAGGTTTTGGTCATGATAACGGCGCAGGAGACCGCAGCATCTCCCCGCGCCCAGCCTCTGGACGCTCAGGATTTTTATGGCCGGCAAACGGACCATCACCATCATCGGCGGAGGCGTTATCGGCCTGACAGCCGCCTACGCCCTCGTCCGGGAAGGACATGACGTCACCCTGATCGAACGCCGCGAGGACGTCGGGCAGGAAGCCAGCTTCGCGAATGGCGGTCAGCTCAGCTACCGCTATGTCAGCCCGCTGGCCGATGCCGGGATCGCGCGAGACGCCCTGGGCTGGCTTTTCCGCCCCAACTCCCCGATTTCCCTGCGACTGAAAGCCGATCCGTCCCAGTGGCGGTGGCTGTTCGCGTTCCTGTGCGCCTGCAACCGGCAGACAAACCGTCGCAATGCCGCAGTCCTGCTTGATCTGGCCCTCAGCGGACAGGCGGAACTTCAGACCTATCGCGAGGAAGGCTTACGGGACTTCCTGTGGCGGCGTCCGGGCAAGCTCGTCCTGTACCGCAACGCCGCCACCTTCCGCAAAGCCGCGAAATCCATCAGCGATCCGGAACGCCAGCGCGCCCTCTCCCCTTCCGAATGCACCGATATCGAACCGGCCTTCGCAGGTCTGCGCGGACAGATTGCAGGCGGCATTTTCTCGCCTGAAGACGAAGTCGGAGACTGCTTCCTGTTCTGCGAAGCCCTGCGCGAAGCCCTCGCGGCGGCGCCGAACTTCCGTCTTATCCACGGCAATGCCGCGCTCACGGCCGGTTCGAAAAACCGCTGCGCCGTCCTGCTTGATGGCAAGCCATTCGAGACCGATCTCGTCGTTCTCGCAGCCGGGATCGCCTCCCGCAAACTGGCCCGCCCCTTAGGGATCGACCTGCCGCTTTACGGCCTGAAAGGCTATAGCCTGAGCACACGCCCGCGCCCCGGCCTCGTCCCTTCGGTCAGCGTAACGGATTACGATAACCGCGTGGTCTATGCCGGGCTAGGCGACCGTCTGCGGGTTGCCGCGATGGTCGATATCGGCGCGCAGGACACACATCTGAACCCCAAACGCCTCCGCGAACTCCGCGCGCTCGTGAACGAAACGCTTCCGGGCGCGCTGGGCCAAGGCACAGGGGGTCAGGGCGACGATACGCCCTGGGCCGGACTGCGCCCCGCCACCCCCACCGGCGTTCCGATCATCGGCCGCACACGGTATGACAATCTTCTGCTCAATGTCGGGCAGGGCGCCCTTGGCTTCACACTTTCGGTCGGCTCGGCCCTGAGACTGAAAGAGATCGTGGCCGGGTGCAATTCCCGCGCCATCAGTTGAAAAAGGAACAGGCTCTTATGCAGGCCACCCGCCGCACGGTTCTTCTTGGCGGCGTCGCCGCCACCCTGTCCGCGCCGGGACGCAAAGCCCGTGCCGCAGCGCCTCTTCAGGGGCTGGCAGGCCTCGGCCAGCCGGTCGAAATTCTGGAAGACCGCTGGGGCGTCCCCCATGTCCGCGCCCAGAGCATCCCCGACGCCTATTTTGCAGACGGCTATCTGATCGCCCGCGATCGCCTGTGGGAGCTGGATTTCGGCCATCGCCAGTCTCTGGGGCGTCTGGCGGAAGTCTTCGGCCCGGCCTTCCTGCCTTCCGACACGGCCAACCGGCTGCTGCTGTTCCGCGGCGATGCCGAGCACGAACTCGCGGCCTTTCCTCAACTGACCCAGGACTGCGCCCGCGCCTATGTCGCCGGGATCAATGCGCGCATCGCGGAAGTCAGCGCAACACCCGCCCTCCTGCCTCCGGAATTCGGCATTTTCGCCACCACACCCCTGCACTGGGATGTGCTGGACCTGATCCGCATCCGCGCCGAAGTTACCGGCAACACCCGCACCGAAATCCGCCGCGCCCGACTGGCCGCTCGTGGAGCACTGGCTTACGACGCCCTCATCACGCCGCTGGAACCCGTCCATGACCTGCGGGTGCCGGATGGTCTGGACACAGCCGCCATCAGCGAAGCCGATCTCGGACTGTTCGGCGTGCTTCAGGCCCCGCTGCCCCGCCACGACATCCGCGCCGCAGCCGATGACGGCACGCGACAGCGGAATGAGGGCAGTAATGCCTGGGTCATCGCCCCCTCCCGCACCGCAACCGGCCGTCCCATTCTGGCCAACGACCCGCATCTGTCCTTCGGCGTGCCCGGCCCGCGTCACGTCATCCATCTGACGGCGCCGGGGCTGGATGTGATCGGCGGCGGAGGCGCGGGCATGCCCGGCGTCATGCAGGGTCATAACGCGACGATCGCCTTCGGCCGGACGAATTTCCATATCGATCAGGAAGACCTGTTCATCCTGCGCACCAACCCCACCGACCCGCTGCTTTATGCCCATCAGAGCGGCTGGAAACGCATGGAACAGGTCGAAACGCGGATTGCAGTCCGTGGCGAGGCCGAGCGCGTGGTGAGCCTGTTCTATTCCGTGCACGGGCCGGTCGTCTCGCGCGATCCGGCACGCAACCGCGCCACGGCAGTCTCCGCCACCTGGCTCGCCCCCGGTGCGAACGGCCTTCTGGCGAATATCGGGATCAATCTGGCCCATGACTGGCCCAGCTTCCGCGAAGCCCTGCGCGTCCATACCAGCCCGACCAATTTCACCTATGCCGATACCAGCGGCAATATCGGCTGGCAGGCCGCAGGCGGTCTGCCGCGTCGTGCGCCGGGACATGACGGGCTGATGCCCGCACCGGGAGACGGGCGGTATGACTGGCAGGGCCTTCAGCCGCTCGAAGCCCTGCCCAGCAGCTTCAATCCCGCACGCGGCTGGTTCGGAACGTCGAATGAAATGAACCTGCCCCCCGGCTATCCGGTGGAGGAACGGCGCGTCAGCTTCGAATGGCGTGACGGCTTCCGACACGAGCGCGTGGCCCAGATGCTGGATGCAACCCCACGTGCGACCCTCGCCGACAGCGTAGCCCTGCAACACGACACATTCTCCGTGCTGGCCCTGCATATGGTCCGGCTCCTGCCCGACGTTCCGCCCGACCTTGCCGCAGAGGCCGCAGTGCTCAAAGCATGGAACGGTCGTGTGGATGCTTCAAGCGCGGCAGCCGCGCTGTATGAAGTCTGGTGGACCCGGCTCGAACGCGCCCTGCACGCGCTCATCATTCCGGCCGCCCTGCACGACCTACTGCCGGGCCCCGTGAACGCCACGGTTCAGCTCTCCCTATTCCAGTCTCCCGATGCCCGCTTTGGCGCAGATCCGGTGAGCGCGCGGAACAGGATGCTCGTCGAACAGTTCCGGGAAGCCGTTCAGGAGTTGCGGAAGCGCCTCGGCCCGCTCCCCGCCGCATGGCGCTGGGGGGCACTCCATACCATCACGCTGCGTCATCCGCTCGCTTCCGTCCCTGCAATCGCGGCGGCTTTCCCCACGGTCGGCGGCCCTTCCGCCCAGAGCGGCGGCGACCCCTATACCGTCATGGCCCGCTGGTACAGCCCCCAGACTGGGGGGACCGACGCCTATGCCACGACCGGAGGTGCCAGCTATCTGATGGTGTGTGACGTCGGCCACTGGGACCGCTCGCTGTATCTCAACTTCCCCGGGCAGTCCGCCGATCCGAAATCGCCGCATTACGCCGATTTCCTGCCCGTCTGGCTGCGCGGCGCCATGCAGCCTTTGTCCTTCAGTCCCCACAGTGTCGATGCCGCCGCGGTCCGCCGCATCACGCTGCGGCCTGAGGCCCAACCATGACCGTCAGGCGCCTCACACTCGCCGCCATCGCCGTCCTGTCATCCGCAGCACACGCCCAGACACACGCCCAGTCCGCCACCGAAACCACCCACGCGCTGGATCGCATCCTGACACAGGGCGAAGTCCGTCCGCTGGCCGCCATCGCCGCCGTCCGTCTGCGGCACGGTCGCGTCGCCTACAGCTATTACGGTGGATTTGCACGACGCACCCCGGACGGAACGGTTCCCGTCGGAGCACAGACCCTCTTTCGCATCGCCTCAATCTCGAAAGTCGTCACGACGATCGGGCTGATGGAACTGGTCGAGCAGGGCAAGATCGACCTCGATCACGATGCCTCGGACTATCTGGGCTTCCGGCTCCGTAACCCGGATTTCCCCCAGGCACCCATCACGGTGCGGATGCTGCTCAACCACACTTCCAGCATCCGCGACGCCGACAGTTACACGCTCCCTCCTGACCAGAAAATCAGCACGTTCTTCGACACCACCCGCAAACCCGGCGACCCCGGCTACCATTTCGCTCACGGCGACGGACACGCGCCGGGCACATGGTTCAGCTACTGCAATCTCTGCTACGGCCTCATCGGCACGATCATGGAGCGCGTCAGCGGCGAACGCTTCGACCGCTACCAGCAGACGCATGTGCTGGCCCCCCTCGGGATCGACGGCGGCTATAACCGCACGGCCCTGCCCCACCCCGAACGCCTCGCCACGCTCTACAGCCACCAGCCCAAAGGATGGGAGGCAGAAACCGACACCCAGCCCCTGACCCCAAGCTGGAGCGCCGCCTCCCTCGCCCCCTACACGCCCGGAACCAACGGCACGCTGTTTTCCCCCCAGGGCGGCCTGCGTATTTCCATGGAAGGGCTGACCCGGCTGGCCCGCTTCATGCTCGGCCACGGCACGCTGGACGGCAGGACGCTGCTTTCGGCCCACAGCATCGCCCTGATGCAGACCCCCACCTGGCAGTATGACGGAAAGAACGGCGACTGCCCCTACCCGATCGCCAGCTACGGCCTGAGCATGGCCCGACTGACCGGAGCGCGGGATCCTTCGGGCCGCGAAACCCGGCCCTATAAAGGCTATTCGGGCGATCTGGCCGGTCATCTCGGGGATGCCTATTCGCTGCATTCGGGCTTCTGGTACGACCCCGCAACCGGCGACGGCTTCCTGTTCGCCGCAGACGGCTTCCCCGACGCCGGACTGGAACGTCCGGGCACCTATTCATCATTCACCCGTGTCGAGGAAGAGATCTTCACAGCCCTCGCCGGAGCCGGGAAAGACATTCCATGACCCTTCGCCTGTCCCTCCTCGCCGCCTCGGCGCTCCTCGCCACCACAGTCTCTGGCGCAGTCTCCGGCGCAAACGCCGCCCCCATGCAGGACAAAACCCAACTGGGTGCCCTTCTGGCCATGCCCTACGCCAACGGCCTGACCGGCGCTGCGAAATCAGCGCGTCTGGCCTGGGTCGAACGTCGGGACGGCATCCGCAACATCCTGATCTCGGACGGAGGCGCTGCCCCCCGCCGGGTCACGGCCTATACGCAGGATGACGGGACCGATCTGTGGGGCCTTGCCCTCAGCCCGGACGGGCGGACACTGGCCTTCGTCGAAGGCGGCGATGCGGAATATCCCAACGACCACGCCCCCAATGCCGGCAACGCGGCCATACCGGGCAAGGAAACCGTGCGTGTCCTCCTGCCCGATGGCCGGACCACCACCGCCGGAGAAGGACACAGCCCCGTCTTTTCCCCGGACGGACGCCTGCTGGCCTTCATGCGCGGCGGTGCCCTTCTGGTTGGACAGCCGGGCCAGACGCCGCGTGTGGTCATGACCACGCCGGGCGAGGTCACCGCCCTGCACTGGTCTCCGGACAGCCGCCGCCTCGCGCTCGAAATCGACCGTGGCTCCCACAGCCTGATCGCGCTCTGGGACGTCAGAAACAGCAGCGCCGCACCCATGTTCCTGCCCGCCGCACTGGGCCACGACCAGAACGCGACCTTCTCGCCAGACGGCCGTGCCATCGCCTTCGTCCGGGCCTATCACCCCCTGATGACGGCCGAACGCGGCAAGGGACATTTCTGGTCCCTGCAGGTCTATGACACCGCCTCCGGCGCGGAGCACACGCTCTGGACCGCACCGGAAGGCACGGGAAACCGCTTCTGGGCGCCCGAAGGCATGGACCTGACATGGACCCGCAGCGGACAGCTCCTGTTCCCCTGGGAAGGCAGCGGCTGGCTGCGCCTCTGCGCCCTCAGCGTCACCTCTGGCTCTGGCGCAACACCACGCTGCCTGACGCCGGATCAGGCCGAAATCGCATCCTACCGTCTGTCAGCGGATGAAACACGCCTCCTCTACACGGCCAATATCGGCGATCCGGATCACTGGCGCGCCTGGTCCCAGCCCCTCGATAACAGCCAGCCCGTAGCCCTCAGCGCACCCAACGAACAGGTCATGGACCTCACACGGGCGGGACCGGCCATCGCCATGATGGCCACCAGCACAGACCATCCCGCCCATCCGGTCGTGCTCCAGAACACTGTCCGGCACCTCCCCATAACCCCCGCCGCCCCGAACGGCTTCACATTCACACACCCTCAGGTCGTCCATTTCCGCAGCGAGGACGGCCGCGACATTCACGGACAACTGTTCCTGCCGCCCGCCGGAACACCCGGCCCGCATCCCGCGCTGGTCTTCGTGCATGGCGGCCCCCGCCGCCAGATGCTCCCGGCCTTCAATCCGATGGGCTATTATTCCAATGCCTATGCCATGAACCAGTTTCTGGCATCGCGCGGATATGTCGTGCTGGCCGTCAATTACCGCAGCGGCACCGGCTACGGCGTAGACTTCCGGACCGCCCCCGGAATCGGCCGTGCAGGTGCGAGCGAATACAAAGACGTTCACGCAGCCGGACTGTTCCTGCGCAGCCGCTCCGATGTGGTCCCCGGCAAGATCGGCATCTGGGGCGGAAGCTGGGGCGGCTATCTGACCGCCCTCGCCCTGGCCCGCAACAGCGACCTGTTCATAGCAGGTGCAGATTTCCACGGCGTCCATGACATGACGGAGCCAGATCATTCCGGCCTTTCCCCCGAAGAAAAACAGCGGGAAAAGGACAGCGAGTGGCGCTCCTCCCCGATCGCCGACATCGCCCACTGGCGCTCACCCGTCCTGCTGATCCACGGCGATGACGACTTCAACGTCGAATTCGAACAGTCCGTCCTTCTGGCCCGCATGCTCGTGGAGCGGAACATTCCGTTTGAAGATCACGTCTTCCCCGGTGAACGCCACGCCTTCCTGCGAACACAGGACTGGTTGCAGGCCTATCTGTGGACGCTGCATTTCCTTGACGCAAAGCTGGACGTCCAGCCTCACTGACCTTCCTGCCGGATGGGACCTCGGAACCACCCCATGCCCCTCATCCGGGAAATGTTGCCCTCATGAAACGTCAGGGGATGGCGCGCACATAACTTCGGGTTATATGGCGCGCGCAGTTTCGAAATCGACGCATGCATGACAGACATGCATATTAATTCGAAACCGAAACATCACCGCCCACCGGCGCTTATCGAGGGAACAAGGGTATGACGGCCAGACTGCCCCTGAAGTCTTATTTCCTGTCCTTTGCGGCCCTGTCATCGGGCGCAGCATTCCTGATGCCGCAGCAGGCCTGCGCAGCTGCAACAGTGACAGATCCCGCCCATTCCAAGGCGGCATCTTCCCAGTCTTCGAAGCCTGCTGCAAGTCACAAAAAGACACAGAAGCAGACCGACTCCAACCGGGAAGTCATTACTGTTACGGGCAGTCACATCGCGAACTCGCACATCAAGTCCCCGACCCCCATAAGCTCCCTCAACCAGCAGGAAATCCTGAACCAGGCGCCGAGCAACAACCTCGCCGATCTGATCAACCAGATGCCCCAGTTCGCAGGCAGCCAGACGCCCCAGAACTCCGCCTATTCGCTGAGTGACGGCACGGCTGGCATCAACGCGCTCAACCTGCGCAATCTCGGCCCCGTCCGCTCCCTCGTGCTGATGGATGGCCGCCGGATCACGCCTTCCGCCATCACCGGCATCGTCGACATCAACACAATCCCCCAGCAGCTCGTCAAACGCGTGGACGTCGTGACGGGCGGTGCGTCCGCGCAGTACGGCTCCGATGCCGTCGCAGGTGTCACGAACTTCGTACTCGACAAAACCTATACGGGCCTGAAAGTCAGCGCAGATTCCGGCATTTCGGACTATGGCGACGGTGAGAACGAACACGCCGCCATCGCCGGTGGCTTCGGCTTCGCTCACGGAAAAGGCCATGTCCTGCTCAGCGGCGACATCGCCCATCAGGACGGCATTTTCCACGTCTCCCGTAGCTGGAACGTGAACGGCAGCCGCATCGTCGCCAATCCCGACTATGTCGCAGGAAACGGCCAGCCCTATTACCTCCGCGTCAGCAATGCAGGCACCAACAACGTCATGCCCGGCGGCATCATCAACGCCTCCACGGGCGGCGTGGCCAACTCCCTGCGCGGGATCTATTTTGGCCCCGGCGGCAGCGTCAATCATTACAACTACGGCTCGTTCTCAACGTCCAGTGTCTCGGTCGGCGGCGACCAGAACCTCGCCAACAACAACAAGAACATCGGCCTGGAGCCCCAGAGCGACCGCAAAAATCTCTTCGGACGCCTGAGCTACGACGTCGCGCCCTGGATGACCCTGTATGCGGAAGGCGCCTATAACGAGAGCGAATACGTCTACAATTCAGGCCCCCAGTATATCAGCTCGGTGTCCCTGAAAGGGACCAACCCCTATCTTGTCGATGCGCTCGGCGCAGCAGCCCTTCAGAACGTCTCGAACGTCACCGTCGGTACGACCGCGCTCGACATGCCCTATCGCCGGACCGACAACCTGCGCAACGTCCAGCGTTACACCTTCGGCGGCGAAGGCAATTTCGAGATGTTCGGCAAACGCGCCTCATGGAGCGCCTATGGCCAGTATGGCGTCACCCATACGCACGAGCAGATCTATAACGTCATGAACACGGCAAAAATCGCCAATGCGACTGACGCCGTGCGCAACTCCGCCGGACAGATCGTCTGCCGCTCATCCCTGACCAATCCGGGCAATGGCTGCTCCCCGATCGACTGGCTGGGAACGGGCGTCATGTCTTCCTCATCCATCGGATACGTCCTCGACGCCCCGTGGCGCGACCAGCGGTTCCAGGAAATCGTCTCGGGCGTGAACCTCTCAACGATCCCGTTCGCAACATGGGCAGGCGACGTGAACGTGGCCGTCGGCGGCGAATATCGTGACGAACGCTCTTCAGGATATGTCCCGACCGAATACCAGTCGGGCTGGTCCGTCGGCAATTACCGCCCGACATTCGGCCATTACAACGTCAAGGAAGCCTATCTCGAAACCGCGGTGCCACTCGCGAAGGGCCTGTCTTTCAACGGCGCTGTCCGCGGAACGGACTACTCGACCTCCGGCTATGTCACGACATGGAAAATCGGTGGCACCTGGCAGCCGGTCCGGGACGTGCTGTTCCGCGCCACGCAGTCGCATGACATCCGCGCGCCCAACATCAACGAACTCTACAACGCCGGAACGTCCCAGACGACAAGCGTGCTTAATCCGGCAACGGGCCTGACGAACACCGTTCTTGCCACCACAACCGGCAACACCAGACTGCGCCCCGAGA
Source organism: Gluconobacter albidus (assembly GCF_002005485.1). Taxonomy (NCBI): domain Bacteria; kingdom Pseudomonadati; phylum Pseudomonadota; class Alphaproteobacteria; order Acetobacterales; family Acetobacteraceae; genus Gluconobacter; species Gluconobacter albidus. The sequence goes on along the minus strand of NZ_CP014689.1, from coordinate 373,989 downwards.
CGGCCAATACGACCGTCGTCGGCGCTGTCATCACGCCGCGATACGTGCCCGGTATGGCCATCTCGGTCGACTGGTTCCACACCAAGATCAAGAACGCGATCCAGCAGTTCTATCCGCAGTCCATCATCAATGAATGTTACTCGGGCTACACCACGTTCTGCTCGGCCATCCGCCCCGACCCGACGGGCACGCGCGATCTCCTGATCAACGCCTCACCCTTCAACTTCGCCAAGCTCGAAACCAGCGGCATCGACATCGACGCCTCCTACACCTTCCCGCTCCGCCGCCTGCTGCGCGACGCCGACGGCAAGATCACCATCCATGGTCAGGCCACGAACTACCTGAAATATGTCTCGGACTCCGGCGTGGGCTACACGGTCGACACATCGGGCGACATCTCTTCCGGGCCGCCGCGCTGGATCTACCGTTTCTCTGCCACCTACAGCACGGCCCGCTACAGCCTCACGGCCATCGCCCATGGCATCAGCGCCGGCAACTATTCCAACAGCTACATCCAGTGCTCCGGAACATGCCCGGCGTATAACGCCAACTATCCCACGATCAACAACAACCGCGTCACGGGCATTTTCTACTTCGACATGAACGCGACCTACAATCTGCCGGTCGAGAAAATCGGCAAGATGCAGCTCTTCCTGACCGTCACCAACCTCGCAAACACATCCCCGATCCTGCTGCCGGAAGGCGGGCTCGAAGCCGACGAAACCTACAGCAACCTGCTGGGCCGGGCCTATCGCGGCGGTATCCGCATGGAGTTCTGAGCCAGCCTTTCCGCACCTGACCTGCCTACGAGGCTGCCTGTCTCCCCGACACAGGCAGCCTCATGTCTTTTCAGCTTCCAATCCCACTCAGCCAGGGCCTTCATGCATCAGATGTCCAGTTATCTTCCGCAGCGTTTGCCCCGGCTCTTCCACAAGCTGCTCTCCCGCACCGCCGCCGGACTGCTCGTCCTCCTGAGTGCCTGCGCCGTCCAGAGCACCCCGCCCCCGCTCGGCCAGCATGCCCTTGCGAAGCAACTCTCTCCCATCCTGCAACCCTCGCAGGATCAGGGCGTCCGATGGGGCATCGTCATTGCCACCCAGGACGGAAAAATCCTGTTCTCCCGCAACGCCAGAGGACGCTTCATCCCAGCCTCAAACACCAAACTGTTCACAACAGCCGCCGCCATGGCCGAGCTTGCAGAACTGGACCACGCGGCAGCCGCACACCCCACGACGCTCCTGCTCGTCCGCCGCCAACACGGAGCACCGGACCTCATCCTGCGCGGCTCGGGCGATGCCGTCCTGTCGGATGACGCTCCCTGCAAAACCGACTGCCTGAAAACGCTGGCGGATTTCGTCTCCGCGAAGGGCCTCAGACATATCCACGCCATCATCGCCGATGACCGGCTTTTCGCCGACGAACGCTGGGGCGACGGATGGAGCTGGAACAACCTTCCAACCCAGTGGGGCACCGCCGTCTCGGCCTTGACGCTGAACGACAACACCGCTGAACTGACCGTCCAGCCCGGAACCCATCCCGGCGACCGCCCAACCGCCCACTGGTCAGCACCTGAAGAAGGACTGTCCCTGCTCAATCAGGCCCTGACGGTCCCGGACGGCAAACCCGGACTGAGCCTTGAAAAAAAGCCCGGCGACAACCGCGTCGTTCTGACAGGGGCACTCCCGCTCACCGCCCCCGTCCAGACACTGAAAATCGGTCTGGACGACCCGGCCCTCTCAACCGCCCGTCACTTCAGATCCCTGCTGCGCGACGCAGGCATCCGGGTGCAGACGGTGCAGGTCCGACACCGTCTGACGAAAACCACCCCTGATACGCCCACAGCAGACGCAAGCATCCTCGCCACCCTGCCCGCCCCGGATCTGAAAGACGACATCCGTCACCTGCTCAAAGTCAGCCAGAACCTCCATGCCGAACTCATTCTGCGCCGTCTGGCGCTCGTGCACGGAAACGGGTCAGTCCAGGATGGCCTCGCGGAACGCAGCAGGGTTCTGACTGCTCTGGGCCTGTCTGCCGCAGGCGTCGCGCTTTACGACGGCTCGGGAATGTCTCCCTACAACCGCGTCACACCCCAGAGTGTCATCCAGCTTCTCCGTCTCGCGGACCAACAGCCCTGGGGCAAAAACTGGCGCGACGACCTTCCTCTCGCAGCACAGGATGGAACGCTGGCGCACCGCTTCATCGGCACCCCGGTCGCCGATCATCTGCACGCAAAAACCGGCACCCTCGCCGCCACGCATTCCCTGTCCGGCTATCTTCGGACCACGCGGGGCCAGATGCTCCTGATCGCCATCTTCGCAAACGACATCCCGGACGACCTGCCGCATCCGACCAGAATCATGGATGATCTCGTCACCGCCGTCGCCAAAGCCGAATAGTGCAAGTCGCATAACAAATCCCGGGAGCCCGTCTCACATGCCCCACCCTCTTTCCGCGTCCCCCGCCCGGAAAACGCCCCTCGGCCGCCGCACCTTCATGGGCCTGTGCGCGGGAACTGCAGCCACATCATGGGCAACCGCTTCGGGACTGGCCGCCGGATGTCTCTCTCCAGCCAAAGTCCGAACCGGCTACGACGTCCTCGAAGCCGATGGTTATCAGGCCCTCAAAGGCCGGAAACTGGGCCTGATCGCCAACCCCACAAGCGTGGACCGTCATCTGCGCCACATCGCAGACCGTCTGCACGCCGCCCCGGGCGTCAACCTGAAAGCCATTTTCGGACCGGAACACGGATTTCGCGGATCGGCACAGGCGGGTCATGCCGAAACGAAAAGCATCGACCCCCGCACCGGCATCCCCGTCTATGACATGTACACGCTCTCCGGCCCGAAGCTGGATGCGCTTCTGAAATCTGCGGATATCGACCTTCTCGTCTTCGACATTCAGGATATCGGCGCCCGGTTCTACACCTATATCTGGTCCATGTTCGACGCCCTCGCCGCCTGCGCCCGCTGCGGCATCGCGTTCATGGTGCTGGACAGACCCAACCCCATCACGGGCCTGCATCCCAGCGGCCCCAGCCTCGACCCGGCCTTTTCTTCATTCGTGGGCAGGGTTCCGCTTCTTCTGAGACACGGCATGAGCGTGGGCGAACTCGCACGCCTGTTCAACAGCCAGTTCGTGCCCCAACAGGCAGGACGTCCCGCCCAACTCAGCGTCATTCCCATGAGCGGCTGGCGGCGGGATCTGTATCTGGACGAAACCGATCTCGTCTGGGTGCCCCCAAGCCCCAACATGCCCGACATAACCACAGCCCTCGCCTATCCGGGGACCTGCCTGTTCGAAGGCACAACCCTCTCGGTCGGCCGCGGGACAGCATCGCCCTTCCTCACACTCGGCGCGCCCGATCTGGACGCGACCCGCTGGGTAGACAGCCTCAACGACGCCGCCCTGCCGGGATGCATGTTTCGCGAAGACTGGTTCACACCCACAGCGGACGTCGCGAAAGGCCAGCTATGCCACGGGCTTCAGCTCGCCATCACGGACCGCAAATCCTTCGATCCATTGCTGACAGGCGTAACCCTGCTTCAAAGCGTCCTGAAAATATCTGACCGCCCGATCTGGAGAAAATCCGGCGCAACCTTCGACATCCTCGCCGGCAGCAACACCCTGCGCCAGCAGCTTTCCCGGAACGTGTCAGTCACCGAGATCATGGCAGGCTGGAAACCGGATGCCGAAGCGTTCACGCGGCAACGCCGCCCGTTCCTGCTCTACTGACGCCACGCCTCCCCCAACGCTCTCCACGACGCCTTATCGCCCCTGATCCAGTGGCAGAAGCCCGGTCCGGCCATACCGCCGGGCATATAGCAGCAGCGCCAGATAAGACGGCAGAACCAGCAGGGCGAACATGCCCTGAAAGCCGACGAACGGCTTGAGAAGGACATAAATCTGCGGAATGATCGCCCCGCCACTATACGCCATGACCAGCAGTGCGGATGCGAGCGGCGTCCACGCCCCCGCACCCCGGATGGCGATCGGGAAAATCGAGGGCATCAGCATGGCATTAGCCGCCCCCAGCAACGCCACGCACAGAACCGAAACATATCCCTGCGTCAGAAACGCCGCGACCGTCAGCCCACCTCCCAGCAGACAGGCCAGTTCCATGAGCCGCTCCTGCGTCACGAGCCGCGGCACGACCAGAAACCCGAGAATATATCCCCCCAGCATTCCGGCCAGCGTCAGGGACGTGAAAAAGCGTGTCTGGCTCAGCGGCAGGCCAAAACCCTGCCCATAGGTCCCAATGGCGTCCCCGGCCATGACTTCCACGCCGACATACAAAAACATCACGATAATCCCGAACACCAGATGCGGCCGGAAAATACGCCGGCTCCCCTCCAGAGGTCCCGGCAGGGCTGGCGCCTGCAAATCCGGAAGCGGGCAGAGCGCCACGCCGATGGCCGTCAGCAGCAGAACAACCGCCATCGTCATGTAAGGCGCGTAAATCGCATGCACGAATCCCGACAGAAGCGCGTTGCGCGCCACAGGGTCCGTCGTCTCCTGCGCCCGCTGGGACAGCGTCCCAATATCGCCCATCACCACGGTCGCCAGAACGATCGGGGCCAGAATTCCCGCGCATTTGTTGCACACCCCCATGATGGCGATGCGCTGCGACGCCCGCTCGGACGGCCCCAGCAAACTGACCAGCGGGTTGATGACCACCTGCATCAGAGACAGCCCCGCCCCCATCACCAGCAACCCGGTCAGGGCACCCCCATAAAGACGCATGGCAATGAACTGCCCGAACAGCGCCACGCCCGCCGCACACAACACGAGCGAAACAGCCAGCCCCCTGCGCAGACCCAGCTTCCGCGCCAGAAAAGACGCAGGCAGGGAAAACAGGAAATACGAAAAATAGAACACCATCGGCACGAGAAAGGCGCTCGTATCGCTCAGATCAAACGCAACGCGCACGAACGAAATCAGCGGACCGTTCATCCAGGTTACAAAACCCATGATGAAGAAAATGGCCGCCGCCACACCCAGCGGCGCCAGTCCATAATCCCCGGTCAGCCCCCTGCCGGACTGGACAGGAGCCGTCACGACGTCAGCCCCGCATCACGCAGTGCAACGGACACGCGCTCAATCCACGCATCATCCACGTCCCACCCGGCCAGACGCGCGGCACTGAGCAGCCCACCTCCGACAGGCGGAAGACGCGGCGATACAGGCGCACCATGCCGAACGGCGACGCCTTCCTGCAAAAACCGGCTCTGGAACGTTCCCCCCGCATAACTCCACAGCAGCGATGTTTCGGGAAAATGGCGCTGGGCCGCCTCGATATGAGCACAGAGATGACCCGCTGCCTCACGCATCAGGCGTCGGGCCGGTTCCAGCCCGTCCTCGGCCAGATCCGAAACAATCCGCGCCAGAGCCGCAACACTGGCCCTCGGATGACGCAGCGTCCCATACCATTCCAGAAGCGCTGTCCCACACGCCTCTTTTTCAGTCGGAAGCCCCATTGCGGTTGCAAACGGCGCGAAAAACGCATGATCCGTCTGATTGCGTCCATCCAGAAGCGCCGTCAGCAGCGCCAGCGCCTGACGCCCGATCCAGAACCCACTGCCCTCGTCCCCGAACAGGCCACCCCATCCACCAATCTTGACCTGACCGCCCCGGCCATCCGTAGCCCAGGCCACCGACCCCGTACCCGACAGGACCAGAACCCCGGCAGCTCCCGCGAAAGCCCCGGTACAGGCCATCTCCACATCGCTGCAGATGCTGAAGGACCCTGCAAAGGCGCTCCCCACAACCTCCATCTGTTCACGCCCCAGAACCCGCGTCTCTTCATACCCCGCAAGCCCCAGAGACAGCGCCGCCGTGGTGGAGGGAAGCTGCCCCAGCAAAGACTGCAACACTTCCTGCCAGCCGGTCTGGTCAAACGGATTGGACCCTTTCCCCCGAAGCACAGGCCCCAGCGATCCGTCCCTGCCCAGAACCGCCAGAAGCGTCTTTGTTCCCCCCCCGTCTATGGCGGCGATGCAGGGCTGATGATGAGGGTGTGGGACCGGAGAAGAGACTGTCATGTTTTGACGCTTCGCTTGAGACAACAGAGGCAGAAAGAAAGACGGGCGAGCATGGCGGACGAATGATCGCATATCCAGCATCGTAATGATTTTTACCGCTTTTCAGGCCGCCCTGACAGAGGCTTTTCAGTTCCAGCCTCTCCCGATCCTTCGATTAGTCCTCTGACAGACCCTATGCTGATTGATATAGCATATTGCATATCATAACGCTGATGCTTTAAGTCTGACGCTGCCCCCTGATTCCGGGTGGCTAAACCCCACGCCGCAGGCCGCCCGCATGCATTCCAACAAATATAGCAAATACTATAACATGATCAGTTTACTATCGCACCGAAAATGCTTCCGGACCTGCGGATGGATGGCCGTCAGCCTGACCCTCATCGGGACAGGCTTCGCAAACGACATCCTGCCCGGACACAAATCCCGGACCATCAAAAAAGCCGATCCGGCGAAAAAACCCGCCCCTTCCGAACACATCAGCGTCGTCGGGCATCTCAACAGCGAACGCGCGCGCATTTTCCCCGGTCTCGGCGCCGTGGACTACACCATCGACCAGCGCCAGATCACCACCACCCCTGGCGGCCAGAACGCGGCCTTCAGCCAGATCCTCCTCCGCGTCCCCGGCGTCGTTCTCGACAGCTACGGCGAGGTCCATGTCCGCGGCGAACATGGCGGCCTGACCTACCGCGTCAACGGCGTGCTGCTGCCGGAAGGGCTGAACGGTTTCGGACAGGAACTCGACACCCGCATCATCCAGTCCGTGGACCTGCTGACGGGCACGCTGCCCGCCCAGTTCGGCTTCCGCACCGCAGGCGTGGTGGACGTCACGACCAAGACAGGAGACAGCCTCAAACACAATCAGGTCTCGCTGTACGGCGGCAGCTACAACACGTTCGTCCCGTCCGTGCAGTTTGGCGGCCAGCATGGAAAACTGGACTATTTCACCACCCTGTCCTTCACCCGCAACAATATCGGCATCGAAAACCCGAGCAACACGTTCCGCGCCATTCATGACGTGACAGAACAGGAAAAAGCCTTCGCGTATCTGTCCTACCATCTCGACGACGCAAGCCGCATCACGCTGCTGACGAGCGCCTCCTACGCGGATTTCCAAATCCCCAACTCGTTCAAGACATTCGATACGACCAGCCCGGACTACACGACCCTGTACAACGTCGCGGGCGTCAATCCGCATGACCCGTCCATGAACTGGGCCAATCTGAACGACAGCCAGACCGAACAGAACTACTACGCCGTGCTGTCCTATCAGCGCACGACCGAAAAACTGAACCTTCAGGTCTCACCCTATTTCCGCTACGGTCGGATCGACTACACCCCGGACCGTGACCGCGACCTGATCTATCAGGGCGTCTCCGAACATGAAGTCAACGACTTCACGACCGGCGGCATGCAGGCCGACCTGTCCTACGATATCGCCCCCCATCACACCCTGCGGGCCGGTCTGCTGGGGCAGTACACGTCCGAACGTCTGGATACCAATACGCTGGCCTTCCCCGTGGACGAGGCCGGGAACCAGACGTCCGACATCGCCAAACGCATGATCGACAATACCGGGAACTGGTCCGTCGAAGCGGGTGCCTATATTCAGGACGAGTACAAAATCACCCACAACCTGACCTTCAATTACGGCATCCGGTACGACCGCTTCGCCTCGTCCTTCGACAATGAAGGACAATTAAGCCCACGCGCGAACATGGTCTGGAAGCCGAGCCGCACCACGACGCTGCATCTCGGCTATTCGCGCTATTTCGCCCCGCCTTCCCCGCAATACGTCTACCCGTCCACACTCGCGCGCTTTGCAGGCACCACCAACGCGGCCGCGAACACGATCAACAGCGCCACGAAAGTCGAGAAATCGAATTACGTCGATGGCGGCATCCTCCAGCGCATCACCCCCGAATTCCAGATCACGCTCGACGCCTACGCCAAATGGGCGCATGACCTCACCGATCTCGGACAGTTCGGCCGCGCCGTCATCCTCGCCCCCTTCAGCTACAAACGCGGCCGCGTCTATGGCGCGGAATTGGGCAGCTCCTGGCGCCACGGCCCTTGGTCGCTGTTCGGCAATTTTTCTTACGTCAAAACCTCGGCCCGCGACATCAATTCGGCGCAGTACCAGTTCGATCTGGCGGAACTCGCCTATATCCGCAACCACGCAATCCAGCTCGACCATCAGGGAGAATTCACCGCCACCGCCGGTGCATCCTGGACCACGAAACACGACATGGCCTATATCGATTTCGTCTATGGCTACGGCCTGCGCAGCGGCTTCGCCAATCTGGAAAAAGAGCCGGAATACGACGTCTTCAACATCGGCTACCAGCACACCTTCACGAAGGTCCCGGTCGGGCATGACATCAAAATCCGTGCGGACGTCATGAACCTGTTCGACAAACGCTACCAGCTCCGCAATGGCAGCGGCGTCGGCATCTATCAGGCCCAGTACGGCCAGCGGCGCGGCACGTTTTTCTCAGTCGTCTCGGAGTTCTGAACGGATGTAAGAACCCGGTCTCACACCGGAACAACCAGCCCCCGCGCAGGCTCCACAGCCGTGCCCGGAAAGACTGTCCCAACCGCATGCTGCGGCAGATGCAGATGATCGCACAGCACCCCCGCCACGACCGACCGCAGATCGGTCGTCGGCGCAAGGTCCCGGTTCTCGAACAGCTGCCCTGATCGCAGACCGGGCCAGGTCCCCCCGACCTTCCCGCCCGCAACCGCACCGCCCGCCAGAAACGCGACCGTCCCCGTCCCGTGATCCGTCCCGCCCGTACCATTGATCCGCACGGTCCGTCCGAATTCCGTCAAAGCCAGAACCACGGTGCGGTTCCAGCTCTCGCCCAGCCCCTGACGCAGCGCCCCGATCCCGCGGTCAAGCTGCGCCAGCGGTCCGCCCAGCCGCCCGAGCTGCCCGGCATGCGTGTCCCACCCCCCGATTTCCAGCGCCGCCACACGCGGACCATGCGCCGTCGCCAGCATCTCTCCCGCTGCCGTGGAAAGCTGCGTAAACGCGTCGATTTTTCGCGGCTTGCCCGCAGCATCCATGCCCGGCGCAGCAGCCATGCCCCCTTCCGTCATGGCCGCATCCGAAAATCCCCGCGCTTTCAGAGCATTCCGCAACGCCGGTCCCGTCACTGGGTCGGACGCATTCAGCGCCAGAATCTGGCCATACAGATCCGCATCCGGGTGCTGGCTCCCCGCAGGCGCATAGCTCCCAACGCGCGCCGAACCGCGCAGCAGAAGCGGAACCGTCAGCCCCATCGCCAGCCCATACCCATCTGGCCGGTTCGCCTTGCCCTGAAGCACGGAAACAGCCCGGTTCAGCCATCCGCTCCCCAGACGCTCATCCGCCCCGCTCTCCAGATAATCCTGCGCCTCGAAATGTGACCGGCTGCGATAATGCCCCGCAACGGCATGGATCGGCAGCATCTGCCCCTGACCATACAGCCCATGCAGAGCCACGAGAGACGGATGCAGCCCGTAAAACCCACCCAGATCGAGCAGTCCGCCCTCCTGCCCCGGCTCGGGCAGAACCAGCGCACGACGATACGACGCCAGATCCGGGTCTCCATATGGCGTCACAGCCGACAATCCGTCGAGCGCGCCCCGAAGCAGGATCACCACCAACCGCGGATCGTCCGGCCCACCGGAAGAGCCCGCAAAAGCAACGGAAGAACGCCCTAGCGTCCAGGCAGACGTCAGACCCAGCAGGGCGGTACGACGGGAAATCATCATGGCTCAGCGCCTCTGGAATTCAGGGGAGGAAAACAGCAGGGCCAGCGCATCCTGACGCGACCCGGCATGATGCATGGCCGTGCGGGTCTGCGGTCGCAGGGCCGGACCAAGGGCAATATCGGCAACATCCATCGGATCGCCGGTCCGGACATGCGCCGCCACGCGCCAGGCCCAGTCCGTCCGCGCCAGCATGTCCGCAGGCGCGGACCAGTCCGCCGCATCGTCGCTCCAGCCATTGGGCAGCGGCGCGGTCCACAGCGGCTGCCCGAGCGACGCAAAACCCGAAACCAGCTGATGTGCCGGAGAATGCGGATCGCCCGGCTGGCTGGGCACGCCCCCCACGGACAACGCCCTCAGAACCGCCGTGGCATAATCCATGGGGGAGCGGAACTTGCCCCCGCCCAAAGCCGGTTCCGGCAATGCCCCCAGCGCCAGAGACGCCGCCCGCAGATCCCCGCCACTGGCCTGCAAAACCCCCTCGACATGCCGCACGGAGGCTGGCGCTGGCGTATCCGAAACGAAATGCCGAACCATCTGTGTCGCGATATGACGGTAGGTCGCCGGATGCGTGCCCAGAAACTGCAACGCCTGCACGCCGCCCTCTTCGCCTTCGGGGAAAGCCTGTCCCATAAGCGTTTTCACACCCGGCTCATGCGCCTTTTCGCGGAACACAAACCCCGGTTCGTCGGCTTTCAGATCCACACCCCATCCCGTCAGGATCGCGGCAAAGGACGTCACATCCGCCTGACTGTACCCGGAAGCAGGCGAGACGGTGTGCAACTCCAGACATTCTCGGGCCAGATTTTCGTTCAGTCCGCGATGGCTTTTACGCCCCGCCGCGCTGTCTGGCCCGATGGAGGACGCGTTGTCCAGATACATCAGCATCGCCGGATGCCGCATGACCGCCAGCAGCATGTCCGAAAACCGCCCCGTCACATGCGGCCGGATCGCCTCGCGCATATAGGCGCCCACAACGGCACGTGTGCTGCCCTGCCGCAGACTGACCGTGAAATGATTGAACCAGAACCAGACGAGCCGCTCCCGGAACGGCTGCTCCGTCAGCAACAGCGTGTCCATCTGCGTCGCGACTTCGGCCTGAAAGATCGGTTTGACCAGCGGATCGCCCTGCATCCTGGCCTTCCGCTGTTCCCGCAGCGCAACCAGCCCGTCCGCACACGGCCCCACACCCGCAAACACGGCCCTGTCCGGCCCGGTCAACTGACCCGCCAGCCAGTCCTGAACGGACAGACCGGAACTGGAGCCATCCCGCTGGCCCCACCCAAACCTGTTGATTGCGCTGACTGATCGCATGGCATCCTCGCGAAACGGGGCGATAACGGGAGTCGACACCCTACAGAACGCTGGGCCGTCCATGTGGCGAAAGATGGGCCGTAACATGTGAAGTTTTTTAGAAACGCTTCTCCAGTACCATGCGCCATCGCGCCAGCCTGCCCGGCGCGTCGCGCACCAGATGCGGCACGATGGGCGATGTATGCCGCACGATCGGGTCCGCACTCTCCCGCATCGTCAGACCCGCAAACCGCTCCCCCACGATCCACGCCCCGACCGATGCCGTCACCCCGTCGATCCGGTGATCCGCAAATTCCTGGAAAATTTTCGGATACGCCCCATATGTCCCGCCCTCGGCACAGACCGTCCGCCCCCCGGCAATAATGCGCACATTCTCCCCACCCCGGGCATGGATCGGTTTTTCAACGTAAGGCGCCCCGGCCTTCCCCCCACGCCTGCGACGCAGATCTTCGGGCGCATATCCCGCCGCCAGCAGGTTGGGATGCCCCGGATACCGCCGCCATAATGCGGGCAAAAGCGCCTTGTTCGACAAAAGCGCGGTCCAGGGCGGATTGAGAAACGTACAACCACACTCCCGCAGATGCCGCGCCCCGGAATCGCGGAACATCAACTCCCATGGATACATGCGGATCATGCTGCGAACGATCCGCCCCCGATGCAGAAGCTGCCCGCCACGCGTCACCTCCAGATCCCGCAATTCACAGTGAATCGCCTCCAAGCCCGCCTGCTCGGCCCACTCCCGGTAATAAACGGCATGCGTGGTGTCTTCGAGATTGTCGGGATAGGGCACGATATGCACCGTGTGCCCTATCCGCCCCGCACGCCTCAGTGCGGCCAGACGCTCCACCAGAGCGCGCACGTCCAGAGGCGCATGGTCATGAGAGCCGCCACACTGCTGGTGCCAGAGTTCCTGCATCCGCGTGCTTTCTGGCAGTGTCGCAGGCGTATCGGCATTATATTCAATCAGACGGGGCTGCCCCCCACACCAGGCCAGATCAAACCGCCCGATCAGAAACGGGTCCCCGCGCCTCCAGGACTCCCGCACCACATCCTGCATGGCAGCCGGAATATGAAACGCGTCCAGTCCCTCAGGCCGCCGGACGGCCTCGTCCACAACCTCCAGACAGAGCCGATGCAGCGTTTCGGCCACGTTCCGAACACGCGCCACTGCCTGCGCATCGAACTCGTAACGCACGTCCTCACGCCATGCGAAACTTCCATCCGTATTGCGATAATAATGATAACCGAGCCGATCGGCCTGACGCTGCCAGTCCGGTCTCGCACAGCATGTCAGGCGGCGGATCTGCCCCACGGACCGACCCTATTCGCCCCCGCCCGCATGTCCGCCCGCACTTTCTCCAAACCCGGCATGCCCTGCGGACTCAGCCTCGCTGTCGCCATGCGAAGCACGACTGTCACGGGATCTGGACCGGGGCACATAAACGAAATGCCCCGAAGAACTGTCCTGCTCCGGGCAGTTCTGGGGCCGCTTGTCGGACGCTGCCGCACACGGATCCTGTGCCGCCTGGGGATGCCGCATTGTCAGGCCAAGAACGCCCAGCCCGACAACCAGAGCACTCGCCCCCACACCCCACGCAATACCGTTTTTCATCATTCATCTGCAGATATGTTTGCCTGATACCGACCGTAACACATCCACAGACGAAGATAAGAGCCCTCAGAGCGTGAAGTTCACACGCCCGTAATAATATCCACCCGTCATCGGCACCTGAGACGAGAACGTATCGTAAGGATTGCCGCCAAGCTGGTTCAGCTCACCCGGCAGCTTGCGCGGACGGATATTGAAGATGTTGTTCGCCCCCACCGCCAGATGCCAGCGCGAATTCACCCGATACCCGATCTCCAGATCCGTCAGCCAGCGCGGAGAATTTTTAAACTGCGCAAAGCAGCTGCTGGACTGCTGAAGCTGCTTGCCATCAATTGGACAGATCGCCGCCGTAGGCGTCCAGTCCTGATACGTCATCATACCTGTCGTTTCGCCATAACGGGTCTGGCGCAGGTTCACGTCCCATTTCCCGATTGTCCAGAACGCATTCAGAATGATCTTGCTGCGCGGATAGGCCGTCGTGAGGTAAGCAATATTCTGCGCGTTCAGCAGCGGCGACCCGGTGGAGGACATGCCGTTATGCGTCAGACGCGTCCTGTTCAGGTCCAGCGCCATCGACAGGTTCAGGTTGCCGAAGCGATGCATGCGGACCATGTAATCCGCCTTGATATCCAGACCCTGCGTGCGTGTGCTGGCGCCGTTCGTAAAATAATAGGTCTGCACCGCATTTTCCGAAAGCTGCGTCAGAGCCGGAAGCGAAACGCCCATGCCTTCAAGTGCTGCAATTGCAGCCGGTCCCGTTACGTTGCCACCCTGCACGACGCGATCGCGGATATTGATCTGATAGACATCGGCCTCAACATGGAAACCATCTACCGGCTCAAGAACGATGCCACCTGTTGCACTGGTCGAACGTTCGGGCTTGAGGGGAGACGCCCCTGTCGCACGCGCTTCGGAAGACGAAACCGGCAACAGTCCCAGCACCGATGTCGGCCCGACATTGATGGCACTGTAATGCTGCTCGGCCATCGTCGGCGCGCGGAAGCCATTGCTGATCGTCGCCCGCAGGCCAATGCGCCTGGTGATGTCGTAACGCGTGGAGACCTTGCCGTTCTCGGTGTTGCCGACATCCGTGTAGTGTTCGAAACGGCCGGCGAAATCGAGGTTCCAGTTCTTCAGAAGGTGGAAGTCGCCATCCAGATAGGCCGCCCAGACATCACGGTCCCACTTGCCGGCGTCCTGCGGTGTCAGACCCGCCAGGGCCGAGGTGCCACCATATTCGTAAGATGCGGGTTCGCCCGCCAGAATGGTGTACTGTTCCAGACGATGTTCGCCACCGAAGGCCACCGTGACGGGGACCACATTGGCAATCTTGAAGTTCCGGCGCAGATCAAGATTGTTCGTCCACTGCGCCAGCCGGAAATTGGACGTCCGCACGGTCGTCGGAGTGTAGCCCGTGGCGGCGTACATGTTCGGATTGGTGGTGTTCTGGTTGGAGATCTTGTCCAGATCCTCGCCCCAGGTGCTGCTCAGATCCCAGTCAAAGCCCAGAAGATGGCCGCCTTTCAGGCCCAGCGTCGCGGCATAATCATTCTCGTCGATCGTCTCCAGCGGCGAATAGCCATATGGAAACAGCTCCGGATTGCTGGCGCTGGCGCCCGACGGGACGCGGTAGTTCTCATACGCTTCCGCATGACGGTGTGCATATGTGATCTGACCGTAAAACTGGATGTTCTCGGTCAGGTTCTTGCCGAAATCAATCCCAAGATTCTCACGCGTTTCTTCGGGCGTGCTCATGATCTTGTTGGAGTTCTTGGGTACTTTGACAGACCCGGTATACAGCTCGTTCGCAGCCCCTGCCGGAACATAACCCGCCAGACGGTTATCAACCGTGTTGGTTACGAAATGGTCCGTATGGTAAACCTGTGCCGATATATGCGCATACCCGTCATTACCGAGCTTAAGACCGCCATCGGCGTTGAGCTGGTACTGCCAGCCATCGCCGTTGTAGGCGTTCGCCCCCGTCTGGGCGCTCATGTTCAGCCCGTGATCCTGCTTCTTGGTGATGATATTCACCACACCGGCAATCGCATCCGAGCCGTACATCGCAGCCGCGCCGTCTTCGAGCACCTCGATATGGTCGATCATGTTGGACGGGATCATGTTCAGATCCACGGGCGTCGCACCAAAATTCGGCCCCGCATCGGCATTGATGTTGGCTGTGGTGTGCCGACGCTTGCCATCCAGCAGAACCAGCACCTGGTTCGGATTGAGGCCGCGCATCCGGATGAAGGACGTGAGTGCACCGGCGTCATTGCCCATCGTGCTCATGTTGATGGACGGATACGTCTTGGTCAGCGCATCGGCGAGATTCATCATGCCTGAGCGACGTAGCGTCGCACCGGACAGAACCGTGATCGGGCTGGTGCTCTGACGGGCGTGACGATTGGACGCATGCGTTCCGGTGACAATTACGCCTTCTTCGCTCCCGGCGATGACATCCGCAGGCCGATGCTTCGCGGCAGACTGCGTGCGCGTCTTCGGAGTTATCGTTTTGGACGGCGTTTTGTGAACGGAAGCCTTCGTCGCCCCCGGTACGGCCTTTTCCGAGGCTGCAAAAACCGATCCACTACAGACGCTGACGGAGAGGAACGTAGAGTAAAGCGCAAGTTTCCTGATGTTCATAATCGGCTCCATCGCCCTGGCGCAGCACAGGGGTTCAGTCAGAAACAGTCGGATCGCATAACGAAATTATGCGGGATTTTTATTCCTTGTTCGGAACTACTCGAATTCGGAACGTAAAAGACGGGAGAGTGCCATTGCGACAACCTTCGTCGCACGACGCATATCTTCCAGAACCACATGCTCGTTCGCACGATGACCATTGGCATCCTGAAGGCGACGCGGACCGGCCCCATACAGAACGGTCGGATAGCCCGCATTGCTGTAAATTCTGGCATCCGTGAACAACGGCATGCCCTTGACGGCAATCCGTTCCCCGAACACCGCTTCGGCAGCGTCCTGCAAGGCTCCGATCAAAGGGGCCTGCCCATCATCCGGAACCAGTGGCAGCGCCAGAAGATGCTGCGTTACGACGCAACTCACGCCCGGCACATCTGCCGCATTCAGAATAAGCTGTCGCAGATCCGCTTCGACCTCGGCCGCTTTTTCGTCCGGTAAAATCCGGCGCTCAAGCCGAAACGTCGCCTGTTCGGGCACGACGTTGGCCGCAACACCGCCGTTGATCGTTCCGATCACGAGCGTCGGCGATTCAATACCCGGGATGGAACAGACCGTCTTCGCCAGCCCGTCCCGGTAAGCGTACAGAGCCGTCATCACACGGCACGCCGCCTCGATGGCGTCGGCGCCCGTTTCGGGCCATGCGGAATGCGCGGCCTTGCCCGTGAAAGCCACATCAAGCTGAAGACTGCCATTATGGGCAATCATCACGTCATAGGTGAAACCGGCACTGATGACGTAATCGGGGGTGCTGAGCCCTTCCGAGAGCAGCCAGCCCGGCCCGACATGACCACCGATTTCCTCGTCATAGGTCAGATGAAGCTCGACCGTGCCGGACAGGTCAGAACCGGCTTCCTTCAGCGCGCGCAGGGCAAAGGCATAGGTTGCAAAGTCGGACTTCGAAACCGCGGCACCGCGTCCATAAAGTTTGCCATCTTCAATGACGCCGCCATAAGGATCATACATCCAGCCCTCGCCAGGGGGCACGACGTCCCCATGCGCATTGAGCGCAATGACGGGGCCGCTACCATTTCCGAAACGCTCCCGGATGATCAGGTTCGTCGCACTCTGCATGCCGTGCCGTTGCACGAAGTCCTGCGGAACCGAATGGCATTCAACTTCAAAACCGAGCGCCCGCAGTCTGTCGGCGGAAAAACGGGCGTGAGGCGCGCAGTCACCGGGAGGATTGTCGGACGGGACGCCGACGAGTTCCTGAAGGAACGGCACCTGACACAGATCGAAGTCCCGGTCGACGACATGACCCAAACATTCGCTCGCCGTTTTCTCGCAACAGGAAGTCTTTTCCAGCACAGCGCCTTCTCCTACCGGATCGTCTTACCGTCCTCAGTTCATATTCTCTTTGTATACGAACTGAATTCGATCCTGAAGCGGAATGTTGCCTGTCGCGGAAAATATTTTCCCCTAACGGGAATGGGCCGCCTCAAACCGCAGAAAAGCCTGCGCTCTAGGCGAACAATGGCCTGCGAAGAAGTCCGGTGCCGGGCAATCATCGACGATCTCGCCAGCATCAACGAACAGAATCCGCGTCGCGACCTGACGCGCGAATCCCATCTCATGGGTGACGCACATCATGGTCATGCCCTCGCGCGCCAGCTCGGTCATGACCTGAAGGACTTCCTGCACCATTTCAGGATCGAGCGCCGATGTCGGCTCGTCGAACAGCATCACATCCGGCTTCATCGCCAGAGCACGTGCGATCGCCGCCCGCTGCTGCTGGCCGCCGGACAAAGCAATCGGATATTTATCTGCATGCTGCTCCAGCCCGACCCGGCGCAGAAGCGTTTTCGCATGCTCGCGAAGTTCTTCCTTCCCCTGCTTCTGGACCAGACGCGGGGCCAGCATGATGTTGTCCAGAATGCTCAGATGGGAAAATAGCTCGAAGCTCTGAAAGACCATCCCCGCTTTCGCCCGCAGCGCTGAATGATCGGTTTTCGCGGAACGCACGGGCATGCCATCAACGTAGATCTGCCCGCTCTCGAACGTCTCCAGCGCATTGATGCATTTGATGAGCGTGGACTTACCCGAACCCGAGGGGCCACAGACAACCACGACCTCCCCTCTGCCGATCTCCGCCGAACAGCCCTTGAGTACCTGAAAGGCGCCATATGATTTCGTCACGGTGTCCAGCGTGATCATGACAGATCTCCATAAAAGCGTGCGGGAGAAAAGATCTCCAGATCGGGACGTTCGGAGCGGCGCAGAACCATATCCGCGACATGCCGCCCCATGGCCGGAGCGAGCGTGACACCATTGGCCGTTACGGCCGTGAAAAAGCCCGGCACGTCCGGACTTTCTCCAAGGATCGGAGCCCCGTCGATATCAATGTTCATCGCAGCCCAGCTCCTGACGACATTCACGGCCCCCAGCGCTGGAACCAGCCTCTGCGCAACCCAGAGATTTCCTTCCAGATTTTCCCGCAGCGGTCGCGGATGCCTGTGCACCGGATCAAGCCCCGCACTCCATCCTCCGCCGATCAGCAGCGAGCCATTCGCGGCCTGTTTGAGCGTGAGATGCCGGCTTGCATGGGCCAGAAGCGAAAAGACCAGCGGAGCCACAGGCTCGGTCACGATCATCTGCAACGGGGCACCGAAAACCGGCAGGCGACGCCCGACCAGCCCAGCGACTTCTCCGGCGTAGGCTCCGGCCGCATTCACCACCGCTCCAGCCGACCAGCGCCTTGACCCCGCACTGACATGAAACCGTGTGCCGTCGGGCTGGATTAAGGACAAAGCTGTGAGTTCCTCAACCCGAACGCCCGCGTGTCGTGCCCGCGCCAGAACAGCCTGCGTTGCGGCCATGGGATTGATCTTGCCTTCCTCGGAGCAATACGCCCCGCCCAGAAAACCATCTCTCAGATTGGGCTCGATCCCGCGTAATTCGTCCGATGCCAGAATCCGCGCGTCAACGCCAAGAGCCTGTTCGACCGCGACCTTGCTGCGCAGACGGTCCATGTCGGCTTCGGTTTCCGCCACCACCAGCCCGCCGCTGACCTTGATCTCCAGATCGCGATCGAACGTTGTGCGCAGCGCCTCCCACATGCGGATGGATTCCCGCTGCAAGGCCAGCGTTCGCGCAGGCATGGACGGTCCGTCCGTATCCGCGCTGGCGTCGAACGCCATGAGCTGCGCGTGCAGACTGCCCGCATTACCGCCCGAGGCCAGCGCCCCGGCCCGACCACGTTCGAGCACCACGACACTTTTCCCGGCCTCGGCGAGAAACAGCGCAGTGAAAAGCCCAACGATCCCTCCACCCACGACCACGACATCCACGGTTTCGACAGCGCCGGAAGCCGATGGCCCCGTCGCTCTCAGCCCCGATGGAATGGGAACACGGACATGCCCCCGCCATTCCGGCTTCTGCCGCGCAAGGGCCGCAACCGGAACCGGCCGCAGCGGGATCTGGGGAGCGGTAAAATCCTTTTCGTTTTTCGGGTCCGGAAGCATCTTCATCAGTGAAGCCTGGCAGAACCGCCCCTGACAGCGCCCCATGCCGGCGCGTGTCGTCCGTTTCAGCGTCGCCAGATCGGTGATCCCGTCTTCCGACACGCGTGCCAGGACAGTCCCTGCGGTCACGCATTCGCATCGGCACAGAATGGTCGTATCCTGAGGGGACGTCAGCGAGACAACCGGATCATACAGCTTCCACAGAAGCTTCTGAAAACGGGCATTATCGCGATACATCCGCCGACTGCGTTCCAGACCGGACGGGACCGGTTTTCCTGCTCGGTCTAGAAGTCTGGCCGCGCACAGCATTCCCTGGGCCTGCGCCAGAAAAGCACCCCCAAAACGCCCGGCCTCACCAATAACGGACACATCCGCCTGATCGGTCTTTCCGTCGGGTTCTCGGCCCGTCTCGGGATGGGTCACGGGCCAGTTCCGGATCTCCTGTCGGCAGCCCAGAAGCCGTGGCAGTTCGCTGGCAGGAACGAACCCGTCTCCGAGGCAGACAGTCTCTGTCTCGATCCAGCGTTCTGCGCCTCCCTGCTGGTTCACCGCCACCCGCTCGACACGATCCTCGCCTTCGATGCGGGTTACGACGCTTCCCCACAGCACCGGTACCCCGGCGCGGCGCAATGTCGCGAGATGCCGCATCCCGGCGAGCGCCAGTCGGGGGGATTCCGCTGAAAGCCGCGCGGCGAGAAGCGGTCGTTTTACCGGCGCCGGCGCTGAGTCCACGACGGCCACCACATCGGCGCCATGCCGGACCAGTTCCGCCGCAAGCTGAAGATTGAGCGGTCCATTCCCGGCAATGACGATCCGCCCTGGCGCCACCGCTTCATAGGCACGCAGCATTGTCTGCCCGGCCCCCGTCGTGATGACACCCGGCAGCGTCCAGCCCGGTCGGGCCGCAGGCGTTTCCTGTGCGCCTGTTGCCACGATGATGTGCTGGGTGCGGATATAGAACGCCTCACCATCCCGCAGCCCACCGATGACGAGTGCGCCCTCTTCGCGATGGGCGCTCCAGACGAGCGTATCGTGCCATAGCCGCGCGCCACTGGCCCGCATGGTTTCAATAAGCTGTCGCCCCTTGCGACCCTGATCATCCTGCCGCTCCGGATGCACCGCATTCTGCTTGAAATACTGGCCGCCCGGAATATGCCGTTCATCCACGACGAGAACATCCATCCCGCCACGCGCCAGTTCGGTCGCCGCCACCAGACCCGCCGGGCCCGCGCCCACCACCAGCACGTCGCAGGCATGTTCGGCCAGACGTTCCTCACCCTTCGCCAGACAGGCTGAAACAGCCGCATCCGGAAGACGGTCATTGCTGCGAACCCGCATCCCGTCTCGCACGGGCGTCATGCAGCCCCGGCGGGACATCTGCCCGTTCACCTCCAGCAGACACTCCTGACAGGCCCCGATCCCGCAGAACGGACCACGCTCCGATCCATCCGGCGCCGTCCGGTGCGCGATGCAGCCTGCGGCCATCAGCGCAGCCGTCAGGGTCTGTCCGGGTTTTGCGGAGACGGTGGTGTTATTGAACGTGAAATTCAGCTGGTCCGACATCAGCGCGCATCCTGCGTCGTAGCGGGAAGTTCGATGGCCTCAACTGCTGCGGTTTTCTGCTGGCGACGATAGGGCCGTTCCGCATAATGCTCGATCCGCCGTTGCAGGAAGTCCCATGCCGTCGTCATCAGCAGGTAATACAGGGCCGCCACGGAAAACAGTTCCAGCACCATGAACTGGTCCTGCACCAGGATCTGGCTGCGCTGCATCAGCTCCTCCATGGAGATGACGGACGTTACGCTGGTCGTCTTGAGCAGACCGTTCACCGAATTGCCCAGCGGGGGGATGATGAGCCGGAACGCCTGCGGAAATGCGATCCGCCAGGCGATCTGCCGCTCGCTCAGACCCAGCGCCCGTGCCGCTGCGATCTGGCCGGTTGGCACGGCATTCAGCCCCGCACGGATAATTTCCGCGAGATACGCTGCCTCGTTCAGTGTCAGCCCGATGATCGAACACGCCAGAACACTCAGCCGGATATCCAGCTTCGGCAGACCGGTATAGATCACGACCAGCTGGACCAGCAGAGGCGTACCCCGGAAAAACCAGACATAGAAGCGCGCCGGCCAGGACAGCACACGGTGCTGCGAGCGTTTCATGACCGCAATCAGCAGCCCCAGAAGGAACCCCATCATCATTGAGACGACCGTCATGATGACCGTGATGAGCGCCCCGCGGAAAATATAGGGGCTGCCGAGATAGGTGAAGAAGCCGTGCCAGCTCCAGATCTGCATGTCGATGCCCCGCGTTCGTATCGTGTTCGTATCAGTGCATGTCGGATGGATGGGACGGCCCCGAGACCGTGATCCGTCCGGGAAAGGGGGAGACGCCATAGGGCGCCATGAGGCGTTCCAGCGTTCCATCCTCACGCATATTTTCCAGAACATCCGCCAGACGCTGCGCCAGAGCCGGGTCCCGCAGCGCCAGCGCGACGGGCGTGGGATACAACCCCTTCAGAATGGGCTTTACGCCACCCTGAAGCGCGTTGCGCCGTGCCACCGCATCAATGGAAAACACCGCCGTTACCTGTCGCGCACGCAAGGCGGCGAACGCTATGCCCACGTTCTGGAACGTCTTGATATCAAAGCCCGGACGCCCGGCGTTCCGCAGGGCCTGATCGGCTTCGCGGGCATGGTGCTCCTCGATCCCGCCCATCTCAACCCCGATCGAAGAGCCGGACAGATCCTCTAGCCGGGTGGGGTGCCGGGCAGAATCGTCGTTGAGAGACACGCTGATCGCCTGAATCTCGTAGGAGATCATTTCCATCAGCCGGGCGCGCTGGGCGGTATAGAACATGCCCGTATTGATGACGTCCCACCGTTTTTCGAGCAGCCCAAGCGTAAGTTGCGCAAAGGACGTCGAGAGCGTGACCGGCTTCAGACAGAGCCTGCGGGCAATTTCGTTTCCGAGTTCGATCCGCATCCCGGCAATCTGCCCGTCCACCGTCACATATTGCAGGGGCGGCAGCGTCGGATTGGTCGCCATGACCAGATGCTGCGGGGAAATCAGTCCCTCAACAGCCTCCGGACACGGCGCGGCCTGCGCTCCGAAAGCGAGCACCGCACAAAGCAGCCCCGCCCCCCGGATCAGACCTGACACAGGGCCGCCCGCCATATCAGGCCCGCTCTTCGAACCGCAGCTCCAGATCGCGGACGATCTGAAGCGCACGGGCATCATCCGCTTCCGGCAGCGGCAGCCGCGGCGCGCGCGGACCGCCCACATCGAAGCCCATATGCTTCAGCAGGGCTTTCGTCCCCGAGACATAACCCTGCCCACCCACGAACTGGATCAGCGGCACATGGCGGAAATACATCTCGCGTGCCTTGCCGATGTCCTTGTAACCGTCACAAAGATTGAAGATCTCGCTCATGACATGCGGCGCTACGTTGGATGCCACTGCGACCCAGCCGATCGCACCTTCGAGGAAGCTCTCAAAGCCCATGATGCCGCCAAAGACCGAAAGCCGGTCACCACACAGACGGATGATGTCCCGCACGCGGGTTACATCCATCGTGGATTCCTTGATGAGGCAGCAGTTGTCGATATAGGACAGACGCGCCACGAGTTCCGGCTTCAGATCCACATTTGCCGTGGCTGGATTGTTGTAGAGCATGATCGGCAGGCCGATCGCATCCGACACCCGACGGTAATGGACGAACAGCTCGTCATCCGTCGGCGTGGAATAGAACGGGGGGATGATCATCACGCCATCAGCCCCGAGCTTCTCGGCTTCCTGGCTGTAGCGGATCACGTCATAGGTGTTTTCCGCACCTGTGCCGATGAAGACCGGAACGCGGCCTGCGGCCTGCTCGATGACGGTCTGCGCAACCAGCGTGCGTTCGTCATCCGTCAGCGACAGGAATTCGCCGGTTGAGCCCAGCGGGATCAGACCTGCGATGCCCTGCGCAATCTGCCAGTCGGTAAAACGCCGCAGTCCGGGGACGTCAATGCGCCCTTCACTGTCATAAGGCGTGATCATGACGGTATATGTGCCACGAAACTTCATGGGTCTTTCCTTCCTCAATGTTCCGGGTCCGACCGCGATCCGGCCGGGTCCGTGGCGGCATCACCGCCATGGGAATTCATGAACGCCGCAATATCGGGCTGTTGCGCCGCATATCCGCGCCCCGTTCCGACGGCCCTGACCTGACCGTCTTCCAGAAGAACAATCCTGTCCGACAGCGATGAAACGACACCCATCGCGTGGGAAACCTGAATGATCGTCATGCCGTCCTGCGCCAGATCCCGCAGCAGCACGCCGACATCACGTACCTTGTGCGGATCGAGCGCCGATGTCGGCTCGTCCAGCAGAAGCAGCGCCGGGCGGAGCATGAGCGCGCGTGCAATCGCCACACGCTGTTTCTGGCCGCCCGACAGATCGGCTGGCAGCACGTCCGCCTTGTCCGGCAGCCCCAGACGCTCCAATAGCGCGCGCGCTTCGTGCTCGGCCTCCCGACGCGAACGCTTCGCCACGACCGTCGGTGCCAGCGTCAGGTTCCGCAGAACCGACATATGACCGAACAGTCCGTATTGCTGGAACACGATCGCAGCCTGCTCCCGCAGGATGCGGGCAGAGGCCGGGGCGGCCATGTCCACGTTCCGCCCGTGAACGCCCATCTGGCCCTGCCAGACCGGCTGAAGCCCGATCAGCGTCCGCAAAAACGTGGTTTTCCCGGAACCGGACGGCCCGATGAAACTCACGATGTCCCCGCGTTCGGCCTCAAATCCAGCGTGACGCAGGGTTTCGTTTTTCCCGTGGCGGACGCAGACGTCCCGGACATCAATGTACGGCAATGCGTTTCTCCAGCAGGCGGCTCAGACAGGTCAGGGGATAGGAAATCGCGAAATAGAGCAGGAGGACCACACAGAAGACCTGCGACGAGGGCAGGCCGCGATTGGTCAGGATCACCCCGGCCTGGCTCAGCTCCACAACCCCGATCTGGGAGGCCAGTGCCGTATCCTTGATGAACAGCACCAGATAGCCCACCGCGGGCGGCACAACGGCGGACATCGCCTGCGGCCCGATCACATACCGCCACCGCGCCCAGAGCGGCAGGTTCAGGACCAGCGCGGCCTCGACCTGCTCCACCGGAACCGTTTTGACCCCGCCATGCAGGATTTCGCAGAGATAGGCCGCCGCAATCAGCCCGATGGAGCCAATCGCAACAGCAGTCGCCGACACATCCACGCCCATCATACCCGTGCAGAAAAAGACGATATACAGCGTCACGATGAACGGAATGCGTCGGATAGTCTGAACATACACCACCGCCAGAACCCGCAGCGGCATCATGCCCCGCATCTCGGACAGGCGAAGCGCCGTGAGGATGACCGCCCCCACAATCCCGAGAATGCCGCCACCCAGCGACAGCACGATCGTCCGGGCCATCGCCTGAAGCAGAAGGGTGATGTCATAATGCGAAAATGCGATCATACCATCCGCTCCATCGTGCGGCGGAACAGTGCAAAGACGCCCGTCAGCGCGAAAGAGAGCAGGGCATACAATCCGCCCGTCACGAGCATGACTTCAAGGATGCGGAACGTTGTCGATCCGATATCATAAGCGCGGCCCGTCAGGTCCTCCACGCCGAAAATGGACGCCATGGCACTCCCCAGAATCATGATCTGAAAATGGTTAGCCAACGCCGGGAACATCGCACGCCCTGCATAGGGCAGGATGACCCGCAGATAGGTCTGACGCCGGCTCAGCCCCAGCGTCAGCGCAACTTCATGATAGACAGGCGGCACCCGCGTTATGCCCGCTCCGAGGATATCCGCCAGATAGGCCGCCGCATTGAGCGTCATGCCGATCACGACTGATAAAAACGGCGAGACCATCAGCCCCATCAGCGGCAGACAGTAGAACACAGCGAAAATCTGGGACAGTTGAGGCGTATTGGTCAGAGCCGTGCTGTAGCTGCGACTGAGCTGGCGCCAAGCCCCCTGATTTTCGAAACGCAGAATGGCCAGTGCGACTGCCAGCGACAGCCCGAACGCAAAGGCCAGCGTCGCAATCAGAATAGTTACGCCTACACCGCCCAGCAGAAACGGGAGATGCGCGAAAACAGGATTGAAATCCAACCCCGTCATGGCGCGTGCCCTGCACCAATGGGATCGAACCACTGACGATGGATCTGCTCCAGACGCCCGTCGCGCTCCATCCCGTCAAGGATACGATTCACATCCGCGCGCAGGGCCACGTCCTGCTGCGACATCCCGATGCAGTCATCCCCAACAGGCGGCGCAAATCCGCGAATGATCCGCCAGCGCACCTGAGGCTGCGACGGCAGGTAATGGCCGACATATTCGATGACATCTACCATCGCATCACCACGCCCCTGCGCCAGCGCTCGAATGGCATCGGCATAGCTCTCAAGCAGCAGCATCGGCGCCTTGGGAGCATGCTGTTGCAGATAGGCAACCGCCGTCGAGCCGCGCACCTCGATCAGGCGGTGCGCGCCGGATTCGACATCTGCAAAGGACGCGATGCCCCGGTCCGCAGGTGCAATAACCGCAAACTGTTCGGAATAAAGCGGCCGTGAAAACGCAATAACATCCGCACGTGCAGGCGTCCGTGTCAGACCGCCCAGAACGACGTCGACCTTCCCGGCCATCAGATAGGGAATGCGACCGCTGGAAGCGAGCGTCACAAAACGCGGCTCAACACCCAGACCCTGCGCAATCGCCCGGCCGATATCGACATCATATCCGACGAGTGCGTTGTGATCGTCATATTCCCCAAGTGGGGGCAGTCCGGGTTCCACACCGATATTGATGTGCCCGCTGGCCCGGATGGCGGCACTGTCTCTCGCCTGCACACCCCCGCCCCACAGGACGACGGATGCAGCACAGACCCCCAGCAGCAGACTGTTCCAGATCGCTCTCAAGAAAGGTTTCCCTGCATGTTGTGCGACTTTGGGGTTGCGGTTACCCGATCACTGATCTAATTCAGATATACGTTCTGTATACGATAGAAAACCCTTTAAAAGAAATTTCTTCTCCGGACCGATCCTGATGGGAAACAAGATGCCTCCTGTAACCTTCACCTTCCTGAACAGCACCATCGAAGGGGTCGAGGGAGAACCGGTTGCAGCAGCCCTCAGACGCGCCGGAATTACGGAACTCGGCCGGTCCGGCGTCGACGGAACACCCCGCGGCGCCTTCTGTTTCATGGGAAGCTGTCAGGAATGCCGGGTCCGCATCGACGGCACCGTCGCCTATGCCTGCAAGGCTCCCGTCCTCCCGAACATGACCGTCACGCCCTATGTCCAGTCCTGATTTCTCTCCCGTTACCGTCGTCGGTGGCGGCATTGCCGGTGCGACGTCTGCCATCGCCCTGTCCCGGCATGGCTTCCCGGTCACCCTGATCGACGAACAGCCTGTCGCAGGCGGCCAGATCTTCCGTGCCCCCTCACCCTATGCGCGCAAAATCGTTCCGCCCAATCACGAATTTTCCGGCGGCGACACCCTGCGGCAGAAACTGGCCGCATCAAACGTGGATGTCCGGTTTTCCACGCGCGTCTGGGGCCTGTCGCCCACACTAATGCTCGATCTGCTCGGACCGGACGGCATCAACCAGCTGCCCGCCGCAACCCTCGTCGTCGCCAATGGCGCCACTGAGCGTTTCCTGCCTTTCCAAGGCTGGACGACGCCGCGCATCATCGGTCTTGCGGGCGCCAGCATCCTGATGCGCAACGGCGGCACCCTGCCCGGCCAGAGCGTCGTGGTCGCGGGCTCGGGGCCGCTCCTGTTTTCCGTCGCCCATCAGGTGCTTGAACTGGGCGGCAGGGTCGTTGCCATCGTGGATGCCGGTCATCGTTCGGACTGGCTGCGTCTTGGCGCCATGCTGTCGCTCGACCCGGCACGCCTGACACAGGCCACAAGCTGGATGCTGCGTCTCAAAAAAGCTGGCATCCCGATCCATCATCGCGCCCACATTTCGGAAGCGCAGGAAACAGAAACCGGCCTGCGCCTGACCGTTACAGAAATGGATCATCCCGCACGACGCCACGTTTATGCGACTGAGGCCGCAGCCTGTGGATATGGCCTCAAGCCTTCCACTCTCATCACCCGCACGGCGGGCGTTCAACACCGTCACGATCCGGTTGGCGGTTATCTTGAGCCCGTAACGGACACCGCAGGCCGTACCAGCCGTCCCGATCTTTATGTCACGGGGGACGCTGGCGGAATCCGTGGCATGGCCGTGGCCCGTCTGCGCGGCCTGATCACGGCCCATGCCATCGCCCATGACCGGGGCGTGATTTCCAGAGACACTTACGAGGCGCTGACGCGCGTGCCCCTGCGTCAGCGCCGTCGTCTTGAAGCCGTTTCGCGCCGGATGCTGCCTCTGATGAACGCCGGCAGCGCCATTCCCGCCCATCTTCAGGACGAAACCATCGTCTGCCGCTGCGAACGCGTGAAGGCCGCGACCCTGCGTTCCGCCATTCAGGCCGGAGCCGAAGACCTGAATCAACTCAAGGCCTGGACACGCTGTGGCATGGGCCCGTGTCAGGGCCGCATGTGTGAGGACAGCGCACGCAGCCTGCTCGCGGTTGCCTGCGGCAAAACTCCCGAAGAGGCAGGCAGCTTCACAGCGCGAATGCCCTTCTTCCCCCTCCCGCTCACAGCCGTGACCGGGGATTTCACTTATTCCGATATTCCTCTTCCGAAGGCAGCTCCCCTATGACCCAGGCGCTGCACACCAGACCGGATATCTTTGATACGGTCGTCGTGGGGGCGGGCGTTATGGGCGCTACAACTGCGCTTTTCCTTGCCCGCGCTGGCCAGAAAGTCGCCCTGATCGACCGGGAGGACATGTTCAGGGCAGCATCCGGCGTCAATGCTGGCACCCTGACCCTGCACATGACCCGTGCTCAGCTCATTCCGCATGCCATTCGTGGCCGCGAGATGTGGCTCGACAGTGCCAACTGGCTCGGGGAAGACGTCGGTGCCCTCGCCACACCCGGCCTGTCCATGGCGTTTACCGAAGCCGAAGAAGAGCTGCTGCGTCAGCGCGCGCGCGTCCGACAGGAAATGGGTGCGCCGATTGAAGTCCTGTCAGCCAAAGAGGCCATCAGGATCGAACCCGGCGTAAACCCAACCCTCCGGGCCGCCGCCTACTGCGCGCTGGACGGCCATATCCCGACCTATCGCGTCGGTGGGGCCTATGCCCGCGCCCTCAGGCAGGCCGGGGTCACGATCATCGAGAACAGTCCGGTCGAGGGCATCAGCCCCGCTACTGGCGGAGGCTATGAGGTCCAGATTACTGGCCGCGCGCACCCCGTACGGGGCCACAGGATCGTGCTCAGCACCGGGGCCTGGCTCGAAAAAATGCTGGGCTGGCTCGGATATGACATCCCGATCCGCTGCCTCATCAACCAGCTTGTCGTCACGGAAACGCTGCCGCCCGTCATGAGGAGCGTTCTGAGCATTGCCAACGGCCTTCTGTCTCTCAAGCAGTTTGCCAATGGCAGCGTGCTGATCGGTGGCGGCTGGCAGGGCGAGGGCAACATCCATCAGGGCGGTACCCGCGTCATTCCTGAAAACCTGCGCGGCAATGTCCGTCTGGCTCAGCACGTCGTCCCGCGCCTCAACGAAGCGCAGATCCTGCGTGTCTGGCTCGGTCTCGAATCCGAAACGCCGGACGCCATGCCCCTGATCGGCGCCCTGACGCCAGATGAAGATGCCTTTGTCGTCGGATGCGTCCATTCCGGATTTACGAGCGGGCCATATATGGGGCGCCTGCTTGCCGAGCGCATTCTAGGGGGCGACCCGGATCTGGGCGCGTTCGACCCCACCCGCTTTTCCTCCCTTCCCGCCACTGGAACACGCCCATGATCCCCGCTTCCCCCACGCCATTCCGGGGCGTATATGCCGCAACGCTGGTGCCCTTTCTGGAAGACGGGACGCTGGACGTGGCGCGCTTTACACAGCACCTGTGGGACTGCACCCGTGCCGAAGGCATCGTAGGCATCCTGTGCAACGGTCATGCAGGCGAGAACCATCTCCTAACCCGCGAGGAAAAGCGCCGCGTCGTGGAACTGGCCGCCGACACCATCGGCAAGGACCGCATCATCGTCTCGGGCATCCTGTCCGAAGACCTCGATGAAGCCTGCCTTCATGCCCGTGATGCCATCGCGGCCGGAGCGGACGCACTGCTCGTGTTCCCGCCGTTTTCATGGGCGGTGTCGCAGGATCATGACGCCATCATCGCCCATCATGCCGCGATCTGCGAGGCCGTCGATGCCCCGATCATGCTGTATCAATCCTCCGTCGGCAGCGGCGGCATGGCCTATTCCCTCCCCATCCTTGAAAGCCTGCTCAGGCTCCCCGGCATCGTAGCCATCAAGGAAGGAAGCTGGGAAACCAACGCCTATGACAAACACCGCAGGCTGGCCGCGCGCGTGGCCCCGCATGTGGACGTCATGGCGTCGGGAGACGAACATCTCCTGCCCTGCTTCGCCATTGGAACGACCGGCAGCCTCGTCAGCCTAGCGGCCATCCTGCCCGTTTCGCTCGCCAAACTGTGGCGCGCGATGGAGAACGATGACCTGCCCGCTGCGCGCAGTATCCATGATGCCATCCAACCGCTGGCGAACCTGATTTACGGTCGTGCGCCCTCGGGTCGGGCCACGCTGCGTCTGAAGGCCTGTCTGGTCATGCAGGGCAAATGGCCCTCCTGCCGCACCCGCAAGGCTTCTGATATCATCGCCCCCGAAGAATGGCAGGAGCTGTCAGCAGCCTTGCACGATGCAATGGCACTGGAAGGACCGTAATGGGCGATTATATGGTGGCCGAACGCGAGCTGAATCTCGCGGAACTGGCCTATACACAGATCCGGCGCATGATCCTTGAAAAAGAACTTCCCGGCGGAATGTCCGTCGTGGAGGGGCGCCTGGCGGATCATCTCGAGATCTCGCGCACTCCCGTTCGCGAGGCCCTGATGCGACTCGCCGCCGAGGATCTTCTGGTCAAGCAGGGCTCGCGCTCGTTTGCGGTGCGGAACGTCTCGGCTACCGAATTCTTTCAGGGCATCCATATCCGCGAGATCCTTGAAAGCGAAGCCATCAACCTGTCATTCGACAGGCTTGATCGCAAAGTTCTGGAAAATCTCCGCCGTGAAGTCATCGAACTTGGCGAGACGCCCGAGCAGACGGCTGCACAGTGGCAGCTTGATGACCGGATCCATCTGATGTTTCCCAAAGTCTCGGGCAACACGGTCCTGCTCCGTTCCATCAACGAGCTGCGGACCCTGACCCGTCTTTGCGAAGTCAGCTACCCGCTCGGACGTGTTCCCGCATCCACGCGCGAACATCTGGCCATTCTGGACGCACTGCTCGACGGCGACAGTACCGGCGCGCGCGAAGCCATGGTCATGCATCTGCGCAATGTCGCGACAGACTGCATGGACATTCTCAGGGGCGGCTGACCACCCCTGCCCATTTCAGGAGAAACCGTCATGACGACTTTTGACATCGTTATCCGCAACGGCATGATCGTGACCGCCACGGATAAATATACTGCCGATATCGGAATAAACGGCTCAAAGATCGTCGATATCGGTTTCGACCTGAAAGGCCATGAGACGATTGATGCCACCGGCCTGCTCGTATTGCCGGGCGGAATTGACGGTCATTGTCATATCGAACAGGAAGAAGCCGACGGCACGATCCATGAAGACGATTTCGTCTCCGCCACCGGATCGGCACTGCTGGGCGGAACCACAACGGTCGTCTGCTTCGCGTCCCACGTCCCCGGCCGGGGCCTTGTGGAGCAGTTCGACGTCTATCGCGAAAAAGGCGGCAATTCCCGCATTGATTTCGCCATCCACCAGATCATCACCCGCACTGACGAACAGACCATCCGCGACGAAATTCCCGTCGTGGCCGAGCGTGGCGCTGCAGGGTTGAAGGTCTTCATGACCTATGACGATTTCCATCTGACGGACGGCCAGTTTCTTCAGGTTCTGGAAGCCGCCCGCAAAAGCGACATCATCGTATCCGTCCACTGCGAAAACTATGACGCCATCCGTCACCTGATCCTGCAGCATCTTGCGGAGGGCCGCACCGAGCCGCACGGGCACGCAACCTCGCGCCCGCCCGCCGTAGAGCGTGAAGCCACATATCGCGCCATGACGATGAGCGAACTGGTTGACCAGAAGATCCAGATCTTTCACGTCTCCTGCCCCGAAGTCGCCGAAGAGATCGCCCGCGCACAGTCCCGGGATGTGAAGGTCGTAGCGGAAACCTGTCCGCATTACCTGACCCTGACGGAAGACGACCTCAAGAGGGACGGTTTCGAGGGGACGAAATATATCTGTAGCCCTCCTCTACGCACGAAAGCCGCTCAGGACGGCATGTGGCAGTATCTCCGCAGCGGCGTCATCAGCATCATTTCTTCGGATCACTGCGGCTATACGTTCGATGGCGCTGTCGGTAAGGGACGCCACGGCCGGGATGCGGATTTCTCGCTGGTTCCCAACGGTATGCCGGGCCTCGGAACTCGCCTGCCGGTCTTCTACGATGCCGCCATCAACGGCGGAAAAATCGACCTGACGGACTTCGTGCGTCTGACCGCCACCACCCCGGCCCAGCGCTATGGGCTCTATCCCGAAAAAGGAACGATTGCTCCGGGTTCGGACGCCGATCTCGTCCTGTGGGACCCGAAGAAATCCGTCACGATCACCAACGCACTGTTCCAGAGCAATATCGACTACACGCCCTATGAAGGGCGGCAGGTTCAGGGGTGGCCGGTCAAGGTGTTCCAAAGAGGCGTGCTGGCCATGGAGAACGGCACCATTCTCGCCCGACCCGGCACGGGACGCTTCCTCAGGTCACGCCGGGGCTGAGGCTTTCGCCCCAGCCTCATGAGTGAAGGCCGACTTACCGGTCGGCCAGAACCGGGTCAGCGAAGCGGCGGTTTTGCAGAACCGGAAGCACGCGCCGCGCATGGGCAATCCGCTCGCGATCCAGTGTGGCAAAACCCAGAGCGGGCGATTCACCCAGCGCGAGCGCAATCACGCCCAGCGGATCGACCACCATGCTGGCGCCACAGTTCCGCGCGCCACATTCACCGACCGCCACGACATAACAGGTGTTCTCCAGAGCCCGCGCCACGGCCATGATTTCCCAGTGCCGTTCCTTCATCGGGCCTCTGACCCAGGCTGCGGGCAACAGTATGGCCTCGGCTCCCGCCAGAGCGAGATGACGCGCCAGTTCCGGGAAGCGCACGTCATAGCAGGTCATCAGACCGACCTTCATGTCACCGATCTGCACGACGGGCGGCAGTTCCAGCCCCGGTGATGTCCGCTGGGATTCCTTCATGCTGAACGCATCATAGAGATGCAGCTTGCGGTACTGTGCGATGAACGCCCCGTCTCGCAGGACGAACTGCGTGTTGTAGAACCGTCCATGCCCGTCCGGCACATTCACACATCCCGCCACGGCAATGCCTTGGCTGGCGGCGCGCAGTCCTTCCATGAACGGGCCGTCCAGTGGCTGTGCCGTCTGGGGCAGAAGCTCCGGATTGTTGATGTCCTGCGCCAGAATGCCTTCGGGCAGAAGCAGCAGTTCAGCGCCGCCCGCCTTTGCCTGCGCGATCAGATCCAGACATTGCCGCTGGTTGGTTTCCCAGTCCGGCGCAACAGCAAACTGTCCCAGAGCAACTTTCATCATCGCATTCCATTTTCCAAAAGAGTGGACACACGCCCAAATCCGTTCTCCCAGCATGCCCGACCCGTACGTTACGGTGAAGATGCAGGAGGTTGATACTTTTTATTACAGGAACAGATTCCTCAAACAGGAATCAGGAAAAAATAAATTCTAAAACAAATTGAGATAAATGAAACATAAATTCCAAATAACATAATGTATTAATAATATTAATCAGCTTATTTTGCTAAATTTTTAGACAAATTTTATCGAAATTCATCCTGGTTTTTTCTTCCTTCAGCTCGGATCAACATTCTCATCTTTAAAAAAGACTTCACGATTCCGTTATGTTGGTCATGCCCCCTCCGAAAATATTGTCATTTTTCCGCGCATCCCTGCGGTTTCCGCGCTTCTGCCATTCCTCTGAAAATATTTTTAAGAGCTATCGGGCCCGGCTTCATGCACATGCTCGTGACATCTTTTGACACGGGGGATTACTTGATTCTGTTCACCTTTCACATGCTGCGATCCCTGCGCTATTCGGGACGCGGCTCCCTGTTTCTTGGAACGGCTCTGGGTGCACTCGCACTGAGCGCACCAGCGCGGGCAGACGACGATATTGTTTCGAAAATGGAACAGGAAATGAGCCGCCTTCAGGCCGCTCAGGCTCATGTCCAAGAAGAACAGCGCGCCATCAATCACGACATGGCCATCCTGAAAGAAGAAATCGCCCGGCATCATGCTTCCGGCGCATCTACGGCGCGTGCGAGTTCCCCCCATGCCGAACAGACCGCCTCCCAGGAAAATCGCTCAGGCCGCCTCACGACGGCCTCGCTGCACCGTCCGGGAATCAAGGCGAACGCCCCCCTCAATCCTCCCGCCTCCGAACGTGAGATGACGGCCGCCTCTGGCTATGAGCCAATGCGTGGCGCCCATGCGCGGCGCGACAGGGTCTCTCTCTCCCCGACCGGACGGGCCCTGGTCGACACCGACAGGGGATCGGAACTTGCCGTCGTGGGACATCGCGCCGAAGACGTGCTTGTTCATTTCGCGGAAAACGGCGTCGGCCCCCATCCGCGTGAAACGCTCGGCGCGCAGGCTGCGGGCGCTGTTGGCGATCATGGGGTTTTCCATCTCGGTCCCGTCACGCTCATGCTGGGTGGGTTCGTCGATACTGCCGCCGTGCTCGAAAACCGTCATATCGCTTCGGACACATTCAATTACTGGCAGGACATGCCGTATCCGAACGAGCCGCGCTATCACACCAACAATTTCGACGGGGGTGCGCGTTACAGCCGCCTGTCCCTGCTGGCGCGCGGCAATATTGATTCGGAAGCGACGATTTCCGGCTTCTTCGAGTCTGATTTCGGCGCGGGTGCGGTCACGACCGACCCTTACGAGAGCAACAGCTATTCCTTTCGTATGCGTCAGGCCTATCTCGCCTATGACGACAACAAGGAAGGGTGGCATTTCCTGGGCGGTCAGGCCTGGAGCCTCCTGACGCCGGGTCGTGCAGGTATCGTCGCACGTCAGGAAAGCCTTCCGGAAACGATCGAGGCGTCCATGCTTGCAGGCCAGACATGGTCCCGGCAGTGGCAGGTCCGCATAGTGAAGGATTTCTTCCATCACCGCCTGTGGACCGGCTTTTCCATCGAAAACCCCGCCACGCTGTATGATACGACCGGCTTTTCAAACACGAACGGCGCTGTTGCGATGCCCAATGGCTCGACCGTCACGATCGGGGAAAACGGCGTCGGTCTGACCAATGATACGACCAATTTTTCCAATGAAATCGCCCCTGATGTCATTGGAAAGGTCGCTTACGATCCGGTCTGGGGTCACTACGAAGTGGAAGGCATCCTGCACTTCCCCCATGACCGCGTAACCATGGGCCATACCGGCCATAACAACACCGCTGTCGGCGGAGGAGCGGGTGGTTCCATGATCCTGCCTCTCATCCCCGGCAAACTGGAACTGCGTATGGCTGGCCTCGCGGGCTGGGGCATCAACCGCTACGGTTCCGTCCTGCTCCCCGACGCCACGCTCAAGGCCAATGGCAGCCCCGATCCGCTTTTCGGCATCCAGGCGCAGGCAGGCATCATCGCGCATCCCAATCCGCGGATTGATGTGTACGGCTATTTCGGCACTCAACGCGTCGGCCATTCCTATTTTAACGAAAACGGCGGGTCTTATGGCTACGGTAACCCTGCCTATTCCAATACTGGCTGCCTTCAGGAGCTCTCCGCCCTGTCCTGCACGGCCAACACGCGCGGTGTGTCCGAAGTCACGATCGGCGGCTGGTGGCGTTTCTTCAAGGGCAAATTCGGAACTGTCGAGGCGGGCACACAGCTTGCCTATGCCCAACGCCAGATCTGGTCCGGCATCGGTGGCGATCCGCATACCAGCATGAGCCAGATCTTCTTCGACTTCCGCTACCTGCCCTTCCAGTAAGAGCCCTCCGCACCGGACAGACCTACTTCTGCTCCGGTGCTTCCTGATCGTCGCGGCCAAAGAAACGCGCATAAAGCGTCGGCAATACGAACAGCGTCAGGAGCGTGGAAGAAATCAGCCCTCCGATCACGACAGACGCCAGAGGCCGCTCGACTTCCGCGCCCGATCCGCCTGAAAAGGCCATCGGGAAAAAGCCCAGACTGGCTACGGATGCCGTCGCCAGAACGGGTCGCAACCGGCTCCGCGCGGCCTGAAATGCCGCATCCGCCGCTGCCAGTCCCTGTTCCCGGAACACACGGATCTGGCTAACCAGCACAACACCGTTCAGGATCGCTACGCCAAACAGCGCGATGAACCCGATCCCCGCCGCAATGCTGAAAGGCAGCCCACGCAGCGCCAGCATGAAAATGCCGCCCGTCGCCGCCATCGGCAGGTTGGCAAACACGAGTGACGCCGCGCCGAACGATCCCAAAGCCGCCACGAGCAGCAAAAAAATCAGCGCCAGCGCGATCGGCACGACGATAAACAGACGGTGCAGCGCCGATTGCAGATTGCGGAACTGCCCGGCCCAGACCATCCGGTAGCCCTGTGGCAGTTTCACATTCTGCACCACCGCTTTCTGCGCGGCCGCCACGAACGAACTGACGTCCCGCCCGCGGATATTGGCCTGAACGATCACCCGGCGGTGAATGTTGTCCCGGTCGATGCGCGGCACGCCATCCGACAGCACGATATCCGCGACCTGTGACAGCAGAACCCAGCCCTTCCCATCCGCCCGGCGCACCTGCAGATGGCCGATCCTGTCCGGCGAACTGACCGCATCCGCCCGCAGACGCACCTGCGTGGGAATGATGGCCCCCTGCACTGTCACGGGCTTGCCGACATGACCGCCCACGGCCTCCACCACCGCTAGAATATCCGGCACTGCGACCCCGAGGCGGGCGGCCGCATCGCGGTTGACGTCGATATGCAGGAAAGGCACGGTCCCGCTTCCCTGCAACGCCACATCCGCCGCGCCCGGCACGATTTGCAGCGTCGTGACGACCTCTCCTGCAATCCGGTTCAGCTCCGACAGGTCATCGCCATAGATCGAAATCGCAAGCTGTGTCCTGACCCCGGCGAGCAAATCGTCCATCCGCATCTGGATCGGCTGCGACCATGAATACGCTGCATCCGGCAGGGTTTTCTGCAGGGTGTCATTGATTTTCGTGACCAGTTCCGTCTGGGTGGACGCCGTTTTCCACTCGTCGTGGGGACGCAGGAAAACGAACGTATCGGTCTCGTTCGTCCCCATCGGGTCGGTCGGGATCGCCGCCGTTCCCGTGCTGCTCACAACCGTCCGGACTTCGGGGAAAGAACGCAGGATCTTTTCCTCCGCCGTCACGCTAGCCAGCACCGTCTCCAGCGAGGCTCCGGGCAGGCGCGTCGAGGTCACGACCAGCGAGCCTTCCTCAAGCTGCGGCACGAACTCGCCACCCAGCCGCCCACCGATCAGCACCGCCGTGATAAATGCGACACCCGTGACGATCAGCAGTCGCCCGCTATGGTGCTCGGTCCAGCGCAAAGCGGGCTCGTAATACCGGCGCACGGTCCGTACGAAAGCGGTCTCCCGGTCCGCCTGGACATTGCGCATCAACATTGCTGCAAGAACCGGCACGCAGACGAAGCAGTAAACCAGTGAAGCCAGCAGGGCCATAATGACTGTCTGCGCCATCGGCCGGAACATCTTGCCCTCGATGCCCTGAAGCGTGAGCACCGGCAGATAGACCATGATGATGACGAAAATCGCAAAACTCACCGGCCGCACCACGGCGCGCGCAGCCTCCGCCGTCAACGCGGCAAAGGGCTTTCCTTCCCGGTTCTCGCCGCGCTCGACCATGATGTGTTCCACCACGACGAGCGAGCTGTCCACGATCATCCCGAAATCAATCGCGCCCAGACTCAGCAGATTGGCCGATACGCCAAACAGCCGCATCCCCGCCATCGCCGCGACCAGGGACGCCGGAATGACGGACACGATCACCAGCGCCGCCCGCCAGTCTCCCAGAACGACCACCAGCACAAACAGCACCAGAGCCGCACCGATCAACAGGTTTTCCTTAACCGTATGAATGGTCTGGCCCGTCAGATCCGCCCGGCTGTAAAACGGCTCCAGCGTGACACCCGGCGGCAGGGACTGGCGGATCGTCGGCAGAACATGCCGGATCGCATCCAGCGTCGCATTCGAACTTGCGCCGGTCTGCATCATCACGACGCCAATGACCGCCTCGCCCTGCCCGTCGCGCGTCACGGCTCCAAGCCGCGTGCGGGGCCCTGCGGACACAATGCCCATGTCGCGCAGCCGGATCACATGACCATTCGTGCCAAATTTTACGGGTATGGCGCCAAAATCCGCCAGGCTGCCCACGAGCGCACGCCCGACCACGACATTCTGCTCGGCATGATGCGCAATCCAGCCCCCACCCGACGAGGCATTATTCGTGTCCACGGCCTGAACGATATCGCCGATCGACACACCGAACGCCCTCATCCGCGCCGGATCAACCGCCACCTGATACGTCTCGACCGACCCGCCATTGACGTTGACATCCACCACGCCCGGCACCAGCCGGAGCTGCGGTACGACCGTCCAGGTCATGAGACGGTTCAGTTCCATCAGCGACAGACCGCCGCCCCGGATCTGAAGCTGCATGATCTCGCCCATGCCCGTTGCGAGCGGCCCCATCGACACACTTACGCCCGGAAGCGTGATGCTGTCCCGCGCCGCCTGCAGCCGTTCCGACACCCGCGTCCGGTCCAGATCAATATCCGTCGCATCATCGAACTGGAGATAGACCGCCGACACGCCCGTCCGGGACACAGACCGCAGATCCGTAACGCCTGGAATTCCGGTCAGGCTGGCCTCGACAGGGAAGGTGATGAGCTTCTCGACCTCTTCCGTCGCCAGTCCGGGTGCGGTGACCGAAACCATGACCTGTTTGGGTGAAATATCCGGTACCGGCTCGACCGGCAGTCCCGGCACGGTCATAATCCCGCCGATCATCAGCGCGACAAGCAGGCCCAGCAGGACAAAACGGTTGGACTGGAAAAAATGCAGCATGAAACCCGGTCAGTCCGTATCCAGCCCGCTGACGAGCGACATGGATTTCAGGACGAAACTGCCCTCCGTCACCACGATGTCTCCCACCTTCAGAGGCCCCTGCACGACGGCGCTCTCATCCGTGGCCAGCCTGACCTGGACCTCGCGCGGGGCGTAATGGCCCTCCAACGTCTGGACATAGACAAGATCGTGCCCTTCGATCGTCTGCACCGCACTGGCCGGGACGATCATGCCCTCGACGGCCTCGCTGGTTTCCAAGGTCGCGTCCAGCATGACGCCCGGTCGCAGGAAGGCAACAGGCCGGTCCACAACACAGACGACCTTGACCAGTCCCGTCACCGGATCCGCCACACCATCAATCGTCGTAATTTTCGCATGGAACGGCTCGGCCCGCGTATTTCCTGAAGGCCGAACCGTCACGACACTTCCCACGCCCAGCCGGGACACTTCATCGGGCCGCAGATCCGCGACGATCCACACGCCCGACAGATCCACGACCGTCGCCACGGCCTGCCCCGGCGTCACGTCAGAGGCCACGGAGGTCTGGATGGACTGTACGACACCCCGCACCGGCGAAATGAGCGTGGAGGCCTCATCCTGCACGATCTTTTCCGTCACGGAGGTGAACTCTTCCGTCAGGCGATGCTCGATCAGCCCGATATCCGCTTCCCGCGCCACAACCATGCTGCGGGCCTGCTGCACCGCCGTCTGACGCCGCCGCACTTCCCCGACCGACACCGTACTGCCGACAAGCGACTGCCCGCGACGATAAGCCAGTTCGGCTTCCCCCAGCGTCGCTTTCGCCGAGGCCAGCGCGGCCTGATCCTGCTCCATCTGAAGATGCAGCACATGCAGCGAATGATCGGTGTAATCAATGAGCGCCTGCCCCGGCTCCACCGTCTGCCCCGGTGTCACCCGGACCGCCGTGACTTTGCCGTCCCCGCTTGTACGGATCACGATTGTCCGGGAGAGATCGGCGCTCACCTGAGCCAGCGCCGACACCGTGTCATGCAGTGTTCCCTGACGGACGGTCGCGGTCCGCAGATGCTCCGCGTCCCGCGCCTGCACCCCCAGTGTCAGGGGCTGCATCCAGCCCGGCGATTCAGCCGCATGCGCACAATTCAGAGCACATGCAGCCACCCCGACGATCAGAAAACGTGAAAAGCGGCTCATGGAATGGTCCCCGTCGCAATGCCCATCCGGATAACGGCCGCATGCCAGGCAATCTCCGCACGGTTCAGATCCAGCAGCGCGCGATACGCATCCGTCCGGGCCCGCAGCGCCTCGATCAGCGGCGTCTCGCCCACCCGCCAGGAACGCTCCATCCCGTCCGCCCGGTGCAGCATGGAACTGGCTTCAACGCGGGCATTAGAGCGCGCGCCGGTCGCCGCTACCAGCCGTGCCCGGACCTGTGCCATCTCGTTCCGCACGGCCCGGCGCGCCTCGACTTCCTGTCGTGTTGCCGCAGCCATGCGGTCCCGGGCGGCGGATTCCTGCGGAGTATTCGTCACTGCACTCGGCAGCGGCACCCGCAGATTGACGCCCACCTGCGTATCCCACGGACTCCCATACTGCCCCTGATCAATCGCATCGACGCCAACTTCGGGGTTGGGCATGAAGCTCCTGCGGACCAGCTTCATCTGGTTCTGCGCCGCAATCACGGCCTGATGCGTTGCCCGCACACGCGGATCAATGTCCTCGACCCAGCGTCCGTCATTGGCACGCGTCAGCTCCAGCCAGTGGTCATCCGCCTGCGTGATATCCGGCACCCCCGGCAGGCCGGTCAGGGTCCGCAACTGGCTCGCAGTGGTTTCGATTTCCTCGGCGGCCATGTCCGCTTCGGTCCGGGCCTGGGCGAGCTGTGCTTCCACGGCCTGCTGGTCGGACATCGCAGTCTCGCCCGCATGTCCGGCCCGCTGCACATCGGCCTCGATCCTGCGCAATGCGGACACCGTCGCCAGTGCCGCAGTCTGCCGGCGCATCGCCATGATCGCGGCCCCGGTTGCATCCACGACCCGCACCGCAACGGACATGCGCTCCACATCCAGGCGAACGGTCGCGGTTTTCGCTTCGGCCTTCGCAACGTTCTCAGTGGCCGTGCCTTGTCCGGGCAGCCAGAGCGGCACCGAAACACCCCCCTGCCAGGTGATGTACCCATGATTGTCCCCGCTGATACGGTCATCATAGTATTCACCGCTCAGTGTCGGGCCACCCGCGAACCAGGACTGAGCTGCCTTCGCCCGCGCATCCGCAGACTCCTGATTGGTCTCGAGTTCGATCCGGACGGGATCATTTTTCCACGCCGCGGCAATCGCATCATGCATTGAAAGCGGTGCTGTCATACTCCCTTCGGCACGGCCATTTTCTGCGCCTGCGACACAGATGACAGCCAGAAGCCCCACGTTGGCCCACAGCCTGCACGCGCCCCCTGCAGACCGCGCAACACAAAGGAAATGAAATGCCATTCCCGTCTCATCCCCCGACCGGCGAGACGTGTCAACGGACAGAAATGCGACTGTCTCTCCGCATTCCGGGTGCGTCACGCAGCTGCTGCGTCAATTGCTCCTCTTCCCAAACAGCCTTATGACTCAAAGCTAAGAGTCACTCTCATTTAATGTCCGTCCTTACTCCCCTAGGGCCCAACATCCATGCTGATCCATATCCCGAACGTCCTTTCTCCCGAAGAAGTCCGCCATTTCCGCAACAGGCTGGAAGCGGCCGAGTGGACGGATGGTCGTGTCACGGCCGGAGAACAGTCCGCACGGGCCAAGCTGAATCTCCAGATCCCGCAGGACTCTCCGGAATGCCGCGAACTCGGGGAAACCATCCTGCGCGCCCTAGGCCGCAATCCGACGTTCAACAGCGCGGCCCTGCCGCTGCGCGTCTACCCGCCGCTTTTCAACCGCTACGATACGGGCATGCATTTCGACGCTCATGTGGACAACGCCATCCGCCCCGTCCCCGGCACGGGCATGCGCATCCGCACTGATGTTTCCTCAACGCTGTTCCTCACCGGCCCGGACGAATATGAAGGCGGCGAACTCGTCATTCAGGATACCTACGGCACCCAGAGCGTGAAACTTCCCGCGGGCGACATGGTGCTCTATCCCTCGACCAGCCTGCACAGCGTCAACCGTATCACCAGCGGCAGCCGCTGGGCTTCATTCTTCTGGTCGCAGTCCATGGTGCGTGACGATACGAAGCGCAGACTGCTCTACGACTTCGACTGCTCCATCATCGAGACCCGCAAGTCCTTGCCCGACAGCCACCCCGCCGTCCTTGGCCTGACCTCGACCTATCACAATCTTCTGCGACAGTGGGCGGAACTCTGACCCCCATATCCGTCCCTGCCGACACACATAAAAACAGAAAGGCGGGTTCTCAACCGCATCACCGAGGCGTTATGAAAGATCAGATCGCCTCGGCAATCCGCTGAAAGCCGTCTCTACTGAAAGAAATTAAATAAAAGCTGACATAATCAGCGCAGAAAAGAAAAAACTCTGCAACAGAGCCGGCGAAGATTCACCCGAACACACCCGGACAGCCTTTTAACGAACGTTTAATTATTGTAGGATAATAGTCAATTCTCCTATCGAGAGAGTCAATTCGGGTGATGGAAAAGCAAAGGGATGACTTCAGGCAAAGCCTGAATTCTGTCCAGAACTGGCCACAGGGAGCCCGTGATGACTTTGTCCTTCACGCTCTGGACTGCTCCGCTATTGTCGCCATCACCGATACCCGCGGCCGTATTCTTTCCGTCAACAACCGGTTTGAGGAAATCAGCGGCTACACCCGTGAGCAGCTCATCGGAAACGATCACCGCATGCTGCGCTCAAAGCAGCATGACAAAAAATTCTTTCGCCAGATGTACCGCACGATCGCCTCAGGCAATGTCTGGCATGGCGAGATCTGCAACCGGCGCCAGGACGGCAGTCTGTACTGGGTCGACACCACGATCGTCCCTCATATCTCGGAAAGCGGAAAAGTCACGAGCTATGTGGCCATCCGCTTTGATATCACCGACCGCAAACAGGCTGAAAACCATCTCAAATCAAGCAGGCAGAAACTGCAGAAAGTCGTCAATACAGACTTCCTGACCAAGATTTCGAACCGGCTTCATTTTTCACATACCCTGCGCAGAACACTCCGTACGAGCACCGCAAGCCATATCTGCCTGGCCCTGCTCGACATAGATACCTTCAAAACGATCAACGATACGTCCGGCCACGATTCCGGCGACCGCCTTTTGCGCAAGGTTGCCGAAAAGCTACAGGAATTCGAGAGCGACAGCTGCTTCATCGCCCGCATTGGAGGCGATGAGTTTGCCGTCCTCATGACGGGCGACACTCTGGTCCTGTTCGAGACAATCCTTCAGGACATCCTGGAGCAGATGCGCTTCAGCATCCGCAACCGGACCATGACCCATGCCTGCACCGTGAGTATCGGGTATGTGTCTGTACCCCTGTCCGATGCACGGGAAAAAACCCTTCTGAAATGCGCCGATCTGGCCCTCTATGCTGCCAAAACAGAAGGCCGGAACCGCATGCGGGAATACCATCCTGTCATGGAAGAGAAGCTGGACCTTGCTGCCCGTCTCCGCCGACGCGTCCAGAGTGGCCTGCGCGACCAGAGCATCAAGGTTTTCTACCAGCCCATTTTTTCTCTGAGCGTTCCGGGACGTATTTCGTTCGAAGCCCTTCTGCACTGGGACCATCCGCAGCATAAAGTGCTCTCTCCGCAATATTTCCCCGAAGTTTTCGAAGATCACAGCCTGACCATGACCCTGAATACTTTCGTGACGCACAGGGTCATGGAAGATATGAGCAGACTCCGTGAAAAGAACGTCCGTTTTGAGCGGATCGCCATTAACATCACGTCCTGTGATTTTGAGAATACCGATTTTTTTCGAAAGCTCGACAGCCTCGCGGATGGTATGAACGTTCCACTCAATTCCCTGGCGCTCGAAATTACCGAGAACATCTTCTCGCGGCCACACCATCAACAGGTTGAGCGAGAACTCGATACGCTGCATCGCAAGGGAGTCCAGATTTCTCTGGACGATTTCGGGACGGGATTTGCGTCCCTGACCCACCTCAAGACCATCACGTTCGACTACGTCAAGATCAACCGCGCATTTGTAGCCGGGCTGGAGCGTCACGGGACCGATGCGGCAATCATCAGGGGCGTGATTGACATCGTGCACAGCCTCGGACGCAAGGTGGTCGCCGAAGGTATCAGGAGCGCCTCGCAGGTTCGCGCACTTCTGGAAATGGAATGCGATTTCGTGCAGGGGGATTTTCTGTGCGAAGCGGTGCCTGTGATGGACATCCCGGCCGCGCTGGAAAAAATCCGGTACAAAGCGCTTCTGTAAAAGTCCTTGTACCGGGATGACCTGACGGGCGCTTCAGCCCGTCAGGTCGTGTTACTCAGAAACGCTGATCAATACCGGTGAGGATCGTACGACGCAGACCATATTGCGGTGCCCCGACGCCAATGCCACTGCCATCACGCAGCAGATAGGTCCGGTCAAACAGATTGGTCACATCCAGACGAAGCTGGGTCCGCTTGAGGAAAGGAACGTGGAACAGATCCTTGAAGGACTGGACCAGCGACAGGTTGAACGTTGCGTACTGCGGAACCGAAGCTCCGTTGGGCGTTGCACCGTCAGCCCGCAGGCCGCTGCCGTAAACCATCGTTGCAGACAGGCGCAGCGGATGGCCGGTTCTGTGGAAGAAGGAATAGCTTCCGCCTGCCGAAGCGGTCCAGCGCTGATCGTGATCCAGATGGATCCAGCGCTTGCTGGTATAGGCCAGATCGTCCGGATCGAAGTTCCACTGGGCGGTCGTGATGTCCTTTCCGATCGCGCGGGACCAGGAGAAATTGCCGTAAACGCTGAAGGCACCACGGGTATAGTCAGTGGCGAATTCATAGCCATGAACCTGACCGCGACGGTAATTGAACGCCGACAGAATGACGGGAGAGCCAAACTGGCCTTCGTCGATCATGTTTTTAGCGAGCTTCACATAGGCATCAAAAGAGGCATGCCAACCCGGCAGGATGGTCTGAGAGAAGCCCGCATCGAAATAATGGTCACGCTCGGCCTTGACGTTGCTGTTCAGGAACGTTCCTGGAGCGGCAGACGTATTGGCGAACTTGTTAAGCGAAGTGCCTCCCACCAGCTCGAACGGCGGCGGCGTGAAGTAACGGGAATATCCCGCATGGAACGTCCCGCCATGCCAGGGCTTGTAGACAATATTCAGGCGAGGGCTGACCTGCTTGGCGTGCGTATATTCATCCACGCCATCGAAACGCAGACCATAATTGACTGTCAGGTTCTTGAGCGGACGCCACTCGTCCTGGGCATAGAGCCCGTACATCCAGCCCGTACGGCCCGTTCCATCATGAATGGTAAGCGGATTGTCGGAATAAACCGCACCCCCGTCGGCATCTTCACCCGTCTGGGGATAAACGGTTGAATCCGATTTGGAAACATTTCGTTCGACATAGATCTGATAACCGAAGCGGACAGTGTGATCCTTCGCGGCCTGCCATGTCGCGTCGGACTGTGTTCCCG
Organism: Gluconobacter albidus; assembly: GCF_002005485.1. Taxonomy (NCBI): domain Bacteria; kingdom Pseudomonadati; phylum Pseudomonadota; class Alphaproteobacteria; order Acetobacterales; family Acetobacteraceae; genus Gluconobacter; species Gluconobacter albidus. The sequence goes on along the minus strand of NZ_CP014689.1, from coordinate 329,280 downwards.
TCGAGAAGACCGAACGGGCCGCACGCTGTGCAATGCCGTTATAGACCAGGTCGCCCAGCGGATCGGGCGAATACCGCAGGGAACTGTAGCGCATCACGGCGGAGGTCTGGAAGCTCAGCTTGCCCATGTCCTTCTGCAGGGACAGGATGCCGAAATCCGTAATTTCCTTCTGATGTTCGTTCAGGCTTGAGCTGTCGCCATTGCCGTAAAGCTGCTGTGACAGGTCGCTGCCAGCAAAGGACGGATTGGCAAACTGGCGCTGCTGCCCCGGATTGTTGGGGAGCTGGTATTCCGCATTGGACACACCGGCCGTGAAGCTGATGCGGGTATTTTCATCAACCGTGTAACGGCCATGCCCGAGAAAATGATACTGGTTCGTCAGATCGTGCAGGGCATTGAAGCTCGGTGTCGTGTTTTCGATACCGACACGGTTATGCACGAAATCACCCGTCGCAAACCAGTCCCACTTGCCGTGATGACCCCCGAACTGCACGGACGGAAAGAAATAATCGCGCGCGCCACCGTAAATCGAAACGTCTCCGCCCGCATCCGAATATCCGTTCTTCGTGGTGATATCGATCACGCCTGCCTGAAGGAATCCGTATTCACTGGGGAGCGCGCCGGTCGTCAGCGACATGGAATGGGCAAAGCGCGTCATGAGCGTCTGTCCGAAAACGCTCATGCCTTCCGGAAGGGCCACGCCATCCAGACGGAACTGCACTTCATTATGATCGCCACGAACATGGATCTGGCCGTAACTGTCCTGCGCCACACCCGGAGCCTGAAGCAGCAGGGCGTTCAGCGGAGCATTGTCGCCGCCCGGATTGGTCTCGATCGCCTGACGCGAAAAATTGTAGACCGTGGCCCCTGTTGAAGGCTGAAGCGCGGCCCGGGCGCGCTCGAGATGGGCGTTGACAGTAACGGCATCTTCGCCCGTGCGGCTTGTTTCCGTCGTTGTCGTCCCATGCTGGTCATCGGTGTGGCCGAAGCTGGAACGGGCAGCGGAAGCCTCATCATCCGTCTGGGCGTCAGCGGAAGCCGCAGCCGTCTGGGAAGAGGTTGCAGACGGCGTTACCGACTGCGCAAACGCGGAATCGGCAAGGGCGGTGGTGCAGCCCAGCAACAGCAGAAAAGAACGGGCAGACACAATAGACGGCATGAAACCTCCGGACGGGGATGCAGGCAGAGACGAAGGATTGTCAGAGCGGCTCTCTTATTATGTTATATCATAACGATTCAAGTGAAATCTGCCGCCTCACCCGCCATGATGCGTTGCGCGTTGGCGCTGTTGCACAAGTACAATATAAGCACCGTGAATTGCCGGGTTTGTCCGCCTTTCCGGACAGACTGCCCACGACTGACGCTGCCCTTCCCAGGAGCTCCGATTTTTCCCATGACGCTTCGCAAGGCCCTTCTCCTGAGCGCCAGCCTTCTCGGCCCATCCCTCGCCCTCGCGGCCCCGACGGAGAAACCAAAGACACTGCCCGGAAAAGCTATCGCGCCTCATCGGACGAAGGCCCATCCGTCAGTCGCGAAGTCAGTCCCGCGCAAAGCCGGCCCCCTGTCCGTTCAGGCCCGTGATACCGAAACAATCGCCGTCACCGCACGCCGCACGGATTTCGCCTTCGCTGCCGCACAGCATCTTCCCGACGCTGATACCCGCCTCAGTGCAGAGCGCCTGATCCAGCGCGGCGTTATAACCCTGCGCGATCTGGAGCGCGTGGCGCCCAATCTGACGATCCAGTCGATCAACGGGACGGCCTCGACCAATTTCTATCTGCGTGGCGTCGGCTTCAACGACTTCACCATGAACAACATCCCCACCGTCATGACCTATTTCGATGACGTGCCCTTCGCGTTATCGACCATGTCGAGCGGCCTGATGTTCGATCTGGCGGACGCCACAGTTGCACCCGGTCCCGTCGGGACCACGCACGGGCAGTCCGATACCGGCGGCGAAATCCGCTTCCGCACTGCCGACCCGACCAGCAGCTGGCATTACGGGGCCAGTCAGGACATTGCGTCCTATGCCCGAAGCCGCAGCGAAGCCTATGTTTCAGGCCCGATCGCCAAGGGGCTCGATTTCCGTCTGGCCGGACAGATCCGGCAGGGTGGCGGCTGGCAGACCGACCCGCAGAACGGTGCCCATCTGGGCGATGCAGACTCCTATGCCCTGCGCGGCAAGCTGCGCTGGCATTCGGACGACAACCGCACCACGGTCCTGCTGTCCGGACATTTCGTGCAGGACAACAGTCAGGTCGTGACCAGTCAGGCCGTCCATCGCCTGATTGGCACAGCCGCTCTCCCGCATCTGGGCCAGCAGCAGGCCGAATGGTCCATGCGGCCACAGTTCGCAAACCTGATCGGACGTCCGGAAGGGCTCAAACCCAGCGAACACAACCAGTTCTGGGGCTGGGACCTGCATATGGACCATGACTTCGGGTTTGCAAAACTCACCTCCGTCACGGCATTTGAGACCGAGCGGCAGGGCGAATACACCGATCAGGACGGCACGTCGCGCGCCGAAGCCGACACCTACCGCACCATCAGTGCCAACGCTTTCACGCAGGAGCTGCGTCTGGGCTCCAGCAATCCCGACAGCCGCCTGCAATGGGTCGTCGGCGCGTTCTACCAGCGCAGCCGGATGAAACAGCGCTTCTTCTTCGACTACACCGACTATGCGGCCCGCGGTTACATGATGGCGACGTCCTTTTCCATGAATCAGGAAAGCACGTCCGAATTTGGCCATGTCAGCTACCGGCTGCCCCATAACGTCACGCTGTTTGCGGGCCTGCTGCACGAAATTGACGACCGCAGCCTGCCGGGCTTGACGTCTGAAATCTTCGGCGGCAAGACCACGGCCTTCCACGGTGAGAGCACGGCCTCAGCCCAGTTTGCCGGACAGGTCGGCGTCTCATGGCAGGCGACAAAAACCACGCTCGTCTATTACAAGATGAGCAAGGGCTTCAAACCTGGCGGTTTCAGCGCCAACAACACCCAGATCCAGGCCCAGCTTGATCCGTTCGGACCGGAGACGGTGCTGACCTACGAACTCGGCTTCAAGAGCGATCCCATCCCCAATGTCCTGCGCCTGAACGGTGCGGCCTTCTATAACGACTTCCACGGCCAGCAGGTCGTTGGAACAGTGATGATCCCGAATTACGGCCCGCTCAGCGAAATCACGAACGTCCCGAAATCCGAAAGCTGGGGTTTTGAAGGGACGATCGAACTCCACCCCGTGCGCCATGTTTTCGTGACGCAGAACATCGGCTGGCAGCGCGGGAATTATCAGGACTTCCTGAACGTCAACCGCGCCGCCACGAACGCGGCCTATGCCAAGACAGGCGTCTGGCGGGCCATCAACAGCAATTTCGCTGGCGTGGACAACGGACAGCCTAAACTCACCCTGAACGGTCAGGCAGAATGGCGGCAGCCTCTGACCTCAGCTCTGGGGCTCGATGTGGGGCCGGACTGGTCGTATCGTGGCAGCCAGGCCATCGCGGTTGGCGGCACCGGATTCTATCGCCTGCCGCCTTATTTCCTGCTCGGCGCCCATGCGACCCTTCGCCCTTCATCGGGAAAATGGGAAGCCACGATCTACGCTTCCAACCTGCTCAACCGCAGCTTTTTCGAAAGTGGCGGGATGGCGACGACAACCTATTTCTACATCCCCGGGCCGCCGCGCTTCATCGGCGGCCGAGTTTCCTGCGGCTTCTGAAAACCTCGGGGCCGGATCAGCAGGAAATCAGGCAGTGCGCGAGCGACTGGATTTCCTGAAGATTCTTCTCGGTATTCATGGGCTCGCGTCCCAGCATGTTCATTGCCCGGAAGTGGATTGTGCTGAGCAGCATGTCCAGAATCGTATCCGGATCCTGGCAGAAAACTTTCTCGCCACGCCGACTTGCACGCTCAAGGAAAAGGGCCATCTGCGCACGGGCAGGTGCCACGCTCGTTTCCCACAGAACCTGACCGAACTGTGGATCATGCACGGCCTCACCCAGCAGGGTCCCATAAGTACGGCCCAGCGGTGTGGCGAGGAACCGGACACGCGCCGCGATCAGTTCGTCTACGTCCCCGGCAAAGCTTCCCGTGTCGATCTGCGGCGTCAGATCGTCGCGCCACAGACGAATGGCATCGAAGAACATCGCCTGTTTGGTTGGCCAGCGCCGATAGACCGTGGCGGTCGAAACGCCAGCGGCTTTTGCCACGCGACTGATCGTCAGGCCCTGATAGCCTTCCTCCGCCAGAACCTGCGCGATCGCCGCGAGGATATTGTCTTTCAGGCTGAGATTGATGGGCCGTCCCGGCGCACGGATCAGTGCGCGGTCCCGAACGGGAACATGCACTGGCTTTAGCGGTAAAGTATGTGTCACTGCGGTCTGCGACATGAGTGTTCCCCTTCCTGACCATTTTATCGGTCGACATGATCTCTTGAGTTAACGCAGCTAGTCAGAGATGGACGCTTCGTTACAACACGCAATTGCGTTTATTTGATATCAAAAGATGTCCATTTTCCATCAGGGAATCACATGGCTCGCCTGAAGCGCTGTTCTCTTGGCCTGAACTGCTGCTGCATCCATCGGAACAGACCGAACCGAGGCGATCTCCTGAGCAGAAATCCCGGACGACGATCCTCCGCCAAGAGTCGCGGCATAATTCAGCACAGCGGCAATATCGTCATCGGACAGCGCCTTGAACGACGGCATGAAGCCCTTATAGGACTGCCCTTCCACCAGGATCGGACCATGCAGCCCGTTCACCAGAACGGCAGCAAGATACGCCTTCCCTTCGGATGAGGCCGCAATTGCACCAACCCGTCCCGCCAATGCCGGGAAAGCACCCGGTCGGCCTGCGCCCGCAGGACCGTGACACATCGCGCATTTCCCCGCGTACAGGGCTGCACCATCCGCCGCCATCGCCGCCGAGGTCACGAACGGCCCCACGCCGAGAAGGCCCGCCAGCATGATCCTGAACCCATGTCTCTTCGTCATGGCCCGAAGCCCTCCGGAATATGCGTTGCCGTAGCAGTTTGAAACACATTACCTCCCGGTTCGTCTGAAAGCTACCGCCTCCAGACGGCGGCCCGCGTCTTTCTCGAAACCGCAAATCCGCCTATCCTGCGCGCATCTTTCCTGCCGGGGTCCGGCACAGTTGGCAGAGGTTCCGCATGACCCAGAGCGAGACACCCCCTCCCCCGGGCGGCACGAAACGACGCGATCTGCTGACGACCGCAACCGTAACACTGGGCTGCGCGGGTGCCTGCGCCCTTGCCCTCCCTTTCCTCAACAGCCTGAAAAACCCGGTCGCCACGACCCTTTCCGACAGAACGCTGGAGGTCGATCTGTCCTCTCTTGCTCCCGGACAGGACATGACCGTGCAGTGGCAGGACTGGCCCATTTTCATCCAGCATCGCACACCACAGATGCTGGCCGCCCTACAGACGCCCGGCCACATCGCTACCCTGCGAGACGCGGACTCGAAAATGCTCCAGCAGCCGAAGGACGCCACGAACTGGCACCGTTCGGTCCGCCCCGATTATGGCGTTCTGGTGGGGATCTGCACCCATCTGGGCTGCGTCCCGTCTTTCGAGAAACCCGGCTCGACGCCCGAGGCGGCGGGGGGATATTTCTGCCCCTGTCACGGCTCACATTTCGACGCCGCAGGCCGCGTCGCACAACGCGCGCCCGCGCCGTATAATCTGCCGGTCCCGCCCGTGACGTTCCTCTCCGACACGAAAATCCGCATTGGCCACAGCGCGGGCGATCCGGGGTTCAGCATGTCCGACATCCAGCAGATCTGAGGACCGGCCCCCATGCCCATACCCGAGAAAACTCCCGGCTGGCTTGAACGGCGCCTGCCCGTCATGAGCGTTTTACGCCGAGAATACATCGCCTTTCCGATGCCCCGGAACCTCAATGCCCTGTGGAGCTTCGGCGCGTTCCTGATCGTGACAATGGCCGCCATGGTCGCCAGCGGCCTGTTCCTCGCCATCAACTATACCCCCGACATTACGCAGGCCTTCGCCAGCGTCGAAGCCATAGACCGGCAGATCCCCTCAGGCTGGTTTTTGCGCAGCCTGCATATGGGCGGCGTGACCATGCTGTTCGCCTGCCTCTACATCCATATCGCGCGCAGCCTCTGGTACGGCTCCTACAAAGCCCCGCGCGAACTGCTCTGGCTGACGGGGCTGGGCCTGATGCTGATGGTGATGGTCACGGCGTTCGCGGGTTACGTCCTGCCCTGGGGACAGATGTCCTATTGGGGCGCCACGGTGGTCCTGAACGCGGTCCATACCATTCCCCTGATCGGCAAGCCGGTTTCCGAACTGCTTCTGGGCGGCGAAACGCTGGGAAACACGGCCCTGCACCGCCTGTTCGTGCTGCATTTCACGATGGCTTTTGCGATCCTCGCCGTCATCGCCCTGCATGTTGCGGCCCTGCATGTGGTGAAGCCGAACAACCCTTCCGGCATTGACCCTGTCAGCCCGAAACAGACCCTGCCGTTCCATCCGTATTACACCAGCCGGGACGGCTTCGCGCTCTGTCTGTTTTTGATGGTCTATGCCGGGCTGGTCTTTTTCCTGCCCGACCTGCTGACGCTCGCGGACAATTATGTTCAGGCCAATCCGCTCGTCACACCGCGTGACATCCGGCCGGAATGGTATTTTGCACCATTTTACGCAATTCTCCGCGCGGTGCCGTCCCGCCTCGGAGGGCTGCTCCTCGCTGTGGGCAGTCTGGCCGTTCTGTTCACCCTGCCCTCGCTGGACCGTTCACCCACCCGTCCGGCCACACGGCGCCCACTGGTGCGGCTGTCCCTGCCGCTGGCTTTTGTGTCGTTCATTCTGCTGGGCATCGCGGGAATGCATCCGCCGACCGAAACATGGCTGATCCTCAGCCGGGTGGCGATGGCATGGTGGTTTATCCATTTTCTGGTGGTGATGCCGCTCGTCTCGGAACGGGAGATCACATCATGAGACGCCTGCTCCGGGATCTCGTGCTTACCAGCCTCGCCTCTCTTCTCACCGCGCTCCCTGCCTGCGCCAGCACCCCGGCCCAGCGCGGCCTGATCGTCTTTCAGCAGGTCTGCGCCGCCTGCCACGGCATGGACCATGTCGATTACGGCGATATGGCCGCCTTCGGACTGTCACCGGACGCCATCCGCAACTGGGCGGCCGATCAGCAGATCCCGAACGGAACGGACGACAATGGCGACCCGAAAACCCGTCCCGCCACACCCGCCGATCCCATCCTTTCGCCCTATCCCAACGAGGCCATAGGGCGCCTTGCCAATCACGGACTGCTCCCGCCCGATCTGTCCCGGCTGGCCATGACGCTGCATGGCGGCCCGGACCAGATCCAGCGCATTCTCCTGTCCTATGCTCCCACACCTGCGGGCGTAAAACTTGATGACGGCCGCTATTACAACACGGCCCTGAAATGGAAGCATATCGGCATGCCTCCACCCCTTCAGGACGGCATGCTGACCTATCCGGACGGCACAAAAGCCACCACCACACAGATGGCAACCGACGTTTCGGCCTTCCTCAACGACGTCGCACACCCGCACACAGCAGAACGCAGACGGATCGGCCTCTACGTCCTCACCTATCTCGCCTTGATGGCGATCCTGACCTTCCTGCTGCAACGCAGGATCTGGAAATCACGCCCCTGATGACTGTCGTGCTTACAGATGCGAGGCACGATCCATACGATGCGCCTCGCGATAGGTCAGGGGCATGACCGCCAACCCCTGAACCGTCTCGATCACGTCCAGCTCCGCATTTCCAAGCAGCCGCACCAGCGCATCCCGCGGCGTATACTGCCCCCTGACGGCCACGCTGCTCCCGTCCTGCAAAAGCGCGTCGTCCATCAGAACCGGGCATCGCGTCTTGCGCTCCAGCTCTGCGACAGCCGCTGCAAGGGTTTTTGTGTCGATCTGCAAGTCGGCTTTGCGAACCGGACAGATATCAGGCGTCCGCGTCACGGTTTCTCCCCATCCAGGCACGCTGAGAACGCACACACAGACCATCACCCGCAACCCCATCCGCACAGATCCGGATGCGAGACGACGCCATGTCAAATACTCAGGATACGGACGGTCTCGCATGCCCGTGACTCCTTCTGGGCACACCCCGCCTCATACTGCTGGCAGGCCGGCCAGAGGAAGAAACGCAACAGCCGGAAGGACGCCTTACCCCTCCCGTTCTTTTGAAGAGCAGACCGAAACGCTTAAAACGTCGGCGGCGTACAGGCGCTGATGATTTCGCATCCTTCGGAACTCAGACATCGGAACCGGTGGGGCTGGCGACTGTCAAAATGATACGCATCCCCCGGCCCAAGGATCTCCTGCCGGTCTCCGACCGTGATTTCCACGCGCCCGTGAAGGATAAAGCCGCCTTCCTCGCCTTCATGGGCATAGACCGCAGCCCCCGTATCGGCACCGGAAACATAGTTTTCCCGCAGGATCTGCAGCGTCCTGCCGAATGATGGCGCGCCCACCTGACGGAACACCACGCCCCCCTGCTCGAATGTCAGCAGTTCGTCCGCGCGGTAAAAGATCTTGTCACCGCCTTCCGGGGCGATACTGAAAAATTCACCAAGCGTGACGGGAATCCCGTCCAGAACACGCTTGAGCGTCCCGACGGAGGGGTTCATATCTCCGGATTCGATCAGGGAAATCGTGGAGTTGGTGACGCCGGTCCGCTTGGCCAGCTCACGCTGTGACAGGTTCCTGGCCGTCCGGACAAACCGCAGGCGTGCTCCCAGATCCATCCTGTCCCATGCCCCTTATCCTGTTCCGTGTCATGAGTATGTCATATCGAAACAGAAAGGAAACCATGAAAATCGTTATACCGGGGGGTAGTATTATTTTTTCGTATTCCTGTCCGGGCCGTTCTTCGGACAAAGGCATGTGAGCCCGGAACATATGGCCCGCAAAGCCGTTCTGGAGTAGACAAACTCCCAGAACGGCGTGTGCGGACTTCCGGCTGTTCCAGTCAAGGCTCCGCGATTTTAGCAGAGACAGGATGGACGACTGATGCTGTATGTTTCGACGGGGTGTTTCACCCTCACGGTCATCATGGGCGTGTGGCTCGCCATTTTCGCGGCCCGCTACAAACGCCCTTTCCGCTTCCTCACGCCCGTTCACGTCGGATCGGCCATCGTGGGAGCGGTCTTCCTCATCATTGCCATCAGCAATGGTGACAACCGTCTCATGCTGAACGTGGCACTCGCTGTCGCCATCGCAGCCTTCGGTGTTTTGATGGCATTTTTCCGCAGGCGCGGCGCCATGATCGCACCGCTCTATATGTGTCACATCCTGCTGGCGGTCATGTTCTATTTCTCGATGGTCTGCTTCACGATTTTTCCGAATTTCGGCCTCGACTGATGCCTTTTACAGTGCGGCAAGACTCTTCCAGATCATGTAAGCCGCAACCGTGAAAATGACGCAGGCAAAGAACGTCGTCAGTGCAGGGCCGGAGCCTGAAAGACGCTTCGCCGCACGGGTTCCCAGCAAGCTGCCGACCACACCGCCCGCAACGAACAGCAGACCCATCGTCCAGTCCACATAGCCCGAGAGCATGTAACTCAATGCCGTACTCGACCCCAACGCCGCCACCGCGACCAGGGACGTGCCAACCGCATTGAGAATGGGCATCCGCGTGCAGGCGATCAGCGCCGGCACGATCAGGAACCCGCCCCCAATTCCAAAAAACCCGGACAGCAGCCCTGTCCCGCCCCCGGCCAGCATGACGCGCGGCATGTTCTGGCGGTTGCACGCAGCCCCCGCCTCGCCCTTGTTGCGGCGCCCCCGCAGCATGAGGACGCCCACGACGATCATGAGCAGCGCAAAACACAGCAACAGCTTCTCGCCATTGACCGCCTTGCCTGCTGCCGCTCCGATCAACGCGCCTGCCACGCCGCAGGGCGCGAAAATGCCCGCACATTTCCATTTGACCGTCCCGGCGCGGGCATGGCTGACCAGCCCGGCCAGAGCATTGACCGCCACTGCCATGGCGCTCGTTCCAATGGCGACATGGGCGTTTTTCACACCCACGACATAGACCATCAGAGGAACGGCCAGAATGGACCCGCCTCCCCCGATCAGTCCCAGCGTAAACCCGATCAGAACACCGCAGGCCAGCTCAAGGGCAATATGCACGATCCGCTCAGCCGCCTTTTTTCGCAGTCAGGGGCTTGGGCGCGACCATCAGTTCACGCCCCTTGAGCATCCCGTCCCAGTACATCAGCGGCATGACGTATTTCTTGAGCCACCAGGCCAGACGCGTCGGCTTTTGGCCATTGAGCAGCCATTTCGGCATCGTGGGTGCAAGTTTGCCCCCATAGCTGAACTCCGCCAGCACGATCCGTCCGTTTTCCACTGTCAGCGGGCAGGCGCCATAGCCCTCATATTCCGAAACGGGCCCCTGATGCTTCAGAAATGCCAGCACATTGGTCGCCACCACGGGCGCCTGTACGCGGACGGCAGCCGCCGTCTTGGCGCAGGACGTGCCGATCACGTCTCCGATGGCAAACACGTCCGGGAAACGCACATGCTGCAACGTCGCCGGGTTGACCTCAACAAACCCGTCCGATCCCGCCAGGGCGCTCTCGCGGATCACCTGCGGCGCGCTCTGCGGTGGCACGACATGCAGCATGTCGAACGTCCGTTCAACCCGCTCCACACCATCCCCGACCTTGCGCTCGAAAACGGCCTTGTGGTTCGGTCCGTCCACTTCCACCAGCTTCGATCCGGTCTGCAGACCGACGTGATAGCGCCTGATGTACTCCATCAGCGGCGGGACGAATTCCTTGACGCCAAACAGCCCCGGCGTTGCGGTGTCGAACTCGACCGAAATGCTGTCCAGAACGCCCCGGCGCTTCCAGGCATCGCAGGACAGATACACAGCTTTCTGCGGCGCACCGGCGCATTTGATCGGCATCGGCGGCTGCGTGAAAATCGCAGTGCCCCCCTTGAGCTGCTGCACAAGCTGCCAGGTGTAGGGCGCCAGATCGAAACGGTAATTCGATGTCACACCATTCCTGCCCAGCGTCTCCACCAGACCCGGAATGGCGTCCCAGTTCAGCGTAATCCCCGTCGCCACGACCAGCGCGTCATAGGACACGACCGTGCCATCCGTCAGCACCACCTCGCGCACATCCGGCCGGAACAGCTTTGCCGCCTGCTTCACCCAGACAACGTCCTTGGGCATGACGTCTGCTTCCTTGCGGCGCGTCTGGGCGGCCTGAAACACGCCGCCGCCCACAAGCGTCCAGCCCGGCTGGTAGAAATGCTCATTGGACGGCTCCACCACACCGATGGACAGGTTCCGGTTCCGCTTGAGCAGGCTTCCCGCAGTGGACAGGCCACCCGCACCACCGCCGATAATCAGCACCTGAAAATGGGCTGCATCCCTGCGCGGGGCGGCTGCGGGAGCGGCAACCTTCTCGATCCGCGTCCGCAGACGGCTGATATCCACCCCGGCCCGCTCCGTTGCCGCGAAAATTTCAGCGGCAGGGCGCTTGCCAGCCTCGGCCAGAGCCCAGATCTGCCCCGCCCGCGTCCCGGAGCGGCAATAGCCTACGACCGGCGCAGGCAGCGTGGCCAGAATCTGGCGCGTTTCGGCAATCTGGGCATCGCTCGGCACCGTACCGGATTTTACGGGAATTGCTGCGAACGCCAGCCCCGCTTCCTTTGCAGCGGCTTCGATCACGGCCATATCCGGCTGATCCGGGGCCTCTCCATCGGGACGGAAACACAGGATCGTATGAAACCCCTCAGCCTTCAGATCGGCAATATCCTGCACGGCAATCTGGGGGGAAATGGCATAGCTGTCGGTCAGATGACGGGTTGGCATGGGAACTCCAGAAACGAAAAACAGGGCACGGCCGTGCCGGACAGACGGATTTCAGACGCGATTGACGGGGATCTTGATGTAGCTCACGCCGTCGGCTTCAGGTTCGGGAAGGTGTCCGCCACGCATGTTGACCTGCACGGACGGCATCAGGAGGCGCGGCATCGCAAGCGTCGCGTCGCGCGCCGTGCGCATCTGCACGAACTCTTCTTCGCTCACCCCGTCATGAACATGAATGTTGTAACCACGCTCGTGCCCGACCGTCGTCAGCCAGACATAGTCGTCCCGTCCCGGCGCCTTGTAGTCATGGCACAGGAACAGCCGCGTCTCGACCGGAAGTGACAGCAGACGGCGGATGGAGCGGAACAGCTGGCGCGGATCACCGCCCGGGAAATCCGCCCGCGCCGTACCGAAATCCGGCATGAAGATCGTATCGCCCACAAAGGCCGCATCACCGATCACGAACGCCATATCCGCCGGCGTGTGACCCGGAACATGCAGTACTGTTACGGGAAGCTCCCCGATCCGGAAGGTCTCGCCATCGCGGAACAGACGGTCAAACTGCGACCCGTCCCGCGCAAACCGCGTTCCCGCATTGAAGATCTTGCCAAACACAGCCTGGACCAGCGTGATATCCGCCCCGATCCCCAGCTTTCCGCCGATTTTTTCCTGCAGCCACGGAGCGGCGGAAAGGTGGTCCGCATGAGCGTGCGTCTCAAGCTGCCAGTCCACAGTCAGGCCTTCGCGCCCGACATAATCGACGATTGCCTGAGCCGAGCCATGCGATGTGCGTCCGGCCGCGGCGTCATAATCAAGCACGCTGTCAATGACGGCGGCGTGCTTCGTGACGGGGCAATGGACCACATGCGTCGCGGTGTTCGTAGCTTCATCGAAAAACGTACAGACGACGGGAACGAGCGTCGCGCCTTGCTCGGTCCGCCGGATCTGGTCGGTCGCGGCCTGAATTGCTGCATCGTGCATGGCGTCCACCTTCTGGCTGCGGAATGTCTTTACGACACTTTCATTAACTGTTAAGTTAATATTGTAAGTGTTGCATGTCAAGCGCCCTGATGCTTTTGGAACCGGACCATGATCGTATCCCCTCCCGCTGAATCGTCTTTTCCGTCCCTTCGCATCGGCGACCGCGCTCCGGATTTCAGCGCCCGGACCACGCATGGCGAGTTCATCATGAGCGCTCTGCGCGGGCACTGGGTTCTGCTCTTTGCCCATCCGGCCGATTTCACACCTGTCTGCACCAGCGAATTCATCGCACTGGCCCGCAGTGCGGAAGAGTTCCAGCAGCGGGACTGCGCGCTCCTCGGCATCTCGGCGGACAGTCTTCCGGCCCATCTGGCCTGGGTGAACGCGATCCGGACCCAGTTCGACGTCCATGTCCCTTTCCCCATCATCGAAGACCCGTCCCTTGCCGTCGCCAAGGCCTACGGCATGCTCGACAGCACGGCTCAGGACAGCGCAACGGTCCGCTCCGTCTTCATGATTGATCCCGCGGGCATCGTCCGGGCGATCCTCAACTACCCTGCCACGGTCGGACGCTCCGTTCCCGAACTCCTGCGTTTGCTCTGCGCACTACAGGAAGTCGACCGCGCGGGCGCTCTCACACCCGAAAGCTGGCAGCCCGGACAGCGTACCATCGCGCCCCCGCTCCAGACGCAGGCCGCCGTGGAAAAAGCCGGGGCCAAATGGTTCTTCCAACCCATGGCACGGGAACGCTCATGACCGTTCTGCTCCCCCTGGAGAAAAGCCGGGAACTGGCGGAATGGCTGCGCATCCTTGCCCAGCCCCAACGCCTCATGATCCTCTCGGCCCTGCTCGACAGCACCCATGCCGTCAGCGAAATCGAGACCATGACCGGCATCGGACAGCCGACACTGAGCCAGCATCTGGGCGCACTCAGACGCGCAGGTCTGATCGAATCCCAGCGCGAATCCCGCGCCATCCATTACTGCTGGGCCGACACCCCGGACGCCCGACGCGCCCGGGCACTCCTGATGAGTCTGCAACCCGGAGCCCTGCCGCCCGAACTCCCCGTCCCGGCCGCCGAAACCGCACCCGGCCCGGCTGCGTCAGCGCGGTTTGCCCGTATTCTTCACTCCTGACAGTCTGGAATCAGGATCTGGTAAGTCTTTATTGAAGAATATTGCACCATGCGGAGTTGCGATAAAGTTTCTTCAGGCTGAAACTGTAAAAAGCCCTATACGCTTACCTGAAGGTAAGGAGAAAACGCATGATCCGTTATTGTATCGCTCTGGCCGGACTGGCATTTGCACTGACACAGGGTGCCTCCGCAGCCACCCGCGAAGAACAGACGAAGGCCTGCAAGGGCGATGCGCTGCGCCTGTGCGCGCTGGCCATTCCCAACGAAGCCAAGATCACCGCCTGCATGCAGAAGAAGATCGACAAACTGTCCCCGAAATGCCGCGCAATGTTCGCACCTCTCCCTCAGACCAAAAAAGCTTCCGCACCCAAGCCGAAACAGGGCTGAAGCAGCCCTGAAAAACAGTTTAACGGATCCGTGATTGCGAAATCGGTCATTTTCGCAATCACTCCCGCGTCCGTGACTGGTTTCTGCCTGACAGACTGGATATGGTACCTCCAGTGATTTTCAACAGAATACTGACATCACACCGCAACCGTCAGGATCGGCCCCGACAGGTCTGGTGTGTTTTGCTGGACAGACCGGAACAATGACCCGACAGTACGACCGCCGCAAAGTAACCCTCAAGGACGTGGCAGCACAGGTCGGGGTCTCCCACACAACGGTTTCCAATGCCTATATCCGCCCTGGCCAGCTCTCGGCCGCCCTGCGCGAGAAGATCCTCGCCGCCGCGCAGGAGCTCGGATATACCGGCCCCGATCCGGCGGCCAAACAGCTTGCAACCGGTCGCGCCGGGGCTCTGGGGTTCCTGTTCAGCGAAGACCTGCCCTACGCCTTCACCGACCCCGCGATCCTGAGCGTCCTCAACGGCGTCGCCCGTTCCTGCGACGATCTGGAAACCGATCTGGCCCTGATTTCCGCGGGCAGCAATCTGCGCAACCGCGCCGCGCCCGTGTCGCTCGGCAACGCGGCCGTGGACGGCTACATCCTCTATTCCGTTGCTCCCGACAGCCGCTGCGTCCTCATGGCCCAGCAGCGCAATGTCCCGCTCGTCGTGGTGGACCAGCCCCGCCTCGATGGCGTGCCGTATGTCGGGATCGACGATCGTGGCTCAGCCTATCGCGCAGCCAAAACCCTTCTTGATCTGGGGCACCGGCATTTCGGCATCCTGTCGCTCAAAACGGCCCATGACGGCTATTTCGGCCCCCTGACCGCCAAACGACGCGCCAATATTGCCCACAGCACCATCGCCATGCGCCTCGAAGGCTATCTTCTGGCCCTGCGGGAAGCCAAAATCGCCCCCGAAGACGTCCCCGCCTGGGAAATCCCGATTAATTCCGAAGACATGGGAGCGGAAGGCGTTCGCCACCTGCTGAACCGCGCCCAGCGCCCGACCGCCATTCTCGCCATGAGCGACCGCGTCGCCATCGGCGCCATGCAGACCATCCGCGCCCTGAGCCTGAACATCCCGCAGGACGTCTCGATCTTCGGGTTCGACGACATCCCCGCCGCCGAAGGTGCCGATCTGAGCACGATCCGCCAGCCTCACGAACGCAAGGGGACGGAAGCCGTGCGCCTGCTGGGTGCGGCCAGCGGCAGCGAGAATGTCATCCTCGATACCGAACTGGTCCTGCGCGGCAGCATCGGCCCCGCCGCAACCTGACGGCGGCTTTCAGCTCCGCAGCGCCGCAGGAAGCTCGCTGAAAGAACCGATCCGCAGATGCGGGTCCAGCGCCGCGCACTGGGCTGCGGATCCATGGCCGTAACTGGCCCAGCATGACGCAATCCCCGCATTGCGGGCGAACTGGAGATCGGCCACGGTATCGCCCACCATCAGGAAAGCCGAGCGCGGCTGTGTCGGGAACAGCGGCACAATCCGCTCGTCCATCACGCGCGGATCAGGCTTGTGCGGAAAATGCGGTTCGGAGGCCACGACGCCTGAGAAGAACGGCGTCAGGCCAAAGCGCGCGATGCTCGCACAGACGGTCGGGGCATGTTTGTTGCTGAGAATGGTAAGGATGGTCCCCTGTTCTTTCAGCGCGGCGAGCGTATCCACCACCCCGTCGAACAGGACCGTCTCCTCTTCGTCCGCAGCAGGGTAGAACGCCCGGTAATGGCGCACGAACGCTGCAGCGTCCTGTGCGTCACTTTCGGGGACGATCGCCTGAAACAGCGTCTGGAGCGTTCCGCCCCGCGTCAGTTCCTGCCTGAGCGCAGCCGGTGCGGGAGCGGGGACGCCCACGGCGTTGAATGCTTCTCTGAGGCTGCGAAGAATGGCCGGCTGCGTTTCCGCCAGCGTGCCGTCATAGTCGAGGAGGAGGATCGGAAAACCTGTCATGCTTTCCTTTTCCCCCGCCATGCGACGGAAATCCATCCCCTGCGGCGCATATCCGCAACGCTTATCGACCGCCTGCTGCAAGAAGCGCCCTGATCCCCGGCAAAATCGCAATCAGCAATCCTCCCGGCGGCTGCGGAGCGCGGGCGGAGGCCAGCATGCTGGCCGAATTTTCAAAAGCCGCTTCCTGATCCTGAAGCAGGCGGGTCGCATCCATCCGCCATGTCGAGCCGCCTCGCCCGTTCAGAACACCCAGCCCGGCCCGGGACAACTGCCCCACGGCATGGGATACGGGGACCACGGTCTCAAGCGCGGGGATATTTTTTGCAACGGCGACAAAGGCCGCGTCATTATCCGCCCAGCGCTGGAGCATCTGGCCCAACGGCGCGGCCAGTCCCGTCTCGCCTTGCGTGTAACGCTCCGCCATCGCGTTGAACTGTATCGCCACGAATGAATCCGGCTCCGCCACAGCCACCGGACCCGAAAGCATGGTGCCACCACTGGTGGTGTCGAGATGGTTGAGCGCGTAATTGCGGACCGGCACCGTTACATCCGTCAGCACGTCCAGAGGCTCTGAATGCCCCGGCGCCATGGCTTCGCGCAGAGCATTGCGATGCTGTGTCGCCTGCAACCCGGTTGCCTCAAGCTCCGCCATCACAGCGGGAAGACGCCGCTCCAGATCAGGAACATCCCGCACATCCTGCGCGGACCAGAACCGCTCGGCCAGCGCCGCCATCCGAGGCCAGAGCCGTGAATCCAGCATCGGTTCGGGCACCATTTCCGCCCAGAGCGTCCCTTCCGCTCCCAACACCAGCTTTTTCTGTGCGTCATCCAGAGGCAGGGCATTTACATCCATCTCAAAAGGCACGGAGAACTCGGGATGCTTGGGCGGGAACTTCGCCAACTGATCCGGCGTAATGCCGTCCGCCCTCGTATCGAACGGATCGACCGCATAATGTGTGGCGGATGGCCGCAGCAGATCGAGATAATATCCCGCGGACACCACCACCGGATGTCCGGCGCGTGTGGCCGATCCCGTCCATTTCGACGCGCGCCAGGGCTCGACGACCACGTTTTTCGGGATCGGGGCCTCGCTGACCTCGTCCCATCCCATCATTACATGCCCCTGCGCCGCGATGATGGCCGCGACCTGCCCCGTAAACGCAGCCTGAAGCGCTTCGGCCGTTTCGTAGCCATGCGCCTTCATATAAGCCGCAATCGCCGGATTTTTCGTCCACTGGGACGACACGACTTCATCGCCGCCCGCATGAATATAGCGGTCCGGGAAAAGGCGGCCCATCTCGCCATAAAGAACCCGTACGAAGCGCAACGTCTGCGGATTGGTCGGGTCGAGGGCAGCATTGTTGAGGTTCAGCCCCTTGGTGCTCATGTCCGGCAAAGGCTGCGCTGCCAGTTCCGGATAGGCGCGGACGATTGCCAGTGCATGACCCGGAACGTCGAATTCCGGCACCACACGAATACCACGGTCGGCCGCATAGGATACGACATCGCGGATCTGGGCCTGCGTATAATACTGATCCGGAGCGGTCATGGCCTGAAGCTGCGGATATGCCCGGCTCTCGACCCGGAAGGCCGTTCCGTCACTCAGATGCCAGTGCAGCACGTTGAGCTTGACCATTTCCATCGCATCGAGCTGACGCTCTACGGTCGCGACCGTATCGAAATGCCGCGACACGTCCAGAAGCAGACCGCGCCACGCAAACCGGGGCGCATCTTCGATATGGATACGCTCGACGACGGCACCTTCCGGCGTGGCGCGGACAAGCTGGAGCAGCGTAGCCAGCCCATGGATCACACCTGCCGGACCATCCGCCTCCAGCCGCGCACCTTTGGCCGCAGTCGTGAGCGCGTAATGCTCCTTTTCATCCACACTCAGATAGGCCCGGTCCTGCCCGGCAGACACGTGCAGCACATACGGTGCGCCCTGTCCCGCAGGCCCGGCGATGGCGGCAAGGCGTGTCGCGAACCGCGCTGCGGCCCGTTGCAGCAGGGGTGAGGGGCGTGTGTCCCACACGATCTGCACCCCGCCACCAATTGGCGCCACACCATTGGGCACCGAAACGCTCTGCGGAACGGGCAGCAGACTCTCTTCCGCTCGCGCTTTACCAACAGAAATTCCGGCCAGAACGCTTCCCGCAAGGAGCAGCCCCACCGCGCCACGAACCCTGCGGTGAATGATCCGGCCGCGTTGTGAAGCTGTCTGCGTCATCTGAAGCTGTCCCTGAGTGTGAATTTCAGTGCGTATCGGGCGCGGGAGGGCGCGCATCGAGCATAAGCTCCGCATCTCCGGCAGACAGCGCAATACCATAGAACTCATGATAGAAAGAACGGATAGACCGGATCATCGCAGGCCGGTCCACCTGTCCGGTCTGAACGATCTGCCGCGACCACAGAACCTGAAGCAGAAGCTCCGGCCCATAACGGTCCCACGGAAACAGCCCGGTCGGATTGCGATAGACACGCCCGGACTGCACGGCTTTGACTTTCGACCAGACCGGGTCCTGCGTCAGTGTCGCCGGATCGCCCGCATTGGCGCCAATAATGACGATATCCGGATTCCACGACAGGATCTGTTCGATCGAAACGGGCTGCTTGTTGCCATGAATGCCCTGTGCCGCATTCTGCCCCCCCGCACTGCGGATCCACTGGTCGATGATACTGGCATCGCCATCCACCCTGAGCGGCCTGAGGGACTCCACATGCAGCACGCGCGGCCCCTGCGGATTGGTCGGAGCCTGCGAGACGGCCTGAAGAAACGCCAGGCGATAGGCCTGCGCCCGCTTTGCCGCCAATGGTGTCTGAAGCAGGGTCGCCGTTCCGTCCACGCAGTCGAGCATCGAATCAAACCGGTCGAACCCTTCAGGCACGACATTGAGCCCGGCGCGTGTCAGGGCATCGGCGGAATGGCCCGAAGCCGTCACGAACACCAGATCGGGATGCAACGCCAGAAGCTCTTCCGCATTCAGATTGCCGGGGTCCAGCATCTCGGTCCTGGACAGCGACGGCACCAGCCTGAACATCCAGGGCAGCATCGCCGGACGGGCCACAGTCCCCACGATCCTGTCCTGCGCCCCCAGCATGACGAGCATCGCATTATGGGCGTACCAACCCTCCACGATCCGGGTGGGAGGTGCCGCGTATGCGACCGTCCCCGACAGCGAAACCGCACCAAGCAACGTCGCCCCCAGAAATGTCAGGGCCGAAAACCGCTTCAGGGTCCGTGACAACGTCAGTCCCAGTGTCATTTCTCGTTCCTTTCCTGATGGAAAAAGCGGTTTCCGGCATGATCCATCTGCATCAGAGGCACCCCGTAAAGCGCCGACATCCGTTGTGCCGTCACGACATCCTGCGGCGGCCCGTCCGCTTCGATCCGGCCATGATCCAGAACCAGAACCCGGCTGGCATGCGCATAGAGTTCTTCCGGCCGGTGGGAGGTGAGCATAACAAGCCGCCCCTCACGCGCAAGCTCCGCCACCAGCGCCATCAGACGCATCTGATACCCGTAATCCAGCCCCGTCATCGGTTCGTCCAGCAGCAGCCCCCGCGCATCCTGCGCAATGGCCCGCGCCAGCACGACCCGCTGACGCTCGCCGCCGGACAGCTCCGTGACGGCACGATCGGCAAAGCGCTCCAGCCCCATCCGCTCCAGCGCCGCCGACACGGCGCGGCGGTCCTGCGTGGACAAACGCCCCGTCAGGCCGGAATGCGGCACCCGTCCAAGCTCCACCATTCGCCGCACCGTATAAGGAAAGGTCGCCGTATGGCTTTGCGGCACGTAAGCCAGATGCCGAGCGATGGCAGAGGCAGGCCACGCCCGCAGAGGCCGCCCCTCAAGAAAAACCTCTCCCGTCGAAGGCGCGAGAAAACCCATCAGAAGCCGCAGCAGCGTACTTTTTCCTGCACCGTTCAGGCCCAGAAGCCCAACCAGTTCGCCTTCCCGTAGCGAAAGGTCGATCCCCTCCAGCACAGATCCGGGCTGCCGCGGCTGGCGAAAACCAAGGTTCCGGCACGACAGCAGCGTCATGCCATTCCGCCCCGCAGGCGCCGCAGCACCAGCACGAAAGCCAGAGCGCCGAACAGTTGCGTGACGATCCCGAGCGGAACCTCGCCCGTCGTCAGACTGCGCGCGCAGGTATCGGCCAGCACCAGCCCCCCGGCCCCCAGCAGCGCCGTCACCGGCATCATGTTCCGGTGCTCCGCCCCGACGAGCAGGCGTGCCACATGGGGCACCAGAAGTCCGATCCAGCCGATAATGCCCGCCATTGAAATCGTCATCGCACAGACCAGCGTTGCCAGAACAATGAGTGCCGGTCGCATGACCCGAACGGAAATTCCGAGACTGCGGGCTTCGTCATCTCCCAGCGACAGCACGTCCAGAACGGGGGCGCACAACACAAGCGACACGGTCAGAACAATAAGCGGACCAGATATCCACGCCAGTTCCCGCCATCCGCTCGGCGCCAGACTGCCCAGCAACCAGTTTACGATAGCCGGAAGCTGATCCATCGGATCGGCCAGATATTTCACCAGAGACAGCAAGGCCGTGAAGATCGCATTCCCGATCAAGCCACCCAGAAGCAGGGCCAGAATGCCGCCCCCCGGCAGGGTCCTGCTGATCAGGAGCCCACAGCCAACCGCCAGCAGCCCTCCCCCGAAGGCGCCCATCTGCACCACGAACGCTGATCCGCCGCTGACGATCGCAAGCGCTGCCCCGAACGCCGCGCCACTCAGAACGCCCAGAAGATCCGGCGAAACCAGTGGGTTACGAAACACCGCCTGATAGGTTGCGCCGCCGCAGGACAACGCACTTCCCACCAGCAGCGCCGCCAGAATACGCGGCAAGCGGGCCTGCATCACCACGGCCTGCGCAAGAGGATCAACTCCGGCGGACAGATGCAGCAAATGCCCGAACACTCCAAACACCCGCAGCGGTGACAGCGGATAGCGCCCCAGACAGAGCGCGCACACCACACTCAGAACAACACCGGTCAGGGCCAGGGAACGGATCAGGGCAGGACGAACGGAAATGGCAGGTCCTCTCGGCAGAACGACAGACGAAACCCGCCGCAGGAAAATCATAAGCCAAGCCTCTCCGCGCCACCAGAACCGGTTGCACGGCAAAGTCAGGGCATGATCCGAGACTGTAAGGCGCGACTAGAATGGATCAAAAGCATCAGTATTTTTGGCACCGGGTGCCACAATACTTACTACAAAACATACTTGCGCTCAAAGGCCATGTAACAGGATTTTAAACAAATCCCTCAGTATCGCCCCTCTGCGTCTGCAGGATCCTTAACCGGGAATACTGCAATCAGGACTGAAACAGTCCCGGATTTACGCTGAAACATCCGGAAATCTGTGTTATTTTCATGACTCTGATTGCATTTATTTTAGGAAACGCACGGTTTTGAGATAGCGCAATCTTTCCTTTCGTGGTCCGGTGCCTTAGGTTGCACGCAACAGCCGCCTTTTGTGGCAAATGATTTCAATCCTTCCGGGACAGTCCAACCATGCTCAAACGGATAGCTGCCGCTGTCATTGGCCTTGGTGCCGTGGGAGGCATCGGCTTTCTTGCCTATGCCTGGTACCCCGCCATCGCCCCGATCCCCAAGCCAGCCGCATCGTCGTTCTCCGCTGACGCCATCAGCCGTGGCGCCATCGTCGCGAATGGCGGCTACTGTGCGGAATGTCATACCCGCGTGGATGGCACCCCCGGCCCCGAACTGGCTGGCGACTTCAAGATGGCCACGCCGTTCGGCGATATCTTCTCGTCCAACATCACTCCTGACGAGCAATGGGGAATCGGCAACTGGTCTCTGGCCGCCTTCAAACGCGCGATGAACAAGGGCATCGCCCGCGATGGCTCGCAGCTCTATCCGGCTTTCCCGTTCGACCACTTCACCAAGGTCAACGATCAGGACGTCTCGGACCTCTACGCCTATCTGATGACGCGTCCGGCCATTCATCTCAAGCCGCGCGACAACACCGTTCCCTTCCCGATCAACATCCGCCTGATCGGACAGGGCTTCTGGAAACTGCTGTTCTTCACGCCGGGCCGCTATCAGAACGACCCCAAGCATGACGCACAGTGGAACCGCGGCGCCTACCTCGCCGAAGGCAACGAACACTGCGGCGCCTGCCATACACCGCGGAATCTGCTCGGCGCCGAAAAGATGAGCAAGGTCTATGACGGTGCGGTCATCGACGGCTGGATCGCTCCGCCGCTGAACGACCACAACCCGACGCCGGTCGTCTGGACCGAAGACGAGCTGTTCCAGTATCTGCGCTTTGGCGTGGCTCCGCTGCACGGTTCGGCCGCAGGCCCGATGTCCCCCGTGCCGCATCGCTTCCTGTCGAAAATCCCCGAGGAAGACGTGCGCGCCATCGCTCATTATTATGCGGATATAGACAAGGCGGCGCAGCGCAGCAGCGGCGATCAGGCCGCGATTGCCCGTGCCATGCACATGTCCGGTCTCAACCTGACCGGCCCGCAGACGCAGGACGCCGATGCCCGCCTGTATCAGGCCGCCTGTGGCGCCTGCCATTACAATTCCGGCCCGAACCCCGTGCTCGGCCGCCCGGAACTCGCCCTGAACAACGCGCTGTGGCTGGATGAGCCGAACAACCTCTATCAGGTCATGCTGCATGGCATTACCGCAGAGGAAGGTCAGGATCACATCTCGATGCCGAGCTTCTATTCCGGCCTGTCCGACCATGACATGGCCCGCATCGCCGCGTATCTGCGTCGCACACGCACCACGCTTCCCCCCTGGACGGATCTGGAAAAGAAGGCCGCAAGCGCGCGCGCCACGCTCGAAGCTCCGCCCATCACCGCTTCGCACTGATCCGGGCAGGACTGGGAATACAGGACATGACCACGAAATTTGAACTCAACGGACAGCCCGTTACGGTCGACGCCCCGGCAGACACCCCCCTGCTCTGGGTCATCCGTGACGACCTGAACATGACCGGCACCAAGTTCGGCTGCGGTATCGGCGAATGCGGTGCCTGCACCGTCCATGTCGGCGGACGCGCCACGCGCTCCTGCATCACGCCGCTTTCGGCCGTGGAAGGCGCGTCGATCACCACGATCGAAGGGCTGGATCCGGAAGGAAACCACGTCGTTCAGGTCGCCTGGCGGGACCAGCAGGTGCCGCAGTGCGGCTACTGTCAGTCCGGTCAGATCATGCAGGCCGCAAGCCTCCTGAAGGACTATCCCAACCCGACGGACGACCAGATCGACGGCGTGATGGGCGGCAGCCTCTGTCGCTGCATGACCTATATCCGCATCCGCAAGGCCATCAAGGAAGCTGCCTCAAAGCAGCAGGAAGGTGCCAACAATGGCTAAAATCGAACAGATTGCGAAAAAGAGCGACGCCGCGCGCCTCTCCCGCCGCAACTTCCTGATGACGGCGGCTGGCGGCGGACTGATGTTCGGTTTCGCCCGCAAGGCCGGTGCCGCCGTAACGCTGCCCTCCCCGATGCCGCCGGAAGCCGCGTTCGAGCCGAACATCTGGTGCGCCATCGCGCCTGACGGGGCAATCAACGTCAACATCGTCCGCGCCGAAATGGGCCAGCATGTCGGCACAGCCCTTGCCCGCATCATCGCGGACGAGATGGACGCGAGCTGGGACAAGATCAAGATCACCGAGGTCGACACCGCGCCAAAATGGGCCGGGAAATACGTCACCGGTGGTTCCTGGTCGGTCTGGGACACCTGGGACACCTTCCGTCAGGCAGGTGCCGCGGCCCGCATGGTCATGCTTGAGGAAGGCGCAAAGCTCCTCGGCACCACGCCGGAACGCTGCACCGTCAGTGAAAGCGTCGTCTCCGCTGGCGGCAAAAGCGTGTCCTTCGGCGACATCGTGGCCCGCGCCAAGCCGACCCGGACCTTTACGCCCGAAGACATGGCGAAGCTGCCGCTCAAGCCTGTCACGAACCGCCGCCTCATCAGCAAGCCGGTCCCGGCGCTCGACATCCCGGACAAGACGACCGGCAAGGCCATTTACGGCATCGACGTCAAACTGGACGGCATGGTGTATGGCCGACCGAAAATGCCGCCAACACGCTATGCCTCGAAGGTCGTCTCCGTGGACGACAGCGCCGCGAAGAAAATCCCCGGCTATGAGCGCTACGTGGTTCTGGATGACCCTTCCGGAATCGTTCCAGGCTGGGTCGTGGCGCTGGCCAAGACCTACCCCGCTGCGATCCGCGCTGCCGATGCCCTCAAGGTACAGTGGAATCCCGGTCCGACGA
The DNA here is from genome assembly GCF_002005485.1 of Gluconobacter albidus. NCBI lineage: Bacteria > Pseudomonadati > Pseudomonadota > Alphaproteobacteria > Acetobacterales > Acetobacteraceae > Gluconobacter > Gluconobacter albidus. The sequence goes on along the minus strand of NZ_CP014689.1, from coordinate 304,695 downwards.
TCCACGTCTCCGAAGCGGACATCATCGAACACGGCCGCAAGCTGACCCTCGATCCGAAGAACGGCGCACGCGTCTTCAACGACAAGGGCGTGGACGAAGCACTCGCGATCCATCCCAATCAGGTCTTCGAACGCAGCTATACCTGCGCGTCCGTCGCACATTACCAGCTTGAGCCGGTCAATGCCGTAGCGCGTCATATCGACGGCATGTGGGAAATCCATACCGGCAACCAGTGGCAGTCCCTCATTCTGCCGCAGCTCGCCAAGTCGCTTCAGGTTCCCGAAGAGCAGGTCGTGATGCGCACCTATATGCTCGGCGGTGGCTTCGGACGGCGTCTGAACGGCGATTACTGCATTCCGGCTGCCCTGGCCTCCAAAGCCATCGGTGGCGCTCCGGTCAAGCTGATCCTGACGCGCTCCGACGACATGGAACTGGACTCCATCCGTTCGCCGTCCTTTCAGAACATCAAGGTCGCGCTCGACAACGATCGCAAGAAGATCACCGCGATGGACTATGTCGCGGTCGCGGGCTGGCCGACACAGGTGATGGCGCCAGCATTCCTCGCGACGGCTGAAGACGGAAAGAAATATGATCCGTTTGCCATCGCAGGCGCGGATCACTGGTACGAAACAGGGCCGACGCGCGTCCGCGCCGTCAGCAACGACCTCGCCAACGCCACGTTCCGCCCCGGCTGGCTGCGTTCGGTCAGTGCGGGCTGGACTCCCTGGGCGCTGGAATGCTTCCTCGACGAGGTTGCTCATTCCACGAAACAGGACCCGCTGGAGTTCCGCCTGTCCATGTTCACGGCGCAGGGCCGCAACGCGGGTCAGGCTCCGAACTCCGTCGGCGGGGCCAAGCGTCAGGCCGCCGTTCTCCAGCGTCTGGCTGACAAGATCGGTTACGGCAAGGAACAGTTTCCTGCCGATACGGCCATCGGCATCGCCACCAGCTTTGGTCAGGAGCGCGGCATGCCGACCTGGACGGCCGGTGCGGCGCAGGTCCACGTCGATCGCAAGACGGGTGTTGTCACCTGCCAGAAGCTCTGGCTCGTGCTTGATGCCGGCACCATCGTCGATCCGGGCGGCGCACTCGCCCAGACCGAAGGCGCGGCGCTGTGGGGTCTCAGCATGGCCATGTTCGAGGGTACCGAAATCGTCGACGGCACGATCAAGGACCGCAACCTCAACACCTATACTCCGCTGCGTCTCCCAGACGTTCCGGATATCGACATCGAGTTCATCCAGAACACCGAAAAGCCCACGGGCCTCGGCGAGCCGGGTGTGACCGTTGTTGCGCCTGCCATCGCCAATGCGATCTTCAATGCGGTTGGCGTTCGCCTGCGGCATATGCCGATGCGCCCGGCCGACGTGCGTCGCGAACTGCAACAGCACGCGCGCTGAGCTGTTGGCAAATCATGAAAGGGCCGCAGTTCCAGCCGGGACTGCGGCCTTTTTCATACCCGACGACAGGCCTGCTCCCGTCCTGCGGAAAGGATGGGTCTTGCCAAGCCCCCCGGAAGTCGTGACAGACTGTACCGCTCGGGACCCGGCAGGACCCGGCACCACGATGCGCGGCCCGGAATAAGGACGAACTGTGAGCTGGTTTTACGAAGACCATGGCACCCGCAAGGGACCGGTGTCCGCAGACGGCATGAAAGCCCTCGTCACCGAAGGCATCATCGGGCATGCCACCCTGTGCTGGACCGAAGAATTTGGCGGCGAATGGCATCCTGCCGGAAGCTGCGTTTTCTGGCCGCCCCAACCCGAAGGCGTTCCTCCTGCCCTCCCTGCCAGCCTGATTTCAAACCGCTGGCTCTGGCTCAGTCTGGTCGGTCCGTTTTTCGGCAGCATGGCGGTCAGCGTTCTTCAGGGCTTCGGACTCATCCCCGATTTCGCAAGCAATTTTGCGTCCATGATCGTGAGCATCAGCATTTTCTACGTGGCTCTCGTTATGGACCGCCGCAGCCTGCTCGCTGGGGGTTTTCGCCCCGGCACAATCCTGTGGATCCTGCTGCCACCGCTTTATGTCTGGCGCCGCATCCAGATCGTCGGACACGGCATGCTGCTCTTTTTCCTGTCGATTTTGGTATTTCTGTGTGAATTCGTTCCCGCGCTCACCACGGGCTGGCACGTCTTCCCGGATGTTGGCCTGTCGGACTATGTTTCCCGCCGTTACTATGAACTGTAAGATTCAGCAGTAACGGCGATAAAAAGCCTCAACGCTGCTGGCCGCTGTCGCGATACGGTAACGGGACATGTCCCACTGACGCGGCGCCGCGGCTTCGAGACGCTGCAACCCGGCCGTCAGGGCTTCGAGGCAGCCGGACGGTAGCAAACATTCTGGCGCCTCTGCGAGAATATCCTTAACTCCGCCCGCCGCCGTTGCGCAGACCGGCAATCCAGCTTCCATGGCTTCCAGCAGCACCAGTCCGAACGGTTCGTGACGTGAGGGAACGACGAACGCATCGAATGCGGCCAGAAGATCGGGCATGTCCGTGCGATAGCCGGTGAAAAGAATATCCGTGCGGCCCTGCGCCGCTTTTTGCAGCGCACACCGCTCCGGGCCGTCGCCGACCAAAACAAGCCGGGTCTCGGGCCTGAGGCCAGCCTGCTTCCAGGCATGGATCAGAAGCTGGAAGTTTTTCTCCTCAACCATCCGCCCGGCTGCCCCGATCACGATGCCCCCATCTGGAATACGCCATTCAAGCCGCATCCGTTCCCGCAAAGCCGCACGATATGCGACAGTGGATTGTGGAGGAAGCGTCCAGTTGGGGATCAGGGCACAGGTTTCACGCTGTCGTTCTGGCAGAACATCGCGCTGCCAGGATGCGATGCAGACAAGTCCGTCATGCGTTCCATAACTGCGGCCGCGATAAGAGGTATGAAGCGTGGCAACGACAGGCACGGAGCCCGCAAGCCCCGCCCGGCGCAGCCAGCTCGCCCGGGCGGAGGCCCGACCGAGATGGGTATGAACGATGTCGTGCCGCCCGCTGCGCAGCTCGCTGGCCAGTGCGGGCAGATATCCCGCCGGCCCCGCCCGCACGATCTTTACGTCAGGGCACAGAAACCCCTGAATATCTCCGCCCGTGCGCGCATCGGTCGTCCTGCGCTCCAAAAGCAACGTGACATCATGGCTCTGCGCCTGAATCGCGGACAATTCCGCAACATGACGCTCCGTTCCCGCAAATTCCCGGGTCGAGAGACAATGCAGAATTCGCAGTCGGGAAGTCACGCGCGTTTTCCTTGATGGGCGTGGCGAAGAAACGGAATGTCAGGAGTTCAGACGGCCTCCGGCCGTACCCCAGACGCCCTCAATGACCGGGCCGCTGCGGCTGGACATGCGCTGGAAAGGCGGACGCGGCTGGCAGGCCACGAGATAAAGGCCGATGGTAAAGAGAAGCTGGGAAATCGTCGTGAGCTGCGTCACCAGCCAGACAAAACCGGGCGCACCCAGCCCGCGGAAAAGCTGGTACGCCAGAAAAGCCAGAGACAACAGCCGCATGGCCCGAAGCAGGGGCCGCAGCGGGTTGAGCATTCCGGGTCGCACCATCGGCGCGGAACGCCGCATGCCCAGAAAGAACGCCAGACTGACGCACCAGATCAGGGCGCTGTCGATCATGTTGCCCAGACTGGCCCCGAACAGCAGCATCGGCAGCACAAGGGACAGCCCGTCAAGCATCAGAGCCCCGAGCTGACAGCTCAGACCAAGATGGAGCGCCGTCAGGCGTGCGGGAAGACGGTCCGCCAGAGGCTGGAAAAGCCGGTCGAGCAGCCAGTCATCCACTTGGGCAATGCGTTCAGGTAAAGTCATCACACATACTTTATCCACCTCCCCGCTCAGCTGCACATAATTTTTTCTTCATCCGGCCGTCAGATACAGCGCTCCAGGCACGGGTTACACATGGTGGACAGAAACCGGCGCAACAGCTTTACTCTTTTGTGAAGATACGTTTCTCCTCAGGAAAGTTCTGAATCCATGTCCGCACTCTCCCGTCTCTCCCGCCTGTCCCTGCTGGCAGCCACCATGCTCGCCCCTCCGGTTCTGACGGGAGCTCACGCCGCCTCGGTCCCGGCCCCGACGGCGAGTGCGGCTCCGGAGAGTGCGGCTCCGGCCACAGTCACGCGCGCAACGCTGCCCAACGGATTGCGGGTTATTGTAGTGCGCGACACGCTCGCTCCGGTCGTGCAGACCATGCTGAATTACGAGACGGGCTCCGTGAATGCGCCGAAGGGCTTTCCCGGCACGGCACATGCGCTCGAGCATATGATGTTCAACGGCTCACAAACCCTCTCGCGCGACCAGCTCTCCACCATCAGCGCGCAGCTCGGCAACAACGACAACGCGGACACGACCTCGGACGTCACGCAGTATTACTTCAAGACCCCCGCCAGCGATCTTGACGTCCTGCTGCGGATTGAGGCCGGACGGATGCGCGGCCTGAACATTACCGAAGCTGAATGGGCCCATGAGAAAGGCGCGATCGAACAGGAAGTCTCGCGCGATCTCTCCAGCCCGATCTACCGGTATCTGTCGCAGATCCGGGCAGCCCTTTATGCAGGCACCCCTTACGAACATGATGCCCTCGGCACGCGTCCGTCCTTTGACGCAACCACCGCTCCGCTGCTGAAAAAATTCTATGAGACCTGGTACACGCCCAACAACGCCGTGCTGGTCATCACCGGCGACGTGGACCCTCAGGAGACGCTGAAAAAAGTCGAGGCCGCTTTTGGCAGTATTCCAGCTACGACCCTTCCCGAACGTGGCACCGTCTCCCCTACCCCGGCCAAGGCCCAGAGCATTTCCCTCGACACCGACCTGCCGATTGGCCTTGTGACGATGGCGTGGCGGATGCCGGGACAGCGTGATCCCGACTATGCCGCGACAACCCTGCTCGCAGATGCCATCAGCAGCCAGCGCGCCGCTCTGTTCGCTCTCGTGCCTGAGGGCAAGGCGCTGGATACGGGCTTCATGTATGATCCCGATGCGCAGGCCGGACTTGGCGTCGTGTACGCCGGCTTCCCCAAAGGCGCCAATCCCGACGGACTGCGGACAGCCGTTGCCGCGATCATGGAGAATTTCCGCGCGCATGGTATTCCGGCCGAACTGATCGAAGCCGCGCGCCGCAAGGAAATCGCAGCGCTTGAGTTCAACGCCAACAGCATTTCCGGCCTTGCCGAAAGCTGGTCGCAGGCCGTCGCCATCCAGCATCTGAACGATCCGCAGGACATGCTGGCCGCTTTCCGCAGCGTCACGAAAGAACAGGTCGACGCGCTGGCGAAAAAACTGCTCGACCCTGCCCATGCCATCAGCGCGACCCTGACGCCCAGCGCTTCGGGCAAGCCCGTCGGCCAGAAGGGCTTTGGCGGTGCGGAGTCATTCAATACCCCTCCCGCGGGCAAGGTTGCTCTCCCGGACTGGGCCCAGCAGGCCCTTGCCCGTCTGACGATCCCTGCCGCAGCGCCGCTTCCCACGGTCTATACGCTGTCCAACGGGCTGCATCTTCTCGTCCAGCCCGAACATGTCAGCCATACGGTTGAACTGATCGGCAGCATCCGCCAGAACGCGGACCTCGAACAGCCTGCCGGTCAGGACGGCGTAGCAGGCGTGACGGAGCAGATGTTCCTCTACGGCAGCAAAACGCATGACCGTCTGGCCCTCGCCCGCGCGCTTGATGACCTCTCGGCAGACGAAGAAGCCGGTCCCTCCTTCTCTCTCAGCACCCTGACGCCAAACTTCGAAAAAGGCCTCGCCCTGCTGGCGGATCACGAACTGAACCCGGCATTCCCGGAAAAAGCGTTCCGCGTCACGCAGATGCAGGCTGCACAGGCTCAGGCCGGTGAGCTTCAGTCACCCGGTTACCGCTTCGGCCGCGCCACCCGCAAGGCACTCGTCCCCCCGCAGGACCCGACCCTGCGTGAAGCCACGCCTGCCACGATCAGCAAGCTCACACTGGCCGACGTTCAGGCCTATTATGCCCACACCTATCGTCCGGATCTGACCACCATCGTCATTGTCGGCGACATCACTCCCGAGGCTGCAAAAGCAGACGTTGAGAAAGCATTTGGCGGCTGGAAGGCCGTGGGACCAAAGCCCGTCGTCGATCTGCCGGGAATTCCCCTCAGCCGCCCCTCCCAGGCCGTAGTCGAAGATCCGGGCCGTTCACAGGACGAGGTCAAGCTTGTTGAGACCATCGGCATGAAAGTGACCGATCCTGACCGTCACGCACTCGCCGTCGGCAACACGATCCTTGGAGACGGCTTCTCTTCGCGCCTGATGCAGGACCTGCGCGTCAAGACGGGCTATGTTTATGGCGCCGGAAGCGGATTCAACTATTCCCGCACCCGCAGCAGCTTCGGCATTACTTTCGGCGCCGATCCCGACAAGGTTGGCAAGGCCCGGGCGCTTGCCGTCAAGGATGTCGAGGACATGCGCACAACACCCGTCTCGCAGGAAAGCCTCGACCTCGCCAAGGCCACCCTCCTGCGCAGTCAGCCCATGTCCCGCGCCAGCTTCAGTGCCCTGGCCGGAAGCTACCTTTCCCTGATCGCGCTGGACCTGCCGCTCGACAGTCAGGCGAAAGCCGCGCAGGCCATCTATGACATGACCCCGCAGCAGGTGCAGGCGGCGTTCCGCAAATGGGTCCGCCCGACCGATCTCGCCCAGATCGTCATGGGTCCTCAGCCGAACTGAGGCTCCTCTCAAACACAAAAAAAGGCCGCGGAATGACTTCCGCGGCCTTTTTTAATGGGGCTCGTCCTGAACGATGCTCAGGCGATCAGGCCCTCGTCTTTCAGAACGCGCAGCGCATACTCGATACGGTGTCGGTACAGGTGTTCGGCCTGCGTCCGCGCCTGCGCCTTGCGGGCCATTTTCACACGTAGTTCATTGTTGTCGAGATAGGTCGCGACCAGCCGTTCGAAATCGACACGGTTCGAGAAGACCGGAATTTCATCCGCCGAGTAATACCGCCGGATCTCATGGGTGTCTTCATGAAATACCTGAAACGCCCCGGCCAGCGCGGCCTCGAATGTCCGCGGCCCCGGCGTGGAAGGCGCAATGACGAAACGCTTGTTCTCAAAGCTCAGGGAACGCCCCAGATTCAGGACCAACTTGGAGCGACGGTACAGTTCCACGAGCTGCGATTTCTCGATCCGGGCATCGGAGAACCCGATCCCCAGTTCACCCCAGCCCGGCCCGACGATCTTGATGTTCAGATCCCGCAGGGCGGGGAGAAGATTGCGGACGATATCCTTGCGGTTGGTGAACGCCACACCACAGAACAGGACGTCAATCGTCTTTTCCGAATGCTCTTCGATCTCGCCGTAATGCAGCTTCGGACTGGCGGCCAGCGGCAGATGGAACACCCGCTCGCGCTGGTAGAAATTATGGCCCCAGCGGTCACAGGAGAAAATCACGTCGAAATCATCGGCAACGCGATAGTTCGCATCCTGCTCGTAGGGGTCTTCGGTCGCCCAGAACACAGTCACGGCGCCGATCTTTTTTGCCTCACGGCATACCTCGCCGAAATAGGTGCTTTCAGGAAGGTAGGAGCCGATGGCAAAGACAATTGTCGGCTTCAGGAAGCGGATGGAACTGGCCGCGGCCGAGATGTGAACGGCCGTAACGTTTTCCTCACCGAAACAGTCCGCCCAGCCATCCATGATGGACTCGCGGATCTGGGTGTTGGCCTGGCTTTCATACCGCCCCCCGCTACACACAAGGACCCGACCGGTCATCCCGGCTGTTCCGCTGTTCGTCACACTGGCGTCCCCGGCTTCCACGACCGCGTCATTCACTGCGTCCATAACCTTCCTGCTCTCCCCAAACTTCTAAAACCGGTCGTATCCGGTCCGTCATGCCATGCAGCTCTGAACAATCCCTGACAGCGCCTGCCGGAAATCGGCCGGAGAACAGTCCCGCTCGACAGCCGCGAGAGCGCCGTTGCGCAGAGTCTTCCACAGTTCCCCGTCCCGATAAAGCCGCTCTACAGCCGCCGCGAACGCCTGCGGATCATCCGCCGGAGCCGCCAGAACCTCGCTACCCTCAGCCCAGCCAACCTGCTCCTGAAGCAGTGTCGTCACGACCTGCGGCAGACCATAGGACGCCGCTTCATGAACCTTGAAGGGGATCCCTCCCGCAAACCGCGTCGGCGCGACAAAGACCCTGTGCCGGTCGAACAGCTCTCTCGGGTCTCCGACCGGCCCCACGATCTCGACCCGGCTGTTCGTCGAAAAGACCGTCATGTCCACATTCGGTCCGACAAACCCCGCGATCGTAAAATGAACTTCCGGCGGCAGAACACTGTCCAGCAGGGGCAGGACACTCTCCACGAACCAGACAAGACTGTCATGGTTGGGCGCACCCTCATCATGAATCGCGCCAAAGAAAAGGATGTTGTGACGGTTCTCGAAAGGAGCAGGGGTGGGCTGAGGATTCAGTTCATGTCCAAGCACCGAGACACTCACACAGCCCGCACGGCGCGCCAGCTCTGCATCATGCGCCGTCACCGTAATGACCTTCTGGCAGAACCGGGCACAGTCCAGCTCCTGCTGCAGCATCTCGTCAAAACTGATCTCCGGAGCGGGAAGATCCAGAATCCGTATGCGCTCCAGCGTCCGTGGCGTGGCGATTACTTCCGTATCCAGAACCGGGCCGCCAGCGGGGAGGTAGCGACTTGACTCATTGAGCAGCGGCAGAAGGCGTTCCAGATTATGCGTCCGGCCAATCCAGACCAGATCGTAATATCCGACCCGCTCCTGAATGAAATCAGCGAAGCTGGAAAAATTCCGGTCAACAATCAGTTCCACCGTTTCGGGGAAATCCCCGAACAGATCGATGGATGTCTGATCCCGCGCAAGCACAGGGAAAACCGTTACCTGATAACCCAGAGCCGTCATCTCGCGGATGATGTCGTTGGAACGGACATAGCCCGATCCCAGACGGCGCAGGGGCAGACGATCCTCGATAAAAAGGATTTTTCTACGCTGGCTCACGCGGTGTTCGCGACCAAGCACGGCATTGCGGATATGGGCAGGCTGCTGATGCCGCAGGAAATCCTGCTGCAGGCGCGCAAAGGTCTTGAGATTGCCACGGATCAGGGCATGGGAGCCCGCCGCACCGGAACTTCCGAATTCCAGATGTTCGATCACCACACTCGGATCATAAACGATCCGCATCCCCGCCTTGAGAATCCGCACACACAGATCCGCATCCTCGAAATAGGCGGGCATGTACCGTGGATCATATCCGCCAAGACGGCGCAGCAGCGCAGTCCGCACCATCAGGAAGGCGGCTGAACAGTAATCCACGTCCCGAACGAAATTGGCACTCGTCAGGTTCGGGTCATCCTCGCGCAGATATCCGTAGGTCGCGCCGTCCCGCCAGATGATCGACCCCGCTTCCTGAAGACGCATGTTCGTACGGATCAGCTTGCCACCCACAGCCCCGATACCAGGCTCCCCATGCAGGCGCTTCAAGGCGTGAAGAATGGCATCCGGGTAAAGACGGACATCGTTGTTCAAATACAGGGCGAGCGGTGCTTCTGCTTTTTCCAGCGCAAGATTACAGCCCTGAAGATACCCGATGTTGTGCCGGTAACGCAGGATCGTGGCGCCGCGCACCATCCGGCCGATATGGCGCGTCTGGTCATGAGATCCGGAATCCACGAGGATAAGCTGGATCCCCCCGCCATAATTGGCACGCAGGGACGCCAGCGCCTGCGCGGTCAGGGCGATCCGGTCATAAACCACCATCAGCACGCTGACTTCAGGCACACCATGAACGGTGAAATCCAGCGGATGGCGGACCAGCGATGGCAGAATGGCTTCGGCCTCACGCTCGAACAGGATCCGGGACTGTTCTTCGGGAATAGCGGGAACAGCTGCAAGAGCCGCCATCCGTCCCTCGCCCAGACCCGTCCGCCCCGCCACAAGATGGGCAAACGCACTGTCATACAGACGATTGCGCACATCGTTGCGGACCTGCGTCTGCGACATATGGGCCGCAAGATCCACATCCGCCTGCGGAATACGGCCTTCCTGCGCGCCGTAACGGACGAAATGATCGTAGCCGTTACGGAAAAACCCATGCTCCAGCGAGGGGAGAATGTCGGGGTGGGCCGTGGCGTAGAACTGTTCGGAGAAGAATTCCTGAGGATCGAAAAGCCGGGGCGTTTCGTTCGTGAGGTAATGATGCAGGGCGCTCGAATAATGTCCGGCAGCGATCTCCTGACGGACTTCTGGATAGCGCGTCAGATACCAGACCGGATCAAAATACCAGGAGACGCGACCGGCATCGGCAACATGGGCCGGCAGGCCAAGCCAGGAACCGAACAGACCGATCCGACTGTCGAAATGATCCGGAAAAGTCAGCGCAAGATCCCGGCAGAGCTCATCATCAAAGAAATGATGCCCGCGGTAGTAATGACTTTCGCCAATCTCGAGAAAATGGTCGTAGCCGTTGAGGAACCCGTTTTCAGTCAGGAAACGCTGCGTCAGCTCCGGATAGCGGCGGCGATAGGCGGGTTCGTCAAACAGCCAGTGCGGCGCGTGGGTTTTGTAACCCGTGGCGATGTAGTGCTCAAAACCCGACGCCCACTCTTCGCGGATGAGGCCCTGACGCACATCCTTGTGGGCCTCGCGATACCACACCTCGTCAAAATACCGATTGGGAGAGTGTCCGTAACGCTGACCCGTCTGCTGATAGAATGCATACGGCCCTTCCTGCCCCTCTTCCCGCATCCAGTCCCGCACCTCGGGATAGCGCAGCAGATACCATTGCGCGTCAAAACGGGACCAGCGGGGGGTACGGGGCTCCTCTGACAGCGGCACTTCAGCATTTTCGGACATCAGGGCAAGCCTCCCGCTCCAGGTCAGGAAACGATCTTTGCCGCGAGCAGGCGTTCAGCACGTTCGACATCATAAGGCTGCACATCCGTCCGTTCGACCGTCAGGACAGCACCATCATCAAACGTCACGGCAATATCCGTCAGTCTCGATCCGTAGACATCGCCGACGACATTGACGAGGATGAAGCGATAGACCCCATCAAGCGGACGCGCATAGCCTTCGCGCGGCATGAACGCCCCTCTGAACCCAACACAGAGAGGTGCATCACGGTAAACCTTGCCGACATCGGCACGGGCCATCCGTTCCATCGCAAAGAAGATGATTTCCTCTCCGCTTTCCGATACCAGTCCGCCATAAACCTGTCCGGCCCGGGACAGATTGCGGAAGAACATCCAGCCCCGGATCATGACGGGCGTTTCAGGACCGGAGGGCAGGGGAAGATCACCGAGCAGTCCACTGAACTCGTCAATGAAATACTCCAGGGCACCCGCCGTATATGGATGCATCGGCTGTTTGCCGACACCTGACAGCTTGACGTTCCGCATCAGACCGTCGCTGTGGGAAACGCGACGGAAGTCGGACAGGACAAGATCGTTGGACGGCGCGCTGCGGACGATACTCCGGATCTGGCCTCCCTCGACCTCGATCTGGATCGGGGTCAGCTGGAAAGCGCCCTGCCCATTGACCACATTGATCAGACCAATCCGGAATCGCCCTTCACACCACTTACCGCGCAGAGCCACTTTCCCAGAGAACCCTGAACGTCGGGGCGCATCGGCAAAAAGCTCCGCAATATCGCCCCTGATTTCGCGCTGGCATTCCAGAAAAATCATCGGGCTGTCGGGATCTTCGCCTACCAGAACCGTGAACATCTGCCCTGCAGAACTTACACCGGGAAGAATCATCCATCCCCGGATATGGAACTCGGAAGCCCCCTGGAAAACCGCTTCATCCAGATCGGAAAAGACGTGGTGGCAGATATCGTCGATATAGCATTCCGCCCCCTGGACGGAGAACCAGTCCGAAATCGTAACCGGAAGTTCCACAGACAGATCACGGGCGGTCGGAGGATCGAAAATATGGCGCGGCGGGGCCTGATGACGCCAGGAGGCGTGAGGCAGCAGATGAACCTGTCCGGCATCCAGACGCAGTTCCGAGACGCCCATTTCACGCCGGGGCGCCGTCTCGTGATACAGCGCCAGAAGATCGTCGGCATAGTCCCGTGCATGAGTCCAGAGCGCGGGCGTAATGTTCTGCATGATCTGGTGGCGCAGCGGCTCGGAAGAACGCAGGAGTTCCAGCCGTTCGAGCACCATGCTCGGACGGCTGATGGGAACCTTGAAACCGTTGACGCCGTCTTCGACGCGGTCTCCCAGAGCCCCCACATCCGTCACGATGGGAATGAGTCCGTTCTGCCAGGCTTCAGAAAGCGAGATGCAGTATGTCTCGGGCCAGATCGAGAGATTCAGCGCGACATCCGCGACTTTCAGCGCGTCGATGTCTCCCATCTCGTAACGGCCATAAACCTTGACGTTCGCACGCGGAACAGCCGTCAGAACCGCCTCGTATTCCGGGCTCAGATATCCGAAAATATGAAAAACGAAATGATCCGGATGGGCGATATCGATCAGGCTGAGGATCGTGTCTGCGCCTTTGGTCCGCAGGAAGTTTCCGACGATCGCCACGCCCAGCGGGCGCTCCCCGAGAGGCTGATACGCTTTTCTCAGAACGGGAACCGTATTGTCCGGGCTCGGAATTCCCTTCACGAGGCTGCGCTTGCTGTCGAGAACCGGATAGATCTCGTGCGTCAGGTTCCGCGAATGAACCGTCCCGAACAGGATGGCATCAATCGAGTGTAGCATCTTCGCCACGAAAGCACGGCGGGTCTGCTCTCCACCATGTTCCACATTCTCTGATGCCTTAAGGGTAATGTCGGCAGCGAGAACGGAACGAACCTCGGCTTCGACATACCGCAACTCATGGTTGAGCAGGTTATACCGTGCGGAGAGCAGCCAGAAATCATGGGCGGAAAAGATCACACCCGTCCCGTTTGCCTTGGCAATGATTGGCAGCGACAGGGCGTGATGGCCCAGATGCTGGAAATGGACGAGATCAATGTTGTACTGGCTGAGAACACTGGAAAACGCCATTTCTTCCGGCGCATCACACAAGGCATCCTGCCAGCCCACTTCCGGGACGTCAAAACGCTCCAGTTCATGACCGTTAGCCGTCGTCAGGCGGCAGAAGTTTCCACGACGCAGCCAGTAGAAATACTCCACATCCCGCGCCAGCAGCGTGCACAGCCCCTGCTGATAGACCTCAACGCCGCCCCAGGCCTGCTCGTGAATCGTTGAGTGTGTGCACATCAGCACGCGCAGGCGCCGGCGCCGGTGAAGAGGCGCAATCGCATGGGTGCGGCGCCCGAAATCTGCGCCCGTAATGCTCTGGATTTTCTCAAGCCGGTGCTCATACAGATGCTGCGACAGAACCGACTTCTGAGCAGCCTGTGCCGCAGAAAGACGCGCATCTTTCTGCTTGAGCAGCTTTGCGATGGCATCCACGACCTGATTGGCATCCCGGGCCAGCGCAATGCCGTTCACCGTCTCGAAATGGGCGGCATCCATGCTGTCCGGGGCTTCGACCACCTGCGCCGTACCCGCCAAGGCGAGTTCGAAGAAACGCGGGCCAGGTGCCGTTGCCTGACTGACTTCGCCATGACTGGCGTAATCACGGAACATGGTCAGGGTGACGGCGCTGACATTCGCAAAATCAATGAAGGCTTCATGACTGATGGGACGCTGGATGGCGAGAGATGCCAGATCGCCGGGCAGCGGCGGCAGGAACTCATTGGTCGGGCAGACTAGCTTGAGCCGGGCATCGGGGAACGCCGCAATGACCTTGCGCAGCGTATGAACACGATTGGGCCACATCGTGCCCGCGAAGAAGATATCGTATTCCAGATCGTCCGCAGGAACCACACTCCGTTCATGGATCGACGGGCTGGCAGCCAGCGGAAGGTAATGTCCCTTGCCATGATAGTATTCGGCACAGGACGGATCATTCGTAAAGACGAAGTCAAAAAGTTCGGCGTTCTCGACATTGAAATCCCGCATGAAGGGATCTTCGAACGTCCAGAGGATCATGGTCTTGAAGGCCGGGCGGACCCGGCGGATGAGCGGAAGGTTGATGCGCTGGGCGTCCAGACAGATCAGGACATCATGCTCGCCGGACGCAGCGATCCCCGCAAGGCTCATGTTGTCCGCGACCGTGACATTATCCTTGCCGAAAAGCGCCTGGGCCGCCCGCTGCACGGCCAATGTCAGATAGGAATTGGGATTGTGGGTATAATTCGTATTGTAAATGACCGCCATCAATCTCCTGGGCTCTGACGCCCACTCCCATCTTCAATATTGGCCAGTCGTCCGGATTTCAGCAGGACCTGCCTCCCGTTTACGACATTTTTGTCTCGACGCACCTTCTTGTGTAGCGGATGGCACGGTCAAGAAAAAGCCCACCGCAAAAGAATGAATTTTTGATAAAAAAAGGGCCGCCGAAGCGACCCTTTATTCTCCGACCGAAAGAGGAAATCCTCTTTCGGTAACCTGGGCAGATGCTCAGGCGTCCGTGTTACGGCGACGGATAGCGGCACCCAGGATGTCACCCAGGGACGCGCCAGAGTCAGAAGACCCGTATTCGTTGATGGCTGCCTTGTCTTCCTCGACCTCACGGCCGCGGATCGTCAGGGCCAGCTTGCGTGACGCGCGGTCAACGGAGACGACCTTGGCGTCAACCTTCTCACCGACTGCGAAACGCTCCGGACGCTGCTCGGCCTTGTCACGGGCCAGTTCAGCGCGACGGATGAAGCCCTGCAGGACGTCATCAACCTTCACTTCGATCCCGTTGCTCTGAACAGCGGTCACGACGCAGGTCACGACAGCACCCTTCTGGACGCGGGACAGGGTGTCAGCGGCCGGATCTTCCTGAAGCTGCTTGATGCCCAGGGAGATACGCTCTTTCTCGGGATCCACATCGAGGACCTTGGCCTTGACGACCTGACCCTTCTCGTAATGGGCCATAGCAGCTTCGCCAGCTTCGTCCCAGGAGAGATCGGACATGTGAACCATGCCGTCGATGTCTGCGGAAAGACCAACGAACAGACCGAATTCGGTGATGTTGCGGATCTCGCCTTCGATGATCGAACCGACCTTGTGCTCTTCCTCGAACTGTTCCCAAGGGTTGCGCTGAACCTGCTTGAGACCAAGGGAGATGCGGCGCTTGGAGCTGTCCACATCCAGAACCATGACGTCGACTTCCTGCGAAGTGGCGACGATCTTGCCCGGATGGACGTTCTTCTTTGTCCAGGACATTTCGGAAACGTGCACCAGACCTTCGACGCCCGGCTCCAGCTCCACGAATGCACCGTAGTCGGTGATGTTCGTGACACGACCCGTGAAGCGTGCTCCAGCCGGATACTTGATGGCGACGTTTTCCCAGGGATCAGCTTCAAGCTGCTTCATGCCCAGGGAGATACGCTGCGTATCGGAGTTGAAGCGGATGACCTGCACGCGAACCGGCTGACCGATCTGCAGAGCTTCGGACGGGTGGTTGATGCGCTTCCATGCGATGTCCGTGACATGCAGGAGGCCATCGACGCCACCGAGGTCAACGAACGCACCGTAGTCGGTGATGTTCTTGACGACGCCGTCGAGGATCATGCCTTCCTTCAGGCCCTGGATCAGCTCGGAGCGCTGTTCCGCACGGGTCTCTTCGAGAACGGCACGACGCGAGACAACGATGTTGCCACGGGCGCGGTCCATCTTCAGGATCTGGAACGGCTGCGGATGACCCATCAGGGGTCCGACGTCACGAACCGGACGGATATCGACCTGGCTGCCCGGAAGGAACGCCATGGCGCCGCCGAGATCAACCGTGAAGCCGCCCTTGACGCGACCATAGATCGTGCCGTTGACGCGCTGGTTGTTGCCGAATGCACGCTCCAGAGCGGTCCATGCTTCTTCGCGGCGAGCCTTCTCGCGCGACAGGACGATGGAGCCGTCACGGTCTTCGTAACGCTCGACATAAAGCTCGACAACGTCGCCCGGCTTTACGTCCGGGGCAACGCCAGCCGGACCGAATTCCTTGAGGGAGACGCGGCCTTCGCTCTTGAGGCCGACATCGACGATGGCGAATTCGTCGGTCAGGCGGACAACGCGACCGGTGACGACGGAGCCGTCAAAGCCCGTGTCGCGGCCAAGGGTCTCGTCGAGAAGAGCTGCGAAATCTTCGTGAGCGCGCTCTGTCGTGTGGGTCTGAGTGGCTGAAGCCATGTAGATACGATATTCCCGGACGCCCGTTCCAATGGCGGAGCGGATGTCCACGTCTGCGCCAGATCCAGCAATGGACCGGACGTCTCCCCGCTGCCGATGAACGGTCAGATCGGGTTTGTTGGCTGTTGGACCTGCCCGCCAGACGCGGAACAGACCATCCCCCCTCCCCTTCGGGGCGGGTGATACGGTGCACCAACACCCTGCGGGGGCGCGGTGTCAATAAAAAAAGCCGTTTTCCGGCCGCCGTCGCGTCGGTTCAGTGTCGCGTGTGACGCAGGGCCACGATTTCGCAGGCCTTATCAAGAACCTCTGCGGCAGAAAGCCCGTCCGTCTCGATCAGAACGGCATCCGCAGCCTGAACCAGCGGAGCCGTTTCACGCGATGAATCGCGCGCGTCCCGCGCCACGATTTCGGATACGGCCGCGTCAAGTGAAGCCCCTTCCAGCGGAGTCTCGCCTGCAACCTGACGGTGGCGGCGCAGGGCGCGGGTGCTTGCAGAAGCCGTGATGAAGAACTTCACGTCCGCATCCGGGAAAACAACAGTCCCGATGTCACGCCCATCCACGACCGCGCCGGTTTCAGATGCAAAAACGCGCTGACGGCCCAGCAGTGCGGCACGGACAGCGGGCTGTGCCGCAACGAGAGAAGCCCCACGATCAATCTCGGGAACACGCAGGTCCGTCCGGGCAAGATCAGCCTGTTGCAGAGCTTGCGCTTCAGCGGAAGCATCGTCAGCCGGGTCCAGCCCGGCATTCACCATCCGGCGCGCAACAGCACGATACAGCAACCCGGTGTCAAGATAGGGCAGCCCCAGTTTCGCGGCCAGAGCCTTGGCGAGCGTTCCTTTGCCCGCCGCCGCAGGCCCGTCAACAGCAATGACCAGCGGACGAGCCGTCACGCCGTCAGCCCTGCGCCGAGAGCGTTCATCAGGTCCACGAAGCCGGGAAAGCTAGTTTCGATGAAAGCCGTGTCGTCCACCTTCACGGGCTTTGCAGCCGCAAGGCCAAGCACGACCGCGCTCATGGCAAGGCGGTGGTCCATATGGGTCTGGACCGTTCCGCCACCGAGAGGCGCATGAGTCCCCTTCACGATGAGATCGTCTCCGATCACTTCGGTTTCGGCACCGTTCACATTCAGCAGGGCGACCGTAGACGCCAGACGGTCACTTTCCTTCACGCGCAGTTCTTCCAGACCGCGCAGACGGGAGGGGCCCTCTGCAAAAGCGCAAGCCACGGCGAGAACGGGATATTCGTCGATCATGGACGGCGCACGTTCGGGCGGAACGTCCACGCCTTTGAGCTGGCTGTGACGGACATGCAGATCGCCAACCGGCTCTCCACCTTCCACGCGCTCGTTCTCGATGGAGAGGGATGCTCCCATCTCGATCAGCGTCGTGAACAGCCCGGTCCGCAGCGGGTTGAGACCCACGCCCTCGATCCAGATATCCGAACCCGGCACCAGCAGGGCCGCGACGATCGGGAAAGCCGCGGAAGACGGATCACCCGGAACCGTGACGTCCCGAGCGGTCATGACGACCGGCCCCGTCAGAGCGATTCGGCGTCCACCCGCATCGAGCCGCGCAACATCCACTTCGACCCCGAAATGCCGGAGCATGTTTTCCGTATGATCGCGCGTGGCGACGGGCTCTTCCACGATCGTGGTGCCATGAGCATTCAGACCCGCCAGCAGAATGGCAGACTTGACCTGAGCGGACGCGACCGGAAGGCGGTATTCGATCGGCTTCGCATCTCCCGTCCCGCGAACGGCCATCGGCAGACGACCGCCTTCACGCGTCAGAAAATCGGCGCCATTGGCCGCCAGAGGCGCAGTCACGCGGCGCATGGGCCGGGACCGCAACGAGGCATCGCCGGTCATGACGCTGTTGAATGCATGGGAAGACAGAATCCCCGACAGCAGGCGGGCCGCCGTGCCGGAATTGCCCATATCCAGCACGTCCGCAGGCTCGCTCAGGGCGCCCACGCCACGACCGTCAATGGTCCACTCCGCGCCCTCGCGCGTGATGGTCGCGCCAAGCGCGCGCATGGCATCCGCCGTCCGCAGCACATCCTCACCTTCGAGCAGACCGGTCACACGGGTGCGGCCGGATGCGAGGGCGGCGAGCATCAGCGAGCGGTGGCTGATGGATTTGTCACCCGGAACACGGGTGCGGCCGGAAAGTCCCTTGGGGGACGCGGAGACGGTCAGGGGGCGCGAGACTTGCATGGTGATGTTCTTGCTGGGGTGCCCCATGCCTGTCAATCACCTCATGAGGGTGCAGTCATGCGCCTGAAAACTGTCAGGAATCATACGATGGGATTTGACAGGGAGCGCACAAGCTGGCATGGCCGCGTTCCTTATTCGAGGCATCAGCAGGTTCCCGCACAATGGCAAAACCCGAACTCGGTCTGAAACGGACATGCGTTGAGTGCAACGCCCGCTTCTATGACCTGAACCGCGTCCCCGCGGTGTGCCCGAAATGCGGCACGACCCAGCCGGACGATTCCCGTCTGAAGCGCAGCGAAGTTCCGCTGCCGGAAGAAAAAGATCCGAAGCCCCAGGCCAACGAGCATGAGGACGACGTGGATCTGGAAGTCGCCGATGACGAGGACGATGACGATGTAATCGCCCCGGACGACGATCTGGACGATGACGACGATCTCAGCAACGACATCGAAGTCCCGAATGACAAGGATGATCGCGACGACAACTGAGGTTGTCGCCAAAATCCTCTGCGCCGCTTTTCTGGCGGCACTGATGAGCGGCTGCTCTGATCCGGAAGGCATCTTCGCCCCGGACAGCGCAGCCGTTCGCGCATTCAGGGCCCGGCTCGACAGCCAGCCCAGCGCAACGGCGGTGCTTCAGGCCCGCTGCCCGTCTCCGATCCGCGTGCTGCGCCTGAGCGTGGACCGTCCCGTGACGGAAGATATTCTGGCCCTGCTGCAGGTGAGCGAGACCCATCAGGTCAACACGCGGCATGTCCGGCTGCTGTGTGGCGAGACCGTACTGTCGGATGCCTGGAACTGGTATGTGCCGGAGCGGCTTTCCCCGGCCATGAACACACTGCTTGAACAGACCGACACACCGTTCGGACGCGTCGTGCAGCAGACAGCGTTCAGACGGGAAAGACTGGAAACCCGTTTCCCCGGGGAAGCCTCCGGAATCGTTCTGGAGAACAGGGCGCTTCTGCGCCGGGGCGCAGATGACGCACCGATTTCCCTCGTGGTGGAAGACTATCTCCCCGCAGCCCTCCGCCCCTGAGCGTCAGGACGCCGGAGACCAGTTCAGATGCTGCCCGCCATCCAACGCCAGCATCTGCCCCGTCACGGAAGGAAGCGCGAACAGCGCAAGTGCGGCCTGAGCGATTTCTTCCGGAGAAGAGCCATGCTGCAACGGTGTGCGAGCGCACATGCTGTCGAAATGCTCCTGCGTCTGCCGCACCGCAGGAAGGACCGGGCCGGGACCGATGGCGTTCACCCGGACCCGCGGTGCGAGCGCCAGTGCCATGGTCTGCGTCAGGGTCCATAATCCCGTGCGGGACAGGGTGTAGCTGACGAAATGCGGCGTCAGGTTCCATACACGCTGGTCCAGCATGTTCAGAATCAGACCCTCGGCACCCTCAGGAAGCGCCTGCGCCATGGCCTGGGACAGGACGAATGGCGCGCGAAGATTGGTTTCAAGATGCAGATCCCAACTCTCGCGGGTAACGTTGCCCATCTCGTCGCGGATGAAAGCGGAGGCATTGTTAACAAGGACGCCAACCGGACCAAGAGCGGCCTGCACCCGCGGCAGCAACGCCTCGACCTCGTCTTCGCAGTGCAGATCGGCCTTCAGAACGCAGCCTTTGCCCCCGATCTGCTCCAGCAAATCTTCGGCTTCACGGGTGCTGTCGCGACAATGGATGGCGACCGCAAATCCCTCCCCGGCCAGCATTTCCACAAGCGCTGCACCAATACGGCGCGCGCTTCCCGTCACCAGAGCCACACGGGGAACACCCGCAGAAATCTGAAACGGCATCATGTTCAGAGAGACCGCCGGGCCGTCAGCGCGGCGGCGAGCGTCCCGTCATCCAGCACGTCCAGCGCGCCGCCCATTGGCACACCATGCCCCACACGCGTGACGCTCACGCCCGTAGAGAGCAGCCGTTCCTGAAGCCAGTGCGCGGTCGTCGCCCCCTCAACGGTGGCACTCAGGGCGAGAATGACTTCCCTCACCCCACCAGCCTCGATCCGCTCAAACAGCGGGCGAACGTTCAGATCATCCGGCCCCAGCCCCGCCAGCGCGGACAGGGTCCCGCCCAGAACCTGATAGACCCCGCGATGCACGCCCGCGCGCTCCAGCGCCCAGAGATCACCCACGGTTTCAACCACGCAGATCAGCCCCTGATCCCGCGCCGTGTCCGTGCAGATCTGGCACGGATCGACCGTATCGAGATTGCCGCACCGGGTGCAGGTCTTTACGCTCGTGGCCGCGCGCTCCATCAGATGGGCAAGCGGCAGCATCCGGCTTTCCGGCTGACGCAGAAGCGCTAGGGCGGCCCGGCGGGCGGAGCGTGGCCCCAGTCCCGGCAGACGCGCAAGCATGGTGATCAGCTGATCGATATCGCCGTGGCCCATCATGGGCGTAAAATCCCCGCCAGCCGGATCAGAACGGCAGTTTCAGGCCTGCCGGAAGATCAAGACCACCCGTCACGTCGCGCATGGCTTCGGAGCTTGCAGCCTCGGCCTTGGCCTTGGCGTCCGTATAGGCCGCAACGATCAGGTCCTGAAGCGTTTCGATATCGGTCGGATCGGCCAGCTGCGGATCAATTTTCAGGTCGCGCATTTCGCCCTTCCCCGTCAGCTTGACCGTCACCAGTCCGGCACCGGCGGAACCATCAACAACAAGAGACGCCAGATTGCTCTGCGCGGCTTCCATCTTGGCCTGCATCTGGCTGGCCTGCTTCATCAGTCCGGCAAGGTTTTTCATCACTATCGTCCTTCAGTTCAGGTTCAGATCGTCTTCATCAAGGGAATCGGCATCCAGAGGTGCAAATTCCAGATCGGGCGGCACATCATCGGTCAGCGGCACGGTGATTTCGGGTGGCAGACCGTATTCATCAAGGGAGTGATCCTGAACTTCCCCGATCTTTGCGCCGGGAAAGGCTTTCAGAATGGCCTGCACCAGCGGATGTTCCTCCACCGAAGCCTGATTGATGGCCACAACCTCGGCGCCCTGCTCATCCAGCGTGGGCTCGCCCGGAGCGGTCGAGGCACTGACGCGCCACTGACCGGGATAGACACGATCCAGCAGTTTCTGGAGCTGGCGTTCGATACGGGCCTGCGGCTCTTCAGCACGGATCTGGACATCGGGGGCCGAGAAACGCACGAGATGAACAGCATTGCGGAGCAGCCCGTGCAGAACGGGTTCGCGTTCCCGCGCCACCATCGCCACCATCTCGCGCCATGTCCGGGGCGGCGGCGGAAGTTCAGGTTCGGGTTCAGGCTCCGGAGCCGCTTCGGCATAACCAATACCAGGCTCGAGAATCGTTCCACCATTCGCCACCAGCCGGACATGCGCCCGAGGCGCGGGACCACCGACGCCTTCGCTGACGGTGGCCGAGGCGATACCGCTGACGGCAGCTGACGGTGTGGCTGAAGACGCCCCACCTGTCGGCGTGAGAGGCCCAGCTGGCAGAGACAGGTCCTGCCCCCCTTCGGTCAACTGACGGATCAGCCGGTCCGGCGTGGGCAGCAGACTGGCATAACACAGACGAATCAGGACCATCTCCGCCGCCTGACGGCGATCCGGAGCCGTCTCGACTTCCTGCACGCCTTTCAGCAGGATCTGCCAGGCACGGCCCAAAACGGCATTGGACAAACGGTCAGCCAGCGCCCCGCCGCGTGTGCGCTCGGCTTCCGGCAAATCCCGACCTTCCCGCAGGGACGGAATGGCCTTGAGACGCGAAATCAGATGCAGCAGATCCAGCAGATCCGCCAGCAGCACGCCCAGATCAGCACCCCGGGCATAGGCCTGATCGGTCAGGTCCAGCGCCTCGGCAGGCTTGCCCGCCATGAGCGCATCCAGCAGATCAAAGACCAGGCCGCGATCCGCCAGACCCAGCATATCGGCCACGGCATCCGCATCACTGGCGCCCTGCGCGATGGCCTGATCGAGCAGCGAGAGGCCGTCACGCACGGAACCATCCGCCGCACGGGCAATCAGGGCAAGCGCGTCCTCAGAAAGGGTCGCTCCCTCCCTGACGGCGATATTGTGGAAATGCCCGGCCAGAAGGGACTGCGGAACGCGGCGCAGATCGAAACGCTGGCAGCGGGACAGAACCGTAACCGGAACCTTGCGCAGCTCAGTCGTGGCGAAAATGAATGTGACCTGCGGCGGCGGCTCTTCAAGCGTCTTGAGCAACGCATTGAAAGCATTGCGCGACAGCATGTGGACTTCATCGATGATGAAGACTTTCATGCGCGCCTGCATCGGGCGAAAACGCGTGGCCTCGATAATTTCGCGCACATCGTCTACGCCCGTGCGGGAGGCGGCATCCATTTCCAGCACGTCGGGATGACGGTCCGCCAGAATGGCGGTGCAGTTGGGGCAGACGCCGCAGGGATCAGCGGTCGGGCCACCGTTGCCATCCGGGCCGATGCAGTTCAGGGCACGGGCAATGATACGGGCGGTCGTCGTCTTGCCGACGCCGCGCACGCCGGTCAGCATGAAAGCGTGCGCCACACGCTTGAGCTCAAATGCGCGGCGCAGGATGCGGACGAGTGAATCCTGCCCGATCAGATCATCAAAGGTCTGGGGCCGGTACTTGCGGGCCAGAACGCGATAGGGCGTGGCCTCGGCGGTCAGGGGCACAGACATTTCCGGCTCTGGTGCGTCTCCGAAGAAGCCGCCGCCATTTTCGGGCGGCAGGGGGAGATCGTCGTGGTCATCAGTCATGGAAGTGTTGAACCCTCAGCACTGAGGATGGGACCGTCAGGAAACGGTCGGGGACGCTGCGGGAAAGAGCGTCCAGTGACTGTGTGAGGTAGGAGGCCGGACATTCAACCCGGATAAAACTCACTGCGGCTGCTTCCTTCCGGACCTGACCGGGTTGGCAAGGTATCCGTCCAAAGCCGACCTCCCGGCGCTCTCCTAACACGGAGAGAGGGGTGTCTGACAACCCCCAATCATCAGAGTACGCCCTCATTCCCGCGTC
Organism: Gluconobacter albidus; assembly: GCF_002005485.1. Classification (NCBI taxonomy): domain Bacteria; kingdom Pseudomonadati; phylum Pseudomonadota; class Alphaproteobacteria; order Acetobacterales; family Acetobacteraceae; genus Gluconobacter; species Gluconobacter albidus. The sequence goes on along the minus strand of NZ_CP014689.1, from coordinate 281,329 downwards.
TTATTCGCCGACAGCCGCCCCACCCATGTGCCGCGGGTCGGCCGCACCATAGATCAGACCGGTCTTCGGAGCCTTCAGGCTCGGGCGATCGGCAAGGATGCCTTCCGCCACACCCCACGGACGATGGGGCGACAGGGCATACCCTTCGGCCTTGAGAGTCTGCATGGCCGTGTCAGACAGCGCGCCCTGCTCAAGCTCAACAGCGGAAGGCTCCCACTGTTCATGGATTCGCGGCAGGTCGATGGCCTGACGGATATCCAGCCCGTAGTCGATCACCCCGAGAATGACGGAAAGCGTGATCGTCGGAATGCGCGAACCGCCGGGGCTGCCGATCACCATGACGACCTTGCCATCGCGCGAAACGATGGAGGGCGACATCGAAGACAGCGGCGTCTTGCCCGGGGCAATCGCATTGGCTTCCGAACCGACAATGCCGAACATGTTGGGCGCACCCGGCTTGGACGAGAAATCGTCCATCTCGTCGTTCATCCAGATGCCGGTATGCCCCCCCATTACACCCGCGCCGAACCAGCCATTGAGGGTATAGGTTGCCGAAACGGCCGTCCCTTCACGATCAAGCACGGAGAACTGCGTGGTCTCATGCTTTTCCTGGGTGTCGGGAGCCGCCTGCGTCACGGGAACGGGCAGCGCCTCTCCTGCTCTGAGCGTGCTGGACGACAGCGCGCGATCGGTCGGAATGCCCTGGCGGATCTGATAGGCGTAAGCAGGGTCGATCAGGTGTTCGACAGGATTATGGACGAAATCCGGATCGCCCAGATCGCGCCGGTCGGAATAAGCATGACGCATGGCCTCTATCTCGCGCTGCGTTGCAGGCGCGCTATGCAGACCAAGGGCGTGCATATCGTAACCGGAGAGAATGTTCAGGATTTCGCAGAGTGCAACACCCCCGCCGCTCGGCGGCGGTGCCGTGTCGATCGTATAGCCCCGATAGGTGCAGCGGATCGGCTCAAGGTAACGGATGTGATAGTTTTTGAAGTCAGAAAGCTGAAGAATGCCGCCGCCTTCAGTGCTGGCGCGCACGATTTCCTTCGCGATCGGACCATCATAAAACGCCTGCGGACCTTCTTTGGCGATCAGTTCCAGCGAGTCCGCCAGATCCTTCTGCACCAGACGGTCGCCCGTCTGAAGCGGCGTACCATCGGGGCGCAGATAGAACGCGCGGGCATAGGGATCGTGCTGGAAATAGCGCGTCGAGGTGTGCAGAAGATCCGCATCGCCCTGATTCAGAACGAAGCCATTCCGGGCCAGCGCAATCGCAGGGGCCATGACCTTGGCGCGTGGCAGGCGCCCCCATTTCTGCAGAATGGAATCCAGCCCCGCGACTGTTCCCGGAACGGCGACGGCTTTCCAGCCTTCGGTGGACAAACCCGGAATGACCTTGCCCGAAGCGTCCTGATACATCGTAGCCGTCGCAGCGGCGGGAGCATGTTCGCGGAAATCAATGAAGACCGTCTGGCCCGTTTTCAGACGCAGGGTCATGAATCCGCCGCCGCCAATATTACCGGCTGCGGGATAGACCACAGCCAGAGCATATCCGACAGCCACGGCCGCATCGACCGCATTGCCACCCTGTGCAAGGATTTTCGCACCGGCATCCGAGGCGAGATGCTGCGCCGACACCACCATGCCATGACGACCGGAAGTCAGCACACCGGCACTGACATTGTCCGGACCGAAAGCCAGCGGATCATGCGCTGAACTCAGCGCCGGGGCGGCTGCGGTGGCGAGCGTCGTGCTGCTGATCAGGGCCGTGGCGAGAAGAAGCGAAAACGCTCTCATGCGGTCTCTCCATAAGGAGGCTTGGTGTAGCCTTTGGGGGACAGGGTGAAAATTTCGCAGCCATCGGCCGTCACGCCAACCTGATGCTCGAACTGGGCTGACAGGGTGCGGTCACGGGTCACGGCTGTCCAGCCGTCATCAAGGATTTTCACGTCAGGACGGCCAATATTCAGCATGGGTTCGATCGTGAACACCATCCCTTCCACGAGCTTCACACCCTCACCGGGACGCCCATAATGGAGAACATTCGGCTCGGCATGGAAATCCCGACCAATGCCATGGCCGCAGAAATCCTGCACGATGGAGAAGCGGTTGGCTTCCGCATATTCCTGAATGGCATGGCCAATATCACCAAGCGTCTTACCTGGGCGCACCTGCGCGATGCCACGCATCAGCGCCTCATACGTCACATCGACCAGTTTTTCGGCCTTCTTTGGCGCCTTGCCCACGACATACATGCGTGAACTGTCGCCGTACCAGCCGTCCAGAATGGAAGTGACGTCAATGTTGACGATGTCACCATTGGACAGCTTCTTGGAACCGGGAATGCCGTGACACACGACATGGTTGATCGAGATGCAGCAGGATTTCGGATAGCCGCGATAGTTCAGCGGAGCAGGCGTGGCACCATGGGCGATCGTGAAGTCGTGGATCAGCTGGTTCAGCTCTTCTGTGGTAACGCCGGGCTGCACATAGGGCGTGATCATGTCCAGCGCCTCCGCCGTCAGGCGGCCAACACGATGCAGATGTTTAAAATCGTCCTGATCGTAGAGAACGATACCCCGTGCGTTATCCATAATCTGCCGCCTGATCCTTCAATCTTCAAAAGCCCGGACAAAATGCGTCTGTCCGGGCTGGATCGCAAGGCGGCAGGTCAGATTTTCAGGATCAGCTGTGCCGGGAGCGCTTTTTGTGGGCGACAACATGGCGCACACTCACCATGCGTACGGCCGCACCATGGTGAGAAATCCGGCCATAACGACGCGGGGCTGTTGGCGCATCGGCAACTTCCATGGGGCGCGAAGACGCCAGCAGGAAACCGTGATGGAAGCGACCGCGACGACGGGCCGAGGCCATCAGGACACCGGATGGAGCCGCAGGGTGAAGAAGCGGCTGGGGCGCCACGCCTTCATCTGCAAACCCCTTGTCGAGCAGCGCCACCATTTCCATGGAACGACGCGCATTGCTGGGAGACCCCATGACCACGCCGATCAGGCGCACATTCCCGCGCTGGGCAGACGTGATGAGGTTATGGCCTGCCAGATCGGTATACCCCGTCTTGAGACCATCAGCGCCCGCATAGATTTTCAGCATCGGATCATGGTTCGGAACCATACGGCGATGGAAATAAAAGGAGGGAACGTTGAAATAGTGATAATACTGCGGAAAATCCGCAATCAGATGCTGGGACAGCAGGGCCAGATCATGCGCTGTCGTAACCTGATCCGGGTCAGGCAGACCGGAAGCATTGCGGAAGGTCGTATTGATCATCCCCAGAGCCCGCGCCTGCTGCGTCATGAGCTGGGCGAAGCGTACCTCATCTCCGCCGCCAAGAAATTCACCCAGGGCACAGGCCGCATCATTGGCAGACTTCGTGACGAGCCCCAGAATGCCCTGCTCCACTGTCAGCTTCGTTCCCGGCACAAGGCCCAGCTTTGACGGAGCCTGAATGGAAGCATGAATGGACACCGGAACCTGTTCGTCCAGTGTGATCTGATGCGCTTCAAGGGCGCGGAACGTCAGATAGAGCGTCATGAGCTTTGTCAGGGACGCAGGATACCGTTGCAGCTCGGCATCCGTCGCAGACAGAACAGCGCCTGTCCTGGCGTCCATCACATAGCTCGAGACATGTCCGGCATATTGTGCCTTCGCAGATCCCAGCCCCATGGTTGTCATGGCGCACAACAGAAAAGCTTTCTGGAACGGGAAACGCATCTACTGACAGCCTCTGAACGGAACGTCGTCTTGGGAAAGATCTGGGCTCTTGAGCCACCTGCATGACAGGCAGTCTAGGCGCATTGAAAACTCCCCGTCCACCAGCTTTGAAGGACTTTCCTTAATTTTTCGTAAGCAGGGCGGAAAGGAGGCAGGATCATGGCACGTGGCGCATAAAAACCTTATTTCAGGGGCTTGCAGCCCTTCTCAAGACCGAAATTCGCACCATATCATACCCGTCATGTCTTCTTATGATCTTCCCCCCTGCCCGAACGGCCTTTCCGGTGTCTCATCCTCGCGGAGTCCATCTCGCATGGGGCCGGAGTCTCCCGACTCCATTCCGCCCCGTGAGCCGGACAGGGGAGGCGGGGATCAGGACCTTGAAGTCAGCGTGGTGGTGCGTCCCAGAACCCGGACGCGCAAACCTTCCATGTACAAGGTTCTGATGCTCAACGACGACTACACGCCCATGGAGTTTGTGGTGCATGTGCTGGAGCGTTTCTTTGCCAAAACCCGGGACGAGGCAACGTCCGTCATGCTTCAGGTTCACCAGCGCGGCGTCGGAGTCTGCGGGGTGTTCACATATGAAGTGGCTGAAAGCAAGGTGACACAGGTGATGGATCTGGCACGCCAGAACCAGCACCCCCTTCAGTGCACGATCGAGAAAGACTGATCCGTCTGACAGGCAGAAAAGCCCGGGCACAGGATAATTTCTTGTTTCCCTTTGCGTTTCTGACTGGCGTTACATGTTACTCCGCGACAAGATACCTTTCCTACGAGAGGTCGAGAGGAGCGCCATCACATGCTGTCCCGTACGCTCGAACAGACACTCCACCGCGCCCTGACATTCGCAGGTGACCGGCGTCACGAATATGCAACCCTCGAACATCTTCTGCTCGCACTGACAGAAGACGACGATGCCCTGACGGTCTTCCGGGCCTGCGGCATTGATCTCGACAAGCTGCGCTCCGATCTGACGGATTTCCTGGACAAGGACCTGGCAGGGCTGGCGGCTGAACGCCCGACGGAACCCAAGCCGACCGCGGCTTTCCAGCGCGTGATCCAGCGCGCGGCCATTCATGTGCAGAGCACGGGTCGCGACGAGGTCACGGGTGCGAACGTACTTGTTGCCCTGTTTGCCGAGCGCGAAAGCCATGCCGTCTATTTCCTGCAGTTGCAGGATATGACGCGACTCGATGCGGTCAACTTCATCTCGCACGGGATCGCCAAGGCTCCGGACCGGGGGACCGGACGTCGCCCGGCGGCGGCTTCCAAGGACACATCCGAGCGTGAGGAGCGCAAGGAAACGCCCAAGGAAGGCGCACTCGCGACCTATTGCGTCGATCTGAATGAACGTGCGCGTGAAGGGCGGATTGATCCGCTGATCGGTCGCGATCAGGAAATCGAACGCACCATCCAGATCCTGTGCCGCCGAACCAAGAACAACCCGCTTTATGTGGGAGATCCGGGCGTCGGCAAGACGGCGATTGCCGAAGGTCTGGCCAAGCGGATCGTGGAAGGCGAAGTGCCGGACGTTCTGCTGAACAGTACGATCTACTCGCTGGACATGGGCTCGCTTCTGGCGGGCACGCGCTATCGCGGCGATTTCGAAGAGCGGCTGAAAGCCGTCGTGACGGAAATGGACCAGACCCCTGGCGCCATCCTGTTCATTGACGAAATCCATACCGTCATCGGCGCGGGAGCGACATCGGGGGGGGCAATGGACGCCTCCAACCTGCTCAAGCCTGCCCTGGCCGCAGGGACCCTGCGCTGCATCGGTTCCACGACCTATAAGGAGTTCCGTCAGCACTTCGAGAAGGATCGGGCGCTCGTGCGCCGGTTCCAGAAAATCGACGTGCCGGAGCCTTCGATCGAGGATGCGATCAAGATCCTGCGCGGCCTGAAGGGCAGCTACGAGAAGCATCACAAGGTCCGCTACACTGACGAAGCCCTGCGCGGCGCCGTCGAACTGGCGGCCAAGTATGTCCATGACCGCAAGCTGCCGGACAAGGCAATCGACGTGATCGACGAAGTCGGCGCGGCGCGGATGCTGGTGCCCGAAAATAAGCGCCGCAAGACCGTGACGCTGAAGGACGTGGAAGAGGCCATCGCCAAGATCGCCCGTATCCCGCCCAAGAGCGTCTCGGCCGATGACCGCGAGACTCTGCGCCATCTGGAGCGGGACCTGCGGAATATGGTCTTCGGACAGGACAAGGCGATCGACGCGCTGGCTGCGGCAATCAAGCTGTCCCGCGCCGGACTGCGCGATGCGGAAAAGCCGATCGGCAACTACCTGTTCTCCGGCCCCACGGGCGTCGGCAAGACGGAGGTCGCCAAGCAGCTTTCCAACTCGCTCGGGATCGAACTGATCCGCTTTGACATGTCCGAATACATGGAGCGTCATTCGATCTCCCGTCTGATCGGTGCGCCTCCAGGGTATGTCGGGTTCGATCAGGGCGGCCTGCTGACGGATGCGATCGACCAGCATCCGCACGCGGTCCTGCTGCTGGACGAGATCGAGAAGGCCCATCCGGACCTGTTCAATGTCCTGCTTCAGGTCATGGATCATGGTCGCCTGACGGATCACAACGGCAAGGTCGTCGATTTCCGCAACGTGATCCTGATCATGACCACGAATGCAGGCGCGGCGGACCTGTCCAAGGAGGCGATCGGGTTTGGACGGACGGCGCGGAGCGGTGAGGACGAAGAGGCAGTCAAACGCCTGTTCACGCCGGAATTCCGCAACCGTCTGGACGCGATCATTCCCTTCGCCAACCTGACGCCGGAGACCGTAGGCCGCGTGGTCGAGAAGTTCGTGCTTCAGCTCGAAGCTCAGCTTGCCGACCGCCATGTGACGATCGAGATTTCCTCGAGCGCCAAGGAATGGCTCGCCGAGCGCGGATACGACCGACTGTATGGCGCCCGTCCACTGGGACGCGTCATTCAGGAATACATCAAGAAGCCTCTGGCCGAGGAACTGCTTTTCGGACGGCTGGCTCAGGGCGGTGCCGTTCGGATTGGCATGAAGAACGGCGCACTCGACTTCGATATTCTCGAAGGAGGAGATAACGCCAAGGGCGAGGATGGCGCTTCCAAGAAAGACGAAGCGACAAGCTGAAGTCCTTCAACCAGCAGAAAGGCCCGGGAGACACTGTCTCGCCGGGCCTTTTTTCTTACTGGTAACGGGTACCGTTCACCACGACATAGCCGGGCCAGGGCCATTTGCGGCCTGTACCATGATGGGTCCAGTCCACGCCCTGACGACGCAGGCTGTCGTAATAGTAGCGGCCCTGAACCTCGACCTGATCGCCCTTGCTGACCCAGGGCCATTGCGGCGCGTTCATCTGGTCCAGATCAGAAACGATCCGGATGGAGACCCCCTGCCCGACCGACAGATAGAAATAACCGTGCCAGCCGCTGCGGGTGCGTTTTGCTTTGAGGGAGACCGCCAGAACCCGTCCACAGAGATGCTCGGGCAGGTCGATACCGGTGGGGCCGCTCTGTTCCAGTCCATGCTGATCGGCGAGGAAACGCGCATTGTCACACTGTGCAGGCATGTCATGCGCGCTGCGGGGCGCAGTATTCTGGCCGAAAAAGCCCTGAGCGGATGCGGCCAATGGCGCGCATAGCAGTGTCACAGCAAACGTGGAGAACAGACGGAATGTCATGAAGGGGGTTTCTCCTGTCAGGGCGGTTCTGCCTGTTGCTCTGCCGCCAGAAGGTCCGGACCAGACACAAAAAAGCCCGCCCCTGAGAGGGAACGGGCCTTTATGCTGGTCCGCAATAAGGGATCAGGGCGCTTCGCTGGCGCCTTCACCGGGAGCGGGCTCGGACTTGGCAGTTTCGCTGACAGCCGGACGCGAAGATGCGCCATCCGTGATCATTTCGAGCTGACCCGTGATCTGACCACCATCCTCGACCTGAAGACGACGGCACTTGACCTTGCCGATGAGACGGCCGGTCGCACGGATCGTCAGGCTGCCATTGACGGTCAGGGTGCCGTCGATCGTGCCCGCCAGTTCTGCGTCCTCAACCTCGACGCCGCCCCGGAAGACGCCACCATGCGTGACCTGAAGCTCGGTCGCGTGGATCATGCTGGACTCGACCGTACCCTCAACGACAAGGCGTTCGGCGTCCTGCACGGACCCCTGCACGCTGATGCCACGGCCGACAACAAGCGTACGACGCTCAGGGCCGGTCTGGCGCGGTGCGCCCGGAACAGCGGCCACACCGGGGCGCGGCGCCCCTGCCGGCGTTACGCCCGTCGGAGAATTGGAAGACGGCGGTGCCGGGAAAGGGGTACGACCCATGGGCGCGGGGTCCTTCTGCTGGTTGGGCTGCTGGGCAGGTTGGGGACTGGAGGGCGATCCGGATCCTGACGCGGGAGCCGTCTGGCTGGGAGCGTCCGGCCGGTTGGGGAAAATGGGCTGACCTGCAAGTTTGCCGTTCTCGACAGGCTTGGAGTCATCTTCCGGTTTGCGTCTTCTGAACAAGGAAACCCCGCTGCGGATCTGGAAACGAACACTCTAATTCTGTCTTGGACGTCTCCCGGACGATCCATTGCGAGAACAGGACGCTCGCAGACAGAACATTCGGGAACCGGTCTTTCGACAAGGCTACACGCTCACGACCCGGCGGGACAAGACGCGCATTTCCATAAATGTGACGAAATCTCACGGAGGAAAACGGCGTCGGGTTAACCGGGAGTTGGCGTGAACCCAGAGGGGACCTATGATCGTGTTGATTTAATGGCGCAGTCTGCCCGTTAAATGTTTTTTTCTGAAGTTTTCAGCGACCTGACCGGAGTTCCAATGTCTGCACCCCAGCATGACCTTCTGTGTATCGGCAATGCCATCGTCGACGTTCTCGCCCCTGTGGGCCAGGACCTGATCGACGGGCTTGGCGCTGCTGCCGGGAGCATGACCCTGATCGACGCTGCCACGGCGCATGCCATCGAAAGCCGCGTGGATATCGAAAATGTGACAGGTGGCGGCTCCGGCGCCAACACGGCCGTCGTGGCGGCCCGTATGGGTGCGAAAGTGGCCTATCTTGGCAAAGTCACGGCTGACGAAGCCGGCGACCATTTCACACGCGACATGCGCGAACAGGGCATCACCTTCCCATCCGAGCCGCTTCCGGCCGCCGATGGCACCCCGACCGCACGCTGCATCGTTCTGGTGACGCCCGAAGGCCAGCGCACCATGTTCACCTATCTCGGCGCCTGCACGGAATTCACGCCCGAGGACGTACATGAATCCGTCGTGGCGGATGCGGCCATCACCTATCTGGAAGGCTATCTGTACGACAAGCCGCAGGCCCAGGAAGCGTTCGAACATGCAGCCCGTCTGGCCCGCAAGGCTGGCCGTCAGGTCGCCCTGACGCTGTCCGACACGTTCTGCGTGGAACGCCATCGCGCCGCCTTCCACGAGCTTGTAGCGGGCCATGTGGACATCCTGTTCGCCAACGAGGCCGAGCTTCTGGCCCTGTACGAAGTCACGGATTTCGAAGAAGCCGTCACGCAGGTCTCCGCCGAAACAAAGCTGGCCGTCATCACACGCAGCGAAAAGGGTGCGGTCGTGATCGGCGAAGGCGAGCGCCATGACGTTCCGACAACCGAAGTAAAGGTCGTGGACACCACGGGCGCAGGCGATGCGTTCGCAGCAGGCTTCCTGGCCGGTCTGAGCAAGAAGCACGACCTCGTCACCTGCGCGAAGCTGGGCAATCAGGCTGCCGGTGAGATCATCACCCGTTACGGCGCCCGCCCGACCGAGGCGTTCACGCTGACGGCCTGAGACGTGCCGCCGGGCCGGTCTTACAGATCGGCCCAGCCGATGCGGGCGACCCCATACCGGTCGAATGCCTCCCGCACAGCCGGGTCCAGAAGGGCGGCCAGTTCGCCCTCCTGCTCATAGCCCGGCATGAAACGCTTCATCATGGCGTCCTGAGCCGTGGCGGGGTGAAAGTAGATTTCGCTCGTGCCCGTGGGCAGGCGCGGAACAAGACCGCGGATATGGTCCGGCGTCATATGGCCGGACCAGCGCAGCCCGAAACACCAGTCATTGGTTTTCAGCCCCGCTTTGCGGATCTGATGCCGCAGGACGCCAATCCAGTGGCGGAGGGCGCGGTCTCCCAGCGTATCGTTGGCCTCGACAGGCTCCGGCGGCTCGAAGGGCGAGCGGACAGCCTGTAATCCATGCTCCAGGCCGGACTCGATCAGGAATCGTCCCACCGTCGGATGCAAATGCATGTGTTTATGGGCGTTGGCATGATCGAGCGTCAGCCCGCTCGCGGCAAAAGCCCGGAACTGGGCTTCGATTTCGCGCCGCAGGGCGCTACGGGCCTGCGGGCTGAAAAAATACTCCACACCAAGACGCAACTGGTTGCGACCAAACCAGCCCTGCCCGTCCGTAATGGCTGGAAGATCGAGGACGGACTTGCCCTCAATCGCCACCACATGCAGCCCGACTTTCAGATCCGGCATTGTCTTTGCACGCCGGATGGCATCCCCGGCAGCATCCCCGGCCACCATCAGACTAGCCGTGGACAGGATGCCGTTGCGATGGGCCTGTTCGATGGCCTCGTTGACTTCGAGGCTCATGCCGAAATCATCGGCGGAGACGATGGCGCGGCGGGAGGGGCTGGATGTCATGGCAGATCTCACGAAAAAGGGGCCATGACATGCGCCATGGCCCCCGGATATTGTCTGGTCAGGCGCACGCCGTTCAGGCGGCGTGACGGTCCTTGAGGAACTGGAAGAATTCCACACCCTCGCGCAGACGACGCTTCATCATCTGCGGGCTACGGATCATCTCGTTGACGATGGAGGCGATCTTGGAACCGCGGAAGTAGAACTTGCGATAGAATTCCTCGACGCTCTCGAAGATTTCCGTATGCGACAGGTGCGGGTAATGCAGCGGTGCGATCTGCACGCCGCTCTCGTCGATCAGTTCGGCTTCCGCTTCGTTCAGCCAGCCATTTTCCGTCGCCTGCTTGTGCAGGAAGGTGCCGGGATACGGCGCAGCCAGCGAAACCTGCAGGGTATGCGGGTTGATTTCCTTGGCGAACTGGATCGTCTCCTGGATGGTCTCCTTCGTCTCGCCCGGCAGGCCGACGATGAAGGTTCCGTGGATCTTGATGCCCAGCTTGTGGCAGTTGCGCGTGAATTCCTTGGCCGTTTCGACCAGCATGCCCTTCTTGATGTTGTGAAGGATCTGCTGGTTGCCGCTTTCGTAACCGACCAGCAGCAGGCGCAGGCCGTTTTCCTTGAGAACCTTCAGGGTCTCGTAAGGAACATTCGCCTTGGCATTGCAGGACCACGTAACACCAAGCTTGCCCATTTCGCGGGCAATGGCTTCGGCGCGCGGCAGATCGTCCGTGAAGGTGTCATCATCGAACATGAATTCCTGCACTTCGGGGAAGTACTGCTTGGCCAGACGCACTTCAGCGGCCACATGCTCAGGGCTGCGGGTCCGGTAGCGATGGCCGCCGACCGTCTGCGGCCACAGGCAGAACGTGCAGCGCGACTTGCAGCCACGGCCCGTATAGATCGAGATGTAGGGGTGCTTCAGATAGCCGATGAAGTAGTCGTTGATGTTGAGGTCACGCTTGTAGACTTCCGTCACGAACGGAAGGCTGTCCATGTCCTCGATCATCGCGCGATCCTTGTTCGCGATGATCTCACCCTTCTCGTTGCGCCAGGTGATACCGTCCACTTCCGCGAGCGGCTTGCCTTCGGCAATTTCCTTGATGGTGAAGTCGAACTCGTTGCGGGCCACGAAATCGATCGGGCTGCCCTTCTCCATGCTCTCGGTCGGCTGAACAGCCACCTTGGCGCCCACCATGCCGATCATGATCTTCGGATTTGCATCCTTGATCATCTGCGCCACGCGCACGTCGGAAGCGAAGGACGGCGTGGAGGTATGGATAACGACGAGGTCGCGGTTCTTCACGTCCTCAAGGATGGGATCCATACCCATCTTGGCCGGCGGCGCGTCGATCAGGCGTGATCCTGGAACGAGAGCAGCCGGCTGGGCCAGCCATGTCGGAAACCAGAAGGACTTGATTTCGCGCTTCGCCTGGTAGCGGGAGCCCGCACCACCGTCGAAACCGTCAAAGGAAGGAGGCTGGAGAAAAAGGGTTCTCATCATGATCGGACACTCCTTTGGGTGGCGCCGGCCTGGAGCGAGGAGGCGCAGGACACGGAATTACGTTTTCTTCGGGCGATATGGACCGTTCTGCCCCGCCATGCAACGCGTGATCCGCGGGCACTGCCCACCATGATGGCAGCAGACAGCCAATCGCGGATGACCAGAAGCGGGATTACAGCCGGGAGCGGACAGTCCGTGGCACGGTCCATGATACGGCTTCCGATGGCGCGGAGCAGCCATGTCAGAAGCAGTAGGCTCCATGTCCACCAGGCATTCGGGCGGAACAGCACTGCCGTCACGGCCCAGAACAGGGGAAGCTGGATGGACGACAGCCCATAACCGACCGGAGCGACATTCTTGACGGTCCGCCCCCAGCGCAACTCATGCGCCAGCAACTCGCCGAGCGTATGTTCGCCCACGGTCGTGTGGGTCAGGGTCGGCGCGATGACGATGTTCTCGCCCCGCGTCCGGATCAGCTGACCCAGTTCGGCATCATCCGCCACGTGATCGACCAGCGCCTCAAGGCCACCGATTTCCTCAAGGGTCTGCCGACGCAGGGCCATCGTCGCGCCCAGACAGTCCTGACGCCCCAGAAAGCGGGACATCATGACGCCAGGCAGGAAATTATGATTGATCTGGCAGGCGCCGAGCTGCTGCACGAGCGTTCCCGCAGCAGGACGACCTGCATACAGGGTGGTGACCAGACCGGCCCCCTGCTCTTCCAGACCCGTTACGACATGACGCAGGTAGCGGGGGCTGGCGTGAATGTCCGAGTCGGATATCACGATAATGTCATGACAGGCCTCCCCGTACATGTTCATCAAATTCCCGACCTTGCGGTTCGGACCATATTCGCGCGGATCGACCACCACGCTGACCGGAACCTGCGGATAACGCCCCCGGAGTCGCTCGATCACGGCCAGCGCGGTGTCCTGCGCGTCCTGCACGCCAAAGACGATCTGGAAATCGGGATAATCCTGCGTGAAGACGCTTTCCAGCGCATCCTCCAGCAACGGCTCGTTACCGTGCAGAGGCTTCATCACCGTGACGGCTGGCCATGCCCGCTCGGACAGGCGCAGCGCATCATCCGCGCGACGCTCCGTGCGGCGGAACCGGGCGAGCAGGAGGGCGCCCGTCAGCGCCTGTAGGTTTCCAGCGGCTGAAACAAGTGCGCAGACGCTGGCTGCGACGGTAAGAGGTAAGGGCACGACGGTGTTCTAGCCTTCCCGAACGCTTTTGGGAAAGACTGCCGTCGTGGGACTGGGCTCAGTCATGCAGGAAATGGGCAGTCTTGTCGTCCAGATGATCGGCCAGACCGTTGGCGCCGCCCTGGCTCAGGGCCCCTCCGAAATCGGAACGCTGCGCGGCGACCTGACTGATATGGGCGTTCAGCAGAACATCCGTAATCCTCCAGCCCGATGCCCCATTTGTCATGATGTAGTCGATGGGCACGACATCGCCGCCATCCGTGCCGCCGATCGTCGTATCGACAATCACACCACCGGTCGGGTTCGGACGCGTCTGTGAGGAAATGGTAAAGGCTGCCTGCGCCTGAGGCTTAAACGACGCGGCATAATGGGCGATCGTGAACTGCCGGAACGACCCCAGCAGACGCGTACGGTCCGAAGGACTGAGACTGTTGTAGCGCACACCCACCGAACGACGGAGAATCGCTTCCAGATCAAAAGCATGGTCCACGGCAGGAGCGATCATCGTCGCACGCTGCTGGGCGGTTTTCCCGGTTTTCTGAGCGGCCTTCAGAGCGTCGTACAGGGCTGCGACAGGGGCGACGGCAGAAGCAGAATCCGCTGGCGAGGCCACAGCCGCTGCATCGGCCAATGCAGCCGGAGAAAAAGCCGCCAGCACAACAGGGCCCGTCAGGAGGCAGGCAGACAGAAGGGACAGAGTCACTTTCGGGGAAAAACGGCAAATCATGATCGTACTTTCGTCCTGGTAGACAATTCCGGGCATAGAGATCAGGTTCATGACACAATGTATCAAGTTCCCTGTATCAGGTTCTCGCATCCATAGGACCATCTGTGCTCCATTAGCCACAGGGCCGGTACGAATTATGCAGCCTGACATTGAGGCGAACACGACAATGGGTCTATAGGCAGACAATCTAATGCCCGATGGTCCTTCACGTTTCCCGACTTCCCGGAGCCGGGACAGGAAAGAAGGCCACGGGCCATCCACGATGTGCAAGGCCCCGGGCGCCCTATTGGACGCACCTTCCGGAGGCTAGAACCAGAGGATTATAATGGCCGTTCCTTTGATGCAGGCTGTCCGAGTCGGACGGTACGTTGTCAAGCAGCACCTCACGGGCCGCAAGCGATATCCGCTGGTCCTGATGCTCGAACCGCTGTTCCGCTGCAACCTGGCGTGCGCCGGCTGCGGCAAGATCGACTATCCCGCGCAGATCCTGAACCAGCGTCTCAGCCTTCAGGAATGCCTGGATGCCGACACGGAAGCCGGCGCTCCTGTCATTGCAATCGCCGGTGGTGAACCCCTCCTGCACAAGGAAATGCCCCAGATCGTCAAAGGTTTGATCGGGCGCAAAAAATACGTCTACCTGTGCACGAACGGGCTGTTGCTGGAAAAGAAGCTCGACGATTACGAGCCCTCCCCGTTCTTCTCCTGGGACGTGCATCTCGATGGCGATCAGGTGATGCATGACTCCTCCGTGTGTCAGGACGGTGTGTACGACCGGGCCGTAGCGGCGATCCGTCTTGCAAAATCCCGTGGCTTCCGCGTCTCGATCAACTGCACCGTCTTCGACGGAGCCGTGCCGGAGCGCCTTGCCGCCTTCTTCGACGAAGTCATGGCTCTCGGCGTTGACGGCATCATGACGGCTCCGGGCTACGCCTATGAGCGCGCACCGGATCAGGAGCACTTCCTGAACCGCCAGAAGACAAAGCAGCTTTTCCGCGACGTTTTCCGTCTCGGAAAAGGCAAGAAGTGGCGCTTCACGCAGTCCCCGCTTTTCCTGAACTTCCTGGCGGGCAACGAGAACTACCACTGCACCCCCTGGGGCAAGCCGCTGCGTACGGTCTTTGGCTGGCAGCGTCCGTGCTATCTGCTCGGCGAAGGTTATGCCAAGACCTTCAAGGAACTGATGGACGACACGGCCTGGGAGCAGTACGGCACAGGCGCATACGAAAAGTGCGCCGACTGCATGGTCCACTCCGGCTACGAATCCACAGCCGTCATGGACGCCGTCGCACGCCCCTGGCACATCGCGAAGGTCGCCCTTTTCGGTCCCGAGACCGAAAAGCCGATGGTTCCGGAAATCTCGCTCGCCAACCAGCGCCCTGCCGAATACGGCTATGAAGCGCAGGTCCAGCAGCAGATGGAACGCATCTCCACAGGTGCTAAGCCGGCTCGCGGCCCTCGCGTCCGCGTCAACGGTCGGCCGGCTGCCAACACCGTTTCGGAAGCGGCAGACGCAGCAGACTGAGAACTGGCCTTCTTCGATCTGCGTAAAAAAAACCGGCTCCATGCGAGCCGGTTTTTTTATGGAAAAGCCTCGCGTCTACGGTCAGCAAATGAAGGGCATGGCATCCGTCAGTCGTCCTGTTATGCTTGAGCCATTCATTATTCTGGCCGGACCATGCTGACCCCTATTCTTGTTATCTGTCTGCTCATTTTCCTCAATGCCGTGTTTGCCATGGGAGAAATGGCTCTCATTTCGGCAAAACGGCCACGGCTGGAGGTTCTGGCCAAGCAGGGAGTCCGTGGGGCTACAACCGCAATCCGGCTGGCGGAAGATCCACACAGCTTTCTGCCAACCGTTCAGGTCGGCATGACGCTGGTGTCCATTCTTGAAGGTACGTTTGGCGGCAGCCAGATGGAAGGTACCGTCACGCCCTGGATTGCGGACATTCCTTCGCTCCGTCCGATCGCCAGCGAAGTCTCGATGGTTCTTGTCGTTGCCATCATCACCTTCGCCATGCTGGTTTTCGGTGAACTGATTCCCAAACAGATTGCCCTGCAACAGCCGGAGACCATTGCCTCACGTCTGGCCTGGCTTCTGGTGGGCGTCGCGCGTGTGGCACAGCCGATTGTCTGGCTACTGAGCGGGACATCCTCTCTGGTCCTCCGGGCGCTCCGTATCGGCCCCCTGACGCGCGCTGCCGTGACGGAAGAGGAACTGAAGGCCGTTCTGGCCGAAGGTGCACGGGCGGGCGTACTCGAAACTGACGAACAGGCCATGATCGAGCGCCTTCTGCGTCTGGCAGACCGACCGGTGAGAGCCATCATGACGCCGCGCAATGAACTTTTCTGGATCGACAGACATGCGGATCAGGAAACGCTGGTCCGCAAACTGCGCCAGTCTTCATACGCGCGGATTGTGGTCTGTGAAGGAGATGTCGACCATCCTGTTGGTGTCATTCTCGCCAAAGACATCATGGATCGACTGCTCCTGAAACTGCCGGTTTCCGTTGATGCCGTCCTGCGTGAGCCCCCCGTCATCCCCGACAGTCTCAGCGCACAGGACATGATCGAGCGCATGCGCGGGGTCAATCTCGGAATTACGTTTGTTCTGGACGAATACGGTTCTTTTGAAGGCATCGTCACACCATCCGATGTGCTGGAAGCGATTGTCGGTGAGGAAAAAACGGAGTCGTCATCATCGGAACTACAGGCCGCTGAAGGCGAAGACGATTATGTCTTTGAAGGCTTCATGCCTGCGGATGAACTGCGCTCGCGCCTCAACCTTCCGGAACTCCCTGGCGCCGGGGGCTATCATACCCTTGGCGGTGTCATGCTGGCACTTCTCAGGCGCGTTCCCGCACGGGGAGACAAGGTCGCGTTCGGCGGATGGCTGTTCGAGGTTCTGGAAATGGACCGCCGACGTGTTGGCAAGGTCAAGGTCAGTCGGCAGATTCTCGCCGAAGACTGACCTGACGACTTCAGGCTTTACTGACGAAAAGCGCCTGTCTCTCGCTGACAGGGGCATAGGCGCCCTGATTGCCATAGTTCTGCGGCAGAGCCGCCGCTGGGGTTGATGTCAGCAATTCAATCACGCGCTTCTGGGCCGTGATGGCTCTTTGCAGAAGTTCACCATTGCGATTGCCCAGTTCGGTCATCTGGTCCAGCAAATCGCGATAGGGCAGCGCCGACGACTCCTGCTGTACGGGATTCTCTTCGTCATCCGGGCAGCAGGGGCAGAGGTCCTGTTTACGGTCATTGGCGACCGAGACCTCCTGCTCCAGCGTTCTGGCAGCATTCTGCTTGTCGGGCAGGAGCGCCAGAGCATCCGGGATGCGCGCTTCTTCCAATGCAGAATTTTCCGCTTCCAGAATGGCAATCAGCCGCTGCATGGCCGGAATAATGGACGCGCTCATTTCTGCTCCTGCATGGCCAGCATCTGACGGTTGATTGCATCCGTCATGCCAATACCACCGTTGTTTTCCATCTGTTTGGCGATCTGCTCCACCAGCATGGGCCGAAACTGCTTTTCTCCGGCTCCACCACTGAACATGCTGTCGCTGTCGTCGTCCGTTGCGAACATGGGCTGAAGCATCTGATTGATGGCCATTGATTCGAAATCCTGGGCGGATTTTAACGTCTTGGCCGGATCTGCCTTCTGGCCGTGCAGCGGAAATCCCTGTGATAGGGTGCCGGTGGTCGAGGATATGGTCATCAACGCATCTCCAGTTCTGCCTGCAGGGCACCATCAGCCTTGATGGCCTGCAGAATGCTGATCATGTCTCTTGGCCCCACACCCAGAGCGTTCAGTCCCGCAACAAGCTCCCTGAGCGTTGTGCCGCCAGGGACAACCGCCAGATGCTGGTTCTTGCCCGTATCGACCTTGACGTTCGTACGGGGCACCACAGCCGTCTGACCATTGGAGAATGGGCCCGGTTGGGAGACCTCGGGCGTTTCGGTCACCTGTACCGTCAGATTTCCCTGCGCTACGGCAACAGTGCTGATCCGGACATCTGCTCCCATGATGATGGTTCCGCTGGCTTCATCCACCACCACCTTGGCAGGCGTATCCGGCGTCACGAGCAGATCACCGATCCGCGAAAGTGTAGGAACGGGATCGTGGCTGCTCAGATCCAGTAGGACGGTACGGGGATCCTGAACATTCGCAATCGGCCCGAAGGTCCGGTTGATGATCGCTGCGATCCGACTCGCTGTTGTGAAATCAGGATTTCGCAGACTCAGGTGAAGATTGGATCGATGGCTGAGGTCGAAAGGCACTTCCCGCTCGACGATGCCACCATTCGCGATATGCCCGCTCGTCGGCACATTGCGGGTGATGGAGGCAGCAGCTCCCCTGGCCGAAAACGCGTTTGTTGCAAGCGATCCCTGCGCAACCGCATAGACTTCACCATCCGCCGCCATCAATGGTGTGACCAGAAGCGTGCCTCCCGTAAGGGAGGAAGCATCACCCGCAGCTGAGACCGTCACGTCAATCCGGTTTCCTCCATGAGCGAAAGCCGGGAGATCTGCCGTCACCATGACGGCCGCGACGTCATGTGTCTGAAGCTGTGTTTCCTGATCGCGGATGTTAACGCCCAGGCGATTCAGCATGGAAATCAGCGTTTCACGCGTAAAAATTGTATTGGTCAGCCGGTCACCGGTGCCGTTCAGCCCCACGACCAGACCATAACCGATCAGCTGGTTGCTTCGCACGCCTTCCATATCCGTAATGTCCTTGATGCGGACACTGGCTGCCAGAGCAAAACCCGGAAGCAGAAGCAGCCAAACGCAAACAAGCGCAGTAAGCCGGTGCATCAGGATGTGAAAAGATGACGGAGATCGCAGAATAAAACGCATGGGCGACGGGGGGTATCCTGATGCCTGCAAGACAGGTCTAGGGGTCTCAGGTATTGAGGATGGCCTTACAGGGTAAAGAAACCCCTAACGGAGACGCAGATTTCCGCCCTTTCCGATAGACAGGCAAAAACATGTTCGGGGTTGGCGGATGCCGCTGGGGTAGCTATAAGCCGCGCGTTATCGCCTGCGGCTGTTGGAAGCGGACGTCGGCGGATCAGCCAGGGATTGGATGCGCATGATTACGCTGCCGCCGGATTATAGGCCTTCCGACAACGAAGAGTTCATGAGCCCGCTTCAGGTCGAGTACTTCAGGCAGAAACTTCTGCGCTGGCGTGTCGATCTTCTGAAAGAGGCCGATGGAACGCTTGCGAGTCTCTCGGAAGGGGGAATCCATGAATCCGATATTACCGACCGCGCCAGCGTCGAAACGGATCGGGCTTTCGAACTTCGAACCCGTGACCGGGCCCGCAAACTGATCACCAAGATCAATATGGCGCTCGAACGGATCGAGGATGGAAGCTACGGCTTTTGCGAAGAGACGGGAGAACCGATCGGTCTGAAACGGCTGGAGGCCCGCCCGATCGCCACGCTGTCCATCGACGCGCAGGAGCGTCATGAGAAGATGGAAAAGGTCCATCGCGACGATTAAGACTTGCGCTTGGCGCGCTGACCCGTTACGAAGCGCGCCAAGGCAACGGTATGCTGCTGTAGCTCAGTGGTAGAGCACTCCCTTGGTAAGGGAGAGGTCGACAGTTCAATCCTGTCCAGCAGCACCATTTTTCCTTACTTCCCTAAAAATACGGAATACGTCGCAAGATTTATAAAGCTGCGATGCAGGACTATGGTATTCCTGATACCGGATATCGGGACATGAACTCCGTTACAATAAATGGAGGACACGTCATCTTGCCTTTGACAGCAGGCAAGATCGACCCCAGCAACGCTAATATTGCGTCCGAATGAGCCGCCTGCAACAGTGCTGCCTATATTGGCTTCTGGTATTTGAAAACCAGAACAAACTTTATCTTTCACAATCAGCCACCATTTCCCCTATTCCGATAATCTACAGAAACCGGATAGTGTTTATGGTTTCGTATTCGATAACGGCCTTGCGGGCCTATTCAAGCCAATGAATTCGTCAGGTCGCATGCTGGACAGTAATCTCTCTTACCTGACGGAAATTCATAATTAAGGGGAAATTTTCGCGCAGCGCGCATGGTCGGCCACTGCGGCGGGCTAAACCATCCGCACAGAACAAAGAGCAACTTCGGCTGCTCCCCATCTTTTTTTGTTATGACGAAACAGACTGCGTCGCTGTTATGAAAAAAGCCGCACCTTCTTCGGAAGGGCGGCTTTTTTCGTGGTTCTGTGCCTGAAATCAGTCGCGGCGGTCGCGGATTTTAACATAGGCGATCGCAGCATGCTCGGCGCAGTATGGCTTTCCAGGGAGCGGCGTTGCCCCGCAGAAATGAAAGCCCGGCGTACCGGGGTCGCCAATCGGCCAGCAGCATGAAGGACCACGCCGCGTGGGGCGGTCGATACCTGCCGTCGAAAACCGCGGTGGCATGGCTGGACGGGGTGCAGGAGCCACACGGGGTTCCGGTTTAGGAGGCGTGACGGCAGCCTCCCGATGTGACGCAGCCACATCCTTCTGAACCGGAGGAATGACACGAGCCGCAGCAACAGGCTGGACAGGAGCCTTGGGAGGTTCAGCGGCGGGAGCCTTGCGGGGAGGTGCTGCAGACTTCTCGGCGGGTTTTTCCATAGTGCCTGAAGCGGATTTTTCCAGGACGACATCCTTGCCGTCTGCAAACAGGTCCGACGCGGCAGACTCTGTCGCCTTGGCACGGGAGGGGCTTTTGCGACGGGGCGCGGCTTCTGCCGTTCCTGCTTCACCGTCCGCGGCTTTGCGATTACGGATGGGAGAAGGGCGGGGAGGCAGACCCAGACGGTGAGCCTTGCCGACAACGGCATTCTTGGTGATGGAGAGCTGGCGGCCGATTTCGGCGGTCGAAAGTCCCTGACTCCACAGATCGCGAAGTCTGGCGATCGTCTCGTCCGTCCACTCCATATGTTCGTTTCCCTGTCCCGCTTCGGTGCCTGATATGGCCCGATATGCTGTTGATCTGCAGTCCCGGCCCACCGGACCCGAAACATCTTCGGGAGGCTTCTTACCAGAAACTCCCCGCCGCGTCGAAGGCGCTTCTTATGCGGCCGTTTCCGCGACGCGCTGAAGCTCCACAAGACCGTTCACAACGGCCAGCGCAATCTCGCCGCGCACCAGCGCCTGGGCATCCAGACCGAAGAGTTCGCGACGCCAGCCGCGCAGTGCGCCGACATCGGTCTCTCCAAGAGCAATCAGATCAAGATCTTCCGAAGAGGCGACCAATCGGGGCGCCACCTTGTGCTCTTCGCATTTGGCGGCCAGAAGAACCCGCAGAAGCGCCACCAGAGCGGCTGAGGGCCGCACCCGTTCGGATTTCGACGGTGCTTTCGGAAGTTCGGATTCCGGGCATTCCTGAGCAATACAGATGGCCTCGAGCAGCCCTCTGCCCATCTTGCCCTCGGCAAAACCCCGGGTCACACCCCGAATACGGGAGAGCGCTTCAACCGTATCCGGATGAACGGCTGCGATTTCCAGCAGGCTTTCATCACGGATGACGCGCTGGCGGGGAATATCGGCATTCTGCGCTTCCTGTTCGCGCCATGCGGCCACTTCCCGCAGAATAGCCAGCATCCGGCGGTTGCTGGTGCGGGCTTTCAGCTTTTCCCACAGGCGGCGGGGATCCGGGCGGAACGTCTTTTCTTCTGTCAGAATTGCCTGCTCGGAGTCGGCCCAATGCAGACGGCCCTGCTCGGCAAGCTGTCTGCGCAGGGCCTCATAGACCGTGCGCAGATGGGTCACATCGGCGGCGGCATACGCGATCTGGGCACTGCTCAGCGGACGAGCCGACCAGTCGCTGAAGCGATGCGCCTTGTCGATGCTGCGACCAGTGATCGCACCCACAAGACTGTCATACCCCACCTGATCGCCGAAACCGGCAACCATGGCGGCAACCTGCGTATCGAAGACCGAGACCGGAAGACGATCGAAAATATGAAGGAAAATTTCCAGATCCTGCCGCGCGGCATGGAAAACCTTGATGCAGTCCGGCTTGGCCAGAAGATCACCCAGCGGCGCAAGGTCAATGCCGGGAGCGAGCGTGTCTATCAGGACAACATCCTCGGTTCCCGCGAGTTGCACGAGACAAAGCTCCGGCCAGTAGGTCTTTTCCCGGACGAACTCCGTATCGATGGTCACGAAAGGCTCGTGCTGCAGTTTTTCGCAGATACGGGCCACCTCCTCGCTGGAGGTCAGGAGAACGGGAGTCGGGAAGGTCGGAGCTTTCGAGCGCATGACACGATCCTACACAAAGCGCAGGATCGTGACCACGCCCCTCACGTCCTTCCCTTACCCGTTTTCAGGGCTACTCAGGGGAGAACGATCAAAGAGACTGGTCGATCCATGCTTTGAGCTGGCTCTTCGGCAGCGCACCCATCTGCTGGGCAACCGGCTTGCCGCCCTTGAAGACGATCAGCGTCGGGATGCTACGGACGCCATACTTCGTCGGGGCTTCGGGGTTGGAGTCGATATTGACCTTCGCAACCTTCAGACGGCCCTGATACTCGGCGCCGATTTCTTCAAGCGCCGGTGCGATCATCTTGCACGGGCCGCACCATTCCGCCCAGAAATCAACCAGAACCGGACCTTCGGATTTCAGAACGTCTGCGTCGAAGCTGCTGTCGCTGACGGCAACGGTGTTTGCGCTCATGAGTGTGTTCCTTGTGGCAAATGAAGTTTCTGAAAACGGATATCGGCTGCCATGCCCCTCACTGCAAGGGGCTTTTGATGTGGATCAAGACCTTTGCAACGCCTGATCCAGCAGCGAGGCCGGAAGTGTGACAACGGCAGGCCCTTCCGTCCAGACCAGCGAGCAGTGAATGTCGTAGCCGGGATGAAGTTGCTCCAGCACGGCACGATAAGCCGCCATCTGACGCAGATAGACGACAGGCGTCCGATCGGCACGCAGCTGCGGATTGCGGTTCGTCTTGTAGTCGCAGATCCAGATCTGTCCCTCCCCGATCCGCAGACGATCGACCTGCCCGAGCACGACGCGCCCGTCACTGACACCCGAAATCGGCTGTTCGGCGCGGCCTCCGGGCGCAAAGAGCGGCGCGAGATCCGGATGGGACAGAACGCCCAGGACCTGTCCGGCCAGACGATGGATTTCCGACTCCGTCAGACCGAGGGCCCGTCGGGACAGCCAGCGCACCGCCACAGCTTCACGCTCTGCCACCGGGGTTTCCGGCAGAAGCTGAAGCAGACGATGAATCATGGTCCCGCGTCGCATGGCCTGTTCACGCATCGGCGTGGGACGACCGGCCAGAAGCTCCAGCGGGGAACGGGCAGCGGGGAGTTCGCCAAACTCGGCCCCATCCGGACGGCTGGGCGCGAGCGGACGCGTCAGGGCATCTTCACGCTGGGCAATGAACGGCTTCCAGTCGGGAGCACGCCCCATCCAGTCCGGCAGTGTTGCACAGGGGGCTTCGGCCGCTCCGGGCCTGAATGAAACCGGCGCCAGCGTGCGGTCTTCTTCCAACACGAACCGTTCACCTTCCCAGCCGAGATCCATCGGTTCGGAACGGGCATTCGCCAGTTGCTTAAACCCCGCCTCGCACTGCCGGTACCAGCTCTTGTCATCCGGCTCCCGCTTGGCGCCGGCCCCGCAGATCACCAGCCAGTCACTGGCCCGGGTCAGAGCGACGTAAAGCAGGCGGTTGCTTTCCGCTCGGGCTTTTTCGGAATCCCGTTCGGATAGAGCGGCTGTGACCTCCGTGCCCATGCCCTTCTTGGGGACCCAGAGTGGAAGTTCGAAGGCGCCTGCCTCTTCCCACAGGAAATCGCTGCCAGGTGGCGGTTTGGACGTCGTATCCGGCATGACAACCAGACGCGCCTGAAGCCCCTTGGAGCCATGAACCGTCATGACGCGAACGGCACCCAGATCGCTCTCGGCCTCGCGCTTGCTGGTGATCTCGCTGGCTTCGAGCCAGTGCAGGAAGCCCTGAAGCGACGGAGGATGCAGCCCTTCATAGCGCAGGGCCGCCGTCAGCAGTTCATCCACCGGTTCTGCGGCTTCTGGCCCCAGACGCCGCAGAAGCCGCGTGCGTCCACCATGCTGCCCCAGCGTTTCGGCGAGCAACCGGTACGGAGACGCATAATCGACACGTGCATAGAGCGTGGACAGCATCTCCCATGCTGCACGCCAGTCCTCCCGTTCCCGGTGACGATCCCGCAGAACGGTCCAGAGCGGCTGGCCTTTCGGGCCGAGGGCATGGGCCGTGCCATTGCGGGTGGCGAGCGCCATCAGCGAATCGTCCGTAAGCCCTCCCAGCGGCGATGTGAGGACGGAAGCCAGCGTCAGATCATCCTGCGGCAGAAGCAGGGCCGCGCAGAGCGTCATGAGATCGCGGACCGCGACCTGCTGCGTCAGCCCAACCCGGACCAGCGTTGCGACCGGCACATTGCGCGATTTCAGAGCCCGGATCAGCGAGCGCAGGAACGGCGAGCGACGGGGGACGAGGATCAGCACGTCCCCCGCTGTCAGAGGCGCCTGCCCCGGCTGGGGCGGACGCCCGATCTGCCGGTCAATCCATTCCGCAAGCGCTTCGGCGAGGCGCTGGGGCGCGCTGCGCTGTCCGGTATTGGCGGAAGGCGCGCGCCAGGGCGTCAGGCCCTCGTCATCGTCCTCGCCCTGAACGACGGGGACGAGCGGCCACAGTTCCACGCGCCCCCCCTGCCCCGGACGGGCCGAGACATGCGGGCGGAGGGTCTTTTCGCCTTCCTGCAACAGGCCATGCGCGGCCAGAGGCTGGGAAAACACCGCATCCACGAAGGACAGAACAGGCAGGACCGAGCGGAAAGACACGTTCAGTTCCGGATCGCGCCATAGCAGCCCGGCATTGCGGACCCGATCCGCGAACTCGGTGCGCCAGCGATGGAATTCTTCGGGCTGGGCGCCCTGAAACCCGTAAATCGACTGTTTGTAATCGCCGACCGCGAAAATCGTGCGCGGACGCGGCCCCATGTCCCACGCGCCTTCGCCCGCAAAGAACTCGGAAGTCAGTGCCCCGGCAATTTCCCATTGCAGGCCGGAATTATCCTGCACCTCGTCCAGCAGCAGATGGTCGATGCCACCATCGAGCTTATACAGCACCCAGGCCGCACCCGGATCCCGCAGAAGGTTGCGGGTTTCCTGGATGAGATCATTGTAATCCACCAGACCACGGGCGGACTTGCCGTCCTGAAACGCCGTCAGCATCGGCGCGGCCAGACCGAGCAGGGCCCGGTTCAGCAGCAGCAGACGCAGGCTTTTGAGGCTGGATTGAAGGTCCACCAGACGTTGCGCCTCGTCTTCCAGCAAAGGCGCAATGCTCGGAACGGCTTCCTGTGCCTTCTTGGCGACGATCCGGTTCATCTGCCGAACGGTCCCCTTGTCCGTCAGCAGACATTTCGCCCAGACGGCCGGTGCCCGCTCTGCCGGTTCCGTCCCGAGCCATTCCAGCATCTGTTCGACGTTGACGCGGGCGGTGGGTGTCACAAGCCCGAGCACATCACGCAGTCCGGCCCGCAGATCGTCTTCCTTCGGAGGGCGACAGGCGAGGGCCTCAAGATCCTCAAGGCTCTGCTGCCCGGCTTTCAGCGCCTTGCGATAGGCGCTGACCACACTGTCCGGCAGGGTCGCCCAGCGCTCCAGCAATGGCCGGGCGCGGCTTTCCTCCATGTTCAGTGTGCGGATACGCCTGAAGAAATCGTCCAGCCCCACCGTGCCAGCCACATCGGCCGCAAGCTCCGGCGCGCGGGCGAGGCCGTCTTCCATCGCCTCACGCAGCGCCAGTGTCGTGTCCGTCTCTTCCATCAGCGTGAAATGCGGATCGACTGACGCTTCCAGCGGGAAACGCCGCAGCAGCGACTGACAGAACGCATGGATCGTCTCGATCCGCAGGCCACCGGGCAGATCCAGAACACACAGGAACAGGGCCCGCGCACGCGCCCGGGTCTCGTCCGTATTGGGAACATCGAGGCTTTCAAGTTCCGCCCCCAGCGTCGCATCCGGCAGCGAGACCCAGCTTCCCAGCTTCTGCTGAAGGCGGTTGGCCATCTCGGCGGCGGCGGCCTTGGTGTAGGTCAGGCACAGGATACGCGAGGGATGCGCGCCATCCGCCAGAATGGTGTCGCCGTCCTCGGTCTGGACATAGAGCGGCAGCATGAGCCGAAGCAGACGGTCGATCAGCAGCTTGGTCTTGCCCGAACCCGCCGAGGCCGAGACGAACACCGAAGCGCGCGGATCGGACGCCTGACGCTGCGTGCGGTCGGCAGCAGCAATGACTTCGTCGCGGGTGACGGGGCGGGAAACGGGGTGCATCACAGGCGGCATGTCGTTCATTCGCCCTCTCCTTCCGCATAGGCCGCGCGCCATTCATCCACGCGGGCAAGCTGCGCGTAATCCGTGTAGCGCGGGACATGTCCGGCCCAGGGCTGGGAGCGGTAGGGCTGATCGGGGGTATCGTATTCGTCCACGAGGGTCCGGAGCTTTTCCATGGCCTCGGCAATCAGGGTCGGCGCATCCGTATGAGCGCGCGAACCCGGCACTTCGCTCTCTTTGCCGGGATCGTCTCCGCCCGTCAGATGCCAGTAGAGCAGTTTCTTTGTCTCAACGGCCGGAACGTCCCTGAACGCCCCTTTCGCCAGAAGCGCACCTTCGAGCACGAGCTGGACGGACCAGCCTTCCGCAACGTTCTTTCCGCTCGGTGGCTGCCCGGTCTTGTAATCGAAAACAGTGGCCAGACCATCGGCACCGATATCAATCCGGTCCGCCCGACCGCGCAACTCGAACGGCGCGAAAGCCGCCTCAAGACGGAAAGACGCCGTGACTTCCACGAACCGGCCCAGCGCCGGGCCGCTGTCTTCCATCTCTAGGCGGTAAGAGGCTTCCTTTTCCGCCACCCAGTCCGCAATCCGGGCCAGACGCGGGCCCCACCAGTTCACAAGGGCCGGACGCATATTGGCCTTCGCCAGCTCCTCGGCAAAGACGCGGCGCAGAATGGCGCTCGCATTGGCGGGCCAGCGCTCGGGAAAGTCGCGCAGAACGCGTTCCATCGCATCATGCACGATCATGCCGAAATCGGCGTGCTCCGCGCCTTCCTCCAACGGTTTGAGAGCCCGGAGCTTCAGGACATGCTTGGCGTAGATCGCATATGGATCCTGCATCCACGTCTCAATTTCGGTAATGCTGAGCCCCCGTGGACGCAAAGCGACAGGTGGCCGTGGTTCGGGCGGCGCAACGGCTTCGGCACCCGCGAGCGGCTGATCCAGACAGCGCTGCCAGTCCAGCGCGGGATGCTCCGGCAGGCTCTGCGACCGGCCGCCGAGAAACGCCTCCATCCGCACCATCCAGCGCGCCGGAACACCGGGCGCACCCTCACGCCGGGCCGAACTGGCGAACACGGCTTCCTTCGAAGCGAGAATGGTCGAGACGAAATCATGCGCGCTCACGCCCGTCTGCCGCTCCGGCGAGGGCAACCCCACACGCACGCGCATCGGGCGACTCAGCCAGGGCCCCGGATCGGTCGCGGGCGGCCAGACGCCTTCGTTCAGGCCGCCCAGCACCACGACATCGAACGCCAGAAGCCGCGCTTCCAGCACACCCAGTATCGAGACGCGCGGATGCGCCAGTTCCACGCCGCCCCGATGCGCGCGCAGACCGGTCAGCATCTGTCCGGCCATGGACGTGTTGAGGAACGAATCCAGATGCGTCAGGCGCTGCGGCGGCAGAATACCGGTATTGACGATCAGCGCCGCCAGATGCCGCGACAGGGCCTCCCCATCCTCGCCCAGCCACAGACGCGCGCCCGGATGACGCGGCTCCTCCTCCGGAGCGTCCAGTTCGTCCGCCGTGGCGGCCAGCGCTTCCGCCGTATGGATCAGGCGTTCGAGCAGGTCCGGCAGGGGAATGGCCCCCTCGATGGAGAGAAGCGGATCGAAAGCCTGCTCGATCCGCGTGATGAAGGCAGCGGGGCCTTCCGGCTCGTCCGGGGCATCCGCGCTGGCCCCGTGATCCGGGGCATGTTTCTTCTGTGCATAGTCGTGCAGCGCAGCTTTCAGTCCGGCAATGCCGGGCGCAGGGGCAGGCCCGCGCAGCAGAAGCCGCTCCAGACGCCGGGCGGAAGCGTGGCAGTCCCCCGGCGTGCGGCCCAGAGCGGCGAGCGGATGTTTCAGAACGGACAGCAACGCGACGGGAGAAAGCTGCGCTTCCGCAGCGGTCGCGATCAGCCGCAGAAACACGGCGGCCGGGGTCTGGGACAGGGACTCGCCCGCACTGTCATCGGCATGGATCCCGAAACGCAGAAGCTCGGTGCCCACGCGTTGCGCCAAGGCCCGGTCCGGCGTGACGAGGGCGCAGGTTTTCCCGGCTTCGGACACGACATCGCGCAGGATCAGCGCAATGGCCTGCGCCTCCTGCTGCTGGTCCTGCGCCGGGAGAATGGAGAGCCTGTCGATATCGCGCGGGCGGCTGTCCTGCCCCCAATGAGCGATACCCTGTTCCGGCAACAGCACTTCGCGCAGCATCAGCTCGCGTCCGCGATCCCTGCCCCCATCCCAGTCCGTCAGTTCCTCACGGGACAGACCCAGATCCGTCAGGATTTCCTTCAGACCCGCCTGAGGATGCGACGGCGGCAGAGCAGCCCAGATCTCGTCCGCCATACCCAGATCCACACCCGGCAGGATCACGAGCCCGGCAGGTAGCCGCGCCACCACGGCCAGCACGTCCGACACCGCTGCCGATCCATCTGCGAAGCCCACGCCCCAGACCGGTGTTAAGGGCGGTTTTTCTCCCCAGGCGCGGGCCTGCGCCTTCAGACGCGCAATCTGCCGCGCCACCGGGTTGCACAGCCCCTCTTCTTCCAGCCATTTCGGCCAGACGGCAGTAACGATCTCCAGAAATTTCAACGTCTGCTGCCAGTGATCGGAGAAGCGCTCTTCCACCGCGTCCGGCAGGCGCTCGGCCAGATCGACACCGCTGCGCTCGGCCTCGTCCATCAGGTCCGCCAGCGCCTTGGCAAGCGGCCAGGCCCGGTCGATTCCTTTGGTGCTGTCCACACCGACACTCACAAGCGGCGTCTGAAGGATCAGCATCGACAGCACGGCCAGACGTCGCTGCGGCTCCACCGCCGGAGGCAACATGACGTCGATCCCGATAGAAGCCAGCGCGTCCTCGTCCACGTCATTGATCGCAACGATACGCGGCAGGAGTGCGGCCTGCGTGTCCAGAACCCGCAGGAAGGCCTCCATCAGCGCACGGCCCGCGCGGCGGCTGGGAACGAGGATCAGGCCCGGACCATCCGTTCGGGCGGCCGGATCGCGATCGAGCCATTCCTGCGCCACACGATCCAGAAACGGCTCCGTGCCCGCAATGGTGACGACGCCGCTCATGGCTTCAGTCCTGTCAGCCGACCATCGGGCCAGCCCGTCAGGTCAACAAGGCGAGCGTCCTCGGTCTTGCCGGGGGAGAATGTGAGATGCAGCGCGCCTTCCGGCAGCAGGTCTTCGGCCCGCTCTGGCCATTCGACCAGCATGATGCCTTCGCATGCCTCGTCCCATGCCAGTTCATGCAACGCATCCGGCCCGTCCAGCCGCCACAGATCATAATGGTAGGCCGCGCCCTTCGGCGTCTCGTATGGCTGGACAAGCGCAAAGCTGGGGCTGGGAACTTCCATCTGCGGATCCCGGGCCAAATGGCGCAGAAAGGCCCGGGAGAATGTACTTTTCCCCGCCCCCAGACCACCCGAAAGCGCAAGGCAGTCTCCGGGCGCACAACGGTCGGCAATCAGGGCCGCCAGAGTTTCGGTCGCAAGCTGGTCATCAAGGCGTATCTGCATGCCGCCAATGTGGACCCGACTGCCCGGTGCCAGCAAGGGCGTTCGGAGCCCGTTCAGCGACCACCGTTCCGAAGAAGATCCATCCACCGCGCCATGACGGCCTCTTCCTGAAACGCGGCGGCCCGCAGCCGGGAGGCGACCGACATGGCCTGACGCTGTTCGGGCGCGCGCATCAACTCCAACAGGGCAACGGCCAGGGCCTCCGGCTCTTCCGGCGGGACGAGCAATCCGGTCTCGCCGTCGCGCACGATTTCCGCAGGTCCCGTCTCGCAGTCGAACGCCACGACCGGCACCCCCGCCGATAGGGCCTCAAGCAACACCATCGGCAGCCCCTCATAACGCGAGGATCCCACGAACAGGGCCGCACGAGCATAATCGGCGTCGATCTCCCCGATAGCCGGCGCAATCGTCACGCGATGCAACCCTTGCGCCTGTTGCAGCAGGGCATCACGATCCGGCCCGTCCCCCCGGATCAGGAGATCCCAGCCCATGCTCGCCGGGTCCTGTTCCACGATCCGCCAGGCCCGCAGCAGCAGGTCATAGCCCTTCTGCTCCGTCAGACGTCCCGCCGCCAGAACCAGCCGGGACTCGGATGGATAGAGGCGATCCGTCACAGGAGGAGCCATGTTCGGAATGGCGGTCAGCCGGGCACGAACCGCCGTCCCTTCTCGCCACAACGCCGTGTCCCGCTGGGTCAGAACCACCACATCATCGGCCCAGCGCGCGGCGAGCTGCCGTCCCCAGACGCGCTTGCGGCGATTTAACGTCACGTTGAAGTTGAAATGCTCCCAGACCACGCAGCGCACACCCGCCAGCTTCGCTGCCGCCACGCCGTAAAGCGCATGAGTGGACTCCACGACCACCAGCGTGTCGATGTTCTCCCGTTTCAGGAAACGCGACAAACGCCACACGATCCGGAACCACGAATTGAAAATCTTTACCGGCCGGACGAACAGCGCGGTCATGGGAATCTCAGGCGACAGGGCAAAGGCCGGAGCGCCCGCGCCGACCAGTTCCACCAGCCGCACGTCGCACCCCTGACGTACCAGTCCGTTCATGACGGCACAGGCCGAACGCTCGGTCCCGCCGAGGCCCTTCAGGTCCTGAATTACAAACGTATATCGTACGTTCAATGCCCTACCCCAAGCCCTTCAAACCGATTATGAAACAGATCATGACGACTGCACCTCAGACCCTCAACACCGATGTCGCGATTGTCGGCGCCGGTCCGACCGCTCTCTTCGCCGCGTTTGAATGTGGCATGCTCAAACTGTCCTGCGTCCTGATTGACGCCCTCGACAGTGTCGGCGGACAATGTGCGGCGCTCTATCCGGAAAAACCGATCTACGACATCCCGGCCCATCCCGCTATCGAAGGCGGCGCCCTGATCGAGGCGCTCGAACAGCAGATCGCTCCGTTCGACGTCCCCCGTCTGCTGGGCTCGCGCGTCGAGACGCTGGAAGGCCATCGTGGGGATTTCACGCTGAAAACCGCACGCGGCGACGTCATCATCGCCAAAGCCGTCATCATCGCGGCCGGTGCCGGTGCGTTCGGGCCGAACCGCCCACCGCTCGACGGGCTCGAAGCCTATGAACGCACGGGCGCGGTGCAGTATTACGTCAAGAAACGCGCAGATTTCACAGGCAAGCGCGTCGTAGTCGCAGGTGGCGGCGATTCCGCACTGGACTGGGCGCTGTCCCTCTCCGACGTCGCCGAAAAAATCTATCTGCTGCATCGCCGGGATCGTTTCCGCGGTGCGCCTGAGACGCTGTCACGGATCGAGCAGCAGATTGAGGCTGGAAAGATCGAGAAGGTCGTGCCCTATCAGCTCCATGCCCTGCACGGCACGGACGGGGTGCTTTCCACCGTGGAAGTCACCACGCTTGAAGGCACATCGCGCCACATCGGGGCCGATGCACTTCTGCCGTTCTATGGCCTGTCCACCGATCTGGGGCCGATCGCCCTCTGGGGACTGGACACGCATCGTAACACCGTTCCCGTCACCCCGGCCACGCTGGAGAGCAGCACGCCCGGCATTTTCGCGATCGGGGATGTGGCAACCTATCCGGGCAAGCTGAAGCTGATCCTTCAGGGCTTCTCCGAAGGCGCCATGGCGGCCCATGCCATCCATGCCATCGTCCATCCCGACACGGCTCTGCATTTCGAATATTCGACCAGCAAGGGCGTTCCGGGCTAACGAAACGGAACAATATTTTCGTGGCGCTGAGCCGATCACGGTCAGTTCAGGGCGGTTCTACAGACGACAACACAGCAGGACAGATATGAAAGTCA
This sequence comes from Gluconobacter albidus, assembly GCF_002005485.1. Classification (NCBI taxonomy): domain Bacteria; kingdom Pseudomonadati; phylum Pseudomonadota; class Alphaproteobacteria; order Acetobacterales; family Acetobacteraceae; genus Gluconobacter; species Gluconobacter albidus. The sequence continues at coordinate 249,389 of NZ_CP014689.1, read as the reverse complement.
TCGTCATGGGCGCCGGAGTGATCGGCGTTACAACGGCCTGGTATCTCGCTCAGGAAGGCCATGAAGTCGAAGTGATCGACCGCCAGCCGGGTGTGGGTCTGGAGACGTCTTTTGCGAATGCAGGACAGGTTTCTCCCGGCTATTCAACCCCCTGGGCCATGCCGGGCCTGCCGCTCAAGGCCGCCAAATGGATGTTCGAGAAGCACAGCCCGCTCGTCGTGCGCCCGCGCCTCGATACGGCCATGTTCCGTTTCATGGGCGAACTGCTCATGAACTGCACGGAAAAGGCCTATGACATCAACAAGGGCCGGATGCTGCGGATTGCGGAATACGCCCGCGACCGCCTCGACGCCCTGCGCGCCGAGACCGGCATCACCTATGACGGCGCCCAGAAAGGCCTGATCCAGCTCTTCCGCACGGACAGCCAGGTCGAATACGCTGCCGAAGACATGCGCCTGCTGGCCGAAAGCGGCGTTGAGCACAAGCTGCTGACCGTGGACGAGATTCTCGCCCGCGAGCCCGGCCTCGCCCATGCCCGACACCTGCTCAAGGCCGGTCTGCTCCTCCCCGGTGACCAGACGGGCGATGCCCATCTCTTCACACGCCGTCTGGCCAAAATGGCTGAAGACAAGGGCGTGAAGTTCCATCTCGGCGTCACGATCGAGGCTCTGGAAGCCGCCAGTGACGCCATCGTCAGCATCCGCACCAGCGCAGGACGCATGACGGCGGACCGCTACGTCCTCGCGCTCGGCAGCTACTCCCCGCGCTTCCTCAAGCCGCTGGAACTGCGCCTGCCGATCTATCCGGTCAAGGGCTACTCCCTGACCATGCCAATCACGGATGAAAGCCGCGCCCCGGTCTCGACCGTCAATGACGAGACGTACAAGGTCGCCATCACGCGTCTGGGCGACCGCATCCGCATCGGTGGCACGGCGGAACTGAACGGCTTCAACCTGCGCCTCAGCCCGGATCGCCGCGAGACGCTGGAACTGTCCTTCAGCGAAATGTATGGCGGCGGCGACCTGTCGTCCGCGAAATACTGGACCGGCCTGCGCCCCTGCACGCCGGACGGCACGCCGATCGTCGGTCCCTCCCCGCGCTATGGCAATCTGTGGCTCAACACCGGCCATGGCACGCTGGGCTGGACGATGACGGCCGGCTCCGGCCAGATCGTCGCAGACCAGATCTCCGGCCGCCAGACGGCCATTCCGTCGCTCGACCTGTCGCTCGACCGCTACTGACACTTCCCATCCGTAAGCCTGCGCGGCTTACGGATGCACAGGACATAAAAAACGGGGGTCTGCCATGAGCAGACCCCCGTTTTGCTTTCCGCAGTCCTTCAGAAGAAGCGACAGAGACGCCTCAGTTGGACGGTGCAGCGTCTTCAGTCGGCGCGGCATCCGTAGCAGCAGACGTCTTCTTGTGGTGCTTGTGCTTGTGGTGGTGCTTCTTGCCGGAATGCTTCTTCTTGGGCGTCTCGGCTTCAGCAGCCGGAGCGGCATCGGCAGGAGCGGCCGGGGCAGCGGCGGCGGGAGCCGGAGCAGCAGGAGCTTCAGCGGCAGGCGCAGCAGGGGCTGCCGTCGTGGCGGGGTCAGCGAATGCCGGAGCAGCCGTCAGGACCAGGGCGGAAACGGCAGCGATCAGGGAGAGGTTGAAAAGACGCATCTGGAAACGAAGCTCCATAACAGAATAAAAATGGACCAGCATTCAGGTTTTCCGAAGTGGTCTCGTCTCTGACGTTATCATTCCCACTGCGCACGGTCGCGCATTAACTTTATGAAATTTCAGTCTCTTGCGCGTGTAACGTGCGAATACGCCTCAATTCAGACAAACTTCCTGAAACCGCATAAAAAAGGCGTGTCCCGGCAAACCGGGAACACGCCTTTCTTCAAAGAACAGTCCTGAAACGGACGGTTCAGCTTGCGCGGGACTTGGTGGCGCGCTTGCGATCATGCGGGTCCAGATGCAGCTTGCGGATCCGGATGGCAGACGGCGTCACTTCAACCAGCTCATCATCTTCAATGTAGGCGATGGCCTGCTCAAGGCTCATGCGGCGCGGCGGCGTCAGAAGCAGGGCTTCGTCCTTGCCGGAGGCACGCATGTTGGTCAGCTTCTTTTCGCGGACCGCGTTGATGTCGAGGTCGTTCTCGCGGGAATGCTCACCCAGGATCATGCCTGTGTAGATCTTCTCGCCGGCATCGACGAACATCGTGCCACGGTCCTGAAGGGCGAACAGCGCGTACTGCGTCGTCTGCCCGTCTTCGGACGAGATCAGCGAGCCGTTACGACGGCCTTCGATCTGGCCGACATACGGCAGATAGCCATGGAACAGGCGGTTCATGAGGCCCGTGCCGCGCGTGTCGGTCAGGAACTCGCCATGATAGCCGATCAGGCCACGCGACGGGATCAGGAACGTCAGACGGACCTTTCCGCCACCGGACGGACGCATGTCCTGCATGACGCCCTTACGGAGCGACATTTTCTCAACGACAACGCCCGAATACGGCTCGTCCACGTCCACCAGGACTTCTTCGAACGGCTCTTCGCGCTCGCCGGTCTCTTCGTTTTCACGGAACAGAACGCGCGGACGGCCGATCGTCAGCTCAAAGCCTTCGCGACGCATCGTTTCGATCAGAACGCCAAGCTGAAGTTCGCCACGACCGGCCACTTCGAACGCTTCGCTTTCCGGGCTTTCCGTCACCTTGATGGCCACGTTGCCTTCGGTTTCCTTGAAGAGACGGTCACGGATCTGGCGCGACGTCACCTTCTTGCCTTCACGACCGCCCAGCGGGCCATCGTTGATGCGGAAGGTCATGGACAGGGTCGGCGGATCAACCGGACGCGACGGCAGCGGCACGTCAATGGACGGATCGGCGATCGTATCGGGAATCGTCGCTTCGGACAGACCGGCCACGGCCACGATGTCACCGGCTTCGGCTTCTTCCACAGGCACCCGGTCGAGGCCACGGAACGACAGCAGCTTCGTCAGACGACCGGTTTCGACGATCGTACCATCCGGACGCAGCACGCGCACCGGCATATTCACCTTCGCACGACCCTGGTCGATACGACCCGTCAGGATGCGGCCCAGGAAGTTGTCGCTCTCAAGAATGGTGGAAACCATTCCGAACGGCGCGTCCTTGTCCACGTTCGGCGTCGGCACGTGGCGCAGCACCAGATCGAACAGCGGAGCGAGGTCCTTCTTCGGTCCGTCCAGCTCCAGATCGGCCCAGCCCTGACGGCCTGAAGCATAGAGCATCGGGAAGTCGAGCTGGTGCTCGTCGGCGCCGAGGGAGGCGAACAGATCGAAGATCTCTTCGTGCACTTCGTCCGGACGCGCGTCGGAGCGGTCGATCTTGTTGACGACAACGATCGGGCGGATGCCACGGGCCAGCGCCTTGCCAAGAACGAACTTGGTCTGCGGCAGCGCGCCTTCAGCAGCATCGACGAGGATGATCGCGCCATCCACCATGCTCAGGATACGCTCGACCTCGCCGCCGAAATCGGCATGGCCCGGCGTATCAATGATGTTGATGCGGGTTTCTTTCCACACAACGGACGTGCACTTGGCGAGAATGGTGATGCCACGCTCGCGTTCGAGGTCGTTGCTGTCCATCGCGCGATCAGCAACATGCTGATTGTCGCGGAAAGAGCCGGACTGTTTGAGAAGCGCGTCAACCAGCGTGGTTTTGCCATGATCGACGTGCGCGATGATGGCGATATTACGGAGTTCCATGTGGTCTTCCAGACGGGAGGCATCGAAGAGAGGATTTGCGCCGTCTTCTGCACCGAATCCCGCCAATATGCAAACTCTGTCACTGTCTTTTCGTCCTGAAGATGTCTTGAGCCCACGGGAGAGCTGGGCCACATCTCACAAAACACGGCCCCTTCAAGGAGTTCAGCCCCATGTCCGACCACCAGACCGACCACCACCCGACCGGCCCCTCCGCCCCCGGAACCGACGCGCTCAGCCAGCTCGGCCGCGCGACCACAACGCCGCAGAGTCCCGAAGAGGCCGTTCTCGAACGCGTTCCCTCTCCGCATCAGGGACGGCAGTATGTCGTGCGCTTCACGGCCCCCGAATTCACCTCTCTCTGCCCCGTGACCGGCCAGCCGGACTTCGCGCATATCGTCATCGACTACATCCCCGGCGAATGGATCGTCGAAAGCAAGTCCCTCAAGCTCTTCCTGACCAGCTTCCGCAATCACGGCGCGTTCCATGAGGACTGCTCCATCGCCATTGCCGAGCGTCTGGTGGCACTGCTCAACCCGCAATGGCTGCGGATCGGGGCGTACTGGTATCCGCGCGGCGGCATCCCGATAGACGTGTTCTGGCAGACGGGCGAGCCGCCGAAGGGCGTGTGGATTCCCGCGCAGGACGTGCCCGGCTATCGCGGTCGCGGCTAAACCATGACCGAAGCCGCCGCCATCGCCCGCTCCAGCGGTCCGCTCACGCAGGCGCGGCTGGTGGTGGATCTGCAACGCCTCGGCGTCCTGCCGGGGATGACGCTTCTGGTCCATACGTCCCTGAGCCGGATCGGCTGGGTCAGTGGCGGGGCACGCACCGTAATCGACAGCCTGCTTCAGGCCGTGGGACCAGACGGCACGATCGTTATGCCCGCGCAGTCCTCCGAACTGAGCGACCCGTCAGGCTGGTGCGATCCCCCCGTACCGGAAAGCTGGTGGGAGACGATCCGCACCACCATGCCGCCCTATGATCCGCATCTGACGCCGACGCGCGGCATGGGGCAGACCGCCGAAATTTTCCGGACATGGCCCGGCGTGCAGCGCAGCGCCCATCCACAGGTTTCGTTCACGGCTCTGGGGCCGCTGGCAGCGGATATTCTTGCTCATCAACCGCTGGAAGATCCGTTCGGCACCCGCTCCCCGCTTTCGGCTTTGTCAGACCAAAACGCACAGATTCTGATGATCGGGACGGGCTGGGACACCTGCACGGCACTGCATCTGGCCGAGCGGCTCGCTGCCCCTGACGGACCCAGATTTCAGGATGGAACCTGCATCATGGCAGACGGGGAGCGCCGCTGGATCAGCATCAGCCTCCCCGAGACGCAGACGGAGCGTTTCGAGCCTTTTGGTGCAAAGCTCGACGGAAACAGCCTGCTCCGCCACGGGCATATCGGTTCGGCGGCCTCACGCCTGTTCCCGCTGGCCCCGGCCATTCACATGGCCGTGCAGGACTGGAGCAGACCGGAACAGCCGTCGGAAAACGATCAGTAAGACGCGCTGATCTCGCCAAGGAACATACGCCCGGCGGACGGTGTCGCACGGTTGGAGAAGAGGCTCTGGTAGTTCAGGCGGTTCGCCAGATTGTAGCCGTTCATCGACACCTTCCAGTGCTGGTTGAAGCGGTGCGAAATCAGGGCGCTGAAATCCAGATTTGCCGGGGCCCGAAGCGTATTGGCCGAATCCAGCCACACATGCTCGCGCCAGGTCAACCCACCGCCGAACGTCACGTTGTAAGGCTTGCCAGCGAAAGCATTATAGGCCGACCACAGCGTCGCCTGGTTATGCGGCACATACTGCACGTTCTTTCCGCGGTTGGCTTTCGTGGCGGAATAGGTGGTGCTGCTGTCATACAGGGCATAGGTGGCGGACACGTTCCAGCCCGGCAGGATCACGCCACCCACCGACAGTTCGAGCCCCTGATTGCGCTGCCGGTCGGACGATCCCGTGACTTCTCCCGTCACCGGATCAGCATTCAGAGCATTGCCCTTGTCCAGCCGGAACAGTGATGCCGTAACTCCCAGCCGGTCGTGCAGGATGCTGTACTTGGCGCCGAGTTCATAAAGCTGCGCCTTTTCCGGACTGGCGAACGAGTTGGTGCCGGGACGGATGGGCACGGAGCCGTTGGTCACATACATGCCCATCGGCGTGGTGGAATTGGCCCACGTGAAATAATAGGTCTGATGTGAATCTGGCGTCAGCACGAGGCTGGCATTGGGATTGAACACCCCGGTCACATCATGGAAATGCTGGTCCGGGTTCTTTGCGACATCTCCGCCCGTCATGGTGTAGCTCGTCTGCCAGCGATCCCAGCGGAACCCGCCCTTGAGAGACAGCCAGTTCGTGAGCCAGATCTGGTCGAACAGGAAAAGACCCGTATCGAAACCGTAGCCGTTGCTGTGCGACTTTGCGCCCAGAGAACCCAGCGAGACGAGACCGGCCGGGTTCATGTCCCCCGGCACCAGATCCAGATTTCCGACATGCGAATTCGGATTGACCAGGCTGGCATAAGGCTTGGGCTTCAGATAGGTCGACTGCGACCGGACGTCATTGACGCGCTCGATATCAAAGCCTGCGACGACCTGATGCCGCAGGAACCCCGTATGGAAATCCGCAACCATCGAGCCCACGTTCTGCACCGACCAGCTCGTCTGCTGATACGGCAGCGGCGCCATATAGGTTCCCGCCCCCGTTCCAGCGCCGGCGCCCACCGGCCCCGAGCGCGCCACAAGCGCCTTCGACGGATCACCATTGAAATAGTTGTTCACGCAGGTCGTATCACAGGTCGCCTTGGAGGCAGCGAAAGTCCGGTAATATTCCCCGCCCCGCAGATCGTCATAGAAGGTGATGTGTTTGTTCAGTTTGAAGCTGAAACGGGCCGTTTCCATGTTGGCGTTCGTTGCGTTCTGGTCATTGTCCGTCCCGTACCAGTTGGTGCGGCGGATGCCATATTCCGTGATGGGCTGACCGTATTTCGCACCCGGCTTCGTCACGACAGGCACACCGAAATCCGGAACCGAATTTTCCTGCTGGTGCATGTATTGCAGAACCAGCGTCGTTCTCTTGCCGATGCCGAAAGCCAGCGACGGCGCGATGCCCCAGCGATGGGAATAGAGGTTGTCGCGCCCGACGATATTGTGCTCGTCGCCCATGCCGGTAACGCGGAAGGCCGTTGAGTCATTGATCTTCTGATTGACGTCCAGCGTCCCGCGATAATAGCTGCCAGACCCGCCGGAAAACTCGGCATTGTAATGGTTTTTCAGACCGGGCGTCTTGGTGACCATATTGATGGCGCCACCCGTCGTGCCGTTGCCGAACACTTCGGAAGACGGCCCCTTGATGACCGAAACGGTCTCGAAATTGAACGCATCGCGCGAATAGACGCCGAAATCCCGCAGACCATCTTCGTAGATGTCATTCTGGGCCTGAAAACCGCGGATCAGGAACTGATCGCCGTTCATCCCGCCCGCGCCCTCGCCGATGGACGTCGTGACACCCGGAACATTCCGCAGGGCCTCATCGAGGGATTTCACGTTCTGCTGCTGCATCAGGGCCTGCGGCACCACGTTGATGTTCTGCGGCGTATGCATCACATCCTGCGGCATCCGCGACAGGCCGGTGGAGTCATGCATGGTGTTGAAGCCATGTCCCTGCACCGTCAGATATTCCGCATCGGCACCTTCAAGCCTCTGCGTCGTGTTCAGGGATTTTGCCGCAGAAGGCGCTTTGGGGTCCGGTTTTTCATCCTTTTTGACGGGATCCGCCGCATAGCCCTGTGAAGACATCAGCAGCGTTCCCGCAACTGATAGCGAAGTGATGTGCGCACGCAGCGAACCGGTCATCGAGGGCCTCTTGGTTACGGAGATGTCTGTTTGTGTTACAGAGGCCAATATTAGAAATAAGAATCATTCGCAACAAATTTCTGAAGGAATGCCTTTCCTTTCGCCAGAAAAACGCTTTGCCGGATCAGAAACTGCCCAAAACACATCAGGCTCCCCACCCCAGACATAAAGGGTGGAGAGCCTGTCCGGTCTCGTCAGAATTGCGCAGGCTTCAGAGCGTGATACCGAGCTGTCCCTGGAAATACAGCAAAGGCGCACGGTTTTCGTCGAGCTCAAGCGAGACAGGACGCGCCATGAAAAGCGCATGCGTGCCACCCTGGAACGTTTCGACCAGTTCGCAGTGCATCTTCACCAGCGAATCCCGGACAAACGCCGTGCCATCCGCCGAACGCTCGATTACGTCGGAGCTGAACTTGTCTCCCGTCCGGCTGGCGAACAGCATCGCCACGTCCTTGTGGTCATTGCCCAGAATGCTGAGGCCGAACGCCCCTGCTTCCGCAATCGCGCGATAGGTTGCGCTGGCACGGTTGAGACAGATCAGCAGCAGAAGCGGATCAAGGGACACGGAGGTCAAAGCGCTGATGGTCGCGCCCTGCTCGCCTTCGCTGCCTTTGGCCGTCACCACAGCCACACCCGTGGCGAAATGGGACATGGCCTTGCGGAAATCGGTGTCGTTCGGAGTCGTCATGCAGACTCCTTGCCATAATCCGATCGCCAGCGCACCTCCCCCTGCCCGGACGCATGACCTCTCAGAACCCGAGCGTCATATCCGCCCCGAACAGGATGCGACCCATATGATGCTGGTCATCGAACGGACGCGTGCCGTTGAGGGAACGGTCGAATCGCAGTTCCGGCCGGAACTGGAGCAGCTTGACGTGATGCCCCACGTCCGGCCGCCAGACAGTGTTGAGCGTCAGCGCGCCATAGGTCGTGGCGGGAGCCGACACAGAGCGTGTCGGATTGCCAAGCAGAGCCTGTGCATAGCCTTCGTTCTGCGCAAAGCTGGCCACGAAACTGCCCGTATTGTCCCGATACAGCTCGGCCCGCGCATTAACGGTCAGGTTCGGATGGATGTGCCACCCACCCCAGACAACCGCGCTCCATGTATCGGCGCGCAGCCCTTCGTCATGAAGCTGGTTCACCTCCACGGTGGCGCTCCATTTTTTCGAGAATGTCCACGTCCCGTTCAGGTCGTTCCAGTACCGCATGGCCCCGTTGGCCTTCGGCCCCAGAGCGCGCACGGCGTCTTCCGGCCCAACCCGCAGCAGATAGGTGAAGGACAGATGCCCGTCCGCCAGATCATTGCCCGTCACGCCGAGATACCCGGCAGGCCGGTCATTGTTATCCCCCCGCCCGAAGGAGGTCTGGTTGCCGGTATCCGCGCCGAACTGAAGATCAAAATGCTCGTCCAGATGAAGCTGGAACATGCCCCCCACATGCTCGAAGGGCGTGGAATATTCGGTCGTATAAGCCAGCGTATAGAACGCCCGCGTCGAGGGATCGAGCGTCTCCACGCCCATGGGCGACGTCAGAATACCGATCTGCCCGTCCAGTCCCCGGCTCGTAAACCACGGCATATGAAGCGCTACATTGGCGAAAACCGGCATGGCCTGATAACGGCCATTGATCCAGCGGTCAGACACGCCTGCGATCGTGTAACTTCGCGCGTCAGAACCGTAGAGCATCCGCAGGTTCATCCCCAGCCCGTACCCGTCCCCGATCGGATCAACAGGTTTGGTGAATGTGAAAGTCAGCTGGTTCAGCGTCGCCTGATCGGCATAAGGCGAGAGAAGCTGGCCGAAATTGAGATTACTGGCAGGATGGCTCGAACTGCCCATGACGCCGCCTTCGATCTGCGCGCCGAAGGAGACATCGGAAAACCACTGATCCGTCCACGCCTTGTCCTGAGTGGGCGCAGCACGCGCCTGCGTGCTCCCCAGCAGAACCGCAAAAACCACTCTCACACCCAGGCCGAAACGCTGCCTCATGCCATCCACCTTCCGGTTGCATGAGGCAGCCCATAGCACAGGCCCGGTTTTTTACTTAATGTTGCTAAAGAGGAATATTTCTCAGAATTTGGCCGTTTTCGGGTCTGCCCCCATCCGGCCATTCGCACGATCCATCCCCCCGATGGCATACATGTCGTCCGCATCCAGCACGAAGCCAAACACATCCAGATTTTCCGCCAGACGCTTCGGATTGACGGACTTGGGAATCACGATCAGTCCGTTCTGAAGATGCCAGCGGATCACGACCTGAGCCGGAGTGCGGTCGTGCTTTTCAGCGATCTTCCCGATCCGCTCATCGCTCAGCACACGTCCCTTGCCCAGCGGACGCCAGGCCTCGGTGCGGATGTTATGCTTTTCGTGGAATTCCCGCAGGGCGCGCTGCTGGAAATCGGGATGCAATTCGATCTGGTTGACGACCGGCACCTCACCCGTCGCATCCATGATCTGCTCCAGATGCTCCGGCTCGAAATTGGACACACCGATGGACTTCACGCGGCCGGATTTTTTCAGCTCGACCAGGGCCTTCCACGTCTCGACATACTGCCCCTGATCCGGCATCGGCCAGTGGATCAGATACAGGTCCAGCACTGGACGACGCAGCAGACGCGCGCTCTCCTCATAGGCACGCAGCGTATTGTCGTAACCCTGCTCATCATTCCACACCTTGGTCGTGAGGAAAATTTCCGGATGGTCTTCCAGACCTTCGCCGACCCCGGCTTCATTCTTGTAAAGCCGCGCCGTATCAACGGAGCGATACCCGAGTTTTACGGCTTCCCGAACAATATTAGCGGTTTCGTCCGGAGGCGTCTGCCAGACGCCCAGACCGATCTGCGGCATGGTGTTGCCATCATGAAAGGAAATCACCGTCTGGGCGTCGGCGGATGGAACCTGTGACGACATGTCTGCCTCCTTGCAGGACTTGAAGAAAAAATCATCAGCGCGTGGGGTGCTGGCTTTTCAACGCAGGCTCCGGACGGACGGTTCAGTCTCCGTTGAGCAGAAGGGCCAGCTTGCGGTTGAATGTCTCGACCGTGAAGGGCTTGACCAGAAGCGCGCATCCGGGTGCAAGAGCCTGATTTCCCAGAATGTTCTGCTCGGCATACCCTGTGATGAACAGCACTTTGAGCGACGGCCAGCGCGTCAGCATCTGCTCGCCCAGTTCGCGCCCGTTCATGCCACCGGGCATCCCGATATCGCTGATGAGAAGCGAAGGCGGCGCGCCCTCCGCCACGAGTGCCTTCGCTGACGGGCCGTCGCAGGCGCCCTGAACGATCCCCCCCAGATCCGCCACCATATCCGTCACGATCATCCGCACTGCCTCCTCGTCGTCCACGACGAGAACGCGAAGCCCCTCCAGAAGGCGGGGCTGCGGCGCCGACGGCAACGGAGGCGGCTCGGGGCGCAGGGTCTCCCGTCCTTCATAGCGCGGCAGCCAGAGCGATACGGCGGTCCCGTGTCCCGGAGCAGAACGGATTTCCACCTTCCCACCCGACTGCTGGGTAAAGCCGTAAATCATGCTCAGTCCCAGCCCGGTTCCCGCGCCCTGCGGCTTGGTCGTGAAAAACGGATCAAAGGCCCGCTGCACGATCTCGGGGGGCATGCCACAGCCTTCGTCCTGCACCGTCAAGACCACATAATCGCCCGGCGGGATCGCCGTTTCAACGGAACCCGCATCCCCCAGAATCCAGTTGGCACTCTTCAGCAGCAGCGTGCTCCCCTGATCATGCATGGCGTCACGGGCATTAATGCACAGGTTGAGGATCGCGTTTTCGAGCTGATTGGCGTCCACCCGCGTCCGCCACAGATCCGGCTGGAGATCCAGAACAAGGTCTATGCCCGGCCCGACCGTCCCGCGCAGCAGGCTCTCGAGCCCCCGCACCAGCACGTTCATGTCCGTGGGGCTCGGATCGAGGGTCTGTCGCCGCGAGAAGGCCAGCAGACGGTGCGTCAGCGAAGCCGCCCGACGGACCGCCTCCTGCGAGGCCGTGATGTACCGCCCCAGACCCTCCGTCCGCCCCTGCGCGATCCGCAGCCCCAGAAGTTCCAGCCCTCCGCCAATTCCGGCCAGCAGATTGTTGAAATCATGCGCCAGACCGCCCGTCAGCTGGCCGACCGCCTCCATCTTCTGGGCCTGACGGAGCTGTTCCTCAAGTTCGTTGCGTCTGGTCAGATCGCGTCCGATTGCATAGATCGCATCACCTTCGTCGTTGCAGCTCCAGTTATAGGTCCGCCAGGTCCCGTCATGCCGCCGCATCCGCACATCCAGACCCGCTGCCGGCCAGGGCGTGCCCTCCATAAGACGTGCAAACGTGTCCCGGACGGTCCGCTTGTCATCAGGATGACACAGCGCATCCAGCCGCAGCCCGGCCAGCTCGTCCATCCTGTAGCCCTGCATTTCTTCCCAGCTCGGGCTGACCGCGACGTAATAGCCGTGACGGTCGATGATGACGAACAGGTCCTTTGCAATATTCCACAGCCGGTCGCGCTCGCGGGTCCGTTGCAGGATCCGCTCTTCAAGCATGACATTGAGGTCCCGGATCTGCTGCTGGGTCCGGGCCTGACGCATGGACGCATGGGTGCGGTCCGCCACCGCACGCGTGAAGACGATTTCCTCATCCGTCCAGACATGCGGCACATCATGACAGACGAACATCAGCCCCACAAAGCGCCCGAACTTGAAAATCGGAATGGCAAGAAACGCGACGATCCCCTCGGCCGTATACCGCGCCCCGGACCCCGCCGTCAGGGTATCCGTATGGACATCGGTAATGGCAACCGGCTCACCCCGCCCCAGAGGTGACCGGAATTCCCCGTAATCGGCAAACATCCGTACACCCACAAGCGGGCGTCCCGCTTCGGCAATGCCGCCGACGGTCATACCGGTTCCGTCGTCATTGACCATCCCATAACCCGCGCCGCTGGCATTCAGCTCCCGGCAGATGATCCGGGCCGCGACTTCTTCCATCATGCTGGTATCGTCGAGGGCGCGGAGCTGGTCCCCGAGTTCGACAAGCGCAGCCTGCCGCAAAGCCTGCCGCTTGCTCCGGTCGATATCGAAAACAATCCCGGGAAAGCGGGCCACACGCCCCTCATCCCCCAGATCGCAGCGCCCGTTCCCCTCGAACCAGCGCTGCCCTTCCGGCGTCTCCGCCCGGAACTCGAAACGGCATTTTCCACCGCGCCGCGTCGCCGCCGTGACAGCCTGCACCACCGCGAACCTGTCCCGCGAGTCCACGGCGTCGTAAATGATGTTGGGCATGACGCCTTCACGCAGACAGGCCGGGTCCAGTCCCAGCGTCAGAGCCAGCCTGGCATCGCCCATCATCCGCGACGTACTGTCGTCCCACATCCAGGTCCCGGCAATCGCGCCCGCATCGAGCGCAAGCTGGAGCCGCTCGGCAGACTGGTTGGCATCCGTCAGGTCGCGCCCGATCGCCAGCAGGCGTTGCACATCCCCGTCCTCACCGAGCACGGGCGTGACCACCACGTCCCAGAAACGGCGCGCGCCTTTCATGGTCATGGCATAACCCTGAAACCGCGCCGTCTCGCCTTCAAGGGCGCTCTGCACCGCCAGAGCCGCCCGCCGTCGCGGCTGCCCGCGCCACAGATCCACCCAGGGCAAGCCGTGCATGATAATCGGGCTATCCATTTCCATGGAGCGGACGCCCCCTTCGTTGACGAAGCGGATACAGCCATCACAGTCGAGAATATGGATGCAGTCCGGCAGGCTCGACAGCAGCAGCCGTGTAAAGGATTCGCTGGATCTCAGGGCTTCTGCCGTCAGCGACGCGGAGGAGACATCCATCGCGAGCCCGACACTCCGGCGCCCGTCAGCGCGGCTCTCGTCTTCCCGCCAGCCACGCAACAGCACATGCCGGAGCATGGGGGTGTCCTGCGGGGCGTGCTCCGCCGCAGACGGATGCGCAGACTGGTACGAAAAGCGTGAGGGCACCAGAATACGGAAACGAAGCTCGTACCCCCCCTCGTCCCGCAGTTCGTCCTCAATGCTGTCATCATAGATGAACCGGTCATCCGGATGCAGAAACTCCAGCAGTTCGTCGATGGGAACACCCACCGCCAGCCGCTCGGGCGCCAACCCCCACAGCCCGGCGAACCGGGCATCTCCCGTCACCATTCGCATCGCAAAATCGCAGCGATAGAACGCGACATCCGCCGTATCCGCTACGCGCTGCATCCGGAGCTGCATCCGCTCCACAGTCGCATGTTCAAGGGTAGCGTGTTCCTCTGGTGTCGGAGGAGCCGCATGTTCGCGCAGCAGGTCGTCCACCTGCAACGCACACAAGGCCCGGACATGCTCCAGCGCCGGAGCATTCTGCCGCACACACAGCCAGACCTCCACGGCACCGGACCGCACGGACAGCAGACATACCGTACACACACCAAGGGACTGACCATCCATAAGACAGGCCGCGCCCTCGGCGGCAATCGCACTCCCTCCCCCACCCAGCACGCGCACACCCTGCGTGTCCCGAACCAGAAGGGCAGCCTCTCCCCCGCCTTCCGCTGCGGCAAGAGCCAGAAGATGAACGCACAGAATGGAGGCACGACCGCCGGAGGGAGAAGGATGCAGCATCTGTGCTTCCGTTTCCCTGTCCGTCTCCTGCACGAGATCCATCAGCCCTCTCCCTCAGCCCTGCCCGCCCGGACACGTCTCCTGCCGGAACTGTATCACGCCATAACAGATCCGCCATTTCCCGTATCCTGTCACGCCTCATCTCGGGCATCGGGCAGGAGGCAGAACAGCCGGTCCGATGCCGCAGCGCGGGGCTTGCCGAAAAACACGGGACGGGAGAAAACTGTGGCGCAACTGCACCAGCAGAGAAAATCCGGAAAATTATCACATATGATTTTGAATATTTTCCCAATTCCATGTTATGGTTTAAGGCTAAAGATGGCGAATCATCGTGCCTGTCACAGAATAGCCCTCTCCCTCACCTCCCGGTACAGGCTGGCCTGATCCGGTTTTTTTCTGCTTTTTCCTGACAGGCCTGCCCTGCGGGTCGCCGGAGTTTCCCCGTCATGAGCGACACAGTGCTCACTTCTTCCGCCACCGCCACCAGACCGCCGATGGTCGGCCGCATGATGTTCGCCGTCATTCTGGCCGCGATCGCCGGCCTGATGTTCGGGCTGGACGTAGGCGTCATTTCCGGTGCGCTCGGCTTCATCCGCGACGAATTCCACGCATCCGATTTCGAACAGTCCTGGATCGTATCCTCCATGATGTTCGGCGCGGCTCTGGGTGCGTTGGGCGCGGGACGCATGTCCTACGCGTTCGGACGCCGCCGCGCGCTGATTTTCAGCGCGTTCCTGTTCGTAGCAGGCGGTCTGGTCTGTGCGCTGGCCTCCTCCGTCTCCGAACTGATCATCGGACGCGCGATGCTTGGACTGGCCATCGGCATCGGAAGCTTCGTGGCACCGCTCTACATCTCCGAAGTCTCGGACGAGAGCCGCCGCGGAAGCCTCGTCTCGATGTACCAGCTCATGATCACGTTCGGCATCCTTCTGGCCTTCGTGTCCAATGCTATCCTGTCCTACAGTGGCTCATGGCGCTGGATGCTCGGGATCATGGCCATTCCGGGCATATTCTTCCTGATCGGCTCGTTCTTCCTGCCCGACAGCCCGCGCTGGCTGATGCTGCGGGGCCGTCATGAAGAAGCCCTGTCCATCATGAAAGAGCTGCGCCACGACCCCGAACACGCCCATCAGGAAATCCGCGACATCCAGGGACAGATCCATGACCGCCAGCGCGGTCTGGCCATGTTCCTCGAGAACCCAAATTTCCGCCGCGCCGTCATGCTGGGCATCTGCCTTCAGATCGCGCAGCAGCTCACGGGCATCAACGTCGTGATGTACTACGCCCCGCGCATTTTTCAGGAAGTCGGCTTCGGCTCCAGCGGGCAGATGTGGGGTACGGCAATCGTCGGCGTGGTCAACTGGCTTGCGACTTTCATCGCGATCGCCTTCGCAGACAGCTGGGGCCGTCGCCAGATGCTGATCACAGGGTTCGCCATCATGGCCACAGGACTGGCCATGCTCGCCGCCATCATGTCAGGCGGCCTCGGCAGCTCGGACCTGTCGCATTATCTCGCCGTTGCGGTCCTGCTGTGCTTCATCGCAGGTTTCGCCTTCTCGGCTGGACCGCTGGTCTGGGTGCTGTGCTCGGAAGTGATGCCGCTTCAGGGACGCGACTTCGGCATCACCTGCTCAACAGTTACGAATTGGATCACGAACATGGTCGTCGGCGCGACCTTCCTGGGGCTGCTGAGCTCGCTGGGCTCGGCCAACACCTTCTGGCTCTATGCGGGGCTGAATGCACTGTTCATTTTCATGGTGCTGTTCTTCGTCCCCGAGACCAAGGGCGTCTCCCTTGAGTCCATCGAGATCCGTCTCAACCAGGGTATCAAGCTGCGCGATATCGGCCGCTGAACTCCGTACTCACGACATAAAAAAGGCCCCCGTTCCGGCTGGAACGGGGGCCTTTTTTACATTCGAAGCCTCAGCCCCGGGATGAGGCGATCTTGCGATCGGTCTTGTACTGGCTCAGCGCATAGACCGACCAGATGGCAGCCGGAATCCAGCCAATAATCGTTACCTGCAGCAGCAGGCACACCAGACCGGCAAACGGACGGCCGATGGTGAAGAACTGAAGCCAGGGCAGAAGCAGGGCAAGAATGAGACGCATGGTGCGCTCCTTTCACAAAGAGACTGTATCGTCAGTGATCGGGGAGAAACGCACCAGATGCAACTCCGGATCCGTCAAAGGCTCAGAGAGAAGCGCCGACCGGTTTGGAAGATGCCGTCTTGGTATGCATCCACCCGCCTTCAAATCCCGCACGTTCCAGACCGGCCCGCAGATAGGGATTTTTCTTCATGGTGTTCCAGACCAGCCCGCTACGCCAGTTCTCCAGCATCAGCAGAATCGGCCCCTGATCAATCCCGAGCTGCTGCCCATCCACCCAGTAGGATTTCTGATCGGCAAAGGACGGGTTGAAGGCGTCAAGGAAGCCATATTTATTGTAGATCCGGTCCCCGTAGCGGGAACGCATTTCCTTGAGCGCCGGCAGAGCGATTTCAGGCGCAAAGGCAATGGAGCCGCCCACGGCCGTGGGCGCGATCGTGCCATCATCCAAGATGTAATCCCGCCCCGCGCCCCGCGCGCTGTAGGCCAGATAATGGCGCTTCTTGCCGTCATAGATCTGCTGCGCATCCCCCGGACCGTCACAGGCCGTCAGGCCCCAGATATTGGGGCCATAATCTTTCCAGTCGCCCGGATTGGCCTGCGCATAGGCGCGCTGGGCATAGGCCGCTTCACGGCCGTTCTGGAAATAATCGACGTTATGCGCGCGGTCCCAGGCATCCTGAACGCCCCGGAAGTCGATCCAGGATTCACTGTACTGATGGCCGAACATCGGCGCGAAATTCAGCATCTTGTGACCCTGAAAATCGCCCCACTGCCCTTCATAGGTCGCAGTCCAGGCCTTCCAGGTCTCGGCCGGAAGCGGATGCGTGGGCGAACCCAGCGCCTGAAGATAAATGATGAGGCCTTCGTTATAGCCTTTCCAGTCGCTGGGCAGGAATGTGCGCGGCGGCATCCAGCCCATGCTGAGCCAGGGGCCATGCGCCTTCATCCACGTCCAGTCGATCCGGCGATACAGATGATCCGCAATGTCGCGGATTTCCTTCTCCTGCGGCGTGTCGCGATCGAAATAGGACTGCGAGAACAGCACGCCCCCCATCAGCAGCGCGGTGTCGATACTGGAGAGTTCGGACCACTCCGCAACCCGCAGGCCGGTATTGGGGTCAAGGAAATGATAGAAGAAACCCTTGTAACCCGCAGCACCCGCCACATGATCGTTCTGCGGCAGGCTGGCCAGAAAGCGAAGCGTCGTCAGTGTCCGGTCCACGGCCTGCTGACGCGTGATGTAGTTACGCTCCACGCCAATGCCGTAAGCCGTCAGCCCGAAGCCGACGCTGGCAATGCTGGCAGCCCCATTGGGCAGCGGTGCACGGTCCGGCACCAGGCCATTCTTCGGATTGGCGGTTTCCCAGAACCAGTTGAACGTGCGCTTTTCCAGATCGTCCACAAAAGCGGCATCTGCAGCCGGAAGGTTTGCCGGCTGAAGCGCTGGTGAAAGCGCCGTACTGGCCGTCGGGGCCGCCTGAGCGGTCTGAAGCGTCAGGCTCAGTGCACCCAGTGCAAATCCTGCCTGACAGAAACGGGAAATCCGGGATTTCCACCTCTGCCCTGTCGGGGCGGCTGGAGAGAAAAACGGGACTTCGGAAGTCCGCTGCGTCCGGTTCTGCATGCTCATGCGGGGAGGATAAGCAGAAGGACCGCCCGCGACGCACCCACCGTTACATCAACTTTTAGTGATATCTGAAAAGTGAGGAAACTCCGCCCTTGTTCCGTAAAGCCTCACGACAGGATCGCGGGAGATGTAACATTATTGGTATCTGAAATGACACTCTCCGAAACCTGAGGCGAATCTGCCCCGCACAGCATACGGGCAGCGACTTCAGCCGTCACGAATGTAGCGATCACCTCCGGGCGCTTGTCCCGCACCCCGAAATCCCCGATCGGACAGACCAGACGGTCGATCTGCTCCTGCGGAATGTCGATCTGGCGGAACGCACTCTCGAACCGTTTGCGCTTGGTGCGCGACCCGATCATCCCGACATAGCGCAGGTCGCCCCGCTCCAGCGCCGCCCCCGTGATGAGCGCATCCAGCGTGTGGCTCTGGGTCAGAACCAGAACCCCCGACCCGGCAGGTGCTGCTTGCAGCAGCCCTTCCCAGCGGTCCGTGACATGCACCTCCACCCCGGATGGCACGATGCCGAACTCTTCTTCGCGCGCATCCACCCAAACCAGCCGCAGCGGCAGAAGCGCCAGCGCGCGCGCCAACGCCCGTCCGACATGGCCCGCACCAAACAGCAGCAGTTGCGGCAGTTTCTCCCGCTCCGCGCAGATTTCCGCCTCAAGAGCCTCGGCATCCTCCACGCGCGCGATGCGGATCGTCACAGCGCCGCCGCAGCACTGGTTGATGGCCGGACCCAGCGGAATATGGCGCTCGACCGGTGCCCCGCCCGAAGCGAGAAGCGCACGCCCCTCCGCCATGCAATCCCATTCCAGACGCCCGCCGCCGATCGTGCCGGTCTGTTCGCTCCGGGTCAGGAGCATGAACGCGCCTTCCTCTCTGGGCGTCGAGCCCCGGGCGCGGATGACGGTCAAACGCACCATCTCCTGCCCGTCCCGCCGCCAGCGCAGAACATCCGCCAGCATGTCAGCCAGCCTGTTCCCGCAGCGCCATGAGGGTTTTCAGAACCCGCTCAGGCGTGGCCGGTGCATCAAGCTTCGGACAGATCCGGTAGTCGTCCAGACTGGCGATCGCATCTGAAATAGCCTGCAAAACCGCAACCCCATGCACAAAGGGCGGCTCTCCAACGGCCTTGGAACGGAAAATAGTCTCCTCCCGGTTGGGCGCGTTCTCCAGCAGTTCCACATTGAAAATCCGCGGCCGGTCGGAACAGGCCGGGATCTTGTAGGTACTGGGCGCATGGGTCCGCAAACGCCCGCCTCCGTCCCAGACCAGTTCCTCCGTCGTGAGCCAGCCAGCCCCCTGCACGAACCCGCCCTCGATCTGCCCGATATCGATGTCCGGATTCAGGGACTGCCCGGCATCATGCAGGATATCCACGCGGTCGATGCTGTGTTCGCCCGTCAGCAGATCGACCGACACTTCCGCACAGGCCGCGCCATAAGCGAAGTAAAAGAACGGCCGCCCGCGCCCGGTCTCAGGATTCCAGGAAATCTTCGGCGTCTTGTAAAACCCGTTCGAAGACAGCGACACCCGCGCGAAATAGGCCTGCCAGGCAAGCTGCTGAAAGGTCATGACCTCCGCGCCGACATGCACGCCATCGGGCCCGAAATGGATGTCTTCGGCCGCCACGTCCCACTTCTCAGCGGCAAAGACGATCATCCTATTCTTGATCTTGCGCACCGCATCCAGCACCGCCATGCCGTTCAAATCCGCCCCCGAAGACGCCGCCGTGGCGGACGTGTTCGGCACCTTCCCGGTCGTCGTCGCCGTGATGCGGACGCGATCCGCCGTCAGACCGAATTCACGCAGGACGATCTGCACCATCTTGGTGTGCAGCCCCTGCCCCATTTCTGTCCCGCCGTGGTTCACCTGAACCGAGCCGTCCGTATAGACATGCACCAGAGCGCCGGCCTGATTGTAATGGGTAGCCGTAAAGGAAATCCCGAACTTCACCGGCGTCAGCGCAATGCCGCGCCGGATGATGCGGCTGGTGCGGTTGAACGCCCGGATTTCGGCCTTGCGCGCCTGATAATCACAGCGCGCGACCAGCTTTGTCAGGATCTCGGCCGTAATCGAGTCCTCGACTGTCATATGATACGGCGTAAGATTACGCGTCCCGGTTCCATAAACATTCCGCAGCCGGACCGCCACGGGATCAAGTCCGGTCGCAAACGCGACTTCCTCGATCACCCGTTCCGCCGCGACAATGCCCTGCGGCCCGCCAAACCCGCGATAGGCGGTGTTGGACTGGGTGTTGGTCCGCAAAGGCTCGGATTTCAGACTCACATCGGGATAGAAATAGGCATTGTCGGCATGGAACAGAGCTCGGTCCGTGACCGGCCCAGACAGATCCGCCGCCCAGCCGCACCGCGCCGCCAGAACCATGTCCACGGCCAGAATATCGCCCTCATCGGTGAAGCCGACGTCATAGTCGATCAGGAAGTCATGCCGCTTCCCGGTCGCCATCATGTCATCATCACGGTCCAGACGCGCCTTGACCGCCTGCCCGGTCCGGTCCGCGGCAATAGCGGCCAGACAGGCCCAGGCATTGGCCTGCGTCTCCTTGCCACCAAACGCGCCACCCATCCGCCGCACTTCCGTCGTGACCAGATGATGCGGACGCCCCAACACGGCCGCGACCAGATGCTGCGTCTCGGACGGATGCTGCGTGGACGACCAGACGCGCATCTCCCCGGCCTCTCCCGGTTGGGCGAGCGCGGCCTGCCCTTCCAGATAGAAATGCTCCTGCCCGCCAATCTCGATCTGCCCCGACAGACGGCGCGGCGCGGCTTTCAGACCACGCTCCACATCCCCCCGCTGCATAGTCAGGGAGCGCCAGACCATCGGGCTGCCATTTTCCCGCGCTTGCGCAATGTTCAGGATCGCAGGCTTTTCCTCATACTCGATCTTCGCCAACCCGACGGCCTGACGCGCCGCCTGACGCGACGTCGCCACCACGGCGAACATCGTCTGCCCCCAGAAATGGACATGATCCGTCGCCAGAAGCGGTTCGTCTTCCCGATGAACCGGGCTGATCTGGTTCTCGCCCGGCACATCATCCGCCGTCAGCACACACACGACACCCGGCGCGGCGCGAACTGCATCCAGATCCATCGACACGATCCGCGCATGAGCCTTCGTGCTCAGCCCCGGCACGAGATGCAGCGTCCCGCGTGGTTCAGGCAGGTCATCAATATACGCCGCCTGCCCCGTCACATGCAGCAGCGCGCTTTCATGCTTCATGCTGGTCGAAGCGGCCCCCGGAACGAGATCAGACATGCGCCAGCCCTCCCGTCCGGGCGAGACGCGCCTGACCGCAGCCCGTCGTTTCTTCAAAAAACCGCGTCAGCAGGTTGGCGGCCACGGTCTGCCGATACCAGGCACTCGCCCGCATATCGGTCAGCGGGGCGAAATCTTCCAGAATCGCCGATCGTGCCTCCTCCAGCGCGTCCTGATCCCAGACCCGCCCAATCAGTGCAGCTTCCGCACCCGATGCCCGCTTCGGGGTCGCGGCCATGCCGCCATAGGCCAGCCTGACCACAGTGATCCGGCCCTGATCATCCGTCTCGATCATGAAAGCGCCCAGAACGGCGGAAATGTCCTGATCGAAGCGCTTGGAAATCTTGTAGGCGCGAAACTGTGCACCCGGCGCGGGCTCAGGAATGGTCAGGGCCTCCACGAACTCGCCGGACTGCCGATCCTGCTTTCCGTAAGCGATGAAATAATCTTCCAGCGCGATGGACCGACGCTCCGTCCCGCGCCGCAGATGCAGCGTCGCATTGGCCGCAATGAACATCGGCGGCCCGTCCCCGATCGGCGAACCGTTGGCGATATTCCCGCAAACCGTCGCGCTGTTGCGCACCTGCGTGGAGCCGAGGCGACGGACCATTTCCCCCGCATCCGGCAGCAGTTGCGCAATGGCCGGGCGCGCGTCCTGATACGTCACCGCAGCGCCAATCCGCAGCCCCTCGGGCGTTCTGGTCAGACCGCGCAGTTCCGGAACCCGCCCGATCGGCACGACATGCTTCAGGCGACGCATCCCCTTCGTCACCCACAGCCCCACATCCGTGGCCCCTGCAACAATCGTCGCCTCCGGATCGGCCATCAGGATCTCCGCCAGATCATCCGCAGACGCCGGAATGCTAAGCGTACCCTCCGGCCCTTCAAGCCGCACGCTCTCTCCGTCCTGCAAGACCATCAGACGGTCGGAAATCGCCTCTACCTGCGCATCAAAACGGTCCGGCCCCGCCGCCAGCGCCTGTTTCATGGCACGCACGATCGGAGCGTATCCGGTGCAGCGGCACAGATTGCCGGCCAGTGCGTCATCAATGGCCTGATCGTCCGCCTTGGCCCCTTCAGTCTTTCGATAGGCCGCCATCGACATGACAAAACCCGGCGTGCAGAACCCGCACTGCGAGCCATGCTGCTCGACCATGGCCGTCTGCACGGGATGCGGCGCATCGGCCGTTCCCAAGTCTTCGATCGTAAAGACCTGTGCACCGTCCAGCATGCTGACGAACTGAATGCAGGCATTGACCGCCCGCCAGTTCAACCGCCCGTCTTCAAGCCGGACGACCAGCACCGTACACGCCCCACAGTCGCCTTCATTGCAGCCTTCCTTCGTGCCGGTCCGGCCACGGTCGCGCAGCCAGTCCAGCAGGGTCAGCGTCGGGGACAGATCCCTGAGCGTGCAGAGGTCTTCCCCCAGATAAAAAAGGACAGTCTGGCGCATCGGGCGGTATCTCGAGCAAAAAACAAGAGGGGGCGTGCAGACTTCTGTGCCCCACGGCAGGCGTTGCCGTCTATATCCAAGATCGGAACGAAGCGTTGCTTTTTCTAGAGCAGTGAATAATGACAGGCGACCGTCCGGCCTTCCGCGATCCTGTGGAGTTCCGGGCGCTCCTGCGCGCATCGCGGCTGGGCCAGCGGACAGCGCGTATGAAACGCACAGCCCTGCGGCGGATGGATCGGGCTCGGTACGTCGCCTTTAAGCGGCGGCGGCAACGGTCGGTCCGGGCGCGGCACCGCGTTCAGCAACGCCCGCGTGTAAGGGTGGGCCGGGGCTTCCAGAACAGCCAGCACATCCCCTTCCTCCACAATCCGCCCCAGATACATGACGGCAATCCGGTCCGCCATCTGCCGCACGACCGCCAGATCGTGGGAGATGAACACACACGCCACACCCAGAGAATTGCGCAATTCCCGCAGCAGATTCACAATCTGCGCCTGCACCGACACGTCGAGCGCAGAGGTCGGCTCATCCGCGACCAGAAGATCCGGCCCCAGCATCAAGGCGCGGGCAATGTTCAGACGCTGCCGCTGCCCACCCGAAAACTCATGCGGATACCGGGACAGAACGGACGACGACAGGCCAACCTGCTCCAGCAGCACCCCGATCCGCTCCGCAATGCCGGCCCGTCCATGAATCCGCATGGGCTCCGCCAGCGTGTCGCCAATGGTCCGGCGTGGATTGAACGTCGAGGACGAGTCCTGAAACACCATCTGCATCCGGGGTCGCCAGCGGCGCAACGATCGGTCCGACAGGCCGGAAATCCGCTCGCCTTCGAAGAACACCTCTCCCGAACTCGGCGCCCCCAGCCCGATCAGCGTCCGCCCCAACGTGGACTTGCCACAACCGGACTCCCCGACCAACGCCAGAGCCTCCCCGCGATGCACGGCCAGCGACACATCGCTCACGGCCCGCAGGGTCTCCCCGTGTGACAGACGGTAGTGTTTGCTGAGGTTTTTCGCTTCAAGCAGGATGGTCATGCGTCGTACAGCACGCAGGCCACGCGCCGCCCTTCTTCCGGTTCCCGCAACGCAGGACGGACGGCACAGTCCGGCCGCACAAACCGGCAGCGCGGGGCGAAAACACAGCCTTCAGGCCGCGCATCCGGGGCTGGCGGCTGCCCCGGAATGGTCGGCAGCGCATCCGGCCTCGGACCATCCAGCGGCGGGATCGCCTCCAGCAACGCTTGCGTATAGGGATGCAGCGGCTGCGCCATGACCGCCGCAACAGGCCCCTGCTCCACCACAAGCCCGGAATAGACGACCGCCACATGCGTGCAGGTCTGCGCCACCACGCCCATGTCGTGCGTAATCAGCATCACCCCCGCCCCGCTGTCGCGGATTTCACACAGCAATGTCAGGATCTGTGCCTGCACCGTCACATCGAGCGCCGTGGTCGGCTCATCCGCGATCAGAAGTGCGGGGCCACAGGACAGCGCCATCGCGATCATGGCGCGTTGGCGCAGACCGCCGGAAAGCTGGTGCGGATAACGCTTCGCCGCGGCTTCCGGATCGGGCACCCCCATCCGCCCCAGCAGAGCCACGGTCCGCGCCCGCGCCTCGCGACGACTGACGCGCTCATGCAGCCGGATCTGTTCATCAATCTGCGCACCAATGGAGCGAACGGGCAGGAACGCCGTCATCGGGTCCTGAAAGATCATGGCCATGCCCGCACCACGCAGACGCCGCCACTCCCGATCCTTCATCCCCAGAAGTTCGCGGCCCTCGAAACGGATGGCCCCCGAAGCTTTCAGACCCGGCAGCAGCCCCATGACACTCATGGCCGTCAGGCTCTTCCCCGACCCGGACTCCCCCACCACGCCCAGCGCATCCCCGCGCCGCACGCTTAGAGACACGTCTTCCAGCAGCGCTGTTCCGTTCGGCAGTTCCAGATGCAGGTGATGCAGCTTCAGAAGCACTTCAGCGTCCATGCCGTCCCTCCCTGATCCGCGGGTCCAGCAGGGCATAAAGCCCGTCCACCAATGCATTGGCGATGACGACGAAAACAGCGGCATACATGACCGTCGCCATGATAAGCGGCAGATCGAGCGTCGCCAGAGCCTGATAGGTCAGCCGCCCCACGCCCGGCATGGCGAACACGACTTCCGTCAGAAGCGCGCCGCCCCCCAGAAGCTGCGCGAAATCCAGCCCGAACAGCGACACATAACTCAGCCAGGACAACCGCAGGCCATGCCACAGCCACACCCGAACCGGCCCCGCCCCCTTGGCGCGCGCTGTACGGATGGAATCCTCGCCCATCGCCGTTAGCAGTTCGGAGCGCAGGACCCGCGCATACAGACCGATAAAACATACGGCCAGCGTCAAAGAGGGCAGGAACAGCGCCTTCGCCCAGCCCCAGGGGCTCTGCGAAAACGGCACATATCCGAGCGGCGGCACCCAGCGGAACAGAAACGTGTCATGCCAGCGGCTCTGAGTGACGAGATTGACGACCTCGCCCAGCCAGAACACTGGCATGGACAGGCCAATCAGCCCCAGAACCATCAGGAGCCGGTCCACCCAGCTGTCGCGCAACACAGCCGCAGCAATCCCGAACACCAGTGACCCGCTAACCCAGAAAAACGCGGCCCACAGCACGAGCGAAAGCGTCACCGGGGCCGCCTGCAACACTTCAGGCACAACGCGCTGACCGTGATTGACGAAAGACGTCAGATCCCGACTGACGAACAGTTTCTGCATCATCGTCACATACTGCGCCGGCAGCGGGCGGTCGAAACCATACTCCGCCCGGATGCGCGCTACGACCTGCGGACTGGCCCCGCGGCCGGCAATCCGCGCCGTCGGATCCGCGCCCGGCGTGGCAAAGAAAATCGCGAACACCAGAACGGAAATCCCGAAAATGACCAGCAGCATCTGCCCGGTCCGGGACGCAAAACTCCGGATCATCAGACACCGCCTTTCGGATCAATCTGGTCCCGCAGTGCATTGCCCAGAACATTCAGCGCCAGAACGGTCAACACGATCGCAACGCCCGGAGCAATCGCCACTACAGGCCGCGTATAGAGCAGCCCTTCGCCATCCTGAATGATCGTCCCCCATGACGCCGCCGGCGCCTGCACACCCAGCGACAGAAACGACAGCGCGGATTCCGCGAGCATGCACAACGCCATCACCAGAGGCGCGAGTACGGCCACGGTCGGCATCAGCCCCGGCAGAATTTCCCGCCATAGAATACGGAAATCCGACGCGCCCATCCCGCGCGCCGCCATTACAAACCCCGCCTGAGACAGACTCAGCGCCCGCGCCCGAAAAGGCCGGGCGGCATAGGGCACATAAACCAGTGCAATAATCCCGATCGGAATCAGCAGATTATCCGCGCCGATGGTGATGAAACCAAGCCGGATGCCATGTCCGACCGTGACAACGGACAGTGAAATTGCAAACAGATAGACCGGAATCGCCCAGAGCATGTCCAGAATGCGCGACAGGATCAGGTCGATCCAACCACCGAAATACCCGGCACAGATCCCGAGACACGCCGCCAGACACAGACAGAACAGGGCGGACGATGACGCAATCAGGAGCGAATTGCGCCCGCCATAAAGCACACGCGCCGCCACATCCCGCCCCTGCGAATCCGCGCCCAACACATAAGGCCCCGGCCGCCAGCCCGGCCCGATCGGACTAAGACCCAGATGCAGCGGATTGTCGTTCGGCTGCATGAGATCGACGCGCTGCCCGTTACGGGTCGTGGTGCCAGCAATATCGGATGAGAAAGGATCAACGCCGTTCAGCGTGGCGTAAAGCGGGGCTGACAGGCACGCGACAATGATGAAAGCCAGAAGCAGGGCCGCAAAAGCACCGTCACGACGCGTCAGAACAGCGCGGACAACCCGCCGGTAACTTCCTTCCACGCCTGCTCCCATTCGTTCCGGTTTGCGTTGTTTCCTGTTCTACAGCACGAAACCACCCGGACAGAAGAGGCTCTTCGCAATCAGGCGAGATCGAGGGCCGGTTTGCGCACATGCAGACGGATACGCTGCTGGAGCGTCCCCAGATCGGGAAGGAGTTCATTATGGAGCGCGCGCACGCTGTCATGCGCGGCATAAAAGCGCCGTTTCCCGCTGCTGCTGACCAGAATGGCCGCGCCGAGAAAGACTCCGTTGATTTCGATGATGGTTGAACCAAGCATGATGCCGGACCCTGAAGAAAGAGCCCGACAATTCAGTGTCGGGCGTTATGACATGCCGGAGACAAATGCCTCCGGACCTGAAACGAAGCAGCGCGATTGCTGCGAGCTACACATTCGACACATCATCGACCGACCGGCCCTGTTGCTGTGGACGTCACTTCAGAATGTCGGATACGACACCCGGACAGCTACCGTCAACATATAACGTATGAACATGATGTGATATCAATAAATACGTTCTAATTAAGTTATTTATATGTTGTCACAGGGCCCGTCATTTACCGTCTGCCCTTCCCCCCGTTTTCCATGTTAAGTGGGAACCATGAGCAAGAAGGTTCCGTTGTCCCCCGCCCCGTTCGAGGGCTATGCAGCCCCCCGGGGACGCGTTTTCAATTCTTTCCTGGAAACGGTGGGAGGCACCCCGCTGGTGGCGTTGCCTCACCTGACCCAGCGTGAGCATCTCAACGGGCGCCTGCTCCTCAAGCTGGAATTCTTCAACCCGCTCGGTTCCGTCAAGGACCGCATCGGTGTGGCCATGCTGCGGGACGCCGAAGCGCGCGGCCTGATCACGCCGGGCCGCACGGTTCTGATCGAGCCGACATCGGGAAATACCGGTATTTCGCTGGCTTTTGCCGCCGTGGCGCTTGGCTACAGGCTGATCGTGACCATGCCGGAAAATGCGTCGACCGAACGTCGCAAGATGCTGCGCCTGATGGGTGCGGAAACCGAACTGACCGCCGCCGCCCGCGGTATGGCCGGTGCGATCGAACGCGCCGAGCAGCTCAACCGCACCCTCCCCGACGCCTGGATGCCGAGCCAGTTCGAAAACGACGCCAATCCCGCCGTACATGAAGAAACGACGGCTCAGGAAATCTGGGAAGATACGGCAGGCAAGGTCGATATGGTCGTCGCCGGTCTGGGAACGGGCGGCACGGCCTCCGGCATTGCTCACGGCCTGAAGAAACATCGAAAATCCATCAAGATCTACGGCGTGGAACCTCGCGAAAGCGCGATCCTGCACGGAGACGAACCCGGCCCGCATGGTATTCAGGGCATTGGGCCGGGATTTGAACCCGATACTCTGGACCTCAAGGCGCTGGATGGCGTTTTCGAAGTCTCCGAACAGGAAGCCGTTGCCACGGCGCGCCTCTGTGCGGCGGTTGAAGGCATCCCCATCGGCATATCCTCGGGCGCTGCCCTGTTTGCCGGAATGGAACTGGCCCGCAAGCCGTCCAGCCGCGGCAAGACGATCGTGGCGATCGTGCCGTCCTTCGCGGAACGTTATCTCTCCACGCAGCTTTTCGACGGCCTGTCCTGAGGGTTATAAAATAACTTTTTTATAAAGTTATTTTATTTAATATCCATATATGTTCGTTATTAAACTCGAATCCTGTTCCGGTCTCTTGAAGAAGAGTCGGGAGGGCTGAGAGGAGATAACGTCATGAACCTGTTTTCCGGCCGTCCCACATCTTTCGATCCCGCCTGGGCCACGCATGGCCTGCCCGGCACGGCGCAGCCCCATATCGCCAGAGCATTCCACTCCCTCGGACAGCAGGTCGATCTGCTTCTGGTGCCGGGCCTGTTCGGATCGGGCCCGGATCACTGGCAGTCACACTGGGAGCAGGCTTACGGCCTGCGCCGCCTGCACCAGAAGGACTGGGAAACGCCAGATCCCGCAGACTGGGAAGCCGCCCTGACGGAGGCTGTCGAAACCTCAACACGCCCGGCTTTCCTGATCGCACACAGTCTCGGCGCCGTGCTGACCGCAAAATGGCTGACACGTCATGGCGGGCGGCGCGTTGCCGGAGCCTTTCTGGTGGCCCCGGCCGATATCGACCAGACGACACATCCGGATGTCGCGCTCATCCGTGCGTTCGGCCCCCTGCCTGCAACGCCTCTGCCCGCCGCTTCGGCCGTTATGGCCAGCAGCAACGATCCCTGGCTATCCCTGCCCCGCGCGCGCGAACTGGCCGGACACTGGCAGTCGGATTTTCTGGAAGCCGGCGCTGCGGGCCATATCGGCAGCAGCGAACCGCTGGGCCTGTGGGAGCATGGCGCAACAGCCATGCTCGATTTCGCCAGAAGGCGGCTGCCGCTCCGGGTGCAGTAACCCGGAGCAGACGCCCTCAGGCCTGACGGCCGGAAGGTTTCCAGCGGTTGAGCAACAGGGAATTGCTCACCACAGAGACGGAACTCATGGCCATGGCCGCCCCCGCCACGATCGGATTCAACATGCCGAATGCCGCCAGCGGCAGACCCAGAATGTTGTAAATAAAGGCGAAGAACAGGTTCTGCCGGATCTTGGACAGGGTAGCGCTGGACAGGGAAATTGCGTCCAGCACCCCGGTCATTTCGCTTTTCATCAACACGACATCCGCCGTATCGAGCGCCACGGCAGACCCGGCACCGATGGCAAATCCGACATCTGCCGCTGCCAAAGCAGGCGCATCGTTGATGCCATCGCCCACCATGCCCACCAGATCGCCCTGAGCACGGTATTTCGCCACGCCTTCGGCCTTGTGCTCTGGCAGAACGCCTGCCAGATACTCATCCACACCGACCTGTCGCGCCACGACCGAAGCCGCGCGTTCGTTATCGCCCGTCAGCATCACAACACGAATGCCGCGCGCTTTCAGAGCCTGCACGGTCGTCACGGCATCGGTCCGCAGCTCATCCGCCAGCGCGATGATGCCCAGAACCTCTCCGGCCCGCGCTACGGCAATGACGGTATTGCCTTCGCTTTCCAGCGCGGCGACCGGCAGGGACGACAGGTCCAGCCCGCTGTCCTGCATGAAAGCAGGAGACCCCAGCCGTGCTTCCTGCCCGTCGATCCGGGCAATAACGCCCTTGCCGGGAACAGCTTCAAAACCCTCTGCTGCTACAGACGCGCTGACACCATTGCTCTGCGTATAGTCCACGATCGCCCGGGCCAGCGGGTGCTCCGAGTTGTGCTCAAGGGCGTAAGCAACGCCCAGAAGCGTATCCACGGGAATACCCGCTGCCGGATGAACCGCCGCAACAGTCGGGCGCCCCAGGGTCAGGGTACCGGTCTTGTCGACAATAATGGTCTTCAGCTTTTCGGCCCGCTCCAGCGCATCGGCATTGCGAAACAGAATACCGGATTGTGCGCCACGCCCCGTCCCCACCATGATGGCCGTCGGCGTGGCCAGACCCAGCGAACACGGGCAGGCAATGACCAGAACCGACACAGCCGAAACGAGGCTCCAGACCGCAGACCCGGTCACGGCCCAACCGATCAGGAACGTCAGCACCGCAATCCCGATGACGGCCGGGACGAAAATACCCGAAACCCGATCGGCCAGACGCTGCACATTCGCCTTGGAGCCCTGCGCCTGCTCGACCATTTTCACGATCCGCGCCAGTGCGGTATCCGCGCCAACGCCCGTCGCCCGGACGCGCAGCGCCCCATTGGCGTTCATCGTCCCGCCAAACACGTCCTGCCCGGCTTCCTTGAGAACCGGCACGCTCTCACCCGTCAGCATGGACTCGTTGACTTCGGACGCCCCTTCAAGGACCTCTCCGTCCACCGGCACACTTTCACCAGGACGCACGACGAAAATATCGCCGACATGCATGTCCGCCACGGCCCGGTCCACGATCACGCCGTCACGCTCGACATGCGCAATCTGCGGCTGAAGCTGAAGCAGGCTTTCGATCCCGGCGCTGGTGCGGTTCTTGGCCCGCGTTTCCATGAGCTTGCCGAGCGAAATCAGCGTGATGATGGACGCGCTGGCTTCGAAATAGACATGCTGATGCAGCCCGAACACCACAACAACCGCACTGAACAGCCAGGCGATGGACGTCCCCAGCACGACCAGTACATCCATATTGGCCGAACCGCCGCGTACCGCGTTCCAGGCCCTGCGATACAGATGCGCGCCGCAGACGAACTGTACGATCGTGGCGAACAGGAACTGCACCGGAACCGGTACGATCATGCGCCCGAAGAACATGCCGATCATCTCGGCAAAGAGCGGCAGGGAGAGGACGAGCGTCAGGATGAACCGGTTGCGCTCCCGCCTCCAGATGGCCTCGCGCTTGGCTTTCGGGTCTTCGCGCGTTCCCTCGTCCAGTCTTGTTGCGCCAAAACCGGCCTTCTCGATCTTCCCGATCAGAAACGCCGGCTCAACCACGCCCGGAATATAATTGATATGTGCCCGCTCAGCCGCGAAATTGACGCTGGCCTGCACGGAAGGCTGACGGTTCAGGATCTTTTCGATCCGCGCCGCACAGGCCGCACAGGTCATGCCCGACAGCGACAGGTCAAGGCTCTGCTCGTCCACGGAAAAGCCCGCGCGGCGCACGGCGGCCACAACAGTCTCGATGGAGGAGGAGGCATTTTCAAAAGCGACCTGCGCACGTTCGGAGGCGAAATTAACGGTCGCACTGACGCCCTCCTGACGGTTGAGGACTTTTTCGATCCGCGCGGCACAGGCGGCGCAGGTCATGCCGCCGACGGGGAAACTGATCGTTTCTGACATCTGGAAAGGGTCCTGTCGGCTAGGGAGACGGGAGGAAAGCTCCACAAGAAATATACCCCATACCCCTATTTTTCAAGTGCAGAAAAAGCAGCTTTTCCACTCCCGAGAACAATCTCGCGATCATGAAAAACACGCAGCGCATCATGATGCGCCACACTGACGCATGTGGTGTGGGGCAAAAAGAAAAGAAGGGCCTCGTAAAGACGACGTTCATTGACGTCGTCCAGAGCAGACGTCGCCTCGTCCAGAAACAGGATTGCAGGCCGGAACAGCAACGCCCGCGCCACCGCCAGACGCTGCTGCTCGCCCGGAGACAGCACAGCCCCCCAGTCCGCAGCTTCGTCCAGCCGATGGCCGTATCCCGCCAGATTGACGGCTTCCAGAGCCTGCTGACAGAACGCTGTGTCGTAATGGTCTGGCGTCGCGGGATAGCTCAGCGCCTGACGCAGGGTCCCGGACGGAACATAACTGCGCTGGGGCAGAAACATGGCCTGTCTCATATTGAAAGAGACCTCTCCTCGCCCGTGACGCCACAGCCCGGCCAGCGCACGCAAAAAGGTGCTTTTTCCGGAACCGGACGGCCCACGCACCAGCCAGCGTTCGCCAGCCTGTATTGTCAGATCGCCAATCCGCGCAATCGGCGCCCCATCCGGCCGGTCCAGCGTCAGGTCGCGAATCTGCACGACAGGTGTTTCGGAAGCGAAACGTACAATCCCGCTCCGGGACGACTGACTGACAACCCGCTCGAACTCGCCCAGACGCTGAAGCACCGAACGCAGGGTCGCCAGATCGGCATAATTGAAAATGAACCATTCCAGACTGATCCGGACCTGCGTATAGGCCGAATTGATCTGCGAATAGAGCCCGAAACTCAGGGCATGAGCCATCGCTTTGGGGGCCAGCATCAGCCAGAGCGGTATCGTTGCGACTCCGGTATAGAACTCGCTGATGAAATTGACCCGCCACGTATACCGCACAACGGTGCGCCAGTTGGTGGCGATATGGGTCAGATAGCCGGACAACCGCAACTGCTCGGCGTTTTCGCCCCCATAAAAGGCGATCTGCTCCGAATTACGCCGGACATCCATCAGCCCGGCACGCAGATCCGCATCGAAATGCTGCTGTCGGTAGTTCGCACCGATCAGCGGCGCGCCGAACCGCTCCAGTATCCCGGAAGCCACCAGCGACGTGAGGACCGCTCCCAGAAAAAGATAGCCGGGAATGTGGAAATGATGAGCATGCCAGTCGAAGGACAATACCCCCCCGATGTTCCAAAGAACGACCGCGAAAGACAGCAGCGTGGTCACCGCATCAATGGCGTCCAGCCCCAGTTTGAGCGTCTGGACCGTCATCTGGGACAGATCGTCCGCAATACGCTGGTCGGGGTTGTCGGCCCGGTTCGGGCCATGTTCAAGCCGGTAATACGCCTCTTCCGACAGATACTGCCGCAGATAGACTTTCGTGTTCCACAGACGCCACCGCATCGAGAGAACCTGCGTCAGATAGGTCTGTGTCGCATGAACCCCCACGGAGCCGAGCGTCACCAGAAGGTAAAACGGCAACATCCCCAGACAGCGCCCGACCTCTCCTGCAAAGAACGCATCGAAAAACCGGTGATACCAGGCCCCGAACCAGACTGCGGACTGAACGTAGAGCACGGACAGCCCGATGGTCCCGCCCAGAAGGGACCAGGCCCACCACTTCTCTTCGGACTTCCAGTAAGGAAAAAGAACCTTCCAGTCCGCAAGGGAATGTGGCGGGGTTGCGTCGTCAGTAGTTTGCACGAAGCGTCGCCATGAAGCTGCGCGGGGCAGCCGGGAAGTTGAACTGCCACTGACCGCTGGCACGCTCGTAATAATACCGGTTGGTCAGGTTTGTTGCGTTAAGCTGAAGCCGCAGGTGGCGGTTGAACCGATACCCCGCCATGGCATCCAGAGTCATGTAACCGCCCTGGATGGTCGTGGCGTAACTGCCGCGCAGATTGCTGTTCGCATTAATTCCCGCCCCCACGTTCAGGCCTTTGAGAAAACCATCCTGGACATTGTAATGTACCCAGGACTTGAACATGTGGTGCGGTGAGAAAACACCCCCGAAGTCGCTGACCTTCGAGTTCGAAACCTTCGTATCCAGATAGGTATACCCAATGGATACGTCGAGCCCCGGCAGGATCTGGCCATCAACCTGCGCTTCCCAGCCCTGACGGCGGATCGGACCGGTCGTGACGTAGAACTGCGAGTGATATGGATCCTGCACCGGCTGGTTGATGCTTTCCATCCGAAACAGCGCGGACGAGATGTTCAGGCGTCCGCGGAAATATTCCGCCTTGAACCCGGTCTCGACCTGATTGCCTTCCTGTGGCGCAAGACCGCCCCCACCATAGGTCTGCCTGCCCACGGCCGGCGTGAAAATGCTGGCATAGCTGGCATACCATGAGATGTTCGGCGTGATCTGGTAAACCGTTCCCAGATAGGGGGTGAGCTGCCCGCGCAGATCAGCCTGATTGACCCACTCCCCTTTCGGAGCAGGAGAAATCTTCTGAAGCTTCTCATAGTAGCGTGAAACACGCCCACCCAGAATCAGGGACAGGTGCCGGATCACCTCCAGCCGGAGCTGACCATAGAACCCCCACTGGTAGGCATAGTCGTCCGTCCCGTATCCATCGGCATTCTGCTTGTAATCAAAGCAGCTTGCCGGAGGCTGGGGAACAGCATTGGTGTTTTCGAGGCTGATATTGTTGTAGATATTGTTGCAGTTCACGTTCGCATACTGCGTAATCTGCTCATAGGAATTGTAGTTGAACCCGAACAGCGCATGATGCGTCCTGTTGAGCAGCTTGAAACTGCCCTGAGCATACACATCCGCGGAGCGGGACGTGTTGGAGCCTCTGTACTTGGCAATCCCCTGATCCCGGTACTGAAGCTTTCCGGTCGTGGGACTGATCTTGTTCCAGGGCTCGTTGTAGAAAATATTATAGTCCTGGTCATAGAACGTGGCGCGGGCCGTCGCCGTCCAGTCCCCCCAGAGCTTCTGTGTGATGGACGCAATCGTCTGCTGCGTCATGTAGTTCGAATACCCCCAGCTCTGGCTCGGGTTCGCATCCCGGTTGCCGGACCACAGCGTATTGGCCGTGGTCAGCGGCAGACCATAATAAGGTGCCGTAATGTCCTGCTGCTGGGCAGCATGAGAGACCATGAACGTCGTCGTGGGCGTAACATCCCACTCCAGCGCGCCATAGGCCTGCCATTTGCGCGAATGGGAGTATTTGTAGAAAAAATGGTTGTCCTGATACAGGTCGGCCGTCCGGAAACGCACCGTCTTGGAGCGGTTCAGCGGAATGGTGATATCCGTATCCACCCGGTAATTGTCAAAACTGCCCACGCTGGCCGACCCGCCCGCAGCGAAGTCCATACCAGGCTTTTTCGTCACCTGGTTGACCACGCCACCCGCGCCGCCTCCGCCCTGCAACAGACCGGAGGAGCCACGAAGCACCTCGATCCTGTCATACATTGACAGATCAAAGGCCGCGTTGTTCAGCGTTCCGGCAGCGTTGGGCGTCCCATCAATCGACGTCGTGAGCTGATATCCGCGTGAATAATAATTGGAATTGGCCGTAGAGCCGGGAAAGACGCGGATCCCGTTGATCTGCCGCATCGCATCCGCCATCGTCAGCATGTTGGAATCTTCCATACGCTGCTGGGTGATGACCGAAATGGACTGCGGCACGTCCTTGAGCGCCACGGGGCTTTTCCCCCAGACCTCAACGGCAGGCGCCGTATAGGTGTGGTTGGTCCCCAGAACCTGAATATTTTCCTCTGCCGCTGCGTCCAGATCCTCTGAAGAGCGCGATACGACTGCGGCAGGGGCTCCGGCGGAGACCGCAACAGGGGCTTTCGCAGACTTCGCGGCAGGAGTTTCGGCGCGCCGGGAGACGCCGCAATGCACAGGACGAGGCGCCCTGTGTGTGGCATGGCAGACAGACGGGTGGTTTCTGGCGCGCTCTGCAACCGTATCAGCCAGGGCCGCAGGGCATGCGCCCGCCATCAGGCTGCCCCAGATCAGGGCATGGTGGGAAATGGCGGAAAAGCCGAGCCGACGGCGAACTGAAATGCCATGCTGTGTCATAATGTCTGTCCTAAAGAGACATGCCAGCCCCATGCAACAACCCGTTCCACGAAAAGCGCCGTGTTGCGGCCTGAGACTGGCAATGAAACGCTCCTGTTCAGGAGGAGGCGTGCTCCTGCTTCAGGAAACGACGTCAAATCCCGTGTCTTCGACGACGCCCCTGAACGCTGCGGGCGAAACATGGGCGGGGTCGTAAGAGACCGTCACCTTGCCGCCATCCAGCACGATATCGACGCCCGTTACGCCGTTTACGGCTTCAAGTGCGCGCTGGAGCTTGCCCGAACACCCGTTGCAGGACATGCCCTCGACCGTCATGTGCGCTGTTTCTGTCATGTCACGAAATCCTTGAAAGAGAGAGAAACTCCCCCCGGTGACGGGCATATCCACATACGATGCGGGGGTAGGGTTTATATAACTATTCACCATAAAACGATTCTGGCAATAGTCCCTATTCCACGATCACAATATGATATATATACCGCACCGGGGTATGCAATTTTCATATTGCCTCCGAAACAGATTCGACAAGACAATTTTTTCAGACACGGAAAAATAATCTTTTCCGATCCCCCGGCAGGGTATAGGGTCAGATCAGATTCGAACGATGAATCGCTCCGTTTCTCCCCCTTCTGTGGTGATTTCTGATGGTCAGGACACATGCCCGGATCTGGATCGGCCTGCTGGCCTGCCTGCTCATGCAGGTCGGGCTGCTGCTCGGCACATCCACCGCGCAGGCCAGATCTGAGGCCCCCCACATGGCCATGGCAATGCACCACATGGCCCATCACCAGAAGCCGGTCGCCACGGACTGCTGCAAAACCTCAGCGTTCCATGCCATCCCCCATCCGCAACAGTCTTCCGAAGGCTGCTGCCACACCCATGTGGTCTCAACCGACCCCATGCTGACAACGGCGTCCATCCACCCGTCCGGGCCGGTCCGTGCGACCTCCCAGGCCTTTGCGTCCGGCCTGCAGGGCCGTTTCAGCGGCACGGACTGGATCCCCGCCTCTCCGCCTCCCAAACCCCGCGCGATCTGACACACGCCTGACCGGCGTGGACCCGTCCTGCTGTCTGCAATGGGCATTCAGGACCTGACCTTCTGTCATTTTCGCGGATTTATCCTCATGACCTTTCCGTCCCGCTTCCGGGACGGCCTGACACGACGGCGTTTCGTGACGGGGATCGGCGCAGGCGGCCTTCTGGCGGCCCTGCCCCGCACCTCACAGGCGCTCTCGTCCACGGCCGCTCCCTCTGGAGGTTCTCCTCTCAGGGCCTCTTCCGGCATTATACCCCCCCACCCCTCTGAGCGGTGGGATCTGAAGGTCGGCCACACGCGCATTTCGCTTGATGGCAAGACCATGCACGCCCCGACCGTCGGCGGCACGGTGCCCGGTCCGATCCTGCGCTTCAAACAGGGCGATACCGTCAGCATTAACGTGACCAACACGCTGGATGAACCGACCTCGATCCACTGGCACGGCATCCGCACGCCCGCGAACATGGACGGCGTGCCGGGGCTGAGCTTCGGCGGCATCGCACCCGGCGAGACCTTCACCTACCGCTTCAAACTCCATCAGAGTGGCACCTACTGGTATCACAGCCATTCCGGCATGCAGGAAGCGATGGGCCTGTATGGTGCGATGGTGATCGACCCGCGCCGACCGGACCCGAACGCCTGCGACCGCGATTACGTCATTTTTTTGGGCGAATGGACGGATGTCATGCCCCATGACATCGTCAGCAACCTCAAGATGCAGGACGACTATTACGTCTTCCGCCAGCGCACAGCCGCGTCCTTCCCGAAGGAAGCGCGCGAGGCGGGAAGCGCCGGGGCTGCCCTCGCGGACCGTCTGGCCTGGTCAAAAATGCGCATGGCCGCGACCGACATCGCGGACGTCTCAGGCGCGATCTACACCTACACGCTGAACGGGCACGCCCCGGACATGAACTGGAGCGGCCTGTTCAAACCCGGCGAAAAAGTGCGTCTGCGCTTCATCAACGGCTCGACCATGACGTTTTTCGACATCCGGATTCCCGGGCTCGAAATGCTGGTCGTGCAGGCGGACGGTAACGATATCGAACCCGTCCCCGTGGACGAGTTCCGCATCGGCGTGGCGGAAACCTATGACGTGATCGTCCAGCCCAAGGACGAGCGCGCCTATGCCATTTTCGCCCAGAGCGAAGACCGCACCGGCTACGCCCGCGGCACCCTTGCCCCGCGCGAAGACATGATCGCCCCCCTGCCCCCCATGGACCCGCGCCCGGTCCGCACCATGGTCGATATGGGCATGGGGAACATGAAGCCCGGCGAAAGCATGAAGGACATGGACATGTCGGGCGATATGTCCGGCATGAAAATGGATGGCGACATGGCCGGAATGGACATGCACGGCATGGACATGAAAGGCATGGATATGAGCCACATGGCCATGCCGAAGATGGAAGTGGACGATCCCGGCCCGCCACCCATCAATGTCGAAAACCAGATGCGCGCCATGATGCCGATCGACCGCACCGGCAGCCCCGGCGACGGGCTGGAACACAACGGCCGCCGCGTCCTGAACTATAAGCAGCTCCGCGCCACGCGCCCCGGAGCGGATCTGCGACCGCCGACGCGGGAAATCATCCTGCACCTGACCGGCAACATGGACCGCTACATCTGGGGCTTCAACGGCCGGAAATTCTCGGAATCCGGCCCGATCCGCCTCAAACTCGGCGAACGGGTGCGTTTCACGCTCATCAACGACACCATGATGGAACATCCGATCCATCTGCACGGTCTGTGGAGCGAGCTGGAAAACGGTCAGGGCGATTACCGCCCCTACAAGCACACCATCATTTCCCAGCCGGGCTCGAAGCTGAGCTATCTCGTGACGGCCGATACCCCCGGCATGTGGGCGTATCACTGCCACCTGATGTATCACATGGATCTGGGCATGTTCCGCACGGTGATCGTGGCATGAAACACGCCCTCTCCCTCGCAGTCCTGTCCGCTCTCGCTGTTTCGGCCGGCACAGCCCGTGCCGCTCAGACGGTCTATCACGCCGCCGATGAGCCGGAGGCGACCCCGGTCGTCTATATCGGCAACATCAAACCCGCCATGGATCAGGGCACCTGGCTGCACGGCATCTTCAACCAGCTTGAAGGCCGCTATGCGCCCGGCGGCACCGATTTCCGCTGGGATGGCGAAGCCTGGTTCGGCGGCGATTACAACAAGATCTGGCTCAAATCCGAAGGCACGCTGGAGAAAGGCCGCCTGAGCGATGGCGACCACGAACTCCTCTATACGCGCTCCATTTCGTCCTACTGGAACCTTCAGGGCGGCGTGCGGATGGATCTCGATGACGGCCCGACCCGTACCTGGGGCGCGTTCGGCATCGAAGGTCTGGCGCTGTACGAGTTCGAGTTCGAGGCCACGGCCTATGTCAGCGACCGCGGACGTTTCGCCGCCCGCGTGGAAGGCTCTTACGATTTCCTGCTGACCAACCGCCTGATCCTTCAGCCGCAGGCTGAATTCAATTTCTACACGAAGTCCGACACGGGACGGCAGGCTGGCGCCGGTCTGTCGGACGTCGATGCCGGTCTGCGCCTGCGATACGAACTCTGGCGGAAATTCGCGCCCTACGTGGCCGTGACCTACTCCGGATATCTCACCCAGGCCCGCCGGATCGCCCGTGACCAGCACGACGACACCGGCTCCGTCCGCTTCAGCCTCGGCGTCCGAAGCTGGTTCTGATTCCAACATCCCATAAAAGAAAGTCACACATCATGCGCAAAACCCTCCTCGCACTGGGCATCCTTTTCACAACCGTCGCAGCCTACGCCGATCCGTCCATGCCCGGCATGGACATGAGCCATATGGATATGGGCGGCAAAAGCACCATGACCATGTCGTCCCCCAAAACACAGGACCCGATGGCCGGACTGAACATGGATCAGCAGATGGCCCTGTGCGCGCGTCTGGAGACGCTCAGCAAACAGAACAGTCCGCTGACGCCGAAAATGAAGCAGCAGCGCGCCGCCTGTCAGAAAATGGACATGGGCATGACGAGCCAGTCCGCACCGGGCGAAACGCTGGACCGCTGAAGGCGCGGATTTTTCAGCGCATCATCCGGCGGACGACCTGGAGAAGCTCGTCAATCGCGTCTTCTCCACCGTCTTCCTGCACCGCCCGGCGCACGCAGCCATTGGCGTGGGAGGACAGGATCTGGATGGACACACCATCCAGAGCCGACTTGATGGCGGAAATCTGGGTCAGGATATCCACGCAGTAGCGGTCGTTCTCGATCATGTTGAGAACACCGCCGACCTGCCCCTCAATCCGGCGAACGCGGTTCGTCAGGGCCTTCTTGCGGGGCTGCTCGACACGGCGGCCGTCATCGTCCAGCGGCGCACAGTTCTCGCAGACATCCACTGCATGTTCTTTCTGGGATAGTGCCATTCCTGGATCCGCCCTTTAGTCAGACATCCGAACATCACCCTGCGGGTCCATGTCCGCCCATCCGGGCCCGCCTCCTGAGCGCACCCATAGGGCGTGTGTATGCCCCGCTGCGCCGGGAATTGCCAGTCCGCAGACGCCCATCCGCCTTTTCCCGATCGAAAAAACCGAGTCTCCCGCAGGGAAACGGACGTTCTGTTCTGCCGGAAGAGGCGAATATTCCCTTTTTGTTTGGGATGTTGGTCCGCAACAGCCCCCATCAGCGCGGATTTTCGTAAAATTTATTATAAAATCCGGCAATTTTCTCCAGTCCCGCATAGGACCCCGGACAACGCTTGATGCAAATCATTCTCACTCCCCTTCCCGGACGGGCCGGATGCGCCTATCTAGGACAGAGGCCGGAGCCCGTGAGCTTCCGCCACACCACCGGGGTACGGAACTGATGTTGTATCTGGATACACTGCCCAAGGGCGGACATGCCGTGATCGAAAAGGTCGAACAGCGTGCGCCCCTGGACCCGATCGCCACACGCCTCGGCGAGCTGGGTTTCGTCCCCGGCGAGGCCGTACAGGTTGTCGCGACCGGTCCGATGGGCAGAGATCCGATTGCCGTGCGTCTGGGCTCGTCACGCTTTGCCCTGCGCCGCGGTGAAGCGGCCCGCGTTGGCCTGCGGACCGTTTCCTGACACCCCATGAGTGTAACCGCCTCTCCGCAGACACCCGCCTCCCCTCTGCATATCGCCCTCGTCGGAAATCCGAACTGCGGCAAAACGTCCCTGTTCAACCAGCTGACGGGCAGCCGCCAGAAGGTCGCCAACTATGCGGGCGTCACGGTCGAGCGCAAGGAAGGGTTCTTCACAACACCCCATGGCCGCGCCATCCGCGTGCTCGACCTGCCGGGCGCCTACAGCCTTGATTCAACCAGCCCGGACGAAGATGTCACACGCGATGTCTGTCTCGGACGCCATCGGACCGAACCCCGCCCCGAAATGCTGGTGGCCGTCATCTCGGCGACCAATCTGCGTCTGCACCTGCGTTTTCTGCTGGAACTGAAGCAGCTCGGCCTTCCCGTCATTGTCGCACTGAACATGATGGACGAAGCCCGCCGTCACGGACTTCAGATCGACGCAGCCGGATTGCAGGCCGATCTGGACATGCCCATCGTCCCGGTCGTCAGCCTCAATCGTGCGGGCGTGATGCCGCTGCTTCAGGCGCTGGATCTCCCCCTCCCGCCCGCGCCCGTACCCCTTCCGGCGGGGCTCGACCCGCATATGGAAGTCCGGCGCCTGCTCGCAACCCATGTCGTCGATCCCGCCGCTGGAACGGACCGCCTGACAGATCGGCTGGACCGCGTATTCCTGCATCCCGTCTGGGGGCCGGTCATCCTTCTTGCCGTCCTGTTCGTCATGTTCCAGACCGTCTTCGCCTGGGCGCAGCCGCTCATGG
This sequence comes from Gluconobacter albidus, assembly GCF_002005485.1. Classification (NCBI taxonomy): domain Bacteria; kingdom Pseudomonadati; phylum Pseudomonadota; class Alphaproteobacteria; order Acetobacterales; family Acetobacteraceae; genus Gluconobacter; species Gluconobacter albidus. Next base: position 208,010 of record NZ_CP014689.1, on the reverse strand, counting down.
ACGGGCTGGACAGCGGAATCTCCACTTTCGGGCAGATCGTCCTCAAGCCCATGCCGGATGGTATCCTGCACAGCCTTCTGGCCGATGGCGTGATCGCGGGGGCGGGCATGGTCATCGTGTTCCTGCCGCAGATCCTCATCCTGTTCCTGTGGATCCTCGCCCTTGAGGAGTCCGGCTATCTGCCCCGCGCCGCCTTCCTGCTGGACCGGCTGATGGCGCTGGCCGGGCTGAGCGGTCGCTCCTTCATTCCTCTGCTGTCGAGCTTCGCCTGCGCCATTCCCGGCATCATGGCAGCCCGCACGATCCAGAACCCGCGCGACCGTCTGGTCACGATCCTGATCGCACCGCTCATGACGTGCTCGGCGCGTCTGCCGGTCTATACGCTGCTGATCGGCGCGTTCGTGCCGCATCATACGGTGTTCGGAATTTTCGGGCTTCAGGGGCTGGTGCTGTTCGGGCTTTATGCAGTCGCCATCGTCAGCGGCGTGATCGCCGCACGGGTCATGACGCGGGGCGTGAAGTCCGCAGAACATCCGCTGCTGCTCGAGCTGCCATCCTATCGCCGCCCGAACCTCAGGAGCCTCGCGCTCGGACTGTGGCAGCGCGCGGTAATGTTCCTCTCCCGCGTCGGCACGATTATCGTCTCGCTGAATGTGCTGCTCTGGGCGCTGTCGAGCTTCCCGCTCCCGCCCGCGGGCGCTCCGGGTGCCGCTATTGATTACAGTCTGGCGGGCCGGATCGGCCATCTGATGCAATGGGTGTTCGCGCCCATCGGCTTCAACTGGCAGATCTGCGTCTCGCTGATCCCCGGCCTTGTGGCGCGTGAAGTAGCCGTCGGTGCACTGGCCACCGTCTATGCCATCGGGGCCACGGATGACGGCGCGGCCGACAAACTCCTGCCCCTGCTCTCGACGCAATGGAGCATGGCCACTGCGTTTTCACTGCTGGCGTGGTATGTCTATGCCCCGCAATGCATTTCCACGCTGGCTGTCATGCGTCGGGAAACCGGGTCCATCAAAACCGTTCTGTGGGCTGCGGCGTATCTGTTCGGTCTGGCCTATCTGGCCGCGTTCCTGACCTATCACATCACCCGCGCCATTACGGGAGTTCCCTGATGCTTGAACTTGCTATTGCCGTCCTGATCGTCTGCGCGGCCGCCATTTACTGGTACGCCCGCCTCTTTCCCGCCCGATGGGGCAAAGTGCGGACGGCCGTCGGCCTGTCCGCCCCGCAACCCACAATCGGCAAGGGCTGCGGCGGCTGCTCGGGCTGTGACCGCGCGGGCAAAAGTGGCTGCCACTAAGGCAGCCACCCCCATTCTCAGGCCTTCTGCAGGCCCGGATTGCCACGCTCAACCGCAAAGCTGGCATAGGTGGACAGCCTGCCCCCCGGCACCATGACCCGATCAATGGTCTTCAGATCAGCGTGCCATACTTCCGGCCCCACATCGCACAGAACGTAACCGCGCTTGTCGGTCGTGGCTTTCAGATGCGGGTTCTCGCTGCGGGCGATGCGGCTGAAATGATCGTCATCGCCCAGACCATCCGCTCCCGATGAAATGGACGTCGCGAGAAACTCCACCGAAACCGGTTTGCCGCGCCCCGGCTCGATCAGCAGATCTCCGGCGAAGTGCCGATGCGCGTCTCCGGTCACGTTCACCACATTGCCTGGGCAATGCGTGTCGATGAAGTCCAGCAGGCGCTTGCGGCTGTAAAGATAGCCCGACCACTGGTCCATGCTGTAGGTCAGCTCGGAATGGGCGGACTTCCGATGCGCCAGATCCATGACCATGACCTGATGCGCCAGCAGGTTCCATTTCGCATCCGACCGCCCCAGACCATCAAACAGCCACTGCTCCTGTTCCGCGCCCATCATGGTGCGCTCGGGAGACCAGACGTCCTTGCCCTGCGCGGCATTTGTGTCACCATACGCCTGATCGCTGCGGTACTGGCGCGTATCCAGCACGAACATGTTCATCAGATCGCCAAAGGTGAAGCTGCGATAGAGATGCATGTGGCTGCCATCGGGAATGGACGTCGCCCGCAGTGGCATGTTCTCGTAATACGCCTGTAGTCCGACCGCCCGGCGCAGACGGAAAATCTCCGGCGGCGTGCCGTCCTGATCCGTATCGCCAGCCCAGTTGTTGTCGATCTCGTGGTCGTCAAAGCTGACAATCCACGATGTCGCCGCATGGGCGGCCTGAAGATCCGGATCCAGCTTGTACTGGGCATAGCGGCGGCGATATTCGTCCAGGGAGTAACATTCCGGCCCGACATGACGCCGCAGCACATGCGCCTTGCGCCCGTCGATATCCCGCAGATGATCGCCGCTATCCGCGCCTTCGTAAATATAGTCGCCATAATGGAACACAAAGTCGATCGGCTCATTCGCGACGGCGCGCCAGGCGGTGTAGTAGCCATATTCGTAATGCTGGCAACCGGCTGCGGCAAAGCGCACGCGCGACAGCGTCGCGCCCGGCATCGGCAGCGTACGCCCCCGGCCAACCGGGCTCTGATAGCCGGCAATGTGAAAGCGGTACCAGTACGGCCGGTCCGGCCTCAGCCCCGCAACCTCGACATGAACCGAATGGCCAAGCTCCGGATGGGCGAGCGCCTGTCCGCTCTGCACGGGTTTCGAGAACGTTTCGTTCTCGCTGACTTCCCATCCCACCAGAACCGGTTTGAGAGCCTCCATACCGCCTGCCTCTTCCAGCGGGTCGGGTGCAAGGCGCGTCCACAGCACCAGACCGTCCGAAGCCGGATCGCCGGAGGCCACGCCAAGCTGGAACGGGGTGGCCGTGAAAGTCGGATTTTTATCCAGATCCCGCGGGACGGCAGCCCGCAGCGCACGGACGCGCGTCGAGAGGAGGAGACCCGCACCAAGGCCGGTCAGCAGGCTTCTACGTTTCATGAACACCATGCAGCAGTTCTTTCCTACGAAGCCCGGCTCCCTGCGGAACCGGGCTTCCAGAGGTCTTTGGACACACGCCCTCCGCTCTGTGGACACATGAAATGAAGATTTGCCCACTCCCCCAAACGCCATTTCATGAAACTGTCACGAATACGGCCGGTCGAATTCCCTAAACGCTGTTGCGCCGCAGCCCGGAGGGGTCCTTTCAGGGCGTGGTGATTCGGAAACATCCAGAAACGGGAACATGGATGCGCTGTCAGCAGGAATGGTTGCGCCTTTATCGCAGGGTGCGTTCCCGGACCCGTCGGGATGATGCGGACGACCACCTTCAGAACGCTCTCATGAGCTATTTCGAGCGTCCCGAAGGCAGCGTGCAGCATCAGGATGCCTATATCACCCGGAGCGCCGTGAATTTTTCTCTCAACGCGATCCGTCGCGAACGGCAGGGCTGCGTACAGGCGGCAGACGACTTCGAGACGCTCGTCAATGTCGCCGATCCCGCGCCCTCGCAGGAGGACATTTACGAATCAACACAAAGGCTGGCGCATTTTCATGAAGGCTGCGAACAGCTCCCGGACCGGACCCGACAGATCTTCCTGATGAACCGTGTGGAAAAAATGAAGTACAGCCATATTGCGCAATCGCTGGCGATCAGTGAAAGCAGCGTTGAAAAACATATCGCAAAGGCGCTGATCTTCCTTTCAACATGGATGGATCACTGAAATACCGATCTGATGGATGTCATCAAACTCCGCGCGGCAGAATGGATTGCACGCCTCCATGCCGAGGACTGCACGCCCCTCGACCATGACATGTTCCGCGACTGGCTGGCGAGCGATCCCCGGAACGGACCGGTTTTCGAACATCTGACGGAACTGTGGGAACTCTCCGGAGGCGCGCGCACGCCCCACGTCGTTGCAAAACCGGTTCAAACTGCCCGACGCCCCGTCCTCAGTCGGCGTCATGCGCTGGCCGGACTGGTGGCAACGGTCTTTCTGGCCGTTCCCCCGTGGGAGGGCGCACATGCGCGCCGGATCGAGGAGACCGGGATCGGAAGCATCCGCGATGTCCACCTCACGCCCCGGACGGATTGCCGCCTCGACACCCAGACGCGCCTCGTAGTGGGGCCGAACGGACAGCAGGCGCGGCTGTGTCACGGGCAGATCCTGCTCTCGGTTGCAGGGCCGGACCCGTTTCATCTTTCCGCCGATGGCATGACGGTACAGCTTCATGACCAGACCTCTGCCGATATCCGCATCAATCGCGGCAATACGGAAGTCACGGCCATCCGGGGCAAGGTGTTCCTGACCGCCGCAACCCTGCGTGAAACGGGACGCTGGGTGATGCCCGGACAGCGCCTGCGGATGTATCGCAACGGAGGCTGGAACATTGATTACCCCGATCTGGAGACGCTGCTCTCCTGGCAGGGGGGCGAACTGGTGTTCCGCAACCAGCCACTGGCGGACGTCATTCAGGAAATCAACCGCTACGCTTCACGCCAGATTGTCCTGTCCGCGCCGCGCCTGGCGTCGCAGCGCCTGAGCGGCGTGTATCACGTGCGTCAGGGGGATGCGTTTTTGCAGATGCTCCCGCATCTTCTGCCCCTGCGGATCCGCCCGGCCCACAACACGTATGAAATCATCGCTTTGTGACGTTTCGATGAAAACCGCTGCATAACGCTGAGGTTTTTGGTTTTTCATCTGTCTTCCTGTTGAGACCGCTTTCAGGCCCGACGACAGGAAACGAGCCCCATGACCCCGCCCTCCCGTTACCCCCGCCGCACCGTTCTGCTTCTGTCGGCAGGCGCGACCATTCTGACGCACTCGCTGTCCAGCGCTTTCGCCGCACCCGCCGCTCCGGTGCACATCGCGCCGCAGTCCATGGCGCAGGCCCTCGTGACGCTGGGGCATCAGACGGGCCGCAACATCATCTTCACCTCCGATGCCGTGGCCCATCTGCGCGCCCCTGCCGTGGACGGCACGCTGTCGCCCGACGATGCGGTCAGGCGCCTGCTGCGGGGAAGCGGACTGAAGGCCGAGGCCATGCCGGATGGCGGCGTCATCATCCGCAAGGACCCCTCCGCGCGCCCAAAGTCGCAGCGCCTGCGTGAAGCGCAGGCGCATGACATCGAACAGATCGTCGCCACCGGCCACCGCACACGCTCGGTCATGAGTGTCAGCGGCGACGAAATGCAGACGCTCATGCCGGGCCAGAGCCCGATGCAGGCGCTGGATCTGCTGCCGGGTGTCACGTTCACCAACGTCGATCCCTGGGGGAACAACGAACAGAACTCCAGCATCTACGTCCATGGTTTCAACCAGAACCAGCTCGGCTACACGATGGACGGCGTGCCGCTCGGCGCCGGGGCTTACGGCAACTATAACGGCCTGTCCCCGCAGCGCGCAGCGATCAGTGAAGACATCGGATCGACATCCCTGTCGTCAGGCGCCGGTGCGCTGGGCACGGCTTCGACCAGCAATCTGGGCGGGACAATCGAATTCACCACGCGCGATCCGAAGCAGAAGGCCGGTGCCACGATCAACCAGACCTTTGGCAGCTATTCCACATTCCGGACATTCGCGCGGGTCGATACGGGCAATTTCGGCAACGGCAATTCCGCCTATATGGCGTTTGCCCGTCAGGACGCCCGTCCGTGGAATCTTGGCAATGCCAACCGGCAGGGCGGTTATCAGGTGAACGGAAAATTCGTCCATAAGGGCGAAAACACAACCATCACTGCCTATTTCGACTGGCAGAACAAGGCCGAGCCGAACACGCAGGGTCTGACCGCCCCGACCGACCTGTATGCCCGCGGGGCCTTCTTCCCTGATCTGAACGCCGCCATGGCGGGATACCCGGCTGAGAGCTCCACAAAAGCCGGCCCGGCGACGCCCAACAACAAATATTACTTCTCCGCCGCACAGCGGACCGATTACCTGACCTATCTGAAAATTTCCCACCGGTTCTCCCCGAACCTGAACTGGGACAACCAGCTTTACTTCCACTATGACGACGGTGCAGGCGTTGTCGCGACCTCCATTCGCACGAATGCAATCCTGACGATCCTAGGCTCCTATCTCGACCCGACCGGCACGAAATACATCAAGAACGGGCAGTTCACCTACAGCGTCGCGGGTATTGATCCGAAGGTCTGGAACGCCACCGGCGGCACGGGTTTCGCCGTCCGCACCACGGAATACAGCGACTATCGCGGCGGTCTGATCAGCACGCTGCATTATCGTCTCGGCCATCACAACATCGAGCTGGGTGGCTGGTATGAGCGCAACAACAACGAACAGGGCCGCTACTGGTATCCGCTGACGCAGAACGACACGCTGACGCCTTATACACGGCCGACCAACCCGCTGTTCACGCAGTGGAACAACGCGTTCTACACCAACACCTTCGTCACACATCTTCAGGACAGCTGGAAGGTGACGTCACGCCTGACGCTGACGGCGGGCTTCAAGTCCGAGATGGTCTATACGAACGGCACCCTCCCGGTGGCCGCCCTGCCGCAGTCCCTCGCCTCTTCGGTGAAGGGAGCGAAAACAATCGTCGATACCAGCACCCACACCGTCGCGGGCGGCACCATTCCGTCTTACAAACCGTTCCTGCCCGCTTTCGGTGCATTGTGGAATGTCACACAGCACGAACAGCTCTTTGCCAATATTCAGGAGAACATGAACTCCTTCGCCGCCACCGGCTACGGCTCGACGTCTCCGTGGGCCGTGTCCGATCAGGCGGATTTCGAGAAGTTCAAGCGCAGCGGCAAGCCGGAAACGTCCTGGACCTATGAAACCGGCATCCGCACCAGCCATCCGATCAATACGCGCATCCTGACCGGGATCAGCGGACAGCTCGAATATTATCACGTCGATTTCTTCAACCGCCTCGGCACCATTTCACCGCCGGGTCAGGGCATTTCAGGCGTCGGCAATACGGTGGCGAACCTCGGCAGCGTCTCGACAAACGGCATGGACATGTCGTTTACGCTGCGCTTCGGACCGCATTTCTCGATCTATGACGCCGTGTCCTATGTCAGCAGCATCTACGGCAACGACTTCATGGATGGCGCGACGCTCTATGCCACCAAGGACAAGAAGGTTCCGGCCATTCCGGCATGGTCCGACAAGTTCGCCGTCAACTACAATCAGGGCGGCTTCAACGCCCAGTTCAGCGGCAGCTATATGGGCGTCCGTCCGGGGACCATCACCAACAGCGTCATGGTGCCACCGCGCGTGCAGCTCGCCTTCAGTTCCAGCTACACGTTCCACCAGATCCCACACATGAACAGTCTCAAGCTCCAGTTCAACGCCAGCAACCTGACGAATGCGCGCTCCTGGTCCACGATCGCCGCCGGCGACGCCAACACCTATACCGGCTACCCCACGGCTCCGCGCATGTTCTTCGGAACAGTGTCCGCAGCCTTCTGAACACAACACACCCCTTCCCCGCTTTCTCCGGGGAAGGGACACAGGTTTCAGGAACGCGCCGGCAACGGGCTGAACTTCCAGACATTTTCGGTAGCCGGACACCGTCCTTTCAAGCCCCCTGGGACCTCCCGGCTTTCCAGACGCCGGATCTCGTAAGCCTCGCCATAGACCTCGCGCACAAAACCCTCATCCACGGAAAACGGCGGTCCCTTCAGGCGGGACTGATCGTATGCCAATGTCACGAGCAGCTCTGGCACGGGGCCGGTCAGGGCAAGAAGACCGGCGACATAAGCCCGGCGCAGATCTTCTGGCAGGGCAATCAGCGCGGCACGGTCATAAATGGCCTCCACCGGGCCAAGGACCTCCGGCGTCAGATCGAAAATATTGCCTGCAAAAACGCTGATGGCACCGGCTGAGAAACACCGGAGCAAACCTGCCTGCACAACATCGGGCGTGACGCCGAGATCATCGAAAAAACGCCTGACCGCGATATCGCTGAGTTCACATCCGATCACCCGATACCCCTGCCCCGCAAGCCAGACCATGTCCTGACTCATGCCGCACAGAGGCACAAAAATCCGCGCTCCGGCAGACAGGTCCAGCGCGGCGATATGGCGGGTCAGAAGCGGATTGCCCCCCGCTTCATGAAAGCCCGTCTCTCCCCGTTCCCATTTTTCCTGCCAGAAAACGGCATTCGACGCGACATCCATAAATCCGGCTTTCTCCCTGCTTTTCACGGCTGAGACTGTGCCGCCTTGGACAGGAGAAGCAATGGCATGTGCTGGAAAAATGTGAGAAAAGCCCCCCATGGTCATGCTCACCCCCTCCCAGCGGCAGGCGCTCGATGAAATCATTGCCGCCCATGCCGCAGGACGGCCGACGCATCTGCTGACAGGATATGCGGGCAGCGGCAAAACGACGCTGATGCAGGCCGTGGCCCGGCATTTCATGGGCGAGAAAAAGGTGGTGGCCATCACAGCCCCCACCCACAAGGCCACCGCCGTCCTACGCTCGAAAGTGGACCGGGACGTGGACTGCCGCACCATCCAGAGCCTGCTGAGCCTCCAGCCCTCCTCGCAGGGCACGACCACAACCCTCGTGCGCTCCAAGCGGCCGCAGACGATCGCCGATGGCATCGTGATCGTCGATGAATGTTCGATGCTTTCGGCGGAACTGATGAACTGGATCCGCGATCTGCTGCGCTACTGCTTCGTGCTGTTCGTAGGCGACCCGGCACAGCTTCCGCCTGTTGGAGAAGCCGCCTCCCCCTCGTTTTCCGTGCCCTCCCGCTCCCATCTCGACACCGTCGTACGACAGGCGGCAGGCAATCCGATCCTCGAAGCCGCGACCCTCATCCGCCAGAGTCAGGGCAGTAAAGCCGACTGGAGCTGGGTCCGCGATGCCCGTCAGGAACAGACCGGCCTGTTCCTGCCCAAGGATGTGGAAAGCTGGGTCCGCAAGGCGTTCCTGTCCGATGCGTTCGACGCCGATAACGACTGGTGCCGCTATCTGTGCTGGACCAATGCACGGGTGCATCAGATCAACCGGATGGTCCGGCTCTGGCGTTATGGCGACGAAACACCCACCCCCTTCATGCCCGGCGAACGCGTGGTGTCCCGCGCACCGTTTTCCATCCAGCAAGAAGAAAGCGGCCCACGTCAGGCCATCGCCACGAACGAGGAAGTCCTCGTCATGGACATCAAGCCCGGTCGGCTGTCCTACAAGTTCGAGCTGTGCAAGGACGTTCCAGCCTGGGTCGCCGATCTGGCGTCATGGGAAGTCACGCTGCTAACGATGGCGGGCGAGGAAATCACCGGCCATATCGTGCAGAACCCGAAGGATCTGGAGGCCGTGGACCGGCGTCTGGTGCAGGAAGCGAAACAGCAGCACCGACGCTGGAGTCACCGTTTCGCCTTCCACAACGCCCTGCTCCAGCTTCAGGCGATCTATGCCATGACGGTCCATACGGCGCAGGGCAGCACGTTCAAAAACGTGTTCGTGGATCTCGGCGACATCGGCCGTCGCGCCCGGCAGAACCCGCTGGAGACGCAGCAGCTCTGTTATGTGGCGGTCACGCGCGCGACGGACATGGTGTTCCTCGTCAACACGGCGGGTCTTTCCGCACAATAGGCCGCGACGCCCAGAGCGACGCCAGAATGGACCCTGAAACATTGTGCCAGACGGAGAAAACCGCGCCCGGAAGTGCGGCCAGCGGAGAGAAATAAAGCCGCCCCAGCGTCGCAGCCAGGCCGGAATTCTGCATCCCGACTTCCAGCGCCAGAGTCCGGCAGACACTTTCATCAAAACCGAGCAGCCGTCCGCCCCAGTAGCCCCCCAGCAGCCCGATCCCGTTATGCAGGATGACAGCCAGCAGCATGATCGGACCAGCCTCTTTCAAAGACGGCCCCACCCCCGCGACAATCGCCCCGATAATGAGCAGGATTGACACCATGGCCACCAGCGGAAGTGCAGGCTCGACCCGGCGAACCGCCCGATGCCAGAACGTGTTGAGCACAACCCCCGCCAGAACGGGAAGTGCCACCATCGTCACGATACTGCGAAACAGCGCCCAGCTATCCACCGCAACGCCCGCCGAGACATAGAACCGCACCAGAAGCGGCGTCGCAACGATCCCGACGAGCGTTGAAAACGCACTGATGCTGACGGAAAGCGCAACATCCCCACGTGACAGATAGATCATGACGTTGGACGCCGTACCACTCGACACGCACCCTACCAGCACCATGCCCGTCATCAGCGCAGGCGACAGTCCCAGCAGATGCGCGATCCCCCACGCCGCAAGCGGCATGACGAGATAGTGCAGCCCCACCCCTGCCAGAACCGGCGCGGGCCTGCGGAGAATTCGCCCGAAATCGGCCGGGGTCAGGGAAACGCCCATCGTGAACATGACGAACGCCAAAAGCGGCGTGATGACGGGAACGAGTGTCAGAAACGGTCCGGGCAGGAGAAGGGCAAGCCCGGACACCACAATGGCCCAGAGCGGAAAAAGACGCGTCATCACTGCCGCAGAATCATTTCGGAAAAGCATTTTTCAGGAGACATATCACCCGACATCATGGAGATAACAAAAACGTTCCTATGCAGGAAGCCCGCGGATCCGTCACCTTTTTCCATCACAGACCCAAGGAATACCCAGCCTGAAAAATGCCATTAACCTCAAGGTAAGGTCGGGATGTCTTTATTATCCCCTTGAGGAATCGAAGACTGTCTATCAGCTTTTTCGGGAGTGGCCCGTGCAGCCTGTTCAATAACCCATGCATCATCAATGACTCCTGATCCGCCTACTCTGCTTGGGTACAGCACGGTTATTTTCCTGCTTCTGGGCATTCACTTCATCCTGGCCGAGTTTTCCGGCAGACGATGGTCCCGCATGGCGTGGTATGGAGCCCCGTTCTTTCTGGGGGCGGTCTCCGGCCTGTTCTCGACTGTCCAGTCCCTTCTGCCGGGACAGTGGGGACCACGGATGATCTCCCTATTCATGATCATGGCCTACGGAGCCGCATGGCAGGCCATGCGTATCATACTCGGCTACCGCCCGCGGCTTCTGCCGGTCCTGCTGGCCTGCTTCATCTTCTTTGTCCTTTCTGTACTTTCTGCCCGAACAGGGCTGTTCCATGTGCTCAGCACGGCCTTTCGCCTGACCACGCTTGCCCTGCTCCACGTTTTCGCAGTTCGGGACCTCAGACATCCCACCCAGATCAGAACGCCCGCACGACGCAGCTTACAGAAGCTTCTGATCCTCTATGCAGGGTTTTATTTCCTGCTGGTGGCGCTCGTTGTGTGGATGCCGGCCCCGCTGGGCGCTGCTCCGGCCACCATCTGGGCGGTTGCGAGTTATAATTTCCTGACCGTCATCGAAGTAGCCCTGTTCGCTCTGGGCATGATCGCCATTCCCTGGGAGCAACTGGCCTTCCAGCAGCAGGAACTGATCCTTCAGGACCCTCTTTCAGGAGGCGGCAACCGCCGGGCCTTTCAGGCATGGCTGGAAAATGACGGAAAAAACTGCGCCCACGAAGCGCTTCTCATGGTCGATATCGACCATTTCAAAAACATCAACGACGTGCATGGCCACGCGATCGGGGATCAGATCATCATCGCCATGGGTCGTGTCTGTAAAGATCTCCTTTACCCCACAACAACACTGTTCCGCATTGGCGGAGACGAATTTGTCGTTGTTTTCCAGTGCGGCAGTGTTGACGAGATGCTCGCCACGGCCCAGCGCCTCCGCAACGCTTTCTCAGCCGAAACGCATGTGATCGGAGAGGAAGGCATCACTGCAACACTCAGCATCGGCGCGGCCCTGTGCCCCGGGACGGGCATCAGCCGGACAGATCTTCTGGCCCGGGCCGATAATGCCCTTTATGCCGCCAAGCAGACAGGCCGAGACCGCGTGGTGCATTTCGCACACGAAGAAAACCCTTCCCCGCCTGACATTTCCGACACGTCCACACCATGCCCCTGACGGTCCGGATCTTCACTCTTTCCTGAGTGCTGCAGCCCGGACTTCGGCGGTTGTAAGCAGAAGCTCCCTGTACCGGGCCAACCCGGCCCAGCCCAGCGCGACGAGCAGCGCCGCAACCGAGAAGGTCGCAACCCAAACCGGAATTGCCGTGGAGGCACGCTCCGCAACACACACACCCAGCACCACGGGAGGCAATACAAACCGGAGAGCCCGTGTCCTCTGAAGCCATGCAGGTTTCTGAAGGCGCGCAAAACGCAGCATTTTCGGCTCATGACAGGCCTGCAGCAGCAGAAACAGGCTCCATAGAAATATACACAGAGCGATCATCACAGCCGGCGCGCCATCTGAAATGAGACGAAGGCCAGAAACAGCGCCACCAGATCCGTTGCGGCGAAAACCGTCGGGACATGAAAAAACGCAACACCCGGTCGGGTCGCAAGGTCTAGTGGGGTCAGGAAAAAACCCAGTCCTCCCAGACAGAAAAGCTGGATTTTCCAGCCCTGAAGCGGACGACCAAAAAGACTCCATGCCATTCCGGAAACGACACTGAGCACCCAGACAGCCAGAAAAACGTGCCCTTCAGCCAGTGGGCGGTCTGGCAAAGAGATGGGCAACAGACGGTTGGCCCAGAAAAAAGCAAGCGCGCCCATCGGCAGACCTACAACGCTGCCAATGGCCAGCCCCTCGGCGATCCGGAACATGATCCGCTCCCCCGACTGACGGCGACGTTTCATCAGGAAAATGATGGACCCGCTCGCGAACATGACGGCGCCCATGGCTCCCAAGAGGAAATACAGCCACCGCATACCCACACCCGTCCAGCGCGCATAATGCAGCCCTTTCAGAACCTGTTCCGTATGGGTGATGGCGCCGGGCAGCAGGACATGACGCAGAACATGACCGTCCACCGGGCTGAAATCGACATGCTCGCGCGTCAGCAACGGACCAGAAGAGTCAGTCCGCGAGACGAGGATGGTCTGCGGCTGGAACAGGATATATCCGGTCTGGCCGGCCCCAATCGTACGTTCAGCCTCCGCCACGAGCGGAGCCAGCGGCGGAAAAGCTTCTGGGATTGGAACGGCTGGTTTTTCGGGCCTGTGAGCCGCAGACGGAGCAGAGACCCGGAAAGCGTTTTCAAGGGATGCGAGATAGGACACGGGCGGAAAAAGCGTCCGTGCACGGATGAAGGTCCCGCTATAGGCCATGAGGAGAATGAACGGCAGGAACACAACAGCCGCCACCACATGCACGTCCAGCCATGCCCGTAGCCTGGCGGCAAAAGGACGCAGGAGCATCAGATCCGAGACAAGCCCCTTCAGGTGGATGATGATGCCCGAGCCGATCGTCAGCAGAAGCGCCAGACCCGCAAACGCAACAACCGTTTCTCCGTAAACGCCGGAACGCATCGTGTAATGCAGGTCGTAAAAGAACGTTCCCCCCGCCGTCGCACGGACATTCAGACGCTCTCCGGTCTGTGGATTGTACGGAACGGTCAGGAATTCATGCCCGTCATGATGCTCAAGACGCAGATAGGGATCCCGCGCGGAAGGCAGGGTTACGAACGGCTTTTCGCCCTGCGCGAGCAGGTCGTGCACGGCCGGGAGCACATGGTCCAGAGACCGGGGAGAAAATGCAGCGGTCTGCGGTGGAGCTTCGGGCTGGAGCCATCGCGTCAGTTCGGTGTCGAACACCGCCAGACAGCCTGACGTAAAAACGCAGAACAGCAGAAGCCCTGCGGCAAAACCGACCCAGGCATGCAGCCATCCCATCCGGGTGCGGAGCGTATCCTGCATCAGGGATGCAACAGGACGGCCAGAAGGGCCACAACGCCGACGGCCCCGGCAATGATCCCACCGCGCAACGGATTGCGTGCTCCGAAAGCCAGCAGAAACAGCAGAGGAAACGCGGCAACGGCAATCATCTGCCCCAGAACCGTCGCATCATGCCGCACGGAGGGGCCCCATTTCAGGGCGCCCAGCGTGATGAAATGCGCCGCCATCCAGACCAGCACAAATACCGACACCGCCCGCCAGATCCACCGACGCGCTGGCGATGACATACGGCCCCCGGAACGACGGGGGCGTACGACTGTGGAGGCTTTGACGGTCATCAGAAATTCGAGCGCAGGGTAAACATGAAATTCCGGGGCTCACCGTAATAGTTGTAATAATAGAAATTGCCGAGGCGCTGATAATAGCGCGTATTGGAGATGTTGTTGAGATTCATTGTCAGGGCCAGATAGCGGTTCCACTGATATCCGACCTGCGCCGAGGCCGTGATGTAGCCGGACTGCGTCACGAGGCGGTTGGTGCCGAATGTCCCGCTCTGTGCATTGATGCCGCCCCCGATGCTCCAGATGTTTTTCTGCGCCCCCTGGTAGGGTTCGAACCGGTAATGCGTCCAGAGTTTCCACAGATGGCGCGGCGAGTTCCCGGCATAGGTGAGACCTGCATTCGAGGGCGTACCATCATCAACGATGCGGTTGTCATTATAGGTGTAACTGGCGTTGATGTCCCATCCCGGCAGAGGCCGGCCGATCACTTCGGCTTCCGCCCCCTGACTGCGCGTTTTGCCCGCTGCAACGTAACAGGTGGCGGTATGGCTCGGCCCACAGGTCGGGTCCAGATCGCTGTTGGCGATGGCGTCGTTCCGCTGCACGATCTTGTATCCCGCCAGAGTGAAAGTCAGCATCTGGTTGAACAGGGCACCTTTCATGCCGCCTTCAAGCTGCCCGCCCCGTACCGGCTGAAGCTGGCGCCCATCCACACCATAGGCGGACTGGGGGCTGAACGTGTCCGTATAGCTGGCATAGAGGGTGATGTGAGGCAGGAGGTGGTAGACCAGCGCGGCATAGGGCGTAAGGATGCCCTGCTGGTCAATGGACGTGCTGGTCACGGCACCCGGCACCAGATCGCGCGATTTCTGTACATATCCGCTGATACGACCGCCCAGCGTCAGGAAAATGCTCGGCATGAGCTGAAAGCGCCCCTGTCCGTACACTCCCCACTGTTCGGTCGGCTGCCAGCTGCGGCTTTTGACGGAGGGAAGAATGGCGCCTGAAATTGCGCCATAGTCGCTGATCGGCAGACCGGCCAGAGCGGCGTTCGTGCGAGAATTGACGCTTGCCCCGCCGCCTTCATAGACATAGCGGTTATAATTCGTGCCGATCATGAGCGTATGCGTCCGGTTCAGCAGGTGCAGCGGTCCGGTCAGATACCCGTCCACACCGTCATTGGTCTCGCTGTAAATGGAGCGGGCCGCCACATAATTCGCTGTCTGGGACTTGGCATTATAGGCGTTGATATAGCTGTATTGCAGATCGGTATCGGCCGTTCTGTGCCGCCCTGTGACACGCCCGACCCAACCCGCGCCAAACCGCCGTTCGAGCTGCGCCATGACCTCGGTCGTAGGCACCTGCCCCTTGTTCCAGTCCGACCCAATGAACGTATTGCGCGGCAGATTGAGGTCCGCGCCCGTCCCGCTCATCCGCGGCAGCCCCATATAGCGGGTCGTGTCGTTGGACTGCGACGTGACGGAAACGGTCAGTGTGGTGTGGCGGTCAATATGGATGTCCGTCACGCCATAAATCGTCCAGCGACGGTCATAGGCGTTTTTATAGAAAAAATCGCGGTCGGTCCCGGCCATGACAAGGCGGGCGGACACGATTTTCGAGTTTCCGATCGGACCCCCCACATCAACCGTGGCGTGATAGTTGTCCCATGATCCGGCACTGAAAGACGCATTTCCCTGAAATGTTTCGGTCGGGCGCTTATGAACGAAATTGACACTGCCACCCGGCGCGCTCGAGCCCTGCAACACGCCATCCGGGCCGCGCAGAACCTCGATCCGGTCATAAATCGCAAGATCGAACTGCTGGGAAAACTGGAACCCACCGGTCGCGGGCGATCCGTCATACTGCGCGGCCAGCGAAAAACCACGGGAAGAAAATCCCGCCGTACCATCGCCATACAGATTGACGTTGACGCCCGCGACCTGTTTGAGCGCGTTATCGACCGTGAAAAGATTCTGGTCCTTCATCTGCTGCGTGCTCAGGACGGAAATCGACTGCGGCACGTCCTCTGGCCGTAGCAGCATGCGCGTCGTGGACACCGCACGCACGGTATAGGTGCCGGTACCGTCCGTGGCGGCGGTTGCACGATGTCCATGAACCAGAAGCTGTTCAACACTACCGGGGACATCCGAATCAGACGCAACGGCAGAACGCCCCTGAAGGGAGGGCTTTTTCTTCGCAGGCGTCCCGTTCTGCTCCTGTCCCGTCGCAGAGAGATCCGCAGGCGCGGTCTGCGCCACAGCCTCCTCCCATCCGCCGGACAGAAGTGCGATCACATACAGGGTTTTTCTGAACCCCGTTCCCTGGCGGGAACGCGACGTCATATTATTCCCTGCCTGCATCATCCGCACTTTCAAGTGATCGTTTACCGGTGCCTTCCCACAGAAGGACTGATGCAAGCCTATATGAGAATAGTTCTTATTAACATAGAGGCATTCCGCTCATTCCGGCAAAAAAAGCCATTATGAAAACATACGAAACACTTTCAGCCCCCGATACGGGAGGCGGGTACGGAAATCCCCTTCCGGACATCTGCCAAAACGGATCACCGAATCCGGAATATCATACCGGAAAAACGAAACCGGACATCTTCATAAATCCCTGCAAAACCGGGCCCTGCGGACCATTCTGCCACCCTGCGAACAATCATGATCGCACGCTGAATTTTTAGGTTTCCGTGATGCGCCCGAAGTGCCAAAAGCCCTCGCGTTCGGGACGCTCAGGTCACCGTTCCAGTCAGGAAGTGCATCGTGTTCAAAACGCTCTCCGGTCCGACCATTGCGGGTCTCTGCGCCCTGTTCGCGTCGACCTTCATTGCCGTGACGACCGAGGTTGCTCCGGTGGGTCTGCTGATCGACATGGCCAAGTCCTTCAACATCACCGAAGGCCATGCCGGACTGGCCGTGAGCGCCTATGCCCTGCTTGTCGCTTTCGGGGCCGTCCCCATCACCATCGCCACGAGCCGCATGAACCGCAAGATGCTCATGATGCTCTGTCTTGGCGGATATGTCGTCTCCAACCTGATTTCCGCCATGGCACCAAGCTTCGGTGTCCTTTGCATCGGCCGGGCACTGGGCGGCCTGTCCCATGCGCTGCTGATGTCCATTGCCGCCGCCTACACCGCCCATCTCGTACCCGAACGCATGACAGGCCGCGCCATTTCGTTTGTTTTTGGAGGGACGTCGCTGGGTTCGGTTCTGGGCGTTCCCGGAGCCGCCGCGATCAGCCAGCTCACAAGCTGGCGCGTGGCGCTCTACGTCATCGCAGCGCTGGCCGCGATGCTGACGATCTTCATCGCGCTCTACCTACCACCCGTTCGCGGAGCCGATACCAAGGCCCTCAAGGTCCCGACCATCCGGTCGCCACATGCCGCGCGGATTTTCGGCATCGTGATCGGCGTGAACGCCATTTTCTTCTTCGCGCATAACCTGCTCTATACTTACGTCTCCCCGCTGCTTCTGGCGCATGGCCTGCCTGAACACCTGTTGAGCATTGCGCTCCTCATCACGGGCGTTGTCAGCATTTTCGGTCTGTGGGCGGCGGGACAGGTCGTGGATCGCTGGCCTGCGGGCGGGCTGTTCGGCGGCGGCATCGCCATGCTGACCGGCATGACCCTGGTCTATGGACACCTGCTGTCCGCCTGGCCAAGCGTTGGGGCAGTCGGGCTGTGGTGCATGGGCTATGCCGCCATCATTCCCTTCGTCATGTCCGGCGCCATCCGTGCCCGGGCGACCAGTGCGGATGTGGCGGGCGCTGCCGTCAACAGCAGCAGCAATATGGGCATCCTGCTGGGCTCGGCGATTGGCGGCCATCTTCTCAATACACTGGGATTTGCGGTGCTCTGTCCCGCCTCCGTCGTAATCGCACTGGGGGGTATCCTGCTCGCGGCTTTCAATCCGGCCGCCTTCCCCCGACGGCTTCAGCACGACTGATGCAACGTGGCTTCGATTGAGTTGGAGAATTGTTTTTCAGGATATAGTCTGAACCGAATTGATGTCAGCACCAACAGTACACAGGGTATTCGTCGTGAAAAAAGAAACATCCGCAGTAGTACTCTTTGTAAAAGACGAAGCCCATGACATCATCGCATGGTTATCTTGGCACATCTCTTTGGGGTTCGACAGGATTTTCGTCTATGATGATCAGTCCTCAGACGGCACTTTTGACATAGCAAAATCCTGCGCCGAAATTTATGGCGTCGAAGTCTTCAGGACATCTGCGATCCCCGGTTCTTACCACGACAGAAAACAGAACAGCTATTTTGACGCCATCGGAAAAGCCAGAGGCCGCTACGACTGGATCACCATGCTCGATAGCGACGAATATGTCAGCATTGATGGCTCTGATGACATCAATGCTTTTCTGGGCAACTTCAGCGAGACCGATACCGCCATTGCCCTGAACTGGTGCATATACGGAAGTTCAGAGAAAATTCTGAAGGACAGGGTCCCTACCTATCAGGCCTTCACCTACAGATCCAAAGCCGATTTCGAGGACAACACCCTCGTCAAAAGCTTCGTAAGGCCCGAGGCCGTCGATCCTGCCGTCAGATCGTCTCACAGGTTCGGCCTGTCCTACGGCAATTATGTGGATGCTCTGGGACGGCCCGTTGAATGGACGTCTGAAGAAACGAAAGCGGTTGTCTGGGAAAAAGCCAGAATCAACCACTATATCTGCCGATCGCGGGAACATTTTGTCGAATGGTTCAGAAACCGCCCCGACCCCGAAACATCACACGGCCCTGATTACTGGTCCCATTTTGATCGCAACGACAGTCATGCACCCCAGGATCCGGACCGGGTGACTGCGGCCAATGCCGTCTGTGCCAATATCAAGAAGGCCGTCTTCCATGCGTCCATGCATGATTTCCTCGTCCGGGGAAACTCTCTGGAGCGGGGAAGAAACCCCGTATTGCCCACCAGAAAAACAGAATTCTTCCACCTGAAGAACTTTCGGGGTGACGATCTTTCCGTCGACAGGATTGATGGATATCTCAGCCAGGGAGAAGGGAGCGAACAGGTTCTGGCCGCAATCCCGTATGCCGGCAACAGGATCTGGATTTTCAGAGATCCCTCTCTTGTGTCTTCAAATATCCATTTTCACATCAAAAATTCTTCCTGCCATACATATTGTTACGACCTAGAGTTCGAATCAAACGCGATGGATGCCTCCATCTTCATAAAATCTCCAAAAACCGGGAAATATCTGACATCTCCGTCCGAGGGGAGCAGACTGGAATTCACGGAGGACGGTGCCGAGGATCAGAGAAAATTCCATTTTTCGGAAAAAGTATCAGACACGACATTCCACGGCGAAAATGAATATTCGGAAGCCGACATGGTTTATTATATCCTCAATTCCGGAGGATCGTTTTCATATGAGGAATTTATCCTGAAATTCGCCAATCTGAACCGCGCGGAAATGGAAAATCTCAGGAATTTATTCGGACAGCAGATCAGGGCCATCCTCTGAAAAGACGCTCACCCGGCGTTGCGGAAACGCGCCTCAACTCCACAACGCGCAGCCCTGATGGCCTCGGGCACATTTTGTCCTCTGGCCAGTCCGGCTGCCAGACCACTGGCGAGCTGACAGCCCGTTCCCCTCAGCTCGAAGGAAAAGCGCGGTGAGCGGAAGGCCAAGGGACAAGAGCCTGCCGCGTACAGGATATCCTCAGAAACCGACGACGGCAGATCGTGCCCGCCTTTCAGCAGAACACTCCGACAGCCCCGGGACAGCAGCACGTCCACAACCGCCTCGCGCTCCGAGGCCGGATCCATCCCCAGGGCAGCCGCCAGCGCCGCCAGTTCCGGCAGATTGGGAGTCAGGACAGTGGTTCGGGGCAGAAGCAGCGCGATCATAGCCTGTACGCCCTCCGGAGCCAGCAGCGCATGACCGGAGCTTGAACAGAGCACCGGGTCCAGCACCACCGGCACATCTGGCAGAAGCGCTGCAACAACACGGATCAGAGGCGCATTGAACATGGCCCCGATCTTGACGGCACCGATCCCCGTTTCCAGCGCCGCTTCAATCTGCGCGGCCAAAAGAGCGGGCGCGACGGGCTCTACCGCCAGAACGCGACGATCCGTCTGGGCCGTAACGGCAGTGACAGCGAGGCGTGCGGTCTGCCCGGACGCCTGAACGGACAGCAGATCCCGCGCAAGACCAGCTCCCCCGCTGGAATCCATCCCGCCGATCAGAAGAACAGGGCGCTTCATCGTCCCGTCGTTGCAATGAAGGCAGGACCACCCGCCTGTGTGGAAAAGCGTTTAGCAGCCCGCCAGGCCCGCAGACCACTGGCACAGACGAAAACGGTCCTGCCCATCCCCTTCGCCACCGTTTCCGGGTGCTCGATCGGCCCGCGAACGGCCCAGGACACGGAGGGCGGTCCCTGTTCCTCCAGCCCCCGCAGATCGAAAACGCGGTCGTCCGCGCGGATCTCCTCAAGCCCGAGAATGAAAGGGCCATCGCCTTCGGAGGAAACCGCAGCATCAAACCGGAAAGACGAACTTCTCCAGCGTTCCAGATCCAGCGTCATGATCTGCCCCAGCGGAGAGGGCTGCGTCTGAAGCAGAACGGAGAGCACCATCTGCGCCTGTATGGCCCCGAGCACCGCAACAACAGGCCCCATCACACCGGCTTCCGCACAATTCGGCAGAATGGCGGGAAGATCCGGGAAAACAGCCCGGTAATCCGGTGCCGTACCACAGAACCCACCCGCATAGCCCGACCGCCCAAGCACCGAAGCACTCACGAGGGGAAGACCCGCTTCCACACACAGATCGGACAGCAGATAGGTGACGGCCACGCTGTCCGCCGCATCCACGACAACGGACACATCCGTCAGGAGGCTCCGCGCCAGTGTCGGCTCCAGACGCTCCGCCACAGGCACGATCTGACAGTCCGGATTCAGATCCGACAGCCGGTCGGCCACGCAAGCGGCCTTGAAGCGGCCAATATCGTCCATGCGAAAGAGCGTCTGGCGATGCAGGTTGCTCTCATCCACACGATCATGATCGACCACCGTCACCCGCCCGCATCCGGCTCCGGCAAGCGCAGGGAGAACAGTCGCACCCAGCCCTCCCGCGCCCACCACCAGGATATGGGCTTTCAAAAGGCGCTTCTGGTCAGCTTCCCCCTGGGGGAAAAGCCCGGTCTGCCGCATATAACGGCTCATCGTCTGTAGGCCTGCGTCGCGGCGACCCATTCCCGACACCGCGCCACCGGGTCTTCGGCCTGCTGGATGTCCGTCACAACGGCCGCGCTGTCCGCCCCCGCCGCAAAAACCCCTTCAAGGCGCTCCGGCGTGAGGCCACCAATGGCGACAAGCGGCGTCTCTCCGGCGCGGGTTTTCCAGTCCCGAACGCGCTCCAGCCCCTGCGGCCCCCATTTCATTTTCTTCAGAAGTGTCGGATAGACGGGGCCGAGTGCGACATAGGCCGGTTCGTAAGACAGGGCCCGTTCGAGTTCCGCCGGGTCGTGGGTGGACAGTCCGAACCGGATCCCCACACGCCGCAGAGCCTCAAAATCGGCGGTCTCCATGTCTTCCTGCCCGAGATGGATAAAATCGCACCCCAGTTCCAGTGCAAGACGCCAGTAGTCATTGATGACAAGCTGCGCGCCATGTGCCGCGCACAGCGTCCGCGCATGACGGATCTGACGGCGCAGTTCCGCCTCTGTCATGTCCTTCAGCCGAAGCTGAACCAGACGCACGCCACAGGGCAGCAGCGTTTCCAGAAACGCAACGTCGCCCACCAGAAGATAAAACGGATCAAGCACTGTCATCACGACAGCTCCGCCAGACCGAAAACGGGTGTCGAGGCGCAGGCCATGTCCCGTCTGGGCATCAGCCCGGCCTCGAACGCTTCCCGCCCCGCCTGAATGGCGCGACCGAATGCCCGCGCCATGGCCGCCGGGTCCACGGCCTTGGCCACCGCCGTATTGAGCAGAATGGCGTCCAGCCCCATCTCCATGGCCTGCGCCGCCTGACTGGGCGCTCCGATCCCGGCATCCACAACCAGCGGAATCCCGGCGAAATGCGCCCGCATGGTCCGCAGACCTTCAGGATTGCGCAGCCCCTGCCCCGATCCGATCGGCGCGCCCCACGGCATCAGCACCTTGCATCCGGCTTCCAGAAGTTTTTCCCCCACGATCAGGTCTTCGGTCGTGTAGGGAAACACCTCGAACCCCTCCGCACACAGCACACGCGCGGCTTCGACAAGCGCGAACGGGTCCGGCTGGAGTGTGTCGGCATGGCCGATGACTTCCAGTTTGATCCACGATGTTCCGAACACTTCGCGCGCCATGCGGGCCGTGGTGACGGCTTCGCGGGCCGTATGACACCCCGCCGTATTGGGCAGCAGGCGGCATCGGCTTTCGGACAGGATGTTCCGGAACGCCGCACCCGCAGCGCCCTCCCGCCGCAGCGAAACCGTGATGATCTCCGCGCCGGACGCCTCGATCGCCTCCAGCAGAACCGCGGGCGACGGATACTGCGCCGTCCCGAGCATCAGCCGCGACGTCAGATCAACGCCATAAAACATGTCAGCCTCCCTGCATCGGAGACAGGACTTCGACCTTCATGCCTTCGTCCAGACGGGTTGCCTCACGCATGGAACGGGCAATGAAATCGCCGTTCAGGGCCGTGGCCACGCAGGGGGCTTCAAAACCCCGTTCGATCAGCAGGTCGGCCAGCGTCCGGGCCTGTGTCCTGACGATCTCGCCGTTCAGATCAATCCGCATGCGCATAAATCTCCGCAAGTTCTGCCGCCAGCCGCTCGGCGCAGACGGGCGCCATCAGGAAACCGTGGCGGTACATCCCGTTGACGTAACTCCGCCCCCCGACATGGCGCACGGCCGGAATATTGTCCGGAAAGGACGGACGCAGCCCCGCGCCCAGTTCAAGGATTTCAGCCTCGGCAAAGCCCGGATGAAGCGTGTAGGCCGCCGAAAGCAGTTCCATCGCCGCTCGCGCGGTCACCGGGCCGGGCCGGGCGCTTTCCACCATGGTCGCCCCGATCATGTACCGATCCCCATCCCTTGGCACGACGTAACAGGGAAAGCGCGGATGCAGCAGCCGGACCGGCCGCGTCAGCGACACGTCCGGGGCATGCACGATCAGCATTTCCCCCCGCACGCCGCGCAGATCGGCGAGACTGTCCCGCGACGTCAGTCCCCGGCAGTCCACGACATGACCGCACGGCGTCCCGGAACGGAAGGTCACGCCTTTCGCCAGCAGGCTGTCACGCAGACTGGCAAGCGCTTTGCGCGGGTCCAGATGCGCTTCGGTCGGGAAAAACAGTCCGCGCGCAAATCGCCCCTCCAGATCCGGCTCCAGATCGCCGGGGACGACCCAGTCGTGCTGCTGCGTGGCACGCGCAAAACGATCCAGTTCGGCACCATCACGCGGCGGGGCGACGACAAGCGTGCCACGCTTTGTGACATCCGGAACATGGGCCGCCCACCAGTTCACCGCCGCCTGCCCCTGCGCCACGATCAGGTCGGGCGCGCTTTCTCCCTCGCAGAACGGGGCCAGCATTCCCCCCGCAAACCGTGACGCCGCCTCTGGACTGCCCTCCGGGACGATGACTTCCACGTCAAGACCCCGGTCGGAAAGGGCCGTGGCGCAACACAGCGCCGCAACCCCCTCCCCCAGGACGGAATGGATCATTCCGCCGGTTCCGTCACGGGAACATAAAGCGCCCCGCCTTCCCGGAATTTCCCGGCCATTTCTTCCATTCCAGCCTGTTTTTCCGCTTCTGCCCGGATGTCATGGGAGATCTTCATCGAACAGAATTTCGGCCCGCACATCGAGCAGAAATGCGAGACCTTGTGCGCCTCTTTCGGGAGGGTCTCGTCATGCATGGACCGCGCCGTATCGGGGTCCAGACCAAGATTGAACTGGTCTTCCCACCGGAACTCGAACCGCGCGCGGGACAGCGCATCGTCACGCATCTGCGCGCCTGGATGCCCCTTCGCCAGATCCGCTGCATGGGCTGCAAGCTTGTAGGTGATGACGCCGGTTTTGACGTCATTGCGGTCCGGCAGGCCCAGATGTTCCTTGGGCGTCACATAACAGAGCATCGCCGTGCCGAACCAGCCGATCATGGCCGCACCAATGGCGGAGGTGATGTGGTCGTAACCCGGCGCAATATCGGTCGTCAGCGGGCCAAGCGTGTAGAACGGTGCCTCGTGGCAGTGCTCAAGCTGCTTGTCCATGTTGGCCTTGATCTTGTGCATCGGCACATGCCCTGGCCCTTCGATCATGACCTGACAGTCCTTCGCCCAGGCGATTTTCGTCAGTTCGCCAAGGGTTTCCAGCTCCGCGAACTGCGCGGCGTCATTGGCATCCGCAATCGAACCGGGGCGCAGTCCGTCTCCCAGCGAAAACGACACGTCATAACGGCGGCAGATGTCGCAGATTTCATCAAAATGTTCGTACAGGAAGCTCTCGCGATGATGATGCAGGCACCATTTTGCCATGATGGAGCCACCACGGGAGACAATGCCCGTCACGCGACGCGCCGTCAGCGGGATCATGTGCAGGCGGACACCGGCATGGATGGTAAAATAATCCACCCCCTGCTCCGCCTGTTCGATCAGCGTATCGCGGAAGATTTCCCATGTCAGGTCTTCCGCAATTCCGCCAACCTTCTCCAGCGCCTGATAGAGCGGAACCGTCCCGATCGGCACGGGCGCGTTGCGAATGATCCAGTCGCGGATGTTGTGAATATTGCGGCCTGTCGAGAGATCCATGACCGTATCCGCGCCCCAGCGGATGGACCACACCATTTTCTCGACTTCTTCTTCCATCGAAGACGTCACGGCCGAGTTACCGATATTGGCATTGATCTTCACAAGGAAGTTACGGCCAATAATCATCGGTTCGAGTTCGCGGTGATTGATATTGGCGGGAATAATGGCGCGACCCGAGGCAATTTCCTGCCGCACGAATTCCGGCGTCACGAAATCCGGAATGCTGGCTCCGAAATCCTCGCCGTCGCGCGCTTCTTTCAGGGCTTCCGTCCGGCCGATATTCTCGCGGATGGCGACGAATTCCATTTCCGGCGTGATGATCCCCGCACGGGCATAGGCCATCTGTGTGACAGCGCGATCTCCAACAGCCCGCAGGGGACGACGCTGCTGCGGAAAGCTCGGTGTCAGCCGGTCACCCTGTGCAAAACCGTTATCAGCTGCCGTGATCGTCCGCCCTTCATACTCTTCCACGTCCCCACGATCGCGAAGCCAGTTTCCCCGGCTGTCCGACAGGCCCTTTGCGATGTCGATGCTGACGGAGGGATCGGTATAGGGGCCTGAACTGTCATAGACATTCAGCGGACATTCACCCGAAACCGCAATCTGCCGGAGCGGCACCGCGATGTCATGATGCATGCCCCGGACATGGATCTTGCTGGAGGCCGGCAGAGGGCCGGTCGTAATAGCGGGAATGGAAGCGTTCATGTGGTGTCTCCTCAAGCGCACTCGAAAAGACCCAAGAAACGTGAGGCAGAAAGGGAGCCGCCGCCCCCAGTGCCCAATAACGGACACGGAAAAGGCCAGATCGGCCCGAGAGGGACACGCCCTCCGGTCTTCCTACGCCAGCATCAACTGGGTCAGGTTCAAAGGGTCGCCTCACCGTGGCGCCGGTTTCCCGACGTCACCAATTGGCCTCTCAGTCCCCTGGGCGGGACTCCCCTGACAGGCGCGACAGTGCTGGAGAAGCGTCCGAAGATCAAGTGCAGAATGGAGCACACATTTCCTTGATCCAATGACGGACGCTTCATCACGCGAGACCCCGGACATGTGTTGCAGACGCAGAAGAACGATCATCAAACCGTCACACACACAAAGCCAAACGCTCCCTACAAGGTCATTTCGCAAAACGTCCGATCGGATCGCCCTGCCGTGCTTTCACACAAGCTCTTATGGTCTGCTGTTCTGGGCGCATGTGCCTGCGTTCCGCTGAAGGCCTATGCCTGGGGGGAGAGAGCGCATTCCCTCATCGACAGCACCGCAATCAACGCCCTTCCGGATGACGGACCGACTTGCCTCAAAAAACAGGTCTCGCTGATCGCGGATTCGGCCAGCGTTCCGGATAGCTGGCGGGCTGCGAGCGAGCCGTTTTCAAAGATGGCCGAAGACCCCAATCATGGCTGGTTTCGCGAACAGTCCGCTTTTCTGAAAACGATCCCCCGCTCGCGCGTCGCCTTTATTCTTGCGCTGTACCGCGAACATGAACGCCTCGAAGCCCTCGGCTCGCCCGAAGCAAAACGCATGAACGTCCGCTGGGCCGGTACACTGCCTTACGCCGTGGTCGAAGGATACGAACACCTCGTCGCAGATATGCGCGCGATCCGCGAAGCGCAGGCTGCCGGACATGATCCATCGGCCCTTCAGACCGATACCGCCTTCATAGTGGCCTGGATGGGGCATTACGTCGCCGACGGATCGCAACCCCTGCATGTCACGATCCATCATGACGGCTGGGTTGGCCCCAACCCGCATCATTATACCCGAGACCATAATGTCCATGGCCGTTTCGAGTCCGATTATGTCGAAATGATCAACCTGACCGAACGGGACGTGCAGCAGCACCTCGCACCACTCGGGCATCAGAGTGGCGACGTCTTCGACCTCGTTCTTGCCTATCTCGCGCAGTCACACCGGGATGTCGAAACGGTCTACGCTCTCGACCAGTCCGGCGCCCTCAAAGACCCGCAGAACAAGGCTGCGCGTCACCTGGTTTACGAGCGCACCGCAGCGGCGGCGGCCATGCTGCGCGACCTTGTCTATCGGGCATGGCGGGAGAGCGCCCTGCCGCCCGAGACGTCAGCGCAGCCCGACCCGGCAGACCCGGAAAGCCCCGGATATGATTCCGCTTCAGGGACAGTACCCGCCGCGCGCTCCCCCTCTCTTCCTCCGTCCGTCCGTCCCTCTCCGGCTGGCTGAAACCGGCCCGGTTCGGGGCAGGCATCGCCAGTCTGTCATGACGTCATTTTTTGGAGCTGTGTCAGCCTTGGATTTCCATTGCAATGACCGGATCGTCTGGATTTCGCAGCAGATCCTGCCTCACGAACCGGACGTACGCCGCTGGCTGCGCGGTTTTCGTGATATCGACACCGACGACGTCATTCAGGAGTGCTACGCCATTCTGCTCGATGTCGAAGTCGCAGCAATACAAACGCCCAGAGCCTATTTCTTCCGGATCGCCCGGAATATCGTCCTCCAGCAGTACCGCCGGGCGAAGGTTGTCTCCATTACGGCGCTGGCGGAATTCGACGTCCACGGCATCGCGGACGATGCCTCATGTCCTCACCGGACGATCGAAGCCCGGCAGGAACTCGAACGGCTTCATCACATGATGCAGGATCTCCCCGAACGTTGTCGTCAGGTCCTTCTGCTGAGGAAACTGGAAGGACTTTCACAACGTCAGGTTTCCGAACGGCTCGGCATTTCGGAAAATATTGTCGAAAAACAGGTCGCCCGTGGTCTGCGCGCACTGAGCCGACTATTCTGCGACGACCGGCCGACACCCCCGAAAACGCGCCCCGCCCCGATGAAGAAGGTTACGACCCTCCTTTGAGCCATGATGACACGAGCATAGGCTCGATTGATGCGGTCGCCTTCGATTGGGTCGCACGCCTCGACAACGCCCCTCTGAATGTTTCCGATGCCGCAGCCCTCCAGCGCTGGCTCGCAGAAGACGTGCGCCATCGCGGAGCCTTCGTGCGTGCGCAGAGCCTCTGGATGTCAGCAGGCCGCATGGCCGCGCTTCAGGGCATGCCGCTTCGCGCTCCCGTCCCGCCCCGCGCTCTTTCAAGGCGCGCGCTTATCCGTACGGCCGTAGCGGCCGGGATCGCGGGGGCAGGCCTGATCCCGCATCGCTCCGCAGATGCCTCGGAGATTTTCCACGCGGCCTCCGGGCTGATGCACGTCACCCAGCCGGAATGCGGCGAGATCGTTCTCGATCAGGGGACGATCCTGCGCATTCGCCGCAATACCGGCCGCCCTGCGTTCGACCTGCTCACGGGGCGCATGAGTCTGGCAGCACGCCGCGTGTCCCTCCCGATCAACATGAACGGGCTTTTCATCGCCTTGCAGCCTTCCAGCAAACTGATTGCTCATGCAGCCGGAACCGACAGCGATGCCCTCGTGCTGCAGGGTCACGCCCTGAGCCATTGCGCGCAGGAACGGATGGAGCGCCATCTCCATGCACGGGACTGGATCCAGACCACCCCCCGTTCCATTACGGTTACAACCCTCTGCGACGACGACATGGAGCGCGCTGTCGCCTGGAGTCAGGGCAAACTCGAATTCCAGTCCGTGGATGTCGTAGAGGCCATCTCCGAACTGAACCGTTACAATGCCAGAAAGATTATCCTGACCGGATCTGCCTGCGCGCACCGGAAAATCAGCGGTATCTTCATGCTGGACGACCCTCTCGGTTTCGCCCGCGTTCTCAGGGAAATATTTGGTGTCCGCCTCAGTATTTCCAAAGAAAACATTGCAATTTCATGACCGGAACCATGCGTTCGTGACGCCATAAAAGCTTCACACAAACACAACGGCGGATTTTTCGATCTTTTACATCTTTGAAGCGAACGTAGCCGAACGGGGATCGAACCTGCTGTGTCTCGCTTTATCCATCATACACGATTTCTTTCTGCTCTTGCCTTCTCGACAACCTGCCTCGCCAGCGGTTTCGTACCCCACAGGGCCTTTGCGCAATCGACTGCATTCAATATCGGACGCATGCCGATTTCCCGCGCGATCATTACCTATGGTCGGCAGGCCAATATGCAGATCATTCTGGCCGATCCCGTGCGCCAGTCCATCACCGGAAATGCCGTTCAGGGCAGCATGGACAGTCAAACCGCTCTGGAGAAACTTCTGGCCGGAACCGGACTTGAAGTAATTTCCACGCATGACCGACTGATTGTCATCGGTCTTCGCAAGACAGCCGCAGCTTCCGGCGTCAAAACAGCCTCTGCCCGCCGCCTTGGACGGGATGCAACCGTCAGCGAGAACGTGAATGTCACCGGAAAGCGGGACAACACCTCGACCAAACGCTACGCTTCGCAGATCGTCGATACGCTCAGCGCGGCCCAGATGCGCACGGTGCCCGATCTGAGCGTCGTCGAGGCGGCCCGGCGCATCGTCGGCATTTCGGTCATGCCGAGCACGGACGACAACCGGTCGGACAACAATATCGAAAACATCACGATCCGCGGCCTCGACAATTCCTACAACCTCATCACCATTGATGGCGCCCAGCTTGCCAGCGCCAACAATACCTATCGCGGCGCACGGCTGGACCTCATCCCATCGTCCATGCTGGGCGAACTCCAGGTTCTCAAAACTGTGGACGCCTATAACGATCCGCAGGGGATCGGCGGTCAGGTCAACATGGTGACGAAAAGCGCATTCGATTACGGCAACAGTTTCGATACGCAGCTTCTCGGCGGATGGAACAATCTTGCCGGGAGTGTCGTCCAGCCGATGCACGAAAACTGGCGCGTCGACGGCGCCCTGACGCGCGTATTCGGCAAGAACAAGGAATTCGGCTTCGTCCTTTCCGGCAACTATCAGGAACTTCATTCCGCCTCGCACGCGATTTTGCCGGGCGATACGACGGGTGACGGCTGGAACTATTACAGCACCTCGGGAACATCCGTGGGCTCCCCTACCAACACGGACGCACAGGCTGCAAAAGGCAACGCTGTTCCCGTGCGTTCGCAGGATTACGCTTTTGATGACGCCTATCGGCGCTACAGCCTGACCGGGAAGTTCCAGTATCGACCGTCCAGCCGCTTCGATCTGTCGGTTTTTGGCGGCTACTTCCACACACTCGATCAGGAAACGCGCAACGAAGCGCTTTCGATGCCCTCAGGCACATGGACGCAGGGCGCAACCCCCGACACCGGTTCCGTCACGACCGGCCAGTATCAGTTCGGAATCACACAACAGCCCGAGACGCAGCGGACATGGTTCGTCAACGGCAAGATCCATTACGACATCAACGACCGGATGCACCTGAATTTTCTCGCGTCAGACTCCATCGCCTGGGACGACAGCTACCGCACCATGATCAAATACAACACCGGAATGAACGAAAACACGAACAAGACAACATACCAGTCTGCCTACGGATATAATTATTCCATCAACAACGGCGCTCCGGTCATTGCCCTGAACGACCTCTCCGCGGCCAATGACGCCAACAACTACAACCCGCGTTACTGGCGGTTTTACGGCTTCCACGTCAAGAATGACGTACGGTTTCTGAGGGGCGACTGGCGATGGGACGTCGGGCATGGTTTCTGGCTGAATGCCGGCGTCACCCAGACGATGACACATGTGGACAACAGTGAAACCTACACCCAGTGGATCCCGAAAGATGCCATAACCGCTGCTGAAATCGGGAACATGAACGAAGTACTCGCGAGCAAGGTCCTGACGCTGGAATCCGCTCCGGGGCTGAAATTTCCCATTTTTAATTATCAGGAAGCCCTCAACAAGCTCCTGAACAACAAATCTCTTTTCAAAACCACCAACACAACGTCAACGACCAAACCAGCCTACTATCACCTTCAGGAGTCCATCACTGCCGCCTACTTCCAGACCGGCTGGCACAACCGCTACGTTTCGCTTCAGGGCGGCTTCCGCTGGGACCACACACGCGCCGACATCGGAAATTTCAATGGCGTAACAAATTCCGGCGTCACCGATTACCAGTTCGAAACGCGAGGAGCCGGTTACGATTATCTCCTCCCCTCGGTTCTGGCCTCATTCAACGTCAGCCCCACAATGAAGCTGCGCGCGGCATTCACCGAGACGGTCGGTCGCCCCAACTACGGAGACTACGGCGCCGCGACAAGCACCACATTCGACGGCGCGACCGTCAATATTTCCCAGGGCAACCCGAACCTCAAACCCCGTCATTCCTGGAATTACGACCTGTCCTATGAATGGTATCCGCAGAAGGACACCCTCGTAACGGTCGGGATCTTCTACAAAGACATTCACGACGAAATCTATACACGCACATCATACGGCAATGTCGTGATGGACGGGAGCACTTACGCTGCAGTCGTCTCCGAACCCCTCAACGCCTCCGGTGCGGGCATGCGTGGCGTCGAAATGCAGTTCATGCGTCAACGCTTCGGCTTCCTGCCCGGAATTCTGAAGAATTTCGGTATTTCCTTCAACGCGACCTTCCTTCAGGGGTTCTACGAGGAAACCATGGACGACGGTTCGCAGCGCAGGGTGCACGGTCTCTCGAACCAGCCGTCACACATCTATAACGCCTCACTGTTTTATGCCGACAAACATCTCGAGGCGCGCGTCGCCTATAACCGGATCGGAAAGTCCCTCTATTCCACGTCCGGCACGGCAAGCTGGCAGGACATGTGGCTTCAGGAGCGCGGACAGCTCGACCTTCAGGTCAGCTACCGTTTCTACAAATGGCTTTCCGCCACCGGTCAGGTCCAGAACCTGACGGGGGAAGGTTACGAAACCCGGATGGGGCCGCGTGAAAACCTGATCCAGGACCGTCATCCCGCCGGACGCAGCGTCTGGTTCGGCCTCCGCTTCCAGCCGGATTTCTGATCTCATGAAAACGCTTGTTCTGTCATTTTTCGCCCTCCTCCTCACCGCGTCCGTCAGTGCCCCAGCCCTCGCTCAGGAGGAAGCCCCCATGCTGGGTGCGGCAAAGATTCTGCGCACCGTGCCGGCACGGGAAGCCACGCAGGGTGTCGCCAACGATCCCCGGTTTCTCTACGCCATCGAAAACAGCACAATCGGCAAATACGACCGAAGAACAGGCCAGCGTGTAGGCTTATGGTCGGGTGATCGCAGGGTTTTCATCCATATCAACAGCTGCGAAACGCAGGGGACCGAACTGGTCTGCGCGATGTCGAACTATCCCAATGTTCCGATGTGGAGTTCTGTCGAGTGGTTCGACACGAAGACCATGCGTCACCTCCGCAGCCACAGTTTCGGCCCCGGACGCGGATCGCTCACCTGGATCGACTGGCATGACGGAAGCTGGTGGGCATGTTTCGCAAATTACGACGGCGATGGCGGCGAAGCTCCCCGTGACCACCGCTCCACACTGCTTGTGCGGATGGATCCGCATTTCGTCACACAGGAGCAGTGGCTGTTTCCCGAAGACGTCCTCAACAGCTTCGGCCATCACAGCGCATCGGGCGGACACTGGGGTCAGGATGGCCGCCTCTATGTCACCGGACATGACGCCCCCAGCCTTTATGTTCTCGCCCTTCCGGATGCTGGCGGGCGCCTCCTTCATGTCGGCACATATGATTTGCCCACACGCGGACAGGCCTTCGACTGGGACGTTATCTCCAGCCATCACCTGTGGACCATCGACCGGCAGAAAATGACCCTGGTCGAAAGCAGCCTTCCGACACCATAAACGCTTCAGCGCATCAGATCGTCCGCAAAGCGTCGCAACAATTTTCCCAGCTGGTCGAGGTCATCATCCGTCCATGACGCGAGGATGCGATTGGCCAGCCGTTCGCGCGCCCGGTTCAGCACTGCAATCATCTCTCTCCCGCGCGTGCTGACCACGGCCTCGCGGACACGCCTGTCCTTTATCGAAGGCTGACGTTCAATCAGCCCAAGGGACTCCAGCTTCGCCATCTGGCGGCTCACTGTCGTGTGATCTCGACCCGTCCGGTCCGCAAGTTCCACCACGCCAATCGGTCCATATCTGCCGACACGGGCGAGGAGCGGAAACAATGCCCGATCAAGCGGGAGCCCCGCTTCTTCGATCAGTCGATCATCCCGGCGCGGACGGTTGATTTCGTCGACAAGGTCGATGAGCGCGCTGTGCAATTCCTGCAGGATCTTGGAGTCGTGTGTATTTTTCACGTAATTATTGCTTTATCCAATTTAATGGTGATATGTGCATATTACACGCTGTTTACTGGAGAAGCCAATGGCTTTTGATACGGACGTTCTGATCTGCGGTGCAGGAGCAGCAGGCCTGACCCTGGCTATCGACCTCGCACGACATGGAATTGACTCCATCCTGATCGAGCAGAACGCGCAGCCCTTCGGTGGCTCGCGGGGAAAAGGCCTTCAACCGCGGTCACTGGAAATCTTCGAGGATCTCGGCCTTCTCGACAGACTTATGGAGGCGGGCGGCCCATACCCCCCGCTCCTCGTCTATCGTGCGGATGGAAGCCGTGAGAAAACGTCCCTGAGCGAGGACAGGACAACTCCCAGCCCGGCAGAACCTTATGCACATCCCCTCATGGTCGCGCAGTTCCGCACGGAAGCTGTCCTGCGCGAGCGCCTTGCAGAACTGGGGCAACAGCCCCGTTTCGGCTGCCAGCTGACAGGCTTTGAGCAGGACGCAGATGGCGTCTCAGCCCGCATTCAGGATGCAACGGAATCGCACACTCTGCGGGCGCGATACCTCATCGGAACCGACGGCGGACGCAGTTTCGTCAGGAATGCGCTCGGGATCGGTTTCCCCGGCCAGTCCCTGGGTGTCCGCGCGCTTGTTGCCGATGTGGACCTCACCGGGCTGGATCGGCTCGTCTGGCATCGCTTCCAGCTTGGAACTGCCGCAACCCAGATCATGGTCTGCCCGCTCGTCGGCACCGAACTGTTCCAGATCCAGGCGCCTGTACCTCTGGAAGGAGAAGTGGACCTCTCCGCTCAGGGCCTGACAAGCCTCCTCAGGGATCGCAGTAACCGTGACGATATTGTCGTGCAATCGGTCGTATGGTCATCGGTTTATTCCATGAGTTCCCGGCTGGCAGACCGCTATCGTGTCGGACGCGTTTTCCTGGCAGGTGATGCTGCCCATATTCATCCGCCTACCGGTGGCCAGGGGCTCAATACCAGTGTTCAGGACGCCTATAACCTCGGCTGGAAACTGGCTGCTGTCCTCAAAGGCGCACCGGACGCCCTGCTCGAGACTTATGAAGAGGAACGGCGGCCGATCGCCAGCGACATGCTGGATCTCTCGACTCGCATGCTGGGCGAGGCACGAGACGGTAGGATGCGCCGCAATCGTGAAGTCCGGCAGATGGACCTTGGCTATCGCGCATCTTCCCTGTCGCAGTCCGAGCGGGCTGAAACGGCGCGGATCAAGACCGGCGATCGCGCGCCAGATGCACCATGCCGCACTCCAGACGGTCAGCAGACCCGACTGTTCACCCTCTTTCAGGGCCCCGAATGGATTTTGATGGGACAAAATGTTCAGAACCGTCCAGCCGCCAGCTCTGGCCTTCGCATCATAACCGTCGGCGACGGAGGAGATGTTGTGGACGATAACGGCTTCATTGCCGAGGCCTATGGCCTCGACGGCAACGAGTGGGTCCTGATCCGACCAGACGGCTATATTGCAGCATTTTCTTCCAGCGAAGGACTGAAAGAAACGCTTTCGCACTACCGCGAGGTGGCAATCCCCGCGTCTGCGCCTTCTCCCTCCGCCCCTGAAAAGAAACACATGGCCTGAATTACATTTTTCCCTTAAATAAGGCCTATGCATCACATCGGATTTTTTGTCTGCCCGAACCACCGGATTCTCGATCTCGCAGGTCCTCTGGGGGCTTTCGAAGAGGCCAACACCCTCATTGAGGGTGGGGCCTACCGGCTGACGGTCATCTCCGAACCCGGCGGCATCGTCGTCGGGAGCTCGGGGGTGCCCATCGACACCCAACCCATCCTCAGCACGGTTTTCGACACGGTTCTGTTCATCGGCGGAGACATCGAGGCTTTCCAAAACCCCGGCGTCATCGCAGCCGCAAAAAATCTCACGGCAAACACTGGCCGTATTGCGAGTGTGTGTACCGGTGCATTCCTCCTCGCAGAAACCGGGTTGCTCGACGGTCGCCGTGCAACGACCCACTGGCGCCTCGCACCAGAACTGCAACAGCGCTATCCCCAGATCAGGGTTGAGGCCGACCGTATCTTCATCTCGGACCACAATGTCTGGACATCTGCGGGGATTTCCGCAGGGATTGACCTGGCGCTGGCCCTCATCGAAACCGACCACGGCATCGAAATTGCACGCAACGTCGCACGTGAACTTGTCGTCCCTTATCGCCGATCCGGAGGGCAGTCACAGTTTTCGGCCATGTCCCGGATGGAACCGGAATCAGACCGGATCCGCATGGCACTGGCATTCGCGCGCGACCATCTGGTCGAGCCCCTGCCGATTGAACGTCTGGCCGAAGCGGCCCGGTTAAGCGTCCGGCAGTTCGGGCGCGCATTTCGCAGCCAGACCGGCGAGACACCGGCCAGAGCGGTTGAACGTCTGCGCGTGGAAGCAGCCTGTGGCCGCCTGCAAAGCGGGTCGGAACCGATCGAACAGATCGCAAAAGCCGTTGGTTTTTCCGATCCGGAACGCATGCGCCGCGCCTTCGTCAAGCTGCACGGTCATCCGCCGCAGGCGATCCGGCGCGCGGGCCGTCAGGACAGTGCCCTCTGAGTGATGACAAGGGCATGCTCTCAAATAGAGAGGACGCCCAGCAATGCCTCTAGCGGGTCATGAATGAACCCGTCGGCCTTCAGCATGACCAGCCCATGCAACTGCCCCCACCTGACATGTGCCGAAAGATGCGAAGCCTCCGGGTCCGAAGCCGTAACGCGCTCCAGCAGCGGCTGAAAACTTGCGGTCGCTGCACGTTTGAGAGCGCTGTCGGGTGCGGCCCCCGGAACCAGACCCGATGCGAACATCAGGCGATAAAGCTCCACATTCCCTTCCCCGAACACAAGGTAGGCCACGGCCATCCGTTTCAGCGCCGTCTCTTCCGCACCGTCCGATGCGGCTTTGAGAAGAGCCTCGGCGAACCGTTCGAACCCATCCGTCGCAACGGCGGCGAGAAGGTCTTCACGGTCACTGAAATGGCGATACGGCGCCGACTGCGCCACGCCAGCCCTGCGTGCCAGCGATGCCATGGAAAGCCCCTGCGCCCCATGAGCGGCAATTTCCGCCCGGGCGGCATCGAGCAACACTTTCCGCAAATCACCATGATGATAGGTCCTGCGAGAACCGGAGGATTGTATGCCTGCGCCTTGCTTCATGTGATGACTTATAACATTTAAGTTGACACCGGATCAACAAATGATGATGTGATGAACTATCACATAGGAAATCGTCATGACCCTGATCCCGAAATCCCATGCCTCCACGCACTCAGGCGCGCCCTATCTCGCCAGGAATTTCAAACCGATCGAAGTTGAAACGACCGCTTTCGATCTGGAAGTGACCGGTCGTATTCCCGAAGCACTGAACGGTCGCCTGCTTCGCATTGGTCCTAACCCCGCCGGCACCCCGGATCCCGCACGTTACCACTGGTTTTCAGGCTCGGGAATGGCGCACGGCCTGCGCCTGCGGGACGGCAGGGCGGAGTGGTATCGCAGCCGTTATGTCCGGGACGCAGCCGTGGTCGCTACTCTGAAATATCCACCGCTCGGAGGGCCTGGGGCCGGTCTGCGCGATGGCAGCGTAAACACGAACGTCATCAGCGTCGGTGGAAAACTATACGCCGTTGTCGAAGCCGGCAGCCTGCCCGTCGAACTGACCTACGAACTGGAAAGCGTTGCACGTGCGGATTTCAATGGCACGCTTGAAGCCGGCTTTACCGGCCATCCAAAGTTCGACCCCCTGACCGGTGAACATCACGCCCTGACGTATGAACCCGGACAGCCCGTTCGTTATATTTCGCTCGATCAGAACGGGCGTGCCACGACAAAAGCGCGGATCAACCTGCCCCATATTCCACTGATCCACGATATGGCATTTACCGCATCGTTCATCGTCATACCGGATCTTCCTGTCACGTTTCAGCCCGAACGCTCGGAAGCGAAATTTCCCTGGCTTTGGGACGCGCGCCGGGATGCGCGGATCGGACTGTTGCCACGCGACGGAGACGTTACCGCCCTTCAATGGTTCGAAGCCCCACACTGCTTCGTCTTCCATTTCGTGAATGCCTATGACGATGGCGACCTGACCCTCATTGACCTTGTTCGCCATCCCCGCATGTTTGACCGGGATCACAACGGCCCGAACGAAGGAGCGCCCACCCTCGTCCGCTGGACGCTCGACCGCCGCTCCGGACAGTTGAGCGAAACGCTCCTTGACGATCACGGCACTGAATTTCCACGGATCAATGACCGGTTCGGCGGTCAGTCCTATCGCTTCGGCTACACAGCCCACTGGGGCCGCGACGTGCGCTTTGGGCCGGCCATGAAACACGACATGCTGCGGGGAACCACGGAAATACATCATTACGGCCCCGACCGCATGACACTGGAGCCCATCTTCGTGCGCAAGCCAGATGCCCTTGCCGAAGATGAAGGCTGGATCATGTCTTACGTGTATGATGCAGCCCGAAATCTGAGCGATGTCGTGATTCTGGACGCGCAGGATTTCGCAGGTGAACCCGTCGCTACAATACACCTGCCGGTTCGTGTGCCGTTTGGTTTCCATGGAGAATGGATTGCCGATGACATCCCTGAATTACCTGCGGCCTGAAACCGGTACGCACCACTTTTGGGTGCGTACCAGCTCTCTACAGACTAAAGAACCGGACGCATCAAACCGTCCCGAGACCCCGGAAGTTTTTTATACACGACGTCACGAATTTCTGGGGGCGCCTCCGCAGGGTTTCCAGCATGAAACGGTGGCTGCGGATCATACTGGACAAGAAGCTGCACTTCCTGCGCAGCCTGTGCCCCACGGAGTTCAGCCGCGATCGCCAGACCGAAATCAATACCGGCCGTCACCCCGCCGCCGCTCATGAAGCGGCCGTCTTTCACGATACGCGCAGGATCCGGAATGGCCCCATACTCCTTGAGCACGTTCAGAAACGCCCAATGACAGGCACTCCGCTGTCCCTTCAGGACGCCTGAAGCCGCAAGGATGATCGAGCCGGTGCAGACAGAGGTCACATATCTCGCAGTCTCGGACAGACGCCGGACGTGCCCCAGCATCTCGGGCTTCATCATGGCCGAAAGATTCAGGGCACCAGGCACGCAAATGACATCGACCTTGTCGATATCGGAAAGTTTTTCCGTCGGCCCGAAAACAATCCCTTTTTCCAGCGTGACGAAACCGCCCTCAGGACTGGCAAAACGAATTTTCGTATTGGGAATGCGCGAAAGGATTTCATTGGGACCCGCAAAATCGAGAAGCGTCCCGTTCGGATAAATCGCGAACAGAAAATCGATAGGCTTTTCGGCTGTACCCGGCACAGCCGCCCGTACGCTTTCCGGCAAAAGGCGCGTTGCCGCCGTGGCGGCAATCGCAGCGCCGCCCATGAGCATCATGCGCCGACGCGCACGCCCGTCCTCACTCAACTCTTCCGAGATCGTCTCGCCAATAATTCCAGACATTTCCGTCTCCTCATCTCTCCGGCCCTACAGGGCTGGTTGCTGGACGGTCCTGAGACGTAATCGCACATCAGAATTTCCAAAAGGACCTATTTCCCTTGTTTTACGCCATCTGAAACATACGGCGTCATATGTCTTAAAATAAGGGAAATACGTCCTTTAGGTCATATCGCATTTCGCTAGGATCAACGGGAACGATGATCGCGTCCGGAACGCCTGTCACGTTTTTCTAATATGGGGATCTGATATGAGACTTTCGGGAAAAACCGCCCTCATCACGGGCGGTACGAGCGGTATCGGCCTTGCGACCGCAAAGCGGTTTATCGCAGAAGGTGCCCGCGTTGCCGTGACCGGCCGTGACGAAACCCGGTTTGCGGATGTGCATGCAGAACTGGGCGGCGAAGCCCTCGTTCTTGCTGCTGACGTCCGGTCTGTCGACGCCATGAAATCCGTTGCGGACGAGGTCCGCAAATCATTTGGCGGCCTCGACATCCTGTTTGTAAATGCCGGCTATGTCATTCCGACACCATTACAGTCGATTGATGAACGTCAATACGACGACATCATGGATGTCAGCGTCAAAGGCGCCATATTCACAATGCAGGCGGCGCTGCCCGTGCTGCGTGAAGGAGCCTCCGTTATTCTGACGACGTCTTTCATTGACCAGACCGGCAAACATGGCCTGTCTCTGGTCGCCGCCGCCAAAGCGGCAGTCCGATCATTCGCTCGGAGCTGGTCCTATGAACTGCTCAACCGCAAAATCCGTGTCAACGCGGTCGCACCCGGCGGTATTGAAACGCCGCTTCTGAACAAAATCGGCCTCTCTGAAGCCGAAGTAGAAGACTTCAAAGCACAGTTCGCTGCGAGCGTCCCTCTGGGGCGAATGGGCCGGGCCGAGGAAATTGCCGCCGCCGTCCTGTATCTCGCAAGCGACGAATCCCGATACGTTATCGGAACAGAACTGGTCGTCGATGGCGGTTGTTCGCAACTTTGAACCACAGATCCAACAGCTTCCACGCATATTTAACACGGGGACAACCATCATGACATTTACAAAGCCGCTCGCCTCTTTTCTGGGTGCCTCCATAGCCTTCGCCCTGCACTGTACCCCTGCCCTGGCAGCCAGTACGCAATCGCCTGATGCGGCTGCCGTAAAAGCTGTGACCGAACAGTTTGCTACTGACCTCGCCAAAGGGGACCTTAAGGCGATTTCACGTCTCTACACCGATGATGCCAGGCTGCTACCGCCCAATGACGATCCGGTTTCCGGTCGTGCTGCAATCCTCGCCTATTTCGAGAAGACCCTGCGGCCGGATCTTGTCGGGGGCGCCACATTCGATCACTACGAGATTTATGGCGGTGAAAACTCCGCCATCAGCCTCTCTCAGATCAGAATGTTCGATACCAGAGGTCAGGTTATTGAGCGCGGAAAACAAACAATTGTCCTGCTCAAGCAGGATGGAAAATGGAAGATTCATCGGGATATGTGGTCTGACAACGCTCCCACCAGTCCCGAAAAACCATAATATAATCCGGCGCGGAACCTGCTGTGCTCGCGGCGTCATGCCTATTCATAGCGCAGCACAGCAGATCAGACATTCTCTATCGCCAAGAATCTTCGTTCATGCGTCTTCTTCTCGTTCTCCGTTCTCCGTTCTCCCTGACACCACACGGACGCAGCTCCAGAAGCTGCATTTCCGTGTGATGAAACAAATGTTATAGTCTATGAGAATTTCGTTCTCTTAATTCGAAATCGGATTATTCTGACTATCGGTCCACTTGGTGCCGTTGGCATGGTAGAATGCAGCCACACCGGTCACGCCGTTCAGCTTGCAATCCGAACACCACATCTGGGTTCCGTCCTGAGCGGGACGATAGACGTTGTTGAGATCAGACGCGGACATTGACCCCGGCGTGGTCCCCGCATTTGCACTCAGGGTTCCAGTAACGGAGAGGCTGGCATTCGTCCCACCGCTGTCCTGCAGCTTCAGGGTATTCCCCGAAGGCGCTGAAAAATAGGGCGCACCATTCACACCATCTCCTGTGGCGGGCTCGATCTGCACCGTATGCCCGGGCCCCACGGTAACGTCACCACTTCCGCTGACAGTCAAACCACAATTGCTCCCTGAGCCGCAGAGCGCAACCGAGCTGTCCGACATGCCATACTTGATCGCGCCATTCACATAACCGCTGATCGTACCATACCAGCTCTGGGTGCGATTGGTGACACTCGGATTGGTGCCGGGCGTTACGACAGGACCAACGTAGAGGTTCGGGTTCGCCCCCGCCACATCCTGCTGAAGCCGCGTGATCTGCCGGTAAGACATCCCGTCTGCGATGGCCACATTCTCACTCAGCGTGAAGGTCTTCCCAACGGCCGTACTGGCGTCAAAC
The DNA here is from genome assembly GCF_002005485.1 of Gluconobacter albidus. Lineage (NCBI taxonomy): Bacteria > Pseudomonadati > Pseudomonadota > Alphaproteobacteria > Acetobacterales > Acetobacteraceae > Gluconobacter > Gluconobacter albidus. The sequence goes on along the minus strand of NZ_CP014689.1, from coordinate 167,347 downwards.
CTGGAGCAATGACTGGCGACGTAAAGCGACTGGCCATAAATCGCACTGCTGTTGCAACCACCCCAGAGCGAAATCTGGATCGGCAGACTGCCTGAAACCACAACGCCTGCGCTGTCCTCGGTGAACTCGGTGCCGTCATTGATCGTACCGTTGGACTGCGGCGAAATCACATATCCCGAATACTTCACGCTGTGCGGCGTCTTGGCATAGGTCGCAAAATCCGTCTCTTCCGCCTGGTATTCATGCGCCAGAGAGGTTTCTGCACCTGCCGTCGGCTCGACATAGCTGGCATACACATTGCGGGCAAAAACCTTGCCGGGAGAGCCAATCCAGACCGTCGGTGTCGTGCGGCTGGAATAGAGCGACGTGTCCAGTTTCGTCACATCCGGAACCGCCCCTGTTCCAGGGGCCTGCTCGAACACCGACCAGCCGTTGACCGTAATCGTATTGCCCGACCAGCCCGTGACGTAGCCGCCATAAAAACGCGCGGTGGGGATCTGACCGGATGAACTGCCAGTATCCGTCAGGCTCGTATCAATGGAATTCGACCAGATATACATGCCTGCACGCAGCTGATTGATCTGCTCCGCCGTCAGCGCGGATGCCAGCGTCACGGATGTGGCCGTATAGGCCGTGACCGGAAGGATCAGGCGGGCTGGCGCATTGTCGAGATGCTCATAGAACCCCACGATATCGCCCATGCCCGCGTTGGCGGAAACACCTTCATGCCAGTCGGTGCCTGAAATAGCCGCACGACCCGCACTGTCCGTCTGGGTGCCCCCCGTCGCAATCACGCACAGCGCGCAGCCATTGTTGTAATTACCATAAGGGCGCGCAACAATATTGACGATCGCACTGGTTGCCGCATCCCCAGCCCCACCAGAAACGACCGGAAGAGAAAACCCCCCCAACCAGATCGCATTGATATCACCGGCCAGAGCATCCTGCGCGCCAGCCCCAAGGCTATCCTGTATGGCAGAAACCAGCGACCCGTTACTTGCCGTATATTGCGCCTGCGTTGAAACATTCGCAGTCACGTTCCCATTATCATTGAGGCCGGCAATACCATTTGGGACGTTAATATCGCTTTGATTAAGACCATTACAGGCGACCGGCGTACCACCACCATCAACCCCGCAGATTTCCTGCACAACCAGAGTTTTCTTCCACACTCCGTTATTGTCTTTGTATGCTTCAGCGTACGGGATTTTTTGTGAATTTTCTTTTGTTATTACTGTGACCTGCTGAAAATCTCCATTCTTGTCTTTATAAGACATCGGATAAGAAAATGCGAAGGTCGGAAATATAAGAAATAAGATTACAATCTTCTTCAATGCATGAATCTCCCAATACGCATAGCGAGACTGACGCCGGTCTAAGCAGGCATCACCGAAATTCAATTTTTTGGAAATACAATGGTATAAATTACCATGCTCTCATAAATTAGCAGAAATTCGGTTATATTGCAAGTTTTTACCGTATCGACCTGTCTGCACAGACTTCCGGATATCTTCACCGCACTTCAGTAAAATCCTGAATTGGCCCTACAAATCCTCAGACAATCCTCCTGCCTTGAGGATCTGATTGAGGCCGATGGCGGCGATTGTGGCGGTTGCAATGCCGCCCAGCGTCACGCTGCCGATGGTGAAAGTGAGGTCTCCCGCCCCGGCCACGAGGGCCACGCCAACAGGAAACAGCGTTGAGGCACGGGAGAAATCGACGCGGTTATCCACCCAGACGCGCACCATCGTCGCCGCGATCAGACCGAACAGCCCGACCGAGAGGCCACTGAGCACAGGCTCCGGAATGGCCCGCAGCAGCGCCCCGAAGAAGGGCGAAAAACCCAATAGAATGGCGAACAATCCCGCCACCCCGAAAGTCAGCGTTGAATAGACCCGGGACAGCGCCATGACGCCGATATTCTCGACATAGGTGGTCACACCCGTGCCGCCGAGACTGGCCGCCAGCATCGTCGCCAGCCCGTCCCCGAGGAACGCACGCCCCGTCAGGTGATCCAGGGGGCGCCCCGTCATGGCCCCGATCGCCTTGAGATGCCCAAGATTCTCCGCCACCAGAACCAGCGCGACAGGCGCCAGCAGAATGGCTGCATGGCCGTTAAAACGAGGTGCCGTCAGATGCGGCATCCCGATCAACGGGGCGGACAGAACTTCGGAGAAATCCATCGCCGGCGCCAGATGCAGCCCGTTCGCCACCACGACATACACAAGCGTGGAAACAATCAGGGACAGCAGGATCGACAGCCGCCGCAGATACGGACCGCCATAGACTGCCAGCAGCGCCGTACACAGCAGCGCAAAAATACCGCAGGCCGTCCCGGCCCCGCCATGCCCGAGCCCGCGCGACGCCACAGGCGCCAGGTTGAGCCCGATCGCCGCGCCAATCGCCCCGGTGACGGATGGCGGCATGAGACGCTCGATCCACCCCGAGCCCGTCATCCGGACCAGAACCCCGATCAGCGCATACACCACGCCCGCGACGAAAATCCCGCCGCAGGCCAGTGCGATATCGGGGTTCGGACCATGCCCGGAATATCCGGTCAGCGCCACGACGAGCGCGATGAAGGAAAAACTCGACCCCAGATAGCTCGGAATGCGTCCCCCGGTGATGAGGAAGAACAGGATTGTTCCCAGCCCCGAGCACAGGATCGCCACATTGGGGTCAAACCCCATCAGCAGCGGCCCCACCACGGTCGATCCCGTCATCGCAAGGACATGCTGGCCGCCGAGCAGGACCGTCTGTCCCATCCCCGGATGCTCGTCAGGCGCGATCATGTCCGTCCGTTGCGCCCGACGCCAAACCGGAAGCCAGCGTTCACTCATCCTCAGTGTCCTCCGTTCGCGCGGATCTGAGCACGGAGCCGGGCCACATGGGCCTCCAGATCCGACCTGGAAATACGCGCGCATCGTCATCAATCCTGCCGCGAAATTATCATTCCATTAAAACAACAACCAAATACATGAACAAAGGTTGAACAAAATTAAAATACAATACCCCACTTCGAAATTATAAATTTCCATAATTCCGGTAATAACTTCCGTTTCATTTCGTAACAAATGACCAGAATCAGGTTTTCATGCAACACAACGATATTAAATTTATATTTAATACGTTTTGGCGCGACTCTCCAGTTCTTCAGTCAATAAAGCCAAGCTATCAGATCATTATGTTATTTTTGCGGAATGACATCACTCGGTAACGAATCCCCAAGTTTTCTCTCCTAGCGTGAGGATTGTGTTTCTATGAAAGCCAGATCAGCACCACGTCGAAACATCATGCTTTTCGCCTTTTCCGCGCTGACCGGGGCCGCTGTAACAGCACCCACCGGCTCGGCGCTGGCCCAGGCCGTCAGCGCCTCACAAGACAGCACTGCCGTTCCGAAACAGACCAAGCCCCAAAGCCGCACTGCCACGGGAAAAGCCTCGGCAACAACATCATCCCGCAGGGCCACGCTGCAAAAAGCCGCCGCAACAGGCGTCAATTCAACCCGTGCGGAAAGTGTTGTCGTCACGGGAACGCTGTTCCACGACAAGAACCTGAGCAGCGCGTCCCCGATCGAACAGATCACGGCCAAACAGCTCCAGCAACGCGGCATCAAGACCGTGACCGATGCTCTCCAGCTTCTGTCATCCAACGGTTCTGGCAACCTGACCAACGCTTTCTCCGCAAATGGCGCCTTCGCGGGCGGCGCGTCTGCCCCCTCTCTTCGCGGCCTCCAGACCTCCGCAACACTCGTGATGATGGACGGCATGCGCCTGTCCTATTATCCCGCAGGCGATGATGGCGCGCGCAACTTCGTTGATACGAACTGGATGCCGGCGTCTCTGGTGCAGACCATCGACGTGCAGCAGGATGGCGGCTCCGCACTGTACGGCGCTGACGCCGTGGCCGGCGTCATTAACATGATCACGCGCGAACAGATCAAGGGCTTCGAAGGCAACGCCGAAGGCGGCCTCAATCAGGGCGGCTATGGCGGCCACCAGCGGCTCTACGCCAATTACGGCGTGGGTGACGTGGAGAAGGACGGCTACAATTTCTATGTCAATTCGGAGTACCAGTCCGATGACATGATCACCAACAGCCAGATCGGCTATCCCTACAACACCAGCAACCTGACAGGCATCGGTGGCGGCAACGCGGATGGAAACATCCTCGGCTCGGATGGCACATTCAGCAATGCCGTCACGCAGACCACAGGCGTCGTGGCCAAGGCCGTCGACAGCAGCGGAAAATCCCTCAGTGGCTATCAGTTACTCAATCCGACCTCGGGCTGCAACGGTCTGTCCGGAGCGCATTCGGGCTATGTAACCGGCACGCCAACAGGGTCCGTCAGCAGCCTGTGCCAGCAGGACACAGTCTCGAAATACAGCGTGATCTCACCGTATGACCGCCGTGTGGAAGCCACCGCGCATCTCACGGTCAAGCTCGGCCCGCGCGCCAAGCTCGTCAGCATGTTCACCTACTCCCAGAACCTGTCCTCCTACAGCGGCACACCCAGCGCGTTTTATGCCAACACACAATCACAGCTCGGAACGAGCAAAGGCGTGCTCGCCCCGGCCTATCTGCCGGACGGTTCGCTGAACCCGAACAACCCCTATGCATCCCTCAACGAAAGCGCACAGCTTTACGGACGCTTCATCGACCCCACGGAAGTCACGCAGTTCTCGCAGAACTACCGCGGATCCATGCATCTGACAGGCTGGGAACCCTCAAGCTGGGGCGGTGACTGGAACTATGATTCCAGCATGGTCGGCATGAATACCGATCTTTCGACAAAATACGGCAACTACATCAATATCGGCGATCTCAATAATGCGATCGAGAACGGCACCTATAACTTCGTCGACCAGAGCGCCAATTCCACGGCAGCAAAGAACGCCATCGCGCCGACAGAAATCGTCCATTCCAAGACAGAAGAATATTCCTGGCAGGCCTCCGTCACCAAAGGGCTCGTCCGACTGCCCGGCGGCATGCTGAACCTCGCGATCGGAACAAACGTCCGCTACGAAGGCTTCAGCGCGCCCAACGCCAACCCGGTCGACACCACTGACGTCAACAACCAGTACGAGAGCATCAACCCGTTCAGCGCGATCGGCCATCGTTACGTCTATTCGGGCTATTTCGAACTGAACGCGCCCATCGTGAAAATGCTGAACGCCGACTTCCAGGGACGTTACGACTCCTATTCTACGGGTTTCAGCCATTTTTCTCCAAAAATCGGCGCCACCTTCAAGCCGAGCAAAGAGTTCATGCTCCGTGGCACCTGGTCGCAGGGCTTTCAGGTTCCGAGTTTCTATGAAACCAACGGCACCACCATTGGCTATACGTCCTACGGCCCGTCGAACCTGACCTGGATCAACCAGCATCTGGATTCCAACGGCAGCAAAGACAGCTACGCACAGGCCTATAGTCTCGGCGGCCAGAGCGTCGGCAACCCGAACCTCAAGCCCATGACAAACAACACCTTTACGGGTGGCCCGGTCTTTCACCCCTTCCCGTGGATGACGTTCAGCGCGGAATACTGGTACATCCGCGAGAAGAACGTCATCGTCTCCAACCCGACCCCGGCAGCAACTGTGGCGGCAGCCTACGAGGCCATGAACACCAACCAGACGGTCATGATCGACGGCAACACCGTGGTCCCGGACATTGCGGACCCGCTGCATCCTGACGCACCCCGCCGTGCAGGCATCATTGAATCGTCTTACATCAACGCCAACAGCATGATGACCGACGGCGTTGACCTCAACCTGTCGATCACCCATCGCCTGCCCGGCCCGCTGAAGATGATCAACTGGTACAGCAACGGCCATGCAACATGGGTCCACCGCTTCAACCAGACCATCCCCGGCGTAGGCGTCGAACGTTTTGCCGGAACCGAAGGCCCGTGGAACACGACCTCAGCCTCGGGAACGCCCCGCTGGCGCGCCAACTGGCAGAACACCTTCACCTGGAACAAACTTTCGACGACTTTCACGGTCTATTACACCAGCGGCTATCACGGCACGGCAGAAGACAACGATGGCCCGGGCACGGCCGGAAACTGCAATTACGCCCTCTATCAGGATGTCAGCAGCTTCTATCCGTCCCAGTGCAATGTCCGCCATTTCTGGGATCTCGACATGACCGTGAACTACCAGTTCAACAAACAGTGGGCCGGCTACGTCAACATCTACAATCTGGCCGGTTTCAAGGCGCCATATGATTTTGGCACCTATGGGTCCTATCTTTACAACTCATCCTGGGCGCAGAGTGGTGCCCTGGGGCGGGCCTTCCGCTTCGGAGTTACGGCAACACTGTAAGGCGTGATGCACCACACAATCAGGCGCTCCTCTTCGCGCACGGCATTCCTCATGGCGATGATCGCCATGGGGGTGCCCCGAGCCTTTCCGGCACCCCCCGCGCCCTCCGGCAGAACGGAGGCGCCTGTGTCATTCACCCTCCAGCCGGGCTCCGGCCCGGACTGGAGCCTGACCAGTGCAGACGGCCCCACTAAAGACGAAGTTCTAACGGCCCGTGCCGGAAGCGGCCTGACCAACCTCCGAACCCTTCGCCTCGACACCACTGCAACAGACCTGCGGACGGTCATCGCAAAACCCGGTTCCGCCTTTCGCATCGCCCGACAGTCGCACCTCACCTACACCATCTTCCCTGTCGCCGACCCGCTCTCCCTGACGGACGACGCCACATACACCAGCCTCGACATCCTGTTCACCGATGGCACCCGCGCCTCCACACTCGGCGCCCATGATCTTTCCGGCGCCGACCTGACAGCACAGGGTCAGGGCGCAGGCGGCGCACTCTACCCCAACCAGTGGACGCTCGTGGACGTGCCTCTCGGCAACATCGCCGCGGGCCGGACTGTTGCAGCCCTCGAACTGACGTCCCGCGCGCCAAATGGCACAACACGCCGCGTGTATCTTGATGCAGCCTCCATCACCAATATCCCCGATCAAACCAGCCTGACGCCCGCCGACCTCGTGGACACGCGGCGCGGCACCAATGCGAACGGCCATTATTCGCGCGGAAACAACTTCCCCGCCGTGGCCGTGCCGCACGGGTTCAACTTCTGGACACCCGTGACGCGGGGCAATTCCAACTGGCTTTACCAGTATCAGGAACGCAACGGCCCCGATAACCATCCGCGCCTCGAAGCCCTGTCCCTCAGCCACGAACCCAGCCCGTGGATGGGCGATCATGACACCTTCCAGATCATGCTAGCCCTCGGCCCAGACACGCCTTCCGCAGACCGGACCGCACGCGCCATCGGCTTCACGCACGACCATGAAACCGCCCTGCCCTACCGCTATGCCGTCACACTGGATAACGGAATCGCGGCAGACATGTCCCCGACCGACCACGCGGCCATCCTGCGCTTCCGCTATCCCGGCGGCACAACGCGCGGACAGATCGTGTTCGACAACATTACCAATCAGGGCCGTCTGAAAATCGCTCCGGACGGACGCAGTGCGGATGGCTATACGGATGTCGCCAGCGACCTCTCCACCGGCGCAAGCCGGATGTATGTCCATCTCGAATTTGATCGCCCCGCCGTCGCACAAGGCCGCCTGACCGGCCAGAAACGCGACGACGTGCAAGCCTGGGCCGCGTTCGACACCACAGCCGACCCCACGGTCACGGTCCGGATCGCAACCTCTCTCATCAGTTCCGATCAGGCGCAACACAATCTCGCGCTCGAACTGCCAAACGGCGCCACACTGGAAACAGTCGCACAGGCCGCGAAAGCCGCCTGGAACAGCAGGCTGGACCGCATCCAGATCCCCGGCGCACCTCCGGATGAGCAGCGCACGCTCTACGGCAACCTCTACCGCCTCTATCTCTATCCCAACAACGCGGCTGAAAATGTCGGCACAATGGAGGCACCGCATCTGCGACATGCCAGCCCGTTCCAGCCGAGACAGCACCCCGACGGCCCAACGCAGACCGGCGCTCCGGTTGTGGACGGCCCGCTTTACGTCAATAACGGTTTCTGGGACACATACCGCACGGCATGGCCCGCCTATGCACTGCTGACACCCGAAGAAGACGGTCAGTTGATCGACGGTTTCGTCCAGCAATACCGCGAAGGCGGCTGGATCGCGCGCTGGTCCTCGCCCGGCTATGCCGACCTCATGACCGGAACAAGCGCAGACGTCGCATTCGCGGACGCCTACGCCAAACATGTCCGCAACTTCGATGCCGCGGCCTTCTATCGCGCAGGCCTGAAGGACGCGACCGTCATGCCTGACAATCCGGGCGTGGGCCGCAAGGGCCTCAACCGTTCCATGTTCAGAGGCTACACCGACACCGATACGGACGAAGCCCTGTCATGGTCCAATGCCGCCACACTCAATGATTTTGCTCTGGGTGAAATGGCTGCCTCCCTGTCCGCTTCCACGCCCGATGCGACAAAAGCCGATTACGCGGCGGAAAGCTGGTATCTGCACAACCGGGCCCTGAACTACGTCCATCTGTTTGACCGGGATGTCGGGTTTTTCGTCGGCCGCCGCCCGGACGGACAGTGGAGAGCCACGAAAGAACAGTTCGATCCGCTCGCCTGGGGTGGCGACTATACCGAGACAAACGCCTGGACCATGGCCTTCGACCCCGTTCAGGACGGGCAGGGACTTGCCAGCCTCTACGGTGGACGCGACGGACTGGCGCGCAAGCTGGACGCCTATTTCGCAACGCCCGGCGTCTATCACACCGGCGCCTATGGCGGCGTAATCCACGAAATGCGGGAAATGCACGACATCCGCATGGGCCAGTACAGCCACAGCAACCAGCCCGCACATCATATCCTCTATCTGTACGACACCGCCGGCCAACCCTGGAAAGCGCAGGACAAAATCCGCGACGTCATGAACCGGCTGTATCGCGGCACGGCGATCGGCCAGGGCTATCCGGGCGATGAGGATAACGGCGAAATGTCGGCCTGGTGGATCTTCAGCGCGGCGGGGTTCTATCCGCTGCGCATGGGCACGCCGACCTACGCCATCGGCGCGCCGCGCTTCGAGACCATGCGGCTGACGCTCGGAAAAGGACATGTCCTGACAGTCCGGGCGCCCGGTATCAGCGACCGCAACCGCTTCGTCCAGTCCGTCAGCCTGAACGGCAAAGCGCTCACGCGCTGGTGGCTGGGCCATGACGACATCGCGGGTGGAGGCGACCTGCTGTTCCGCATGGGGCCGCATCCCTCGCACTGGGGAACCGCGCTAGAAGCGTCGCTGCCCTCCCTGACCCCGGCCGGACACAGCCCTGACCCCGCGGTCGATCTGGCCGATATCGCCGGGGCAACCCATACCGGACCGGACGCGCTGTTCGACAATGACGCCCTGACCTCCGCTTCCCTTGACGGCGCAGACGTCACCGTCACATGCCCTGCCGGAGCTTCCGCGCTGGCCTATACGCTCACCTCCACCGACATGCCCGGCCATGCTCCGTCCGCATGGGACGTACTGGCTTCGGATGACGGGAAGACATGGCAGAAAATCGACCATCGCGAGAACGAAACATTCCCCTGGAAACACCAGACACGCCCGTTCCTTCTACCCGACCATACGCCGCACAGACTGTATCGCTGGCATGTGCTCCAGCCCGCTTCTGCCGAGGCCGGAGAGTTTGAACTGCTGGGCCACGCTCACCCCCCGTCCCCCTGACCGTTTATTTCCCGGAGTCCCAAGCCCTTATGTCGCTTTCCACACTCGCCCGAAGCCTTCTGGCCGCAACCCTCCTGTCTGGAACGGCTTTCCTGCCCGTCCATGCCCAGACCACACCGCAGCAGCCCCCAAAGCCGGACGCCTCTCCCGCCTCTGCTGTAGATCCGCGCATCGGAACCGGAGGCGCCGGACATACCTATCCCGGCGCCACCATACCATTCGGAATGATCCAGCTCTCCCCCGATACCGCGATGACGGATTTCCATCACGCCTACGCCTGGGCGGCGGGCTATCAGTATGATGATCCGACGATCCTGGGCTTCTCGCACACCCATTTCTCGGGCGCGGGCCATTCCGATCTCGGCGACGTTCTGGTGATGCCGATTGCGGGCGACGTGCGTCTGGAGCCCGGCGACGCGGCCGTGCCGGAAAGCGGATACCGCTCCCGCTTCCGCCACGCCACGGAAGTGGAAACTCCGGGCTATTACGCCGTCACGCTCGACGACTATAAAATCCGCGCCGAGCTGAGCGCCTCCCGCCGTGTCGGATGGCACCGCTATACGTTCCCCAAAGGCAAACCCGCCCATCTGCTGCTGGACCTGCGACCCAGCATCTACGACTATCCGGGCAAGGTTCTGTGGGCGCGCCTGCATGTTGCCCCCGATGGCACGGTCTCGGGCTGCCGGACCACGCGGGGATGGGCGCCGGGGCGGACCCTGTGTTTTGCCATGCGTTTTTCAAAACCCATGACGGAACGCACACTGTATAACCGCGAAACGAAAGTGGCCTATCGCGGCTTCGGCGGCCCCGGGAACCACCCTGTCGACCATGAGGCCCAGAATGGCCGCGAACTGGAAGGCGTGTTCGATTTCGGACGCCTGAAAGAGCCGCTACTCGTCAAAACATCCATCTCCCCGGTCAGCGAGGAAAACGCCGTCGCCAATCTCGACAGCGAAGGACAGGGCTGGGATTTCGATGCACAGCACAACACGGCCCTGGGCGCATGGAACAAGGCCCTGTCAGTCATCGACATGCAGGGCACGGCGGAGCAGCGGACGCAGTTCTATACCGCGCTCTATCACGTCATGCTGGCCCCCACGCTCAGCATGGATGCCAACGGCGACTTCACCGGCCCGGATTATCAGCGCCACCGCGCGGACGGGTTCGAGTTCTACTCCACATGGTCAATGTGGGACGTTTACCGCGCGCAACAGCCGCTTCTGGCCATCCTGCGCCCCGATATGAGCTCACATTTCATCCGCTCGCTCATCGCATCCCAGCAGACCAGCCCGTTCGGCCTGCTGCCGGTCTGGGCGTATCAGGGCCTCGAGACCTGGTGCATGATCGGCTATCACGCCGTACCGGTCATTGCGGATGCGTATCTGGCGGGCGTGCGCGGCTTTGATGCTGAAGCCGCGCTTAAGGGCATGATCCGCAGCGCGACCTACGGACCCTACGGCGATCTGACCGACTACATGAAAATCGGCTACGTCCCGATCGACAAGGAGCCCGAGGGCGCTTCCAAGACACTGGAATACGCTTATGACGACTGGGCACTGGCCCGCATGGCGCGCGCGATGGGCAAAACCGACGTGGCGCGCACGTTCGAAAAGCGCTCCGACAACTGGCGGAAAGTCTGGGACCCCGAAACGCGCTTCATGCGCGCCCGCACATCCTCAGGCGCGTTCCACACGCCCTTCACCCCCGCCGCGGCCGCTTATGGAAGCGATTATACCGAAGGCAATGCCTGGCAGTATTCGTGGTATGTGCCGCAGAATATTCCGGGCCTGATCAAGGTCCTGGGCGGCCGCAAAAAATTCACGTCACGGATCGACGAACTGTTCGACACGAAGGTCGATCCCGCGATTTTCAAGAATGTCGAGGATATCAGCGGTCTGATCGGCTGGTACGCACATGGCAACGAACCCGACCATCATGTCGCCTATCTCTACGACTACGCAGGTGCCCCGTGGAAAACGCAGCAGCGCCTGACACAGATCATGCAGACGCAATACGCCCTGCGCCCCGACGGTCTGGCGGGCAATGACGATCTGGGCCAGATGTCCGCATGGTATCTGTTCACGGCCATGGGTTTCTACCCTGTCGCTCCGGCCAGTCAGGAATATGCAATCGGCCGGCCCTTCGTCTCCCGTGCCACCATGCATCTGGGCAACGGACATGATTTTACGGTCACAGCCGACAATCTGGACGACGCTCATCCCTACGTCGGCCAGATGACGCTCAACGGTCAGCCTTTAAGCACCCCGTTCCTGCATCAGCAGGACGTTCTCGCAGGCGGCGAACTGCACTTCGTCATGCAGGCCCAGCCACCGGCATAACGTCTGATAAAAGGGAAGACCCGCAGTAACGCGCGGTCTTCCCGACCGGAACCTGAAGCAGAACTATACTCCACATTAAAGGACGAGAACCTATTCTGAAAAATTATTTACTTCTTCATAATATTTATGAAACATATTTGTCATGAAACTATTACACGACATCACAGATACGCGAACATAATGTTCGCCGCGTTATCACCGCCCAGATTTTATCTTCTTGATGCCGGGAAAACGCGAAATGAAAAAGAATGGTGTCCTGCTCACCACCTGTCTGAGTTCGTTGGTCTTCTACAGCGCCCATGCGGCTCCAGTCCCTGCAAAAACACCCTCCCACGGAGACGCTGCCCAGCACAGGACACCCCGGCCAGCCCCCCAGAAGGCTGCCGCCAGAAAAAGCAGCACACCGGACGCTGCCATTTCCAACAAATCAGAATCCATCGTCGTTCTCGGCTCGGGCGCCTCGCGCGAAACCCAGACCCTTTCGCATCTGGCGCTACAGGAAGTCGCCCCCGGCACAAGCCCGCTGAAAACGCTCTCGAAACTCCCCGGCGTCATGTTCACGTCTTCAGACCCGCTGGGCGCTTACGAATGGTCGCAGCAGATCATTATTCGTGGCTTCGACCAGAGCCGTCTGGGCTTTACGATGGATGGCATCCCGCTCGGCAACCTCGCCTATGGCAACGATAACGGTCTGTCGATCGGCCGCGCCCTGCAGACCGAAAACAACGGCCCCGCAACCCTCGCCCAGGGTGCAGGATCAGTCGGTGTTGCCGCCTCGAACGACCTCGGCGGCGCACTCGAATTCACGTCCATCGACCCCACCACGAAATATGGCGTGGATGTCGCCGGAACGGTTGGCTCCTATGGCACATGGCGCACATTCGCCCGCGTCAATTCCGGCACGCTGCCGGGCGGCGGACGGTTGTACGTCTCATACGATTATCAGGACGCCAACAAATGGAAAGGCGACGGCATCCAGCAGCAACAGCAGGCAAACGCCAAGTTCATCCAGCCGCTGGGGGAGAAGGTCAAGCTGACCCTGTTCGGCGATTACAGCCAGCGCGCGGAAAATGATTATCAGGATCTGTCCCTGCAGCTGATCCACACCCGCGGCTACAATGTCGATAACGTCACCAACGACTACGGACTGGCCAAGCAGATCGCCCGGGCCTACCAGAACGGCACGGCCTTCCCGCAGGGCATCACCAATCAGGACCAGTCCTATTACAACTCCGCCGGCCTGCGTCAGGACGCGCTGGGCTACGGACGACTGGACTTCGATATTACCAGCCGCCTCAAAGGCTACGCCACGGTCTACGGCCATACCAATACCGGCGAAGGCATTTACGCCACGCCCTACGAACCCACGCCTGACTCACTCGGTGGTTCACCCATTTCGGTACGAACCACCGAATATGACATCCACCGCGAAGGCTTTATCGGCGGCCTGACCTACAAAATCGCCCATCACACGATCGACGGCGGCTTCTGGTTCGAAAACAACGACTTTGAACAGGCACGCCGTTTTTATCCGCTGAGCGAAAGCGGCTACACCGGCAGTTCAGTCCACTGGTTCCGCAACAATCCGTTCGCCACGCAGTGGCAGAGCGCGTTCAATACCAAGACATACCAGTTCCACCTTCAGGACACCTGGCAGATCACTCCGGCCTTCAAGCTGAATTACGGCTTCAAGTCTCTGGTCGTCGACAATCGCGCCCGCCAGCTTGAAGGCAATTACATGGGCACCCCGGTCGCCAACACCTATGCCGGAGGGTCCATCACATCAGCCAACGGCTTCCTGCCGCAGCTTGGTGGCAATTACCGAATCAACCGTCACAACGAAATCTTCGCCGATTTCGCACGCAACATGGCGGCCTTCGACAATTCCACAACCGGCGCGACCAGCCCTTTTGCAATGACGACCGCAGCGTATGCAGCGGCCAAGAATTCGCTGCATCCTGAAATGTCCTACAGCGAAGAAATCGGCTACCGCTATCACGACCACCGCATCCAGGCGTCACTGACCGGCTATTACATCGAATTTGAAAACCGCCTTGCCTCCATCTCACCTGTGTCCAGCGGCACGAACGTTCAGGGCTATGCCAGCATCCTGAGCAATGTCGGCGGTGTCACGGCACGCGGCATCGACGCTGCCTTCAACTACCATTTCACCGATAACTGGTCGATTTACGCCTCCTACGCCTACAACCAGTCCACCTATGACGACAACCTGACGACCGGCGGCGTGACATACGCCACCAAAGGCAAGAGCGTTGTCGCCATGCCGCGCAATCTGGCCAACGTACAGCTCAGCTACGACGACGGCTCGATCTGGGGCAATGTCGGCATGCAGTATCAAGGCCGCAGAACCTACACCTACACCAACGACCAGTGGATCAAGCCGAACGACATCTTCAACCTGAATGTCGGCTATCGCTTCCATAGCCATAACTGGGTGCTGCATGGTCTGGACGCCCAGATCAACGTCACCAACCTGTTCGACAAACGCTATGTCGCCACCGTCGGCAGCACGGGCTTTGCCGTCAGCGACCCGACCGGAAGCCTGCAGACCCTTCAGGCCGGTGCCCCCCGCATGGTGTTCTTTACCCTGCGCAAGCACTTCTTCTGATCGCTGACCTCTTCACGGATGACGCCCTGATGCCACGTTCTCCCAGCCGTCGACAGTTTCTCCGGTTCGGCTCCGCCACCGCGGCGGCAGCCCTCCTGCCCGAGAACCTGAAGCGTGCTCTCGCCATCGCGCCGCATACCGTCACAGGCACGATCCAGGACGTGGAACATGTCGTCATCCTGATGCAGGAAAACCGGTCTTTCGATCATTATTTCGGCTGCCTTCAGGGGGTGCGCGGCTACGCAGACCCCCGCGCCGAACGCCTGCCGGACGGCAGCAGCGTCTTTGCCCAACCGGACGGAAAGGGAGGCACCGTCCTCCCGTTCCTGTTCAACACAGCCCACACCTCCAGCGCCTGCCTCGCCAGTCTCGATCATAGCTGGAAAGGCACCCAGGCCGCATGGAACGACTGGAACACATGGATCTCCCACAAGGGGGCCATGACCATGGGTCATTTCACCCGCGCTGAAATTCCCTATTATTACGCCCTCGCCGACGCTTTTACGATCTGCGACGCCTATCACGCCTCCCTTTTCGGCCCGACCAATCCCAACCGTCTCTTCCTGTTTTCCGGAACGAGCGGTCTGGCCGTTAGCCATTCCGGCAAACAGGCCGTCGAGAATGTGGATGACGGGAACTGGTCGGCCGACATGGCCCATGACCACCCCGATTTCACGCCGTTCCGCTGGGACACCTATCCAGAAAAACTTCAGGACGCCGGTGTCTCCTGGCGTGTCTATCAGGAATACGACAATTTCGGCGACAACCCGCTGGCGTCCTTCGCGCAGTTTCGCAACCTCGACCCGGCATCCTGGCAGTATCGCAGGGCGCGTCAGATCGTGCCCGGCTCCACCGAAACCGACATGCACACGACCGAAGGTCGCTATCTTGTCGCCGAATTCGAACGCGACATCTCGGAAGGACGCCTGCCTCAGGTCTCATGGATCGTCCCGCCCACAGCCCTGAGCGAACACCCCAACGCCCCACCCGGCTACGGCGAACACCTCATTTCCCAGCTCATGGACGTTTTCGTCCGCCATCCCGACGTCTGGTCACGCACCGTCTTCATCCTCAATTACGATGAAAATGACGGGTTTTTCGACCACGTCCCCGCCCCGGTCCCCGCGCTGACACCTGAGCAGGGCGGCGGGACGGTCTCAACACAGGGAGAGTCCTATCACGATGTTCCAGTCGGACTCGGCCCGCGCGTCCCCGCCATCATCGTCTCGCCCTGGACAAAAGGCGGCTGGGTCAATTCGCAGGTGTTCGACCACACCTCCGTTCTGCGCTTTCTTGAAGCGCGGTTTGACGTTAAATGCCCGAACATCACGCCGTGGCGTCGCAGCGTATGCGGCGACCTGACATCCGTGTTCGATTTTGCCCAGACAGACCGGACATGGACCGCAAGCCTCCCAAACACGGACGACTATCTCCCCGAAACGCGACGCTCCTGTGTGCTTCCCCATCCGGTCGTCCCGACAGTCCAGAGACTGCCCCGACAGGAAACTGGACAACGCCCGGCCCGCGCCCTGCCCTATCATTTACAGGCCGATTTCCTCGCCCCCGAAACCCTCAGACTGACCAATACGGGCCTACAGGGCACCGTCTTCCGGGTCCGTTCCAACGGCACCACCCGACATTACACCCTCGATGCCCGCACCAGCCTGTCCGTTCCGGCAAACCCTTCCGATCAGAATCCCGTCACGGTTCACGGCCCCAACGGCTTTTATCGCGCCCTGCGTGGACAGGAGCTTCCCGAAGTCACACTCCAGCACGATCCGCAGCGTGACGTCCTGCTGCTGTCGCTTCGTAACGGGACGCCCAAGCTCCAGAACTTCCACATCACGGAAAAACACAGCGCCAGAGATCGCACAATTTCCCTGCAGCCCGACGAAACCCTGACGACCCCCTGGGCCATTGCCCCGGCTTCATACTGGTACGATCTGCTCATCCAGTCCGCCGAACGGCCCCACACAACCCTGCAACTGGCGGGGCACATCGAAAATGGCCAGCCGAGCCTGACAGAGCCTCACGCGAAGCCATAGCATCTGACCACCTGGTGGAAACTCAACCGCGATACTGGTTCTCGGAAACCTGCTCCAGCCAGTCCACCGGAGAGCCATCCTGCTTTTCCTGAATGGCAATATGGCTCATCGCCGTGGTGGCCGTGGCGCCATGCCAGTGCTTTTCATCAGGCGCGAACCAGACGGTATCACCCGGACGTATTTCCTCAACCGGCCCATCTTCGCGCTGCACCCAGCCACAGCCAGCAGTCACGATCAGCGTCTGCCCGAGCGGATGGGTGTGCCATGCAGTCCGCGCTCCCGGCTCAAAAGTGACAAGCGCCGTCGTCACCCGCGCCGGTTCAGGAGGATTGAAAAGCGGGTCAATCCGCACCGTCCCTGTAAACCAGTCAGACGGTCCCTTCACGGAAGGCTGAGATCCAATGCGCGTAATTTCCATGACCAATACTCCGGTATATGCCGCAAAACCGTTGAGTTCTGTTTTTTTCATGAAGGCTGCCGCATCATTGCGCGCGCTCAACCCGGATATTACGATATATTTTCGTAATGAATTTTTCTGGCTGCCGCGCAGGATATCAGGGGGCGCCTTTTACGCGCCTGCCTGTATCAGCCATCGCGGCAGACCTGCTCCGGAATGCGTCAGACCTGCTGTTTGGTCGGACGGAAAAGAATTTCGTTGATGTCCACATCTTCGGGCTGACTGATCGCAAAAGCCACACACCGGGCAAAAGACTCAGCACTGATCGCAATACCGGGTACGAAATTCCGAAGCTGTTCCGCAGTCGCTTCGTCATGAATGCCGTCGAGCAGTTCCGATTGCACAGCGCCCGGGGAAATAACGGTCGTACGCAGATTGTAGGGCTTCACTTCCCCCCGCAGCCCTTCGGAGAGCGCCCGCACGGCAAATTTCGTGGCGGAATACACGGCACTGTTTTCAAGAACGCGATGGCCAGCAACCGAAGACACATTGATGATATGGCCGCTTTTTTTCGCCTTCATATGCGGCAGAGCTGCGGCAATTCCATACAGAACACCTTTGATATTCACATCAATCATCAGGTCCCACTCATCGACGCGCAGATTTTCCAGCGGTGAGAGAGGCATGACACCCGCATTATTGAGCAGAACGTCAATCCGGCCATAGGTCCTGACGGCGGTATCGACAAGGTTCTGAACCGAAGCGCGGTCCGTCACATCAGTTTCGACTGCAAGCGCCGCTCCACCCTTGGCGGTAATCTCTTCCGCAAGGGCCCTGATCCGGTCTTCACGGCGTGCGCCCAGCAATACAGTCGCACCCTGCTCCGCAAGATGCAGGGCAGCCTGCGCTCCCAGACCGCTGCTCGCACCCGTAATGACAACAATCTTGCTGGCAATAGCCTTGTTCATGATCCGGCTCCGTCTTGATCAGTGTGCAATTTTTTCAAATTTGAGGACAAAATTATCCCCCTCGCCTATGGCCGCATATTTGGCGTGGTCCCTGTCCTTGAGGGCAAAGGTCGGCGGCAGGGTCCACACACCTTTTGGCCAGTTGGCCGTATCCTTTGGATTGGCGTTGATTTCCGATGATCCAACCAGCCTGAAACCCGCTTTTTCAATCAGCCCAATGGCGTAAGACTGGCGGACATATCCGTCCTTCGCGCTGGGGTCCTGCGGAGCCGTCGTATGACCCCGATGGTCTTCGACGCCAAAAATCCCGCCCGGCTTCAGAACCCGATGAATGGCCGCAAGCATCTGCGGCGCATTCCCCGCTTCCATCCAGTTGTGAAGATTGCGGAACGTCAGCACCAGATCCGCACTGTCAGCCGGCGCGAAGTCGAGATGTCCCGCATCAAACTGCGTAGTTCTGAAACTTCCCTCAAGCGCGGGATGCGCCGCCAGCATTTTGCTGAATGCCGAGCCCGGCTTGTCCTCCGGCCCAAGAGCCAGCGTATAGGTGCCTTTATCATGCAGATACGGGCCAAGGATCTGTGTCCAGTACCCTCCGCCCGGCCAGATCTCGACAACATTCGTATCCGGCCGCAGTCCGAAAAACTGCAATTCTTCCAAAGGATGGCGTACCGGATCACGCGCCACGAACCGCTCGTCCCGGCTTGTGGACTGGATCGCCTGATTCAGATCAGCCGCCCTCAGCGCCGGGCCTGACGCAAGCATAGTGAGCGCACAGATGACAGGATAAACCGCTTTCATGATCTCTTCCCTCGTCGCTGCGGGAAATGTCCGACACATGTTTATGTAGGGTCTCATTGCCCGCACGATTAGCCCCTCAAAACTGCATAAAGTCTTCGGCTTTACTCATGAATGCGAAACTCAGCCGCCCCCATGCCGTATTTCTTCAACAAACAGTGAGAACGGCATCGTATTCTGATGATGGTGCGGGAAGCAGAGGTGATATCCGGTCCAATACGGGCACCAGTCTTCCAGCACCTGAACCAGACGTCCTTCGGCGACATATTTTCCGCGACCATTTCCGGTAAATGCGCCAGCCCCGGCCCGTCCAGACAGGCGTCCCGCATGAGGGGTGCAACACAACATCGTCCGCTAAGAAGGACAACGCTCCGTCCTGCCAAGAATAATGAAGGCGGGAGAATACCTCCACGCTAACGCCATGCGCACTACCCTGCTGCCCATCTCCTGCGCCTTGTTCAACCGGCACATGGCCAGCGCCCTCAACCAGCCGGCCACGCGCCTGAGCATCATACCCAGTGTGGCCCACGGCTCTGCTGAACCGGGTCGCCAACAATCAGTCCATCAAGGCCCCACAGAACGTGCAGGAAAACCGCCATCACCCCGACGATCTTGTCAGGCAGACAGCGGCTGTCTACAGCGGCATGGCGAGCAACAACATCACCCGCCTTTTCCACAGCGGCGCGGGCGCATGGAACGTCGCCCCCTCAGGATTTCCGGGACGCAGACGGAGTATGATTCCCGGACACCTCGTCCAGATAACGAATCAGAGCGTCCCGCCCTTCCGACACGCGGCCACGCAACGTCATGACCCCCACTTCGCGTGTAATGCCCGGCTCCCCCAGAGGCAGCACGCGAATGTTCGGCACAACGCTGACTGCCCCAATCTGGGGCATGATCGTACAGCCCATATTGTTGGCGACCATCTGGAGGATCGTATGCAGGTCCTCGGTCTCGATGACCTGACGCGGAGACAGGCCCTGCATTTTCAGGAAACGGTCCAGAGTGCGCCCCCCAAACGAGCGGCTGTCATACCGGATAAAGGGCTGCGTCTCCAGAATCTGGCGCCAGTCCTCATTCTCCAGGGGCGCAGGCACCACCATGACATAATCCTGACTAACTACAGGATGCCACTGCATATACGGCATCAGCCCGAATGGTGGTCGCACGATCACCGCAGCATCCAGCTCCCCGGCATCCAGCCGCTCCAGAAGCCCCATTGAAAGCCCCGGAACGATCCGGATTTTCAGGTCCGGAAATTCCACATGCAGCCTCGTCACGGCCGGCGCCAGCAGGCTGGTCTGAACGGTGGAAATAGCCCCGATCCGCAAAAGCGCAGTTTCAGGCCTGCCACGCGTCGCACTGCGAAGCGCATCGAAAGACGACAGCAGGTCCTCGACCTGA
The DNA here is from genome assembly GCF_002005485.1 of Gluconobacter albidus. Taxonomy (NCBI): domain Bacteria; kingdom Pseudomonadati; phylum Pseudomonadota; class Alphaproteobacteria; order Acetobacterales; family Acetobacteraceae; genus Gluconobacter; species Gluconobacter albidus. The sequence continues at coordinate 147,090 of NZ_CP014689.1, read as the reverse complement.
CAGAGTATGGCCCGCCCCGCCGCCGTCAGCGTCACGGACCGCCCCGAGCGTTCAAAGAGCCCGTAGCCCAGCTCGTCTTCCAGTCGGCGGATCTGGGCACTGATAGCCGACTGGGTCAGCCCGATGGTTTTTGCAGCTGCGGCAAAACTTTCCATCTGCGCGGCGACAACGAATGTGCGGAGTTCGGAGATCACAGGCGAAGGATCATAAATATTCTTCCTTTGGATCATCATCAGACATTTTATTTTGAGATTCAACAACTAAAGTGTACGAAACCCTGTCCCGACACAGCCAGTTTCCCAAGCCTGAAACAGGGTTTTTCAGTACGCAACGGAGGGAAACCGACTCCGTTCTCTGAGGGAAACATTTTAATTGCAGGATCGTTATATGTATGATTTGTTCATGAAAAGCACATAACACCAGCCGCCCTTCGAGACCCGGAGGACATTGAGGAAATGCCCATGCACAAGTGTTTTGGTCCCAAGGCTTTCTTGATGTGCGGCGCAGCCCTCAGCACAATCGTATCACTCAGCCCGGCTGCACTGGGCGCGACGACGCGGGCCAGAACGCCAGTACATTCCTCCCCCGCCAAGAGCCGCAAACAGATCACGGCGCGCCCGGCCGCAAAGCCCCCCCAGGCGCCCATACGCCATTCAATCGTTTCGAAATCCGCTCCTGAAGAAATGCGCGTTACCGGCACGGCAACCACCGGCCAGTCCGTGATGAACACCTCGACGCCGGTTCACAGCACCACACAGGTCACAGTCGTTTCGGGCGCGCAGCTTCTGGCCACCGGCCAGACAAATGTCATGCAGGCACTGGCGCAGGCATCGGCATCCATCACGTCCCCACCCCAGTCCGGCGTCGGAAACAGCGGCTTCATCCAGACCATGCAGCTTCGCGGCCAGTCCGCCGACGATACGCTCATCCTCGTCAACGGACACCGCCGCCATATCGGTGCCAATTTCAACGCCAATGCCGGCCCCAACTGGGGCACCGAACCCACCGACATCTCCCTGATCCCGATTTCGGCAATCGACCACATCGAGGTCATTACCGAAGGTGCCACCGCACTCTACGGTCAGGACGCTCTGGCAGGTGCGGTCAACATCGTCCTCAAGCAGCGCACGCATGGCGGCTCCATCAATTTCCAGAACAGTGGTTTTTACGCCGGTGACGGGCAGGCGCTGAACGGTTACGCGGATTGGGCCACAGCACTTGGTAAAAACGGCGGCTATCTCGACCTGGCGGCGCAGGTTACCCACCAGCTTCCCACCAACCGCAGCGGCCTTTTCGTGGGACAGCTGTATCCGGTCGGCGATTCCCGCAACGAAACAGCCAGCCGCGATGTGCAGCGCGGCCTCGGTATTCCGAAATCAACGCTGGAAACCATCAGCGAAAACATGGCGATCCCGCTGAACGAAAACCTCAGCCTCTACAGCACTTCGACTTTCAGCCACCGCAAGGCTCATGTGGCCGAAACCTACCGCAGTGCCGGAAACAGCCTGACCAACATCAATCTCTGGCCCAATGGCGCACAGCCCTATATCGGCATGGACCAGTACGACTTCGAAACAGACAACGGCATCAAGGCGCATAAATTCGGCTTCGCCTGGGACGCTTACGTCAATTACGGCCGTGACGATCAGGCCTATTCCACCCTCGACAGCAACAACATGTCTCTCGGCGATGCCAGCCCGCGCGATTTTTATGACGGCAAAACCATCACTTCAGAGCTTTCGACCGGCCTGCGCGGCTCACGCTTCTTCAACACGTCATGGCTGCCAAAGCCGATTGCCCTGCGCTTTGGCGGCGAATATCGCCGTGACACCTTCCAGATGACCGAAGGCGAAGAAGCCTCATGGGTCGGCCTCGGCGCAACCGACCACGCCGGCAACGTCCCGCTCGCCGTCACCAACCGTGGACGCGACATCTATGACGGCAACGTCAACCTCGATTTTTACGTCACGAAAAAATGGGAATGGTCCCTCGGCGGTCGTGCCACGAGCTACAACCATCTCGCCACCGTCACAACCGGCTCGATCGGAACGCGCTACAACTTCAACAAACACTGGGCCATCCGCGCCAGCATCAACACAGGTTATCGCCCGCCAACACTGGGCCAGACCTATTATTTCTATAACGCCCCCTTCGCCAACTACGCCGTGGACCAGCTTCCCAACAGCAGCGCCGCCGCAAAGGCGCTCGGCGCAGGTCACATCAAGGGTGAATATTCCCGCAACTACAGCATCGGCATCGACGCCACGCCTCTCAAGGACTGGAACGTCACCGCAAACCTGTATTACATCGCGATCAATGACCGTCTGGCCAGCACCACGACCCTCGGCGGCGCAGGTGTGGCCGACATTCTCGAGGCTTCAGGCCTGAACAACGTCACCTACGCCTCCTATTACACAAACCCCGTCAACACCCAGACCTACGGCGGTGACATCGACACCAACTACACCCTGCACACCAAACGCGCCGGCACGTTCCGCTTCGACTTCACATTCAACTACTCCGACAACGAAATCCGCAGCCGCAACAAGACCCCTGCCGTCCTGTCAAACATGGGCCTGTCCACGTTCAACACCTATGCCGAAGAAATGCTTCTGCACTCCGCACCAAAGAACCGCGAAAACCTCACGGTCAACTGGAATTACGGCAAGTGGAACGTCATGGTGCAGGAACAGCGCTACGGCTCCATCATCTTCCTCGCCAGCCCCACGGCGGCCCCGATGGAACAGCGCCCGGCTTTCCTGACCAACATGTCCGTCAGCTACAAGATCCTGCCGAAATGGAGCGTCACGGTAGGCGCGAACAACCTGGGCAACAAATACCCGACCCGCGTCCCCAAGGCGACCGCAGCACCGCTCTTCAACGAATACAAATATGCCTACTATTCGCCTTACGGCTTCAACGGCGGCATGTACTATGTCCAGACCGGCCTGACTTTCTAAGATTTTTCCAAAGACAGACCGACTGAGATCCACCGGAAAGAGGCGCATTTCTTGCAGACAGTTCCAGAAGATCGCCGGCCTTTCCGGTTCGTCATATACGCCCTCACCATCACCATGTGCGTGATCTGCTACGGAGACCGGGCCGCCTTGTCCGTGGGCATGCCCCAGATCGCCCATGAATTTGCCCTCACACCGGGGGAGACGGGCTGGGTCCTCTCCAGCTTCCTCTGGTCCTATTTCATCCTGAACCTGCCCAGCGCGATCCTTCTGGACCGCTTCGGCGTGCAGATCATCGGCGCGGCCGCCGTGGCCCTGTGGTCGCTCGCCATGATCCTCGGCAGCCTGACCGCCACCGTCCCGGCCTTCATCGCCACCCGCATCCTGCTGGGCGTCGGAGAAGCCCCCACCTTCGCACTTGGCAACAAGGTCGTCCGGGCCTGGGCGCCGCTACACGAACGTGGGCTTATGATGACCGCCTTCATCTGCGGCATCCCCATCGGGCTGGCCTGCGGTGCCGCCTCGGGCGGGTGGCTGATTGCCCATTACGGCTGGCGCCCGGCATTTTCGTTGCTCGGCGCGCTGGGGCTGGTCTGGTCCGTGGTCTGGCTCCTGACCCACCCGCGCCCCGCACGCGGCACACAGGCCACGTCCTTTTCCCTGATCTCGGTGCCGACCCTGTTCCGCTCCTCGGCTTTCTGGGGCATCGTGATCGCGCAGTGCTGCGCCAATTATGCCAACTTCCTGCTGATGTCCTGGCTGCCGATCATCATGCGCCAGACCCTGCATCTCGGCACCGAACAGTCCGGAGCCTATACGGCCTACTGCTATGTTGGCGCGGCCATCCTCTCGATCACGGCTGGAAAAATCGGCGAAACGCTCGTTCGCGGATCAAACCTTTCTCTGGGAGGGCGCCGCAAGGTCGTGTGCCTGTATCTCGTTCTGGCCTCTTCCATGGGGTTTCTGCCGCTCTGCGGAACGGCCGCGACCATCATTCCGCTCCTCGCCGTCTCCATGGCCTTCATGGCAGGCGGCACGGGGGCCAACATGGCGCTCCTGGCGGACCTGCTTGTGGAAGACGAAATCCTCGGCTCCGTGACCGGCCTGACCCTGACCTTCTCCAACGGCCTCGGCATTCTGGCCCCGGTCATGACGGGATATCTGCTTCAGGCCACCGGCAATTTCCACGGCGTTTTCTACATCACAGGCATCATCATCCTGTGCGGCGCGCTGGCCGCTGCCCTCCTTCCCCGGCGGCCGTTCCATGGCCGCACACAGCCGGATCAGACTGCATGACCCGTATTCACATGGCAGGCGCGGGCGGCCTCCTGCTGGACGCCGCCGACGGCCCGTTCAGCGACACGACACAGCGCCGCATCTGGGCCACCAGCCGCGAACTGAACACCCGGCCAGACGTCCTCCAGACAATCCCCGGCGTCAACAACATTCTCGTCACGTTCGACGCCGTACAGACTGACCCTTCCGCCATGGAAGAGCTTCTCCGGACCGTCTGGACACAGGCCTCTGCCGAAGAGGTGCCGTCCCGCGAGATCGTGGTGCCGGTCGTCTATGGCGGGGCATTCGGCGAAGATCTGGCGCTCGTCGCCCGCTTCGCCAACCTAACGGAAGAGGAAACCATCAACGCCCACATGGCCGGTCGCTACAGCGTCGCCGCCATCGGCGCCATGGCGGGTTTCGTGTACCTGACCGGACTGGACCCGCGCCTGGCCATCCCCCGCCGCGACTCCCCGCGTCTGCGGGTGGAGGAAGGGGCTGTGGTCATCGGCGGCGGCCACGCAGGCATGATGCCCTGCACCTCGCCGTCGGGCTGGCATATCCTCGGCCGGACGGATCTGTGCCTGTTCGATGCCTTCCGTCCCGAGCCCGGCCTGCTGCGGCTGGGCGACACCGTCCGTTTTGTGAGGGCCTCATGATCGAAATCCTGACCGGCTCCTCCCTCAACACCATTCAGGATTTCGGCCGTCCTCACGCCATGGCCATGGGCGTGGCGCAGGGCGGCGCCATGGACCGTCTGGCCCTGAGCCACGGCAACCTGCTTCTCGACAATCCGGTGGATGCTGCCGGGATTGAGGTCGTATTTTTCCCCTTCCGCATGCGCTTTCACGCCGAGACGTCCTTTGCCGTCACCGGTGCCGCCTGCCCCGCCACGCTGGACGACCTGAAACTCCCACGCGACTGGGCCATTACCGCCAGACCCGGCCAGATCTTGACCCTTCGCGCGCCGCAACAGGGCGCCCGCGCCTATCTGACATTCCGGGGCGGTCTGGACGTGCCCCCGGTTCTGGGCGCGCGTTCGACGGATCTCAAAGGCGGCTTCGGCGGCCTTGAGGGGCGCGCCCTTCAGAAAGGCGACCGCCTCTCCTGCCTCGCAGCCTCCACACTGCGCATGCCCGCCGCAGGCTACGGCCTCGCGCGCCCCTGCCCGCTTCCCCCCGCAGACGGCACCCGGATCCGTGTCCTGCCCGCAGCCGAACACGACGTCTTCACGCCCGAAAGCCTGCAAACCTTCCACTCCGCAGCCTGGACCCTGACCCCCAGCGCAAACCGCATGGGCTATCGGCTCGAAGGGCAGAACGTCCTGAAACTCTCACGGCCGCTCAGCCTGTTTTCCCACGGCATCCTTCCCGGAACCGTTCAGGTGCCGCCCGCGGGCCAGCCGATCATCCAGATGATGGATGCCAATACCTGCGGCGGCTATCCCAAGATCGCCACCGTCATTGCGCCGGACCTGCGCCTGCTGTCCCAGACAGTCGTCGGCACACCTGTCCATTTCGAAACCATCACGCGCGATGACGCGGTGCAGATCATCCGGCGGGAAGCTGCGGAGTTGAGCCGGCTTGCTACCGAAATCGCCACACTCCGCACACAGCTCGTTTTCTGATGCCCCATCCTGTTTTCACGGCCCTGTTTTTCCATGTCCGGGAGTTCTGACACCATGACCGCCAAAACCATCGACCTGAACGCCGATCTGGGCGAGAGCTTCGGCCATTACACAATGGGCAATGACAGCGCGATGCTGGACATCGTGACCTCCGCCAACGTCGCCTGCGGCTTTCACGGCGGCGACCCGGAAGTCATGGCCGAGACCTTCCGCATCGCACGCGAAAAAGGCGTCTCCGTCGGCTCCCATCCCGGCTTCCCGGACCTGTGGGGCTTCGGACGCCGCGTCATGCCCTTCACACCCGCCCAGATCGAACGGATCGTGGCCTACCAGATGGGCGCGGCCCAGGCCCTCGCCACCTATTCCGGCCACCGCATGACCTACATGAAAACCCATGGCGCGCTGGGTAACCTGACTGAACGCGATCCCGCCGTTGCCGAAGCCATCGTCAATGCGGTCAAGGCGGTTGATCCGAACCTCCCCATCATGGCCATCGCCCTGAGCCATCTGGACCGCATCGGACGCGAGCGGGGCCTGACCGTGTTCTCGGAAATCTTCGCGGACCGCGCCTATACGGAAGACGGACATCTCGTCTCGCGCAAGGAGCCGGGAGCGGTCCTGCATGATGCCGAATTCGCGGCCGCCCGCGCCGTGCGCATGGTGCAGGCCGGCGCCATCGAAACCATCTCCGGAAAAATGCTGCCGACCCGCATTGATACGATCTGCGTGCATGGGGACAACGCGGAATCCGTGGATGTCGCCCGCAAGGTCCGCGCGGGCTTCGAAGCCGCGGGCATCACTTTGCGCGCCCTGACCTGAAGCAGACCGGAAAGCCAACCGCCCCATGATCCCCGATCTCAAGATCCTCGACGCCCTGATGGCCCGGATGCAGGCGCTGGGCATTACCGAACTCGACTATTCCCGTGACGGCGAGCACATCCGTCTGGTGCGCGGCGCACAGGACAGCAGCCCCCAGCCGACCAGCCCGGCCCCGGCGGCCGCAGCCTCCACGCTTTCTGTCCTCGAAAAAGCCTCCGCTCCGGCCAAAACCGAAACCACGATCGACGCCGCCATGCACGGCCAGTTCTACGCCTCCCCGGCCCCGGATGCGCCGCCTTTCGTCAAGCCGGGCGACATCGTGGCGGAAGGACAGCCGCTCTATATTCTCGAAGTCATGAAAACGCTCTCGCGCATCGAGGCCGAGTTCCCCTGCCGGATCGTCGCCGTGCTGGCCGCGAATGCAGATGCCGTCTCCCCCGGAACGCCGCTCTTCACCGTGGAGCCACTCGATGCGTGAGCCCGCAGTGTCCGTCCCCCGCCGTGTCCTGATCGCCAATCGCGGTGAAATTGCCCTGCGCATCATCCGGGCCTGCCGCCTGCTCGGACTGCACAGCATCGGCATCCATTCCGAAGCCGATGCCAGCCTCGCCCATCTGCGCCTCGTGGACGAGACGCTATGCATCGGCCCGGCAGCAGCATCCGGCAGCTATCTGGACGCCGCCCGCGTCCTGCGCGCCGCCGAACTCACGAACGCCGACATCATCCATCCCGGCTACGGCTTCCTGTCGGAAAACGCCGGTTTCGCCGAAGCGGTGGAACAGTCCGGCCGCACGCTGGCAGGCCCAACCGCCGCCATCATGCGCCTGATGGGCGACAAAATCAGCGCCAAACAGCAGATGCGCCGCTCCGGCGTCCCCTGCCTGCCCGGTACGGAAGACGCCCTGCCGACCGACCTGTCCGAAGCACAGACGATCTGCGACGCCATCGGCTATCCGCTGATCGTCAAGGCGGCAGGCGGCGGCGGCGGGCGCGGCATGCGCGTGGTCATGACCGCAGCAGACCTCCGCGACGCCATCGAAACGGCTCGCGAAGAAGCCGGGCGCGCCTTCGGTAATCCGTCCGTCTATGCCGAACGCTTCCTCCAGCATCCCCGCCACATCGAAATTCAGGTTCTGGCTGACCGGCAGGGCAATGCCGTCTGGCTCGGCGCGCGGGACTGCTCCATCCAGCGCCGCCACCAGAAACTGGTCGAGGAAGCTCCGGCCACCGGCATCGACCCGCAGGCCATCGCCGAACTGGGCGAGCGCTGTGCAAACGCCTGCACCCTGATGGGCTATACCGGCGCGGGCACGTTCGAGTTCCTGTACGAAGACGACGCGTTTTCCTTCATCGAGATGAACACCCGCCTTCAGGTCGAACACCCCGTCACGGAAATGACGAGTGGCATCGACATCGTCCGCGAGCAACTCCTGATCGCAATGGGGCAGCCCCTCTCCTTCACGCAGGCCGACATCCGCACGCAGGGCCACGCCATCGAGTGCCGCATCAACGCCGAAGATCCTGAAACTTTTCGCCCCGCTCCTGGAAAAGTCCTGAACTGGCGCGCGCCCGGCGGCCCCGGCGTCCGTATCGATACGCATCTCTATGACGGCTATGTCGTGCCCCCGAATTACGACTCCCTGATCGCCAAGCTGATCGTCCACGGCACGGACCGCACGGATGCCCTCAACCGCATGCATGCCGCCCTTTCGGAAATGCAAATCACCGGCATCGCCACCACCACGCCCCTGCATCTGCGTCTGATGAACGAGCCCGGCGTGCGCGAAGGCAGCGTCAGCGTGCACTATCTCGAAGCCCTCATGCGAAAGTCCGGATCATGACTTTTCTTGAAGACCTTCTGAACGACCTTCCCGAACTGGTTGGCCGGATGAGACATCACGATGTCCGTCATGTTTCTCTGAAAAACGGGACAGGCGCGTTTGCCCTGACACTGTCGGAGAACGCCGGTCAGACGCCTCTGGCGCACCCTGTCGCCCCACCCGCAAAAGCGGAAAACACGCCCGTTCCCAGCCCCGAAATGGGCGTGTTCCGCTCAAACGATCTGGGCGAAAATTATCCCGTTCGCTCCGGCGAGATCGTGGGTTTTGTCGAGGCAGGCCCCCTCCGCCTGCCCGTTACCGCCACGGCAGACGGCACGCTCGGCCCCGCGCTGATCGGGGATGGCTGCGTCGTGGGCTATCATGACGTGCTCTTCCGGATTCACCCGGATGGCTGAGACGCCGCGTTCAGAGAGACGCGGCGGACCGCGACGCCTGCTCGTAAAAGCCCGTCAGCACACGCAGCGCCTTGGCAACCTCGGCGATCGTGACGCCGCCGACTTCCCGGTTCTGGGGAATATGCTCCAACAGGCAGATCCGGCGCAGACGCGCATATTCCATGCAGACTTCCCGCCCCTTCTGCGTGGTGGTGACAAAGACTTCCTTGCCATGCCGCCTGCGCCGGATCAGCCCGTGTTCGTCGAGCTTTTTCATCGCGTAGTTCAGGTAATGCCGCTCGGAGAGATTCAGGGTGAACATCAGGTCCGCAATGCTCTTCTCGCGGTTCCGGTGATTGACGCTATGCAGAATGAGCGTGTCGAGCGCCGAGAGATCCGGCAGACCCGCCGCCGCCATCCCCCGAGACATCCAGCGATGAAACGCATGGTTCACGACAGTCAGGGCAAATTCGAATTCGCTCAGATCCTCGTTACCCGGCACCGCCAGATGCGACGAGGACACGATGAAGGCCCGTTCCATATCCGCAACATCCGGCATCGCCGGCGCAGGGCTCTCGGTTTTCCCGTCCTTCATGGTTCGTCCTCTCCGTCAGCGAACATCTCTTCCCGATATCCTATTGCACTCTAACCCGATACGGAAAACACAGGCATGGTCGACAGCACACAAATCCGTCTCGCCGCTGATATCGGTGGCACATTCACGGACGTGGTCCTCCAGACCCCGCAGGGACGTCTGACCCGCAAGGTCCTCACCACCCCCGCCGCCCCCGAAGAAGGGGTCATGAGCGGCATCGGCCTCGTGATCGAAGACGCCGGACTGCGCTTTCCGGACGTGACGGTCTTCGTGCATGGCACGACGCTTGCCACAAACGCCATCATCGAACGCCGGGGCGCCCGCACGGCCCTCATCGGAACGCAGGGCTTCCGCGACATTCTGGAAATCGGCACCGAAAGCCGCTTCAACCAGTATGACCTGATGCTGCAAAAGCCCAGCCCGCTCGTCCCCCGCGACCTGCGCTTCACCGTTCCCGAACGCATGGACGCCCGCGGCACCGTCCAGCTTCCCCTGGATGAAGCCGCCGTTCTGGCGCTCGTGCCCCAGCTTCGCGACGCTGGCGTCGAGAGCATCGCGGTGGCGTTCCTCCATGCCTATGCCAATCCGGCCCATGAACGGCGCGTACAGGCGCTTCTTCAGGAGGCGATGCCGGACATCACCATCTCCATTTCAAGCGACGTCTGCCCCGAAATCCGGGAATACGAGCGCACCTCCACCACCGTCGCGAATGCTTACGTCCAGCCCCTGATGGCGGGCTATCTGGGCCGCCTGCGCGAAGCCCTCGACGCCAGGGGCTTTGAAGGCGCGCTCTATCTCGTCACCTCTGGTGGCGGCCTGACCGCGCTGGAAACGGCGCGCCAGTTCCCCGTCCGCCTGGTGGAATCCGGCCCGGCGGGCGGTGCGATTTTCGCCGCCCAATGTGCCGAGCGTTTGGCCGAAAACCGCGTCCTGTCCTTCGACATGGGCGGCACAACCGCCAAGGTCTGCCTGATCGAAGACGGCGAACCCGCATCGTCCCGTTTCTTCGAAGTGGACCGCACGGCCCGCTTCATGAAAGGCTCCGGCCTGCCCCTGCGCATTCCCGTGATCGAAATGGTCGAGATCGGCGCGGGCGGCGGCTCCATCGCCCATCTGGACGCCATGAAACGCGTCGTCGTCGGGCCGGAGAGCGCATCTTCCGTTCCAGGCCCCGCCTGTTACGGACTGGGGGGCAAGCGCCCCGCCGTTACGGACGCGGACGTGATGCTCGGCCTGATCCGCCCGGAGAATTTCGCGGGCGGCAGCATCCAGCTCCAGCCGGATCGCTCCGCCGAAGCGCTTCTGACCGATATCGGCACCCCGCTTGGGCTGTCGGCGGAAATGTCCGCCCATGCGGTCTATGAAATCGTGTGCGAAAACATGGCCAGCGCAGCGCGCGTCCATGCCGCCGAACGTGGCGCCGTTATCGGCGACCATACCATGATCGCCTTTGGTGGCGCGGCCCCGCTTCACGCCGCGCGCGTCGCGGAAAAGCTCGGAATCCGGCGTCTCGTCATTCCTTCGAACGCAGGCGTCGGCTCGGCCGTGGGCTTTCTCGCCGCCCCCGTCTCGTTCGAGCTGGTGCGCTCCTTCCCCATGCGTCTGGACGACAGCTTCAGTTCAGCGGAAGTCTCGGCCCTGCTCGACGACATGACGCAGGCCGCACACGGCATGGTGCAGGACGACGCCCGGACGGAAACGCTCCACACAAGGCGCGCGGCCTTCATGCGCTATGTCGGACAGGGACACGAAATCATCGTCACGCTGCCCGACGGCGCCATCAGCAGCGACCATCTTTCGGCCCTGCGGGACGCCTTCGAAGCGGAATATGCCCGTCAGTTCTCCCGCGTCATCCCCCATGCCGCCGTCGAAATCCTGAACTGGTCCGTCAGCGTCTCAACCACCCCGCGAAAATACCCGCCCTTCGAGGCCGCCCCGGCCCTGCATGACGCAGTCTCCGCCGACATCCGCAAACTTTTCGACGGCGCAACCGGCACGCATGTCGCCCTCCCGGTCTACGAACGTACGGACATGGGACCGGGCAGCCGTGTCTCCGGCCCGGCGCTGATCGCCGAAAAAGAAACCACAACCTACGTTTCCTCCCGCTACACCGCCCATCTGGACGGCAGCGGCAACATCATTCTGGACATGAAGGACGCCGTCTGATGAGCGCGCACTCTCATAAGGAAATCGACTTCCAGATCATGTGGAACCGCCTGATTGCCGTGGTCGGCGAACAGGCGCAGGTTCTGATCCGCACGGCATTCAGCCCTATCGTCCGCGAATGCGAAGACATCTCGGCCGGCATTTTCGACCTGCAAGGCCGGATGATCGCGCAGGCCGTGACGGGCACGCCCGGCCACGTCAATTCCATGGCGGAATCGGTCGGCCATTTTCTGCGTCACTTCCCCGTCTCGACCATGAAAGAGGGCGACGCCTACATCACGAACGATCCGTGGATGGGAACGGGGCATCTCAACGACTTCGTCATCACGACCCCGGCGTTCCACAAGGGCAGTCTGGTCGGACTGTTCTCCTGCACCAGCCATCTGATGGATATCGGCGGCCTGGGCAACGGGCCGGAAGCAACGGACGTCTTCATGGAAGGCCTCTCGATCCCGATGCTCAAGCTGATTGATCAGGGACAGGTCAACGAGACGTTGATGGCCATGATCCGCGCCAATACGCGCCTGCCGGTGGACACGGAAGGCGATACCTACTCTCTGGCAGCCTGCAATGATGTCGGCGTCCGCGCCCTGTGCGACATGATGGACGAGTTCCACCTCGACAGTCTCGAACCGCTGGCCGATTTCATCATCGAACGTTCCCGCCAGGCCGTCCTCGACAAGATCGCAGCCCTCCCGCAGGGCACGTGGTCCCACGAGATGACCATCGACGGCTACAATGCGCCACTCACGCTCAAGGCAAAGCTCACGGTTGGCGAAAGCCGCGTCAGCGTCAGCTATGACGGCTCACCGCCTGCTGTCGGACGCGGGATCAACGTCCCGATGGCCTATACCCGCGCCTATACGGTCTTCGGGCTAGCCTGCGCGATCTCGCCAGACGTCCCCAACAACGCAGGCTCACTGGCTCCCTATCACGTCGAGGCACCCGAAGGGTCCGTCCTGAACGCAATGCGTCCCGCCCCCGTCTCCTCCCGCCACGTCATCGGACAGATGCTGCCGGACATGGTGTTCGGATGCCTCCGCACGCCCCTGCCCGAGCGCGTTCCAGCAGAAGGCACATCCTGCCTGTGGAACATTGCCGTGCGCGGACAGTGGTTCCCGAAAGGAGCAACCACGCCCCAGACCTACGCGCTCGCCATCACGACCAATGGCGGTACCGGGGCCCGCCCCGGCCTGAACGGCCTGTCCGCCACGGCTTTTCCATCCGGCGTACACGGCACCCCGATTGAAATCGCGGAAATCCAGTGCCCGCTCATCTTCTGGGAAAAAGAACTGCGCGAAAACAGCGGCGGTCTCGGCCTGACCAAAGGCGGCGACGGGCAGATCATGAAGATCGGCACCACCCAGAAACAGCCCTTCGAGCTGCTGGCCGCCTTTGACCGCGTCGATCATCCGGCCCGTGGCGCACTCGGCGGACAGGACGGCGCGGCAGGCCGGGTCGAAACCGCCTCAGGCCGCAAGCTCGCCGGCAAGGGCCTTCAGGTTCTGGAAGCGGACGATGTGCTCGTCCTCCTGACACCAGGCGGCGGCGGCCTCGGCGCCCCCTGACTGTCTCCCGCGCCCTTCCCGAAACGGAAGGGCGCGGAACTCAACTGTTCAAAGACAATGCGGCGGCACACGCCCCGCAAGAGCGTCCTGAACCTGCGACGCACACAGCATCGCCATACGGCGCAAGGCCTGTTCCGTCGTCGCGCCGATATGTGGCGTCAGAACCACATTCGGCGCCTGCAGCAACGGATCATCCGCCAGCGGAGGCTCGGGCGACATCACGTCCAGCCCCGCTCCGCCGACATCCCCCGTCTCCAGAGCCTTCGCCAGCGCAGGACCATCCACCTCCCCGCCCCGGCTGGTATTGATCAGAACTGCGCCTTTCTTCAGGCGCGACAGCGCCTGAGCGTCAATCGTGGGCTGACCGCTCCCCTGCGCCGGACGATGCAGCGACAGCACATCCGAGACGCCCAGAAGGTCCTCAAGGCTCTGCGCCCGCTCCACGCCCGCGGCCTCGAATACCTCCGCCGGAACGCTCGGAGACCACGCCACAACGCGCATTCCCAACCCCTGCCCCGCAATCTGCGCGACATGCCGGGCAATGGCGCCAAACCCCACAAGCCCGATCGTCCGTCCGTGCAGTTCCGTGCCGTTATTTGTATAACGAAACGCCCAGTTCCCCTCCCGCACGGCACGATCCGCCTCGCACAGACGCCGCATGACCGCCAGCAGAAGCCCGATCGTCATTTCCGCAACGGACCGGCTGTTGGTATTGGGCGCATTCGTCACCAGAACGCCCCGCTCCGCCGCGGCAGCCTTGGCGATCCGGTTCGTGCCCGAACCGTGACAGGAAATGATTTTCAGCTTCGGCGCGGCGCGCAGCGCCTCTTCGCTCAGTCCCAGATCGCGCGTAATCACCGCATCCGCGTCGCCGATTTCGCGAATCACCGCCTCCATCGAAGGTTCCGTAGCATAACGGGTCGTGATTCCGGCCTCGTTCAGACAGGTTACGGCATCGGGATGGATCTGTTGTGTAATGAAACACAGACTCATGGTGCTGGTTTTCCACAGTAAAGAAGCGCAAGGAGCAGAATGATGGCATACCCTTCCCGCTTGTCCATGCCCAAAAGCCCCTTCACGCAACCACGGGAAGCTCCCGGATGGCGTAATGGTGCGACAGCACACTCCCGGTCCGCGGATCAGACAGCTCGACGGTAAGCCTCTCGGTCCGGACAATCCCATTGAGCGTAGGAACGGTTCCACAGAACATCAGGCTCCCCGGCCCAAAGACCCGGCCCTCCCGCTGCTCCCAGCGCGCCACCAGATCCAGCGGATTGAGCAGGGACGCCGCAAGCCCTTCCTGATAAGGCGTTCTTTCAGCCGTAAAGGACCGCAGCACCATCTCGTCCCACCGATCCGCCACATCCGCAAACCGCCAGAACGCCCGACCGCTGACCTTGGGACAGACCTGCTTGGACAACGCCACACTATAGGCTTCGCTTTCACGATCCGTATGGTCGGACCCCACGCCCACAAGCAGATCGCTCTGTGTACGCAACAAAACCGGCTCGACCTCGCCCGAAGTCTGGCCGCCCAGCACATCAATCACAGGCGCCGTGCTCAGGGTTTCATGCCCGACCCGGTAAAACAGCGGCACATCCGAAGGCGGCGCCACCCCAAGGGCCGCCAGCTCGTCGATATGATGCTGCACATCCGCCGCATCCCGCCCGGCCCAGCCAGCCACAATGACCTCCCTGACCGCAGTCAGATCGGGATAGAAAATTTCCATATTTCAGCGTTCCTGTTGGAATCAGTCAGCCACACTCAGCGCGTCCCGCGGGCCAGCATCGCGCCCGCGCCAGAAACGAGAAGTGCCACGACCACATAAAGAGAAATGGACAGTTCGAGATGCGTCGCCCGGAACAGCGTCACCATGATGAGCGGCGCAAAAGCCCCACCCCCCGCAAGACTGCCGCAGGTATAAGCGATCGAAGAGCCTGAATAGCGAACTTCAACCGGAAACTGCTGGCTGATGAGCGCGCCCTGAACCGCATACATGATGGCGTGAACCGACAGACCAAGACAGATTCCGAAGCCCAGCATGAGCGCCTGATGGGAAGCCGCACACCAGAAAAACACAAACGCTGCTGGCAGGGCGCAAACCGTTCCCACAAGAAAAATCCGTTTCGCCCCCCACCGGTTGCTGAACCGCCCTGCCAGCAGCGTGACGATCACCCCCCAGGCCGATCCTGCAAACACGGCCATCAGCGCCGCAGACCGCGTATGCTCCCCCGTCTGGGTCACATAGCTCAGACTGAAAACCGTCAGCAGCGCATACAGAACATCCGGCCCGATCCGGGTACTCGCAGCGATCAGCAGGGAGCGCCCATGATGACGCAGGACCGCGCCCACCGGGTTGGCCAGAACCTCACCACGCGCTTTGCGTTCGGCAAACTGAGGCGGCTCTGAAAGGGAAGACCTGACCACCCATCCCGCCGCCAGAAGCAGCAGGCTCAGAAACAGCGGCAGACGCCATCCCCAGTCCTGAAAAGACGCGGCATCCATGGAGCGCGTCACTCCCCAGATCACCCCTGCGGACAGGACCGTTCCAAGCCCCGGTCCAAGCTGGGACCATGTCGCCCCCATGCCCATCGCCGTTTCCGAATTCTGTTCCGCCGTCAGAAGGAGCGCGCCGGCCCACTCTCCACCCAATGCGATCCCCTGCAAAAACCGCAGCAGAACAAGCAGAACCGGACTGATCGCCCCAAGCCGCGCATAACCGGGCAGCAGTGCAATCAGACCCGTCGTCAGCCCCATAAGCGCCAGCGTCAGCATGAGAACATGCCTGCGCCCGGTCCGGTCCCCGAGCCAGCCGAAAATCACACTGCCCAAAGGCCGCGACACATATCCCACGGCATAGGTCGAGAACGCCAGAAGGGTTCCCATCCACGGCAGCGCCTCGGGAAAAAAGACATGGTTAAACACGAGTGCCGCAAGCGTGTTGTAAACCATGAAATCATACCACTCGAACGTGGTCCCGATCGCGCTCCCCAGAGCAAGACGCACAGGCGACGTCGTCATGCGCCAGAACATCCGCTCACGGAAGATCCAGCCTGCCGGGCGCCTGAGAACCGGTTCGTTTCATGATGCATACAATATCCAAAAGCGTCGGATTTTTATTCCGGAGCATTCATTCTGAACATTCCAATGCAATGCCGTCAAAAGATTTAAGCACAAAAAAGGCCCATAACGGATATTTATACCTCAACATTTATTTTGATGATTTGAATCCCGAACGCAACGACTGTTAGCCTTCCGGAACCATCACTGTCATCGCCCGGCCTGTCTGCCGCGAACAAGGACGCAAACGATGTCTGAATCCGCTTTGCCGATCCCTCCCCTTTTCCACACATCGCCCGAAGACGTCCGCGCGCTGTGCCGGTCCAACACGGCTGGAACCGTCACCGCAGGCATGGCCGCAGGTTTCATCCAGGCCAATCTGGTCATCCTCCCCAAATCATATGCCGAAGACTTCGCGGAATTCTGTCGCCTGAACCCCAAGCCCTGCCCCCTCGTCGGCATGTCCCAACCCGGCGAATATGATACCCCGGCGCTGGGACGTAACCTCGACATCCGGACCGACCTGCCGCTTTACCGCGTCTGGCGGGATGGAGTTTTAACAGACGAAGTGACGGATATTCTGTCGTTCTGGCAGGATGATTTCGTCGTTTTTGCGCTGGGATGTTCCTTTTCCTTCGAAAACGCCTTCATGGCCTGCAACGTCCCCATGCGGCATTTCGAAACGGGTCTGGGCGTGTCCATGTACCGCACGAATATTGCCTGCACACCCGTCGGACCATTTTCCGGCCCAGTCGTCGTCTCGATGCGTCCTTTCCGCTCGCCAGACCTGATCAAGGCCACGGAAATCAGTTCCCGCATCCCTCTGGCT
Organism: Gluconobacter albidus; assembly: GCF_002005485.1. Classification (NCBI taxonomy): domain Bacteria; kingdom Pseudomonadati; phylum Pseudomonadota; class Alphaproteobacteria; order Acetobacterales; family Acetobacteraceae; genus Gluconobacter; species Gluconobacter albidus. The sequence continues at coordinate 129,979 of NZ_CP014689.1, read as the reverse complement.
CATGGCGGACCAGTCCAGATCGGCTTTCCCGAAGAAATCGGCATCATCGACATCGAAAAACCCGATTACGGCGCCCGCACCGAAATCCGCCCCCATGAGCTCCCTGCCTTCTGGGCCTGCGGAGTGACGCCCCAGGCCGTTCTGGCCGCAAGCCGTCTTCCCTTTGCCATCACACATGCTCCCGGCGCCATGCTCGTGACGGATATTCCCATTCCCGATTATGAAAATCTTGTCTCGGAACATTCCGGGAAAATAATATAAACCAAAGTTATGCCTCCACACGCTCAGGATGATTCCGTGCCCTCTGATCACACGCTCTTCCGGGTGGCCGTCCGGCGCATCATCCCGCTGCTGGTCGTCTGCTACATGTTTTCCTACCTGGATCGCATCAATCTCAGCTTCGCCCGCGCGGCGATGGAACAGGACCTCCACTTCTCGGATGCAACCTTCGGGCTGGGCGCCGGGCTGTTCTTCGTAGGCTACATCGTCTTTCAGGTCCCCTCCGCGCTCCTGCTCGAAAAATTCGGCCCCCGCCGGACGATCGCCACGATCATGATCGCATGGAGCCTGATTTCCTTCCTGTTCGTCATCATCAGTACGGCCTGGGAATTCTGCGCCCTGCGTGTCCTGCTCGGCGCCGCGGAGGCAGGCTTTTATCCGGCCGTTCTGTACTATCTGGCCCTCTGGTTCCCGGACTCGATCCGTGCGCGCGTCACCACGGGATTCCTGATCGCCATACCGCTCTCAGGCGCCATCGGCGGCCCGGTTTCCACCTATCTTCTGGGCGCCTTCGATCAGGTCCTGTCAGTACCCGCATGGAAATGGATGATCCTGATCGAGGCAATCCCGCCCCTGCTGCTCGGACTGACCGTTCTGAAACGCCTCGACGACGGACCGGCCTCCGCCTCATGGCTGGATGCCCCCACGAAACAGGCCATCCTGACCCGCCTTCCGGCCCAGAACATCTCCACAAACGACACGACATCCGTATTCGCTGCGCTGAAACAGCCTGAAGTCCTGCTCCTCGTCGTCATCTGTTTCTGCCAGGCCGTCTGCAATTACGGGATCGTCTTCTGGGTCCCGACCTTCATCGAGCAGGTTATCGCTCCCCCTCCCGGACAGCTCGGATTTTATACGGCCATTCCCTTCGCCGTCGCAGCCGTGGCCATGGTGCTCAACGCCCGCAGTTCCGACAGACACAACGAACGCTGCTGGCATCTGGCCGGCCCCTTCCTGACAGTTGCCCTCTGTCTGGTCCTGACTTTCCTGTTGCAGTCCCACGGCGCAATCGCACTGGTTTTCCTGACCATCGCACTCGCAGCAGCCCTCTGCGTCACAGCCATGATCTTCACCGTAACGCCCCATGTGCTCGAAAAACGCACACTGGCGACAGGGCTTGCATGGATCAACAGCCTTGGCGCGATCGGCGGCCTCGTCGGCCCCTACGGCATCGGCTGGATGCGCGAGCATCTGCACTCCCCGCTCTCCGGGGTCTTTCTGGTCGCAGCCTGTGCCACCCTGGGCGCCATAACGACGGTCTACACGCTCTCCTCGCCCGTCCGGCGGACCGCCTGACCCTCAGGTCACATTGGCCGACACACGTTCCGCAATGGAGATAACGTCCTCGACAATCGCCGAACCATGACTGATCAGCCGCCCTGCGACACATCGCAGCAAAGGAAGCTTCATGCCCGTCTCGAACACCCGAAGCTTCCCGCTGGCCAGATAATCCCGCATGACCGCATAGGGCAGCAGAGCCAGCCCTTCTCCCCCCAGCGTGAGCGCCAGAATGGACGGCAGGGAACTCATGGTGTCCACCCGGTGATGGACGATCCCCTCCCGCGCCAGAAAATTGCGGATCGCCGAATGGGGAATGGTGTTGCGCGACAGGGTCATGATGGAAATCGACGGCGCCTGCCCCAGATCCAGCTTGCCGTTGCTGGGCAGCGCGAAATGTTCCCTGCCAACCATCGCAGTCTCGTAGTTGCACAGCTCGCTTTCGATCAGACGCGGTGAATTGACCGGCCCCAGAAAGAAACCCACATCCAGCATTCCCTTGGTGATTTTCCGGGAAATTTCATCCGAAACCGAAATCTCCAGGTCCACTGTCAGATTTGGATATTTGTGGCGGATCTCGATCAGAAGATCCGAAATCCAGGTCTGTGAAATGGTTTCGATCGCTCCGATACGCAGGATTCCGGTTGCGTCCTGATGTCCTTTGACCGTCTGGATCATTTCATCACGCAGATCGAGGATCTGACGGGCATACTGCACCACCGTCATTCCGACCGGCGTGAGCGTGATGGATTTGGGGGCCCGATGAAAAATACTGGCCCCCAGAAGCGCCTCAAGATGCGAAATCCGGACGGACACCGCTGGCTGCGTCATCCGCAGGGCATCGGCTGCCGCCCGGAAACTCCCCAGCCGCTCGATCCACAGAACCGTCTCAAGAGACTTGAAATCCATCATGAACGTCTCTGTCCTTTCCTATGCTCCGACAATGACGCCGATCTTTTTACGATACCGGAACAGGAGACCCGCCACCAACCGTACCGGCAAAAAAATATCCTGCCCAAAAGGGCAGGATATCGCAGAACCGGCAGGACAATGGTTCAGGAACAGCCCCTCAGAACTGGAAGGCCGTCTTGACGTAATACATGCCGCCACTGAAGCCGTAAGGCGAGTTGTTGGGATAAATAAACGCATTCTGCAGTGCGGCGCGCGAGGCAGCGTTCGCCTTGCCCGGATAATGATTCCCAAGGTTGAAAGCGCCCCCTGCGATATGCCAGCGTTTGGTGATGTCATATCCCAGTTCAAGATTGGTGATGTAGGACGGCTTGGCATAGGTCCACTGGGCCTGCGTCAGAGACGGTGCCGCAACCCATGTATAAGACCCGAAACGCTGCTCCTGCACACGGGCCGAGAACGGTCCGCGATGCCAGACAACCGTCAGGTTCTCAATATTCTTGGGCGAAGAATGCAGCAGATATTCCGCATTCGTCCGGTTGAAAGACGACAGCCCAAGCTGCTGAAGGGTCGAGGGGGTCGCGTTATGGTGCGAAATTTCACTATCCGCGATATTGAGGGAGAAGCGGAAGTCGAAATCACCAAGATGTCCCGTCTTCAGATGATAGGCCGTCGTGACGTCCCCACCATTCGTAACCGTATTGACCGGATTGCCGTAATAGGCCGCATACAGCACATTGGGCAGCCCCGCCGCAGAGAGCAGGCTTTCCACTTCGGTCCCGCCGAACTGGGTGCTGTTATACAGACGGTCGTTGATGGAAATCCGATAGAGATTGGCCGTCAGCGTCCAGTTCGGCAGCAGGGTGGCATCCACACCAATGCTGTAGCTCCGGGACTGCTCACCCCGCAGCTTCGTTGCGCCCAGCACCTTGGCCCAGTTCGAATTCACCGGAAGCTGCGCCGTCCGGTATGTCGGGAATGTCGTTTCGGCAAAGAACCCTTCCTCCGCAAGCGTCGGCGCCCGGTATCCCGTGTTGACGTTCCCCCGGAACGCAAGGTTCTTGCTCACATTATAGCGCGTTCCGACTGACCCCGAAGGATGAACGCCAAGATCGTCATAGCTGACCGCATGGCCACCGAGCGTCCATTCCCATTTGGGCGTGACGTAGAAATCCAGATTGACGTGCCCGTCGAAAATACCACGGTTCAGAATGCTGCCAGCCGCCGCCGGAATACCGAATTTGTCCACCGCACCCGCAGACGCCATTTTCCCGGCATTCGGCCCATCGAGAATGGGAACCCCGCCATTCTCCACAGACGCTTCATCACCCTTGCCAACCTGATAGGTATCGAAACGATAATCGAAACCATAACTCAGATTGACCGGACGTGGCAGAAAGGACGTCTTGATGATCTTCGTGCTGTTGAACCCGGCATCCAGCTCGGTAGAGACAAACTGTCCCGTGTAAAAACTCGTCGGGCTGTCCAGTCCCATCGTGGGATTGTCTGTATCAACAATATGGTTGATCTGCTGATTGCGACCATAATTGACGAAGAAATCCCACTGCATTCCCAGAAAACTATGCGCGCGGATGCCATTATTGACCTGAAAATCCCATTCCTCGGCATGCCACATCGGCTCCATGCCATTCGGATGGAGCGCGCGCACAACGTTATCGTTGGACGGCGCACGATACGTCTCAGGCGCAATGATGTCCTTATGGGCAAAAGTCGAGGTATTGTAGACTTCCCAGTTATCCGTCACCGGATAGGCCATGTTGACGCTGGCGGTTTCAAGCAGCATCCGGATATTGCCTGCCAGACGCTGCACGTCCTTGCTGGCGGTCTCGTTGCGTGGATCCCCCGCAAAATACAGGTTGGACGGATAATCGCCCGAACGGTTGGTGGAAAGCTGGTTGTTGATCTGGGCCGCCACGTTCAGATAACCGCCATGACGCCCCAGGGCGAAGCCGTAATCGGCATTGCCATCGAAGGACTGCCCGTCTCCCGCATAAAAGCCGCTGTTCTGGAGATTGATCGAGCCGCCCTTGCTGTCTTTCTTCAGAACAATATTGACCGCACCGGCCTCGGCATCCTGACCATACAGCGCACTCGCGCCTTCAGTAATGATCTCGACATGGTCAATCGCGCTGACCGGGATCAGGGACAGATCCGCCGGGTCCGTCCCGTAGTTCGGACCGGCCTGATAATAATTGAAATTGGCGTCCACATGCCGGCGCTTGCCGTTGACCAGCATCAGCGTCTGATCCGCGCCAAGGTTTCGCAACTGCATCGTCTTGTTGAAGCCGTTGCTGCCCATGCCGCCGAAAGGAGATGACGTCACGGCAGCGGAAAGCTGGGACAGCGCGGCGAGGATGTTGGTCTGACCGGTCTCCTTGAGCTGCTGCGAGGAATACCGGAAAACCTGTACCGTACTATGCTCCCGCGTGGAGGCCGAAAAAACGCTTTCTCCTGGAACCTGTGTCCCGCGAACGGCAATGCTTTCCGTGTCCTTCGCACTGACCTGAGTCACCTTCCTGCGATCCGTTTTTTTAACGGAACGAGAGGGGGCGTCAGTGGGATGAGCAACATGGACGGTCTTTTTTCCGGACGACGAAGTCACGTCCCTGCCCTGTAATGTTCCTTGCGCCAGTGCAGCATGACACAGCGACGTCGTCAGAAGACACGCCGTGCTCAGGGAGAGAGAGCGGGAGAGGTATTTCAAGGCGAACATTTTCACGCACTCCTGGGATCTGGGGATCAAAAGGCAGCTTTCCGCCGGAATTTCTTCATATGAGACGCGATTACCTTCCCTCCGGCAGTGTTCGTTCCGCCCGGTCAGTATTTTCGCTTTCATTTCCAGTTGATAATACGAAAACTTGATACGTTATTGGAACGTTTATCTTGTTATCCGCGCCAATAAATTTCTTTTATACCCCTCTGGGGGACGGTCACAGCCGACCGACCGGACAGGAATCAGTCGATTTTGAACATGGCTTCCACTTCAACCGCCATCCCGGACGGCAACGAGGACGTCCCGGTCGCGATCCGCACATGGCATCCTGCGTCCCCCAGAACCTCCCCGAACAGATCGGAGGCACCGTTCAAAACTTTGGCCTGCTGTTCGAAGTCTTCCAAACACCGCACCACCCCCGCCACCCGGACGAGCCGCCTGATCCGGGACAAATCTCCCTCAAGGAAATTCCAGACATGCGCCAGGATGTTGAGCCCACACAGCCGCGCCGCCTGCTGCCCCTCCTCGACGGAAAAATCCCTGCCCACGACTCCCTTGTAGCGAAGATCGTCTCCCCAGCGTGGCCCCTGCCCTGAGACGAACAGAAAACCGTCGCAGGAGAGGATCGGCGTATAATTGCCTCGCGGAACACTGACGGGCGGGAGAATTACGCCACCCTCAAGCACAGCCCCCGCCTCACGCACGGATCTGCCTCCAGTCCCCGGACTGGCCCTGCCAGTTGGTGACCATCCCGAGATGACGTTGCAACGTTTTACGGAATACCTGAATCAAACCGCGCCATTCCTCCGCAGCAATTCCGTCCGTCGCAGGCTCCGGCCCCATGAACATCCCGTCCACACCGCCACTCGCCACACAGGCTTCAATACAGCGGACTTCCAGCTCCGGCTCGTGAAAAACAGCCTGATTTTCCACCAGACAGGCCAGAGCCGCCACAAGACCGGTCGCCCCCCAGTTCGAGACATTCGCAACGATAAGATGGTCCGTTGCCGTCTCAGCCGCCACACCACCCCGTCCTTCAATGCCGCAGTCACGGGCCTTGGCGATCTTCTGTTTCAGTTCCGCAGCGATCACACCCATGCCGAGTTCATTGCCGCCATCCCCGATCCCGATGGAACGCAGCCCCCGCACCCGTGCCTGTGCGAACAGGTAGTCCAGATCCGCAACCATTCCATCCAGCGGACGGCCACCCAGACCATGATACAATCCCCTGTCATTGACGCCAGGCCGTTCGATCGCAATCAGGAGGCTCGGCTGAACCTGATCGAGCAGTGCATCGCACGCTTTGCGACTGCCGGCGTCATCCTTGGGCACAGTCGCAACATAAACCGGCCGCAGATAGGGAACCGGCACGATCTTCCCGTCTGCGGGCAGATCGAACGGTGCAAGACCCGCGCCGCGACAGGTCGCAAACATCATCTCCCGCCAGTCCTCGTCCACGACAATGACCGTTTCGCGCGACAGGCCCAGAAAGATCGAGCGCGCAATAAATGCAGCGCCCACAGGCCCATCCGTTTCCGGAACGCCGCCGCCTTCGGGGAAACCCGTAGCGATCAGAACAGGCCCCGGACGCTCCGCCACCTGTTTGACGATCATCTCGGCGGCAGCCATGCACATGCTGCCAGGCTGACGCTTCTGGAGCGCAGCGTAAATCATGCCGATACTGCCAACACCCGTATAATCCAGCACCATGAAGTCATCAATGGTTGCGGACAGACGTTCATACAGCGCTGTTCCACTCTTCAACATCCTGAATACGCCTTTTCTTTACAGTATTGAAGAATAGACAGACGGATCGACATTCCCGCCACTCAGCACCGCCACCGTCACCTTCCCCCGTACATCGAGCTTGCCCGAAAGAATGGCCGCAAGCGGTGCGGCTCCGCCGGGCTCGGCCACAAGTTTGAAATGCTCGAAGCAGTTGGCCATGCCGACCCGGATTTCGGCATCATTCACAACCAGACCGTCCGCCAGCAGGGTGTGATTGGTCGGAAAGGTGAGTGCGCCCGGCGTAGGCACCATCAGCGAATCACACAGCGTGTTCATGCCAGCCGCGTTCTCGACCCGATACCCGGACGCCAGCGATCTGGCCAGATCGTCAAACCCTGCGGGCTCCACGGAATAGATGGACGTTTCCGGACGACAGGTGCGGACAGCCGTCGCAATCCCCGCCACCAGTCCACCGCCACTCGCACTGGAAAGCACATTGTCGGGCATGACACCCAGCTCCCGGCACTGCTCCATGATCTCAAGGCCCACGGTGCCCTGACCCGCCATGACGTTGAAATCATCATAGGGCGGAACAATGACGGCGCCTTCGGAGTCCGCAATCTGCGCGCCGATTTCCTCGCGGTTTTCCGTCGCGCGGTCATAGAGCCTGACCTTGGCGCCATAACGGCGCGCACCTTCGATTTTCATCTGCGGGGCACTCTCGGGCATGATGATATGAGCCGGAATATCCAGCAGCGCACAGACCGCCGAAATCGCCAGGGCATGATTTCCCGAAGACCACGCCACCACACCGCCGCGCCGTTCGCCCGGCGTGAGTTGCAGAATACGGTTACAGGCCCCGCGAAACTTGAACGAACCCGTTTTCTGAAGCATTTCCGGTTTAACCAGAATACGCCCCCCCAGCCTTTCGTTCAGCACGGGACTTTCAAGAAGAGGCGTCCGGACCACATGATCGCGTATGCGACACGACGCTGCGAATATTTCGGAAAAATTCAGCGTTCTGTTTTCAGACTGCATCACAGATACTTTCCCCACTTCTGATGGGGTCATCATTCTTTTCAAACGTTTCTCAAATCAAATATTATCTTTGTATAACCCGCCATAAAGAACGCTTATGCCTGCCGCCCCTTCGCGCCCGATGCGGCCTCGCGTTTCGCCTGAAAAATCCCGTTTTTAAAAAATCTCCAGTTGACAATGATTCTCATTATCGAAATAGGAAGGGTAAATTTAGTTTTAATGAAGGCGCTCCATGAGTTTCTCCCGGCTTATCTGTGGTACGGCGTCCTGCCTCGCCCTGAGCGCACAGATCGCATCCGCAATCCCCTCTGATCCGCAGGACAAACGCACAGGGAAAACCACGTCCGGCCAGACCGCCGGGCCTGCACAACCGGAAGCGACGGGTTCGCCTGCCGAAATCATCACCGTCACCGCAACGGGCCTGTCGCAGGCCGGAGCCTCGACCAAAACCCGCACACCCATCATCGAATCTCCCCAGACGATCTCAATCGTCAGCCGCGACGAAATCGAACTGCGCTCCTCCCCCACCATCGCCGATGCCCTCGCCTACACCGCAGGCGTCCAGGCCGAACCACAGGGCATCGACAACCGGGTCGACGAAGTGTCCGTGCGTGGATTTGGGGCGGGCGGTTTTTCATCGAACAACAATTTCGTGGACGGACTGCGCCTGCCCGCCGGTGGCCAGTGGACGCGCACATCGTTCGATCCGTTCGCCCTCCAGCAGATCGACGTCCTAAAAGGCCCCTCCGGAGCATTGTACGGCCAGACGGCGCCCGGCGGCGTGGTCAATCTGGTTACGAAACGTCCGACAGAAAAAAGCGAAGGCGAGTTCTTCCTCCAGAGCAGTGGATATACCGATCTGGAAAACTGGCAGGGACAGGCTTCCGGCGATGTGTCGGGGAAACTGACCCATAGCGGCAGCCTCACGGGCCGGATGGTCGCTCTGGCCAAATATGGCGGCACACAGATCAACGACGTCACGGCAGGCCGCTATTATGTCTCGCCCAGTCTGACATGGAAATTCGCCCCCCATTCGACATGGACACTGCTTGCGCAGTACCAGCGCGATGTCGGCGGATCGACGTTCCAGTTCCTGCCCGCAACAGGCACGCTTTACGCATCCAAAGGCCGCCATATCGCCAATGATGCCAATATCGGCGAACCCGACTGGAACACATTCGACCGCAATCAGGCCCTTTTCGGATCGTTCCTGGAACATCGCTTCAACCGTTTCCTGACGGTTCGGAACAACGTCCGCTATACCTATCTCGACACGCTCTACCGTTCCACGGTCCTCTCCGGCGATACGCTTGCGAAATGCGCCAGTACCGTTGCGGGATGCGTGGCGGGAGAGACGGTCAACCGCCGCGCTGTCGAAGGCCGGGGGCGGTCACAGGGCGTCGCCATGGACACACAGGTCGAAGGCCATGTCCGCACCGGCCCCGTACGTCACCTCATCCTTGCCGGGACGGACTATTTCTATACGGACTGGAACCATGACCGCGATCTCGTCAGCGCGACACTGGTCAAGCCGCTTCTGAACATTTTCGATCCTGTCAGCCGCGGCAGCGCGGGTTACGAAAGCAACCTGTCCCCGCAGGTCTATACGTCCACGGTCAGCCGCCAGAACGGAATCTATTTTCAGGACCAGCTCAAGTTCGAGCGCCTGCGCGTTACGATCGGCGGCCGTCAGGACTGGGCCAATGACAACACCTACAATATCCTGACCCGCAAACGGTACATCACCCCCTCGCAGGCCTTCACCTGGCGCGCGGGTGGCGTCTATCTGTTCGATAACGGACTGGCACCCTATTTCAGCTATGCCCAGTCCTTCCAGCCGACCGTCTCCGATCCGTCCACGGCCAAGAACGGCCTGCCCTTCAAGCCGACCACCGGCGACCAGTACGAAGCCGGCATCCGCTACCAGTACGGCAAGAGCATCTATGTCACGTTCGGCGGTTATCAGATCACCCAGAAGAACATGACAACCCCCGACCCCGACGGCGAAACCTGCGGCACCGCGACCTGCCTGATCCAGACGGGCAAAGGTCGCGTCCGCGGCCTCGAACTCGAAGGACGCGCCACCCTTCCATGGGACATGGCCGTGATCTTCACCGGAACGCGCAGCGACGCCCGCATCCGGCAGTCCAACACGGCAGGACAGATCGGCAACTACCTGCCGCAGGCCCCGAAATGGATGGCCTCGCTCTTCATCGACCAGCGCATCCGCTACGGCGCTCTCCGCGGTCTGGGGGTCGGCGGCGGCGTGCGCTACACCGGCACAAGCTACGGCGATACGGCCAACAAACTGGCCATCCCCGACTATACGCTGTTCGACACCTTCCTCCGCTACGATGTCGGCGATGCCCATCCCGCCTATAAGGGCCTGATGCTCTCGCTCAACATGCGCAACGTCGCCAACAAGCGCTTCGTCGCAACCTGTACGGCGGTGGCCGCCTGCTATTACGGACAGGGCAGAAACCTCACCGCCCGACTGGAATACCGCTGGTGAGTCCGGCCCTGTCCTACGCTCTCGCAACCCTGTTCATCGCAGGGGGCGGAGCACTGCTCTATGCATGTTCCGCCAACCAGAAACTCCTGAACCGCCCCCTGCAAGGCAACATTCCGGTTCTGCTCGGGGTCGGGTTTCTGCCTGCCGGAATGGCCATCCTGACAACCACAACGAGCTTCTGTACCGCCTGCCTGATGGGCATGACCCTGCTCATGATCGTCTGGTGCCTGCTGCCACTGGGCGCATCTCTTCTCGCTGGCAGATCCCGGCCATGACGAAGCTGCCCCAAACCCTCGACAACCGGCACTGGGTCGCGAAAGTCTCCGCCGCCATCCTCGCGGGCGGCGGAATGACGTTCGCCATCATGGCCGTCCTCGGACGACTCATTGGCGCCAATGGCGACCCCAGAAGCCTCTCTGCCCAGGCTCTGATGTGGCTGACGGCCGTTCTCTGGGTGCTGATGCTGGGAACCTGCTTTCTGTTCTCCACGGGCCGCCGGGCCTGGGCGGTGCTGGGCGGGAGCTGCGTCGCCTTCTGGGGTCTCTTCCTGCTCCTGAGAGCATTATCCTGATGAAAATCCGCTCCGACATCCTGCGCGTCTACCGCGAGGTCCATAGCTGGGTCGGGATCTGTGCCGGACTGCTTCTGTTCGTGGCGTTCTTCGCCGGTGCGATCAGCATGTTCGAACAGCCCCTCCAGAACCTGACCTCACCCCAACTCGACATGCCGCCCCCGGTGCCTTTGTCCAAGACACCAGATCTGCTCGAAAAGGTCTTCAGCGCCTATCCGCAGGCGCGGCAGACCTACACAGTCCTGCTCGCCCCGGACCGCAGCCTTCCTGGCCGCGTGGCATGGCCTGTACACCCGCCCCACGGCCACGACGCAGGGCCGATGTTCGTCGCAACGCTTGCCCCCAACGGCGCGCTGGTCGTCCGTCAGCAGGCCATCACCCCGGTCGCGCATTTCATCGACATGCTGCATCAGGAACTGGGCATCCCCCTGCCCCATGCAATCAGCCGACCGTTCATGGGCATCATCGCGCTGCTCTACGGCATGGCCCTGATCTCAGGCGTGCTGCTGTTCCTGCCCACGCTTGCCCGCAACCTGTTCGCCTTCCGCTTCCGCGAGGGACCGCGCAAACTCTGGCTGGACCTGCACAATCTGCTGGGCTTCTTTTCGCTGCCCTTTCACATCGTCATGGCCCTGACCTCGGTGGTCTTCGCATTCCATGACCCCATTTTCGCAGTGCAAAGCCGGGTTTTCGCCACACCCCACGCCTCCCAGCATCTTCCGACGCACACAAGGCCTCATCCCATCACTGCGGACCAACACCCCGACGCACCGCTCCTCACTCCGACCGAACTCGTGACGTCCCTCGGAACACAGGCCCCAGGCTTCGTCCCAACCACACTGGCCTATAGTCAGGGCCATGGCGGCATGATGCTGCGTGTCAGCGGGCAGGACAGCCGCTACAGCATGCGCGGCCCCACGGCAGGCTTCGCCACGGTCGATCCCCGCAGCGGCAAAATCCTGTCTGCGGATTACCTCCCCGGTCATCAGAAAACCGGCTTTGCCATCCTGACGGTTTTCTTCGCCCTGCATTTTGGCAGTTTCGGCGGCAATGCAATCCGCTGGGGCTATGTCGTTCTGGGTCTTGCAGGGGCCGGCATGTTCTATACCGGCAACCGGCTCTGGATCGACGCCCGCCGCCGCCGCGAAAAAGCGGCAGGCCTCCCCCATGACAGCCTCCCCACCAGCATTCTGGCCCGCCTGACCCCCGGCTGGACCGCAGGCTGCATCAGCGGAACCGGCGTGATCCTTCTGGCAGGACTACTAAAGCCGGATCTCATGACCGAAACCGTCGTGACCTCCGCATATTACGGCGTTTTCCTCGGATGCATCGCGGTCTTCCTGTTCAAACCCCAGAGGCCCCGCTCAACGCCCCAGTCAACGTCTCAAATGTCCTGAACGCAGCGCCCCTCAAAAATACGACGCGTGGGGCGCAGACCGCCCACCCAGTAAGACAGTTCATGCGGGCCCGTCACATCCCACAGCGCCATATCCGCCCGCATCCCCTGCCGCAGCATACCCACCTGCTGCCCCAGCCCCAGAGCCCGCGCCCCCACGGACGTCACCGCCCGGAAACTCTCCTCCGGCGTCAGACGAAACAGCGTGCACCCCATGTTCATGACGGCCGTCAGCCCCAGAACAGGGGACGTCCCCGGATTGCAGTCTGTCGCAAGCCCGATACCCACGCCATGCTCACGCAGCAATGCGACAGGCGGAAGCTGCTTTTCTCGGATGAAATAGAATGCGCCCGGAAGCAGCATCGCAACCGTCCCATGACGCGCCATGCTCATGACAGCCTGCTCATCCGCATATTCCAGATGATCCGCAGACAACCCATGATACCGCGCGGCCAGAACCGTCCCTCCGCCCAGAGAAAGCTGCTCGGCATGAATGCGGACGGGCAGTCCGAGCGTCTGGGCCGCCTCGAACAGGATTTCCGTCTGGGCGGGTGAAAAGGCGATCGTCTCGCAGAACGCATCCACGCTATCAACCAGCTTTTCTTCATGAAGAACCGGCAGAACTTCCTCGACCAGAAACGTCACATACGCGTCCGCACGCCCCTGATATTCGGGCGGCACCGCATGCGCGCCCAGAAACGTCTTGTGCACACGGACTGGCAGTTGCTCGCCGATCGCCCGTGCCACCCGCAACTGTTTGAGTTCGTCCGCAAGGGTCAGACCATAACCTGACTTCACTTCCAGAGTCGTGGTCCCTTCCCGGATCATCGTATGCACCCGCTTGAGGGACGCCTCCAGAAGCTCCTGCTCCGATGCCGCGCGCGTCGCCGCAACCGTCGAGAGAATACCGCCGCCCTTGCGCGCGATCTCCTCGTAGGACGCACCGTTCAGCCTTTCCGCGAACTCACGACTGCGATCGCCCGCAAACACGACATGCGTATGCGCGTCGATCAGCCCCGGCGTCAGCCAGCCGCCGCGCCCGTCCTCGATCCGGATGGCCAGATTTTCCGGCACATCCGGCAGATCCGCCTGCGCGCCAATCCAGCAGATCGCCCCGTCGTGCACGCCCACTGCACCATTGCGGATACATCCATACCCATCCCCGGCCGTGACGAGAGCCTCGTCACCCGTCGCAAGATGGACATTGAGCCAAAGGACGTCCCACATGGTTCTTCTCCGAATTGTTCCGGTTACGGTGATATATGTATATACATATCAGTCAATCCCATTATGATCCTGCCCGGAAAACGGAACCCGCTTGCCCAAAGCGCCTTCCTCTCGTGCAACCTGGAATTTCGTTATGACCGAAGTGTTTGCAAAACAGGCCCTCCTGCCACAGGGGTGGCGCCGCAACGTCCAGATCACCATCGCCGCTGACGGGACGTTCACCTCCGTCACCCCCGACAGCACACCCGGCCCGGATATGCAGCTTCTGGACATGGTCGTGCCCCCGCAGATCAGCCTGCATTCCCACGCCTTCCAGCGCGCCATGGCAGGACTGGCAGAGCGCCGACAGAACCCGGACGATACCTTCTGGACGTGGCGCACGCGCATGTACCAGCTCGCGCATCGCATCTCCCCGGAGCAGATGCAGGACGTGGCCGCCTTCCTGTATATGCAGATGCTCAAGGCCGGCTACGCGCAGGTCGCCGAATTCCATTACCTGCACAACGCCGTCGACGGACGCCCCTATGCGTCCCCGGCCGAAATGTCCTCACGCCTCGCCGCAGCCGCCACCGATGCAGGCATCGGCATCACGCTCCTCCCCACCCTCTACGCCCGTGGCGGGTTTGACGGCAGCCCGCTGAACGACGCCCAGAAACGCTTCGCCAGCACCCCGGACACGATCGCCCGCATCCTGTCCGACCTCCAGTCCGACTGGCACGGTTCGCCACTGGTGACGGCCGGGGTGGGCCTGCACTCCCTCCGCGCCGTGGATATCCACACCCTCGGCGACCTGCTCCGCGCAGCAGGCCCCGCCGCCCCGATCCATATTCACATCGCCGAACAGCAGCGCGAGGTGGAAACCTGCCTCTCCGTCACGGGACAACGCCCCGTAGAGCATCTGATGAGCCACCTGCCCGTCGATGCCCGCTGGTGCCTCGTCCACGCCACCCATCTCTCGGCCGAAGAAGTCACCGCCATCGCCCGCTCCGAGGCCGTGGCCGGTCTCTGCCCGATCACGGAAGCCAATCTGGGAGACGGCATTTTCCCGTTCGAAGCCTATGTCGCGCAATCAGGTCGCTTCGGCATTGGCAGCGACAGCAACGTCCTGCTCAGCCCGTGGGAAGAGCTCCGCCTTCTGGAATATGGCCTGCGCCTGCAAAGCCAGAAACGCTGCGTGGCCCTCCCCCCGGACCACAAGGGGTCAATCGGTGCGTGGCTGTATCGCCAGAGCCTCGCCGGGGGGGCGCAGGCCAGCGGCCTGCCCCTCAGCGGCCTGCAACCCGGCGCCCGTGCCGATCTGTGCGTCCTCGACGAACAGGCCCTGTCCCTGCCCGACCTTCAGAACGACGACATTCTCGACTCTGCCATTTTCGCGACCTCAAGCCCTCCGGTCCGGCACGTCATGTGCGCCGGACAATGGCGCATCACCGATGGCCACCACCCTGACGAAGCCCGCCTGACCAAGGCTTTTCATGCAACCCTGCGCACCCTGATGGCTGCCTGAGATTTCCCGGATCACAACCATGACGACCGTTTTCTCCTTTACTCCCGGCACCCTCCCGATCCTGATCACAATCCCCCATGCGGGCGACCGTCTGGCGCCGGGCATGGACGAGCGCATGACCCCGCGCGGCAGAAAACTGCCCGATACCGACTGGTATATGGAACATCTCTATGCCTTCGCACTGTCAAAAGGGATCGGCATCCTGCGCGCAAATTTCTCCCGCTATGTCGTGGACCTGAACCGAGGCCGGGATGACGCCGCCCTCTATGCCGGACGGCCCAGCACGGGTCTGGTGCCGCTGCTGGGCTTTGACGGACAGCCCATCTATCAGGACGGTCAGGCACCGGATGCCGACGAAATCGCCGCACGGACAGAGCAGTACTGGCAGCCCTATCACGACGCCGTACAGGCCGAACTGACGCGCCTCCGGGAACAGTTCGGATGGGCGATCCTGTGGGATGCCCATTCCATCTGCTCGGAAATTCCCAGACTGTTCGAAGGGCGCCTGCCGGACCTGAACTTCGGCACCAACAGCGGGGCCTCCTGCGCACCCTCACTGGCCAAAGCGCTTCTCGCCCGCGCAGAAACGCTCACCGCCTACACCCATGTCCGCGACGGCCGATTCAAAGGCGGCTACACAACGCGCCATTACGGCCAGCCAGCGGACGACATCCACGCCATCCAGCTCGAAATCGCCCAGTCCACCTATCTCGCCTCAGAGCAGGCCCCCTGGCCCATCGACCTTCATGCCGCCGCCAGCCTCTCGGCCGCCATCGAACCCCTGTTGGCAACAGCCGCAGACTGGCGCCCCGAAAGCTCCTGAACATCAGCCGGGGGCAACGCAATACAAAAGGCCGTCCCCGTCCGATTCCAGCCGCCCGCCACTCCCTTCCGGCAGCACCAGATACGCCCCGGCCACGCAGGTCCGGGGCTGTCCCGACGCCCCCTCAAACACCCAGCACCCCCGTGCGACAACCACCGCGCGCGCCGCAGACACTTCGAAACCCGAAGCGTCCCCGCCCCGAACCGCCTCCATCCGCCACGGGCGGTCCGCAGGATGCATCAGGTTCACCACCTGAACCGGCCCGTCCACCAGAACAGCCTCCACATCCAGATCACCGGAAAACGTCAGAATTTCCCCGGCCCGGACGACTTCCCGCTCCGTCCCGTCCGAAAGACGAAGCCGCACGCCCTGCCCCGTCAGCAGCGCAATCTGCCTCGAAATCCCCGGAAACCGCGAGAAAGCGCCATCCTGCGTAATCTCCGCAACGCTCAGACGCCACTCTTCGCCAGAAACAATGACCCGCGTCAGGCCACCACCGTTTTTCCACGCCTGCGCGACAAGGTTTTCAACCGGCTGCGGCCCACGGAACAGCGGGAAAAGATTGTCATTTTCCGGATCCGGCTTCATATGGTCATACGCCTGCTTAGGGGTGTGTCTCATATGTAAGTACAACAACCCGGCAGGATCAGAAATGCTCTCCCGCCCACAGAGGGCAGACCAGTCCTCAAGAGAAGAAAAGGCAGCGGGCGCCGTGTCGCAGATCCTGGACAAGACGAAGACCATCGCACGTTACGAGCAGGTGAAAGCCTTCATCATCGAACGGATCGACTGCGGGGAATGGAAAGTCGGCCACCGCCTCCCCTCCGAACATGAATTCGTCGAACAGCTCGGCATTTCCCGCATGACGATCCACCGGGCGCTGCGGGAACTGACAGCCGAAGGGATCGTCCGCCGGGCACAGGGGGTCGGCACCTTCGTGGCCCAGCCCGCCAAACGCGTCGAACTTCTGGAAATCCGCGATATCATCGACGACATCGTCGCCAGCGGCCACCAGCACCGCGCCGAAGTCATCGCCGTGGAGACGGTGCGCGCCGACAGCGATCTGGCCACGGCGTTCGAACAGCGCCCCGGCACACGTCTGTTCCGCTCCCTGATCGTCCATTACGAAGACGATGTGCCCCTTCAGCTTGAAGAGCGCTACGTCTCTCCGCATTTCGCCCCGGATTATCTGGAACAGGATTTCACCCACATCAATCCGCACCGCCATCTCTACGGAATTGCCGGACCGGAAGAGATCGAACATGTGGTCTTCGCCGTCACGCCGCCGCAGGAGATCTGCACCCTTCTGCAACTCGACGAACCGGAAGCCTGCCTGCAACTGATGCGCCGCACATGGGTCGACGGCCGCGTCGTCATGAAGGGCATCTTCACCTATTCCGGCAACCGCTACAGCTTCGGCGGGCGCTACCGCCCCTAAAGACAACACCCTGAAAACAACGCCCGGCGGATTGACGCCCCCGACACGCCGCCTCTAGAGTTCTCTCTTGTATAGACAACCAAGAGACCCGCCGTGACCGAACTTCTGCTCGATCAGCCTTTCTCTCCGCAGGACATCTGCGACATTGCCCGGAACAGAAAAACGGTCCGGCTGTCGCAGGCGGCGCGGCAGCGGCTTGAGGACGCTAACCGGCGCCTGCGCGTTCTGGTCGAGAGCGAGGCCGCCGCTTACGGCCTCAATACGGGCGTGGGCGGCCTGTCGGACACGCGCATCACGCCCGAAAAACAGTCCACTCTCTCCCGCAAGATTCTCTTCAGCCATGCCACGGGGCTCGGCCCGCCCCTCAGTGCCGAAGCAACGCGCGCCATCATGGCCTGCGCCGTCAACCAGTATTGTCTGGGCTATTCCGGCCTGCGCGCGGAGATCGTCGATCGCCTCGTCGCTTTCCTCAACCACGATTGCCTGCCGATCGTGCCAAGAGACGGATCGGTCGGATATCTCACACACATGGCCCATATTTCCCTGACCCTGATCGGTCACGGAACGCTCCGGACCAATGCCACGGAACAGCCCGCCGCCGAGGTGCTGGAACGGCTCGGTTTTGCGCCGCTCGTTCTTGAAGCCAAGGAAGGGCTGTGTCTGGTCAACAGCCTCTCCTGCGCCACCGGAATTGCCAGCCTCGTCACGGAAGAAACCGCCGCCTGCCTCCACTGGGCAGATCGGATCGCCGCCGCGACCTTTGACGTCCTTGGCGGACAACAGCGCGCCTTCGATTCACGCTCGGCAAACCTCCGCATCCCGCCCGGCCATCGCGCCGTCTCACAAACCCTCAACCAGAATCTGGCAGATTCCGCCCGCCTCGCGGACGCCCGTGGCCAACGTACACAGGACGCCCTGAGCCTGCGCGCCATCCCCCATATTCATGGATCGGTCCACGACGCCCTGACCGGCATCCATCACACCGTCACACAGGAACTGCAAAGCCTGTCCGACAACCCCGCCATCATTGAGGACGAAACAGGCATCGGCGCATTCTCCGAAGCCCATGCCGTCGGCGCCAGCATCGCCCGCGTCATGGACGAAGCCGCCATCGCGCTGGCCTCTCTGGGCGCCGTCTCCGAACGCCGTCTGGACCGCATGGTCAACCCCCTGCTCAGCCCGTTCCCGGCGTTCCTGTCGAGCGATTCCGGCACGGGAAGCGGCTTCATGATCGCGCAATACACGGCGGCCTCGCTTGTCAGCGCCAACCGCCGCAACGCCCTCCCCGCCAGTCTGGATGGCGGCATTACCTCAGGTCTTCAGGAAGACATTCTCGTCCACGCCACACCAGCGGCTCTCAAGGCACGGGACGTTGTCGCCAATACGCGATCCATTCTCGCGATCGAACTTCTGGCCCTCTGTCAGGCCGTGGACCTCGCCGGCCTCACCAGAAAAATCGCCCCCCGAACGCTGGAGCTTTACAACAGCGTACGGGCCATCCTTCCCCTTTACGAGGAAGACCACCCGCTGGCGGACGATATCACCCGGCTTGAAGCCCTGATGCAGGCCGACCCTCCGTGCCGGACGCCCGGATCTCCCTGAGGAGAACAGGCAGCCCGAACGGAAGGCTGACCACACAGGCCACACACCCGGCAATGCCAAGCATCGTGAAAGAGGCATGATCAACAATCAGCCCCCCAAGCGGTGCCCCCAGGGCATATCCCATACGGTCCATGCCGCCGCAGAACGTCCCGACCCTGCCCGTATGATCCAGCGCAGCCGCACTTCCCAGCAGCCACGCATAAGACAGCATGGAACAGTTCCAGTAGATGATGACGCCCGCCGTGTAGCTCCAGGAATCCCACGCGCAACACGCCAGCAACCCGCCCACGCCCGTTCCCACCAGCGTCAGCGGCAGAATGATCTCCCGCCGCAGCCGCTGCGCCAGCGCGCCGACAATGAAGCTGACCAGAACGCTCGAAACGATACCCACCGTCGAGAGAAAAACGATATAATCGGCTGACAGATCAATGGCCCGTCCGACCCGCTCGGCAAAGGACCACGCCATGCTCGATCCCAGAGACGACCCCACCCAGATAAACAGCAGCGCCACCCCGCCACGCGTCAGACGCATCTTTTCCGTACTCTGCCGGACCGGCAATGGCGGCGCATGGCGCAGCGTTGCCATGAACGGCGCAATCACCGCAACAATAACCGCGATCCCGACAAAAACCCCCAGTTCGCCAAAACTGCGCGTGGCGTAAGGGATGGCGTCGATCACCGCCACCAGAACGATCAGTCCCCCGCCATTGGAAATGGCATACATCCGGTCAGGGTTTTCACTCGCCGACGCCGCACAGACATAGGACCGCCCCAGCAGCGCCTCCCCCAGACCAAACAGAAGCGCACAACCCCACGTCCATGCCGAAGACGACAGACCCGTCGCCGTCAGCAGGGACGACAGAACCGCCAGCCCCGCACCCAGAAACGCCGTCATGACCACCGAAACGCGCCCCGTCAGACGGGACAGCACCACCATGAAAACCGCAAAGGACATGATTTCGAAAAAGCCGAACATCCCCGCCCGACTGGCGGACTGATGCAGCCCCGACATCAGCGCATCAATCTGAAAGGGCATGACGGACGAGCCCAGATACGCACAGCCGGAGCAGATGCTGAGCCCCAGCGCCAGAAGCAGAAGCTGCCGCCCCGGAAGATAACGGACAGCCTGTATTCCTGTCATGATGATCGCAGTTATCCTGTCAGAAGCAAAAAAAAGGCGCATCCCCGAAAAGATGCACCTCCGAAACCTTATTCCCTGGTCGTAATCATGGGCAGGTTCAAGCCCTTTTCATGCGCACAAGCCACGGCAATGTCATAGCCCGCATCAGCATGACGCATCACACCCGTCGCCGGATCATTCCACAACACGCGCTCCAGACGGGCAGCGGCATCGTCCGTACCATCGGCCACAATCACCATGCCCGAATGCTGCGAGAAACCCATGCCCACACCGCCACCATGATGCAGCGACACCCAGGTCGCGCCCGAGGCGGTATTGAGCAGCGCATTCAGCAAAGGCCAGTCGGAAACAGCATCGGACCCATCGCGCATGGCCTCCGTTTCACGATTGGGGCTGGCCACCGAACCGCTGTCCAGATGATCCCGTCCGATCACAATCGGCGCCTTCAGCTCACCCTTGGCCACCATCTCGTTAAACGCCAGACCCAGCCGGTGACGGTCCCCGAGCCCCACCCAGCAGATCCGGGACGGCAGACCCTGGAACTGAATTTTCTCCCGTGCCATATCCAGCCAGTTGTGCAGATGCTTGTCGTCCGGCAGAAGCTCCTTGACCTTCGCATCCGTCTTGTAGATGTCCTCCGGATCGCCCGACAGCGCCGCCCAGCGGAACGGACCGATCCCCCGGCAGAACAGCGGACGGATATAGGCCGGCACAAATCCCGGAAACGCAAAGGCATCTTCCAGCCCTTCTTCCAGCGCCATCTGGCGGATGTTGTTGCCGTAATCGAAGGTCGGCACCCCCATCCGATGGAACGCCACCATTGCCTCGACCTGAAGCCGCATGGACTCCCGTGCCGCTTTTTCAACCGCCGCCGGGTCCGTAATCCGCAGCTTCTCGGCCTTCTCCAGCGACCATCCAGCCGGAAGATATCCATTCAGCGGATCATGCGCGGATGTCTGATCCGTCACACCATCCGGACGGATGCCACGGCGCACCAGCTCCGGAAAGACCTCAGCCGCATTGCCCAGCAGCCCCACGGAAACCGCCTCGCCCTTCGCGCAGGCCTCATGAATGATCTGCAACGCCTCATCCAGATCCTGCACCTGCCGGTCCAGATAGCCCGTCTCCAGACGCTTCTGAATGCGCGACGGCTCACATTCCACCGCCAGCATGGACGCCCCGGCCATCACGGCCGCCAGAGGCTGCGCACCGCTCATCCCCCCCAGACCACCCGTCAGAATCCAGCGCCCCTTGAGGTCGCCACCGTAATACTGGCGCCCCATCTCAACGAACGTCTCATACGTCCCCTGAACAATCCCCTGACTTCCGATATAGATCCAGGACCCGGCCGTCATCTGGCCGTACATCATCAGCCCCGCCCGATCGAGCTCGTTGAACTTCTCCCAGGTCGCCCAGTGCGGCACGAGATTGGAATTCGCAATCAGAACCCGCGGCGCATTGGCATGCGTCCGGAACACACCAACCGGCTTGCCGGACTGAACGATCAACGTCTCCTCATCCCCCAGTTCCCGCAGGGCTTCCACGATCCGGTCATAGCAGTCCCAGTTCCGCGCAGCCCTTCCAATCCCGCCATAAACCACAAGCTCCGACGGCTTCTCCGCGACTTCCGGATCGAGATTGTTCATCAGCATCCGCATGGCCGCTTCGGTCTGCCACGACTTCGCACTGATTTCGGAGCCATGGTCGGCACGGATCACACGATCATTCGACAGACGGGACGACACGGAAGGAGAATTGACCATGAGTAAGGTCTCCATTTTCAGAAAAACAGAAAGAGGTTTGGAAAAGTTCAGAAGCCCGCAGCCACGGTCATCGCCGTCGTAAATCGCGGCGCGATGTAATATCCGGGGGAGCTTCCATCAATGGATGTCCCGTAAATGCCACGGGTGGTCTGGGCATTCAGCTGCGGCGACGCAATACCGGACAGGACTTTCTCATCCGTCAGGTTGATGAACGCGACCCGGATTTCCGGATGTTTGACAAAACCGACGCTCGGCAGACGATACCCCAGAGACAGGTTGAACGTCTTGTAAGCGGGCATTTTTTCATCGTTCATAAAGGTCGAATACTGCGACCCGGTGTATTTGAACGAGAACGTTCCGAAGAAATTCTTGTAATCATAGACAAGACCGAAAGATCCCTGAAACGACGGACTGCGAACCGCCGTTTTCCCTGCCGTCGGCAGATAATCGTTTCCGACCTGAATATTGTTGTCGATCGTCGCATGAAGATATTCGACAGACACATAAGGCGAAAAGCCATGAAACGGCATCAGCCCTGCTTCGAAATCCACACCGCGCGACGTCTGTCCGCCGCCGTTGATCGTCGAATAGACCGGAACGTTATTGACGTAACGCAGGCTGGACACCTGCCTGTTTGTGAAGTTGTAGTTGAACAGGGCCAGACTGGCATGAATGATCCGGTCCTGATAGCGATATCCCAGCTCTTCGGAAATCGAATATTCAGGCTTGATCCCCGGATTGCCCTGCGTTGAAATCGCCCCACCCGAATAGGAATTGTACAGGGTGTCATCAATCGGCATCAATGTATTGGTGCTGGCATTGATGAAGACCTGATTGTGGGAATCAATCTTGTACGTCGCCGAAACGCGCGGCAGCGGCTGGAAGTTATTGGCCCCGACATGATACTGCGTGCCCGGCAGACCATTGGTCCCGGCCTTGCTCATCATCAGCGTCTTGATGCCGCCAACAATCTTCAGACGATCATTGAGAAGCGAAATCTCGTCCTGCAAATAGAGCGCATTCGTCTGCGTGACGGTATGCTCCTTCTCCGCCAGATACGGCTGACCATTGCTCATGGTCACGTTCCGCAGGCTCCAGGCCGAAGCCGGATTGCCTGAAGCATCGACCGACGAAAACGGCATCGACAGATCATCAACGCTATACTGATACCAGTATCCCAGCGTCACTTTCTGCACCCCGAACTGGCGGGACAGGGACGCGTTGAACCCGCCTACGGACTGCACGCCCACGTAATCGCTTCTCACACTCCTGCCCGACGCCTGGGCATCCGGAATGGTCACGGAAACAGGTTCCGTTCCGTAATAGTTGCCGTCAGACGACAGCGTGGAAGACGCCGGAGAATTCTGCATCGCATACAGGAAATAAGGCGTCACATTGAGCTTCACCTTCCCCGGAAGCGTAAAGTCGGAGGGCAGACTCATCATGATCTGCTCCCATTTCCAGCGGTTCTGCCGCCAGTAATCCGAGCTTCCGGGCGTAAATGTCCCGTTCCATGCATAACTCCGCCCCGAAGTCTGCCAGTCGGCAAGCGTCGGGTTCGGATTGTACATGTAGTTCATGTCAACATACGACCCGACTAGCTTCATCCGGTCGCCGTTTGCAAATTCCTTCTTGAAGCCGAAGTCGATATGCCGGCGCATCTGCCGCCCCGGCCCGAGGGAGTTCTTGGCCGTTCCGTTGGAAAACGACACATAGGCCGAAAGACCCGTATTCCCGATATCCCCGGTATCGAAACGTCCGAAGAACCGCTGAAGGTTCAGCGTGCCGTAACTGTAATCGACCAGTCCGCCCATCTTGTGAGACGGATCGCGCATCAGCGTTGTAACCTGGCCGCCCGAAGCATTGACCACAGGCGCTGTGATGGACGAAGACCCCTGCGTCAGACTGACGGAATCAATATCTTCACCGTCCGCCCAGTATGTCGGATAGCCGTTATAGGTCTCGATATCGTTGACCGGCATGCCTTCCCAGACCTGCCCGATCTCGTTGCCCCCCAACCCGCGCACGCTCAGCATCGAATTGGCCGCAAAACCGTAAGGATCACTCTGGGAAAGATTGGCGCCCGGCGCCAGCGAAACAGCCTGATAGGCCGTCGTCGTCGACGCCTGCTTGTTGATATATTCCGAAGTCACGGTACTGCGCATGTCGCCGCCCGTCTGAACGGCCATCAGTCCCCCGCCCGCAATGTGCCGGACCTTGCCATACGCCCCGTCCTCACCCGCCGCATGCACGGAAATAACCTCCGGCCCCCGCGCACTGACAGAATGAGACTTCCGCTTCACCGGTGCCCCGGCGGCATGCGCCTGCAACCGCGAACGCGCATGTGTTGCCGACGCGGCTCCAGCCAGAGAGGTCGACGCCAGAAACGTCATGGTGGAAAGGGCTACACAAGCACGACGGCGTTTTGCGATTGGCATGGTACCTGCTCGGAATCATTTCGTATCGAAGTCACAATGTCATGTCTGGTTGCATATGCAACCTTCATTTTACACCGACATGACAAAGACATGTCTAAAATTCCCAAAGATCCATAAAAATAATTCCAATATAACAATGTCTTAGAAAAAACTCGCTTCCCTCCGAAAAAATTCTTTCAACCCGGTCCACACCGCCCAGCAAAAACCTTCCCACCAGCCCTCAGGAACACACAATCAGGCTCGTCGACCACACTTCTCAAAAAAGAAAAGTCATTAACTCATTGAGTTAATTCATTTTTTTATACACAGAATTTCAGAGAAAAATCCCCTTCACAAGATTCGCAGAGACCTACCCTTTCTCCCCTGTAAAATTGTATAGGCAAATCCTCCTTGCGATGAGCGTCCCTCTTGGGCATGCTCGCCACATCTGCCCCTTCCCGAGAGCGCGCATGTCCTGGACCACGGCTGAAACCGGCGACCCCATCCCGCCCTTCGTACAAAAAGCCAGCACCAGTTCCGGGGCCCTGTCCTTTGACATGGTGGGCGGACGCAGAATCCTGCTCTTTTTCTTTGATTCTTCGACCAATCCCGCGGTCAAAAGCGTCCTTCAGCGCCTTTCCCACCATCCGGATGTCCTGAATCGCAGAGACTGCCTGTTTCTGGGCGTCACCCTCGACAGGGCCGACACGGACGTCCTCAAAAACCGGTCCGATCTCAGATCGGTCTGTTTCCTTTACGATACCGACCGCATCTGCCATCGGACGTTCGGAATTGCTGAAAACGCGCCACCGGGCTGGATAGAACTCGACCCGATGATGCATGTCGTCCACACGCAACTCCACCGCCCCGGTCTGGAAGAAACGCTTTTCGCGACGTTACTCCAGAAAGCCACCGCCCCCCAGCGCAGCATGCCTGCGCCGGTCCTCATGCTGGATCACGTTCTGGAACCGGCCTTCTGTCAGGACCTGATCCGGTATCACGACACCCACAATCCCCAGCCCTCTCCCATCCTGACCTCCAATGCCGCAGGACATCCGGTCCGCACCGTCGCCCCGGATTTCAAACGTCGGCGGGACACGCCCCTGCGCGACCGGGGCATCGTCACAGCGCTGCAAAACCGCATCATCCGCCGCGTCGTCCCCGAGATTTTCCGGGCTTTCCGCTTCACGGCGACACAAATGGACAGAATGCTCGTCAGCTCCTACGACGCCACCGATAAAGGCTTTTTCGACGCCCATCGCGACAATACCGTCCCCAGTTCCGCCCACCGCCAGTTCGCCGTCTCTCTCGCCCTCAATGACGACTACATGGGCGGAGAACTGATTTTTCCCGAATCCGGGCCACAGACATTCCGCCCCAATGCTGGCGGAGCCGTCGTATTTTCCTGCGCGCTCCTGCATGCCGTCCAGCCCGTCACATCCGGCCGGCGATACGCCTGCCTGCCCTTCGTCTACTAACCGGAGCGTTACTGCTCACCCAGCCTGACCAGAATGGGCATCATCATCGCAAAAAGCTCCGCCTGCGAGGAAATGGCACAGCGCGTATGGATCTGCTTGCGAAACACCTTCACCGTCTGCACGCTCACACCCATCAGCCTTGCAATCGAACGCGAGGAATGGCCCCGCAAAATCAGCAAAGCCGTCTGTGACTGCCGCGCCGTCAGCACGATGCCATACGTCTTTTCAAACTGCTCGCGGAACTCCGCCATGGCATCCTGCGCATTTGCGGTCTGCGCAGCTTCAAGCCCCGACCAGTGCCGCCCCGCAAGCGCCGCTACAACAGGCTGAATGGCCAGAGCCTTCTCCCACTCCGCCGCAACGAATGTCTCTCCCGAACTCGTATCCCGCCCCAGACAGATATGAATGGAAACATCCGCCGATATCCGGACCAGATACGTCATCTCATCCAGAATATGCGTATCACGGTAATATTTCAGGTAATAATCCGACGCGGCAAAATGATCGGGAACAATATCCTCAAGACGATACAGCCCCGAAGGCGCCCCCGCCCTGTCCACGACAAAAAACGGATCAAGCAGATAGATCCCCGTGCAATACGCACTGTCAAAACGGGCGTGGACGCTTTTTTCCTTTGAATGGGTCAACAGACATCTCGGCCGCCCTTCCCCCCCATAGGCAAGGATCGTCAGGTTATCAATCGGAACACAGCTCTCAAACCATGCCACAAGCCGCTGCTCGAACGCAGGCGTCATCAGCGCCGAAATTACCGCACCAAGCTGCTGTTCCTGCTGACAAAACACCCTTCTATACCCCTTCAGGGCAATATACGTCCCATCCACACAGACCCTACCATCACACATCAGAAGCTGCACCCCGCACAGCCCCTATGGATGGAGGACCTGAACATGCCGCCTGCACTACCCCACACCACTGAAGACATTCTCGCGGCAGATACCCATCTCGTCCAATCCTGGGCCGACCTCGACGGCCTGAAAAAACCCCATGCCCGCACCGCAATCGTTGCGGCAAAAGGCGCCATGGTCCGCGACAGCAACGGTCAGGACCTGATTGACGGAATTGGGGGTTTATGGTGCGTCAACATGGGTCACGGACGCCCCGAAATCATTGATGCCATCTCCAGCCAACTCTCAACGCTGGATTTCTATTCCACCTTCTACACTTTCACCCACCCCACAGCCGCCGCCCTGGCCAGAAAACTGGCGGAACTGGCACCTGGTAACCTGAACCGGGTCCATTTTTCCACTTCGGGATCGGACGCCAATGACGGCGCCGTGCGCATCCTGCATCATTATTACGAGCGTCTGGGCAAGCCCGAAAAGAAACTCGTCCTGAGCCGCCACGGCGCCTATCACGGCTCGACCTATCTCTCCATCGCAATGACCACCCCCGCTTATTCCAAAGGCTGGTCAAAAGCCGAAGGGATCGTCCATCACCTGAAAAAACCACATTACTGGCGCGAAGGCGACGGGATGACGGAGGCGGACTTCACGGATCTGCTCATCGCCGACCTGCGCCATGAAATCGAACGCCTCGGCCCCGAAAACATCGCCTGTTTCATTGGTGAACCCATCATGGGCGCTGGCGGCGTTATCGTTCCGCCCAAAGGATACCACCGACGCGTTCAGGACGTCTGTCGGGAATACGATATCAAGTTTGTAGCCGATGAAGTCGTCACGGCGTTCGGACGTCTCGGACATTTCTTCGCTTCCGAAGCGGTTTTCGATACCCAGCCGGACATGATCACCATCGCAAAAGGCGTCACCTCCGGCTATCAGCCCCTCGCCGCCACGATCATGACCGACGAAATCTACGACGTGGTGTCCGGCCCGGACGGCGTCTTCACCCACGGCATGACCTATGCCGGCCATCCGGCCGCCGCTGCCGCTGGTCTGGCGAATATCGCCCTGATGGAAGCCGAACAGATCCCGGAACGGGTACGCGTCACCGGCAAGCTGTTTGAAAACACATTGCGCGCGCTGGAAGATCTCGACATCGTCGGCGAAGTCCGCGGCAGCCACTTCATGATGGGCATAGAATTCGTCAGGGACAGGACCAGCAAAGCCCTCTTCGATGCCAAACTCAACATTGGCATGCTGGTCGCGCGCAAGGCTCAGGAAAAAGGCCTGGTCGCCCGGCCGTTGGGACATATCCTGATCCTGTCCCCCCCGCTGATCCTGTCGGAAGAGCAGATTGCCAGAATTGGAGACATCCTCCGCGAAAGCATCACGGAGGTCATGCACGACCTTTCAAAATCCTGAAGGGAAGCGGTCTCAATATCCCCAGTCAGGGTGATAAGTCAGGGCGGGGGTCTTCCCCGCCTCGATCTCCCCGATAGCCCCGGCAACATAAGCCGCCTGCATTTTACAGGACGCCTCCGCCGCGACATGGGGGGTCACGAAAACTTTCGGATGCTCCCAGAAAACAGCATCCTGCGGCAGTGGCTCCTGCGCAAAGACATCCAGCACAGCCCCCAGCATCCGCCCGCTGTCCAGAGCGGAAATCAGGTCTTCCGCCACCACCTGCTCGCCGCGCCCCACATTGATCAGACTGCCCCCCGGCTTCAGATGGGACAGAAACTCCGCATCAATCAGACCGTGCGTCTGCGGCGTACTGGGCAAAAGATTGACCAGAATATCTGTCTTTCCCAGAAAATCGACCTTGCCGTCCTCTCCGAAATACAGCGCAATATCCTCAATCGGCCGCACCCGGCGACACCAGGCCGAAACCTGGAACCCGGCCTTTGACAGGCGTCGCGCCACAGCCGACCCCAGATTGCCATATCCCAGAATCCCGATCGTGGTCTCCGCACTCGTGCGGTATTCAAGATTGCGACGCCAGATTTTCTTCTCCTGCTGCAACGCCCAGGTCCGCGCATCACGCAGCAGCGAAACAATCGCCCACAGCACATAATCCGCCATCAGAACCGCCGTCTGGTCTCCGCCCATGCGGACCAGCATGACATCCTTCGGAAAATCTTCCCGACCCACCAGATGGTTCACCCCCGCCCCACTACAGAAAATGGCGCGCATATGCTGCATTTTCGCCATTTCTCCAGGAGCCGGGTCCCAGACCAGCGCATAATCAGCTTTGGACGGATCAAACGCCGGATCGAACCACGACACCGTCCGGATACCGGGCGCCACCTCACAAAAAGCATTCCGCCAGTTTTCCCAGACGCCCGGCCCTTCTGCACTGATTGCAAGCGTTACCATAAGATTTCTCCGCAAAGCCCCAACACGCGCCCAAATGGTTCAGTATTTGATCCAGACCGTCTTCAGAGCGGAATATTTATCGAAACTGTGAAGCGAGAGGTCACGTCCGAAACCGGACTGCTTCATGCCCCCAAACGGCGTCATCGGAGACAGCGCATCAACGGTATTGACCGACACCGTTCCCGCATTCAGTCTGTCCGAAACGCTCAAAGCCCGCGTGATGTCCCGGGTCCAGACGGACGCCGCCAGACCGTAAGGCGTATCATTGGCCAGAGCCACCGCCTCATCCTCGTCCCGGAACGTCTGGACAACCAGAACAGGCCCGAAAATCTCCTCGCGCACAATCGTCGCGTCCGACGCAACATCCGCAAAAACCGTCGGCTGGATATAGGCCCGCGATGCCCCATGGGTCAGTTGCCCGCCCCCCGTCACAAGCGTGCCGCTCTGACGTCCGGCTTCAATGAACCCGGCAACACGGTCCGCATGCTCCACCGTCGCCATCGGACCCAGCCGCGTGGACGGGTCCAGCGGATTACCGGGCACAAGAGCCTCGGCCCTGGCCTTCAGCCGCCCGATCATGTCCTGCGCAATCGTTTCATGCACCAGCAGACGCGAATTCGCCGAACAGACCTGCCCCTGATTGAAGAAAATCCCCCAGGCCGCCTTGTCAGCCGCTGCCTCCAGATCGGCATCGGGAAACACCAGACACGGACTCTTCCCGCCCGTCTCCGGCCAGACCTGCTTCATGTTGCTCTCACCGGCATAGCCCTGAAAGAGCTTTCCGATCTCCGTCGAACCGGTAAAAGCCAGACAGTCCACATCCGGATGCAGCCCCAGAGCGCGCCCGGCCTCATGCCCGAACCCCGTCACGACATTCAGCACACCCGCTGGCAGACCAGCCTCAGACCCAAGCTCCGCCAGGCGCAGCGCGGACAACGGAGACTGCTCGGCAGGCTTGAGCACAACCGAGTTGCCCACGGCCAGAGCCGGTGCAATTTTCCAGATCGCCAGATCCAGCGGAAAATTCCACGGCACCACCACACCCACAACCCCGAGCGGCACCCGGCGCACCATCGCAAGATCCCGCCCGCCCGTCGGCGCAATCTCGTCATACAGCTTGTCGATGGCCTCGGCATGCCATTGCAGAATAGCCGCAGCACCCGGCACATCAATCGTGAGCGTATCGGAAATCGGCTTGCCCACATCCAGCGTGTCCAGAAGGGCCAGTTCTTCAAGATTGTCCCGCACAAGCTGCGCCCAGCGCAGCAGAACGGCCTTGCGCTCCGCCGGTGTCAGGCCAGACCAGACAGCACTTTCAAAGGCGGCCCGCCCGCTGACAACGGCCCGGTCGATATCCCCGGCATCGCCCCGCGCCACCTGCGCCAGAACAGCGCCCGTCGCCGGATTGACGGTCTCGAACCGCTGCCCCGAAAGAGCCGGAACAAACCGCCCGTCAATCCAGCAATCATTGCGCAACGACAGTTCGGCAGCACGCTTCGTATAAAACTCGGTATTTTTTGTCATCCGGTCTGCTCTCTTCCGTCTTCAGACATCCTGCGGACCCTCAGGCCCGGACATGTCGGACTATAATTTCCACAGAGCCTGCGGCCCGCGCCGGCGCAGGGCGGCGATGTCTTCAAGACCGGCCAGCCCCAGAATATCCACCACTTCCTGAGACAGCGCGCGGATGGCTTTCTCCACGGAGGCCTCACCGCCCGCGGCCAGCGCCCAGGCCCACGGACGCCCGATGGAAACGGCCGTCGCCCCCAGCGCCAGCGCCGTCACAACGTCCCCGCCCCGGCGAATGCCACTGTCGAGAACGACATCGCCCCTGCCCTCAACGGCGTCCACAATCTGCGGCAGAACGTCCAGCGTCGCCGGAGACGGGTCCATCTGCCGTCCACCATGATTGGAGACGATCACCCCATCCGCACCCGCCGCAATGGCGTTCCCTGCGTCTTCCGGGTGCATGACGCCCTTCACAACAAGCCGCCCCTTCCATTCGCTCCGGAGCCATTCAAGCCCGGCCCTGTCGAGCGTGGGATCAATCTGCGCGGCCATATCCTTGGCCTGCCCCATGATGCCGTGCGCCGAGGTATAGGCGGCCAGATTTCCGATCGCCGGCGTCCCACGCCCCGCCATGCCCAGACACCAGCGCGGATGGGCCATCATCCCCGCCATCTGCGTCAGCGTGGGCCGCGAAAGATGGCGGAATCCATTCCGCACATCCCGCTCCCGCACGGGCGTAATAGCCGTATCAATCGTCACGATAATGCCGTCCATGCCGCATTGCGCCGCACGGGCCAGCATGTCCCGCGTCAGACCCCGGTCCCGGAAAACATAGATCTGCGCCAGCGGCGCGCCCCCCACTTTCGCAACCGCTTCCATCGGATCAATGGAAAAGGTGGAAACGGCCATCCCCACCCCGCAGCGCAGCGCGGCACGCGCGGCGCCCACTTCGCGGTCCGGATGCAGCATCCCCGCAAAACCGACCGGCGCGAGCATGAACGGCGCTGCCCACTCCTGCCCGAAACAGCGCACACCCGCATCCACGGTCTCGACGTTCTTCAGCCCCCGCGGCACGATCCCCCATTTGCGGAAAGCCTCGCGGTTCCGCGCCATGGTCCATTCCCCATGCGCGCCCCCATCGACATAATCCGCAAACAGCCGGGGAAGACGCCGGCGCGCGGACGCCGCAACACCGGAAAAGACACCGTCATCAACGCGCGTCATAAACGACCCGTCCCCCAAGAACGGTCATCAGAACCGAAATTTCCGAAATCCGCTCGGGCGGCACATCAGCCGGATCCGCATCCAGAACCACCAGATCCGCCAGCTTCCCGACCTCGATGCTCCCTTCCTGCCCCTCACGATGACAGGCAAAAGCCCCCGCCGCCGTATAGGCATACAGCGCCTCGTCAACGCTGATGGCCTGCTGCGGAACGAACGCCGCGCCTCCCGCAAGGCTCCGGCGGGTCACGGCCTTGCCGATCCCCCGAAGCGGCGACAGCGACACGATCGGCCAGTCCGTCCCGAACGCCACGACACTGCCCGCATCCAGAAGCGACCGGTTCGGAAACGCCCGCTCCTGCTCGCTCTCGCGCACCCGCTGCGCCCACACCCCGTCCATCCCCATCCATTCATCGGACGGCGCAACCATCACAGGCTGAAGACAGGCAACCGCACCCAGCTCTTTGAACCGGGGAATATCCCCGGCAAACGGAATTTCCACATGCTCGACGCGATGCCGCAGAGAGCGCGTCGCTTCGGGAACCTGCGCATAGGCATCCAGCGCAAGCCGGATCGCCCCACTGCCGATCGCATGCGTCCAGATCTGAAACCCCGCCTCGGACACACGCCGCACAGCGGAGTGATAGGCCTCAGGCTTCCAGACCAGCGTTCCCGTCTCGTCCGGCCGGTCCGCATAACCCTGCGGCATGCTGGCCGTGTGCGATTCCAGAACGCCATCCAGAAAGAACTTTACCCCGTCCAGACTCAGCATCGGCGAATGATACCGCCGACGCAGCTCCCCGATCTCGGCCAGCCGCTTTTCCGAAAGCTCCGGCGGCGGCATCTCGACCATCACCCCGACCCGACAGGTCAGCGCGCCGGAGGCTTCCATGTCCGCAAGCGCCGGAAACAGCCCTTCATCATAGGCCGCGCTTTCAACCCGCGTGATCCCGCAACGCGCCATTTCCGCCAGAACGCGCTCAAGCCCGTCCCGGACCAGCGCCTCATCCATGGGCACCACATGCGCCCCGACCAGCTTGCCCGCCTCTTCCTTGAGCCACCCCGTCGGAGACCCATCCGGACGGCGCACGATTTCCCCGCCCTCCGGGTCCGGCGTTGACGCATCAATGCCCGCAAGTTCGAGCGCCCTGCTGTTCGCCCAGGCCGCATGCGCCATGCCGGACCTCAGAAAAACCGGCCGGTCCGGCACCACCGCATCGAGCATCGCACGGTCAAAACCTTCCGGCGGCAGATCCGGATAGCCGTAGCTCCATTCCAGGCCCACAAGCCATTCCCGCTCCGGATGCGCGGCGGCGAACGCCTCCACCCGCCCCACGACTTCCGCCATCGTTCTGGCGTCCCGCAGGCCGATATTCGACAGATATTCCGCCCCCATCAACAGATGAAGATGGCTGTCCACAAACCCCGGAAGAACACACGCGCCCCCCAGATCGACCTGCTCCACATCCGCCCCGCAGCCGTCGAGCAACGCCTGACGCTCACCAATCGCCGCAATCCGCCCATCGCGCAGAAGAACCGCGCCTTCAAACCGCTCATGGCCCGGCAGCGCAATCCGCGCATTGTACAAAAGCGTCATGCCCGCTCTCCCGCAGGCAGAACTTTCCGCCGGAACGTCCGCTCCGCAACAATATAGATTACCGGCGTCAGAATGAGGCTCACCACCCAGGAAACATCCACGCCCCCCAGCATTCTGGCCATGCTTCCCGTATAAAGATTCGTCGCCAGAAACGGAATCTGTACCGCAACCCCGACCCCGTAACAGATCAGGGCTGGCGTGTTGTAATACCCGTAAATTCCGCCGTCTTTCTTGAAGAAAGAAGCGACGTCATAGTCTCCATGATGGAGAATATAATAATCCGTCAGGTTAATCGCCGTCCACGGGATCATGACCGACATCAGAAGCTCCAGAAACTCGCTGTAAGCCGTCATGAACTGGTCGGCCATGAGCGTGGCCATGCCAAAAGCCAGCGATAGCAGCCCCACCGTCACCACAAGCCGAGCGCCTTTGCCGTAATGACGGTCCGGCGTGAACGTCTGCGCCACGGTCAGCGTCGAGAGCGCCCCGCAATAGACATTCATCGCATTCGCCACCGCAATGCCGATGGACAGCGCCAGCAGAACCGGCACCGCCGTTACGCCCAGGATCGCCGTAAGCGCCTGAATGACATGCGCCCCACCCGCCACGATCCCGATCGCAGCCCCCAGCCCCATGGCCAGCATCGACCCCGAAACGGACCCCGAAAAACACGCCAGAAATGCATATTTTTCGCTTTTCGGCCCCGCCGGAAGATATCGCGAAGAATCCGAAACATAAGGCGCATAGGCAATCTGCCACAAAGCCGCCAGCGACAGGGTGCGCAGAATACCCGTACCGCCCCATGACGGCACCACAACATCATGCACCGCCGGGTGCACGCCCATGACCTGCCACAGACAGACCAGCACGGCCGCCCCGCACAGCAGCGTCAGAAGACGCGCCGCAACATGGATCACATGATACCCGAGAATGGCAGGAACAATGGACAGGATCTGGATGATCAGAATGGCCGGAAACCGCCCCAGACCCGGAAAACAGGACTGAAGCCCCTCCGCCCCCAGAACAAGGTTCGAGGCCGCAAACCCGACATACATCAGCACGATCACCGCCGTAACCGGAACCGCCCCGAACAGCCCGAACTGCCCCCGCGTCTGGATCATCTGCGGCACACCCAGCCGTGGCCCCTGAGCCGCATGCAGCGCCATGAAAATGCCGCCCACCAGGTTGCCTGCCAGAAGCGCTAGCAGCGCCGGGACCAGAGACAGTCCGAAAACCGTCGTCGCCAGCGCCCCGGTCACGACCGTCAGCATCATGAGGTTCGGCCCGAACCAGACCGTAAACAGGTCCCTGGCACTCCCATGACGGCGATCCGGAGAAATGGGGTAAATCGTCTCTGTTTCCAGTGTGCCAATGGTCTCCATCGTGCCACTCTCCGTCCTTCTGCCAGTCAATCCGCCATGCGGAAAGATGCTGATACTGCCACGCTCCATTGCAATATCAGATCATTATAAAACATACATTTTTCCGTATTGGTAATGTGTTTCTGGTGTATATTTCCTGAAGCCCTACCCCGGAAAAAGCTACGCGCAGTTCCTCTCGATCAGTCTTTTCATTCCGGCTTCATCATATCTATACCGGAAAGAGAAACGAGGCCCGGCCTCAGTCTGATGGGAAAGGAAAAATCTCGTGCTTGCTGCCCGTTTTTCCGGCATCGGAGACATTAAGGTTCTCCCTGTCCCGATATCGCAGGACCTGCCGGACGGCTGTGTCCGCATCCGGGTCGAAGCAGCGGGGATCTGCGGGTCCGACCTGCACAATTTCCAAACCGGGCAGTGGCTTTCCCGCTGTCCCGTCACACCGGGCCACGAATTTTCCGGAACCATCACCCAGACCAGCGGCAATTGCGGTTCACTGACAGTCGGCACACCCGTCATCGCGGATTCAAGAGTCGGCTGCGGAACCTGCCAGTCCTGCCGCTCCGGCCGGAAAAACCTGTGCCGGAACCTCAGCTTCGTCGGAGAAAGCTGCGACGGCGGCTTCGCACAAGACGTCATTCTGCCAGCCACTCAGGTCCTGCCTTTCCCCGACACTCTCCCCCTGAGATACGGGGCCCTTGTCGAACCGCTCTCCGTCTCCCTCCACGCCGTCCACCGCCTCGCCCCGACACCCGGTTCTCCGGTCGTCATCTGCGGCGGCGGTACGATCGGCGGGCTGGCCGCCCTCCTGCTTCGGCAGCAGGGCCATGACGTCCATCTGCTTGAACGCAACATCGGGCGCCAGACGCTCCTCACGGAAACCATCGGCATGCTTCCCCTCCCTCCGGACGCAGAAGACTGGAACACCCTGTTCGGCCCAGAAGGCCCCGCGTTTATTCTCGACGCCACCGGCGCCGCCCCCGTTGTGGAAATGGCCTGCCAGCGCCTCGCTCCGGGCGGCAGGCTCGTGCTGGCCGGCATTTTCCATCACACACCCCGGATCGACCTCAACCTGATCGTGGAACGGGAACTCGACATCCGGGGCGTCAGCGCTTTCGCAGACGAAATGCCCGAGGCCATCCAGCGTCTCCCCGGCCTCGTTCCGTTTCTCGACCGTCTGATCACTCCGGCCGCAGCCCTCACCGATCTGCCGGCCCTCTATACCCATCTGCTCTCAGGCGCGGAAAAGCGCCTGAAAACCCTGATCGCCCCCAACGGTACGGACGGAACATGGTAAACATCTCTCCCCTCTTCTCGCTGGCAGGCAAAACAGCCCTCATCACCGGCGGCGGGCGCGGCCTGGGGAAAGCCATGGCCCTCCACCTCGCCCGCTGCGGCGCGAACGTCTGGATCTCCGGACGCAACGCCGACACCCTCGATGCAGCCCGCTCCGAGGCCCTCTCCGACGGCCTGACCGTGCATCCGCTTGTCATGGATGTCAGCAACCTCGACACGATCCGCGAGGCCTTCTCCCGGATCGCCCACAAAAGCCGAACGCTCGACATCCTCGTCAACAATGCGGGCGACGAAACCCTCCGCGCCTGCGACGACGTGGACGAAGCCCTGTGGGACCGCCTTCTGGACACCAACCTGAAAGGGCCGTTCTTCGTGGCCCAGCAGGCCGCCCGCCTGATGCCGGACGGAGGCACCATCATCAACCTCGCTTCCCTCACCTCGGCAGCGGGCGTCGCAAAGGCCGTCCCCTACAGCGCCTCCAAATCCGGCATCCTCGGCCTGACACGCAGCCTCGCCGTCGAATGGGCGCCTCGGGGCATCCGGGTCAACGCCCTGGCGCCCGGCTACTTCCATACGGACATGACAGACACGTTCTTCCGCAACGATGCATGGCGCGAAAAGATGCTGGCGGGCATTCCCCTCGCACGCTTCGGCCTGCCTGACGACCTCGCAGGCCCCCTGCAATTCCTCTGCTCCACAGCCTCCGCCTACATCACCGGACAGGTCCTGTACGTGGACGGCGGAACACTCGCCGCGCTCTGATCCTTCCAACCCTCCGACCCGAAAAGAGAGACCCGATGTCTGAAAACATCACCTTCCATGATCTGACCCAGACCGGGACCATCCCCGAAGCCCTGCTGCAACGCACAGAGAGCGACCTGTCGGTCTTCTTCGAGCGCGTCAAACCGATCATCGAGCGCGTCCGCACCGAAGGCGACGCCGCCCTGCGTCATTTCGCACAGGCTTTCGACGGCGTGACCGCCCCCGAAATGAGCATCCGGGCCACGCCGGAAGAGTTCGACGCCGCCTTCGCCAGCATCGAGCCCGATGTCCTCGAATCCATCAAATACGGCATCCGGAACATCCGTCGCTTTCACGAAGCCCAGAAGCCGGAAGAAAGCTGGATGATCGAGGTCCAGCCCGGCATCTGGGCCGGAGACCGCAACATCCCCATAGACTCCGTGGCCTGTTACGTCCCGCGCGGCAAGGGCAGCTTCCCCAGCGTCGTGAACATGACGACCATCCCCGGAAAAGTGGCCGGCGTCCCGCGCCTGATCATCGTCACACCGCCCTCCCCCGACGGCACTGTCGACGCCGGAACCCTCGTGGCGGCCCGCCTCATCGGGGTCGAGGAAGTCTATAAATGCGGCGGCGCACAGGCCGTCGCCGCCGTGGCTTTCGGCACAGAAACCGTGCCCGCCTGTGCCAAGATCGTCGGCCCCGGCAGCCCGTATGTCGTCGCCGCCAAGCGCCTGCTGTCCGACCGGATCGACCCCGGCATCCCCGCAGGCCCCAGCGAAAGCATCATCCTGACCGATGACAGCGTCGATCCGGTTCTGGCCGCGCTGGACCTCATCATCGAGTCCGAACACGGCCCGGATTCCTCCGCCTGGCTCGTCACCAGCAGCCGCCGCGTAGCCGAAGGTGTCATCGCCGCCCTGCCCGCACACTGGGCCGAAATGGACCCCAAACGCGCCGATTTCTCCCGCACTGTTCTGGGCGGCGCCCATGGCGGCGTGATCCTGACCAAAGACTTCAGCGCCGCCGTCGATTTCACAAACGCCTACGCACCCGAACATCTCGAAATCCTGACGGTCGATCCAATGGCGGATCTCGGCCGCATCCGCAACGCAGGCGAAGTCCTCCTCGGCACGGCGTCGCCCGTCACACTGTGCAACTACGTCCTCGGCCCGAACGCCGTGCTCCCCACGAACCGCGCCGCCCGCACCCACTCCCCGCTCTCGGTCCATGACTTCATGAAGCGCATGTCCTTCGCACGCGTCTCGCCCGAAGCGTACCCCGAAGCCGCGCGCCATGCGGAACGTTTCGCCCGGTACGAAAACTTCTCAGGCCATGCCCGCGCCGTCTCCTCGGCCCGCCCCATGCGGAAGATCCAACCCCGATGAGCCCCGAAGCGGCCAGCAACACACCCGCCAGCACCGGCCCCGTCAACGCGGCAGGCATCCTCGCCGCGGCCCGGAGCGGAAACCCCGCTCTGGCTGCAGACCTCCTGTCGCGCATGATCGCGGAAGAATTCGGCTTCCACATCACGGACGTCACACTCGGCGCAGACGATTACAGCCTGAACTCCGTCAACGGGTTCATGACCCGTGACACCGGAGAACGCTTTTTCTTCAAATTCCACCATGAAGAAAACGAAGACTCCGTCCTTCAGGAATTCTACAGGGGCGAAATCCTGCTCGAAGCCGGATTTCCGGTCGATATGCCCGCCCATGTCTGCCGGCGCGTCGGGCGGCAGATCCTGCTCTACCCGCTCAAAACCATCCCGAAACTCGCCGATGCCGCCCGCGCCGCTGACGGTGACACGCCCCTGCCCGGCGCGGATGCCCCGGCCCTCAGACACGCCCAGCAGGACCTGGACGCGCTGAGCGCCACGCTCTACCTGCGCTCATGGCACCCGATCACCGGCCAACAGAGCGCGGACGAACCCATCCACCAGCTCTTTCACCATCGCCTCACCACCCCGGATCAACCACCCGGCACGCTCGGCAGCCGCGCAACGAAATTCTTCGCTCCCGAACGGACTTTCACATTTCCGGACGCAACCCTGACCGGCCACGAGCTTCTCGAACTGCACTGGGTGATCGACGGCATCCGCTACGACCGCACCCTGAAAGACTGCTTTTACAACGCGCTGAAAAACCTGTCGCCCGAGGCACTGGCCCAAAGCGGCGGCGTGGTGGCTCACGGAGACGCCCATAACGCAAATGTCTGGTTCAACCCAGACACCACCAGCCTCACCCTGTTCGACCCCGCTTTCGCCGGACGCCACATCCCGGCGCTGCTGGCCGAAATCAAGGCCACGTTTCACAACATTTTCGCCCATGCGGACTGGCTCTATCATTCCGCAGAGCTGAAAACCCGCCCCGAAATCCGGATCAGCAACGGAACGGCGTTCGTCACGACAAACTGGTCGCTCCCGCCCCTGCGACAGGCCTTCCTTCAGGACAAGGCCCGCCTCCTGTGGCGCCCCCTGCTCGAAGGTCTGGCGCAACGGGATGCACTTCCCGACAACTGGCGCGAAACAATCCGCTCCGGCCTGTTCTGCTGCCCCACCCTCGTCATGGATCTCTGCGCCCGGTCGGAAGAAAACCCCAAAAGCCGCCACACGCCCGCCTCCTCCCTGACCGGTCTGGCCATCGCCCTGATGTGCGGGGCAGAACCCGAAAGCGCGGACGTAATCTCACGCTTTCTGGGGACTATCGACCCGTCCAGTACAATGCCAGAGTGGAACGATCTCTGAACCAGAAAACGGGAAAGATCCTGCCTTCATGAACCCGTCCCACAACAAGACCGTTCAGGAAACCGCAACATCGGCCTTTGCCGTTGAAAACGAAACGATCTTTCCCATCCCCGAAGACCGCCGCCACGGCAACGCCTGGTCGCTGCTGATGGTCTGGATCGGCGCCAACCAGAACATCATGGCCGTCATGACCGGCCTGCTGTACCCGACCATCTGCCACCTCTCCCTCGGCTGGTCCCTCCTCGCCATTCTCTCGGGCAACCTGCTGGGCGGAGTCTTCATGGCTCTCCACGCCGCACAGGGTCCCCATCTCGGCATCCCGCAGATGCAGCAGACCCGCGGTCAGTTCGGCTCCACCGGCAGCCTGCTGATCATTGCCATCATCATCCTGATGTATGTCGGCTTCACCGCGACGTTCTTCGCCATCAGCCGCGAACAGATCGTGCAGGTCTTCGGCCCTTCCGTCAGCCAGCTTCCCATCTGGATTTCCGTCCTCGTCATCGGCGCCCTCTGCGCGATCGGTCATGACGTGATCGAACGCTTCATCTCCGGCTTCATTCCCGTCGCCGCCATTACGTTCGTCCTGCTGGCCTTCGCCTACATGTCCGCATCCGGCGGCCATCTCGCCCAGCCGTTCTGGCAGTCCCCCACACCCCACGACTTCCTGACGGCCCTGTCGCTCGGCGTCCTGTGGCAGATCGCCTACGCCCCCTATGTTTCCGATTACACCCGCTATCTCCCCTCCGCGACCGGAGAGCGCACGGCGTTTCTCGTCTGCCTGACCGGCAGCGTCATCGGCACCGCATTCCCCACTTTCATCGGCTCCTATCTCGGCAGCACCGGCTTTTCGGGAACCATGTACGACGCCGTCAGGCCCTGGTCCCCACTGCTGCCCATGGCCCTGTTCGCGGTCATCATGGTCTCGACGCTGGTGAGCTGCACCATGCAGATCTACTGCGCCGCCCTCTCGTCCCTGACCTTCCTCCAGACATTCCGCCCCAACTGGACCCCGACCAGCCGCTCCCGCGCCTTGGCCGCGCTCACATTGTGCCTGTGTTGCGCCGTCATCACGATCAATCTGACCGGAAACGTGCTGGAAATCCTCGACAACGTCATCGCGCTGCTCCTCGCCGTCCTGTCTCCGTGGACGGCCATCAATCTCGTTGATTATTATTTAGTCCGGCACGGGGCCTACGATATTCCTTCCCTGTTCCGGCATGACGGCGGCGTCTACGGCCGCGCCAACCGCCCGGCTCTGCTGTGCTACGCCATCGGCGTCATCGTCCAGATTCCGTTCCTGTCAAACGGCCTCTATACCGGCCCGCTCGCCCGCGCCCTTGGCGGTATCGACGTCTCATGGATCATCGGAATTCTCGTCCCCGGCGGCCTTTACCTGGCCCTGTCCCGCAACCGGAACTGACGCTCCATCGGCCTGCGGACGCCTTCTTCGGTTTTTCCGAAGCGCTTCCCCATACATCCGTTCTTTAACTCATCGCACCGAATTGCGACCATTCCTCTATCGCACCAAACCCCGCATGAGATGCGAAGAGTTTGAGGAAACAGTTCCATGCCCGTCCACACCCGAATCCGCCCCTTCAATACGAAGGACACCTACCCCGAACAGGCCCTCGACAACGATCTCTGTCAGGCCGTCGTCGCAGGCAACACTGTCTATGTCCGCGGACAGGTGCCGCAGGATCTCGACACGCGTGAAAACGTCTGCGTCGGCGACCCGGTCGGACAGGCCCACAAGGTCATGGAAAACATCACCCTTCTCCTCAAGGAATCCGGCTCCGACCTCTCCCATATCTGCAAGGTCACGGTCTACCTCACCGACATCCGCTACCGCGAAGCCACCTACCGCGTCCTCGGGCAACACCTCAAAGGGGTCTTTCCCGTCTTCACGGGACTGGTCGTCGTCGCCCTCGCCCGGCCGGAATGGCTGATCGAAGTGGACGTCATCGCCGTCATCCCCGGCTGACCACACACCTCAAGCCCTCCTCCCTAACGCACGTCCCGCGCCGCACGGGCCATTCATGCCGAGGTACCGCCATGCAGACGAAATCCCTGTTTTCACGCCATTGTTTGCTTCTCTCCTCGACAATTCTCCTGCTGGGAGGAGGCACGAAAACAGCCTTTGCGGCCCCGGGAAAACACCACATCCCCGCCCATAGCACCCAGCCCCATGCTGCAACGCCCGCCCCAGCCCCGACGCGCCCAAAACGCACTGCCGTGGACAACACCGGCCCCGGAGAAACGATCAACGTCTCCGTCAGCCGCCACAGACCGGGCGGCGGCCTGATCAAACGCGAAACCGCAGCCCGCTCCGTCAGCACCGTGTCGCACGAATTCATCGCCAAACAGTCCCCGGCCTCCAACACCCTGGCCCTCGTCACCCTCTCCCCCGGCGCCAACGTCGCCATGGGAGACCCCTTCGGCGTCACCGACCAGTCCTCCGTCAGCGTCCGCGGCCTCAACCAGCAGGAAATCGGCTATATCTTCGAAGGCGCGCCGATGAACGACCCGGACAATTACACCCCGAACTCGTCGGAATGGGTGGACAGCGAGAACATGGAGAGTGTCCAGCTTCAGCAGGGCGCGCCGGATATTGAAATTCCGACCGTTTATTCTGCGGGTGGTACGATGAATGTGCGGATCCGCAACCCGGAATATACGCGTTCGGGACAGGTGGATGTGAGCTATGGGTCGCATCAGATGAACCGGCAG
Organism: Gluconobacter albidus; assembly: GCF_002005485.1. Classification (NCBI taxonomy): domain Bacteria; kingdom Pseudomonadati; phylum Pseudomonadota; class Alphaproteobacteria; order Acetobacterales; family Acetobacteraceae; genus Gluconobacter; species Gluconobacter albidus. The sequence continues at coordinate 87,695 of NZ_CP014689.1, read as the reverse complement.
TTTCTGCGGTATGATACCGGGGAGATCGGGCATACGGGGCTGCGGGCGTTTGCGTCGTTTTCGAACCTGACCAGCCGGGCCTGGCGTGGGCCGGGGCGGAACCTGCGCCGGCATATGGATTTCAAGGCGATCAAGGACTGGGCGCCGGAGAGCTATACGTCCCTGTCTTTCACGTATAACAACGAGAACACGGCCTGGTACAGCACGCCTTCTCTGGCTGCCTGGAACAAGAGCGGGCTTGGCGGCGGGATCAATCTGGACGGCACCTACAAGTTTGGCGATTCCAATTATTACAAGGGGTTCCAGACGAACTGGACGGATTATTTCCTGAGCAGCCAGTCCCATCTCGCGCTGACGCACAAGCTTTCGCTGGATATTACGCCCTATTTCTATCACGGGTCGGGCAATTACCCGCTGGGCGTCTATACGATCCCGACGAGTGGCACCTATTATGACGGCACGCAGCCCATCAATGGCCAGCTTGCGGGCAACACCTATTCCCAGGATGGCAATGTCGCCGCGAAATGGGACTGGTATGGACGCGAGAGCTATACCGGGCTGAATGCGGCCCTGCATTACGATTCCGGCATCAATCATCTGGTGGCTGGTGCGTGGTACGGGTACAGCGACATGAATGTGAGCGAGCCGTTCTCCGGGCTGGATGAAGCGGGGAATGTTTCAAGCTCCCTGCTCAAGCTGACGGACGGGACCGTTCTGAATGGCTGGCGGTATCATACGATCACGCAGATGGTAGGGCTGTATGTCGGGGACGAGGTGCGGCTGCTCAATGACCGGCTGCATATCAATGTCGGGTTCAAGGAAGTCATGACCGCGCGTAACGGGACGCTCCAGCAGCCCGGTCCGCAGTATGCCGTCGGCTACAACTCGGCCGAGCCGCTGCCGCGCATGTCGATCAGCTACAAGGTGAATGACAACATCCAGCTTTTCGCCAATGCGACGACGAGCTTCCGCGTGCCGATGGGGTCTGCGTTCTACAACCAGTATAACAGCCCGTATGATGCGAGCCTTTACCAGACGGCGAACACGCATCTGAAGGACGAATACAGCATCGCCGAGGAACTGGGCGCGCGGTATCACAACAACTGGGTCATGGGGTCGGTGACGCTGTTCAACTACAACTTCGTTCACCACGCCATCAACCAGTACATCAATGCCGTTCCGTACTTCCTCGATGCGGGTGGAATGACGTCGCGGGGTGTGGATGCGGAACTGGGCTTTACGCCCTGGCATCACTTCTCTCCGTATGTGTCGGCGGAATATCTTTATGCGACCAACGACAACAACATCACGATGGGCGGCGTGACCTATGCCACGAAGGGCAAGATCGCGACCTCCGCGCCGCGCTGGATGGCGGCGATTGGCGTTCAGTACGATGACGGCACGTTCTTCGGCAGCGTGTCGATGAAATATGTCGACAAGGAATACGGCACGTTCATGAATGACGAGCGCATTCCGGGCCACAAGCAGGTGGATATGATGCTGGGTGCGCGCACGCATGACATCGGGTTTTTCAAGAAGCCGAGCATCCGCCTGAACATCGTCAATCTGGGCGACAGCCACTACCTGTCGGGCGTTTACAGCACGGGGCCGGTTGCGGGGACGTCCAGCTATTACGTGGCGCCGTCCTTTGCCTGTCTTGCGACCGTTTCCACAGGGTTCTGAGGATCATGCAGAACGATCTGTCCCGCTCTTTCGATTTCATCGTCGTGGGCGCTGGTTCTGCGGGATGCGTGGTTGCCAACCGTCTCAGTGCTGACGGGCGTTTCAGCGTCTGTCTCGTGGAGGCGGGGGGCGGCGACCATACGCCGAGAATCCGCGTTCCGGCGGGGACGATAACGCTCTACAAAAGCCGGCGCTTCGCCTATCAGTTCCACTCAACCCCGCAGGAGCATCTGGCGGGGCGGCGCATTCATGTGCCGCGTGGCAAGGCGCTGGGCGGGTCCACCACGCTCAACAGCATGATCTATATCCGGGGCGACCGCACGGATTACGATCACTGGCAGGCTCTGGGCTGTACGGGCTGGGGATGGGACGACGTTCTGCGCGAGTTCCGGGACCTCGAACACTGTCACCGGCAGCTTGATCCGGCGTATCACGGCTTCAGGGGCGAGCTGGATGTCACGACGCCGCGCGACGTCAATCCGCTGTCGCGACGTTTCGTTCAGGCCGGTGTCAGCGCGGGGTTGCCGGAGAATACCGATTTCAACGGTGCGACGCTGGAAGGCGTGGGCCTGTATGACGTGACCCAGCGCAACGGCTATCGGCTGAGTGCGTATCGGGCGTTTGTTCATCCGATCCTGAAGCGGCCGAATTTCAGCCTGATGTCGGGCGTTCAGGTCCGCAATCTGGTGATCGAGGACCGGGTGGCGCGGGGCGTCGTGGTCGTTCAGGACGGCACGGCCCGACTGCTGCGGGCGGAGCGGGAAATCGTGCTGTGTGCGGGGGCGATCGGCTCTCCGCAGATCCTGATGGCGTCCGGGATCGGGCGCAGCGCGGATCTGATCGCGGCGGGGATTTCGCCGGTGCATCACCTGCCGGGCGTGGGCCAGAACCTTCAGGATCATCTGGACGGGCTGGTCACGGTGCGCTCGAACGATCATCGGACGCTGGGATTTTCCGGCCGGTCGCTGCCGTCCGTGCTGATGTCTCCGCTCCGGTTCCTGTTCGGGCGCAAGGGGTGGCTGACCACGAATTATGTCGAAGCCGGGGGATTTGCGCGCACGTCCCTTGCCCGCGATGGCGTGCCGGATATCCAGTTTCATTTCGTGCCCGGCTATCGCAGTCCGCGCGGGCGGCTGTTTGAATGGGGGCATGGGATCGCGATCCATACCTGTGTTCTGCGGCCCAAAAGCCGGGGCAGCATCCGGCTGGCAACGGATGGCTCAAACCAGCCGGTCATTGATTTCAGTTTCGCATCAGACCCGCACGATCTGGACGTTCTGTGCGAAGGCATCCGCGCCGCGCGGCACATTCTGGCGCAGGGGGCCTTTGACGGAACCCGTGGCACGGAAGTCGCGCCCGGCGAGGCCGTGGCGGACAACGCCCAGATCCTGGAGTATCTGCGGCGGAGTGCAGCCACGGTCTTTCATCCCGCCGGGACATGCCGCATGGGCGTGGATGACGATGCGGTTGTGACGCCGCGCCTGACGGTACGCGGGATTTCGGGGCTGCGGGTGGCGGATGCGTCGATCATGCCGACGCTCATCAGCGGCAACACCAGCGCCCCGAGCATGATGATCGGGGCGAAGGCGGCGCGGATGATTCTGCAGGACGTCGCCTGAGAAAAATGGGGGGCCTTAACGGTCCCCCGGCACACCGTATGAAGGTGCGGAAAGCGGGTTGAGGCCGCGTGTGACGTAGTCGCGCATCTGGGGCTGCCAGAGCGTCCACAGGCTCCGCAGATCGACGAGCGGGGCGTCGCTCCAGTCCACACGCAGGTCCACCAGCGGCCAGCTCTGCTCTTCCACGACGATCAGCCCGGCGGAGTGGACCGGACCGGCTTCTCCGCCTGCTGCGAGACCGGCTTCCATGGCGAGGATCAGCCGTTCGGCCAGCTCCAGCGACGGGCTGGAGGCGTTGAAGGCGTCCTTCATGAGAGCCGGGACGTTCGTGCTGGCCAGCATGTTGCCTGCGGCGGCGACATTGGTTCCGGCAATCTCGGCGTGACAGCCCAGAACCTGCTCTCCGGCCCAGAGTGCGGTGCTGCCGATGCGGTCGAGGACGACGAGCTGTCGGAACGCCGCAAAAGCGTTGCCGCGGACCAGAATGTCCCGGCATTCCGCTGCCGTTGCGCCCCGCTCCAGCAGGTCCAGCCCGGCGGGACCGAGGCGGGGATCGGTGATGTTCTGGGTGGCGACGACGCCGACACCGGCTCTGGCGAAGGCGCAGCGGCTGGCCACGGCGGGAGAGGACGACGAAACCGCCATCCCGAACTGGCCGGTGCGTTCACAGCGGGCGACAATGGAAAAGGTCATGGGCGGTGTCTTTCATGAAACGCGCGGCGTCTGGGCCGCTTATCGTCTGAGATGGTCGAGCACCCCGTCAAGGAAGCGTTCTGCGTCGGCAAGTTCGGGCAGGGTAATGTATTCGTCCGCCTTGTGGGCGCGCGCGATGGAACCGGGGCCGCAGACGATGCAGTCCAGTCCAAGCTGTTCCCCCAGAAGCCCGGCTTCAGTGCCGAAATCAATAACGCTGACCTGATTTTGCCCGGCTTCGTGCAGGGCAAGAGAGCAGATGTCGCTCGATGCGGTGGCGTTCAGGCCGGGATAGGCATTCGTGATCCGCAGTTCGATCTCGCCGCCGCCGAGTTTTTCCGTGGCCTGACGGGCGGCGTCTTCCAGCCAGGCCAGATAGGGCGCGCCTTCATAGCCGGGCAGAAGGCGCAGTTCGGCTGTGATCGTACACAGGTCCGGGACGATGTTCAGCGCCGCTCCACCGGAAATCAGGCCTGCCTGCACGGTGGAGAACGGAACGCCAAAGCGTGTGTCGTGCCGTTCGGTCTGGCGGATATGGTCCTGCAACCGCGAGAGCGCCGCGACCATGTCGCCTGCGAGGGTGATGGCGCTTTTGCCAAGGAACGGGTTTGCGGAATGGGCAGCCTGTCCGTGGCAGATGATTTCGAACGCGATTTTCCCTTTATGGGCGAGCGCGACCTGCATGCCCGTCGGCTCGCCCACGATGCAGCCGAGCGCACCCTGATCGTCGAATTCGCCGTCTTCGCGGATGCCTGCGATCAGAGAGCGGACCCCGAGGCAGCCGAGCTCTTCGTCATGGGAAATGGCGAGGTAAAGCGGGCGTTTGAGCGGCGGCGCACCCTCCGCGCCAGCCTTGCGGGCGAGGTTCAGCATACAGGCCAGGAAGCCTTTCATGTCGCTGCTGCCCCGGCCATACAGCCGGTCTTCGCGCCGTGTGAGGACGAACGGGTCCGACGACCAGCTCTGGCCGGTGACCGGCACCACGTCCGCATGGGCGGACAGGACGATGCCGCCTGCCGTCTTTGGGCCAATTGTGGCGAACAGGCTGTAGCGCCCCGGAACACCGTTGGAGGTGTCTCCGGGGATGCAGCGCACCCGCGCGCCAGAGGCCAGAAGATGCGCCTCGATCCAGTCTATGATGTCTCCGTTCGGCAGCCCGCAGACGCTGGGAAAGCCGACGAGCGACGAGAGGATGCTCTCGATTTCGGAAACGGACACCGGGCGCCTCCGCCGTCAGCCTGCCAGAGCCAGGCGGCGGTCTGCGATATGCTCTCCGAGATAGTCCGCATCGTGCCAGACGCCCCAGATGAACGGAGAAGCGCGCCGCGACAGCCAGGCCAGCCCCAGGAAATAGAGGCCCGGCACAACGGAGACGCCACGGTCGTGGCGGGGGGCGCCACGGGCATCGAGGACGTCGATGTCGATCCAGCTGAAATCGAACTTGTAGCCGGTGGCCCAGATGACGGTTTTGATCCCGGCTGCTTTCAGATCGAGGCTCAGGATCGGGTCTGTGGCGCACGCCGGGAGGGCGCCGATGTTGCGGGCTTCGGGCTCTTCGGGGAGGTCCAGCCCGTTTGCCGTGACATAGGCATCTGCGGCGTCGAGCATCGACAGGTAGTTGGCGTCGCCGCCTTCGATATTTTTCCGGAGATCCTGAGCGAAATGCAGGCAGCCGTTCTCGAAACTCTCGGTCCGGCCCAGCAGGGTCATGCCGCTGGCGGCGAGGTCACGAAAATCGACGGTGTGGCCGCCATGAGCGCCGCTGACGGCGATGGTGACGTGTTCCGTATCGGGGCTGGGGACTTTCATGTCCCACAATCCCAGAACGCCGAGCCACCAGACGAAATCGCGGCCGCGGTAGCGGCGGGGCGGACGGTCATGAGGACCAACGGACAGCCAGACGTCCCGCCCCGAAGCCCGCAGTTCGTCTGCTATCTGCGCACCGGACGAGCCGGCCCCGATGACCAGAACACCGCCATCGGCAATCTGCTGCGGATTTTTGTAGCTGTTCGAGTGCATCTGAAGCACATCGAACTCGGCGGGAATGATGTCGGGGAAGGATGGTTTCTGGAACGGCCCTGTCGCAACCACAACATTCTGTGCCCTGATGGTGCCGTCTGCCGTTTGCGCTTCAAATCCGATGCCGTCCGGGGATTTTCGGAGATGGCGTATTTCGACGCCGCAGCGAATGGGCATGTTGATCTGGGTCGCGTAGGATTCGAAATAGTCGACAATCTGGGCACGTGGGGCAAAGCCGTCGGGGGCTGTTTTGTCGAATGTCCGGTTCGGAAAACGGTCGTGCCAGGCGGGGCCGTTGGCAACAAGGGAATCCCAGCGTTCGGCACGCCATCTCTGGGCAATGTTTCCGCGTTCCACGGCGAGATGTGGCACCCCTCTTTTGCCCAGGTGTTCGCTCATCGCCACGCCGGCCTGGCCCGCGCCAATGATGAGGGTATCGACGTTTTCCGTTGTCATGCTGGACATTTCCTACTGGACTGACAGAAGAATTCTTCCACAACTCAGGAAGACCTCTCCGTTGTTTTATGGAAACGATATGCCTCGAGAAACAATCGAATTGATTATCGTTGCTTAGTCTTTTCCTAAGAGTTTTCCTGCGTGCTGCATCGGAAAAACGGGGGGATGAATTTGATAAATCCGTCTTTGCCGTCCATCGGCGACTCTCTAGAAGATCAGGAAGACCGATATTTCAGACCATCTTGCTCAGGGACCGCCTTCATGACCGCGCATGACGAGAAAAAAGCACGGATTGATCTTGCTGCCGCCTTCCGTCTTGCGGGCCGGCTTGGCATGCATGAGGCCGTCGCAAACCATTTCAGCATGTCGGTTTCGCCGGACGGCTCGCGGTTTCTCATCAACCCGAAATGGCGACATTTCTCGCGGATCCGGGCGAGCGATCTGATCCTGGTCGATACGAACGATGCCGACAGTCTGGCGTCCTGCGATCTGGACCCGACGGCATGGGCGATCCACGGACAGTTGCATCGTCTTAATCCGGCGGCACAGGTCGCGATGCACTTGCATCCGGTCTACAGCACGACGATCTCCACGCTGCGCGACCCCAGGATTTTACCGATCGACCAGAATACGGCCCGGTATTTCAACCGGGTTGCCGTGGACACCCAGTATGGAGGCATGGCAGACAGCGAGGCGGAAGGCGCGCGCCTGACATCTCTTCTGAAAGACAGAACACGGCTGATGATGGGCAATCACGGCGTGCTGATCGTTGCGGAAACGGTTGGAGAGGCGTTTGACGACATGTACACGATCGAACGCGCGTGCCAGATTCTCGTGACCGCCTATTCCACGGGACGTGAACTTTCCGTCCTGTCGGACGACGTGGCGGAAAGAACGGCGCAGGACTGGGAAAAGATCCGGGATTTTTCCATCAGGCATTTCGAGGAAATGAAGCTTATCCTCGATCGTGAAGAACCCGATTACGCCGAGTAATCGGGGCCGGGTCTAGGTCAGGGGTTTCATGCCGGGGATTGCCGTGTCGGAAATCGAGGAACGGCAGTGATGGACGAAAAGGTCCAGCAGGCGCGATTTGCGGACGCCCTGCCATGTTGCCATGCCAATGACCATCGGGCGGTGATCGCCTGACAGCCGCACGCGGACGACCTTCTTGCCGTCGAGGGCCATGTCGGAACAGGGGCGGACATTTGCCAGCGTATAGCCGTAGCCGTTGGCGACCATGGTCCGCACCACTTCCTGTTCGGCGGAGCGGGCGTAGATATTGGGTTGCAGGCCCTCATGGTGATAGAGGGCGTTGAAATACTGCCTGCTAAGGGGGAGGTCGAGGAAGATCATCGGCTCGGCGGCAAGCTCGGCCAGATCCACGGACGAACGCTGCGCCAGATGATGGTTTTCGCTGACGAGGACATGGGGCGGAAGGCTCGCCAGAGGGACGAACTCGATCCCGGTAGGGAGATGAAGGTCGTAGGTAATGGCGATGTCGATTTCAGCCTGTTTGAGTTTTTCGGCCAGCCATTCGTGATTGGACGCCACCTGCCGGATTTCGGCGGCGGGGTAGCGCGTACAGAAGCTGTGGACGAGTTCAGGCATGATCATGGGCGCGAGCGTGACCATTGATCCGACCGAGAGCGTTCCCCTCACCTGATCCGTGGTTTCCGCAGCCAGGGAATAGAGATTTTCAGCCATTCCCAGAACGCGCTTGGCTTCTTCCATCAGGATCTGCCCCACGGATGTCAGGGACAGGCCCTGTGCGTGGTGGCGGATGAAGAGCTGGACGTTCAGTTCGAGTTCCAGATGGGAAATCGCCGTCGAGATGGACGGCTGCGAAATCGAGAGGCGCTCGGACGCATGCCGGATCGAGCCTGCCTCTCCGGCGGCGACAAAATACTCTAACTGGCGGAGTGTATAACGCATGAAGGCAGCATAACGCATCCGGTGCGGGACGCATAACCGGAATATCGTCAGGACTGGACCGCATCCAGAAGGATTTTTCCCAGACTGTCACAAATGCCCGGCGGGTGACCCTTGATGGAGAAAGCCACGCCCAGAACCAGCCCCGTCGTCTCGACGCTGCTCTGGGGGATCGACACCGCGACGCCTCCGACACCGCTGATGAGGGTGCCCTGATCCGTCGTGTATCCGGCACTTCTGGCGCGGGCGATATTTTCAAGCAGGATTTCGGAGTGACGCCTTGGTCTTTTTTTCTGCAGGACGCCGTTGATGGTTTCGTCAGGGCAGCCGGCCAGGATCATGGTGGCACCGGGGCCGAAACCCAGTGGCACCCGGCCGCCCACACCCTGTGTCAGAGAGGGTATTATTTCGTCCCCAAAATAAGCGTCGATGCAGATCGCGCAGTCGTTGGAGCGGGCGAGAAGGAAAGCGGCGTCGTTTTCCCGCAGGGGCAGTCCCGCAATGACGCGGCGCAGACGGCGACTGTGGATCAGGTGGAACTGTGTCTCCGTCAGGTGAAACTGTCCGGCTGGAGCGAGAATATAACGTCTCGTCTGTGGGACGCGGGTGACGAGATGTTCCTGCATCAGGGAGGCCAGAAGCCGGTGTGTGGTGGCTTTTGGAAGTTCGCAGAGTGTGGCCAGATTTCCCAGTTCCTCCCCGCTTATACCGGAAGAGGACAGCGCTTTCAGGATACAGGCTGCCTTGCGAACTGCGTTTTTCGATTCGTTTCGCATCTGCCGTTCCACCATTTGGAATTCTTTGAAAGATTAATCCAAGACGATTGATTCTGTCAGTCTATTTCAACAATCTCGTATCGGAATCGTTATGAGAAATTCCTGAAGGCATCAGGAACTCCGCGAAAGGGAAGTTCAATGAGGTCAGTGTGTTGTGGTCCCGGCATAGATAAAAAACGTCTTCTTACAACGCGTAAGATGGCGCTTCTGATGACCGGTCTTGCAGGAATTCTGCCTGAATTTTCAGCCGCAGCCCCATCTCCGGCCACGACGGAGACCCCGGCGACCAGAACCACGAAGACCTCGGTTCTCAAAACGGCGCGCAAGCCCGTTGAGGTTGCCAGCAAGGAGGATGAGCAGGTCATTGTAACGGGTACGCGTGATCCGCATCAGACTGCCCAGAAGAGCATCAGCCCCATCGTCGTGATTTCAGCGAAACAGTTGCAGCAGACGGGACAGGCCGATCTGCGGGATGCGCTGATCCAGATGGCGCCGTCCATGACGCGTTCGAACATGAATATCGGCAATTCGAACATGACGGATGCGATACAGCTTCGGGGCCTGACGCCCAACCAGACGCTGGTTCTGGTCAATGGCAAGCGCCGTCATACGACGTCGGTGATGACCGACTATACCGGGCCGCAGCAGGGTTCGATCCCGGTCGATATCGACATGATCCCCGTCTCCGCGGTGGATCACATCGAAATTCTTCAGGATGGTGCGGCAGCGCAGTATGGGTCCGATGCGATTGCGGGTGTGGTCAACATCATCCTCAAGCATTCCGCACATGCCCTGACGGCGCAGGCCATCAATGGCGGTTACTATGCGGGCGACGGATTTACGTCAGGGGAATCTTTCAACTGGGGCACCGACCTTGGAAAAGGACGAGGTTTCTTTGATCTGAGCGCCGAATACAAATACATGGACCACACCGACCGTGGCGGCAGGGACAACCGTACGGGCGATTACGACAACCATATCATGGGCAATCCGCGTCAGATGCGCGAGACGCTTTCCTATAATATGGGCTATCATATTACCGATAATATTCAGGCTTATTCCTTCGCGTCCTTTGGGCACGTCAACGGGGAAAGCTACCAGAACTATCGTCTGCCGACCGTTCTGCCCGAAGTCTATCCCAACGGATTTTCGCCTCAGATCACGCTGGCGCAGAACGATTACAGCTTCACTGGCGGTTTCAAGGGCAAGTTCGTCGGCTGGGACTGGGATGTCAGCACGACCTATGGCGGCAACGTGGCCGATGTCGGCATGTTCGATACGGTCAATCCCGATCTGTACAAGGCGACAGGTCATACGCCGACCCGTTTTTATCCCATGATGACCTTCAATGACACACAGTGGACGACCGATGCGGGCATTCGTCGCGGCTTCGATGTTCCGCTTCTGGCGGGGCCGCTGAATTTCGCACTGGGCGCGCAGTACCGTTACGACACCTACCAGGTGGGTGCGGGTGAGCCGGCGTCTTATTACGGTGGTGGTCCTTCCGCCGATGATGGTCTCTCCCCCATGTCGGCGTCCAAGAATTTCCGCGACGTAACGGCGGGATATATGGATCTGTCCACACAGTTGATGAAGGGGTGGCAGCTCGATCTTGCCGGGCGCGTCGAGCACTATACGGATGTCGGCAATACCGAGACCGGCAAGGCGTCGATGCGTTACGACATCAATCCGATGTTCGGCCTGCGCGGGACGATCAGCAACGGGTTCCGCGCTCCGACGCTGGCCGAGGAGCATTATTCCAACATGGGGGTCTCCCCCACTGGCGCTTCGGGAATTCTGCCCGTTTCCTCAGCCGCTGCGCGACTTCTGGGCTCGCGTCCTCTGCGGCCCGAGCGGTCCATGAACTATTCCGCCGGGATCGTGATCAATCCGCTTCCGCGCATGCATATCAGTGTGGATGTCTATCAGATTTCCCTGCGTAACCGCATCACGCTGGGAGGCGTCTATAATGGTCAGACAGCCATTGATGCGCTGGAAGCCGGTGGGTTCGGCCTGCCGGGCGGGTTGATCCCCGAGGATGTGACGGCACAGTATTTCGCCAATACGGCCAATACCCGCACACGCGGTATGGACATCAGCGCCAATTACGAAACGCCTTTCGGAAGGTTTGGCACCGTCAACTGGGATGTTGCGATCAATCTCAACGACCCGGTCATCACCCGCACGGCCACGGACGGAAACGGAAATTCCCTGCTGAATGCGCTCTATCGCGGGTTCCTCACGAGCTACACGCCGCACAGCAAGGAAATCATCGGCGGGACATGGCGCAAGGGCAAATGGTCGGTCGCGATCCATGAAATCCATTACGGCAACGTGGTTTCGCAACAGCAGTATGTGACCGGCCCCTATGCCTATTCCAACACGGTCTATCTTCCCTTCAACAACGGGGCGAACCAGCAGACGAACATTCTCGTAGGCTACCAGGTTTCGCCGCAATGGCGCCTCTCGCTGGGGGCCAACAATCTTTTCAATGCCAAGCAGCCCATCGTGCCGAAGAACACGAATTACCTTGGAGTGCAGCGTTATAATTTCGATGTCCAGCAGATCGGATTCAATGGCGGATACTACTTCTTCCAAATCAACTACAGCATGAAATAACGTCTTTACAGGCGGGAGAAGCCGAATGCCGGATGTTGTTGTCATCGGATGTGGAATCAGTGGCGCGGCCACGGCCTGGGAACTTGCGAAAGCCGGCCGGTCCGTCACCCTTGTGGATCAGTACGGACCGGCCTCCATGGCCAGCGGATGGACGCTGGCCGGGGTCCGGCAGTCGGGGCGTCATCCTGCCGAACTGCCGCTGGCCATGGAAGCGGTGAAAATCTGGCAGGGGCTGGATGAGGCGCTTGAAGCGTCCACCGGCTATACCCAGAAGGGTAATCTCAGGATTGGTCTGATCCCCGAAGATCTGCCTGCCTTGCAGGTCATTGCGAAGGAGGGTCAGGCGGCGGGCCTGTTTGTTGAGGTTCTTTCGGACGCACAGGCCGTTCGCGATATCGCCCCCGCCCTGTCTCCCGCGATTGCCGGTGCGACATGGTGCCCGACGGACGGACATGCGGACCCGGACGCCACGGTGAATGCCTATGTCACCGCAGCCCGGCGGCTGGGCGTTGAGACCCTTTTTGGTGAGGCTGTGCTGTCTTTGGAGACGCGGAACGGCCGCATCTGTGGCGTGCGCACGGCCTCGCGAAGTATTCCGACGGGCGGTGTCGTGCTGGCGACGGGCATTCGCGGCAACGACCTTCTGGCGCCGTTCGGCTGCGCCCTTCCGGTCGATGTGAGGAACGTGACGGTTGTGCGGACACGGCCCCTCCCGCCCCTGCTCTCGCAGGTTCTGTCCGTTGCGAGTGCCTGCAATTCCGATGCGGCCTGTGCCGGGCGGCAGCAGCTGGATGGGGCGTTCCGCTTTACGAGCGGGATCAAAATCTGGGACGGCCTGATGCGCGAAGAGCGTGGCAGGCCGGTCGTTGTCCCGACTGTCGGCAGCCTGCTTGAAACCCTTCAGAGCTTTGGGGATGTCGTCCCTGCCGTTCGGGACGCGGAGATCGACGCGTACTGGTGCGGTCTTGTCGATCAGACCCCGGATGCGCTGCCGGTTCTGGACCATGTTCCGGGCGTGGAAGGGCTGGTCATGGCGCGGGGATTTTCCGGGCACGGGTTCTGTCTGGGGCCCCTCACCGGAAAGATCATGGCCGCCCTTGTTCAGGGCGAGGTGTCTGCAGTGGATATTTCCGCCTTTGCGTTCAGCCGTTTTTCCGCTCCGGCCGGGCTCTCCAGCGCTCCCGTGACGCTTCATGGGTAGTGGCAACATCCTGTATGTCCTGCGGCTGGGCGGGTTGAAACTCCTGCTGCTGCTTCTGGTCTCGATAGCGGGGTTCGTGCTGCTGCATCTCGCGCCGGGTGATCCCCTCTCACAGTTCACGCTCGCGCCCGGCATGACGGCGGAGCGGCTTGCGCAGATCGCGCATGGCATGGGGCTCGACCAGCCTTTGTGGCGGCAGTACCTGCACTGGCTGTACGGTATCATGACGGGCGACTGGGGGCGCTCTTTCCGGGATCAGGCTCCGGTTCTGGGCATCATTGTCTCGCATCTGGCCGCGACCGTGGAACTCGGGCTGGCGGCGCTGATGATCTCGTTCACGCTCGGGGTGGGCATGGGGCTGCTGGGGGCTTTGCGGTCCGGGCGGGTTCTGGACGATGTGACGTCCGTTGTGTCCATCGTGCTGTTCTCGCTTCCGACCTTCTGGCTCGGGCTGGTGTTCATCTATGTTTTTTCCGTGCGCCTGCACTGGTTTCCGACGGGGAATGTCAGCAGTCCGGGGGATCGGTCTGTGGTCGGATATCTCAGGCATCTTGCGCTTCCGGCGCTGACGCTCGGGCTGGTTTCCGTGCCCGTCTGGAGCCGTTACATGCGCACATTCGCCGGAGAAATCCTGAAGCAGGACCAGATCCGGACGGCACGCGCCCTGGGTCTGTCTTCCGGTCGCATCATCGTGCACCGCCTGTTGCGGGGCGCGCTCCTGCCCATGATTCCGGTGGCGGGGATCTATCTGCCGACGCTGCTCAGCGGCGCGCTTGTCACGGAGACGGTGTTCAGCTGGCCGGGTATCGGGCGTCTGTTCCTCGATAGTCTTCAGTACCGCGACTATCCTGTTGTCATGGGTGTTCTGATGTTCAGCGCCATTCTTGTTCTGCTCAGCAGCACGCTGGCGGAACTGGTGCATCATGCGGCCGATCCGAGGCTGAGGGCATGACGATGCGGCTTCCTTCGGTTCTGCGACGCCTGCTGTCCCATCCGCGCGGAATGGTGCCTGCGTTCTATGTGCCTGCCACTATCGTGCTGTGCGCGATTGGCCCGTGGCTTCTGCCTTTCGGGGAGCTGCATGTCGATCTCTATCATCGTTTCCTCCCGCCGCTGGGCGACGGGCATCTTCTTGGGACGGATGAAATAGGGCGGGATGTTCTGAGCCGGGTTCTGATGGGGGGGCGGGTTTCGCTTCTGGTCGGGGTGGTTTCGACCGCGATCAGCACCCTGATCGGTACGACGGTGGGGATCGTTGCCGGGTATCATGCCGGTCTGTCGCGCTTCCTGATCACGACCGTGATTGACGCCGTTTTGTGTTTTCCGGTGGTGTTTCTGCTGCTGACGCTTGCGGCCGTCCTGCATCCGGGGATCGGGACGATCATCGGGATCATCACGCTGGTCAGCTGGATGGAAGTTGCCCGCGTCGCGCAGGCCCAGACCCGTATCGTGCGGCAGCAGGATTATGTGACGGCCGTGGTCGCCATGGGGGCGGGAGACGCTCAGGTTCTGTTCCGCGAAATCCTTCCCAACATCCTTCCGGCCATCATCGTCAGCGCGACGCTCAACATCGCCCGGGCCATCCTGCTGGAATCCTATGTGAGTTATCTGGGATACGGCATCCAGCCGCCTGATGCGAGCTGGGGAAACCTGCTGAACAATGCCCAGGAATATCTGGAATCCGATCCCTGGCTTGCCATCATCCCTGGTGCGGTGATTGTTCTGACGGTTGTCATGTTCAATCTGCTGGGAGATGCGCTGCGGGATGCGATTGATCCAGCGAGGCGCGGCTCATGACCCGGAAGACGACCTCTCCCCTCCTGAGCGTTTGTAACCTCACCGTCAGTTTCGGCGGCCCGGATATCGTGGACGATCTGTCGTTCGAGATCGGGCATGGTGAGATCGTGGCGCTTGTTGGCGAGAGCGGGTCTGGGAAAAGTGTCGGCTCCCTGGCGGTCATGGGGCTACTGGAGAATGCGGACATCCGGGGTTCGGCCTGTCTGGCGGGCGCGCAGGGGGCCGGGGGGGACACCGAACTTGTCGGTCTTCCCGCCCGCCAGATGCGGGCTTTGCGGGGACGGCGGATTTCCATGATCTTTCAGGATCCCCTGTCCAGTCTGGACCCTCTTCAGACGATCGGAAGCCAGATCCGGGAGGTTCTGAAGGCCCATACGCCCCTGAAAGGGCCGGCCCTGCGCGCACGGGCGATCGCCCTTCTGGAGCAGGTCGGGATTGTCGATCCGGAAGGCTGTCTGACGCTGTTGCCCCAGCGGCTTTCCGGCGGGATGCGGCAGCGTGTCATGATCGCTCTGGCCATTGCGGCGGAGCCTGATCTGCTGTTTGCGGACGAGCCCACGACCGCGCTCGATGTCACGGTACAGGCGCAGGTTCTGCGCCTTCTGAAGGGACTGCGCGACCAGACGGGGATGGCCATGGTGTTCATCACGCATAATCTGGCCGTCGCATCCGCCATCGCCGATCGGGTGATCGTTCTCTATGCCGGTCAGGTGGTGGAGGATGCTCCGGCGGAGGTGTTTTTTCGGCGACCCGCCATGCCCTACAGCCGGGCGCTGCTGTCTGCCGCGCCACGGCTTGAGGCGGTCATGGGGGGATATGGCCATCTCGAAGCGCCGCGTGGGCAGGTGCCCTCGCCGGGGCAGAGAGGAACGGCCTGCCGCTTTGCCAGCCGCTGCGACGATGTGCGGGAGGGGGTCTGTCTGGCTGCCATGCCGCCGCTTGTTTCCATCGCAGGACCCGGAGAGACAAACCATACTGTTCGCTGTGCCCGCTGGGAGGAGCTTGCACCATGACCACGGCTGTTCTGAGTGTGCGCGGGCTTTCGAAAACCTATGTCCAGCGGAAGGGTCTGTTCGGCGCGGTGAAGGAGACGCATGCGGTCAGGAATGTCTCGTTCGATGTGGGACGCGGCGAAATCCTGGGGCTTGTGGGGGAGTCGGGGTCGGGGAAGACGACCGTGGGGCGCATGGCCATGCGTCTTCTGGAGGCGACATCGGGGCAGGTTGTGCTGTCGGGGACGGATATCACGGCCTATTCGCAGGCCCGTCTGCGGGCTGTGCGGCGCAAGATGCAGCTTATCTTTCAGGACCCTTCGGCCTCGCTGAATCCCCGACAGACGATCGGCCGCATTCTCAGGACGCCACTGGCGCTGCGCGGGATCGACAACGATCAGGAAATTCTCGAGACGCTCGCGCTCGTGGGGATGTCGCCCGATATCCTGAACCGCACGCCTGCCATGTTTTCGGGCGGGCAGAGGCAGCGGCTGAGCATTGCGCGCGCGCTTTTGATGCAGCCGGAGCTTCTGGTGGCCGATGAGGCCGTGTCTGCCCTGGACGTCTGTGTTCAGGCGCAGGTGGTCAATCTGTTCGTGGACCTGCGGGACCGGCTGGGGCTTTCCGTCCTGTTTATCGGGCATGATCTGGCGGTTGTGGGCGTGGTCTCCGACCGGGTGGGGGTGATGTATCGGGGGGTGCTGGTGGAAGTGGCCAGAACGGCGGATCTCTTCCGCCGTCCGCGCCATCCCTATACGGCGCAGCTTCTCGCGGCGGCCCCCCGGCATGGCGCTCCGCTGCCGCCGGAGCCCGCGCCCTCACAGGTTTCACGGGCGGCGGAGGGGTGCGTTTTTGCGTCGCTCTGCGCTCACATGACGTCCGAATGTCTCAGCAGGCAGCCGGACCTCAGCGAGGTCGGCCCAGCGCATCAGTCGGCCTGTCTTCGGACAGAGCTGCATCTGGGCGGTGTTTGAATGTTCATGACAGCAAAGGACAAGTGTTATGGGACCTGAAGTCAAAGCCATCATCACCGATCAGCTTCCTCCCGAGAGCGCGGATGTCGTCATTGTCGGCGGCGGGATCGTGGGTGTCAGCACGGCCTATGCGCTCGCCAGACGGGGCGTTTCGGTGGTCCTGTGCGAGAAGGGGCATGTCGGCGGGGAGCAGTCCAGCCGTAATTGGGGATGGGTGCGCCGCAATGGGCGCGATCCGCGCGAGCTGCCGCTGATGATGGAGAGCTTCCGGCTGTGGAAGGAATTTTCCGACAAAAAGATCGACACGGGATTTACCGCCTGTGGTGTGCTGTCGGTTGCGAAGACGGCGGCGGATCAGGCGCGGCACGAGAAATTCGTCGCTGACGCGCAGCCCTATCAGATCGGCAGCCGTGTGGTGAGCGGGCGGGAGATCAGCACCATCCTTCCCGGTCTGGTCGGGACGTTCAGGTCCGCGCTTTACAATCCCACGGATGGCAGGGCCGAGCCGCAGCGTGCGGCCCCGCTCATTGCGCTGGCGGCACGCGAGATGGGGGCGAGCATCGTGCAGAACTGCGCGGTGCGCGGCATCGACAAGGAGGGCGGGCGCATCTGCGGTGTGGTGACGGAGCTGGGCTATATCCGCACGAGCCAGGTGGTCGTGGCCGGCGGCGCGTGGTCCCGGCTTTTCTGCGGCAATCTGGGTGTGTCCCTGCCGCAGATGAAGGTCCTGTCCTCGGTCTGCCGGACGGCGCCCGTTCAGGGACTTCCGGATGTTTCGGCGTATCTGGGCTCCGTGGCTTTCCGTAAACGCGATGACGGGGGCTATAATATTGCGCCCAGCGTCGGGCTGAGCGTGCCGATCGTGCCGGACATGTTCAGGCTCGGGCTGCAATATCTTCCGGCCTTCCGCGCCGAGCGCAAGGCTGTCTCGCCCCGTCTCGACAACCGCTTCCTGACCGAACTCCTGACGCCGACGCGGTGGGACCTCGACATGCCGACGGCTTTCGAGAAAACCCGGACCCTCGATCCGCGTCCCAACGTCAAGCTGACGCGCTCCATGGTGGCGAAGCTGGAGGCGTTCTTTCCTTCGGTCGGGCATATTCCGGTCCTGCAGCACTGGGGCGGCCTGATCGACGTTGTACCTGATGCCGTGCCGGTCATTGATACGCTGTCTTCAGTGCCCGGACTGACCATTTCCACCGGGTATTCGGGGCACGGGTTCGGCATCGGTCCGGGGGCCGGGCAGCTCACCGCCGATCTGGTGACGGGGGCGACGCCTGTGGTGGACCCCACGCCGTTCCGCCTCTCCCGCTTTACGGACGGCACGCCCATCCGGCTGATCGGCGGTTTCTGAGGGATGGCAGGCTCTTTTCAGCTTTCCCGCCGCCAGAGCCTGACCCTTGGGGCCGGGTTTCTGGGGCACCTGACGCGTGCGGCACTGGCTCCGCGACAGGCCGTGGCCGCCGATGTCCCGGTTACGACGGGGGGCGATGCGCCGTCCAGCCAGAGGCAGGTCATTGTCGGGCTGTCCCAGGAGCCGACCGTTTTTCATCCGCTTCTGCCGCATATCGAAGTGGATGACGGGGTTCTGATGAACCTGTTCAGCCCGCTCTGGCGGATCAATGCCAAAGGCGCGTTCATCCCGGATCTGGTGACGGTCATTCCGTCTCTTGAAAACGGGGACATTTCCCCGGATGGCAGGACCTGGCGCATCCGGCTGAGGGGCGATGCGCTCTGGCATGACGGGCAGCCTGTTACGGCAGGCGACGTGCTGTTCACGCTCCAGACCCTTCGGGACCCCGCCTTCCCGGCCTATACCCGAAGCGGCTTCGACCTGATCGACCATGTCGAGCAGACCGGACCTCTTGAGCTGAGCTGGCATATGCGTGAACCCTACGCGCCGTTCCATGCTGTGCTTGCAAGCGCGATGATCGTGCCCTCGCATCTGCTGAAGGGCAAAACGGATGTGTCCGCGTTTTCGCGCGCGCCTGTCGGTTCGGGGCCGTTCCGGTGGGGAGAGCGGATTCCGTCCGAAGAGATCCGCCTGAAGGCCAATCCGCATTACCATCTCCCCAAAGCGGAGATCGAGGATGCGATCATCCGCTATATTCCCGATCTGACGGTGATGTTCACGCAGTTCGAAACCGGCGAGATCGACTATCTCGGGATGCAGGGCATTCTTCCGGACCGCTATCCACAGGCCAGGACCCTTCAGAACCGGACCATCATTCAGGCCCCCCAGCCTTTTGTGGAGGGGCTCGCTTTCAACATGGGGCGGCCCTGTTTTCAGGATCTGGCGGTCCGTCAGGCGATCTATGAGGCCATCGACAAGGAGACCATGCTCAAAACCCTTTTTCAGGGCATCGAGATTCCGACGGAATCCTTTCTGCCTGCCGAATCTCCCTTCTTTGACCCCGACCTGCCCCCGCACCGGTTTGACCCGGATGCCGCGGCGGAAAAGCTTGAACGCGCGGGATGGCGCAAAAACCGGGATGGGGTCCGGTCGCGTAACGGGCTTCGGCTGGAATTCACGAATGCGACCACGTCAAGCAATGCCCTGCGCACGCAGGCACAGGAAATCATCCAGCAGTATCTGTCTGATATCGGCATCATCATGCGGATCGAAGACCGTCCGGCAGCCGTAATGTGGGGGCGTTACTGGGTCCATTCCGAATTTGACAGTGCGCTTGTGTCCGTGGACTACATGACCGGGTCCGATCCGGATGCTTCCAGTTTCTTCATGTCCACGGCGTCTCCCGCAAAAGGCGGCCGCGGCCAGAATGTGTTCCAGTACGCCAATCCGGACGTGGACAGACTGTTTCAGGAAGGAAACAGAACATTCGACCGCACGGCCCGCATCCGCTGCTATCGGCGGATCCAGCAGATCCTGCGGAACGATCTGCCGATGCTGCCTTTTTATCAGATCAATAATATCGAAGGCATCAAGGACACTCTTGCGGGGTATGAGAGCAACGTCAATGTCCGTTCCAATCTGTGGAACCTGTCCGGATGGCACTGGACATGACGCTGCGCGGCCGTGTTCAGTAGAGGTCTTCTTCCGAACAGCTGATTGACAGTTCGGCAACATTGGCGGTGTTCGGCAGATCCAGAACAGCGAGGATCATGCGCGCGATATCGTCCGGCTGCGTCATCTCAGCATCGTCTTTGGACGTGATGCTCCGGGCCATATCGGTAGCGACAAAGCCGGGGCAGACAGCTGTTGCCCGGATTCCGTCTGCCCAGCCTGTTTTCTTGATGCTGTGTGCGAGGGCAACAGCCGCATGCTTGGTGATGGCATAGGGGCCGGAGAGCGCCGATTTGACGCGTTTTCCGGACAGGGAAGCCAAAATGATGACACGTCCCCTTTTGCAGGCCTTGAGAAACGGCCATGCCGCCTGCACGAGCCGGATCGGCGAGCGCAGGTTCACCGTCAGCATCGTGTCCATGTCATCGTCGCTGATATCGACAATCGACGCAGGGATCATGACGCCGGCATTCGCGATCAGCGCGTCGATCCGGCCATAATGGGCTAGTGTTGCGTCGACCCAGTCTTTTTCCTGGTGCCGTTTCGCATCGAATTCATGCACGAAAAGGCCGGGACCGGGCGGCAGGGATGCAATATCGCGCACGCCGGCGCTGACGCGCCAGCCTGTCTGCCGCAACTGTTCGGAGAGAATTTTTCCAATGCCGCGATTGGCGCCGGAAATCATGACGACGCGGCTGGCTGGGGCTTCATTCATGAGGAACTCCGTATTTCCTGAGGGCGTGACCCGAAATAGCAGTGACAGGGCAGTGCATTCGATGTGAAACTGAAATGATAGCCACTGACCGGGATAATGTAATGCTGTTTGATGAACTGTCGGTTCAGAAATTCCATTTCAGGGTCCTGATCGCCGGGGCATGCGGCATTTTTACGGATGGTTATGTTCTGGGCTCCATCAGCCCTGCCCTCCCCAGTCTGACTTCGGAATTACATCTCGGTCCGCATCAGACCGGCCTGGTTGCGTCCGCGCCTCTGGCCGGGCTTCTGGTCGGGAGCCTGCTGGCCAGTCCGGTTCTCGACAGGATCGGGCGCAGGATTCCTTTTGCGTTCGATATGATGGCTTTTGTTGTGCTCGCGCTTCTTCATGCGCTTGTCTCGGATCTGGCCAGCCTGCTTGTCCTGCGATTCATTATCGGGTGTCTGCTGGGTTTGGATTACGTGGCGGGCAAGCTGTATGTGAGCGAGTTCCTCCCCTCGGCATCCCGCGGCAGGCTGATGAGCTGGCTGAGCGTGGCGTGGGTTGGTGGATATACGTCCGCTTACGCCATTGGATATGTCCTGCATCTCGCATGGCCGCAGGGGACGTGGAAAATGATTTTCATCAGCGCGGCCGTCCCTGCGCTTTGTGCTGCGGTTCTGCGCTACGGGATGCCGGAATCCATTCTGTGGCTTGTATCCCAACGCCGCTCTGGGGAGGCCCGGAAGATCGCAGACCGGCACTTCGGTGCCGTGGATCTTCCTGCCCGGGGTTCTGGAGACTCCGTTTCCGGCAGGACGGGCGTCATGCGGCGCATGGTCTTGCTATTCTCCGGAGTTCAGGGACGGCACAGTCTTGGCGCGACAGTTTTCTATGTCCTGCACAATGTGCCCTATCTGGTCCTGAGTGCTTTTCTTCCGGATGTCCTGCGCAGGGCGGGGCTGCATGATCCTTTCAGAAGCGGGCTGTTCTATGACGCGCTGCTTGTGAGCGGGTCCGTCATCGGATTATGGATCGTTGACCGTTTCAGGCGCCGTTCGCTGATGATGGGCAGTTTTATCCTTCAGGGGAGCTGTCTTTTTCTCATCAGCCTGTTTGATCCGCCGCCTTTCATCACGCTCACGCTTCTGACGGCTTTTGGCTTCATTCTCACGGCGGCAGATTGCCTGACCTATGTCTATCCGCCGGAGGTTTTTCCGACGGATCTGCGGGCGACGGGGGTCAGCCTGATGGTGTCCAGCAGCCGTCTTGTCGCGACAGTCAGCACCGCGCTCTTTCCGGCAGCGATCGCGGCTTATGGTCTGTCGGCCACTCTGGAGGCGATTGCCGTTCTTTTGTTCGCAGGCGCAGTGATCTGCGGGATCTGGGCGCCTGAAACGCAGGGGAAAAATCTCTCCGCGTGAAGAGAGAAAAGCCTCAGGTCCTGTAGATATTCGTGAAGAGGTTTCTGAGGGCGGGCTCCGTTTTCGTCAGCAGGGCGTGGCGCAGCATTTCGGCCATTTCGAGCGGCAGGCGTCCGAATTCCCGCCGACGCGACACGAGTGTCAGACGTCTGTGGAAGCCTCCGACAGGCAGAGGGTGAACGGACAGTCCTTCTGTTGGGTCGTAGCCCGCTTCGTTCAGGCATAGCGGCGTGGAGATGGCGACGCTGCCATTGCGGCAGGCAGCCAGAACGCCGGAGGGGAGATCGAATTCCTGTCCCAGGGCCACATCAATGCGCAGGCGGCGTAAAAAACGTTCGATTTCGGCACCGGATCTGGAGCGGAGGGAAAAACGCGCGAAGGGCGCGTTTGTTAGGAGCGTTTCCAGACTGTCGCGGCTTTCGGGTGGGGGTGTTCCGCTGGGGGTGACGAGGACGTAGGGCTCTTCGAACAGGGGCCAGCGTTCCAGGCCGGGAACGTCTTCAAGGTCATCGACGCCAATGATGAAGTCGATCTGACGGGTCAGGAGGGCGGCGGCATGGGACTCCGTCAGGCCGGCAAGCACGACGAGATGTTCCACCCGCTCCTGCATGAAGGCTGAGAAGTCCTTCAGAATGGCGCGGGACAGGGAGTCGACAATTCCGATCCGGAGATGCGAGACGCGTCCTTTCTGCATTTCGCGCATGCGCCATGAAATCTGATGCATTTCAGAAATGAGATTTCCGGCGTACTGGCGCAGGACCGTTCCGGCGGCGGTCAGGGCAAGGGGACGGACGCTGCGATCGAACAGGGTCACGCCAACCCGGCTTTCGAAATCCGCGATGGTTTGCGAGACGGCGGGTTGCGTGATCCCCAGACTGCGCGCGGCTGCTGCCATGCTGCCCTTGTCGCAGACAGCGAGGAAGACGCTCAGGGCATTGACGTCGAAAGGCGGGAGACTGGGCGCCACGGGCATACCATAAGGAAAAATTATATTACCGTCCGGAATGCTCACCCTATGCTGTCCCTATTCCCTGGAGCAAGGTGCAGATGTCCGGCGAGCGCTATTCAGTTTTCTCCCTTTTGCGCGAAACGCTCCGTGGCCATAGCGGCTGGAAACCGGCATGGCGCAAGGCGGCTCCGCAAAAAACCTATGACATTGTCATCGTGGGCGGCGGCGGGCACGGACTGGCGACGGCATATTATCTCGCGCGGCGTTATGGTCTGACCAGAATTGCCGTTGTGGAAAAGGGGTGGATTGGGGGCGGAAATGTCGGGCGCAACACGACGATCGTTCGGTCCAATTATCTTCTTTCCGGGAATATTCCGTTTTACGAACAGTCCATGAAGCTCTGGGAAGGGCTGGAACAGGATCTCAATTACAACGCGATGGTCAGCCAGCGCGGCGTTCTCAACCTTCTGCATAACGATGCACAGCGCAATGCTGCCATCCGGCGGGGCAATGCCATGCGCCTCAACGGGGTGGATGCCGAACTGCTGGACCGGGAGGCCGTGCGGGCCAGACTGCCGTTTCTGGACTTCGGGAATGCACGCTTTCCCATTCAGGGCGGTCTTTTGCAGCGGCGTGGCGGGACGGTCCGGCATGATGCTGTTGCGTGGGGGTATGCACGGGCTGCCGACCGGCTGGGGGTCGATATCATCGAGAACTGCGAAGTTACGGGCATCCGGGTTCATGACGGGCGGGTTCTGGGGCTGGAGACGACGCGTGGATTTGTGGGGGCGCGGAAGGTCGGTCTGGCCTGTGCGGGAAATTCATCCCGCGTGGCGGCGATGGCCGGGTTGCGGCTGCCGATTGAAAGCCATGTGCTTCAGGCCTTCGTGAGCGAGGGGCTGAAGCCTTTCATCGACTGTGTCGTAACGTTCGGGGCCGGGCATTTTTACGTCAGCCAATCCGACAAGGGCGGCCTTGTTTTTGGCGGGGATATCGACGGGTACAATTCTTATGCCCAGCGCGGAAATCTGCCTGTTGTGGAAGACGTGCTGGAAAGCGGCATGGCGCTGATGCCCCGTATCGGGCGCGTCAGGCTGCTGCGACAGTGGGGGGGCATCATGGACATGTCCATGGATGGCAGCCCGATCATTGATCGGACCTCCGTGGCGGGGCTCTACCTGAATGCGGGCTGGTGTTACGGCGGGTTCAAGGCCACCCCTGCGTCCGGACTTTGTTTTGCGCATCTGCTGGCGCGCGACGAGCCCCATGAGGTGGCGCGGGCCTATCGGCTCGACCGGTTCGGCATGGGGGCGCTGATCGACGAAAAAGGCATGGGCGCGCAGCCCAACCTGCATTGAGGAGCGTGGCATGAGACTGACCTGCCCGCATTGCGGTTCGCGCGGTCTGGAAGAATTTTCCTATCGCGGGGATGCGACGGTCCAAAGGCCCGCGCTGGAGGCGCCGGAGGAGGACTGGGTTGCCTATGTATATCTGCGGGACAATCCCTGCGGAGCGCATCGGGAGCTCTGGTATCATGGCGCTGGCTGCCGGGCCTGGCTCGTGGTGGAGCGCGATACCCTTACCCATGTCGTTCACAATGTGCGTGCGGTTTGCCGGGAGGAGACGCCATGAGCGGGTTGCGGGTTGCGGGGCGGGGCCGAAAGGCACGCCGGACGTTCCGTCATGGCGCGGGTAACGGTCTCGAGACGGGGCGGCAGATCAGGTTTACGTTTGATGGAAAATCCTATCTGGGCCATCCGGGCGATACGCTGGCCTCTGCCCTTCTGGCCAATGGCGTGCGTCTGCTGGGCCGGTCGTTCAAATATCATCGCCCGCGAGGGCTGCTCAGCGCCGGGCCGGAAGAGCCCAATGCTCTTGTCGAGTTGCGGCAGGGTGCGGCGCGCGAACCCAATACGCGCGCAACCGTAGCAGAAATTTTTGACGGGCTGATCGCCTCCAGCCAGAACCGCTGGCCCGGTCTGGCGCTGGATGTTCTGGGGATAAACGGTTTTTTTTCGCCCGTTTTCACGGCGGGGTTTTACTACAAGACGTTCATGTGGCCCGCATCGTTCTGGGAAAAGGTTTACGAGCCGCTGATCCGTCGTGCGGCCGGGCTTGGGCGGGCGGCGGACGCGGCTGATCCCGACCGGTATGAGAAGATCACGGCATTCTGCGATGTGCTGGTTGTGGGGGCCGGGCCTGCGGGCCTGTCTGCTGCGCTGGCTGCGGCGGAAAGTGGCGTTCAGGTCATTCTCTGTGAACAGGATGCTCTTCCAGGCGGCCGTCTGCGCGGGGAGCGCACCCTGATTGACGGGCGTCCCGGCTGGATGTGGGCGCAGGATGCGCACAGACGTCTCGCGGGCATGACCAATGTGCGGATCATGACCCGGAGCTGTGTTTTTGCACGGTATGACGGGGGAACATATGGCGTGCTGGAGCGGGTCTCCGACCATCTGCCCGCGCCGCGGGAGGGGCAGCCGCGCCAGCGGATGTGGCGCGTGGTGGCGGAGCACTGCGTGGTCGCGACGGGAGGGATCGAGCGGCCGATCGTTTTTCCGAACAATGACCGCCCTGGCATCATGCTCGCGGCAAGTGTGCGGACCTATCTCCATCGCTTTGGTGTAATTCCGGGTCATCGGGCCGTCGTTTACACCAATAACAGTGACGGTCTGCGGACAGTTGCCGATCTGCATCATGCGGGCGTGCGGGTCGTGGCCATTGTGGAAGCCGGGACGTCCACGGCCGCGCAGGATCTGGCGCGCCAGACCGGGACAGTGCTTTTTTCGGGTGCAACGATCGCCAATACATTCGGGAGGCTGGGTGTGACGGCGGCGGTCATCCGGGACGCTCACGGCAAGGAACACCGGGTAGGCTGCGATCTGATTGCCGTTTCCGGCGGATGGTCGCCCGATATTGCCCTGACGACCCATCAGGGCGCGCGACCCGTCTACCGGGACGATCTTGCTGCGTTTGTTCCCGCTCAGGGGGTCGGCGGGAGTGATCTGCATGTGGTGGGAGTTGCGGCAGGCGTGATGACGGACCGGGGGGCGTTTGAGAGCGGGCTGCGCGCCGGATATCTGGCGTCCGGGGGGGTCTCCGGGGCAGTCTCCGGGGCGGACGGGAGCGGGAAGATGCGTCTGCCGGATGTGAACGATGCGGCTTATGACATCACCCCTGTCTGGCAGGGGCCGGGGACGGGAAACCTGCCGAGCGCGGGGAAGGCGTTTGTTGATTTCCAGAACGACGTCACGGCCAGGGACATCCGGCTGGCCGCGCAGGAAGGCTTTCAGTCGGTCGAGCATCTCAAACGCTATACGACGCTTGGCATGGCCACCGATCAGGGCAAAACGGCGAATGTGAATGCCCTCGCCATGCTGGCGGACATCACCGGGCGAAGCATTTCGGAAACCGGGACGACGCTGATCCGCCCGCCCGTGCAGCCCGTGGCGCTCGGCGCGCTGGCGGGCGCGCATCGTGGTAGGCATTTCAGACCCTTCCGCCTTCCGCCAACCCATCGCTGGGCGGAAGAACACGGCGCCGCGTTTGCGGAAAACGGGTTGTGGCTCCGCGCGCAGTGGTATCCGCGACCGGGAGAAACGCACTGGCTTGAGACGGTCAATCGCGAAGTGGAGACGGTCCGGAACAGGGTCGGGTTCTGCGACGTGAGCACGCTGGGGAAAATCGACCTTCAGGGGCCGGATGTCCGGGTCTTTCTGGACCGTCTGTACGTCAATGGCTGGCAGAAGCTGCCGGTCGGGCGCGCGCGCTACGGGCTGATGCTGCGCGAGGACGGCTTTGTGTTCGATGACGGGACAACGGCGCGGCTGGGCGAAAACCACTATGTCATGACCACGACGACCGCAAAGGCCGCCAGTGTCATGCAGCATCTGGAATTCTGCCATCAGTGTCTCTGGCCAGAGCTGGATGTCCAGTTCATCTCCGTCACGGATGAATGGGCGCAGATCGCGGTTGCGGGGCCAAACTCCCGCGATGTGATGAGACAGATCGTGGATCCGGACTTTGACCTTTCCAACGCGGCTTTCGGCTTCATGGCGGCTGCGGACGTGACAGTTTGCGGAGGCTTGCGCGCGCGTCTGTTCCGGCTGTCATTTTCCGGCGAGCTGGCTTACGAAATCGCTGTTCCCGCCCGGTATGGAGATGCTCTGGCGCGCAGGCTGATGCAGGCAGGCGCGCCTTATGGAATTGCTCCTTACGGCACGGAAGCCCTGGGGGTGATGCGGATTGAAAAGGGTCATCCGGCTGGTGCGGAACTGAACGGACAGACCACGGCGCATGATCTGGGAATGGGGCGTCTGCTGTCCGGCAGAAAGGATTTCATCGGACGACGTATGGCGGACCGTGCGGCGCTGCGCGATCCTGCGCGTCCCACATTGGTCGGGTTGAAGCCGCTGCGGGCGGATGCGCCACTGGTTTGCGGGGCGCATCTCCTGCCGAGAGGGGCAGCCGCGACGGCGGCTTCCGATCAGGGGTGGATTGCCTCTTCGGCGTGGTCGCCAACCGTGGGGGCGTGGATTGGGCTCGGCTTTCTGCAGAACGGTCCGGCCCGTCTGGGGGACGTTGTGGCGGTTCATAACCCGCTTGCCGGAACGGTGACGGAGGCCGTTGTCGTTTCACCCGTTTTTGTCGATCCGCAGGGAGAGCGCCTTCATGGCTGACATTTTACGCCCGGCGTCTCCGGTGAAACAGGCGCGCGTTACGATTGGCGATCTGGGTCTTGCCCTCCTGCCGCAGAAGGATCTGGTCAGTATCGGCCCTTTTCGGGGGCAGGCTGACGCCGTGAGTGCCACGGTAAAAGCCGCTTTGGGCGTCAGTCTGTCCAGCGGTTTTCAGGAACAGGACAGTCCGGAAGGCTATGCTGTTTTCAGGGCGGGACACAGTCAGTGGTTCTGTCGCGGACCGGAAGGCGGGATGCTGGAGGCGCGACTGGTGGCGCTTTGTGAAGGCCGGGCAGCAGTCACGGATCAGAGCGACAGTCGGGTCAGATTCTCCCTGTGTGGCCCTGGTGCGGCGGCCATTGCGGCAAAGCTCGTGCCCGTGGATCTTCGGGCGTCCGCTTTCGGCAAAAGTTACGTTGCCCTGACGCTTGCAGGGCACATCCCGGTCATTCTGACCTGCCGGGAGGCGTTGCTGGAATACGAATTTCTGGTGCCCCGGAGTCTCGCGCAGAGCCTGTTCGACGATATTCATATCGCCATGAAGGGCGGGATTCCGGGTTCTGACCCTGTCTGCAGCCGTGCAGACAAAAGGGATTACTTTATTCCCAGTGGGGAAATGGATCCGCGAGATGATCGTAATGCCAGGGCATGAACACCTCGTCCTGTGAGGGCGGGACAAGGCAGTCGTCCAGAGCCGCGCGGATGCCCGCTTCGTCCATTCCGGCGCCTATGAAGACGAGTTCCTGACGGCGGTCTCCGTAAATGTCGTCCCAGTAGCCTGCGAGTGTGGCGCGCCATGCCGCGTCGTCCGGCCAGTTCTGATGGGGAACGCTGGCCCACCAGCGTCCGGCAGCCTGATGGCGGGCCAGAGCGCCTGCGATGCTCAGGTCGCCAACCCAGTCCGGTCGTGTTGCGAGCCAGAAATAGCCTTTGACCCGGACGACACCCTCCCATGACTGTTCGATGAAAGCGGCGAAAGCTTCCGGATTGAAGGGGCGTTTGGCCCGGTAGACGAAACTGGTGATGCCATATTCCTCAGTCTCGGGGCGATGTTCGGCATGACCGTGCAGTTCCCGGAACCAGGTCGGGTGCTGGTGCGCGCGGTCGAAGTCGAAAAGACCCGTATTCAGGATCTGGTCCGGCGCAACCTGGCTCTGGCGTGTTTCGATGAGCTTCGCATCTGCGTTCAGGGAGCGGATGATCAGTCGGGCCGCCTCTGCCTGTTCAGGCGAGGCCGTATCCATCTTGTTGAGGATGATGACATCCGCAAACTCGATCTGATCGACGAAGAGATCCACGAGCGCGCGTTCGTCGTCCTCTCCCGCTACTTCACCCCTGTCCCGCAGAAAATCGGTCGAGCCATAGTCCCGGAGCAGGTTCACTGCATCCACGACCGTCACCATCGTATCGAGGCGCGCGATGTCGCTCAGGCTGCGCCCGTCCTCGTCGCGGAATTCGAAGGTTGCGGCCACAGGGAGAGGCTCGGCAATGCCAGTGGACTCGATCAGGAGATAATCAAACCGCTTTTCCTGCGCCAGCCGGTCCACTTCCGTCAGAAGGTCGTCGCGCAGGGTGCAGCAGATGCATCCGTTGGTCATTTCGACCAGTTTTTCGTCTGTTCGCGAGAGGTTGCTGCCCCCATTGCGAACGAGATCCGCATCAATATTCACATCGCTCATGTCATTGACGATGACGGCAACTTTCAGCCCTGCACGGTTATTGAGGACATGATTGAGAAGCGTTGTCTTGCCGGCCCCCAGAAAACCGGAAAGGACAGTCACGGGCAATCGGGTATCCGACATGTAGAGGAGATCCTTGGGACGTTGCAGCGGGTTGATCCGCCCTCATTATTTGATATGATATAACATATCAATGATAAGGGAAATTGTCTGCGATGTCTGTCTGTCCGACACGCCGCCGTCTGGAGCGCCAGTTGCCGTTCGGTGGCATCCTGTCTGCGCATCGCAGCCTTGAGATGCACCGGATGGACGTGTCACCAGGCCTGAGGGCGGCAGCGTCAGCCTATCTTGTGACGGGGCCGCGTCTGCTCATGGCAAAGGGGGCTCTGTCGGAAATGGCCGCACAGCTTACTCCGCATTGCCCGGAGTCTGCGCGGCTTTTGATTCCGGACATGCTTGAGCTTGCGGAAGTTTACAGCGCGGTGTCCGGACACCGGAACCTGCGTGTCCGGCTGGAGAAAATCACCACGGACAGTTGCCGGAAATTCCACGTGGACTGTGTGGATCTGCGGCTGCTTCGCGCTTATGTCGGGCCGGGCGTTCAGTGGACTGCTGACGAGGGGCAGACTGTGCAGGAGGCTCCGACAGGTGCTGTTGTTTTCCTGAAGGGAAAGCATTTTCCGGGCTGGGACGAGGCGGAAAAAATTCTCCATCGCTCGCCCCCTCTCTTATGTCGACCGGTGCCGGAGCGTGTCCGGCTGCTTCTGACAATCGACGAAGCGAATGCCTGTGGGGATGCCGCGTTCGATATGGTTGCCTGAGGCTGATAAGAAGCGTTCTTATGTCTGGGTGACATCGACCCATTCCGCGCTGACGAGTTCTGCCAGACGGTCCGGTGTCAGGCAGACGGAACTGTTCCTGTCGCCTGCGGCGGGCCAGACGTTATCGAAGGCCCGCAGGGAGATGTCGCAGAACACGCGGACCGGCTGCGGCAGGCCGAAAGGACAGACGCCCCCGACCGGATGGCTTGTCAGTTGCAGCACCTCGTCCGCGGGCAGCATACGCGGCCGGTTTCCGAACGTGTCTTTCGTCTTGCGGTTATCCAGACGCCCCGTCCCGGCCATGACGACCAGAATCCGTTCCTCGCCCACTTTCAGCGCCAGCGTCTTGGCAATCTGTCCTTCCTGCACTCCGAGGGTCTGAGCGGCTTCCGCCACCGTCGCGGTGCTGTCTTCCAGTACGACGGGCTGGATATCGGGTGCGTTTGCCTCAAAAAACGCCTGCACGGAACTGCGGCTCATCTCTTGCTCCTCATGATGCGGGAAGACCGTTTGTAATCCGGTTTCAGGCGGATTTCACGTCACGGGCCAGGCCTGCATGCCGATCCGGGCGATTTCGAGCAGACGCTCCCGGGAAGCGCCGTCACGGGCCTGAACCGCCATGCCACGCAGCAGGGAGCCGTAGAAGGCCGCCAGAGCTTCGATATCGGTATCGGCTGGCAGGTCTCCCACGTCCTGCCCTTTTCGCAGACGGCTGGCCATGGCGTCTTCGGCCTGGGTCCGCTGACTGGTCAGAAGGTCGCGCAGGCGGGTCTGGTGCGGCGAGCACTGCGTCGCCGCGACCGAGATCATGCAGCCTGCTGGCCGGTCGGGGCGCGTGAATTCCACGGCGGCGGCGGTCGTCAAATCCCGAAAGACCGTACGCGTATCGGCGTCTTCACGCAGAATGGAGAGGAACCAGCCGCCTGCAACGCTCAGATAGGTCTCGATCACCTCGTGATACAGCGCCTCCTTGCTGCCGAAGGCGTTGTAGAAGCTGGAGGCGCTGATCTGCATGGCCGCGATCAGGTCGTCGAAGCTCGTGCCTTCATAGCCACGGTCCCAGAACAGGCGCATGGCGGCGCACAGGGCTTTCTGACGGTCAAAGGACTGAGGGCGGCCCCGCCCCCTCCGCTCGCCGGGTTCTTTTTTTGGTGTCATCGCTCCATAAATCCTTGAAACCGGAAATCCAAGCCTCATATGCCTTATGTTGGAGCGATCACTCCACATTTAAATCCTCTGGTTTTAACAAACCGGGCATGTGAAGCGCGCAGGCGTTCCAGCCCTTACAGACAGGCACATCTCCATGAGCAGACTTTCCGGAAAAGTGGCAATCGTGACCGGCGCATCCAAGGGCATTGGCGCGGGTATCGCCAAGGCGCTCGCCGAAGAAGGCGCGGCGGTCGTCGTCAATTACGCATCCAGCAAATCCGGGGCGGACGCCGTTGTTGCCGCCATTACGGGCAGCGGTGGAAAGGCGGTTTCCGTGCAGGGCGATGTCTCGCGCAAGGCGGATGCGCAGGCGATTGTGGAGACGGCAATCAGCCAGTTCGGCAGGCTGGATATTCTTGTGAACAATTCCGGTGTTTACGAATTTGCGTCGATCGACCAGATCACCGAAGAGCATTTCCACCGGCTCTTTAATATCAACGTTCTGGGCACGCTCCTGACCACGCAGGCCGCGGTAAAGCATCTGGGGGATGGCGGAAGTGTCATCAACATCAGTTCTGTCGTCTCGCGCATTACGCCGCCCGATCTGGCCGTCTATACGGGAACGAAGGGTGCGGTGGATGCCATAACCGGCTCCCTTGCGCGCGAACTCGGCCCACGAAATATCCGGGTCAATGCCATCAATCCGGGTCTGGTCGAAACGGAAGGAACCAAAGCGGCCAATGTCGTTGGTTCTGAGGCGGAACAGTTTATTGTTTCACAGACTCCCCTGGGACGCAGTGGCCAGGTGCAGGACATTGCCCCGCTTGCCGTGTTCCTTGCCTCCGACGAAGCCCGCTGGCTGACTGGCGAGACACTCATCGCGTCCGGCGGCCTGCGGTAAGGTCCGATATTGACCCGGCGGAGTTCTGCCGGGTCATTTTTTTTGCTTGCCTCCCCTGCCGTACGAGACCTGCTGGCGACAGAGAATTATTTATCCTTCCGGTTTTTATACACACAGAACCGGAAACTATTCCTTGGAAACGACGGAACCCGAAGCACAAGCGGGATGTTTACCGCTCAGGTTGCAGAACCCGGTGCGCAGTGGGGTGCACTGTTTTTTCAGGGAACGCAGTCGAAGGACTGCCGCAAGAGGGATGAGACAACGCAGCGAGGCGGACAGGCTGATCACGAAAATCGTGGTGGTCGTCACGATGGGAGCGCTGGCCTTCGGATATGACACGGGCGTCATTGCCGGAGCGCTGCCGTTCATGCAGCTTCCGGTCGCGAAGGGCGGGCTGGGGCTTACGCCTCTGACGGAAGGACTGGTGACATCCGCGCTGGTTCTGGGGGCGGCTTTCGGCTCGCTGATCTGCGGGATGATGGCGGATCGGTTCGGACGACGGGACAGTCTGATGGCGCTGTCGGTCGTGTTCGTCATCGGGGCGATCGGCACGGCGCAGGCACCGTCCGTTGCGGTGATGGTGGCCATGCGGGCCGTGCTGGGTTTTGCCGTGGGCGGAGCGTCCGCGCTTGTGCCCATGTTCATTTCCGAAATGGCGCCCTCCGGACGCAGGGGGCGACTGGTCAGCCAGAACGAAATGATGATCGTGACGGGACAGCTCGTCGCTTACACGCTCAATGCCGGACTGGCGCATTTTTCGGAATCACCGTCCATCTGGCGCACCATGCTGATGATTGCCGCGGTTCCGGCCATCCTTCTGGGGGTGGGCCTGTTTTTCGTTCCGCGCTCTCCGCGCTGGCTGGCGAGTCAGGGCCGGACGGACGAAGCGAAGCATGTGCTGGAACTCATCCGCTCCACCGACCGTCAGGTCCGTCACGAGATGCGGGCGATCTACACGGCCGTGGACGACGATGCGGAACAGATTGGCTGGCGTCAGGCATTCGGGGAAGTCTGGATCCGGCGTCTGCTGATGCTGGGGGTGGGGCTTGGATTTACGGCCCAGTTCACCGGCGTCAATGCTTTCATGTATTTTACGCCCATCATCCTGCGCCAGACGGGGCTTGGAACCGAGGCGGCGCTGATCGCGACGATTGGCGATGGTCTTGTTGCCGTCGGGGCGACCTTTGCGGGTATCTGGATGATCGGGCGCTTCCCGCGACGCGTCACGCTTCTGGGTGGGCTGTGCGGTGTGGTTCTGGCGCATCTGGGGCTTGGAGCAACGCTGCTGTTTCTCAAGGGAACGGCCGTGGAAAGCTATGCGGCTCTGGGTTTCATCCTTCTGGCCCTGCTCTTCATCCAGATGATGGTTTCTCCGCTGTACTGGCTGCTGATGTCCGAGCTTTTTCCAATGCGCGCCCGTGGGGTTCTGACGGGTCTGTCAGTCTCATCGCAGTGGATCTTTAACGCTACAGTCGCCTTTCTTTTCCCCGTTTTCCTGCATGCGATCGGACCGGGCACGTTTTTTGTCTTCGCGACGATCAACGTCTTCTCCCTGTGTTTCGTGGCGCGGTTTCTTCCGGAAACGAAGGGCCTGTCGCTGGAGAAGCTGGAGACGCATCTCAAAGATCATCTCTCCCCGGATGACTCCGGAAACGTCAGCCCTGCAACACTTCCAAGCAGCCCATGACGGATGCGGCCTACCCCTCTGACCACAAGGCCGGAGGGACCAGGCCGCTGCATGTCAGGCGTCCGCCGGTCAGGCAGGAGGGGGCGCCGGTGATGGTCGGGGCGGAGAGTGGCAGTTTTCGCAGGGCCCGTACGGCCAGAAATCCGAAACATTCCGCCTCCAGATCATCGCCATTCCAGCCGAGTTTTTCGACCGGCATCACGGGCGCCGGCAAAGCGCGCTCAAGCTCTTCCATGAGGGCCGGGTTGTGGCGACCGCCTCCGCACACATACCAGGCTGCCGGAGGGCGTGGCAGCGGTGTGCGCCGGATGGCCTCGACCGTAAAGGCGACAAGCGTTGCGGCACCGTCCTGCGGTGACAGCGCACTGACCGCAGTCATGGCGCGCTGGAAGGTCAGCCGGTCCAGCGATTTGGGGGCCGGTCGGGAAAAATAGGGATCTGCCAGCAGAGGCTCAAGAATGTCTTCGTGAACCGATCCCGAGCGGGCCAGTGCGCCGTCCACATCGCAGGCGGTGCCGGTATGGAGAAAGGCCCAGTCATCCAGCAGGGCGTTTCCCGGGCCGGTATCGCAGGCATGGATGCTTCCGTCCGCCTCCACCAGCGTCACATTCGCAACCCCGCCAATATTGAGGATCGCAACCGGGCCTTCATGTTCCCGCAGCAGGGCGGCGTGATACCACGGCGCCAGAGGGGCCCCTTCCCCACCGGCAGCGACATCTGCGCTGCGAAAATCATGAATGACCGGAAGGCCGGTTTCACGCGACAGCAGGGCGGCGTCGCCGATCTGCCAGGTCAGGCGGCGTTCGGGGGCGTGCAGGATGGTCTGTCCATGAAAGCCGATCAGATCGACGGTGTCTGTCTTCTGGCGCAGGATCTGGACGGCCTCGATGTGACGCAGGGTGAGGTCCCGCTCCACACTGCGCAGTTCGGGATCTTCGGGGCTCAGCGTTGCGGCGCGCGACAGCAGATCGCGGGCGCGGGCGCGCAGTTCCGGCGAATATGTCAGGCTGAGGCCGGGGCCATGCGAGACAATCTTCTCACCGTCCGTCCGGACGAGGGCTGCGTCCACGCCATCCAGCGATGTGCCGCTCATCAGGCCTATTGCGGTCAGGCATCGCATCAGTCGTGCTCCTCGGAGGTTTGCAGTTCCACGACGAAATCATAGAGGTCGGCGCGATAGCAGGAGAATGTGACCTCAAGGACGCGCCCGTCAGGAAGGAAGGAGCGCCGTTCGATTTCAAGAATGGCCGTGGGGTGGCTGATATGGAGCAGTTCGGATTCGTGGAGTGTGGCCATGCGCGCCCGGATCCGCTGAAGTGCCCTGACGGGCAACAGGCCGTGCGCTTTCAGGGCCGCGTAAAACGATTCCCCGACCAGTTCCGGAGAGGCCAGATCCCGACGTGAGATGACGGCTGTTTCGATGGCCATGGGCTCGCCGTCCGCGGTCCGGATCCGTTTCAGGCGCAGGACCGGGGCGGCCGGAGCGATGCCCAGCGCCATAGCTTCGTCCGGGCTGGCGCCTGCGGCGCGCTTGTCCAGCCAGATTGATGCCGGTTCGTAGCCGCGGGCCCGCATGTCGTCAGAAAACCCCATCAGGACCGAAAGCGGCTGCTGGATCCTGCGGGAGACGAATGTTCCTGCGCCGGGGCGCTGGGTCAGGAGGCCAGCCGTCACCAGCTGTTCGAGCGATTTGCGGACCGTCACACGGGAGACGCCTGTCAGCGCGGCCAGTTCACGCTCCGGCGGGACGGCGTCGCCGCCGCGCAGGGTTCCCCCGTTGATGAGTTCGCGCAGGCGTTCAGCCAGTTGCAGATACAGGGGTTTGCGGTCACTCTCATCCGGTGTGAGGGCGGCAAAAATATTTTCCGTGGGCTTCACGTCCATAAAAACCTCAGCCCCGGTCTGCTTGTGCGGCCATGACGGCGCGCAGATCGCCTGCGTATTGGGTCAGGGCGGTTTCCGCGTCTTCCAGCGTCAGTCCGGAGCGGATGAGAATGGCGCGTTTGACGTTCTGGCTGCTGGCCTGAAGGGCGGCCTCGATTTCTTCGGGGGTGCCTCCGGCCAGATCCTGCACCATGCGGGCGGCACGCTTTTCGAGTTTGGCATTGACGACGCGCATATCCACCATCTGGCCGCGATAGCCATGTCCGAGTTTGATCATCAGGGTTGTGGACAGCATGTTCAGGACGGCTTTCTGGGCTGTGCCTGCCTTGAGCCGGGTGGAGCCTGCAATGACTTCCGCGCCCGTGACGATGGCAATGCCCAGTTCCGCTTCCCTGAGCAGACGGCCCTCCCCGTTGCAACTGATTCCGACGGTCAGGGCGCCTGCGTTTCGCGCGGCCGCAATGGCGGCGCAGGTATAGGGCGTGGCGCCACTGGCCGCGATGCCGAACACCACGTCATTCGGGCCGGGGTTGTGAGACAGGATTTCCCGGCTTGCGGTCTCTTCGCGGTCCTCGGCGCCTTCCACGGCTTCGAACAGGGCCGTGGTGCCTCCCGCCAGCATCAGGATGAGGCGTTCGGACGGCCAGCCGAAGGTGGGTGTGAGTTCCACGCCATCCTGAAGCCCTACGCGGCCGGACGTTCCGGCGCCCACATAAAACAGCCGCCCTCCGGCCCGCAGACGCGGGAGGGCAGCCGTGACGACATCGTTCATCTGCGGAACCGCGGCCCGGGCGACGGCGGTTGCGGTCATCTGGGCTTCCGCCAGAGAGTCCAGAACCGATGTCACCGGCCACAGGTCGATGTCACCATAGCGCGGGTCCTGCTGCTCGGTCCCGCCCGGCGCAACTGAAGACGTGAGGGGCGTGTTCTTGGCACTCATGGCCTCAATCCTTTCGGGCGTCATAAGCCGACTGGCGGTTCTCTCGGCGCGCGCCTGTCAACAGCATGGAAAAACGGGCCGCCATCAGCATTCCTGCGATACCCAGAGGAACGAGCCAGGGAAAAGCGATGTGATAGCCGGAATACTGGAGGAATTTCATGATGGCTGCCATGGCCGCCAGCGAGACCAGAAAACCCGTCAGGGCATCCCGCGGCCGGGCATCAGGGTACAACATGCCAAAGAGGAAAGCCCCGAGAGTCGGGCCATAGGACCACCCTGCGATCGTCAGGCCCAGAATCACGGCGGACTGCTCGCCCTGTGCAAACCAGAGGGCAACCAGAACGAGCGCGATGCTCCACAGCAGCGTCGTAAGACGGGGGGCAAACAACGGGCTTTCCCGGAATCCGCAGAAGCGTCCCCAGCGTTTGAGGAGACGTTCCGGCAGAGGCCCGAAATCCGTCAGGGACGCGCCGGCCATGGCATTGAGAGTGGAAGACAGGGAGCCCATCGTGGCGCTCAAAACGCCTGCGAGCAGCAGGCCGCCCAGTCCGGCGGGTAATCCTGAGACAATGTAACTTGGGAACAGTTCGTCGGGCGAGTGCAATCCGAGTTCTGTCAGGGACTGGCCGTGATGCGTGATCCAGAGCTGCACGCCGACAAGGGACAGCAGCCCGAACAGAAACGCCACCACAAAGGCACTGCCAACGAGCGCGTAGCGGGCATCCCGGAGGGTTCTGGCCGCCAGCAGACGCTGGACCATGAGCTGATCCGAGCCGTGGGACGCGACTGAAAGAATGGCGCCTCCGACCAGGGCCGCGAGGGGTGTGAAAGGATCGGACAGCAGCGTGCTGACATGCAGGGCGTGGAAAGGGGCCATTTTCCCGGCGGCCCATGCCTGTGTCCAGCCATCGGATGGGAGACCGTGCATCAGCAGACCGGCGCATGCGGCGGCGCCGAAGAGATAAATGCAGAGCTGTATGGTGTCGGACCACACAACCGCCCGCAGACCGCCCAGAACCGTATAGGCCAGCGTAAAAGCCATGATGAGACCCAGAACAGCCAGATGGTTTATGGATATTCCATTGTGTTCCAGCATCCATGTCAGCGGCAGGAGCCCTGCGGAGAGGCGGACCCCTTCGGCCAGAAGCCGCGTGACGAGAAAAGCGCCAGAGGCAGCACATTGCAGTCCCGGACCGAAACGCTCGCCCAGATACTGATACGCACTCCTGATCTGGCCCTGGGCGTAGAGCGGCAGAAACCAGATCGCCACGATCAGCCGGCCGATCAGATATCCCCCGGCAAGGCCGAGAAAGACCATTCCCGTCGTATGGCCAATGCCGGGAATGCTGATGAAGGTCAGTGTCGAGGTTTCTGTCGCCACGAGCGAAAGGCAGATCGCCCACCAGGGAAGATCGTGCGATGCGGACAGGAAATCACCGGATGTTTTTCCGCGCCGCGACACCGTGATCGCCACGAGGGGGAGCAAAACGAAATATGCGCAGATTACGGCGATGTCGGCAAAGCGCATGAAGCATGTCCCCTTGTTCGTTTCGATATAGGAGAAATATAATACCAGATCAATACCGGGATTTGCGGAGCAGCCTGCCAAGTGGGCCGAGCGTTATGGACGGGTTGCTCATTCGGGCGGAAAGAGATCCCGCAAGACTCTTGGAAAGTTTCAGAGCGGCCGTTTTTACGATTCGTTTTCGAAATAGGTTGAACGAGGTTTGTTTTCGGTATTAGATTGGACTTAGAAATGGTGCCGACCGGTACATGACATGAACAGTTCGGCCGTCCTTCGCGCGGAATTTTCCGGGGACAGGTCAGGGAGAAACGGCAATGCAGAACCTCAGTAGGTCTTTCCTTGTTTCTGTCTCGTTGATTGCCCTTGCTGCGACATCTGCCAGTGCGGCCAGCACGCAGCCCCGGAAAGCCCTGTCTTCGAAATCGCAAAAGCCCGCAAAGCCGGCTCCGGCAGCGGCGGCTGTTCATTCCGACCCCGAGCAGATTACCGTTCATTCCGACCTGCAAAGCGCGACAGGGGTGACGGGTGCCACACCGGGTGGGGGCATGATGCCGCCCCAGACCGCCCCGAAATCGCGCAGTGGTCTGACCCGCGATTACATCGCAAAGCAGAGCCCGACCAGCAATCCCACCACCATGATCGCCAGCCTTCCGGGTGTTGTGACGGGAAGCGGAGACCCTCTGGGCACCAGCGATCAGCAGGTCAGCCTGTCCGTACGGGGTCTGAACCAGTTCGAGCTGGGCTATACCTATGAAGGGATTCCTGCGGCCGATCCGCTCAATTTCTTCATTTTCACCGGAACGACCGCTGACAATGAAAATATCCAGAGCCTGTCGCTCTCGCAGGGATCGGCCGATATTTCAGCCCCGCTCTATAATGCCGTGGGGGGCCAGCTGAGCGAGACTCTGCGCGATCCGTCCCACAAGGCCGGGGGTCTGCTCAATCTTGCTTACGGTTCCTATGCGCTCAACCGGGAATTCGCCCGGATCGACAGTGGCGATATTGGCCATAGTGGCATCCGCAGCTTCGTATCCTTTTCCTATGAAGGGGCCGATAACTGGCGCGGATCGGGCCGGACCACGCGGTATCATGTGGATGGCAAAGCCCTGAAGGAATGGGGAGAGGGAAACCGCGCCTCGTTCATCCTCTCCTATAACAGTCCAACGGGATATTATCTGAAGACGCCCTCGATGGCGCAGTGGAACGCTCTGGGGACGAAAGCCAATTATGCGGCCAATTTCAAAAGCGGGGGCGCATCCTATTACAAATTTCAGGAAAACCAGCGCAATTCACTGATTCTGGGGGCGCCGGTTCATCTGAACCTCAGCCACTCTCTGACGGCCGACATTACGCCTTATTATGATTATTTCTGGGGCTATGGAGATGGCGGCACCACGCTGCCGACGGGTTACAGCTATGTTGGCAACCAGAATACCGGTCCGCTTCAGGTCTCCCAGAGCGGGTCATCCGTCATCGGGGCGGCAATTGATACGTTCACCGAACGGAATTCGGGTCTGAACAGCGCCATCCACTGGAAGACGCAGCACAATACGCTGTCCTTCGGATACTGGTATTCCTACTACACCCAGCAGGAACATTCCTATTATGCGGAAGCGGATGGAAACGGGAACATCGCTTCCATGACCGGCCGTTACCCCATCATGACGCAGGCCGGTATTCCGCTGTCCCGGTACAACATCAATTTTGTCCAGCAGACCAACGCCCTGTTCATCAACGACACGTTCAAGGCGCTGAACGACCGTCTGACCATCGAGGCCGGCTTCAAGGAAGCCATGGTCTCGCGCATGTCGACCCAGCTCATCCCGGGGGCGAATTACAAATCGACCGTCAATTATGCGGAACCGCTTCCGCAGTTTGCCGCGAGCTATCGCATTACGCCGCACGACCAGATCTATATCAATGGCTCGACAGGCTTCAGGGCGCCCTCCTCCATTCTGACGATGGCCGATTATTTCAGCACTTCCACCGGGAAGATCGCGCATAGCCGTGCCAGCAATCTTTCTCCGGAATATTCGATTGGCGAGGAGATCGGGTATCGCCATACGGGTCTGGTCAACATTTCCGCTGCCTTGTTCAACTATAATCTGACGAACCGCCAGCTCAGCTCCACCGTCTATCTCAACGGTGTGGCGACAACGGCCTCCATCAATGCGGGTGGCCAGACGTCACGCGGTGCGGAACTGGAGCTTGGCCTGCGTCCCTGGCACCATTTCAGCCCTTATCTGTCGGGCCAGTATCTGCACGCCACGATCGACAACAATCTGGCGTCTGGGGGCGATCTGCTGCCGACAAAGGGCAAGACCGCCGTCAATACGCCGACCTTCAGCGGGGCGATCGGGCTCGCTTATGACAACGGTTCGATTTTCGGGAATTTCAACCTGAATTATGTGGGATCGCAATACGCCACCTTCATGAATGACCAGAAAATTCCGTCCTATTTCACGGGGAATGTCACCCTTGGCTATCGCATGAAAAACTACCGGTTCGTAAAGCACCCCCAGATCCAGCTGAACCTCATCAATCTCGGCAACAGCGGGTATCTGTCCGGCGCGTCAAGCCTTGTGGGGAATGCCAAGGCCACCAAAGGCGTGTATGGGACGAACATTGCTGCCCAGACGCCGCTTTATTATGTCGGTGGCGGGTTTGCGGGCGTGGTCTCCGTGACGGCCGGTTTCTGAGAATGGGCATGACCGGATACCCTGCGCCTGGGTTTGGAATCAGGAGCGATGATGATGCATCTTGAGGGCAGGATTGTCCTGCGTGACCGCGTAGTCCCGGGGCGGGTGGATTTTGACAGCCATATCCGCGGGATCGTGCCTCGGTCCGGGGTGGCGGAGCGCTATATCCTGCCAGGGTTCATTGACGGTCACGTCCATGGCGGCGGCGGTGCCGATACGATGGACGGGGTTGCGGCCATCGAGAAGCTCTCGCGCTTTCATCTGGGCCATGGAACCACGACGATCCTGCCCACCACGATCACCGCGCCCTGGCCGGACGTGATGGCGGCCCTGCGGGCGGTGGCGGAAGTCTCGCGCCGGGGCGTAGAGGATGGGCCGCGCATTCATGGCGCGCATCTGGAAGGGCCGTTCGTCAGCCCGCACAAGCTGGGGGCCCAGCCGCCGTTCAATATCGAGCCGACCGCTGAACGTGTGGCGGAAGCCGTTGCGACGGGGTGTGTGCGTGTCGTGACCATCGCGCCGGAGCTTGAACACGCACCGACGGCCATGAAGACTTTTGCGCAGGCGGGTGTCAGGGTCAGTCTGGGGCATACCACCACGGATTTCAAAGGCGCCGAGCGGGCGATCTGTCTGGTCTGTGCCGCAGGTGGAACCGTGGGGGGGACGCATCTGTTCAATGCCATGTCGGCCATTGAAGGGCGGCGTCCCGGCCCGGTGACGGCGCTGATGTGCAGCGACGTGGCTTATGGAGAGATGATCTTCGATACGCATCACGTTCATCCCGCCAGTTTCCGGCTGGCGGAGCGCGTGATGGGACAGCGGCTGCTGTTCGTGACAGATGCCATGCGCGGCACGGGCGAGGCCGATGGTCCGAGCCAGCTTGGCGGGCAGGACGTGATGATCCAC
This sequence comes from Gluconobacter albidus, assembly GCF_002005485.1. Taxonomy (NCBI): domain Bacteria; kingdom Pseudomonadati; phylum Pseudomonadota; class Alphaproteobacteria; order Acetobacterales; family Acetobacteraceae; genus Gluconobacter; species Gluconobacter albidus. Next base: position 45,978 of record NZ_CP014689.1, on the reverse strand, counting down.
GACGGTGTGGTCCGTCTGCCGGACGGGACGCTCGCAGGGAGCGTGCTGACGCTGGATCAGGCATTGCGAAATGCCCTCGACGCCGGGATGTCGCTCCCGAAAGCGGCGCGTCTGGTCAGTACGAATGCCGCCACCTATCTCGGGCTGCATGACCGGGGGGCCATTGCGCCGGATCTTCTGGCAGATTTCACGGTTCTTGATGACAGGTTTCAGGTCAGCGAAGTCTGGGTCAATGGAGAGCGCAGGGTATGAAAATTATCGTCACGGACACGCCAGATCAGGCGTTTCAGCGCGCGGCGGACATGATCGCGGAGGAAATCCGCGGGTCTCAGGCGCCCGTTCTGGGGCTGGCGACGGGCCGCACGATGGAAAGCATCTATCGGATTCTGGTGCAGCAGCATGACGCGGGGACGCTGGATTTTTCCGGCACGACGTCGTTCAATCTGGACGAATATGTCGGCCTGCCGCCCACGGACCCGAACTCCTACAGCCATTACATGCAGGAGCATCTGTTTTCGCATGTGAATATGCCTGCCGGTCAGGGGCATGTGCCGGACGGCTCGGCCGTGGATCTGGATGCGGAATGCGCGCGTTATGAAGCGGCCATTTGCGCGGCCGGTGGCCTCGGGTTGCAGCTTCTGGGCATTGGCGAGACGGGACATATCGGTTTCAACGAACCGCCCTCCGCGTTCGACAGCCGGACACGGGTTGCCCATCTGGACGACGTGACGCGGCGGCAGAACAGCGGCATGTTCGGCGACGACCCGGAGCGCGTGCCGGAACGCGCCCTGACGATGGGAGTGGGGACGATCCTGGAAGCGCGCCATCTTCTGCTGGTCGCCGTTGGCGACGGCAAGGCGGCGATCGTTGACGAGGCGCTGAACGGTCCGATCAGCGAGGGCGTCAGTGCCACGGCCATCCGGCTTCATGACGACGTAACAGTCATTCTGGATGCGGCAGCGGCCCGGATCTGGCGGCAGAATGGTCACTTACCAAATAGCACTGAAAACTTATAGTGATTGTAAGTGAATTTAACGCTATAACGTAAGAATGACTTTCCAAGAGCTCTTCCAGCACGCCATTAAAATTGGCGCTGTCCGCAATATTGATCTCGCAAAGAGGTTTGGCATCACCAGTCAGGCCGTGAGTCAGTGGAAGACGGGCAAGCGTCCCAATCGCGAGCATGAGCAGAAAGTCATTGATTATCTGTCGGAAAAAATTGCCGAGAAGGAAGGCGTCAAGGTCAAGCTGCCCGACCTGCCGGCGAACCTGATTGATGATGCGGGTTCAGACGAGCCGGTCGATTATGTTCCCGTGCGCTCACTGGACGTCAGGGCTGGCGCTGGAGGCGGCGGAATCATTGACGACCATGCGTTCGGACCACCGCGTTTCTTTGAATCCGGCTTTGTGCAGCGGGAGTTGAGGGCTTCCGCATCCGATCTGTGTGTTGTGGAAATCGAAGGCCAGTCCATGGAGCCGCTTCTCAGAAGTGGGGACACGGTTCTGGTGGATATGCGGAAGAAGAACGTTGCGATGGAGGGGATTTTTGTTCTCTTCGACGGGGACGGCGTGGTCTGCAAATGGGTTGAGCTCGTCCATGGCGCCGAGACGCCTACGTTTCAGGTGAAGTCTGAAAACGAGCGCTTCAAACCCTACGAGGTGGAAGCCCACAGGTGCCAGATTCTTGGCCGCGTTGTGTGGTTTTCCCGACGGCTGTAAGCGGAATCACTTACATAATCAGTCATTGCTTACATTTTTGGTTGACTAAAATGTAAGCGTAAATTACAAATCTTCCGTGTCCCGCAGTGGGGCTGGAGGATTTAGTCATGGTGGCACAAAGCAATATTTCAGCGATCCGGAAAGCATACACCCTCCTCAGCGAGAATGGAGGGAAGGTCAACAACTACGGAATGACGAATAACGAGTGGTTCGATTTTCTGGTTGATTTGAATATTTCGGCTCTGGGTCTCGAAAGGCTGACGAAACAGCTGGAAACGATGTCTGGCTCCGTGGTAAACAGCAGGCCCCATTGATTTTTCAGGCAGCAATGTGGTTACGCCCACAACATTCCTCCCTACGGCCTGCTTGATTGCGCCGGACGGGCTGCGGCCATCTGCGCGTCTGTATAGGGTTGCAGTGCCTCGATAATCCGGCAGTCCGCGACCTTGCCATGCTGGCATTGCGCAAGAAGCTGCGTCAGTTCCTGCTGCAGTGTCTGCAGATCGTAAATCCTGCGCGCGATATCCGTGACATGGGCCTGCACAAGCTTATCCACCTGCTCACAGGACCGGGTCTGCTGTCCGGCCAGTTCCAGAAGCTCCCGAACCTGATCCAGCGGAAAGCCAAGCTCACGCGCCCGACGGATAAAGCCCAGACGCCCCAGATGCGCGCCGTCGTAAACGCGATAATTGCCGCTGCTTCGGGGCGGATGCGGCAGCAGTCCCACACGTTCATAATAACGCACGGTTTCAACCTTCGTCTCCGTCAGGCGTCCGAGTTCGCCAATCGTATATGTCCGCGTCATAAAGCTCTTGACCCTGTAGTGACTACAGGGTGGATATGGGGAGCTCTTCGTTATTTACGAGAGTGTCGCCATGCCCTGCTGTCATGACTCCTGCTGCCCGAGTTCCGTATCTCCTTTGACCGGTCATGAAGCCCGTCGCTGGCGCCGGGCGTTGTGGATTGCCCTGATCGTCAATGGCGGGTTTTTCCTGACCGAGATTGTCGCGGGCGTCATGGCGGGTTCCGCTTCCCTGCAGGCGGATGCCCTCGACTTTTTTGGAGACAGTGCCAATTACGCCATCAGCCTCACCGTCACGGGCATGGCTCTGTCATGGCGCAGCCGGGCGGCCCTGCTCAAAGGCGGCACCATGCTTGTCTTTGCGGTCTGGGTGCTGGGGAATACGCTCTGGCATGCCAGGTCCGGCACTTTGCCCCATACCGACACCATGGGCCTGATCGGCGCACTCGCACTGCTGGCCAATGGGGGTGTCGCGCTGATGCTGTACCGCTTCCGCAGTGGGGACGCGAACATGCGTTCAGTCTGGATCTGCTCGCGCAATGATGCCATCGGCAATCTGGCGGTTCTGCTTGCGGCACTGGGCGTCTTCGGCACCGGCACAGGGTGGCCTGATATCATCGTGGCCTTCATCATGGGCGGGCTGGGTCTGTATGGCGGCACACAGATTGTACGTCATGCCCTTGCGGAGGGAAGCCGCGTCAGAACGGAAGGACTTTCCCCGGAGCTCATCTCCGGCCGGAGAGGGAAAATGCTTTAGGCCCTCTCATTCATAGACAGTGGCAAGACCACAGCACTGCCAGTCCCCTTCTACGAAGATGCGTCGCAATTCGAAAATCCAACTGATCTCGTCTTCATCCTTCATGTTTTTCAACAGCAGAAGGGCCTTATGCATCGCTGCGACCTGCTCACGCCCAAGATGGCCCACGGAGGGATAGCCCCGCCAGCCGGCTACAATCATCGGATCGTATAGAATCCGTTCCAGATCCGAAAAATGCTCGTTGCGCGCGCCCAGCGCCGCAAGAAATGCCCTGAACGCCTCCCCCGCCAGAGTGTTGTGCACGACGCGACCGAGGGGCGTTCCGCCCCATTGCGGGATGACTGCGCTCATGACCCGGACGATGTCGGCGGTCTCCTGGGGGGTGGGCTTGTGCTGGCTTCGCCCGCGATGCAGCCGGAAGGCCGCCAGCATCCGCGAACGGCTGATGTCTGCCTCACATTCAGGGAAAACGTCGATGCGGTCTGTGAAATGCAGGGCGCGGGCTTCATCAAAGCCATCGCGCAACAGACCTGCCAGTTCATCGTCACATCGCCATGCCGTTACTGCAAAGCCCATTTCTTCCCCTTCCCTGCAAAACTGAAAATTCCAACGGACCGGGAAAACCGCTCAGAGAAACGCCGGATCGGAAAAAACATTCCCGCGACAGGCCAGACCTTCGCGGGCGGCAAGCGCCAGGATCGCCTGTCCGGTCACGTCGAACAGCGCGGCGGCCCGATCGACAGCGGCATACTTCGTCCACCAGCCCACAAGGAACTTCTGACGAAAATCGAGCGCCACTCCCAGAGCTTCCGCATCCCTGTTCTGCACCGCGAGCAAGGCGCGCGCGATTGTGATTGCGGTTTTCCCCATGAACTGCCCGGTCCGCCGACCTGCCCAGAGCTGCTCCAACTGGCTGCAAAGCCTCAGAAGCTCGGCATATCGACGCCCGACGGCAGCCGTGAAAGCCTGGGACAGGATCTTTATTGCCTCACCATCATCAGTTTCCGCATCTCCTCTCTCGACCGCTTCCATCGCCCATCTCCGCGCCGTTTCCGTATCCCCGAGAGCGAGCGAAGTGAGCTGCATGTCCAGAGCAAGCGGTGGCTGAACGAGTGCGCATCGTTCCAGCGGCAGACTGAACCACGATATCCTGCGTGCGAGCAGAGCCTGAAAACCGGCGATATCTCCCGAAGCATATGCCGCCCCGATGAGGTCGTCGGTATCCATCAGCATCGTATAGATCGCCATTGCGTTGACGTCCCGCAGATGTTTGGCGCGCCAGAGATCCTGAACCTTCAGCAGTTCCTCCCTCGACCCGCTTTCCGCGACGAGGGCTGCAACCTCCTCTGCCTCCAGATGGGGATAGGCGCGCAGGTCCGGCAGCGGAGTTCCGGGAAGGGTCATTGAACATTCTCCGTTTCCTGAAAGAGAAAACGATTGAAGAACTTCCGGTGTTCCACCTGCGGCGGCTCATTGCGCCGCGTATTGCTCCGGACGCAGAGATAGCCGACGCGCCCCTTCCGGCACAGGTCACGCAGCCTGTGGCCGATGTCCCGCTTCGCCTGGGCGCGTTGGGGATCTCTGGACTTGTTATGGATCATGCAGGACGAAATGGTCGCGACCATCTTCGGGTCATCCTGACGAACACGCCCATGTCCCGTACGGGTCCCGTCGATCAGGACGACGGAACGATCCTTGTAAGCGCTCGTATTGGCCTTGGATTCCAGAACGATCGCGAAGTTCACACCTTCGACGAAATGCACGATGTTGGGTGTATTGGACCCGCTGCCAAGATATTGCAGGATTGTGGTGCCACCTGTGGTGTTGTTTGTGGTACTGGCCTGCGTTTCTACGATCTCGTCGCGCGACTGGCCAAGAAATTTCGTCTGCAGGGTCGTGACGTCCTGCTGCAACAGGGCGCTCAGTTTCCACAATGCGCCCCTTGTGCCGTACGCTTCCAGCTCTGTATTGCTCGGGTTCGGACCGGACAGAAGTCTGCGGGCCGCGGCCTCGTCCCACGGCGTGCCGATTTCCCAGTGCGCCCCGCCCAGCACCATCACCCACATCACATGCCCCGGTGACACGCGGCTTCCGGGTGTGATGGCTGCGGCCTGCGCGGTCCACAGTCTTTTGGCCAGTCTGGCCACCGTTGCATGCTGCTCCGCGCTCAGGAGATTGAACGCGGCTTCCGCTTCCTGCGAACCTGCTGGAAAACCACAGGTCGAAAGCAGCCGCTGCGCCTCGAACAGGGCATTCTCGGTAGCGGGCGATGTCAGGCTGTTGACCGCAACAATCAACTGATCAATGCAGGTGGCCGCTTCCGCCGCCGTACGGGGATAGCTGAGGAGCGGCGCCGGTCGTCCACCTGCGGCGCGGCGTGCGCTCATGCTCTGCCCATTCCCGGCATGGTCAGAAGGCCACCCGGCTCTTCCGTATCCTGGGCCGCGAGGACATCGTCCACGTTCTGCCAGAGTTTTGTCTCAACGCGACGCGCGAATGTTTCTCCCTCAAGGAGCGCTACCACCGTCCGCAGGGCCTCGTGGGGTGGCAGGTTTCCTGTGGAGACCTGATCGACAAGCTGCTCCAGACAGGCGACGAACTCGATACTGCTGATGTCCGGCGCCTCCTCCTCCAGCGTCAGCGCGGCATCCAGACCGGCCTGTGTCAGACAGATCTGCCGGGTTTCCCGATCCCAGACGAGCAGGCGCTTTTCCGCCATCAGTTCCAGCACACCGTGGAACGTGGAGGGCCGTCCCACGCCATTCCCGGCCATGGCCAGCAGCAATTCATCGAGTGTCCAGGGCTCCGCACGACGCAGCCGGGGCGTAGCAACGAACCGGACGTCCGGATGCGCCGCCGCGTCCCGCAGGCCTGCGTCCGTATCAGGGGCCGTCAGTGCTGACAGAAAGCTCTCTTTTGCATCAGGGAGTTCCTCCCACCAACCATCGGACAGGACGGACGCCGTGGTGACCAGAACCTCGCAGAGACCCTGTTCCGCGCAGGGCATTCTGTCCGCAGGGGAGACGTCATCGACCGTATAGGTCGCTTCGCCCAGTTCCACGACAGGCATGGGAGCCTGCGCTGCGCGCATGGCACGATAGGCAATTTCGTAAAGAGCGAATTCCTCCGGACTCAGGCGACCGGACACCCGGGCGGGCGTCATTTCGGGGTCCGTGGGCGTTATGGGAGGGTGCGCGCTGTTGTTATCGGTCACGGGTATTCCCCTTCACTCCGGCACCGCCCTCATACAGCCTCTGAAGACATGCCATTGCCTCACGCGGGGCTATTCCACGACGGCGCCATGCTTCGGCGAGAAGGAAGGCTGTCCCCGCCGCAGGAGCAGGGCCCATTTCCACGCGCTGCGTTACCGTTTCGCGCAGATGCCCGGACGTTTTCTGAAGACGCTGCGCCATGTCCCGCGCCGCCGCCTCCTCGAACAGGGCAATGCCGCCCTGGCGCATCAGGCGTCCCGTGATGGCCCAGGGGCGGTCCCTGCTGTCACCTGCGTTTCGTCTGCCCTGACCAGCCGTCACTGTCACGCCCACGTCCCACAGGCCATCGGTCTGCAATTCTCCGCGCAGATGCCGCAGCATCAGAGCCAGAACCCCGGCCTGCACGCGCCCCATGCCCACATTTCGCGATCCTTTGGCGGGCGGCTGTGCAAGCAGCCCCGCAGCATCCGCACGCGCCGCAAGATCTTCGGGCGTATTGCCCGATTCGTCTTCGGGCAGCTCTTCCCGGCCCACCGCCAGAACATGACCCAGACGGCGTGCGACGAGAATGTCGATCACCTCTCTCAGTAACGCGGCCGCAACAACCGACTGATCGAGCCTCTGTGGCTCTTTGTTTGCTCCAAAGGCTTCAGAAATGCTTTCACGGGTGATAGCGCCCAGCCGCACACGTTCAATATGCCCGGCCCATTCCGGCAAACACTGCCCAATGGCGGTTTCGACATGCCAGGCGATTTCTTCCCCCATCAGATCGGCGTCAGTCGCAATAACGATGCGCTCCATCCCCTTCGCCATGAGGCAAATCCGTGCAATCGCATCCTGTCCCGTCGCTGAAAGCTGATGATGGGGGACCAGTCCATCGGCATAGGACAGGCTCGCATGATCCAGCCCGAGTTCGGCAACCGCACCTCCCGTGGCCAGAACCTGGTAATCAAGCCCCAGATAATGACTGATGCTCTCGACCTTTCCAGGTGCCTCCACAATCACGAGGACATTCGGAAACAGCCGCTTTGCGCCGATATTGGCCATATGCCGCCCGAGAAGACGGGAGGGAGGGTCGCGGAGTTCACGAAGATCGGACGGAAGCGGTTCGGGCCGTGTAAAGCCGAAACGCGCATCCTCGCCAAAGCACAGGAAACAGGATTTCGCACGGGAGACAGCGACATTCAGCAGTTCCGTTCCCTTGTCGAAGAACGGCAGCCGGCTGCCCTGCCCTGAAAAGACGGAAGAGAAGATCACGACCGGGCATTCCGCCCCCTGAAGAGAGTGAACCGTGCCGATGATCATATCGTCGAGGCCTGCGGCCTCGGCCTCCTCGGGGTCCATTCTCTCCTTCAGGGCGGCATAAATCCGCTCGACCTGCGGTTTGAACGGCGTGACAACGGCAATCGTCTCCTTCAGCTCCGTCTTGCCCGTCGCCTCCTTCAGGGCAGGCCAGTTCGTCACGATCCAGGAGGCGATCTGCCGCGCTTCCTCCTCGTTGACCCAGGAGCCGCTCTGTTTCTTGGCCTCCGTACCGCAATCCACCCACGACATCGCAGGAAATGTTTTCCCGGCTTCTGTCGCGGTGAGAACCTTACGCGACGTTTTCGCGATCAGCGTCCCACCGTAACAGAGAATATTGCAGTATTCGATGATGTCAGGGTGGCATCTGTAATGATAGCGGAGCGTAATTCCCCGATCCATAACCTCGTTGTATCGCGCCACACCGCGCACAGCCGCCAGAACACTCCCGCACGATGCTGAAACGCCCGCGTCCATGAAGCGGTCAATTCTGTCGGACAAGCCACATCGCCCGAAAAGGGCCACGTCGCGCACCGTATCGAGCGTCCAGATCGGCGCAAGCTGCAGCCGGTCTCCGACGGCGGCGGCGCGCTTGGCCAGAGCAAGAACCGGAATACCGATCTCCGGCAGCGCCTGTCCCCCCTCGTCGATGATCAGCATGTCGATGAGCCCGAACGCGTAACGACGCGGCATGTCCGGATCCAGCGCCTCCAGCCTCGCCAGCTTCGGAGCCATGTTCAGGGTGGTGACGAGACAGGGCGTGATCATGCACAGCCGCCGCAACCCTTCTGTCACATTGCGCTCGGAACGGGAAAACAGGCGCGTTCCAAGGCTTGCGATGAAACGCCCTTCCCAGTAGCGCGCGGCGGCATGGAATGCGAGCGGACGCAGGCTGCAGTCGAGCGCCTTTTCCAGCACCATCTGACGCGCCGCCCGTCCGTCCTGCCCGTCTTCCATGGCCCCGGCCACGAGTGCTTGTGCATCCGCGCTGTGGGGCGCGAACAGAAGTTCCAGAAGGTCATCAACCGCCTGCGCTGCGGCTTCATTATAGACGAGGCCAAACGGATTCAGCCGGGCGCGCAGTGCCTCCCTGTTCCCAAAAGCCGACGCTCCGTCGCCCGCATGCAGATGACGGGCCAGCAGCGCAGGAAACATCTCGCCCCAGTCGATCACCCGCTCCCGCAACGTGGCGATCGCATCGGCAAGCGTGGTCGTGCCATTCTTCTGTGGAAATATCTCACGGAAGAAATCAAGATAGTCTGACTCGCGCGCGTCCCTGTCCGCTGCGCTGAAAACGGGTTTGCGCCCTACGAACTCATACAGCGCACCTTCCCTGTCTTCCCGGATCACCTGAAACAGGTTTGCGGTCTCCGGCTTCTTGTCCAGATAGCTTTTGGATGGAAAGAAACTGCCATAAGAGACGAGAGAAGGAATCCAGCGCTTCCCCAGCACAAACTGAGCATGTTCTTCGGCATGCACGTCCCCGAAAGCACGGATGACGTTGGTTACGGACTGGTTGGTCGCGCCGCACGCCACCGTAACCGGACAGTCCTCTCCCCGGATGGCGGCCTGTACCCAGCGTGACGCAATAGCGGCCTTGAGCATCGAAGTCTTGCCGGTGCCGGGTGGCCCGTTAACAGCCTGCGCCTCGCCTGGGGCGAGCGCACCCAGATGACGTACGGCGCTCCTCTGACTGGCATCAAGGGGGAATTGTACGCGCCCCAGACCCGACCGCTCGTCCATGTGGCCATAAATGCCGTCCGTGCCCCACTGATGCCGGGTGGGGCGAAGACCTTCGTTACTCTCGAACGCTGCGAGCGCCGTTTCGCCAATGCGGGCATAATCCCAGCCTTCGAGCAGGGATGCGCCCAGCGCGCGGGTATTGATCGTTGCCCCTTTTTCCGACGTTGCCTCATAGATCAGCCCGCACAGGGAATAGGAGGCTTCTGATTTTTTTCCGTAGGCGACCGCCTCTTCCGCCCGACGGCCAAGCTCCGCTTCCGCTTCTGCAAATGTCCGGGTTTCCGTCACCGCGCACAGGAGTGAGGCCATCCATGTCCACAGAGGCCGCCATTCCGCCGCCAGTGGAGGGGGATATGTTCCACGGAACTCCACATCGGTGCTCGACTCTCCGATCGAGAAGGCAGAATCCTGCTGTGAATCCTCGAAGAAACGATGATTGAAAAACGGTGTTTCACCCGGAACGGGAACAAGACACTGTTCTTCGTCGATCGAGCACGCACAGGCGGCAAGTGCGAAGCGGCGCATCTTGTATCCCGACCGGACAAGGCAGAGCACAAACACGGCCTTGTCCACTTTTCCGCCGCCCGACCCGCCCACCCGGCCTGACGCGCACTGAGCCTCGTCAAGAGTGGCCAGCGGATCGTTGTTCAGGACAAGATCGTCCATGTTGAAGAAATCGAGTGCCCCGGCCAGATAGCGGGTGAGGGTCAGCGCATCCATGACCGGCTCCTTAGAGTTCAATCCGGTGCAGGCGTCCGGCATAGGCCTGCTGTGCTCGAAGGGCGATATCCATGACGACACGGCGTCCCGGCACCAATTCCGCGCACACCGCCGCTGAAAGGGCTTTGAGCGGCCATTTCTGGAACGATCCGCTGAGGATCATGTCGCCACCGATCTTGCTGTCACTGAAGTGCACCAGGATGCTCTCCTCACGCTCCGGTTCGAGGATCAGGCCGGACACCTCGAAAATATCGCTCTCCGGCGCGTTCTTCAGACGCGAAAACACGGTATTGCGGACGGGCGCGCACAGTTCGGAGACCGTCCAGCGCTCATGTTTGCGTGCGATGGCACCCCCTTCGCGCCACATCAGCTTGCAGGTAATTTCTGTGCCGCGCTCCATACGTGTCCAGCCGGCAAAATTGGCCAGCGCCGAAGGAACTTCCTTTATGACTGACAGGCTGGTGTGAGGGGAGCGGAACACGATTTTGGGCGCAGTCCGGGCCGCCCTGTTCCAGTCTGAAGCGAGCACGCCACTGATATCTTCGTCTTCAGGGAATGCGCCCGCCAAGCCTGGCACAGAAAGATCAGAGACCTCCCACCAGCCTTTCGAATTTTTTGAAAAAGTGCCGCGTACGACGCAGCCTTCGCCAATTTCCGCAACTCCGGCTTTATGCATCACCGAAGACCAGAGGCGAACAATCTGCCGTACGCCGGAAGCCGCCGTAAAAGCGATCTCGATCCATTCGGGAAGACCCGTCACCGGATCGGGCTCGGAACAGGTGCCCGTGGCAACTGCCTCAATATCCTTAAAGGCATGCAATATATGCGGGCCCTCCAGCTTCCAGCCATTGGAACGACGGACAAGAATCACCTTGCATTCGTCCGTTTCTTCACCAACGAACCAGACCCGCACAGCGTCTTCATCCGCGAATGCCGTGACCTCCTGACTGTCATCCTCGGTCAGCCCGCTGAAACGACAGTAGGAATTATTGCCCTTCCGTCCGAAGTAAAGCCGTCCCCGCGCCTTTATCGTCTCAGGCACACCTGCTCCCCCGAAAACAGAATTTCCATCGAGGCCATGATAGTCTGCGAAGAGGGATGGTCAATCCGTTTTCCGGTATCAGGACACGACTTTGATCTACTGAAGGAAGAGCATCATAAAATCATCGAGATATGTCTTCGACTGCTCATGACTGTCATATCCGCCAGTCCTGAAATCAGACCGTTGCGGTTTCAGGGGGTCTTCTGTTTTTCAGTTCGCGTTGAATGACCTGAAAGACCGTATCCCTCAGCCACCGATGAACGCCATCGCTATCCACACGGGGATGCCATGCCTGAAAGGATATGACGGGGGGCAGTTCGAACGGAAATTCGAAAGCCTCAAGCTGGATCTGGGAAAGTGGCAGACGGTCGATAACGATATCGGGTAGCGGAAGGATCATGTCTGTTTCGCGGATGGTCTCGATCATGGAATGATAGGTTGGAACGACCATCGCGATCTGTCGGGTCAGCCCGTAGCGTTCCTTGAGAATGACATCCATCGGACCATAGGGGCGGCCTTTGCGGGAGACGCTGATATGGTCGTATTCCACGAGTGTCTGCGGAGTGATCCCCTGCGCGAAAATGGGGTGCCCCTCACGGACCATGGCGCGGAATGACGTCAGGAACAAAGTCTGGCGCATGATTTCTGGACGCAGATCATCCGTTGCACCTACGTACAGATCAATCCGGCTGTTACGCAGTGCCTCACTGGCTGGTTCTTCCGTCTCCGGAGCGAACACCACGCTACAATTCGGGCACTCAGCCTTGAGCGCCATCAGGATCACATGGCCGAATGCGCTCACGATAAGATCGTTGGCGCGGATCGTGAAACGGGGCGAGAGATGGCGCAGATTCAGCGTTTCGCTATCGTGCACCAGCGCGTCTGCGTCCCTCACAATGCTTTGAACCCGGTCGCGGATGCGACTGGCAAAAGTCGTCGCCATCATCCGGCGCCCGGACAGGACCAGAATGGGGTCGCCAAAAACGCTCCGCAACGTGGCGAGATGGCGACTCATGGCGGCATCACTCACCTTCAGGCGAAGCGCCGCTTTCGAGACGCTCTCTTCCTCCACCAGGGCCTGAAGATAGCGCAGAAGATCAAGGTCATAGAATCTGCGGCTGTTGTTGCGTCTCGCCATCGTTCTTCCTGTTTCCTGCCGTTTCCACACCCCGTTTTCACGGTTTCTTGCACAAAACGGAAGGCATTATTCCAACCCTTGCGGAAAGTGGAAACGTCACTTGCCGCAAACGTGGGTTTTCGGGCCTGTGCCTGCCGGATACAGGCTGTCGGGTAACGGAAAAGATCCATGACCCCAGCAGTTTCATCATCGCCGCAGGCTCCACCCGCGCAGCCTTCCTATATTCCGCCTTTCGGTATGCGGACCATTGTCGGCTGTCTGGGGATGCTGCTGGCCGTGCATGTCGCCGGATTCAACGAACACATCACGGAAATCGGCCTCGCCGATATCCGGGGCGCGATGCATATCGGGCATGATGAGGGGACGTGGTTCACCTCGATCTACGAGGCTTTCAACATCGCGGCCATGGCCTTCACGCCCTGGTTCTACATGACGTTTTCGATCTACCGGTTTTCGATCTTCATGACGGCCGTGCTCGCCATGCTGTCGATCCCCCTGCCCTTCATGCCGGACATGGTCTCGCTGTGCTTTCTTCGTGCGGCACAGGGGCTGAGTGCAGGGTGTCTGCCACCCGTCCTGATGACGGTCATGCTGAAATATCTGCCGCCGCCCATCAAGGTCTTCGGCATTGGCGGCTATGCGATGAGCGCCACCTTTGGCCCCAATCTGGGTGGGCCGCTTGAGGCAATGTGGTTCGAGCATGTGGGCTGGCGCTGGCTGTACTGGGAGGTCATTCCCTTCAGCATCATCGCCATCGCCATGATGGCCTACGGACTGCCGCGCGATCCGGTGCATCTCGAACGGTTCAAAAAGTTCAACTGGCGCGGTTTCTTCATTGGTGTGCCATCCATCCTGTGTGTGGTGACCGTACTCTATCAGGGGGACCGGCTGGACTGGTTCCGTTCGCCGATCATCTCTCATCTGACATTCTGGGGCGGTGCGCTGTTCGTGGGGTTCCTGTTCCATGAATGGCACCATCACAGCCCGTTCTTCCGGCTTCAGTACTGGAAGAACCGCAACATCACGATGTCTCTGCTGACACTCGTGGGTGTGCTCATCATCTGCGGGCTGATGATGGAGGTGCCGATGACGTATCTGGAAGCCGTGCGGGGCTATCGGCCCATTCAGGCAGCTCCGGTCGCGCTGACGGTTGCCCTGCCACAGCTCATCATGCTGCCGCTGACAGCTGCTCTGTGCAACTCCGCGCGGGTGGACTGCCGGTATGTGCTGGCGTTCGGCATGTCGTGTCTGGCGCTGGCAGCGTTCCTTGGAACCTGGCTGACGCCGGACTGGGTACGGGACAATTTTTATCTCTTGCAGGCGCTTCAGATCCTCGGTCAGCCAATGGTCGTGATCCCGGTGCTGATGCTGGCCACCATGTCTCTGGGGCCGGCGGACGGCCCGTTCATCTCGGGCATGGTCAACATGCTCAAGGGCATGGCCAATGCGTTCGCTGCCGCTATTTTCGAAATCCTGCTCCGTCGTCGGGAACAGTATCATTCCACGATGCTGCTGGACCGGGCGGGCAATAACGCTACAGCGCTGTCCGGTATGGGTGATCCAATTCACGGAGCGATCAGCAACAGCTCGCCTGACGGCGATCATGTGGCGCGAAATACGCTTCAGATCTTCCACACCTATCTGCACGAGCAGTCGATCACGCTGGCGCTGGTGGACATCTATTTCGTCGTGATGTGCCTCTGCCTTGCTTATGTCGCGCTGACCGCCGTGCTGCCTAAACGGGTCTATCCGCCCGGCAAGGGGCCTGCTCCGGCCATGCCTGCCGCCGCCCGTGACCCCCGACCTGAACCCGCCCCCTCACCCATTCCCGCCACCGCGCACTGACGGACCTGCCTTTATATGATTTACGGAAAACCCCTTCTTCTGGCCGGATGTGCGGTCATTGTTCTGACGGGTCTGGCCTGGACGGCAGACCGTTTCTTCGTGGGTGATGGTATCCGGCAGGAAACCAACGATGCCTATGTCACGGCCGATTTCACGACCGTGGCTCCGAAGGTCTCCGGGCGTATCGACCGGGTGCTGGCCGAGGACAATGAATACGTCCATGCCGGGGAAGAACTTGCGCATATCGAGGACGACGATTACCGCGCAGCGCTGGATGCGGCCCGTGGCGATACGGCTGCGGCTCAGGGCGATGTGACCAATCTTCAGGCCCTGCTGGACCGTCAGGGCTCCATCGTCGACGCGGCGAAATATACCGTGCAGTCCGACGAGGCGGCGCTGGTTTTTGCACGGCAGAATGCGGCCCGGTATCGCAATCTGTCCGCAGGGGGCGCGAGCACGATCGAACAGCAGCAGGGCGCGGAAGCCCGGCAGCTTGAAGCGGTTGCGGCCCTTGCCCGCGACAAGGCCGGAACCAGTACGGCTGAACAGCAGGTCGCGGTGCTGAAGGCGCAGCTTGAAAAGGCTCAGGGTGCGCTTCTGAAGGCGAAAAGTGCCGAGCATCAGGCCGAACTGAACCTGTCCTACTGCACCGTTCCCGCACCGGTGGACGGCGTGGTGGGAGAGCGCGGCGTGCGTGTCGGTGCCTATGTCCATCCGGGCACGGGGCTGCTGGCGGTCGTGCCGGTCCGCAAGGCCTATGTGCTGGCGAATTTTCAGGAAACCCAGCTGACGAAAGTCCAGACCGGCCAGAGTGCGACGGTCTGGGTCGATACGTTTCCCGGTCATCCGCTCAAGGCCCATGTGGACAGTCTGGCCCCAGCCACAGGTGTGGCTTTCGCTGCTATCCAGCCCGATAACGCAACCGGAAACTTCACGAAGGTCGTTCAGCGCGTTCCCGTCAAACTGACCTTCGACCCCGGTCAGAATCTGGCAGAAAAAGTGCGCGTCGGTATGTCCGTCGAAGCACGGATCGACACGTCTTCGACGCCCGAGGGCACTCATTCCCATGACGCACGATATCTCTGGAAATGAGAGCTTCCATGTTCCAGAACTCCCGCTGCCTTCTCCTGGCGCTGACAGGTCTCTCTGCCTGCACGGTAGGGCCGGACTATCATCGGCCCGATCCCCATGCGCCCGCGCACTGGCACCAGAGCCTGGCCCCCGCTGCCAGTCATCCGCAGGAAACCTCCGCCGTCGATGCACAATGGTGGCAGATCTATCGTGACCCCACGCTGACGGCGCTGGAAGAAGATGTGGCGCGTAACAACCTCGACCTGCGCGAGGCCGCCCTGCATTTCACGGAAAGTCAGGCTGAACGCCGGATCGCCAGTGCAGCCCAGATGCCGCATATGGAAGGTGCTGCCTCCTATGCCCGCGAACGCGCCAGCACAAATGGTATTCTCGGTCTACTGGGGACCATGCAGCAGGCGGGCCCCGGCGAGATCGCCAGCGGTCAACAGGGCTTTGGGCCGGCTGCCATGGATGGAGCAAAGGGCAATCCCTCGTTCAATCTGCCCCAATACGGGTTGAGTGCATCCTGGGAAGTCGATTTCTGGGGGCATGTCCGCCGGCAGGTCGAAGCGGCGACGGCTGCGATGCACGAAACCGACGAGCTGCGCCGTGATGTGCTCGTCTCGCTCATGGCTGAAACGGCGCAGGATTATCTGAACCTGCGCAATGTCCAGACACAGATCGGCATCACGCAACAGAGCATTGATATCGCAAAGCATAGCGTGAAACTCACGGAACTCCGGTTCGCGCAGGGCACGGCGACGAAGCTCGATGTCGCCTATTCCTGTGGACAGATGCATGGCTTCGAGGCGCGTCTTCCGGTCCTGAAAAGTCAGGAAGTGCATCTCGTAAACGCGCTGAGCTTCCTGACGGCACGGGAACCAGGCGCGTTGAAGGACAGACTTGGATCGAGCCGGATCATCCCGCCCGTCCCGGCTGATATTCCAGTTGGTCTGCCGTCCGAACTGGCGGAGCGTCGCCCGGATGTGCGAGCGGCTGAAGACCATCTTCATGCCGCGACGGCGAGTATCGGCGTGGCGGTCGCGGACTTTTTTCCGCGTGTCACGCTGTCGGGCAGTCTGGATATTCAGGCGTTGCAGTTCAGCGGATTGGGTTCATGGGCGTCGCGTCAGTACGGGTTTGGTCCGACCATGACGCTGCCGCTTTTCGAAGGGGGACGGCTGACGGGGCAGCTTCATCTCCGCAGAGCCCAGCAGAAGGAAGCCGCGATTGCGTTGCATCGCACGCTCCTGAAGGCGTGGGAAGAAGTCGATGACTCCATGGCGGATCTAAGCGCAGCGCAGGAACGTCGCAACCGACTGGAAGAAACGGTTTCGGAAGATGAAACCGCCGTCCATATCGCGCAGCTTCAGTACAGTCAGGGGGCCGGAGACTTCCTCAACGTCCTGACGACGCAGAATGCTCTTCTAGCAAGTCGGAGCGCGTTGGCGGAATCGAGCGCCAACGTCTCGATTTCCATTGCCCACCTGTACAGGGCACTCGGAGGGGGGTGGACACAGAAACCCTGACGTTCAATCCAACTGAAATCGTTCTCACCCTCGCTTAAACACAGGTGCTAAACACGTAATCTTCGACAGACGATCAGTCTTGCCAAACTGTCTTCTGGCTCCAGCCACCCCCGAGTGCGCGATACAATGTTACAATATTCTGGAACCTTGCGGCCTTGACCATGATGTCGTTCTGCTGCGCCTGATAGAGGGTGCGCTGCTGCGTCAGGGTGGTCAGATAGCTGTCGATACCGGCCTTGTAGCGCATGTTGGCCAGATCGAATGCCTGCTGCGACTGCGCCACCAGCTCGTCCATGTGGCGCTGCTGGGTCGTATAGGTTTCCCGTGCCGTCAATGCATCCGAAACTTCACGGAACGCCGACTGTACGGTCTTTTCATACTGCGCCGCATTCTGACGGGACTGCGCCTTGGCCATCATCAGATTCCCTTCGCTCTGCCCCCAGGTCAGCAGCGGAATGCTGATGGACGGGGAAATGCTCCAGGTTTCGGCACCCGGCGTGAACAGCTTGCGGAACTGAAGCGAACTGGTGCCTTCCGAAGCCGTCAGCGTAAAGCGGGGGAAGAACGCCGCGCGCGCTGCACCCACATTGGCATTGGCCCCCAGCAGGGTATGCTCTGCCGCACGGACGTCCGGCCGCTGCTCCAGCAGATCCGAAGGCAGGCCCTCCGGCAGATCCGTGATCATGGTCTGCGATCCGAAGGGCGCCGGTTCCGGCAAGGTCGAGGGCAGCGGCGAGCCGACGAGAAGCTGAAGCGCATGCTCGTCATCCGCCAGAGCGCGCGTATATTGCGCCTCGTAGGCGGAAGCCTGCTCGACCTGTGTCTTGACCTGCGCCAGCGTCAGCGCATCCGTTTCGCCATTGTCATAGGAAAGCTGGGTCAGCCGCAGGGTATCGCGCTCG
Source organism: Gluconobacter albidus (assembly GCF_002005485.1). NCBI lineage: Bacteria > Pseudomonadati > Pseudomonadota > Alphaproteobacteria > Acetobacterales > Acetobacteraceae > Gluconobacter > Gluconobacter albidus. The sequence continues at coordinate 28,196 of NZ_CP014689.1, read as the reverse complement.
GACGCCAGCGTGGCACGCGTCACCCGGAGCTGCTCGCGATCAGCCAGCCACTGGATGTAGGTCGTCCCGATCTGCGAGACCGTCGTGATGAGAACGTTCCGCGCGTTCTCGACGTTGTTCAGCACCGTTTCCTTCTGCTGACGCGTCAGGTTGCGGATGCGGCCCCACAGATCAATTTCGTAAGACGAAAATCCGATCGACGTCTGATACAGACGCAGGGTTGAGATATGCTCGCCAACGCCAGGCGCAAAGGAGAAACCTGCCGTATCGGATGGCGCCATGAACAGCCCCTGTCCGCCAGCCGAGATGATCGGAAACAGCGAGGCATTCTGGATCTCGTACTGGCCGCGCGCCACGCCCACAGCATCAAGCTGCGCTGCGATGTCGCGGTTGTTTTTCAACGCCAGCGCCACGAGCGCCTTCAGCCGCGGGTCGGTGAAGAAATCCTCCCACCCGAGATTGGACGCGGCCTGAGCCGCAGGCGTGTTCCTCGATGCCGTATCCGCGGGGTAGCTGTTCTGGATGGCCTGCGTGGGCCGGTGGTAAACCGGCGCCATGTTACAGGCCGAAAGCATCAGCATTCCGGCAAATCCGGAAGTCAGTCCGAGACGGGCCTTCATGCTCCGTGCTCCCCTTCAGCGACAGGCGCCGCTTTGTTGTCCAGATGGGCATACGGGTCCTTGCGGTCCCTGACCCGGCTCACACGGAACAGACGCAGCACCACAACGAAGAAGACCGGGACGAAATAGACCGCCAGCAGCGTTGCCGAGAGCATGCCACCCACGACACAGGTTCCGATCGCCACGCGCGCTGCCGAGCCAGCCCCGGTCGCGATCGCCAGCGGAAACACACCACAGACAAAGGCGATCGACGTCATGAGGATCGGACGCAGACGCTCACGCCCGGCTTCCAGAACCGAGTCTTCCAGAGTTTCGCCACTTTCGAAGAAGGCCTTGGCGAATTCCACGATCAGGATCGCGTTCTTCACCGACAGACCCACCGTCGTGAGCAGCCCGACCTGGAAATAGACGTCGTTGGCCAACCCGCGTCCCAGCGTCGATGCGATGGCACCCAGCACGCCGAGCGGAAGCACGAGCAGCACCGCGAACGGAATGGCCCAGCTCTCATAAAGCGCCGCCAGACAGAACATGATGACCACAACGGCCAGAGCATAAAGCGGCCCGGTCGATCCACTCGAAGCAAGCTGCTCGAACGACAGACCCGTCCACTCATAACCGATGCCGCGCGGCAGCTTGGCCAGAAGCTTCTCCATTTCCGTCATCGCCTGACCCGAGCTTGCGCCCACGGCCGGCTGTCCCTGGATTTCGTAGGAGTTCAGACCGTTATAGTCCTCGACCTTCTGCGGACCGTTAACCCAGACCCCCGAAGCAAAGGCATTGAACGGCACCATCGTTCCCGTCGTATTGCGGACATACCAGCGGTTCAGATCCTCCGGCGTCATGCGCGCCCAGGGCTCGCCCTGGATATAGACCTGCTTGACGCGGTCATTGCGCATGAACTGGTTGACGTAGATGGAGCCAAACGCACCTTCAATTGTCGTGTTGATATCCGCATTCGTCAGGCCGAAAGCGTTGGCGCGCTCACGGTTGATATCAAGCTTGAACTGCGGCGCATCCTCCATACCCAGCGGACGAACAGCCATCAGAAGCGGATTTTTCGCTGCTTCGCTCAGGATCTGGTTTCGCGCGGCCAGCAGCGCTTCATGACCCAGATGTCCGGTGTCTTCCAACTCCAGATCAAAACCGGTCGCATTGCCCAGTTCAAGGACGGCTGGCGGATTGACGGCAAAGATCATGGCTTCCGGATCTGATTGGAAATGCTTCATGATTTCGCCCGCGATTGCAGCCGTTGAGTTCTTCCAGCCGGGCCTTTCATCCCAAGGCTTCATGCGAATAAAGAAAGCACCTGCATTTTGCCCTTGTCCTGCAAAATTAAACCCGTTCATCGACAGAACAGAATCTACCGTATTCCCGTAAGTTTTTAGAACATAGTCTGCAATCCTGCGATTTACGGCCGCGGTTTGGGCATCTGTGGCCCCCGCGCGCATTGTCACCTGACCGAAAATCAGACCCTGATCTTCATCCGGCAGAAACCCACCAGGAATTTTCATGAAAAGGAAGATGACACCCGCTGTTGTGGCAATGAACACCCCCATGCTGATAAAAACATGACGTGTCAGCCACTTCACGCCACTCAGATATCCATTGGTCAGACGATCGAATGTCCGGTTGAACCAGGCTGCGGGTCCACGATCATGCCCCTTGTGGGTCGGCTTGAGCATGGACGCACAGAGGGCCGGCGTCATAACCATCGCCACCAGAACGGACAGCCACATGGCCGCAACGATCGTGATGGAAAACTGGCGATAGATAATACCCGTGGAACCGCCGAACGCTGCCATCGGCAGGAACACCGCCGTCAGCACCAGCACGATGCCGACAAGCGCACCCGAGATCTCGTCCATCGAGACACGGGCCGCTTCTTTCGGTGACAGCCCCCTGTCCGTCATCACACGTTCGACGTTCTCGACCACCACGATCGCGTCATCGACCAGCAGGCCGACCGCCAGCACCATGGCCAGCATGGTCAGCGTGTTGATACTATACCCGAGAACAGACAGCAGCCCGAACGTCCCCAGAAGAACGACTGGCACGGCAATCGTCGGAATCAGCGTGGCGCGGAAGTTCTGCAGGAAGATCAGCATCACGATGAATACGAGCGCGATGGCTTCCACGAGCGTCTCAATGACTTCCTTGATGGAGAGCGTGATGAAAGGCTCGGTATCAAGCGGATAGACTGTTTTCAGACCAGGAGGGAAATAATGTGAAAGTTCCTTCAACTTTGTCCGAACAGCATTTTCAACAACAATCTGGTTGGCGCCGGCTGCCAGCTTGAGAGCCAGGGCGGCGCCAGGATGGTTGTTGATAAAGGATGTCATGCTATAGCTTTGTGCTCCGAGCTCGACCCGCCCCACGTCTTTCAGACGCACCTGACTGCCATCCTGCTGCACCTTGAGCAGGATTTCCTTGAACTGGTCAGGCGTGCTCAGACGGGTCGGACCAATGATCGTGGCATCGAACCCGATCCCCTTCTTGGCCGGAAGACCACCCAGCTCACCCGAAGAAACCTGGATGTTCTGCGCCTGGATGGCGGACTGGACATCGCCGACCGTCAGGCCGAAATTGTAGAGCTTCGACGGGTCCAGCCAGACGCGCATCGCATATTCGGACGCAAAGAGCGTATGGTCGCCTACACCTGAAACACGGGACAGTGGATCGGATATGGTAGAGGCCACATAGTCTGCGACATCCTGACCAGACATGCTGCCGTCTTCGGAAATAAATCCGATCGCCATCATGAAGTTCTTGGTCGCCTTCGTGATGCTCAGCCCCTGCGCCGTGACTTCCGCCGGCAGACGCGGCTGGGCCAGCTGAAGCTTGTTCTGGACCTGAACCTGCGCGATGTCAGGGTTCGTACCCTGCTCGAACGTCAGGTCGATTTCCATATGTCCGCTCGCGTAAGACGAAGCAGACAGATACTCGAGATGGTCCAGACCATACATCTGCTGAAGGATCGGGCGGACAACCGTATTGTTCACCGTCTCGGCAGATGCCCCAGGGTAGTCAACAGTGATGCCGATCTGCGGCGGTGCGATGCTGGGATACTGAGAAATCGGCATGCGGGTGATGGCAACGCCCCCAACCAGCATGATGATCAGCCCGATCACCCATGCAAAAATCGTCCGATCAATGAAAAAGCGTGAAAGCGTCATATGCTGTTACTCAGCCTTTCCCGCAGGAACGTCCTGAGGTGCGACCTTCACGCCCGGCTGAACCTTCTGCAGACCATTCACGATGATTTTGTCACCTGCTTGCACGCCTTCCGTCACCAGCCAGTCCTTTCCAACCGTCCGGGACGTCTGGATCGGGCGCGGCTGCACCGTGTTCTCTGCACCAACGGTCATCACAAAGGGGTTTCCCTTCGCGTCACGCTGGACAGCCACCTGCGGCACCAGAATACCGTTCGGATCAATACCTTCACGAATATGGGCGTGCACAAACATGCCCGGCAGCAGCAGATGATCCGGGTTCGGGAAAACGGCGCGCATGACAAGTGTTCCGGTCGCCGGATCCACCGTGACTTCGGAAAGCTGGAGCTTACCGCGGTGTGGGTAGTCTGAATCATCTTCAAGCTTCAGACCAACAGCGGCGGCATCATCACCCCTGCGTTCGACCTGGCCTGTTGCCAGCTCATGCTTGAGCCGCAACATGTCCGAAGCTGCCAGATTGACGTCCACATAGATCGGATCAAGTCGTGTCACGACTGCAACAGGCGGGGTCTGACCGGCTGTCAGCAACGCACCGGGTGTGTAAAGCGTACGACCGATACGACCATCAATCGGGGCCCGGACATGGGTATAATTGAGATTAACTTCAGCGGCCTCAAGATTGGCTTTCGCCTGGGCAATCTGCGCTTCAGCCTCACGCGCCGTTGCCAGCGTATTATCGAAGTCCTGTGAACTCACGGCATGAGCCGCCACCAGCGGACGATACCGCTTGAGCTGACCGTTCGCCCGCGCGGCCACGGCCTGCGCGTTCATGAGCTGGGCCTTGGCTTGGTCATAAGCAGCCTGATACGGCGCGATGTAGATCTGAAAGAGCTGCTGCCCTTTTTTAACGTCTGCACCCTGTTCGAAGTCGCGCGAGACAATGACACCATTCACCTGCGGGCGGATCTGCGCCTGTTCGTAGGCATCCGTTCGACCGGGTAGAGACGTCTCAAGCGTGACCGGCTGTGTTTGTAACGTCATGATCCCCACAGACTGCGGTAACAGTTGCGGGGGCGTGGCTTTCTTCTGGCAACCTGCCAAGGCGAGCGGCACCGAGCAAAGAGAAATCAGACCGAACGCGGAACGAAAGCGATCTCTTTTGGGGGTGAACGGGCTATGCGGCGCTGGTGGCGCGTATCTTCGATGAGGCATTATGTCCGAAATCGCTCTGAAGGCTTGAGAATTCTCAGTTTGACTTCGCAACATAGCCAAGGACAAAAATGTCGATTAGATCATAAAAACAGCATGGTCTTATGAAAAACTAATATGAATGACAGACAACTTGTTTCACGCATATTGAGCCGCTACGGCAGATATTAATGATATATGCGGGTGGTTAGCCTGGCAATCAGAAGGTACCTGTCTATATCAATGGTAATATCCAGTATTTGACCAACCCATTTATTGATTATAATACCCGGAATTATCAAAATATTTATGCATTTATTTTACCGCATCTCATGACGAACAGACCTCATGGAGAGACATCTCGGCGATAAACAAAAGATGATTAATGAATAAGGCCTATAACCTTATGCGAAATGAACGATCAATCGGACCAGAACCTCTGTGGTCCGGATACGTTATTCTGATAAGCAATAGAATATCCTAACCACCAGTCAGCACTGAGTTAAGCTGGTGCCGCCTGCTCTCAACCACGAGCGAGGAACCCAATCATGATCTTTCAGACGATTAAGAGCCCGCGCTTTCCTCGTCGCATGGTTCTGGCAGGCAGCACCGCGACCATCATAGCCTCTGGCGTGCCATTCGCTGAGGCTCGAACACAGGTGAGCAAAGACATGGACGTCACATTCGAAGTCAATGGGCGCGCTCACAGCCTTCGTCTGGATCCAAGAACCACGCTTCTGGATGCCCTCCGCGAACATCTGCTTCTGACGGGCACCAAAAAGGGATGCGATCATGGGCAATGCGGGGCCTGCACGGTTATTGTGAACGGCCGGCGCATCAATTCCTGCCTGAGCCTTGCCGTCATGCACGAGGGAGACACAATTACAACCATCGAAGGGTTGGGAAATCCGGATCATCTTCACTCGATGCAGGCCGCTTTCATTCGGCATGATGGTTATCAGTGCGGATACTGCACACCCGGCCAGATCTGCTCTGCCGTTGCGGTTCTTGATGAAATCAGGAAGGGCATTCCCAGCCATGTGACGAAGGATCTGCTCGCACCGATGGAGCATAGCGGTCTGGAAATGCGGGAGAGGATGAGTGGCAATATCTGTCGTTGTGGTGCGTATTCGAACATCGCGGAAGCCATGGCCGAAGTCGCGGGAGCGCAACCATGAAAGCATTTACTTATGAACGTGCCCGGACGCCCCACGAAGCGGTTACTGCCCTCGCCCGGACACCGGGAGCGCGTTTCATTGCCGGAGGAACGAACCTCCTTGATCTGATGAAGCTCCAGATCGAAACGCCGGAACATCTGATCGATATCGGCCGGATTGGTCTGGACACCATTGATGACACCTCAGACGGAGGGCTCCGTATTGGTGCGCTTGTCCGGAATACGGATCTTGCAACGGATATGCGGGTTCGTTGCGATTACGGCGTCTTGAGCCGTGCCCTTGTTGCAGGTGCTTCAGGACAGCTTAGGAACAAGGCAACGACAGCCGGCAACCTGCTACAGCGCACACGGTGCCCCTATTTTTATGATCCGAACCAGCCCTGTAACAAACGCCAGCCAGGAGCAGGATGCGCGGCCATTGGAGGCGTCAGCCGACAGCTCGGCATCATCGGGACAAGCGAGGCCTGTATTGCGACGCATCCCAGTGACATGGCCGTCGCCATGCGCCTTCTTGATGCCACTGTTGAGACCATAAATGTCCGTGGGCAATCCCGTCGTATTCCCATTGCCGATTTTCACCGTCTTCCGGGAAAAAGTCCGCATATCGAAACATCTCTGAACCGGGATGAACTGATCACCTCCGTAACCCTCCCGCCTCCCTCTGGAGGACAACATTTCTACCGTAAGGTTCGTGACCGGGCTTCATATGCCTTTGCCCTCGTCTCGGTTGCAGCCATCCTTCAGAAAGATGGTACAGGCCGGATTGCCGTTGGTGGTATCGCGCCGAAACCATGGCGTGTCGAGGCTGCGGATTCAGAAATGCCGAAAGGATCAGAGGCTGTTGCGGCAAGGCTTCTGGCAGGTGCCACTCCCACCCCCGCGAATGCGTTTAAGGTTCCGTTGGTAGAGCGCACTCTGGCAGCCATCATTCAGGAGGCCAAGGCATCATGAAGTTCGATAGGGCCGCGGGCCAAAACCCCATTGATCAGTTACATGTCGTCGGCCATCCTCTGGACCGCATCGACGGACGTTTCAAGACAACAGGCACTGCACCGTATGCCTATGAACGGCATGATGTCGTCCCTCATCAGGCTTACGGCTACATTATAGGAAGTGCTGTCGCCACAGGCAGGGTTACCCGCATGGATGTTGCCCGCGCGAAGGCCGCACCGGGCGTTCTGGCAATCGTCACAACACTTGACATGCCAGCCCTGAAAAACGGTCCCATGAATACGGCAAAGCTCTTTGGTGGACCCGAAATAACCCATTACCATCAGGCCACTGCGATCGTGGTGGCCGAAACCTTTGAACAGGCCCGCGCGGCAGCCGCTCTGATCGAAACAGAATATGACCACGCTGAGGGTCAGTTCGATCTGAAGCAGGCGCAACATGCCGCTCGTCCGGTTCCGGGGGCCAACGGATCTCCTGCGGACTGTGTTGGAGACTTTGAAAGGGCGTTTTCGGCTTCTGCAACGCGTCTGGACGAGACTTACACTACGCCGGATCAGACACATGCCATGATGGAGCCTCATGCGACGATCGCCGCATGGGAAGGCGAAAAACTTACGCTCTGGACGTCCAACCAGATGATCGCCTGGAACCGGCGCGATATCGCGACCGCGCTTGGTCTGTCGAAGGACAATGTCCGGGTTGATTCCCCGTATATCGGGGGCGGTTTCGGTGGGAAACTGTTTTTGCGATCTGACGCCGTGCTGGCGGCTCTCGGCGCCAAAGCCGCAGGACGTCCCGTCAAGGTTGCGCTCACCCGCCCCTTTATCATGAACAATACAACCCATCGGTCTGCGACGATCCAGCGCATCCGGATCGGTACGGATCGTGACGGCAGGATCACCGCCATTGCCCATGAAAGCACGTCGGGAAATCTTCCTCACGGGCGTCCGGAAGCCGCGACAGATCAAACCAAGCTGTTATATGCGGGGGCCAATCGACGGACAGCAATGCGGCTGGCTGTTCTGGATCTCCCGGAAGGGAATGCGATGCGCGCGCCCGGCGAAGCATCCGGCCTGATGACGCTCGAAATCGCCATGGACGAGATGGCTGAACGCCTGCGCATGGATCCCGTGCGTTTCCGAATTCTGAATGACACGCAGGTCGATCCCGAAAAGCCGGGACGGCCGTTTTCGCAGCGGCATCTCGTCGATTGCCTGGAACGTGGAGCCGAAAAGTTTGGCTGGAGCCATCGCAACCCTCGCCCCGCATCAGTGCGGGAGGGAGAATGGCTGATTGGCATGGGCGTCGCAGCAGGCTTCCGAAACAATCTCCTGACAAAATCCGCAGCACGCGTGCGACTTGATTCACAGGGCACCGTAACGGTCGAAACCGATATGACCGATATCGGGACAGGCACCTATACCATCCTTGCCCAGACAGCCGCCGAAATGATGGGAGTTTCCATCGATCAGGTCCGGGTCATTCTTGGTGATTCAGATTTCCCCGTATCAGCAGGGTCCGGGGGCCAGTGGGGCGCCAACAATTCCGCTGCGGGCGTATATGCCGCCTGCGTCAAACTACGGGAAAATGTTGCGGAGAAGCTGGGCTTGCCGCCAGCCGAAGCGCAGTTCTCCGGCGGGAATGTCCATGTCGGTAACAGTGTTTTCCCCCTTGGGCAGGCGGCACATGAGGGCGACCTGGTTGCCGAGGACACTATTGAATATGCTGACGTAGACAAACGATACCAGCAATCCACCTTTGCGAGCCATTTCGTCGAAGTTGGTGTCAATGGATTTACCGGCGAAGTCCGTATCCGCCGGATGCTGGCCGTCTGCTCCGCAGGCCGCATTCTGAACCCCAAAACTGCCCGGAACCAGGTCATTGGTGCCATGACCATGGGAGCGGGTGCAGCCCTCATGGAGGAGCTGGCGGTCGATACCCGGTACGGTTTCTTCGTTAATCATGATCTGGCGGGCTACGAGGTCCCCGTTCATGCCGATATCCCTCATCAGGACGTAATTTTTCTTGATGAAGTAGATCCTCTCTCTTCACCCATGAAAGCAAAAGGGGTCGGAGAACTGGGGCTTTGTGGTGTAGCCGCAGCGATTGCCAATGCCGTGTATAATGCAACAGGTGTCCGTGTCCGTGATTACCCAGTCACGTTGGACAAGCATCTGGCTGATCTACCCCGTCTGTCTTGAATACTCACTACGCCTTCCATGATCATCCCTCGGATGAAAGCAGCTCGTGCGGATGATCGTATTCATGAACATCCGATATAGCTTCATGCGCTCTATACGTCCTAATCAATAGTCGTTTCATGAATTACTGTCCTTGGTTGATACACCGAGAAATGGAGGGCAGTTCATTATGGGCGGTAAATTCAAGGGTAAAGTTGCGTTGGCAACAGGTGCCGGTGCCCGGATGGGACTAGCCACAGCTCAGGCATTCGCCCGGGCCGTTGCCAACGTTGTTCTTGTGGATATCAATGAGGAAAGCGTTGTCACTGCGGCCAAGGCATCAACCAAGGAAGGAGCCAAGGCTCTTACCGTCAGGTGTGATGTTGCCTCAGAAACAGATGTTGAAACCATGATGGCTCGGACGGTCGAGACTTTTGGACGTCCGGACTGCGCCTTCAATAACGCCGGAATTATCAGCCCGCATCACGATACAGCAGACCTGCCAGACGCAGAGTGGGATCGTGTCGTGTCGATCAACCTGCGTGGCACCTGGTACTGCATGAAGCATGAGTTGAAGCGAATGCTCTCTCAGGAGAGCAGCGCAATCGTCAACGCTTCCTCTGTTGGTGGCCTGAACGGCGTTGCGGGACTGCCTGCTTATATCGCTTCCAAATATGGCATTATTGGTCTGACGAAATCTGCGGCGGCTCTTTGGCTCTGCAGTTCGGAGGCCAGTCCGGTGCTTGGGCATGCTCTCTTGGTCGATGGCGGATATTCAGCCCAGTAACCAACCCTGTTTTCAACAGGAGATTCTCCATGTCTGAGACCCCTTCAGCCGCACGCAAGGCATTTGGTGATATTGCTCCGGCCTTGGCCGAATATTCCGACAAGGTTCTTTTCGGGGATGTGTGGGAGCGTCCCGAACTCTCACCGCGCGACCGAAGTCTGATAACTGTTTCCAGCCTGATTTCGCTCTACAGAACCAACGAGCTCGGCTTCCATATCCGCAAAGCTCTCGAAAACGGCATAACCCGTAAAGAAATCATCGAGGTCATTACACATCTGGCCTTTTATTCAGGTTGGCCAACGGCCTCCACGGCTTTGACGATCGCGCGCGGCGTGTTCGAGGAAACCAAATCCTGAGCCTTCTTAAAAACTTCCTTCAAGACGATGCAGAGTAAGGATACTCCCATGGACTACCGTTATCTCGGACAGAGCGCGCTTAAAGTTTCCCCTCTTTGCCTCGGGGCCATGATGTTCGGTGGAGAGACCGATGCCGAGACGGCAAAGCGGATCATCGACAAAGCTGCCTCACAAGGTATCAATTTTCTGGATACTGCCGATGTCTATAATGGTGGAAAATCCGAAGAGGTGGTTGGCACCAGCGTAAAGGGCAACCGGGATGCCTGGATTATTGCCACCAAATTTGGCTACGGGAGTGGTGCCAATCAGCAGGGACAATCCCGTAAATGGATCATGCAGACGCTTGAAAGCAGCCTCAAGCGCCTTGGCACAGATTATGTTGATATCCTTTATTTCCATCGCGCCCTTCCCGGCGTGACGCTGGAGGAAGGGCTGCGGGCCATTGGGGACCTGATCCGTCAGGGCAAGATCCGTTATTATGGTGTCTCCAACTTCCATGGCTGGCGGATTGCCGAAATTGTCAGACTGGCAGATCATCTCGGCATCCAGCGCCCCACAGTCAGTCAGCCACTCTACAATCTGGTGGACCGCTCTGCTGAAGTCGAGCAACTGCCTGCAGCCGCTCAGTACGGCCTTGGGGTCGTCCCCTACAGCCCTTTGGCCCGCGGCGTCCTGACCGGAAAATACGCGTCTCTCGACAATCTGCCCAAAGACTCCCGGGCAGGCCGTGGCGATGCCCGTATTCAGCAGACCGAACTCCGTGCTGAATCTCTAATTGTCGCGCAGAAAGTGGCCGAGCGTGCCCGGGGAAAGGGCATTTCCTCCATCGCCTTTGCACTCGCGTGGGTCTTGAGAAACCGCCTCATCAGCGCAGCCATTGCAGGCCCTCGTACTGAAATCCACTGGGACAGTTACATGGATGCTCTCAACGCTACGCTGACAGCGGAAGATGAGGCGTTCATCAATGATCTGGTCCATCCGGGGCATGCATCCACTCCCGGTTACACCGATCCGGGCTACCCCGTCGAAGGACGCGTTGTTTCCTGAATCTGAAAAATTCCGAAAAAAACGGAGAACACTCATGAAAACCTATGGTTTTGCAGCAACCTCATGTGAAGCCCCTCTCGCACCGTTCAGTTTCGAGCGACGTGACTTGCGAGACAACGACATTGCCGTGGACATCCTGTATTGCGGCGTCTGTCATTCAGATCTGCATCAGGCGCGGAATGACTGGGGATGGTCGCAGTATCCCATGGTCCCCGGTCACGAAATTGTCGGGCGTGTGACAGCCACAGGAAAGGCCGTCACACGCTATAAAATAGGTGATGCTGTAGCTGTAGGCTGCATGGTCGACAGTTGCCAGACCTGCGATCAGTGCCGCAAAGGCGAGGAGCAACTCTGCCGGGAGGGCAATACGCAGACCTATAACGACAAGGATCGTATTACGGGCGAGCGCACCTATGGCGGCTATTCCAAACATCTCGTCGTGCGGGAAGAATTCGCCCTGAAAGTTCCGGAAACACTGGATCTTTCCCGCGCAGCTCCCCTTCTCTGCGCTGGCATCACCACTTACTCACCTTTACGCACCTGGAACGCAGGACCGGGCAGTCGCGTAGCAGTTATCGGGCTTGGTGGCCTCGGACATATGGCGGTCAAACTCGCCTCTGGCATGGGAGCAGATGTCACGGTCCTCAGCCGCTCAAATGCCAAAGAGAAAGATGCCCTTGCTCTTGGTGCGGATCGGCTTCTGGTGTCGACCGATGAAACAGCCATGGCCAAAGCGGCTTCCAGCTTCGATCTCATCATCGATACAGTCCCGGTCAAGCATGACCTCAACCCTTATATGCCTCTGCTGGATATTGACGGCACACTGGTGCTCGTCGGTCAGGTTGGGCCACTAAATGAACCCAGCACCGTTCCCATGATCATGGGGCGTCGCCGTATTGCGGGTTCCCCCATCGGAGGCATTGCGCAGACGCAGGAAATGCTTGATTTCTGTGGCCGTAAAAACATCCTGCCTGATTGTGAGATGATCCGTATGGACCAGATCAACGAGGCTTTCGATAGGCTGGAGCGCTCGGACGTTCATTACCGGTTCGTGATCGACATGGCGACACTCACGCCAGACGCAACAGCCTCGTAAGACAGATGCCCCATCCCCCTTGAGAGCAGATGGGGCATCTCTTAAAAATCCATTACTGACGATAACGCAACGCATCGACGAGCAACCTGAAAGCCGCGGAGGACTGTCGGCGGCTGGGATAATAGAGATGATAGCCCGAAAATGGCGGGCACCAGTCTTCCAGCACCCGGACCAGCCGGCCGTCAGCAAGATGGCCCGTCACCTGATCTTCCAGAACACAGGCCAGACCGAACCCTGCTACAGCCGCCCGCAGGATCATCGGGACGTTGTTGAAGACCAGTTGGCCATCAACCCTGACATGCAGTTCCCGCTTCCCCTTCTCCAGCTCCCAAGCGTAAATGCCACCCGATGTCTCAAGACGCAGGTTTATGCATTGGTGTTGCGCCAGATCCTGCGGTATTTTGGGCTTTTCTTTCCCCTCCAAATAAGAGGGCGCCCCGACCACAGCCATCCGCATGTCGGGACTGATCTTCACAGCGACCATGTCCTTGGCAATCGACTCTCCGAGCCGCACACCGGCGTCAAAGCGCTCGGCGACGATATCTGTCAGCCCCGCCTGTAAAGCGACCTCGACATGAACGTCGGGATAATCGGGAAGCAGTGTTTCCAGAACCGGCCAGAGGAATCTGTTCGCCGCATGCTCGCCTGCGGTAATGCGGATCGTGCCCGCCGGCTTGTCCCGCAATTGCCCAAGCTGTTCGATTTCACCAGCGATACTGTCAAGGGCCGGTGCAAGGGTCCGCAGGAGGCGTTCTCCCGCTTCTGTTGGGGACACACGCCGCGTCGTCCGGGTCAGAAGCCTGACACCAAGCCGCGTTTCCAGACGGCGGATTGTATAACTCAGGGTAGATTGAGATGTCCCCAGCCGCGCCGCAGCCCTGGTAAAGCTCTGCTCTTCCGCCACAATAAGAAAGGCATTGAGATCGACCAGTTCTTCGCGCCGCATTCATGAACTCCCAATATAGCTTCAATAGATCAGTAGCCAATTATTCGGTATAAAGATACTTGCTTGTATTTCGGCAGGGGCAGCCTCTCCCCACTCAACGATTCAAGTTTTAGAAAAAGTGCTCTGCCATGAGCGAGGAAATCCGCGATCGGACAGCGCTGTTATAGTGACATTGCCTCCGGTCTTGCGGATTATACGGACAGGATCCTGTTCGATAACGCCTGGGAACAGCCAAGCCTCTCAATTCGTATAAAAGCCTCATCACCGTCTCAGCGCTGGTGTCGATGTACCGGCTGGGCGCATTGGAAACCCATCTGAAGATCGCGCTGGACCACGGTGTGACCCGCGAGGAACTCAGCAGCACGACCACGCATCTGGGCTTCTATGCAGGCGGCCCATCTGCTGCGAGTTCCATAGGCCACCTGCGCAAGGTGCTCGAAGACCTGTCCCCGTGCAGCCCTTACGCTTTTCAAACCGGTATTGCGTCACATATGCCCATCCGGATTACGGCTGGTGGTTCTGCTCCACCTTGTAGCGTGCCCAAATGATCCCGTCTTCAAGCGTTTCTGATGCAGTCAGGCACAAAGACTGCCCGATAGCGGGCTCTTCGTCTTTTTCGCCTTCATATTCGAAGACACATGTCCCGCCCGACAATCCATCGAGGCCGGGATAGATCATCAAACTGATATCATCGATAAGGCCGGCCTTGAGAAAGGCTCCATTGATCCGTCCCCCTCCTTCTACCAGCAGGTTTTCTACGCCGAAGTCGCTTCTGAGGCTGTTCATTGCATGCCCCAGATCTTTTCCTTCTTCCCCAGCAAAGAGATAGGAAACCCCTGTTCCCTGCAGCTCATGGAGATAGGTATCCGCCACCTGTTCAGAAAGGATCGTGATAATCGGGTCACCGTCAGCGTTGTCACTTTCGTAGCGCAGCTTTCCTTTTGGATCGACCACAACGGCCAGACGTCCGGCTCTGCGTTTTGCCGCTTCAGAGACATGGGCGCGACGGGGCAATTCCCTGCGCCCTGAGGCATCTGGTTCTCCTGCATGGACAAAATGTTGTTGCATGGTCTGACGGCCGACAAGCCAGGCATCCGCTTTGAATGTCTTCTCGATGTCATAGTAGCGATTGACCAGATCATCGCGTGCTTTGCCATCAACAGGCTGTGTCCAACGATCGGTCAGGATCCGTCCGTCAATGGAACTGATCATATGACAAATGATATGCGGGCGCATGACTGTTATCTTTGGTTTCAGGTTGCAGAATATTTGAGCGTTAACGCAGAGGCAAAGCTGGCAATACCGCACAGCGCGATAATGAGGCCCATGGGCCAGGGCGTTCCATCGGCGAACAGCCCTACAAGGGCTGAGCTGAAAACGCCGCTCCCGTATTGAGTAGCGCCTACAAGAGCCGAAACAGCGCCTGCCTGCCGTGGAAAATCAGACATTGCGCCTACAATTGCATTGGCCACAATAAATCCGGCCATCGCGGCAAAGACCAGCAGGGACAGGACCAACCCCCAAAGGCCGCCGCAGCCAGTCCAAGCCAGACCGCCGGCGAGCAGGCCAGAAAGTGCCGTGACTGCCGTCCCCCACAGCAAAGTCCGGTCGCTGCCAAAAAACGCAACAACCCTACCATTCAGGAGATTGGTCGCCATGATACCCAGGATCCCCGCGCCAAAGAGAATCCCGTAAAGTCCTGAAGGAACGTGATAGTAAGTGATATAAGCGAAGGGGGTTCCGGCAATGTAAGCAAACATGCCAGCATAGAAAAACCCACCGGCCCCCATATATCCAAGAAGCCGCCTATGACGGAGCAGATCACCATAACGGAGTATGGCTCTCCCAAGCGGTTCAGAATTCCGTTGCGCTTCAGGAAGAGTTTCAGGCAGCGTAAACAGCGCAGCAAGCGTTAACAGACCGATCATACCCAGGACCCCGAAGATGGCGCGCCAGCCCGCCAAAGCAAGGATCTGGGCTCCGACGATAGGTCCGAGCAATGGCGCAATTGCCATCACAGTCATCAGAACCGAGAGCATTCGGGCGGCCTGCGGCCCTTCATACAGATCACGGACCATAGCCCGTGCCAGCACCACGCTCGCACAGGCCCCTGCTGCCTGGACCATGCGCCAGATGATCAGACTTTCTCCGCTCCCCGCCAGGGCACATCCACCTGAACCGATGACGAACAGAACAAGGCCACTTGCAACAGGTAGTCTGCGCCCATATCGATCACTGAGGGGCCCCCAGAATAACTGTCCAATACTGAAGCCCATCAGATAACCCGAAACAGTCAGATCAATCGTTCCAACTGTCGTTCCCAGAGCACGGACCATTGTCGGCATGGCGGGCAGATAGAGGTCTGTCGAAATCGACGCAAACCCCATCAACACACTCAGGATTGCAAGAACATGCCAACCTTGGTCTGCCTCCTTTGCCCGTAGCAAAGGATCATGATTGACGCTTTCTGCACTCTCGAAAGCATCACCGGGGAAAACATCATCGGTGTTTTCCGTCATGATGACGTTATTCTTTTGAGGAATAACAATAGCAGATCCCTGTATTTGAATTCCCAAATTGGGCACATGGCGCCTTCCGATGCTGACAGACTACTTTCCTGCCTGACTATCAAAATACCTCCGGAAACACGCTGCGTAGTCTCGTCATTTTAAATGAGATTGCGACCCACGATTAGGAGGGAAAACTGGCATACAATTATATCTGCATCTCATTAATTGACCGGATTCATTAAACAAAAAATACGAGAAACTATCCCTGCACATGCTCTGAAACGAGCCTGAAAAATGCGTGACGCTGATCTGCGACAGAAGAACTTATGAATTCGGAGCATAACATTATGCGACGAACAGATAGTAACCGATGACTGCAGAACAGTATAAAATAATAACCCTCGTATGCTGAAGACAATTCTAACGCATTTAAATTCAGGAAATACCGAGAGGAATCATTCATGAAGAAAGTGCTTGTTGTCATCGGCTCCGGTTCTATCGGCCAGGCGATTGCCAGGCGTGTTGGTGTCGGAAAACATATCCTTCTTGCCGATCTGCGTATGGAAAATGCTCAAGCCGCTGCTGAGGTGATGTTCAATGCAGGCTTCACGGTCAGTACGACACAGGTCGATGTGTCCTCCCGGATTTCTGTCGAAGCGCTCGCTCAAAAAGCAAACGCACTGGGTGACATTACAGGTGTTGTCCACGCGGCGGGTGTCTCACCCTCACAAGCCTCCCCGGCCACAATTCTGGCCGTTGATCTTTATGGGACCGCACTCGTACTCGAAACGTTTGGCAACGTTATCGCAGCGGGAGGTTCAGCCGTTGTCATTGCGTCCCAGTCTGGGCACCGCCTGGGAGCATTGACGGAGGAACAAAACGCTGCGCTTGCGATCTGGACTTGTGACGGTTTTGTGCCGGTATGTTATCCTGTTAGGCGGCTTTAGCCTCGAAAGCGAGTGGGCTGATGCTGCCGAGATATGAATGGCGCCGTCGCGGGTTGTAGAAGCCGTTGACGTACTGGAAGATGGCGGCAGTTGCCTGCTGCCGTGTGGGCCATGTCTGTCGCCAGAGCATTTCGGCCTTCAGGCTCTTGAAGAAGGTCTCTACGGCTGCATTGTCGAAGCAGTTTCCCCTGCCGGACATGGATGGCATCATCCTGTATTCCGTCAGTTTCTTGTGGAAATCGTGTGAGCAATATTGACTTCCACGATCAGAGTGGAAAATACAGCCAGGCGATGGATCGCGCAGTCGCACAGCCATATCGAGCGCTTTGATTGCAAGGTCCTTCTTCATCCGGTCGCTCACGGCCCAGCCAATGACGCGTCGGCTGAACAGATCGATGACGACAGCCAGGTAAAGCCACCCCTCGTTTGTCCAGATGTAGCTAATATCGCCTGCCCATTTCCGGTTGGGAGCGTTGGCCACGAAATCGCCGTTTAGAACATTGGCTGCAACACCAAGGGAATGACGGCTGTCGGTTGTGACTTTGTGACGACGGGTGCGCACTGGACGGATCCCATTGAGTTTCATCAGACGCCCTACACGACGTTCGCCGATATCGAGCCCGGCCTCCTTGAGTTCCTTTGTCATCCGAGGGCGACCATAGGTGGAGTTACTCAGGACAAAATGCTCCCGGATATGCGCCAGGGCCTTCAAGTCGATGCGTTGGCGCAGGCACACCGGCCTTACCTTCCACGCCCGATAGCCACGCGTTGAGACCTGCAAAACCTGGCACAATCTTTCGATGGACCAGTCATGGCGGTGCTCACGGATAAAGGTGAACCTCACGTCTTTTGGCTCGCGAAGAACTGCGTAGCTTTTTTAGGATCTCCCTCTCCTCCCGAAGAACGCGGTTTTCCAGGCGAAGACGCTCGTTCTCCCGAGCCAGATCCGTCTGCAGTTCAGGCACTGGCAGTTCGACCGTCCGATACTGCGAAATCCAGTGTCCCAATGTCGATTTGCCAATCCCCAGATCCGCCGCCACGCGGGTCCGTGACAAACCGCTGTTCAAGGCAATCCTTACCGCCTCACGGCGAAATTCTTCTGTGTGCGTTACAGCCATGGTTCCGTGCCTCTCTTGATGCGAGCATAAAATGCTCAGTGCACCGGCACAAAACCGTCACAAGTCCATTTCACCTCAGACCCGTCCCAGGCTGGCGAAGACTATCCTGGACCCATCGCTCCCTGTCACCTGAACATCGTCCCGTTATCGGATACGGTTTGCCGTTACAAGACGGTGGGTACCTGTTCGTTGGTATCGACGCAGAGCCAGCTCAGACCCTTCGTCGGGATCTCTGGTTCATGTGGGGGTGGAGTACCATCGGCTTTATCTTCATTGGTGTAGCCGGGGGTTTTATTTTGAGTCGGCTTGTTTTGGGCAAGATTGAAGCCATCAGCCAGACCACTCGTGACATTATGTCTGGCGACATGTCACGTCGGTTGCCTTTGAACGCGACAGATGATGAGTTCGATCACCTTGCAGTCAGCTTGAATGCTATGCTCGAAAGAAACGAGGCCCTCGTAACCAGTATACGGCAGGTTACCGATGACATCGCTCATGATATGCGACGCCCACTTGCGCATTTGAGGCAGCACCTTGAGGATCTGTCTGGAGTTTCACTACCTCCAGCGGGAACAGAAACGCTGAGCCAAGCCAGAGATAATCTGGACGAAGCTTTGGAAATTTTTTCTTCTTTGCTGAAGCTCGCTCAGATTGAGGCCGATGATCGCGCACCTGATAGTCAGGCTCTCGACGCTCAAGATCTTCTGGTCATGATTTCAGACCTATACCGACCGATTCTGGAAGACCGGAACCAGAGCCTCGACTTGAGGATGCCCTCTCTCAACATGCGTCTTGAGGGCAACAGAGTGCTTCTGACGCAAATGCTTGCAAACCTTCTTGAAAACGCCACAAATCATTGCCCTGCGGGAAGCAGGATTACTCTTTCTGCTTCTGCACAGTCCACGACAGTGACCGTTGTGATCGCTGACAACGGCCCAGGCATCCCCGCTCACGAACGCGAGCGTGTCTTTGACAAAATGGTCAGGCTCGACAGGAGCCGCTCTGTCCCGGGAACCGGACTTGGCCTGAGCATGGTGAGGGCTATTGTTCGGCTTCATCGAGGGCAGATCCGCCTTCTGGATAACGAACCTGGCCTCCGATGTGAGATAGATTTTCCCAAGGTTTCCGACGTTACATCTTGAAGCTCAACTGGAATGTAACGGCTCGGCCAGCCGCAATTCGGGAATAATTGGTATAAACGCGATCATAATATCGCTTGTTCGTCAGATTTTGCAGATTGGCCTGTAGATCCAGAGTTCTGGTAATCTGATAGTCGGCTACCATGTCCAGGCGAACATACTCCGGCACCCATGTCTGATTGTTCACATTTGTATAGCGCTTGCTCATATAGGTTAGGCCACCACCAGCCTTGAAATGAGACAGTATTTTATAAGTACTCCAGAAAGACACGGAGTTTCCTGGTGTGTAAGGGAAGCGCTTTCCAACATTCGCATGAGTAGGGCCGCCGTCCATCACGGTGCTATCCAGATATGTCCAGCCACCAAAGACCTCCCAACGAGGCGTGATATTACCCGCAACGTTGATTTCAGCTCCCCGGACGCGCTGCGTTCCGGCATCAATCTGATTTCCATAGCCGTCAGAAACCTGGGCATTGGTCATCTTTCCATCGAACAGTGAGCCTGTGATGGAGAAACGTCCGTCAAAAAACTCAGCCTTGGCGCCTACCTCAATGTTCTTGCCATTCTGCGGAGCAAGTTTGTTGTTGACTGTCGACAAAGCGATCTGCCCATCCGCACCCGCATCCACACCAACCGGATTGGAAGCTGTCGCGTAAGAGAAATAGATGCTGACCGGCTTGATTGGCTTATAGACCGCGCCTGCCTGATAATTAATGAAGCTCTGATTATTACTCAGACCAACATTTCCTTGCACGGCAGACGTCATGAAACGATCAAATCGCACCCCCCCGTTGATGAGCAAATGGTCCTTCAACATGCTCATCGTATCGAAAGCGTAAGCTGATCCCGTCGTGACATTGGTATTAAGCGGGGCAATACCGGGCTCCCCCAGTGAATAGGAGCCGGTCCAAGGGTTATGGGCACTCCAGCTCTCCATATTTGTTGCAGATACGCAATTGTAAGCGACGGAACAGGAACCACCATTCCGTAAATTATGCCCGGTTGAGTCGGTTACGTAATACTCATTACGGGTCAGTCGTTCACGCGACACCTCGATACCGGTATTGATCGAATGATGAATGAACCCGGTATCGAATGTTCCGGACACCATCGCCTGTTCCTGGAAATTGTCCGTATGAAATTTTCCGGATTTTGCTTCCAGAAGAATGTTCTGATTAGTGAGAGATGTATTTTGCCACTGAGGATTGGTGGCTATATAATTAAATTGGGTACTCGTCCACTGAAGTGTGTTACGGAATACGAAATTACGCCACAAATCCCGTTCAAGAATGATTTGACCAAGGTCTGTTGTACTACGCTCGAAATCCCGCTCCTGCAAACCGAATACCGTATGCCGCGGAATATCGAGTGGCTCATGCGTAATTTTGCTGTACGGTGCAGAATAATCCGGCATGTCAAAAGAATAAAGATGATAATATCCAAGCGTCAGGCGCGTGGGCGTCCCTAACCCGAAAGACATGGACGGTGCCACCCCCCATTTATGACCGCCAGTAGGTTCACGACCAGCCGTGTCTCCCTCATCGCCCATAGCGTTCAGACGAAACGCAGTCGAAGAGCTGATCTGCCGATTAATATCGATTGTCCCTCGCTTGTAAGCAGCTGTCCCGAAACCGATCTGTCCCGAAGTCAAGTTGCCAAGTTGAGCTTTCTTGGTCGTAATATTGATTTGGCCACCCAGACCACCACGACCGCCATACACCGACCCCGGACCTTTCAGGACCTCTATCTCTTCGACATCGAATACTTCGCGTTGACTGACGCCACTGTCCCGCAATCCGTCAATGAACATGTTACTATAAGAACCAAAACCGCGGATCACCGGATAGTTACCACCAGGAATGGCATAAGCGTCTCCACCTCGGAAACTTACCCCTGGAACGGTTCGCATGGCTTCTTCAAAAGAGGTCGCGTTCACCAGTTTCATCTGTTCCTGGGTCACAACAGAAACCGAGCGGGGCGTATCAAGCAGAGATGCTGTATATTTCCGGTTTGGGGACTTACCCGTCAATTGGGAATGGTTCTTTCCCCAGACTGTCAGCTTTTCCTGGCCGTTAGACTGTGTGCTTCCGCTATAATTGAGGGCTTGCGCACCGGGCTCTAGGGGCTTTTTTGATGATTTTGACGAACCTGTTTTCGAGGGCTCAGATTTCACCTCTGTTGAAGCGGCTGCGCATGCCGAGTTTCCAAGCATCGTACCCGCAAGACAACCGAAAATAAATGAACACGAACAGAGACGGACGACATTCTGACAGTGATACATTTTTCCAAACCTGAATGAGAACGCTTCGCATTAGCTATATCTGTTTGCCTCCTTGGACAATCAACATTACGCAACATTGGGGATTATTAATTATGCGACTAATTCGCAATAGAACTCATCGCGACCTTATATCACCAGCATGAGAACGTTGCGATCTGGAGGGTTTGGGAAACCCCGTGGTTTTGAAGCTGTCTCTGTGATTCTACTTCCCCTGCGTGGACCGAGAAGGACGGCTCCCAAAAGATGGGCGGGACAAACCCTTAAAGCTGTCTCATAAGGACAGGCATGGTTTTGTCTCGGAGATTCACAGGAAAAAGCCGCATCTCAAACCCATGCTGCAGCATATCTAGCGGTCCAATGCCGGAAAATCCGTTATCCGACCCTATGTCGAGCATGTCTTTGCCGATCAGAAATCAAAGACGGGACTGTTTGTCCGAACCTCAGCCAGACCTCGGGCAACCATGAGGATCGGGCTGGCCAGTATCGTCTGCAGCATGCGCAGCTTCCGGTTCCTGGAACGGATCAACGCCGATGGCGTAGTCATCCAGAACATGGGGCCCTTGTTCTGTTCAAAACGCAGAGCAAAAATCATCAGCCAGAACCATTAATACCTGCCCGCTATAGCCAAAAACCAGGCCGTAAAAGATTCAATTAATAGTTCTTCAATCCCTTCACCATGGTATAGTACAGAGCTTATCATCTCGACTGACGGATATGGAGCTCCAACGCTTATCGTTGACGCTCTTGAGATCCAAGCCAGTCTCAAGTTTGCGGCGAAGTGCTGCAGAAGAACAAGCAAGCCGCAGAGGCCCCCGCGACTCTGGTGCGACCATTTCTTCCAACAAGCCAACCAACGCAGCCAAAAGACTATCGCAGGCTCCATCGGTAAGAACGAGGCGACTGACTGGATTGCCTTTCTAATCGCGTCCCACCCAACCTACCGCTGCAGTTTGTAATTCCGCCACCGATAAAGGCACAGGGGTATAATTGGGAGCACAATAGAAGGCTTCCAAGTTGACAGAGAATGTTGCGGGCATCGGAGCAACAAGTCCGACCCGCCCAAGTCCAGCTAGCGCCCTTGGACAAAGCTGATCCAAAGGGAGACTGAGGCGATAAAGACGAAGCCGACGTCTCACGGCCTTCGTCGCGATGCTATATGGGGAACTGGGAACGATCCTGACCTGGATCGAGCGGCAAGCCATTGGAAAGGCTGAAAAAAGAAACACTCCCGGAGCTGTACTCACGGGAGTGTCGGAATCTGTGGTTGCGGGGGCAGGATTTGAACCTGCGGCCTTCAGGTTATGAGCCTGACGAGCTACCGGGCTGCTCCACCCCGCGGTGGTGTTTTTGATGTTGGGGTATTTTTTGTGGTGTGAGTGGGCTGGGGGACCTGGCGGCGACCGACTTTTCCGCACCTTAAGGTGCAGTATCATAGGCGCTGAGGGATTTCACGGCCGAGTTCGGGATGGGATCGGGTGTAGGGCCCTCGCAATGGCCACCAGGTCTTCCAGCCCACCCTGTCTTTTGAGAGAGGGTGGAGGTTGGTGCGTTTTTATGAAGAGAGTGTGGCTGATTTCTGTGCATGTGTTTGATGTGAGAAGTATGAGCGATTAGGACCGGTTAGCTGCATGCATTACTGCACTTTCACACCCGGCCTATCAACGTGATGGTCTCTCACGGCTCTATGAGACCTAGTTTTGAGGTGGGTTTCCCGCTTAGATGCTTTCAGCGGTTATCCCGTCCATACTTAGCTACCCGGCTGTGCCACTGGCGTGACAACCGGTGCACCAGAGGTATGTTCATCCCGGTCCTCTCGTACTAGGGACAAATCCTCTCAAGTCTCTTACACCCACGGCAGATAGGGACCGAACTGTCTCACGACGTTCTAAACCCAGCTCACGTACCACTTTAATCGGCGAACAGCCGAACCCTTGGGACCTGCTCCAGCCCCAGGATGTGATGAGCCGACATCGAGGTGCCAAACCTCCCCGTCGATGTGGACTCTTGGGGGAGATCAGCCTGTTATCCCTAGAGTACCTTTTATCCGTTGAGCGATGGCCCGTCCACGTGGGACCACCGGATCACTATGGCCGACTTTCGTCTCTGATCGAGCTGTCACTCTCACAGTCAGGCGGGCTTATGCCATTGCACTCGACAGCCGGTTTCCGACCGGCCTGAGCCCACCATCGCGCGCCTCCGTTACACTTTGGGAGGCGACCGCCCCAGTCAAACTGCCCACCATGCAGGGTCCCGGACCAGGCTTACTGGTCTCGGTTAGACATCAGAAAAATTCAGGGTCGTATTTCAAGGATGGCTCCACCGGTGCTGGCGCCCCGGCTTCAAAGCCTCCGACCTATCCTACACAGAATGTCTCTGATGCCACTGCAAAGCTGCAGTAAAGGTTCATAGGGTCTTTCCGTCTGACCGCGGGTACCCCGCATCTTCACGGGGAATTCAATTTCGCTGAGTCGATGCTGGAGACAGTGGGGAAGTCGTTACGCCATTCGTGCAGGTCGGAACTTACCCGACAAGGAATTTCGCTACCTTAGGACCGTTATAGTTACGGCCGCCGTTTACCGGGGCTTCAATTCAGTGCTTGCACACCTCCTCTTAACCTTCCGGCACCGGGCAGGCGTCAGGCCCTATACGTCATCTCACGATTTCGCAGAGCCCTGTGTTTTTACTAAACAGTCGCTACCCCCTGGTCTGTGCCACCCAATCATGGTTGCCCACGGTTGGGTCTCGTTTATCCCGAAGTTACACGAGCAATTTGCCTAGTTCCTTCAGCATCGTTCTCTCAAGCGCCTTGGTATTCTCTACCAGTCCACCTGTGTCGGTTTCGGGTACGGTCTATACGCCAGAGCTATTTCCTGGAATGATTGAAAAGCCTGTTCAATCCGTTAAGGACAGACAACATCTCTCATTCGTCACTTCTGGCAGGCCCAGTAATATTAAACTGGTTCCCATCGACTACGGCTCTCGCCCTCGCCTTAGGGGCCGGCTCACCCTGCGTGGATTAACCTTGCGCAGGAACCCTTGGACTTTCGGCGACAGTGTTTCTCGCACTGTTTGTCGCTACTCATGTCAGCATTCGCACTTCCGATATCTCCAGAGAGGGTCACCCCGTCTCCTTCGCAGACTTACGGAACGCTCCGCTACCGCGCATTCAAAGAATGCACCCACAGCTTCGGCACGTGGCTTGAGCCCCGTTACATTTTCGGCGCAGGGTTTCTAATAGACCAGTGAGCTATTACGCTTTCTTTAAAGGATGGCTGCTTCTAAGCCAACCTCCTGGTTGTTTTGGAATCCCCACATCCTTTCCCACTTAGCCACGATTTAGGGGCCTTAGCTGGTGGTCTGGGCTGTTTCCCTCTCGACAATGGACCTTAGCACCCACTGTCTGTCTGCCGGGCTATACTCCTGGGTATTCGGAGTTTGGTTAGGTTTGGTAAGGCTTTGGGCCCCCCTAGCCCATCCAGTGCTCTACCCCCCAGGGTAAACACCCGACGATCTACCTCAATAGATTTCGCGGAGAACCAGCTATCTCCGAGTTTGATTGGCCTTTCACCCCTAGCCACAGCTCATCCCCGACTTTTTCAACAGGCGTGGGTTCGGCCCTCCAGTGCGTGTTACCGCACCTTCAGCCTGGCCATGGCTAGATCACTCGGTTTCGGGTCTTCTGCCAGCAACTCATTCGCCCTATTCAGACTCGCTTTCGCTACGCCTACACCTAACGGCTTAAGCTCGCTGCAAACAGAAACTCGCTGACCCATTATACAAAAGGTACGCCGTCACCCCATAAGAGGCTCCGACTGCTTGTAGGCGTCCGGTTTCAGGTCTCTTTCACTCCCCTCATCGGGGTGCTTTTCACCTTTCCCTCACGGTACTTGTTCGCTATCGGTCACTAAGGAGTATTTAGGCTTGGAGGGTGGTCCCCCCATGTTCAGACAGGGTTTCACGTGCCCCGCCCTACTCGAATCCTCATCAGAACACTACGCATACGGGGCTATCACCCATTATTGCCGGACTTTCCAGACCGTTTTGCTTCTTCCTGATCAGGCATTGGCCTGCTCCGCGTTCGCTCGCCACTACTAGCGGAATCTCTGTTGATGTCTTTTCCTCCAGGTACTGAGATGTTTCAGTTCCCCGGGTTTGCCTCATACACCTATGTATTCAGTGCATGATCCTCTTGCGAGGGGGTTGCCCCATTCGGACATCCACGGATCAAAGCCTGTTCGCGGCTCCCCATGGCTTTTCGCAGCGTACCACGTCCTTCATCGCCTCTTAGTGCCAAGGCATCCACCGAACGCCCTTCTCATTCTCACACCATTCTTTATCCGAAGACAAAGACACATGCACAGAAACCAGCCACACCATAAAGATGCTGCCGACTTCCGCACTTATGCGGTGTCAGTCACACTTTTCTTCACGCTGTCTGAATGTGTTCTCCATTTCCTTAACGTCCCTTCAAAGCCTAAGCTTCAAAGCAACGGGTCAGACCAACCCGGAAATGGCACACGCAGACTGCGCACCAACCTATTCACACTCTAAAAGACCCAACATCCCTGACGCGTCATCCAACTTCGTGGAGACAGGATCAGGAAACAGACGTCCCGTTTCCTATGATTTTCCCGTATGGACCAGATTTCGAGCTTTTCACCACTCAGGGGAGACCAAGGTCTCAACCATGACTGGTGGAGGCAGACGGGTTCGAACCGACGACCCCCTGCTTGCAAAGCAGGTGCTCTCCCAGCTGAGCTATGCCCCCAAACTCCGAAATCCGAAACCCATGGTGGGCCAGGGAGGACTTGAACCTCCGACCCCACGCTTATCAAGCGTGTGCTCTAACCAACTGAGCTACTAGCCCGGGAAAATTATAGGAAGGGATATGTTGACGGCGCCCTGAGGCCGATCATCCAGAATTGTCTGGCGCCTTAGCCAATCTGGCCAAGGACTTTTATTTCGGAGTTTCCCAACGTGTCAGGAAACATCCTTGAAAGGAGGTGATCCAGCCGCAGGTTCCCCTACGGCTACCTTGTTACGACTTCACCCCAGTCGCTGACCCGTCCGTGGTCGGCTGCGTCCTTGCGGTTCGCTCACCGGCTTAAGGTCGAACCAACTCCCATGGTGTGACGGGCGGTGTGTACAAGGCCCGGGAACGTATTCACCGCGGCATGCTGATCCGCGATTACTAGCGATTCCACCTTCATGTACTCGAGTTGCAGAGTACAATCCGAACTGAGACGGCTTTTAGAGATCAGCACCATGTCACCATGTAGCTTCCCACTGTCACCGCCCATTGTAGCACGTGTGTAGCCCAGGACATAAGGGCCATGAGGACTTGACGTCATCCCCCACCTTCCTCCGGCTTGTCACCGGCAGTCTCTCTAGAGTGCCCACCTGAAAGTGCTGGCAACTAAAGACAAGGGTTGCGCTCGTTGCGGGACTTAACCCAACATCTCACGACACGAGCTGACGACAGCCATGCAGCACCTGTGCGGGAGGTCCGAAGAAAGGTCCATCTCTGAACCGGTCCTCCCCATGCAAGCCTGGTAAGGTTCTGCGCGTTGCTTCGAATTAAACCACATGCTCCACCGCTTGTGCGGGCCCCCGTCAATTCCTTTGAGTTTCAACCTTGCGGCCGTACTCCCCCAGGCGGTGTGCTTAGCGCGTTAGCTTCGACACTGAGTAACTAAGTTACCCAACATCCAGCACACATCGTTTACAGCGTGGACTACCAGGGTATCTAATCCTGTTTGCTCCCCCACGCTTTCGCGCCTCAGCGTCAGTATCGAGCCAGGTTGCCGCCTTCGCCACCGGTGTTCTTCCCAATATCTACGAATTTCACCTCTACACTGGGAATTCCACAACCCTCTCTCGAACTCTAGTCTGGACGTATCAAATGCAGTTCCCAGGTTAAGCCCGGGGATTCACATCTGACTGTCCAAACCGCCTACGCGCCCTTTACGGCCCAGTCATTCCGAGCAACGCTAGCCCCCCTTCGTATTACCGCGGCTGCTGGCACGAAGTTAGCCGGGGGCTTCTTCTACGGGTACCGTCATCATCGTCCCCGTCGAAAGTGCTTTACAATCCGAAGACCCTTCTTCACACACGCGGCATTGCTGGATCAGGGTTTCCCCCATTGTCCAATATTCCCCACTGCTGCCTCCCGTAGGAGTCTGGGCCGTGTCTCAGTCCCAGTGTGGCTGATCATCCTCTCAAACCAGCTATCGATCATCGCCTTGGTAGGCCTTTACCCCCACCAACTAGCTAATCGAACGCAGGTTCCTCCACAGGCGACTTGCGCCTTTGACCCTCAGGTATCATGCGGTATTAGCTCCAGTTTCCCGAAGTTTGTCCCCCCCACCCGTGGATAGATCCCTACGCGTTACTCACCCGTCCGCGCCACTAAGGCCGAAACCTTCGTGCGGACTTGCATGTGTTAAGCATGCCGCCAGCGTTCGCTCTGAGCCAGGATCAAACTCTCAGGTTCAATCCCACAAACCCAAATATCAAAAACGTTAGGCTATTCGAAGCATCTAAAAGATACATCAACCAACATCTCCGATACTTAGACCCAGGAACTTAATCCTAAATCACCAGCACCAAAACGCCGCCAACATATCCCTTCCAATTCCATATTCAATTTTCAAAGACCGTCATCCCCGCCGCCCCAGAAGCCC